>NZ_AP024660.1:0-2400000 GCF_019977395.1 Arthrobacter sp. NicSoilC5 | reverse complement strand
TCACGGATGGGCGGTGTCCTCCAGCGGCAGCACGTATCCCTTCAGGACGTGGCGGCCGAAGTGGCCAGGGATTTGGGCCTGTCCTTCGGGCCCGGCGCCGTCCTGGACAGCGGGGAGATGAAGCTCCACGTGGACCCCGGGCAGTTGCGCACCCTGCTGCAGAACCTGGTGGCCAACGCCATGAACTACCGGAGCCCGGACCGGGACCTCAGCGTGCGCATCAGCGGCATTTCGAATTACCACGGAACCACTGTGCTGGTGGCGGACAACGGCAAGGGCATTGCGCCGGTGGACCGGCAGCGCGTGCTGGAACCACTGGTCCGGCTGCACCGCGACGGGGACGGGCACGGCTCCGGCCTTGGGTTGGCCATCTGCCGCCGCATTGTTGAGGCGCACGGTGGGGAATTGAGCTTGAAGGAATCACCCGGCGGCGGGACCACGGCGGTCATCAGCTTCCCGGCCGACCAATAAAGCCGCCTCAGCAGGTCCGGGCCGGCTGCGGAATGCAGCCGGCCCGGAGCCTGGATTGTGGAGGCTAGTTCAGGTCGAACCGGTCCAGTTCCATGACCTTTGCCCAGGCGGCCACGAAGTCGTTCACGAACTTCTCCTTGGCGTCATCGCTGGCGTAGACCTCGGCCAGTGCCCGCAGCTGGGAGTTGGAACCGAAGACCAGGTCCACCGGGGTGGCCGTCCACTTGAGTTCACCGGTGGCAACATCGGTGATCTCGTAGAAGTTCTCCTCCGACTCCGACGCCTTCCATTTGGTGCCGGGCGAGAGCAGGTTGACGAAGAAGTCGTTCGTCAGGACCTGCGGCTTGTCCGTCAGCACACCGTGGCTGGAGCCGGCCACGTTGGTGCCCAGGGCACGCATGCCGCCCACCAGCGCCGTCATCTCGGGCGCGGAGAGGTCCAGCATGTACGCCTTGTCCAGCAGGAGGGTCTCCGGCTGGACCTTCGCACCGGGGCGCAGATAGTTGCGGAACCCGTCGGCCCGCGGCTCCAGGTACTGGAAGGATTCGACGTCGGTCTGTTCCTGCGTGGCGTCCGTGCGGCCCGGACGGAACGGCACCGTGACGGGGAACCCGGCGTCGGCTGCTGCCTTTTCCACGGCAGCAGCGCCGCCCAGGACGATAAGGTCCGCGAGTGAGACCTTCTTGCCGCCGGACTGTGCCGAGTTGAACTCCTCCTGCACGCGCTCAAGTACGGGAAGCACGGCAGCCAGCTGCTCCGGTTCGTGGGCCTCCCAGCTGCGCTGCGGCTCCAGCCTGATCCGGGCGCCGTTGGCCCCGCCGCGGCGGTCCGTCTTTCGGTAGGTTGCAGCCGATGCCCAGGCTGTGCTGGCCAGCTGCGGGATGGTCAGTCCGGAGTCAAGGAGCTTGGCCTTGAGCTCGGCAATGTCCTGTTCGCCGATCAGTTCGTGGTCGACGGCGGGGACCGGATCCTGCCACAGCTGTGCCTCCGGAACCCAGGGCCCCAGCATGTGCGGGCCCACTGGTCCCATGTCGCGGTGCAGCAGCTTGTACCAGGCCTTGGCGAAGGCCAGGGCGAACTGGTCCGGGTTCTCCAGGAAACGCCGGCCGATCTTCTCGTACTCCGGGTCGAAACGCAGCGACAGGTCCGTGGTCAGCATGGTGGGCCGGTGCTTCTTGTTGGGGTCGTGCGCGTCCGGGATGATCTCGGGGGCGTCCTTGGCGACCCACTGGTGGGCGCCGCCGGGGCTCTTGACCAGTTCCCATTCGTATTCGAAGAGGATCTCCAGGAAGCGGTTGCTCCACTGCGTGGGCTTGTCCGTCCACGTGACCTCCAGCCCGGAGGTGATGGTGTCGCCGCCCTTGCCGCTGCCGTAGGTGCTGAGCCAGCCCAGGCCCTGCGCCTCAAGGTCTGCGCCCTCCGGTTCGGGGCCGACGTGTGCGTCTGCGGGGCCGGCGCCGTGGGTCTTGCCGAACGTGTGGCCGCCGGCGATCAGCGCGAAAGTCTCTTCGTCGTTCATCGCCATGCGCTTGAACGTCTCACGGATGAACGCAGCAGCAGCCACGGGGTCCGGGTTGCCCATGGGGCCTTCGGGGTTGACGTAGATGAGGCCCATTTCGGTGGAACCGACGTTGTCCGCCATAGTGCCCTCACCGGTGTACCGCTCGTCACCGAGCCAGGCGTCCTCCGGGCCCCAGAAGATCTGCTCGGGCTCCCACACGTCCTCGCGGCCAAAGGCGAAACCGAACGTCTTGAAGCCCATGGACTCAAGGGCAACGTTGCCGGCGAGGACCAACAGGTCCGCCCAGGAAAGCTTCTGGCCGTACTTCTGCTTGACGGGCCACAGCAGGCGGCGGGCCTTGTCCAGGTTGGCGTTGTCCGGCCAGCTGTTCAGCGGGGCGAACCGCTGGCTGCCGTCGCCCGCTCCGCCGCGGCCGTCGTGGACGCGGTAGGTTCCGGCGGCGTGCCAGCTCAGGCGGATCATCAGTCCGCCGTAGTGGCCGAAGTCCGCCGGCCACCAGTCCTGGGAAGTAGTCAGCACCTGGCTGATGTCCTGCTTGAGGGCTTCGACGTCGAGCTTCTGGAATTCCTCGCGGTAGCTGAAGGACGGGCCAAGCGGGTTGCTCGCCTGGCCGTGCGTGTGCAGCACGGAGAGGTCCAGCTGGTTGGGCCACCAGTCCTGGTTGGTCCGTGGCCGGTGCCCCTTGGGCGTCGGCGAATCGATCGCAGGGTTTTCGCTTTCACTGCCCTGGGCGGTGGCACTGCCATGGGCCACCGGGCACCCGCCCTCAACCTTCTGGTCCAGGCCCTGTGCGCTCCCGGGAGTGGGGACCGGGGGATGGTCTTGGGGATCGGTCATGTGCTTATTCCTTCCGTTGGGCCGAGGCCGCGGTTGGACTCGGGCAGCCGGTGCAACCCTCCTATTTGACCATGGACGGGTGACAGGGAGAGACCCTCCTACGCCATGGGTGAAACCCGGCCTGTCACCGCCCCGCACCCTGCAATTTGTTCGGAACCTCCTGTCCGCCACTTGCCGGCGCCGGAATATCTGGCTGACGCTCCGACTTGTCGCCAGAGGGTCCATGGTGGCCCACTGTCCCGGCGTAACGCAGCGCGCGGGCCTCCGCCCAGGCGTGAGGCCGCGCTGACGCGCGGATGCAACCAAGCACCTACGAAGAGGAGCACTATGACCATCGGATCAGGATCAGGATCAGGAACAGCAGCGGGCAACGGACGGACAGCGCTGGTGGCAGGGGCCACCGGCATCGCAGGGTCCGCACTGGTGGATACCCTGGTGGGCGAAGGCTGGACAGTCCTGGCCTTGTCCCGCCGGCCAGGTCCCGGACGCGCCGGCGTCAGGTGGCTCTCCGCGGACCTGACCTCGGCCGAATCCCTTGCCGCTGTGCTGGGTCCGGAGAACCCGTCACATGTCTTCTTCACCGCATGGTCGCGCCGCGCCACCGAGGAAGAGAACATCGCCGTCAATGCGGGCATGGTTCGTGATCTCCTCTCAGCATTGCAGGGCAAGGACGTGGCCCACGTTGCCCTCATGACCGGACTCAAGCATTACCTGGGACCGTTCGAGGCATACGCCGCCGGAGAAATGCCGGACACCCCCTTCCACGAGGAGGAACCGCGCCTTCCGGTGCCGAACTTCTATTACGCCCAGGAGGACGAGCTCTGGGCGGCCGCGGCCCGGCAGGGGTTCACCTGGTCCGTCCACCGCGCCCACACGGTAATCGGGCATGCGGTGGGCAACGCCATGAACATGGGACTCACACTCGCCGCGCAGGCCACCCTGTGCCGGGACAGCGGGCAGCCGTTCATCTTCCCGGGGTCGGAAACGCAGTGGAACGGGCTCACGGACATGACGGATGCCGGCCTGCTCGCCGAGCACATGCTCTGGGCTTCAACCACCCCCGCGGCCGCTGACGAGGCCTTTAACATCGTCAACGGCGACGTGTTCCGCTGGCGCTGGATGTGGCCGAAACTCGCCGCCTACTTCGGCCTGGAGTGGGAGGGATACCAGGCGGAGCCCCGTCCCCTTGAGCAGTCCATGGCGGGCCGGGAGGAGCAGTGGCGGCGGATCGCCGCGGAACACAACCTCAGCGAACCGGACCTGGACCGGGTGGCGAGCTGGTGGCATACGGACGGAGACCTGGGGCGCGGCATCGAGGTGGTGACGGACATGGGGAAGAGCCGTGACGCCGGCTTTACCGGGTACCGGCGGACGCTGGACGCCTTTACGTCGCTGTTTGACCGCTACCGCGCCGAGAAGCTGATTCCCTGATGACACGGTCGCGGCCGGCGAACAACCCGGTCACTGCCAGGATGGCCATGGCACCGGCGGTGCCGAGCAGTGGAAGCGTCCAGTCCCCGCTGGCATCCTTGAGGGCACCGAAGGCCACCGGGCCCACCGCGGCCAGCCCGTAGCCCACGGACTGTGCCATGCCGGACAGGGATGCTGCCTGCGGGTGGTTCACCGTCCGGAGGCTGAACAGCGACAGGGCAATGACAATGAGGCTTCCGCATCCGACGGCGCCCAGCAGGACCCACAGGAGGATGAGGTCCGGCGCGAGTGCAAGGCCCAGGAAGGTTACGAACACCAACGCCCCGCTGGCGAAGGACACCAGCCGCTGGTCGGGTCCACGGTGCAGGACCGCGCCCGTCCCCAGGCTGGCGAACACGCTGATCAGCAGGAAGACGGACAGGTGTACGCCGGCAGTGGTGGCGGGGATCCCGCGGCTTTGCTCGATGGTGGGCAGCCAAGCCATCAGGACGTAGAAGGCGATCGATTGCAGCCCCATAAACGCCGTCACCTGCCAGCCCAGCGCCGAGCCCCAGGGCGATCGGTGTGCCCGTTCCTGCGGTGCGGCGTGCGCGGCGCTTGTTCCGTGCCGGCGCAACCATGGCAGCAGCACGGCCATGGCGATGAGGGCAAGCCCCACCCAGGCGCCGAGGGCGAGCCGCCATCCTGCCGGCGACGTTTGGGCCACGGGAACGACGACGGCGGCCCCCACCGCTGCGAACGCGGCCTGGGCAGCGGTATAGCTGCCGGTGACCTGGCTGACCCGCAACGGAAAGTCCCGCTTGACGAGGGAGGGTACCAGGACGTTGAGGAACGCGATGGCCACGCCGATCAGGACCGTCCCGGCCCAGATGAAGCCGGGCACGGGCAGGGAGCGGAGCACGATGCCCGAGGCGAGGATCAGCAATGACATCCACAGTGCCCGGTCCAGGCCCAGCCGGGCAGCAAAGCCGGGCGCAAGGGGCGAGAAGACAGCGAACGCGATGAGCGGGAGGCCGGTGAGGAATCCCGCTGCGGCACTGGACAATCCCAGGTCGCTGCTGATGTTGACCAGGACCGGTCCGACGCTGACAAAGGACACCCGAAGGTTGACTGCGATGAGCAGGACGCCGATGAAGGCGACTCCGAACCTGGCAGTGTGCTGGGAGGGGTTCCGTGTGCCGGCAAACATCGTTGTTTCTTCCATCCTTCGGTGGGGCGGCGCGTTTTTGGCGCCCATCCAGTTCTCTCACACCCATGTACCCACCGGCCCGGCTGGATCCCCGGCGAGTCCCCCGAATACGCCGTGGGAGAACCTGCAAAGTTCTGGCTTGGTGGCCCGGTCAAGTCCCAGCTGCTGGACGTAAACTGACGCTCGCACCACGTTTGTGGACATTCCGTCAGGTTTGGAGCCGCCTTGCTCTGGAAGTTGCTTGTCGAATACCTGCGGCCGCACCGGCCGCTGCTGGCCGCCGTCGTGGTTTTCCAGCTGGCGCAGTCCATCGCGTCGCTGTACCTGCCCACGCTGAACGCGGACATCATTGACCAGGGCGTGGCCCGGGGCGATACCGGCTACATCCTGTCCACCGGCAGCATCATGCTGCTCATCACCCTGGCGCAGATCGCGTGTGCCGTGGTGGCCGTGTACTTCGGTGCCAAGGCGGCGATGGGCCTGGGCCGCGACCTGCGCGGGGCCATTTTCGAGCGGGTGGGGCAGTTTTCCGAGCAGGAGGTCACCAGGTTCGGCGCGCCCAGCCTGATCACCCGCTCCACTAATGATGTCCAGCAGGTCCAGCAGCTGGTGCTGATGTCCGCCACGCTCATGGTGGCCGCGCCCATGCTCAGCATCGGCGGGGTGATCATGGCTATCCGGCAGGACGCCCAGCTGTCCTGGCTCATTGCCGTGTGCGTCCCGGTGCTGCTGATCGCCGTCGGCCTTATTGTCACGCGCATGGTGCCACTGTTCCGCAAGATGCAGGCCCGGATCGACACCGTCAATCGGGTGCTGCGCGAGCAGCTCACCGGCATCCGGGTGGTGCGGGCCTTCGTGCGGGAGGACATGGAGACGGAACGGTTCGCGGGCGCCAACACGGACGTTACCGATGTTGCGCTCCGTGCCGGCCGCCTGATGGCCCTGATGTTCCCCACCGTCATGCTGATCCTGAACGTTTCCAGCGTGGCCGTGATCTGGTTCGGCGCGTTCCGGATCGAGGACGGGTCCATGCAGGTGGGAACCCTGATCGCGTTCCTGAGCTACCTGATGCAGATCCTGATGTCCGTCATGATGGCCACGTTCATGGCGGTGATGATCCCGCGGGCGTCGGTATCGGCGGACCGGATCGGCGAGGTGCTGGGCACCAGTTCCAGCGTCCTGCCGCCGAAGCAGCCGGTCACCAGCGCGGTCCGGCGCGGTGAGCTGGAAATGCGCGACGTCGGATTCGCGTACCCGGGTGCGGACCAGCCCGTCCTGTCCGGGATCAGCTTCACCGCCCGCGCGGGGCAGACCACGGCGATCATCGGCAGCACCGGCTCCGGCAAGACCACGCTGGTGAACCTGATGCCGCGGCTCTTCGACGTCACCTCGGGGGCGGTACTGATGGACGGCGTGGACATCCGCGACCTGGACCCGGACCTGCTGTGGGGGCACATCGGCCTGGTGCCCCAGCGGCCCTACCTGTTCTCCGGCACCGTTCGCAGCAACCTGCTGTACGGCAACCCGGATGCCACCGAGGATGAGCTGTGGAGCGCGCTGGAGATTGCGCAGGCCCGGGACTTTGTGGAGCAGATGGAGGAGGGGCTGGATGCGACCATCTCCCAGGGCGGCACCAACGTCTCCGGCGGGCAGCGGCAGCGGCTGGCCATCGCCCGGGCTCTGGTGAAGCGGCCCGAGCTCTACATTTTTGACGATTCGTTCTCCTCCCTTGATACCGGCACGGATGCCCGGCTGCGCCAGGCACTCAAGCGCAACATCGCCGGCGCCACCATGGTGATCATCGCCCAGCGGGTGTCCAGCATTGTTGATGCGGACCAGATCCTGGTGCTCGACGACGGCAGGATCGTTGCGCAGGGCACGCACCACGAGTTGCTGGAGACATCGGAGACGTACCGCGAGATTGTGTCGTCCCAGCTGGCAGCGGAGGAGACGGTATGAGCCACGGATCCACCCCCGCACGCGGCACCAAAGCCGCGCCCGCCTCCGCAGGCGGCCAGGCCGACGTCGTACGCATTCCACGGCCGCGCGGCGGCCCCGGTCATGGCGGACCCTTTGCCGGAATGAACGTCCCGGCGGAGAAGGCCCTGAACTTCAGCGGCTCCGCCAAACGCCTGCTGGGCACGCTGCGGCCCGAGCGGTTCTGGCTGATGCTGGTGTTGGCCATGGCTGTGGCGGGCGTGGTGCTGCAGGTGATTGGGCCGCGGCTGCTGGGCGAGGGCACCAACCTGATTTTTTCAGGTGTCGTGTCCAAGCAGCTGCCGCCGGGGATGACGCAGGCGCAGTTGATTGCGATGTTGCGGGCGTCGGGGGAGAACCAGAAGGCGGACATGCTCAGCGCCATGACGCTGACGCCGGGCGCGGGGATCGACTTTTCTGCGCTGGCCAGTGTGCTGACGTGGGCCCTGGTGCTGTACGTGCTGGGCTCGGCGTTCATGTGGGGGCAGGCGTATGTGCTGAACGGCGTGGTGCAGCGGACCGTGTTTGGGCTGCGCGAGCAGATTGAGGCGAAGATCAACCGGCTGCCGCTGCGGTACTTCGATTCAATCCAGCGCGGTGAGCTGCTCAGCCGGGTGACCAACGATGTGGACAATATTTCGCAGAGCCTGCAGCAGTCCATCAGCCAGGCCGTGACGTCCGTGCTGACGGTGCTGGGCGTACTGGTGATGATGTTCATCCTCTCGCCCACGCTGGCGCTGATCGCGCTGGTGACCATTCCGCTGACGCTGGGGATCACCACGCTGATCGCCAAGCGCTCGCAGAAGCTGTTCGTGCAGCAGTGGAAGAACACCGGCGAGCTGAACGGGCAGATCGAGGAGACCTACACCGGGCACGCACTCGTGAAGGTCTTTGGGCGGCAGCGTGAGGTGGGGGAGCGGTTCCGTCAGAAGAACGCAGAACTGTATGAGGCGAGCTTCGGGGCACAGTTCATTTCCGGGCTGATCATGCCTGCCATGACGTTCATCGGGAACCTGGTGTACGTGGGGATCGCCGTGGTGGGTGGCCTGCAGGTGGCGTCCGGGGCCATGCAGTTGGGCGATGTGCAGGCGTTCATCCAGTACTCGCGGCAGTTCACTCAGCCGCTGGCGCAGCTGGGGTCCATGGCGAACCTGCTGCAGTCAGGGGTGGCCTCTGCCGAGCGTGTGTTCGAGCTGTTGGATACGGAGGAACAGTCACCGGATCCTGTGGGGGCTTCGCTGCAAAGCCCTGACGGTGCTGCCCGGGGGCGGCTGGTGTTTGAGGATGTGTCCTTCTCGTATTCGCCGGACAAGCCGCTGATCAGTGGGCTGTCCTTGGTGGCAGAGCCGGGGCAGACGGTGGCGATTGTGGGGCCGACCGGGGCGGGCAAGACCACGCTGGTGAACCTGATGATGCGGTTCTACGAGCTCGACGGCGGCCGCATCACTTTGGACGGTGTGGACATCACCACCATGAGCCGGCACGACCTGCGCTCGCGGATGGGGATGGTGCTGCAGGACACGTGGCTGTTCGGCGGGACCATTCGCGACAACATTGCGTACGGCCGGCCTGCTGCTTCCTCTTCAGACGTATTGGAAGCTGCCCGGGCGACGTATGTTGATCGCTTTGTGAAGTCCCTGCCCGAGGGGTACGACACCGTGCTGGACGACGAAGGCTCCAACGTCTCCGCCGGCGAGAAGCAGCTGCTGACGATTGCGCGGGCATTCCTGGCTTCGCCTTCTGTGCTGATCCTGGATGAGGCGACGTCCTCCGTGGACACCCGGACGGAGGTGCTGGTTCAGAAGGCGATGAGCGCGCTGCGGTCCGACCGGACGTCCTTTGTGATTGCGCACCGCCTGTCCACGATCCGCGACGCCGACCTCATCCTGGTGATGGAGAACGGGCAGATCGTGGAGCAGGGGACGCACGCGTCACTCCTCGCTGCTGGCGGGGCCTACGCGCGGCTGTACGAGGCGCAGTTCGCGGCTCCTGTGGCGGAGGTCTGAGGCCTGCCGCGACTGGACGCTCGAAAGCGGGCGACGGCTGAGAGCTCCCGCCGTCGCCCGCTTTTGTGGGCTTAGAACGCGTCTGCCTCCGCGTTGAGGTCCCGGCCCCTGGTTTCCGGGGCAAAGAAGCCTGCCGCAAGACCGATCGCCGCGTAGGCCATGAGGATTCCGGCAACTGGGATCCACCCCGGTCCGGTCGCAGCAACGACGCTGGCAGCAATAATGGGTCCAAGACCTCCGGACAGAACGGCGCCGATTTCCTTGACGGTCGTCATAAAGGAGAAGCGACGTTTGGAGCCGAACATCTCCACCAGCCACGTGGACTCCACGCCATACAGGTTCGGCAGCGGACCGCCTACATAGACAACGAAGACCAGGGCCACCAATACGGGGTTCCGTGTTTCGATCATCAGCATCGCGGGAATGGTGAAGGCGAACTGGAACCCGGAGAGCCAGAGCCAAACTTTGCGTCGGCCGAACCGGTCAGTGAGCTTACCGGTCAGCAGGACCGTAAGCACGCCCAAAACGGAGCCGAGCGTCACGCCCGTAGTGACCAGATTGGGGTCCATCTTCACCACAGACACCGTCCATCCGATAAGGAATCCCTTGACGAGGTACACGGAGCCGTTTTCGCCGAGTTTGATGCCCAGCGAGACGAGGAAGGCCTTCTTGGAATCGGCAACGTCACGCCAGACGCTTTGTTGCTTGGCCTCCAGGCGCGCCGCTGCCCGCCGCGCCTTCACCGCCTCGAAGACCGGTGATTCGCTCACACTGCGCCGCAAGTACAGTGCCACAAGGGTGGTACCGACGCTCAGCAGGAAGGGAAGACGCCATCCCCAGGCGAGGAACTCGTCTTTAGGCATTTGCGAGAGCAGCAGCCACAGTCCGCTGGCCAACAGCACACCTGTTGCCGTTCCCAGTGCCACCACGGCGCCGTAAAATCCGCGCTTATTCGACGGGGCGGATTCCACCAGCAGCAGCGAGGCCCCGGACAGCTCGGCGCCGGCGCCGAAGCCCTGGATAAGCCGCAGGAGCACCAGGAGGATGGGAGCCATGACCCCGATCTGGGCAAACGTGGGCAAAAGACCCATTCCCAGAGTGGCGATCCCCATCATTCCCACGGTTATGACCAGGACGGATTTCCGCCCGTATTTATCCCCAAGGTAGCCGAAATAGACCCCGCCCAAGGGCCGGACGAGGAATCCGGAACCAAAAGCGGCAAAGCTGGCGAGCAAGGCCATGGCAGGGTCTGTATTGGGGAAGAACAGCGGCCCGAAAACGAGCGCCGCCGCCAGGGTATAAAGCGTGAAGTCCATGTATTCCAACGCGGAACCAAGGAAGGACGAAACTGAGGTGCGGCGCAGTTCAGCAGGCGACACCTTCAGTTCCGACGCGGGCCCCTGGAGGCCAGCGTCGACGTATTTCAGGTTTGAGTTTTCTGTGCTCATGGGGTTTCTCCCTCGGAAAGGGCCTGCAGGCAGGCCCAGCCGTAACGTCGTTGTTCGGATGGTGGTGCAAGGTCTTCAGGAGCAGCTCAGCTCGGGAGCAGGGAGACAGTCTCCGCTATGCAGGCAGGCTTTTGCGAGCCTTCCAGCTCGATCAGGTGATGGAACTGCAGCTGCCGTCCGCTGGCTGTCTCGCTCACTGAGGCCAGCGTCAGCCGGTCCCTGATGCGTGAGTTGACCCTGGCCGGGGCAGGGAACCGTACCTTGTTCAGGCCGTAGTTGATGATCATCGCAGCCCCATCAACGCGATACACCTGGCCAGCCAGGTACGGCAGCATCGACAAGCTGAGGTAACCGTGCGCCACGGTGGTGCCGAACGGTCCGTCGGCGGCCCGCTCCGGGTCCGTGTGGATCCACTGTTGGTCCAGTGTGGCGTTGGCGAAGGCCTGAATCTGGGATTGGTCCAGAGTGTGCCACCCACTGACCCCGATTTCCTGTCCCGTCATGCTGGCCAGCTCGGCGGCGTCCTTGAACAGTCTCATCTAGACCCTCTCCAGCAGCATGGCGACGCCCTGGCCCAGGCCGACGCACATGGTGGCCAGGCCGCGGTTGGCGTCTTCGCGTTCCATCCGCCCCAGCAGCGTGACGACGATCCGTGAACCGGAGGAACCCAGGGGATGCCCCAAGGCGATTGCACCGCCGTCGTTGTTGACAGTTCCTGCATCCATACCAAGCAGCCGCATGCAGGCCAGCGCCTGCGCTGCGAACGCCTCATTGAGTTCGACGGCGCCCACGTCCGCCAGGCCCCAGCCAGCCTTGGCCAGTGCCTTTTGAGTCGCAGGCACCGGGCCGATGCCCATCACTTCCGGCGCCACACCGGCCGCTTGGCTGGTGACGATGCGGGCCCGCGGGGTGAGCCCGTAGCGCTCCACGGCCTCGCCGCTGGCGACTACTACTGCGGATGCACCGTCGTTGAGGGAGCTTGAGTTGCCGGCGGTGACCACTCCACCGGGCGCCACGATGGGCCGGAGGGCGGCGAGGGCATCAGCGCTTGACCCCCGCCTGGGCCCTTCATCGGTCTCCACCAGCGAGACTTCCCCCCGCCTGCCCTTGACCGGAACAGGGACTATCTCATCTTTGAAACGGCCCGCGTCGATCGCCGCCACAGCCAGGTTGTGCGAGCGCAGTGCAAAGCTGTCCGCGTCCGCACGCGAAATGTTCTCCCGGCCAGCCACTTCTTCTGCCGTTTCGGGCATGGAAAACAGCGCCCCGGACTCCATCCGCGGGTTAGTGAACCGTGCACCGATTGAGGTGTCCGCGACTTCACCCGGTTTGCCGTACGGCTTCTCCGGTTTGGCCATGACCCACGGCGCGCGGGTCATGGATTCCACGCCGCCAGCCACTACAAGGTCGGCGTCACCGTTGCGCACCGATTGCGCCGCCATGCCGATGGCGGTTAGCCCGGAGGCACACAGCCGGTTGACCGTCACGGCCGGAACGGCATGCGGGAAGCCGGCCAGCAGCGCGGCCATCCGGGCAACGTTTCGGTTGTCCTCCCCGGCCTGGTTGACGCAGCCGAGGATTACTTCGTCGACGGCGGCAGGATCGACGCTGGCGCGGTCCACGGCGGCCTGCAGCACCAGGGCGGCCAAGTCGTCGGGGCGGACCGTCGCGAGCGCGCCGCCGTGACGGCCCACGGGCGTGCGGACACCTCCGACGAGGAATGCCTCGGGCATCAGCGCGCCCCGCCGTTGATGTAGAGGGTCTGACCGGAGATGTAGGAGGAGTCGTCACCGGCGAAGAAAGCGACTGCAGCGGCGACTTCCTCCGGTTGGCCGACGCGTCCCAGCGGGGTGCGCTCCGCGACCGCCTGCTGGTGTTCGGCCGGGCTGGCCCCGACACGCTCGGCAGTGGCGGCAGTCATCGACGTGGCGATGTAACCCGGTGCCACGGCGTTGACCGTGATGTTGAACGGACCAAGTTCGATGGCGAGCGTCGCCGTCAGACCCTGGATGCCGGCTTTTGCCGCAGCGTAGTTGGCTTGGCCACGATTGCCCAGTGCGCTGCGGCTGCTGAGCGAGACGATCTTTCCGTACTTGGCCGGAACCATGTACCGCTGGGCAGCGCGCGAGCAGAGGTAGGCGCTGGTGAGGTTGGTGGTCAGGACGGAGTCCCAGTCCGGCCGCTCCATCTTGAAGAACATATTGTCGCGGGTAATGCCGGCGTTGTTTACCAGGATGTCCAGGCGGCCGAACTCCCTGTGGATGTCATCGAACACCCGGTCCACGGCTTCCTCATCCGTGACATCGCAGCAGGCGGCAACGGCTTTTCCACCTGCCGCCAGGACGTCCGGGTGGTCCGAGATGCGCTGTGCGGTGTCCTTGGCGCGGTCCTCATTGAGGTCAAGGACGACGACGGTGGCACCCCCTGCGGCCAGTTTCAGCGCGGTGGCAGCACCGATGCCCTGCGCCCCTCCGGTGACCGCGGCCACCCGGTTCGTGAAGTTGCTCATGACTATTCCTTTGCGTATATGGATTTCGTTAATGTCGTGCTGCCGAAGCCCAGCGGGCATCTAGCTGAAGGCGGAGAGGCCGGTGATCTCCCGGCCTACGAGCAGGGACTGGATGGAGTCTGTGCCTTCGTAAGTGGAGACAACCTCCATGTCGGTCATGTGCCTCGCCACGTGGTTCTCCAGCAGTACGCCGTTGCCGCCGAGCATGTCCCGCGCTTCGGAACAGATCCAGCGGGCTTTCCGTGCCGTATGCATCTTGGCGAGTGACGCCATGGGCCCGGTCATCCGGTCGTCTTCGGCGAGTTCGGCCAGCCGGAAGCAGATCAGCTGCATGGCGGTCAGTTCGGCGAGCATGTTGGCCAGTTTGTTCTGCACGAGCTGGAAACTGCCGATGGGTTTGCCGAACTGCTGGCGGGTCTTCGCGTAGTCCAGTGCGATCTCGTAGGCAGCCATTGCGTGGCCGTAGGACTCCCAGGACGCGCCGCTTCGCGTTGAGGTCAGTACGCGGGTGACGTCCTTGAACGAGTGGCATTCCGGGAGCCGGTTGGCGGCCGGGATCCGGAGGTTATCGAGGGTGATATCCGGCTGGAGGATCGCCCGCTTGCCGATCTTGCCGGTGATGACTTCGGTGGAGTATCCGTCCGGAAAGCTGCCGTCCCCGTTCCGCTCCATCACGAACGCCTTTACCTTCGCGTCTGCTTCGTCGCGGGCAAAGATGATGACGACGTCGGCCATGCTGGCGTTGCCGATCCAGCGCTTGCGTCCATTGATGATGTAGCTGTCCCCATCCCGGCGCGCGCTGGTTTCGAGTGCCACCGAATCAGATCCGTGCTCGGGTTCGGTCAGGGCGAAGGCGCCGATCTTGCCAAGGGCTGCCATGCCGGGGAGCCACCGCTGTTTTTGCTCCTCGCTGCCGAGCATGTTGATGGTTCCCATCGCCAGTCCGGACTGGACGCCGAGGAAGGTGTTAACGGAACCATCGCCGCGGGAGATCTCCGCGGCAACAATCCCGGCGGCAAGCCGGCTTAGCCCAGGACATCCGTAACCCTGAATGGTTGTTCCGACGATGCCGAGCCCGGCAAGCTTGGGAACAAGGTCGACGGGAAATTCGGCACGTTCCCAGTAGCCATTAATGACGGGCAGCAGGTCTTTGTCCACGAAGGCGCGGACTTTGAGCCGGAGCGCCCGGTCCTCAGCGCTGAGGAAATCGTCCATAAGGTAAAAATCGGTGCCGTTCGCGGCGGTTTCCGGTGTCATCGAGAGAACTCCAGTGGTGTGTGATCGGGAACCCGCTTACGCTGCGGGTCCGTGTTTCCTTGTGAAGGTTGGAAAAGGGTGAGCCAGTGGCGCTCGTGTTCGGCCAACGGCCGGGACTTGCCAGTGTCCCGATGGACTGAAACCAGCACGGTCCGGCCATCTACGGCGACTGCGCCGTGTTGGCTGCCCCTGAATTCCAGGCTGAATGAACTCGTGCCGATCCTGATCACGGTCAGTTCAACCTCCAGGTCTTCGCCGTGATGCACCGGCCGCCGGTAGTTCACGTCGAGGCTGGCCACCACCGTGGGGGTTGCCTCGGCTTGACGTATTCCTGGCATCGAGGATCGCCACTTGATTCTTGACTCCTCCAGGAGGGTGACGACGGCGGCGTGGTTGACGTGCCCATTGAGGTCCTGGTCGGACCACCGGGGGCAGACGCGGGTCCGGTAGGTTTCAGGCATCGACCAGGGCTTTCCGGTTCAGCAGCCAGTCCCGCACCAGCCCGGAGCTTGCGTTCAACTCGGGCGGTGCGAGTGAGTAGTCCACCGGGGTGAGGGAATACTCGACAGGGTGTCGGACCGTGGGGATCTTCCGTTCCCCTTCGCCCGCCATCACTACCGGGCTTAGCCCCAGCTGTTCAGCCAGCTCGACGCCGCCGCGGACATCCTGGATCGGAGCGCAGGGCAGCCCTGCCGACGAGAGCTCGCGGAACCATTCGTCAGCTGATTGGGCAGCCAACTGGGCGTGGAGGATGCCCCGCAGCTCGTCGCGGTTGGCGTTGCGCTGCAGCGTCGTCGCAAACTTCGGATCCCTCGCTACGTCGGGAATCCCCAGCGCCCCGCACAGCCGGACGAACTGGGCGTCATTGCCCGTCGCGATGATGATGGTGCCGTCTCCGGTCTGCATCGGGGCGTATGGATACATGCTGGGGTGTTCGTTACCCATCCTGGTGGGTACTACACCGCCCGATACGTAGGCCGCAGACTGGTTCACCATGCCGGACAGGGCCGAGGTCAGCAGGTTGAGCTCTACCAGCTGACCTTCGCCGGTCCGGTCCTTGTGGTGCAGCGCCCCCAGGATGCCGATGGCAGCATGCAGGCCTGTGATGACATCGAATAGTGCGATGCCTGCCCGGTACGGCTGGGTGTCCTGGTCCCCGGTCAGGCTCATCATTCCCGATGCGGCCTGCACCAAAAGGTCGTACCCCGGAATGTGGGCGCCGGCTCCGGTACCGAATCCTGTGATGGAAGCGTAGATGATGTCCGGGTTCAATTCGGCCGCGGCCGCGTAATCCAAGCCCAGCCGTGCCATGTTGCCGGGCTTGAAGTTCTCGATCATGACGTCGGCCGTGCTGATCAGGGAACGTGCTACGTCGAGGTCTTCCGGGTCTTTCAGGTCCAGGGCAATGGAATGTTTGTTGCGGTTGACCGCGAGGAAAAACGTGGCCTCGCCGTCCCGGACAGGGGGCATGTACGTACGGGTGTCGTCACCCTCGGGTCCCTCCACCTTGATCACTGTGGCGCCCATGTCAGCCAGGAGCATGGTGGCGTATGGGCCGGCCAGCACCCTGCTGAAATCTGCGACCACGATGCCGGCGAGGGGCCCGGCGCTTGCCCTGCCCAGGGCATCAAAGCCGTGGTTATCGTTGCCTCCTGCGGGCTGGTCCTGCCGCCTGGAGACCGATTCGTCGATCGGTTGTGTCATCTGAAATCCTCCGCAATGTGGTCTGCATCACCAACCTTTGCAAGCGGACTGATTCACGTCCAATACGTATTTGGTGCTGGACTGATACCCGTCCGTCATCAGCGTCGGCGCGTTCCTTGGGTATCTTGGGCGTATGGACAATGACGTTTACCCGGGCAGGAGCTGAGCGCTGGAGTGGAAATACATCAGATCCGGGCCTTCCTTGCCGTGGCGGAGGAATTGCATTTCGGCCGGGCCGCCCGCCGGCTTCATATGGCCCAGCCGCCGTTGAGCCGTTCCATCCAGCGGCTTGAGCATGAATTGAAGGCGCCCCTCTTTATCCGCAGCACGCGGACAGTCCAGTTGACCGCGGAAGGGCAGGCGTTGGTTGGCCCGGCACGCGACATCCTCGAAGGGTGCCGGCGGGGGCGCCTGGCGGTGGCCTCGGTGGGCCGGGGCGAAACCGGGCGGGTTCGGGTCGCCTTTGCCGGCGTTTCCTCGCATGTGATGGTTGGCAGGCTCGCCAAGCGTGTCCGGGAAGTCCACCCCGGGATCGACTTTGAACTGTCCAGTTCCAACTTCGCTCTACCGGCCATGGACAAGGTCATGGGCGGGGCCATGGAAGTCGGCCTGGGCCGCTGGAACTTCATTCCCGCTGTCCTCGACTCGCGGATCGTGGCCAACGAGCGGCTCGTTGTGGCGCTGTATGAAAGCCACCCGTTGAGTGGACAGGCTTCGCTGCGCATGGCTGACCTTGCGGGGCAGCCCTTCGTTACGTTGCCTGAGCATCCTGGCGCCATCCTCCATGACCACCTTCGGCGGCTCTCCAGTGCCGCGGGGTACGTCGTGGAGATTGCCCAAGTGGCGCCGGATTCACAGACGCTCATGGCGCTGGTGGCGGCGGAAATCGGCGTCGCGCTGACGGTTTCTTCGGTGCCTGAAAACTTCAGCCACCCGGGCGTCGTCTTTCTCCCCCTGGAAGACCCGGCAGATGCCATCCAACTGCGGCTGGTTTGGCGGAAGGACAACGCCAGTCCGGCCCTGCGGGAAGTCCTTCGGCTCTCGGAAGAGGTCCTCCCGTCACCGGCCTGAACCGCACATTGATGCAGTTGGAGCATCAGCGGATTCACTATTAGGTATTGGATCTGACGGCAATCTGACTGGCACAGTGGTGGAGATCACGGCGGACGCACACCACGCCACCGCCGCCGCCAACCTGTCCCCTTACCTGCCAGGAGAACCACCGTGACCGTAACCGCAACCGCACCCGCCCGGGTCTTCGACGACGTTCTCAACCTCGATACCCTCCTGACCCCCGGGGAACTGGAACTGCGCAGCACTGTCCGGGACTTTGTGGATGAACGGATCAGGCCCAACATTGCGGGCTGGTACGAAGATGCCCACTTCCCGCTCGAGCTTGTTCCCGAGCTTGGCAAGCTTGGGGTCCTCGGGATGCACCTGAAGGGCTACGGATGCCCCGGCCGCAGCGCCGTCGAGTACGGCCTCGCCGCCATGGAACTGGAAGCCGGCGACTCAGGGCTTCGGACCTTTGTCAGCGTCCAGGGTTCCCTGGCCATGACCGCCATTCACAAGTGGGGGTCCGAAGAGCAGCGGAACGAGCACCTGCCGGCCATGGCGCGGGGTGAAAAGATCGGCTGCTTCGGGCTTACCGAGCCGACCGCCGGCTCCGACCCTTCCAGCATGGCGACTTTTGCGGCACCTGACGGAGCCGGCGGGTGGGTCATTAACGGGGCAAAGCGCTGGATCGGGCTTGCTTCCGTGGCGCAGATCGCGGTCATCTGGGCCAACACCGCCGAAGGGATCCGCGGGTTCATCGTGCCGACGGACACCCCCGGCTTCACCGCGACGCCCATCAGTGCAAAGCTCTCCATGCGCGCCTCCATCCAGTGCGACATCACTCTTGATGACGTCCGGTTGCCTGCCAACGCACTCCTGCCGGGCGCGCACGGACTCAGGGGTCCGTTCTCCTGCCTCAACGAAGCCCGCTACGGAATCATCTGGGGCGCCATGGGTGCTGCCCGGGACTCCTACGAAGCCGCGCTGGCCTATGCCGGGGACCGTCTCCAGTTCGGCAAGCCCCTTGCCGGCTACCAGCTCACGCAGGAAAAGCTGGTGAATATGCTGCTGGAAATCCAGAAGGGAACGCTGTTGGCGCTCCATACGGGGCGCCTCAAGGACGCCGGGACGCTGGATCCGGTACAGATCTCCGTGGGAAAACTGAACAATGTACGGGAGGCTATTGCCATCTGCCGCGAAGCGCGCACAATCCTGGGGGGAAACGGAATCACCTTGGACTACTCACCGCTGCGGCATGCCAACAACCTTGAATCAGTGCGCACGTATGAAGGTACTGACGAGGTCCACACCCTTATCCTGGGCCAGCGGATCACCGGCATCTCGGCGTTCCGCCAGGAGTAACGGTATGGCGCCGTCTATGCCGATGTGTGCCATACCTTTCACCCGTCCTTAGGGCCCTCTCGACGGCGGGAGCCGCCCACCGTCACCCGGTCCGCCAACAGGCCGCCTGCCAGTAAGCCAGTGCCAGTGCCGGAAGTCTCCGGGAACTCCGCTGTCCCCGTGGACAGCAGGAACGAAGATGCGATGGCAAATCGGTCCGCAGAATCGGCGGTCAACGGCCGACGCGGGTGTGTTGCGGCGCCGAACTCAAAATGTCAGACCCCCGTGACAGGCTTTGGGTATGGAAACCGGAGCGGTTGTGGATGCGAAAAGTAGGGCCGGACTCGCCGGTGCCGTCGCATCCCTGGCTGGGCTGGTGAACGAACTAACAGGAGCCCTGAGCGGTTCTTCGGATGCTGCGGATAGTGCTCATGGCGTCGACAGTCATGATCCGCTTCGGGACGTTGCCGAGTCCTGTCTGGACGGCCTCGGCATCGTGGCCCGAATCGAAGCTGCTACTGCAGCCGTGAAAGTGCGGCTGCTCGCAGAGTATTCGGGGGCCGCAGCCGCCATGGAAGCGCCGGCAGAAAGCGCCTCTGAATCATCGGCGCGGGAAATGAGTGTCGTCGCCGAAGTCGCCTGCACGCTCACCATCGGCGAGGGAGCCGCATCCGCGCTGCTGCAGGACGTCCATGCGCTCACCACCTCTCTTCCGGCGACGCTCAACGCCATGGAGGCCGGCGCCGTCTCCTGGCGGCATGCCCAGATCATGGTCGACGAAACCAGCAGCCTGGACGCTGCAGCTGCAACAGCCTTGGAAGCTCACTTCCTGGACCCGGAGGCGCCTAACGCGGCCCGGGGCGCATCTGCCGGAGAGCTGGTCCCGGGCCGTTTCCGTCGGAAAGTCCGTGCCTGGCGGGAACGCCATCACCCCGAGTCCCTAACAATCAGGCATGTGAAGTCCGTTGCGGATCGGCGGATGGAGTACTCGCCGGGCCGGGACGATATGGCCTGGGTTTCGCTTTACATGGCTGCGGACAAGGCCTGTGCTGTCTGGAACAGGACGTCTGCCCTGGCCCGCGGGTTGCAGGGACCTGAGGAGCCGAGAACCCCTACCCAGCTCAGGGCAGACCTGGCCGCAAAGTTGCTGCTCGGTGACACCGGGGACCTTGCCGGGCCTGGGCCGTCCCTCAAAGCTGACGTGCTGGTCACGGTACCGGTCTGTTCCCTCCTCGGTGCCACGGACGAGCCCGCAGACCTGGACAATTACGGACCCATCCCCGCATCGATGGCGCGAAAACTCGTCGCGGAAGGTGCCAACTCGTTCTACCGGGTTTTGGTGGACCCACGCGACGGAGCCCCGCTTGAACTTGGCCGGACCAGCTACCGGCTCCCGGAATCGCTAAAGCGGTGGTTGCGGATGCGGGATGGAAAGTACACCTTTCCCGGCTGCAGCAACCACAGCCAGGACAATGAGGCGGACCACCTCACGGCCTGGGAGCGCGGAGGCAGCACCGGAATCAGCAACCTGGGACAGTTGTGCCCCAAACATCACCGGCTCAAGCACCGAACCGGCTGGAGTCCTGGTCCGGCTTCCAGGAATGAGCCGCCGGGCTGGACTTCTCCAGGTGGCCGCCAGTACAACGCAGAGCAGCCGGACCGGGCACCCACACTCTGGCCGCCGGGCTGCCTTCCGGAAGAGGCCAGCGTGCTGGAGGCTTTGGTGGTGGATTATCTCGCGGTCTCCTGACCAGCGGTTAGTTGGGCTGCCCGCGGGACACACCCTCCAGCTCCATCACGGCTGCGGAACTCACGCCAGCCCCGATGTTGATGTTCCCCGCCGTTCACCACGATGCAACCAAGACGCCCTGAACCGTTTCGCCAGGCCAAGCAGTCTTTTCACGCACCCTCACGCCCGGAACACCCCATCACCGGGCGGACATCCCCGAGGTACCAGGAGTACTCCCGTGTTCGTGAAAAGCACCCTCGCCGCCGTCGCTGTCTTCGCCTCCCTGGCCGGGACAGCCGTAGCCCCCGCCCAAGCCGGGGCCGAGGCACCCAATCCGGCGCCCGTCGTCGTCGGCCAACCCCTTGCCGGCACCCATGCCCACAACGACTACGAGCACGACCGCCCCCTGTTCGACGCACTGGAGCACGGTTTCACCAGCGTCGAGGCGGACGTATGGCTGGTCGACGGTGAACTGCGCGTGGCCCACGACCTCGCTGACGCCAAACAGGGCGTCACGCTCGAGAGCCTCTACCTCGACCCACTCCAGGACCTGGTCCGCAGCCAGCCCGGCCACAGCGTCTACCCCAAGTGGGACGGCAGCCTGCAGCTCCTGATCGACATCAAGAGCGAGGGCGAGGCCACCTACGCCGCCATCGAGCAGGAATTGGCCGAACACCGCGACATCATGAGCCGCTACACCAACGGCAACGTCAAGACCGGCCCGGTCACCGCAGTCGTCAGCGGCAACCGCCCGCTGGCCACCATGCAGGCCCAGGACAAGCGCTTCAGCTTCTACGACGGCCGCTCCACCGACCTCGCCTCCGGCCTGCCCGCCGCCCTGATGCCGCTGGTCAGCGACAACTGGACCAAGCTCTTCACCTGGCAGGGCGTTGGCCCCATGCCGGAGGCCGAGCGCGCCAAGCTGCGCGCCTTCGTGGCCACCGCACACGCCAACGGCTACCGCGTCCGCTTCTGGGCCACCCCGGACCAGCCCGGTACCGCCCGCGACGCCGTCTGGACCGAACTCGCCGACGCCGGCGTGGACCACATCAACACCGACGACCTCGCCGGCCTCCAGCAGTTCCTCACCGCCCGCGGCGCCTGAGCCCCCCTCTCCAGCCGACAACAGAAACAGGAACGCCCCCATGCCTTCAAAGACTTTGACAATCACGACGGCGGCGCTCACCTTGGCATTCGGCCTCCTGGCGTCCCAGCCCGCCTTAGCCGAAACAGCCCAGGCGGACAGCACCAGCGACGGCAACCAGGCCTTCACCTTCGCCGCCATCGGCGACATCCCCTACGGCGCCGCCGAGATCGCCAAGTTTCCGTCCCACATCCAGGATCTCAACGCGGACAAGGAACTGAAGTTTGTAGCACACGTGGGCGATATAAAGAACGGTTCGTCCGTCTGCTCGGACGAGTATTTCTCCTACATCCGCACCCAGTTCGACACCTTCGCCCACCCGCTGGTCTACACGCCCGGCGACGACGAATGGGTGGACTGCCACCGCACCAACAACGGGGCCTACAACCCGCTGGAGCGCCTGGACAAGATCCGGGAGGTCTTCTTCAACCAGCCCGGCAAGACCCTGGGCGCCACCATGCCGGTGAAGTCGCAGGAGAACCTGGGCCTCCCGGAGGACGTCCGCTTCGAGAAGAACCGGGTGGCCTTCTCGGTGCTGAACGTCCAGGGCAGCAACAACTCCCTCCTGCCGTGGACCGGACTGGGCAAGACGGCCGCCACGCCCGAGCAGCTCGCCGAGGTGGAACACCGCACGGACGCGGTCATCGCCCAGATCCACCAGACCTTCGCCGAGGCCAGGCGCAGTAACGACCGCGCCGTGGTGCTCATGCAGCAGGCCGACATGTTCGATCCGTCGCTCCTGGCCGACGCCACCGCAAACCCGGCGACCGTCTCCGGCTTCCGCGGGATCGTCCAGGCCATCGTCGAGGAAACCAACAACTTCGACGCCCCGGTCTACCTGGTCAACGGCGACAGCCACGTCTTCGCCGCAAACCAGCCCCTCGCCGCGGGCTCACCCTGGCTGGACATCTACGGCTCACCCGCCGCGGACAACCTGCAGCGGGTCACGGTGGACGGCGCCAACAACGCAGTGGATTACGTCCGCTTCACGGTGGCCGGCAACAGCGCCAAAGGCGCCGACGTGCTGAGCTGGGAAAAGGTCCCCTTCAGCCAGTAGCAGCGCAGAAGAAGCGGACGACGGCGGGCGCCCACCCGTCGTCGTCCGCTTTCGTTTTAGGTCTGGACACGGGTAGTCGCCGGATTTATCGTGCAAAGGTGGCGGCTGCCCGACTGGCAGGATGGCCCATGCTGCCAGTCCGCCATTGCGGCCGTCCGTCATGAGGAGGAAGCAGATGGCACACGTTGAAGAGGTTGAAGAGACGGTGGAAGTCGCTGTTCCGGTGCGGACCGCGTACAACCAGTGGACCCAGTTCGAATCGTTTCCGCAGTTCATGTCCGGCGTCGAGTCGGTGACGCAGCTGACCGACACCACCAACCACTGGGTTACCAAGGTGGGCGGCGTCCAGAGGGAGTTCGACACCGAAATCGTTGACCAGGCGCCTGATGACCGGATCGCCTGGCGCAGCACCGACGGCAAGTCGCATGCCGGCATCATCAGGTTCACGCCCCTGGATGCCACCCACACCAAGGTCAAAGTCCATTTCGAATGGGCACCGGAAACCGCAACTGAAAAGGCCGGCGCCGCGCTGAAGATCGACAACATACAGGTCAAGGCCGACATGCGGAAGTTCAAGGACTTCATCGAATCGCGCGGCAGCGAGACCGGCGGCTGGCGCGGCGAGGTTTAGGACAGCGGCACGGTCCTTCACGAACAAACAGGAGCGGACGACGGCGGGGGCCCACCCGCCGTCGACCGCTTTCCTTGTGTGGGACTACAGGCGGTGCTGCTGCCCGGACGTTTCACTCCCGTCCCAGCCGGACCGTCCTCTTCCAGTTGGTCCCGTACTTTTGCATGTGCACCCGGGTGCGGTCGGCGCGGAAGAAGTCACGGGCATACTCCACGGGCGCGCCCTGCACGTCCCAAGCGAGCCGCCGGATCTCCAGGAGGGCCGCCGCGGCTGGAACGCCGAGGACGTCCGCCTGCTCGGCGGAGGCGGGAACGGCTTCCACTGTTTCGTCGGCGCGGTCCAGCTCGAGCCCGTACTCCGAGGTCAGGAGGTGGTACAGCGAACCCTCCAGCGGATGGTTCAGCAGGCCGGAGAACCGGGCGGCAGGCAGCACGGACAAATCCAGGGACCAAGACAGGCCGTCCACAAGCCGTAATCTTTGGATGCGCAGCACCGCGTCTCCGCCGTCCAGGCGCAGGTTGCGCCGCTCGTCCGGCTGCGGGAGCCCCATCTCTGCGCGCAGGACGTGGGTGGCGAGGGCCCGCCCCTGGTGGAGGACCATTTGGGGAACCCCCTCCACCGTGTTCAGGTGGCGCTGGATGCGTCCGTCATTGAAGAACACGCCCCCGGATCGGCCCAGCACACGGCGGACCGTGCCCTCCGCCTCCATCCGCTCAATCGCCTGCCGCAGCACCGCCCGGCCAATCCCCAGCCGTTCGGCCAACGCCCGTTCGCTCCCCATCAGCTCGCCCGGGTTGAACCTCTCCATCCTGGCGTACCGGGTGAGAGCGGCATGGGCGGCGTCTGCCGGAGTCGATGCCGAGGGCTGCCCGTCCGTTCCTTTTGCCCCGTCTGTTCCTGTTGCCATGGATCAAATGTACGGATTACGCGCCCAATGCTGTCAGTGAGTCATCCAGGGCACCCACGAGCCAATCGATATCGGACGCCTGGAAGGCCAGCGGCGGGCGCAGTTTCAGGACATTCCCGTGCGGGCCCGCCACCGAGGTCAGCACGCCGCGTTCGCGCAGCTGCTCCAGCACGGCGAGCGCGAGGTCACGATCCGGTTCCCGCGTGCCGCGGTCCTTCACGAGCTCGAAGCCGATGAACAGTCCTGCACCGCGGACATCGCCCACCGACCCGTGCGTGGCACTAAGACCGGACAGGGCGGAAAGCAGCGCCGCCCCAACACGCCGGCTATGCTCCTGCAGGCCTTCCGCGCGGATGGTGGAAAGCACTGCCTGCGCCGCTGCCATGGAGACGGGATTGCCGCCGAAGGTGTTGAAGTAGGGGATGGTGTCACTGAAGGTGGCCAGGACGTCGGCCTTGGCCACCAGCCCGGACACCGGAATTCCGTTGCCCATCGGCTTGCCCAGGGTGACAACGTCGGGGACGATCCCGTGGCGCTGGAATCCCCAAAACGCCTCGCCGGTACGGCCGAAACCGGGCTGGACCTCGTCGGCAATGATGATGCCGCCGGCGCGGTGGATGACGTCCGCAGCCTCGCGCAGGTACCCTGGGGGGCCCGGGAGGACGCCGTCGGAGGAGAAGATCGAGTCCGCGATGAAGCCGGCGAAGCGTATGCCGTTCGCCTCCATGTCCGCGATGGCCGCGCGGATCCGGTTGGCGAACCAAGTGCCCAGCCCGGCGCCGTCGGGGCCTGCTTCGGCGCCGAACCTGTAGGCATCTGGCGCGTCCACCAGGCGGGCGGTAGGTGCCAGCGGCTGTCCGGTGCCCAATGCCGGCGATACCCCGGAGGTCAGTTCACTGGTGCCGTGGTACGCCTCCCTGGTGGCAATGATGCCTTCGCCTCCGCTGTATGCCTTGGCCACCCGGATGGCGAGGTCGTTCGCTTCGGAGCCCGTGCACATGTACATGGCCTTGTTCAGCCCGTCCGGCATGGTGGACAGGAGGTCGTCCGTGTAGTTCAGGATGTTCTCGTGCAGGTACCGGGTGTGCGTATTCAGCTGCTGCATCTGGGCCGTCACCGCCGCGGTAACAGCAGGATGGCAATGACCCAGGCTGGCCACATTGTTGTACGCGTCCAGGTATTTCCGCCCGGCAGCGTCCCACAGGTACTGTCCTTCGCCCCGGACCAGGTGGACGGGGTTCCGGTAGAAGAGCCGGTAGGAGGCTCCCAGCACGGTGTCGCGGCGCTCGGTCAGCCGGCGGGTTTCAGGGTCCAATCCATCGGCATGCTCTGCGCGAAAGCTGTTGGTGTCCATGATGGTGGAACGGATGACCATGGTGGGTTCCTTGCTGTTTGTGGCGTTTCGACGATGTCCGGACGGGCCCAACCCTCGGATCAATTTCGGTACTTCAAGTATGTTTGGGTGCGCTTGGCCTGATCGGCCCGGACGTGAACCCGGCGTTACGAAAAGGCCGCCAAATTTGAACGGTTTGTTTCCGTGTCGCGGGTTTGTTTCGAGACCGTAAAATCCTCCGGACGGAGGCGGCCTGCGGCGGCCGCCCATGCCATACTCGCTACCGGAGCCCAACCCTCCTCGCCCTCCGAGGAGCATCCATGAACACCATGACAGATACTTCCCCGCTCGCCGTCTTCAATAATCTTCGACGCGGGGAGCCGGCACCTGAGTGGATTGCCGGTGAAGTTACTTCAGCCTGGGCCCTGGATCCCCAGCGCACCGTCATCACCCTGATCGCCGTATCCGAGAACGCCACCTTCCGGATAACAGTCGACGGCGTCCCCGTCTCCGTTCTGCGGGTACACCGCCCCGGGCATGTGGGGGATGCCCGCCAGATCGCCGGTGAGCTGACCTGGGTCCGGCGTCTTGCCGAAGAAGCGGAAGTGCGGGTGCCCGACGTCGTTCCTACCGCCGACGGCCAGCTCCTGCATACCTTCACGGACGGGGGCGGCTCCCAATGGCACTGTGTCGCGTTTGCCTTCGTTTCGGGGGACATCCTGGAGGATTTCGCCGACCCGAGGCCCTATTACGCGGAAATCGGCGCCACCACAGCCCGTCTGCATCAGCAGGTGAAGCGCTGGCAGTTGCCGGATGGATTCACCCGCTTTTCCTGGCAGCTGACAGACATGCTGGGCGCGTCCAGCAGATGGGGTGACTGGCGGGGTGCGAACCTCACCCCTGAACAGGCCTCACTTCTGGCGCAGGCAGAATTCGCCGCAGTTGCGGCGCTCGACGGTCTTCCGGTGTCAGGTGACGCCTGGGGCCTGGTGCACGCCGACCTGAGGCCCTCCAACATCATGATCCACGGCGGCGCGCTCACCGTGATCGACTTCGACGATTGCGGCTTCTCCTGGCTGCTCTACGACTTCGCCTCGGCACTGTCCTTCATCGAACACGAGGCCTATGCGCCGGACATCGCCAAGGGCTGGGTTGAGGGGTACCGCACCGTCCGCAGCCTCTCGGAGTCCGACCTGAAGCACGCCGCGGCGCTCAGCATGATCCGCCGCCTGACGATGCTCGGCTGGACCACTACCCACCGCTCCGATGCATTGCCTGCTGACCTGTGGGCCGCCCAGATCCCCGGCACGGTGGCTGTCGCCGAGCGCTACCTCGCCTCGCCCACCTGGCTGTTCGACTGACCTGCCCAAGCCGTCCGTTTCGCGCCATTTCCGGCTGCAGCCACCCTCTTCCTCTACTTTCCTGGAGACTCCCATGACTCAAACCCTTCCGGCCGCGGACCAGCGGGCCGTGGACAAGGCCTATTTTGAACAGCGGTCCCTCAGGCGGGGCGCCGCAGGCTGGCTGCTCCTTGCCGGCCTTGGCATTTCGTACGTGATTTCCGGCGATTTCTCGGGCTGGAACTTCGGCCTGGAGGCCGGGGGATGGGGCGGCCTGCTGATCGCCTTCGTCCTGATGGGCGTCATGTACGCCTGCATGGTCTTCGGTCTTGCAGAAATGTCCTCTGCGCTGCCCGTGGCCGGTGCCGGGTACGGCTTTGCCCGCCGCGCGCTCGGCCGTTTGGGCGGATTCGCCACCGGGCTCGCCATCCTCATCGAGTATTCGATAGCGCCTGCGGCGATTGCTGTCTTTATCGGCGGCTATGTGGAAAGCCTGGGACTGTTCGGCATCACGGACGGCTGGCCGGTGTACCTCGTGTGCTTCGCGCTGTTCATCGGTATCCACCTGGTTGGCGTCGGTGAGGCTCTTAAGGCAATGTTCGCCATCACGGGAATCGCCGTGGTGGCGCTGATCGCCTTCGTCATCGGCATGGTGCCGCACTTTAATCCCGCAAAACTGTTCGATATTCCGGTCACTGACGCCGCCGGTGCCAGCGCGTTCCTGCCCAATGGTGCCGGCGGCATCCTCGGCGCGCTGGTCTTCGCCATCTGGTTCTTCCTGGCTGTTGAGGGCGTGCCCCTGGCGGCCGAGGAGGCCGAAAATCCGCAGCGGGACATGCCCCGCGCCATCATCGTCGCAATGGCCGTACTGGCGTTCACCGGCCTGTCCGTCCTGGTTCTTGCTCCGGGCGGAGCCGGGGCGGCGGCGATGAGCACGTCCTCGAGCCCGCTCCCTGACGCCCTGCGCGCTGTCGGCAATGACGGCCTGGCCGTGTTCGTCAACTACGCAGGCATCGCCGGACTCGTGGCCAGCTTCTTCTCCATCGTCTACGCCTACTCCCGCCAGCTCTTCGCACTGTCCCGCGCAGGCTACCTTCCCACCTGGCTCAGCCGCACCAGCTCACGAAAAACACCCACCTGGGCGCTGATCGTCCCCGGCGCCATCGGCTTCATCCTCGCGGCCGCCGTCGCCGACGGAGACAAACTCATCAACATCGCAGTGTTCGGCGCAGCCGTGTCCTACGTGCTGCTCAACCTCTCCCACATCGTGCTCCGCAGGCGTGAACCGGAGCTGCACCGCCCCTACCGGACCCCTGGCGGCACACTGACCACCGCCGTCGGACTCGTCCTCGCAGTCATCGCGGTCGTGGCCACCTTCGTCGTGGACGTCCAGGCTGCCGCGATCACTGCGGCAATATTCGTCATCGGCCTGCTCTACTTCGCCTTCTACAGCCGCCACCGCCTGGTGGCCGGTGCCCCGGAGGAGGAATTCGCCCGGCTTCGGGCGTCGGAGGCAGAGCTTCGGTGACCGGCGGCGGAAGCTGAATCGAGCGCTGCTTCAGGAGCGGACGACGGCGGGGGCCCACCCGCCGTCGTCCGCTTTCCTTGTGTGGGACTACAGGCGGAGTTCCATGAACACGCTGTGGGGGTCCAGCACGTAGTCGGCGAACGGCGGGCACTCCGTGAACCCGTGCCGGGCGTAGAGCCGCCGCGCGGGCGCAAAGTAGTCCTCTGTTCCGGTTTCCAGGCAGACGCGCTCAAGGTTCCGCGTCCGGGCGGCATCAAGGATGTGCCCGAGCAGGAGGGTGGCCACGCCGCGTCCCCGGGCGGTTGCTGTAGTGCGCATGGACTTGATCTCGCCATGCCTCGCCGGGCCGGCGGGGGAGTCCAGCAGCTTAAGCGCGCCGCACCCCAAAAGGGCTCCGTCCTCGCGGGCCGTCCAGAACGTGATGGACGGGGCGGAGAGTGCGGAGTGGTCCAGGGCGTGCACGCTTTCGGCGGGCGAGGTGGCGAACATGTCGGCCAGGTGTTCGTTCAGGAGCAGGTGGACGTCATCACGCATGGGGCTGTCCCGGTCAATCGAAATCATCGCTTCAAATTTACCCGTTGCGAAAATCAGCGCCCGTGTGGCAGGATTCCCCTGATCGTGACCCGGCTCCAGGAGGTGAGACCCATGAATGCTGTATCCGTAATGGGCGCTCCCCCGCAGTCGACGATCAGCGGCTGACCCAGCCGCTACCGGGAGCGCCGCACAGGCACATTCGCGAAAGGCGACTCCCATGAACACAACACCTTCCTCCGTCCCGCACGCCGCTCCGACGGGAAGATCCAAACGCGCCCTGGTCCTTGGAGGCGGTGGCTCCACCGGCAACGCGTGGCTGATCGGCGTCCTCGCCGGCCTGGCAGACGCCGGGCTGGACGTGACCGGCGCCGACCGGGTCATTGGAACATCGGCGGGGTCCACGGCAGCCGCGCAGATTGCCGGCGCCGGGGCCGCCGAACTCTATGCCGCCGTCCTTGACGCTCCGCTTCCGCAGCGGACGCGTCCCACGGGAACGTCCGGCAGTCCGGTGTCCGGCCATCTGGAGCGGACCAGCAGGATCATCGCCGCCTCCGTGGATGCGCCGGACATGCGCCGCAGGATGGGCGCAACGGCACTGGACCTGGCGGCGGCCTACGACGCCTCGGAGCGGTGGCGGGCCACGGTCGCGGCGCGGCTGCCCACGGAGGAATGGCCGGAGCATGAACTGCTGATCACAGCCGTCGGTGCGGCTACCGGGGACCCGGCAGTGTTCGACCGCACCAGCGGCATCGACCTGGTTGACGCCGTCGCCGCCAGTTGCTCCAGCGGCTCGGCGTACCGGATTGGGGACAGGAGCTATATCGACGGCGGCTACCGTCGCAACGAGAACGCCGACCTGGCGGCCGGGTGCGGGTGTGTCCTGGTTCTGTCGCCTTTCGGTGGCAGAACGCGGATGCCACTGGAATGGGGCATGCAGCTGGCGGCGCAGGTGGAAGAGCTGCGGGCAGGGGGCAGCAGGGTCGAAGTCATCTTCCCGGACAGCGGGGCCGGGCACATGTTCGGAGCCAACGCAATGGATGTGTCACTCCGTCCCGCAGCAGCCCAGTCCGGATACAACGAAGGAAAAGCCCGCGCCGCGATGCTCACAGAATTCTGGAGGAAATGAAATAAGCGAATTTGAGGTTGTTTTCCTGGTGCGCGCAGAGTTTCCGGCTGCTTTCTTGAGGCAAAGCAAAAGAAACGCAAATCCCTGCGGGCCGGCAAAATTTTAAAAAACCCACCCGGCTCCGAACCCATCCTGCACGCCCGGCAGTGTGTGCCATCATGCCGCTTGCTGACGGGCATTCGCAGGACTGGATAAAAAAATAAAAGTAGGTATGGTATCGGGTAACGCAAAGCAAAGAAAGGCGTGATTCCGATGTCCGGAAAATCCCCCAAAAGCGGCGCCGCGAAAAAAGCCGGCAAGTCCATCCTGGAAAAACGGGCCGACAAAAGAGCGAAAAACGAAAATAACGAACTGAATTTTATAAAACCGCGCAAAAACCAGCGCTGACCATGCCAGCGGGCGGCCGCCCGGGACTCCTAGCCCGCGGCCGCCCGCGCCACAGCGGCAAGCTCCACCGCGCCCACAGCCGGGCGATCAGCCGAAGGACACCACCGTGATGACCTCCCACAACGCTTTAGTCGTCCCCACCCGACTCACCCAGCCAGTCCACCTCCGGCCGATCGACTTTGATGAGACGGCCTTCCAGAAGATCGCCTCCGGCGGCATCGGCCACATCGCCGGCATGGATTGGCGCGTCTATCTGGACAGCCCCACCCATACGCTGGCCACGAATCCCCGCGCTGAGGTGCTCATCCGCGAGGCCGGAATCGATCTCGACGGAACCATCCAGGGGACGGCCCTGTTCCTGGGCCGCGGCCCGTCGGACGGAGAGTGCGACGCTCCCCGCCACCTCATCAGGCTTGCTGTGCAGTTGTTCGACCTGCCGCTCGCCGCTTAGCCGGCCCGGCACTCGATGATGCGTGCCGGGCCACATTGTTGGGGGGCGGACGACGGCGGACAAGTATCCGCCGTCGTCCGCTTCACGCGGCCTGTCAGGCCTCGATGGTGACGCCTCGCCAGAACGCAACCCGATCCTCAATATGCTTCGCACGCGGCTTGGGCTCCGGGTAGTACCAGGCCGCGGCCTCGTTCAGCTCGCCGTCAACGTCCAGCGTGTGGTAGCTGGCCGTGCCCTTCCACGGGCAGAAGGTGTTCTTGTCGCTGTCCCGCAAATACGCGGGATTGACGGCGTCGCGCGGGAAATAGTGGTTTCCCTCCACCACCACCGTGTCCGCGGATTCGGCGATGACTTTTCCGTTCCAGACAGCCCTGACCATGAGATCCCTTCCGTCGGTTCCACCGCATCGGGATGCGGTACGTGTACGGATGCCAACGGGCCGCGCACCGGGCTTGTTCCCGGGATGCCGGGGCCCGGTCCTACCGTGGACTCTTGTCGATGACGCAGAACCGGTTCCCGTCCGGATCCTCCAGGACCACGAAGTCGGGGTCCTCCGGGTACGAGTCCCAGTCCACGCGCCGTGCGCCGAGCGCGACCAGGCGCTCCACCTCCGCGGACTGGTCGTCCGCATACAGGTCCAGGTGGATCCGCGGGTGGTCCTGGACCGGGGTTTCGCTGAGCATGAGGGACAGTTCCGTGCCCGGGCCCGACGACGGTACAAGGGTCACCCACGTCTCGTCGCCGGCCTCCCGGGGGACATAGCTGATGGCGTCGTTCCAGAACTTGGTGGCGGCGGCGACGTCGTTGACGCCGAGGACAATGGTTCCTATAGTCAACATCCGGCCAGCCTAGACCCGATCCGCCTGGCCCGGTAGGTACCGGGAAGCGGGGCACGGCTAGACTCGCGGGCATGGGGGAAGACAACACACCTGAAGAACACCGACCGTCAAAGCACGCCAAAGTTCCTGCCGCCGCGGTGCCTGTGCTGGGAATTGCGGCAGTGCTGGCGGGCGTCCTGATCGCATACCTGAACCGCGATTTCACTGGCTGGTTCGCCTACGCGCCGCTCAGCAATAAGCCGTTCGTTGCCAACGGGGCCGCCTTCGTCACGCAAGGCACTCAGATCGGGTTGGCTGTCATGGTGGCCGGCCTGCTGGTGCTCGCGTTCTGGGCGGGGTACAGGCTGGGCCGCAAGGGAGGATCCGCCCAGGAGTGAGGGGTCGGGGCTAGGCGGCGGGGATGCCCAGCGCCCGGATTCCCGGCAGGGCCTCGAATTCCGGTTTGGCGAACCAGTAGCCCTGGAACAAGGGGACTCCACCGGCTTTCAGGACCCGGAACTCCTCCTCGGTTTCCACGCCCTCTGCAAGCACCGTGATTCCCAGCTCCTTTGCGATGCCGCCGATGCCGGCCACCACTGCCTGCCGTGCCGGGCTGGTGTCAATGCCACGGATCAGCTTCATGTCGATCTTCAACAAGTCCGGCTGGAAGTCCACCAACAGGCCCAGCCCCGCATGGCCGGCACCGAAATCATCGATGGCTGTGGTGAAGCCCTGTTTACGGTACTCGGTGATGATGCTGGTCAGGTGGGCAGTGTCGGTGACTTCTTCGTTCTCCGTGAACTCAAACATGATGGACGATGTCGGAAAGCCACAGCGCTTCGCGGCATGGAGGGTGGCGCGGAGGCAGGCCGCCGGCTCATAGACCGCATTGGGCATGAAGTTGATGGACAGCATCAGCTCCTCATCCGACGGGAACAGCCGTGATGCCAGCTCGATGGCCTTAACCCGGCAGTCCTGGTCGAAACGGTACCGCTGCTCCGGCAGCACTTTTCCCAGGACCTCGTAGGCGCCCTCGCCGGACAAGCCCCTGACCAGGGCCTCATAGCCCCAGACGCGGTGCGCCCCAGCGTCGAAAATCGGCTGGAAGGCCATGCTGAAGTCAAAGTCCAGCCGCGAAGATGTGGTGCAGCCGTCACACGCCAATGTCGGGTCCTCTCTCGGGTTACTCCAGAGTAGGGCACCCCAGGTCTCTGCCCGCAGTGAATGGGCCGGGTCACTGAGTGTTGACGTTAGCGTTCGGGATTATTGATGGGCTTGTCCAGCGCCACACTGATGGTCTGCCCGGGTGCCAGTTCCCCGGACGGCAGGTCGGTAAATTCGTACCACGCCCCGCCTGTTCCTTTGCTGGGGCGATTGGCCGCGCGCAGGTCAGTCGCGCCGAAGCGGAAGACGATCTGACGCTCCGTGTCCCCGGGCGCCGTGGTGTAGGTCAGCGGAATCCCGTTGGCGTCTGCGGTGAAGCTTCCCTGTGCGCCCTCAATCTTCAGTGCGCCCGGAATCAGGCGAACCTTCGTGCCTGGAGGGATGGGCTGGTCCGCCGCCAAGGAAGGGTTGTACAGCAGGATCTGTGCGGTGGTTGAGCGGAACTTGTAGCCAAGGCTGTCGAACGAGTCGCCGTCCACCGTGGTGTAGAAGACCGTCTGGCCGAACGAGTTGTTGACCTCTGTGCCGGACCCCGAGCGGCTGTCCACCGGGTTTTTTTGTAGGCGGATGGCCCTTCCGGCCTGGATGAAGAAGACGTTCCCCTTTTCGTAGGCGAACGGAACCTTATTCGCTTCCGCCAACTGCTCCTCGGTCAGGTTGAACCGGTAGGTGATGCCGGCCAGGCTGTCGTCGGGTTCCACTGTGTAATCCATTGGAATGCCGTTTACGTCGCCCGTGGCAGCGCCCATTGCGCCCCGCGTTGGACCGGACGGCAGCAGCCGGAGCTTCGTGCCCGGAGTGAGGGGAGTTCCGGGCTGGAGTCCGTTAAACTCTGCGACCTTTGCCTCGGAAAGCTTGTATGCCTTCGCTACTGCTGCGAGCGTGTCGCCCGCCGCCGTGGTGTAAAAGTCCACGTTGCCAAACGAGTCCCGCACGGTTTCTCCACTCAACGCGGGCTTCGCGGCGGAGGACGTGGTGGGGGCGGGTGTGGACTGGACGGCGGCCGCCGGCTCTGCCGCGTGATCAGAGTAGGTACATCCCGCCAACCCGGCCAGCAGCAGGACAATTGCCGCGGTATGCGGCCAGGCCACGCGCTTGGACGGCGTCTTTGATGTAGTGCAAGTTTCCACCATGGATATGTCCCCCAATAAGTCCGGCGCAGCCGGGTCAAGGTCCACAACGGACCAAAAGTGAGCCTAGTGGATGAACCGTGGGCGTGCCGCAGCAGCCGTCAAAAAAGCAAGCGGACGACGGCGCGACCCGGCCGCCGTCGTCCGCTCAGCCCAGTGCGCGGCTGATTCAGTCCTCGTAGACCGCGATAAAGCGGCCCACCACGCCGCCCTTGCGCAGCTTGTCGATGGCGCCGGGGATATCGGCCTGCTGGATGAGGTTCATCGGCGGGTTCAGTTCGCCCGACTTCATGAGGGCGTAGAGGTTCTCGAGGTCCTCCTTGGTGCCCGACTTGGATCCCTTGATGGACAGCTGGTTGATGATCAGCGGGTAGGTGTTGATGGTCGCCTCAAGGCGTCCCATGCCCACCTGGACCAGCGTGCCGAACTCGGCGAGGGTCTCAAGTGCCGCGGAGGTGGTGGTGCCGAACCCGGCGTAATCAACGATCAGGTCCAGGTTCTTGTCCTTGAATTCGGTGATGGAGTCAGCCACTCCGGCCAGGCCGATCTCGTCCGCGAGCTTCTGTGTCTCGGGGTTCACCTCGGCGCCATAGACTTCTGCGCCTGACAGTGCTGCGACGCGGGCGCCGATGTAGCCCAGTCCGCCCAGGCCGATCACGCCTACCTTCATGCCCGCCTTGGCCCCGCCCACGGCCATGATGGCGTGGTAGGCGGTAAGTCCGGCGTCGGTGGCCATCGCACCCAGCTCGAAGGAGACCTCATCGGGCAGTTTCACCAGGTTGTCGTCGGTGGCGAGCAGTTTGGGGCCAAAGCCGCCGTCCCATTTGCCGTAACCCAGCGCGTCGCCGTCCTTCATGACGGGGGAGAGGCCAACCCGGTCGCCAACTTTCCAGTGCTCCATGCCGGGGCCCACTTCGGTGATGACGCCGGCATTTTCGTGGCCCATGGTGCGGGGGAGTTCCGGGAACAGCGGCATCCAGCCGGCGTCGTCGAGGGCGGTCACGTCCGAGTGGCACACCCCGGCGGCCTTGACGCTGACCACTGCCTGGCCCGGACCGGCACTGGGTTCAGCCACTTCGTTGAGGGTGAGGGGGTTGTTGGTGCCGGTGAACTGCCATGCCTTCATGGGGCATTCTCCTTCGGTCCGTTGGTAAGTTCATGCATTTGCATGCAGTTACAGCGTACGCCTGTTTCGGCCCAGCGTAGCCCTGATGTGATACGGGGAACATGGCCGCCTTCTGCCCTTTTCGGATAGGTCGGAAATTTCCGACGTATACTGAAAATGTGCTTCCCGATATCTTCGCCGCCGTGTCCAACCCGGCGCGGCGGATAATCCTGGACGAGCTGCGCCAGGGACCCAGGACCGCTGGTGAACTCACCGGCCTGCTGGACCTCAGCCGTCCGGCAGCGTCGGAGCACCTCGCCGTGCTCCGGGATGCAGGGCTGGTGCGGGAGGAACGGCAGGGGCGGAACAGGGTGTACCACCTCCAGCCGGCGCCCCTCGCCGAGGTTGGCACCTGGGTGAAGCGCTTCGAGCACTACTGGAACCAGCGGCTGGATGCGCTGGCAGACCTTCTGGACGAGGAGAGACCGACATGACCGACAATGCGATCAGGCTGGAACGCCGCTACCCGCACCCCGCCGCCGCCGTCTGGGCCGCCCTGACAACCCCGGAACTGCTGGCCCGCTGGTGGGCGCCAGGCAACATCGCACCCGTTGCAGGGCACCGCTTCACCATGGACATGGACGCCTGGGGCCAGCAGCAGTGCGAGGTCCTTGCCGTAGACCCCGGAAAGTCCATCAGCTTCCTGTTCTCCGAAGGCCAGCTGGACACCACCATCACCTGGCGCCTTGAGCCCGTCGAGGACGGCACCGTCCTCCACTTTGAACACGCCGGCTTCCAGCTCGACACACCCATGGGCCGCCACGCCATCGAAGGCATGGGCAACGGCTGGCCGGGGCTGCTGACCCGCATCGACGGGCTTCTCGCCGAAGCAGCCTGACGTTGCAGGGGAAGGGACGACGGCGGGACGCGGCCGCCGTCGTCCCTTCCCCTGGGATCCTTCCGCCCGTTTACTGCCGGACGGAGAAGGGTAACGATGGAGTATGACTGATTCCGGAGCGGGCGGAGCCAACGATCCCTTTGACGGCAACGACGGGATTGTGGGCGGCAGCGGACACGTCGAGACGCCTGAGAGCATTGCCGAGGATGTCCGCCACGACATCCAACTGGGCCAGGTCCAGGACGACGTAGCCCACGTCCTTGAAGAACGGTTCGAGGAAGCGGGCATTGATGCACGCCCCGAAGAAGTGGATGACCTCGCCGAGGAAATCGAGCGGGACGCGTCCAGCTGAACATCAGCCGGGCGGGCCTGAAACGGCGGGTAACGACCTGGGCCAGTGCGCTGGCCGTGTTGGGCGCAAGGCTCTGAGGAGTCATACCGGTGGTCCAGGTGGCCCGTCCCGTCAGCCCGGCAACCGGACGCTAGGGCCAGTCTGCCCGGGTGAACCTGACGGGGCTGTGCAATGTCAGGAGACAGTCAGACGTCCATTCCGCCAGCTTGTGCTGTACGTCCAGTGAATCCGCCACAGCGACCTGCTGCGCATCCTGGTCCGTGGCGTCCTGAAGACCTTCGACTGAGCTTTTCACTTATCCCCCTTGCAAGCGTGTGTGCCCACACTAGGCACCCCCGAATGCCAAGGGAAGAGGGTTAATCCACCAGCCGGATAAACTGCGCAAATCTTGAGGAAGGCTGCCAGCGGAGATGGACCGGCGGCACATTCACTTTCCTGCACGGGAGAAAACAGCGTCGAAGAAAGATGCCAGTGCGTCGGCCCTGGACTGTGCCTCGGCCTGGGAAGCCGTGCCGCTGGCCGCCTCGATGGACAGTGTTCCCCGGCGCGCCCCGCACCGCACGTGCCATTGGCCTGTGCCGTCGCTGAGCTGATAGGCCACGGCGTAGCTCGAATCAGCGGTGATGGCGGTGACCAATGCGGCAACAGGAGACCACGTCCGGCCCGTGCCCTCGAACAGGATTTCCTGCACAGAGGTACAGCTGCGGAGCCGTTCCGCTCTGGCGTCGAACGGGTAGGGCGGCTGCGCAGTCGACGGCATATTGACGGCGGTGAAGTCGGTGTAGTCCATCTTGGTCGCACCCTGGATCTGCCCCTGCCCGGAGACGGAACCCGCCAGCGACGCGGTGTACGCCTGGTCATCGAAGGTGCAGGGGGAGTCGGCCGGCGGCGTCAGGACTGTGGGCGTGGAGCCTTGGGGAGGCCCAATGATCCCCGCCTGCGGCAGGCTCACCGTTTCCCCGCCGGGGGCGGTCATGCCCTTGAACAGCGCCACCATCTGCTCAGGCGTCATTGAGTTTGGAGCGCTTGGTTCCGCTGGTGCTTGGGGCCTGCCCGCTTCGCTGATGAGCTCCTTCGCCAGTTCCGCCATCAAATCCAGGGCCGGTTTGGCGTCGGCTTCAGAGTTCAGGGTGGCAACAGAGAGCGTAAGCGTGATGGACAGGGTACCGTCCAGGACACGCAATCCGGCCATGCCGAAGTCTCCCTGCCCCTTCGGCTTGGTGACCTGCGTGAACGCATGCTGCTTGTCGCCGATGCGTGGAGCGGCCAGCAACTGGACAGCGTAGGTGGAGGTCCGGCCAGACTCGGTGTAGGCCAGATCGAACTGGCTGCAGCGGGCCGCGAGGTCATCCGCGTAACCGAAATCGGCCTTGGCGAGGACGTCCTGGTCCGCAGACCGCAACACGATCATGATGGTGCTGGTGGGGCCGGACTGACCGCCGGCCGGCGGCATCGCGCCCTCGGCAAAATTGATGTCCTTGTCCGCCCAGCGGGTGAACGGGTCCTGGGGAACCAGGGCAGCACAGTCACCCGGGGTGGTCTCCGTCCGGGTTTGCGGGAGGGACCCGCTTGCCGCACCCGAGCGCAGGCGGGTTGAGTCCTGGGCCGTAGGATACGGCAGGTTGCGCGACCGTCCCACGCCGTTGATGATGGCTGCAAGTTCCGCGTCCGAGAAGGGCTTGGACGGTGACACTGCCGGCCCCGGGATGGAAGGGGAGGCGGAGGCGGGAGAGGCCGAACTGCCGGATGGGCCGCTTGGCGGGGGTGTACCGCCGGGTGTGCACGCGGCCAAGGCGAGGAGGACGGCCGCCAGGCATCCGAGGCCGCGCCTGCTGTTCCTTCCCGGGGTGGCACCACCATGCTTCACGGGTCCACGAACAGCCATCGCCGGCCTCCTTTGCCATCACGCTAGGCTCCGGCTTCCGCGCCAGCTAGGGCCGTAGGACCCGGCCAGGCGCGTGGCCACCAAGGGCGGCAGGGCCATCAAGGACTGTAGCGCCACCAACGCCGACCAACGGGATGACCTCCAGCCGGTTCCCCGGGCCTGCAACGACCAGGATCTGCTGCGTTGTGGCGCCCTCCAGTGCCGCCGTCACCTGCCGGATGAGATCGTCGGCCGCGGGTGAAGGCTCAGTCGACGGCGGAAGTCCGGGGCCGCCGTCGTCCGCCCGCAGCCAGGTGGTCACCTTGGCGCCGGTGCCGTCAGCGATGCCGCGGGCCAATGCCTCGGGATCCACGGAACCTGCTGGGTATCCGCTGACCAGGGTGACCCGCTCAACGACGCGCTTGTGCGCGGGCGCCGAGGCGGCAAGCAGTGCCCGGTCATGCCGCCAGAGCGCGAAGTGGTAGCCCGCAACGAGGCCTGCCGCCACGAGGAGGCCGAGGGGTGCGCGGACGCGGTCCAGGAGGCTTCCGCCGGTGACATCGCCCAGCAGGAATTCGAAGAGCCGGTAGCCGATGACCAGCAGCGTAATGAGGGCCACCACGGCACTGACGCCGAAGAATGCCACCAGGTAGACGCGCCGGCCGGGCGGAATGTCCCCAGCGGTGCGCGGCTGGTGCCTCGGCTTCCAGGCCAGCCACCAGACCGGTGCCCCCACCACCAGCGAACTGATGCCGCCCAGAAGCAGCGTGCGGGTGGCGCCGCCGGCCAAGGGTGACACGGCGGCGGCCAGCAGGGCATTGACCACAACGCCGATGCCGGAAGCTGCCGCAGCGAGGGCTACAGCGGACGTCACCAGGAGGCTGGCGCGGCGGGTCCTGATGGAACGGGTGACGGACGTGGTGCGGTGGTAGCGCCAGACCAGGGCCCCGATGACAGCGGACGCGATGGCTGGGGCGAGTGGCTCGAGCAGGTCGCCGAGGGGGTCGCTCCGGTCGAACGCCAGCCGCAGGAGGACGAACAGGATGACCCCGAGGCCACCCAGGGCGGTGATGCCGGCGACGAAGATACCCACGGCGATGATGGTGACGTCCACCAGCCCTGTCTGGAACCGCCGGCCGCCCTCCCGGAACCAGTGCCACCACCAGACCACAGCCCCGCCGGCAGCCCATACCAGGGACCGCAGGACAGGGAACCACCATGGCTCAAAGGCGGCCGCTGCCGTGAAACCGCGGATTGCCACGTCCAGCAGGGTGCCCAGCGCGGCGATGGCGGCGCCGGCGCCCAGCAGCAGCCCAAAAACAGAGCCGACGACGGCCCGCACGTCCTCAAGGTGTGACGACGGTTTGCGGGGGTGCTTCCACATCCACCTGTGCCACCACCAGATAGCCGACCACACCATCCCGTTGGCCAGCGGGGACGGCCATTGGCTTTCCTGCGTATCGATGAAGGAGGTGGCCAGGTTCAACAGTGACGTAGTGGCGATGATCAGGGAGACCGCGTACATCCCGGTCAGGTAGAGGCCCCACCCGGGCGCCCGGCGTTCCGACTCGTCGTCAAGGCGTCTCCACACGAACCACCACAGCAGCAGCGCCAGCGGGCCGCCGATCAGGGTGAAGGCCAGGGACAGCGCCAGGCCGGCCACATCACCGGAGACCAGAGTGGATGCCGTCCGGAAAAGCCGCTCCAGCAGTCCCTGGAGCCCTGAGGCCGAGATTACCACCAGGGCAAACAGCAGGACGTACAGGATCAGCCGGCGCAGGGTTGCCAGCCCGCCCGCCGGGGCAGGGACGGTGGTTGCTGCCGGCGCCGTCATGGCTTCACCGGCACAACGGTGCAGTCCACCAGTGGGTACGGCGGCTGGTCGATCAGCCATTTGCCGTTCACCTTCAGGAGCGAGAAGGCGTCCTCCATTTCGTACTCCGACGGGCCAAACGGTCCACCTTGGGACGATCGGACGATCGAAACTTTCACCGTGGCTGAATCGGTGCGTTCCGTCGTCGAAACCAAGACAACCCGGGCGGGGGCCGGCTCGCTGACGTAGGCGCCCCGGCACCGGCTCTTGGCACCCTCGGTGAGGTACGACAGGGCGGTGGTGCTGTCGCCGTCGATCACTGCCTTGCTGTACCGCTGGACCACCCCGGCCGGGCTCGCCTCATCGAGGGGAGCCGGCTCGCCGCGGGTGAAGACCACCGCGAGGGCAACCACCACCAGCAGAACCACCACCCCCACCAGCGCGAGCAGGATCCGGTCCGGTCTTCGCGCAGTGTGCTCCCTGGCGGCAGTCTCGTCCATGGCGCCAGTATGGGGCAGGGGCGTGCGATCCACGCGTGTCTTTTGGCCCGTCTTTGCCGTGCCCGCGTCGAATCTTCAGGATATTTAGGAAAAAGGGTTGTTTGAGTGAAAATCTTCACTATAGTTATGTGAGTAAGCTCACCCAGTGAAAGACAACCGATGACCACCGAGAGTAGCACCACCGCACCGCCAGCCACCAGCGAACTGCTGGCCACGGTTGGTAACAAGGTGCGGTCCATGCGCAAGGAAAAGGGCATGACCCTGGCCAAGCTCTCGGATGTCACCGGGCTCAGTCAGGCGATCGTCAGCCAGATCGAACGCGGAATGGCCAACCCGTCCTTCACAACCCTTGCCCAGCTGGCCCATGGACTGGACATTCCCGTGGGAAGGTTCTTCATCGGCCAGGACCAAACCAAGTCACCCGTCGTTCGCAGATCCGCACGGCGGAACCTGAAAAACGTCACCCGCGAATCCGTGGGCGAGGCAGTTCACGAACTGCTCACTCCGGACCGTGACGGCACCATCGAAGCGCAATGGATCATGACGCCCCCAGGGCACGACACCAGCGCAACACCCTTTACCCACAGCGGGGAAGAGTTCTGCTACATCATCTCGGGCCGCAAGGACGTCTACTTGGACGGCGTCTGCTACAGCCTGGAAGAAGGCGACTCCATCACCTATCCGGCAGAAACCCCGCACTGGTACAAGAACAGCTACGAAGAGGTATGCGTAGCCATCTGGGTGAACGCACCACACAAGTGGTAGGCCAGCCGGTCCCCGCCGGCCCCTGCGTTTTCCCCTAGCTGTCCGGACCCAACCCGTGGCCCCGGACAATCCTTGCCACCTTCGCATCCTGCGCCTCCTCCAACAGGCGCCGCTGCGTCATACCCTCCTGCGCCCTCCCCGGCGCCAGCGTAAGGACACTTCCATGCTCGATATCCAAGCGACGGACAATTCCGTACCGTCATCCCGTTCGACCACTCCATCGCCCCGCAACCGCGACAAATTCTCCCCCGAAGTGCGTAAAGGACTCCTGGGCCTCGGCCTGGGAAACGCCCTGGAATGGTATGACTGGATGGTCTTCGGCCTCCTGTCCGCCTTCATCGGCCCGAATTTCTTTCCCAATACCGAGCCTCTTTCCGCCACCTTGAACGCGCTGGCCGTGTTCGCCGTCGGCTTCGCTTTCAGACCACTGGGCGGCATCCTGCTCGGGACGCTGGCGGACCGCATCGGCCGCCGCCGTGTGATGCTTTTGTCCATCATGCTGATGGCCGGCACCACCCTGGTCATCGCCGTAACCCCCAGCTACGCCACCATCGGCGCCTGGTCCGGCATCATCCTGGTGGCATGCCGCGTCCTGCAGGGCATCTCCACCGGCATCGAAGCCCCGCTCTCCACCTCCCACGCCGTTGAACTGGCTCCAGAAGGCCGCGAAGGCTACGTGGCCGGCATCATGTCTTTCTACGTCAACATCGGCATCCTGCTGGCCTCCCTCGTCAGCTTCGTCTGCAGCCTTACCATCGGTGGCGCCGCCATGGGGGAGTGGGGCTGGCGCATCCCGTTCATCATCGGCGCCTTGTTCGGCTTCGTGGTGCTCTACCTGCGGCGCTCGCTGCCCGAAACACTCAAGGAAGAAGAGCGCGCCGCCAACACCGCCAAGACCGTGTGGTCCGGTGTGGGCAAGCACTGGCTCTCCGTCCTGGCCATCATCTTCGTGGTGGGCGCCGCCCAGGCCTACAACTACGCCTGGAACGTGGGCTTGCCCAGCGCCGCCCGCAGTGGCTTCAAGGAAGACCCCACCGCCGTCTTCGCCCTAACCACCATCCTGGGCGTTATCCTCGTGGTGGGCAGCTGGATCATCGGCAAGCTGGCCGACGGCCGGTCAATGTCCCGCTGGTTCCTGGTGACCCGCGTCCTGGCCATCCCGTCCGTGTTCCTCATGCTCCTGTACGTCCAGCCCGGCATCGGCGGATTCGCAGCAGTCCTGCTGGGCGGCTCGATCGTCCTGGTCCTGAACATGACCCTCTACAACGTGGTCAGCTCCTCCCTGATGCCCAAGAACATCCGTGGCACCGGCGTGGCCCTGGGTTACGGCATCGGCGTGGCCGTCTTCGGCGGCACGGCCTCCTACCTCCTGGTCTGGCTGCAGTCCCTTGACCTCACCTGGGTCTTCCCGGTCTACGTAGCCGTCCTCTCCAGTCTCAGCATCGTTTTCTACCTCGCCGCACGCCGTACCAACGGCATCTTCGTCGGAAAGTAAGGACTTCCCTCATGAACAACACACCCAGCTTCGCCGCGCCCAAAACCGGTTCCCTGGAGCTCTCCACCACCACGGCGGACCTCACCGCCCCGGTGATTTCCCGGTCCAACGTCCTTGTGGTTGGTGGTGGCCCCGCAGGCGTGGCCGCTGCCGTCACCGCCGCCCGCTCCGGCGCCAAGGTGACCCTCCTGGAGCGCTACTCCTCCCTGGGTGGCCTGGCCTCCGGCGGCATGGTGCTGGTCCTGGATGACATGATTAACGGCCAGGACATCACCGTCACCGGCATCGTGTCCGAATACGTGGAACGCCTGCAGAAACTGGGCCTGGCCATCGTCCCGCCCGCCGAGGACCGCCGCACCTCCGAGGAACTCTGGAACAAGTGGGGCCGCTACGGCACCTTCGACTTCCACTCCCACACCAATCCCAAGCCCATCTGCTACGCCGCCGCGTTCGACCCTGACGGCTGGAAGCGCGTCTCGAACGACCTGGTCCGCGAGGCCGGCGTGGACCTGCGGCTGCACTCCTGGTTCTCCCGCCCCATCGTGGACAACGGCGTCATCAAGGGCGTCATCTGCGAAACCAAGCTCGGCCCGCAGGCCTTCATGGCGGACGTGGTCATCGACACCACCGGCGACATCGACGTGGCCTCCCGCGCCGGCGCCAGCTACGCCAAGGACAACTACCTCACCACCCTCGTGTTCCGGCTGGGCAACGTGGACACCGCCGCTGCAGAAGCCTTCGAGCAGGCCAACCCCAAGGAAGCGCGCGCCATCAACCGCAAGATCAAGCGCCTCTTGGGCGGGGCCTGGGAGCTGTGGTGGCTCAAGACCCCCATCGACGGCGTGGTCTGGTGCAACGCCCCGCACATGACCGGATACGACGGCGTGGATCCGGCGGACATGACCGCCGCCGAGTTCTCCGCCCGGGACAAGATCTCCGAGGCCGTGGACTACGTCCGGGCCAACCTCCCCGGATTCGAAAAGTGCTACATGCTGGACGTCGCCTCCCAGATGGGCGTCCGCCAGACCCGCCTGCTGCAGGGCGAGTACGTTATGACCAAGGATGACGTCACGTCCCGCCGCCACTTCCAGGACAGCGTGGCCCGCGGCCGGGACTACTACTACCCGTACCGCTCGCTGCTGCCCAAGGAAGTGGACCAGTTGCTGGTGGCCGGCCGCCACTACTCCGCCACCCCGGAGGCGCAGAAGATGTCCCGCGAGATCCCGCCCTGCATGGCCATGGGACAGGCCGTCGGCGTCGCCGCCGCTCTCGCCGTCGAATCCGGCGTGCTGGTCCGCGACGTGGCGGCAGCGGACATCCAGCAGGGGATGCGCCGGCACGGCGCGGACCCCGGCGACGTCCCGTCGTCGAACGCCACCCTGGACGCCGAAGTGGCGGTCCTGGCGTGAGCGCGGCAACGGTAGAGCGGGTGGAGGAACGCACGACGGCGGCGGGCGCCAAGGCCGCTGCGTCACCGGTGCCCCTTCCGCTGGAGGGCATCCGGATCGTCGACTTCACCCAGGTGTTCATGGGCCCGTCCTGCACCCAGCTGCTGGGCGACTACGGCGCGGACATCATCAAGGTGGAGCGGCCCGGCGCGGGTGACATCTCCCGTAACTCGTTCCCGGACCAGGACGGCCAGGACAACCCGATCTTCCTGTCCATCAACCGCAACAAGCGCAGCGTCTCCGTGGACACGCGGACCGACGAAGGCCGCGAGGTGCTGCACCGGCTCCTGGCCGACGCCGACGTGGTGGTCAGCAACTTCCGCTCCGGCGTCATGGAGCGGATGGGCTTCGGCTACGAGGAGCTCAAGACGAATAACCCCGGCATCATCTGGGCCTCCGGCACCGGTTTCGGCCCGGTGGGACCGTACTCGCACAAGGGCGGCCAGGATGCGATTGCCCAGGCGTACTCCGGTGTGATGTGGCGGCGCGAATCGGATGACCAGAAGCCCGCGATCTACCCCACCACGCTCTGCGACTACATCACCGGCATGCACCTCATGCAGGGCATCCTGCTGGCGCTGCGGACGCGCCAGGCATCAGGCGTGGGGCAGAAAGTGGAGGTGACCATGTACGACTCCATGCTGCACCTGCAGATGCAGGAGGCCTGCATGCAGCTCAACCGCGGCTATGAGGTCAACTGGGGCGCCATGCCACTGAGCGGCGTCTTCGAAACCACCGACGGTGCCGTGTGCATGGTGGGCGGCTTTACCCCTGACCCGCTGGCGAGGATCTCCGACGCCCTGGGCCTGGACGAGGACCTCACCGAACGCCCCGGGTTCGCTACCCTGGAGCAGCAGTTCAAGAACAAGCCCGCCCTGCAGGCCATCTTCCGGGAGCACTTCGCCGCCAACACCACCGAGTACTGGACCGGGAAACTGGAGGAACAGGGACTGCTCAACGCTCCCGTCCACACGTTGGAACAGGCGCTCGCTGATGCCCAGACCGAGGCGAACGGCATGATCGTGGAGGCTGAACACCCGCGGGTGGGGACCGTGAAGATGCTCAACGCGCCCATCCGGCTCTCCGCCACTCCGCCCAGTATCCGCCGCGCCGCCCCCCGCCTGGGGGAGCACAACGTGGAGGTCCTGCTGGAGAACGGCTTCGACGCCGAGGCGATTGCCCGGCTTCAGCAGCTGGGAGTCCTGCGGTGACGGCAGTGGCAGAGCGGGTTGACGAGGTCACCCTCTTGATCAATGACGGCGTCGCAACCGTCACTATCGACCGCCAGCATGTCCTGAACGCCGTCGACGGTACCGCGCAGGCCCGGCTCAACCGGATTTGGGACCAGCTGGAACAGGACCCGTCAGTGCGGACCGTGGTCATCACCGGTGCCGGGTCCCGTGCCTTCTGCGTCGGAGCGGACATGTCCGCGTCCGCGGTGGATAAGACCGGCCTGGAGTATTGGGCCGGCCTGGACCCCAACGGCTTCGGCGGATTGAGCCTGCGCACCACACTGGACGTCCCCGTGATCGCCAAGGTCAACGGCTACGCGCTGGGCGGCGGGATGGAGATCGTCCTGGGCGCGGACATCGTGGTGGCCGTGGACAGCGCGAAGTTCGGGCTGACGGAGCCCCGGGTGGGGCGCTTGGCGCTCGACGGCGGCATCCACCAGTTGCTGCGCCGCGTCCCCTACACCCAGGCCATGGGCATGCTGCTCACCGGCCGGAAAGCCGACGCCGCCGAAATGCAGGCCATGGGCCTGGTCAACGAAGTGGTTCCTGCTGACGAACTCGACGACGCAGTGCAGCGCTGGGTGGACCAGATCCTCGCCTGCGCCCCCACCTCCGTCCGGGCGGTCAAGCAGATGGCTGCCCGGACTTCGCACCTGACGGCCGCCGAAGCACGCGGTCTCCGGCTGCCCGCCCTCATGGCCGCCCTGGACAGCGAAGACTCCGCCGAAGGCGTCCGCGCGTTCCAGGAAAAACGTCCGCCGGTGTGGCCGGGCCGCTGAATACACGTTTCCCACTAAGAGTTCCAACAAAAGAAGGACCACTCATGCCGCAATCCGCCGCGCCTGAAAACCGTGAATCCCTGGCCCCGGGCGTGTGGGGCGTTGTTGCCACCCCGTTCCAGGGCAGCACCCTGGACCTGGACCTGGACAGCCTCTCGGACCTCGTGGAACGCTACGAAACCATCGGCGCCACCGGCCTGACCGTCCTGGGCGTTTTCGGCGAGGCTGCCGCCCTCATTGCGGAGGAGCGGCGGCAGGTGCTGGAAATCGCCGTCGAATGCACCAGCCTGCCCCTGGTGGTGGGAGTGACGGCACTGGCCACCCGGCCGGCTATCGAGGAAATCCGTGCAGCCCAACAGGTGGCCGGCCACCGCCTTACTGCTGTCATGGTGCAGGCCAACTCGCCAAAACCGGAGGTGGTGGCCGCCCATCTGGACGCCATCCACCGTGCCACCGGCGTCAAGGTGGTGCTGCAGGATTATCCCCTCGCCAGCGGCGTCACCATCTCCACCGACGCGCTCATTACAGTGGTCAAAGCAAGCCCGTCCGTTGTTGCCATCAAGGCCGAGGCGCCGCCCACCAGCGTGGCCATCGGCACGCTCAGTGCTGCTACAGGAATCTCAGTGTTCGGTGGCCTCGGCGGCCAGGGACTGCTGGACGAGCTCCTGGCCGGGGCGGCGGGCGCCATGACGGGATTCTCCTACCCCGAGGCGCTCATCGCCTGCGTCCGGGCCTGGCGGCGGGAAGGGTACGCGGCTGCCGCGGCCCAACTGGTGCCCTACCTGCCGCTCATCAACTTCGAGCAGCAGGCCAAGGTGGCACTGGCCATCCGCAAGGAATGCCTGCGGGAACGGGGCTGGATCAAGGACTCAGGCGTCCGGGCCCCGGCGGCTGCCTTCCCCGAGAACCTGCGCCACGCCATGACCGCTCACCTCCGCGAAGCCGCCACGGCACTGAAGCTCACCAGTGCCCCCATTACGGCCGGGAGCCTCTGATGGACATGGGCATCGTCGGACGGACAGTGCTGGTGGCCGCCTCCACCGGAGGGCTGGGACTCGCCGTGGCTCGGGCGCTGGCTGCGGAAGGGGCCAAAGTTGCCATCGTGGGCCGGCGGCGGGACCGGGCCGATGAGATCGTGGGCGAGCTGCAGGCAGCATACGGCGGCAATCCCGGTTTCGCGGCCATCGCCGTCGAAGCCGACCTCACCGTTCAGGGCGGAGTGGAGGCGGCAGTAGCCCAGACCGAATCCGGCCTGGGTCCCATCGACATCCTGGTCCTCAACGGGCCCGGCCCCAAGCCCGGCGCCGCTGCCACCCTGGGCTCCGAGGACATCGCCGCGGCATTCGACACCCTGGTCAAGCCACACCAGGCACTGGTGGCCCTGACACTTCCCGGCATGCGCGAGCGGCGCTGGGGGAGGATCCTGGCCGTCGGGTCAAGCGGCGTGGCAGCGCCGCTGCCCAATTTGGCCATCTCCAACACCGGGCGCGCCGCGCTTGCTGCCTACCTCAAGACGCTCGCCGCCGAGGTGGCGCTGGACGGGGTGACAGTGAACCTCCTCCTGCCGGGAAGGATCGCCACGGACCGCGTCACAGAGCTGGACCAGGCCGCCGCCAAGCGCCGCGGCACCACGCTGGAAGAGATCCGGCTCGAGTCCCGGAAAACCATCCCCGCGCGGCGGTATGGGGAACCCGCCGAATTCGGCGCCGCTGCCGCCTTCCTGTGCAGCGCCCCGGCGTCGTACATCACCGGCGTGGCACTGCGGTGCGACGGCGGCCTCATCCGCAGCCTCTAGCCACACCCAACATCCTGAAGGAACACCATGACCTCCACCGCACTTGCCGCCGAAACTTCCACCGCCCACGCGCACCTCACCGCCCAGCACCTCATCAACGGCCAATGGCTTGGTGAGGCGGACACCCGGCGCATGAACCCCGCCCGGCCGGATGAGCTGGCGGCACTGTCACCCAGCGGAACCGCCGCGGACGTTGACGCCGCCATTGCCGCCGCCGCAGCCGCGCAGCCGGCCTGGGCCGCACTGCCCGCCCCCTCCCGCGGAGCCATCCTCATCACCGCGGGAAACCTGCTGGTCGAACGGCAGGGCACCATCGCCGAGGACCTGGTCCGGGAGGAAGGCAAAACCCTGGCCGAAGCCAAGGGCGAAGTGAAACGCGCCTCCGACGTGCTGCGCTTTTTCGGTTCACTCGGCTGGGCCGCCAGCGGCGAAGTGCTGCCGAGCGGGCTGCCGGACACCACCATCACGACGCGGCGCGAGCCGCTGGGCGTCGTCGGCTTGATCACGCCCTGGAACTTCCCCATCGCCATCCCGGCCTGGAAGGCCGCGCCGGCACTGATCAGCGGCAATGCCGTTGTGATCAAGCCCGCGGAGCTCACTCCGTTGTCCGCCACGCACCTGGCCCGCGCCCTCCAGGACGCAGGACTGCCGGCGGGCGTATTCAACGTGGTGCACGGCAAGGGCCGCGTGGTGGGCGATGCTTTGGCCCGCGATCCCCGTATTGCCGGTATGTCCTTCACCGGTTCCACCAACGTGGGCCTGGGCCTCCAGGAGATCCTCAACGGCCGGCGCGCCCGCGTGCAGCTGGAGATGGGCGGCAAGAACGGCGTCCTGGTCCTAGATGACGCGGACCCGCGCAAGGCAGCCCAGGTGGTGGCTGCCGGGGCCTTCGGCCTCACCGGGCAGGCCTGCACCGCCACGTCCCGGGTGTACGTTACCCCCGGTATCCGCGCCGCCTTCCTCGACGCCCTCGTGGCGGAAGCCGCCAAGTACACGCCGGGCGACGGCCTGGAGTCGGCCATGGGTGCGGTGGTGAGCCCGCAGCAGTTCGAGCAGGACCAAGCAGCGGTGCGCGGTGCCGTCGAACGCGGTGCAACCCTCCTGCACGGAAAGCACGATGGCGACTCCTCCGAAGCGCTGTTCTTCCCCGCCGCCGTGCTCACCGACCTGGCCTTCGACGATCAGGCCGTGACCGAGGAGATATTCGGTCCCGTGGTGGCGGTCCTGGAGGTGGCTGACTACGAGGCAGGCGTGGCCGCCATCAATGACTCCCGCTACGGCCTGACCGCCGGCATCTGCACGGATTCGCTGGCCTTGGCCACCGACTTCTCCGCAAGGGCCCAGGCCGGCGTGATCAAAGTCAACCGCCCCACCGCCGGGCTGGACCTGAACGTGCCGTTCGGCGGCGTCAAGGACTCCTCAACCAACACGTTCCGCGAACAGGGCAGGTCCGCCCTGGAGTTCTTCACGTGGGCCAAGACCGTGTACACGGGTGTGTAGCTGCCATGACCTATGTGATCGCCCAGCCCTGCGTGGATGTGAAGGACAAGGCCTGTATCCAGGAGTGCCCGGTGGACTGCATCTACGAGGGCGAACGTTCGCTCTACATTCACCCATCGGAATGCGTGGACTGCGGTGCCTGTGATCCCGTGTGCCCGGTGGAGGCGATCTACTTTTCCGACGACGTCCCCGATGAATGGGCGGACTACGTCCTGGCGAACGTGGAGTTCTTCTCGGAGCTGGGGTCACCGCAGGGTGCATCAGCCGTTGGGAACCTGCACCGGGACCATCCGGTGATAGCAGGGGAAGCCGTTCCGTTGCGGTAACAGCCGTCCATGCCTTTGCCCAACAGTGGCCGCCAAGCCTTCCCGCTTGGCGGCCACTATTGCGTTAAGGCCAGAATTCGCGTGTGTTACAACTCTGTTGTTTTTACTGCAACAAAGGCTTTCGTTCCTGATTGGATATCGTGCCGTCGGCCTTGTCGTCATGATGTGCGGATCCCGGGGATTAATCATTGTGAAACCTCTTGACTGTGTTGCGCGTCACGGCCTATCTTGAAGCAACCACGTTGCAAGCAATGCAACTCCAACTTTCATTGGTGGTTTCATGAGTACCCAACAAAACTCACCCGAGGCAGGGATGGTTGCCGCTGACGCCAACGCTCCTGCCGGGGCTGGTGGCGGCATGGACAACGCCGTTGCCAGCAAGGACGTTCGACGCCGGGTGGTCACTGCGAGCTTCATCGGCAACTTTGTCGAATGGTTCGACTACGCGGTGTACGGCTATCTGGCCGCAGTAATTTCCTCAGTGTTCTTCCCTGAGGCCGATCGGCAGACCGCGCTGCTGGCTACTTTCGCCGTCTTTGCCATCTCGTTCTTCGTCCGTCCCCTGGGTGGCTTCTTCTGGGGTCACATCGGCGACAAGCTCGGCCGGCGCAAGGCGCTGTCCCTGTCCATCGTCATCATGTCCGTCTCAACCTTCTGCATCGCCCTCATCCCCGGTTACGGAACCATCGGCATGCTGGCCCCGGTCCTGCTGCTCCTGGTCCGCGTGGTCCAGGGCTTCTCGGCGGCCGGCGAATACGCCGGAGCATCAGCCTTCCTGGTGGAATACGCGCCGGCCAACCGCCGCGGACTCTATGCCGCCGTCGTTCCCGCCAGTACCGCCGCGGGCCTGCTCCTGGGTTCACTGATCGCGGCGCTCCTCAGCTCAGTGCTCAGCACCGACCAGCTGCACGAGTGGGGCTGGCGGCTGCCCTTCCTGCTGGCCGCCCCCATGGGTCTGATTGGCCGCTACATCCGCACCAAGCTGGAGGACACCCCCGCTTTCCGCGCACTGGCCGACCAGGAGGAATCCGCTCCCAAAGCCCCTGCGCTGGACATGTTCCGGACCTATCGCAAACAGCTGCTGATCGCCTGCGGTGCCGTGCTGCTCAACGCCGTCGGTTTCTACGTCATCCTCAGCTACATGCCCACCTACCTGTCCGAGGAACTTGGCTTCGGGCCCACCGAATCCTTCCTTGCCACCACGATCGCCCTGGCCAGCTATATCGGCTTCATCTTCCTGACCGGCCTCGCCTCGGACCGGTTCGGCCGCAAGCGCATGCTGATCACCGCGTCCGTGCTGTTCATGCTGCTGACTGTTCCCGCTTTCATGCTGCTGGACACGGGCAACTTCCTGGTGATCGTCCTGGTCCAGATCCTGCTGGGCGGCATGCTTACGCTGAACGACGGAACGCTGCCCAGTTTCCTGGCCGAACTGTTCCCCACCAAAGTCCGGTACAGCGGCTTCGCCGTCAGCTTCAACCTCTCCAACGCCCTGTTCGGCGGCACGGCCCCGTTCATGGCCACCCTGCTGATCGGCATGACCCAGAGCAAGCTGGCGCCGGGCTGGTACCTCGTGGCCGCATCCGCCGTGTCGCTCATGGCCGTGCTGTTCGCCACCGAAACCTCGCGGAAGCCCCTCAAGCACCTCTGACCAACCAGAGGCCCCTGACCCATCCGGGTCCACAGACCAACCTCACTACGCAAACAACACCAACTGCACCAACAGCAGCTGGCACCCACTAGAAAGGCACCACCCGTGACTATCACTGCCGACAACGCCTCCTCCATCGCCGAACTCGAGCGCCTCAAGGTCCTGCACAACGGCACCAAGGGCAAGCTCACGTTCTCCGACGCAGAGTTCGAGCGCCGCCTTGGCGGCCTCCGCAAGATCATGGCCGCCAAGGAGCTGGACGCGGTTATCCTCACCAGCTACCACGGCATCAAGTACTACTCCGACTTCCTGTACACCACGTTCGGCCGCAACTACGCCCTGGTGGTCACCGCCAACGACTCCGTCACCGTCACCGCCAACATCGACGCCGGCATGCCGTGGCGCACCTCCTACGGCGAGAACATCGTCTACACCGACTGGCGCCGCGACAACTTCTACTTCGGCCTCCAGGAAGCCCTGCGCCAGCGAGGCGTCAAGGCCACCCGGCTGGGCGTCGAGGACGACTTTCTCCCGGGCCTGACCCGCGAAAAGATCGCCGCGGCGTTCCCCGGCGCCCAGCTCCTGGACGTCTCCCAGGACGCCATGCGCCAGCGCATGATCAAGTCCGCCGAGGAAATCGAAGTCATCAAGCACGGCGCCCGCATCGGCGACCTGGGCGGCGAAGCCATCCGCAACGCCATCCGCGAAGGCATCTCCGAGTACGAAGTGGCCCTCATCGGCACCGAGGCCATGGTGCACGAGATCGCCAGGACCTTCCCGGACCGCGAGGTCCGCGACACCTGGGTGTGGTTCCAGTCCGGCATCAACACCGACGGCGCCCACAACTGGGCCACCACCCGCAAGCTGCAGCAGGGCGACATCCTCTCGCTCAACTGCTTCCCCATGACCTCCGGTTACTACACCGCCCTGGAGCGGACCCTCTTCCTGGGCCAGCCGGACGAGCGCTCGCTGGAGCTGTGGAACATCAACGTCGAGGTGCACGAGCGCGGCCTGGAACTGATCAAGCCCGGCGCCGTCTGCAAGGACATCGCCGCCGAGCTCAACGAGATCTACATCAGCCACGGCCTGCTGGCCAACCGCACCTTCGGTTACGGCCACTCCTTCGGCGTCCTGAGCCACTACTACGGCCGCGAAGCCGGCCTGGAGCTGCGCGAGGACATCGACACCGTCCTCGAGCCGGGCATGGTGGTTTCCATGGAGCCCATGATCACGGTGGCGGACGGCCTGCCGGGCGCCGGCGGCTACCGCGAGCACGACATCCTGGTGATCGGCGAGGACAACACGGTGGAAAACATCACCAAGTTCCCGTTCGGCCCGGAACACAACATCGTCCAGGGATAACCATCTGAACAGCCGAAGCGGCGCCGTGCACCACGGCGCCGCTTTCGGTGTCCAGCCCCGACCATAGGGAAAGATGGTGTCCACCATGACTCCTGCGAAAACCCCAGACAGCAACGGCAGCGGAACCGGCACCAACGGCGGGACGGACGCCAAAGGAGCCTCCGTCGTCGTCAACGCCATCGCCGTCCTGCGCACCTTCACGGCGGACGAACCCCTGCTGGGCGTCACGGAAATCGCCAACCGCGTGGGCATGCACAAGTCCAGCGTGTCCCGTATCCTGGCCACCTTCGAGCAGGAAAACCTGGTGGAACGCGACCCGGAAACCAAGCGGTTCCGGCTGGGCCTGGGGCTCATCGCCGTCGCCGGACCGCTGCTGGCCGAGATGGAGGAACGCCGCGTTGCCTACCCCGTCCTGCGGCAGCTGACCGAGCAGACCGGCGAAACCAGTGCCCTCATGCTGTGGAACGGTGACGAGGCCATCTGCGTGGAGCAGATCGCGAGCCACCACCAGATCAAGCACACCACCCCCCTGGGCGCCCGCTACCGTGACGCGATGAGCGCCTCGGTCCAGGTGTTCCTGTCCACGCTGCCGGCCGAACGGGTGCGTGAACTGTTGCGCAGCGGAACCATCACCTTTCCGGGACTGGACGACGACGGACTGGCAGCGTACGAAGTCCGGCTCCAGGATGTTGCGCAGCGGGGATGGGCGGGGAACTACGGCGAATCGTCCATGGACGAGGTGGGCGTGGCCGCGCCTGTCCGCGACCACCGCGGCGACGTTGTGGCGGCCGTCCTGATTCCGGCGCCGCGGTTCCGGGTGTCCAAGGAACAGTTCGAGAGTCTGGGGGAGGCCTGCGTCGCCGCCGCCGCCAAGGTGACCACCCGGCTGGGTGGCCGCCCGGGAAGCTGACGCTGCCTGGTCAGGCCCGTGCCGGCGGGGTGCCGGTTTGCTCCGTGACCGCGCTGACCGCGACCACACCGCCCCAGGGGTCGCTGATCACGGCACTCCTGAACCCGGGGGTATCCATGGGTGCCATGACAATGCCGCCGCCCAGGGCAACGGCCCGGTCGGCGGTCCTGTCTGCATCGGTGACCCCGAAGTTCACACTCCAATGTGGAGGAACAGTCACGCCGTCGGCGGGGGTAGCCACGGCCACCAGTTGGTCTTCGCGGAGCCACAGTGAAAACGGGGCGTCCGGCGGCGACGCCAGTTCCCAGTTGAACAATGCCCTGTAGAACTCCTGGGCCTTTCCAAGATCCGGGGTGTGCAGCGAACTCATGGCCCAGCTATTGGGCTGGTCTGCAAGCTCAACGCCGTCATTGACGCCCGCCTGCCGCAGGCAGAACAGCACGCCGGAGGAATCGGCAACCAGTTGCGAACGGGTCCCGGCGCCGATGGCCCCGAGCTGCCGGCCGCCCGCCTGTTCCGCCAGCGCTGAAGCCTTCCCGGCATCGCCCACCCGGATATGGGTCAGCCATCCCGCTGGTGATCCCGGCGGGGCCTGCCCCACGCCGCCTACGGAGCGGCCGTCAAGGCGCGCCAGACAGTACCCGCCCTCGAATCCCGGCACCTGTATCGGATCGTCGAACGTCCAGCCGAACAGTCCGCCATAGAACTCTTTGGCACCCTGGGGGTCCGGTTGCCAGGTGTCGACCCAGCACGGCGCACCCACTAAGGAAGTATTCCGCTTTGCCATCCGCCGCGCCCTTTCCATCCGAGCTGCCCGGACCCGGGGCCCGGCCACAGGGAAATGCCAGGCAAGCATACGTCCGGAAGCAGGGGCCCCGCAGGAGGTCAGGGCAGCCCGGCCATCCTCGCCGCCAGGTGCAGCGCCGCGAGCCGCCCCGTCCCGCGCGGATCCCCTCCGCAGAGCTCGAAAATCCGCTGCAGCCGGTGGTGCATCGACTGCCGCTCAAGGTGCAGTTCGCGCGCCGACTGTGCGGTATTGCAGCCGGAGTCCAGCCACACCTGCAGGGTCTCCAGCAGCTGGGACTGCCGCTGCGCATCATGCTCCAGGACCGCCCGCAACTGCCGGCTCACGAACGCCTCCCTGGACGAGGCATCCAGGCAGGTCAGAGCGAGGCTTTCCACGGCGGCGTCCTGGGCGTCAACCACAACCAGGCCCCGGGACGGGTGCCGCCTGCGCGCGGACGCATTCCGGCGGCGGATCTGCCGTACCTCCAGGGCGCGCCGGGCTTCCGCCAGTGACCAGGCTGCCTCCGCCACGCCGTCTGCCAGCGGCCCGACGGCGATCACGGCATCGTGGTCCCCCTCCAGTCCCTGCAGGGATTCCAGGAGCTGCCGCCGCTCGCCGGCCGTCTCGGTGCACGGCAGGCCGATCATCACCACCAGCTCGGTGTCATCCAGGTACGCGGCACAGGGAATCCGCTGCGAGCTCAGGAAGTTTTCGACGGCGCCGCGCAGCTCCTGCGGTGCCGCCGCGTGGATCGCGGCCACCACGGCGGGGGAGTCCGTGGGGAAGCCGGCGCCGGGGGCCAGCTGCTCGAGGCGCCACTCCGGTGCGGAATTCAGCACGGCGCGCATCAGTTCAGCGCCGGCCAGGGCGTGCAGTCCCGGAGGCGTGTGCTGCAGCAGCGCCAGGCCCAGGATGTCCACTGCGCGCTCGCCCGCCACCTGGGCCAGCGCCGTGTCCGCGACATCCGGCACGTGCACCTCGAGCCGCCCCATGAGGACCCCGCGCACGGGGATGTCCACGGTGATGACCGTTCCGCCGGCCACCGGGTAAAAGCCGCCGTGCCCGCCTGGCCCGGTGCCGTCGTCGTCCGCTGTTCCTTCTCCGGCTTCCGCGTCCACCCCGTTGCTCCAACCCTCCGGCGCCGCGCTGCCCATGGTCACTCCCCACGGGGAGGTGAGCTTCACGGCCGAGCCGGTGATGCCTGCCAGCACGCCCAGGATCTTGTCCAGTGAAGCGCCATGCGCCAGCTCGGCAGCCATGGCGCGCGTGGCGGCATCCGCCTGCTGCAGGTGCCCCACCGACTCGCTGACCAGCATGGAGTTGATGGCCTGCATGACGCCGACGAACGGGACCACCTTGCGCAGTTCCACCACGGGAAGGCCGTATTCCTCAGCCGTCTGCAGCATGTCCGCAGGAATTTCCGGCAGTGCACCGCCGGTCTCGATGGCCAGCGCAGCGACGCCGCGCTGCGCCAGCTCACGGACGTAGTCCCCGCGTCTGGCCGGGGTGGCGGTGGCCAGCGTGATCCCGCCGCAGAGCAGCAGTTCACCGCCACGGAGCAGGGGGGCGATGTCCAGCACCTCACTGGAGTGGACCCAGCGGACCGGCTGCGCATCAGCCACCACGCCCTGGGGGTGGACCACGGGATCGGCGGCGGCGAGGGCGGGGTGGGCGAGTATTTCGCCAAGAAACACTGACACGACAGTCCGTAACGTAGTAGGGGGATTTATTCGACACATTGTATCTTGTTGCTTGTGATGGGGGCCACATAGCCTAGTTGGTACTTATCCACCTCACGGAGGCCCCCATGCAAGAAAAGCTTTCTACAGCCACGCACGGCCAACCTGACCAGGCCACGCAGGACCACAGCGCCGTGGACCACGAAGCCTGGCTGCAGCCCATCCCCGAATCAGCACGAACACGCAAGGTATCCGGCCAGTTCTGGATCTGGGCGGGCGCCAACCTGGCACCCATCAACTGGGTGCTGGGGGCACTCGGTATCCAGCTGGGACTCGGACTCGCGGACACCATCACCGTGCTGGTGCTGGGCAACCTGATCGGCATGCTGCTCTTTGGCTGCTTCGTCCTCCTGGGCCAGAAGACCGGAGCCACCGGCATGGTCCTGGCCCGGGCGGCATTCGGACGGCGCGGCAACTACCTGCCGGCCGCCATCCAGGCCCTGCTGGTCATCGGCTGGTGCGCGGTGAACACCTGGATCATCCTGGACCTGGTCATGGCGCTCTTCGGAACCCTTGGCTGGGTTGACCCGGAAGCCCCCAACTACGGCTGGAAGATCGGCGTCGCCACCTTCATCATGGCCCTTCAGGTTGCCATCGCCTGGTTCGGCTACAAGGCCATCGCCGCCTTCGAGAAGTGGACCGTGCCGCCCACCATCCTCATCCTGGCCGTCATGTCCGCGGTGGCCTGGTTCGGCATGGACATCAACTGGAGCTACGCCGGTCCCGCCGGCGCCGTCCTGGAAGGCTCTGAGCGGATCGCGGCCATGAGCGCCGTAATGACCGCCATCGGCATTGGCTGGGGCATCACCTGGTTCACCTACGCCGCGGACTACTCCCGGTTCGTCAGCACAAGCGTCCCCAAGAAGAAGGTCTACCTCGCCTCGGTCCTGGGCCAGTTCATCCCCGTGGTGTGGCTCGGCGTCCTGGGCGCCAGCCTTGCCACCAACAGCGGTGAGATCGATCCCGGCAAGCTCATCGTCATGAACTTCGGCGCCATGGCCCTGCCCGTACTGCTCATGGTGCTCCATGGCCCCATCGCCACCAACATCCTGAACATCTACACCTTCTCCGTGGCCACCCAGGCCCTGGACATCTCCATCAGCCGCCGCAAACTCAACCTGTTCGTCGGCGTCTTCTCGCTCGGCGCCGTCGTCTTCTTCATCTTCCAGGAGGACTTCGCAGCGGTACTCGACGCCTGGCTGATCGGCCTGGTGGCCTGGGTGGCCGCCTGGGGCGGAATCATGCTGGTGCACTACTTCTGGCTGGAGAAGCGCTGGCCGGGCGGAACCGACCGTCTGTTCGACGGCGTCGGCACAAAGCGGCTGCCGGTGGTCAACTTCGCCGGCGTCATCTCCCTCCTGGCCGGGATCTTCGCCACGTGGCTGTTCATGTACGGACTGATCCCCATCATGCAGGGCCCCATCGCCGTGGCCCTGGGCGGCTGGGACCTGTCCTGGCTGGCCGGCGGCCTGACCAGCGCCGGGGTGTACGCCATCCTCGGCCCGCGCCAGCACATCCGCTACCTGGCCCTCGAGCCACGCGCCGCACAGAAGGTGGACGCCACCCCTGGAGCGACCGCCCCCGAAGCTGGGAGCGCGGAGAGCACGCCCGCCCTTCCCGCCCTCTAAGCTCACCATCCCGTAGAACCTGGCGGGCGCCCACAGCGCCCGCCGAAAGGATTTCCCGTGAACAACCCCGCCATCGCGGACCCCCTGCACCCCATCACCTGGCCCGAAGGCTTCAAGGCTGCAGCTTCCTTCACTTTCGACGTGGACGCCGAATCCTGCACTATCGCCCACGATCCCACCAGCACCCGGCGCATGTCGCTGATGAGCCACCAGTCGTACGGCCCCAAGATCGCGGTACCCCGGCTCCTGGCCATGCTGGCCCGCCAGGACATCCAGGCCACCTTCTTCATCCCGGGTTTCACGGCCGAGTCCTACCCGGACGTGGTCCGGCAGATTGTTGACGGCGGCCACGAAGTGGCGCACCACGGCTACCTGCACGAACCCATGCAGGGCATCGACGCCGCCACCGAGGCCAGCTACATTGACCGCGGCCTGGAGGCGCTGGCCAAAGTCGCAGGTGTCCGACCCGTGGGCTACCGCGCACCGTGGTGGGAACTGAACTGGCACTCCCCGGGCCTGCTGGCGGACCGCGGCTTCCTCTACGATTCCAGCCTGCTCGACGGCGATGCCCCCTACCGCTTCGCCGTCGCCGCCGATGATCCCCGGGACATCGTTGAGATCCCGGTGGACTGGACCCTGGACGACTGGGAGCAGTACGCCTTCTACCCGGGCGTTACGGGCAGTGGCGTGATCGAGAGCCCGGCCAAGGTCCTGGAAATGTGGACGCTTGAAGCCGAGGCCCACCATTCCCAGGGCAGCTGCTTCGTCCTCACCAACCACCCGTTCATCTCCGGCCGGCCATCCAAAGCCGTGGCGCTGGAGCAGCTCATGGAGCGGGTGAAGGCAATGGACGGCATGTGGGTGACCACCATGGAGAACATTGCCCGGCACACCAAGGCCACGGTCACCGAGGTCCACACCCACGCGCGGATCGAGGTGCCGGTATTCCCGGGTGCGGGTGCACAGTTCAAGCCGGCCGTGGTGCGGCAGGGGGTGCTGGCCTAGCGTCCGTGGGCAAGAAGCGGCCGGAGGCGGGATTTCCCGCCGCCGGCCGCTTTTGGTTGCCCATGGACACCATCCAGGGGTGCTGCCTATGGTGGCCGTGAGGGGCCGGCTGCCGCCGGCCGGAAGGAGCCTTCAGATGGAACTGGCCAACAACGCTGCGGACGGGATCGAGCAGGAGCTGGCCTGGCAGGTCCCGCTCTACGAACAGCTCCACCGGAATCCGGAGCTCGGCCTCGCCGAACACCAGACCTCCGCTGCTGTTGCGGCGAAGCTGGCGGCCTGGGGGTTCGACGTCCGGCACTTTGGCGGCACCGGCGTGGTGGGCGTCCTGGCCAACGGACCCGGCCCGGGTGTCCTGGCCCGGGCCGACATGGACGCCCTCCCGGTCACCGAGGCAACCGGGGCACGCTACGCCTCCGCCGTCCCGGGGGTGATGCACGCGTGCGCTCACGACATGCACGTGGTCGCGCTGCTCGGCGCGGCAAAGTACCTGGCAGACCACCGGGATGCCTGGCGGGGAACCTACACCGCCCTGTTCCAGCCGGCAGAGGAGACGGCCGCAGGCTCGCAGGCAATGCTCGACGACGGCCTGGCCGCCGGAATCCCGCGCCCGGACGTCGCGCTGGCCCAGCACGTCATGCCCACCGAAGCGGGAACCATCGGCACCACGCCGGGCCCGGTGCTCTCGGCCGGCGACTCTGTACGGATTACCGTCCACGGCCGCGGCGCCCACGGCTCCATGCCGCACAAGTCCGTGGATCCGGTGGTGCTCGCCGCCTCGATCGTCCTCCGCCTGCAGACCGTGGTGTCCCGCGAAACGATTCCAGGGGAGTTCGCAGTGCTGACTGTTGGCTCGGTGAGCGCCGGAGCCACGGCCAACATCATCCCGGACCGGGTGGAGCTGCTGCTCAACCTCCGCACGTACGACCTTGCCGTCCGGGCCGCCATGGTGGCCGCCATCGAGCGGATAGTACGGGGCGAGTGCGCAGCCGCCGGCTCGCCGCAGGAACCGGAGTTTGAGTATTACGACCAGTACCCGCTGACCAGCAACGATGCGGAGGCCAACGCCCGGGTCACTGCAGCCTTCACCAGGGCCTTCGGCACGGACGCTGTCTACCGCACCACTCCGCAGACGGCGTCAGAGGACTTCAGCCGCATCCCTGACGCTTTCGGCATCCCATACGTCTATTGGGTGGTCGGCTCCGTTCCCCCGGAAACCTACCGGCGGGCGGTGGCGAATGGCACGGTGGACGCCGACATCCCTGCCAACCACTCGCCGTCGTTCCTGCCCGCCGTCGAGCCCACCCTCCCCATGGCCACCAGGGCCCAGGCGGCTGCCGCGCTCGCCTACCTCGGTGCGGACGAAGCCTAGCCGGCCACGGACAGCAGGGACTTCATCTGCGCTGCGGCGTCGCTGCCCGGGGCCGGTGTGTACACCACGAGGTGCAGGTCCGGCCGGTCCGACGGGGACACCTGGTGGTGTTCCAGTTGCAGCACCCCCACGGCCGGATGGTGGAAGAGGCGCTCGCGGGACTCGAAACCCAGGATGTCGTACAGGTCCCAGCCCTGCCGGAACTCCGGGCTTGCTTCCTTGAGCCGTTCCACCTGGTACTGGATGTCCGGATCGCCCAGCCGCTGCCCGGTTTCGGCCCGGAACTCCGCAAGGAACCGCTTGCTGGTGGTGTCCCAGTCCGGCAGCAGGTTCCGGACGTAGGGATCCGTGAACACCAGCCACAGCAGGTTCCGGTCCGCCGCCGGCACCGTGGCGATGTTGGGGTACAGCGCCGCATAGGCCCTGTTCCACCCTGCCACGCCCCAGTCCGGAAACAGGGCGAAGGACGGATTGGGGTCCAGGGCATCCAGGAGGCGCTGGATGTGGGGCGGGGCGGTATCGGCTGCCGGCCCAGCAGGGGCTGCTGAGGCGTAGCCGCCCAGCGACAGGACGTAGCCCAGGCCGGTGCTGGACAGATGCAGTGCGCGGCTGATGGCCTCCAGGACCTGCCGTGACGGGCTGATGTCCCGGCCCTGCTCCAGCCACGTGTACCAGGTGACGCTGACGCCGGAAAGGAACGCCACCTCCTCGCGGCGGAGCCCCCGCTCCCGCGTGCGGCCCACGGGCGGCAGGCCGTAATCGGCCCGCAGCGCCTGGTCGCGCCGGGCCCGGAGGAAGAGCCCCAGTTCTTTGCGGCGGCCGGGATTGTTCACCTCAAAATACTATTACTCTGGTACTCCTACTACTAGTAGCAGCGCTGTCTTCCACCCAGCCCTGCAAGGCAAGAGGATGGTAAGCATGCCTGCACTCCGCTCTAAAACAGTCACCCATGGCCGCAACATGGCCGGCGCCCGCGCACTGCTGCGCGCCTCCGGCGTCGCCAACTCCGATATCGGCAAGCCGATCATCGCCGTCGCCAACTCCTTCACCGAATTCGTCCCGGGCCACACCCACCTTGCCCCGGTGGGCCGGATCGTCTCCGATGCGATCCTCGCCGCCGGCGCCGTGCCGCGCGAGTTCAACACCATCGCCGTGGATGACGGCATCGCCATGGGCCACAGCGGCATGCTCTACTCGCTGCCGTCCCGCGACCTGATCGCCGACTCCGTTGAGTACATGGTCAACGCCCACTGCGCCGACGCCCTGGTCTGCATCTCCAACTGCGACAAGATCACCCCCGGCATGCTCATGGCAGCCCTGCGCCTGAACATCCCCGTAGTCTTCGTCTCCGGCGGCCCCATGGAAGCCGGCCGCGTGACCCTGACCGACGGCTCCGTCCGCTCCCTGGACCTGGTCAACGCGATCGCCGACGCCGTGGATGAGTCCATCTCCGACGCGGACATCAACCTCATCGAAGAGAACGCCTGCCCCACCTGCGGTTCCTGCTCCGGAATGTTCACCGCCAACTCCATGAACTGCCTCACCGAGGCCATCGGCCTCTCCCTGCCGGGCAACGGCTCCGTGCTGGCCACCCACACCGCCCGCAAGGCGCTGTACGAGAAGGCCGGCGCCACCGTCGTCGAGCTGGTGAAGCGCTATTACGACGGCGACGACGACTCCGTGCTGCCCCGCTCCATCGCCACCGCCAAGGCCTTCGACAACGCCATGGCGCTGGACATCTCCATGGGCGGCTCCACCAACACCATCCTGCACCTGCTGGCCGCGGCCCAGGAGGCCGGCGTGGACTACGGCCTGGCCGAGATGGACGCCAAGTCCCGCCAGGTGCCCTGCCTGGCCAAGGTGGCCCCGAACGTGGCCAAGGACAAGACCTACTACATGGAGGACGTGCACCGCGCCGGCGGCATCCCGGCCCTGCTGGGCGAGCTGAACCGCGGCGGCCTCCTGCACAAGGATGTCCACTCCGTGCACTCCGCCGACCTGGACGGCTGGCTGGACGACTGGGACATCCGCGGCGGCAAGGCCACCGACGAGGCGCAGGCCCTGTGGCACGCGGCTCCCGGCGGCGTCCGGTCCTCCACCGCGTTCTCGCAGTCGAACGAGTGGACCTCCCTGGACACCGACGCTGAAGGTGGCTGCATCCGCTCGGTGGAGCACGCCTACTCCAAGGACGGCGGCCTGGCCGTGCTGCGCGGCAACATTGCCGTGGACGGCGCCGTGGTGAAGACCGCCGGCGTGGACGAATCCATCTGGACCTTCTCCGGGCCGGCTGTGGTCTGCGAATCCCAGGACGAAGCCGTGGAGAAGATCCTGAACAAGCAGATCAAGGAAGGCGACGTGGTGGTGATCCGCTACGAAGGCCCCAAGGGTGGTCCGGGCATGCAGGAGATGCTCTACCCCACGTCCTTCCTCAAGGGCCGCGGCCTGGGCAAGAAGTGCGCGCTCATCACGGACGGCCGCTTCTCCGGCGGTACGTCCGGCCTGTCGATCGGCCACATCTCCCCGGAGGCTGCGTCAGGGGGAACCATCGCGCTGGTGGAGGACGGCGACATCGTCAGCATCAACATCTCGCAGCGCTCCATGGAGCTGGAGGTCTCTGACGAAATCCTCGCCGAACGCCGCGAGAAACTGGAAGTCAACGGCGGGTACAAGCCCAAGGACCGGGACCGCCAGGTTTCCGCTGCCCTGCGTGCCTACGCCGCCATGGCCACCTCTGCGGACAAGGGCGCCGTCCGGGACGTGTCCCTCCTGGAGCGCTAACGCCCCACACCCGGGCAGGGGAGGAGGCAGGACAGGTCCTGCGGCCCTCCTCTGCCCGGGCACAACGGGCCAAAGGGCCCGTCCTGATGTCCTGCCCCTCCGGTACCCTGTTCACATGGTGCAGGGAGAGGCCGATTTCCGGGCTGAAGGCATCCTGCTCGCCGGGGCAGGACGGGCCATTCTGCTGCAGCTTGCCAACCCCGCGATCGGCCGCGGCGTGGCGGCGCACAGCACGTTCACCCAACGCCCGGTAAACCGTCTCAAGGGCACTCTCACCTACGTCTACGGCATCGTGTACGGAACGGAGGAGCAGGCCAAGGAAGTCCGGCGCAGGGTGAACCACGCGCACGTTCCGGTACGCCGCACGGCGGCCGAACCGTCCGCCGGCTACAACGCCTTCGATCCGGCACTGCAGCTCTGGGTGGCGGCAACGCTCTATGACACCGCGTTGACCATCGTCGAGAAGATCCGCGGCCCGCTCGGCGACGAGGCGGCCGACGCAATGTACCGTGACTACGCACGGATTGGGACCGCCCTGCAGCTTCCACCGGACATGTGGCCGAAGGACCGGGCGGCGTTCAGACGCTACTGGGATGAGCAGCTTTCAACCCTCCGTGCCGAGGAGGAAGGCGTGCGCGTGGGGCGCGGCCTGCTGTTCCCCAAGCACACCGCACTCTGGTACCGCGCCATCATGCCGTCCGCGAGGTTCCTCACCGCCGGGCTCCTCCCGGAGCAACTGCGGAAGGACTACGGCCTCGCATGGAGCGACCGCCACCAGCACCGCTTCGACCGGACATGGCGCGTCCTTGCGGTGGCCTACCCCATGCTGCCGCTGCGCATCAGGCACTGGTTCAAGGACTACTGCCTGGCAGAACTGGAAAAAGACCTGCGGAAGAGCCCGCACAACATGCAGCGGCAAGGAACCTCTGCATAGTTCCACGGCAGCCTTGCCCTAAAGGGGGTCTGCCAAAACCGGTTTCAGCAGGGCCCTCGCTAGGGCTCCGGGAGCACGGTTTGATGGAAGGCATGGCCCCCGAAACAACTGTCACCAGCACCCGTGCGCCCCAAGAACCAGGCGTGCAGCACCACGCGCACTGGGGAGGCGTCTTCGCGATGTCCCTGTGCGTCTTCGCCCTGATCGCCTCCGAATTCATGCCGGTCAGCCTGCTCACCCCAATGGCCGCCGAACTCCGGGTTTCCGAGGGGATGGTGGGGCAGGGCATCGCGATCTCCGGCCTGTTCGCCGTCGCCACCAGCCTGTCGGTGTCCACGCTGGCCGGCAGCATGAACCGCAAGACCCTGCTGCTGGGCCTGACCACGGTGATGGCCGTCTCCGGTGCGCTGGTCGCCATGGCCCCGGGCTACCTGCTCTTCATGGTGGGCCGTGCCCTCATTGGCGTGGTCATCGGCGGTTTCTGGTCCATGTCCGCAGCCACCGCCATGCGGCTGGTGCCGGCCCACCAGGTGCCGCGCGCCCTGGCGGTCTTCAATGGCGGCAACGCCCTGGCCACCGTGCTGGCTGCGCCGCTGGGCAGCTACCTGGGCTCATTTATCGGGTGGCGTGGAGCGTTCTTCTGCCTGGTTCCCGTGGCGGTGCTCGCCCTGGTCTGGCAGTGGATCAGCCTTCCTTCCATGCCGGTGGAAAAGCGGGCGTCCGGAAACATCCTCGGAATTTTCGCCGCCTTCAAGAGCCCGGCTGTCGCCTGGGGGATGGCCGCCTGCGGCACCTTCTTCATGGGCCAGTTCGTCCTGTTCACCTACGTCCGTCCGTTCCTGGAGCGGGTGACCGGCGTGGAGGTGGCCACTGTGTCGCTCGTACTGCTGGTGATGGGTGTGGCAGGGTTTGCCGGCACCATGCTGATTGGCCGGTTCCTGGGGAAGGGCCTGTACCGGACACTGGTCACCATCCCGGCCCTTATGGCGCTCATCGCCGCCGCCTTGGTCCCCACCGGCGGCTGGCTCGCCGTCGTCATGGTCCTCCTGGGCGTTTGGGGGCTGCTGTCCACGGCCGCCCCGGTGGGCTGGTGGAGCTGGATCGCAGAGGCCATGCCCCACGACGCTGAGGGCGGTGGGGGCCTGATGGTGGCCGTCGTCCAGACCTCGATCGCCGTCGGATCAACGCTGGGTGGCGTCCTGTTCGACTCCGCCGGCCACGGCGGCGCCTTCCTGGTGGCCGCCGCTGCCCTCGCGGTCTCGTCGGTCCTGGCGTTCGTGACGGCACGGATCACACGCCGGAGCGCCTGACCCGCCAACAAACTTTCCAGTCAACCGAACTCACAGGAGGAGAACATGAAGTACACCAAGAGCGGCGGCCAGACAGGAGCCGGACCGAAGGAATGGTTCACCGGCTCCGTGCAGATTGACGGCATCCGCAACCCCGATGAACAGTCAGCGGTCGGGTGCGCCCATGTCCGATTCGCCCCCGGGGCCCGCACCGCCTGGCACCACCACCCCAAGGGCCAGACCCTTTATGTCACGGACGGCATCGGGCTGGTGGCGCGGCGCGGCGGGCAGGTCCAGGAAATCCGTCCCGGCGACGTGGTCTTCATCGAGCCGGGGGAGGAGCATTGGCACGGTGCGACCCCGGAGCGCTTCATGGCCCACGTCGCCATGCAGGAAGCGGACGAAAACGGGCAGGTGGTTACCTGGCTCCAGCATGTCACCGATGAGGAATACGGGGCCTAAGAACCCTTAACGACGGTGGGCGGACGACGGCGGGAAGTCCCGCCGTCGTCCGCCCACTACCTTGCGGGGCAGCTTAGTCCTCGTAGGTGTTCGCGATGTAGACGTCGCACGGGGCGTTGTGCGCCACGCTGTTGGCGACGCTGCCCAGGAGCCGGCCGATGCCGCGCATCCTCCGGTTACCCACCACGATCACCCGGGCATCCAGCCGGATGGCTTCCTTGATCAGCGAATCCGCCGGCTTGCCGCGGGCGGCGAAGTGGGTGATCTGCACTCCCGGCCGCGATGCGCCCAGGGATTTTGCCACCATCTCCGAGCTGTCCGCGTTGGAGATCCTCACCTTGTCCGAGCCCACCCCAAAGGTTTCGGCGTTCTCGATCTCAAAGGCAGTCACCACATGGAGGGACGCTCCCAGTGACTCCGCCAGGTCCAGCGCCACTTCTGCGGCCTTCCGTGCGGACGGGCTGGCATCCACACCTACTACAACTACTCCACTCATCGTTTCGCTCCTTCGTCATTCCCGGCATACAACGTCCATTGGCCAGTCTAGGGACTACCCGCCCGGAGCCCGCCTAACCGTAGACTCTGCAGGGGGGTCATGACTGGGTTGATGGGGGAACATGGACGAGCTTTCCAAGCAGGCTGCACAGGATCGGACGGGCCTGCCACCCGTCTATGTGGACGTGCCGGATAAATCAGGAATGCCCGGTGCAGGTACCAGCAGACTCCTGAACACCGGCCTGACCGAGGCTGAGGCAACCGTGGCCGCGGAACCGGCACCGGCCCTCCACCCTTCCAGGAAACAGGAACGCCGGACCATCCTCCTGCGCGCCATCTGGATTTTGGGGTGCATCACCGCGGGAGTGATGCTGGGACTCTACAAGGATGCGGTCCAGGACCGGGATGCCGGACAAGCTGGCTGGGTGTTGACAGCGCTGGCCGTCCTCGTCCCGTGCCTCCTCGTGCTGGGCGCCTACCCGACGTGGAAGAGACGGCAGTTCCTCAAGGACTATAAGCAGCGGCACCAGGCATGGGTGGCCCGTTTCATTGGTAACTGGCCGCTCCGGGAGCGGCTGACCGATGTGAATGCCATCGCCGATGTCTGGCAGCGGGTCAGCACCCGGACCATGGCGGACACTTTGGAAGCAGGCCGGGACACCATCCTGGCCCAAGGGTCCCCGGGGGACCGTCCCGCCAGGCTGTTGGCCGAGGCACTCGCGGCCGTGGATGCCTGGGCGCGGGCACCCTGGCCGGATCCGGCCCTGTACCGTGCTGCCCAGGATGCCGTCGACCGGTTCGGCGAACTGGCAGGCCGGCGGCGTGCGGACGCCGTGCCGCCCGCACCGCCGCCGAACTTTCCCTGACAATCACCGCCGCCGGTCAAACCGAGGCGGCGTCCAGTTGCCTGCCGTTCCGGGTTTCGGGCCGCGCCAACCCATAGTGCTCCCGCAGGGTCCGTCCGGTGTACTCCGTGCGGAACAGTCCGCGTTCCTGCAGGATGGGCACCACCTGGTCCACGAACGCCTCCAGCCCGGAGGGGAGCACCGGCGGCATGATGTTGAAGCCGTCCGCGGCCCCGCCGTCGAACCATTCCTGGATGGCATCCGCCACCTGCACGGGCGTGCCGGTGAAGGTGCGGTGCCCGCGGCCGCCGCCAAGCCTCCCGATCAGCTGGCGAACGGTGAGTTGTTCGCGCCGGGCCAGTTGCACGATCAGGGTGTAGCGGCTCTTGGCGCCTTCGATTTCGTCCTCGCTGGGCAGGTTGTCCGGCAGTTGGCGGTCCAGCGGCAGGTCCACGGGGTCCACGCGGAGGGTCCGGGCCAGCTGGATCCGGGCGTATTCGGGCTTGATCAGCCGGTCCAGTTCGCGCTCCAGCTCCAGCGCCTCTTCCTCGGTGGCACCGATCACGGGGACGATGCCCGGGAGGATCTTGATGGTTTCCGGATCCCGGCCGGCAGCCGCGGTGCGGGCCTTCAGGTCGCGGTAGAACTCCTGCGCGTCGGCCAGGGTCTGGTGCGCGGTGAAGACGGCATCCGCGTACCGGGCGGCGAGGTCCTTCCCGTCCTCCGAAGAACCTGCCTGGACGATCAGCGGGTGCCCCTGCGGCGAACGCGGAACATTGAGCGGGCCGCGGACCTTGAAATGCCTGCCCTGATGGTCAATAGTCCGGATCCTGCCCGCATCACCCCACACGCCTCCGGCCTTGTCCGCCAGTACGGCGTCGTCCTGCCAGCTGTCCCACAGCTTCTGGGCCACTTCGATGAATTCCGCGGCGCGCTCGTAGCGGACGGCGTGGGCGGGCTGGTCGTCGACGCCGAAGTTCCGCGCGGCGTCCGGGCCTGCCGTGGTCACCACGTTCCAACCGGCGCGCCCGCCGCTGGCCCAGTCCACCGAGGCGAAGCGGCGGGCCAGGTTGAACGGTTCGTTGTAGGTTGTGGAGGCCGTGGCGATCAACCCGATGCGCTCGGTGGCGCCCGCGATGGCGGTGAGCAGCACCGTGGGCTCCAGCTTGCCGGCGGGGCGGCGGCCCACCTCGCCGAACAGGACAGGGGAGTCGGCGAAGAAGATGGAGTCCAGCTTGCCGCGCTCTGCAGTGCGGCCGAGCTGCTGGTAATGCTCCACCTTGGTTCCCGCATAGGGATCGCTTTCCGGCAGTCGCCACGACGCCTCGTGGTGGCCGGTGCTCATGAGGAAGGCGTTGAGGTGGAGTTGGCGCTGGGATGGGTACTTCGATGTCATGACGTGCTCCTTGCAGTTTGGTTAGCGGCCGACGGCGGCCGGTTCAGTAGTGCGCGCGGCCTCGACGCCCAGCGCCGTGAGGAGGTCGCGGCGCAGGGATTCGTGCCCCGCGGCATCGGCGGAAGAGCGGATTGCGGGTGGCACCGGGCGGACGGTGGCGATGCGCCCGCGGTCCAGGACCACGATCCGGTCCGCCAGCGCGATGGCCTCGTCCACGTCGTGGGTGACCAGCAGGACGGCTGGCCGGTGGGCCGCCACCAGGTCCTGGAGCAGCCCGTGCATCCTGATCCGGGTCAGGGCGTCCAGCGCGCCGAACGGCTCGTCGGCCAGCAGCAGCTGCGGTTCCCGGACCAGCGACCGGGCCAGCGCCACGCGTTGCTGCTCACCGCCGGAAAGCTGGTGCGGCCACGCCTTTTCACGTCCGGCGAGTCCCACTTCGGCGAGGGCCTTGCGGGCCCGGGCATCGGCGTCGTGCTCCCGGACGCCCAGGGTGACGTTGCCCAGGACCGTGTCCCACGGCAGCAGCCGGGAATCCTGGAAGACCACGGACACGCGGTCCGGAACGCTGATCACGCCGCCGCCGCGGACCTCGTGGTCCAGGCCGGCCAAGCCCCGCAGCAGGGTGCTTTTGCCGCAGCCGCTGGGGCCAAGCAGCGCCACGAATTCGCCGGGCGCGATGTCCAGGTCCACACCGTCCAGGACACTCTTGGTGCCGAAGCTGCGGACCAGCTTTCGCACGGAAACGGCGGACGGTGCTGCTGGTGCAGATGCGGCGGCGGTCAGCCCGCCAGGGTGCGCTGCCATGACAGGGCCTTTCGTTCGATGAAGCGGACAATGCCGTCGGAGAGGAGGCCCAGGATGCCGTAGACGGCCAGGCCCAGGACGATGATGTTGGTCTGGCCGTAGGTGCGCGCGAGCTCCATCATGTAGCCGATGCCGCTGGTGGCGTTGATCTGCTCCACCACCACCAGGGACACCCAGGCGCCGGTGACCGCGAAGCGCAGGCCCAGGAAGAACCCGGGCAGTGCGCCGGGGAGGACCACCTTGCGGATGAAGCCGGCCCGGCTTAGCCCTACGGTCTGGGCGAGTTCCACGAAGCGCAGGTCGATGCCGCGCAGCCCTGCGTGTGTCTGCAGGTAGACGGGAACGAAGACGCCAAGGGTGATGGTGAGGACCTTCATGGTCTCGTCGATGCCGAACCAGAGGATCAGCAGCGGGATCAACGCCAGGCCCGGTATGGCGCGCTTGATCTGCACCGGGCCGTCGATCAGCGCCTCGCCCACCCGGCTCAGTCCGGACAGGAGCGCCAGCACGGCGCCCACCACGATTCCGAAGAACAGCCCCAGGCCTGCGCGCTGGGCCGAGATGGCGAGGTTCTCCTGGAGGCGGCCGTCCGTGATGAGCTCACCGGCGGTGGCCACCACGGTCCACGGCTCGGACAGGATCCGCGGGTCAAGCAGCCCCGTGGCGGAAGAGGCGGTCCAGAGCAGGAGCAGAGCCAGCGGGCCCACCCAGGCCAGCCGCCGGCGTCGTCCGGGCCCAAGCCTCTTCCCTGTGGGCCGCACGTCGGGCTGTTCAGCCAGTGCCGGGTCCGGGCGTGCCGCCGCCACGGGACGTTCCAGCACGGCGCTCATGCGGCACCCGCCTTTCCGGCGGAAGCGAAGGCAGTGCCTGCGATGGCTTCGAAGCGGGTGTCGTAGAGGTCGGCCGCCGTCAGCTGCGGCTTCTTCTGTTCACGGGCCAGGAGATCGATGGTTTCCTGGTGCCGGGCGATGGCGTCCGTCCAGGACGTTGGGATGTCCCGCTTGCCGGTGGCGTCGATCAGGTACTGGCCGTCCTCGCGGGACAGGCCCTGGTCCTTGACGTAGTAGCCCTCCAGCCACTCGGCCGGGTGGTCTTCGATCCAGCGCTGGGCCTTGCCCCAGACCTTCACGTAGGTGGCCAGTGCGGCGGCCTTCGCGGGATCCGCCAGGACTTTGGCGGGGGAGTAGAGGAGGCTGGGATCGTCCCGCAGCCCGTGGCGGATGGTGGTCCCGCCGTCGGCCTTGTACTTGGCCAGGTACCGCTTGATCTGGACGCCGCCCAGGGGAGCTGCGTCCACCTGCCTGCTGGCCAGCGCCGTGGCATAGGCATCCCCGGTGCTGGGCAGTTCCACGAGCTTGACGTCCTCCTGCTTGAGCCCGGCCTTGTCGAGGATCCGCAGGACCAACGCGCCCTGGGCCTGGCCGGGGCTGTAGGCAATCTTCCTGCCGCGGAGGTCCTCGAGCCGGGTGATGCCTGCTCCCGGGGCCAGGCCGAGTTCATAGATGGGGTGGCCCACGGCGTCCTGCCGGTACCCGGCGGCGATGATGCGGACGTCCAGTCCGGTCCAGGTGGCGTGGATGGGCGGGATGTCCGCCACGGAACCGGTGTCCAGCGCATTGGCCCGGAAGGCCTCGGTGGTTTGCGGGCCGCCGGAGATGTTGGCGAACTCCACGGTGAAGCCGTCCAGTTCCTTGATCAGGCCGGACAGTTCCAGCGCCACCTTGATGCTGGGGTCGCCCACCTTGATGGTGGTGCCGGCAGGGACGCTGGCTGCCAGTGGCTCCAGGGCGCCCTGGCTGATCCGCTCACTGCCGGCCGTTGCCGCTCCGCCGCAGGCTGAGAGCAGCCCGACGGCGGGCACCGCCAGGAGCGCGCCCAGGGCACGGCGGCGGGAAAAGGCGGGGATGCCCAGGGCGGGATTGGGTGGTGATGCTGGGAAGGACATGGTGTTCCTTTCGGGAAGTTTCCGGGTACGACGACGGCGCCCGGGGTGGGTGCCCGGGCGGGCGTAAAGGGGTGGATGGGTCCGCCCGTGCGGCGGGATGAGGGTGCTTGAGGAGCTGTGTTTTGGTGAGGTTCCTGAATGCTGCGTTCGGCGTGGCCGGTGCCGTGCAAACACCTAAACATGGCCCGGAGGGTGTTGGCCAGCGTCACGCAACGGACGCTAAACGCGGCGAAACGGCGCTACTTATGGCGCCATTCTTGGGACATAACAGGCAATGCTGCGCCACGAACCGAAACCTGGGTTAAGGGAACCGCAACGGCAGTTCATGTGACTGGACGTGGATTCCGGGCCGCCGGATGGTGCGGCGGGTGCCGGCCCGGGCAGGTTTCTAGCCGCCCACCTTCGCCTGCACCGTTTCCACGATGTTTTCGGTGACGGCCCAGGAGGCCAGGAGCTTGAGGGCTTCCTCGGACGGGCTGCCGGGGGTGGCGGGATAAACGGTGAGGGTATGCCCCGGGTCCTCTTCCAGGCCCAGCACCTGGTAGTTCAGCTCGAGGAGTCCCACCACGGGATGCTGGAAGAACTTGGTGCCCGCGTAGTGGCGGCGGACGTTGTGGGCTGCCCACAGCGTGCGGAATTCGTCGCTGCGCATCGAGAGTTCACCAATGAGTTCGGCAATGCCCTTGTCATGGGGATTGCGGCCGGCCTCCCGTCGCAGGATGGCCACGTTGGTGTTGGCCGCCCGGTCCCAGTCCGTGTAGAAGTTGTGCGCGCGGGGGTCCAGGAAGATGAACCGGGAGTGGTTGGCCGGCCGTGACGGAGTGCGGTACATGTCCGAATACAGGGCATAGCCCAGGGTGTTGGCGGCCACGATGTCCAGGCGGTTGTTGCCGATGAAAGCCGGCGCCTCCGTGATGGCATCCAGCAGGTACTGCAGCTCCGGCCGGACCTTGGACGGGGCGGAGCCGCCGGTACCCGCAGCCCGCTTGCGGCCCGAGGTGTTGGCCGCCCGGGCCAGGTCATAGAGATGGTCATGCTCGGCGCGGTCCAGTTCCAGGGCACCGGCGATGGCATCCAGGACGCTGTCAGAAACGCCGTGCAGGTTTCCCCGTTCCAGCCGCGTGTAGTAGTCCACGCTGACTCCGGCCAGCCGCGCCACTTCCTCGCGCCGGAGCCCCGGTACACGGCGGCGGCCGCCATAGGGTTCGATGCCGGCCTGCTCGGGGGTGATCCGCCCACGGCGTGAAGACAGGAACTGCCGTACCTCGGCTCGGTTATCCATAGGGAACACGTTACGACGGATGGCAGGACCCTAAGGAGGTTCTGCCAGAACCAGTTACAGCAGGGCCCTCGCCAACGGTGCCGGGGCCGGGTTTGATGGGACTGTCCCTTTCAGCCGTTTCACCATGTGGAGGACCCAGCATGCGCGCAACCATCATGCACGCGCCCGGAGACGTCCGGGTCGAGGATCGTGACAAACCAGCCGTCCGGCAGCCCACGGATGCGGTCATCAAACTCGTTGCCGCCTGCGTCTGCGGGTCGGACCTGTGGCCCTACCGCGGCGCTGACAAAATTTCCAAGCCCGCGCCGATGGGCCACGAGTACGTGGGAATCGTCGAGGAAGTCGGTGCCGGGGTCAGGAATGTCCGCCCTGGACAGTTCGTCGTCGGGTCATTTTTCGCCTCGGACAACACCTGCGACATCTGCCGCTCCGGCTACCAGAGCGCGTGTGTCCACCGCCAGGGCGTGGGCGGTGCACAGGCGGAATACATGCGCGTCCCGCTCGCAGACGGCACCCTGGTGGCAACACCCGGCATGCCCGACGCCGCCAAGGTTCCGTCGCTGCTTGCGGCCTCCGACGTCCTGGGGACAGGATGGTTCGCCGCGAAGGCGGCCGAGGTGGGCCCGGGCAAGACAGTGGCAGTAGTGGGCGACGGCGCCGTGGGACTTTTGGGGGTCCTCGCAGCGCAGCAGATGGGTGCTGAACGGATCATCGCCATGTCCCGCCACGCGGACCGGCAGGCGCTGGCACGCGAGTTTGGCGCCACTGACATCGTGGAGGAGCGCGGGGACGAGGGCGTGAAGAAGATCAAGGAACTCACCGGCGGCCTTGGCGCGCACTCCGTCCTCGAAGCCGTGGGCACGCAGGAATCGATGCTGCAGGCCATCCACGCCACCAGGGCAGGCGGCCATGTGGGCTTTGTGGGAGTCTCCCACGATGTGGCGCTGCCCGGGCGGGACCTGTTCTACTCGCATGTGCACCTGCACGGCGGCCCTGCTCCGGTCCGGCAATACCTGCCGGAGCTGATCGACCTGATCCTCGGCGGCACGATCAATCCCGGAAAAGTGTTTGACTTGGAACTCCCGCTCGAGCAGGCCGCGGACGCGTATAAGGCCATGGACGAACGCCGCGCCATCAAGGTGCTGCTGCGCCCCTAGCGCATCCTTGCCCCGATGGCCCACACGGGCCCAAAGGGTAGGACTCTCAAGACCAGTCACAACAGGGCCACCTTGGTGCCCCCTTTTCCCGGGTTTGCTCCGAACAACCCCGGTAGCATTTATATGTCCCCCCAACAGATCACAGGAGAACCATGACTACCGTCAAGGCTTATGCATCCCCGTCCGCCACGGAGGACCTGGTGGCTACCACCATTGAGCGCCGCGAAGTGGGCCCTCACGACGTCCTGATCGACATTAAGTTCGCCGGCATCTGCCACTCGGACATCCACACCGTCCGCGGTGACTGGGGCCCGCAGCAGTACCCGCTGGTGCCCGGCCACGAGATTGCCGGCATCGTCACCGAGGTGGGGGCCGAGGTGACCAAGCACAAAGTGGGCGACCGCGTTGGCGTTGGCTGCATGGTCAACTCCTGCCGGGAATGCGTCAACTGCCAGAAGGGCGAGGAGCAGTACTGCCTCAAGGGCAACACCGGCACCTACGGCGCGGTTGACCGCGATGGCACCATCACGCAGGGTGGCTACTCCACCCACGTTGTGGTCACCGAAGACTTCGTCGTCACCATTCCCGAGGGCATCGACCTCGACGTCGCCGCACCGCTGCTGTGCGCCGGCATCACCACCTACTCGCCGCTGCGGCACTGGGGTGCCGGTCCCGGCAAGAACGTTGCCGTCGTCGGCCTCGGCGGCCTGGGCCACATGGCCGTCAAGCTGGCCCACGCCATGGGAGCCGAGGTGACCGTCCTGTCACAGTCGCTGAAGAAGCAGGAGGACGGCCTGAAGCTGGGCGCCGACCACTACTTCGCCACGAGCGACGAGAACACCTTCTCCGAACTCGGCGGCTCCTTCGACCTGATCATCAACACGGTCAGCGCCTCGATCGACATCAGCTCCTACCTGGGCCTGCTGAAGCTCGACGGCGCCCTGGTCAACGTGGGCGCCCCCGCGGAACCGCTTCCCGTCAACGCCTTCGCGCTGATCGGCGGACGCCGTTCCTTCGCCGGTTCCATGATCGGCGGCATCCGCGAGACCCAGGAGATGCTGAACTTCTGCGCCGAGCACGGGCTTGGTGCCGAGATCGAAGTCATCCCGGCTGAGAAGATCAACGACGCCTACGAGCGCGTGCTGGCATCGGATGTCCGGTACCGCTTCGTGATCGACACCGCCACCTTCTAAAGCACCACCCCCGCTTTCACGGCGCGCGCGGCGGGCCGGCTCCCACAAGGGGCCGGGCCGCCGTCGGGCTTTAAAAAGCGGACGACGGCGGCCCAAGCCTTACGGCGCGAGGCTTTCCAGGATGGAAACCGCGGAGCCTTCCCTCGTGTCCCGGTAATTGATGCCGGCCCACAGGTTCAGCCACTCCGGCTCCCCTGCTGCCGCGGCTGCGGCGCGCAGGGGAGTGGTGAGGTGGTGGATCTCGGGGTAGCCGTACGGGGCGTCGCCGTCGTGGCGGCGCATGAACCCGTTGTAGAGGCCGCGCGCGTTGCGGCCGGAGAAGGCTCGGGTAACGGCGGTGGTGGTGAAATGGTCCGACGCCGAGAGGGCAGCCCGGTGCGTGGGCTTGGTTCCCGCTTCATCAGCGCGGAGGAACGCGGTGCCGGCCTGGACCGCAACCGCCCCGACGGCCAGCGCAGCCCGGGTGTGCTCCGACGAGGCAATGCCACCCGCCGCGATGAGGGGCACCTCCAGATCAGACAGCCCGCCCAGGATCCCGTGGAGGGGAACCAGGGGAGCAGGCGCGTCAGGTTTGAACGTTCCGCGGTGGCCTCCGGCTTCGGGGCCTTGGACGCACAGGGCGTCGGCGCCTGCCGCGAGCGCCTGCAGCGCTTCTTCACGGTCCGTGACCGTGGCGATGACGTACATCCCGCGGTGCTGCAGTGCTTCCACCACGCTGGTTTCCGGAATATCGAAGGTGAATGAAACCACCGCCGGTGCCAGGTCCAGCAAGGCCTCGAGCTTTTGGTCCCAGTCGTCATCGTCATGCCGGGGCTCGCCGAGGCTCACGCCGAAGCGCTCAGCATCCGGGGCCAGCGAATCGGCGTATTGCTGCAGGGACGCCGGACTGATGACGGACGCCTGGGGTACGAAGAGGTTCACGCCGAACGGCTTGTCCGTTTGGCTCCTGACGGACTCGATCTCGGCGCGCATGGCAGCGGCAGTCTTGTAGCCAGCCGCAACGAAACCCAGGCCGCCGGCCCCGCTGACGGCCGCTGCAAGCTGTGGGGTGGACGGTCCCCCGGCCATGGGCGCCTGGATGACGGGCAGCGCCAGCGACTCGAGCCTGAACCTGGTGCTTTTCCGGTGCGCAGCCATATGCCCTTCCCGTCGTTTGGGTGTACCTGACGAATGCTACGCCGGTTGGTGACTGGACGAGGTCAGCCCTCCCGGCCTGCGGGCGGCGAACCGGCCGCGATGCGTACCACCGTGACCTGGACGGCGACGTTGCCCGGCGCCAAATGGCTTCGAACGGCGGCAGCCACGGCGCGGACCACTTCCGGCGTCCAGGCGTCCGGGCTGACGCCGATCCGGACAGTTGCCTCGGTGCGGCCGCCGTCTTCCCGGACCTCTACCAGCGGAGGGGCGTCGGCGTTGTTCCGCTGCAGCAGGGATGCCGCCTGGCCGGGAAGCCGCTGCCACAGGGTCCGGGCGGGAAAGACTTCCGTGACGCCGTCGACCGCCATAATGGCCTGCTGCAGAGCGGTGGTCACGGTTCCTCCCGTGGTGCGTCGATGACGTCGGTAATGGTGATGTCGATGGCCGAAATGTTCAGCTCGGTGTGGCGGGCCAGCGCCTCGGCCAGATCCTGCCGGAGCGACGCGGCGCTGGCCATGAGCGCATGGCCGAACAGGACCGCCAGGTCCAGCCGGACCGCCACAGGGCTGCCCGGAACGGTGACGTCTCCCTCCAGCCGGACCTTGCCGGCCACTGCTCCCGGCTGGCTGTCCGCCACGGACCGGGCCAGGGCAACGATGGAACCCTCGGTTTCGGACAGGGTGTCCGCGGGATCGTCGGAGCTCAGCGGGATGCTCCGTCCCGGCCGCAGTTCCAGCGCCAGGTTTGCCAGGATGTCCTTCAGCCAGTCGTCGGTGCCGCTGCCGGCAGCTGCCAGGTCAGTGGCGAAGAGTTCGTCGCCGGCCGCGGAGAGCCGCCGGAGGGAGTCGAGGCCGTTGCGGCACTCCGGGCAGGATTCCAGGTGGGGCGGATCGGGGAATTCACCGGTGTCCAGGTAGAGGCTGAGTTCCTCGAGCGTGTGGCCGCACTCGAACGTGTCGTTGGGCATGCTCATCGCCAATCTTCCATTTCGCGGACCAGTGTAATCCGGGCCCGGGCGAGCCGCCCCCGGACACTGGCTGGGCTGATGTTCAGGGTCCGGGCAATCTCTTCGTAGCTTTGGCCGTTGATTTCCTTCAGGATCCAGCAGCGCCGCTGCTCTTCGGGCAACGCAGCCAGGGCAGCCTTGAGGGAGCCAATGCCGGCGCCGGCCACGGCAGCTGTCTCCGGCCCTGCGCCCGGGGACACAGTATCCGCCGGCGCCTCCCCGTCCGCCGTGGTGAGGCTGGCGTGGTTCCGGCGCCTCCGCAGCAGGTCGATGCTGCGGCTGCCGGTGAGCCGCAGCAGCCAGCCCTTCACTGCAGCGGGTTCGCGCAGTGTGTCCAGCTGCTGCCACGCCTGGACCAGCACTTCCTGCACCACGTCATCCGCGTCCGCATACGAACCCGTCAGGCGCCGGGCGGCTGCCCGCATGTGTGGACCATAGCGGCGGGCCAGGGACTCGAAAGCCGCCGTGTCGCCGTCGGCTGCCCTGCCTGCCAGGATGGCATCGGGGACCACGTCCAACTGGTCCCGCACCAAGGGTAAACGTATCACCGGTTTCTGCTTTCACTATCGGCGCGAGCGCCTGACGGGCGGCAGGACGGCCCGCCCACCTCGGAGGTGGAGCGGGCCTGCCGCAGGGGGACTGCCTACTCTTTGCTGAAGCCCTCTTTGACCTTGGCCGCCGCGTCCTTGAGGTTGCTGCCGATGCCCTTGGCGGCGTCCTTGACCTTTTCGCCGGCCTCCTGCAGCTTGGCCTGGGCCTGGTCCCGCTGGCCCTCCCGCTGCAGTTCCTCGTTGCCGGTCAGTTTCCCTGCACCTTCCTTGGCTGCGCCGAGGTGGTTGGTGGCTGCATTGTTGAGCTTGTCGTCGAGTCCCATGGTGATTCCTTCCGTTGTGTTTCCTGTTTCTGCTCAGCCGGCGCGGTGTGCGCGGGCCAGCTTTGTCCTGGTTCCACTTCCTATTCGGACCAGAACAGTGGGGTGATGACCCAGGAGCGCGTCAATCGCGCCAACCAGGTCCTCCGCCAGGTCCGCGACCTCCCGGGGGGAGGCGCCGTTGCGGGCCTGCAGCGTGAGCCGGAGGGCAGGGGCTGTGTTCCGTTTGGTGCGGCCCCGCCAGGCTGTCAGGGAGCTTCCGACGACGGCCCGGTTGCCTTTCAGGGCCTCGTCCACCGCTGCGGCCAGGTAGGAGACGTCCACTGCCGTGTCCCCGGACTCCGGATCCTGTTCGCTGGCGGCGGTGCCGGTGCGGCCGCCGCCCTGCCGCGTCAACCAGAAGATGCTTGCCGCCGCACCCAGGAGCAGCAGCGCGGGCAGGGCGAGGGACCACCAACTGCCCAGGGGCTCCGGTGCCGGTGCGGTGGGAAGCAAGGCCTGCCACCGTTCCACCAGGCCAGTGGCAACGGCATTCCACTGTTCCCGGACAGCGGGAACCAGTCCCGCTCCCACGGCCAGCAGGCCCGCCGCCAGCAGCACCAGCCCGGCGGTGGCCAGGAGGAGCCTGTTCATGGCCCTGTTGGTGCTGTTCATCGTCCGACCGCTCCTTCCGTGGCAACCCGGACTTGTGCCGGGATGGTTTTTTGAAGGCGCAGGGATGCCACTTCCTCGGCTGCCGCCGCCGTGAGGACGGCCGGGTCCAGGGTCATGCCCGACGTCGGGTGGACGTGGACCAGAGCGCGGTTGCGGGCCACGGCGGTGGCCACCTGCCCGGGGGCCAGGTTGGCGGCCAGCCGCACCTTGCGTGAGATGGCGGCAGCGATTGTTTCGTCGTCCACCACCAAGGCGCTGCGGCCGCTGAGCATGGCACGCCGGCCGCGGCGCCCGCCCTTGACCGCCGCGAGCAGCAGGGCGGCACCGGCCAGGGCAACGACGGTTCCGCCGGCCACCAGGCCCGCGGGCAGGACGGCCTCTGGAACAGCTGCCACGAGCGATGCGAGATGGCCTGGGGATGCCAGCAGCGCAGGTTGCCCCAGCAGCGACAGGACGCTTTCGGTTCCCAGCCACAGGCACGCCACCAGCAGCAGGACTGCGGTAAGGACGGACAATCCGGCGCGCGATGAGTGCGTTTCCCGGCGGATGATCCGCTTGGTGATGCGTCCTTGGTTCACGGTTTCCTCCTGTCCAATCTGCGGTCTGAACGGTCTGAACGGTCTGCCTGGTCCACCCGCTGGTCCACCCGGTCCTCGCGGACGGCCCGGCCTCCCGCTCCGAGGCGGATGTTGATGCGGCCGCACTGCAGCCCGGTGATCTGCTGGCCCAGGGAGGAAATCCTCAGCCGGGCGATGCTTGCGCGCTCCAGCACTGGGAGCTGTCCCTGTCCCGGCGGTCCCTGCAGTGCGGACGGTCCGGGCAACGGGGGCGGCGGGAGCCGCACCAGGAGGTCCACACCCAGCTTTCCCGCATCGTCCTGCAGTGTGGCTGACACGTCCTCCGGCCGGACCCTGAAGGCACCGGCCGCCACCGCTTCCAGGGCGTGGCGCAGCGCTGCCTGCTCAATCCGGGTGTGGCCCTGGCGGGTGTGCGCCTGCGTGGTCACGTTGACGAGCGGCGGCCGCGCAGGGCATCCAGCACGGCGCCGAGGTCCAGCCGGCCTTCAGCGGCCCTTCCCAGTACGGCTCCTGTTCCCATGAAGAGCGCCGTCAGCAGGAAGCCCCAGAATCCGAAGGCCAGGGCGGCCAGCGCCAGGACGGCTCCGGCGGCCGTCCCGGCAACCACCGGGGTCATGCAACCCTCGGTTCGCGGTCGACGTCGTCCGAGTCCTCACCATCGGACGGAACATGGATGTCCGTGATGGTGATGTTGACTTCGGTGACCTCCATGCCCACCAGGTCCTCCACGGCGGAGTAGACGGCGTCGCGGGCGTTGTCCGCCACCTGCTGGAGGGGGTGCGGGTACTCCACCACGAGGGTCACATCAACGGCAACCTGGGTCTGGCCCACCTCGACATTGACGCCCTGGGTCAGGTCCTTCTGGCCAACCTTTTCGCGAAGGTTGCCCAGGGCCCGGGCTGCGCCGCCGCCCAGGGCGTGCACACCGTCAATCTCCTGGATGGCGATGCCGGCGATCTTGGCCACCACGCCGTCCGCCACCGTGGTGCGTCCGCGTCCGTCGTGGCCGGCGGCGGAGGAAAGTTCATGGGCAGGGGCGGCAGCCGTCTTCTTCTGCTGGACCGTTGCGGGGGTTTGCGTCTGCGTGGTCATTGCGTCGCTCCTTCTTGTTCTGGAACTGGATTCCAGGGCGCCTCGTGCGCCCTCACAAGTAAGACGCAGCGGGAGCGGAAAACCTCACGCAGGTTTTCGTGTGATCGTCGTCACTTTCGGATCCGGGCAGCAAAAAGGGCGTTGACGACGGCGGGTTGGGCCCGCCGTCGTCAACGCCCTGTGCGAGCGGGCCGCTTAGAGGGCCAGTGCCGGCTCGTTCCCGCGGACGCTTAAGGTGAAGGTGTTAGGTCCGCTGCAGGTGACGGCGATGCGGCAGGTGGTGGTGTTGTGGCGCGCGGAGAGGTCGGAGACCGCGGAATCGAGGGTCTCGTGGAGGGAAGTCCGGTCCCAGATCTTCAGCGTCACGGATTCGGCAGTGTTAAACGTCATTGTTCAGTACTTTCCTGTGTCAAGCCGGTTGTGTCCCCGGCAATGGCCTGTCCGCGCTCGGAGGGTCGGTGGCCTGCGCTCACCGGTGGGCCTCGTTGCGTCACCAGGATGTCAAGGGCGGATATTCCGGCCCTGCCTATCCATAGTGCCCATGGCGGACGGGCCTGCTCAACCAAATCACGCATTTGTTGCGAGTGAATCTCATCACGTGTGACCGGCGCCACAGCTACTCGTCGAAGTAGGCAGTAATCCTCTCTTCCCCTGAAATCGACGTAATGACCGTGGCGGCCACGTCCCGCAGCTTGATGTTCCTGGTGCTCGAGGCCCGCGTGAGGATGCTGAAGGCTGTATCCCGGTCGCAGCGGTTCTGGGCCATGATCGCGCCCACGGCCATGTCGATCACGGTGCGTGACTGCATTGCGGCGGTGAGGTCATTCCTGGCTTCCCTGAGCTGCGAAATCCGCAGGATCAGCCGCAGGGAACTGGCCGCCTGGGCCGCGAACGACTCCACGGTGGCGACGTCCTCGCCGGAGAACCCGTTGCTGCGGCCTGAGTAGAGGTTCAGCACCGCTTCTGCCTCCCCCGCCAGGTCCAGCGGGACGGCGAGGATGGAGGACACGCCGTGCGCTGCAGCCGTCCGGATATAGGGTCTCCAGCGGTCCTCGGCGGACAGGTCCGGCACAAGGAGGGTGGTTCCCTGCCGGAGCGCGGTAAGGCAGGGGCCCTGGCCGAATCCGTTTTGCAGCTCGTCAAGGGCCCGCGCCGCAGCGTCACTTGCCGCTACGGCCTGGGGCCGCTTGTGCCGCAGCACCGTGACGCCGCTGTGGATCGTGTTCCCGGGGCCGGACAGCCGCGTACTTGCCAGGATTGCCAGTTCAGTCAGGAACGCCTTGATGTCCGGGCTTTCCAGCACCAGTTGCTGCAAGGACAGCTCTGCTGCCTCCAGCGGCAGTTCGTCGGGGTCCGGGAAGGGCTGCCCGTCACTGCCGGTCATTGGTCCTCGCCCGCTGACAGTTCCCTCATGGCCGTGGCAATCAATCCCACCTGGGAGGCCGGAAGGTGGAGCGCTTCGTTGAGGTAGGCGTCGAATGACATTTCGTCAGCGTCGCCGCCGAGGCCGTAGTAGTACGTCCACAGTTTCAGCATCGGTAGCTGCGTCTCGCGGAAACGCCGGGCCACGTCCCTTCGCTGCTCGTCGGCTTCCTGCAGTTGGTCAGGGTCCCCGGTCCAGTCGGCGTTCATCCTTGCGGTCCCAATGGCCCGGCGGTGGTCAGCGCATTGTTCCCGGCCATCTGGCCTCGATCCATAATTGCGCCAGATATTGCTTTTCCTGGCTGGCGGCCGCCCGCTCTTGGCGCGTTCGGCCCGTGCATTCAACCTCCGGATCCTGGTGCCATCCCGAAATCTCCTACGTTTGACACTACGCCCTTGGGGGTCCTTCTGGTATAGCGGCCGGTTGCCTTCGCGCGGCCCGGCCGCCTATTGGCCGGGTGTCGTCGTCCCCGGCCCCGCCCCGCCGTCACTGTCGTGTTCTGCGTCCGGCAGGAAGCTGCGGCCGTTCCCATCTCCCCGGCCGGAGGCATCCTCTGCCTGCCCTGTGTCTGATGACTGGCCCGTGTTTGATGGCAGGCCCGTATCTGACCGCCCGGCAGGGGAACCACCTGGTTGGCGGGAGAAGTCATCGGAATACGGGGCGCGGGGGCGCGGCAAGTCCTCTATGAGTTCGTTCGCTGCCAGTGCCAGGAGGTCGCGCTGGCTTGCCGGCAACGAGAGGAGCCCCTGCAGATAGGCCTCCACTTCATATTCGCCCGCGTCCCCGGACAGGCCAAAGTACTTCAGCCACAACGCCGAAATGGAGATGTCGGCGGCTTTCATGGCCGCCCGGAGCCGGCGCCGTTGTTCCGGCTCGTTTGGATCGAAGCCCACAGGCTGGTTCCTAGTTCGGGCCTGCCGGCGACCCGGCAGGCGTCGAGGCGCTGGCGGACTGCAGCGGGCTGCCCGTTTGGCGTGCCTTCCCCATAAGTTGCTGAAGCCTTTCGTCGTGCGTAAGTCCAAGCGGATCCCTGAGACTTCAGCTTAAGCCCCCGTAAATGCCCGCTCCGCTGCCGCGCGGGGGCCGGGCGACCGTAAGATGAACCCCATGCTGAATCCTGCCGACGATGTGACCGTCCAGAACCTCCAGGAGGTCCTGGTGGGTGCTAAAAATGCCGTGGAGTTCCTGTCCGGACTCTCGGGAATGGCGGCAGCGGCAGTATCCGCGGCTGCCGGTGACGACATTGAGTGCGCGGTGACCCTGAAGCTCCGGCGCCGGCCCACCACTGCGGCCGGCAGCAGTGCCCGGGCCCTGGAACTGGACCTCATCGAGCAGGCGCTGGGGGACGGTCCGTGTATCCGTGCGTTGCGTGAGATGGCACCTGTGCTGATCGACGACGTCGCGCGGGACCCCCGGTGGACCAAGTACAACCAGGAACTGGCAGGCCGGGGCGTACAGAGCACCCTGGGCGTGCCACTGGAAATCAGCAGCGAAGCCAGTGCTGCCCTGAACTTCTTCGCCACCAAGCCGGGCGTGTTCACGGCAGACGTCTACGACAAAGCGGCGGGATTCGCCGCCGCCGCCCACAACACATTGCACCTCTCGGTCCGCATCCACACCGCGCAGAACCGGGCAGACGACCTCGAAGCTGCCCTGGAGAGCAGGACCGCCATCAACCTGGCCTGCGGCGTCATCATGGCGCAGAACCGGTGTTCCCAGGAAGAAGCGATGGAGATCCTCACCAAGGTCTCCAGCAACCGCAACCGGAAGCTGCGGGACGTGGCCAAGGAACTGATTGAACAGCTGTCCGGAAGCAGCATCCAGACGCACTTCGAGGCCTAGGCCGGCGCCCCAGGCTCCCTGCCGTCCACCAGCGGTCCCCGTCCGGTCAACGGGCGGTCCGCACGGACACCGCCGCCCCGCCTTCTGCCGTGCGGATGTCCCAGCAGTTGCCGCTGCCAATGACCTCGTAGTCCCTGGCTCCGACTGATTCCAGCACCACTGCCGTGCCCTCATCGATGGCAACCGCCCATTCCACCAGGCCTGCTGCCACGGCGCCCACCGCGCGGCTCAATGTCCCGGCCTGGGCGGCGTGGACGTCCACCGCGAACGGGACCAGCCCCAGGCCCTCCCGAAGGTCCACTGCGTCCAGGCCCTCCGAGCACTCCTCCCCGCACACATCCACCCCGTTGATCCGGCAGCCACCAATCAGCGCGCGGGCTGGTGCCACCATGGCTCCGGCGGAGAACCCCAGATAGGGGGCGCCCCCTGCCACCAGCCCGGAGATGGCCGTGGCCGCCGGGAGGAGGCCACTCCAGTACGCCGGCGTCAATCCGCCGCCCACCACCACGCCGTCCACACTGCTGAACCCAGCCGGATCCGCCGTCCTGCCTTCTGCCAGCGGCACCGCCACCACCTCACAGTCAAGCCTGGGCCGGAGCGGGCCTGCGCAGGCCTCCACCAGCTCCTGCAGGCTTCCGCCGTGGTGATGCACGGCAATGGCGACCCGGGCAGGCCGGCCCGGTGCGGCGTGCCGCCGGATATCCTCCACGAACCGGTCAAAGACGTCCGGAAAACCCAGCGGATCCGGGCCGGCCCCGGCAAGGAAAATGCTCATGGGCTCTAAGGTACCGGCCGGCGCTGCCGGGCTGCCGGAGGAAGGAAAAACGCTTGACCTGCCGTCACTGCGGGACTAACGTACAACCAAATGGTTGTAGAAAAGCTAAGCGAGACCGAAACGGACCGCCTCTTTCAGGCATTCGCCGACTCCACCCGGCGGGACATCGTCCGCCGGGTCACCGTGGGCGAGTACTCCGTGTCCGGCCTGGCAGCCCTGTACGCCATGAGTTTCGCCGCCGTCCAAAAACATGTGGCGGTGCTGGAACGCGCATCACTGGTCACCAAGGAAAAGCGCGGAAGGGAGCAGATCGTGCGGGGCGATCACGAAGGACTGCACAACGCCCGGCGGCTGCTCGATGACTTTGAACAGATCTGGCGGCAGCGGGCCGCCCGGATGGCCGACATTCTCGCTGAAGGTTAGGAAGGCATTGCCATGACAGTCATCAGTACGGATAAGAACCCGGAGGCCCTGAGCCTCACCCTCGTCGCCGAGTTCGACGCCGGCGTGGAGCGGGTCTGGCAGCTCTTCGAGGATCCGCGCCGGCTGGAGCGCTGGTGGGGACCGCCCACCTATCCCGCCACTTTCTACAAGCATGACTTTGTTCCCGGCGGCCGGGCCAGCTACTACATGACAGGACCTGGCGGGGACAAGGCGCACGGCTGGTGGGAGTTCACCAGCATCGAGTCCCCGCGGGAGCTGCAGTTCGACGACGGGTTCGCGGACAGCGACGGCAACCCCACGGGGGAGTTCGGCATCAGCCACGCCACGGTGACCCTGGAGCCGCTGGGGGAGCGGACCCGGATGACCATGCTGTCCACCTTCGAGTCCGAGGAACAGCTGGAGCAGATGATACAGATGGGGATGGAGGAAGGACTCAAGGAGGCGGTCGGCCAGATGGACGGCATCCTCGCCGAGCACGCCAACGCCTGACAGCGCACCTACCACCACCCTTTGCCACAGCGCCGGGTGGGCGGACGACGGCGGGACGCGCCGCCGTCGTCCGCCCACCTTGGGCGTTGAACGCCCAAGCCCACCGTTGAATACTGGAAGATGGGGGCCAAGCGAGGAGAGGCGGTGGTGGCAATGAGCGGCGGCGCAGGGGATTTCCGCAAGCGCTTGGAGCGTGCGGCCGAAGTCCGGTCATACCGTGGTGCCGGCATCAGTGCCGAGGAGGAAGCCGCGCTGGACGCCCTCGACGCGCAGGAGCGGGAGAAGCGCAAAAAAGTCAGCGATGCTGCCCGGGCGGAATACCTGGTCCGCGACGCCATGGCGCAAGGCAAGTTCGACAACCTGAAGTACGCGGGCAAGCCGATCCCGGGCCTGGGCGAATCGTACGATCCCGACTGGTGGGTGAAGGGGCTGATCCAGCGGGAGAACATCAGCGGCCTGGGCCCGGCGGCCATCCTGCTCCGCACTGAGGACGCCGAACTCGACGCCAGGCTGGACGCCCAGTACACCGAGCAGCAGGTCCGCGACATCCTGCAGGATTTCAACCGGCGCGTGATCGACGCCCGCCGCCAGCTCCAGGGCGGCCCGCCGGTGGTCACCAGGACCCGGGACGTGGAGGACGAAGTGGAGCGCTGGCGCAGCCGCCGGACCGCGCGCGCGGTGGAGGCGCCTGCTGAGCCGGAGCCGGAGCGGTCCTGGTGGAAGCGCCTCTGGAAGGGCACGGGCTAGGCGGAAGGGTTTGTGCTCCCGAACAGCTCGCACAAGGCGTTGTAGTACTTGCCGCTCTGGCCCCGGCGGGCCACGCCAATCCTTCTGCACACCTGCTGCGACGCGGCATTGGCCGGGATGGAAGTGCCAGCCGGGCTACGGCCTGTAGTTGGGATTGGGCCCAATCATCGAAGCGGGCGGCGGCGCGAATGGACCCGCCGGGTAGAGGGGTGCCACCTTGAGCATGTAGTTGGCCCACTGCGGCCCGGCAATCATGTACCCGTCAAGGCGGGGGTAGAACGTGCCGTTGATGGTGACGTTCTGCCCCGCCCGCTTTTGGCCTTCGAGGGCATCGCCGAAGAAGGACGCCGTGACCAGGCCACTGGTGTAGCCAACTACCCAGGTGGACCCGTTGTTGTTCGAGGTTCCGGTCTTGGCGGCTGTTGGAACCTTGTCCTGCACCTTCGGGTTGATCCAGACGCCGGAACCCTTCTTCAGCACGTCCTGCAGTACCGAGTTGACGCCGCGAGCCACGTCGGGTTTGACGGCGTCGTGGCAGTCGGGGGCCTGGGCGGGCAGTTTTGCCCCGGAGGGATCAGTGACATCAACCAGGGCGATGGGAGCACAATAGCGGCCTTCCGTGGCGAAGGTGGCAAAGGCATTTGCCAGGGTGAGGGGTGCCACGCCGGTGCCGCCGAGGAGGTTGCCCAGCTGATGCATGTTGACCGGGGTGCTGTCCAGGCCGCTGTGCAGCCCTACGGCGTCCACCATCTTCTGGATGCCGCAAAAGTCGAGCTGGGATGCCGAAGCGAAGGTGGCCGTGTTGATCGAGTTGTACAGGCCGTAATTGACGGGCATTGGGCGGTAGAAGCCGTCCTCCGCATTCTGCAGGTCATCGGCAGCGCCGAGGGCAGGGTTGGCCTGGGCCGTGCTGTACGCTCCCAGCACCTTCCCGCAGCTGTCCTTCCACGGGAACCCCAGAGGATAGACCCGCCGTGAGGCGTCCACTTCGGCGGTGAGCGACTTTCCCTCGTTCAGCCACTCCGCAAAGGTAAAGGGCTTCATGGTGGACCCGGGCTGGAACCCGCCGGCGCCGTTCAGGTCGTTGCCCTGGGCGTCCTTGGCATCCACGTTGAAATTCAGGTTGGTGTCGAACTTGCCTGGTTGCGGGAGGAAGACCGTGTTCTGGGCCATGGCCAGGATCTTGCCGCTGCCCGGTTGCAGGGTCAGCAGCGAGGCCGCCCACCGGTCCGGGTTCGCGCCCGCCGTTTCGTCCACCTGGGCCTGGGCGGCTGCCTGGAGCCTGCTGTCCAGGGTGGTGGTGATGGTGAGTCCGCCGCGGTAAAGCTTCCGTTCGCGGTCAGCCTCGGTGGGCCCGTAGGCGGGATTGTTCAGGATCAGATGGGAGATGTAGTCGCAGAAGTACGGCGCCATGGCAGCGTTGGCGCAGCCCTGCTGCTGCGGCGTGATCTTCAGCTGGATCGGGGTGGCTACGGCGGCATCGTACTGGGCCTGCGTGATCTTGCGCAGGCGCAGCATTTCGGACAGGACCTGGTTCCTGCGCACGATCGACTTATCAGGATTCGTGGCCGGGTTGTAGAGGGTGGGGCTGTTGACCACCCCGGCCAGCAAGGCGGCCTGGGGGAGGGTAAGGTCCTTCGCGGTGGTGCTGAAGAAGTAGCGTGCCGCCGCTTCAATCCCGTACGCGTTGCTGCTGAAGAACACAATATTGAGGTACCCCTCAAGGATTTGGTCCTTGGTGTACTTCTTCTCCAGCGTGACGGCCAGCTTCATTTCGCGCAGTTTGTCGCCCAGGTTCTTCTGCCCGTTCAGCACCACCGCGTCCGGCCTGTCCTGCGAAAGCTGCGCCTCGTTCAGGACGTTGGTGACGTACTGCTGCGTGATGGTGGACGCGCCCTGCTCGCCGCCCTTGGTCAGGTTGGACACCACTGCCCGCAGTATCCCCTGCGGGTCCACACCGGCGTGCTCGTAGAACCTGCTGTCCTCGATGGCGACAATGCCTTCCTTGATGAAGGGCGACATCTGGTCCAGCGGCACCTTCACGCGGTTTTCCGCGTAAAAGGTGGCGATTTGCTGCCCGTCGGAAGTGAGGACTTTGGTGGCCTGCGATGGCGGCTGCACGGTCAGTTCAGCGGGCAGGCTGTCGAAGAATCCGATCGAGGAACTGACCCCCATGCCCGCGGCTGCCACGGCCGGCACCACCAGGCTGGCCGCCAGCACGCCGCACATGGCACTCGCTGCGAGGAACCCCAGGATCCGTCCCAGAACTGTCCCAAAACCGGGCCTGCGCTTCCGCTTCCTTGCCATTCCTCAGCCCCCGCGCTCGAAGGTGGGATCAGGATACGCTCCCGCCGGGGAGCGAACCAGAGCCGGAAAGGTCAGGATTTGATCACGCCAGACCATTGACCAGCGATAGTTACCGACATATCGTTAACTATCGCTGAATCCGCAGCGAACACGACAGTATGAAAGGACGATTCCACCATGAAAGGCATATTCGACGACAAACCACCGGGCCCTGAGTTCGGCAGAGGCCGCTTCGAGCGGGGGAGGGGCCACCGCGGCCCCCATGGGCACCGCGGTCCAGGCTTTGGTCCGGGGTTCGGGCCTGGTTTTGGCCCTGGATTCGGGCCGGGTTTTGGTCCGGGGTTCGGCCCCGGCTTTGGACGCGGCGGACGGCGGGCCAGCCGCGGTGATGTGCGCGCGGCCATCCTGTCACTCCTGGCAGAGGCGCCGTCCAATGGTTACGGACTGATCAAGACCATTGCCGCCAAGACCGGCGGCGTGTGGCGGCCCAGCCCGGGATCCATCTATCCCACGCTCCAGCAGCTGGTGGACGAGGGCCTGATTGAGGCGCTCAGCGAAGGCCGCGGGACTGAGTTTGCCCTCACCGATGCAGGCCGCGCCTACGTGGCGGAACACTCGGAGGAAATGGAGAACGCGTGGAACGCTGAACCGGACAGCGCGGACCGGGACTTCCATCAGAGCATCGCCAAGCTCATGGGTGCCATCCACCAGTTCCGCGCCGGAGTGACCGGGGAACAGCGGGCTGCCGCCGTCGAAAAGATGGACGAATTGCGCCGCGCGCTCTACAAGATCCTTGCGGACTAGAACGCAGACCTACGCGAAGGAGTCTTCCTTGGCGTGCCGTTCAGCCGGGGCAGCTGCGGTCGGGATGTGGGCCGCGGCGTGGCGCAGGGGATTGAATCCTGCTCCGATCTCACCGAATGCGTAGGCAGTCTCTGCGTGCTCGGACAGGTCCACGCCGGCGGTCTCGGCCTCGTGGCTGACCCGGAAGCCCACCGTCTTGTTGATGATCCGGGCAATGACCGCGGTTCCAACACCGGACAACAGGAGGGTGATGATGACGGCGGCTGTCTGGGCAATGAGCTGCTGGACTCCGCCGCCGTAGAAGAGGCCGCCGCCCTGGCCGTTCACGGGAAGGGCGATCAAGCCCAGGGACAGGGTGCCGATGAGGCCGGCGCCCAGGTGGACACCCACCACGTCCAGGGAGTCGTCGAGGCCAAAGCGGTATTTGAGGTCCACGAATACGCAGCAGGCCGCGCCGGCCACCAGGCCCAGGCCGATAGCGGCCACGGGGCTGATGTTGGCGCAGGAAGGGGTGATGGCCACCAAGCCGGCAACCACGCCGGAGGCGGCGCCCAGGGATGTGGGGTGTCCGTGGCGGACCTTCTCCGTGACCAGCCAGCTGAGCATGGCGGCCGCGGGTGCCACCAGGGTGTTGATCCAAATGAGGCCGGCCTGTTCGACGCTGGTGGCGGCCCCCCCATTGAAGCCAAACCAGCCGAACCACAGGATCGCGGCGCCGAGCATGATGAAAGGCAGGTTGTGGGGGCGGTGGTTGGGGTCCTTCGCGAACCCGTGGCGCTGGCCAACGATCACGGCCAGCACCAGGGCAGCCGTTCCCGAACTGATTTCCACCACGGCACCGCCGGCGAAATCGATGATCTGGCCGAAGATTTCCGTGACGGCACCCCCTGCGCTCATCAGCCCGCCGCCCCAGATCATGTACGCGAGCGGGCAGTAGATCACCGTGATCCACACCGGCACGAACAGGGCCCAGGCCCCGAACTTGGCGCGGTCGGCGATGGCGCCGCTGATCAGGGCAACGGTGATGATGGCGAATGTTGCGCTGTACCCGGCCTTGAGGAGGTCCGGTGAACCCATGAGGTTCTGCAGGCCAAAGCTGGTGAAGGGATTGCCGAAGAGGCCCAGCACGCCGTCGCCGGTGGTCATCGAGTAGCCCCACAGAACCCAGACAACGCCAACAATCCCTGCCGAGATGAAGCTCATCATGATCATGTTGAGGGCGGCCTTGGCGCGGGTCATGCCGCCGTAGAAGAGGCCAAGGCCCGGGGTCATCAGCAGGACCATGGCTGCCGAGATCATCAGCCAGACGTGTTGGGCAGTGATTTCCACCGGTGGGTCCCTTCGCAACGTGAACGTGGTGCAGGGGCCCGATTGGCCCCATGGCATTTCCCCCGGGATCCATTTTTGGCGGTGTGTGTTTCAGCCAATGCCGCTTAAAGTTGCGGCCACGTTACACAAATCGCCCGTGCGTGAAGTTCACGTATCGGCTATGTTTCGGGCATGTAAACGGCGCCTCTTCCGCCGCCGGCCTCCGGACGCCCCGGCCCTACCCGATGCCTGCCACCACGGGCGCCCGCGGGGCGCCCAAGGTGAGACCCGGCGTCGTCCGCTCTTTCGCCGTCTGTTTCGAAGCTATGAACAGCGCCTCACGCGATCAGAACGTGCGGGCGTTGGCCAGGACGGGCAGTTTGGTCCGGACGTCGTCCACCGTTGAGGGATCAATGTCGACGACAGCGAGTTCCGGCTTGCCGCCCAGCGCCACCACCGCCTTGCCCAGGGGGGTGATCACGGCGCTGTGCCCGATGCCGGTGGGTGCTGTGCCCGCCGGGCCGGCGCCCACTGTTTCGGGATCGCCCTGGCCGCAGGCGACCACAAAAGTGGTGCTGTCCAGCGCCCGGGCGCGCACCAGCAGGTCCCACTGCTCCGCCTTGCCCTCACCGGCACCCCAGGAGGCACACACGATGTTCACCTGGGCACCCGCGTTGGCGTTGGCGGTGAACAGGCCCGGGAAACGGACGTCGTAGCAGGTCGCCAGGCCGAACACGGTACCGTCCAGTTCGAAGGTTACCGGTGCCTCCCCGGCCTCGACGGTCCGGGACTCGGCGAAACCGAAGGCGTCAAAAAGGTGGACCTTGTCATAGGACGCCTCCACCCCGGGCCCGGTGACCAGCAGTGTGTTACGGACCCGGCCGTCCTTTCCCGGAGTGAACATGCCGGCCACGATCGTGAGGTCCAGCTCCTTCGCCATCCTGCGGACTTCGCTGGCCCATGGGCCGTCAACGGGCTCGGCAATGTCCTTCAGGGAGTGGCCGAAGGCGCGCATCGTCGCTTCGGGGAAAACCACCAGCTGGGCGCCGGCGTTGCTGGCCTGGGCAGCGTACTCCCACACCAGCTCAAGGTTGGCTGCTGTGTCGGCACTGCTGATGATCTGGGCTACGGCGATACGCATGGAAGAAACTCAATCTGTGGGTAACGGAAAAGGGGTGCCCGGGTAGGTTGACCCGGGCACCCAAGGCGGTCCGGCGACGGCTACTGCCTGTAACCTTCAACCTCGCTGATGGGGCGGGCTTCGGCGTCGTTCGGGTTCTCGCCCGAGTCCTTCTTGGCCCGCCGTTGGCGCAGCAGGTCCCAGCACTGGTCCAGGCTTTCTTCCACATACTTGAGCCGTGCCTGGTCCGGGGCCTGCCCGCCCCCCGAGCCCTCACGCAGTGAGTGCTCCTCCTCCACGAGGGCCTGGATGTGCGTCAAAATGTCCTGATCATTCATGGCTTCCCCTTACTCCGGTCCGGTCTCCTTCAGCGTACGTATCAGGTGCTGAAGGAGCCAGCCCCTGAGCTGTACCATCAACTTCATGCCCACTGCGCTCGATATGGCAGGTCCCATCCTGGAAGTGCTCACCTGGTTGTGCCTGCCCGCCGGGCTGGGACTGCTCTTCTACACCGGATTCCTCCGCCGCTTCGTGCACCCGTGGGACATGGCCGAGGCCGTGGTGTACTCCGATTCCACCGGTGTTGGCTTCCGCTGGTTTGACCGGAAGCACCAGGTGCACAACGCCCCGATGTCCCCGTTTGACATCAAGGACATGGCCGCGGGAGACACCCTGCCCATCTATTACCACCCCAAGCGTCCGACGCAGTGGCAGACCACCAGGCCGGAGGAAGCCGGGAGGACGGCCTCGGTCCTGGGCCGGTGCCTGACGGCGATAGGCGCCGTGGCCCTGCTGGCCGGATTCGTCCTGCCCATGTTCTAGCTGGCCGGTACGGGTCCAGCTGGCAGGGACCGTTCTAGCTGACCAGCACCACCACAATGCCCAGGCACCCCAGGGCGAGCCCGGCGAAGGCGGTCCAGAGCACAGCGGGCAGGTCGGCCTCGATGCTTTCGCCGGCCAGCCCGTGCGACCTCGCCTGGTAGCGGCGGCGCTGCGTGAGGTAAATGGCCAGGGCGGCGCCGCCGGAAATCACCGGCAGCATCAGGATGGGCGGCCCATAGGTGGGAAGCCAGCGCAGGAAGAAGGCGCTGGCCGTCACCAGCGCCAGCATGGTCCGGCCCCAGGCGAGGGCCGTCCGCTCCGGCTGGAGGCCGGGATCGCCGTGGGGGCTGGGGCCGCTGGATGCCACGGAATCAGCGCCAGAGAATAAAGACCAGTACGACGGCGGCAGCCAGCGCGCCTGCCCCGGCCAGCAGGGGCACAAAGAGCGGCAGCGGCAACGGCGCCTTGTTCCGCATGCTGCGCTCCACCCGGAGCCACCGCATGGCGGCCCCGCCACTGAGCATCATGCCCAGCAGAAGCAGCAGGACGGCCAGGCCTTTCCGGACAGGCTCAATGAAAAGGCCCGAAGTGAACGCCTCGATGGCAATGCCACCCGCCAGCAGCGCAAGCGACGTCCGGATCCAGGCCAGGAAGGTGCGTTCGTTCGCCAGCGTGAAGCGTGGGTCCGGTTCCTCGCCGCCGGGCAGCAGCCGTTCCGCCATCCTCCCGCGCGACGGCGGGACCGTTGGCCGGGGCGGCTGCTCACTGTTGATCACCGGGCCAGTTTAGCCGTGGCCGGTGCCAGCCTGCCGGTCAGGACGCGGGGTGCAGCACGGCTTTGCCGGCCAGGTGTTCCCCGATGGGCAGGGCGGCGGTTGCGGCCGGGGAGGGGGCGTTCAGGACGTGGATCATCCTGTCCGTCTCCGCAAGCAGGAAATCGTGCAGGAGCGTTCCGTCCCGGTGCACCGCCTGTGCCCGGATGCCTGCCTCGTACGGCAGCAGGTCCGCCTTTGACAGGCCGGGGGCGTATTTGCGGCATTCCTGGAGGTAGCTGCCCTTGAACAGCGAGTTCCGGACTTCGCGCACTGCGGTGGCGGCGTTGGACCTTGCCACGTGCCACAGCCCGGGAAAGCGCAGATAGCGGCCCACGTCCTTGAGGTCCACGGAGAATTTGGGGTAGCCCTCCCGGGCCAGGCCCAGGACCGCATTGGGTCCCACAGTGATGCTGCCGTTGATGGTGGGAGTGAGGTGCACCCCCAGGAAGGGCAGGTCCGGATCCGGTACGGGGTAGATCAGGTGGATCACATAGTCCCACTTGGATTCCGGGAGCTCGAAGTACTCCCCGCGGAAAGGAATGATCTGGACATCAATCTTCATGCCGGCCATTTCCGCCACGCGGTCCGACTGCAGGCCCGCACACGCCACCAGGCGGCGGCACGAGTAGGCGGCCTGGCCCGTGGCAACCTCCACGCGGTCCGAATGCTCCACGATCGAGCCCACGGTGGCTCCGGTGATGACCCGCCCGCCGGCAGCGGAGATGAGGTCGGCCAGCTTCCGCGCCACTTCCCCGTAGTCCACGATGCCGGTGCTCGGAATGAACAGCGCGCCCAGTCCCGAAACGTTGGGCTCGCGCCTATTGAGTTCCGCCTGGTCGAGGCGCTCGCAGTCCAGCCCATGGACGGCCGCGCGTTCCTCCAGCCGGCCCAGCAGGTCCAGCTCCACGGCCGAGGTGGCCACGAGCAGCTTGCCCGGCTCGGCGAACCTGATCCCGTGCTCCCGGCAGAACTCCTTGGTTTGTTGCGCTCCGGCCTTGCTGAACCGGGCCTTGAGGCTGTCCGGGGCGTAGTAGATGCCGGAATGGATAACGCCGCTGTTGTGCCCGGTCTGGTGCGAAGCCAGGGAACCCGCGGCCTCGAGCAGGACCAGGGAGGCTCCCGGTTGCCTCTGCAACAACTGGTAGGCAGTTGCAAGGCCTACGATGCCGCCACCAATAACGCAGTAGTCCACCCGCTCCACAGGACCCGCCTTTCGTCGTGGCTAGATTTTAGCCACGCTCCCGCTGCTTTATCCGCCGCTGCGGGGTGCAAACATGATCACGGCGACGCCCAGCAGGCAGACCAGGGATCCGGCGACGTCCCACCGGTCCGGGCGGAAGCCGTCAAATGCCATGCCCCACACCAGGGAGCCGGCAACGAACACTCCGCCGTAGGCCGCCAGGATCCGCCCAAAATGGGCGTCCGGCTGGAGCGTGGCCACGAAGCCATAGACGCCCAGCGCGATCACGCCGAGCCCCGCCCACCACCAGTCCCTGCCCTCGCGCACGGCCTGCCACACCAGCCAGGCGCCGCCGATTTCAGCGGCAGCGGCCAGCACGAACAGCACGATGGTCTTGAAGACAGCGACAGTTTCACCCGGAGTACCCACCCAGCCATCATCCCAGCCGGGAATGCAGCTGCCGGCAGCACCGTTGGGGGAAGTATGGAGCGCATCGGATTCCTTTCATTCGGCCACTGGGGCCCCGGCCAGGGTTCCCAAACCAGGACGGCGGCGGATGCCCTTCTCCAGGGCATCGAACTTGCGGTCGCCGCCGAAGAACTCGGAGTGGACGGCGCGTTCTTCCGTGTCCACCACTTCGCCCGGCAGCAGGCATCGCCCTTCCCCCTCCTGTCAGCCATCGCGGCCCGCACCAGCCGCATCGAAATTGGCACGGGTGTGATCGACATGCGCTACGAAAACCCGCTGTACATGGCAGAGGAAGCGGCCGCGGCAGACCTGATCAGCGGCGGCAGGCTGCAGCTTGGCATCAGCCGTGGTTCACCCGAGCCCGCCCTGCAGGGCGCGTCCGCGTTCGGCTACCGGCCGCAGCCGGGGGAGACCGATGCGGACATGGCCCGCCGCCACACCGACACCTTCCGCAAAGCCATTACCGGCGCCGGGGTGGCCCAGGCCGATCCCCGCTACGCGGGCGGGGCCACCGGACTACTCCCGGTCCAGCCCCAGTCCCCGGGGCTGGCGGAACGGATCTGGTGGGGTGCCGGCAGCCGGAAGACCGCCGTATGGGCCGCGGAACTCGGGATGAACCTGATGAGCTCCACCCTGCTCACGGAGGACACCGGGGTCCCGTTCCATGAACTCCAGGCCGAGCAGATCCAGCTGTTCCGGGAGGCGTGGGCCGCGGCGGGCCATGCCCATGCGCCGAGGGTTTCGGTGAGCCGCAGTGTCCTGCCCATCGTGGATGATGAGGACAAGTACTTCTTTGCCGGAAGCGAGCTCCGCGATGGCCGTGACCAGGTGGGTGTCATTGACGGGTTGACGGCCAGGTTCGGCAAGAGCTACGTGGGGCCGCCGGACCTCCTGGCGGAGCAGCTCGCCGCCGATACCGCGGTGCAGGCTGCGGACACGCTCCTCCTGACCGTTCCTAACCAGCTGGGCGTGGAGTTCAACGCCAAGCTTTTGGGCAACATCGCAAAATACGTGGCCCCTGCCCTGGGATGGAGCCGAAAGGACGCCGGGAACCTTTTGTGAGACCGAACCGTTACTCTTAAGAGTGCGGCGTGGGGGCTTCGCGCCCACCAACTAGCGTGTGACTGCGGAACGGTCATATGACGGAGAGAGAGAAATATGGCTCGCACCGCTCTAGGCTTACCCGTATGATCCGGCTACGACAGCTGGCCCAGGCGGCCTCAGTGCTCACTACCCCTTTGGCGCCCGAAGATATCCTGGCGCTGTTCAACCCTGTCTACTCGGCCCGGCAGTTGCGCGGCGTGGTCACCCGGGTGGTCCAGGAGACCGCCCAGTCGGCCACGATCTTCTTCCGCCCGGGCCGTGGCTGGAAGGCGCACCTGGCAGGCCAGTGGGCCCGCATCGGCGTAGAACTCGACGGCGTTCGCCACTGGCGCTCCTACTCCCTCAGCGCTCCCGCCGGCAAGGACCCGGCCATCACGGTCACCGATGTCGGCGCCGTGTCCGGCACCCTGGTGCGCACCACGAAGCCCGGGGACGTGCTGTTCCTGGCCCCGCCCCAGGGCGACTTCGTGCTCCCTGAGCACCCGCGCCCCCTGCTCATGGTCACAGCGGGCAGCGGCATCACCCCGGTGATGTCCATGATCCGTACCCTCGTTCCCCGCCGCCCGGATGCCGACGTCGTCCTGGTCCACTCGGCCCGCACGCCGGATGACAGCCTGTTCCGCGAGGAGCTGGCCGAGCTCGCGGACCAGTTCCCCAACTTCCGGCTGGCGCACTGGTACACCGGCGAGCAGGGCCGCATGGACTTTTCCAGCACCAAGGAGCTGGACGCGATCTGCCCCGACTGGAAGGAACGGGCAGCCTACGCCTGCGGTCCGGACAGTTTCCTGGACGACGCAGAAGCGCTCTGGAAGCGGGCACTGACCGCCAAGGCTCCCGGCTCCGACGTCGCCGTGGCGGGCGACCCCGGCAACCTGATGATCGAGCGCTTCAACACCACGTTCAACGCGGGCGTAGGGCACGACGGCGGCCTGGTCACCTTCGAAGCCTCCGACCGCGAGGTGCAGGCCGACGGCGACACCCCCATCCTGGACGTCGGCGAGGACGCCGGGGTGCTGATGCCCAGCGGCTGCCGGATGGGCATCTGCCACAGCTGCCTCACACCGCTGCTTGCCGGGCAGGTCCGGGACCTGCGTACCGGGGAAATCCATGGCGAACCCGGCCAACTGATCCAAACGTGTGTCTCGGCAGCCGCCGGACCCGTAAACCTCGAAATCTGAGGAGCACCACGGAATGTCTGTAATCACCCCTACCAAGGTCACGCCCGCGGGAAGCTCGAGAACGCGCCCCGGGAAGCTCGCCGAATCGGGCAGCCCCACCGTCCGGCCGCCGGCGGCCGCGCACCTCAGCGACGAGCAGGTAGCGGAGCTGGGCCGCGAGCTCGACGCCATCCGGGATGAAGTCCTGGCCAAGCGGGGCGCCGAGGATGCTGCCTACATCCGCCGGATGATCAAGATCCAGCGCGGGCTCGAGATCTCCGGCCGGGCCGCCCTCCTGGTCAGTAAGAACAAGGCTGCCTGGGTCACCGGTACCACCTTGCTGAGCCTGGCCAAGATCCTGGAAAACATGGAACTGGGCCACAACATCCTGCACGGCCAGTGGGACTGGATGCGGGACCCGGACATCCACTCCACCACCTGGGAATGGGACTTCGTCACGCCGTCGCGTTCCTGGCAGCACACCCACAACGACCTGCACCACCGCTGGACCAACGTGGTGGGCAAAGACAACGACGTCGGATACAACCTCCTGCGCATGGATGAGCAGCAGCCGTGGAAGCCCATCAACCTGGCCAACCCGCTGTTCAACGCCATCCTGGCCCCGGTCTTCGAGTGGGGCATTGCCATCTACGACCTTGAGCTGACCGAGTATAAGGAAGGCACCAAGTCCAAGGAGGCCCTGCACAAGGACCTCAAGGCGCTCGGCAAGAAGGTTGTCACCCAGTTCACCAAGGACTATGCAGCAACCCCGGCGGTCGCCATGCTCACCGGGTCCGCGAAGCAGGCCCTCTTCGGCACGATCGCAGCCAACGCCATCCGCAACGTCTGGGCCCACGCGGTGATCTTCTGCGGCCACTTCCCGGAGGGAACCGACACCTTCACGGAAGAGATGGTGGACGGCGAAACCCGCGGTGACTGGTATGTCCGCCAGATGATCGGCTCAGCCAACATCTCGGGCTCGAAGTTCATGCACCTCATGACGGGCAACCTCTCACACCAGATCGAGCACCACCTCTTCCCGGACCTGCCCTCGAACCGGTACGCCGAGGTGGCGCCCAGGGTCCGCGAGATCTGCCAGCGGTACGGCCTGAAGTACACCACCGGGCCGCTGCTGAAGCAGGTCGGCTCCTCCTGGGCAAAGGTCTTCAAGCTCGCGCTGCCCGGAAAGGCTGCCCGCGCCTAGGTCCGGAATCCCCGCAACGCAGAAGTGACCCGGCCAGGCCGGGTCACCTCTGCGTTAAGCGCCCGCTACCGCCGGGTGCCGGGAGCCAGGAGCATGTGGTCCAGCTTGGGCAGTGCCTGCCGAAGCCGGTGGTCGGCGCGGTCAAGGACCTCCTCGGCGTGCGACAGCTCCGTGTCTGCCAGTTCGATGCGTGCCGAGCCCTGCAGCCGGTGGCCCGACCACCGCAGCTGCAGGTGCTGGACGCCGAGGACGCCCGTCGTCCCCTCCAGCGCGGACTGGGCACGCGACACCAGCTCCGGTTCGATGCCATCCATAAGCCGCCGTCCGATGCTCCGAACGGTGCCCCACAGCAGCACCATGATGGCTGCGGAGATGATCAGCCCAACGATCGGGTCCGCCAGCGGAAAACCGAGCATGACGCCGACGGCGCCGATCACCACGGCCAGCGAGGTGAAGCCGTCCGTCCGGGCGTGCACACCGTCTGCCACCAGCGCGGCGGAACCGATCCTGCGGCCCACCCGGATGCGGTAGATGGCCACGGCTTCGTTTCCTGCAAAGCCGATCAGGCCCGCGGCCGTGACCCAGCCCAGGTTCTGCAGCGGCTGGGGATGGATCAGCCGGTCCACTGACTGCCAGCCGGCAACGACGGCGGAAAGGGCCACCACGGCCACGATGAACAGGCCTGCCAGGTCCTCCGCCCTTCCGTAGCCGTACGTGTACCGGCGGTTGGCGGCCCTGCGCCCCAGGATGAAGGCAACCCACAGGGGTACCGCGGTCAGGGCGTCGGAAAAGTTGTGGATGGTGTCCGCCAGCAGGGCCACCGAGCTGCTGAACAGGACCACCAGGAATTGCAGCACGGTCGTGGCCAGCAGGACGAACATGCTGATCTTCAGCGCCCGGATGCCCTCGCTGCTGGCCTCCATGGCGTCGTCAATGGAATCGGCGGCATCGTGCGTGTGAGGAACGAACAGTTCGAACAGCCAGCCCTTGAAGCCGGAGTGGTGGTGGTGGCCGTGCCCGTCGTGGTCATGATCGTGCGGGTGGTCGTGACCGTGGTCGTGGTGGTGCTCATGACCGTGGTCGTGCGGGTGGTCATGACCGTGGTCGTGTCCGCCGTGCCCCTCCTCATGGGGGTGGCTGTGCGTGTGTGTCGACTCCTGGTGCGGCCCGCTCATGAGGCACTCCTTTGCGCAGAATGGTTGGTGATGCGGTGGTGTGCCGGCTCTCCGCCAAGGGCGTGTTCGGCCTGGAAGATCGCATCCGCCACCAGTTGCCGTGCATGCTCGTTTTCCAGCCGGTAGAGCACACGCGTCCCGTCCTGCCGCGTGGACACCATCCGGGCCAGGCGCATTTTCGCCAGGTGCTGGGACACGGCGGCAGGGGACTTGCCCACGACGTCCGCCAGGGCGCCCACCGCCATCTCGCCGTCCCGGAGCGCCAAAATAATCCGCACCCTGGTAGCGTCGGCCAGCATGGCGAAGACCTCCACCGCCAACTCCACGTATTGGCTGTCCGCGCCCAGCGAGCAAGCATTCTTATCTGCATTCATGCGCATATATTGTCACAGCTGCCGCCGCAACGCACTTTGGCGACGTCCACCGTTGCCGCAAAACGCTCCCCGCCCGGAGCCGGCCGCCCTAGAGTAGGAGATGCGTGGCACGGCGTTCTGCCTGCCGCCTGGTCAGTCTCGAAAGGAATTCATCCCCGATGGCTTTAATCACCGTTGGCACTGAGAACAGCACTGATATCGAGATCTACTACGAGGACCACGGCTCGGGACAGCCCGTGGTGCTGATCCATGGCTACCCCCTGGACGGGTCATCCTGGGAAAAGCAGACCGCTGCCCTGCTGGGTGCCGGCTACCGGGTCATCACCTATGACCGCCGCGGTTTCGGCAAATCCAGCAAGCCTGCCGGGGGATACGACTACGACACCTTCGCGGCGGACCTCGACACCCTGCTGACCACCCTGGACCTGAACGATGTGGTGCTGGTGGGCTTCTCCATGGGCACCGGCGAAGTCGGCCGCTACCTGGGCACCTACGGCTCCGCACGCGTGGCCCGGGCAGCGTTCCTCGGATCCCTGGAGCCCTACCTGCTCAAGGCCGACGACAATCCCGACGGCGTCCCCCAGGAGGTGTTCGACGGCCTTCTGGAAGCAGTCACGGCCGACCGCTACGCCTTCTTCACCGAATTCTTCAAGAATTTCTACAACTCCGACACCTTCCTGGGCACGCCCCGCCTGAGCCAGGAAGTCATGAATGCGGGCTGGAACCTTGCCGCCGGCTCGGGTGCAACGGCTTCCGTTGCCGCCCAACCCACGTGGCTCACGGACTTCCGCCAGGACATCCCCAAGATCGATGTCCCGGCCCTGATCGTGCACGGCACCGCGGACAACATCCTGCCCATAGACTCCACCGGCCGCCTGTTCGCCAAGGCGCTGCCCAGCGCTGAGTACGTGGAGATCGAGGGTGCCCCGCACGGCCTGCTGTGGACGCACGCCGCGGAGGTCAACGAGGCCCTGCTGGACTTCCTGTCGAAGTAGCGCCAGTGCGCGTCCGACGGCGGCACGGGCCGCCGCCGGACGCGTCACCGCTGCCGGGGGCGCCGGGAGTTACGGCTCGATTCCCGGCGGCCGGCTCAGCAGTGGGATTTGCCCGGTATCTGGGGCTCCTGTGAAACAGCCGCCGCCGGGCACAGCTGCCCGGCAAGGGCCTTCAGTTCCTTCGGATGGAAAGGTTTGGTGAGGTAGCCGGCAGCCCCTGACGCCATACCGGCCAGCACGTCGTCTTCCTCGGAGCGGGCCGTCAGGAAGAGCAAGGGTGCGGTGGTGAGGACGCGGATGGCGCGGGCCACCACGTGCCCGTCCATGTCGGGAAGCCCAAGGTCCAGGGTGACCAGGGCGATGGCGGGATCAGACGCCGCGGCGATGCCCTCCGCACCTGTTCCCACCGCGGTGACCTTGAACCCCGCGCGGGACAGGACCACCGAGATCAGGCCCCGGATGTCGTCGTCATCCTCCACGACAAGGCAAACACGCTGCTGTTCCATTTGAGCCCCCCCGGCGAAAAGTTGGCACCAGTCTACTGGTGGCAGGACACGTTGGCGCAGACCGCCGCCCTAGCCGTCGTAATGGGTGCGCGCCGGGCCCTGGCCCAGGGCATTCACCACGGCAGCAGCAACATCGTGCAGCTTGGTGTTGCGGGTGCTCGACGCGGTCTTCAGGATGGCAAAAGCGTCCTGCTGGCTGCATCGGTTCTGGGCCATGATGATGCCCACCGCCATATCGATGACCGTGCGGGACTCCAGCGTGGCACGGAGGTTCGCCGCCGTCTCGCTGTAATGCGCAAAGCGCACTGCAAGGCGGAGTGCCAGCGAGGTCTGGCTGACGAAATCTTCGGCGAACTTGAGCACGCGGCCTTCAAAGCGGTGGGCCCGGCCGGAGTACAGCAGCAGCGCTGCCTTGGTTTCGCCTTCAAGCCGGAAGGGAAGAGCCGCGACCGACCTGACTCCCCGTGCCACAACTGCCGTGGAGTATTCCGGCCAGCGGCCGTCCCCTTCGAGGTCCGGAGCGTGGACTGTCTCCTGGACGGTGAATGCCGTCAGGCTGGGGGTCTCGGCGAAGCTGTGCTCAAGGCGTCCGATGGACTTTGCTTCCCGGCTGCTGCTGGCTACGGTGGCGGTTTTCCGCTGCCGGAGCAGGGTGATGGCGCATAGCATCTCATCGCCTGGCTCCGAGAGGTTACGCGCGGACACCTGTGCCAGTTCATTGAGGAAGTCCTCAACATCGGAGCTGTTGAGGACCAGTTCATGCAGGTGCTCTGTGATGGATGTATCGGTTTTTGCTGTTGACTCGCTGGCCACGGTTTTCTGGTGCCATTCGTTCAGGTCAAAACGAGCCTGCAACACACAAGCACCCCGCAGCAGGGCGGGGAACCGGTGATGGTCGCTGGATCGACGAACTTTCCAACGGCCTGCTGCTAAACCGATAACCAGAGTATATACATCCCCGGCCGGGGCGAAGCCCATGTGCTTCCGGGCGGCGACAGCGCTTGCTGGCGCCGGGCAAGGACCAACCGGCACAATGATGCGGGAGCCGGTGCTGCCTCTGCCGGCCCGTTGACTGTGGTCCCGCCGCGGAAGGACAGGAACATGACCAGGCTTCTCATCATCGGCCCACCGGGCTCCGGCAAAGGAACCCAGGCCGAACACCTGGCGCGCCACTTCCAGGTCCCTGCCGTGTCCACCGGCGACATCTTCCGGAGCAACGTAAGCCGGAAGACAGACCTGGGGAACCAGGCTGCGCAGTATTTGGACGGCGGCCACTTCGTACCTGACCACCTAACCAACGCACTGGTCAAGGACCGGCTCCTTGAAGGCGACGCGAGGCACGGGTTCCTGCTGGACGGCTACCCCCGCACGGCGCCGCAGGCCGCCGAACTGGATGCCATGCTCGCGGCCCAGGGCCATGCGCTGGACGCCGTCATCGAACTGCAGGCGCCGGACGCCGAACTGGAGGAGCGGATGCAGCGCCGCGCTGCGGAACAGGGCCGCACGGACGACACCATCGATGTCTTCCGGCGCCGCCTGGACCTCTACCACCGCCAGACCCATGAAGTAGTCTCGGTGTACGCGGGCCGGGGCATCCTGGTGTCCGTCAACGGCAGCGGCGATCAAGGCGGGATCACCGCAGTGGCAATCGCCGCCGTCGAACAGTTCCTCGCAGCCCCGCGGCCCCCGTCCTGACCGAAACACCGCACGGTGAACGCACTCCAACAGAAGGAAACACTGATGAGAATTGCCGTTACAGGCGGAAACGGAAAACTGGGGCGGCACGTGGTGCGCCGGCTCACCGACGATGGCCACCAGGTCCTCACCCTGGACCGCGCTGGCGAGCGCAGCCCGGGGCTCCTGGTAGTGGACCTGCGCAACTACGGGCAGGTGGTGGACGCGCTGCTGGGGGTTGATGACCGGCATGACGGGTTCGACGCCGTGGTGCACCTGGGAGCCATTCCCGCCCCGGGCATCCTTCCGGACGCCGCCACGTTCGAGAACAACATGCTGTCCACCTACAACGTCTTCCAGGCCGCGCGGCGCGCCGGCATCAAGAAGGTGGTGTACGCGTCCAGCGAGACCGTGCTGGGGCTGCCGTTCGACATTGACCCGCCCTACATCCCGGTGGACGAGGAATACCCGCCGCGGCCGGAAAGCACCTACTCCCTGGTGAAGACGCTGGAGGAGCAGATGGCCGTGGAGATGACGCGGTGGGACCCGGAGCTGAGCATTACGGGGCTGCGGTTCTCCAACGTGATGGACGAGGCCGACTACGAAAAGTTCCCTTCCTTCGATGGGGACGCGATGCTGCGGAAGTGGAACCTCTGGGGCTACATCGACGGCAGGGACGGCGCGCAGGCCGTGGCGCGGGCGCTGGAGAACGCCAAGCCAGGATTCGAGGCCTTCATCATTGCCAATGCCGATACCGTCATGAGCCGGTCAAGCGCCGGCCTCGCAGCTGAGGTGTTCCCCGGCGTCAAGGTCACCAAGGAACTGGGCGAGCACGAAACGATGCTTTCCATCGACAAGGCACGGCGGCTGCTGGGCTTCGAGCCCGAGCACAGCTGGCGGAACCATGCAGCAGCCGGCTCCGGCTCTGGAGGAGGCCAGGGCTAGAACCGGGCCTGCAGTAACCGGGCCGCAGGAAACGCCGAAGGTTGGCGCAGGATCATCCAAGGAGCCGGAAGCCGTGCGCTTCCGGCTCCTATCCTTTTGGTACCGCCAACCGCCACCGCAAGGACCCCCACATGCGTACCCGATTCTTCGTGCTGCCTGCGCTCACGGCGATGCTCTCCGCCGTCGTCCTTTCCACGGCAGCCCTGCCCGCCGCCGCTGCTCCTATCGCGGCTGCTGTCACTGTCCAACCCGCCGCCGCTGCAACCGGACGCTACATCGTCCAGTACGCCCCCACTGCGGACGTCGCCTCAGAGACGGCCGGACTGCGCGGCCAGGGCCTCGCCGTCGGCCGCACGTTTGAGCACGCAATCCATGGCGCCGTTGTCACCGCAACCCCCGCCCAGGCGGCAGCCCTTGCCAGGTCGGGGAAGGTGCTGTCGGTGGAACCGGACGCCCCCCTCACGGTTTCCGGGAACGAGCAGCCGGCCCCCTGGGGCCTGGACCGTGCCGACCAACGGGCGTTGCCGCTCTCCGGCAGCTACTCGTGGACCGGGTCCGGCGCCGGTGTGACGGCCTACGTGGTGGACACCGGCATCCTGGCCTCGCACAGCGACTTTGGCGGCCGGGTGGCGGCGGGCTGGACCGCCGTGGCGGATGGCAACGGCACCACTGACTGCAACGGCCACGGCACCCACGTAGCCGGAACGGTGGCAGGGTCCACGTACGGCGTCGCCAAGAGCGCCACCCTGGTGCCGGTCAGGGTGCTGGACTGCAGCGGGTCGGGCTACAACTCGGACGTGGTGGCCGGCCTGGACTGGATCGCCGCAAACCATGCAGCCGGAACACCGGCCGTGGCCAACCTCAGCCTGGGTGGAGCGGCCAGCAGCACGGTGGACAGCGCCGTCCAGGCCGTCCTGGCTGACGGCGTCACCACTGTGGTGGCCGCGGGCAACTCCGCTGTGGACGCCTGCACGGGCTCACCTGCCCGCGTGTCCGGCGCCGTCACCGTGGCGGCCAGCGATGCAACCGACAAGCAGGCATCGTTCTCCAACTTTGGGTCCTGCGTTGACCTGTATGCTCCCGGCGTCGGCATCACCTCCGACTACTACACCTCCACCACGGCCACGGCGTCCATGTCCGGAACATCCATGGCGGCTCCGCACACCGCCGGCGCCGCTGCCCTGCTGCTCTCGCAGAACCCCGCCCTGGCACCGGCGGACGTGGCCGCGGCACTGGCAGCCAATGCCACCTCCGGGGTGGTCACCGGCGTCACCGCGGGTACCCCGAACCGCCTGCTGTTTACCGGTGCGGACGCCACGGCTCCTGCCCCTGCTCCTGCCCCGACCGTCACCTCGGTTTCGCCGGCCGCCAAGGCCACCGCCGTGGCCGCGGGCACGAACGTGGCGGCCACCTTCAGCGCCGCCGTCCAGGGCGTGTCCGCCACGACCTTCGTGCTCAAAAACGCCGCAGGGACCAACATTGCCGCCACCGTCACGTACAACGCAACCACCAGGACCGCCACCCTTGACCCGGCCGCAAGCCTCGCCGCGGACACCACCTACACGGCCACCCTGGCCGGCGGAACCTCTGCCATCCGCGACGCGGCAGGCACGCCACTGGCCACCACCAGCTGGAGTTTCACCACCGGTCCCGCGCCCACCCTCACCAGCTACACCCCGGGCAGCAATGCGCTCCTGGTCCGCAGGAACAGCAACGTCAGCGCCACCTTCAGCGAAGCCGTCCAGGGCGCCGGCACCGCCACATTCACTTTGAAGAACGCTTCCACCGGTGCCTTGGTGGCAGCCTCTGTCTACCGCAACGGCACCACCAACCAGTGGATCCTCGATCCCCAGGAACCCCTGGCCGCCAATGCCCGGTATACGGTGACCCTGGTTGGAGGGGCCGCCGGGATCCGCGACCTCGCCGGCAATCCGCTGGCCGGCCGGAGCTGGCAGTTCACCACCGGGTCGTACTAGTCGCCCGGACCGGCCCTGCCGTTGGCCGTGGCGGCCGCCCTGGCGCCCTACCTGGCCGGGGCCGGCTCCATGGCCGGTGACCCGGTGATGGAGTGAATGGCCAATCATGGGGATAATCTTCAGCCTAGGCATTCAACAACACGCATACACGGCGTGCATTCAACAGGGCGCAGGGACGGGCAGCACATTGGCACAAAAATCAGCAGGTTCCGCAGTCACGCAGAGAAACTCGGGCAGGTGGCACACCTTCCATGAGAAGTTCGTGGTGGAGGAGCGCTACATCGATCCTGCCGACCGGCGCCGCCTTTACCGTGCATCGGTCATCCTGGCGGTGGTGGGGCTGGCACTCTTTATCGCCACGCTGATCAGCGTGGTGCAGGGTGTCGGCCTTACCGTTGCAGACCAGCCGGTGCACGACTGGCTGCTGACAACCCGTTCAGGGGCACTTACCGCGTTCATGATCTTCCTGGCCGTGTTCTTCGGCCCCATCGCCCTGCCCATCATCGTGCTGGTGGTGATCCTCGTCTGGGGCTTCGCGGCCAAACACGCCTGGCGCCCCATCCTGCTGGCGTCCGCGATGCTGACCGGGGTGATCATCTCCCAGATCATCCTGCACATCGTCCAGCGCTCGCGGCCTCCCGTTGACCAGATGCTGTTCGGTGCGGACCAGACCTTCTCGTACCCGTCCGGGCACGTCCTGGGAGCCTGCGACTTCCTGCTGGTGGGCGCCTACCTGATCTTCTCCCGGCGCCGGAACCCCCGCTCAGCGGTGTTCGGTTTCATCGGGGCCGGAATCGGAATCATCCTCGCCATCGGCAGCCGGCTCTACCTGGGCTACCACTGGCCCACCGATACCCTTGCATCGTTTTCCCTCTCGCTGCTCATCCTGGGCGGAGTCATCGCGCTGGACACCTGGCGGACAGCGCGAATCCCCGGGGAGCCGGTCACGGGAGAGCTGTCGAAGGAAGAATCCGCCCGGGAGTAACGCCCTCCCCGGCAGGCTAATTCACTGCAGTTGCGTCACCGCGGCTGCTTGATTCCGGTTGTGTCGCTCGGCTGATTCGCTGCAGCCAGGTCCCGGCTGCATCACTGCGGCCGGGACCTGGCGCGCTTCAGGGCCCTGTGCAATTTCACATTCGCCGCCTCCAGCTCCAGGACCTTGGCAACGCCTGCCAGGTTCAGCCCCTCCTCGAGGAGCTCGCCGATCCGCTGCAGTACGGCAATGTCGTCATCGCTGTATTGGCGGGTGCCGCCTGCTGTCCTCGACGGCGTCAGCAGCCCCTTGGTTTCGTACAGCCTGATGTTCTGCTGCCCGGTTCCCGTGAGCTCCGCGGCCACCGAGATGGCGTACAGGGCCCGTGAGCCGGCGGAGCGCGCAGGCCGTCCCGCATCAGGTTCTGCCATGTGTACTCCCAAAAATCGCTGCGGCCCGTGTCTTGCTTCAGTTTCCCACGAGTGCTATAAAAAATCTATATCCACCACCATAGATTAGGTGATAGTGGAGCAGACGCAGATCAACACTTGGAAGCTGAAGGAGTGGGAAATGATGTTGATGCGTACGGACCCGTTCCGTGAGCTGGACCGGCTCACGCAGCAGGTCTTTGGGACTGCCGCCCGTCCGGCCGCCATGCCCATGGACGCCTGGCAGGAGGACGGCGAGTTCGTGGTGGCGTTCGACCTTCCCGGAGTGAAGGTGGATTCGCTGGACCTGAACGTCGAGCGAAACGTCCTGACTGTGCGGGCCGAGCGCCAGGACCCCACGCAGCCCAATGTGGAACTGGTGGCCTCTGAGCGTCCCCGCGGCGTGTTCAGCCGCCAGCTGATCCTGGGCGACACCCTGGACACCGACAAGATCAAGGCCAGCTACGACCAGGGCGTCCTGACCCTGCGGATACCGGTTGCAGAACAGGCCAAGCCGCGCAGGATCGAAATCCAGACCCAGCAGGGCGGGATGCAGCAGATCAACACGTAGGGCTTTCCTTCGCGTGCCCCTGCCGGCCCGGCAGGGGCACCGGCGGAGCAGGAGGCTGGCATGAATGACGTCCCCGATTACTACACCATCCTCGGCGTGGGCCGGGATGCCACCCGGCAGGAAATCTCCCATGCGTACCGGGCCCTCATGCGCAGCCACCATCCGGACATGGACGGCGCGCAGGCGGACGGGAACAATCAGCCAGGGGGGAGCCAGCCGGCGGTGGCGCGCAACCCCGGGCAGCGTGACGAACTCCTGGAGATCATGCAGGCGTTCAACGTGCTGCGTGACCCCGGGCGCCGGGCCGAGTACGACCGGAGGCTGACGGCGGCGGTGCCCACCATCGTTCCGGTCCGGAAAGTCCGCAGCACCGGCGGCCCGTCCGGGCCTCCCATCCGTGTCACCCCCGTGCGGTGGGAGAGCGGGCCCTGGGCCTGAAAACGGCCCCGGCCCTAAAGCTGGTCCTGAATCCGGCCCTGAAGCGGGCCCTGAACCCCGGAAAACCAACCAACGCAGTGCCATTCATCCAAGGAGGCGGAAAGCTGCATGAGCGACTGGCGGCGCTACGATTCACACCTCATTCCCGCATTCCATGAGCGCTTTGAGCAGCGCTGGGGTCCGGGAACCGCGCCCTTCCTGGACCCCGAGGCGCACGAACAGCCGCTGCCGCGCGCGCAGTGGATCAACCCTGCCACCGGTGCGGCCTTGGCGGTGGTCCCGGTCTGGACGGCCGACGAGAGGCAGCAGCGTTCCTTCGGCGTGTTCTACCTGCCCCCGGCGGGGGACATCTGGGTCCTGCGGCCCGGGTACACCGGCTACCTGGAACCGTCCGACGGCGATTCCGAGCACCTGGTGACCCTGCGCAACGACGCCTTCCGCAAGGCAGTGGCGCACGCCAAGGAGTTCCTTTTCGGTTCACAGTAGCCGCCGGTGCCCGCCGCGGAGTTGCTGCTCGTCAGCCGTCCTGCGCTGTGACATTCTGGGACGTACCCAAACCACCGTGACCAAAAGGCTGGACCCCAATGCACATCACCGCCAAGGACCTCGCAGCGCTCATCCCCCCGGGGTTCACGCTTGGCGTCGCAACCGCAGCATTCCAGATTGAAGGGGCGCTGGATGAGGATGGCCGCGGGCCCTCGGGGTGGGACAGGTTCGCGGCCAGGCCCGGCGCCATCGTGGAGGACCACAGCCCCGTGGTGGCCACCGACCATTACCACCGGATGCCGCAGGACGTGGCCCTCCTGAAGCAGCTGGGCGTCGATTCCTACCGGTTCTCCTTCTCCTGGCCGCGCATCCAGCCCGGCGGGACCGGGCCGGCCAACCGCGCAGGGCTGGCGTTCTATGACCGGCTCCTGGACGAGCTCCTGGCCAACGGCATCTCGCCCATGGCCACCATCTACCACTGGGACACGCCCCTGGAACTGGATGAAGCAGGCGGCTGGATGAACCGGGACACCGCCTACCGGCTGGGGGAGTACGCCGCGATCGTGGCTGAGTCGTTCGGGGACCGGGTGGCACGCTGGGTCACCATCAACGAACCGGCCACCGTGAGCGCGAATGGCTATGCATTCGGCCTGCACTCACCCGGCAAGGAGCTGGCCCTGGGCGCCTTCCCCACCGTCCACCACCAGCTGCTGGGCCACGGGCTCGCCGTCCAGGCCCTGCGCGCTGCCAAGGTGCCGGGCGAAATCGGGATGACCAACGTCTACTCGCCCATGGTGCCGAACTCGATCAACCCGCTGGACAAGATCAGTGCCGGGGTTATGGACCTGGGCCAGAACCGGCTCTACGCGGACCCGGTCCTGACGGGCAAATACCCCGACCTGATCCGCGCCGCAAAGTTCTTCAGCTCCTTTGAACACCCCGACGAGGACATGGAGATCATTTCCCAGCCCCTGGACTTCTACGGGCTCAACTACTACATGCCCACCAAGGTGGCGGCGGGGCCAGGCAGCGGTACAGTGCCGTCGAGCATGGCGGAAGCCATGGGCAGCGACCTCAACGCCACGGGCAGCGGTGCCACGCCATTCCACGTGGAAGCCTGGCCGGAAGCGGACATCACCGCCTACGGGTGGCCGGTCAAGCCGGAGTACATGGCCGTGGCCCTGAAGGAGATGGCGGACCGGTATCCCAACCTGCCGCCGGTGATCATCACCGAAGGCGGCGCCAGCTTCGAGGACATCATCGTCCGGGACAAGTCCACCAACACCCGGTTCATCCCGGACGAGCGGCGGCTGAAGTACATCTCCGACCACCTTGAAACCGCACTGCGGGCCACGGCCCCCGGCGGCGTGGCAGAGTCCGTTGACCTGCGTGGCTACTACGTGTGGTCCTTCCTGGACAACTTCGAGTGGTCCGCCGGCTACAAGCAGCCCTTTGGCCTGCTGCACGTCGACTTTGAGACACTGGACCGCACGCCCAAGGCATCCTACTTCTGGTACCAGGAGCTCATCGAGGAACGTGACCTGGCTGCCGCTGCTGACGCCAGCATCGCCCAGGCCGTGGTTCCGGATCTGCTCGGCAGTGAGGATGTGCTGGACCGTGAGGATTTGCTGGGCAGCGGGGATTTGCTGGACAGTGGGGATTTGCTCGACAACGGGGAGTTGTTGGGCAATGAAGCGCCCGACGACGGCGCACCCCTGGGTGCCGGGGCGTAGGACGCAACGGGGCCGGCCCCGGAATGGTCAGCCCCGGAGCAGGTCCAGCATGGCGAGCTGCTTGGCGATGCCGGCGCCGTCCGGGGAGTAGATCCACGGCACCCGGGAGGTGGTGTGGTCGCCGTCCTCGGAGTGGCCGCCGGCGAAGACCGATTCGCTGACGGACAGCTGCCGGATGGCGATGGCCGCAACCTTTTCCGGGTTCCCGGCGGCGAAGGCGGAGTAGATGGCCTCATCATGCTGGCCGTTGTCGCCGATCAGGAGCCACCGCATGTCCGGGAATTCCTCGGCAAGCCGCTCCAGGTTGCGGTGCTTGTGGTCCTGGCCGCTGCGGAACCAGCGGTCCTGGGTGAGGCCCCAGTCCGTCAACAGCAGCGCGCCCTTGGGGTACATGTTGCGGGTCAGGAAGCGCCCCAGCGTGGGGGCGGCGTTCCAGGGGCCGGTGGACAGGTAGATGACCGGAGCCTCGGGGTGCTCAATGGTCAGCCGGTCCAGCAGCACGGCCATTCCCGGCGTGGCCATGCGCGCCCGTTCGCTGAGCACGAAGGTGTTCCACAGCGCCAGGAACGGCCGGGGCAGGGCGGTCACCATGACGGTGTCGTCAATGTCGGAGACGATGCCGAATTGCACCCCGGGCGCGATGACCTGGATCAGTGCTTCCGCCGGCTCGGTTCCCTCGGCGCGCAGGACTGCCGTATGCCAGCCGGGGGACAGCTGGACATCCACCTCGGTGTCGATGAGTCCGCCCCGGTCCGCCGTGACGTGGGTGACCACGTCGCCGATGGTGATTTCGACGTCGGTAAACTGCAGCGGCACCCCGGTGAAGGCGCGCCAGCCCCGGATGTTCTGGTTCCCGTTTTTCGCTTCGTGCTCGGCTTTGCTCCCCGGCAACGGCTTCTGGGTCAGCAGCACCCGCCCCAGCACCCGTACCCGGGTGGTGGAACCGTAGCCCTGGTAGGCGATGGTTTGGGGCACGAAGTCCCACCGTTTGGCGAGGGTGATCCGGACATCGTTGACCGCATCAGAGAGCCTGTGCGCCAGCCGGAAGAACTGGCTTCCCGACAGTGCGTACTGGCCTTTTTTGTTCTGCCGCGGTGTGTGTGCCGTGTCCGGGGCTGGGTTCTGCGGAGCCGTGTCCATGCCCTAACTCTGCCACAGGGCGGCAGCAGGCATCAGCTGACGCCCAGGAAAGCCCGCAGGGTCTCGGCGTTCCGCACAGCGTTCCCGCCGCCGTCGTTGTTGAAGTAGGCGTACACGTCGATGCCCGCGCCGTCCCACTCGCGGATCCGGTCTGCCCACCAGTGCATGTCGGCGTCCGAGTAGGAGCCGCCGTACAGGTGCTCGTGATCCGGCCCGTGAAGCCGGACGTAGGCGAACGGCGCGGTGGTGCGCAGGATGCAGGGGAGGTTGGCGCCGCTCATGATGCAGTAGGCCGCCTGGTGCCGCTCCAGCAGGGCGAACACTTCGGGGCAATCCCAGCTGGGGTGCCTGAACTCCACGGCCACCCTGATCCAGGAGGGGAGCGCGGCCAGGAAATAATCCAGCCGGGCGTCGTCGCGCTCCAGCTGCGGCGGCAGCTGGACCAGGAGCACGGCCCGTTTGTCCCCCAGCTCATGCCAGCACCTGGTGATGCGCTCAATCCACACCTCCGGTGAATAGAGCTTGCGTGCGTGGGTCAGCCCGCGGGGTGCCTTGACGGACATGCTGAATCCGGGCGGGAGGCGCCTGTTCCAGCCTGCGAAGGTGGTGTCCCTGGGCCACCGGTAGAAACTGGCGTTCAGTTCAACCGTGCTGAACCTGGCGACGTAGCACTGGAGCCTGTCCCGGACGGGCAGCCCGGGCGGGTACAGGACGTTCTCCCAGTGGTCGTAGCTCCAGCCGGAGGTGCCGATGTGGATAGCCATTTGCCTCAGGCTACACCTGCACACTCCCCTTCCCTTCGGAGCCCCGTGTGGCAGGGTAATGTCATGGCGCGAATCGAAGACTATGCGGTAGTTGGCGACCTTCAAACAGGGGCGCTGGTCAGCAAGGAAGGCTCCATTGACTGGCTCTGCCTCCCGCGGTTCGATTCCCCGGCGTGCTTCAACGCCCTGCTGGACACCCCTGACTCGGGTCGCTGGCTGCTGGCGCCGGAGGGCGGCGGACCGTGCACCCGGCGGAGCTACCGCGACGGCAGCCTGGTGCTGGATACGGAGTGGGAGACGCCGGACGGAACGGTGCGGGTCACGGACTTCATGCCGCCCAGAGATTCCGTTGCTGACATTGTCCGCATCGTGGAGGGCATCAGCGGCACAGTCAAGATGCACGGGGAGCTGGTCCTGAGGTTCGACTACGGCCACATCGTGCCATGGGTCCGCAAGGACAAGCGCGGGCTGCACGCCATTGCCGGCCCGGACGCCGTCTACCTGGTCACCCCTGCGCCCCTGCACGGCGAGAACATGCACACCATCAGCGACTTCACCGTGAGCGCCGGCGAGAAGGTGCCGTTCGTGCTCACCTGGGCACCAAGCCATGTGGGCCGGCCGGTCAGTGTTGATGCCGAGGACGTCCTTGACAGCACCTACGCATTCTGGCGGGGCTGGTCCTCGCAGTGCACCGTCAAGGGAAAATACCAGGACGCGGTGGTCCGATCCCTGGTGACGCTCAAGGCGCTCACCTATGCCCCCACCGGGGGCATCGTCGCCGCCGTCACCACATCCCTTCCGGAGCAGCCGGGCGGCCAGCGGAACTGGGACTACCGCTACTGCTGGCTGCGGGATGCCGCCATGACCCTGCAGGCCCTGCTGGCCGCCGGATACACCGCCGAGGCGGCCGCCTGGCGGGACTGGCTGCTCCGGGCCGTGGCCGGCGACCCCGCCGACCTGCAGATCATGTACGGAATCCATGGCGAGCGGCGGCTGCCCGAGATGGAGCTGCCCTGGCTGAAGGGCTACGAAAACTCGTCACCTGTGCGGATCGGAAACGCGGCTGCGGAACAGTTCCAGCTGGATGTGTGGGGCGAGGTCCTTGACTGCCTCGCGCTGACCCGGAACTCGCTGCTGAAGCACACGGATGAGGCCTGGGACGTGCAGATCGCCCTGATGGAGCACCTGGAAACCATCTGGGACCAGCCGGACAACGGGCTCTGGGAGATGCGGGGGCCGCGCCGGCACTTCACCCACTCCAAGGTCATGGCGTGGGTGGCCGCGGACCGGATGGTGAAGGGCGTGCGGGAGTCCGGGCTGCCGGGTCCGGTGGAGCGCTGGGAGGCGCTGCGGGAGCAGATCCGCGGGGACATCATGGCCAACGGGTTCGATGCCCGGCGCAATACGTTTGTGCAGTCCTACGGCCGGCCGGAGCTCGATGCCAGCCTGCTGCTGATTCCGAGGGTGGGTTTCCTGCCGAACGACGACCCCAAGGTCATAGGAACCATCGACGCCATTCAGCGGGAGCTGACCCAGGACGGTTTCGTGCTGCGGTACAAGCCGGAAGAGAGCGACGACGGCCTGCCGGGCGACGAGGGCGTCTTCCTGGCGTGCTCATTCTGGATGGTGGAGGCGCTCCTGGGGGCGGGGCGCCACGAGGAATCGCGCGAGCTCTTCGAACGCCTGCTGGAACTGCGCAACGACGTGGGGCTCCTGAGCGAGGAGTGGGCGGTGAAAGCCGGGCGCCAACTGGGTAACACACCGCAGGCATTCAGCCACTTCGCCCTTGTGACTAGCGCCCTGGAGCTTCATCAGGATACGGTTCGGCGCAGTGACACCCCCCTTCCGTCTGCACAGGCGGATACGCGCTGAGGCGGCGCGGACGGGGCTGGAACTTCTCCTTCGCAGGATAGATAAGTATACTTACTAACACCTCATGGAGTGCTCCCAAGCACAGTGCCGTGATTGACGGAGGAGTGATAGTTATGGCCGGATTTTTCGAACTCGTGGATGCCCCTGACGGCGGTTACCGGATCAGGATGATGGACGGAAGCGGGAACCTGATGGCCATCTCGGTTACCTTCCCCACCAAGCGGGCCGCTGTGGCGGGCGTTGCGATGGCCCGGGAAATTGCCGGCACGGGCCTGATCCGGGACAAGAGCCTGGACGGCGCCGGATCCGTCATCCGGGAACGCGTCCGGCCGGTCAGTTCTCCCAAGGAGGAAGCGGCCAAGCTGAAAAAGGCCCCCGGCGCCCGACGGGCAGCGGTGGGCTGATGGCCGAATCCACCACACCCCCTGGCGGCCCCCGCCGGGGGGTCCTGTTTGACGTCGACGGTACGCTGATCGACACGTCGTACATACATACCATCGCCTGGTGGAATGCCTTCCGCCAGTATGGCCACGACGTCCCCATGGCAGCCATCCACCAGCTCGTGGGCATGGGCGGCGCCCGGCTGGTGGACACCCTCCTTCCGGATGGCCGGAACCGGGATGAGGATGAGGACATCATGGCCAGCCATGGCGCGCTGTATGCCTCGCACTGGCCCTCGCTCCGCACCCTTGATGGCGCCAAGGACCTGCTGGGCCAGTGCCATGCCGGAGGCCTGGCCGTGGCCCTGGCGTCCTCGGCGCGGGAAAGGGACCTGCAGGTCATGCGCTCCGTGCTGGACGCCGACTCCTTCATTGATGCCGCCACCAGCGCCAACGACGCGGAGGAGAGCAAGCCTGCACCGGACATCCTGGAAGCCGCCCTGGAGGCCGTGGGTGTCGAGGCTGCCAATGCCGTTTACGTGGGCGACGCTGTATGGGACATGAAGGCGGCGGGCGCGCTGGGCATTCCTGCCATCGGACTTACCTGCGGTGGAATCCAGGCGGCACAACTCCGCGAAGCGGGTGCCGTTGAGGTCTTCGACGGGCCGCGTCAGTTGCTGCAGAACCTGGGCTCAAGCGCCATCGGCCGGCTGCTTGCGCTGCAGCCGCACCGCTAGGAAGGCTGACCGGCCTACAGTGGCTGCCCGCCCGGCACGGAATCCTCGTCGCCGGCGATGGCGGGCTTTGTCCACGACACCACCACCTTCACCGAGCCGTCGTCGTTCCGCTCGATGTCGGTGGCCACCTCTGTGGCCGGCGCCCCCATTTCCCGGACGCGCGTGCGGTAGGTGCTGACCAGTTCCGCCAGGCTTTCTTCCGTCCATTCACCCGGACGCATTCGGGTGGAGATCTCGACCGGTTCCGGCTGGTACAACGACATGGCGTTCCTCTTTCACGTGGTCTTCCCTTGGTCCCTTCCTACGCTATGAGCAGCCGACGGCGGCCACAAGCTTTTAATCAGCATGCTTACTTTTTTCGCCCAAAACAGATAGCGTCGAAGAAAGGGTGCCCGCGGGTGCCCTGCCCCGCCCCGGGAGAACTCCAGGGGCACAGTAGACGAAAGGGAGACTGTGAAAGCACTGACGTGGCAAGGAAAGCGGTCGGTAAGCGTTGAAGAAGTGCCCGATCCCGTCATCCAGGAACCCACGGACGCGATCGTCCGGATCACCTCCACCGCGATCTGCGGCTCCGACCTGCACCTCTACGAGGTCCTGGGCCCCTACATGCACAAGGGCGACGTCATTGGCCACGAGCCGATGGGCATCGTGGAGGAAGTAGGCAGTGGCGTTTCGAATCTCCGCAAGGGCGACCGCGTGGTGGTTCCGTTCAATATTTCCTGCGGCTCCTGTTACATGTGCAAGCAGGGCCTGCAGTCCCAGTGTGAGACCACCCAGGTCAAGGAAAAGGGATCCGGCGCCGCCCTCTTCGGCTACTCCGAGCTGTACGGGTCAGTCCCCGGCGGCCAGGCCGAGTACCTGCGCGTGCCGCACGCCGATTACGGGCCGGTGAAGGTGGGCAGCGAGCTTCCGGACGAACGCTACCTGTTCCTTTCCGACATCCTCCCCACCGCCTGGCAGGCCGTGGAATACGCGGACGTCCCGGCGGGCGGCACGCTCGCAGTGTTCGGCCTGGGGCCGGTTGGCCAGTTCGCCAGCCGCATCGGGGTGCACCGCGGTTTCCGGGTTATTGGCATCGACCCCGTCGCTGAACGTCGGGAAATGGCGGCACGGCACGGCGTGGAAACGCTCGATTACAGCAAGACCATTGGAGACGAACTCCGGGACATGACCGCCGGGCGCGGCCCGGACGCGGTGGTTGACGCCGTCGGCATGGAAGCCCATGGATCCCCGGTGGCAGGATTTGCCCACCAGGCGCTGGGCTTCCTGCCCGACAAGCTGGCCCAGAAGGCGATGGAGACCGGCGGCGTGGACCGACTCGCGGCCCTGCACGCCTCCATCGACGCGGTACGCCGCGGCGGCACGCTGTCCCTGAGCGGCGTGTACGGCGGACAGGCCAGCCCCATGCCGATGCTCACCATGTTCGACAAGCAGCTCCAGGTGCGCATGGGCCAGTGCAACGTGCGTCGCTGGACCGATGACATCCTCCCGCTCGTGGAGGACGACGGCGATCCGCTGGGTGTCATGGACCTGGTCACCCACCGTTCGGGCCTGGACGGGGCGCCTGCCCTGTACGAGAAGTTCCAGAAGAAGGAAGACGGCTGCATCAAGGTGGTCCTGAACCCCGGCGCCTGACCAACAGCATCAACAGCAGAGGCCGTTATGTACATTCCATAACGGCCTCTGCTGTCTGCCCGGATGGGTCAGGGGCGCTTAGGTGAGCTTCACCTGGCGGTTCATGTCCTTGTAGAGCAGGTAGCGGAATTCACCGGGGCCACCGGCATAGCAGGCCTGCGGGCAGAAGGCGCGCAGCCACATGAAGTCGCCCGCCTCCACCTCCACCCAGTCGTTGTTCAGCAGGTACATGGCCTTGCCTTCCAGCACGTACAGGCCGTGTTCCATCACATGCGTTTCGGGGAACGGGATGACCCCGCCGGGCTTGAACGTCACGATGTTCACCTGCATGTCATGGGCGAGGTCGTTCGAGTCCGTGAACCGCGTGGTCTTCCAGACGTCATTGGTGTCCGGCATGGACGTGGGCTCCACGTCCTTTTCGTTGGTGACGAAGGACTTGGCCTCGTACCCCTCCAGGCGCTCGTAGGCCTTGCGGATCCAGTGGAAGGACACGACATCGTCAGAGACGTTTTCCAGGCCCCATTCCGAACCTGCAGCCAGGTAGGCGTAGCCGCCCTCCTCCAGCGGGTGCAGTTCGCCGTCCAGGGTGAGGTTGACCTTGCCCCGCGTCACGAAAAGGACGCCCTCCACCCCGGCCTCGAATTCGGCCTTCGGGGCCCCGCCACCCGGGCCGATCTCGACGATCAGCTGGGAGAAGGTGGTGGCGAAACCCGAGATGGGACGGGCGATGATCCACGACCGGGTGTTCGAAAAACCCGGCAGGTTGGACGTGACGATGTCCGTCATGACGCCCTTGGGGATCACCGTGTAGGCCTCGGTGACGATGGCCCGTTCGGTGGTGAGGTGGGTCTGCGGCGGGAGTCCGCCGCTGGGGGAGTAGTACTTGCCCATGAAAGGAATCCTTTGCTTAGGAGTTGGAAGTAGTGGCAAGCCGCGGATGGGCCAGCGCCGTGAGCTGCGGAAGTCGGACGCCGGCAAGCGCCTGGACTTCCTCCGCACCCACTGCGCCGCACTGGACGCCGCGAAGGACGAAGGCGGCCAGGGCGCGGGCGGTGGCGGGCTCGTCCATCACGCCGCCTTCGGTCCGCTCCACGTAGTTGCGCAGGCGGGCGGCGGCGGCCGGCAGGCCCTCGCGGTAGAAGGCATAGGTGGCGGCGAACCGGCTGGGCAGCTGGGCCGGGTGCAGGTCCCAGCCCTGGTAATAGCCGCGTTCCAGCGACCTTCGGACCAGGCGTCCGTGCAGCTGCCAGGCGTTCTCCACGTTGTCGCCCACCGGGATGATGTTGGTGGACCCGTCGGAGAGCCGGATGCCGGTGCCTGCCACGGCGAGCTGCATGACTTCCTTGGCGAAGTCGGCAACCGGGTGCTCCATGGACTGGTATTCGGCGGAGATCTGCAGCGACGCCGAGTAGTCGTAGGTGCCGTAGTGCAGGCCGCTGATCCTGCCGGGGACGGCGTGCGGGAGCTGCGCCACCGGTGACGTGCCGTCCGGGCCCAGGATCAGCTGCGGCGTTTCCACCTGCACCTCGAACCGGAGTCGGCCGGCGGGCAGTCCGTGGATCTCCTCGAGCCGGGAGACCGCATAGTCCATGGCCTGCACTTGGGCCACAGTGGTGACCTTGGGCAGGGTGAGGACCAGGCCGTCCGGCAGTTCGCCGGCTGCGGCCAGGCCGGATACGAACAGGTCGAGCGTCCGCAGGCCACGGGCCCGGGTGGGAGCCTCGAAGCACTTGAAGCGGATGCCGATGAACGGGGGAGCGGACCCCGCCGCCACGGCCCGGGCCACCGCGGACGCTGCCGCAACCGCTGCGGCGTCCTCGGCGTCGTCGCCCCGGTCCCCGAACCCGTCCTCGAAGTCCAGGCGCAGGTCCTCGATCGGCTCGCTGGAAAGCTTCGCTTCGACCCGCGGGGCTACAGCCTGTGCCAGCGCGGCGTCCTGGCCCAGCAGTTCGCAGAGTTTTCCGAACCCGCCGTGTGCTTCCGCCGTCGCCGTTGCCTGGGCGCCCCAGTCGGCCGCGAACGACGCCGTGAAACGGTCCGCGGGGACGTACACCGTGTGCACGGGCTGGCGGGAGCCATCGTCGCCCGGGTAGTTCTGTTCCAGCAGCCGGTCCGTGGCAGCAAGCTGCCCGTCGATGTGCGCGAGGTCCCCCGCGGAGAGCGAGGACTTGGGTGCTGCCATCTCAGCCCACCAGCTCGTAGGCGGGCGTGGTGAGGAAGTCGGTGTAATCATCCGACAGGCAGATGTCTGCGATCAGTTCGCTGGCCGGCTGGTAGTAGCGGCGGAACGCCTCGTCCCCGAATTCGGTGCGCAGCCGCTCGGTTTCCTCCGCCAGGATCTTTTCCACCAGCTCCCTGGTGACCGTGTTGCCGGTGTCCGCGAGGATGGACTTGTTGCGGATTTGCTGCCACACCTGCGAGCGGGAAATCTCGGCCGTGGCGGCGTCCTCCATGAGGTTGTGGATGGCCACGGCGCCGTTCCCGGACAGCCACACGGCCGTGTAGGCAACGGCCACGTAGAGGTTCAGGCGCAGGCCGGCCTCGGTGACCTGGCCGCCGGCGGACTGCACGTCCAGCAGCTGCTCCGCGGTGACCGACACCTCGGGCCGCTGCTTGTCCACCTGGTTGGGCTTGTCGCCGAGCACGGAGTCGAAGACTTCGCGGCAGGTGGGCACCAGGTCCGGGTGGGCAACCCAGGAGCCGTCAAACCCGTCGTTGGCCTCGCGGGTCTTGTCCGCGCGGACCTTCTCGAAGGCGGCCTCGGTGACTTCGGGGTGGCGCCGGTTGGGGATGACCGCGGCCATGCCGCCCATGGCGAAGGCGCCGCGCCGGTGGCAGGTCTTGACCAGGAGTTCGGTATAGGCGCGCATGAACGGGGCGGTCATCGCCACGGACGCGCGGTCCGGCAGGACGAATTCCTCGCCGGCGTCCCGGAAGTACTTGATGATGCTGAACAGGTAGTCCCAGCGCCCGGCATTGAGGCCGGAGGCGTGGTCCCGCAGTTCATAGAGGATCTCGTCCATCTCGAACGCCGCCGGGATGGTCTCGATCAGCACCGTGGCGCGGATGGTGCCCTGGTGCAGTCCGAGGAAGTCCTGGGCGAAAACGAACACGTCGTTCCACAGCCGCGCTTCGAGGTGGCTTTCCATCTTCGGCAGGTAGTAGTACGGGCCCTGCCCGTTGAGGACCAGTTGTTTGGCGATGTGGAAGAAGTGCAGGCCGAAGTCCACCAATGCGCCCACGGCGGGTTCGCCGTTGACCAGGAGGTGCTTCTCCTGCATGTGCCAGCCGCGCGGGCGGGCCACCACGACGGCGAGCGGCGCGTCGGTGCGGAGCCGGTATTCCTTGCCTTCCTCCGAGGTGTAGCTGAGCGTGCCCTGGGCGGCGTCGCGGAGGTTCAGGATGGCGTCGATGACGTTGGCCCAGGTGGGCGTGCTGGCGTCCTCGAGGTCCGCCAGCCACACCTTGGCGCCGGAGTTCAGGGCATTGATGGCCATCTTCGCCGGCGAGGCGGGTCCGGTCATCTCCACCCGGCGGTCCTGCAAAGCTGCCGGTGCGGGCGCAACCTTCCAGTCGCCGTCGCGCACGTCCTGGGTCTCCGGCAGGAAGTCCAGCTTGCCCGTTTCCGCCACGCGCTGCCGCTTGACGGCGCGGGCTGCCAGGAGCTCGTTGCGGGTGCCGGCGAACCGGTTGTGGAGCTCCTCAACGAAGGCCAGCGCCTTGGGCGTGAGGATCTCCTCTGCGCGGTTGATCGGACGGGGATCGGTGACGGTGATGGCCATTTCTGGTCCTTTCCTTTGGCTGGAAGTCGGGCGGTCAGGCGGAGGCCAGTGCAGGCTCCGCGGCGGAATCGGCCGGTTCGGCAGCCGTTGCCACATTTGAGGCGTGTGCCGCGGCGGCCACTGCTGCCGCGACGTCGGCGGTCACGTGCGGATCGAAGATGCTGGGGATGATGTAGCTCGCATTGAGCTCATTATCATTCACCCGGTTGGCGATTGCCTCGGCAGCGGCCACCAGCATGTCCGGGGTGATGTCGCTCGCCCCCACGTCAAGGAGCCCGCGGAACAGGCCGGGGAAGGCCAGGACGTTGTTGATCTGGTTGGGGAAGTCGCTCCGGCCCGTGGCCACCACGGCGGCGTGCCGGGAGGCGATGGCCGGATCCACCTCCGGAGTGGGGTTGGCCATGGCGAACACAATGGCGTCGTTCGCCATGGACGCGATGTGCTCTTCTTCCAGGATGTTCGGGGCGGAGACGCCGATGAAGACATCAGCGCCCACCAGGGCCTCGTGCAGGCTGCCGGAGAAGCCTTCCTGGTTGGTGTTTTCCGCAATCCAGGTGCGGTGCGGATCGTTGTACGCCTCACCCTTGTGGATGGCACCGGAGCGGCCCGCGGCCACGATGTGCCGGGCACCCTGGGCCTTCAGCAGCTGGATGATGGCAGAGCCGGCGGCACCCACCCCGGACACCACGATCTTGACGTCCGCGATCTTCTTGTCCACCACGCGCAGGGCGTTGACCAGGGCGGCGAGGGTCACGATTGCCGTGCCGTGCTGGTCGTCGTGGAACACCGGGATGTCCAGTTCCTCGCGCAGGCGGGCCTCGATCTCGAAGCAGCGGGGCGCGGCGATGTCCTCCAGGTTTACGCCGCCGAAGACCGGTGCCAGGAGCTTGACGGTGCGGATGATTTCCTCCGTGTCCTGGGTGTCCAGGCAGACGGGCCAGGCGTCGACGTTGGCGAACTGCTTGAACAGGGCGGCTTTGCCCTCCATGACCGGAAGGGCCGCGGCGGGGCCGATGTTGCCCAGGCCCAGCACCGCCGATCCGTCGGTGACCACGGCCACCGTGTTGCGCTTGACGGTCAGGTTCCGCGCGGCGGCGGGGTCCTCGGCGATGGCCAGGCAGACGCGGGCGACGCCGGGGGTGTAGGCCCGGGAAAGATCGTCACGGTTGCGCAGGGGGACCTTGGGGACCACCTCGAGCTTGCCGCCCAGGTGCATCAGGAAGGTGCGGTCCGAGACGTGCTGGACCGTGACGCCGTCGAGCGCGTTGAGGGCGTCCTTGACGCGGGCGGCGTGCGCGTCATCGGTGGTATTGCAGGTGACGTCAACCACCAGGGTCTCGTGGTGGGACTCGGTGACGTCAAGGGCGGTGATCGCGGCGCCGGCAGCTCCGACGGCTGCGGCGAGCTCGCTGGTGGCGCTGAAGCTTGACGGTGCTTCCACGCGCAGGGTGATCGAATTTCCGGGGCTGGGGTTCGCCATTGAATGTCCTCCTGATTGGGCCGGGTCCGGCTTCTGCTCTGATCCGAATGTTTTCGTATTATGGATATTATTATCTACTTTATGGAAACACAACCCCTCCGAATGCGACTGTACGCCCGCATCGCCGTGGGGACGGCCGTGCTGTATCTTGGGTGTTCTAAGCAACTCTTTTCACGATGCGGATAAGAGTTGTCGGATTCCGAGCCACAGGAGACAACGGAATGGCAGAAAAAGCGTCCGGTGGGGTGCAGTCGGTGGAGCGCGTCTTCGAACTGCTGGAGCTCATCACTGATGCCGGGGGCGACGTCACCCTCAGCGAGCTCTCGTCCTCAACCGACCTGCCGCTGCCCACCATCCACCGCCTGCTCCGCACCCTGGTGTCGCTGGGCTACATCCGCCAGCTGCCCAACCGGCGCTACGCGCTGGGCCCCCGGCTCATCCGTTTGGGTGAGGGGGCCAACAAGCAGCTCGGTGCGCTGGCGCAGCCCCAGCTGAAGATCCTGGTGGACCGGTTGGGGGAGACCTCCAACATGGCGGTGCTGGATTCCGACATGGTGATCTACGTGGCGCAGGTGCCTTCGCTGCACTCCATGCGCATGTTCACCGAAGTTGGCCGGCGCGCCCACACCCACGCCACCGGCGTCGGGAAGGCCATCCTGGCCCAGCTCGACGACGACACCGTCCGGGGCATCGTTGCCCGCGCCGGGATGCCCACGCCCACCCCCAAGAGCATCGGCGACGTGGAGGAACTCCTGGCCGACCTCAAGCTCATCCGCGAGCGGGGCTACTCGATCGACGAGGAGGAGCAGGAGCTCGGCGTCCGCTGCTTCGCCATGGCAGTGCCCAACGCCCCCACACCCACCGCGATCTCGGTCTCCGGCCCGGTGTCCCGGGTGGATGAAAACTTCGCCGACAAGGCCGTGCCGATCCTCCGGGAAGCGGCCGAGGCAATCTCCCGCGAGCTCAACCGCACCTGACGCGTCACAACAGCGGACGACGGCGGCCCGCACCTTCGCTGGAAGGTGCGGGCCGCCGTCGTTCGCGGTGTCCTTGCTAATGTTCTGGTGCCTTTTCGGCTGACTGGACGGGGACTTCCTTGCCGTCGCAGTCGATCAGCTTGCCGTTCTCGAACCGGTCACCTTCTGCCAGGCAGTGGAGGTCTTCGGCGCGCACCAGGCGCTCGGTGCCGGCCACGAACACGGACTGGTTGTCCGAATTGCCGGCCCGGAGGTGGTTGAACAGCAGGTTCAGCAGGATGGCCATCACGGCGGCGGAGCTGATGCCGGAGTGGAAGATGGTGCCGAACCACGTGGGGAACTGGTCGTAGAAGGTCGGGGCGGCGATGGGGATCATCCCGAAGCCGATGGAGGCCGCCACCACGATCAGGTTCATGTTGTTCTTGTAGTCCACCTTGGACAGGGTCCGGATGCCGCTGGCCGCGACCGTCCCGAAGAGAACGACGCCGGCGCCGCCCAGGACGGGGGTGGGCACCGCTGCGACCACACGGCCCAGGACGGGAAGCAGGCCGAGGACCACCAGGATCACGCCGCCGGCGCTGACCACGAAGCGGCTCTTGACGCCGGTGATGGCCACCAGGCCGACGTTTTGGGCGAAGGCGCTCTGGGTGAAGGAGTTGAAGAGCGGGGAGACGGCGCTGGAGAGCATGTCCGCGCGCAGGCCGTTGCCGATCCGCTTGGAGTCCACCTTGGTGCCCACGATCTCTCCCACTGCAATGATGTCCGCGGAGGTCTCCGTGAGGGTGACCAGGATGACGATCAGCATGGAGATGATGGCGGCGACCTCAAACGTGGGCGGGCCGAAGGCGAAGGGGGTGGGGAAGGCGACGATTTCGCCCTGGCCCACCTTGGAAAAATCGGCCATGCCGAAAACGACGGCGATCAGCGTGCCAAGCACCATGGCCAGCAGGATCGACAACCGCGAAATGGCGGCGCTGCCCACCTTGCTCAGGAGCAGGACGATGCCCATGGTGGCTGCGGCCAGGCCGATGTTTGCCACGCTGCCGTAGTTGGGTGCCTTGTTGTTTCCGCCCATGGCCCAGTTGGCTGCGACCGGCATCAGCGTCAGGCCGATGGTGGTAATCACTGTGCCGGTGACGACCGGTGGGAAGAACCGGATGATCTTCGAGAACAGCGGCGTGATCAGCAGCCCGATCAGGGACGCTGCGATGACAGAGCCGAAGACAGCCTGGATTCCGCCTCCGCCGTGGACGATGGCCACCATGGTGGAAACCCCTGCGAAGGACACACCCTGCACCAGGGGCAGCTGGGAACCGAAGAAGGGGACGCCGACGGTCTGCAGGATGGTGGCCAGGCCGCCAACGAAAAGGCAGGCAGCAATGAGCAGGCCGATGTCCTGGGAATTCATTCCCGCGGCGGCGCCGATGATCAGGGGCGGGGCGATGATGCCGCCATACATGGTGAGGACGTGCTGGAAGCCGTAGGCAAACATGCTGCCGATCGGGAGCCGCTGGTCTTCCGGACGGGCCGGCCGGGCGCCTCGCTGGGCGGCCGCGGGGGCCAGTTTCTTCTTGATGTTCATGGCAGACTTTCTTGGTTCATGGCAGACGTCATCGTCTGGCTAACTGGTGTCTGGCTAACAGGTAAGGCTGTGGGAGGTGCTTCAGGGTTTGGCGGTTGAGCCTGCGGGTCGCCAAACCCGGCAGGCTCAACCACCTGGTGGAGTGCTTTAGCAGAAGCCGGCGATGCCGGACCAGGCCGCCGGGGCTGCCGCGGCATCGTCGCGCTGGACGGTGGCCTCGATCAGGCCGTACGGACGGTCGGCCGCGAAGAAGACCTCGTTGGGGTTGTCCAGGCCGAACGGCGAGAGGTCAACCAGGAAGTGGTGCTTGTTGGGCATGGAGAACTTGATCTCGTCGATTTCGCTGTGCGCCTCAAGCACCTTGGTCCCCATGTCGAACAATGTCTGCTGCAGGGCGTGGGAGTACTTCTCCGTGAAGCCTTCGAGCAGGAGACCCTTGACGTCGTCGTAGCTCTTGTTGAAGTCCAGCGCGCTGAAATCGGTGCCGGTCTTGAAGCGCCAACGGGCTGAAACGTCCGTTGCCAGGATGCGGTCGGTGGTCTCGGGGAGGGTGGTGTAGCGGTCCCGGGGGTAGCCGACAAAGCCGGACTGGGTGGACTTGAGGACGGTCAGGTCCTTCAGTCCGGAGATGAGGTGGCTGGTGGCGCCGTCCCGGACCAGGACCGCGGTCCGGACTTCCTGGCCGTTGCGGACGAACGAGTGGTCGTGTTCGCTGCCGTGGGCCTGGATCCGGTCCCAGGCGTAGGACTCGGCTTCCCAGCGTCCGCCGGTGACCCAGTCGAAGCTGGAGGTGAAGTGCTCCCCGAGGCGCAGGAGGAACTCTTCCGGCGAGCCGATGCCTTCCCGGGCAAAGGCGTAGATGGTGTTCTTCTGGGTGTCGGTGGCCACCACGTGGGCGTTGTCGCCCTCCAGGTGGGCCGCTGCAAAGTCGCCGCGCAGCTGCGAGGTGACATTCAGGTCCTCAATCTCGTGGCGGTTCGTGTCGCGGGTGATCTTGACGACCCGCACTTCTGCCTTGCCGTACTGGTTTTCGCCGAGGATAATCTTGCTGCTCATGGTCTTTTCCCAACTTCCGGTAAGTGGAACCTAGGTTCCATCACTGAAATTAAGCGCGCGTTTCATGCGCGTTTCCGATGGAGCCGACCCAACAAAAAAAGAGCCGGCATCCGTTGATGCCAGCTCATTACGACCCTGCCTGCTGCTCCCAGGTTACGTGACCTGCGCCACGAGTTGCATACCAGCGTACCCCTGCAATCCGGTGGTGTACATCACAGACTGAAAATTCCGTTTGTGACCGTCCGGGCGCCGGGAGTGTAGGGCTGACCTCTTGACCGCCCCCCAATGCCCGCCTATTCTTTTCACATAGCAGAAATTGCTTTCCATAATATGAAAAAGGAGGTTCCGATGTACCAGCAAGACAACCATCCTGTTCCGGCAGCACCGTCCGCAGGGCCCGGTGCGCAGGAGTTCTACCTCCCCCTCGGCGGAGGAGTCGACCCTGATCTGTACGTGCCGGAGGAGCGCCTCCACTCCACCGGGCGCCTGTCCCGGTGGATCCAGTCGCTGCGTACCCCGGCAGCGAAAGCGCGTAAAAGCCGTCCCTAAAGCTGAGTAGCGGCTACTCGGGACTGGCGTGGGAAATTCTTCTAGCCTTGCACGATAGACAGCCGACCGTGGGCTTGGAGGCTTCGTCCTTGGTCTGGCCATCGCCATTACGTGCGAGGGAAGGACAGCGATGCCACAAGCCACAGCCCGCCTACTGCAGGTCCTGTGCTGTGTGCTGGTCGTTGCAGGGCTCTCGGGCAGTGCCATGCTGCAGGCGGGGCAGCCTGATGCCTCACCGCCCGGACAGGAGGCGTCGGTGGCCGGTACCGACCCCGGGCCCGCGCTTTCAGATTCCACCGGTGGCACTGGTGCGGAACAGCCGGCCGCTCCGGGCGGGACTGACGCATCAGCTGCCCAGCCGCCGGCAGCGGAGCAGCCCAGCGCGGAAGAACCGGCCAAAGCCCAGGAAGCCCCCGCCGATGGCCCGGTAAGTGAAGCCCTGGTCAAGGGCACCCCCGTTGTGGCCAGCAAGGAGGGCGGTCCGCTCGGCCCTCCGGGAGCGTGGAAGCTGGTGCTCGATGAGGAATTCGACACCCTCAACACCAGTCTTTGGACTCCCTACTGGTTCCGTGACTGCCATCCCGGATCGACAAAGAACGGGGTCAAGACCTGTTCCAGCAATGTCAAAGTGGAGAACGGAAACGCGGTCCTGCAGCTGTCCGACGCAGAATCGGGGGCGCTGCTGTCCACCAATCCCAAGGACGGCGTTCCGGGCCATGTGGGGTTCCAGTACACCACCGGCTACGTTGAGGCCCGGATCTACTTCCCGGGAACCTGCTCGGGCGGTATCTACAACTGGCCGGCCTGGTGGACCACCGGCCAAAAGTTCCCCGCAACCGGCGAGATCGACATTGCAGAACCCCTCGCCGGGACCATGACCACGGTCTATCACTCTGCGGACAGGGATCCCGCAAAATGGTTCATTGGATGCTGGGCGGGCGGCTACCACACCTACGGGGTGCACCGGAAGGCCGGCGTCAACGACGTCTACTTCGACGGGAAGCTTGAGTTTTCCTACCCCACCAGCGACGGCAATGCCCCGCACTACCTCCTCCTGAATGTCGGCATCAACCCAGACAAACTGGTCCTGGGCAAAACCGGAGCCATCAAGGTGGACTGGGTGCGGGCCTGGCAGTAGCCCGGAACCTGCCCTCCGGCTGCCAGTACCCAGTCTCCGTCTCCGCGTGCTCGTTCCTCAGGCCCTGGGCCGCCCCGGCCACTGCCTGCCGGCCCAGGGGTCGTAGTCGGCGATGAGCTCCTCCTGCGGCGGCCGCTCGCCGTCGGGGACGTGCTGCAGGTTGACCCGTACCCGGTACCAGAGCGAGCTGGACCCGCGCATCCCGTCGACCAGGATGTCGGCAGGCTGCAGGGAATTCACGACGGCGGCGTGCCGGGACTTCCATTCGTCGAGCGCAGCCAGCGCTTCCGGCTTGGTCCTGGTCCGGGCCACTTCGATGAGCGGCATCAGCGACTGGCGGCGGCCGGACCCGTTGCCGCTGCGCGGAGCCTTCTCCGCCGGACCCAGTTCCTTCGCCAGGGCCAGCAATCCATCCAACGATCCGGCCGCCCCGTCAATGCCTGCGTGCGGATCGCCGGTTTCTGCAAACCGCTTCAGCATCGTGGGAACAGTGAACTGTCCAGGCCGGGCCGTGCGCATCTCCTCCCACGTGAGCGGCGCTGAAACGCGGGCATCCGGCAATGGCCTGACTGAGTAGGCGGACGCGACCGTACGGTCCTTGGCATTCTGGTTGAAGTCCACGAAGACGCTCTCGCCGCGCTCCTCCTTCCACCACCGTGCCGTCGCAAGGCCGGGAGCCCGGTTTTCCACTTCCCGTGCCAGGGTTTCGGCAGCCAGCCGGACATCGGAGTAGGACCACTCCGGGGCAATGCGGACCAGGATGTGAAGTCCGCGCGACCCGCTGGTCTTGGGCCATCCCACCAGGCCCACGTCATCGAGCACCTCCTGGGCCACGTACGCCGTATCCACGATCTGCGACCAGTCCACGCCCGGCATGGGGTCAAGGTCCACCCGCAGTTCGTCCGGGTGTTCCAGGTCCTCTGCCCGCACGGGATGCGGGTTCAGGTCCAGGCAGCCAAGGTTGATGACCCAGGCCAGGCCGGCGGCATCCCGGATCACGGCTTCCTCGGCCGAGGTCCCGGACGCGTAATGCAGTGTGGCGGTACCAACAAAGGGCGGGTGGTTTTCCGGCACGCGTTTTTGGAAGAACGGCTCGGCGTCAATGCCTTTCGGGAACCGCTTGAGCACCATGGGCCGGCCGCCCGCGCCCCGCAGTGCGCCCTCCGCCACTGCAAGGTAATAGCGCACCAGGTCGAGCTTGGTCAGCCCCGGCTCCGGGAATACCACCTTGTCCGGGCTGGAGATGCGGACTTCGATTCCATCGATGTCGAGAACCTCGGGCGGCGTCTTTGACGGGGTCATGCCGCCACGGTAGCAGCGGCCCGGACCGCTGTCAGCCGTTCACCGGCCGCCGTTGACCAGGCGCCGTGCCGCGGCTGAGTGCTCTGCGATGAGCCCTGCGATGTCCAGTCCGGGGATCTGGCCGTCCACCACCCGCCACTTCCCGCCGACCATCACCCGGTCGGCCCTGTCGGCGGCGCAGAGGAGGAGGGCGGCGATGGGGTCGTGGCTGCCGGAGAAGCGCAGCTCATCCAGGGTGAACAGCGCCAGGTCGGCCTGCATCCCGGGTGCCAGCTGACCCAGTCCCCGCCGGCCCAGCACGGCAGCCGAGCCGCGGGTGGCCCAGCCCAGCGCCCGCTCCACCGGAACGTCGGCCCCGTAGCGCAGCCGCTGCAGGTAGAGCGCCTGGCGTGCTTCCAGGATCATGTTGGAGGCATCGTTCGACGCCGAACCGTCCACGCCGAGCCCCACCGGTACCCCGGCATCCTCCAGTTCCAGGACCCGGGCTGTTCCGGAGGCAAGCCTCATGTTGGAGGTGGGGCAATGCGCGACGCCGGTCCCCGCCGCACCGAGGCGGGTGATCTCGGCGTCGCTGAAGTGGATGCCGTGGCCCAGCCAGGTGCGGTCCGTCAGCCAGCCCACGCTGTCCAGGTAGTCCACCGTGCGCAACCCGAACATCTCCCGGCAGAAGTCCTCCTCGTCAAGGGTCTCTGCCAGGTGCGTGTGCAGCCGGACGTCCAGCCGTTCAGCGAGGGCAGCGCTTTCGGCCATGATGTCCTTCGTGACCGAGAACGGGGAGCACGGGGCCAGGGCGACCTGGATCACGGCATCGTCGCCGCGCTCGTGGTACGTGGAAACCAGGCGCTCGCTGTCCGCCAGCACCACCTCCGGATCCTGCACCGTGGACTGTGGCGGCAGGCCGCCGTCGTCGGTTCCAAGGGTCATGGAGCCGCGGGTCAGTGTGGCCCGCATGCCCAGCCGGCGCACTGCTTCCACCTCGATGTCAATGGCATCCTCGAGCCCTGCCGGGAAGAGGTAGTGGTGGTCCGCTGCGGTGGTGCAGCCGGACAGCAGCAGTTCGGCGAGGGCAGCCGTTGCGGCCAGTTCCAGGTCCTTGGGAGTGAGCCGCGCCCACACTGGATAGAGGTTCTGCAGCCAGGGGAACAGTGGGGCGTTGGCCACCGGGCCCCAGGCGCGGGTGAGGGTCTGGTAGAAGTGGTGGTGCGTGTTGACCAGGCCGGGCAGCAGTACGTGTTTGCCGGCGTCGAACGTTTCGGTGCAGGGCGCGGACGGCTGTTGGCCGGCGGCAAGGACCTCTGTGATAACACCGCCGCTGACCACCACGCCGCCGCAGGCGTCGAGGGAGTTGGCGGTAAACGCGGCCAACGGATTCCTGATCCAGAGCCGGCTGATGGGGGCAGGGGAGGAAATGGTCATGGGCTGTCCTTGTCTGAGCGGAGTGCGGTGCAGTTATATCCAGCTCAGTGAGGCCCTGTCTGCTGATCCAGGTTCCCGTGCAGTCGGGCGGCGCGGGTGCGACCAGAGTAGGGAAACGGCCTGGCCTGCGTCAATGCCTCTGTTTGTGACCGCGGAGACGGACGGGCCGGTGAAGAGCGCGAAACATAGATTTCACATCGCGAAATTAAATTTCCAGAAAACTATGGCGCGGCCCACAAAGCGGTGCTAATCTCGATTCTGCCAAAGGCGGGCGCCCGAACCCGGGAAGCTATCTACCAGGCGCAACTTAACCTTCACAGCACATGCTGAAGCCTGGTAACCGTTCGCACCTGGTTTTACTGGTCCTGCGCGGCAACAGGCTTCCCGGCAAAAGGAAGTCGCATCATGAGTACCACCGTCACGGCCGAACAGTTTTTGGCCCGCTCCATCCGGCTGGCAACGGCCAACGTCCTCAACAGCGGAGGCCCGTTCGGCGCCATGATCGTCACGGCGGACGGCAAGACGTTCGACGGCGTCAACCGCGTCACTGCTGACAACGATCCCACCGCCCACGCTGAAGTCACCGCCATCCGCACCGCCTGCCGCGAGCTGGGGACCTTCGACCTCAGCGGCGCCACCCTCTACACCAGCTGCGAGCCGTGCCCCATGTGCCTGGCCTCCGCACTCTGGGCACGGGTCAGCCGCGTTGTCTACGCGGCGGACCGCCACGACGCCGCCTCGGTCGGCTTCGACGACGCAGTGTTCTACGAATACTTCGACAACCAGGACAGGGATTCCCTGATGCCGGTTTCCAAGCTGGAGCTGGGCGATCCCCAGGCCCCGGCCCCGCTGGAACCGTTCACCACCTGGAACACGCTCGAAACCAGGATTGACTACTAGGGCCCGGTGGCTGACATGACAATCCTGGACAATTCCGCTGAAAAGCAGGCTGCGCTGCTCCCCAACGGGAACAACAGCGCAGAGCCCGCAGCGGCACGCGAAACGCAAAAGGCAACCGGACGGACGCGGCTGGGAAGCACCCCGCCGGCGCCGGACTCCCTCCTGGACCGGTTCTTCCACATCACGCAGCGCGGCTCAACCCTTGCCCGCGAATTCCGTGGCGGCCTGGTCACCTTCTTCACCATGGCGTACATCGTCATCCTCAACCCCCTCATCCTGGGCGGGTTCAGCGCGGACAACGCCCCCACCGACGTCGCCGGGGGCTGGCTCTCCGCCGCGCAGGTGGGCGCCGTCACCGGCCTCACCGCCGGCGTCATGACCATCCTCTTCGGCCTCATCGCCAACCTGCCCTTCGGGCTCGCCGCCGGACTGGGCATCAACTCCTTCCTTGCCGTCTCGGTGATCCAGGAAGTCACCTGGCCCGAGGCCATGGGCCTGGTGGTGATCAACGGCATCCTGATCGTCCTGTTCGGCGTCACCGGCGCCCGGACCGCCATCTTCCGGGCCGTCCCCAAGGAACTGAAGGCCGCCATCACCGTCGGCATCGGCCTGTTCATCGCCTTCATCGGCTTCGTGGACTCCGGCTTCGTCCGGCCCACCGCGGGCGGCCCGCCCGTCCAGCTGGGCGACGGCGGCTCCATCACCTCCGTGCCCACGCTGGTGTTCGTCGTCGGCCTCCTTGCCATGGGCATCCTCGTGGCGCGCAAGGTCCAGGGCGGACTCCTGATCGGGATCGTCGGCACCACCGTGCTGGCCGCCGTCGTGGAAGCAGTCATGAAACTGGGCCCCGCCAGCGCCACCAACCCCGGCGGCTGGCACCTGAACACCCCGGTCCTGTCCGGCCAGCTGGTGTCCGCCCCGGACCTGGGCCTCGTAGGCCACTTCGACCTCTTCGGCTCCTTCGCCAGGATCGGCGGACTCGCAGCCACCATGCTGGTGTTCACGCTCGTGTTCACCAACTTCTTCGACGCCATGGGCACGATGACCGGCCTGGCCAAGAGCGCCGGCGTCGCCCACAAGGACGGCACCTTCCCGCGGCTGAAGTCCGCCTTCATCGTGGAAGGCTTCGGCGCCGTGGCGGGCGGGGCCACCTCCGGTTCCTCCAATACCGTCTACATCGACTCGGCAGCCGGCATCGGCGAAGGTGCCCGCACCGGCCTGGCGTCGGTGGTCACCGGCGTCCTGTTCCTCGGCTCGATGTTCCTCACCCCGCTCACCGGCGTGGTGCCGCTCGAGGTTGCCGCCGCCGCCCTGGTGGTGGTGGGGGCCATGATGATGGCGCAGATCCGGGAGATCAAGTTCACCAAGTTCACCGTGGCCCTGCCGGCTTTCCTCACCATCGTGACCATGCCGCTGAGCTACTCGATCGCCAACGGCATCGGCGTGGGCTTTGTGAGCTGGGCCGTGATCGGGGCGGCATCCGGCAAGGCCAAGAAGATCCATCCGCTGATGTGGGTGGTGAGCGCCGGGTTCCTGGTGTACTTCGCCCGCGGGCCGATCAACGCCCTGCTGGGCGGCTAAGTAGTGCCCTTTCCTTCCGGGGGCCGTGCCAGCCCTTGGCCCGGCCCCCGGAAGGACCGACAATTGACACCACCGCTGCGGAAGAAGGAGCGACGCCATGCTTGACCTGATCCCTTCGCTCGGCCCCTGGGTGCCCCGGCTCGCAGCCCGGGAGTTCGCCGTGGCCACCATCGTGGCGGCCTCCGGGTCTGTGCCGCGGCCCGTGGGAACGTCCATGCTGGTCGCCGGTTCCGGTGACGTGCTGGGCAGCTTGTCCGGCGGCTGCGTGGAAGGCGCCGTGGTGGCGCTCGCCCAGGAGGCAATGGACGACGCCGTCCCGCGCCACGGGACCTTTGGCTTCAGTTCCGCAGATGCCTTCGCGGCCGGACTCACCTGCGGGGGCGAACTGGGCATCCAGATCCAGCCCGTGACCGCGGCCGTGCCCGGCGAAACCCCGCACCCGCTTCGGGCCGCCCTGCTGCAGCTCGCCGGCCTGGGTCCGGCCCACCCCGTGGCGTTGGTACGGCTGCTCGGTACTCCAGGATGTGCCGCCGTCGTCCTCTCCGATCCGGGCGCCTTCCGCCTGGCGGCATCTTCGGAGCTGGCAGCGCTGCTGCACGGGGAACCGGCCCTGCAGGTGGAATCCCTGGTGCGCAGCGGCGGTGCCGGGCTGGTCCGGCTCCTGCAGCCGGGCGAATGCGCCCCCGCCAAGTCCGGCGACGCTCAACCTGCCGCGGAACCCGCCATCCTGGTGGAGTCCAGGCTGGCCCCGCCGCGGATGCTGGTATTCGGCGCCAACGACTTCGGTGCCGCACTGGTCCCCGCAGCCAAGCTGCTGGGCTACCACGTGACCCTCGTTGATGCCCGGCCAGCCTTCGCGTCCCAGCCCCGGTTCGCGGCCGCCGACCAGGTGGTCACCGACTGGCCGCACCGCTACCTGGCAGCGGAAGCGGCGGCAGGCCGGACGGACAGCCGCACCGTGGCCGCCGTCCTCACCCATGACCCCAAATTCGACCTCCCCCTGCTGGAAACGGCGTTGGCCCTGGACCTCGCCTACGTTGGCGCCATGGGGTCCCGGCGGAGCCACCTCCAACGGGTTGAGCAGCTCCTCAACGCGGGCGTCGCGCCGGAGCGTATCGCCCAGCTCCACTCACCCATCGGCCTTGACCTCGGTGCGGTCACTCCCGCCGAAGTGGCGGTATCCGTCACCGCTGAACTGATCGCCGCCCGCACCCGCGCAGCCAGCTGCCAGCCGCTGCGGGAAACCTCCGGCACCATCCATCACCACCCGGCTGCCCCGGCGCCCACAGACCTTAATACGCAGGAGATCGCATGGACATGAACACCATCGAGGCGGTGGTCCGCACCGCCGACCCCGCACAATGGCGCGACGGCGACGCCTGGCTTGCCGGCGGCACGGTCCTTTTCTCCTACGGCAGCCATGCGTTTGGCCCGCGGCCGCTCAAGCGGCTGCTGGACCTCGGCGACGCCGGCTGGACGCCCATCACCGTCACCGGAGACGGGCTTGAGCTCGCAGCCACCTGCACCATCGCGCAGCTGTACGGCCTGCCCGGTACCCCGGAGGCAGCCGGGCTCAACTGGCCGGGGCTGGACCTGGTCCGTGCATGCTGCGATTCATTCGTGGCGTCCTTCAAGGTGTGGAACATGTCCACGGTGGGCGGCAACCTCTGCACCTCGCTGCCCGCCGGTCCCATCATCTCGCTGTGCGCCGGACTGGATGGCGTGGCCACCGTCCTCGCGCCAGGCGGTTCCAGCCGTACCGTCCCCGTGGCGGAGTTCGTCACCGGGGATGCGCAAAACTGCCTGGCACCCGGCGAGCTGCTTCGCAGCGTCCACCTGCCGGCGTCGGCCCTTTCCGCCCGCGTGGCCTTCCGGCGCCTCTCCCTCAGCAACTTGGGCCGGTCCGGGGCGCTGCTCATCGGACGGCTCGACGGCGACGCCTCCCTAATCCTGACGGTCACCGCCGCCACCAAGCGGCCGGTGCAGCTGCGCTTCGACACGCTCCCGGACGCAGAGCGGCTGACCGCCGCGCTGGATGACCACATCCCCGCGGAGCTCTACCACGATGACATCCACGGCCTGCCTGCATGGCGCCGGGACATGACCTCCCGGCTGGCCGAGGAAATCCGCGCAGAACTCGCCGCACGCGCCAGTGCCCACGATGTTCCTGTCTCCGGCGACTTCTGGCCGCCCCGGGCCGGCGACAGGCCGGCCGCAGGGACTACCACACTGCCGAAAGGGGCCTGAGCATGGCCATCGAGATTAACGGAACCCCCGCCGGCGCGGACCCGCGCCCGGGGCAATGCCTGCGGACGTTCCTGCGCGAGCAGGGCAACACCGGCGTGAAGAAGGGGTGCGACGGCGGAGACTGCGGTGCCTGCACCGTGCACGTGGACGGGACGCCGGTCCACAGCTGCATCTACCCGGCAGTACGCGCGGAGGGCCATGCGGTCACCACGATCGAGGGGCTGGCCGCCGCCGCCGGTGGTCCCGAGGGGGAGCTGCACCCGGTGCAGCAGCAGTTCATGGAACGCCAAGGCTTCCAATGCGGCTTCTGCACGGCGGGCATGGTGATGACGGCCGCCACGTTCGACGACGACCAAAAGGAGAACCTGCCCCGCAACCTGAAGGGCAACCTCTGCCGCTGCACCGGCTACCGCGCCATCGCCGACGCGGTCTGCGGGAACGCCGGCCACCCCGATCCCCAGGGACCGGGATCCGGTATCGCAGGGGAGGGGCAGCCTGACCCGGAGCCGGGCCGTTTGGGCGACGACGTTCCCGCGCCTGCCAGCCGGGCGGTGGTCACCGGGACCGCCCGTTACACCCTGGATCTCCCGGGTGACCAGCAGCGGGCACTGCTGCACCTGAAGATCCTGCGCTCGCCGCACACACACGCCCGGGTGGTGTCCATTGATACGGAAGCAGCCTTGAAGATTCCGGGGGTGGTGGCGGTCTTCACCCACGAGGATGCGCCGGAGCAGCTGTTCTCCACCGCCCAGCACGAGCTCTTCACCGACGACCCGGACGATACGCGGGTGTTGGACGACGTGGTGCGCTTCATTGGCCAGCGGGTGGCCGCCGTCGTCGCCGAGTCGGTGGGCGCCGCGGAGGCCGGGGTGCGGGCGCTCCAGGTGGAATACCAGGAACTGCCCGCCGTCTTCTCGCCGCAGGAGGCCCTGCGTCCCGGCGCGCCGTTGGTCCACGGGGACAAGGATGCCGCCCGCTCCCGCATCTCGCGGCCGGACGGCAACGTGGTGGCGGAACTGCACTCGGAGCTGGGGAGCGTGGCTGACGGCTTCGCCGCCGCCGATTTTATCCACGAACAGACCTACCAGACCCAGCGGGTGCAGCACGTGGCACTGGAAACCCACGCGGCCATCGCTTCGGTGGACGCCGAAGGGCGGCTCCAGGTCCGCACATCCAGCCAGGTCCCGTTCCTGGTCCGCCGCACCCTGTGCCGGGTATTCGGTTTGCCGGAAGACAAAGTGCATGTGGTGGCGGGCCGCGTCGGCGGCGGATTTGGCGGCAAGCAGGAGGTCCTTACCGAGGACCTCGTGGCGCTCGCGGCCCTGAAGCTGCAGCGGCCGGTCCAGCTGGAACTGACCCGCACCGAGCAGTTCACCGCCACCACCACCCGGCACCCGTTCACCATCAAGCTGAAGGCCGGGGCCAGCAGGGAAGGGCGGGTGACCGCGCTCGAATTGGACGTCGTGACCAACACCGGCGCCTACGGCAACCACGGCCCCGGCGTCATGTTCCACGGCTGCGGCGAATCCCTGGCTGTGTACAACTGCGCCAACAAGAAAGTGGATGCGCATTCGGTCTACACCAACACCGTGCCGTCCGGTGCGTTCCGCGGGTACGGGCTGAGCCAGATGATCTTCGCCATCGAGTCCGCCATGGACGAGCTCGCCGCCGGAATCGGCATGGACCCTCTGGAGTTCCGCCGGCGCAACATGGTCCGCGAGGGCGACCACATGCTGTCCACCCAGCCGGACCCGGAGGAAGACGTCCACTACGGCAGCTACGGACTGGACCAGTGCCTGGACCTCGTCCGGGATGCCCTGGACCGCGGCAAGGCCAGGTACCGGGACGCAGGCCTGGATGACCTTGGACCCGACTGGATGGTGGGTGAAGGGGCCGCCCTGTCCATGATCGACACCGTGCCCCCGCGCGGCCACTTTGCCCATTCCCGGCTCCGGCTGCTGCCGGACGGGACGTACCAGGCCGACGTCGGGACCGCCGAGTTCGGCAACGGCACCACCACCGTGCACGCCCAGCTGGCGGCTACAGCCTTGTCCACGGAGGCCTCCAGGGTGGCGGTGCGGCAGTCGGACACCGACCTGGTGGAGCACGATACGGGTGCGTTCGGCTCCGCCGGCACCGTGGTGGCCGGCAAGGCGACCCTGGCAGCCGCGGAAGAGCTGGCTGTCCGGATCCGCGCCTTTGCCGCCGGGATCCGGCAGACCCAGGCGTCCGCTTGTGTCCTCGACGGTGACGCCGTGGTGGTCGACGGAACTCCCGTGGCACTGGCTGAACTGGCGCGGGCCGCCGCGGATGCCGGCGTCGAACTGGCCGCGGAGGGGCGCTGGGGCGGTACACCGCGCTCGGTCGCCTTTAACGTGCACGGCTTCCGGGTGGCGGTAAACCGCGGCACCGGCGAACTGAAGATCCTGCAAAGCGTGCAGGCAGCGGACGCCGGGGTGGTGGTCAACCCGCGCCAGTGCCGCGGACAGATCGAGGGCGGGATCGCCCAGGCCCTGGGTGCCACGCTGTATGAGGAAGTGGTGGTGGACGACGCCGGAAAGGTCACCACGGACATCCTGCGGCAGTACCACATCCCTACGTTTGCGGACGTGCCGCGCAGCGAGGTGTACTTCGCCGACACGAACGACAAGATGGGTCCGCTGGGGGCGAAATCCATGAGCGAAAGCCCGTTTAATCCGGTGGCTCCGGCGCTTGCCAACGCCATCCGGAACGCGACGGGAGTGCGGTTCACATCCCTGCCGATCGCTCGTGACCGGATCTACCTGGGGCTCAAGGAAGCGGGACTGGTGCCCGGGCTGGAACAGGTTCCTGCATAGGACCACGCCGGGGGCCACATGCGGCTCCCGGGGTCTGCCCCGGGCGGGGCGGATCTGACCCCGGCTTGCATCGTTGCATATAGTCGGGGGATGGAACAGCGGATTTTAGGCAAGACCGGACGGAATGTGTCCATTGTGGGGCTCGGCACCTGGCAGCTCGGCGCGGACTGGGGCAACGTGGACCCGGCGCAGGCACAGGCGATCCTCGCGGCTTCCATGGAAGCGGGAGTCACCTTCTTTGACACCGCCGACGTCTACGGTGATGGACGCAGCGAGCAGGCCATCGGGAAGTTCCTGAAGGAGAACCCGGGCCTCGGCATTACCGTGGCCACCAAGATGGGCCGCCGGATGGAACAACAGCCCGAAAACTACACCCTGGCCAACTTCCGCCAGTGGGTGGACCGTTCCAGGAAGAACCTGGGGACGGACACGCTGGACCTGGTCCAGCTGCACTGCCCGCCCACTCCCGTCTACAGCAACAACGAGGTCTACGACGCACTGGACACCCTGGTGTCCGAGGGCGCCATCCGCAACTACGGCGTCTCCGTGGAACGCACGGACGAGGCCCTGGAAGCGATCCGCCACGAGGGAACCGCTTCCGTCCAGATCATCCTGAACGCCTTCCGGCTCAAGCCCCTGGACGACGTCCTGCCGGCCGCCAAAGCCGCAGGCGTGGGCATCATTGCCCGTGTTCCGCTGGCATCGGGCCTGCTGTCCGGCAAATACTCCAAGGACACCACGTTCGCGGAGAACGACCACCGGAACTACAACCGCAAGGGCGAGGCCTTCGACGTCGGGGAAACCTTCTCCGGCGTGGACTACGAGCTGGGCCTGAAAGCTGTGAAGGAGTTCGAGCAGCTGGTGCCGGAGGGCGCCACCACCGCCCAGGCCGCCATCGCCTGGATTGCTGCGCAGGACGGGGTCAGCACCGTGATTCCGGGCGCCCGCAACGTGGAACAGGCCCGTGCCAACGCGGCCGCGGCTGGCGTCAGCATCGGCAAAGAGTCCGACGACGGCGTCCGCTGGATCTACGACCACTACTTCCGCGAGGCCATCCACCCGCGCTGGTAACTACAGCGTCCAAGGTGGCGGGAGTGGAGCCTGCTTCCGGCATCGCGGCATTCGTTGAGCAGCTTGCAGTGGTCGACACGGGTGCTGCGGCCAACAATTTCTTCAACCACGCAGTTCCGGAGAATGCGCTCCGCCGGCACAACCTGGAGCTCTACCTGCAGGAGATGCTGGAACGCCGGCCCAAGGTACTGCTGGTGGGGGAGGCGCCCGGCTTCAGGGGCATGCGGATCACCGGGGTGCCCTTCACCAACAGGGTCATCCTCGGAGGGGCCGCCAACAGCTTTGGGCTTTTCGGCCCTGGCAAGGGCTACGTGCTGCCGCCCGAAGCTGCGGGAGTTGCCGCGGAGCCCACCGCCACCGTGCTCTGGCAGGTCCTGGAAGAAGTGGGGTTCCTTCCACTGCTGTGGAGTGCCTTTCCCTGGCACCCGCACCAACCGGGAAATCCCTTGTCCAACCGCACGCCCCGGCCCTCCGAGACCAAGCTCGGCACGCCTTTCTGGCAGGAGCTCGCGGAACTGTTCGGCATCAGTACCATCGTGGCCGTAGGCAACGTGGCCCAGCACAGCCTGCAACGCAGCGGCCTGGACGTACCGAAGATCCGGCATCCCGCCCACGGTGGCAGGTCCGGTTTCAAACTGGGGCTGGAGCAATTGCTGGAGCGTGGGATGCCGGCCTGAGCTGATTCTCCGCGTCCGGTCTTGAATGTCGTACCCCTTTGTCATGATGGGTTTATGGGGAAGGCAACGGTGGTAAGGGCTTTTGAGGAGATCAAGGCTGCCCTTGCTGTGCTGAATGCGGAGGCGGATGGGGCGCGTGCGGTGCCTTTTTCTGCGGCTGACCCTCTGGCTGGTTTGGCGGATGGTTGCCTGGAGATTCTGGCCGGGTCCCGTGAGGTTGAAGCCGGGATCGCTGCGGTGAAGGCCAAGGCTGCCGTTGGGTATATGGAGAGCGCCGCTGCTGTTGCGGGGCCGGATGTTCCGGTGCGGGCGCAGGAGATGGCGGTCGCGGCGGAGATCGGGTGTGTGCTGGCCCTGGGTCCGCGGGCGGCGTCGTCGTTCCTGGTCACCTCGCACGCGGTCACGGCGACGTTGCCGCGGACGCTGGAGGCGTTGCAGGCCGGGGCGATTTCCTGGAGCCACGCGGTGGTGATGGCGGACGAGACAGCGTGCCTTGATCCTGCCGGGGCTGCGGCGTTGGAAGCCCATTTCCTTGACCCGGACGCCCCGGACCCGGCGCGGGGGTGCCCGGTGGGGCAGTTGCCGGCGCACCGGTTCAAGGCCAAGGCCCGGACCTGGCGGGAACGCCACCAGGCCGGGTCCATCGAAAAACGCCACGCCAAAGGGGTCGCGGACCGGCGGGTGGAGTTCCGCCCGGACCAGGACGGGATGGCCTGGCTGTCCGCGTACCTTCCCGCGGACCAGGCCCTGGCCGGGTGGAACCGGCTCACCGCGGCCGCCCGGGGCATGCAGGGACCGGACGAGCCCCGCAGCATGCCCCAACTCCGGGCCGACACCTTCGCCGAGGCGATCCTCACCAATGGCACCACGAACGACGCCGAAACCCGCGGCAGCAGTATCTTCACCGAGGGCGCGGGTGCCGCCCGGGACCGCGCGGAATCACCGATCCGTGCGCAGGTGCTGGTCACGGTCCCGGTGTTCTCCCTGCTGGGTCTGACCGATGAACCGGCGGTGCTGGACGGGTACGGTCCCATCCCGCCGTCAATGGCCAGGGCACTCGTCGCCTCCGGTGCGGGCTCGTTCTACCGGGTGTTGGTGGATCCTCGGGACGGGGCACCGTTGGAGATCGGCCGGACAAGCTACCGGGTCACCGGCGCGATGCGGGCGTGGCTGCGGCTGCGGGATGGCAAATGCCCGTTCCCTGGCTGCAGCAACAACTCCCTGGACAACGACGCCGACCACATCCTCGCCTGGGCCAACGGCGGCACCACCGGAATCAGCAACCTGGGACAGCCCTGCCCGAAACACCACAAACTCCGCCACACCACCGCCTGGAAACCCACCCCCGCCACCAAGAACGAACCACCCGGCTGGACCTCACCCACCGGCCGCCACTACCAAAGCGAACACCAGGACTGGGAACCACCACGCTGGCCGGATCGGAAGTGGCCGGACGGAAAGTGGCCGGGCAGCGTCGACCTCGTTCGCCATGGCGCGTCCCCCTGGGAGGATGCCCTTGAGCGGTTCCTGCGGGCTCACGCCTGACGGTCTCCGGGTGCTGGTGCTACTGGAGCAGGCCAAGCTGGTCCGGTGTGTCCACGTCCTCGCCCGTGTCCTGGTCGCTGCAGTCAACCTCATCCACAAGATGCGGATGGCTCCGCAGGAAGCCACGGGCCCCGGCGTCACCCGTCACCGTTGCACACACGGCGTCGCGCAGGGAGGCGTCGATGACCAGGGGATGCCCGCGGCGGAGCCCCGCCGCACCGCCGTCGTTGGAATCACGACGGCCGTACGCGGCCGCGGTGATCCGCCCAGGGCGGTGGCAGGACAACAGGCGGTGCACCGTTTCCAGTGTCAGGCCCGGCTGGTCCACCAGCGCGACCAAGAGATGGTCTGCCGGGTCCGAGGCCTGGTTGCCGAGCAGGAAGGAACTGCCCATTCCTGATTCCCATTCCGGGTTGGTCAGCACGCGGCAGCCGTCCAGCCTGGCGGCAGCCTCAACCTGGGCCGCACCTGCACCGAGGACCACCACCACCTCCCGGCAGCCACCGTCGAGCAGTGTTCCGGCGATAGCCTCCACCAACGGGCGTCCCCGGTACGGAAGCAGGGCCTTCGGGCCCAGTCCCAGGCGGGTGCCCGCCCCTGCGGCGAGCACCACCCCGGTGGTCCTCATTCCCGCTGAACTGGTCCTGCTTCCGTCACCCATAGCTGCACCCTACGGGAGCAACGCTCAGGCGTCGCCACCCGCCCCACCGGTGGTGCCGGCGTTGACGTCCAGGAGTTTGTAGCGGTCCATGGCGTACGACGGCGCGCCCTCCTCCACGTCGCCCCTCGCCGCGAGCATCTGCAGGACTTTCACCACGATGGAGTGGGTGTCGTTCTTGAAGAAGCGGCGGGCTGCTGCGCGGGTGTCGGAGAAGCCGAAGCCGTCGGCGCCGAGGGTGGCGTATTCGTTGGGGACGAATTGCCGGATCTGGTCGGGGACGGCTTTCATGTAGTCGGAGACGGCGACGATGGGGCCGGTGGCGCCTTCGAGTTGCTGGGTGACGAACGGGACGCGGGCGGGTTGGCCGGGGTTGAGGAAGGCTTCCTCTTCGGCGGCGAGGCCGTCGCGGCGCAGTTCGTTCCAGGAGGTCACGGACCAGACGTCGGCGGAGACGTTCCAGTCATCGGCAAGCACGCGCTGGGCTTCGATGGCCCAGGGCACGGAGACGCCGGAGGCTAGGATCTGGGTGCGGGGACCGTCGATCTTGGCCGGGGCGAGCAGGTAGATGCCCTTGATGACGCCTTCGACGTCGAGGTTCTCCGGTTCTGCGGGCTGGATGATGGGTTCGTTGTACACCGTGAGGTAGTACATGAAGTTCTTGTCGCAGTTGTGTCCCTCGGACTCTTCCCCGTACATCCGTTCCAGGCCGGAGCGCATGATGTGTCCGATTTCGTAGCCGTAGGCGGGGTCGTAGGTGAGGACGGCGGGGTTGGTTGAGGCCAGCAGGGGGGAGTGTCCGTCGGCGTGCTGGAGGCCTTCGCCGGTGAGGGTGGTCCGTCCTGCGGTGGCGCCGATGATGAAGCCGCGGGTCATCTGGTCTCCGGCGGCCCAGAAGGCGTCGCCGGTGCGCTGGAAGCCGAACATGGAGTAGAACACGTAGACCGGGACCAGGGGTACGCCGTGGGTGGCGTAAGAGGTTCCGGCGGCGGTGAAGGCTGCCACGGCGCCGGCTTCGTTGATGCCGGGGTGGATCAGCTGCCCTGCGGGGGATTCCTTGTAGGCCAGGACGAGGTCCCGGTCCACCGACAGGTAGTTCTGCCCCTTGGGGTTGTAGATCTTCGCCGTCGGGAAGAACGCGTCCATGCCGAACGTGCGGGCTTCGTCCGGGATGATCGGGGCGATGTGCTTGCCGAAGTTCTTATCCCGCATCAGGTCCTTCAGGAGCCTGACGAACGCCATGGTGGTCGCAGCCTGCTGCTTGCCCGAACCGCGCTTGGCCACCTCGTAGGACTTGGCCTCCGGCAGCACGATCTCGGCGTGGGTGTCGCGGCGCTCCGGGACGGATCCGCCCAGGGCCGCCCGGCGCTCCATCATGTACTTGATTTCCGGGGCGTCGTTACCGGGGTGGTAGTACGGCGGCCGGTAGGAGTCCTTCTCCAGCTGCTCGTCGGTGACCGGGATCCGCAGGTGGTCGCGGAACTTCTTCAGGTCATCGAGGGTGAGCTTCTTCATCTGGTGGGTCGCGTTGCGGCCCTCGAAGTGCGGGCCCAGGCCGTAGCCCTTGACGGTGTGGGCGAGGATGACGGTGGGTTTGCCCTTGAATTCGGTGGCGGCCTTGTATGCGGCGTAGACCTTGCGGTAGTCGTGGCCGCCGCGTTTGAGGTTCCAGATCTGGTCATCGGTGAGGTCCGCGACGAGGTCCTTGGTCTGCGGGGTCTTGCCGAAGAAGTGTTCGCGGACGAACCCGCCGGACTCTGCCTTGTAGGTCTGGTAGTCGCCGTCGACGGTTTCGTTCATGATCTTTACCAGGGACCCGTCGGTGTCGCGGGTGAGCAGGTCATCCCACTCCCGTCCCCAGACGACCTTGATCACGTTCCAGCCCGCGCCGCGGAAGAACGCTTCGAGTTCCTGCATGATCTTGCCGTTGCCGCGCACCGGGCCGTCCAGGCGCTGGAGGTTGCAGTTGATCACGAAGTTCAGGTTGTCCAGGTTCTCGTTCGCTGCCAGCTGCAGCAGGCCCCGGGACTCGGGCTCGTCCATTTCACCATCGCCCAGGAACGCCCAGACCTGCTGGTCCGAGGTGTCTTTCAGGCCCCGGTTGTGCAGGTAGCGGTTGTTCTGGGCCTGGTAGATCGCGTTCATCGGCCCGATGCCCATGGACACGGTGGGGAATTCCCAGAACTGCGGCATCAGGCGCGGGTGCGGGTAGGAGGACAGGGCGTGGCCCTCGCGGGACTTTTCCTGCCGGAACCCGTCCAGGTCTTCCTCGGACAGGCGTCCTTCCATGAATGCCCGGGCGTACATGCCGGGGGAGGCGTGGCCCTGGAAGAAGACCTGGTCCCCGCCGCCGGGGTGGTCCTTGCCGCGGAAGAAGTGGTTGAAGCCGACCTCGTACAGGGTCGCGGCCCCGGCGTAGGTGGAGATGTGTCCGCCGACTCCGATATCGGGCCGCTGCGCCCGGTGCACCATGACCGCGGCGTTCCACCGCATGTACGCCCGGTAGCGGCGCTCGAACTCCTCGTTGCCCGGGAACGCAGCTTCCTGGTCCACCGGGATCGTGTTCACGTAGTCGGTGGTGGTCACCATCGGCATACCCACGCTCTGCGCGCCGGCGCGCTGCAGCAGGCTCCGCATGATGTATTGGGCACGCTCGGTGCCCTGTTCCCTGATCAACGCGTCCAGGGACTCAACCCACTCGGCAGTCTCTTCCGGATCACGATCAGGCAGCTGGTTAGTCAACCCGCTGAGGATATGGGAGGTATCTTCTCCTGCAGCCACGGCAGCCTCTTTTCGTCATTGAATGCATTAGGCAATATTTTCGTATTGCGAGAAAATATTATTGCTAGATGAGATTACTGCCAGCCTGTCGGCCGGTCAACGTGATGGGTGCCACCAGCGCGGGGATTGCCGCACGCGGCCCCGAAGGAACGCATTGTGACCGGGCTGGGCACCCTGCGGCACTTGACCCGCAGTGACCCGGGTCATACTCTTATTTCACTATTCAATATCTCGTTTCCGCAATGTGGAATAACAGAAACGACGCAGGTCGGCCTCACCACACGGAATACTCCAAAGAATTGAGACCCCTATGCAAACCCCTCCCACGGCGGGCGTTGATGCTGAGCAGGGCGTGACAGTGCCGTCAGCTCCTGCAGCACATCCCGCCGGCAGCGTTGAAGCCCTCTGCGAATCAGCCAGCGCCGCCTCGGGCACGGCCATCAGCCCTTCCCTGTACAACTCCGATCTTGCCCCAACCAAGCGCGCCGGCCGCAGCTGGACCAGCTACAGCATCTTCACCCTTTGGGCGAATGACGTGCACAGCCTGGGCAACTACGCCTTTGCCATTGGACTGTTTGCCTTGGGCCTGGGTGGGTGGCAGATCCTCATGGCGCTCGGCATTGGCGCGGCGCTGCTGTTCGGACTCCTGACGCTTTCCGGATTCATGGGCGTCAAAACCGGTGTTCCCTTTCCGGTCATGAGCCGCATCAGCTTTGGTATCAGGGGAGCGCAGATTGCCAGCCTCCTCCGCGGTGCCGTGGCTGTGGCCTGGTTCGGCATCCAGACGTACCTCGCTTCCGTGGTGTTCCGCGTGATGCTCGTAGCCATGTTTCCTGCGTTGGCAGACGTGGACAAAGACTCCATCCTGGGCCTGTCCACGCTGGGCTGGATGGCATTCGTGACCCTCTGGGTGGTCCAGTTGGTGATCGTCAGCTTCGGGATGGAAATGATCCGCAAGTACGAGGCCTTCGCCGGCCCCGTCATCCTTGCCACCATGGCCGCGATGGCCGTCTGGATCTTCGTGGAAGCAGGAGGAAGCATTGCCTGGTCCTCGGACAAGGCCTTGGAAGGGCCGGAAATGTGGCTCACTATTTTCGCCGGCGGCGCCCTGTGGGTCTCCATCTACGGCACCTTCGTCCTGAACTTCTGCGACTTCACCCGCTCCGCGGTATCCAAGAAGGCTGTAGTGCGCGGCAATTTTTGGGGCATCCCCATCAACATGCTGCTCTTCGGAGCCATTGTGGTGGTGATGGCCGGCGGCCAGTTCAAGATCAACGGCACCATCATCAAGAGCCCGTCGGACATCGTCCAGACCATCCCCAACACGCTGTTCCTGGTCCTGGCCTGCCTTGCCCTGCTGATCCTGACCATCGCAGTGAACCTGATGGCCAACTTCGTGGCCCCCGTCTATGCGCTGACCAACCTGTTCCCCAAGCGGCTCAACTTCCGCAAGGCGGCGATGGTCTCGGCCACGATCGGCCTTCTCATCCTGCCCTGGAACCTCTACAACAACCCACTGGTCATTGTGTACTTCCTTGGCGGCCTCGGTGCGCTGCTCGGCCCGCTGTTCGGCGTCGTCATGGCTGACTACTGGCTGATCCGGCGTGGCATGGTCAACGTGCCGGAACTCTATACGGCGTCCCCGGACGGGGCGTACTTCTACAAGAAGGGCGTCAACCCCAGGGCGATTATCGCCATGGTTCCCGCTGCCGTCCTGGCCCTCCTCATCGCCTTCGTTCCGGGGCTGGCCGCCGCGGCGCCGTTCGCCTGGTTCTTTGCCGCCGGTATCGCCGCAACGCTCTACTTCTTCATCGCCGACCGCAACCAAAGACTCGTGGACCACGACGGCGAGGCCATCGCCGTCGCCAGCACCCACTGAGCCCACCCCACTAAGGAACCACCCCATGCGCATACTCGTCGCAAACGTCAACACCACCTCGTCGATGACCGACTCGATTGCGGCCTCTGCACGGAGCGTGGCCGCAGCCGGGACGGAAATCGTCGGCATCACCCCGAGGTTTGGCGCGGACTCCTGCGAAGGAAACTTCGAAAGCTACCTGGCTGCCATCGCTGTCATGGATGCCGTCACGTCCTACCCGGAACCGTTCGACGCCGTTATCCAGGCCGGCTATGGCGAACACGGCCGCGAAGGGCTGCAGGAGCTCCTGGACGTGCCGGTGGTGGACATCACGGAGGCCGCCGCCAGCACGGCCATGTTCCTGGGCCACAAATACTCCGTGGTCACCACCTTGGACCGCACGGTTCCCCTCATTGAGGACCGGCTGAAGCTGGCCGGGCTGGACGCCAGGTGCGCCTCAGTCCGGGCCAGCGGCATGGCCGTGCTGGAGCTTGAGGAGGAGCCGGACCGCGCCGTGGAAGCCATCATCAACCAGGCCATGCTGGCGGTCACCCAGGACAAGGCCGAGGTCATTGTCCTGGGCTGCGGCGGCATGGCCGGGTTGGACGAACAGATCAGGCAGCGGGCCGGCGTTCCCGTGGTGGACGGTGTGGCCGCCGCGGTGACCATCGCTGAATCACTGGTCAGGATGCGCCTGTCCACCTCCAAGGTGCGGACCTTCGCTGCCCCAAGGCCCAAGACCGTCATAGGCTGGCCACTGAACACGCCGGCCGTGCCGGCACAGCTCTGAGCCAGGAGAACACCGTGAGCACCCCCCAGCAGGTCCGAAGAGTAGCCGTCGTCACCGGGGCCGGATCCGGCATCGGCAGGGAGGTTGCCCGGCAGATGCTGGCCGACGGCTACCGCGTGGCACTTGCCGGCCGCCGGGAGGCGCAGCTGAAGGAAACCGCGGATGGCAGCCCGGACGCGCTGGTGGTGCCGTGCGACGTCACCCGGCCCGACGACGTCGAACGGCTTTTCGAGGCGGCCAGGCAACAGTGGGGACGGGTGGACGTGCTGTTCAACAACGCCGGCGTCTTTGGCCCGGCGGCCGGTGTGGACGAAATCAGCCTGGCGGACTGGAACGCAACGCTGGCCGTGAACCTCACGGGATCCATGCTGTGTGCCGCCGCAGCCGTCCGGGCCATGAAGGGGCAGGAGCCGCAGGGCGGGCGGATCATCAATAACGGCTCCATCTCCGCGCATTCGCCGCGCCCCAGGACTGTGGCCTACACAGTCACCAAGCACGCCATGACCGGCCTGACCAAGAGCATTGAACTGGACGGCCGCGGCTACGGCATCACCTGCGGGCAGATCGACATCGGCAACACGGCCACCGAGATCATGGACACCATCGGCGTCGGCTCCGGGGCGCTGCAGGCGGACGGCAGCCGCAAGGTGGAACCCATGTTCCCGGTGGCGGACGCGGCGCGCGCGGTGCTGATGATGGCCAACATGCCCGCCTCGGCCAGCGTGGGCTCGCTAGTGGTCACCGCCGCGGGCATGCCCTTCATCGGACGCGGGTAGCCACCCCGGGCAGTGCTGCGGGGCCGGCCATAAAGAAGGCCCTAGGATCAGGCCATGACCGCAAACAGGGGACTGGCCCTTTTCCGCTTCTGGTTCGCACTGCTGGGCTTCGTGGCGGTGCTGTTCCAGTTCCTGCACCTGGTCCAGAACGTGCCCGGGGCCAAAGCCGGAAACTACTTCAGCTACTTCACCATCGAGTCCAACATCATCGCCTTCGTGACCCTGGCGACCGCGGGCTGGTACGCGTGGAAAGGCAGCAGCCCGCGGTGGCTCGAGCTGCTCCGCGGCGCCGCCACCGTCTACATGACCATTACTGGGATCACGTACAGCCTGCTGCTCAGTGACGTGGACGTGAACACACCCATCCCGTGGATCAATGTAGTGCTGCACTACACCATCCCCACCGTTATGGTCATCGACTGGCTGGTGGACCTGCCCCGGACCCGGATCCCGGTCCGGACCTCCCTGGTGTGGCTTTCGTTTCCGGTCCTCTACCTTGCCTACAGCCTGGTCCGGGGCCCCATCGTGGACTGGTACCCGTACCCATTCCTTGATCCGAGGGCTGCCGGCTACGGCACGGTCGCCGTGATGTCGGTCCTGATCGCGCTCGGCGCTTTTGCTTTTGCCGTGGTGGCGGCGCTGTCCACCCGGCTGCAGAACCGGGTCCCGCATGCAGCGGCGCGCCCGGCCGAGGTGGATCCGGCTGCCCGTTCCATCTGACCCGCAGGTGGGGCCAGGTTAGAGGGGGAGCAGGGCCGAGAGGTCCGCACGCAGGCCGGACGCCGCCACTTTGTGGGCAGCGACCGCGTCCGCCCACGCCATCCGGCCGGTGACCATGGCAAGCCAGGTGGCGGCGTCGCACTCAATGACGTTAGGTGGGGTCCCGCGCGTATGCCGTGGGCCTTCCACGCACTGGGTGACGCCAAAGGGCGGAACCCGCACCTCGACCGAGTTGCCCGGCGCCCGCGCCGTCAACTCCTCCAGGGAGTACCGCACGGCAGTGGCCAGAACGGTCCGAGGCAGGGGAGTGCCCGACGGCGGCTGCGCAGCTTCCAGCCATGCCTTCAGCGCTGCCTTGCCTTCCTGGACGTCAATACGACGGCGGGCTACGGCCATGCTCTCAGTCTTCCTTTCGCGTCGGGTGGAGACGGGTGTCAATCCAGGAGTGCCGAAACCGCCGGCCCCAACCGGATCTTGCCGACCGGCCGGCCGCCGCCCAGCACGGGTTCCACCACCTTCTCCAAGGCGCTGGCAACCCCCGGGATCTCGACCGCGCCGGCAGCGGCAAGCAAGGTCAGGGCCACCAGCGAGGTTGCCCGGATGTTCCCGTCCAGGATTTTCACGGCGACCGAGACCCCCTGGGGCGTGGCCATTGCGAGCACACCCTCGGCCCCGATCTTGGCGATGATCTCCAGCTCGTCCATGACCACGGTGTTGGCTTCGCCGCGGCCCTGGACGGCCCACGGATAATCGAGCATCGACGTGGCGATCGTTGCGGCCCTGGCGCTGTAGCTGTGGTCGCCCGGGGCCTTGGCGAGCTGTGAGTATGCCTGGGCCAGGCCCTTGAGGGAAACGGCCGCTAGGGGGGCGCCGCAGCCGTCAATCCCAAGATGGGCGATCTTCCCGCCGGTGTACTCCTCGATGACGCTGCGGACCCGCTGCTGCAGGGGGTGGTTGGGCTCCAGGTAGCTGTGGGTATCCCACCCGTTCTCCGTGCAGGCCCAAAGGAAAGCGGCGTGCTTTCCGGAACAGTTGTAGGCCAGCCGCGACTTCCCCTTCTCGGAGCGCACGAGCCAGTTCCGGGCCGTTTCGTCCTGAGGCCACGCTTCCGGGCATTGAAGCTGGTCTTCGCGGACACCGGCCGCCTTGAGCATTCCAGCCACGACGTCCATGTGGTCCAAGGATCCTGTGTGGCTTCCGCATGCGATGGCAACCTGGGCGCCACGCAGCGGAACGCCGGACTGCATGGATGCCAGCGCCTGGAACGGTTTCAGGGCGGACCGGGCGTAGATGGGCGTATTGATGTCGCCCAGCTCGGTCACCACCGCGCCGTCGGCGGACAGGAGGACGGCGGAGCCGATGTGCCGCGACTCCACGAAGCCGCTGCGTTCAATCACAGCCAGTTCGACGGCGGAGTCCACGGTAAAGGTTGCGTGCGGATTGTGCGGCATACGGCCAGTCTATGGGCCAGCCCCTGCTGAGCCGTGGTCATCTACGCGGGAGTGGCCATCTACTGAACCGTGACCTTCTGCTGAACCGTGGCTACTGAACCGTGACCATTACCGACTGCCAGCCGGAGGCGCCATCGGGAACCGGATCGGCACGCTTGTCCGTCTGGACCTCCCCGGTGCCGTCGGTGGCGCGGACCTTGATGTAGTGCGGGCCCGGCGTGGCATCCCACTCGTAGGACCACTGGCGCCAGGTGACGGTGGAAGCCTCGGTGGAAAGCGTGGCTTCCGCCCAGTCACCGTTGTCGATCTGGATTTCCACCTTGGCGATGCCGCGCGTCTGGGCCCAGGCGGTACCACCCACGGCCACCTTCCCGGCAGGCACTTTGGCGAAGGACTTGGGCACATCCACGCGGGCCATGGTCTTGATGGGACCCCGCTCGGACCAGCCACGCTCGGTCCAGTAGGCCTTGTTGTCCGCGAAACGGGTGACCTCCAGGTCCACCACCCACTTGGTGGCGGAGACGAAGCCGTAGAGCCCGGGAACCACCATCCGCACCGGGTAGCCGTGCTCCAGCGGCAGCGGTTCGCCGTTCATGCCGATAGCCAGCATGGCGTCCCTGTCATCCTGCAGGACCTCCAGGGGAGTGGAGGCGCTGAAACCGTCGATGGATTTTGACAGCACCATGTCCGCACCGTCCTTGGGCTTGGCGCGGGCAAGGACCTCGCGGATGGGAAGTCCCAGCCATTTGGCGTTGCCGGCGAGGTTGCCGCCCACCGGGTTGGACACGCAGGTGAGGGTCACATGGGATTCGATCAGCTGTGCGTCCAGCAGGTCCTTGAAGGTGAGCGTGATCTCCTGCTCCACGAGGCCGTGCACGCGCAGTTGCCAGTCATCAATGTTGATTTCCGGGACGCTCAGGGCCGTATCGATGCGGTAAAAGTCGTTGTTGGGTGTCAGCCACGAGGTGACGCCCGGGACCGGGGACTGGACCCCGGCCGGTACGGGGGACGCCGCCTTTGCCGGCGCCGGCAGCGTTAGCGCTTCGCGTGCCTTGGCGACGTTGCTGCGGGCGGCACCCAGTAGCCTCCCGCCGGTGGCGGCGATACCGGCGGCCACCGCGGTAACCCCGGCAGTGGCAAAGAAGCGCCTGCGGTTGGTGCCCGCACCCTGCTGCGGGGCGTCGTCGTCGTCCGCCTGGTCCGCCGGCGCTTCAGGCCACGTCTTCAGCCCCCACAGCGGCACCATGAGCCGGCGCAGGACCGCCAGGCCGGCAACAGTTCCCAGAATGGACGGGATGGCGTCCGCGCCGCTGACGCCGGAGCGGGTCACCACGCAGGCCACGATCACGGCCCCCATGAACAGGACCCCCAGGACTCCCAGAGCCCACTTCCGGTAGGCCACCACGCCCAGGATGCAGGCCAGCACAGCGATGGTCAGGCCCATGCCCACGAACAGGGCGGCCTTGTCATTGGTCCCAAAGGTGGCGATCGCAAAGTCCTTCATCCACGGCGGGGTGAAGTCGATGAACGTCGAGCCCAAGGCAAACAGGGGCGTTGCCCGGGCGGTGAAGAATGCGCCGATCAGCTCCGCAACGGCAAGTACGACGGCGGCCGCCACCACGCCTGCCAGTGCGGCCAGGGGGGCGGGGCCCGTAATCCGGTTTCGAAGCTTTGTCATGTGTATGGTTCGGAGCGGCGGGCGGCACGGATTGACCGGGCGGGCAAGGACACAGCTTAGGAGCGGAAAGGGTGCACAAAGTACCCTTGGACACTGTGAAGGTACTCGTCATTGGCCCCGGAGGCCGCGAACACGCCATTGTCCGCTCCCTGCTTGCCGACCCCAACGTGTCCGAAGTCCACGCGGCGCCCGGCAATGCCGGGATCAGCAAGCTGGTCCCCACATACAACATCAACGGCAACGATCCCGATGCGGTTGCGGAACTGGCCACCCGGCTCGCCGTGGACCTGGTGGTGGTGGGCCCCGAGGCTCCACTGGCTGCGGGTGTCTCCGACGCCGTTCGTGAAGCCGGTATCCCCGTCTTCGGACCCAGCAAGGCTGCCGCCCAGCTGGAGGCCTCCAAGGCCTTCGCCAAAGAGGTCATGGCGGAGGCCGGCGTCCCCACTGCCATGGCCCTTGTGGCCACCAACGCCGAGGAAGCAGCGTCCGCCCTGGACACCTTTGGTGCCCCGTACGTGGTGAAGGACGACGGCCTGGCTGCCGGCAAGGGCGTAGTGGTCACCAGGAACCGTGACGAAGCCCTGGCCCACGCCCAGTCCTGCTTCGACGCCGGCGGCTCCGTGGTCATCGAGGAATTCCTGGACGGCCCCGAGGTTTCCCTCTTTGTCCTCTGCGACGGCCAGAACACCGTGGCGCTCTCGCCCGCCCAGGATTTTAAGCGCATCTTCGACAACGATGAAGGGCCCAACACCGGCGGCATGGGTGCCTATACCCCGCTCGAGTGGGCCCCCGAGGGCCTGGTGCAGGAAGTCCTCGAACGGGTAGCCCAGCCCACGGTCAATGAAATGGCCCGCCGCGGAACCCCCTTCGTTGGCGTCCTGTTCGTCGGCCTGGCCCTCACCTCCCGTGGTACCCGGGTCATCGAATTCAACGTCCGTTTCGGTGACCCCGAGACGCAGGCGGTCCTCGCCCGGCTCAAGACCCCCCTCGGTGCGCTGCTGATGGCGGCGGCCAAGGGCGAACTGGACAAGGCAGAAGAGCTGCGGTGGGCCAAGGAAACCGCCGTCGCCGTCGTCATTGCCTCCGAGAACTACCCGGACAAGCCCCGCACGGGCGACCGCATCCGCGGGCTCAAGAAGGTGGAAGCCCTGGACGGCGTGCACGTCATCCATGCCGGAACCGCCCTGGACGGGGACGGCAAGGTGGTTTCGGCCGGCGGCCGCGTCCTGGCGGTCGTCGCCCTGGGCAGCGACCTGGTGGAGGCGCGCGAACGGGCGTACGACGGCGTGGAGCTGGTTCAGCTGGAAGGCTCGCAGTTCCGCAGCGACATCGCCCGCAAGGCCGCCCGCGGCGAAATCAAGGTGCCCTACGGCGCTACGGGCTCCATGCCCATCGTGAAAGCAAAGGCCTGACATGACTACTCCCGAGAACCGCGGCTACGCCACCGACACCTTGGACCTGCCCGGCTGGAAGCACATCTATTCCGGCAAGGTCCGCGACCTCTACGAGCCCGCCGACGAAGCCGTCCTTCAGCGGTTCGGGCAGGACTGCGTGCTGGTGGTGGCCAGCGACCGCATCAGCGCCTACGACCACGTGCTGTCCAGCGAAATCCCCGACAAGGGACGCATCCTCACCCAGCTGAGCCTCTGGTGGTTCGACCAGCTGGGCGTTGAACACCACGTGCTCGGCTCCACCGTTGAGGACGGTGTTCCGGCCGAGGTTGAAGGCCGGGCCATGATCTGTAAGAAGCTGGACATGTTCCCGGTGGAGTGCATTGCCCGCGGCTACCTCACCGGTTCCGGTCTTGTGGAATACAAGGCGTCCGGAACGGTGTGCAACATCCCGTTGCCGGAGGGGCTGGTGGACGGATCCCGGCTGGAGCACGCGATCTTCACCCCGTCGGCCAAGGCACTGATCGGCGAGCACGACGAGAACATCACCTACGACGCCGTGGTGGCCCTGGTGGGGGACGACATCGCCGGCCGCCTCAGCGAGCTGACCCTGAAGATCTACACGACGGCGGAAAAGATCGCCCGGGAGCGCGGCATCATCCTGGCGGACACCAAGGTGGAATTCGGGTATGACGCCGTCTCGGGCTCGATCACCCTGGGCGACGAGGTGCTGACCCCCGATTCCTCGCGCTTCTGGGACGCAGCCACCTACAAGCCGGGACAGGCCCAGCCGTCCTACGACAAGCAGTACGTGCGTGACTGGCTGACCTCGGCCGAATCCGGCTGGGACAAGTCATCCGACACCCCGCCGCCGGCCCTTCCGGCAGACGTGGTTGACCGTACCCGCAGCCGGTACGTCGAGGCGTACGAGAAGATCACCGGAAAGACCTTTTCCTAGGACGCAACCAAAAGCCAGGTGAGCCCGCCGTCCGCGGGCTTGCCTGGCTTTTGAGTTAATTGGTCTTTCGGTTGACTGGCCTTCTGGCTTGCGGGCCCTGTGGTCAGCTGGCTTTTGAGGACGCGGCCGCGCGTTTCTGCGCCAGCTTGATTTCAAGGATGGCGTCCAGCGCCTGCTGCACCCGGTCCTGCGCACCGGCTGTAGCGAAGGCCTTCCGGGCTTCTTCCAGATGCACGAGTGCCTCATCGAGTTCTCCGGATGCTTTGAGTGACTTGCCCAGGAGGAGCGAAACTTCACCCGCGGTGTGTTTGGCGAGCTCTGCACGCTCCGCGTGGATTTCGCGGAGTTTTTCGACGGCGGCGACAATGTCCCCCGTCAAATAGAGCCATCGTGCGCGGATGAAGGCGACTTCGAGCTCGTCGCTCTTGGTGCCGCTGACAATGGAGAACGCCAGCTCGGCGCGCTCGATCGCAGCCAGCGTTTCCGGCTCGACGATGCCTGAGGAAAGCCTGACTGCCGCAGACGCCTTGTTGAACCGCGCCCACAACTCGATGTCATTGGCGGGGGAGAGCAGGCGGGCCGCCCGCTCGTGGTGCTTCACGCCCTCGGTGTAGTCGTGGCGCATGAACGCCACATTGCCGACCACCCAAGCGACTTCTCCGGCCAGTTGCGTCATCGCGTCTTCATCGACTTGTCCAAGCAGATCCTGACAGTACTTCCAGGCATCGTCGAGGCGGCCACTTTCGGCCAAGGCACCAATCAGTGCCCTGTATGCGCCGACAGTGATTATTGAGCCCTTGGACAATTGCTGCGCGACCGCTACGGCATCAGTGGCGAGATCGACGGCTGTTGTCAGCTGGCCCTGGCGCTGGTACACCACAGCCAGCATTTGGCGGGCACGCGCCCCCAGCCCCGCGGACTCCCGTGCCATCGGGTGTTCCAGAAGCCTCTCGGTCAACTGCCGGCACTCGAGCAGATCTCCATGTTTCAGCAGGCACTCCGCCTGCATGTAGCTCATGTTCCACCAGGCGCTCGTGTTCCTGCCTTCGAGTGCTATTTGGGCGGCGGAGGCAGCATGACTGGCCGCCAAGGGGTAGTCCCTGAGGTCCCAGGCCTGGCGGGCATACAGGCCCGCGAGAACATATTCAGCGTCGCTGACGGAGATGGGTTGGCTCCACGCTTCCAGGGCCTTCGGCGCCAATTCGAGCCTTCGGGCTAATTCCTCAATGACCTCGGCCGTTGGCTCACGACGCCCGGTTTCGAGTAGGGAGATGTAGCTGGGTGAATAAAGGTCTTTGCCCAGCTCAGCCTGGGTCATGCCCCGCTCGAGCCGCTCCGCCCTGAGCTTTTCCCCGAATCCATTGCCCACGGGACTCCTCCTCTTCCGGACTTCGTGCACGGGGGCTTGACAGCCCCTGTGGAAAACATTTTACAATGTGTGTCAACAAGGACAGTGCTGGCTTTGTAACGAATCCGACTCGTATTGAGGAACTTATATGTTGAAGAAGATTGCAGCGGCAGCCGTTCTGGCTGGTGCCTTGGCATTTTCGGCGGCCGCCCCGGCCGTTCTGGCGGCAGGTTCCCTTGCCGACTCCGAGCATGTAGCTGTAGCCACCGGCAACTGGCCTGATCCTGTTTCCGGCAAGGTGAAGAAAGACAAGAAGAGCACCACCACCACCGACACAAGCTACGTCACCTACACCGGCAACTGGCCTGACCCCGTCTAAATAGCTTCCTCACAAAAGGAGGCGAAGGCGGCCCCGGAGCGACAGCTCCGGGGCCGTTCCTTTTAACTGCCGGTGACACTCGCTGGGGGATTTGCCGTAACCACATCGAGATACAAAAAAGAGGGCCTCCGCAAGGAGACCCTCTTTTCGTTATGGTCGGGATGACAGGATTTGAACCTGCGACCTCTTCGTCCCGAACGAAGCGCGCTACCAAGCTGCGCTACATCCCGATCCGCTGCAAAAGCAACTTTACAAGGATAGCCGATCGAGGGTCCCGATGCGAAATCCGGACGCCGGGCACCCGCGGGAACCCTAAACCAGCGAATCCTTCCACGCCCCGTGCAGGTCAGCGAACCGGCCGCCCCCGCCAATGAGTTCTTCGGGCGTACCGTCCTCCACGATCCTGCCGTCGTGGACCACCAGGACCCGGTCCGCCGTCTCCACTGTGGAAAGGCGGTGGGCGATGATGAGCGCAGTCCTCCGCGCTGCCTCCGTGCCGGCAAGCAGCCTGGCCAGTCCGGCCTGCACCAGGCGTTCGGAGGGGATGTCCAGCGAGGAGGTGGCTTCATCCAGGATCAGCACCGCCGGCCGCGCCAGGAAGGCCCTGGCAAAGCTGATCAGCTGGCGCTGGCCGGAGGAGACCCTGCCGCCGCGCTTGTTGACGTCCGTGTCGTAGCCTTCCGGAAGTTCCAGGATGAACTCGTGTGCTCCCACTGCCTTGGCAGCCTCTTCGATTTCACCGCGTGACGCCTCCGGCCTGCCCAAAGCGATGTTGTCCGCCACGGAGCCGCTGAAGAGGAACGCTTCCTGGGTGACCATGACGATGTTCCGGCGGAGGTCGGACGTGGCCAGGTCCCGGAGATCCACACCATCCAGGGTGAGCGTGCCGGAGGTGACGTCATAGAACCGGGCGATGAGTTTGGCGAGGGTCGATTTCCCGGCACCCGTCTGGCCCACCAGCGCCACGGTCTGCCCGGCGGGGATGTGCAGGTCCAGGGTGGGCACCACCACGGGGCCGTCGCCGTAGCGGAACTCGACGTCGTTGAAGTCGATACGCCCGGTGGCGCTGGGCAGGGCAACCGGGTTTTTGGGCGGCCGGACCGTTGGCACCTCTTCGAGGAGTCCGGAGACCTTCTCCAGGGCTGCCTGCGCGCTCTGGAACGAGTTGTAGAACATGGCCATCTGGTCTACGGGCTGGAAGAACCGCTTGGTGGACAGGATGAGGGCCAGGAGCACGCCCACGGCAAGGCCGCCGTCCAGCACGCGGAACCCGCCGAAGAGCAGGACGACGGCGACGCAGACGTTGCCGATCAGCACCAGGCCGGGCTGGAAGATGCCGTTGAGGTTGATGGAGCGGACGGTCACCAGCCGGTAGTCCTCTGCCAGTTTCCCGTAGCGCTCCGAGTTCTCCTTCTCCTTGCGGAAGGCCTTCACGGCGCGGATGCCGGTCATGGTTTCCACGAAATGCACGATCAGCCGGGCGGAGACCACGCGTGATTCGCGGAAGGCGATCTGCGAGTGCTTCTGGTACCAGCGCGACAGGAAGAACATGGGCACGCCGGCGGCCAGCACCAGCAGCCCGCTCCGCCAGTCCAGCGCAAAGATGGTGGCGGCGGTGAAGGCCATGAACAATATTCCGGAGGCCAGCGAGCTGACGCCCGAGTCAAGGAGCTCCCGCAGCGCCTCCAGGTCAGAGGTCTGGCGTGCGATGATGCGGCCGGAGGTGTACTTTTCGTGGAACTCCAGGCTGAGCCGCTGGGTGTGGCGGAACACGCGGACCCGGAGGTCCAGCAGCATGGCCTGGCTGAGCCGCGCGGTGGAGGTGACGTACAGGGCGGTGAGTCCCGCCGTCGCGACCGCTGCCAGCAGGTAAGCGACTCCGGTGAACACCAGGGGAAGGTTGTTGCCGGCCTGGAGGGCGGGGAGGGCATGGTCGATGCCGAAGGCGATCAGGGCAGGACCCGCCACCCGCGCGGCCTGGGAAAGCACCACCATGGCAATCGTCAGCCAGAACCGTACCCGCACGGGACGGATGAGCGACCCCAGCAAGGCGAGCGACCGGCGTCGTACTGCCCGGCTCTCCGCCTTGGTGAGGTGGGCGTTGTCTTCGTTGGCTGTGCCGAACGATGCGGTTGTCATCGGGTCACTTCCTCAGCCTGGTCCTCAAGTGCCGACAGTTCGGTGTCCAGGTCCCGCGGCTCCCGGTCCAGGCTGGCGATGACGTAGCGGTAGTGCTGGTTGCGGCCCAGCAGTTCGGTGTGCGTTCCCACCGCGGCGATGCGCCCGTTTTCCAGCAGCGCCACACGGTCAGCGAGGGCCACCGTGGACGGCCGGTGGGCCACGATGAGGGTGGTGGTGTCCGCCAAAACCTCCCGGAGGCGTGCCTCGACCAGTTCCTCAGTGTGGACATCCAGGGCGGACAGGGGATCATCCAGCACCAGGACGCGCGGACGGGCGGCGATGGCCCGGGCCAGGGCGATGCGCTGCCGCTGGCCGCCGGACAGGCTCAGGCCCTCCTCGCCGATCAGGGTGTCCACGCCCTGGGGCAGGGAGTAGGCGAAGTGGGCCTGCGCCACGTCGAGGGCCTCGTCCAGGACCTCCTCGGAGCGGACGGGCGCACCGAGCAGGACGTTGTCCCGCACCGAGTTGGAGAAGAGCGTGGTGTCCTCGAACGCCACGCCCACAATCCTGCGCAGTTCCTCCACCTCGAAGTCCCTGATGTCCACGCCGTCGATGCTGATGGCCCCGCTGGTGACGTCGTACAGGCGCGGCACCAGCTGGATCAGCGCACTTTTGCCACTGCCCGTGATGCCAACCAGGGCCATGGTTTCCCCGGGCCTGACGTCGAGGTTGATGTCCTTGAGGATCGGCTTGTCCGGGGCATCCTCGAAAGCGAAGGTGGCGTTGGTGAACTGGAGCGCACCGGCCAGTTCCCCTGGCCGCCGGGGCTCCGCGGGGCTGGTGATGGTGTTCCGGGTGTCCATCACTTCGTAGTGTCGGTCGACGGCGGTCTTGGCGGTAAGTGCCATGGCCAGCAGCATGCCGGAGAACTCCACGGGGGAGGCGATGACTGCCGCAGTGGCGAAGAACGCCACCAGGGAGCCGATGCTCAATTCGCCGCTGGCGCACAGCATGACACCCACCACCAGGCCGGCACCCAGCGCCAGCTCGGGAAGCAAGGTGACCACCAGGGTGAACGTTGCCTGGTGGCGTGCCTTCTCAATCTCTGTCTGCCGCAGTTCCTCAGCCTGCTCGTTAAAGTTTTCCAGGGCTTCGCGGCTCCGCCCAAACGCCTTGAGCACGCGGATGCCGTGGACGGATTCCTCCACCGTGGTGGCAAGGTCGCCGGCCTGGTCCTGGCTGCGCCTGGCAACCTTGCTGAACCGGGTGCGGAACCGGAAGCTGTTGATGATGATGGGAACGGCGGCGGCAAGGAAGATCAGGGCCAGCTGCCAGCTCATTGCGAACATGGCCACGATGCCGATGACCACGGTAAGGGTGGTGACCACCAGCATGATGGCACCGAAGGCCATCCACCGCCGGAGGAAGTTCAGGTCGGTCATGGCCCGGGACAGCAGCTGCCCGGAGCCCCAGCGGTCGTGGAAGGAGACGGTCAGTTCCTGGAGATGGTCATAGAGCGACACCCGCATCCGCGTTTCCACGGTGGTGGCGGGGTTGATCACGAACTGCCGGCGCAGGGCCACCAGTCCCGCCTCGGCGACGCCCAGCACCAGGATGACGCCTGCAGAGGTCCAGACTGCGTCCGCCGAACCCCCGGGCTGCAGGGCAGTGTTGACCAGGACCCGCAGCACCTGGGGGATGGTCAAGGCCACCACGCTGGCCAGGAGTGCGCAGAGGAGGCCGAGCAAAAGCCTGGGGATAATCGGCCGGACGTGCGGATAAAGACGGCTGATGGATCGGAAAAAGGGAGTCTGCTTGGCCATGCCCGCTTCTCAAGCTCTAAAACGAATGTAGTTTCCTCTAGCAACAACCCTAAGCCATGGAGTGAGACGATTCACAGGGATGCCGCGGCCCGCTGGCGGCTTCCCCAGTTATTGCACTCTGTAATGCGAAGGTCAGCTGGGGGAGGTCAGGGTCAGCAGGACGGCTTCCGGCTTGCAGGCAATCCTGACGGGGGCGAAACGTGAGGTGCCGATCCCGCCCGAGACGTTGACCGGCGTCGTGCTTCCGTTGCTTGACCAGTCGTTGAGGCCCTTGGCGCGCCAGGTGGGAATGTCGCAGTTGGCGATGATGGCGCCGTAACCGGGGATGCACAGCTGGCCGCCGTGCGTGTGGCCGGCCAGCAGCAGGTCTGCGCCGTCTTCCGTAAAGTGGTCCAGCACCCGCTGGTACGGCGCATGGATGACCGCAATCCGGAGGTGGTCATTCGAATCCTGGTTGACCGTTCCCCGGGGCCAGCCGGCATACCTTTCCCGCTTCAGGTGCGGATCATCGACGCCGGAGAAATCGAAGCGCATGCCGTTGAGGACAACCGACTGGTGGCGGTTGGTCAGGTCCACCCAGCCACTCATGCCGAACCCCGAACGCAGGCGCGGCCAGTCCAGGGCAACCGGCTTGGGCTTCACCTTGGACGGTCCCAGCAGGTAGGACGCGGGATTCTTCGGGCTGGGTGCGAAGTAGTCGTTGGAACCCGGGACGAAGACGCCGGGGAACCGCAGCAGCGGCTTCAGGGCATCCAGCAGCGGGTCCACAGCCTTGACGTGGCTGAGGTTGTCGCCTGTATTCACCACCAGGTCCGGCCGGAGGTCGGCCAGGGAACCAAGCCAGTCAGCCTTCTTCTTCTGCCCGGGCACGAAGTGGATGTCGCTCAGGTGCAGGATCCGGAAAGGAGCCCTGCCGGGCGGGAGGATGGCCAGGGTTTCCTCGCGGAGGACGAACTGGTTCTTCTCCCACAGGCCATACCCGAAAGCGGCCATTCCAGCCGCTGCCCCGGCTCCGGCAGTGACGGCAAAGCCGCGCCCGATTGAACGGGCGCGGCTTGCCAGGCTATCGATATTCATGCGTGTTTAGCCGTTTCCCTTGCCGTTGCCGTTGCCGTTGTTGCTGGGGGCAGGTACCGGCGCCTGGGTTGCGGGAGCCTGGGGTGCCTGCGTTGAGGGGGCCGGGGCCGGGGCCTGGGTGGCCTGCGGCGCAGTGGTGGCGGGGGTGGTGTTGCGGGTGGTGCCGTTGATCATGTTGCTCGGGGGCGCGGGGAACGGGTTGGTCCCGTACGCCGGAGCGATCTTGGTCATGAAGTTGGAGAACATCGGCCCGGCGATCATGTAACCGTCGATGCCCGGGTAGAACTTGCCGTTGACGGTGATGTTCTGTCCCGCGCGGCTCTGACCGCCCAGGGGGTCACCGAACCAGGCGGCAGTGGCCAGGCCGGTGGTGTGGCCGACAACCCAGGTGGAACCGTTGTTGTTGGAGGTACCGGTCTTGGCGCCGATGGGGAAGCTGGTCTTGGTCGAAAGGCGCGGCCGGATCAGGGAGCCGGAGCCCTGGTTCATGACTTCCTGCAGCGCGTAGTTCACGCCGCGGGCAACCTCGGGCTTGATGGCATCGCGGCAGCTGCTGGACTGCGCCGGGAGCTGCTTGCCGGTGGCGTCCACAACCGAGGTGATGGCGATGGGTTCGCAGTACTTGCCGTCATTCGCAAACGTGGCGAATGCACTGGCCATGGTGAGCGGTGACGTCTGGGTGGAACCGAGCAGGTTGCCCAAGGTCATCATGTCCACCTTGGGGTGCGGTTCGCTGCCGTCTGCCGAGGGCAGTCCGCTGTGCAGGCCCACGGCGTCGACGATCTTCTGGATGCCGCAGAAGTCCAGCTGCGCTGCCGACGCGAACGTCACGGTGTTGATGGAGTTGTAGAGGCCCTCAAGGACGGTGAGCGGGCGGTACCACTGCGGCTCAGCGTTCTGGAGGTCGTCCGCAGCGCCCAAGGACTTCTGCGCCGTGTTGTACGCGCCGTTGACCTTGCCGCAGGTGTTCTTCCACGGGTAGTTGAGCGGATAGACGCGCTGGGCTGCGTTGACCACCGTGTTCATGGTCTTCCCCTCATTGAGCCACTCGGCGAAGGTGAAGGGCTTCATGGTGGATCCGGGCTGGAAACCGCCCACGCCGTTGAGGTCGTTGCCGTCCTTGTCCAGCTTGTCCACATTGAAGTTCAACTGGGAATCAAAGCCCTGGCCGGGCAGGAACGTGGTGTTCTGGGCCATCGAGACGATCTTGCCTGTACCCGGCTGCACAGACACCATCGAGGAGCCCCACTTATCGGGGTTGGCCCCGGTGGCGGCGTTGACCTGTTCCTGGGCCGTGGCCTGGGCGTTGGGGTCAAGGGTGGTGGTGATGGTCAGGCCGCCGCCGTAGATCAGGCGCTGGCGTTCCTTGACGTCCGCTCCGTAGGCCGGGTTGTTCTCCAGCAGGTGCAGGATGTAGTCGCAGAAGTACGGGGCGGAAGCGGCGTAAGCGCAGCCCTGCTTCGGCTGGGTCACCTTGGGCTCCACCGGGGTGGCCACGGCGGCCTGGTACTCCTCCGCGGTGATCTTGTTCTGGTCCTTCATCAGGCCCAGCACCAAGTCACGGCGCTGTTTGGACTTCTCCGGGTTGGTGATCGGATCGAAGGCCGAGGGGCTGTTTACCAGGCCTGCCAGGAGCGCCGCCTGCGGCAGGGTCAGGTCCTTGGCGGTGGTGCTGAAGAAGTAGTGGGACGCCGCTTCAATACCGTAGGCGTCACGGTTGAAGAACACGATGTTCAGGTAGCCCTCAAGGATCTGGTCCTTGGTGAACTCCTTCTCCAGCGCGATGGAGAGCTTCATTTCGCGGAGCTTGTCGCCCACGCCCTTGTTGACGCCGTTGAGCTTGATCTGGTCCTCTTCGCCGGCGGCTGCGAGGTTGGCGTTGAGGACGTTGTTGACGTACTGCTGCGTGATGGTGGACGCACCCTGCTTGTTGCCGCGGGCGGTGGCGACCAGCGCGCGGAGGATGCCGGTGGTGTCCACACCGCCGTGCTCGTAGAACCTGCTGTCCTCCACCGCGATGATGGCGTTCTTCATGTTCGGTGAAATCTGGTCCAGCGGAACCTTTGTGCGGTTCTCCGTGTACACGCTGGCGATCTCGCTGCCGTCGGCAGCCAGGATCCTGGTGGTCTGGCTCGGCGGATCAACCTTCAGTTCCGCCGGAAGGGAATCGAAGAAATCGATGGAACCGCTTGCCGCGCTGCCGGAGACGGCGGCGGCAGGGACCAGCAGGCCCGCCACGAGGACACCGCAAATCGCGCTCACACCAAGGAAAAGAAGGATCTTACCCAGTGTGGTGGCAGTGTCGAATAAGGGGTTGTTGCGAGTCGCCATGTTTTCCACTTTACCGGCAAGGGCTACGCTTTCTCTCATGACCAAATGGGAGTACGCGACGATTCCGCTCATCATCCACGCCACAAAGCAGATCCTGGACCAGTGGGGAGAGGACGGCTGGGAGCTCGTCCAGGTAGTCCCCGGACCTGACGGCAACGGCCTTGTCGCCTACCTCAAGAGGGAGAAGCAGTAGCATGAGCACCCCCGCAGAAGCCCAGTCCAGCGCCGCAACGGCGCCGGCATCCGCCGTCGAACAGCGCCTCGCCGAACTTGGCCTCACCCTTCCCGAGGTTGCCGCGCCGGTAGCCTCCTACGTCCCTGCCGTCGTCTCCGGCAACCACGTCTACACCTCGGGCCAGCTGCCGTTTATTAACGGCAAACTCGAAGCTACGGGCAAGGTGTCCGCCGGTACGGAAGGGTTCGCCGACGAACCCACCGTTTCCCCGGAGGACGCCCAGCGCCACGCGGCTGTCTGCGCGGTCAACGCACTGGCTGCCGTCAAGAGCGTCATCGGGGACCTTGACCGCATCACCCGCATCGTCAAAGTTGTGGGATTCGTCGCCTCGGACCCGACGTTCACGGGCCAGCCCGCGGTTGTCAATGGCGCTTCGGAACTGCTGGGCCGCGTCCTTGGCGACGCCGGGCAGCACGCACGTTCCGCCGTCGGCGTTGCCGTTCTTCCGCTCGACTCTCCCGTAGAGGTCGAGCTGATCGCCGAATTCAGCTAAGACCGGACACTTCCCTTGCCTCACCTCGCACGACGCCTTTTTGCACTGCCCCAGGATCTTGAAGGGGCAGCACAAAGCTGGCTCGAACACGGCGAGCGGACCCCCAGGGCCGCCCGTTACGCATCATCCGTAGTTCTCCTGCGTGATTCCCCCACCGGCCTGGAGACGTGGCTGGGTTACCGGCCCGGCTCCTCGCCGCTGGGGGTCCTCGCGTTTCCCGGTGGGTCCCTCGACCCGTCCGACGACGAGCCCATGGGTTGGCTGGGCCCGTCGCCGCAGCACTGGGCTGAGCAGATGGGAACGGACGACGTCGGGCTGGCGCGGCGCCACGTGGTGGGCGCCATCCGGGAGCTCTTCGAGGAAACAGGCATCCTGCTGGCCGGCCCGGACATGTCCAATACGGTCGAAGCCACCTCAACCTCCGAATGGATGCGTGCACGCGTTGCGGTTGCGGACCAGGAGAAGACCCTGGCCCAGGTGCTGGGCAAGCGCGGGCTCTCCCTGCGCACCGACCTGCTCAAGTCCCTGGTCAACTGGCGCAGCCCCGACTTTGCACACCGCAGGTTCGACACCCGCTACTTTGCGGCCACCCAGCCGCTTGGCCAGGAACCGTCGCTGCTTGAGGGCAAAGGCGTGTGGGGCAGGTGGGTGAACGCCGCGGAGGTGGTTCGGGAGCGGAACACCAGCAAGCTCGGTGACGAGGCAGGCCAGGAGAACACCGTGGGCCGGCCCCTGGGCGAACTGCTTGTGCCGGGTTCCGAGATCATGCTCGAGAAGATGGCGACGGCCAACGGCTGCATCGCGTATCTGAGCTACAAGCGCAAGCCGCACGTGTACCAGCCGGTCCTGGTCGAAGAGGACGGCAGGCTCATGCTTGAAGTCGAAGCGGCCAAGACTGTAGCGGGGGATCACCAGCGCGAGCGCTGATGCTTCGCCGGGCCGGAGTATAAACTCGTCAGCAAAACCACACCGGGAGCAAGGGGGCGCGTTTGCGCGCAACGGTCAAGGACGTCGCGCGCCTCGCCGGGGTTTCGCCAAAGACGGTTTCGAACGTCATGAACGGAATTGTTCCCGTCAGCGGCCCCACCAGGTTCAAGGTGGAGCAGGCCATGGCGGAACTGGATTACGTGCCCAACCTCTCGGCCCGGGGATTGCGCAACGGCAGGTCTGGCGTCATTGCCCTGGCATTGCCGGACCTGGCCACGCCGTATTCTGCCGAAATTGCGCACAGCGTGGTGGAAGTAGCCCATGAACAGGGCTGGAGCGTGCAGATCGAGGAGACGGGATCCGATCCCACCCGCGAGTACGAATTGATGTCCCGCGCGCGCTCCAACCTGATAGACGGGTTGATCCTCAACCCCGTGGTGCTGGACGAGAGTGCCGTCAAAGTGGGCGTCGCCCTGCCCCCCGTGGTCCTGCTTGGGGAAGTGTCCCAGAAGCTGGCCGACCGTGTGTGGGTGGACAGCGTCGCCGCCGCCCGTGACATGACACTGGCGCTCGGCAGGACGGGCAGGCGGCGTATCGCGGTCCTGGGCGCCGCCGAGGGCAGGGGCTCCGCGGCAGCCGTCCTCCGCACCCGCGGGTACCAGGCCGCGCTTGGCGAACTCGGCATCCCCTGGGACGACTCGTTGATCATCCCGTGCGAAAAGTGGAGCCCGGATACGGCAGCCCATGCTCTTTCCGCCTACCTTGACGCGCACCCGGTGCCCGAGGCGCTGTTCTGTTTCACCGATTCCATGGCGATCGGTGCCCTGAGCGTGTTGTGGAAGCGCGGCCTTCGGGTTCCCGACGATGTGGCCGTTGCGGGTTTCGACGACATCGCGGATGCGAAGTACGCGGTGCCGTCACTGACCACCGTCTCGTTCGACAAGCGCAGGGTGGCCAGCGAGGCCCTGCGGCTCCTCACCGAACGCATGCAGGACCGCGAGGGCCCGCAGCGGGTGGTGGCCGTCGATTACGAAGTCGTGGAGCGGGAAAGCACCTCTTCCTAGGCCCTGCACGCAGCGCCGGCCACTGGCGTGGCGTCGAAGCGAGACAGCGGAATCACTTTGCGAACGCTAACAATTTTCGTTGCGGGACACATTACATCGATGTAATGTGAGGCGTGCGTCACACCGGAGCTTGCGGGACTGCGATGAGGGACACCCGGCAGCAACGGTTGTGGCAACGGAATGACTTTCAGCGGACCCATCCAAAGGAGTGACGGGTGAAGCAGTTTGATTTTTTCGACGACAGGCAACTGTCCAGGCGCCGGCTGTTGTCCGGAAGCGCAGCGTTGGGAAGCGTGTTCGCCGCGGCGGCCTTGTCCGGGTGCGGCGGAAATGCCTCCGCCGCGGCCCCCAGGGACATCCAGTTCTGGCATCTCCTGTCCGGTGGCGACGGCATCAAGATGCAGAACATGATCAGCAAGGTGAACGACGCCAACCCCGCGTTCAAGGTGCACCCGACAGTTCTTGCCTGGGGGCCGCCGTACTACACCAAGCTGGCCATGGCATCGGCCGGCGGCCGTCCGCCGCAGTTGGCCATCATGCATGCCAGCCGCGTTCCCGGCTATGCGCCCGGCGGCCTGATCGACCCATGGGACCTGGACCTGCTGTCAGAGTTCGGCGTCACCAGCCAGAGCTTCGCGCCCAGGATCTGGGACAAGAGCCAGAACAACGGCAAAGTCTTCTCCATCGCCCTGGATTCGCACCCCTTTGTCATGTTCTACAACCGTGACGTGGCGGGAAAGGCAGGACTGCTTGGCAGCAACGGGCAGTTGCAGGAAGCGAAGTCCCCGCAGGAATTCATCAGCATCGCGCGGGAAATGCAGAAAGTGACCCAGGCGCACGGTCTGTCCTTCGGGTACCTCGGCAGCGGGTCACAGATGTGGCGCCTTTTCTACACCCTCTACCGGCAGCACGGGGCAAGCATGGAACTGACCCCCGGCAAGCCAATGGTGGCCGACAACGAGGCCGCCGTTGAGTCCCTGGAATTCATGACCTCTCTGTTCGATGACACCATCGCGGCGCAAAGCGGCGACATCAGCACCGGCATCGCGGAATTCGCCCGCGGGGGATCAGGCATGCTCTTCAGCGGGGTCTGGGAGCTGCCCACCTTCAAGAAGGCAAACCTGCCCGTTGACGCCGCCACCATCCCCACGCTGTTTGGAACGCCGGCCGCCTACGCTGACTCGCATTCCTTCGTGCTTCCCCGGCAGCTGAACGTCGACGACGCCAAGCGCCGCGACGTCTACAAATTCGTCAGCGACATCCTCAAGGGCTCGCTGTCCTGGGCTGAGGCAGGGCATATCCCCGCCTTCCAGCCGGTGGTGCAATCCCAGGCCTACCGCGAACTCACGCCCCAGATCCACTACGCCAACGCCGCAGACATCATCGCCTACGACCCGGAGGCCTGGTTCAGCGGATCGGGCTCCGACTGGCAAACGTACTTTGCGGAGACCGTGCAGAACGTGCTCCTCGGCCGCGACAAGGCAACTGATGGCTGGGATGCCTTCGTGCGGCGCACCAATACCCTGCTTTCCCGTCCCAACCCGGTTTGAACCGCCAAGCGACACAGGAGTCCAAATGAGTTCCGTAGCAACTTCACACAGCAGCGAGGGTCCGGCGGGTTCGCTGCCCGGGCTGTCCCGCCAAAGAATGTCCAGGCAGGCGGGGTCCAGGACCGCCGGGTCCCGTTCCCAGGGAAGCAGGGACAACCTCAACGGCTGGGCCTTCGCCGCACCGTTCCTGGCATTCTTCCTGGTCTTCCTCGTCTGGCCCCTCCTTTACGGGCTGTACATGAGCCTGACCGGCAAGTCCCTTACCGGCGCCAACGACAGCCTGATTGGGCTGGCGAACTACAGCGAAGCCCTCGCCGACTCCGACATGTGGCATTCGCTGGGCAACACCCTCTACTTCACGGTCATCAGCACCGTCCCGCTGGTGGTCGTCGCCCTGGTGATGGCCGCCCTGGTCAATGTCGGACTGCCCGCGCAATGGCTGTGGCGGCTGTCCTACTTTGCCCCGTACCTGCTGGCCTCCACCGTTGTCTCCCTGTTCTTCACCTGGATGTACAACCCCCAGTTGGGCCTGATCAACGACTCGCTGGCCAAAATAGGGCTGCCGAAAGTTGCGTGGCTGAACGACCCCGGCGTCGCGATGTGGGCAATCGTCATCGCCACACTGTGGTGGACGGTGGGCTTCAACTTCCTCCTGTACCTGGCGGCGATGCAGAACATCCCCGCCCAGCATTATGAGGCGGCGTCGCTGGACGGCGCCGGTGCCTGGCGGCAGTTCTTCTCCATCACCCTGCCGCAGCTGGCCCCCACCACCGTGATGATCGTGCTCCTCCAGATCCTGGCCTCGCTGAAGATTTTCGACCAGGTCTACCAAATGACAGCCGGCGGCCCCGGCGGCGCCACCCGGCCCGTGGTGCAGTACATCTTCGAAACCGGCTTTACCGGATACCGCCTGGGCTACTCGGCAGCCATCTCCTACATCTTCTTCGGACTGATCGTGGCTGTCTCGGTCATCCAGTTCCTCATCACCCGCCGCAGGAGTGCATAGCCATGGCAACTGAAACCCTCGCCCGCCCTGTTCCCTCCACGGCCACGCCGTCCGCCGGCGGCAGGAACGGCCGCAGGATGAGCCCCGGCCGCGTTGCGGTCCTGGCAGTCGCCGCCCTGCTGGCCGTCCTCTGGATGGTGCCCTTTGCCTGGGCAACCGTCACCGCTTTCAAGAGCGAAACTGATGCCGCCGCTCCGAAAATCAGCTGGATCCCGCCGTCGGGCTTCACCGCCGATGCGTTCGTCAAGGTGTTCCAGGACGGCAACATCCCGCTCTGGACCTGGAACTCCCTGTACACCTCGGCGGCCATCACAGTGATCACGCTGGTCATTTCCGCGCTGGTGGCCTACGCGCTGTCCCGCATCGACTTCCGGGGCAAGAAGGTCCTGATGACCGTGATCATCGCGTCCATCATCGTTCCCCCGCCGGTCCTGATCATCCCGCTGTTCTACCAAATGGTGGCACTGCACATGATCGATACCTCCTGGGCCATCATCCTGCCGCAGGTCATCCATCCCGCCATGGTGTTCGTGCTCAAGAAGTTCTTCGACCAGATCCCGCGCGAACTCGAAGAAGCCGCGGTCATGGACGGTGCCAGCCGGATGCGGATTTTCCTCCAGGTCATCCTTCCGCTGTCCCGCCCCATCCTCGCGGCCGTGGCAATCTTCGTGTTCATCGGCGCCTGGAACAACTTCCTCTGGCCCTTCATCGCCACCAACGACGGGTCCGTCCTGACCCTCCCCGTGGGGTTGCAGACCATCAAGAGCGCCTACGGCATCCAGTACGCCCAGAACATGGCGTCCGCGTTGCTCGCGGCCCTGCCGCTGATCCTGCTTTTCCTGTTCTTCCAGCGCCAGATCATCAAGGGCGTTGCGACGACGGGACTCGCCGGCACCTGACGCCCACCGTCGCTTTCCACCACCTGCCTGACGTTCAACCAAGGAGATCGTTCTTATGTCCCGCGCCAGAATCACCCTCGACCGCGACTTCACCATCGGCGAAGTGCCCCGGCGCCTTTTTGGCTCCTTCGTGGAGCACATGGGCCGCTGCGTCTATACCGGCATCTACGAACCGGGCCACCCGGAGGCCGACGAAAACGGCTTCCGCCAGGACGTCCTCAAACTCGTCAAGGAGCTTGGCGCCACAGTGGTCCGCTATCCCGGCGGCAACTTCGTCTCCGGCTACGACTGGGAAGACGGAATTGGCCCCCGCGAAGACCGGCCGCGCAGGCTTGACGGGGCCTGGCACACCCTGGAAACCAACGCCTTCGGCCTCCACGAGTTCGTGGACTGGTCCCGCCAGGCCGGTACCGAAATCATGGAAGCCATCAACCTGGGAACCCGGGGAGTGGACGCAGCCCGCGCCATCGTCGAATACGCCAACCACCCGGGCGGCACCCGCCTTTCGGACCTGCGCGCCAAAAACGGCCACAAGGACCCCTTCAACATCAAGCTCTGGTGCCTGGGCAATGAAATGGACGGCCCCTGGCAGATCGGCCACAAGACGGCAGAGGAGTACGGCCGGCTGGCCCAGGAGGCGGCCAAGGCCATGCGGTTCGTTGACCCGGACATCGAACTGGTGGCCTGCGGAAGCTCCAACTCGCGGATGCCCACGTTCGGAGCCTGGGAGCAGACCGTCCTGACCCACGCCTACGACGAAGTCGACTATGTTTCCCTGCACGCCTACTACCAGGAGCACGACGGGGACGTCGGCAGCTTCCTGGCCAGCGCAGTGGACACCGACTACTTCATCGAATCGGTCATTGCCACCGCAGACGCGGTCCGCGCCAAGGGCAAGCACAAGAAGCACATCAACCTGTCCTTCGACGAATGGAACGTCTGGTACCAGCGGGGCCTGGACACGGAGGACCAGCCGCACAACGTGTCCAAGGCCGGCTGGCGTGAGCACCCCCGGGTCATCGAGGACAAGTACAACGTGACGGACGCCGTCGTCGTCGGAACTTTGCTCAACTCGCTGCTCCGGCACGGCGACCGGGTCAAGATCGCCAACCAGGCGCAGCTGGTCAACGTCATCGCCCCCATCTTCAGCGAGGAGAACGGTCCGGCCTGGCGGCAAACGATCTTCCACCCGTTCTCCAGGATGGCGGAACTGGCGAAGGGCCAGATCCTGCGGTTGTCCGTCGACTCCGACAAGTACGCCAATACCCGGTTTGGCGATACGGACCTGGTCGATGTCAGCGCCACCTGGAACGAGGAGACGGGCCGGGTGGCCTTGTTCCTTGCCAACCGCGGCCTCGAGGAGGCAGCGGACGTGGAGGTCAGCCTGCGGGGCTTCGACGCGCAGCGGGTGGTCAGGGCGGAAGTGCTGGAAATCCCTGACGGCGGTGACCGCTTCACCATCAACAACCAGGACAACCAGGACCGCGTGGGCCTGAAGCCGCTGGAGGGTGCCAAGGCAAACGGCTCTGAGCTGCGCCTCAGCCTTCCTGCGTTGTCGTGGGCCGTCGTCGAACTGGACGTGGTGAAAAACTGACTCCCGCAGCTGCGCAACAAAAAAGGCCGCCCCGTGGGGCGGCCTTTTTTGTGTGGTCCTAGCGGGAGCGCTGGCGGAGGCGCTGCATGTCCAGGATCACCACGGCGCGGGCCTCGAGCCGGAGCCAGCCACGCTGGACAAACTCGGCCAGGGCCTTGTTGACGGTTTCGCGGGAGGCGCCCACCAGCTGCGCCAGTTCTTCCTGCGTGAGCTCGTGCGCCACCAGGACGCCGTCGGTGGCCGGGCGGCCGAAGCGGTCGGCAAGGTCCAGCAGGGCCTTGGCCACGCGGCCCGGGACGTCCGAGAAGACGAGGTCCGAGAGGGAGTCGTTGGTGCGGCGCAGGCGGCGGGCCAGGGCCTGCAGCAGCTGGGCCGAGACCTCGGGGCGGGTGCGCAGCAGGGCGTTCAGGCTCTCGTTCTTGAGCCCGGCCAGCCGGGTTTCGGACACCGCGGTGGCGGTGGCGGTGCGGGGGCTGGGATCAAACAGCGCCATCTCGCCGAAGAGCTCGCCGGGGCCGAGGATGGCCAGGAGCGACTCACGGCCGTCCGGGGAGGTGCGGCCGAGCTTCACCTTGCCGGAGACGATGAAGTACAGCTGGTCACCCTGGTCACCTTCGCGGAACACTGATGCGCCGCGGGAAAGGTCCACCTCGGTGAGTTCGTCCGTCAGCAGCCGGAATGCGTCGTCGTCGAGCGTGGCGAAAAGGGGTGCTCGGCGCAGTACCTCGATGTCCATGAAATCTCCTGAGTAAAAGTATCGGCTGTGGGCGCTTTTGCCATTGTTTCAGAATTTTCAAGGTTCTGTGACGAACTTGGCATGGGAAACGCCCGCAGGCAGCCCGCCGGCGGTCCGCCGGAGGCCGCTGCACCCCACAGAAGATTGTCAGCGTCCGCCACTAGAATGGGGGTTCAACTGTAAATAAGGAGCCTTTGTGGTCGGCCTGACTGTCCTGGACATTGTCCTGATCCTGGCGCTGCTGTCATACCTGGTCTACGGCCTCCGCAATGGGTTCCTGGTCACTGTCGGCGGCCTTGCAGGCTTTGCCGCCGGCGCCATTGCCGCTTTCTTTGCCGTCCCGCTCGTCAGCACCTTTGTTGAGGACTCCGGGTGGAGGCTCACCGCCATCATCGCTGCCGCCGTCGTCCTGATGGCACTGGGGCATGGCCTGGGAACCATGGTGGGGCGCCAACTCCGCGGCGTGGTGCGGATCCGGCCGCTGCGGGCGGTGGACCGGCTGGTGGGCGGGGCGCTGAACCTTGTGGTGTCCGCCCTGGTGATGTCCATGCTGGCATTCAGCGTTAGCTCGCTCGGCGTGCCCGTGGTGTCCCAGCAGCTGGCTGAATCCAAGGTGATCCGCTTCATCGACGGGCTGACGCCCACCCCGGTCAAGGCCACCATGGCGGAGCTGCGGTCCACGGTGATCGGCAACGGCATCCCCACCCTGCTCGAAGGCCTGGACCAGGGCCAGGCCGTCCAGGTGCCCAACACCAGCACCAATACACCCGCGCTCAACAGGGCTGCCCAGTCCGTCCTGAGGATCGCGGGCACGGCCTATGAATGCGGCCAGAACCAGACCGGCAGTGGCTTCGTCGTCTCGGAGGACCGCGTGGTAACCAACGCGCACGTGGTGGCCGGTGTGTCGCAGCCGGTGGTGGAAATGCCCGACGGCGGGGCCATGCCCGGGCGGGTGGTCTACTTCGACACCCGGCGCGACCTTGCAGTCCTGGCCGTGGACAACCTGCCGTCCCAGCCGCTGCAACTGAGCCGCGACCTACCCGGCGGCAGCCAGGCTGCGTTCGCCGGGTACCCGCACGGCGGCCCATTCCAGTCCAAGCCCGCCACCGTCCAGGACATTGCCACCGTCCTGGTCCCGGACATCTACGGCAACAATCCCGCGCCGGAGGACATCTACCGCCTTGCCGGGGACGTCCAGCCGGGCAATTCCGGCGGGCCGCTGCTCACCACCGACGGCCAGGTGGCAGGCGTAATTTTCGCCAAGGCAACCTCGGACGCCGAGGTGGGGTTCGCCATCACCATGAATGACCTGGACCCCGTCGCGGAGCAGGCGCCATCGCTGGCCTCACCCGTGTCCTCCGGGCAGTGCATCCAAAAATAAGGCACTGCATCCAGAAGTAAGGGCACCGCGTCCCTCCGGCTACAGGACCTCTGCCAGGTAGTCGATGGCGAGCTTGTAGCCGAACACTCCAGCGCCCACAATCACTGCCGCGCAAACCGGTGACAGGTAGGAGTGGTGCCGGAATTCCTCCCGCTGGTGCACGTTGGTGATGTGAACCTCGACGGCGGGAAGCTGCACGGCTGCCAGGGCGTCGCGAAGTGCCACGGAGGTGTGCGTGAAGGCGCCCGCGTTCAGGACGATTCCCACGGCGGCGCCCCGGGCTGCGTGGATGGCGTCCAGCAGGACGCCTTCATGGTTGGACTGGACGCACTCCACGGCGAATCCGTGGTTCTTCCCGGCGGCCGCAGCCAGCTGTTCGACGTCGGCAAGGGTGGAGGTGCCGTACTTTTCCGGCTCCCGCGTACCCAGCATGTTCAAGTTGGGGCCATTGATTACGAGGATGGTGCCGCGGCCGGCTTCGACAGTGGAGGAGGCTTCAGTCATGCCTGCAAATCTATCGGTTGGCCATCCCTGCCGCGCATTCTTACGCCGGCATACACCATCGACTGCTGAGTACTTGTCGTTCTGAAGCTCCAAAACGACAAGTACGCGGCAATGGATGTCAGAGGGCCGTGACCTTCAGCAGTACTGCGTGCTCCGGGTTGAGGATGGGCATGGGCAGCCCCACCTCTGCCAGGAACCTGCCGCTGGCCTCTGCGCCGCCGGACAGCCAGGCGGGCGGCTCGACCTGCGTGTACGTGTGGGCGTGGTCGGCGTCGTCCGTGGTGGGGAAGAGCGCTTCCACCCGGTAGCTGCGGCCGGCGTCGAGCCCCGGGATGCCGATGCGGCCCGGTGCCTCCGCTGCCGAGGTGCGCGTGCTGACCAGGGCGAACAGGCCCGCCGTCGTCCCTTCCTGGACTTCGATGCCGTCCCCGGCAGAACCGGCCACCACGCCGTGCAGGAGCAACGAGTCGTCGGTGAGGTCCGCATGGACCCGGCGGCCGCCGTGGATCAGGTCCCGGTGCTCCTTGTACAGGCCCACAATGCGCCGCAGCTCCTCGCGGTCCTTGCCCTGGACGCCCCGGATGTCCCACTCCATGCCGAAATGACCGAACAGTGCCGTGATGGCCCGGAAGGACAGGTCGTGGGTGCGGGCCGTGGTGTGCGAGGTGGTTGGGCCGATGTGGCTGCCCACCAATTCGGGCGGAACCACCGCACCGGTCCAGCGCTGGATGGTCTGCCGCTCCAGCGCGTCGTTGCAGTCGGAAGCCCAGATACGGTCGGTCCGCTCCAGGATGCCCAGGTCGACACGTCCGCCGCCGGAAGAGCAGCTCTCAATTTCCACGCCGGGATGGGCCTTCCGGAGCTCGTCAAACAGGCGGTACGCGGCCAGGGTCTGTGCGTGGACCGAGGGGCGGCCGGCGTGGCCGTGTTCGGCCAGGTCACGGTTCTGGTCCCACTTCAGGTAGCTGATGTTGTTCCCGGCCAGGAGCGCATCGATCCGGTCGAAGACGTACTGCCACGCCTCCGGGTTCACCAGGTCGATGACGTGCTGGTTGCGCCACTCCAGGGGCAGCCGGCCGCCGTCCTTGTGCGCGGCCGCGGAGGGGCCCACGATCCAGTCCGGGTGCGCCCGGGCCACGTCCGAGTCCAGGTTCACCATTTCCGGCTCGACCCACAGCCCGAACTCCATGCCACGCGAGGTGACCGCGTTGATCAGCGGGGCCAGTCCTTCCGGCCACACGGTCTCGTCGACGTACCAGTCGCCCAGCCCGGCGTGGTCGTCACGGCGGCCCCGGAACCAGCCGTCGTCAAGCACGAAGCGCTCCACGCCGAGGCCGGCCGCGGACTCCGCCAGTTCGATCAGGGTGTCCAGGTTGTGATCGAAGTAGACGGCCTCCCACGTGTTGAGCACCACGGGGCGCGGTTTGCCTGCGGGCAGGCCGGTGGACGCGGCGGGCAGCACGTGGTGGGGGCGGGAGCGGAACCAGCTGTAGAAGGCTTCGGTGATGCCGTCCAGGCCGCGGTCCGAGTAGGCGGCGAACAGTGCCGGGGTGGTGTAGCTGCCACCCGGTTCCAGGGTGACTTCCGCCGGGCCCAGCAGCTCCGAGCCGCCGATCATGGTCCGGCCGTCACCGATGGTGTCCGCGAACTGTTCGTGGTTGCCGCTCCAGGCCAGGTGCGTCGCCCAGACTTTGCCGTGCCGGTTGCCGAACCCCTGGGTGCCGGCGGCGAACAGCAGGGAGGAATCGTGGCCGGTGCGGCCGTGCCGTCCGGTCCGGACCCACGTGCCCTGCTGGATCCGGTGCCGCTGCGGGTGGCGTTCCCGGCACCAGCGCCCGGTCAGGTCCAGGAGTTCGACGGCGTCCGGTGCCACCGGGAGGACGGTGGCCAGTTCGTCCACCTGAAACGGGGTGGTGCCGTCATTGGTGACGGTGTGGCGCAGTTCCAGCAGGCCGCCGTCGTGAAGCTTAAGGGAGGAGGAGACACTGAGCCCGGCGTCGGCGTCGGCCTGCACGATGGTGGCGGCGGCACCCTCAGTGTTCACGGAGGTGACGCGGAGGCGGGACGAGAAGTCGAAGCCGGCGGCGCCGGCGGTGATTCGATGGCCGCGCAGGGCCGGCCGGCCCCGCCAGGCGGAAGCGGCCGAGGGGAGGAGGCCGGCGGGAACGTGGGCGTCAATGGAGGAGTGCCCCACCGGAGCGCCCAGGATGCCGAGGTGCGGCACGTCTGCTCCGAGGTCGGCGCCCCAGTGGATGACCTCGGCCTCCCCGCTGTCGAAGCTGACCAGCAGGCTGGTGCCGGCGGAACGGAGGTACAGGGGGTCCATAGGAAAATCTCTCTTCGTGATGATGCTGTGCGCTGAAAGTTAAAGGGTGGGGACAGGGTAGCCGGATGCTGCCGCCGGGAGGGGGACGGCGGCACCCGGCCGGGGTGGCTGCGACCACATACGCAGCCACGTGGAGGGGCTACTTGAACAGGGCGTTGACCTGGTCATTGGCCGCCGTGAGGGAGCTGGCCGGGGCCTTGCCCGTGACCACGGCGTCCATGGCCGGCTTCATGATGCCGTCAACCTTGGCTGCCTTGTCCGCAATGGGGAAGAGGAAAGTGGTGCCGTCCTTGACCTGCTGGCTGAACGGGGTGACGTCCACGCCCTTTGCCTTGAACGCCTCGACGGCCTTGTCTGCGGAGGACTTGATGGCGGGGAAGACGACGGCCTTGGCCGCGACCACGTCCTGGCAGGCAGTCGAACCCAGGTACTCGACCCACTTGGCGGCAGCTTCGGGCTTCTTGGTGCCGGCGTAGATGGAGTCAGCCAGCCCGTTGTACATGCTGGAGCGCTTGCCGTCCACACCCGTCGGGGTAGGGGCGATGCCGACCTTGATGTCCTTGTACCCGGTGTACTGGCCGATCATCCAGGAGCCGTTGGCGTTGATCACGGACTTGCCGGCCGCGAAGGTGTCCGCCATGCTGGCGCCCACTGTGGTCTCGAGCTTGGGCATGTAGCCCTTCTGCACCAGGCCTGCGAACCAGTCGATGCTCTGCTGGAACTTGGGGTCGTCATAGTTGAAGTGCTTGCCCCAGGGGTTCTTGTCAGTGTGCGTCCAGCCGGTGGTCCCGGTCAGGTAGCTCCATTCGGTCTGGCCCTGGCCGGAACCGGAGCCATTGAGGCCAAGACCGTAGACCGCCACGTTGTCCTTGTCGAAGCCGGGCTCATCGCCGCGCTTGCCGTTCTTGTCCACCGTCAGGTGGGCGATGGTCTTTTCGTACGTGCCGCCGTCCTGGGGGTTCCAGGTCAGGGTGGCCATCTGCTCCGGGGTGACGCCTGCGTCCGCTGCCAGCTTGGTGTTGTAGAACAGGCCGATGGTGTCCCAGTCCTTAGGCAGTCCGTAGCGCTTTCCGTCCTCTCCGACCCAGAGGTCCGCCAGCCCGGAGTTGTAGATCCCGGTGTCGATGTTGTCCTTCTTGACGGCGTCATCCAGGGCGAGGATCTGCTTGTTCTTGACGAACTCGGGGTACTTGGCCAGGTGGTCGGTGAAGACGTCCGGCGCGGTGCCTGCGACGAAGCCGTTGGTAAGGGTGCCCCAGTAGTCGTCCCAGCCGCGCTGGGTGACCTTGACGGTGATGTCCGGGTTGGCTTTGTGGAAGTCGTCGGCGCACTGCTTGTAGGCCGGGAGCTGGTTGGCGTCCCAGAGCCAGTAGTTGATCTCGCCCTTGCCGGCCTCGGCGGAGCCACCGCTTCCGCAGGCGGAGAGTGCCAGGACGGCGGCCGCGGCTGCAGCGAGGGAACCGAGTGCTTTCTTCTTGTTCATGAGGGTCCTTTCAGGGTGTGCTTCCGGGCGCGCCGCCATGGCGCGGCCGGGGTCAGGGAGCTGGGGAGCTGAGGGGTGTTACTTAATGCCGGAGAAGCCGATGGAGTTGACGATCTTCTTGCCGAAGGCGGCGAACAGGATCAGGACCGGAAGGGCCGAGACCAGGGTTGCCGCCATGAGGCCGGACCAGTCCGGTGCACCCTGGGGCGACTGGGACTTGAAGACGCCCAGGCCCACGGTGAGGACGCGGACGGATTCGTCCTGGCCCACCAGCAGGGGCCAGAAGTATTCATTCCACTGGCCGATGAATGTGAGCAGGGCAAGTGTGGCGAGCGGGGCTGCGGCGTTGGGCAGGATGATCTGGAAGAAGATCCGGAGGTGCTTGGCGCCGTCGAGCATTGCCGCTTCTTCGACTTCGCGGGACATGTTCAGGAAGAACTGGCGGAGGAAGAAGATGGCGAAGGGGGTCATGAAGATATAGGGCAGCACCAGGCCAACCATGGTGTTCAGCAGGCCCAGGTTCTTGATGAGCAGGAAGTTGGGCAGGGCCGTGAAGATCGGCGGGACCATCATGGTGGCCAGGAAGAGGCTGAACACGGCGTTCCGTCCCCGCCAGCGGAGCCGGGCGAACGCGTACGCCGCCATGGCGCTGAAGAACACGGCCCCGATGGTGGTGATGGAGGCGAACAGCACGGAGTTGCGGAGGTAGGACCAGAAGTCGATCTGGGCGCCGGAACCGCCGTCGGCCACGGCTTCCTCCGGGGACTGCAGGCCGAAGACGCGCTGGAACGCACCCAGGTTGAACTCGGCGGGGAGCAGGTTGGTGGCGTTGGAGGCCAGGGCCCCGTTGGTGGACAGCGCGGTCCGCAGGACCCAGTAGAACGGGAGGACGGAGACGGCGACGGCGATGGCGACGAGGACCCAGGCGCCGGCGCGGCGCCAGTTGAACGGGCGACGCCGGGCGGCCGGCCGGGCGGGGGCGGAGACTCTTGCGGTGGTCATGGGGCGTCCTTAGTCCAGGTCCGATTCATTGCCCTTGAGGAACTTCATTTGGATGAAGGCCACCAGGGCGAGGATGACGAAGAGGATGACGGCCAGGGCGGACCCGTAACCGAAGTCCGATTCCGTGAAGGCCTTTTGGTAGATGTAGAACTGCAGCACGCGGCTGGCGTTGACCGGTCCGCCCTGGGTGGTGACGGCGACGGTGTCGAAGACCTGGAAGGAACCGATGATGGTGACGATCAGGACCAGGGCCAGGACCGGGCGCAGCAGGGGCAGGGTGATCTTCCGGAACGTCTGCCATGGGGAGGCGCCGTCCAGGTTGGCAACCTCGTATACATGGTGCGGGATGGCCTGCAGGCCGGCGAAGATCAGCAGTGCGGTGTAGCCCATGTGCCGCCAGGTGTTGATCAGGGCCTGCGTGGGGATGGCCCATTCTTCGCTGCCGAAAAAAGCTACCTTGGGCATGCCCAGGGCATCGATGAAGTAGTTGACGATGCCGATCTGGTAGTCCAGCAGCCAGAACCACAGCAGTGCGGCGATCACGTTGGCCATCAGGTAGGGGAGGAGCAGGGTCCCCCGGATGAACGTTGATCTGGCGACCCGGTGCATCAGGAGGGCCAGGCCCAGGGCCAGCGCCGTCTGCAGGACGATGTTGATCAGGACGTACTGCGTGGTGACCGCGAGGGCGTTCCAGAAAAGGGGATCCTTGCCGATGGCCTCATAGTTGGCGGTCCCGATCCAGGTGGGATCCCCGAGGATGCTGTATTCGGTGAAGCTGAGGTAGATGCCGCGAAGCGTGGGCACCAGGTAAAAGGCGATAAATCCGATCATTGCGGGGGCGATGAAGAATAGTGCGGTCTTCAGGTCGCTTTGTCCCCGGCGCTTCAGTGGCCGGTGCACCGTGTTGGCTGCCGGGCTGGCGTTCCTGGTAAGGGTGGTCATCGTCGACCCTTTCGGCGAGTGTGATGGAAGTAACAAGCTGCGATGTAATCTACACGAGTAGATTTAGCTCGGCAATGCCTACGTCGAAATGTTTCTACACCAAGTATTTTCGCAATTCTATGGATATTGACTCGAGTAGATCCGAGTGAAACACTCGGACAAACCCCTATCGGAAGGCAAACAATGACGTTCTCCATCGGCATCGTGGGCGCAGGCCAGTTCGGCGGCCAGTTCGCGCACCTGTTCAACCTGCACCCCGGCATCAGCGCAGTCCACATGGTCGACCAGCTGCCCGCACGTGCGGAATCAGTGGCCGAACGCCTCGAACTCGCCGGTGTACTGCCGGACTTTGACGCGCTCCTGGCCTCTGACATCGATGCGGTGGCAATTTTCACGCAGCGCTGGACGCACGGTCCGCTGGTGGAACGCGCCCTCCGTGCAGGCAAGCACGTCTACTCTGCGGTCCCCATGGCAGTCTCAGAGGACGAAATCGAGCGCATCATTGAAGCAGTCCGGGAAACCGGCCTGGTCTACATGATGGGGGAGACCAGCTACTACAACCCGGCCACCGTCTATGCCCGCGAACAGCACGCGGCCGGCAGGTTCGGGCGGATCTTCTACTCCGAGGGTGACTACGTCCACGACATGGACCTTGGCTTCTATGACGCCTACCAGTACAGCGGCGGCGACCGGTGGAAAGAGACGGCCAGCTATCCGCCCATGCTCTACCCCACCCACGCCATCGGCGGTGTGCTCGGGGCAGTCCCGGCCCACGCCGTCAGCGTCAGCTGCGTGGGGGTCAGCGACCAGCGGAACGACGGCGTGTTCGACAAGGACGTCAGCATGTTCGGCAACGACTTCTCCAACGCCACGGCGCTTTTCGAACTGAATGACGGCGGCGTGATGCGCACCAACGAAATGCGCCGCGTCGGTTATCCGTCGCACATCCGAGAATCCCGGTTCCGGTTCTTCGGCACCGAGGCCAGTTTCGAACAGCTCGCCAAGGTCACCGTCTGGCAGGACAAGCAGGACGTCCACGACATGTCGGAGCAGATGGAAACCCGTCCCAGCATGTCCCTGGACGATCCGTCCCTGGCCCACGTGGCGCCGGAGCTTCGGGACGCGTTCGTGTCGGGACTCTCCCCGGTCCACGACGCGGGACGGCTGCCCGTGGAGTTCCAGGGAGCGCCCAACGGCCATGAGGGCAGCCATCATTTCCTGGTGGACGACTTCGTCACCGCGGTGAACAACCGGACACTGCCCCCGGTCAACGCCTGGGTGGCCGCACGTTTCACCCTCCCCGGGATCGTCGCCCACGAATCGGCCCGGCAGAACGGCGCCCGGCTGCCCATCCGCGACTTTGGCGATGCCCCGGCCGACTCGTAGCTAGCATGGAGACCATGACATCACCGGCAGTAAAGGCTCCCCGTGGCGGCCCTGTGACGCGCAAGGACGTTGCGCGCTATGCCGGCGTCAGCACCGCCGTCGTCAGCTACGTGGTCAATGGCGGCCCCAAGAAGGTGGCCCCGGCCACCGAAGCCAAGGTCCAGGACGCCATCCGCGTCCTGGGCTACCGGCCCAACGCCGCGGCGCGGGCGCTGAAGCTCGGTTCGAGCGAGACGCTGGGGCTTATCGTTCCGGACATCTCAAACCCGTTCTTCTCATTGTTCTCCCACGCGGTGGAGGATGCCGCCGCGGACCTGGGGTATGCGCTGGTGTTGAGCAACTCGGACGGGAACCTGGCCAAGGAGCGCCGCAATATCCGGAACCTCGCAGCCCGGCAGGTGGACGGCGTCCTGCTGGCGAGCGTCCTTTTCGAGCCCGATCTTGAGGCGCTGGAAACTGCGGACATCCCGTCCGTGCTGCTCAACCAGGAACGTGACGCCCCGGGCTTCAACAGCATCGGTGTGGACCTGGCGGCCGGAGCCAGGATCGCGGTGGAACACCTGATCAGCCATGGCCACATCAACATAGGCCTGGCCATGGGAACCAACGTCTCCGGGGAGACGGACGGCCGTGAGGTGGGCTGGCGGCAGGCGCTCCAGGAAGCAGGCCTGCCCGAGGGGCCTATTTCGTACAGTGCCTTCACCCGGCCTGGTGGTTACGTGGCCGGGCAGCGCCTTCTGGCATCAGTGAACCGGCCAACGGCCATCTTCGCCACATCCGATATGCAGGGGATAGGACTCCTGCGGGCCATCCATGAAGCGGGACTGTCAGTTCCGGGCGACATTGCCGTGGCCTCCTTCGACGGGTCGACCGACTCTGAATACTCCTGGCCGCCGCTGACCACAGTTGAGCAGCCGGTGGCGGTCATGGCCGCGGCAGCGGTGGCGGCGCTGGTAGGCGCCAGCCGCGGCGAGAAACCGCGGCACCGGATTTTCCCCACCAAACTGCACGTACGCCAGTCCTGCGGCTGCCCCTAGCCGGCCGGCGCCACCTCAGGGAGTCGCAGCCGGCCCACACGTTCACCAAGGACGCGCTGGGCCTCGGCGCTGAGCCCCGCATCACTGATGACCTCATCCACGTCATCGAGTGCTGCGATGGAGCTGATGCCCAACATGCCCCACTTGGTGTGGTCGGCAAGGACCACCGTCTTCCGTGCGGCTGCCACGAACGCACGGTCCGTCTCGGCTTCGAGCAGGTTTGGGGTGGTGAACCCGGCGTCTGCATCCATTCCGTGGACGCCCAGGAACAGGACGTCCAGGTGCAGTTGCTTGAGGGCCCCGGTGGCGATCGGGCCAACCAGGGCGTCCGACGGCGTGCGTTCGCCGCCTATCAGGATCACGGTGGACCCGCCGGGGTGGAAAAGATCGGCAATCCGCATCGAATTGGTCACCACGGTGATGCGCGGGCCGCCGGTCAATTCCCGGGCCAGCGCCCACGTGGTGGTGCCTGCGCTCAAGCCGACCGCCATGCCTTCCTGCACCAGCCCCGCAGCGGCTACGGCAATGGCACGCTTCTCCGCCGTCAACTGTGTGGATTTCAACTCGAAGCCGGGCTCATGGGCACTGGCGTCACCGGGAAGTTTCGCCCCACCGTGGATGCGCTCCAGTTTCCCGCCCTCTTCAAGCTGCTCAATGTCCCGCCGCACCGTCATCAGCGACACACCCAGCTGCGCGGCCAGGTCCGAAACCCGCACCACCCGCTCCCGCTGGACAGCATTCACAATGGCCTGGTGTCGGGCAGCTGCAAGCATGTGAGCGGGTTCCTTCATTGGTATTACAGGGTTGCTCCCAGCATACGGCGACGGCGCCACCCAGGCCGGGCAGCGCCGTCGCCAAACGGATACCGCTACTTCCGCAGCGACGCCGCGATCTGCTGCATGATGGTCGGGTCCGAGAGGGTGGTGGCGTCGCCCGGATCGCGGCCTTCCGCCACGTCCTTGAGGAGGCGGCGCATGATCTTGCCGGACCGGGTCTTGGGCAGTTCCGGGACCACCAGGATGTTCTTGGGCTTGGCGATCGGTCCGATTTCCCTGCCCACGTGGTTGCGCAGTTCCTGGACGGTGGCGTCACCGTTGTTGGCGGCGTCGCCACGGAGGATGACGAACGCCACCACGGCCTGGCCGGTGGTTTCGTCCGTGGCACCGACGACGGCGGCCTCCGCCACGGCCGGGTGGCTCACCAGGGCGGACTCGATCTCGGTGGTGGAGAGCCGGTGCCCCGAGACGTTCATGACGTCATCCACCCGGCCCAGCAGCCAGATGTCGCCGTCTTCGTCCCTCTTGGCACCGTCGCCTGCAAAGTACATGTTCTCGAACCGGGACCAGTAGGTGTCCTTGAAGCGCTCCGGATCACCCCAGATCCCGCGCAGCATGGACGGCCAGGGCTCCCGGATGACCAGGAAGCCGCCGTGCCCGTTCGGGACTGACTGGCCCATTTCGTCGACAACGTCCACGGCGATCCCGGGCAGCGGCACCTGCGCCGAGCCGGGCTTGGTGGCCGTGACCCCGGGAAGCGGGGCGATCATCTGCGCGCCGGTCTCGGTCTGCCACCAGGTATCGACGATGGGTGCCTTGTCGCCGCCGATGACCTTGCGGTACCACATCCAGGCTTCAGGGTTGATGGGTTCACCGACGGAGCCCAGCACGCGGAGCGAGGAGAGGTCGTACTTCGCCGGGATCTCCGAACCCCACTTCATGAAGGTCCGGATGGCGGTGGGCGCGGTGTAGAGGATGGAGACCTTGTACTTTTCCACGATCTCCCACCAGCGGCCCTGGTGCGGGGAGTCCGGGGTTCCTTCGTACATCACCTGGGTGGCGCCGTTGATGAGCGGCGCGTAGGCGACGTAGGAGTGTCCGGTGACCCAGCCGACGTCGGCCGTGCACCAGTAGACGTCCGTTTCCGGGTGGAGGTCGAAGACCGCCTTGTGGGTGTAGGCCGTCTGGGTGAGGTAGCCGCCGGTGGTGTGCAGGATGCCTTTCGGCTTACCCGTGGTGCCCGAGGTGTAGAGGATGTACAGCGGGTGTTCCGAATCGTGGCCCACCGCCGTGTGCTCGGCCGTTGCCGTGCCCACGGTGTCAGCCCACCAGTGGTCGCGGCCTTCCGTCCAGTCCACGTCCTGGCCGTTGCGCTTGACCACCACCACGTTCTGCACGGTGTGGCCGTCGTGGGCCAGGGCGTCATCGACGGCGGCCTTGAGCGGGCTGGGCTTGCCGCGCCGGTAGGTGCCGTCCGCCGTGACCACGAGCTTGGCCTCGGCGTCGTCAATCCGCGAACGCAGTGCTTCGGCGGAGAAACCGCCGAACACCACGGAGTGGACCGCGCCGATCCGGGCGCAGGCCAGCAGCGTAATGACGGCCTCGGGGATCATGGGCAGGTACACGGCCACGCGGTCACCCTTGGCCACGCCCAGGGACTCGAAGGCGTTGGCCGCCTTTTTCACCTCTTCGGTCAGCTGCGCGTAGGTGTAGGTCCGCGTGTCGCCGGGTTCGCCCTCGAAGTAGATGGCCACACGGTCACCGTTGCCGGCTTCGACGTGGCGGTCCAGGGCGTTGTAGGCGGCGTTGAGTTCACCGCCCACAAACCACTTGGCGAAGGGCGGATTGGACCAGTCCAGCGCCTGGGTGAAGTCCTTGCTCCAGGTCAGCAGTTCCCGGGCCTTCTTTGCCCAGAACGCCGGCCGGTCGGCATCCGCTTCCCCGTACTCGGCGGCGGTGACAACGGCGTTGGCCGCGAATTCCGGGGAGGGCGGGAAGGCCCGGGTCTCATGCAGCAGGTTCGCAAAAGCATCGCCCTGGTGGCCTTGCTGACCTGCCGGCTGGGCGGAAGCGGAGGGAACGGTGGCCGTGGAGCTGGGAGTGTCCTGGGACATGTGAACCTCATCATTCATCGATCTTTGCCGCGCGGGACACCGGCACGGCAGGGCCCTCCGTGTGGCACGGCATTGGGCTCCAGCCGGGCGGGCGTACCGCAAAGAGCTGTTCCGCAACCTAGCCTAATGCTTGCCGCTCGCCCTCTGTGCTCCCCGTCACACGTGCGGCCATGAGCGGCATTTTTTAAGCGGTGAATGGTGTCTTCATTACTCCTCCCGGGGCCACGGAGGCCTGCTCCAGCTAGTGATCAGCCAGGCTGTTGACTAGGCTGAGATGGAATTGTGACTTCATTTCGGACCGCTCCGCCCAGGCGCAAACAGTGCCTGGACGGGCCCGGTCCGCATGTCAAGACGGCACGGTTTTCGGGTCCGGACCGGGCCCGGTGCCGCCACGCTAAGGAGAGCAGAATGAACCAGCAGAGCTTCGGCCAGCGAACGGCCCCGGACACCGAGCCGGGGCCCGGAGGCTCCGGATCCGCCGCTGTGGGACCAGGTCACCCGACGGCCGCCGGCGGCGCCGCCAAGGGACAGGCTGCAGGGCGCAACGCTGCCTCCGGAAAGATCGACCCCAACGCCAACCATGCCGTCCTCGGTCCGTTCACTGTGCGGGACCTGGCCGTTTTCGCCGGGACGTTGATCCTGTTTGTCGCGTCCCTGCTGCCCCTTTTCGGTGCCAGGTACAACCTGTGGAACCTGAACAACCTGTTCTTCCTGGGACTGGGCATCATTCTGCCGCTGATCGCCAGTGCCCTGTTCGCCGCCCGCCGGCTGGCCCCTGCCACCCGGATCCGCGTGGGTTCGCTCTCCATCGACCAGTTCGCCTCCGTGGTGGCTTCCTTTGCCGTCGCCTTCTTCTTCCTGTCGGTGGCCTCCGGATACGGGACCACACTGCTGGTGGGCCTGATCGGCTCCCTGATCCTGTTCACTGCCACGGTGCTGGGCCGTTTCGTGCCCTATCTGTCCGGTGACTTCAAGGACCGGCCCGAGATGCCGGCGCATGTCGTGGCCCGCGAAGCCGCGGTCCCGACCCGGAAGCCGCGGGCCCCTAAAGCGGCCAAACCGGAGACCGGCGCCAACCAGTCCAAGGGCGGCTTCAAGGGCGCCGGCATCTTCGGGGGTGCCGGCGCCGGCTCCTCCGCTGTCCAGCCGGGATCTGCCGGCCACAGCCCTGAGCCCGTCCGTTCCGCGCAGCCGCCCGCTACCGCTGCCGTACCGGTGGCTGCCGCCGGGACATCAAACGCGGGAACCGCCGGAGCTGCAGCTGCAGGAGCCGGTGCCGCGGCCGCCGCTTCCGGTGCCCACGGGCCTGCCGCGTCCGCGTCGTCGCCGTCCGCGCCCGCCCCCGAAACGTCGGAACGGACCCCTGAAGTGGACGCCGGGCCGCCCACCCAGGCAGCCGACGTCGCCCGCCCTGCCCCCGCGGTGGACGCCGGCCCGCCCACCCAGGCAGCCGACGTCGTCCGCCCTGCTTCTGCTCCCGTTGCGGAGGAGACCCAGCACGGGGATGTCCCCGCAGCCCATGCCCCCCAGGCGGCGTGGGAGCCGCCGGCTGCCACCGCCGTTCACCAGCAGGTCCGCGCCGAGCAGCCCATCGGGGCAACGGTGGACCCGGCAAGCCGCCACGACGAGATGGACGGGCAGCCGATCCACGAGGCCTTTTGGTTTGCCGTTGCCCAGCACCGCACCGCCTTCGACCCCCGCACCGGTGCCCCCGCGTTCGTGATTGAACCCGGCGGCTGGGTGCTGGCACTTGAGGACCGCGGCCACGAATTCCTGGTCCAGCACACCGATGGACGGCTGGGCGTGCTGCGCGACCTCAGCAACATCGAGCGCGGCTGACGCCGGTGGCCGGGGCCCGCACCAAGACCGGCCAGGCCGCAGGGATGCCCGTGGTCTCGTCCGAATCCGTCCTGGCGCTGAAGCGGAGGGCGCGGCGCATCCACAAGGCCCTGGCCGAGAAATACCCGTACGCCCACGCGGAACTGGATTTCCGCAATCCGTTCGAACTGCTCGTGGCCACCGTCCTGTCCGCCCAGACCACCGACGTGACGGTCAACCAGGTCACCAAAGTACTGTTCGCGCGGTGGCCCAATGCCCGCGCCCTGGCGGAGGCGGACCCCACGGAGCTTGAGGCCATCCTCAAGCCCACCGGGTTCTTCCGTGCCAAGGCGAAGAACGTCCAGGCACTGTGCACGCGGCTGGTGGACGACTTTGACGGCGAGGTGCCCGGGCGGATGGAGGAAATGGTCACGTTGCCCGGCGTGGGCCGCAAAACCGCCAACGTGGTGCTCGCCAACGCCTTCGGCGTTCCGGGCATCTCCGTTGACACGCACTTCGCCCGGCTCGCCAAGCGGTTCGGCTGGACCCAGTCAGAGGATCCCGTCCAGATTGAACAGGACGTGGCGGAGCTGTTCGAGCGCAGGGACTGGACCATGCTGTCCCACCGGGTGATCTTCCATGGCCGCCGGGTCTGCCACGCCAGGAAACCCGCCTGCGGCGCCTGTCCGGTGGCCAACTGGTGCCCCAGCTACGGTCTGGGCGAGACCGACCCCGTCAAGGCGGCCAAGCTCCTCAAATACGAACTTGCCCCCGGCAGCGAGGCATTGCTGGAGCAGTACCTGGCAGAACAGCACCGGGCCGCAGAGATCCGGATGGCTTCCCAGAAGAGGACCCCGTGAGCGCCCGCGAAGACCTCGCCGGGCTGGTCCGGCGGGCCAAAACCGGAACGGCCGGCCCTCCTGATCCGCGCTGGGCGGCCCTGACCGTCGACGCGGCACGCGCCCGCAGGGCCGCGGTGCTGATGCTCTTTGGCGTTCTTGACGACGTCCCGGCCGCGTCCGGCAAGCCACTTGCGCCGGCCGACCTGGACGTCCTGCTCCTGGAACGCGCCCACACCCTGGGTTCCCATCCCGGCCAGGTGGCCTTTCCCGGCGGCGGCATCGACAGGGACGAAACCCCGGTGGAGGCCGCGCTCCGGGAAGCCGAGGAGGAGACCGGGCTGGATTCCAGCGGCGTGGAAGTGCTGGGCACGCTCCAGGAGCTGGGGTTGGCGCACAGCAACTTCCTGGTGACGCCCGTGCTGGGGTGGTGGCAGGCACCCTCGCCGGTCCGGGTGGTGGACTATGGTGAATCCGCCCAGGTGTTCCGCGTCCCGGTGCGGGACCTGCTGGACCCGGACAACCGGGTCATGGCCACCGTCCACCGGGCAGGGCGGACGTTCGACAGCCCAGCGTTCACGGTGAACGGCGTGGTGGTGTGGGGCTTCACCGGCATTGTGCTCAGTGGCCTCTTCGACCAGCTCGGCTGGTCGGTTCCGTGGGACCGGAACCGGCTGCATCCGATCGGGGTCTAAACCTCAGGCCTGCTGGCGCAAATCCACCACGATGCCGGTGGCGGCGTTCTCGCGCATGGCCTTGATGCCGTCACGGAGCATGGTCAGGGACTTGAAGGTTGGCGAAACCGCAACGGTGTTGCCCTCGGAGTCGGTGAGCCGCAGCCGGTACGACTCGTCGCCTGTGCGGTGTATTTCAAATCTTCCCGCCATGGACGGGGACCTCCCTGGTATGCGTCGTTGCATCAGCGTGTGGACCGGTCTGTTTCAGCCACCGCCTCCGACTGTAACCTCCGCCACCCTGCCCGTCGAGCTACTGCCGGGTAGGTTACCTTGCATCTCATGGGCAGGTATCCGGCGCCCGCCAGGACCGCTATTTGGCGAGGTTGTAGGAGTCGACGACGGCGAGGCTCACCGGGAACTCCACCGGGATCCGCCCGAACAATAGCTCCTTTGCCGCCACGGCCGATTCCTCGATGGCGGCGATGCAGGCGTCAACCCTTTCCGCGGGCGCATGCACCATCACCTCATCGTGCAGGAAGAAGACCAACTCGGCCCGGACCGTCCCGCCGCTGCCGCCGGTGCCCGCTGTCCGAAGGGTGCGCAGCCGCCGTCGTAATTCCGCGAGCCAGCACGCCGCCCAGTCCGCCGCGGAGCCCTGGACCACGAAGTTCCGGGTGAAACGCCCCCGGGACCGGGCTATGGACTCTGCGCGCCGCTGCTCTTCGGCGGTGGTGGAGCGCTGGCTCAGGAACCACCGCTCCGAGGGCGGCGGGCTGCTGCGGCCCAGCCGCGTGGTCACCGTTCCGCCGGCTTCACCCGCCCGCGCCGCACGCTCCACAAAGTCGACGGCGCGCGGATAGGTGCGCGCCAACTGCGGCATCAGCCGCCCGGCCTCGCCGGAGGTGGCGCCGTACATCGCGCCCAGCAACGCCATCTTCGCTTTGGCCCGGTCCCCGCCGAAGCCCTTGGCGGCGATGCCGGCATACAGGTCCTGGTCCCGGGCGGCCTCAGCCATGGAGGAGTCCTGCGCGAGGGCCACCAGGACGCGCGGTTCCAGCTGCGAGGCGTCGGCCACGATCAGTTTGTGGCCCGGGTCTGCATGGACCGCTCCGCGGACCTGGCGCGGGATCTGCAGTGCGCCACCGCCCCGGGACGCCCAGCGCCCGGAAACGACTCCACCCACCACATACTCGGGGCGGAACCTGCCACCGTCCACCCAGGCGTCCAGCCATGACCAGCCGTTGGCCGTGTGGAGGCGGGAGAGCTTCTTGTATTCCAGCAGCGGCTCGATGACAGGGTGGCTGGACTCCCTGAGCTCCCACTTCCGGGTGCTCTTCACCTCGATGCCGTTGCGGTGCAGGGCCCGCATCAGGTCCTGCGGCGAGTCGGGGTTGAGCCCCGGGGAGTTGAGCAGGGTACGCAGTTCCGCAGCAAGCGCCTCGAGTCTTTGCGGACGCTGTCCGGCGGGCGGGCGGGGCCCCAGGTGGTCAACCAGGATCTGTTCGTGCAGGTCCTCCCGCCACGGAACGCCCGCGTGCTGCATCTCGGCAGCAACCATGGCGGCTGCCGACTCCGCCGCGAGCAGCAGCTGGAGGCGGTGCCGGCGGTTTTCCTCCATCCCCACGCCGGCCAGGGCGGCCTGCTGGGCCGCGTATTCGGCGCGGAGGTCCTCAAGTCCCCACCCCGGGGCCGGTCCGGCACCCGGATCGTCGAACAGCGCTCCCTGGTCCGCCGGGGGACGCGGCGGCAGCAGAGCCTTCGGCGGGAGCATGGGATCCTCCACCGGGACCCTGTCGGTATTCCTGGCGTAATCGGTATGGGCGCTGAACTGCGAGAAGGCCAGGATGTTGCCGCAGAGGGTGACGTCGTAGCAGCGCTCCACCTCCACACCGGAGGCGAGCAGCGCGGGGTACCAGTCCTGCGTCCGGTGCCAGATCCACCGGGGCGGCTGTCCTCCGGGGCGCCGGGCTTCCAGTTCACGGACGACGGCGGCAAGCTCGCCGGGTGCCACCAGCCGGGGCCCGGGGTTGGCCGGTTGAGGGTCGCCTGCCTGTGTCAGTTCCTGCAGTGCCGCACCGCGGGGGTGGGCGGCAAGCAGCAGGTACATGTTCCCATTGTGCCCTGCCGGGAGTGGTGGCCCTGTTTGTCCACATAGGGGAGGTGCCCCCTTAACGGGCTTTGGTTGCCGCGGCAGAGTGGCTGCATGAGCAGGCACCAGCTGAATGCACCGCACCCCGCGCCGGGGCAGGCCACGGATTCCTTCCGGCGGCCACCAGGCCGGAGATCACCCTCCCGTGCTGCGTTGCCGGACAACCCGGCGTCCGGCGCCGCCTGGCTGCCGGACGGTTCACCGCCGGGCGGTTCAGCACCGGGCGGTGCGGGCGGGGTGCTGCTGGTTACCTCCTCGGGGGTTCTCCGCGCCGAAGTGGAGCGCATTGTGGCAGCCGCCGGAGCCCAGCTGCGCGTCGTTCCGGATGCAGTGGAGGGCGGACGGTACTGGGACGCTGCATCGGCCGTCCTGGTGGGCAGCGATGTGCGGGAGCTGCCACCACGGCGGCGCACCCCTGCCGTCATGGTGGGCCTCGACGGCGAAGGGGACAGCCTCTGGCACCTCGCCGCCGCCCTGGGCGCCGAACGCGTTGCCGTGCTGCCCGATGCCGCTGCCTGGCTGGCGGACCATCTGAGCCGGTCACGCTCGCCGGGACCCGGCGGCCTGGTCCTTGGCATCACGGGCGGTTGCGGCGGGGCGGGGGCAACCACCGCCGCCATTTGGATAGCCCAGGCCGCGGCAGGGCTGGGGGTACGCGTCCTGCTGTTTGACGGGGACCCCTGGGGCGGTGGCCTGGAACTGGCGCTCGCTGCCGAGGACAACCCCGGACTGCGCTGGCCGGACCTCGCGGAGGCAAGGGGCAGCATTGATCCCCTGCAGCTCTCCGACTCCCTGCCCGTGGCCGGAGGTTTTTCCTTCCTGTCCTGGCCTGCCACCCGGGAGCAGCCGGTCCGTGTCCCTGCTGCCGCCGCAGCGGGTGTGCTCGATGCTGCCCGCCGTGGTTTTGAGCTGGTCGTTGTGGATGTGGGAAGGGCCGCGGAGCCGCTCCATACGGTGGCCGGGGACTGTGACCGGATCATGGTGGTGGTGCCGGCGCAGCTGAAGGCCGCGGTCGCAACGGTGCGCCTCCTGCAGGAACTTCCGCCCGTGGAGGCTGCCTTGCTAGTGCGGGGCCGGCCAGGCGCTGCGCTGGACAGTTCCCTGATTGCTGACGCCGTAGGGTTGCCCGTGCAGGGCCGCATCCCCGAACTGCGGGCCGTCCCGGTAGCCATGGAAGCGGGGCGCCTGCTGGACTTTGGGAAGCGGCGGAGCATCCGCCATTTCGGCGCCACGGTGCTCGATTGGCTCGGCGAGGACCTGCAGGCGGGGGATGTGGCATGAGGCGGCCGTCGGGTACACCTTCAGCTCCCGATACGGGCAGCGCTGCAGGGTCCGGGGGCCTGGGTGCACGGCGCAGTGCCCGGATCCTTGAAGCGAACCAGGCCGTCCGCCAGGCGCGGGCCGGTGAGGCAGCCGGTACTGGCCGGGCCGTTGATTCCGGGCTGCTGGAATCCGTCCGTGAGTCGATGATGGCCGAGGCTGGAGCGGTAACACCGTCGCGCGTCGCTGCTGCTGTCCAGGCCACGGGCAAGCTGTTGGGCACCGCCGGAGCGCTTGCCGCGGTGGAACGGATCAGTGCCGAACTCAACGGACTGGGACCGCTGCAGGAGCTCACCAGGGATCCTGCCGTCACAGACATTTTCGTTAACGCTCCCGATTCCGTGTGGGTGGACCGTGGCAGGGGCATCGAGCGCGTACCTGTCGTGTTCGATGGCGAGGCCCAACTGCGCGCGCTGGCCTGCCGGCTGGTGGCTGCAGGCGGGCGCCGCCTGGATGACGGGTCGCCCTGCGTCGATGTCAGGCTTGCCGGCGGCTACCGTGTTCACGCCGTGTTGCCGCCGGTGTCCACGTCCGGGACGCTGCTGAGCGTCCGGATTCGCAGGGAGAGGGTTTTCAGCATGGCGGAGCTGCGCGCGGGCGGCATGTTCGGCCAGCGCGTGCAGACGGTGCTGGAGAGGATAGTGGAGAGGAAGCTGAGTTTCCTGGTCAGCGGTGCCACGGGTTCCGGTAAGACCACGCTGCTGTCCACCCTGCTGGGCCTTTGTTCCGCGAAAGAGCGGCTGGTCCTGATCGAGGATGCGGCCGAACTCAACCCTGTCCACCCCCATGTGGTGGCCCTCGAATCACGCCACGGGAATCTTGAAGGTGGCGGCGCCGTGGACTTGGGGGAGCTGGTTCGCCAGGCGCTTCGCATGCGTCCGGACAGGCTGGTGGTGGGGGAGTGCCGGGGTGCTGAAGTCCGTGAGCTCCTGACGGCGATGAATACCGGGCACAGTGGCGGTGGCGGAACCATCCACGCGAACACGGCAGCCGCGGTCCCGGCCAGGCTCAACGCCCTCGGCGCGCTCGCCGGGCTCGGCCCGGAGGCCGTGCGGCTTCAGGCCGCCAGCGCCCTCGACGTTGTCATCCATGTCGGAAGGACCCCGAAGGGCCGGGAAGTCCTGTGCGTTGGACTCATCGCCGATGGCCCGGCAGGACTGGCCGTGGTGCCGGCCATTAAGGAGTCAGGTATCACGGGTCCGGCGTGGCCGGCGCTGGCGGCCCGGTTGGGGATGGATCCCGGGGCAACCCTGTGACGGTCCTGTTCATCGTGCTTCTTTGCAGTGCCATGCTGCTGCTCCTCAAACCGCCCCTGGACGCGGCTTCCCGGCTGCGCACGGCAACCGGCAAGAGGAAGAACACGCAGGGGATAAAGAGAGTCCTGGTACGGCCGTGGGGCAACGCTGCCGGCAGGAGCGCGGCACGGAGGCGGGGACCGGGCCTGACCCTGGTGGTGCAGCAACTGGCGGCACTGCTCCAGGGCGGACGGACGCCGGGGCGGTTGTGGGACGAGCTGTGGACGGTTTACGGCGATGGCGGAAACGGGCAGCGGCTTCAAGAGCGTGCACCCGTTTCCGGGGCGATGCTGTCAGAGGGATCAGCTGCGGTTCTGTCATCCGCGCGTGCTGCCGCCGCGACCGGAGCTCCCGTTTCGGAATCCATCCGGCGCGCGGTTTCCACAGCGTTCCAGCCCCGGGACAGGGAGGCCAGGACCTGGCTGGAGCTGGCCGCCTGCTTTGACATTGCGGAGGCCAGCGGGTGTCCGCTCGCCGACGTACTGACCCGGTTCGCGGCCCAACTGGAAGCGGAGGATGACGCAGATGCGGCCCGGCAGACGGCGCTCGCAGGGCCCAAAGCCACCGTTCGGCTCCTGACCTGGCTCCCCTTGATGGGTCTTGGACTTGGTGCCGCCCTCGGCGTGGATCCCCTCGCTACCCTCTTGGGAACACCCCTGGGACTGGCCGCCTTGTTCGGCGGGGTGGTCCTCACCGTGACGGGAAGGGCATGGTCTGCCCGGCTGGTTTCGGCGGCGGCAGGGGCATGAGTGCCATGACCCAGGGGTGGGCTCCAGGCCTGGCATTGTTCCTGCTGCTCGCGGCCAGCGCCTGGCTTGCCTGTTCCAGCCACGCCAGGCCGCGCCAACGGCTGCGCCTCCTGCTTCCTGCCGCTGCAGGGGCACAACCGACGGCAGCCACCAAAGGGGCGCCAGCGAGTTCCGGCAGCGGGCTGAAGGATCCGGCCATGATGCTGGAGCTGGTGGCGGCCATGCTCGATGCCGGCGCCGGCATTGGCCGGGCGCTTGACCTGGTGGCTGCTTCGGCTGCCCCGCAGTACCGGGAATCCCTGCGGCCCGTGGTCTCGGCGCTGGCCATTGGCGCCGACTGGGAGACGGCATGGCGCAGCTCCGCAATACAGCTGCCCGAAGTCCTGGAGTTGCGGGACGCGCTGGGCTTCGCCGCACTCACGGGCGCGCCGTCGTCAGCGATTCTTTACGCCCAGGCTGCAAGGCTCCGCCGGGAGCGGTTTCGGGCTGCGGAGAAGCGGGCCGCTTCGCTCGGGGTGAAGCTGGTCGTTCCCCTGGGCCTGTGCTCACTCCCGGCCTTCATCTGCCTTGGTGTCGTTCCGGTGCTGCTGGCCCTGGTACCGTCCGGTTCCTAAGCGGCTGTCTCCTCGGAATCCGGCTCGTCGCAATCCGGCTCCTCGCTGGCTCCGCCGCTCCCGGGCCCCGGGCCCCGGTTCCCGCTTCCCGGCCTATTCCGCCGCTTCCGGTTCCCGGTTCCCGGTCTGTCCCGGTGCCCCTGGTTCCTGGTTCCCAGCCTGTCCCGCCGCCCCCGGTCGCGCTGTCCGTCCCCTCCTCCACAGCGCTGGAGCAGCCCCGCTTTTCCACTTAGCCCACACCCTCCCTTACCCGCAACAACCCCGCCGGGAAGAGTCAAGACAGCCGGGAAAACCACCGGCACCCATGGAAAGGAAACCAGATGTCCACCAACCACTACCGCCGCAATTACTCCGCCGGAATGTCCGCACCCGCTGCTTCCAGGCAGATGGCCACCGCTCCCAGGCAGATGGCCACCGCTCCCAGGCCGATGGCCACCGCTCCCAGGCCGATGGCCATGGGGCCGGCCCGCAGCCGTGGCAACGCGGTCGGGACGCAATACACATCCCGTGCCACATCCCGTGCCCTTGCTTCCAACACAACTGTCAGTCGCGCACTCGTTCCGCAGGCACCGGCCTCAGGTACGTCCTTTCCAGCGGCGTCCTTCCCGCCGCCCGGCAACGTGGTGGAGCTGTACCCGGCTGCGGGCCGCACCCCCAGGATGCGGCGCAGCGTAGGGTTGCTGGGCTCGGAAGCCGGCATGGCAACAGCCGAATACGCCATTGCCACCCTGGCCGCGGTGGGTTTTGCCGGGCTGCTCGTGTTCATCCTCCGCAGCGATGAAGTGCGTGGTTTCCTGCTGAACCTCATCCGCACCGCCCTGGCGCTGCCGTGACGCGTCCGGCAGGACTGTTGACGTCCCGGAAGACTCTTGAAGCGGTGACCGGCGGTGTGGGCTCCAGCTACGGTCACCAGGAACAGGCAGGCAAGACGGGCGACGCCCGCGGCACCGTAACGGCAGAGTTCGCCGTGGCATTGCCGGCCGTGCTGGCACTCCTGGCCATGTTGCTCGCCGGAGCCGCCGCGGGCATGACTCAGCTGCGTATTGAAGAGGGAGCCCGGGCCGGCGCCAGGGCCGTGGCCAGGGGCGATGACCCCGCAGCCGTGGAACGGACCGTCAGGATGCTCGCCGGCAGTTCGGCGTCCGCGACAGTTGCCGCCGACGGTGGCTGGTTCAGGGTCACGGTCACTGACCGGGTGCCCGGACCCCTGGGAACTTCCATCCCATGGACCCTTACCGCCCGTGCCTCAACACGCAGCGAGACTGCGGGGACCGGCGCCGCCGGCAGCGGCGACGGATCGGGCGATGCCGGGGGCGTCAGGTGATGGGTGACCACGGGCGGCGACACCCCACGATTGGGACCGGCCATCCCTGTGCTGGGTCCGGTCGTGCTGCACCCGGGCGCCGGCACGCCACAAGACGCCGGTACGCCCGGGGAGGGCGGCGGAATTTTGGTCCCGGTCAGAGTCCACAAGGCGCCACAGATGGCCGCGAACGTGGGTCGGGAACGGTCCTGGCCGCGGGGCTGGCGCTGGTGGTCATGACGGCCATGGCCGTCATGCTGCTGCTGGCCCAGTCAGCCGTGCTCGCGAGCAGGGCGGCAGCAGCAGCGGACCTGGCAGCTCTCGCCGCGGCGGATGCCCTCCGCGGCATCACCACGGGGGATCCCTGCGCGGTGGCCGTTGAGGTGGCGGCGCGGCACTCCGCCACGGTCCTCAGCTGCTCAGCGGGCCCGGGACAGACGATTGAGGTGTGCACTGAGCTCGGGGAGCGCGCACTGCTGGGTGCCGCGACGGGACGGGCCCGGGCAGGACCTCCGCCGTAGGGCCAGGGAATCGGGGGAGATGGGTCATCGAAGGGCACGTCTCCGGGCGGGGAATCAGCTCCTGGCTTCCAGATCCACCGGCGTGGCTTCTGTGGCGTCCTTGAGCAGCACGTCCAGGAGGGTAACCGCGGCGGCCTTATCCAGCGGGTTGTTCTTGTTGCCGCATTTTGGGGACTGCACGCAGGACGGGCAGCCGGCATCGCACTCGCAGGCCTTGATGGCATCGCGGGTCGCTGCCAGCCAGACCATGGCTTTGTCGAATCCCCGTTCGGCAAAGCCGGCTCCGCCGGGGTGCCCGTCGTACACGAAAATGGTGGGCACCCCGGTATCGGCATGCAGGGCAGTGGAGACCCCGCCGATGTCCCACCGGTCGCTGGAGGCCACCAGCGGCAGAAGTCCGATCGCGGCGTGCTCCGCGGCATGCAGGGCGCCCGGGAACTGCGCTTCGATGAGGCCGGCCCCGGTCAGCGAACGGTTGTCCACCACGAACCACACCGCCTTGGTGAAGAGCTCCCGTGCACCGAGTTCCAGCGGCTCCTCGCCCAGGACCTCATTGGAGATCAGGGCCTTGCGCTGGAAAGAGACAACCTGGGTGGTGACCTTCACGTCGCCGAAGTGGACGGTCACGTCGCCCCACTGCATGGTCCGCAGGGTGTCCAGGACCTCGATCTGGGTTACGTCGCGTGCCGTCGTGTAGTAGTCGGGGTTGGCCCGGCGGACCATCACGCAGTGGTCGTCTTCATTCAGGTCCTCCACCACATAGGAGTCGCCCTGGTGGACATACACGGCCCCGGTGTGTGCCTGGTAGTGCGTCTGCGGCGAGTCCATGGTCCCCAGGAGGGAACCCGTCTCGGCGTCGACGATGCTGACCGGGCCCCCACCGTCTGCCCGCAGGTTGACCATCCCCGCCGCGCTTTGCGAGTGGGTCCAGAACCAGCCCGCGGGCCGCCGCCGGAGGTAGCCCTGGGCAACCAGCCGGTCCAGGAGCATTTCAGCGGTGGGCCCGAAGAGGTCCAGCTCGCCCGGCCCCAAGGGAAGCTCGGCGGCTGCCGCACACAGGTGCGGGCCCAGAACATAGGGGTTGGAAGGGTCGAAGACCGTCGCCTCCACCGACACGTCGAAGATGGCCTCGGGATGGTTCACCAGGAAAGTGTCCAGCGGGTCATCGCTGGCCACGAAGGCCGCAATGGCATCCTGGCCCGCCCGGCCGGCCCTGCCGATCTGCTGGAACAGCGATGCCCGCGTACCGGGCCAGCCGGCCACCAGGACGGCATCCAGGCCCGAGATGTCGATCCCGAGTTCCAACGCAGACGTGCTGGAAACACCCAGCAGCTGGCCTGAACGCAGCGCTTTCTCCACCGCCCGGCGTTCCTCCGGCAGGTACCCCGACCGGTAGGCGGCAACCCGCTGCGGGAGGCTGGGATCCACCTCGTCGAGGAGCCGCTTGGTAATCGCGGAGATGGTCTCGGCGCCGCGGCGGGACTTGATGAAGGCGATGGTGCGGACCCGGGCGGATACCAGATTGGCCAGCAGATCGGAGGTTTCGGCCACGGCCGTCCGCCGCTCCTTCGCGCCGTTCTCCCCTCTGACCTCGGTCAGCGCCGGTTCCCACAGCGCCACGGTGGTGGCCCCGTGCGGCGAGCAGTCGCGGGACACCGCCTTGACGGGGGCCCCGATGAGGCGGGAAAAGGAGACATCGGGCTCGGACGCGGTGGCGGAGGCAGCGATGAACACGGGCTCGGGGAACGCCGTTCCCGCACCGTAATAGGCGCAGATCCGGCGCAGCCGCCGCATCAGGTTGGCCACGTGTGAGCCAAACACGCCCCGGTAGCTGTGCGCCTCGTCCACGATGACGTAGCGAAGGCGGCGGAAGAAACCGGCCCACCACGCGTGGTTGGGAAGGATGCCAAAGTGCAGCATGTCGGGGTTGGCCAGGATGAAGTTGGCGTGGTCCCTGATCCACCGGCGGGCGGAGGGATCGGTATCGCCGTCGTAAGTTTCCGCCCGGACCGTGGGCAGCTTCAGGGCGCGGATGGCGTTCAGCTGGTCCGCCGCCAGCGCCTTGGTGGGGGAGAGGTAAAGGGTGACGGCGCCGTCGTCGTGAATCTTGCCCGGGTCCGCGAGCACGCGGAGTTCGGACCGGTGGATCGCATCCAACGCCGGCAGCTGGTACGCCAGGGACTTTCCGGACGCAGTGCCGGTAGCCACCACAACGTGCTGGCCCGAATGCGCTGCATCGGCCGCGTCAACCTGGTGCCGGTACGGCTCAAGGATGCCCAGCGTCCCGTACGCCGCAGCAATGTCCGGATGAACCCATTCAGGCCAGGGCGCGTGGACTGCCTCCCGCGCCGGTATGGTGCGGACATGACGCAGCTGTTCCGGTTCCGGGCCGCGGCCCAGCAAAGGAATCAGGGAGTCGTGGGGGTTCACCCCACCATTCTTCCACCCGTAACTGTGCCGCCCGCCCGAGGTTCGCCAACGGGGAAAACAAACGGCAGGCCCAGCTGAACCCGTTCAGCTCAGGGAGAGGTCCGCCCCGTCATGAGATGCCGAGAGCATCAGGACCCGGGCCACCGTGGTCCAGCCAAGATGGGAGTAGAGCTTCTGCCCGTCCAGGGACGCCAGCAGCAAACCGGCGCGGACATCGTGCCCGAAGGCCTGGGCCGCCAGCGCACGCATGATGAAACTGCCCAGGCCCCTGCGCTGGAACGCCGGCTCGGTGATGATCTTGTCGAACACTGCGGTGTCACCCACCACGAACACCCTGCCACTGGCCGCGAGGGCTTCTCCGGAGCGGACCTCGGCGTAATGCACGCCGTCCTGCTCGTACGTGGACAGGCTCAGGTCGTCGTCGGACAGCCAGGGGTCCTCGGCGTCCTGCGTCTCCATGTCCACGATCATCATCGTCTGCGAATCGGACGTGACGTTCAGCCCTTTACGGGCCGCCAGGGCGGCGTACCGTGAGGGGTCGTTGGTAAGAATGGTCAGTACCCGCGCCGGGGATTCCGCAGTCCTGGCCGCGAGGGCGGCGAACTCGTCATCGGTGGGTTCGGACGCGAAAATTTCCCACTCGCCGCTGGTGTCAGAGCGGAGCGCAGCGGGGAAACGGCCCTCCGTGGAGGTCCGGTAGCCGCGACATCCGGCCCAGCCGGCAACCCACACTTCGAGCAGGCCAGTGATGTCTTCAACCAGGGTTTCCGGGCTCATGGCAAGAACACTATTCCAGCCCGATCACAAGCAACAGGGGGTGCCGAAGTGCTTATGCAATTGTGATACGCCGGGCCGCCGCACGTGGACCCGGGCCGGCCCTGCAGCGCAGCCGCTGACCTTAAAGCAGCCGGTACCCTTAAATACGTGGCTTTGAACAAGATTGTGCTCTTTTACGGCTTTACCCCCATAGCTGACCCGGACGCCGTCCGCCTCTGGCAGCGTGCCCTGTGCGAAAAGCTGGGACTGACCGGCCGCATCCTCATTTCCAAGGACGGCATCAATGCCACGGTGGGCGGGGAAATCGGCGCCGTCAAACAGTACGTCAAGACCACCCGCGAGTACTCCGGGTTCCGGGGAATCGACGTCAAATGGTCCGACGGCGGCGCGGCGGACTTCCCCCGGCTCAGCGTGAAGGTGCGGGACGAGATTGTCTCCTTCGGCGCGCCCGGCGAACTCAAGGTCGACGCCGGTGGCGTGGTGGGCGGCGGAAAACACCTCAAGCCGGAGGAGCTCCACGAGCTCGTGGAAGCCAGGAAACAGGAAGGCGGGGACGTGGTGTTCTTCGACGGCCGGAACGCCTTCGAAGCGCAGATTGGCCGGTTCAAGGACGCGGTGGTACCGGATGTCGCCACCACCCATGACTTCATCAAGGAGCTGGAGTCCGGCAAATACGACTCTCTGAAGGACAAGCCCGTGGTGACCTACTGCACCGGAGGCATCCGCTGCGAGGTGCTCTCCAGCCTGATGGTGAACCGCGGCTTCAAAGAGGTGTACCAGCTCGACGGCGGGATCGTCCGGTACGGCGAAGCCTTCAAGGACCAGGGGCTCTGGGAGGGCTCGCTGTACGTCTTTGACAAGCGCATGCACCTGGAATTCAGCGAGGACGCCAAGACCATCGGCCAGTGCGCCCGCTGCTCGGCGCCCACCAGCAAATTCGAGAACTGCTCCAACCCGAGCTGCCGCACCCTCACGCTGTACTGCGCCGACTGCGCCGCCAGCCCGGAGACGCTCCGCTGCCCGGACGGCTGCGCGGCGGCCTGAGCCGCACCGCAAGGAAACCGGGCTGGGGGAGCGTGATGCCCGCCCGTCGTCCCGGATTAGAGCCTGTGCACCCGGAACGCGTAGTTCGCCGCGGTCCTCGCCTCCACCCGGACCGTGAGGACGCTGTCCGTTGACAGGTAAATGACGTTCTCGCGGTTGATGCCGCACCGGAGGGCAAGGTCCACCAAGGTGAGGGTCTCGGTGCGGACGGTGAAGGTCACCCGGCGCTGGCTGCGGCAGGCGATGGACAAGATATAGGTCCCGGTGTCCAGCACCGGCGACGCGACCAGCCGGTCCTCCCCGGCAGCCAAAAGCCCGGCGTCGGCCTGGACCACGGGGCCGGTGGTACCCGGAAGGGCCCGGGACACCCAGTCACCCAGCTCCGCCGCGCCCACCGGATCCTGCTGCAGCGGGTCGCGGGTGAACGCAGGCGCCGGCGCAGCAGTCCCGGTGCCCTGCGCGCTGCCGGCCCTGCCGTCGTCGTACGTATATTCGCAGCCGGCCAGTGCACCTGCCGCAAGCACCAGCCCAAGGGCGACGGCGGCTCCCGGCTTCGGTGCCAGAAGCGCCCGTGCTGTCCCTTCGGGAAGGGGCGCGGAGATTCCCCGCACGCTGGGCATAGTCCGACTCTAAGCCCGCAGCGGGCGGCGGGCCAGAGCCGGAAGAGGGCTTATTTCGCCGGTGCCAGCTGGTAGGCGTAGAGCAGCGGAGCGTCCACGCTGGAACTGCTGATTTCGACCCGTCCGGTGGCGGACAGCGTTATTTTGGTGGTTTCCTGCCGGCCGTTGCAGGCTGCTCCTGCTTCCGTCACGGCTTTGCCGTCCAGGGACACGGCGAAGAAGGCTTTGCCGGTCCCTTCGCACACCGTCGTGAGTACATAGCTGCCGGCGGGCACCCTGGCGGCCTCCTGCACAATGCGGTTCCGGTTGAGGATCTTCCCCGAATCCTGGAGCACGACACCCGCCGGCGTAGAGGGCAGGGCGGTGGCCCGCCACTTGGGAACATCCGCATTCTCCACCGAGTTCACGGGTGAACACCCCGCCGCGGCCAGGCAGAGAGCCGCGGCCACCACCGTCACCGGCAGCGAACGGCGGACCACAGCGGCCGCCGTGCGGGCGCGCGGAAGGAGGGGAAGGCGGGAAGGCATGTGACCACCGTACCCCGCAGCCACGCCGGACTAAACTTGAGCGATGCCTGGATCCCCTTATGAGTTCACCGCCGGAAACACTGCCGACGCTCCCCGCAGCGACCTCCCCGCGCTGCTTTCCACCCTCGCCGCGGACCTGCGCGGGCTCGACTACACGCTTGACGGCGTGGCACGGCTGCTGGGCCCGGCGGCCTCGGCCGCGCTGAACAGGGACCAGATCATCCCCGCGGTGCTCGCTGTTGAGCATGCTGTGCGGGCCGACAACGGCACGGCGCCGCTGGCCGCCGTCGTCCGCTTGTGGCTCCTCGCAGAGCCGCAGGAAAAGGAAACGCTCGACGCCGCACTGCCGGGCACCGGCGCCGACGGTCTCCTTGAACTGGGGCTGGTGCAGCCCGTCCCCGGCTCCGGGCTCCTTACGGCGAAGGCTGACCTCCGGCCGTACGGCTGGGACAAGAATGAGGACGGCAGCGGCGGCGCGGAGCTCTGGGTGGCCAGCGACCTCGCCGCCCACCAGCAGGCCGGGGTGCTCCGGCATGACCACGTCCTTGGCATCGGGCAGGCATCCACCACCCTGGTGCAGACCACCATCCGCCGCCACACCGAGCGCGCGCTGGACCTGGGGACAGGGTGCGGCATCCAGGCCTTCCACCTGCTGCACCACTGCCAGCACGTGACCGCCACCGACATCTCCGAACGTGCCCTGGCCTACGCGCGGTTCAACATCCTGCTCAACGCGGAGGCGCTGTCCATCGACCCGGACCACCTCGAGGACCGGGTCAGCCTCCGCCTGGGTTCGCTCCTGGAGCCGGTGGCCGGGGAAGAGTTCGGCCTGGTGGTCTCCAACCCGCCGTTCGTCATCACCCCGCGCAGTCCCGGCGAGGACGCGGCGGACCAATTCACCTACCGCGACGGCGGCCTCCCGGGCGACGGGATCGTCGCCTCCCTGGTGGCCGCCCTGCCCGGCGTCTTGGAGCCCGGCGGTTGGGCCCAGATGCTGGGCAACTGGGAAGTCGCCGCCGGCAGCAGCTGGGAGGAGCGGCCAAAATCCTGGGTGCGGCAGGGCACGGACGCCTGGTTCATCCAACGTGAAGAGGTCAGCCCGGAACAGTACGCCGAAACCTGGCTCCGGGACGCCTCGGAGTCCCGGGACCGGCAGCACTACCGGGAGTCTTATGCCCAGTACCTTGCCGATTTCGGGTCCCGGGATGTTGCCGGCATCGGCTTCGGCATGGTCTGGCTGCGCCGCCCCGCTGACGGCCGCGCTGCCGCCATCAGCCGCTTCGAGGAAATCACGTACCCCATCGAGCAGCCCATCGGCCCCCACCTGGGTGCCGCCGTCGAACGCGCCGACTGGCTCGCCGCGCATGACCTTGAGGCCACGCACCTGCTCGTGGCGGAGGACGTCACCGAGGAGCGCCACCAGCGCCCGGGCGCCGAACACCCCGGCGTGATCCTGCTCCGGCAGGGTGCCGGGCTGCGCCGCACCAATTTGATGAGCACGGAGCTGGCAGGCTTCGTGTCCGCATGCGACGGCGACCTCACCGCCGGGCAGATCGCCGGGGCTTTGGAGGCCCTCCTGGGCGGCGGGGAGGGGTTCGACGCCGGGACTTTCCAGGCTGCGCTGCTCGCCGACGTTGCCAACCTGGTCCGTGACGGCTTCCTGGTCCCGGCCGGAAATCCCGCCGTGGAATAAGCCCCCTCAAGCCCTCAACAGAGCCCCGTCTTTTCCACATGAATGCGCACGATTGCCCAAAATATGGTGAACTAGGCGAACATGGGCTCATCTGCCCCAGCAACCTTTTTCTGTAGGAGCACCGTGCCAAGCAAGGCCAAAACCGGCAAGAAACTCGTGATTGTGGAGTCTCCAGCCAAGAGCAAGACCATCGCCAAGTACCTCGGCGAGGGCTTCATCGTAGAGGCCTCCATTGGTCACATCCGGGACCTGCCGCAGCCGTCCGAACTCCCTGCCGAGCTGAAGAAAACCTCCGTCGGCAAGTTCGCCGTCGACATTGAACACGACTTCAAGCCCTACTACGTGGTGTCCCCGGACAAGAAGAAAAAGGTCACCGAGCTCAAAGCCGCGCTCAAGGACGCCGACGAACTCTATCTCGCAACCGATGGGGACCGCGAGGGCGAGGCCATCGCGTGGCACCTGCTGGAAGTACTCAAGCCCAAGGTCCCGGTGTACCGGATGACGTTCGGCGAAATCACCAAGGAAGCCATCCAGCGCGCCATGGGCAACCTGCGCGACGTGGACCAGGACCTGGTGGACGCCCAGGAAACCCGCCGCGTCCTGGACCGCCTCTACGGCTACGAAATCTCACCCGTCCTCTGGCGCAAGGTGGCCCGCGGCCTGTCCGCCGGACGCGTGCAGTCCGTGGTCACCCGCATGGTGGTGGACCGCGAACGCGAACGCATGGCCTTCAAGGCTGCCTCCTACTGGGACCTGACCGGCCAGTTCGGCGCCGAGTCCGGCTCGTTCAAGGCCAAGCTGGCCGCCGTGGACGGCGCCAAGGTGGCCACGGGCCGCGACTTCAACGACAACGGCGAGCTCACGTCCCGGAACGTGGCCCACCTCAACGAGGAACTGGCAACGTCCCTGGCGGCCGGCCTGCAGAACGCCGACTTCCGCGTCCGGTCGGTGGACACCAAGCCGTACACGCGCCGTCCCGCCGCGCCGTTCACCACCTCCACGCTGCAGCAGGAGGCCGGCCGCAAGCTGCGCTTCTCCTCCAAGAGCACCATGCAGATCGCCCAGCGGCTGTACGAAAACGGCTACATCACCTATATGCGTACGGACTCGTCCGCGTTGAGCGATGAGGCCATCACGGCAGCCCGCCGCCAGGCCTCCGAACTGTACGGCCCCGAATACATTCCCCAGTCGCCGCGCGTCTACTCCAATAAGGCCGCCAACGCCCAGGAAGCGCACGAGGCCATCCGCCCCGCCGGTGACTCTTTCCGCACGCCTGCCCAGGTCGCCAAGCAGCTCTCCGGCGATGAGTTCCGCCTGTACGAGCTCATCTGGAAGCGTACGGTCGCCTCCCAAATGGGCGACGCCAAGGGTTCAACGGCCACCATCCGCCTGGGTGCCGTCTCCGCAGATGGCCGGGACGCGGAATTCTCCGCCTCCGGCACCGTGATCACGTTCCCCGGCTTCCTCGCCGCCTACGAGGAAGGCAAGGACGAGACCCGCGGCGACGACGACTCCGACGAAGCACGCCGGCTGCCCAATGTGGCCAAGGATGACTCCCTGACGGCCGCGGACATCCAGGCCGTGGGCCACGAGACGTCCCCGCCGCCGCGCTACACGGAAGCATCGCTGACCGCGGAGCTGGAGAAGAAGGGCATCGGCCGCCCGTCCACCTACGCCTCCACCATCTCCACCATCCAGGACCGCGGCTACGTCCGGAAGCAGGGTTCAGCCCTGGTGCCCAGCTGGATCGCCTTCTCCGTCATCCGGCTCCTGGAGCAGCATTTCTCCGACTACGTGGATTACGAGTTCACCGCCGACATGGAAGGCGACCTGGACAAGATCGCCAATGGCCAGGAAGCCGGCGCCTCCTGGCTGCGGCACTTCTACTTCGGCGAGGATTCCGATCCGGGCCTGCTGAGCATCGTCAACAACCTGGGCGAGATCGATGCCCGGGAAATCAACTCAATCCCGATCACCGACGAGATCACGCTCCGGGTGGGCAAGTTCGGTCCCTACCTGGAAAGCTCTGCCGCCGTGGTGGACCCGAAGACGGGCGAGATCGTGGAATCGGCGCGCGCCAACGTGCCCGAGGACCTGGCTCCGGATGAGCTGACCGCGGCCAAGGCCATCGAGCTGATGGAGACGGCGGCCCCGGAGGAACGCGTGCTCGGCGCCGATCCGCATACGGGACACACCGTGGTGGCCAAGAACGGCCGTTACGGCGCCTACGTCACCGAGATCATCCCTGAGATGACCGACGAGGAACTGGCCAACCAGCCGGTGGAGTACTACAAGAACGGCAAGCCCAAGCCGCCGAAGAAGCCCGTCAAGGCAAAGCCCCGCACGGGGTCGCTCTTCAAGTCGATGACCGTGGAGTCCGTCACCCTGGACGAGGCGCTCCAGCTCATGAGCCTGCCCCGGGCACTGGGGGAGGACGCCGAAGGCAACCTCATCACGGTGCAGAACGGCCGGTTCGGGCCCTACCTGAAGAAGGGGACTGACTCCCGCTCCATTGGTTCCGAAGAGGAAATCTTCACCATCACCCTGGAACAGGCCCTGGAGATCTACTCGCAGCCCAAGCAGCGCGGCGCCCGTGCCGCGGTGCCGCCGCTGGCGGAGTTCGGCCCGGACCCGGTATCCGAGAAGAACATCGTGGTGAAGGAGGGCCGGTTCGGGCCCTACATCACCGACGGCATCACCAACATCACGGTTCCCCGTGCCACCTCGCTGGAGGAACTCACACGGGAACAGGCCGTGGAGTTGCTGGCAGAGAAGCGCGCCAAGGGCCCGGTCAAGCGGACCGCCACCCGCAAGGCGCCCGCGAAGAAGAAGGCAACGGCCAAGAAGTAGGCGTGTGGCCGGCGCGTTTGCGCCGGCCACCGTATCGTGATCGGCTAGGGGAATGACTGAACAGCCCGCGCACACGGATCTCCAGCCGCTCAACGACCTCGAGGAGAAGCTCGCCACCGGCGGACAGCCCGACGCCGACCCGGTGGACGTCATCCTGTCCTTCCTCAACAGCGAGGTCTACATCATCAGCTCGGACACGGTTGAGGGCATCGACTCCCAGGTGGAGCCCCTGGTCCTTGCCAACGCCGACGGCGACCCCGTCCTTGCCGTTTTCTCGCACCCCAGCCGGGTGGACCAGCAGTACCTGGAAGCCGCCCCCAACGTCCTGGGCACGCAGGGCGCTGCCATCATCGCCAATATCGGCGATGAGCTGGGCATGGTGATCAACCCCGGCGCAGCCTACGGTTTCGAGATCAACCCCGAGGGCGTCGCCAACATCCGGCGCGACTTCAAGCGCGCCGACGAGCAATAATGTCCCCATGCGTCTAGGCGTCCTCGACATTGGTTCCAATACTGTCCATCTGCTCCTGGTGGATGCCCACCCGGGCGCGCAGCCGGTCCCGTTCGCGTCCCATAAGCGGCCGCTGTCCCTGGTGCAGTACCTGGAACCGGATGGCAGCATCAGCGACGAGGGCCAGCACGAGCTGACCGAGTTCGTGCTGGAAGCCTGGGAATTCGCGGCGCGCCACAAGGCCGAGGACCTGCTGGCGTTCTGTACCTCGGCCATCCGCGAGGCCACCAACGGCCCAGCCGTCCTGGCCCGGGTCAAGCACGAAACCACGGTGACCCTCCAGGAACTCACCGGCAGCGAAGAGGCGTCCATGACCTTCTTCGCTGTACGGCGCTGGCATGGGTGGGGAGCCGGTCCCATCCTGAACCTGGACATCGGCGGCGGCTCGTTTGAAATGGCCTTTGGCCAGGACGAACTTCCGGAAGTAGCCACCTCGGTGCCGCTGGGCGCCAGCCGGCTCACCAGGGACTGGCTCGCCGAGGATCCACCGTCGGCCAAAAGCGTCAAGGAACTGCGGCGGTACATCAGGGCCACGCTCAAACCTGCCGTCCGCGAATTCGACGGCCTGGGCCGGGCAAACGTGGTGGCCGGAACCTCCAAGACCTTCCGCTCCCTGGCCCGGATCGCCGGTGCCGCCCCCAGTGCGGAAGGACCCTACGTTAAGAGGGAACTGCACGCCTCGGACCTGGGCATCTGGACCCAGCGGATCTCGGCCATGAGTTCGGAAGACAGGCTGCACCTTCCCGGTGTTTCCGAGGCGCGCGCCCATCAGCTCCTTGCCGGCGCTCTGGTGGCCGAGGCAGCCCTGGAAATGTTCAAGTTCAAGAAGCTCCGCATTTGCCCCTGGGCGCTCCGCGAAGGGCTCATCCTGCGGCGCCTAGACCAGCTGGTCTTTGCCGGACCTCTGGAGCCGGCGCCCCATGTTGCCGCTTCCCGGCCGGTGGACGCAGGAGTCTAGCCACAGGCGTCCAGCCTGCTTCGCAGCAGGTTCATTAAAAGCGGAAGCACCGGGGCCGGCAACAGGAAAATGGGGGAAAACCTGCTGCCGTGCCACCGGTGCCCTTGGCAGGCATCCCCATGCCTGCCGCATCACTCGCACCCTCAATGAGGTAATAACTACGTTAGGACCCCAAGTTGTGTGCTGCCTGCGCTGAAGATGGGAGTTGCCTGTGAATGCCTCGCAACTGCAATGATGGAGGCATGAGCAACCGAATCGCATTCCTTGGCTGTGGATCCATGAACGAAGCCATTCTTGGCGGCCTGCTGGAGGCGGGGAAGGACCCGGGGGATGTGGTGGCCACGGTCCGCCGCGCCGGTCGCGCCGCGGAACTGGCCGAGCGGTACCACGGGATCACCGCCATCGCCGGCGAGGAAGAACCTGACAACAACAAACAGGCCGCCAAGGGATCTGCCGTAGTCATCCTTGGCGTCAAGCCCGTGGGCATCGCGGACCTGGCAAAGGAAATCAGCCCGGCCCTTTCGCCCGATACCGTGGTGGTCAGTGTGGCTGCGGCCGTGTCCATCGCCCAGCTGGAGGCTGCACTCCCCGCGGGGCAGCCGGTGATCCGGACCATGCCCAACACCCCCGCGAAGCTGGGCCGCGGCGTCGTTTCGGTCTCGCCGGGCACGCACTGCACTCCGGAACAACTCCAGATGGTCAAAGACATGCTGCAGGGCGCAGGAACCGTGGTTGAGGTCCCCGAGGAGCAGGTGGATGCACTCTCGGCCATCAGTGGCTCCGGTCCTGCCTACGCGTTCTACCTTGCCGAGGCCATGGCGTCCGCAGGGGAAGAGCTGGGCCTGGACCGAGAGTTGTCCCTCCTGCTGGCGCGCGAAACAGTGGCCGGCGCCGGCCTCATGCTGGCCGAGCCCGGGGCAGATCCCGCAGCGCTGCGCAAGGCCGTCACCAGCCCCAACGGCACCACCGAACGCGCCATTGCCACCTTTGACGAACAGGGCATCCCCGCGATCATTGCCGCCGGCGCCCGCGCCGCCGCCGACCGGGCAGCAGAGATCACCAGGCAGCTCGGCTGATTCCCAGGCGTGGCCCGGCTACGGCCGGGCCGCGAACCTCTCCAGCAGGTCCACGTGGCCGGAGACGATGAGCATATCCCGGGAGGACACCTTGGTCTCGGGCCGGGCGTACGTGAAGTCCTCACCCGGGGACTTCACGCCCACGATGGTCACGCCGTACTTGGAGCGGACCTTTGACTCGTCCAGGGTGAAGCCCACGGTCTCGCGCGGCGGGTACATCTTCACGATGGCAAAGTCGTCGTCGAACTCGATGAAGTCCAGCATGCGCCCGGAGACCAGGTGCGCGGCGCGGACTCCGGCGTCGGCCTCGGGGTAGATGACGTGGTTCGCGCCGATCCGGGTCAGGATCTTGCCGTGCGACGGAGTGATGGCCTTGACCCAGAGGTGCTCGATGCCCAGGTCCACCAGGTTCACGGTAATCAGTACCGAGGACTCAATGGAGGTGCCCACGCCCACGACGGCGGAGCTGAACTCCTGGGCGCCCAGCTGGCGGAGTGCGTCGATGTTGGTGGCATCAGCCTCCACCACATGGGTCAGGAGGGGTGCCCATTTCTGCACCAGGTTCCGGTCCCGTTCAATGGCGAGCACTTCCCGGCCCTGCTTGACCAGCTGCTCCGCGGTGGATGATCCGAAGCGGCCCAGCCCGATGACCAGTACCGGAGCATTGTGGGCGGGGCGCCGGGGGGCGTCTGTGGAACTAGCCAATGATCGGCCTCTCTTCGGGGTAGTGGTACAGCTGGCTGCGCTGGCGCAGGGCCAGTGCAGCGGCGAGGGTCACGGTGCCCACGCGGCCGGCGAACATGAGGGCTGTCAGGACGTAGACGCCCTCGGGCGGAACCTCCGCGCTGAGGCCGGTGCTCAGGCCCACCGTGGCGAAGGCCGAAATCGTCTCAAACAGTACCCGGTCCAGTGATGCGCCGCTGAACTGCAGGAGCAGGAAGGCGGAGACGGAAACAAGCGTGGCGCCGGCAACGATCACGGAGATGGCCACCCGCATGGTGCCCTGCGGGATGGTCCGGCCGTACACCTTAACGTCGGCGTCGCCGCGGGCTTCGGCAACGATGGCCAGGAACATCACGGCGATGGTGGTCACCTTGATGCCGCCCGCCGTCGACGCCGACCCGCCGCCTGCGAACATCAGCGCGTCAGTCAGCAGCTTGGTGGTGGATTCCATGTGATTCTGGTCCACCAGGTTGAACCCACCCGAACGCGTCATGACCGAGGCAAAAAGGGAATGGGTGATCTTGTCGCCGATGGCCATCGGCCCGATGGTCCGGGCGTTGTCCCACTCCATCAGGGCCCACAGCAGTGTGCCCGCGGCAAGCAGGATGAGGGAGACCTGGATGGTGAGCTTGGTGTGGAGGTTCCACTTCTTCCAGTTCAGGCCGTTCTGCTGCAGGACCATCACCACCGGGAACCCCAGGCTGCCCAGGAAGACCCCCACCATGAGGGGGATCAGGATCCACAGGTCCGTCTCGTAGGGCACGATGCCGTCCGAGTGCGGCGTGAAGCCGGCGTTGTTGAACGACGAAATGGAATAGAAGACGCCGTGCCAGACAGACTGCCAGAACGGTTCGCCCAGGGTGAGGAACCGCGGGACCAGGGCGAGCGCCAGGATGCCCTCGATGACTACGGAAGTGGTGATGACGATCCGCAGCAGCGTGCCCACTTCGCCCAGGCGGCCGGCATTGTTCATGGATTCCGCGGCAATGATCTTGCCGCGCACACCCAGCCGCTTGCTCACCATGAGCGCCAGCAGCGATGCCAGCGTCAACGTGCCCAAGCCGCCGATGAAGATGCCCACCAGGATCACCAGTTGGCCAAAGAAGGACCAGTGGATCGCCGTCGAAACCACCGTGAGCCCCGTGACGCACACGGCTGAGACGGCCGTGAACAGCGCCTGGTGGATGGGGGTGGGTGTTCCGTCAGCCGACGATACGGGCAGGGACAGCAGGAAGGTGAATACCGTGCACACAGCGGCGAACGCGGTCAGTGCCAGCCGTGCGGGGGAGGTGTTGGCGATGTCGTCAATGAAGTCGCGCAGCCGCGTGAAGATCCAGAGGCCCTCCCGCTCCTGCGCCGGGGGGTGCCAGGGGGCCGGAGTCCGGGGCCTCGACTGGCTTTGCGTCATGTGTGGGTTTTCCTCGGTTGAAACGGCTTCCTTCAGTAGTAAACCACTAAAGCCCGCGCCATGGCCGGGCCGGCGGCAGCGCGGGCTCGGGTAGCCTGTGATTGATGACATACCTGCCCGGACTCAGCCAGCCCGCGCCGCCAACGATGGTGGCGTGGAGTCCTGACATGACAGCTTACAACTTTGGGCCCGGCCACCCCATGGCGCCCGAGCGTATGGACCTGACCGCGCGCCTGTCCCGCAGCCTGGGGCTCTTCGACCTGGACCACGTTGACCTTGCAGCCCCGGAGGTCGCATCGGACGCGGAACTGGAGTCCGTCCACTCCGCTGATTACGTTGCAGCAGTCCGCCGGGTCAGTACGGACCCTTCCCGGCCGGACGAGTCGCGCGGGCTGGGAACCGAGGACGATCCGGCATTCGCGGGCATGCACGAGGCCGCGGCGCGCCTGGCCGGCGGTTCGCTGCTGGCGGCCCAGCGCGTGCTGGATGGTTCGGCTGTCCACGCGGTGAACTTCGGCGGCGGCATGCACCACGCCGCCCGGGAGCGCGCCAGCGGATTCTGCATCTACAACGACGCCGCCCTTGCCGTGCAGAAACTGCTCGACGGCGGGGTGGGCAAGGTGGCCTATATCGACGTCGACGCGCACCACGGCGACGGCACGCAGAACATCTTCTGGGACGATCCCCGGGTCCTGACGATCTCGCTGCACGAGACGGGGCTGACCCTCTTTCCTGGCACGGGCTTCGCCAACGAGGTGGGCGGCCCCGTGGCGGAGGGGACGGCCGTGAACGTCGCCCTGCCTGCAGGAACGTCCGACGCCGGCTGGCTTCGCGCCTTCTACGCCGTGGTGCCGCAACTGGTGGGTGCCTTCGAACCCGGGGTGATCGTGAGCCAGCACGGCTGCGACTCGCACCGCAGCGACCCCCTCACGCACCTCAACCTCAGCGTGGACGGCCAGCGCGAGGCAGCGAACGCCGTCGGGCACTTGGCCGAAAGGTACTGCGGCGGCCGCTGGATCGCTACCGGCGGCGGAGGCTACAACGTGCTGGATGTGGTGCCACGGGCCTGGAGCCACCTGGTGGCCATCGCCGCGGGGCGGCCGGTACCGCTGCGGACCCCCGTGCCGGCGGACTGGCGTCAGTACGTGATGGAGAAGTTCGGCAGGGAAGCGCCCGCCCTGATGGGGGATGACGTGGAGCTCTGGTGGCGGTCCTGGGAGGTGGGCTTCGACCCCAATGACGCCGTGGACCGCACCGTCATGGCCACCCGCAAGGCAGTGTTCCCGCTGCACGGACTGGATCCCTGGTTCGACTAGTCAAGCCGGAACTTTGCGCCGCCGAAATAGTTGATGCCTTTAGACGTATATGTCGCTAGGGTGGGAGGCATGGTGACAGACGACGTATTTGCCGTCATAGCGGAATCCACCCGGCGGGACATCCTGGTGGCCCTTCGGGCAGGAGATAAAGCCGTGGGGGAACTGGTGGAGGAACTGGCGGCGAGCCAGCCCACCATTTCCAAGCACCTGAAAGTCCTCCGTGAAGCGCAGCTGGTCAGCATGCGGGCGCAGGGCCAGAAGCGCTACTACGCCTTGAACCGGGGACCGCTGGAAGGCATCGCCAGCTGGCTGGAAACGTTCGACGTCGGCACCGCCGGCAGCGCCGCCGCCGCACCGTCCGGCGCGGACCAGTCAGCAGCAGTCCCGTCACCCGCCGCGCAGGCAGAGGCCGCCCCGGAAGTCCCCGCCCACCTGCAGGAGGGCGTTGCCGCTGCGGCCGCTTCGTTGCCGCCGGCCCCCAGGGCGGCGCAGCCGGCGGTGACGCAGAAACCCCGGGAAGAGGTCCCCGCGCCCCTGCTGGTGCGGGAAGGCGCCGAGCTGAGCCCCGCCGTCGTGATTCCCGGCGGGACAGCCGCCCCGCTGAGCGACGATACCGTTCCGCAGCAGATCGGACGCACCGTTGGCCGGGCGGCCACCAAGGCGGCCGACCTGTTGGCCAGCCTCCCCAACCTGCCGAAATTCGGACGCAAGAAGTAGGGCCCGGCCGGAAGAAGCAGGGCCTACCTGGCCAGCAGCCGCACGTGCTCCGGGGTGAGTTCGGAAACGCGGCTGACACCCAGGAGGGCCATGGTGCGGGCCATGTCCTTTTCCAGGATCTGCAGGGTCCGGTCCACGCCTGCGCGGCCGCCGGCCATCAGTCCGTAAAGGTAGGCGCGGCCGATCAGCGTGAAGTCGGCGCCCAGGGCCAGCGCCGCCACGATGTCCGCGCCGCTCATGATCCCGGTGTCCAGCATGATGGCCGCCGTGGCGTTGTCCGCAGCGAAGGCCTGCTTGACCTCGGGGAGCAGATGGAACGGGATAGGGGCCCGGTCCAGCTGGCGTCCCCCGTGGTTGGACAGGATGATGCCGTCGGCGCCGTGATCCACCACGCGGCGGGCGTCCTCCACCGTCTGGATGCCCTTGACAACCAGCTTGCCCTTCCAGGTTTCCCGCAGCCAGTCCAGGTCCCCGAAGGTCAGGGTGGGATCGAACATCGAGTTGATCAGGTCCGCCACCGTGCCGGTGTAGCGGGACAGTGAGGCGAACGTCAGGGGCTCATGGGTCAGGAAGTTGAACCACCAGGCCGGCCGGTAGGAGGCGTCCAGGACGGTCTTGAGCGTCAGCGCCGGCGGGATGGTCATACCGTTGCGGACGTCCCGGAGCCGGGCACCGGCCACGGCGGTGTCAACCGTGACCATGAGGGTGTCGTTGCCTGCCCTGGCAGCGCGTTCGATCAGTTCCAGCGAGCGGTCCCGGTCCGTCCACAGGTACAGCTGGAACCAGTTGCGGCCGTTGGGCGCGGCGGCGGCCACATCCTCGATGGAGGCGGTGCCCATGGTGGACAGCGTGTAGGGAATGCCGGCGGCTTCCGCGGCCTGGGAGCCGGCGTACTCGCCCTCGGACTGCATCATCCGGGTGAAGCCGGTGGGGGCGATGCCGACCGGCAGCCGCGACGGCTTGCCCAGGATCTCGGTGCTGAGGTCGATGCTGGAGACGTTCCGCAGGATGCCCGGACGGAACTCGATGTCCAGGAAAGCCTGGCGGGCGCGGCGGAGGGTGATTTCCTCTTCGGCGGCGCCGTCCGTGTAGTCGAAGGGCGCCTTCGGGGTGCGGCGTTTGGCGATGTCGCGGAGTTCCCAAATGGTGCTGGCCCGCTGCAGCCGGGCAGCCTTGCTGAATCCGGGCTTCTTGAACTGCATCAGGGGCGCCAGGTCCGAGTACTTGGGGACGCGGCGCTTGAGTGCTGGAGGCACCAAACCGGGAAGGGCAGCCGACGACGGAGCCTTGGCAGGTGCCGGGGCTGCGGGGACGTCCGTGGCCTCCGGAGCCGGGGTAGCCTCCGGGTTGTTGGGCTGGATGGTGTGGGTCATGGGTCCTCCTATGGTCCAACCACACTCTAGGACATGTGGTCCAACCACATCAACTACTATTTTTGGTATGCGCACCCACCAGCTGGTTTTGCACTGGATCGAGGATCGGCTGTCAGCCTGCGACCTGGCCGTAGGCGGCAGGCTCCCGGCGGAGCGCGCGCTGGCAGAACAGCTCCAGGTCTCCCGGACCTCCGTGCGGGAGGCCATCCGGATTCTTGAAGCCATGGGCGTGGTGCGGTCCGGCGTTGGCTCCGGCCCGGATGCCGGGACAGTGGTGATCTCGGATCCCACCGCCGCCCTCGGCTCAGCCCTTCGGCTGCACGTGGCCACCCAGCACCTGCCCGTGGCGGACATTGTGGAGACCCGGGTCCTGCTGGAGTCGTGGGCTGCTGCGAGGGCCCGACGGGATGCGCCGCAGCTTGAGGATGCGGCCACGCTCCTGGCGGCGATGGACGCTCCGGAAGGCCTGCCCGTGGGCGAATTCCTGGCCCTCGATGTCCGGTTCCACCTGGCCCTGGCCAACGCCGCAGGCAACGCAGTGGTCAGCGCCATGATGGGCTCGCTCCGCGAATCCATCCAGGGGTACGCCGCGGAACTGACGGGCAACCTGCCGGACTGGAAGGCAACTGCCTCGCGCCTGCACGCCGAGCACCACGCCATCCTGGCTGCGGTCAGGAACGGCGACGGCGGCCGGGCGGCGGAGCTGGTGTCGGGCCATATCAAAGGGTTCTACAAAGAAGCCGGGCTGGGCAGGGATAACCCCGCCCAGCCCGGCACAGTGGGCTAGCGGACCTCGATCGCCAATTCCTGGAAGTCGTCCTCGGCATGACGGCCCACGAGGATCCGGAAGGTGCCGCGCTCAAACTGCCAGCCGCCGTCGTAATGCGCAAAGGAGCGGGCCGGAATCCGGACTTCCACACTCTCGGTGCCGCCCGGCGCCAGGTGGGTGCCCGCGTAGCCCGCCAGCCAGCGGACAGGCCGTTCCACAGCGGATACGGGCCGGTCCAGGTACACCTGCACTACTTCACGGCCGGACCGGCTGCCGGTGTTGCGGACAGGAACGTGGACGACGACGTCGGCGCCGGCCGGGACCGACTCCCGCGCATGCGGGGCGCCGAGCTCGAACGTGGTGTAGCCCAGGCCGTAGCCGAAGGGAAGGGCCGGTGCGGCACCGCCCGAAGCTTGCTGCTTGAGCCAGGCACGGTAGCCGACGTGGATGCCCTCGGAGTACACCACCTTGCCGTCCACCGGGGTGGTGTCCAGGACCGGGACGTCGGCCAGGGCCGCAGGCCAGGTGGTGGGAAGGCGGCCGCCCGGCTCTTCGACGCCCAGCAGGATGTCGGCGATGGCACGGCCGAATTCCTGGCCGCCAAACCAGCCGAGCAGGACGGCGCCCACCTTGTCCAGCCATGGCATGATGACGGGCGAGCCGGAGTTCACCACCACCACGGTGCGCGGGTTCACCGCCGCCACCGCTTCCACCAGCTGGTTCTGCCGGCCTGGAAGGTCCAAGTCCTTGCGGTCAAAGCCCTCGGATTCGATGGCGGCACTGGTTCCCACCACCACCACCGCCACATCGGCGGTCCGGGCAGCCTCCACCGCGGCGTCGATCTCTGCCTGCGGGTCGTCCACCACCGTTTCCTCGCCCAGGAGGATGGCCGTGAAGGGGATGACCTGGTCCGCGGGGAGGTCGTATACGGCCTCAATGCGGACCGCGTCCCCGGCGGCGTCGGTGGTGACGGGGTGGACGGTCTTGGGCGGGTCGAAAAGGGCCGCGCCGAGCACGTCGGTGTCATCCTCGAGCCCGCCGTTGAACACCTCGTCACCGTTCAGGGACAGGCGGACCCGGCCGACGGTGCCGATGCCCAGGTGGTGGATGCCGGCCGTCGGCGCGGTCCACTCCGTTTCCATCCGGATGGCCGCTGCGCCCTCGGGGATGCCGACGCCAAACCAGATCAGGTGCGACGCCAGCCGGTCCTCACCCGAGATGACGGTCCCGTCGCCGGCCAGGAAGGTCACCCGCAGGCCGGGCACGCCGGATACGGGGTTGTGCAGCGAGGTGCGGGGGAAGGGCTGCAGGCCTTCCGCCACCTTGGCGCCGCGGGCGTAACTGACGCGGACGCCTTCGGGCAGCGCCGCGCGCAGGCCTTCAAGCGGTGAGATGTTCTGCTTGGGCATGACGGTGGCGCTGCCGCCGCCCTGGGTGCGGGCCTCCTCCGCGTTGTGGCCGCTGATGGCGACGCTCGCCAGCGCCTGCGGATCCAGCGGCAGCAGGCTGTCCTTGTTGCGCACCAGCACAGCGCCGCGCACGGCCACTTCGCGGGCGACGGCGGCGGCATTCAGGGGTGCCGGCAGCTCCGTGACGGAGGGGGAGACGCCCTCGAGGGAGCCGACGCGGGCGGCGAGCCGCAGGATACGGACCACCTTTTCAAGGATCGCGGACCTGCTCACGCGGCCATCGTTCACGGCGGCCAGCAGCTTGGGTCCCCAGTGGCCCACCGGCCCGGGCATCTCCAGATCCTGGTTGGCGTTGGCGGCCTCCACCGATCGGACACCGGTCCAGTCGGACACGACGACGCCGTCGAAGCCCCATTCGGTGGACAGTGGCGTCTTCAGCAGGTCGTTTTCGCTGGCGGTGGTGCCGTTGATGGAGTTGTAGGAGCTCATCACCAGCCAGGCGCGGGCCTCGGTGATGGCGTCCTCGAAGGCTGCAAGGTAGAGCTCGCGCAGGGGGCGCTCGTCCACCACTGAGTTGGACGTGAAACGCTCGGTTTCGGCCTCGTTGGCAATGTAGTGCTTGGGTGTTGCCCCTACGCCCATGGACTGGACTCCGGCAACGTACCCTGCCGCCATGGTGGCGGTCAGGCGGGGGTCCTCGCTCATGCACTCGAAGTGGCGGCCGCCCAGCGGGGACCGGTGCAGGTTGATGGTGGGGCCCAGGACTGCGTGGACGCCCTTGCGGCGAGCCTCCTGGCCCAGGACCTGGCCGTAGCGGCGGGCGGTCTCCACGCTCCAGGTGGCGGACAGGGCAGACGACGACGGCAGGGAAACGGAGTCGTGCCGCTCGTCGAAGTCTTCCCCGCGGACACCTGCCGGGCCGTCGGACATGACCACGCGGGAGAGGCCGATGGAGGGCAGGGAGTGGGTTGCCCAGACGTCAGCGCCGGTCAGCAGCTGGATCTGTTCTTCGAGGGTGAGGCTCTTGGCCAGGTCAAGGAGGCGCGCTTCGGCATCCGGTGAACCGGCGGGGGGAGCAGTGACGGCGGGGGAGAGCGTGGGATTCATTTACTTGACTCCTTTGATGCGGGTGACGAGGACGGCGCCGATGATGCCGACGACGGCTCCGCCGATGAAGAGGGCGGGGTAGCCGCCAAGGGTGATGACGGGGAAGGCGATGGCCGGTACCAGGGACTGGGGCAGGGCCTGGGCGATGTTGAAGACGCCGAAGGTCTTGGCGTTCTCGCTTTGGCTCCCGGGCAGGAGGTCCGCGATGAGGGCCACATCGACCGCCCCGAAGCAGCCGAGGCCCAGGCCGGCCAGGGCCTGTCCCACCAGGACCTGGTCCGTGGTGCTGCTGGTGGCAATGACAATCAGGCCAGCCATCATGATGATGGCGGAGGCGATGACCATGGCTTTGCGTTTGCCGATCCGGTCGCTGAGCCAGCCGCCGGCGATGCTGGTGACCACGGTTCCGGCCGAGCTGACCAAGGTGGCCTGGAAGACCAGGGCCGGGACTGCGGTTTCTGCTACGTGCAGGTGGTCGGCGAAGAAGTAGGGCAGGTAGAGCAGTCCGGCGCAGTAGCCGACGTACACCAGGAACTTGGTGAACCAGGCCCAGCCGAGGCCGGGGTAGGTGCGGGGGTTGAAGTAGAAGGAGCCGGCAATTTCCTTCAGGTTCAGCGGGGCCGGCTTTTCCGTCAGTACACGGTCCTTGAAGGTGAACGCGAAGATGAGCGTCACGGCGGTCCCTACGACGCCGGGGACCACCGCCATCTGGAAAGCGTTGTCGAACAGTTGGGCGAAGTACGCGGCGGCGACCAGGCCCACCGGCAGGGTCATCCCGATCAGTCCTGAGAGGCGGCCGCGTTCGGCGGGTGCCGTCTGGTCCGGAAGCGTGGCTACCAGGGCCGCCAGCGCTGCATTGAAGCCGAGCTGGGCGATGACCCAGGCAACCATGACGCCGGTGACGTTGGTGGCGGAGCCCAGGAGGACCAGGGATGCCAGTCCAATCAGGGACCCGCCCACGATCCACGGCTTGCGCATGCCGAAGCGGGATGTTGTGCGGTCACTTAACCGGCCGAAGAAGGGGTTGGCCAGGAGCGCAATGAGGGCTCCGACGCCGGCCACCAGGCTGAGCGCACCTGCACGCGTTTCCGGTGTGGTGATTTCTGAAACTTTGATGGCCAGCACCACCAGGGCCGGAGCGAGGACGGCCATCCAAAGCCCGGCGCTGGCAATGGGCATGCCGATCACGTAGGCGCGGGGTGTCCGGGTGGGCGCTCCGGAGGGAGCGGCTGAAACAGTGCTGGACGGTGAAATGCTGCTTGAAGGGATTCCGGCAGGCAACCCTGCTGAATCCCCGGTGATGGTCTTGACGGCCACGGTGCCTCCTGACAAAAAGTGGCCCTCCATTGGGCCCTGCGAAAGATGGTACCGGTAAAAACCGAGTCTGACTAGGTTTTGTCGATTCCACGTGAAATACACTGGCCAGATGCCTTCATCAAAGCCGCGCGGCCAGTACGCCAAGGGAGCGGAACGCCGCGAACAGATCATCCAAACGGCTACGGACGTTTTCGCGACTGAAGGTTTTGAAGGCACGGCGCTGAAGCGCGTGGCAGAGCTGGTGGGGGTCAGGGAAGCCACCCTTTTCCACTACTTCCGGGGCAAGCAGGAACTGCTGACGGCGGTCCTGGCCGAGCGGGACCGCCGCAGCCTCGCGGCAATGGGCGCCGAGGAGGCAGGGTTGGCGCTGATGGTGCGCTCCGCGGAGCGGAACCGCCGTGAGCCCGGGCTTACCACGCTGTATGCCGTGGCGTCAGCCACTGCCAATGACCCGGGGCACGATTCGCACGCCTATTTCAAGGAGCGCTACGCCGAGGTGGTTGACGTGCTGGCGGCAGACATTGAACGCCGCCAGTCTGCCGGGGAGGCGCGCTCGGACCTGCCCGCCGGCGACCTGGCCAAGCTGGTGGTGGCAGTCTCCGACGGCCTGCAGCTGCAGTGGCTCTACGACAAGGACGTGGACGTGGCGGACGGGCTGCGCGAGTTCATTGATGTGCTCCTGAAGCCGCCGGCTGCCTAGGTATCAGCCGTGGACCGTGCTGCGCGGCGCCTTTGCCGGTCCCGTGCTGGCCCGGACTTCCAGGCGCGGCTGGTAGCGGCCGCCGGGGGTGTCGTTCCCTTCCTTGCGGATCAGCGCCCGGAGCTGGTGCCATGCCTGCTCGCCCAGCTCGGTGATGGGGACGGCGCCGGTGGTGAGCGCCGGCGTCGTATATCTGGCAAAGGGGATGTCATCGAAGCCCGTCACCGAGATGTCGCCGGGGACGTCCAGGCCCCGCTCATGGAGGCCGCTCATCAGGCCCATGGCCACCAGGTCATTGAAGGCCAGGATTCCGGTGGCCCCGCTGGCCAGGACGGCATCCACGGCCCCATGTCCGGTGTCGAAGTCCGATCCGCCCTCCAGCATGGTGACGTCCACTTCGGGGTGGGCTGCCTTGAATGTCTCCAGGCCTTTGAGCCGCATCTCATTGGAGGCGCTGCGGGGCGGGCCGGCCAGGAAGGCCAGGCGGGTGTGGCCGAGTTCCACCAGGTGTTCGGCGATGTCCTGGACGCCCTGGCCGTAGTCCACCACCAGGCTGGGGACTCCCGGCGCCGTGGTGGTGCGGTTGATCAGCACCAGCGGGTGGAGTGAGGGTGCAATCTCCTCGAGTTCCGCGTCAGTCATGCGCGGGGCGCAGAGGACCAGCCCGTCGCAGCGCCGCCGCGCTTCACCCGCCAGGATGGATTCCTCACTGGACACTTCAAACGAGTCTGCAATGAGGACCCGGTAGCCGTCCTGCGCAGCGGCCCGGCTCAGGCCGCGGAGGATCGCCTGGAACGTGGGGTTGGCCAGGTCCGGGACCACGATGCCGATGGTGTCCGTCTTGCCCAGCGCCAGGCTGCGGCCCACCGGGTTGGGCTGGTACTTCAGCTCTGCGGCTGCCGCCCGGACCCTGGCCGCGATGTCCGGGTCCACGGTGAAGTTGCCGTTCATGACACGCGAAACGGTGGCGTGGGAGACTCCCGCCTTGACGGCGACATCCGCGATGCCGATCCGGCCGCTTGCCGATTTCCTGGCCATAGGGAACCCTTCGTTTGCGCCGTCGGCCGGCGCCCCCCGGGACTGCTTGGCGTCCAGGGGCTCCGGCCTTCATGGCAGGTGCTTTGGAAGACAGCATATACGGGAGTGGGAAACCGATTTCTATCCTTTTCCCGGCCGTTTTCCCGGCGGCGCTGCCGGTGCTGCATGCGGAAGGCCCGGAAACCGCTTTCTTCCTTTTCTGGAAGTGGTTGACGGATCTGCCGACAGGTTGATAAAACTCTTATAGAGCAATGAGAAAACGCTTTCTCAGCCCTCCGCCACGGTGCAGCACAGTACCGCTGCCGGAACACCGCCGCCCCACCGCGGGACATGAGCTTTTTCGAAAGGGACCCCAATGGTCAACACAGCCGAGACCACGTCGGCCGCAGCTGCTTCAGAGACCGGCAGAGCCGCCGGCGCTGAGACCGCTGCCGCTGCAGGCACCGCCGCCCGTAGGGGCGGGAAAGCCCGGATTGCCCTGATCGGCACCGGCGGCCGTTCCGAGATGTACATCCGTGCCATCTACGGCAAGCACGCGGACACCGCCGAGCTGGTGGCTTTCTCGGACGTGAACCCCGGACGCGTGGAGTTCTACCAGAAGCTCATCCAGGAACTGGGCGCGCCCGGACCGGTGGCGTCGTTCGACCCTGCCCAGCTCACCGGTTTCGTCCAGGCGAACAACATCGACCGCATCATCGTCACCACGCCGGACTACACGCACGCCGACTACATCGTGGAAGGGCTCCGGGCCGGTGCGGACGTCGTCGTCGAAAAGCCCCTGACCATTGACGCCGAAAGCTGCCGCCGCATCGTCCACGCCGTCCACGAGACCGGCCGCAACGTGGTGGTCACCTTCAACTACCGCTACTCGCCACGCAACAGCGCGCTGAAGGAAATCATCCAGAGCGGCGTGATCGGCAAGGTCACCTCCGTCGACTTCAGCTGGGTCCTGGACACCGTGCACGGCGCGGACTACTTCCGCCGCTGGCACCGCGAAAAGAAGAACTCCGGCGGCCTCCTCATCCACAAGGCCTCCCACCACTTCGACCTGGTCAACTGGTGGATCGACGACGTGCCGGAGCGGGTCTTCGCCTCTGGTGGGCTGAAGTTCTATGGCGACAAGAACGCTGCCGAGCGCGGGCTTGGACCCCGCCCCGAACGCGGAACGCCCGACGCCGATGCCCCCACTGCGGATAAGGACCCCTTTGCGCTGGACCTGAGGGAAGATGAACGGCTCAAAGCGCTGTTCCTGGACAACGAGCACTACGACGGCTACCGCCGCGACCAGGATGTCTTCACCGGTGGCATCACCATCGAGGACAACCTGGCACTGGTGGTGGAATACCAGGGCGGACCGCGGCTGAGCTACTCGCTGAATGCCCACAGCCCCTGGGAAGGCTACCGGGTCGCGGTCAACGGAACCGAGGGCCGCGCCGAGCTTGAAGTGGTGGAACGTGCCGCCGTCCGGCACAGCACCGACCAGAAGACCGTGGTGGACCCGAGCGCAACGCCGGTTGAGGAAGAGGACGCAGTCCGCCGCAACGGCGAGCGCCTGGTGGTCCAACGCCACTGGGACGCTGCCTATGAGGTGCCCATCATCAACGGCGAGGGCGGCCACGGCGGCGGCGACGAACTGCTGCTTTCCGACCTCTTCAACGGTCCGGGCGAAGACCCGCTGGGCCGCCCCTCCGGCTACCTGGACGGGCTGCGCTCTGTGTCCGTGGGCATCGCCGGGAACCGGTCCCTGGAGACGTCACTGCCCGTACGGGTCGAGGATCTGGACCTCGGCGTCGATCTCCGCCGCGGGAAGTAGGGGAAGACCATGAGGATTTTTGTCACCGGCGGCTCCGGCCGCCTGGGCCGCAGCGTAGTGGCCGGGCTGGCCCAGGCCGGCCACCACGTCATCTCGGTGGACCGCGAGGCCGTGCCCGCGGAACTGCTGCCGCCCGGCGTCGTGCAGGAAACCGCCGACCTTCTTGCCCCGGGTGAGGCGTTGCGGCTGATAGGGGCGTCAAGGCCCGACGCCGTCATCCACCTTGCAGCGATCGCCGTACCGTTCAGTGCGCCCGAGGACGTCATCTTCGCCACCAACACCCGGCTCGCCTTCGCCGTCATCAGTGCGGCGACGGAGCTGGGCGTCCCCAAGGTGGTGACGGCCAGCAGCCCCACCGTCCTTGGTTACGGCTGCCCGGCCGGCTGGCTGCCGCCGTCGTTCCCGCTGGACGAGCGCACGCCGCCAAAGCCCTGGAACGCCTACGCGCTGTCCAAGCACATTGCCGAACAAACCGTGCAGATGTTCGCCGCCGCCCAGGGGGAGAAGATCCGCTATGCAGCGTTCCGGCCCTGCTTTGTGATCTCGCCGGAAGAATGGGAAGGGGCCCCGACGCAGCAGGGGCACACCCTCGCCGAACGCCTCGCCGACCCCGCCCTCTCCGCGCCGGCCCTGTTCAACTATGTGGATGCGCGGGACGTTGCGGACTTCCTGGACGTGCTGCTGCAGAAGATGGAAGACATTCCCAACGGGGAAACCTTCTTCGTGGGGGCAGCTGACGCGCTCGCAACGGCGCCGCTCGCGGAGCTGATGCCCGCATTCCTCCCGGGAAGCGACGCGCTGAGCTCCGGCCTGACCGGCACCAGCCCCGCTTTTTCCATAGCCAAGGCCCGGGAGCTGCTCGGCTGGCAGCCCAGGCGCAGCTGGCGCACCGAACTGAAGCCCACCCTCAACGACGAGGCCACCGCCCTGGTTACCGCCGGCGGCGGAGGCAAGGAGACACCATGAAATTCGACGGCGTACTGTTCTTCCCTGTCACCCCGTTCACGGCCGAAGGCGCCGTTGACGTGGAAATGCTCAAGGAACACATCGGCTCCCGGCTTCCCTTCGGACCCGGCGGCGTGTTCCCCGCCTGCGGCACTGGCGAATTCCATGCCCTCAGCATCGACGAGGTCCGCACCGTCGTGGCGGCTGCCGTGGAGGTTGTCGCCGGAAAAGTCCCCGTGGTGGCCGGTGCGGGCGGACCCTTGGGCCACGCCCTCGCCGCCGCCCGCGCCGCCGAGGAGGCCGGCGCCGACGCCCTCCTGGTACTTCCGCCCTACCTGGTGACCGGACCCACCGACGGGCTGGTGGCGTACATCGAGGCCGTGGCGGATGCCAGCAGCCTGCCGGTCATTGTCTACCACCGCGGCAACGCCAGGTTCACCGCCGCGTCCATGGCCAAGCTCGCTGCCAATCCGAAGGTCATCGGCTTCAAGGATGGCCTGGGAGATGTGGGCCTGGCCCAGGAGATCGTGTCCGCTGTCAGGGCCTCCGGCCGGGAAGACTTCGCATTCTTCAACGGCCTGCTCACCGCCGAGCTGACGCAGGGCGCTTACCGCGGGCTGGGCATCCCGCTGTATTCCTCGGCCGCGTTTGCCATGGCCCCGGAAATCGCCAAGGCCTACTACGACGCCTACGTCTCCGGGGACGAGGACCGGCGCAACGCCTTGCTCGAGGGCTTTTACGCACCCCTGGTACGCCTCCGCGACCAGACGCCCGGGTTCGGCGTTTCCCTGATCAAGGCCGGCCTGAGGCTGGGTGGACTTCCCGTCGGGTCCGTCCGGCCGCCGCTGGTGGATCCCAGCGGGGAGCAGCTGGTGGAGCTCAAGGCCATCCTCGCCAGGGGCTACGAGCTGGCCGGCCGCTGATGAGAGCACCGGCGGCGGAAACCGTCCGCACCGTTCCCCGCATCACCGGACTGTCCACCAGGCTCCTCACCGTTCCGCTGCGCCGCAGCTGGGGTGTGGAGGCGCCGGAGAACCACGTCATCGCCACCGAGCTTCACACGGACGACGGCGGCACGGGCTTTGGCTTCTCCTGGACACCTACCATCGGTCCTCAGGCAGTCAAGGCGCTGCTGGACTGCGACATCGCACCTTTTGTCACCGGCCTTCCGGCTGCGCCGGAGCCGGTGTGGGACGCGCTGTGGAAGCGGCTGCACGAGGCCGGTGGCGGGGGACTCACCACCATCGCGATGGCAGGCGTGGACCTGGCCCTCTGGGATGCGCAGGCGCGCAGTGCCGGCACCTCCGTGACTGGCTTCCTCGGCCAGCGGCAGGACTCGGTGGAGGTGTACGGCTCCGGGGTGAACCTGCACTACACCCTGGAGGAGCTGGTGGCGCAGACCGAACGCTGGGTCGCCGCAGGCCATCGAGCCGTGAAAATCAAGGTGGGCAAGCCGGACCTCCGCGAGGACGCAGAACGGGTTGCCGCCGTCCGCACCGTGCTGGGCCCGGACCGCCGGCTCATGATCGATGCGAACCAGCGGTGGGACCTGCCCACCACCCTCCGCGCCTTGGACGTCCTCGCCGGGTACGGGCTGGACTGGCTGGAGGAACCCCTCCGCGCGGACGATCTCTGGGCTTGCCGGAGGCTCCGGAAACACTCGCCGGTGCCCATAGCCCTGGGCGAAAACCTGCACACCATCTACCGGTTCCGCGATTTCATCGAGGCGGAGGCGGTGGACATCATCCAGCCCAACATCATCAGGGTGGGTGGCATCACCCCGTTCCGGCGGATCGTGGAGCTGGCACGGACCCACAGCATCAAGGTCATGCCGCACCTGCTGCCGGAACTGTCCGGGCAGCTGGCCCTGACCCTGGCGGAGCCCACCATGGTGGAGGACGTCGAGGAGGCATCCTTCGAACAGCTTGGCCTCCTGGCCGGCCCGTCACCGGTCCGGTTCAAAAACAGCAGGCTGGCGACGGCGGACCGGCAGGGGCTGGGACTCCGCTTCCGGGAGGCGCTGTGACCACTACTTTCCGAACGACGACGAACAGGTACCTGACGTGACAACTGCAACCCTTTCCCTGTCCGAGCTCACCGCTGCCGCCACGGAAGCGGCCAGGACCTCCGCCGCGGCGACCGACGCCGAACGCGCCGGCTGGCTGAACGCGGTAGCGGACGCCCTGGATGCCAACGCCGCCGAGCTGGTGGACATTGCGGACGCCGAGACCAGCCTGGGGGTGCCGCGCCTTACGGGGGAGGTGGCCCGGACCACGGGGCAGCTACGCCTGTTCGCCCGCGTGATCACCGAGGGCTCCTACCTGGAGGCCATCATCGACCACGCGGATCCGTCAGCCACCCCGCCAAAGCCGGACCTCCGCCGGATCCTCAAGCCCATCGGCCCCGTTGCCGTCTTCTCTGCGTCGAACTTCCCGTTCGCCTTCTCCGTGGCCGGCGGAGACACCGCCTCAGCCCTCGCCGTCGGCTGCCCCGTGATCGTCAAGGCGCACTCCGGGCACCTGCGCCTGTCGGAACGCACCGCTGAAATCGTGTCCGGGGCCCTGCGCGGCGCCGGTGCACCCGAGGGCCTGTTCGCGCTGGTCAGCGGCCGCGAGGTGGGCACAGCCTTGGTCCAGGACCCTGCCATCAAGGCCGTGGGCTTCACCGGCTCCATCCCCGGCGGCCGTGCCCTGTTCGACCTTGCCACCTCACGCCCCGACCCCATCCCGTTCTACGGGGAACTGGGCAGCCTGAACCCCGTGGTCATCACCGCGGCAGCCCTGCAGGCCCGCTCCTCCGAACTTGCCGCGGGGCTGGCCGGCTCCTTCACCCTGGGCGCGGGCCAGTTCTGCACCAAGCCGGGCGTCGTATTCATCCCTGCCGGGACGGGGTTCGCAGCACACGTTGCGGAGGCGAGCAAGGATAAGCCGGCCCACGGCATGCTCACCAGCCGCATCGCCGAGGCCTACCCGGACGGCCTGCGCAGCTTTGCGTCGGTGGACGGCGTGGACGTGGTGGGCGGCACCGTGGACCAGGATGCTTCGGCCAACGGTGCGGCGCCGGTTGTCTTCTCCACCACTGCCGCAAAGGTGCTGGAACGCCCGGAGCAGCTCCTGGAGGAGTGCTTCGGCCCCACCACCATGGTGATCGAGTATGCGGACCAGGAGGAACTGTCGGCGGTCCTGGCCAAGGTGCCGGGCAGCCTGACCGCCACACTCCATGCCCAGCCCGGCGAGGAGATCGGTGCGCTCGTGGAGCAGCTGTCCGGGCTCGCCGGCCGGGTCCTGTTCGAAGGCTGGCCCACGGGCGTTGCCGTGAACTGGGCCCAGCAGCACGGCGGACCGTACCCGGCCACCACCTCGCTGTTCACGTCCGTGGGCGCCACGGCGGTCCGCAGGTTCCAGCGCCCGGTGGCCTACCAGGACGCCCCGGAAGAAGTGCTGCACCCGGCCTTGCGGGAGGCCAACCCCCTGCGCGTCCCGCGCCGCGTGGACGGCGAACTGCGGCTTCCCTAGGCCCAGGAACCCGTAAGCCCAACCACCAACGGAAAACCCCGGGACCTCGGTCCCGGGGTTTTCTGTGTGCCTGGCGGCCTGCCTACAGCTGCAGGGTGAGGGGCCGGTCCAGGCCGTTCACCGTGGCTGTCGGCCAGCGCGGGTCCACGGTGAGGACGTGAAGCCCGGACTCCGTGAGCTGCACGGTGTCCTCGATCTTGACGCCGGGCCCGGACGGGTTCCAGGTGAAGGCCTGGTCCAGCACCACGGCGTCGGAGACATCTGTGGTGACCCGGGGGTCGCGTCCTGCATAACCGGCAGGACCACCCTGATGGTGCTGCTCCCACTGGTCCGCCCCGAAACCGTGGCGCACGTAGGCGGACTGGATCTCCCCAAAGATCCTGTCCAGCCGCGCCCCCGGAACCGTGGCGTCGAAAATGTCCGCTTCCACTGCGGCGATGCGGGCCTCGGCGTCGCGCTCTTCCGGGGGGCCGGCGTCGAACCTTACCCAGCGGGTGATGTTGGCCACCAGGCCATCCCGGCGGGCACACACGACCGCCATGGCGCGCCGGCCGAGGGATGCATGCGTCGGCAGTGGATGCCGGAAGCCGCTGCGGGAACTGCCGTTGCACAGCAGCACCAGCGGTTCGGCGCCGGCCGCCACCACGCGGGCGGCCAGCGCCGAGGCCAGGCCGAATTCCGTGGTGTCCGGACGGGCGGCGGACAGGACGTCCGTCATGATGCCGGCCAGCTCGGCGCCAAGCAGCGAGTACCGGGCACTCTCCGCCGGGAGGAGCTGCTGGCGGGCGGCCCGCAGCTGGGCAGCGACATCGCCTTCGCCCAGGGGTGGCCGGGAACCAGTGCCAAGCGCCGCGGCGGCCTGGAGGAGGTTGGCGTGCCAGGGAACTGTGTGCAGGTTGACCCCCAGCGGGAGCTCCTCTGCGGCGATGCGGCCGGCTTCGTTGTTGAACGTCACCAGATGGTCGCCGTCCCGGTCCACCAGCACGGCGGCGATCGGATCGCCGGCCAGGCTGATGTGGACCCGGCTGCCGTCCAGATACCAGGTCAACGCGGTATTGGTGGTGAGGAGCAGCGAGTCGCGCCCGGCGGCGTCCAGGATGTCCACCACCCGTTGGCGCTTGACGGTGCGGTCCGCCGGTGACCCGGGAGCCAGCCGTGCCTCCTGCGGGGGAGCGGCTGCGGTTGTTGTCTGGGTCATGACGGGTCCCCCTGGTGGTTGATCAGTGCTTCGATATCGGCTGTGGCCAGGTTGCCGTCGGCCACAAAAACGGTGACGCTCCGCCGGACCGGCTCGCCTGGTTGGGCGATGACGGGCGCCTCCCATGCCAGCGACTGGCCTACGCCCGGGTAGCCCTCCACGCGGACGAACCACGGATCCGTGCAGCTTTCCGGGGCCACGAACACCAGGGTGGCCGGGCCGCCGTCGAACGTTCCCGACCACGCGAGCCAGCGCGTGACGCTGCCGTGGGTCTCCGCCTCGCCACTGCCATCGGGCGTCCAGACCGTGGCGGCGTCGCAGGCCGGCAGGCGCCAGAAGAAGCCGCCGTAGCCGCCTTCAAAGCGGCCATTGGAGCCCGGGCTGCCCAGGCTGACAGGCGTACTGCCGGCAGGGGACAGCGCGAAGTCGAGGGACAGGCGCCACGTGGAGGGCGCGACGCCGGACCACGCCCAGGAGCGTTCCTCCAGGAGGATCGGGGCGCCGTCCGGGCCGTTCCAGCTCAGGGTTTCCTGAAGCGTGCCCCCGTGCCCGCCGGCCGCATCGGTCTGCTGTACGGCCGTGGCGCTGATGGTGCCGTGGTCCGGGCGCCAGACGTACGCTCCGGCCTCCCGGGTATAGGTGCGGCCGCCCCAGAAGTTCACGCCGTCCACGTCCTGCAGGGCCACGCCGGCACCAAGGTGCCATACGTGGTCCAGCGGCTGGTGGTCCGTCACCACGGTGCCGCCCAGGGTCCTGACGGGGTGCAGGTAGGGCCGCGGGGAGGAGACCGCGCGGATGTGGCTGCCATCCTGGCAGTCCGCCACCGGCCGTCTGTCCATGGTCAGCGTGCGGACGGGCGGAATGGCCCGCGCCCACGGGACACCGAGCTCGGCGAACGTTGCCTGCGCTTTGACGGACCGTCCGATGAGGTCGCTGATGCCCTGGACCACCGGGTGGGCGTCGTCGCCCGCGCCTTCCCAGGAAATGGATCCGGGGTCGATCGGGGCGGGCGCGGGGGAGGTGCGGATGGCTTCGAGGACGGCGGTAAAGGCGCCGGTGTCCTGCAGCGCGGACAGGAGCGGCGCCCCGGTGGCGCGGGCGTCCAGCAGGTTCTCCGAGAGGTCGGTGCGGCCATATGTCTCGCGGCGTTCGCCATCGGCAGTGGTGATGACCACCTCGTCTTTTGTGTAGGAAAGCGTGATGTCGCCCAGGGTTCCGTGGACGGTCACGGTGGGATCCTGCTGTTCCGGGGCGCAGAGGGTCAGGGCGCACAGCACCGTGGCTCCGTTGGCCGTGCGGATGCGGAGTACGGACGTGTCGTCGCTTTCGGTCCCGTGGGCCCGGTACAGGTCTGTTTCCACGGAGGCCACATCTGCCAGGGTGCGGGCGCCGGCGACGTGGAGTGCAGTGGCAACGGCGTGGGCCAGCGCATTTGTTGCCACGCCGTCCACCACATCGGTGCCGTCCAGGGTGCGCTTCCCGGCCCAGCGCGAGCGCTTGAAATATGCCTTGGTCCGCAGCCACTGGCCGGTGGCGCTGATGCCCAGGACGGTGCCGACATCCCCGGCAGCCACCATCTCCGTGATGGCAGGCAACGCGTGGGACCCCAGGCTCTGGAAGCCAACCTGGACCAGCCGCCCATTTTTCCGGGCAGCGGCAAGGACCTCTTCAAACTGTGCCAGGGAGGCCACCGGCGGCTTTTCGACGTAGACGTCCATCCCGGCTTCCAGCGCGGTTACCGCCAGCGGGGCATGGGTCTGGATGGGCGTGGCAATGATGACGACGTCGACCCCCGGCCGGGCGGCCAGCAGTCCATCCAAATCGGGGAACACGGCCACCGGGGCGGCGAGGGTGCCGGCTTGCGGCGGGTTGGGATCGGCGACGGCCACCAGTTCCAGGGCGCCGGCCTGTTCGAGCCGGGACAGGTTGGCAAGGTGGCGCTCGCCGAAGCCGTGCACGCCCACCAGGGCTACCCGCGGGACGGCTGGGGAAGCGGCCTGCTGCTGCGGCTGGTCCGCGGCGGCGGAGTGCTGTGTGGTCATAACGGTCCTTGGGATGTGTTGTAGGTGGGCCGGAGGGCCAGGGTGTGGGCCAGGAATTCGAGTGCTTCGTCCTGCATGGGCCCAGTGAAGATATGCCCCCCGGGCCAAAGGGCGCCTGTGTACTTGTCCGTACCGGCGTGCAGGGATTCCAGCAGGTGGTGCGCCTGGCGCATCCCGTCCTCCGGGAAGAGCTCATCCGCTAGAGCGTATTGCACCAGGAACTGGGCGGCCGCTGACCGGCCGGTAAGCTCCGGCCAATCGCCCAGCCTCCACAGCCCGGGGGTCTGCAGCAGCCACGAGTGCGCATCCAGGTAGGCGGGGAGGAGGGACTCGAAGGTGGTCATCATGCAGGTCACCACTGCGGCCCGGATTCGGGGACTGAGGGCTGCCAGGGCCAGCGACCGGCCACCTCCGCCCGAGAACCCGATGCAGCCCAGGTTCTCCGGGTCGACCCCGGGCAGGGCTGCCAGGATTTCCAGGGCTGCGAGGTCGTCGTACGCCACCATGCCGGCCAGGCTGGTGCCCAGCAGGCCTGCGGCCTTGGCCACGGTGTCCTCGTGGAAGCCGGCGGCGGCATTGTATTGGTCCGCGTCGGTGGGTACGACGCCGTCCTCCCGCCACTGCGCCTGCCTCGCCGCCGCTGCGGCGGCGGTCCGCCACGGCGGCGTTGAGAGGTCGAATTTGCGGCTGCCCCAGGCGAAGGTGTCGTGGGCCAGCACTGCGAAACCGCGGCGGGCGATGTCCGTGGCCAGGGCCCGCCCGTCATAGAGCCCGGCACGGGCGGCGGCCGCCGACGGGTGGCTTTCCGGGAGGTCCACCAGCCGGTCCGCGCCGCCGAACTTGTTGCCGCCATGGCAGTGGAGAGCCAGGACGCCCGGCAGGGGACCGGGACGTCCAGCCGGCCGCACCAGCCAGCCCGTAGTCCGTGGCCCGAAACCCAACTGCCAGCTGAGCTGGGAGGTGGTGGCGCCGTCGTACGTTTCCTCCCAGTGCACCGTGACCTCCGGCAGTGCGCCCGCGCCCGGTACGCCCAGCGCGTCCGAAAGCTCCTGCGCCGCGGCGGTTGGGGCCTGATGGCGCGGGTTGTTTCTTACGTAGGCCGGCCAGTCGTTATAGCCCGCGATGGCGCTGGGCCGTGCTGGAGTCATGTGGCCGGCTCCTTTCGGTGATGGTCCTGCCTGCTGCCGCCGTTGGGCGCTGCGGTCAGGAGAGGTTCTGGTTTACCTCGGAGATCATGCCCTTGGCCGCGTCGCGCGGAGAGATCTTCCCGAAGAGTACATCCGTGTTGTAACGGTTCAAAACTTCCATGGTTGCCGATGATCCCGCCGGGAACGGCTTGGGGGCCTGGACTTTGAGGGCGGCGATGCGGTCCAGGTAGGCGGCTTCCTTTTGCTGGGTTTCCTTCAGCAGGGGAGTGATGCCGGCCTTGAGTTCGGTGTTGGCGGGCATGCCGCGGTCGCTCTTGATTTTTGAAGCGGCGTCCATGTTGTTGACCAGGTAGTTGATGAAGAGGGCCGCTTCCTTGGGCTGTGCGGACTTGGATGAGATGGCGTATTCCATCGAGGACCGGAGCCAGGCACCCGGCTTGCCGCTCTCGCCCGGCAGCTTTGCCATGACCAGGGGCGCGCCGGAGTAGGACGTCATCTGGTTGCTCCAGGAGATCTTCATGCCCTGTTTCCCCTGCCCCATCAGGGTCATCTCCGGCTGCGCGGACCCGTCCTCCACCGTCTGTGATGCGGAAGGTGCGCCGCCGGTATCCATCAGCTTCTTGTTGAGCTCGAACCAGCGGGCAAGGGTGTCCTCGCTGATGCCCATTTTCTTCCCGTCGTCGGTGTAGAGATCTTCGCCGTTTTGGCGGGCCCAGACAGCAAGGAAGGAATCGTTGGCCGTGGGGGTGGTGCCAAAGGTGCCGGCGGGTGACTTCCGGGTGATCTCGGCGGCGATCTGCGCGTAGTCGTCCCAGGTCCACTTTTCGTCATCCGGCATGGGGACGCCTGCCGCTTCAAACACCTTGGGGTCCAGGACCATCGACATGGAATTGACGCCTGCGGTGATGGTGTACTGCTTGCCATCGATTTTGCCCAGGTCCACGGTGCCTTCCGCGAACTTCGACGTGTCGATCTGGTCCTTGACCTTGTCCAGGTTCAGCAGGACGCCGCCGCTGGCGTACTCACTGGGGTAAGCGCCGCTCATGGCAATGACATCGGGCGTTGTTCCACCTGCGATCTGGGTGGCCATCTTGTCCCAGTAGGAGCTGTATTCGGTGTTTTCGCCCTGGACCTTGATGGTGGGGTTGGCGGCTTCGAAGGCTTTGATGACCTCCATCGTGGTTTTGGCCCTGGAGTCATTGCCCCACCAGGCGAACCGGATGGTGACGGGATCTTCCGCCGTCCCCACCTTTCCCGCCTGGGGACTGTTGCCGCAGCCGGTCAGGGCAATGGCCAGGGCGGCAATGGCGCCGGTTACTCCGACGGCGGATTTTCTGAGACCAAACTTCATTGTTGTGCCCCTCGGCTTCTCATTTAGGGTGGAGTGATGCGTCCAGCAGAAAACGGTTTCTCAAAAACTAACAAAGGGCTATACAGGAGTCAAGAAAGCGTTTACTTTGGTACCGAGCCGCATTTTCGAAGGCACCCGCGGCGCCGGAATCCGCAGCCATTCCCGGCAGCAGCTGACCGTGCCGGAGGTGCCGCACACCCCATCGCCTGGCGATGACCGCAACGTGGAGGCCACGATGACCAAAGGAGACCACATGGCCGCAAAACACATCCCGAGGACGCATCGTCCGGCCCTGGCGCCGGACGCAGTGTGCCTGTCTCGGACGGAGCAGCTCCGATGAGCGCCATCAGCGAGCTCAGCTCCATTACCCGGCGGAAGGGCGGAGTCACCGCCGAGGAAAAGAAGGCCAACAGGCGGGATAACAAGGCCGCCTACATCTTCCTGCTGCCATGGCTGGTGGGCCTGGTGGCCATCACCATCGGCCCGATGCTGATGTCCCTCTACCTGTCCTTCACGGACTACAACCTGCTGCAGCCGCCGGAATGGACCGGGCTGGACAATTTCACCCGGATGCTCAGTGACGCCCGGCTGCACAACTCGCTGCGGGTCACCTTCACCTATGTCTTCGTCGGCGTCCCCCTGCAGCTCGCCGTTGCACTGCTCATAGCCCTCGTGCTGGACAAGGGCCTCCGCGGCCTCCCGTTCTACCGTTCGGTGTTCTACTTGCCGTCCCTCCTGGGCGGATCCGTTGCCGTGGCCATCCTGTGGAAGCAGATCTTTGGCACCACGGGCCTGGTCAACCAGGTGCTGGCCATGTTCGGGATCCAGGGTCCGGGTTGGATCTCGGATCCCAGCACCGCTTTGGGATCGATCATCCTGCTGCACGTCTGGACCTTCGGCGCACCCATGATCATCTTCCTGGCAGGCCTGCGGCAGATTCCCGCCATGTACTACGAGGCCGCCAAGGTGGATGGCGCCAGCACGCTCCAGCAGTTCTGGCGGATCACCATGCCGATGCTGAGCCCGATCATCTTCTTCAACCTGGTGCTGCAGATCATCGGGTCCTTCCAGTCCTTCACGCAGGCGTTCATCGTCTCCGGCGGCAATGGCGGGCCCTCAGACTCCACCATGTTCTTCACCCTGTATCTGTACCAAAAGGGCTTCGGCCAGTTCGACATGGGCTACGCGTCCGCCATGGCGTGGGTGCTGCTGCTCATCATCGGCGTCTTTACCGCCATCAACTTCATCGCTTCTAAGTATTGGGTTTTCTATGACGACTAACCTGGAGACGCTGCCCGCCGCGGACAAGAAGACCGCGGGTGCCGGCAAGCCTAACAACCGCAAGCCGCGGGTCCGCGAGTCCCGGGGAACCCTGGCCTTCAGCCGGGCCCAGCGGGGCAAATCCCTCATGAAGCACGGCATCCTGATCCTGGCCGGCGCGCTGATGATCTATCCACTCCTGTGGATGGTGGTGTCATCGCTGCGGCCGAACGAGATGATCTTCCGGGAGCCGGGCCTCTGGCTCAACAGCCTGGAAATGAGCAACTACACGTCCGGCTGGTCGGCCCTGACCCACCCCTTTGGCCACTACATGCTGAACTCGGCCATCGTGGTGATCGGCTCCATCCTGGGAAACCTCGTTTCCTGTTCCATGGCCGCCTACGCTTTTGCCCGGCTCCAGTTCACGGGAAAGAAACTGTTCTTTGGCATCATGCTTCTCACCATCATGCTGCCGTTCCACGTGGTAATCGTCCCGCAGTACATCCTGTTCTCGCAGATTGGCTGGGTGAACACCTTCTGGCCCCTGCTGGTGCCCAAGCTGCTGGCCACGGACGCATTCTTCGTCTTCCTCATGGTCCAGTTCATCCGTGGTATTCCACGGGAGCTTGACGAGGCAGCCCGCATCGACGGTGCCGGCCATCCGCGCATCTTTCTGCGGGTCATCCTGCCGCTGATGGTGCCGGCGCTGGCCACCACCACCATCTTCACCTTCATCTGGACCTGGAACGACTTCTTTGGTGCCCTGATCTACCTCACGGATCCGGACATGTTCACCGTTCCGGTGGCCCTCCGGGCTTTCGTGGATTCCCAGTCGGCCACGAGTTGGGGTTCCTTGTTTGCCATGTCCATCGTCTCGCTGCTGCCGGTCTTCCTGGTGTTCCTTTTTGGCCAGCGGTTCCTCATCAAGGGCATCGCGACTACGGGCATCAAGTAAAACTCAAAGACAATCCCGGTCTGAACGGCCCGCCCTGGTGGCGGGCCGTTTGCCGTTGGGCAAGACATTCCCGGCACCGGCCACGACGCATCTTGTATTACAAGTGTTGAACTTGTAGTATCTGTACCAGAAAGCGCTTTCAGGGACCTTCGCACAGCCGGGAGGCTGCTGTCCCGCCGCCGAGTTTTGCCCCTCAACCACACAGCTGAGACCCACCACCCGCACCTGGATCAACGAAGATCGGAGTACACAGTGCCGCTTTTTCCCCGTCCTGCATCTGCTGCCAAGCAAACAGCAGGGGCACCCGCTTCAGGCCCTGACCCCCAACGCCGCGGTGCCCAAACCCGCAGTGTCCGGACCCGCAAGGCCGGCGCGGTTGCCGCCGTCGCCGCCGTTATGGCCCTCAGTGCCTGCGGTGGAGGAGCCGCACCGCAGAGTGCGGACGGCACCGTCGAGCTCCGCTTCTCGTGGTGGGGCGGTGATAAGCGCGCGCAGCTCACGCAGGAAGCAATCAAGCAGTTCGAGGCCGAAAACCCCAAGATCAAGATCAAGCCGGAGTTTGGGGACTGGAGCGGCTACTGGGACAAACTGGCCACGCAGGTGGCGGCCAACGATGCCCCCGACGTTATCCAGATGGACGAAAAGTACATCACGGAATACTCAAGCCGGGGTGCCCTTTTGGACCTGTCCAAGTACGACATCGACACGTCCAAGCTGGATGAGGCAGCACTGAACGCAGGCAAGGGCGAAAAAGGCCTGACCGGCATCGCCGCCGGCATCAATGCTGCAACCATCCTGGCCAACCCCGCCGTCTTCCAGGCTGCCGGAGTCCCACTTCCGGACGACACCAAGTGGACGTGGGAAGACTTTGGCCGCATCGCCGCCGAGATCACTGCAAAGTCGCCCAAGGGAACCTATGGTGCGGCGGCCTACGGAACGGACGAGGCATCCCTGGGAGTCTGGCTCCGGCAGGAAGGCAAGTCGCTGTATACGTCCGACGGCAAGCTGGGCTTCGAGCCGGGCGACATCGCCGAGTGGTGGGCCTTCCTGAAGAAGCTCAGCAAGGACAAGGCAGTGCCGTCCGCATCCGAGGTGGTGGAGGCCGAGGCTGCACCGCTCGACCAGAGCGGACTGGCAACAGGCAAGAACGGTATGGCCTTCTGGTGGTCTAACCAGGCCCCGGCCCTCGAAAAGGCGAGCGGCGGGGACTTGAAGATCCTGCGGTTCCCCACCAAGACCGGATCATCCGCGGACACCGAGCTTTGGTACAAGGCCTCACAGTTCTGGTCAGCATCATCGCGCACCAAGCACCCGCAGGAAACCGCCAAGTTCATCAACTTCCTCACCAACAACGTCAAGGCCGGCGAGGCCCTGCTTGCAGACCGCGGCGTCTACCCCAACTCCGAGGTCCGGGCAGCCATCCAGCCGAAACTGACCCCCGCCGACGTCAAGGTGGTCAACTTCATCGACCAGATCAAGGACGAACTCGGCGAGGCGCCGGCACCGCCGCCGAAGGGTGCGGGCGCCATCCAGGAAATCATCAAGCGCTACACCTCCGAAGTCCTCTTCGAGCGGCTGTCCCCGGAGGATGCCGGCAAGAAGGCGACCGATGAAATGAAGTCCGCCATCAGCAGCTAGTCCCCACCCCGCCGACACGGCTCCGGACCGTCTGTATGGTGCCTCCTCATCACAGACGTCCGACGGCGGGTGGTAGCTCTGCCCCGGAAGGAACCCATGGTTCCTTCCGGGGTGGAGCTGTTTAAAGCGCAGTTGTCAGGCTGCCCGGGCGGGGTGGTGGAATTGAGCAGCCGCGTTCCATGGCGCAGCTTTTATGGGGCGGCGCGTTCCCTTCGCCTGGTCCGAAGCTCGTTATGTCGTCGTTCCGGTTCAGCCGGACGCCGGACCGGTTCGGACGGCAGGACCCGCCCCAGGACCTGGACGGAGAGGGTTCGTGCCGGAGGGCAGGGTGGGGAGGACTCCCCGTGCAGAAGCTGTTCATTGAGCCGCTTACCCATGCCGGTGCCGGGGAGTGGTGGTGCTGTGGAGTGGTAGGTGTGGCCGGTTGGGGTGGTGGTCGCTACCGTGTGCCGCGGGCCGGGGACTGCTTTTGCGGTCCATCCCGGTGTTTCTTTGGTGTGGTTGCAGGCTTCGCAGAGGCCCTGCCCGTTTCCGGCGGTGGTGGGTCCGCTATGGTGCCAGGCGGCGATGTGGTCGTGGTGGCGGATGGGGGCGTCGCAGTAGGGGGTCCGGCAGGTGTCATCCCGGACCTGGAGGAAGCGCTTCAACCCCGCCGGGAAGAGCCGGGCTGTGGAGTCCATCGCCACCAATTCACCGGTGCCGGGGGCGGTATAGAGCCGGCGCACCCACAGCTTGAGTTCCTCCGCACCCGCCGGCCCGGCCGCCGGGGCCGTGGGCACGGGGGATCCGCCGGTGAGGGCGATGTGCCGTGCCTGTTCGGCGGGGATGGTGCCGTAGCCGGGCAGCCGTGCGGGTTCGGCGCCGGCCTGCAGGAGGGTGTGGTCGGTCATGACGAGCTGGATCTGGACCCCGGTCACGCCGCCGGGGGTGCCGGTGACGCGTTGGACGAGGGTGTCTGCCATGACCTGGCCCCGGGACCGGTGATCCCCGTTCGAGCGGGCGGTGTCGGCGTCCCGGCATAACGCGGCGTAGGCGGCGACGCCCTGGGCGGCGGGGAGCAGGGCGGTCAGGTAGGTCATGGTGTCCGGGGCCGGGCGCAGGCTCACGCACCGTTCGCCCATGGCCCGGCTGGCGCGCTTCGCGACCGAGGCGGGGTCCCGCCGGTACGCGGCGGCGCGGACCGCGGCGATGATGGCCCTGTCGCCCAGGCCGTCCAGGGCGCCGGTGTCGGCGGCGAGTTCTTCATCCACCCCCGCCCGGTCCGGGGACGACAGGCAGATGGTGTCTTTCACGATCAGCGTGGCCCGCCACTCGCTCAACAGGCCGGTCCGGAACGCGGCGAACGTGTGCGGCATGCCGGTCAATGCCTTGGCCAGGCCGAGCAACCGGGAACCCCGGGCCGGGGACTCACGCCGGGCCAACGCGATCTGCGCCGCGACCCCGGCGCCCCGCTCGTCAGCCGGGACCCCGGCCTCGGCCTGCTCCCGCCGCTGGGATAAATCAAAAGCGACAGCGGTATCAGCCTGCCGGGCACCCGCCAAGGACTTCAGATCCTCCAACCCACGAATCTGATCAATCATGCCCGCACCATCCGCAGGGACCGGGACGCGGGCGAGCAGGTTCAGGACGTCAGCGATGGAAGGCACCTGAGGTTCCGCCTTCAGTACTGCTGCCGCCCACACAACCGCTTCCATAACCAGAGTCTTCCAGCACCCTCTGACAATCCCAGCTCGCTCAAACCCCTATGTGGAAAACGCACCCCCGTGGAAGGCGTACCCCTGGATCGCGCCGCAACCGGCCGCCGTCGAACGTTCCCGAACGCGCGTGTGCCTAGCCCTCCGCAACCACCGCCACGCCGCCTGCCGGCACAGTGCCCGCAAACGGCTCACCCGTCAGCAGGTCGGCGCCCGTGGCGGAAACCGAGGCAGCCGAACGCGTGTGGTTGATGGCGAACAGGAAGCTTTGTCCGTCGGCGGCCATCCGGCGGACCAGCTCCACCCCGGGATCGGCGTCGGCAACCGGCGTGACGCCCGACTCGGCGAGCAGCCGGTCAAGGACGGACTCGATGCCATCGGGATCGGGGAAGGTGGCCATGTACCAGGCCGCCCCGGAACCCACGGGCCGCCGGGTGAGGGAAGGCACGCCGTCCAGCGGATACTCCGTAAAGGTCTGTACCGCCTCGGCGCCGGCCAGATGGACATGCTCGCTCCACACCGAGGAAACCGTCCCGTCGCTGAGCTTCAGCTGTGACCCGGCAAGCAGGGGGTGGAACTCCTCCACGCGCACGCCCAACAGCTCGCGGAACGCCCCGGGGTAGCCGCCCAGCCGCACGCGGTCCTGCATGTCCACGATCCCGCTGAAGTAGCTCACCAGTACCGTGGCACCGGCAGCGGCGGCAGCAGCGATGTTGGCGGCGTTCCCGTCCGATACCGCGTACAGCGTGCACACCAGCACCAGGTCATACCCATCCAGCGAAGAAGACGGGTGCACCATGTCCACGGAGATCCCGCGGAGGAACAGGGCGCGGTGGAACGCCCGCAGCAGGTCCAGGTACTTCACGTCGATACTGGGCTTCGAATCGATCTCGCTGGCCCACCACGCCTCATAGTCAAAAACAATGGCGGCCAGGGAATGAACCCGTGAACCGCGCACGGGTTCCAGCCGTCTCAGCGCGGCGCCCAGCTCCACCACCTCGCGCCACACCCGCGTGTCCCGTCCGCCGTGCGGCACCATCGCGGAATGGAACTTTTCCGAGCCGGCGAAGCTTTGGCGCCACTGGAAGAACATGACGGCGTCGGCGCCGCGGGCCACGTGCGCCAGGGAGTTGCGCAGCATCTCACCGGGCATCTTGGGCTGGTTGCGCGGCTGCCAGTTCACGGCCGACGTCGAATGTTCCATCAGGATCCATGGGTCACCGCCCGCAATGCCGCGGGTCAGGTCCGCGCTGAACGCGAGTTCCACGTGCCGTTCGGGGTCAGCGGCCACCAGATAGTGGTCATTGGCGATGACGTCCAGGTCCTTGGCCCAGTCGAAGTAGTCCATGGACTTGGTGGCGCTGGAGGCCATCAGGTTGGTGGTGCAGGGGATGTCCGGCGTCACTTCGCGCAGCACCGCCACGAGGTCCCGGTAGTAGTCCATCAGGGCCCAGGAGCTGAACCGCTGGAAGTCCAGCTGCTGGCCCGGGTTGAGCGTGGACGGGGCGACAGACGGCGGCAGGATTTCGTCAAAGGAACCGTAGTTCTGGGACCAGAACGCCGTGCCCCAGGAGGCATTGAGCGCATCGATGTTCCCGTACCGGCGCTCCAGCCAGGCACGGAAGGCCGCGGCGTCCTCCTCCCCGTGGAACTCTGAGACGTGGCAGCCCAGTTCGTTGTCCACGTGCCACAGGGCCAGCGCGGTGTGGTCCTTGTACCGTTCGGCCAGGACGCGCGTGATGCCCGCGGCGTAGCGCCGGTACACGGACGACGACGGCGTGTAGTGCCGCCGCGAGCCCGGTCCCAGCACGGTCCCGTCAGCCGTGACCGGCAGGATCTCCGGGTGCTTGCGGACCAGCCAGGCAGGGGGAGCGGCCGTGGCGGTGGCCAGTGCCACCTTCACGCCGATCCCTGCGAGGTTGTCCATCACGTCGTCCAGCCACCCGAAGTCATACTGCCCCTCGGCGGGTTCCAGCAGCGCCCAGGAGAAGATCCCCACGCTGAGGAAGTTCACGCCAGCTTCCCGCATGAGGTCCAGATCTTCCAGGCGGATGCTCACCGGCCACTGCTCAGGGTTGTAATCACCTCCGAAGGCCACGCCCTCAACCCTGTTCCAAACGCTCGAAGGGGAGCTGGTTTCCTGCTGTGTCATGTGACTCCTTTGTCTGCTCGCAAGGCGGAACGGGGGCATTGGCCAGACGTTTGGAAAACGCTTGCCCAATTCCGGGAATGCGGATATTGTATCGTTTCAGAAGCCGTGTAAGCCAGCTCACTACTCACGTTGTAGGCGGAGCGGAAGAGCAACACACATCGAGCAAGGAGGCTCCCGTGATCAACAGAAGGCATTTCCTCACAACCGTGGCCATCGGCACCGCATCTGCCGCAGCCCTGGCGGCCTGTGGGAACGGATCCAGCTCTTCCGGCCAGACCGGATCGGCCGACAAACCCGTCACCATCAACTACACCTGGTGGGGCAACGACGACCGCGCCGAGCGCACCCGCAAGGCCATTGCCCTCTTCGAGTCGAAGAACCCGGACATCAAGGTCAACGGCAACTTCACGGACTTCGCCGGCTACTGGCAGAAGCGCGCCACCGAGGCGGCCGGCGGCGGCCTTCCCGACGTCATGCAGTGGGACCTGTCCTACCTGCGGGACTACGGCCAGCGCAACCAGCTCCTGGACCTGGGCACGGTCAAGATCAACACTGACGCCTTCGAAAAGTCACTCCTGCCTTCCGGCCAGATCAAGGGCAAGACTTACGGCATTCCCACCAGCACCAACGCCTTCGCCGTCTACTACGACCCCGCCAAACTCGCCTCCCTGGGCATAGCGGAGCCGGACGGCAGCTGGACCTGGTCGGAATACCAGGCATTCCTGAAGGAGGTAGGGGACAAGGGCAACGGGACCCTGTTCGGCTCCACGGATTTCACGGGCGTGTGGTGGCAGTTCAACATCTGGCTCCGCCAGAAGAACATCCAGGCCTTCAACAGCGATGGGAAGCTTGGTTTCAGCAAGGACGACCTGAAGAGCTGGTGGAACCTCAACTCGAAGCTGCGCGGCACGCAGGCCCTCGTCCCGGAAGACAGGGTAACCCAGCTCAAGCCCAAGTCGCCTTTCGGTTCCAACGTCACAGCGTCTGAGGTCACCTGGGACAACTTCATGGCGGGCTACCTGGCCGACAGCGGGGCCAAATCACTCAAGCTTGTTCCGGTGCCGTCGGACGACCCGAACAACCTGGGCCTATTCCTGAAGCCCTCCATGCTGATGGTGGCCAGTGCCAAGACCAAGTTCAAGGACGCCGCCGCCCGCTTCATCGACTTCATGGTCAACGACCCCGAAGTAGGCCAGATCTTCAAGACCTCCCGCGGCGTTCCGGCCTCCAAGACCCAGCGCGACGGCACCACGTTCGAAGGCGCCGACAAGCTCGTGGTGGACTACGAGAAATCAATTGCGCAGTACCTCAAGGACGCTCCGGAGCCGCCCATCGTTGGCTTCGGCACGCTGGAAGCGTCGTTCGGCCGGATCGCCTCCGACCTGAACTACGGCAAGCTCACGGTTGACGGAGCCGTCGACGCGTGGTTCAAGGAAGCCGAAGACCTCATCAAGCAGAACGCCTGATCCGGCGCCGTGCACTCCCACCCAGGTTTTACGACTGACGGAATGATCTTGTGACTCAAACTCCAACCCTGAGCAGGCGCCCGGCGTCGTCCGGTTCCCCGCTGCCGCGCAAGTCGCGGCAGCGGGGCTCGGACGCCCGCGCCGGCTATACCTTCCTGCTGCCCTGGCTGCTGGGATTCATTGCCCTCACGGTGGGGCCGATGATTTCCTCGCTGTACCTGTCCTTCACCAACTACAACCTGTTCGAGCCGCCCAAGTGGATCGGCCTGGACAACTACACCACCCTGTTCCAGGACGAACGCTTCCTGCAGTCCGTGGGCGTGACCGTGGGCTACGTGGTGTTCGGTACCCCCTTGAAGCTCGCGGCGGCACTGGCGGTGGCCATGCTGCTGAACAGCAAGCGCCGCGGCCAGGGCTTCTACCGCTCTGCCTTCTACGCCCCGTCCCTGATCGGTGCGTCCGTCTCCATCGCCATCGTCTGGAAGGCCATGTTCGGCGATTCCGGACCGGTGGACCAGGGCCTGTCTTTCTTCGGGATCAACCTGGGCGGCTGGGTGGGCAACCCCTCGATGACCATGCCGATGTTCATTCTCCTGACCGTGTGGCAGTTCGGCGCCCCGATGGTGATCTTCCTGGCCGGCCTCAAGCAGATCCCCGGTGAGCTGTACGAGGCAGCGTCAATGGACGGTGCCGGCCCGGTGCGCAAGTTCTTCAACATCACCTGGCCCATGCTCTCCCCGGTGATCTTCTTCAACCTGCTGATGGAAACCATCCACGCGTTCCAGATCTTCGCGTCGGCCTACATCATCTCCAACGGTGACGGCGGCCCCGCCGGATCCACCCTCTTCTACACCCTCTACCTGTACCTGCGGGGCTTCAGCGATTTCCGGATGGGCTACGCCTCGGCCATGGCATGGCTGCTGGTGATCGTGGTGGGCATCATCACGCTGATCTTCTTCCGCACGTCCAAGTCCTGGGTCCACTACAGCGGTGATTCAAAATGACAACCACGGCAACCCCCACCCAGTCCACACCGGACGCCGCCGCCCCGGCCTACAACCCGAAATCCGAATCGGTGGCAGCCAAACGGGCCAAGAGCGCCATCTTCCACCTGGTGGCCCTTGTCCTCACTGCCATCGTCCTCTACCCCGGCCTGTGGATGATCGCCTCGTCCTTCAAGCCCAACTCGGAGATCGGCGGCCAGAACACGTCGCTGTGGTCAAACAACTTCAGCTTCGATAACTTCGTGACCGCCATGGAGGGGATCGGCGGGGTGTCCACCCTGCAGTTCTTCACCAACTCGCTGATCCTGGCCCTCGGCGCCGTCGTCGGCACCATCCTGTCCGCGAGCGTGTCGGCGTACGCGTTCGCCCGGATCAACTTTCCCGGCCGCAGCCTGTTCTTCGGCATGATGATCGCCACCCTGCTGCTGCCCTTCCACGTGGTGATCATCCCGCAGTACATCATCTTCCAGCAGCTGGGCCTGGTGGACACCTACGTCCCGCTGCTGATCGGCAAGTTCCTGGCCGGGGACGCGTTCTTCGTCTTCCTGATGGTCCAGTTCATGCGCGGCCTGCCCGCGGAACTGGATGAAGCCGCCAGGATCGACGGCGCGGGGCACGCCCGGATCTTTGGATCCATCATGCTGCCGCTGATGAAGCCGGCCCTCATCTCCACCTCCATCTTCTCCTTCATCTGGAGCTGGAACGATTTCCTGGGCCCGCTGCTGTACCTGAACACCCCGGACAAGTACCCGCTGCCGCTGGCCCTGCGGCTGTTCGTGGACCAGACCCAGTCCTCCGACTACGGCGCCATGATCGCCATGTCCGTCCTGGCCCTGCTGCCTGTGCTGATCTTCTTCCTGATCTTCCAGCGCTACATCGTCGAAGGCGTCTCCACCCAGGGACTGAAGGGCTAGGCAAAGGACAATGAGCGCCATGGACAGCACCACATCCGCCCCAGGCCACGAACCAATCCCGGTGAACCGGTTCGCCCTGTTCTCCGAAACCCTCCTGGCGGGGGTGCTGGTGCTGGTGCTGTCCGTACCGCTGGCCACCATCCCCGCCGCCTACGCGGCCGGGACCGCGCACCTTGAACGGCACCTCAATGGCAGGGACGATTCCGTCTGGGGGCTGTGGGGCCTGTTCAGGGCTGCCCTGCCGGGCAGCTGGAAGCTGGGAATCGCAACGGCGGGAGCCGGCGTCGTGATTGTCCTCAACCTCCTGCTCGCATGGGTGGGGCAGCTGCCGGGCCGCGAAGTGGTCCTTCCAGCCACGCTGATACTCGCCGGATGCGGTGCCATCCTGCTCCTGCGCACCGCATCCGCCTGGTCCGACGCCACGGCTTCCGGTGCCACGGGCAAGGACACCTGGGGCCAGGCCCTCCAGGTGGGTAAGGACGTCTCCCTGCGCGACTGGACGGGGTCGCTGCTGCTGGCGGCCGCCCTGTTCTGCGCCGTGGTGTTTGTCTGGATGCTCGCCGCGCTCTTCGTTGTGGTCCCCGGTACCCTGATCCTTGCCGCCGCCGCAGTGAAACTGCGCTCCAGCCGCGCCCGAACCTGACCGTGCCGTCCCGCCGCACCCGTCCCGCACCGTCTGCACGCCCGGGTATCAGCCAGCCGCGCTGGTTCCACCCCCTTAAGCAGTACAACTACCGGCTCTTCCTGGGCATGCAGCTCGCCGGCAGCCTTGGCGTCTGGATGCAGCGGCTGGCGCAGGACTGGCTGGTGCTGCAACTGACGGGGAGCCCGGCAGCGGTGGGGGCCGCCGTCGCCCTTCAGTTCCTTCCCATGCTCGTGGTGGGGCCGCTTGCCGGCCTGGTGGTGGACATCTTCCCCAAGCGCAGGATCATGATGGTGTGCCAGTCCGTCATTGTGCTGCTCGGCCTTGGGCTGGCGGCCTGGGCTGCCAGCGGCACCATTACGGTCTGGGTTGTTTACGCCAGCTGCATGGCGCTGGGCATCACCGCGGCGGTTGACCAGCCCACCCGCCAGGTCTTCGTCAATGAGGTGGTGGGCGACGCCGCCCTGCGTCCCGCCATCGGACTGAACAACGCCCTCGCCCAGCTGGGCGCCATGGCCGGCCCCGCGCTGGGCGGCGTGCTGATCGCGCAGGCAGGGCCGGCCGCCGCCTTCGCCTCAAACGCAGTGATCGGGTTGGTGGTGCTGGGCCTGATCGCCGGCATCCGGCCGCACGAACTGCATCCCGGTACACCCGCCGAGCGGGGCCGCGGGCAGGTGCTTGCCGGCTTCCGCTACGTCCGTGAACGCCCGCGCCTGCTGCTCCTCATCCTGCTGGCCGGCCTGCTGGGCGCCTTCGGCATGAACGGGCCGGTGGTCCTCGCGGCCTTCGCCCAGGACGTGTGGCACAACGGCGTGGAGGGCTTTGGCCTCTTCAACATGGTCAGCGCCGGCGGCGCCCTGGCCGGTGCCCTCCTGGCAGCCCGGCTGGGGACCATGGGCCGCAGGGGCATTGTGGCCGCGGCGGGGCTTTTTGGGCTGTCCCAGCTGGTGGCCGCCCTGATGCCCACCCTGGTTTTGTTTGTGGCGATGCTGGCGGTGGTGGGCATCATGACGTTGCTGTTCCTCACCAGCGCAGCCACGGCCGTCCAGCTCGAGGCCGGGCCTGCCATCCGCGGCCGGGTGATGGCCCTGTACCTTCCTCTCCTGCTGGGCGGCCACGCCTGCGGCGGCCTCCTGGCGGGCTGGTTGACGGAACAGTTCGGCGTCCGGACCGGGCTGGTGGTCACCGGCGGACTGGGCATGCTCTCCGCGGCCGTGGTGGGCCTGCTCCTGTGGCGCCACGGACGGCGCCGGGGTGTTGCTGCACGATAGTGAAAGACCCGGCGGCCGGCTGCGCCGCCGGGTCCTGAACCGCATCAGGACACAGGGATGTCGAAGGCCACCGGCGCGGCCACAGCCCAGGGGAGCCCAATTTCGCTGAACGTGGCATGCTGCCGGCCGGCGCGCTCCAGGGCTTCCTCGATGCCTACCACCACGGCATGCGCAGCGTCTCCTTCGCCTTCCCAGCGGACGCAGGCGGGATCGATGGGGGCCGGCGGCGGTGCGGTCCGGATGGCTTCCAGCACCAGCATGAAGGCTCCGCTGTCCGCCAGGCTGCTGGCCAGCGGAACGCCGTGGCCGCGGTGGGCCAGGAGATTCTCCGTCAGGTCGTCCCGGCCGAAGGTTTCCTCCGTGCGCCCGGCCGCCGTCTCCACCGTCAGCCGGTCCTCGGTGTAGTGGAACACCGCCGTGCCGCCCGAACCTTGCAGCGTGACGTACGGTTCAACGGACTCCGCGGCGCAGATGGTCAGGGCGCAGGTGATGGGCAGGCCCGAGGCGGTGCGGATCCGGATCACGGAGGTGTCATCCGACTCGATGTCATTGGCGCGGTACAGCTCGGTTTCCACTGATGCGAGGTCTGCTGTGGTGCGCGCCCCGGCAATCCGGAGGGCGGTTGCCACCGCGTGCGCCAAGGGGTTGGTGACCACGCCATCCACCACATCCACGCCATTGATGCTGCGTTTTCCTGCCCAACGGGAGCGCGTGTAGTAGGCCCGGTCCCGGACCCAGCGGCCGGTGGCGGAGATGCCCTCCAGTGTTCCGATGGTCCCGGCGGCAAGCAGTTCTTCGATGGCTCCAAGCGCGTGCGAGCCCAGGCTCTGGAAGCCGATCTGCACCCCGTGGCCGGACCTGGCGGCTGCCGTGCACAACCGGTTGAAGTCGGCCAGGGAGGCGACGGGTGGCTTCTCAAGGTACAGCTCAGCGTCAGTGGCCAGGGCGGCCAGGGCCAGCGGAGCATGCGTCTGGATGGGGGTGGCCACGATGACCAGGTCCAGGTCCCGGGTGGCGGTGAGGAGCTCCTCGAGCCCCGGGTAGACGGCGGCCGACGGCGGGAGGGCGCCGGGTGCCGGGGGCTGCGGGTCCGCCACGGCGACCAGGCTGACACTGCCTGCCGCCTGCAGGCGCTGGAGGTTCCGCAGGTGGTGGGTGCCGAAGCCGTGCACTCCCACCAGTGCAACCCGTGCCGGGGTTGTTGCTGAAGCCGCGGCGGCGCTGCCGGCGGCTTCCGTTGCCGTTTCCATGGTTCTCCGTTCTGCCCACCGGCTCCCGCCTTGCGGGCACCGGCATCATCTGCGCGTGCATCGAGTCAGCAAGCGCTTTCCACCTTTTAGTGTGAGGCAAACGGCAAGCCGCCGTCCAGCTATGTAACGATTCAAAGTTCCGCTTGACCGCGGCCGGATAGGGGGTCTACATTTTCGAGAAACCGATTACCGGCGTGATGCGGGACACTTTCCGCTTCGCCTCTGCAACGATGGAGAACAGAAGGGAGCCGTGCCATGCTGTCCGGGACCTTCAGTGCGCGCGCCTACTCATTTTTTGACACGCTAGTGTGGATCGCCGGCCTGAACCTGCTGTGGATCGCCTTCACCCTGCTGGGTTTTGGCATTTTTGGTGCAGGTCCGGCCACCGCCGCGGCACAGATTGCGGTGCGCAAGCGGGCCGCAGGCGATGCTGTTCCGCTGCTGCGGGGGTTTGCCTCCGCATACTTCCGGAACTTCCTCCGGGCCAACGCCCTGGCGCTCCCGGTCATGGCCGTCGCGGCGGCCCTTGTCCTGAACTGGAACTATTTTTCGGGAGGCAGGGGAGTCCTGGCGCAGTTCATGGCCGTCGGCATCCTGGTTGCCGCCATCTTCCTGGCGGGGGCCGTTTGCTACGTGTTCCCCATGTATGCCCGGTACGAGTTGCCCCTGTTCCAGTACCTGCTGATGTCGTCCCGGTTCGCCCTGCGGCACCTGGCGGGAACGGTCATCCTGCTCTTCGTTTCCGCCGCGGTACTTTACGCCAGCAGTTGCCTTCCGGGCCTGGTTCCATTCTTCAGCATCGGGGCCTGGCTCTACCTCACCGGCTGGTTGTGTGACCGCTTCTTCGCGGCCAATGACGAGTCGGCGGCCGCAGCGGGGGAGCCTGCCGCGCGCACCGCCCTGCAGGGGGCCACCGCCGCCTGACGCTGCTCCCCGCCCTTGGTTGCCGATGGTGGGCGCTGCCCTGGGCGGACGCATGAATGAAACGTATCAAAACCGTGGGCCAGCCAGCCCAACAAACCCCAAAGAAGTGGAAAAGGACGACATATGATCCATCGCAAACTCTCCCTGGCCGCCGCCGTCGTAACGGCCACGGCGCTGTCCCTCACCGCGTGCAGCGGCGGGGACGCCCCGGCCGCGGACCTCACTTCGGTGTCCATCATGGCCCCGTTCCTGGAGGCCCAGCCGCCTGCAGCGGACGGCGCGGTGCAGAAGAAGCTGGAGGAGCTCACCGGCAAACAGGTCAAAATCAACTGGGCGCCGAACGCCTCCTATGAGGACAAGACCAACATCACGCTGGCGGGATCCGACATTCCGCAGGTCATGGTGATCCAGGGCAAAACACCCGGCTTCGTCAAGAACGCCCAGGCGGGCGCGTTCTGGGACCTCACCGACAAGCTGGACAAGTACCCCAACCTCAAGACCACTTTCCCGGACATCCAGAAGAACGCCAGCGTCAACGGCAAGGTTTACGGCGTCTTCCGCGGCCGTTCCCCCATGCGTGCGGCCGTCATGTTCCGGCAGGACTGGCTGGACAAGCTGGGCCTGCAGCCGCCCAAAACCACGGAGGACCTGTACAAGGTGGCAGAGGCCTTCACCGAGCAGGATCCGGACGGCAATGGCGTCAATGACACCTACGGCATCACCATCCCCAAGTGGGGTGCGCTGGGCACCAACAGCCCCTACGACCTGATCGAGGAATGGTACGGCGCCGGGAACCGCTGGACGGAGCGGGACGGGAAGCTCATTCCCAGCTTCGAAACCGACGAGTTCCTCGAGGCGGACCGTTTCATCAAGAAGATGGTTGACGAAAAGCTCATCAACCCCGACTTCGCCACCTTCGACAGCACCAAGTGGAACGAGCCGTTCTTCAACGGCAAGGGCGGCATCATCGTCGACGTCGATTCCCGGGTGAGCGTGCTCATCAACCTCTTCAAGCAGGCAGACCCCACCAACTTCCAGAACAAAGTGGGCTTCGTGGGCAACCTCGAAGGCCCGGACGGCAAACTGCACGCCCACCCCACCGACGGCTACTCAGGCTTCCTTGCGATCCCCAAGGCCAGCGTCAAGAGCGAGCCCGAACTGGACAAGGTCCTGGCCTTCCTCAACACCGTGAACGGCAAGGATGTTGCGGTCCTGCTGAACAACGGCATCGAGGGCGTGAACTTTTCGGTGGAGGCCGGCAAGGCCGCCACCATCAAACCGGAGACGCCGGAGGGCAAGGCCGTCACCACCGACATCAAGAGCTACGCCCAGCTGGGCATGAACGTTGCCGGCAACGAGTTCTACCCGGTGAAGCAGGCCTCCGACTACGAGCAGCAGGTCTTCGACAAGCGGACCGACGTCATGGCCCAAGACCTCAAGAGCGCCGTCTACAACCCGGCCGCACCCTACGTTTCGGCCACCTATGTGGCCAAGGGTGCCCAGTTGGACAACATTGTGGCCGACGCCCGGATCAAGTACCTGGCCGGACAGATCGATGAACAGGGCCTCAAGGATGCCATCAAGCTGTGGGACACCAGCGGCGGCAACAAGGTCAAGGAAGAAATCAACAAGCTCTGGCAGGACAACAAGTAAATGGCAGCCCCTGTCATTGACACCCTCGCCGGGGAGCGGACGCGCAGGACCGCTCCCGCTCCCCGGAACGGGGGCAGGTTCTCCGTCCATTTCGCGCACTACAAATGGCTGTACCTTCTGCTGCTGCCTGGCGTGGTGTACTTCGCGGTGTTCCGCTACGCCCCCATGTACGGTGTCAGCATCGCCTTCAAGGACTACGTCCCGTTCCTGGGCGTCAACGGCAGCCCGTGGGTGGGGTTCCGGAACTTCGAGGACTTCTTCGCCAACCCGGACTTCCCGCGGCTGCTGGGCAACACCCTGATCCTGGCCTTCCTGAACCTGGGGGTGGCCTTCCCGCTGACCATCATCCTGGCGCTGCTGCTGAACGAAGTCCGGCTGTCCATCCTCAAGCGCACGGTCCAGACGCTGGTGTACATCCCGCACTTCCTGTCCTGGACCATCGTGGCGTCGCTGAGTTTCCTGCTGTTTGCCCTGGACATCGGGCCGCTGTTCCAGTTCCTGAACAACGCCATGGGCACGCACGTCGACTTCCTGTCAGATCCCGCCTGGTTCCGGCCCCTGATCGTGCTGCAGGAGATCTGGAAGAACACCGGCTGGGGCACCATCATCTTCCTGGCCGCCCTTTCCACCGTGGACCAGGACCAGTACGAAGCCGCGATCATCGACGGCGCGGGCCGGTTCCGGCGCGTCTGGCACATCACGCTTCCCGCGATCCGTTCCACGATCATCGTGATGCTGATCCTGGCCATCGGGCAGATGCTCAACACCGGGTTCGAACAGATTTATCTGATGACCAACGCGCTGAACCGTGAGGTGGCGGATGTCTTTGACACGTACGTCTACTTCGTAGGCATCACGCAGGGCGCCTACAGCTACTCCACCGCCGTGGGCCTGTTCAAATCGCTGGTGGGCATCGTGCTGATCTTCGGCACCAACTGGCTGGCCAAGCGATTCAACCAGAGCGGACTGTTCTAGCCATGAAAATCCACAACACCCGCGGCGGCCGGATCTTTGACGCCGCCAACTACGTCTTCCTGTCCCTGATCGGCCTCATTACCCTGTTGCCGTTCGTGTACGTCTTCGCCGGATCGTTTGCCACCGAAGCCGAAATTACGCGCCGGGCATTCTTCGTCTGGCCCGAGCAGTTCACCCTGGGCTCCTACGAATACATCTTCGCCACCCCGGCGTTCGTCCGCGCCCTGGTGACCACCATCCTGGTCACCGCGGTGGGCACCCTGGTCCAGCTGGCCTTCACCGTGACCATGGCCTATCCGCTGGCCAAGAAAACCCTGCGGGGCAGGAACGCCATCCTGTCCCTGGTGGTCTTTGCCATGGTCTTCTCCGGCGGCATGATCCCCACGTTCCTGCTGGTCAAGGACCTGGGCCTGCTCAACTCCTATTGGGCCCTGATCCTGCCCGCGGCCATCAACCCGTTCAGCCTGATCATCATCAAGAACTTCTTCCAGGAGCTCCCTGCCGAACTGGAAGAGTCCGCCAAGATGGACGGCGCCACCGAGATCGGCATCCTGTGGCGGATCCTGCTGCCGCTGTCCAAGCCCGTCCTGGCCACCTTTGCCCTGTTCTATGCGGTGGGCATCTGGAACGACTTCATGTCACCCCTGCTATACCTGAGCGACAACTCCAAGTGGACCCTGCAGATGTACCTGCGCCAGGTCACCGCCGCCTCGGACCTGCTGGGCACCGGCAACGTTGATCCCAACTACATCCCGCCCGAACAGGGCATCAAGTTCGCCGTGATCGTGGTGGCCACGCTGCCCATCCTCATCTTCTACCCGTTCCTGCAAAAGCATTTCGCCAAGGGTATGCTCATCGGCTCCGTCAAAGGCTGACTCTGCCCGCGGGCATCAAAGGAAAGAACCACCATGAAAATCCTGCTGGCCGGAGATTCCACCGTTGCCAACTGTCCCACGCACGAGTTCCCCATGAGCGGCTGGGGAGCGCAGCTGGCACCCTTCACCTGCACGTGGGGCACGGTACACAACTTCGCCAAGGGCGGCGCCGACACCGAATCCTTCCGCACTGAGGGGCTCTGGGCGGAGCTGCTCACCGAAGCAGGCCCGGACGATGCCGTGCTCATCCAGTTCGGCCACAACGACCAGAAGAAGCCGCACCTGGCCGCCCGCACCGGCTACGCGGCCAACCTGCGAACCATGGTGGGGGAGGTGCGCGCCCGGGGCTCGGCAGTGGTGCTGTGCACCTCCGTGGAGCGCCGGCACTTCCTGGACGGCAGGCACCCGGGGGAGGGGCCGTCGTCGGACGTCCTCGCAGAGAGCCTGGAGGACTATCCGGAGGTGGTCCGCGAACTGGGGCAGGAGCTCGGGGTCCCCGTGGTGGACCTCAACGCGTGGACCCGCCACCTGTATCTCCGGCTGGGCCGGGACGGATCGAGGGAGCTCTTCTGCCACTTCGCGCCGGGGGAGCATGCGCATTGGCCGGGCGGCCTGGCGGACAATACGCATTTCTCCCGGCACGGTGCCTCGCTGGTGGCCGGGGAGGTGGCGCGGCAGCTGCGCCGGCTGGGGTACGGGCCGGCTGGAGAGGCGGAGCCGGCCGGCACCTGGGGAATGAGTACGACGGCGGGACGCGCCTAGTGGGGGCCGCAGCGGTTAGGGAGCGGATCCTCTACAGCAACCCGCTGGCGGGGCCCGATGACGTGGCTGGATGGGTAGCGGAAGGGCCGTTGCGCGGCGGCAGCCACGAGGGTTCCCTGGAGCTCTCCGGTGCGCTGGACGACCAGGAATTCGGCGACCACGCGCACTGGACGTTGTGGTGCCCGGAGAACTTCCCGGACCGCATCCGCATCAGCTGGGAATTCCGCCCGCTCGCCGAGCCGGGCCTGGCCATGCTGTTCTTCGCGGCCACCGGACACCGCGGGCAGGACCTCTTCAGCCCGGCCCTCCCGCCCAGGACGGGCTACTACCCCCAGTACCATTCGGGTGATATCGATGCCCTGCACGTCTCCTATTTCCGCCACAAGTTCCCGTCCGAGCGCGCGTTCCGCACCTGCAACCTGCGCAAAAGTGCCGGCTTCGAGCTGGTGGCGCAGGGCGCGGACCCGTTGCCGCCCGCGGAGGATGCCACGGACTTCTACCGCCTGGAACTGGTGAAGGACGGGCCCCTGGCGGCGTTTTCCATCAATGGGCTGCTGCTCTTCAAGTGGCAGGATCCGTCGTCGAAGGTGCTCGGCGGCGGCCGGATTGGTTTCCGGCAGATGGCCCCGCTCCGGGCGGCTTACCGCAACCTGGTGGTGGCGAAGATTTAGGCGAAAACGACGATGGGCAGTCCCGGGGGACTGCCCATCTTGCTGCCTTGTGGACTGCCGGGAACTAGAGCCCCAGCAGCCGGTTGAGCAGGTTGGCCAGGCCGCTGAGGCCATTGCCGCCGTCAAGGAGCCCGGTGACGGCGCAGAGCAGGTTGCCGACAAGTTTGCCCGCTCCCGACTGCGCAACAATGTCCAGGACCACCTGGTTCAGGTCGACATTGAGCCCCAGCACGTCCAGGTGCAGCGGCCCGAGGACCAGGTTCACGATGTCGCAACCGCCTCCTGTGGCCGTCGCGGCGTTGGTGGTGGGGGCCGCAGCAGCCGTGGTGGTCACGGTCTGGCTCACCGGAGTGGCCACGCCGGCAAGATCGGTGAAGGTACCCTGCACCAAGCCGGTGACGGTCAGCTGGCCGTTCTGGACGCTGAAGTTGGATGGCGTAAACGAGCCCACGAAGGTGCCCACGCCGTCAATGGTCTGGTTGATGGTTCCAGTGACGTTGGCTGTCTGGGATGACTGGGAAGCGGCAGAAGGAGCCGCGGGTGCTGCTGCCGTCGCCGGGCCTGCCATGCCGAAGAGCATGGCGCCGGAGAGGGCAATGGCAGTGACTGAAGCTGAGACCTTTGTTCGCATTTTCGGTAAATCCTTTCAGCGCCGGGTTGCGGCGCTCTGAACCCCCCGAGGCTCCGCCCCCATGGAGAACCCCGGCGGAACTGGTTATTTCAAATGCACTTGTTTCAGATGCAGCCCTGTCGGGCCGCGACACGCAGCTCCGGATGGTGATCCAGGCCACGGGCACGTCGATCAACCTATTAGTAAGCATGCTGAGTAGTCAAGTCGGGGTTGCGGCGCTGTTTGTCGGGCGCCAGGATGCCTGGGCCGGGCGGCCTGGTGCAAGATAGAGGGGTTCAGGAACTGCCCACTGGAGGGAGGCGGGGTATGGAGCCCATAATGGTCGACGGCGGCAAGGGAACCGTGGAACTGAGCGCTGACGGCGTCATCCACCTCATGTGGGAGCCCAAAGTCCGCATAGAAGTCGAGGACGCACAGGCGGCGATGGCTGCGGTGAACCGCATAGCAGGAGACGGCAACTATCCAATGCTGGTGGACATGGCCACCACGGAGAACGTCAGTATCCAGGCCCGCTCGGTGTTCTCCATCCCCTGCGCCGCCAACCGGATTGCCCTGCTTGGATCGAGCCCGGTGGACCGGATCATCGCGAATTTCTTCCTGGGAGTCCATAATCCGCCCTGCCCTACCCGCTTCTTCACGTCCCGGGACGAGTCCATGAAGTGGCTGCAGCAGACGGGAAAGTAGAGCGCCCGGCTGATCAGCCGGCGGCCGGCGCGGCCGTGCTCTGGCGGACCACCAGCTCCGGCGTGAACACTACGGACCGGTGGACGGGATTTTGGGACTCCACCTCTTCGGACAGCAGTTCGATGGCTGTCCGGCCCAGCAGTTCGGTGGGCTGGCGGATGGAGGACAGGGGAACCACCGCGGAGATGGCAAAGTCGATGTCGTCATAGCCAATCAGCGCCACGTCCTCCGGGATCCGGAACGTGTGCGTCATAGTGAGCGACTGCATGACGCCCAGGGCCAGGAGGTCGTTGGCGCAGAAAATCCCCTCGGGCAGTTCAGCCCGCCCGCGCTCCACCAGCATGTCGCCCACGCTGCGCCCAGCCAGGACGGTCTGCCCTTCAGCATCCAACACCTCGAGGCTGGCGTCCGGCTCCTCCTTCACGGCCCGCTGGGCCCCCTGGAGCCGGTCCGCGACCTGCCGGATGGACATGGGGCCGCCAACAAAAGCCAGCCGACGGCGGCCGGTGTCCAGCAGGTGCCGGGCAGCCAGGTAGCCTCCGGCGTCGTCATCCACGGCTACCGAGCTGAACTTGGACTCGTCAGCCAGCCGGTCCACCAGGACCGTTGGCACGCCGCGCTCGCGGAGGAGGTCCAGCCTTTCCGTTACATCGCCCACCGGCGAGATCAGCAGGCCCTGCACGCGCTGCTCCTGGAAGAGGTCAATGTAATTCGCCTCGCGGCCGGCATTGTGGCCGCTGTCGCCCAGCAGGACGGCGCTTCCCTGCAGCGCTGCGGCGTCCTCCGCCGCGCGGACCACGGAGGTGAAGAACGGGTTGCCTACGTCCAGGACGATGAGCCCGATGGTGCGGCTGTGGCCAACACGGAGTTGGCGGGCGGCATCGTTGCGGACAAACCCCAGTTCGTCGATGGAGCGCAGGACCCGTTCCTTGGTCCGGTCGGACACCCTGTCGGGATAGTTGAGGACATTGGACACCGTCCCCACGGCCACGCCCGCGTGGGTGGCCACGTCCTTGATACTGGCTGTGCGGTTCATCGATTCTCCGTGCCGACCTGCCCGCCGCGGGAGCTTCCGCGCGGGAAATCAAAAGTTTCTGCCATTGCTTGACACCTGCTCAACTCCAAGAGTACTTTGAATCGTACCAATGAAACGATTCAAAACTTTGGGAAGTTTGAGGAGGAGTCCGCATGAGGGTGTGTTTCCGTTCCTCGGTCCAGCCGGCGCTGATCGACGAATACCGGCGCAGGCATGCCGCAGTGTGGCCGGAAATGCTGAACGCCCTCAAGGAGGCGGGCTGGCACAACTACTCCCTGTTCCTTGGTGGAGACGGGCTCCTGGTGGGGTACGTGGAGTGCGACGACTTTGACGCCGTCCGTGCCCGCATGGCCCTGACGGATGTGAACGCCCGCTGGCAGGCCGAGATGGCAACCCTGTTCGAGGACTCCGGCCAGGCGCCCGACGAAGGGTTCCAGGTGCTGGAAGAAGTCTTCAATCTCAACAGCCAGCTGGCGGCACAGCCCCCCGCAGGCTGACCGGCAGGACGCGGGACGCAGGACCACCGGCGCACCGGAACAGCAGGCAACTGCCAGCAGGCACGCTCCAGCAGCGGGGCACCAACCAAAAGCATCAGACAGACGCTCAACACCGGAAAGAACCAACATGAACGACGTAGCAACGGCGCTGGGCAGGCTCGGGGAGCTTGCCATCGAGGTCCCTTCGTGGGCCTATGGAAATTCAGGTACGCGGTTCAAGGTGTTCGGCACGCCCGGCACGCCGCGGACGGTCCAGGAGAAGCTGGCGGACGCCGCCAAGGTCCACGAGCTGACCGGCCTGGCCCCCACTGTGGCGCTGCACATCCCGTGGGACAAGGTGGACGACTACTCCGCCCTCCGGGAGTATGCGGCGGGACTGGGCGTGGGCCTGGGCACCATCAACTCCAACACCTTCCAGGATGATGAGTACAAGTGCGGCTCCCTCACCTCCTCCAACCAGGCCGTCCGGCGCCGGGCCATCGACCACCACCTCGAGTGCATCGACATCATGCACGCCACGGGTTCGCAGGACCTGAAGATCTGGCTGGCGGACGGCACCAACTACCCGGGCCAGGATGACATCCGCGGCCGCCAGGACCGGCTGGCCGAGTCCCTGCAGGAGATCTATGCGGCCCTGGGGGATGGGCAGCGCCTGGTGCTGGAGTACAAATTCTTTGAGCCGGCGTTCTATCACACGGACGTGCCGGACTGGGGCACCTCCTACGCCCAGACCCTGGCCTTGGGGGAGAAGGCGTTCGTCTGCCTGGACACCGGCCACCATGCGCCGGGCACCAACATCGAGTTCATCGTGATGCAGCTGCTGCGCCTGGGCAAGCTGGGTTCCTTCGACTTCAACTCCCGCTTCTACGCGGACGATGACCTGATCGTGGGTGCCGCCGACCCGTTCCAGCTGTTCCGCATCATGCACGAAGTGATACGGGGCGGCGGTTACGGCAAGGACTCCGGCGTGGCCCTGATGCTGGACCAGTGCCACAACCTGGAAGAGAAGATCCCCGGCCAGATCCGCTCCGTGCTCAATGTCCAGGAAATGACGCTGCGCGCCCTGCTGGTGGACACCGCCGCCCTGGGCGAAGCGCAGCGTGCCGGCGATGTCCTGGCCGCCAACGGCATCTTCAACGATGCCTTCTACACCGACGTCCGGCCCATCCTGGCCGAGTGGCGTGAATCCCGCGGCCTGCCCGCGGACCCAATGGCCGCCTTCAAGGCGAGCGGTTACCAGAAACAGATCAACGAGGACCGCGTGGGCGGCCAGCAAGCCGGATGGGGCGCCTGATTCAGCTATGACGAACAAAACTGTGGAAGACCTGATCTCCCGTTCCAACCGCCTTGGCGCGGACAAGCGGAACACGAACTACGCCGGCGGCAACACCTCCGCCAAGGGCACCGAAAAGGACCCCGTCACGGGCGACGACGTCCAGCTGCTCTGGGTCAAGGGTTCCGGTGGTGACCTGGGCACCCTGAAGGAGCAGAACCTTGCGGTGCTGCGCCTGGACCGGCTGAATGCTTTGAAGAATGTCTACCCGGGCGTGGAACGGGAAGACGAGATGGTGGCCGCGTTCGATTACTGCCTGCACGGCAAAGGCGGGGCCGCCCCATCGATCGACACTGCCATGCACGGCCTGGTGGACGCCGCGCACGTTGACCACCTGCACCCGGACTCCGGCATCGCCATTGCGACGGCTGTGGACGGGGAGGCGCTGACCACCAAGATCTTCGGTGACAAGGTGGTCTGGGTTCCCTGGCGCCGTCCCGGTTTCCAGCTGGGCCTGGACATCGCCGCGATCAAGGACGCCAACCCGCAGGCCATCGGCACCGTCCTGGGCGGCCACGGCATCACCGCCTGGGGCGCCACCAGCGAAGAAGCAGAGCAGAATTCGCTCTGGATCATCGACCAGGCCGAAAAGTACATCGCAGAGAACGGGAAGGCCGAGCCCTTCGGTGCCAGGCTTCCCGGCTATGCCGCCCTGACCGAAGCCGAACGCCGTGCCAAGGCCGCAGCCCTGGCACCGGTGATCCGCGGCCTGGCCTCCACGGACAGGCCGCAGTTGGGGCACTTCAGTGATGACGCCGTCGTCCTGGACTTCCTCGAGGCAGCCGAACACCCGCGTCTCGGCGCGCTCGGCACCTCCTGCCCGGACCACTTCCTGCGCACCAAGGTCAAGCCGCTCATCCTGGACCTGCCCGCCGACGCCAGCGCGGAGGACTCGATCGCCCGGCTGCACGAACTGCACGCCGACTACCGCGAGGACTACCAGGCCTACTACGACCGCCACAAGGACGCGGACAGCCCGGCCCTGCGCGGCGCGGATCCGGCCATCGTGCTGGTCCCCGGCGTGGGCATGTTCTCCTTTGGGGCGAACAAGCAGACCGCCCGGGTGGCCGGCGAGTTCTATATCAACGCAATCAACGTCATGCGCGGCGCGGAGGCCATCTCCACCTACGCCCCGATCGAGGAATCCGAAAAGTTCCGCATCGAGTACTGGGCGCTGGAGGAAGCCAAACTGGCCCGGATGCCCAAGCCGAAGTCCCACGCCACCCGGGTTGCCCTGGTGACCGGTGCCGCGTCCGGCATCGGCAAGGCCATCGCCACACGGTTGGCGTCCGACGGCGCGTGCGTCGTCATTGCCGACCTCAACCTTGAAAACGCACAAAAGGTCGCCGAGGAGCTGGGCGGTGCCGACGTCGCCATCGGCGTCCAGGCAGATGTCACCGACGAGGCGCAGGTGTCCGCGGCCATCGACGCTGCTGTCCTGGCGTTCGGCGGCGTGGACCTGGTGGTCAACAACGCCGGCCTGTCCATCTCCAAGCCGCTGCTGGAAACCACCGAAAAGGACTGGGACCTCCAGCACAACGTCATGGCAAAAGGCTCGTTCCTGGTGGCCAAGGCCGCGGCGAAGGTCATGATCGCGCAGGGCATGGGCGGGGACATCATCTACATCTCCTCCAAAAACTCCGTGTTCGCCGGCCCCAACAACATCGCCTACTCCGCCACCAAGGCCGACCAGGCCCACCAGGTGCGCCTGCTCGCCGCCGAGCTGGGTGAGCACGGCATCCGCGTGAACGGCATCAACCCCGACGGTGTGGTCCGCGGCTCCGGGATCTTCGCCGGCGGCTGGGGCGCCAAACGTGCCGCGGTCTACGGCGTGGACGAGGAAAAGCTGGGCGAGTACTACGCGCAGCGCACCCTGCTCAAGCGCGAAGTCCTGCCCGAACACGTGGCCAACGCGGCCGCCGTCCTCACCAGCAACGAACTGTCCCACACCACCGGCCTGCACATTCCCGTGGACGCCGGAGTGGCGGCAGCCTTCCTGCGGTGAGTACGGGGGCAGGGGCGGCCGAGGGCGGGGTGTTCGCCGCCGTCGACATCGGCGCCTCATCCGGGCGGGTGATCCTGGGCCGCGTTACCTCCGCCGGGGTGGCGCTGGAAACCGTCCACCGGTTCCCCAACGGCGTGGTGGAGCGCGACGGCGGCCTCCGCTGGGACTTCGATGCACTGTTCGCGGAGGTGCTGGCGGGACTCCGTGCGGCCGCCGCGGCGGCGGCAGCCCGGGGCGAAAAGATCGCCAGCGTTGGCATCGACACCTGGGCCGTGGACTACGGGCTGGTGGACAGCGCGGGGAACCTCGTGGCGCAGCCGTACAGCTACCGCGACGACCGCAGCAGGACCGCCGTCGCGCCCGTCCACGCCAAGCTGGACCCCGCCCGCCTGTACCAAACCACGGGGCTGCAGTTCCTGCAGTTCAACACCATCTACCAGCTGGCCACCGAGAAGGACCTGGACGGGCTGCAGGCCCTCCTGATCCCGGACCTGATTGCGTTCCTGCTCACCGGGGTGCGGCGGACCGAGGCCACCAACGCCTCCACCACCGGCCTGTTTGACGCCGTGGCGGGGGAATGGGCCACCGAATTCTTCGCGGCGCTGGGACTGCGGAAGGACCTGTTCCCGCCGCTGATCCAGCCCGGCGAAACCGTCGGAACACTCCTGCCGGACATCGCCGGGCAAGTGGACCTCCCGCCGGAGACCCCTGTGGTGGCGGTGGGCTCGCACGACACTGCCTCCGCCGTCGCGGCCGTTCCCGCCGTGGCAGACGGTGGCCGCGGGGAGAACTTCGCGTACATCTCCTCCGGCACGTGGTCCCTGGTGGGGCTGGAACTGAAGCATCCGGTCCTCACCGGGGCCAGCCGGGAAGCCAACTTCACAAATGAACGCGGCGTGGACGGCACCATCCGCTACCTGCGGAACGTGGGCGGACTGTGGCTGCTGAGCGAATGCCAGCGCACCTGGGCCGGTGAAGGCTTCCAGCCCGACCTCGCCGCCCTGCTCACCGCCGCTGCGGCCCTCCCCGTCGGCGGGCCGCGGATTAATGCCGACGACCCGTACTTCATCGCCCCGGACAACATGCCAGGGCGCATCCGCGCGGCGGTCCGCCGTACCGGCGAGGTCCTGGCCGATGATCCCGCGGCCATCACCCGCTGCATCATGGACAGCCTCGCGGCCGGCTACGCCAGGACCATCACCACTGCGGAACGCCTCGCCAACCGTGAAGTGGACGTGGTGCATGTGGTGGGCGGCGGCTCCCAGAACACCCTGCTCTGCCAGCTCACCGCCAACGCCACCGGGCGCCCGGTGGTGGCCGGACCCGTCGAAGCCACCGCCCTGGGCAACGTGCTGGTCCAGGCACGGGCCGCCGGAGCCGTCGACGGCGGGCTGGCCGAGCTCCGCCGGATAGTCGCCACCGGGACCAGCCTGGACCGGTACCAGCCACTTGTCGCTGCGCGCCAAGGATGCGTGAATTAGGAATGCCCCTCTTCGACCTTCCCCTGTCCCAGCTCCGCAGCTATACCTCCGAGGTCACACCGCCGGGTGACCTCAAGGCGTTCTGGGATGCCACCCTGGACGAAGCGCGGGCCTTTCCGCTCGACGCAACCTTCGAACCGGTGGACAACTACCTCACGGTGATCGATACGTTCGACGTCACCTTCTCCGGCTTCGGCGGCGCGCCCGTCAAAGGCTGGCTGCACCTGCCGGCCAACCGGGAGGCAGGCGTCAGGCTGCCGGTGGTGGTGAACTACATTGGCTATTCCGGCGGCCGCGGCCTGGCCAACCAGGACACACGGTGGGCACAGGCCGGGTACGCACACTTGATCATGGACACCCGGGGCCAGGGGTACGGCGGCACGCTGGGGGACACCGCGGATCCCCACCCCTCCGCGGGGGATGTGGCGCACGCGGGCCTCATGACCAGGGGCATCGCCAGCCGGGAGGACTACTACTACCGCCGTGTCTACGTGGACGCCTTCCGCGCGGTGGAGGCTGCCCAGGCCCACCCCGCCGTCGATCCCGCCAAAGTGGTGCTGGCCGGTGTCAGCCAGGGCGGTGGCCTGGTGGTGGCCACGGCGGGGCTCACCGCGGGACGGCTCGACGGCGTCATCGCCGCGCTGCCCGACGTCCCCTTCCTGCAGGACTTTCCCCGTGCCATCGACATCACTCCGCGGGGGCCCTATCCGGAGATCGCCCAGTTCCTGGCGCGGCACCGGGACCGCTACGACGCCGCACTTGGCGTCCTGAACTATTTCGACGGCGTCAACCTGGCCCGCTGGGCCACCGTTCCGGCGCTGTACTCAGCTGCGCAAATGGATGACATCTGCCCGCCGTCCACGGTGTTCGCCAGCTACAACGCCTACGGGACCGGCACCCACGCCTCATCGGCCACCGGTGCCGTGAAGGACATTGAGGTGTACCGGTTTAACAACCATGAGGGCGGCCAGGAACACCACTGGATCCGCCAGCTGCAGTTCCTGCGGAAGCTCCTGGGGTAGGCTGCGGCGCCGGAATGTGACGCAACCGATTTTGCGGCCGCCGTGTGCCGGGTTTATGGTCTCTTCCATGACTAACCGTTGGTATGCGTATTTTTCGTTGGCTCTGGAGGGGCCCGCGTCTAACTGACACGCATCCAACTTCCTTCAGAGCCAACAGGGCAGAGATCATTCTCTGCCCTTCGCCGTTTCTCCGGCGGGTTCTGAAATCCGGGCCCGCTTCCCATCTGGAACAGGACCCCGAACATGAGCACCGCAACAGCAGCCGCCAGCGCCACCAAGTCCACGTCCAACCTGCGCGTCAGCGAATTCACTGCGCTGCCCGCCCCGTCGGCGCTTCTCACCAAACTGCCGCTGGGGGACCGGGAGGCCGCCGTCGTCGAACGCGGACGCGACGAAGTGCGCGCCATCATGGACGGCGTGGACGACCGCCTGCTGGTCATCGTGGGCCCCTGCTCCATTCACGATCCCAAGGCCGGGCTGGAGTACGCCCGCCGGCTGGTCAGCCAGGCCGAGAAGCACAAGGAAGACCTGCTGATCGTCATGCGGACCTACTTCGAGAAGCCGCGCACCACGGTGGGCTGGAAGGGCCTGATCAACGATCCGCGGCTGGACGGCAGCCATGACATGGTGACCGGCCTGCGCACCGCCAGGCAGTTCCTGCAGCAGGTCACGGCGCTGGGCCTGCCCACCGCCACTGAATTCCTGGAGCCGATCAGCCCGCAGTACATGGCGGACCTGATCTCCTGGGGAGCCATCGGTGCCCGCACCACCGAGAGCCAGATCCACCGCCAGCTGGCTTCCGGGCTCTCCATGCCCATTGGCTTCAAGAACGGGACCGACGGCGGCCTGCAGGTTGCCATCGATGCCTGCGGTGCCGCCGCGGCGGCCCAGGCCTTCCTGGGGATCGACGGCGAAGGCCGGGCCGCGCTGGTGGCAACGGCAGGAAACCCCGACACGCACGTCATCCTCCGCGGCGGCCGGAAGGGCCCCAACTACTCGGCGGCCGATGTGGAACGCGCCTCCACCGAACTGGCGGGCAAGGGGCTCAACCCCCGCCTGATCGTTGATGCGAGCCACGCCAACAGCGGCAAGAGCCACCACCGGCAGGCTGAGGTGGCGCTGGAGATCGGTGCCCAGCTTGAGGAAGGCGGCGCAGCGGCCCGGGCAGTGGCCGGTGTGATGCTGGAAAGCTTCCTGGTGGGCGGCGCCCAGAACCTTGACGTTGCGGAACACGCCGCGGGACGGGCGGAACTGGTCTACGGCCAGAGCGTTACCGACGCCTGCATGGACTGGGATGTTTCCGCGTCAGTCCTGGAGCAGCTGGCGGCGTCGGCACGGAAGCGCCGGGCCTCGAATTAGGGGGCGAAATAGGGGAAACACTACTTTCACATCTGCCACATGAACATCTAGAGTATCTGTTTAGGTGGTTGGTGGATGGCTCAGCATCGGAACACCGCATTGGCACGTACCTGGGGTCACTGTTGTCCATCCGTCAGCAAAGGAAAATAGGGAAATGTCGGCAGAACAGAACTTCTCCAACGCGAAGTTCCTGACCGTGGCTGAAGTGGCCGAGGTCATGCGCGTCTCCAAAATGACTGTTTACCGCCTGGTTCACTCAGGCGAAATGCCCGCGGTGCGCTTCGGCCGCTCCTACCGTGTCCCCGAAAACGCCGTCGAACAGTACCTCAAAGGTGCTGTTGTGGACGGCCACACCGAGACCGCCTGAGGCGGCCTGTCCCGAGCCGCCCCCGATAAGCGGTACCCTGTTAAGGAACGTTTTACGTCATTGTAAGAATCTGTCAGTTGTTCAGTTCGTAGCTTTGTCCGCGGACATTCCCCATCAGGCAGGTACTGCATCTAGTTTGTAAGGAACTTTCGTGGGTTCAGTTATCAAGAAGCGTCGCAAGCGTATGGCCAAGAAGAAGCACCGCAAGTTGCTTCGCAAGACCCGTCACCAGCGCCGCAACAAGAAGTAGAGATACTTCGAACAGCGTGGAAATGCCCGTCGCCTTCCAAAGGCGGCGGGCATTTTTTTGTCGTCAGGGTTTAGACTGCAGGCTTTTGGCTGCGGCAGGGTGTTTTATGCCCGGGGACCGCGGATGCGGGCGAAGCCCTTCCAGAGGCCGTAGACAGCACCGCCGAAGGTTGCTGCCTTGAGGCCCAGCGTGGCAGCGCGGCGGCCCGCGCGGAAGTCATAAACGGGCCAGTTCCGGTCCCGGGCGTGCCGGCGAAGCTTGGCGTCCGGGTTGATGGCCACGGGGTGTCCCACCAGTGACAGCAGCGGCACGTCGTTGTAGGAATCGCTGTACGCCCAGCAGCGCTTGAGGTCCAGGCCCTCCTGGTCCGCAATTCCCTGGACCGCTACGGCTTTGGCCGAGCCGTGCAGGATGTCCCCCACCAGGCGCCCGGTGTACATGCCGTCCGACACCTCACCTACTGTCCCGAGCGCTCCGGTCAGCCCCAGCCGGGTGGAGATGACTGTTGCCACTTCGATGGGGGTGGCCGTCACCAGCCAGACGCGGCGGCCCACCCGCAGGTGCTGTTCCGCCAACGCCTTGGCGCCGGGCCAGATCCGCGATGCGATCATCTCGTCGTAGACTTCTTCGCCGAGGGCCTTGATGTCGTCAACGGTGATGCCGGCGGCCAGCGTCAGGGCCGAATCACGGACCGCATGGACGTCGTCGATATTCTCACCGCGCGCCACGAACTTGAACTGCTTCCACGCGAATCCGGCCGCCTGGGCCAGGGTGAACGCGCCGCGCTGGTGCATCTTCCGCGCCACGTGGAAGAGGCTGGCCCCGCGCATCAAAGTATTGTCCACATCGAAAAACGCCGCTTCACCGGGCTGCGGCGCAGCAACCGGCCGCGTGACGACGGCGACGTATTTCTCCTCGGGCATGGACTTGAGTCTAGTCAATCCACCCGCTGGCCGCCGTCGGCGTCACCCGCACGGCGCGAACGGCGATACCGTTAAGCCATGGCTACCCCCCGCGTCGTCCTGGTCACCAAAGCTGACTGCCACCTTTGCGAGGAGGCGCGCGACGCCGTCGGCCGGGTCACTGCCTCGTTGGGCCTTACCTGGAGCGAAGAGTTGGTGGACAACCAGCCCGAACTGCGGGAGCGTTACGCCGAAGAGATCCCCGTGGTCCTGGTTGACGGGGTGCAGCGCGACTTCTGGAAGATCGACGAAGCCCGGCTGGAACGCGTCCTGCAGCGCGCCATGGCCAATTAGGGGGATGCGAGTGACGTCCTTGGATTCAACGTCCCAGCCTGTCCCGGGCATCCCGGATGCCGCGGGTGCACCGGCAAAGCAAATTCCCCCTGCTGCCGTGGCCCGGTTGACCCTGTACCTCCGGGCCCTGAACACGCTGCTGGCCGAGGGTGTTGAGCGCGTCTCCTCTGACTCTTTGGCGGAAGCCTCCGGCGTCAGTTCCTCAACGCTGCGCAAGGACCTGTCCCACGTGGGGTCCTACGGCACCAGGGGAGTAGGGTACGAGGTCCAGTACCTCAGCCGCCACATTGCCGCGGCCCTGGGGCTCACGCATGACTGGAAAGTGGCCATCGTCGGAGCCGGAAACCTGGGCAAGGCGCTGGCACGCTACGGCGGCTTTGAATCGCGTGGCTTCGATGTGGTGGCCATCTTCGACGCGGACCAGATGGTGGTGGGCAACGAGGTGGGATGGCTGCGGGTCAGCGACGTCGCGGACCTTGAGACCGTCCTCCACCGCACCGGGGCCAACATGGTGGTGCTGGCGCTTCCTGCGGCGGTGGCGCAGGGCATCTGCGACCGGGTGGTGGCGGCGGGCGTGCACAGCGTGCTCAGCTTCGCACCGGTAATGCTCCAGGTTCCGGAAGGGGTCAACCTCCGCAAGGTGGACATGGCCACGGAGCTGCAGATCCTGGCCTACCACGCCCAGCGGGCGCAGGCGCCGGGGCAGACAGCCTAGGGGCACGGTTTAAAGGCGGCGGCCCGGGATGCTGGACATCCCGGGCCGCCGTTGCGTTCTGTGGTTGGTGGTCAGCGCCCGTAAGGGTTGCCGAAGCCACCGGAATACGGGTTGGCGAAGGGCTGCTGCTTCCGGAAGTAGGGGGCAGCGGCAGGGAGGTAGAGCAGGACGATGGCGGCGATCCCCAGGACGGTCCCGATCGTTGCAAAGGAGGGGATTCCGAACAGGCCGAAGACCGACAGTGCAGCAAAGACGGTTCCCAGGATGCGTGCCCAGTTCTTGCCCTTGCGGATGAAGAAGGCCACCAGCAGGTAGAGGGCGGCGCCGATGATGCCAAAGACCACCAGGGAGCCGGCGATGAAGGGCTTGATGTCGTCGTAGGTGATGTCCGCCCCGCTGGCCCGGACCTGCTGTTCAAATTCCTGCCGGAACTGCGGGGCATCCAGCTGGGTGAGGTTGACGAGGATGGAGATGACGTAGATCGCGGTGGCAGCGATCAGCAGCCAGAATGCGATGTTCACCAGCTGGGGGACGCCGTTGCTTCCGGCCGGCTGCGGCTGCTCCGAGGGGTACTGGCCGTAAGGGGACTGGCCATACGGCGACTGCCCGTACTGGGGTGCATTCTGGCCGTAGCCCGGGGCCTGCGGAGCGTTCTGCCCGTACGGGGAACCGTACTGCGGCGCGTTTTGCCCGTACTGCGGCGCTGCGGGCGGCTGGGAACCGTACTGGGGCTGGTTCTGCCCGTACTGGGGAGCGTTCTGGCCATACTGCGGCGCGTTCTGGCCGTAGCGGGGCTGCTGTGGTCCGGGCTGCTGGCTGCCGGACTGGCCGTTCCCTGGCTGGCCATTGCCGGAGTGGGGGTCTTGGGGCGCGGGAGGCGGGACGGGAGGAGTACTCATGGCGTTCCTTCTGCAGGTCGGGATCCAGGTAGGCTGCCGGGAATCGGTCCTCAGCCTTCCCCCCAGCGTGGCTTAAGTCCACCGTACCCCCGGCGGGTGGCGTTGTGGGTGATTCAGGCGGGATCCACGCCCGCGGCCGGCAGGTGAACCCGGGGGAAAGGCCCTTGGTTAAACACGGCACCCCGGTACCGGGCCGGGATGGCCTGGTACCGGGGTGCCGTGAACGGGGAAACTTATGCTGCGGGGGCGATGAAGGCCAGTTCCAGGTTGATGGCAACCTTGTCGCTGACCAGCACGCCGCCGGCCTCGAGGACGGCGTTCCAGGTCAGGCCGAAGTCCTTGCGGCTGATGGTGGTTTCGGCGGTGAGGCCGGCGCGGGTGTTGCCGAAGGGATCGACGGCCACACCGTGGAGTTCGGTCTCAAGGGCCACGGGACGGGTGACGCCCTTGATGGTGAGGTCGCCCTGGAGTTCGTAGGCATCGCCCTTGGGGACGATCGAGTTGGAAACGAAGGAGATTTCCGGGAACTTCTCGACGTCGAAGAAGTCTTCGCCGCGGACGTGGCCGTCGCGGTTGACGTCGCCGGAGTCGAAGCTGGCGGTCTTGATGGTGGCGTTGACCTTGGAGTCGGCCACGTTCTCGGCGAGGTCCAGGGTGGCCTCGGCTTCCTTGAACTGGCCGCGGACCTTGCTGATGCCCGCGTGGCGGACGGTGAAGCCGATCTCGCTGTGGGAGTTGTCCAGGGTCCAGGTGCCGGTGGTGACGTCTGCGGGAAGTGCCATGATGTTGCTCCTTGGTGTGAATGCTGCTCGGGTCGGGGGGTTGAACCTTCATCGGTTGAAGTCTCAACTAACTTGCTGCATCCAGTATAAACATGCGTTTGCATCTTTTGTTCCCGGTTTCGGAACATTTCTTCAGAAACTTGAGTTCTACTCTTTGTAGAAAGCACGTGCGGAAGATTTCGGATCGCACGCCATCTTTGAGAAACTGGTAAACATGCCCCAAGCCACTGTCCATCTGCTCCGCCACGGCGAGGTCCACAATCCCGACGGCGTTCTCTACGGACGGCTCCCGGAATTCCACCTCTCCGAACTGGGGCAGGAGATGGCCCGGATGCTTGCCGAACACTTCCGCGAGCGTGCCGCGGGCGGCGCCCGGATCACCTACCTGGCCGCCTCGCCGCTGGACCGTGCGCAGGAAACCGCGCGGCCGACGTCGGAGGCGCTGCACCTGCAGATCCACACCGACGGGCGCATCATCGAAGCGGAAAACTACTTCGAGGGCATGAAGGTCACCAAAGCCGAACTCCGCCGGCCGAGGCACTGGCCGCGCCTGGTCAACCCGCTGCGCCCGTCATGGGGCGAGCCGTACAAGCAGCAGGCCGCGAGGGTGGCGGCTGCCGTCCAGGACGCCCGGCTGAAGGCTATCGAACTGGCTGCCGGCGACTTCGGCGCCGCAGGCCCTGAGGCCATCCTGGTCAGCCACCAGCTGCCCATTTGGGCGGCACGGCTGAGCGCGGAGGGCCGGCCGCTGTGGCATGACCCGCGCAAGCGCGAGTGCACCCTGACATCCGTCACGTCCCTGGTTTTCGACGACGACGGCTCGCTGGTGCGGGTCGAGTACAGCGAACCCGCGGCGTCCCTTCTTCCCGGTGCCGCCAGCACCCCTGGAGCCTAGCAGTGAGCAACAACAACCTTCCCTCGCGCCGCAGCATGCTTGCAGCAGGCGGCATGGCCCTGACCGCGCTGATCCTTGGCCTCTCCGGCTGTGCCCAGGAGGATGCGCTGGCCAAGCAGGCCAAGGCGGGAGACAACAAGAACTACGTTGCCGGCGACGGTTCCGTGACCGAGTTCGCCGCCGGGGACCGCAAGGAAGCCGTGCAGATCCAGGGCGCGCTCTTCAGTGGCGCCGCGGTCACCCCGGCCGACTTCCAGGGCAAGGTCAGCGTCCTGAACTTCTGGTTTGCCGCCTGCGCCCCCTGCCGCGTGGAAGCGCCGCTCCTTGAGGAACTGCACCAGGAGTTCAAGGACCAGGGCGTGCAGTTCTTCGGCGTCAACCTCCGGGACGAGAAGCCCACGGCAGAGGCTTTCGAAAAGACCTTCAACCTCACCTACCCCAGCTTCGACGACAAGGACGGCGGCGTCCTGCTGTCCGTGTCCGGCCTGGTGCCGCCCGGGGCCGTGCCCACCACCCTGGTGCTGGACAAGCAGGGACGGGTGGCCTCCCGCGTCCTCGGCGAAATCGAGAAGGGCACCCTGAAAGCCCTCATCACCGCCGCCGTGGCGGAATAGGGACAGGCCGGGACCGTGAACAGCCCCTTCGCCGAAGCCATCCTCAGTGGCTCCCTCCTGCTGGCCATTCCGGTGGCCCTGCTCGCCGGACTTGTGTCTTTCCTTTCCCCCTGCGTCCTTCCCCTGGTGCCCGGTTACCTGGGATATGTCACCGGACTGAGCGGCGTGGACCTGCAAAAGCAGAAACGCGGCCGGATGCTGGCAGGCATCGGACTGTTCGTCCTGGGCTTCTCGGTGATCTTCGTCCTGCTGGGCGGCGCGTTCGGCCAGCTGGGTACCCTGATCACCGGCAGCCAGAACGCCTGGATCACCCAACTCCTGGGGATCCTGGTCATCATCATGGGCATCGTCTTCATGGGCGGCTTCAGCTGGCTGCAGCGCGACGCGAAGATCCATGCCAAGCCGCCCGCCGGGCTCTGGGGAGCGCCCCTGCTGGGCCTGACCTTCGGCCTGGGCTGGGCCCCGTGCATCGGCCCCACATACTCCGCCGTGCAGCTGTTGAGCCTTTCCGGCGGATCCTCCGCCGCCAAGGGCGCCTTCCTTGCCTTTGTGTACAGCCTGGGACTGGGCATCCCGTTCCTGCTGATCGCGCTGGCCCTGCGCCGGGGGATGGGCGTCATGGCGTTCTTCCGCAAGCACCGCCTGGCCATCCAGCGGACCGGCGGCGGGATCCTGGTGGTCCTCGGGCTGCTGATGGCCACCGGCGTGTGGGGTGCCTGGGTGACCGGGCTGCAGTACTGGTTCCAAACCGACGTGAAGTTGCCGATCTGATGAGCGAGCGTGTGAACGTAAAGAAGAAGCAATCCGCCCCTGTCGCAGAGGCAAAGGCCCAGGCTGCCCTCCCGGCCCTGGGACCCAAGGGCATGCTCCGGTGGGCCTGGACCCAGCTGACCAGCATGCGCACCGCGCTGTTCCTGCTGCTGCTCCTCGCCGTCGCCGCCGTCCCCGGATCACTGTTCCCGCAGCGGCCGGCAAACCCGGCCGTGGTGACCCAATACATCAAGGACCATCCGGACTACGGCAAGCTGCTCGATTCCCTGCAGCTCTACGATGTCTACTCCTCGGCGTGGTTCTCCGCGATCTACCTCCTGCTGTTCATCTCCCTGATCGGCTGCGTGGTGCCGCGGGCCATCGCCCACTACAAGGCCATGCGCTCACAGCCGCCGCGGACCCCCCAGCGACTCTCCAGGCTGCCGGAATACGGCACCCTGGTGATCCCCGCCAGTGCCGCCGTCCCGGCGTCGGACGCCATCAACGGTGCGGCCGGCCTGCTGCGCAAGCGCGGCTACCGGGTGGAGGTCAGGGATGCCGACGGCGCCCTTCCGTCCCTGGGTGCCGAACGCGGCTTCATGAAGGAAGTGGGCAACCTGGTCTTCCACACCTCGCTCATCGGCGTGCTGGTGTCCGTGGCCGCCGGCGGCCTGTTCGGATACAGCGGCCAGCGCATCCTGGTGGAAGGCGACACCTTCGTGAACACCCTGGTGGGCTATGACCAGTTCAACCCGGGCACCAACTTCCAGTCCAGCCAGCTCCAGCCGTACTCGCTCCAGCTGGACAAGTTCAACATCACCTTCGACCGCGAGTCCCGGGGCAAGTTCGGCCAGCCCATCGATTTCGCCGCCACCGTGACCACCAAGGAAAACCCGGACGCTCCGCCCAAGCAGGAGATCCTGAAGGTCAACGACCCCGTGAGCCTGGGCGGCACCAGCATCTACCTCACGGGCAACGGCTACGCGCCGGTGGTGACCATCCGGGACGGGGCGGGCAACGTGGCCATGCAGGGCCCGGTGGTGGCCAAGCTGCAGGGCGAGAACTACTACTCCTCCGTGGTGATCAAGGTCCCCGACGCCCAGCCGGACCAGCTGGGCTTCGTGGGCTTCTTCCTCCCCACCGCGTTCGTGACGGACAAGAACGTCTCCTTCAGCGCCGACCCTGAGCTCTTCAACCCGCAGCTGACCCTGAACTCCTACTACGGCGACCTGGGTCTGAACAAGGGTGCTCCGCAGAACGTCTTCGAACTGGACGTCAAGAACCTGACCCCGCTCAACGCCAGGAACCTGGCCGCCGGGGGCATCACGCTGGCGCCCGGCTCCACCTACACCCTCCCGGACGGCAAGGGCAGCATCAGCTTTGACGGCGTGAAGCGGTACATCGGCGTGGACATCCACCACAACCCCGGGCAGTTGTACGCCCTGATCTTCGCCTTGCTGGCTGTGGCCGGCCTGATCCTTTCGCTCTACGTCAACCGCCGCCGCGTCTGGGTGCGCACCGGCACCGCTGACGACGGCCGCACCATGGTGGAATACGGGCTGCTGGCCCGCGGCGAGGACCACCGGCTGGCGGGCGAGGCGGCCGCGCTGCGGAAACTGTTCGCCACCGAGTGGCAGCTGGCCGACGAGGCCGCGCCTGACGCTGCTGCCCCCGAAAATACTGCCCCGTCCCAGCAAACTCCCAGCCGGACAGGCGATAATGTCGCAGGCTCCGCCGAAAAGGCCGAAGGCTCCGTCACCACCCCAGCAGGCCCCACCGGGCCCGAAAAGGACCAGTAATGCCATTTGGAATCAACGAAACCATGGGCCAGTACAGCGAACTCTTCATGCTGCTGGCGGCGGGCACCTACACAGTGGCCTTCATAGCCTTCGCCTGGGACCTGGCCAAGAGCAGCAAGGCCCTGCGCGCAGTTGACCTGAAGGCCGCCCAGGCCGGGGCTGCCACCAAGGTTCCCGTGGCCGCCGGTGTTGGCGCCGGCTCTGCCGGGGCGCGCCTGGACGGGCCCGCCGACCGGGCCGAGCGTCCGTCGTCGTCCGCTGCCAAGGCCGGCGGCGCGGGGGCAGGCGGTGTCGTAACGGCCGACGGCGACATGAAGTACGCCACGGAGCGCCGGGTTCCGGCGCGGGTCGCCGTGGCCCTGACCACCCTCGCCGTCCTCATCCACGGCGCCGGCGTGGTCACCAGGGCCCTGGGCGCGGGGCGGGTGCCGTGGGGCAACATGTACGAGTTCCTCACCACCGGCGCGTTCCTGGTGGCGGCCGTCTTCCTGCTTTCGCTGATCCGGCGCGACCTGCGCTTCCTGGGCACCTTCGTCGTGGGCCTGGTGATCATCATGCTGGTGGCTGCCTCGGTGGCCTTCTGGACCCCCGTGGGCCACCTGGTCCCCGCACTCCAGAGCTACTGGCTGGTCATCCACGTATCCATTGCCGTGCTTTCCTCGGCCCTGTTCACCCTGACGTTCGCGATGTCCGCCCTGCAGCTGGTGCAGTCCCACCGGCAGAAGACCGTTGCAGCCGGCGGCGCCGACAAGCTCGGTTTCATGCGCCTGGTGCCCTCCGCGCTGAGCCTGGAGAACCTCTCCTACCGGATCAACGCCATCGCCTTCATCGGTTGGACCTTCACCCTCATGTTCGGTGCCATCTGGGCAGAAAAGGCATGGGGCCGGTTCTGGGGCTGGGACACCAAAGAGGTCTGGACGTTCGTGATCTGGGTTGTCTACGCAGGTTACCTGCACGCCCGTGCCACCCGCGGCTGGACCGGGACACGCGCCGCGTGGCTGTCGATCGTGGGGTACCTGTGCGTGATCTTCAACTTCACCATCGTGAACCAGTTCTTCAACGGGCTTCACTCCTACTCCGGCCTCTAGAAACGGGCCCTTTCCGGGCCCTGGGCGGGGAATCCACCCGCATCGCGGCAACTGGCCGCTAAATAACCATTCGATGTAGCAACAGGGCTGTCCGCGGGTCCGTCGGAAATGCTACGTTGGTGACGTTCACTGTGATGAAGCTTGCATGTGGACCGCCAGCCTTCCGAGGTAACCATGAGCTACGCTCTCGCCGTAGACGTCGGGACCAGTTTCACGGCAGCCGCCGTTGTTCGTTTTCACCAAGGTCCCTCCGCTGTGCCTGAGTGCCTGCCTTTGGGCGCGCGTGGAGCGTCGGTTCCCTCCGTGGTGTACTTCCCGGAGGAAGGCACTGTCCTGGTGGGCGAGGTCGCGGAACGCCGCGGTCTGGACTCGCCAGAACGCGTGGTGCGGGAATTCAAACGCCGCATCGGCGACGACGTTCCCATCATCCTTGGCACCCTGGCGCTGCAGCCGGAGGACGTCTTCGCCACCATGGCCCGCTGGGTGGCAGACCGCGCGGCCGAACGCGAGGGGGGCCCGCCGTCGGCCGTCTACCTCACCCACCCCGCTGCCTGGGGCATCCACCGCCTGTCCGTCATCCGCGCCGCCCTTGCCGCCCACGGCCTGGAAAACGTCACCCTCCTCCCCGAACCCGAGGCCGCGGCGCTGCACTACGCCTCGCAGGTGCGGGTGGAGGAGGGCAGCACCATCGCGGTGTACGACCTCGGCGGCGGCACCTTCGATACCGCGGTCCTGCGGAAGTCCGGCAGCAGCCGCTTCGAACTGCTGGGCCGTCCGGAGGGCATCGAAGACCTGGGCGGGGCCGACTTCGACGCCGCGGTGTTCAGCTATGTTGCCGGGCACACCGGCACCGCCCTGGCAGACCTCGACCCCGCCGACCCCGCGGTCCTCGGGGCATTGGCCCGCCTCCGGCGCGAATGCGTGGAGGCCAAGGAAGCCCTGTCCTCCGACAGCGAGGCAAGCATTCCCGTGCTCCTGCCCGGCGTCCAGCAGCAAATCCGCCTGGTCCGTTCCGAGTTCGAGGCCCTGATTGAAGAGCCCGTACGGGAAACGGTGGACGCGCTGGAGCGCTCCCTGGCCCAGCTGCACCTGGAACCGGCAGACCTGTCCGCGGTGCTGCTGATTGGCGGCTCGTCCCGGATCCCCCTGGTAGCCCAGGTGGTGTCGGAGGAACTGGACCGGCCCATCGCCGTTGACGCGGATCCCAAGTCCTCCATTTGCCTCGGCGCGGCCGTGGCCGCGCTTCTCGCGCACGCCGCAGCCCGCGCAGAAACGGCAGCGCCCCAAACTGACGCGGCAGGAATTGAAACGTCCGCCGCTCAGGCGCCGCCCGCCGTCGTGCCTTCCGCAGTGCCACCGGCAACCTCCGGACCAGGGCTGCCCAGCTGGTCACGCAAATATGCGACGACGGCTGAAGCCGGCGCGGGGCACGGCGCCGTCCGGACTGCGCGGCGGGGGGAAAGAGGGGCACACGCCCCGAAACCCACGGTCCGGGTCACGGCTGTTGCCGCTGCCGCAGCCCTCCTGACGGTCCTCACCGCCACTGCGGCGCAGAGCCCCGACGGCTTCGGAAGCCTCACCGCCATGTTTGTACCGCAGGCGGGAGCGAGCACCGACGGCGGATCCGCAGGCACCGGCGGGGCGGAAGCACCAGGTGGAGGGGGAGGAGGAGCTGCAGCCGTTGGCGCCCCCCAGCCGCTCGCGGGCGTGGAGGCCAGCGCCAAAAAGCCAATCGCGCAGCAGCCCGGGCTCGACGTGTCCGCCTCACCCACCAGCAGCCAGGCCGCGGCCGGCGGCGCCACGGCGGGTGGGCCTGCGGCCGCCGGCGCAGCCCCTGCAGCGAATCCGCCGTCAGCAGCCGGGGGCAGCACTCCGGGGACAGTCATCGTTCCCGATTCAGCCACCATAGGCCCCGCAACGCCAACGGCCACCACGCAACCCGTCCCTACCGCGCCTGCCCCCACTGCCACCCCGGCCCCAACAACCGCCCCGCCCACGTCCACTGCCACGCCAACACCGACGACGCCGCCGCCGGGCACATCCTCGCCCGGCACGACCGTCGACCCCACGCTTGGCTCCGGAACCGCTCCCGCCGACCCGGGGACGTCTTCCCCCACCACCGGGGGAGCGACCCCCACCATCCTGCCCACCACCATGGCGGCTCCGGCCCCCACAGGTGACCCGCTCGTGTCCCCCACGGCCGACCTAACGCCCACCCCGACCGTTGCACCTTCACCCACGCCGGAGGAGTCCACCGTGACTCCGACGGACACTGCCGTCGCAACGGCCACGACCACTTCTCCGGGGGCCTGACATGGACGGACACATCCAGCGGGCGGAACGGCCCGTACCCCTGCTCACCGCACCTGACCACCAGGGCCATCCGCCCCACGCCGCGGAGCTGATGGCCAAGCAGTTGAAGGGCGCAAACGCTGCCGTCCGGGAGCTGCTGCTGGCACTTTCGGTGGGCTTCGCCCTGCCGGGACCGCTTCCGGCGGACCTCCAGCACAAGTTCATCAGCGGAACGGTGGAGGACCTTGATGCCCTGGTGGACCGCGCCGAAGCCGCAGGCCTGCTGCGGCCGGACGGCACGGTGGTGGGGACGGCCCAACACGCCCTTCTGACCGCCACCCCCACGGCCAAGGTGCACGCGCTCCAGCGGGAGCTCGTAACCGTCTTCACATCCGCAGGACAGCCGCTGGGGAACCTCGCCCGCGAGCTGGCCAGGGGAGGCCTTGCCGATCCACGGGTGGCCGCGGAACTGGAGCAGGCTGGGAACGCCGTGCTGGAGAATGACCCCAGGCTGGCGTCCCAACTCTACGAGGAAGCACTCCTGGCCGGCGCCGACCCGCTGGCCACCGCAGCCAGGCGCGCCCAGGCCGCAGCCGGCGACGGGGAACTCGACGCCGCGGCCCGCATCATCGACGCGCTCCTGGTCAGCCCGGACCCGCCGGACGTGCGCCGCGGAGCCGATGTCGCTGCCTCCGTCTGGGCGCAGCGGGGAATGCTGGCCCGCGGAGCCGACGTATACAGCTGGCTTGGTCCCGGACGGGTGGGCCCCTCCGCACCTCTTGCCGCCGTCGCCATGATCGGCGCCGGTGACCGGGCGGCTGCGGAGGCCTTCTTCCGGCCCGATGCTCCGGCGGCCTCGCCGACGCTGCTTGCGGCCGCCCTGGTCCAGACCGGACAGGGAATCCTGGCCTCCCTGGGGGACAAGCCGCAACAGGGCATCTCCATCCTGATCCACGCCTCGGACATGCTGAACTCGGCGGGCACGGCCCTTCCGCTGCCGGAAACACCGGCGGCCCTGGCAGCCCTGCTGGCCCTGCAGAGCGGTGAGCCGCACCTGGCGGAGACGGTCTGCAAGGCGGCAGCCGCAGCCGGACAGGGCGGCAACGCCGCCCAGCCAAGGCTCCTGCTGCTCCAGGCCTGGGCGGCGATGATGCAGGACAAACTCGAGGACGCCCGCCTGGCAGCCACGGAAGCGGCCAAAGCCAATCATTGGCCGCTGGTCCCGCGCGACGAGTTCATGTGCGCCGCCCTGGAGGTGGGGCTTGCGCGCCGGAACGGCGACGTGCCGGAGCTGCTCAGGGCATGGGAACGGGCACGCGAAGCCATGCTCCACACCTCGGTGGACCTCTACAACCTGTTGCCGTGGGGCGAACTGCTGATCGCCGCGGCCCGGCTGCGCGAGACACGCCGGGTGGCGCAGTACCTGGAGGACGCCTGGAAACTGCTGGGCCGCCTGGGTGGTCCTGCCCTGTGGTCCGTTCCCCTGCACTGGTCCGCCGTCCAGGCTGCGCTGCTGAATGAAAGCCCCGCCGATCTTGCTCCCCACGCAACGGCACTGGCGCGGGCCTCTGCCCACAGTCAGCTTGCCGCGGTGCTCGCCACGGCCGGCAAAGCCTGGGTCTCGGTGCTCGCCGGCCGGTTCCGGACCGCCGATGTGGAGGGTGCTGCCCGGCTGCTCGGTGCGGTGGGGATGCCCTGGGAGGGTGCACGGCTGGCCGGGCACGCTGCCGCCCGGGCCGACGAGCGTCGGGACATGATGCGCCTGCTCTCCTGTGCCCGGGACCTTCACCCCCAAGGCAGCCCTGCTGCCGGAGCATCAGGGGCGGCGGAGGTGCAGGCAGGAACCGGTACCGACGCCGGCAAAGCGGGGCAGCCCGACGCCTCCGGTTTGAGCGAGCGCGAAAAGGAAGTGGCCAGGCTGGTGCTTGAGGGCAAGACCTACCGGGAGATCGGCGAGGCAATCTACATATCGCCCAGGACCGCGGAGCACCACATTGCCAGGATCCGGCGCCGGCTGGGAGCGGAAAACCGTTCCGACCTGCTGGCCCGTCTGCGCCTGGCCCTTGGCGTGGAACATTCCCAGCCGCTGAATCCGCAGCAGGAATAACCCCTAACCCCCCTAGACACGGGGGTGCCAGTGCCCCGGAACAGCGCCCGGGGGTAGGGGGAAAGCGCCCGATGCACCGTCCCCGGCGGCGAATCTAGGTTTGAAGCAACCGGATACGTACACCGGATGATCCACAACTCCACGAAGATGTGAGGACCACGCATATGCCAACACTCGCAAATGACCTTGTTCAGTTCCTGATGCAGCTCTTCGGCGACCGGGAGGCGATCCAGGAGTTCCTGGATGACCCGGAGAGGGCACTGCAGGAACACGGCCTGGCCAACGTGTGCTCGGCTGACGTTGACGCCGCCATGCCGGTGGTCCTCGACTACGCTCCCATCACCGTCAATGCCACCTCCTTCGCCCGGGAGCACACCACCGGCGGCAACGGTGTGTGGGCCGGGCAGACGGGGACGCTGGGCGGCCACGGCGCAGGCCCCTCCGCCCTCCACGGCGGAGGGGCGGTTGCCGGGCAGGGGGGCGCCGGCTATGACCAGGACGACCACGCCCACGCGGTCCAGCAGCTCCACCACGTGGTGAACCACTTCTCCTACACCACCAACACCACCATGCTGGATGACCGCGTCACCATTACCGACCAGTCCGTCAACCAAAACATCTGGGCGCACGGGGACGTGGAGCAGTGGTTCGACAACGATGCCGTGGTGGCCTCCGGCGACCAGGCCGTGGCCGCCGGTGATGACGCCGCCGTCAGGGACTCCAACAACGTGCGGGACTCCTACAACGTCAGGGACTCCTACAACACCGACCACTCGACCGATAACTCCACGGACAACTCCATCCATGCCGGCAGCGACGTCAGCATCGGCAACGAGCAGACGGACATCTCCGACTCCTTCAACACCGATCTCGGCCTGGACGTGGACGATTCCTTCAACGACAACTCCGACAATTCCCACCACACGGATTACTCGGACCATTCCACCAGCACCGACGTGGACGTGGACGTCCGGGACTCGTTCAACGACAATTCCGACAACTCCACCCACAACTCCGTGGCGGTGGACGACTCCTACAACCAGGACACCTCCACCCTGGTTGAGGATTCCTTCAACCAGGACAGCTCCACCACTACCGCGGTGGAGGTCCACGTGGACGACTCGTTCCAGGACAACCCCGCCACCAGCATCGTTGAAGACAACCTGGTGGTGGCGGACAACCAGCTCGATTTCACGGAGGACAACTCCACGCACACGGATGTTGACCTGGACAACCACGCCACCATCGACGATTCGGTGGTTGACGACTCCACCGTGCTGTAACACGCTATTCCCGTGAGGCGAACCGCCCAGATCCGCCTCACGGGAACAGATCTTTTGGCGCTGGGGCAGGGGGGAGAGGCTGTGGCAGATGCAGAACCGGCACGGCCGGCGGCGCCCATGACGGCCGGACAGCTGGCCAAGCTCGTGGAGCAGGGCCTGCAGCTGGTGGGTGCCGGGGACCGCGAGGACCTGCGCAGGAGGCTCGGCCAGGCCATGGTCCGGCTGCAGGACCCCAGCATCAGGGTCATTGTGGTGGGGGAGTTCAAGCAGGGGAAGAGCAAGCTCATCAACGCCCTGGTGAACGCCCCGGTGTGCCCGGTGGATGACGATATTGCCACGTCGCTGCCCACCATCGTCCGCTACGGCGAACCGGCCTCGGCCGCCGTCCTGGTCCCCACGGCGGACAACCAGGCCGGCAACCAGGCGGCCAACCCTGCGGGCGACGGCGGGGACGGCAGCATCGAGCGCCGGCCCATTGAGCTGTCAGAGCTGCCGGCGCTCGTCTCCGAGCAGGGCAACCCGGGAAACAGCCGGAAGCTCGCGGCCGCGGAAGTTTGCCTGCCCCGCCGCGTCCTCACTGGGGGCCTGACCATCATCGACTCCCCGGGTGTGGGCGGCATGGGCTCCACCCACACGCTGACCACCCTCACCGCCCTTCCCACCGCGGATGCCATGCTGCTGGTCTCGGACGCCTCCCAGGAATACACGGAACCGGAACTGCGGTTCCTGCGCCAGGCCATGCGGATCACCCCCAGCGTTGCCGCCGTCCTCTCCAAAACGGACCTGTACCCGGACTGGCGCCGGGTTGAAGAGCTGGACAGGAACCACCTGGACCAGGTGTCACCGGACATCCCCTTGTTCGCGTTGTCCGCAGACCTCCGCCTCGAGGCCTCACGCCTCCAGGACGCCGAGCTCAACGCCGAATCAGGCTTCCCAGCCCTGGTGTCCCACCTGCGCAACGACATTGTGGGCAAGGCGCAGCGCATCCAGCGCCGCTCCGTCAGCCAGGACCTGCTCTCCGTCACCGAAAACCTGCGCCTGTCCCTGCAGTCCGAACTGGACGCGTTGGAGAACCCCGACGGTACGCCGCAGATGCTCGCAGCCCTGGAGCAGGCCAAAACGGAGGCGGACGAGCTGCGGAAGCGGTCCGCGCGCTGGCAGCTGACGCTCAGTGACGGCATCAACGATCTCATCGCCGACATGGAATACGACCTCCGCGACCGCCTGCGCCGGATCCAACGGGAAGCCGAGAACGCCATCGACCAGGGCGATCCCGGTCCTGTCTGGACGCAGTTTTCCGCGTGGCTCGAAGAGTGCGTTGCCGCGGCGGTCTCGGACACCTTTGTCTGGACCAGCGAGCGGTCGCAATGGCTGGCCGCGCAGGTGGCTGAGCACTTCGCCGCAGACGAGGTGTCACTGCCCGTCCTGCACGTGTCCGACTCCGGGGACGCCCTGGACCCGGTGGACCAGATGCCCGGGTTGGATCCCGGCCGCGTGAACCCGATCCAAAAAGTCCTCATCGGCATGCGGGGATCCTATGGCGGCGTCCTGATGTTTGGCCTCCTGACCGGGATTTTCGGGATGGCCCTGATCAATCCGCTGTCCGTGGGTGCCGGGCTGCTGCTGGGACGCAAGGCCTACCGTGAGGACAAGGAAACGCGGCTGAAGCGCCGCCAGGGCGAAGCGAAGGCGCTGGTCAGGCGCCAACTGGACGATGTCACCTTCCAGGTGGGCAAGCAGCTGAAGGACAGGCTGCGCCTGGTCCAGCGGACCATCAGGGACCACTTCACCGAGATCGCCGATGAATACCACCGGTCGCTGTCGGACTCGGTGGCAGCAGCCCAAAAGGCAGCCAACTCGTATGCCCAGGAGAAGGAAGGCCGCATCCGGGACATCAGGGCCGAGCTCAAGCGGGTGGACGCGCTGCACCGCGCGGCGGAAGCGGTGGCAGCGGAGGTTGCCGCCGCCGGAATCCGTACCGCGGCAGGGGTGGGATGACGGCGTCCACCACAGCCGGAGCGGCGGCACTGATCCGCGAAGCGCTGGAGGCCTATGCGGATGACCCGGACGCCGTCCAGTCACTGAAAGGCTACGCGCAGCGGTTGGCCGAGCCCCTGCGGATTGCCGTTGCCGGCATGGTGAAAGCAGGGAAATCAACCCTCCTGAATGCCATCATCGGCGAGGAGATCGCGCCCACGGACACCGGCGAATGCACCCGGATTGTCACCTGGTACCGGCACGGACGCACGCCCCGCATCACCCTGCACCCCACGGACGGCCTGCCCCGGAACCTCCCGTTGAAGCGCGTGGACGGGCGCCTGGTGTTCGTCCTGGACGGCGTGCGTGCGGAGGAGGTGGAGCGCCTCGACGTCGAATGGCCGTCGCCGGCGCTGAAGGCCATGACGCTGATCGACACCCCCGGCATCGCTTCCCTCTCCCAGGATGTGTCGGCACGGTCCATTCGGTTCCTGACCCCGGAGGATACGCCGTCGGAGGCTGATGCCGTGATCTACCTGATGCGGCACCTGCACGAATCCGATATCCGGTTCCTGGAATCCTTCCGAGACATCGGGGCGGGACGCTCAGGCACCGTCAACGCCATCGCGGTGCTGTCCCGGGCCGATGAGGTGGGAGCCGGTCGCATCGACTCCCTGCTGTCCGCCGGCACCATCGCGGAACGGTACAGCCGGGACCCCAACCTACGGAAGCTGGCCCTGGGCGTTGTCCCGGTGGCAGGGCTCCTGGCGCAAAGCGCCCGCACCCTGCGCCAGGCGGACTTCGAGGCCCTCCAGCTGCTTGCCACCCTGGACCGCGCCGCGCGCGAACGGATGCTGCTTTCCGCCGACAGGTTCCGCCGCTCCGCTGAACCGGACGGACTGACGGAAGAGGCCCGGACATCACTGCTGGAGCGCTACGGGCTCTTCGGCATCCGGCTCGCCATGGTCCTGGTCCGCAACGGATTCGGGGAGCCAACAGCCCTGGCCCATGAACTCGCCCGGCGCAGCGGCCTGGACCCGCTGCTGGAGCTGCTGGACCGCCAGTTCCAGGCGAGGGCGGGGGCGCTGAAGGCCAGGACCGCGCTGGCAGCGGTGGAAGACCTCCTGGCCACCCGGCCGCGGCAGGGAACGGAGCAGCTGGCGGCATCCCTGGAGCGGCTGCAGGCCGGCGCGCACGAATTCCGCGAGCTCCGGCTGCTGGCGGCGTTGCGGACCACAGGGGTGGAACTTGCTCCGGAACTGGCGGCGGAAGCTGAACGGCTCATCGGCGGCCAGGGCGCCGCGGCGTCACAGCGGCTGGGCGTGCCCTCCGATTCGCCTCCGGAGGTCCTGGCGGCGCAGGCCCGCCAGGTGCTGGGCCGCTGGCGCGCGGTCGCTGAAAGCCCCCTGACTGCACGGTCAGCCGTGGAGGCCTGCCGGGTGGTGATCCGCAGCTGCGAGGGCGTGCTGGCCGATTGCACCGGCAGGACGCGGCAGCCGCAATCGGCATAGTGCGGCCGGCAAGGCAAGGACGGGCGGCTCAGCCCCGCGGACGCTGACGCTTCAGCCAGGCTCCCGCGGGCGGCAGGAACAGGAGCACCAGCCCGGCGAAGGCCAGGAGAAGTTCGGCGCCCCACAGCATCACCACGTAACTGCCCGCGGCGCCACTGGGGACCAGGAACGCGGACGCAAGGACCATGACGGGCAGATGGCCGGCCAGCAGCAGCACCAGGGCCCAGCGGCCCCAGGTCCGGCGGCCCATTACTGCGGCCAGGACAGCGGCCTCCAGCACGGTCACCAGGAGCAGGGCGCCGATGCTGCCCCAGAACACGATGTTCGCTGCGGTTCCCACCGATCCGGCGTCGCTTCCCGAGGCCATGTCCGCCACCACTCCGCGAAGCCGCTGCAGGTTGGAGTCACGGGCCACGAAGGAGCCCAGCAGGACTGCCAGCCCGGCGGCGAAGCTGAAGAGCCACAGCGACCGGGCGGTGCGGACAGTCCGCGGCACAGGGGGAGCGACCGGGATGGGCGGTGGCGCTGAGTAGGACAGGCCGGGCCTCGGTGGGGGAGCGGACAGCCGCCGCTCTTCTCCTCCGGAAGGGGACGCCATGGGCGTTATTTCAGTCCGTCGGTATCGTGTTCGTCCGTGCCGCGCGGGTGCTTCCCGCCGTCCTCCTTGGCCTTGGACTCCAGCTCGTCACGCAGCTTCTTCAGCCGCTCGGCCTCGGCCTGGTTGCGGCGGCGTGCCTCCAGGTTGCGCAGGAAGTCCGGGTCGTCATCCGGGGCGGTGGGGTGCGGGTAGCTGGGCCGCGGCTGCGCAGTGCCGCGCGGCCGGCCGATCAGCAGCCACAGGACGGCGCCGAGGACGGGGAGGACGATCTGCACGATGATCCACGCGGGTTTCGAAATGCCCCGGGTCAGGCGGCCTTCAGTGCGGATCACGTCCACCAGGCCATACACAAAGATGACGAGGACTGCGACGGCCAAAGCCACACGGAAGAGCATGCCATTAAGTCTATCGTCAGGACGCGCAGGGGCTGCTGGCCGGGGCGGCTAAACTTGAATAGTGGCCTTTTTGAAATACTCCCTGATCCGCCTGGCAATCTTCGTGCCCCTGTTTGTCCTGTTTGCGCTCCTGCAGGTCGGGGCGCTGATGGCGGTTATCTGCGCCGCACTCATTGCGTTTGCCATCAGCTACCTGTTCTTCCAGAAGCAGCGCGACGCCGCCTCGGCAGCCCTGCAGCACCGCTTCTCCGGGAAGGCCAAGCCGATGCGTTCCGCCGGCGAGGTCCAGGACGCCAACGCCGAGGACGCCCTGCTGGACGCCAACCCGGACATCACCATCAACAACGCCAAGGGCAGCGGCAAGAAGAGCTAGAACCCGTGGCTGAGGACCAGCCCCAGTGAGAACAGCACGCTGTAGCCGAGGTTGATCAGGCCGGTCTGCTTCAGGACCGGGATCAGGCTCTTGCGCTTGCGGCCGTTGATCATCAGCCAGGCCGGCATCAGGCAGGCCGGAATGAGCAGCAGCACGATCAGGATCCACGGCCGTCCCGGCGCCAGGATCACCACCAGCAGGATGGCTACGGCAAGCATCAGGACGTAGCTTTCGCGCGCGTGCTTGTCCCCAAGCCGCACGGCCAGGGTTTTCTTGCCGGCCTGCATGTCGGTGGGAATGTCCCGGACGTTGTTGGCCATGAGCAGTGCGGTGGCGATCAGCCCGGTGCCGATGGCGCCGATGACCGCGGACAGGCTGATGTGCCCTGCCTGGGTGAAGGTGGTGCCCAGGGTGGCCACCAGGCCGAAGAAGACGAACACGAACAGGTCGCCCAGGCCCATGTAGCCGTAGGGGTTCTTGCCGCCGGTGTAGCCCCACGCGGCCATGACGCAGCCCAGGCCCACCAGGATCAGCCACCATGCCTGGGTGAGGACCACCAGGACCAGGCCGAACACCATGGCCAGGGCGAAGGCGCCGAACGCCGCCCACTTGACGTGTTCGGGCTTGGCGGCACCGGAGCCCACCAGCCGCAGCGGACCCACCCGGTCATCGTCCGTCCCGCGGATGCCGTCCGAGTAGTCGTTGGCGAAGTTCACGCCCACCTGGAGCAGGAGCGCCACCAGCGCCGCGAGGATCGCATTGGGCAGGAGGAACGAGTCCATTTCGTAGGCGGCGGCGGTGCCGATCAGCACCGGCGCGATCGCTGCCGGCAGCGTCCGGAGTCGGGCGCCTTGGATCCATTGGGCGGCTGTTGCCACGGTTAGTACCTCGTGTTGTTTCGGTAAGACGGCTGGATGGAACGTGTGCACCGGCCGCGGTGGTGCAGGTCCACTCTACTTTCCCCCGTGCCGGGAGCTGAGTTCGGCGGCCATGGCGAGCCGGTCCGGTTTTCCGTTGGGCAGCATCCGCAGGGCAGGCGCGGTGAGGACCGTTTTGGGCGCCAGCACCCCCAACTGCCGCTGCCAGTGCTGTTGAAGCACGACGCCGGGGTCCCCGGCTTCCTGCCCGGGTCCGGCTTCACCGGCGGCACCCTGGGGTGCCAGCGCCACGTAGGCCGCCACCGCCTGGCCCCATTCCGCGGAAGGGACGCCGGCCACGAAAGCCGCTGCGACGGCGTCGGACTTTTCCAGCTGCTCCTGCACGTGGCCGGCCGATACCTTGACGCCGCCGGTGATGATGACGTCGTCCGCCCGGCCCAGCACGGTGAGCCGGCCGTCGTCGTCAATCGTGCCGAGGTCGCTGGTGCGGTACCAGCGAACCCCGTCCTCCTCGAAGAATGTTCCGGTTTCCTCGTCCGGGGCCTCGATGTACCCGGCAGCCACGGTGTCCCCGCCCAGCAGGATCCGGCCGTCCTCCGCCACCCGGACCGAGACGCCTTCCAGGGGGTAGCCGTCGTACACGCACCCACCTGAGGTTTCCGCGGAACCGTACGTGGTGACCACCCGCACTCCTGCGTCGCGGGCGGCGTCCAGCAGGGCCGGGGATGCAGGGGCCCCGCCCAGCAGGATGGCGTTGAAACGGCGGAGCACGGCAAGCGTGTCCGGCGAAGGATCGTCCAGGAGCCGCTGGAGCTGCGTGGGAACCAGGGAAGTGAAGCGGATCTTGTCCGTGAGTTCCAGCGCGGCCGCCGTGAAGGCCTCCGGGGTGAAGCCGCCGGACATGTCCATCACCCACGGCCGGGTCCCGGCAAAGAGGGACCGCACCAGCACCTGGATGCCGGCTACGAACTGCACGGGCAGGGCCAGCAGCCACTGGCCCTCGCCCTTGAGCCGCAGCGCGGTGGCCATCGAGGATGCCGCCAGGGACTCCACGGTCAGCAGGGTTGCCTTGGGCGTGCCGGTGGAACCGGAGGTGCGGACCACGGCCACGGCGTCGTCGCAGCCGGGGGTCTCCACGTGGCCCACCACCAGTTCACCGTCCGGTCCAACGGACAGTTCGACGGCGGGGCCCTCGCCGTGGAGGGCGGCCGCGAGGGCTTTCAGGGCCGGTTCGATGTTGAGCGGGCCGCCGTGGGCGGTGCTCGGTGAGGCTTCGCTGTTCATTGCCGTCCTGCCTTAGAAGTAGTGCGGGAAGCGTGACCAGTCGGGGTCGCGTTTTTGCAGGAAGGCCTCCTTGCCCTCCACAGCCTCGTCCGTCATGTAGGCCAGCCGGGTGGCTTCACCGGCGAACACCTGCTGGCCGGCCAGGCCGTCGTCGGCAAGGTTGAACGCGAACTTCAGCATGCGGATGGCCTGCGGGGACTGCCGGGCGATGTCAGCTGCGTACTCGAGCGCCACCTCCTCCAGGCGTTCGTGGTCCACGGCCTCGTTGACCGCGCCCATGCGGACCATGTCTTCTGCGGAATATTCGCGGGCCAGGAAGAAGATCTCGCGGGCGGTCTTTTGGCCCACCTGCCGGGCCAGGAGCGCCGAGCCGTAGCCGGCGTCGAAGCTTCCCACCGTGGCGTCCGTCTGCTTGAACTTTCCGTGCTGCCGGGACGCGATGGTCAGGTCTGACACGACATGCAGCGAGTGGCCACCGCCGGCTGCCCAGCCGTTGACGACGGCGATGACCACCTTGGGCATGGTGCGCATCAGGCGCTGGACTTCCAGGATGTGCAGCCTGCCGGCCCGGGCGGGGTCGATGGTTTCCTGGGTCTCGCCGTCGGCGTACCGGTAGCCATCCCGGCCCCGGATCCGCTGGTCGCCGCCGGAGCAGAAGGAGTGGCCGCCGTCCTTGGGGGAGGGGCCGTTGCCGGTCAGCAGCACGGTGGCGACGTCCGGCGTCATCCGGGCGTGGTCCATGGCGCGGTAGAGCTCGTCCACGGTGCCGGGCCGGAACGCGTTGCGGACCTCCGGGCGGTTGAACGCGATCCGGACCGTGGGCAGGTCACGCACCCAGCCGCCCCCGGAATCCCGCTCCACCTGCCGGTGGTAGGTCATGTCCTGGAAGTCCTCGAAGCCGGAAACCACCCGCCAGCGCGTGGGATCGAAGACATCGGACACGGGGGCGGGGATCTGGTTGCTCACCGTCCAAGTCTAGTAATCGTGCTTAGCTGATGCAGAACTCGTTGCCCTCGGGGTCCGCCATGGTGTGCCAGGAATGCGGTCCCTGCCGAGCAGACCAGAGGAAGGAAGCCCCGCGTGCCTCGAGTTCGCGCCGCACCTCATCCTTGTCCCTGCCGTCCAGCCGGACGTCCCAGTGCACCCGGTTCTTCACCGTTTTTCCCTCGGGTGCGGTCTGGAACAGGATGCGCCGCTGCGGATCCTTGGCCTCGATCTCCTCCGGTGGCCGGATGGCGGCGCCGTCCTTCCACACCAGGTTTCCGCGGTGCGTCGTGGTCTGGTTTTCGGTGGCGTAGCCCTGCTCAATCATGGAGCGGATAAAGCCTGCGTCCTGCGGTTCCACCGCCCACTGCAGGGTTTCGGCCCACCAGTCGGCCAGCTCATGCGGGCTGGCGCAATCGACAACGATCTGGATGTTTAGTCCCATCCGTCCACGGTAAGGGCGGCCGGGGCGTTGCGGAAGGTCCTGTGCGCGCGCCTAGGCCTGGACGTTCTGCATCTGGTTGAACAGTTCCGGCGGGATGGCGTAAACCAGGATCACGGCCAGCAGGTTCTTGGCGGCGTGCACGAAGTAGGAAAACATGAGGTTCTTCCCGGTCCACATGTAGACGGACACCAGGGTGGCACCCATGGCCAGGTAGGGGAGCAGGGCAGTCAGGGTCAGCGCCTCCTGCCCCACGATGTGCAGCGCGGCGAACAGCACCACGGACAGGGCGCAGCAGATCCAGACGTTCACGCGCCTGGACATCTTGCCGATGAGCAGGTGGCGGAAGATGTACTCCTCCACGAACGGACCCACCACCACCAGCAAAGGCACCATGAGCCATGCGGGGACCTGCTGCATCAGCGCCTGCAGCCCGGCCTGGTTGGCGGAGGTTTCAACCTGCCCGTTCGCGGCCACCACGACGGCGGTCAGGATCATCATCGCGATCACGGCTGCCGGCACCATCAGCAGGGTGAACCAGGGCCGGGTCCCCAGCACTCTAAGGTCCCGCGCCACCACCCGGCGGGCGGCCAGGAGCGCGAGTATTCCCACGGAGGCATAGAACAGCAGGTTCACGGCATAAGAGGCCGCTGCCGGGGACGGGGCCACCAGCCGAAGCAGTGGGGACAGCACATTGCCGGCCACCGCGAAGAACCCGGCAATGGCAACGTAGAGGCACAGTGTGGCCAGGTCCAGGGGCGAAAACCGGTACAGCTGGGGTTGCGGGGCGGGCGGTAAGCGGTGGGCTGTTGCCATGCCCCCAGCCTATCGCCGGGCGCCGGGGTGTAGTGCGCGTCACGTACCACCCCGGACCGTCTTGTAAGATGGTCAGGTCGCGTGAAGCTTCGGCAGTTCGGCCGATCCACCCTCACATCTGCTGGTCCCAAGGCCTAAAGGCCGAATTTTGTGAGCTTGATCATACGAAGACCGGATGCGGCCAACCCCCAACCCACAAGGAACAGTTGTGCCTCAAAGTACCCCCACAGACCTCAAGAACAGCACGGCGCCATCCTCCGCCGTCGACCCGTCCCTCAGCGCCGAGGGCTACAAAAAGACGCTGGGCCGACGCCACGTCACCATGATTGCCATGGGCGGCGCCATCGGCGTGGGCCTCTTCATGGGAGCCGGCGGACGCCTGGCCTCCACCGGCCCGGCCCTGATTTTCTCCTACGCCATTGCCGGCGTCATTGCCTACCTGCTCATGCGGGCCCTGGGCGAACTCATCATGTACCGCCAGACCTCCGGCTCCCTGGTGAGCTATTCGGGGGAGATGTTCGGCAAAAAGGGCGCCTACCTGTCCGGTTGGATGTACTTCATCAACTGGGGCATGACGGGCATCGCGGAGCTCATCGCCATCGGTCTGTACTTCCAGTTCTTCTTCCCCAACGTCCCCGTGGAAGCCTCGGCCATCGCGGCCCTGGCTCTGCTGGTGGCGGTCAACCTGCTGAGCGTTAAGGCGTTTGGCGAATTCGAGTTCTGGGCGTCCTGCCTCAAGGTCGGCGCCATCGTCATCTTCCTGGCCGTGGGCACCTTCATGGTGGTCACCAATGCCCAGGTGGGCACCGGGCATGCCTCGGTGGCCAACCTCTTCGCAGCCGACGGCGGCATGTTCCCCAAGGGTGCGCTGGTGATGGTCCTGGTCCTTAACGCCGTGATCTTCGCCTACAACGGCATCGAGCTGGTCGGAGTCACTGCCGGCGAGATGCAAAAGCCGGAGCGCGAAGTGCCCAAGGCGATCCGAGCCGTCGTCCTGCGCATCGTGGTGTTCTATGTCGGTTCCGTGCTGCTGCTGGCCATGCTGCTGCCGTCCGACCAGTACAAGGCCGGCACGTCGCCGTTCGTGACCGTTTTCGGCCAGATGGGCCTGGGCTGGGTGGGCGATGTGATGAACATGATCGTCATCACCGCCGCGCTGTCCTCGTGCAACTCCGGCCTGTACTCCATTGGCCGGGTCTTCCGCACCATGGCCAACAACGGCCACGCCCCGCAGTGGCTTACCAAAATGTCCAAGCGGCACGTCCCGTATGCCGCCATCCTGGCCATCGCGGCGTTCTACCTGGTGGGCATCCTGCTGAATATCTGGCTGGGCGGTTCGCACGCCTTCGACCTGGCGCTCAACAGCGCCTCGATCGGCGTGATCTTCTGCTGGGGTGCCATCTTCGCCAGCCAGATCGTGCTGCGCCGCCGCAAGGGCATCACCTCCACCCTGCCGATGCCCGGCTCGCCGTGGACCAGCTGGGCCGGACTGCTGGGCCTGCTCGCCATCACCATCCTCATCGGCTTCGACACCATGACGGACAAGGCCACCGGCGAGGTGTTCTACCTGGGCCTCTGGACCCTGGGCACGATCCCGTTCTTCGCCGTGCTCCTGTGGCTCGGCTGGCAGAAGGTCAAGAACAACGAGCCTAAGAGCGAGCTCTTCAGCTAACGCTTTCCGGACAATGTTCGACGGCGGGGCGCCCCTTCAGTGGGTGGCCCGCCGTCGGCGTTTCCACGGAGTGCCGGACAGGTCCAGCCCCTCTGCTGCTGCTTAGTCCTTCAGGTACCTGGCGAAGTGGTCCTCGATGCGCTGCCAGGCCTCCGGGGCTGACTCGGGGTCCGGCCCCACGCCCATGACCCGCATCAGCGGCCTGAGGAGAACCGGCCCGATTTCTTCGTCGTTGAGGAAGGCGTGCCCGGCGCCGGGAAACTCCTTCACGCTGTGCTCGATGCCCAACTGGTCCAGCGCAGTTTCGAGGCGCGCCGCAGCCCTCTTCAGGGACCTGTCCGCGCCGCCGTAGTTGGCCACGATGGGGCAGGAACCGCGCAGTGCGTCTTCCAGTTCCTGCTGCTGCTTGCCCGGGAGCCGGCCGTAGTTGACGGAAGCGGCGTCGAACCCGTCACGCGCCACCAGCAGGGCGAACCCGCCGCCCATGCAGAAGCCGATCACCCCGGTTTTGCCGTTGCACAGTTCAGACTCCGCGAGCCAGGTACGGGCCGTGGCGATGTCGGTGAAGGGACGCCCCGTACGGGCCGCCATGGCGCGCATGGTTCCCACCAGGCAACGCCGCGGACCGCCGTCGCTGTACAGGTCCACGGCCAGGGTGAGGTACCCGGCCCGGGCCAGCCGGTCCGCGTGCCGCCGGGTCTGGTCGTCCAGGCCGAACGCTTCATGGATCATCACGACGCCGGGAAACGGCCCCTGTCCAACAGGCACGGCGAGGTAGCCGTGCAGGGAGGGGGAGCCGCCGGCAGCCGCGCCCGCAGCGCTGAGGTCTACGTTCGTCATGGGCCAAGGCTAACCGGCGGTGCCCGGGATGTCCCGCGTTTGTGCCCCGGGGTATTCGACGGCGGGAGGCGGGGTGGTGCACGCTGCATGGCGGGGGCAGACTGGGGCTTGTGAGCGAACAGTGGGTGCTGCATGTGGACCTGGACCAGTTCATCGCCGCCGTCGAGGTACTGCGCCGTCCCGAGCTTGCGGGCAGGCCGGTAATCGTCGGCGGCCGGGGCGACCCCACGGAGCGGGCAGTGGTGTCCACGGCGTCCTACGAAGCACGGGCCTACGGCGTGGGGTCCGGAATGCCGCTGCGCATCGCCGCGCGGAAAGTGCCCGATGCGGTCATCCTGCCGGTGGACCACGAAGCCTACCTGGAAGCATCCGAAAAGGTGATGGCGGTCCTGCGTGCCCAGCCGGGAACCACCGTCCAGGTGCTCGGCTGGGACGAGGCGTTCGTCGGGCTCGAGGCGGCCGATCCCGAAGCCTTTGCCCGCCGGCTGCAGGAGGCAGTCCTGGCGGAAACCCAGCTGCACTGCAGCGTCGGCATCGGGGACACCCTGGTCCGTGCCAAGGTCGCGACGACGTTCGGCAAACCCGCGGGCGTTTTCCGCCTCACGCAAGGGAATTGGCTTGAGGTCATGGGGGAGCGGCCCACCATCGACCTCTGGGGTGTGGGAAAGGCGGTGTCCCGCCGGCTCGCCACCCTGGGGATCACGACCGTTGCCGAACTGGCAGCGGCGAACCCCGATGACCTGGTTCCCGAATTCGGTCCAAAAATGGGGCCCTGGTATGCGCAACTGGGACGGGGCGACGGTTCCCGGACCGTCGATGACACCCCGTGGGTGGCGCGCGGGCACAGCCGCGAAACCACTTTCCAGCGGGACCTGACCGACGGGGCGCAGATTGAGGACGCCGTCCGGGAGCTGGCTGCGCACGTCCTGGAGGATGTTGCCGCCGAAGGCAGGCCGGTGGTCGGCCTGACGTTGAAGGTCCGCTACGTTCCCTTCACCACCAGGACTTACGCGCGGAAGATCCCCGAGACCTCCGATCCCGCGTTGGTGCTGGCAGGGGTGCTTGGCCTGGTCTCAAAGATCGAACCCGGCAACGCTGTCCGGCTGTTGGGTGTCCGGGCCGAGATGGCCATGCCCGAAGATTCCCGGAAGGGGCACACCCCAACCCGCAGCGGCTGGTGAACCCCATCGATTGCTGAGTAGATGCCGTTTTGGGGCCCCAAAACGGCATCTACTCAGCAATCGATGGTGGGTGGACAGCGAAACGGCGGCAGATGCATTGGATCCGCCGCCGTTTTGGGCTGTTGCAGCACGCCGTTCGCTGCGGCTGCAGCAGCAAGGACTAGTTGCGCTTGAACTCGTCCTTCACGCTTTCGCCCACCTTCTTGGCGTCTGCCTTGACCTGGTCGGCCTGGCCTTCTGCCTTCAGGTGGTCGTTGTCGGTCGCGTTGCCTGCAGCTTCCTTGGCCTTGCCGCCAAGGTCCTCTGCCGCGTTACTGATCTTGTCTCCGAGGCCCATGGTTCCGGCCTCCTTTCGTTTCCGTCGATCAACCGTGCCCTTTCACCATAAACAAAGCTTGCTTACTATTTCAAGTACCCTGTTGCAGTTGCGGCCGGCTGGCTGCAGCGGCACTAGGCTCGGCCTATGGATAAAGGACGTGGCACGGCGGCGGCCAAGGTGGCCCCGCCCCGGCTTTCCGCCGTGGAACTGCAGGATCTCGAAGAACTGCAGGATCCGGTATTCCGCCGCGGGGACCGGTACGAAAATCTGCGGTTCAACCGCGCCGCCCTGGATGGCCTTGACCTGGGTGAGGCCGTATTTGCCGAGTGCCGGTTCGATGCTGCCTCTTTCAACGACGCGCAGCTCCGCGGCACCTCGTTCCGCGACTGCATCCTGGCGGAGGCGTACGCGCCGGTCTTCCAGGGTGCCCGCAGTACCTGGCGGGACGTGGAGCTTCGCAACCCGCGCCTGGGCTCGGCCGAATTGTATGAAAGCGGCTGGCAGTCCGTCCGGATCGAAGGCGGCAAGCTGGACTACCTCAACCTCCGCGGCGCCAAGCTCGCGGACGTGCTCATCAGTGGGTGCATCATCAACGAACTGGACCTGGGGGGTGCCGGCGCCACCCGCGTGCGGTTGGAAGACTGCACCCTTGGATCACTTGACCTGACGGGTGCCAGGCTGAAGGACTTCGACATCAGGGGCACGGAGTTCCGCCGGGTCAGCGGCCTTGGCAGCCTGTCCGGGCTCGTGATCGATGAGTATCAGTTGGGGCTCCTGGCGCCGCTGATCGCTGCGCATCTTGGGGTGAGGGTCCTGTAACCGGATGCGCGGCCGGGGCTGCCCGTGTACCATTTACAGAACGAACGGTCGGTAAGTGGGAAATTTCGCTGCGCCGGCCGCCGATGACAGTGCTGTTTATCGCGTGAAGGGTGTTTCCATGGCTGCAACCGCAGGTCCGCAGGCTTTCCTTGTTGGTGGGGTCCGAACGCCCGTAGGCAGGTATGGGGGCGCCTTGTCCTCCGTCCGGCCGGATGATCTTGCGGCCCTTGTGGTCCGGGAAGCCGTGGAACGCGCCGGCCTGGATCCTGAGAGCATCGACGAAGTCATCCTGGGCAACGCGAACGGCGCGGGGGAGGAAAACCGGAACGTGGCCCGCATGGCCACCCTGCTGGCCGGGCTGCCCCTGCATATTCCGGGAATCACGGTCAACCGGCTCTGCGCTTCCGGCCTCAGTGCCATCATCCAGGCCAGCCACATGATCAAGGCCGGAGCCGCTGACATCGTCATCGCCGGCGGCGTGGAGTCCATGAGCCGCGCCCCTTGGGTCCAGGAGAAGCCTACTGCTGCGTTCGCCAAGCCGGGCCAGATCTTCGACACCTCCATCGGCTGGCGGTTCACCAATCCCCACTTCCTGCACGGCGGCCTGTCCCGGGACGGCAAGATGACCTACTCCATGCCGGAAACGGCGGAGGAAGTAGCCCGGGTGGACGGCATCTCCCGTGAGGACGCTGACGCATTCGCCGTCCGGTCCCACCAGCTTGCCCTGGACGCCATCGAGGCCGGCCGGTTCAAGGACGAAATCGTGCCCGTCACGGTCAAGACCCGCAAATCAGAGACCGTGGTGGACACCGACGAGGGCCCGCGCGCCGGTACCAGCATGGACGTGCTCGCCAAGCTCAAGCCCGTGGCGCACGGCGGTTCCGTGGTGACGGCCGGGAACTCCTCGTCCCTGAATGATGGCGCCTCCGCCATCATCATCGCCTCGGAAGCAGCCATCGAGCGGCTGGGCCTTACCCCCCGTGCCCGCATCATCGACGGCGCCTCTGCCGGCTGCGAGCCCGAGATCATGGGCATCGGCCCGGTCCCCGCCACCCAGAAGGTGCTCAAGCGGAGCGGCCTGAGCGTCGGCGACCTGTCCGCCGTCGAACTCAATGAAGCCTTTGCCACGCAGTCCCTGGCCTGCATCCGCCGGCTTGGGCTGGAACCGGAGATCGTGAACCGCGACGGCGGCGCGATCGCCCTGGGTCACCCGTTGGGTTCCAGCGGGTCACGGATCGCCATCACCCTGCTGGGACGGATGGAACGCGAAGACGCGAAAATCGGCCTGGCCACCATGTGCATTGGCGTAGGCCAGGGCACGGCGATGCTGCTGGAAAAAATCTGATGGCGGCGGCGGTGGACCTGGCAGCAGAAAACTTCTCCGCGCTCCTGGTGGAGGAGCGCGAGGACCGGGTGGTGGTGCTGCTCAACCGTCCCCAGGTGAAGAACGCGATCGACCAGCAGATGGTGGACGAACTCCACACTGTCTGCGCGGCCCTGGAACAGAACCCCAAGGTACTGATCATCGCCGGCGTGGACGGGGTCTTCGCTTCCGGCGCCGATATTGCCCAGCTGCGCGAACGGCGCCGCGACGATGCACTGGAGGGCATCAACTCCACCATCTTCGTCCGGATCGCCAAGCTGCCCATGCCGGTCATCGCGGCCCTGGACGGCTACTGCCTGGGCGGCGGCGCGGAACTCGCCTACGCCGCGGACTTCCGAATCGGCACCCCCAACGTGCGGATCGGCAACCCGGAAACAGGGCTCGGAATCCTTGCGGCGGCCGGTGCCAGCTGGCGGCTGAGGGAACTCGTCGGCGAGCCGCTGGCCAAGCAGATCCTGCTGGCCGGACTGGTCCTTGGCGCCGAGGAAGCCAAAGCGGCCAACCTCATCACGGAAATCCACGATCCGGCAGAACTCCTGGAGGCTGCCCACAGCCTGGCCAGCAGGATCGGGCGGCAGGACCCGTTGGCCGTCCGCATCACCAAGTCCGTATTCCACGCCCCCGCAGAAGCGCACCCGCTGATCGACCAGCTGGCCCAGGGCATCCTCTTCGAGTCGCAGGCCAAATTCGACCGGATGCAGGCGTTTTTGGACCGCAATGCAGCGAAGAAGGCAGCCGCCTCCGCCAACCCCGCCGATGGAAAGTAGACCATGAGTAATTCATCAGTAGCCCCCGGCCTTCCCTCGTACGTGGGCGTGCTGGGCGGCGGCCGCATGGGCGCCGGCATCGCGCACGCCTTCCTCATCAAGGGCGCCAACGTGCTGGTGGTGGAACGCGACGACGTCTCCGCCGAAGCTGCCCAGGAACGGGTGGAGTCCGCAGCCTTGAAAAGCATTGAACGCGGGGCGGTGGATGCCAACTTCGAAGAACTGGTGACCCGGCTGACCGTCAGCACCGACTACGACGCGTTCAGGGACCGCCAGTTGGTGGTGGAAGCAGTGCCCGAAGACTGGGACCTGAAAGTCACCGCGTTGCGCGGCATCGAGGAACGGCTGGCAGAGGATGCCTTCATGGCGTCCAACACGTCATCGCTGTCCGTCAACGGCCTGGCCCGTGAACTGAAGCGGCCGGAGAACTTCCTGGGCCTGCACTTCTTCAACCCCGTGCCGGCATCCACCCTTATCGAGGTGGTGCTGGGGGAGCGCACGTCTCCCGAACTTGCTGATGCGGCGAAAACCTGGGTGGAGGCACTCGGCAAGACCGCCGTCGTGGTCAATGACGCCCCCGGCTTTGCCTCCTCACGCCTGGGCGTGGCCATCGCACTGGAGGCGATGCGGATGGTTGAGGAAGGAGTGGCCTCCGCTGAGGACATCGACAATGCCATGGTCCTGGGCTACAAACACCCCACCGGCCCGCTCAAAACCACGGATATTGTGGGCCTGGACGTACGCCTGGGAATCGCCGAATACCTCCACTCCACCCTTGGCGAGAGGTTTGCACCCCCGCAGATCCTCAAGGACAAAGTGGCCCGCGGTGAACTTGGCCGCAAAACCGGCAAGGGATTCTTCGACTGGCCCAGTTAGGCTGACCGCCTGGCGGAACACGGCCTAGTCGAAGAAGCCCACGATGTAGCCGATGAAGTACAGCAGGCACAGCAGGACTACGACGCCGATGATGCCGATCCACAGGAACTGGGTGCCCTTCCCGGTGCCGCGCTCCTCGTGGCCCTGAGGGCCGGCGGTGGAGGCTTCCCCCGGCGGGGTTTCGCCCGGCGGAACCCCGCCGCCAGGCTCCAGGCCGGTGATCTTGTCGTCCTCGGGATCCGGGTTGGTTCCTGACACAATAACTCCCTCGCTCGACGTCGTGGTGCTTGCCCCAGCGTAACCCGCGCGGCCGGCGGGCCTAGGCTGGTGCAGTGACTTTCCTTGAACCCCTTACCCTGACCGGCCGCCACGTAATCCTGCAGCCGCTCGCGGAGGAACACCACGACGGCCTGCTGGCCGCAGCCAGCGACGGCGAACTCTGGAAGCTCTGGTACACGTCGGTGCCCGCGCCGGACGCCATGGCGGCGGAGATCAGGCGCCGCCTCACCCTGCAGGAACAGGGATCCATGCTGCCTTTCACCACCCGGCTGATTGATCCGGGCACAGGTGGCCCGGGCCGCATCATCGGCATGACCACGTACATGAACATCGACGCCGCCACGCCCCGCGTTGAAATCGGCTCCACGTGGAATGCGGCCTCGGTGCAGGGGACAGGGACCAACCCCGACTCCAAGCTCCTGCTGCTCCGGCATGCCTTCGAGGCGCTGGGCTGCCCCGCCGTGGAGTTCCGCACGCACTGGCTGAACCATCAGTCGCGGGAAGCCATTGCCCGGTTGGGCGCCAAGCAGGACGGTGTGCTCCGCAGCCATTCACGGACCAGCGATGGAACCCTCCGGGACACGGTGGTGTTCTCCATCCTGGAGCACGAATGGCCGGCCGTCCGCGCCGGGCTGGAATACCGGCTGGCCCGCCGCGCCCAGGGTGCGGAGCGCACCCCGGGCGCTGACCGTGCTCAGGGAGCGGAGTAGACGCCCGAACTGCTCAGCGCAGTGAAGTAGGCCTGGTAGCCCGCGGCGTTGGGATGGAAGTTGTCCGGGCTTGCGGGGTTGGCAAGGTCCAGGTTGATCCAGGGATCTGCGGAGTTGACGCCGTGCCCGGCAAACGCGGCCCTGACATCGACGTATTGCGCCCCGGTGGCAGCGGCGGCCGCTGCGATGGAGGCGTCCAGGCCGTCCGCCAGAAGGGTGGCCTGGTTGATGAACAGGGACAGTGGATCCGCGGGGTTCGGGGCCACCGGATCGTAGAGGTACGGGTATCCCGTGACAACGATCCTGGCATTGGGGGCTGCGGCCTTGACACTCTGGATCATCGAGATGACGTCGCGGGTGAGCTGCCCGCTCCCGATCATTGCCGCCGCGGCGGACGTAGCCGCGTCGCAGGCAGGGGCTGCCGCGGGATCAGAAAGAGCAGCACCGCAGGAGGTAATGATCTGGCCGAAGCCCAGGTTGTTGCCTCCCGCCGTAATGGTCACCAGTTCCGTGCTCTTGTTCAGCTGGCGAAGCTGGGTGTTCACCACATCCCAGGTGGTCTTCCCACTGCACGCAGCATTGACCACCAGCTGCACGGTTTTGTCCACGTCTGCCAGCTCGGAATAGGCGTTGTCGCTGCGATAGCAGCTGTCCAGGTAGGGACCGGCCCCTTGTCCGGCGGCATAGGAATCCCCCAGGGCAATGTATTTCTCTTTGTCCACGGCCTGGGCCGGGGCCGCTGCCATGCCGGCGGTGATTGCCAGGGCTGCGAGGGCGGCTGCGAAAGCCGGACGGCGCCGCTGTACTGCTGGACTTGCCATGAATTTCCCCTTTGAACAGTTACCTCTTTGAACAATGACCTCATTGGACACCGCGGGCAGGTACCTAGGTGCCACAGTATTGCCACCCTGCGCGGCGGTCAGCAGGCCTTTGTGCCCTGGTGAAATGTCCGCTGCTGTGCAGTGCGCCGTTCAGGGGCGTGTGGTTAGCTGTGCGGATGAGCAAGAAGGGCACGTCCGTGGACTGGGATGGAGCTGTAAACGCATGGCGCATTTCGGGCGGCATTTACCGGATGGGACGCCGCGAGTGGCTCACCGCAGCGGGGTGGAAAGAGGCGTTCGACGACGGCGTCCGCACCGTCGTCGATCTCCGCAACGCAGTTGAGGCGCGGCGCCGGAGCAATGACCCCGAGGTGCCGGCCGCGGCCTGGGCGGGCATCGACGTGGTGCAGGCACCCACGGAGGAACCGGAGGATCCGCGGTTTACCGCCGTCACCGGTCCCTACCTGAACGACCCCGCGCACTACGCCGAGAATGCGCGCCTTTTCCCGGAAAAACTGGTGGGCGTCTTCCGGGCAATTGCCCTCGCCGCGCCCAAAGGGGATGTGGTGCTGCACTGCGCCGCCGGCCGTGACCGGAGCGGTTTGATCGCGGCCATGGTCCAGGACCTGGCTGGTGACTCGGACGAGGCTATTGCCGAGGGCTACCGGCGGGCGGCCCGCGGGATCAACGAGCGCTACCGCACCCATGGTCCGCCGCACGGCCGGGAGCGGTACCTGACCGGGCCGGAGCTTGAGCCCCTGCTGGAACGGCGCGGGCTCGCGGTGGTGTCATTTGTCCGTGACCTCGGAACCCGTGGCTATCTCCTGGCGCACGGGTTGCGGGAAGCGGAGCTGGATTCCGTTTCCGCCTTGGCATGCCGAAAGATACCCTTGTGACTTAAGTTACTGATGTGGCTGTTGATATTTGATGTCGGCGGCCGCGGTCGCAGGGCGCCCGCACGCAGGCGCGGATGAGTGGAACGGCGAACCCCCATGAAGAGAATCTCCGCCACAGGAGCCATAGCCGCCGTAGTGCTGTCGTCCGGGTTGGCTGCCGGCCCCGCAGTGGCCGTTCCGGCGCCGGCCACCACTGGCAGCCCCATGGCGGCGCCTGCGCCCCAGGGCCCCGGCGCCCCCGGCACGGCTACGGGCGACGAGGCGGTTTCCGGCGCCCCGACTGCTCCTGTCAACGCGGCTGGGCCCTCCGAGGCAGGCCTTGCTGAAGCGCTTCGCCGGGATCTTGGCATCAGCGTGGCCGAATTCAATGCTGCCGGTGAACTCGGCCGGCGGGCCGCCGGCGCCGCGCCCACCCTTCGGGCCTTGCCTGGCTTCGTTGGCATCAGCCTGAAAGGCGGCACCATCAGGGTGGAAGGCGACGGTCCGGAGCTTCAGGCCGCGGTGGATGAACTGAACCGCTCCGGCCCGGCCGCCTTTGTACTGGTTCCCCCGACGGTCACCCTCCCGGCCACGCCGGCTGTCCCCACCGCCTCCCCGGCGGCCCAGGACACGCCTCCGCCGGCGAACGGGCTGGTCGCAGCCGACCTCGACCAGCTGTACAAGGCCTATGTCCGCGACGTTGGCACCCAGGGCCTCCAGGCGGTTGCCTACACCGACGGTCATTTCGTCATCCGGACCGGGTCCGTCAACATCGCAGAGTCCGGGACCCCGGGCAACCAGCCGGACCCGGTTCCTTCCGCCGGCCAGCCGTCCGGAACCGGCAAAATGACGCCGGCACAGTTCGTCGCGCGGTACGCCAACGTGAAACTGGAGAAGGGTGCTTCCCTCAAGACCGAGGGGGACCTCCTCGGCGGCCAGGGATACTACGTGGACAGCACCGCCATCTGTTCAGCCGGTTTCAGCGCGTTCAGTCCGGCCGGGCTGCCGCTCGTCCTGACCGCCGGACACTGTGCCAGGGATGGATTGGCGCGGCAGGCGTCAGTGGAACCTCCCGGGTGGGCGCCCGCGAGCGGGCCCGGCGCCCTGACGCCTCAGCCGTTGCCTCCGCTGTCACCCCTGGGCAGCTTCGGGTTCAGCCAGTTCGGCGGCCCCGGAAACTCGGCAGCGGCAGACGGATCCGTGGCAGGGACCGACATCGCCGTCATCCAGGACATCGCGCCTTCCGTGAACCCCGAGCCCTCCACCACTACCTGGGGCAACTCCAGGACGCCCGATCCTGTCAGGATCGTGGGAACCACAGCGCCCTTCCAGGGCCAGGACGTCTGCAGGTCCGGACGGACGTCCGGCTGGAAGTGCGGCACGGTCGATGCGGTGGGCATCTGGATGATGCCGGGCCAAAAGAGTGTTCCGCCCAACTACGACAACGACCTCCGGCCGGTCCGTGCCTTCGATTCATCGACGGTCACGTCGGCGGGCGGCGACTCCGGCGGCCCGTGGATCAGCGGCAACTTTGCCGTTGGTACCCACACCGGTGCCGAAAGCCAGAACGGCGTCCAGACGCGGGCCATTGCAGCCACCCTGGAGGATGCCCTTGCCGTGCTGCCCGGCTACCAGCTGGAAGTATTCCTCAACAAGCCTGCCGTCACGGCCCCCGCACCCGGGAAGGCCTACCAGCCGGGCCAGGTGATCAGCGGCCAGGTTCCCGCTGCTCCGGCATCTGCGGTCGCCGCCGGATCCACGGTCCGGGTCACGTTCCAAGGAAAGGATCCGTTTGAGGTGCCCGTGCATAATGACGGGACATGGAGTTTCACGGCTCCGCAGGGTACGGACCCGCTGCGCTTCACGGCAGAAACCGTGAACGGGTACAGCCGGTCGGGCACCAACAGCTTTGAGTTTGCGTCCGCTGCAGCGGCACCGCCCGCCCCGCCGGCAAGTCCGGCACCGACTGAGCCACCGGCAAGCCCCGCACCAGGCAACACTGCCCCGGCCACTCCTGCCCCGGCCACTCCCGCCCCGATCACCCCGGCCGCGACCGACCCGGCCCCAGCAGACCCGTCGCCTGCCCCGCCGTCGGCGAGCCCCGTCGTCGTACTTCCGCCGGCAACCAGCCCCGCTCCCAGCGCTCCTGCGGGCCTTGCCAACACGGGCGGAAACGGTGATCGCGCCGGCGGCGGCCTGGCCTACACGGGATCAGCCGGGCTCATCCCCGCAGCGGCTGCTGCCGCGGGCGTCCTCACCGTCGGGATCCTGCTGACGGTACTTGTGCGCCGGCGGAACCGGCGGCCTTCGCGGTAGCCGCTACGGGCCGGCCTACAAGGACCGGCCCGTAGCGATGCCGAGGGAATGGCGCTTCGCGCCTCCCGGTTGCGGTAGCCTCAGTGGCGCCCGACGCACCTCTCTTTGCCGTCAACCACCTGGACAGCCACGTCCAGCGTGCCGTCCGCCAGGCTTCCCCAGGCGTAGACGATGGTGTTCTTCCCAGCTTCGACGGTGATGTCAGCAGGGCCGATCACGGGGTCGGTGGTCCCTGCCGCTGCCACCGAGGCTGAAACCGTGCCGGCCTTCAGCTTCAGGGTTGCCTCATCCGGGTTGCTGAGGCCTTCAATTACGGCGGTTCCGCCGGCCAGTACGTCCACCGCGGGCGCTGCGGCGACGTGCCGGACCGTCAGCTTGCCCTTCGTGTCATTGCCGGGGGCCTTGGTGTCGTTGGTGAAGAGGGTCGCCGTGGGGGCTCCGCCGGCGTCAAGGTGCGCCACTGCCGTGTAATTGCGGCCCTCGTCGAGCTGCACATCCACCGGGCCGATCACCGGATTGTCGGCGCTGGTGGCGTCCGAAGCGGTGATGGCGATCTGGTAATCGCCGGCGGCCAGTTCCAGCGGTCCGGCCAGGGTGCCGGGCGTGAAGTCATCAAGGGTGAGCTCGCCGTTCACCCAGACATCCACAGTCAGGCCGGGTACCCCGTGCAGGACGGACAGCTGGGCGGGGTCGTCATCGTGGTGCCAGTTGCCGGCCTGGGCGGGAGCGGCGAAGGCCAGTGAAGCAGCTAGGGAAAGTGCTCCGGCGGCGTAGGTTATTTTGCGCATGTCGAACTCCTTGGGGGATGCCCGGTATCCGGGCTGGTGATGCTGACACGCTTATTACCTCTGGAAGGCCGCCCATGGATGCACAGCCGGGGATTTTTTTCAGTTTTTTCGCTTCATCAGCAGGTTGGTGATGCGCAGCGTGCACAGCCGCTGGCCGGCCTCGTTGGTGATGAGCACCTCGTGCGTGGTCAGCGTCCCGCCCAGGTGGATGGGCGTGGCGGTAATGGTCACCTGGCCCTCGCGTGCGGAACGGTGGTGCGTGGCGGAAACGTCAACGCCCACCGCCGTCTTGCCCATGGTGCTCGCGTGGATGACGGCCGCCCAGGACCCCACCGCCTCGCCCACGGCCAGCGAGGCGCCGCCGTGCAGCAGCCCAAACGACTGCCGGTTGCCCTCCACGGGCATGGTGGCCACCACGCGCTCCACTGACTCCTCCAGGATTTTTACGCCCATCTTCTCGTCCAGCTCCCCGAGGGTGATTTTCCAGAGCTCATGCTGGTTATCGGAAGCATCCTGGGGCGACGGGGCGTTCATGCGTTCTCCTTTGGGTGGCCAATTCGGTCCTGGCCTTCTAGTGTGCAGCACGGCACTTCATGTATGGTGAATATATTACCGAACGGACGGTCAGTAATGGCCGCCCTGTTTGCCTGCCCCCTTGTTGGAAGGACCGTCAACGATGACCACCACAGCCACAGCTCCCCAGGCCACGGTCGACACCGTGGAGACAGTGCCCAGCTTCGTCATGGACGCATGGTGGACGCCCGACGCCGGCTCCTCGGCTTCCGCGGTCCCCGTCCGGGATGCGAGCACGGGGGAGGTCCTGGCCAAGGTGAGCACGGAAGGCCTGGACCTCGCCGCCGTCGTGGAGTACGGCCGCACCACCGGCCAGACTGAACTCGGCAAGCTGACCTTCCACCAGCGCGCCCTCAAGCTCAAGGAGCTGGCGCAGTACCTCAACGCCCGCCGTGAGCACTTCTACAACTTCTCATTCCAGACCGGCGCCACCAAGATCGACTCCATGGTGGACATCGACGGCGGCCTCGGCGTCCTCTTCACCTTCGGCTCCAAGGGCCGGCGCGAGCTGCCCAACTCCCAGGTGGTGGTGGACGGCCCCATGGAGGTGCTGTCCAAGGACGGTTCCTTCGCCGGCGAACACATTTACACCCGCATCCCCGGCGTCGCGGTTCAGATCAACGCCTTCAACTTTCCGGTCTGGGGCATGCTGGAGAAGTTTGCCCCCGCCTTCCTGGCCGGCGTCCCCACCATCGTCAAGCCGGCCACCCCCACTGGCTATGTTGCCGCCGCCGTGGTCAAGGCCATCGTTGAGTCCAACATCCTGCCCCAGGGTTCGCTGCAGCTCATCTCCGGTTCCGTCCGCGGGCTCCTGGATGTACTGGATTACCGCGACCTGGTGGCGTTCACCGGGTCCGCCTCCACGGCCAAGTCCCTCAAGTCCCACCCGAACGTGGTGGAGGGCGGCGTCCGGTTCACGTCCGAGACCGACTCCCTGAACGCTGCCATCCTGGGCCCCGACGCCGTGGAGGGGACCCCGGAATTCGACGCCTTCGTCAAGTCCGTGGTCACCGAGATGACCGTCAAGGCCGGCCAGAAATGCACCGCCATTCGCCGGGCCATCGTGCCGCAGGAACTGGTGCCCGCCGTGTCCGCAGCCATCGGCAAGCGCATCGCCGAGCGCGTGGTCCTGGGCGACCCCCGCGGCGAAGGCGTCACCATGGGCGCCCTCGCGTCCGTGGAACAGCTGGAGGACGTCCGCGCCGCCGTGCAGTCAATGCTCGACGCCGGCGGTGAGCTGGCGTACGGAACGCTCGATTCGCCGTCGGTCACCTCCGCCGACGGAACCACCGGGGTAGTGGACGGTGGGGCCTTCATGGCTCCCGTGGTCCTGAACTGGGACAACCCGGAAGCTGAAGCCATCCACTCGCTGGAGGCCTTCGGGCCGGTATCCTCGGTGATCGGCTACAAGGACCTGGCGGACGCCGTACGCCTCGCCGCCCGCGGTGGCGGCTCACTGGTGGCCTCGGTGTGCACCAACGATCCCGAGGCGGCCCGCGAGCTGGTCACCGGCATCGCGGCCCACCACGGCCGCGTCCTGATGCTGAACCGCGAGGACGCCCGGTCCTCCACCGGCCACGGCTCACCCGTTCCCCACCTGGTCCATGGCGGCCCCGGACGCGCGGGCGGCGGCGAGGAACTGGGCGGCATCCGGTCCGTGCTGCACCACATGCAGCGGACCGCCATCCAGGGCTCCCCGAACATGCTCACCGCGGTCACCGGTGTGTGGCACACCGGGGCCGACCGCAACTTCACCGTGGAGACCGAGGGCGCGCATCCGTTCCGGAAGCACCTGTCCACCCTGCGGATCGGCGACGCCGTCCGTTCCGACCTGCGGCAGGTCACCCTGGAGGACATCAGCGCGTTCGCCAACTCCACCGGGGACACGTTCTACGCCCACACCAACCAAGAAGCGGCGGAAGCCAACCCGTTCTTCCCGGGCATCGTGGCGCACGGCTACCTGCTGCTGAGCTGGGCCGCCGGACTCTTCGTGGAGCCTGCACCGGGCCCTGTCCTGGCCAACTACGGCCTGGAGAACCTTCGCTTCATCACCCCGGTTGCCGCCGGCGATTCCATCCGGGTGACCCTCACCGCCAAGAAGATCACCCCGCGCGAAACCGACGAATACGGTGAGGTGGCCTGGGACGCTGTGCTCACCAACCAGCACGACGAGATCGTGGCCACCTACGACGTCCTCACCCTGGTCGAGAAGTAAACCCCTAACGCCCCATCACTTCCTGCCGGTTTTTCCCAAACGCCCCATCACTTCTTTGAGGAAAGTGCTGGGGCATTTGGGTTTGGTGGGCGGGAAGTGATGGGGCGTTTGGGTTTGGTGGGCGGGAAGTGATGGGGCGTTTGAGGGCGGTTCTATTTGGGCCTGCCGGGCGTAAGATTCTGCCCGTAGGAGGTGGCCCAATGACCCTGAGAATGAACACAGCCACAACCATCCTGCCGGTTGATGACCCAGCCCGCGCCCGCAGTTTCTACACGGAAAAGCTGGGACTCCCGCACCGTGGAAAAACGGAGGACGGAAGCGAATTGCTGGGCGCCGACGGCGGTCCACTGCTGCAGCTGATGCCGGTCTCGGACGGCAGGCACTCGGACCACACCGCGCTGAGCTTTGAGGTCGCGGATATCGAGGCAACCGTCCGCGACATGGAGGCACGGGGCGTCATCTTCCAGGACTACGACCTGCCTACCCTCAAGACGGAGAACCACATTTGCACCACCAACTCGGAAAAGTGCGCGTGGTTCATGGACACCGAACACAACATCCTGTGCGTCCACCAAAACCTGGGCGGCAAGCTCGAGTACGAGGTCTAGGCACGGCAGCTGCATACCTCAACGAAAGCAGCAGGGGCACCCCGGACGGGGTGCCCCTGCTGCTTCAGTGTTCGTGCCGGCGTCAGCTTTCTGCGCCGCCGTGCAGGCCGTCGTCGCTGCTGTCATCCTCGCGTCCGGTGCCGCGGCCTTCTTCGCTGCGGTCCGAGAGGTCCATGTTGCCGCGGGCCTCGTCCATGGTGGGGCCGCCTGCCGGAACGCTGTAGGTGTCGGGGCGGATGCCGTGCGACTGTTCCTCGATCAGGGCCTGCTCCTCGCTGAAGCGGATCGCGTTGGCCTCGTCGCCGGCGTCGCCGGGAATGTCCTCACGGAGCTTGGACGGGTCTGGGACGATGTATCCTGCGTCCGGTTCTTCCTTGGGGTGGCTCATGTTTCTTCCTTCCTATCGGGTGGTTGTAGTGGCAGGCCGGTCGGTGAGGTCAACCTTGATATCCAGGTTTTGGTCGCCCCGCTTGACCTTGAAGCCTACGGTGTCGCCGGGGTTACGCTTGCGCAGTTCCGCCAGGAGCTTTTCGGGCGTGGTGAGCTCAACGCCCTCCATGGACTGCAGGACGTCCCCGGGGCGGATTCCTGCCTTGCCTGCCGGGCCGTCCGTGTCCGCGGCGAGGACCACCACTCCGGATCCTCCCTGGATGCCCAGCTGGGCGGCGATCTGGGCCGTCAGTTCGCCCGGGGTGAGGCCCAGGTAGGCGTGCTTGGCGGTGCCGTTGGCCAGCAGTTCCTCCGCCACGTCTACTGCGGTGGCGGCCGGGATGGCGAAGCCAAGGGAGACCGCCCCGGCTGACGGCGGGATGTACGCCTCGCTGATGCCGATCACCTCGCCGCGCATGTTGATCACGGCACCGCCGGAGTTGCCGGGGCTGATGGGTGCGTCCGTCTGGATGAGGTCCACCAGGGAGAGGCTGTTGGATGCGGAGCCTGGAATGGAACGGTGCAGCCCGGAAATGATGCCTGCGGTGGCCGTGTTCTCGAATCCGAGCGGGGAACCCAGGACCAGTGCGCCTTCGCCTACCTTGGGCAGGGTGCTTTGGTACGTGGGTTTCGGCAGGCCGGTGCGCTTGGCCTGCACCAGGGCCAGATCCGTCACGGCGTCGCTTGCTTTGACTGTCCCTTCCACGCGCTGCCCGTCGGCAAATCCGACCTCCACGGTGGTTGCGCCCCGGACCACGTGCTCGTTGGTGAGGATCAGTCCGTCGGCGGAGTAGACCACGCCGCTGCCCAGGCCGCCCTGGGTGAAGATGGTGACCACTGATGGGGAGAGGTTTTCCACGAGCTGGGGCAGGTTGCCGGCTGCGGTTCCGGAGTCCGGGCCTGCGCCGGCGGTTGGCGCTGCCGAAGCGGAAGTCCCGGAGGCCGGGGCCGACGGCGATGGCTGGCCTGGGGAGGAGGTGCCAGGGGTTGGGGGAGCAGGCGAGCCGGTGCAGCCGCTAAGTGCCAGGGCTGCGGTCAGGAGTCCGCCCGCGAGTACTGTCCGGGGCCGGCATGAACGCCGTGGATCATTGGCCTGGCTCATTCAGGACCTCCCTGCGGACGATGGCTTTCTACCACCGTAGCCGGGGAGCCCGCCAAATACCAAGCACGCTTATTAGTTGCCCGCGGACACGTGGATGCGCGCCCTACACGTCCGCATGGAGGCCGTCGAACGCCATGGTGATGACGTCGTCCGCAAGCCGCTGCGGGGAGAGGGAGCCGCCCGGTTTGTACCACTCCACGATCGAGTTGATCATGCCGAACAGGAGACGGGTGACGGTCCGGGGATCGATGTCCTGGCGGAGCGAGCCCTCATCGCGCGCGGCGGAAATCAGTACGGCCACTTTGTGGTCGAAGGTCCGGCGGCGTTCCAGGGCGTCCCGTTCAATTTCCGTGTTGCCCCGCAGTCGCAGCAGCAGGGTGACGAATGGCAGGCGGTCCACCAGCACGGCCACCGTCTGCCGGAGCACGAATTCCAGCCGGGTGTCGGCAGCCCCTGAAGTGGCCTCCGGCTGCTCGAGGATGGCCTCAAGGCCGCCCAGGGCGTGGTCAAGGGCAAGCTTGAGGAGGTCGCCCTTGGACGGCACGTGGTGGTAGATGGCGGACTTGGAGATGCCCAGGTTGTCCGCCAGGATCCCCATCGAGGTGGCGTCGTAGCCATGGCGGTTGAAGACGTCGACGGCGATGCGCAGCACGGACTGCTGGTCGTAGCCGGGGCGGCCGCGCTTTGCTGTTCCGTTGGCTGAGCCGGGGCTGGAAGTATCGGTGGTGCTGGGCATAGTGGCTAGTTTCTCACGAACGGTCGGTCGGTCCGGGAGCCGGCGCCGGCCGGGCCGCAGCCCGGCCGGCATCGGCTGTGCCCGGCGGCATCTTCCGTTATGCCTTCGGCCGCATGTCGTAGATGCGGCGCAGTTTGCCGTTGGACCGCTCCAGCGAGCCCGGCTCCACCACGTTCACGGTGCACGAAGAACCCACGTGGATCTTGATCTGCTCCTTCAAGGTGCGTGCCGCCGTCGTGCTCTGCTCAACGGTGACCGCGTCGCGCCGTTCGATCCGGACCGTCAGCTGGTCCATCCGCTGCCCTTCCGGGCGGGTCAGTTCGAGTTGGAAGTGCGGGCTCAGCTCGGGGATGCGGAGGGCGATTTCCTCGATCTGGGACGGGAACAGGTTCACGCCGCGCAGGATGATCATGTCGTCGCTGCGGCCGGTGATGCGGCCCATCCGGCGGTGAGCCGGGCGGGCGCTGCCGGGCAGCAGGCGGGTGAGGTCCTTGGTGCGGTAGCGGATGATGGGCAGCGCTTCCTTAGTGAGCGAGGTGAAGACCAGTTCGCCGTGCTCGCCGTCGCGCAGGACGTTCTCCTTGCCCGCCACCGGGTTGAAGGCGTCGATGATTTCGGGGCGGAAGTGGTCCTCCCAGATGTGGCTGCCGTCCTGGGTTTCCACGGACTCGCCGGCGACACCCGGGCCCATGACCTCGGACAGGCCGTAGATGTCGCACGCCTTGATGTTCATCATGACCTCGAGCTCGTGCCGCATCTCCTGGGTCCACGGCTCGGCGCCGAGCACGGCGAACTTCAGGGAGGTGGAGGCGGGGTCGATGCCCATGTGCGCCATGGCGTCGGCGATGGTGAGCAGGTAGGTGGGTGTGGCCAGGATGGCGTCCGGCTTGAAGTCCTGGATCAGCTGGATCTGGCGTTCGGTCTGGCCGCCAGACATGGGGATCACGGTGCAGCCCAGGGCTTCCGCGCCGGCGTGGGCGCCCAGGCCGCCGGTGAACAGGCCATAGCCGTAGGCGTTGTGGACCTTCATGCCGGGGCGGATGCCGGAGGCGCGGAAGCTGCGGGCCACCAGCTTGGCCCAGTCGGCCAGGTCCTGCTTGGTGTAGCCGACGACGGTGGGCCGGCCGGTGGTGCCGGAGCTGGCGTGGATCCGGGCCACTTCATTCTGCGGCACCGCGAACATGCCGAACGGGTATTCCTCCCGCAGGTCGTCCTTGGTGGTGAAGGGGAAGTTGCCCAGGTCCTCGAGTTCACGCAGGTCGTTGGGGTGGATGCCGGCCTCGTCGAACTTGCGCTTGTACAGCGGGACCCGCTCATAGGCGTAGGCCACGGTGTGTTGCAGCCGGCTGAGCTGGAGGGCTTCGAGCTCGTCGCGGGAGATGGTTTCCTCGCGGTCCAGTCCAGGGTCGATGCCGGCTGCGGTGTCCTGGGTGGAAACGGCAGCGGCGGGGGTTTCGGGGGCATGCAGGGTCATGATTTTCCTACTTCTTGGGGATGGTGCGGCTGCGTCCGCGGAACTCGGCGATGAGCTCGCCCGGGGTGCTGGAACTGGGCTGGCCTTCGGCGGCCGGCGCAGCGGCGTCGGCGGCGAAGATCTGGATGTCGTACAGGCCGCTGCGGCCGGCGCTGGAGCGGCGGTCGGCCACTGCGGTGAGCACCTGGCCCCGGAAGGCGGGCTTGAGGAAGTTGATGTCGACGCCGGAAGCGACGGTGATGGTGCCTTCCTCGCCGGGTGCAGGGTGGATGGGGTTGCACGCCAGGGCGAAGGCGGTGTCGCCGAAGGCGAAGATCATTCCGCCGTGGGCCATGCCGAAGCCGTTGAGCATTTCCTGCCGGAGCGTCATCCGGATGGTGGCGTGGCCGTCGCTGAGGGCGAGGACCTCAATCCCCATCCATTCGGAGGCGTAGTCGTTTTCCAGGATGGGGTGGGTGGCCCCGGAAAGTGTAGTTTCAGCCATGCGTCATTGCCTCCAGCTTTATTTACCGAATGTTCATTAGGTAATCCCATGAGGGGGTCCGGTGTCAAGGGGAGGCGGGATAAGGCGCGACGCCGGGACACACTTTGCGCGGCCGGGGCGCCCCTTCATCGATTGCTGCGTAACTGCCGTTTTCAGCGCTCAAACGGCAGTTACGGAGCAGTCGACGCCGGGTCAGGCGCCCCGAACGCCGCGAGGTGCAAGGATGGGGGTACCGGCACCAGCAAGAACAGCAAAGGGCGGACCATGGCCAAAGGCATCTACGTCAGCGCAACCACCCCCGGCTCGGGCAAGTCCCTTGTGGCCCTTGGCCTGGCGGACACCCTGCACCGGCACGCGGACAGGATCGGCTTCTTCAAACCGGTGGTCCACGGGCCCTCGGCTGCCGATGACCCCATGGTGGCCCTGATGAAGGCCCGGTTCGCCCTGGATGACGAGCGATGCCGCGGCGGCCTGACCTACGACGAGGTCCGCACTCTCCTCGCGGAAGGAAACCGGGCGGAAATTGATGCCCGGTGCGTGGAGATTTTCGCCGACATCGCGCGCCACTGCGACGTGGTGATCGTGGAGGGCACTGACCTGGTGGGCCAGGACTCCGCCGTCGAGTTCGACCTCAACGCCCGGCTGGCGAACAACTTGGCCACGCCCGTTGTGGCCGTGGTGGGCGCCAAGGGGCGGACCGTCCCTGAGACCGCTGCCGCCGTCGAAGTTGCCCGCAAGGAACTGGCCGCCGAACGGTGTGCGCTGCTGGCCATCATGGTGAACAGGGCCAGCGCCAGCGACCTGGACGCCATCGCGGCTGCCCTGAAACCCGGCGCTTCCGGCCGCCCGGTGTACATCCTGCCGGAGCTGGAGGAGATCGCCCGCCCCACCACCGGGGAAGTGGCTGCGGCGCTGGGCGTCCGCCAGATCGCGGGAACGCCGGACATGGAGCGGGACGTCAAGGACATCAAGGTTGCCGCGATGAACGTGGGCAACTTCCTGAACGTGCTGGACGAGGGTGCCCTGGTGATCGTGCCGGGGGACCGGGCGGACGTGATGGTGGCGTGCCTGGCCTCGTCCTTCTCGCCCGAATTTCCGGTGGCGTCGGCGCTTATCCTCACCGGTGGCCTGGCCCCGGACGCCAACATCTACCCGCTCCTGGCACAGGCGCCGTTCCCTGTCTTTGCCGCGGACGAGGACACCTACCAGACGGCCCGCCGGGTGTCAGAGGTGCGCAGCGAAATCTGGTCGGGGCACCGGCGCAAGGTGGCCTCCGCGCTGGGCCTCTGGTCCCGCCGGGTGGACGAGGCCGAGCTGGTGGAGCGGCTGCATTTGCCGCGGGCGGAACGGATGACGCCGCTGCGGTTCCTGCATGACCTGATCGAGCGGGCCCGGGCCCAGCGCCGCCACGTGGTGCTCCCGGAGGGGACGGACGTAAGGATCCTGCGGGCTGCCGAGATCCTGCACCGCCGCGACGTCTGCGACCTGACGCTCCTGGGCCCGGAGTCCGACGTCCGGGAGCTGGCAGCCGCCAACGGCATCGACCTGTCCGGCATCACTGTCATCGACCCCGCCACCTCCGACCTGCGGCTGAAGTTCGCCGAGAAGTACGCGGAGCTGAGGGCGCACAAGGGCGTGGACCTGCCCAAGGCGCTGGAGATCATGCAGGACGTCAGCTACTTCGGCACCATGATGGTCCAGCTGGGCGTGGTGGACGGGATGGTGTCCGGTGCCGCCCACACCACGGCGCACACCATCCGGCCGGCCCTGGAGTTCGTGAAGACGCGCGAGGGCGTGAAGATCGTGTCCTCGGTGTTCCTGATGCTGATGCCGGACCGGGTGCTGGTTTACGGCGACTGCGCCGTCAATCCGGACCCGAACGTGGAGCAGCTGGCGGACATCGCCCTGGCCTCGGCGGAGACCGCCGCCCAATTTGGGGTGGAACCGCGGGTGGCCATGCTGTCCTACTCCACCGGCGGCTCCGGCGCGGGCGAGGCCGTGGACGAGGTGCGGCAGGCCACCGAACTGGTGCGCGAGCGCCGCCCGGACCTCGCCGTGGAAGGGCCCATCCAGTACGACGCCGCCGTGGACGCCTCCATCGCCGCGTCCAAGATGCCGGGTTCCTCCGTGGCCGGCCAAGCCACGGTGTTCATCTTCCCGGACCTGAACACCGGCAACAACACGTACAAGGCCGTGCAGCAGAGCTCCGGGGCCGTGGCGGTGGGGCCGGTCCTGCAGGGGCTGAGGAAACCGGTCAACGACCTCTCCCGCGGCTGCACAGTTGAGGACATCGTGAACACGGTGGCCATCACGGCCATCCAGGCCCAGTCCCCAGCGCAAACACAGGCCCCAGCGCAGGCGAAAGCCACGGCGGAGGCACCGGCCTCATAGGAGACCAGGCAAATAGGACGACGCCGGCACCTTGGCGGGTGCCGGCGTCGTCCATTTAGTGGGCTGGGAAGTGGATCCCTAGGCGGCTGCCTTGACCTTCAGCGGCTCGATCTTGCCGATGACGAACAGGTAGTTGGCCGCGCCGATAAGGGAGATTGCGCCAATCACGGCCAGCGGTGCCACGAAGGATCCGGTCTGGTCCACCAGCACGCCGATCAGGATGGGCGTGAAGATGCCGGCCAGGTTCGAAGCGAAGTTCTGGAGGCCGCCGATCGAGCCGACGTGGCGGGAGCTGGGGGCGACGTCGGCCGGCAGCGACCAGATGCCGGTCGCGGCCACCGTGAGGCTGGAGTAGGCGACGGACAGCAGGGCCAGGGCCATCCAGGCTTCCGGAACCAAGGCGGCGAACATGATGACCGAGCCGCCGGCCAGGCCTCCGGCGATGGCTGTCTTGCGGACCTTGCTGACCGGTGATCCTGCACGGACGGCACGGTCGGCCAGGTATCCGCCGAGCCAGCCGAACAGGACCGCGCAGATGCCGGGGATGGCGCCGAAGAAGCCGAGCTTGAGGAGGTCGAAGCCGCGTTCCTTGACCAGGTAGCTGGGGAAGAACGTGATGAAGAAGTAGATGGCGCTGTTCAGGCAGAAGAAGCCGAACATCATGCTGAGGATGGTGCGGTACTTGAAGAGCGAACGCCAGGGCAGCTTGGCTGCGCTTTCGTCATCACTGGCCGCGCCGCGGGCGCCGCCTTCCTGGATGTAGCTGATCTCTGCCGCGTTCGCGCCGGTGTGCTCCTCCGGGCTGCGGTAGTACTTCCACCAGACGGCGGCCCAGATAATTCCAAGGATGCCGATGATGATGAAGACCGCGTGCCAGGAGGTGAAGGCGACAATCAGGGTAACGATGGGCAGTGCGATGACGGCCCCGACCCGTGATCCGGAGTCCCAGATGCTGGTGGCGAAGGCGCGTTCCCGGACGGGGAACCAGGTGGCCACCACCTTGGCGGCGGTGCTGGGTGCGGGGCTTTCGCCGATGCCCAGGAGGAACCGTGCGGCGAACAGGGACCAGAAGCTGGAGGCTGCCGCCGTCACCATGGTGAAGACGGACCACCACAGTGCGGCCAGGGAGAAGGAGCGGCGGGGGCCCACCTTGTCCACGTACCAGCCGGCGGCGAGCTGGAAGAAGTCGTAGGCCCAGAAGAAGGCAGCGAAGATCAGCCCCTGCTGGGTGGCGCTGAGCTCGAAGTCCTTGCCCATGAAGGGCAGGGCGACGCTGAGGCTGGACCGGTCGAGGTAGTTGATGCTGAGGCCGATGAAGGCAAGCCAGATGATGACCCAGCGCTTGCGGGTCATGAGGCGGGGCTGCCGGGATGGATTGGTAATGGAGGTCTTACTTCCGAGCGTAGTCATGCGGTCTCCTTCGACTTATACATGGCTTCGGGTGCGGGGCGCACGGGCGGGAGGGGGAGACGCGGAAGATCTCAGCGCCAAAATCGTATAGGAATCGGGTTAATCATATAGAAAGTGTGACCGGGATCAAGTGCCCTTCCAAAAAAGCCCTTCCATGAAGCCTGTGGCGGGGTGTGGCTTATGATTCCCCCAAGCGACTCCCGGCCCAAAAGGCCATGTCCACGCTCCGCAGCAAGTCCAAACCAGTGCAAGAGGTAACCGCGTGCCCCCACGTCAACCGTCCGAAACCTCCCGCGGCAAGGCCGCCGTGCCCGACGTCTATTCGGCGATGCGTGCCTCAATCCTGGAAGGCGAGATAGCGCCCGGCACCCGGATCAACATTGACGCCGTCGCCCGCAGCCTGGGGGTGTCCCAGACTCCCGTCCGCGAGGTGCTGCAGCGGCTCGAAGGCGACAACCTGGTGGTCTACAACCCCGGCCGGGGATACAGCACCACCCCGCTGCTGGACCTGCCGGAACTCCGCTCGCTGTTTGAATTCCGGCTCCTGGTGGAACCGTGGGCGGCCCGCGCGGCCGCTGTTGACCGCCTCGCCAATCCGGCCGGCGCCCTGGAGAAGGAACTGGGCAGCTTCCGGAGCGCCATGAAGCGGAGCAAGGACCTCCGGCAGGACCTGGTGGCCCATGACACCCGTTTCCACGACACCATCCTTGCCGCCTCCGGAAACCCCGTGGTCCGGCATGCCTTTGCCCAGACCCACTGCCACCTGCACACCTTCCGGCTGTACCCGGCGGATGTGGACGGGGCCATTACGGTGGCTGAGCATACGGCGGTGAGGGAGGCTATCGAGGCGTGCGATCCGGAGGGGGCGGAGGCGGCCATGACGACGCATATCCGCAATTCCTTTGACCGCTTTGCGCAGGCCTTTGAGGTTGAGCTCGCCCCGCTGGAGGACAGTGGACCGCCGCGCACGCACATCATCACCTAGCTCTCGACGAACAGCCCCGGCCCTGAACGGCCGGGGCTGCTGCGTTTGCGGGGCGGGCCGGCGGTCATGGGTTGACGTGGATCACGTCTCCTATATGATTCTAGAAATTCGTATAGGAATCGAATCTTTCCCTTCTCCAGTTCCGCTCCGAAAGTTGAGATCCATGCCTTCCATCACGTCCATCAACACCCAGGACGTCCGCTTCCCCACGTCCCTTGAGCTCGACGGTTCAGACGCGGTCAACGTAGACCCTGATTACTCGGCCGCCTATGTGGTGATCCGCACCGATGCGGGCGACGAGGGCCACGGCTTCGTTTTCAGCTGCGGCCGCGGCAACGAAATCCTGACTGCAGCCATCGACGCCTACGCCCGCCTGCTGGTGGGCCGCGAGATCGACGAGCTCATCGGTGACCTGGGGGCGGCCTCCAGGCTCCTCATCCATGACTCCCAGCTCCGTTGGCTGGGCCCGGAAAAGGGCGTGACGCAGATGGCCTGCGGCGCCCTGGTCAGCGCCCTGTGGGACATCCGTGCCCGCCGGGAAAACAAGCCCCTCTGGCTCCTCCTCAGTGAGATGACACCCGAGGAACTGGTCAGCGTGGTGGACTTTACCCATATCCGTGATGCCCTCAGCCCGGAGGAGGCACTGGAGATCCTCCGTGCCGGCCAGGACGGCAAGGAACAGCGCATCGCCGAACTCAAGGCCGACGGCTTCCCCGCCTACACCACCTCTCCGGGGTGGCTGGGCTACAGCGACGAGAAACTGGTCCGGCTCAGCAAGGAGGCCGCAGCCGACGGGTTCTCCATGATCAAGCTCAAGGTGGGCGGGGACATCAATGACGACCGCCGGCGCATGGCCTTGGCCCGCGAAGCCGTAGGCGGCCTGCCCATTGCTATTGATGCCAACCAGCGGTGGGAGGTGTCCGAAGCGGTCGAGTGGGTCAATCAGCTGGCAGAATTCAGCCCCTACTGGATCGAGGAACCCACCAGCACCGACGACGTCCTGGGCCACGCCGAGATCCGCAGGGGCGTTGCACCGGTCCGGGTGGCCACCGGGGAAGCAGTGCAGAGCCGCATCGTCTTCAAGCAGCTGCTCCAGGCCGGCGCCATCGACGTGCTCCAGCTCGACTCAACCCGCGTGGCCGGCGTCAACGAGAACATCGCCATCCTGCTGCTGGCCGCCAAATTCGGGGTGCCCGTCTGCCCGCACGCCGGCGGCGTGGGCCTGTGCGAGCTGGTCCAGCACTTCTCCTTCTTCGACTACGCCGTGGTGGGCCGCAGCCAGGAAAACCGCATGATCGAATTCGTGGACCACCTGCACGAGCACTTCGCGGAACCCGTCAGGATCGTCGACGGCCGCTATGCCGCACCGGAACTGCCCGGCACCGGCGCGGAGATGCTCAGTGCCTCCCGCACCCGCTGGGAATTCCCCAACGGCGCCGGATGGCAGGAAGTGGGCGACCGCGCCGCCGTCACCGGAGCAGCCCTGGCCCCTGCCGGAGCGGTCCAATGAGCGCAGGAGTGAACGCCGCCGTCGAGGCCGCAGCATCCGCCTTTGAAAAGGGCCGGACCGTGGACCCCAACACCCGCGCGGGTTGGCTCGAAGCCATCGCCGCCGGGCTGGAGCAGGATGCTTCCGGGCTGGTGGAAACGGCCGTCCGGGAGACCCATTTGGGCACCCCGCGGCTGGAGGGCGAGCTCAAGCGCACCGTTTTCCAGCTGCGGCTGTTAGCGGACGAGATCCGCCGCGGCGAGCACTTCGATGCCACCATCGACCACGACGACCCGGCCTGGGGCATGGGGCCGCGGCCGGACCTCCGGCGGTACAACGTGCCCCTCGGCGTGGTGGGGGTATTTGGTGCCTCCAATTTCCCCTTCGCGTTCAGCGTGATGGGCGGGGACAGTGCCTCGGCCCTGGCGGCGGGCTGCTCCGTGGTGCACAAGGCCCATGACGCCCACCGCGAACTTGCGGCCCGTACCGCCCAGGTGGTGACCGAGGCCCTGGAGAAGGCCGGGGCGCCGCATGGCCTCTTCTCGATGGTGACCGGCCGGCAGGCGGGGGAGGCCCTTGTTGACCATCCCCTGGTCAAAGCCATCGGGTTCACCGGCTCCACCGCCGGCGGCCGTGCGCTGCTCAACCGGATTGCGGCACGCCCCGAACCCATCCCGTTCTTCGGCGAACTGGGCGGGATCAATGCCGTCTTCGTGGCGCCCGGCGCGTGGTCAGCCCGGCGGGCGGAGACCATCAAGGGCTATGCCGGTTCCTTCACCCTGGGCATGGGCCAGTTCTGCACCAAGCCCGGGCTGCTGTTCGTCCCCGCCGGGGACACGGAGGCGCTCCGCAACCAGCTGGGGGAGGCGCTGGCAGGATTCAGTCCCGCCCGGCTCCTCAGCGACCGCCTGCACGCCGGCTACACCGACGCCGTCACCACGCTCCGGGACAGCGGGGGAGTGGAAGTCCTGCTGGAAGGGGACTTTGCGGAGCACCCCGCGCCCACGCTCCTGCGCACCACGGCGGAGGAGGTCCGAAAGAACCCCGGCCTGCTGCGGCAGGAAATGTTCGGCCCCGCCAGCTTGGTGGTGGAGTACCAGGACCAGGCGGAGCTGCCGGAGCTGGCGGCGCTGCTCGAAGGGCAGCTGACCACCACGCTGCAGGCAGAAGAGGACGACGACGTCTCCGAACTCGCTGCCCGGCTGGCGGACCTCAGCGGGAGGGTCCTCTGGAACGGCTGGCCCACCGGTGTGACGGTCAGTTACGCCCAGCACCACGGCGGCCCCTACCCGGCCACCACCTCGAACACCACCTCCGTGGGGACGGCGGCCATCCGCCGCTTCCTCCGCCCGGTGGCGTACCAGTCGTTCCCCGCAACGCGGCTGCCCGAACCCCTGCAGGACAGCAATCCGTGGCAGGTCCCGCAAAGGGTCGACGGCGTCTGGCGGCACCCTGCGCCGGACGCCTCCCGTGACGGGGCCGGGACGGGGGTGTACCAGTGAGTCCGACACCGGCGGCAGTCCGTTCCGTGCTACCCGAGGACGCCGACGCCGCGCTGCTCATCGGCCGGGTCTGGGATGGTGAAACGGGCGGTCCGCGCGTGGTGGCCGTCAGCGGAGGGACCGTCTTCGACCTGCACCGCCTGGCCACCACGGTCTCCGGCCTGCTCGAACTGCCGGACCCCGCCGCCGCCGTCCGCGCGGCCCTGCAGGACCCAAACCTGGCCGACCCCCGCTGGGCGACGGCCGACGTCGTCAATGCCTCCCTGGCCGGGGACGGCAGGACGGTGGACGCCACAGAAACCAGGCTCCTGGCACCCATCGACCTCCAGGTCATCAAGGCCTGCGGCGTCACGTTCGTGGACAGCATGATCGAACGGGTCATCGAGGAACGCTGCGCGGGCGACGCCGCACGTGCTGCTGAAGTGCGTGAGCTGGTGGGCCGGGCCCTGGGCGGAAGCCTGGCCGACCTGCGGCCCGGATCGGCGGAGGCGGCCGAAGCCAAGCGGGTCCTCATTGCCGAAGGGCTGTGGTCGCAGTACCTGGAGGTGGGGATCGGTCCGGACCCGGAGGTCTTCACCAAGGCGCCGGTCCTGTCATCAGTGGGACTGGGGGCGGAGATCGGCATCCCGTCGTTTTCGTCCTGGAACAACCCGGAGCCGGAGCTGGTGCTCATTGCCACGTCCGGCGGGCGCGTGGTGGGCGCGACGCTGGGTAACGACGTGAACCTGCGCGATGTGGAAGGCAGGAGCGCCCTGCTGCTGGGCAAGGCAAAGGACAACAACGCCTCCAGCGCCCTGGGGCCGTTCATCCGGCTGTTCGACCGGAATTTCACCCTGGACACGCTGCGCGATGAGGAGATCCTGCTCCGCGTGGACGGCCCGGAGGGGTACCTGCTGGAGGGGCGGAACAGTGTGTCCCGGATCAGCAGGCCCTTCGAGGAACTCGTGGCCGCCACCTACGGGAAGCACCACCAGTATCCGGACGGCTTCGCGCTGTTCACGGGGACCCTCTTTGCGCCCACGCAGGACCGGGACGAACCGGGCCAGGGCTTCACCCACAAGCACGGCGACACCGTCACCATCCGCAGCCGCCACCTCGGTGCCCTGGTCAACCGGGTGGGCCCGTGCGAGGAACTCCCGGCCTGGACGTTTGGCCTCCGCCAGCTTTTCGACTACCTGGCGAAGCAGGGCCAGGAGCTAGGGCAGGGCGCAGGCCTGGCCCGTTAGTGGCAAAGGACGACGCCGGCACCCTGGTGGGTGCCGGCGTCGTCCTTTTGCGTGTGGTGCTGTCAGCTGTTGTCCGGCTTGGCCACGCTGTCCGGGTCTTCCTGCTTGGCCGGCTCGTCGGAGAGGCCCTGCGGCGTGAGGTCCAGTCCTTCCCGGTCTTCGGGAGCCTCCGGTGCTTCCCCGGTTTCGGCAGCCTTGAGGTTGCCCGTGTCGTCCAGTGCCGGGTTGGCGCCCTCCACCCCGGTGGGATCGCTCTTGCTTCCGGAATCGGGTTGGGCGTCGAGCGGGGCGGTGCTGCTGGATCCCGTGTTGGTGGGGTCGTTCTCGTCGATCGAATTGGGCTCGTTCGTCATGGAATTGTCCTCTCGGCGTGGTCCAGCCTTGTTTGCCGACTCTATGCACAGGCTGCGCCACTCCGCAAGGAACCCCGCGGTCACGAAAACGGTGCGCCCCGTTCGCTGAGCGCACCCTTCTCGAGTTTCCGTTCGCAGCCGTTTCCGATCGGCTGCATCTATAGTAAGCATGCTGATGATATTTTTGGCAAGCCTTCCGAAACCCTGCGACGAAAGCGTTATCAGCGCCGCAGGTCGGGACCAAAAGCACGCCAGCTAAGTGCTGTCCTCGGCAAATTCCAAGGCTTCCCTGATCTTCCCGTCCGACATGGTGAAGACGAGGATTTCACGCTGGTCCAGGGACGTTCGGCGAAGTAGCGCTAGCATCGCAGTCATGCCTGGTACAGCCATCTCCACAGCGTTCATCCCCGTCCGGAACCCCGAATCAGCGGCCGGTTGGTACAGCCGCACGCTGGGCCTCACTATCGCAGAGGCCAACACCTTTTCCGCCGTGCTGAACGGGGAAGGAAAGGCATCGGTGACCCTGATGGGCCCGGACAGCGGCATCAAGGCCGAGCCCGGCCTGGCGTGGGCAACCTGCAACTTCCTGGTCGATGACCTGGAGGGAACGCGCGCAAGGCTTGCGGAAGACGGTGTCCCGGTGGGTCCCGTTGGGGGTTCCCCGGACGTCTGCCGCTTCTTCACCGCGGAGGACCCGGACGGCAACACGCTGCTGCTGACTGACCGTTAGCCGCGCCACATATAGTGGGGTTGAACTGCAGACGCCAGGCTGAGGAGGCCCCGCATGCTCGTGCTCGTCATCAACTCCGGTTCGTCGTCGTTGAAGTACCAGGTCCGGGACGTGGCCGCCGGGACGGTGCTCACCGAGGGACTGATCGAGAAGATCGGCATGGGCAACGGCGGCGGCGGGGACGGCGAGATTGAGGGCCCGCGGGACCATGCGGAGGCGCTGGAACAGGTGGACGCCGCCATCCACCGCGAACTGGGCGGCCTCGAGCTGGCGGCGGTGGGCCACCGCGTGGTCCACGGCGGCGAGCGGTTTGCTGAACCCGTCCTGGTGGACAACGAGATCACCCGCGCCATCGAGCGGCTCAACCCGCTGGCGCCGCTGCACAATCCGGCCAACGTGCTGGGCATCAGGGCCATCACCAAGAAATGGCCCAAGATGCCGCAGGTGGCTGTGTTCGACACCGCCTTCCACCGCACCCTGCCCGAGCACGCCTGGCGCTACGCCGTCCCGGACGAGCTCTACACCAACCACGGCATCCGCCGGTACGGCTTCCACGGCACCTCGCACGAGTACGTCGCGCGCCGGTCGGCGGTGCTGCTGGACCTTCCCATCGAGGAGTTCGACGGCGTCATCGCCCACCTGGGCAACGGCGCCTCGGTGACGGCCATCCGCGGCGGACGCTCTGTGGACACCTCCATGGGCTTCACTCCGCTCGAGGGCCTGGTGATGGGCACCCGCTCCGGCGACCTGGACCCCTCCATCCTGGTGTTCCTGGGCCGGGCCGGGTGGTCGCCGGAGGACATCGACACCATGCTGAACCGGGAATCGGGGCTGAAGGGCCTGGCCGGCAATAATGACATGCGCTCCGTGGTGGAGGCCTCCGAGTCCGGCGATGAGAAGGCCAGGATGGCACTCGCGGTGGCGTCCTACCGGCTGGCCAAGTACATCGGCGGCTACCACGTTGCCGTCGGCGGCGCCAAGGCACTGGTATTCACCGCCGGGATCGGCGAGAACTCGCAGCAGTTCCGGGCACACGTGGCGGACCGGCTGGGCGCCTTGGGAATCGAGCTCGACGCCGGCCTGAACGCCCGCCGGTCCAAGGAACCGCGCGTCATTTCCACGCCGTCCTCCGCGATCCCCGTCCTGGTGGTTCCCACTGACGAGGAGCGTGCCATCGCGGAGGCGACTGCCGCCGTCGTAGGTTCCGGCAGCTAGCCGCCACCATGCCGGAGATCCACCTGCCCATCCGCACCGGGCGCCTTGTCCTGCGCCGGTTCGATGGCGGCGACCTGGACGCCTTCCACGCCTACCACTCGCTGCCGGAGACCGCCCGGTTCCTCCCCGGCCCCGCCAAGACGTTCACCCAATCCATGGAGCGGGTGGGCCGGTACGCCAACTTTGTCTTCGAAAAGGAAGGCGACTGGGTTGCGCTAGCCATCGAGGCAGCTGACGCGCCGGGCCTGCTGGGCGAGGTGGTGCTCAAATGGCTCCCGGGCCGGGGGCAGGCCGAAGTGGGATGGACGCTGGCGCCCGCGGCCCGCGGCAGGGGCTACGGCACCGAGGCGGCCAATGCGCTGCTGCGGCTGGGCTTCGAGGAACTGGGCCTGCACCGGATCGAGGCCCGGCTCGACGAGCTCAACGGCGCGTCCGCGTCGCTGTGCGACCGGCTGGGCATGCGGCTGGAGGCGCGGCACATCGACAAATGGCACTACAAGGGACAGTGGGCCACCGAACTGGTCTACGCCATCCTTGCCGATGAGTGGCGGATCGGTTCACGCAGCTAGCCCCTACGCCCGGCCCTTGAGGATCAGGTTCCAGTAGATCTTGGGGAACAGGTCCCGGTCCACCACCCAGGACAGCTTGCTTTCGTTCCAGGTGGGTACCCGCGGGATGGTGGGCATGGGCCGGTAGCGGTCATCGAATTCGGCGAACACCACGGTGTCCCGTGACACGGTGAACGGGCACACCGAGTAGCCGTTGTACCTGGCACGCAGCGGTTTGCCCTTGCGGGCCGCCACCAGGTTCTTCGCCAGCACCTTGGTCTGCTTGCGCAGCGCCCCGCCGGACTTGGAATTGGTGGTACCCGCGGCGTCGCCCAGGGACCATACGTTGGGGTACCGGAGATGCCGCAGCGTCTGCCGGTCCACCTCCACGAAGCCGCCCGCGTCCCCGGGAGCCGGCAGGTCCGTGGCCTTGAGCCAGTCCGGGGCCGACTGCGGCGGGACGGCGTTGAGGACGTCGTACGTCAGGTCCTCCGTGGTGTGCGCGGCGTGGTCCCGGATGGTGGCGCGCCGGCCGGCCGGGCTTACCGCCACCAGCTCACTGTTGGTCCGCAGCTCGATCCCGTACTCGGCGATCTTGCGGTCCAGTTCCCGGTCCACCTCCGGTACCCCGAACACGGTGGGGTAGGGCTGCACCATCACCACCCTGATCTTGTCCAGGACCCCCTGTTCCCGCCAGTAGTCGCAGGCCAGGTACATGGGTTTCTGGGCGGCGCCGCCGCATTTGATGGGCCCCGCCGGCATGGTGAAGACAGCTGTCCCGGAGGTCATGGCGCTGAGCAGCGTCCAAGCCTTGGGAGCAAGGTCGAACTCGTAATGGGATGCGCCGTGCGGCGAATGCACGGCCTCGGCCAGCCCCGGCACCGCGTCCCAGTCATACTGCAGTCCCGGGCACACCACCAGTTGCCCGTAAGCCACCCGGGCCCCTGATTCCAGGCTGACGGTGTTGGCCATCGCGTCCACCCCGACGGCGGCATCCCGGATCCAGGTGACGCCCTGGGGGATGACGGATTGCTGCGGCCGGATGGCCTCCTGGGCCTGCGCCCGGCCGCCGGCAATGTGCGAGAAGAGTGGCTGGTAGAGGTGGTGGTCCCGGGGTTCGATCACGGCCACGTCCTTGACGCCGTAGCGCTGCAGCCGCGCCGCCAGGGAGATGCCGGCATTGCCGCCGCCGATGATCACTACCTCGTGCTGGGCAGCCACGGGACTACTTCTTCTCGGTCAGCGCAGATGCCTTGTGCGCTGCCCGGGCGCCCGTCTTGTCCGATTCGACCACGTACTGCGGCTCATCCTCGCTGGCGCGGTGCGTGTTGCCGTCGAGCTCGAAGTCGCTGGTTTTCTTTTCGACAATCCTGCCGTGCGTCTTGCCCTGTGAAGTGTTCCACTCCACATGCGTTCCCTTGCTCAGCGACATCTGCACTCCTTGGCTGGGTGATGCGGTGGGTCTGTGCCGCTCTGCGGCCCGGCTGCCGCCCCGGCGGGCGTCCCCGGAGCCAATCGTAAGCATGATTACGTTGTTTTGGCAGCTACGTGTCCGAACCCCGGGCCCGGCCGCCTGCACCACGGGATGGCGGCATTGACACCGGCCGCGTCCAGGGCCATGCTGTCCCTGCCGGCCACGCCCGGCCGGCATCAGGTGCCCTCAAAGGAGAATGCTGTGCCTGTTGTAGAAGAAAGGGTCGTCATTGCCCGGCCACCGCAGGAGGTCTTCGATTTCCTGTCGAACTTCGACAATGTCGCTGTCTACGATTCCTCGGTGACCTCGTCGGAACGGGTCGGCGAAGGGCCCGTGGGAGTGGGCACCCACGGCCGGGGAACCAGCAAAGTCATGGGACGGCACTTCGACTGGACCGTTGAGGTCAAGGAGTTTGATCCGCCCCGGCGCATGGTGTCCAAATCGGTGGAAGGGAAGCTGGACTTCACGGTGACGTTCACCCTGGAGCCTGCCGACGGCGGGACGCGCGTCACCCAGCGGATCGATGCCGCGTCCGGCCTCGGGGGCATCTTCGGCAAGCTGGCCGACCCGCTGGTGGAGAGGGCCCAGGGCCGGACTGTCCGGGCCAACCTCGAAACCCTGGCGGAATGGATGGCCGAACACCCGCAGCCCTGATCACCCGGCAGCGGCCAGCGTTCGACGGCGGCCGGAAGCCTCCGCCTGGCTCAGCCCGGGCCTACCTGGGGCCGGCCCCGGGAATCAGCTCGGTGGCACCCAGGGCATCGGCGATGAACGCGTAGTCCCAGGCCCGCTCACGCCACTGCACATAGCGGCCGGACGCGCCGCCGTGGCCGCCATCCATCTCGATCTTCATGACAACCGGCTGGGACCCCGTGGTCTTGTTCCGCAGCTCCTGCACCCATTTGGCCGGCTCGACGTAAAGGACGCGGGTGTCGTTGAAGGACGTCACGGCGGCGATCCTGGGATAGGCCACCTCCCGCACGTTCTCGTAGGGCGAGTAGGACTTCATGTAGGCGTAGGCCTGCGGATCCGTGATGGGGTTGCCCCATTCCTCCCACTCCAGCGCGGACAGCGGCAGGTCGGGATCCAGGATGCTGGTGAGCGGATCCACGAACGGCACCTGCGCCACGATCGCCGCATACTTCTCCGGCGCCATGTTGGCGATGGCGCCCATCAGCAGGCCGCCGGCCGAGCCGCCCAGCGCCGCGATCCGTGCAGGGTCCACCCAGCCGGAGTTTGCCAGCCAGTCGGTGGCGTCCACGAAGTCGGTGAAGGTGTTCTTCTTGGTGAGCTTCTTGCCGTCCTCGTACCAGTGCCGGCCCAGTTCCCCGCCGCCGCGGATGTGGGCGATCACGAACACCACGCCGCGGTCCAGCAGCGACAGCCGTGCGATGCCGAAGCCTGGATCCATGCTCATCTCGTAGGAGCCGTACCCGTACACCAGGCCCGCCGCCGTCGAATCCTGCTTGACGGACTTGTGCCGCAGCACCGACAGCGGGATCCGCGTGCCGTCGCCGGCAGTGGCCCACTCCCGGGTGGCCACGTAGTCGCTGCCGTCGTAACCACCCAGCACCGGGCTTTCCTTGCGCAGCAGCAGCTCGCCGGCCGGCTGCTCCGGCGTGGGAAGCACGAAGTCGTAGATGCGCGACGGCGTGAAGTAGGACGTGTAGCCCAGCCGGATCACGGGGGCTTCGTAGTCCGAGCCGCCGACGCCCGCAGTGTAGAGCTCCTCGTCGAAGGCCGGTTCCACCGGTGCCTGCTGGGCGGGGGTGCCCAGGCCGGGCAGCCCCATCACCTGGACGCGTTCGATGGTGTCCTTGCGGATAGACACGATCAGGTGCGTGGCGGTGACGCCCGCGCCGTTGACGCGGACGTCATCGGAATGCCCGATGACGGTCTGCCAGGTCTGTTCGGCCAGCGGCTTTTCCAGCTCGGCGGGGTCAGCCAGGGAGACCATGGAGTTGATGGCGCCGCGGTTGTGCGTGAGCAGGATCTTTTCCTGCCCGTCGAGCAGGAAGGGCTCGGCCTCGTACAGGACGCGTTCGTTGCGCGAAATGACAGTGGTGACGGCGGCAGTGGGATCGTCGAAACGCAGCAGCCGGGTTTCGCTGTACTCCGAGCAGCCGATGCCCAGCACCAGGTAGCGGCGGTCCGCGGACAGCTCGAAGCCCAGCCACATGGCGGCGTCGTCCTCCTGGTACACCACCACGTCGTCGGACACCGGGGTGCCCAGGACGTGCGCCTTCACCTGGTAGGGGCGCCAGGACTCGTCCACCACGGTGTAGAACAGGCGGGTGCCGTCCGGGGAGAAGGCAACCCCGTAGAAGATGTTCTCGATGACATCCGGCAGCAGTTCGCCGGTGCGGAGGTCCTTGATCCGTAAGGTGAACCGCTCATCGCCGGAGTTGTCCACCGCGTAGGCGTACAGGTTGCCGTCAATGGTGACGGCGGTACCGCCCACGGAGAAGAACGGCTTGCCCTCGGCCTCCACGTTGCCATCGAGGAGGATCTCTTCGCCGGGAATCCCTACCCCTGCCTCCACTGCCGGCGGAGTCCAGTCGGCCACTTTGCCTCCGGTGTCCTGCGCCTTCACCCGGCAGTGGATGCCGTACTCCTTGCCCTCCGCGGAACGGCTGAAGTACCACCAGCCGTCCTTGCGGTGCGGGACGGACAGGTCGGTTTCCTGGGTGCGGCCCTTGATCTCCTGGAAGATGGCCTCGCGGAGCGGTTCCTGGTGCGCCGTGACGGCTTCCTGGTAGGCGTTTTCGGCCCGGAGATGCTCCACTACCTCCGGCGACTCCTTGTCCCGCAGCCACTCGTAGTTGTCCACGAACGTCTCCCCGTGGTGGGTGCGCTCGGTGGGGATCTTCTTGGCAACCGGGGGCGCCGGGATCGCAGTACCGGTGGAATCCTGCAGGGAAGTGGAGGTCATGGATTCAATATATAGACCCCCTCCGGCAACCCCGCAGGGCGTTCGCTACCGGGGGAGCCGAAAGGGGCGAAAGACTCTGGGTGCCTGCCCCGCGGCCCGGCAGGCTGGAAGGGCGTTGCGAGGACAGGAGGCACCATGACCGTGGAATCCGGACCCGCTCCCCGGGCCCAGGCATGGCTGGCGGTGGCCCGCTGCGTGGCGGCGTCCTGTGCCATGCTGGTCCGCCGGCAGGTCCATCTTCCGAAACACAATGTTGGCAGGATGCTGCGGTTCGCCGACGGAAGCACCGCGCGGGTCTACCGGGAGACCGCCGTCGACCGCCGGCCCGCCGAGCCCTGCGTCCTGGTGGTGGCCTTCACCCTCCGGCTGGTCCGCGGCAGGGCGCACCGCCTGTTCGAGGCGGAGAGCCTGCTGAACACCCCGCTCTTTGTGGGGTTCCCGGGGTTTGTCTCCAAGCTTTGGTGCGCCCACGACACCTTCGGCGCCTACCGCGGGCTGTATGAATGGGACGGTCCCGAACGCGCCCGCAAGTACGCCGCAGCCCTGTGGCGCGTCCTGGAACTGGTCAGCGTCCCCGGGTCCATCAGCTACAAGGTGCTTCCCGGACTGCGCCGCGACGAGGTGCTCGCCAATCCCGCCGCGATGCCGGCCGCTGCCCAGGCGGACCACGCCTGGTGGCGGCTCCTCAACCCCAACTAACATCCGCCGCCCATGCCACCCGGTCAAGGTACGACGGCGGACAGCGACGTCCTGGTGGTGGGCGCTGGTCCCGCCGGACTCACCACTGCCCTCCAGGCCCACGCCCACGGCGCAACAGTGCGGGTGGTGGACCGGCGCGCGAACAGGGCGCGTCCGTCCCGCGCCATGATGCTGCACGCCAGGGCGCTCGAGGGCCTGCGCCCGCTGGGGGTGACCGATGAGCTGCTCAACCGCGCCGACACCACTCCCGAGGCACGCATCCACCTGGGCCGGCACGTTGTCGAAGCCCGGCTGGGCCACGCGGACCTCCCGGACACGGCCTTCCCACACCTCACCCTGGTCCGGCAGGCCGACGTCGAGGACGTCCTCTGCCTGGCGCTTCAGGCCCGGGGGATCCACGTGGACTGGGGCGTGGAGTTCCACGGGTTCGAGCGGGAGCCAGCCCTGGCGTCCACGCAAAGCCTGGTGCGCGCGGAGCTGCATCCCGCCGGCGGCCTGGGGCGCAACCTGGCGGAGCACCACGTGTCCCGGTTCCTGGCCGGCTGCGACGGGCAGTCCAGCACTGTCCGGGGCCTGACCGGTGCGCAGTGGCGCGGGGGCCCGTACGGAGTGGAAGCGGTCATGGCCGACCTTGAACTTGATGGCTCCCTCGACGAGGGGTTGCTGCACGTGGCCGTCGGCGCCGCCGGGCTGGTCTTCCTGTTCGCGCTGGGCGAGGGTGCCACCTGGCGAATGCTGGCAACCCGTCCGGCAGCCCCGGCGCCGGGAGCCCGGTTCGGCCAGCTGGGTCCGCCCGTTTCCGCAGAGGAGGTGGCCCGGCTGGTGGGGGAATCGGGACTGGGTGGATCCGGCCTGGGTGCTGCGGTCAGCGAGGTGCGCTGGTCGGCGCAGATTCCGCTGCAGCACCGGATTGCCAGCACCTTCGGCGCCAGTCCTGTCTTCCTGGCCGGTGATTCCGCGCACGCCCACTCACCCGCCGGCGGCCAGGGCATGAACAACGGCATCCTGGATGCCCTCAACCTCGGCTGGAAGCTGGGCTTCGCCTCGTCCGCGGGTACGCCGCTTCCGGAACTGCTGGACAGCTACGGGCAGGAGCGGCGGCTGGCGGCCCGGCGCGTACTGGCGCTGACGCACGTGATCTTCTTCGGCGAAGCCTCGCCGCATCCGGTGGCCCGGCTGGTCCGGAGCGCCCTGCCCGTCTTCGCGCCGGTGCTGCCGCTGCTGCTGCGCCAGCGGTGGCTCACTTCCAAGGGCATCAGGTTGCTGGCCCAGCCGTTCGTGAACTACCGCGGCAGTGCGATATCACGAGACCGTATGCCCGGGGCCGGCGGATGGCCGAGGCCTGGGGAGCGGCTGCCGGACGGGCCCGCTTCCGTGGGCGGACGGGTGGCCCGTCTTCACGACCTGACCGCAGTGCCGGGCATCCACCTGTTGTTCGAGCGCGACGCCGCGCCGGGCACACTGGGTGCCGGGCCCGCTTTCCCTGCGGGTCCCGGTTCGCCACTGGTCCACGTCCACCGGCTCACCAGCCACCCCGGGCGGGGCGTGGTGGCGGTCCGCCCGGACGGGTACGTCGGCTACCGCTGCGGTGAGGCCGACCCTGGCGAGCTTGGGTCGTGGCTGCGGCTGGTGGGTGCCGCGGACTGAAGGCTGCACACGGTGGCAACCACCCGCCGTCGTGATGCTCCATCACTTATGGCTCCCAAAACCGGTGTTTAGGAACCCACAACTGATGGAGCAACCCGGGGGAGGGGGAGGGTGGTTTGCGGGGGGATGGCAAGCGTAGTCTGGTCAGTTCAAGGCAGGTCCGCCCAATGCGTGATTTGCCAGTATGATCCGCCCAGTGTGAGAGGGGAAGTTCCATGACCATCCCGCCAGTGCACGAACCAGAGCCGTTTCCGCCCGAACCTGGCCCGGAGCCCACGTCCCCGGACCCCACCCAGCCGCGCCCGCCCGGCCCGCCGTCCCCGAACCCGTTCCCCGCACCACCGTCACCGGGGCCGCTGCCCGTCCCGGACCCGGGCCCCGCTCCGCTCCGTCCGGACCCCACCAGGGACTGACCGCAAACCTTGGAAGGGGGCTTCCGCCGGCTGCGTATGCGCAGGTGGAAGGCCCCTTTTCCGTGCCTGGGCAAGGGCCGGAAAACCACCGGAATCCGCTGCCGCAAACTCTTGCAGACTTACTCCTCCAGTGTTAAAAAATCTATATCAGCCACTACAGATCGGCTGATACGGAAACTGTGTTGGACCATCTCTTACGAGGAGGGAAGCCATGTTGATGCGAACCGATCCGTTCCGCGAGCTGGACAGGCTGGCCCAGCAGGTCCTCGGCACGGCTGCACGCCCGGCGGCGATGCCGATGGATGCATGGCGCGAGGACCAGGAATTCGTCGTGGCCTTCGATTTGCCCGGTGTTTCGGTGGACTCGGTGGACCTGGATGTTGAACGGAATGTCCTGACGGTGCGGGCCGAACGCCCGGACCCGGCGGGCAAGGACATCGAGCTGGTCGCCTCTGAACGGCCGCGCGGCGTCTTCAGCCGCCAGCTGATCCTTGGCGACACCCTGGACACCGAACATGTCAAGGCCAGCTACGACGCAGGTGTCCTGACGCTGCGCATCCCGGTCGCCGAAAAGGCCAAGCCGCGCAGGATCGAGATCGAAACGAAGGGGGCAAAGCAGGAAATCGCCGCTTAGTTCCACACAGGACCGGGAGGCGGGCACATCTGTTGACTGCCTTTTTGGGGCGAATCGCCATTCTGTGCACGCCACAGCGCCAGACAGCGCACCGGCAGCGTAGGCCTTAACCTCCCGCCACGGTGGCCCCCGGCTTCGGCCGGGGGCCATCCACGCGTCCGGGGACTTGCGTCAGACGCTGAGCTCCAGCATCAGGGCGGGCAGTTCATCGGCGAGTTCGCGGGCCAGGAATCCCAGCGGCCCCAGCCTGCTGGCCAGCCGGTCCGCTGCCGCCGCGTGCAGGTGGGTACCCCAGCAGGCCGCCTGGGCGCCGGTGGTTCCGCGGGCCCGGAGCCCGGCAATCGCCCCTGCCAGGACGTCGCCGCTGCCGGAGGTCCCCAGGCCGCCGTAGCCTGTGGTGATCTTCCAGAGTTCGGGTTCGTCCGGGTCCGGGCCGGGCGGCCGGGCGATCAGTCCCTGGCAGCTGACCACGGCGCCGTACCGGGCGGAGATCTCGGCGAGGTCCTTTTCGAGGTCCGCCACGTCCCGTCCCAGCAGGATGCTGGCTTCGGTGGGGTTCGGGGTGAGGATCAGCCGGCCGCGCCAGGGGTCCAGCTGATCCTCGAGCTGCACCAGGGCGCCCAGTGCGTAGGCATCGAGGACGACGGCGGGCCGTTCCGTGCCGTCCGGATCGGAGGCTCCGTCACGGCCTGCCTCGCGTTCCAGCAGCGCCTCGAGCAGTTCGCCGGCGAGGTCGGGGTCGTCCAGCCCGGGCCCGACCAGCAGGGTGTCCGCCCGGTCCAGGTAGGTTTCTATCGGCGCCAGCTCCGGCTTGACGGATCCCCCCGGAGTTTCCGGCAGGCCAATGGCGCCGCACTCCGGGAAGGCGATCCCCAACTGCACGGCCACCGATTCCGCCACCGCCAGTGTGAGCTTCCCGGCCCCGGCGCGCAGGGCCGAAACTCCGGCCAGCAGCGCAGCACCGGGAGTGGCCCGGGCGCCGCCCACCACCAGCACGGACCCGCGAGAGTACTTGTCCGCGCCCGGCGCCGGCAGCGGCCATTCGCGCAGGAGTGACGGCGCTACCAGTGTGGCACCGGAGGAGTTACCGCGGCCGGACACTGGTGTCTCCGGCGTGCTCGGTGACAGTGACGCCCTGCTCTGCCAGGTGGTCGGCCACGTTGAAGCTTTCCAACGTCCACGGGCCCACCCCTGAGGGCCGGACGAACCGGGTGATCGAGGCGTTAAGGATGGCTTCCGTGGCGGCGAGGTCCAGCAGTTCCTTTTCGCTGAGTCCTTCGAGGACATACCGGAACAGCATGATCACGGCGTCGTGGCACACCAGCATCACCCGGTGGCCGGTGCCCAGGTTGTTCAGTTCCGCCAGCACCGACCGCAGCCGCAGCGCTACGTCGGCCCAGGATTCCCCTCCCGGCGGCCGGTAGTACAGCTTGCCCAGCCATTCCCGGCGCTCGGATTCCTCGGGGTAGCGGTTCTCGACGCCCAGCCGGGTGAGCCGGTCCAGGATGCCGAGCTCGCGGTCGCGGAGCCGCTCGTCGATGCGCACCTCCAACGGCCAGCCGGCGGTTTTCACCGCAATCTCGGCCGTCTGCCGGGCACGCGCATAGGGGGAGGAAACCACTGCGTCCGGGCGGAACTCCCCGGCAATCCGTCCCAGCGCGGTGCCCAGCGCCTCGGCCTGGTCCCTTCCCGTTCCGGACAGGTCCACGTCCGCGTCCCGGGCGGGAACCTGGATGACCTCCACGCCGGCCTCGCGCGCCTCGGTGGCCGCAACGTTGCCTTCGCTCTCGCCATGCCGGATCAGCAGCAGCTCCACCGCCCCGGCCTCCTGGACCGCCTCCGTCAGGCCGTCGTCGTTCGAAGATCCACCGTTCACAAAACCACCCCATCCTCGCCGTGCAAAACCGTGCCTCATGCCGTGCCGAATTCAGGAACACTACCAACGGCGTACCCGGGGGCGGCGGAAAATAACGGACGACGGCGGCAGGGCACCGTGGGTGCGCGCGCCGCCGTCGCCATCGCAACAGAACGGGATGGAACCGGCGTTACCGCTCGGGCGTCAGGACCTTGGAGAACACGGTGCCGCCGTTGGCGTTCCGGAGGCTCACGGTGAAGCTGTTGTCCTCACCGAGCTGGACGTGCCCGAAGAACTGGTTCTCGCCGTCGCGCGGGGACTCGCCGGCAAAGCGCCCGGTCTTGGAGAACACCACCTCGGGGCCAAACGTGCCGTCCATGGAGTTGGGGCCGAACGATCCCGCCGCGATGGGACCGGCCACGAACTCCCAGAACGGGTCGAAGTCGGTGAAGGCGGCCCGCTCGGGGGAGTAGTGGTGGGCGGCGCAGTAGTGCACGTCCGCGGTAAGCCACACCGTGTTCTTCACGCCGTTCCGCTTGAAGGCACTCAGCACCCCGGCGATCTCCAGCTCACGGCCCAGCGGGGTTCCGGCGTCGCGGTTGGACAGGCTCTCCTGGTTCACCGGGCCGTCCGGGACCACCACTCCCAGCGGGAGGTCGTTGGCGATCACCTTCCAGGTGGCCTTGGACTTGGAGACCTCGCTGACCAGCCAGTCCACCTGCTCCTGGCCCAGGATGGCGGTGGCGTACGGTTCCTTGCCGTCGGTGTTGGGAGACTTGTAGGTGCGCATGTCCAGGCAGAAGATGTCCAGCTGCGGACCGCGGGAGATCTTCCGGTAGATGCGGGCCGGCTGGTACGTGCCGGCGTCGTCAAATGTTCCCGGACGCCAAAGGGCCGAACTGTCCGCGATGGGCATGTTCTCCTGCCAGGCCTGTCGTCCGCGGGCGGCGAGGGTGTTGACGTCCCGCACCGTGTAGCGGGAGTCGTCCAGGATCTGGCCGGGGTACCAGTTGTTGTGCGTCTCGTGGTCATCCCACTGGGCGATCACCGGCACGTCCGCGAACAGGGCGCGCATGTTGGCGTCCATGGAGTTGTAGCGGTGCCGGCCGCGGAACTCGGTGAGCGTCTCGGCAACCTTGGACACCTCTTCCGTCACCAGGTTCCGCCACACCTGCCCATCCTTTTCCACCACGGTTTCGGCGATGGGGCCGTCGGCGTAGATGGTGTCGCCGGAGTGGATGAAGAAGTCCGGGCGGGTCTGGTGCATGGCACGGTAGCCGCGCATGCCGCCGATCTCCTCGTTGATGCCCCATCCCTGCCCGGCCGTGTCACCCGTCCACACAAAGCTTTGCGCTGACGACGCCGGGACCTCGCCTCCGTTGCTCGTCCCGCCGGTGCGGCCCTTGCCGTTGACCGTCCCGGCGTCCGGCGCCGTGCGGAAGCTGCCGTTGACCGTCTCGCTCGCCGCGCCGCCGTCGTCCTCGAAGCTGATCTCCAGCGCGAAGCGGGTGTTGGACGGCAGGTTCCCGGCGTGGATCTTGGCGGTGAAGTCGGACGCCTGGGTGGCGCGGGGCCCGCGGAGGACCCGCTCAAAGGCGCCGCGCCCGCGCAGGACCTGGCCGGCGTCGTCCACTGCCCGCAGGACCGCCGTCATCCGCCCGGCGCCCGAGGCACGGGACCAGAGGACGGCGGAATCGGAGGTGACGTCGCCGGTGGCGATGCCGCTGGGCAGGGTGAGCCGGTTGCGGACCAGCGCGACGCCGGCGGGAGACTGGGTGGCGGCCGTTGCGTTGGCTGCGGGAACGGAGGCCAGCGCGGCGGCGAGGACGGAACTCTTGACGATGGTGCGGCGGGAAACCCCTGCCTGGGAAGACTCAGTCATGTCTTCAGGGTTTCCCGGGCCGGCACACAAATTCTGGCGGCAGGGTGAACCCGGGGTGAGGCGCGGCTGAACAGCAGGCGGCCGCAGCGCCCCACCCGGGCTAGGGCTTCGCGAAGTCGGCGATCCGGCCCTCCCGCAAGGCCGCGCCCACCGCGGCGATGCCTCCGTAGTCCGGGAACAGCACGGACTGCCCGGCCACGAAGCCGGAGCCCAACGTGGGAAGGGTCATGGTGCCGATGGCGTTCACATCGAGGTTCCGCAGGCTGTACGCCAGCATTGCGGCCTGAAGGGGATCGAAGCCCCTGTCCACCGTGAGGCAGCAGGAAGCGAAATCAACCAGCGACCGCACCGCGTTCACGTCATTGAGGGCGCCGCCCGCCGTGAGGCGGCCCAGGATCGCGCGGAGCATGATCTGCTGGTCACGAACACGCTGGAGGTCGCCGTCGGTGAAGGCATGGCGCTCGCGGGAGAACTCCAGCGCAGCCTGGCCATCGAGGTGGTTCACGCCGGCGCTGAAGACATGCTCGGTGTCGATGGTGGACTGGAAGGGAATCGGGACATTGACGTCGATCCCGCCCAGGCCGTCCACCAGGATCTTGAACCCGCCGAAATCGAGCATCAGGGTGTGGTCGATGGTGATTCCCAGCAGCTGCTGGACCGTTGCCGTCTGCATGTCAATGCCGCCGTATTGCAGCGCGGCGTTGATCTTGGCGCTGCCGAACCCGGGGATGTCCACCCAGTTGTCGCGGTTGATGGAGATGAGGTAGAGGCTCCGCCGGTCGGCAGGGACGTGGACCACCATGAGCGTGTCCGCCCGCTGGTCCTGGGGTTCACCGGTGGCTGCCGTATGCGCTGCGGCCTCGCGTGCCGGGACATCGCGGGTGTCGCTGCCGATGACCAGGATGTTCATCGGGGCCGCGGGCAGGTCAGGGATGGGTGCAGGCGGCGGTGGGGGAGCAGGGGCCGGCGGGGGAGTTTCGGACGGCGTGGGAGTCGGTGTGGGTGTGGGAGTCGGGCTGGGCGACTGGGTCTGGGTGGCTGCAGGCTGCGCTTCCTGGCCGGCCCGGTTCAGGCTGAAGACCGCGATGCCGGCGGCCACCACCAGCACCAGCGCCAGCAGGGCTGCGATCCAGCGGCGCCGGCCCAGGGTAACGATCCAGGCAGGACGGTGGGAACCGGCTGGGCCCGGTTGCCGGGGGCCGGGGTTTCCGGCGCCGGGCCCGGATGGATCAGAACCGCCTGGGATGCTCATGCCGCCTCCACCTCATTGTGACTGGTGGGATCAGTGTCCGTCCCGCAGGCCCCAATTGGCTACAGGAGTATCCAAACTGTCACCTGGGAAAGGGCCTGCCCGGCCGCCGTGATGCTGCGTTGATGCCCTTCCGCCGCAGGGATTATTGCCCGCCGGCCGGGAAGTTGAGGCGCGCGTGCCGCAGGATGGAGACGATCGCGGGGGCCAGCTGGTCTTCCATCTCCCGGTAGACCTCCGGTGCACGGCGGTACGGGTCCACGATGTCGTTATCCGATGCGTCCGCCGGGAGCGAGAGATGACGTACCCCGGCGGCCCGCGCAGGCAGCCCCCGCCACAGGGCCGCGTTGGCAGCGAGCCCACCCTCGGCGTCGGACCCGTGCGTGCGGGACCCGGCGTCCCCGGAAGACGGGTCCCGGGAAGACGCGTCCCGGGAGGATACGACGGCGGCGGGCTGGCTGTCCGCACCGGCCGCCCGCTGGTCGAGGACGTCGAGCATCCGGGCGAACTCGCGGATGGTGAACGTCCGCTTGAGCAGGGAGGCATCCAGCTGGAGGACTTCTCCGCGGTGCCCTGAGGTCATGGTGAGCACCAGGTCCACGCCGCGCAGGATCTTCGGTGTGAGCTGCCGCGCTGCGAACCCTTCAGGGTCGCCGCCAAAGGTCCGCACAATGTCCGCCGAAATGGGCTGCATGGGCTCGCCTACCAGAGCCCGGGTCCCGGCACTGGCCACCTGGAAACCACCCGGCACCACCTGGTCCAGCCCCGCCTGCAGCAGCCTCTCGGCCACGGGTGACCGGCAGATGTTCCCGGTACAGACAGTCAGGATTCGTACTGGCGCGGAAGTGTCCAAGGAGATGTTCTCTTTTCCCAGCTGGTGCCGGACCCGCTCAGGCCCGTGCCTTTCAACTTAACACGCAACGGCGCGGCGGCAGCCTCCCGAAGCCGGGGACCGCCGTCGCGCCGTGTATATCCGCTAGAACGCGGACGTGCGGCTACAGCGTGGCCAGCAGCTGCTTCATCTGCGTGATCTCCGCCTGCTGGGCATCCACGATGTCGTGGCCCAGCTTCACCGCGTCGGGAGACTTGCCGGCGCCGATCTCCTGCTGTGCCATGTCGATGGCGCCCTCGTGGTGGCCGATCATCTGCTCCAGGAACAGCTTCGCGGCCTCGGTCCCGGTGGCGGACTTGAGCTTGTCGATGCCGGCGTCGTCGACCATCCCGGACATGCCGTGGCCGGAATGGTCACTCATGGCGGTGGGCGCGCCCCAGCCCGACAGCCAGCCGGTCATCTGCTCGATCTCCGGTGCCTGCGCCCCCTTGATCTTGGTGGCAAGCGCGGTCACCTCCGCCGGCACATCCGACTTGGCCAGGATGATGTCGCTCATCTCCACCGCCTGCGAGTGGTGGGGGATCATCATCTGGGCAAACATGATGTCCGCCTGGTTATGGTCGGCGCCGGCGCTGGGCATGCTGCTGGACATGGCGCCGGAGCTGCCGTGGTCCATGGGCATGCTGCTGCCGGAGCCGGCGTTGGCGGCGCACCCGGCGAGGCCGAGAGAAGCTGCCAGGGCAGCAGCAATGGAAAGGGTCTTGAAAGTGGTCTTCATGGTTGTCCTTCAGGGATGTAGTCGAACTGGGCCGTGATGGGAGGCGCAGTCCGGTTTACGTCCGGCTGATGGACAGGTCGCAGGGCGTGGGGCTGGGCGGCAGGTAGTCGTAAGCAGCGCCGGGCCGGCTGGCTGCCGGCAGCAGCGGCAGGACGGCCAGGGTGGCCTGTGGCGGGGAAAGGGTGACAGGGCCGCTGGGGGCCGACGGGATGCAGGGCGCCCCCGATTCCTGCGCACCCGGGCAGGAATCACCGCAGGCCGCCGAGGCAAGCTGAGGTTCGTCTGTGCCGGCTGCCGGCAGCGCGTGGCCGGCATGGCTTCCAGGATCAGAATGCGCGACGGCGCTGTGCCCGGCAGAATGCCCGGACATGCTGCCCTGGGAAGCGGCCCCGTGCGAGGCATGCCCGGACGTCAGCACGTGCATGCCCAGCAGCCCTGCGATGACGGCCAGGGCGGCGGCGAACAGCCAGGCACGGCGGAAGAGGGACGCCACGGCGCGGGTGGTCATGGCCGTCCCTCCTTCCATTCGGTCTGCAGTGCTCAACGTACCTCGGACGGGTTCAGTTTCAGGCGACGGAGGAGCTGGGCGTTCAGGGCCACCACCACGGTGGACGCGGACATCAGCACAGCCCCGGCCGCAGGCGAGAGGACCACCCCGGCGAAGGCCATCACACCGGCGGCCAGCGGCACGGACAGGACGTTGTATCCGGTGGCCCACACCAGGTTCTGCCACATCTTCCGGTAGCTGGCGCGGGACAGGTCCACCATGGACAGCACGGCACGGGGATCGTTTCCGGCCAGCACCACGCCGGCGGATTCCACCGCGACGTCGGTTCCGGCGCCGATGGCGATGCCCACCTCGGCCCGGGCCAGGGCCGGGGAGTCGTTGACGCCGTCGCCCACCATGGCCACCTTCAGCCCGCGGGACTGCAGCTCGGCCACCTTCTTGTCCTTGTCGGCGGGCAGGACCTCGGCGAACACCTCGTCGATGTCCAGGTCCGCGGCCACGGCCTGCGCCACCTGGTGGGCGTCCCCGGTGACCATGGCCACCTTGATGCCGCGGCGCTGCAGGGCCGAGACGGCCTGCCGCGACTCCGGCCGCACCGCATCCTCCATGCTCACCGCACCCAGGATGCCGCCGTCGTCCACCACGTGCAGCACGGCGGCGCCGCGGTCCATCCACGTGCGCGTACTGGCGGCCAAAGAGTCAGGTTCGACGACGCCGAGCTCGCGCAGGAGCGCCGGCCCGCCCACGTGCACCGTGCGGCCGTCCATGCTGGCCCGCACGCCGCGGCCGGTCAGCGAGGTGAAGCCGGTGGCTTCGGGCAGTGCCAGGTTCCGTGCCTTCGCGGCCCGCACGATGGCCCTGGCGACAGGGTGCTCGCTGTCGGACTCCACCGCGGCAGCAAGTGCGAGTACGGCGTCGGCATCCGCTCCGCCAGCTACGGCAACATCCTTCAGTTCCGGCTCGCCGGTGGTCAGCGTGCCGGTCTTGTCGAACAGGACCACGTCGATGGTGCGCATGCGCTCCAGGGCCATCCGGTTCTTGATCAGCACCCCGGCACGGGCGGCCTGTTCCGTGGAAATGGCGATCACCAGCGGGATCGCCAGCCCAAGGGCGTGCGGGCAGGCGATCACCAGCACAGTGACGGTGCGGGTGACGGCCTCCGGAACGCTGCCCAGCAGCGTCCACGCGATGAAGGTCAGGACACCGGCGCCGGCGGCAAAGTAAAAGAGGAACGCCGCGGCGCGGTCCGCCAGGGCCTGGGCGCGTGAGGAGGAGGCCTGTGCTTCCTCCACCAGGCGCTGGATCCCGGCCAGGGCGGTCTGGTCCCCAACCGCCGTGACCCGGACCCGGACACTGCTGTCCGTGGCCACCGTTCCCGCCACCACCGTGTCCCCTGCGCCGCGGGCCACGGTTTTGGATTCACCGGTGATCATGGACTCGTCGAATTCGGCCTGCCCCTCCACCACGCTGCCATCGGCCGGCATGCGGGCGCCGGGCCGGACCAGGACCAGGTCCCCGGGGCTGAGTTCAGACACGGGAACGGTTTCAGTGCCGTTGTCCGTGATGCGTTCGGCCTCGTCGGGCAGCAGCGCGGCCAGGGCATCGAGTGCGCCCTGCGCGGACCCGAGCGCGCGCATCTCGATCCAATGGCCCAGCAGCATGATGGCAACCAGCAGTGCCAGCTCCCACCAGAAGTCCAGGTCGAAGCCGCCGATCCCCAGGCTGGTGACCCAGGACGCAGCGAACGCCACGGTGATGGCCATGGCGATCAGCAGCATCATTCCCGGCGTGCGGTCTTTCAGCTCTTGCAGGCCGCCCTTGAGGAACGGCTGGCCGCCGTAGAGGAAGATGACGGTGCCCAGGACCGGCGGGATCCAGGCCGAGCCGGGGAACTCCGGCGGCATGTAGCCCAGGAGGTGGCCCATCATGGGGCTGAAGTAGACCACGGGAACAGCGAGGGCCAGGGTCAGCCAGAACCTGTTCTTGAACATGGCGGTGCTGTGTCCGGCGTGCTGGCCGTGGGTATGGACGGTGTGGTCGTCGTCGTTGTGGGCGCCGTGCTGGGCGTGACCGGCACCGTGCGCCGGCGGCTGCGTTAGCGTTCCGCTGGGCGGCGAGTGGTGCTCATGGCCGCCGGTGGAATGCTGCGTGTGCTGCTGGTCCTGCATTGGTCCTCCTTGGAGGCAAGCGCTGCCCGGACCTGGTCCGGGGGCTGGGGAATGTGGGGGCGTTCCGGGACGCTGGCTGTCTCAGGCGAGGGCGTAGCCGGCGGACTCTATGGCGGCGCGCACGTCGGCGTCGGGCGCCGATCCGATGACGGCCAGCGGGGAGCTGCCGCCAGGCACCAGGTCCACCGAGGCCGAGGTGACGCCCGGGACGGCGGAAACTGCGGTTTCGACGGAGCGGACGCAGTGCCCGCAGGTCATGCCCGCCACCGCGTAAGTCCGTGGCGTGGAGGATTCGGCGTGGGCATTGACGACGCCGACAGGGGAGACCTGCGTGGCAGGCGCAGTCAGGGTGCCGGACGGCTGCGCAGCGCTGGCGGGGGCGCAGCAGCTGCAGCCGGAGGAGGCGAGGGGGAGCTGGGGACGGTTCCCGGTGTTCATGTCAGTTCCAATCCGTTGAGGGAATCAAGGGGTGCTGGGGTTGAACGGCTGTGAAAGTCCGGTGCAGGCACCGGCCGGGACATACCACTTCACTGACAACACCCACAATATACCCCCTGGGGGTATATTGGGTCAAGCACCATAGGGCATTTCCCCCGGGACTTCCATAGGACCTACCGCACTACCTTCTGTTGCCGCGGGCGACCATACTGGAAGGAGCGAGGACAGAGCCGGCCCGCTGGGGGTTTGGCGTATCCGCGGGAGGTGGACCTGTGACGGAGCTCAGCGACCTGTACACGTATTCGAGTGCCCTCGGGGACAGCGAAAGTGACGCCGGCACCTTCAGGGTGGACATCGAACCGGCGGGGCCGACCTTCCACTGGTCGGACGGGATGTACCGGCTGCACGGTTACCACCGCGGCGAGGTGGTGCCCACCATGGAACTGCTCTTCGCGCATAAACACCCGGATGACCGTGAGCGGTGCGAGGAAATCGTGGCGCAGGTTTCCACCACCGGCGGGTTCTTCTGCATGTACCACCGGCTCGTCGATGCCCAGGGCAGGACCCGGCGCGTGCTGACCTCCGGAGAGGCAGTCCTCGGCCCGGACGGGTCGGTGGTGGCGCTCGAAGGCGTGATGGTGGACCTCAGCCGGACGCTGCAGCGCGAAACTGAACAAACAGCACGGGAGGCAGTAGCGGGTGCCACGGCCACCCGTACGGTGATCGACCAGGCCCGGGGAATCCTCATGGGCCAGCTGAAGCTTGGCTCCGATGACGCGTTCCAGATGCTGGTGAGCACCAGCAGCCACCGCAACGTCAAGCTCGTGGTGGTGGCGGCGGAGCTGGTACAACTTGCCAATTCCCCTGAGGCGCGCACCTACCTGGACCGGGCCGTGCGGGCCATCCAGCTGCACGGCCGGCCGGTCCACACCGGGGGGCGCCGCGCGGGTTAGTGCCGTTCCCCGTAGGATGGATGGAGGTGCGCCGGGAAGTCTGGTCGGCATGGATTTGTCGAACCCGGATTTAAGGACGCCCGCATGAACTCCACCCCGCCCACCCCACGCCGGAACACGTTCTTTGGCTCCACCGTCTTTTCGCGCGGCAGCTACGCCGAAGCGCTGCGGATCGGTGAGATCCTCCGCAAGGAGACGGTGGGCGGCGCCCTCCTGGTGGCTGCTGCGGTCATCGCGCTCATCTGGGCCAACTCCCCGGCGTCGGACAGCTACTTCTCCCTCCGGGACTTCAAGGTGGGCTACGCACCGTGGCACCTTGAATTGAGCCTGGGGGCGTGGGCAGCGGACGGGCTGCTGGCCATCTTCTTCTTCCTGGTGGGGCTGGAGCTCAAGCGCGAATTCGTGGGCGGCGACCTGCGGCAGCTGAGCAAATCGATTGTGCCGGTGGCGGCCGCCGTGGGAGGCGTGGCGGTCCCGGCGGTCATTTACGCCGTCGTCAATCTTTCAAGTCCGGAAACGCTCCGCGGCTGGGCCATTCCCACGGCAACGGACATTGCGTTTGCCGTCGCGGTCCTGGCCATCATCGGCTCGCACCTGCCCAGCGCCCTGCGGATCTTCCTGCTGACCCTGGCCGTGGTGGATGACCTCATTGCCATCACCATCATCGCGTTCTTCTACTCCAGCGATATCCAGGCCGTGCCGCTGCTCCTGGCGCTCATCCCGCTGGCCATCTACGCTTTCCTGGCCCAGAAATACCGCCGGTTCTTCGGCCGCCACGCAGCCGCTGCCTGGCTGATCCTGCTGCCGCTGGGTGCCGTGACCTGGGCCCTGGTGCACGCGTCGGGCATCCACGCCACCGTGGCCGGCGTACTCCTGGGCTTCGCCGTTCCCGTGATCCGGTCGCAGGCCTCCGGCGGCCCCGAAGCCGGCCCCGGGCTTGCAGAGATTTTCGAGCACCGGTTCCGGCCCATCTCCGCCGGCGTGGCCGTCCCCATCTTCGCCTTCTTTTCCGCAGGCGTGGCCGTTGGCGGCTGGGAGGGCCTGGGGTCGGCCCTGTCCGATCCCGTGGCGCTGGGCATCATCCTGGGCCTGGTCCTGGGCAAGCCGATCGGGATCATGGGCACCACCTGGGTCCTGACCAAAGCCACCAGGGCAAGCCTGGACAGCTCCTTCAAGTGGATCGACGTGTTCGGCGTTGCGTTGCTGGCAGGGATCGGATTCACCGTCTCCCTGCTGGTGGCAGAGCTCAGCTTCGGCCACGGCAGCCTCCACGACGACCATGCCAAGGTGGGAATCCTGGCCGCGTCGCTGGTTGCTGCGCTGCTGGCAACGGTTGTCCTGCGCACCCGCAACCGCCAGTACCGGCTCGCTGAAGAGCTGGAGCAGGTGGATTCCGACCACGACGGCGTCCCGGACGTCTACCAGGAGCGCACCTGACGCTCCCGCGCTAGGCGGTGGCGAGGGGCTTGGCCGGCGGCTGCGGTTTGGCGGAAACCTCCAGCTTGACCGGAGGGTCCACGTGGCGGATCTCCAGGGCCTCCGGGTCCAGCAGCTTGCGCGCACCGGTCCGGGCGTCCAGGATCCAGAAGAGTTCCAGCGCCGGGACGACGTCGGTCACCCGGCCCTTGTGGAAAAGCCTGCCCCGGTGCCACGCCTCGATCTGGTCGCCGATGCGGAGCTGGGCGGTGCGTATTCCTTGTGCCTCCATGGCTGCCTCCTGCTGTTGAATCCCCGTAAGCACAGCTTGCCGTGGACAGGTTGCAGGAGTGTTTCCGCCCGGTGTTTTTTCTGTGACGCCTGAGGCTGAGGAGGACTACTCGTCCGTGGGGAACGCAACGGCTTCGCCCACGACCCGCAGGCACAGCTCCATGCCCGGACGGGCGATCGAGGCGTTCCAGTGCCTGATGGTGATCACTTCGCCGCCGCCCGGGTAGCGGTGGTCGGCGTGCTCCGCCACTTCCTTGGGCACGTTCAGCTTCAGCCGCACGGTGGTCTCAGGGCCGAAGTAGTCGGTGTCCACCACCACTCCGCGGATGGGGCCGTCCTCGGCAATGCGGATCTGTTCGGGCCGCAGCATCAGCTGCACGCGTCCCTGTGCCGGGGGCCGGCGCACGGGAATCGCGCCCAGCGAGCAGGTGGCCAGCGTCCCTTCCAGCCATGCGTCCAGGATGACGGCGTCGCCCAGGAACTCCGCGGTGGCCCGGTCCGCGGGGCGGGTGTAGACCACAAAGGGGTTGCCGATCTGGGCCAGTTTGCCGCCGCGCATCACGGCCACCTGGTCCGCAAAGGAGAGGGCCTCGGCCTGGTCGTGGGTTACCAGGATGGTGGTGACGCCGGCCTCGGCCAGGACCTTGGCCACGGCGCGGCGGGTGGCGACGCGCAGGCCCGCGTCCAGGGCGGAGAACGGCTCGTCCAGGAGCATCAGCTCCGGTTCGCGGGCCAGGGCCCGGGCCAGGGCAACCCGCTGCTGCTGGCCGCCGGAGAGTTGGTGCGGCCGCCGCTTGGCCATGGAAGCATCCAGCGACACCATCTCCAGCAGCTCCGCCACGCGGGCGTTGACCGCGCGGCGGCCGCCCTCGCGCTTGGCCGCATTGAGGCCGAAGGCCACGTTCTGGCCCACGGTCAGGTGCGGGAACAGGGCGCCGTCCTGGGCCACGTACCCGATCTGCCGCTTGTGCGCCGGAAGCCACGCGCCGTCACCGGCCACGGTGGTGCCGTTGAGCGAGATGGTCCCGGTGTCCGGGTGCTCGAACCCGGCGATCAGGCGCAGGAGGGTGGTCTTGCCCGAACCGGAGGGGCCAACGATGGCGGTGGTTCCGCCCTTGGCCACTGACAGGTTGACGCCCCTCAGGACCGCCTGTGATCCGAAGTTCTTGGTGACGTCCGTAATCTGCAGATGGCTGTTGGTGGTTGCGGCCACCGAGGGTGCCACCCGAGGCTCGGGCAGCCTGCGGGTTGATGGTGCTGTCACTGTCCGGCTACTTTCTTGGACTGTTGGAAGAGGAGGTAGGTCATGGGGGCGGAAAGCAGGATCATCAGCAGCGCGTAGGGCGCGGCGCCGGCGTAGTCGATCTCGCTGCTCTTGCTCCAGAACTCGGTGGCCAGCGTCCTGGTGCCGTTGGGGGACAGGAGCAAGGTGGCAGTGAGCTCGTTGGCGATGGCCAGGAACACCAGGGCTGCCCCGCCGGCTGCTGCAGGGGCGGTGAGCCGCAGGGTGACGCGGATGAAGGCCAGTAGCGGCGGCTTCCCGAGCGCCTGGGCGGCCTCGTCCAGTTCCTTGGGGGCCTGTGCCAGTCCGGCCCGCAGGTTCACCAGGGCCCGGGGGAGGAACAGGAGGACGTACGCCGCAACCAGCAGCCCCGCCGTCTGGTACATCCCGGGCACCATGCGGATGCTGACGGTAACGAACGCCAGCGCCACCACGATTCCGGGCATGGAGCTGGTGACGTAGTTGGACAGTTCCAGGGACTTGCTGAACCAGCCGGGGTGGCGCACGGCGAGGTACGCCATGGGGAAGGCCACCACGGTGGTGGCAGCGGCGCCGGCGAGCCCGTAGGTGAACGTGGTGACCAGCGCCGGGAGGAATTCGGATGCTGTCCAGACGTCCGCTCCGCCGGCAAGGATCCAGCGCAGCACGAAGTACAGCGGGAGTCCGAAGGCCAGGGCGGTCAGCGCCAGCAGGAAGAGCTGGGCCGGGACCTGGTACGCGTGCAGGGGAAGGCGCAGCGCCTTGGCCTGCACGCCGGACCCGACACGGGCGTAGCGCGCGGAGCCGCGGCTGCGGACCTCCGCAAGCAGCAGGAGCAGGCAGAAGAACACCAGCACGCTGGCCAGCATGTTTCCGGCCGCGCCGTTGAACGTGGACTGGTACTGGGTCATGATCGCGGTGGTGAAGGTATCGAACCGGATCATGGCGAACGCGCCGTATTCGGCGAGCAGGTGCAGCCCCACCAGCAGCGCCCCGCCGGTCAGGGCGATCCTGAGCTGGGGGAGCACCACACGGAAGAAGGTCCGCCAGGCACCGAGCCCCAGGGCCGCGGCGGACTGCTCAATGGCGGGGTCCAGCCGGCTCAAGGTGGCTGCGGCCGGGATGTACACCAGCGGGAAGTAGGACAGCGTGGAGATCAGGATTCCCGAACCCAGGCCGCCCAGCGACGGGATGGCCGAGACCCAGGCGTAGCTGTTGACGAACGCCGGGACGGCCAGCGGGGCGGCCAGCAGCACGGCCCACACCCGGTGGCCACGCAGCCTGGTCCGTTCCACCAGCCAGGCACCCGCCACGCCAAGCAGCAGGCACAGCGGGATGGTGGCGGCCATCAGGAGCAGGGTATTCAGCAGCAGTTCGCCCACGCGGGGCCGCAGGATGAGGCCGACGGCGGTATCCCACCCGGTTGCCACCGTCATGTAGGCCACGTACCCCAGCGGGACGAGGGAGAAGAGGGCGATCAGCACCGCCAGGACGGACACCGCGGAAACGCCGAAAGGCGGGCGGGGGCTGGTGCCCCGGCCCGCCGTCGTCGTGCCCGCCCTGGGGGGAGCCGATAGATCGGAGGTCACGGAATTACAGTAGTCCTGCCTGGGTCATCAGATCGGTGACCTTTTCGGAGTTGAGCTTGGCGGCGTCAACCTTGGGAGCCTGCAGGTCCTTGATCGGAACCAGCTTGTCGTTGGCGGGAACGTCGGAGCCGATGGCGTACTCGAAGGACGTACCGTTCTTGAGGACTTCCTGGCCCTTCTTGCCGGTGATGAACTTCAGGAACTCCTGCGCAGCGGCAGCGTTCTTGGAGGACTTGAGCACGCCGCCGCCGGAGACGGACAGGAACGCGCCCGGGTCCTGGTTCTTGAAGTAGTACGGGGTGACATTGTTGGAGTTCTCGCCCGTCTTGGCCTGGTCGCCGTAGTAGTAGTAGTGGTAGATCAGGGCGGCGTCCACTTCACCGGCGTTGACCGCCTTCATGGCCGTGCTGTTGCCCTTGTAGGCCTTGGAGTTTTCCTTCATGCCCTTCAGCCACTCCTCGGTGGCGGACTCGCCCTTCAGCTCCAGCAGCGCTGAAACGATGGCCTGGAAGTCTGCGCCCGTGGGGGATGCGGCCCACTTGCCCTTCCATTCAGGCTTGGCCAGGTCAAGCATGGACTTGGGGAGCTGGTCCTCGGTGAGCTTGGTCTTGTTGTACACCAGGACGGTGGAGCGGGCGGCGATGCCCGTCCATTTGCCGGTGGACGGTGCGAACTCGGCGGGAACCTGGGCCAGGGTGTCCTTGTTGACGTCCGCGAACAGGCCGGCGTTCTCAACCTGCGTCATCGCGGGGGAGTTTTCCGTGAGGAACACATCCGCGGGGGACGCCTGGCCTTCCTGAATGATCTGGTTGGAGAGCTCAGTGTCCGAGCCCTGGCGCATGGTCACCTTGATGCCGGTTTCCGCCGTGAAGGCATCCACCCACTCCTTGGTGAGGCTTTCGTGCTGGGCGTTGTACACGGTGATCTCGCCGGAGGCGGCGCCGTTGGACGCGGACGACGAGGTGCCGCCGGCAGGAGTGCCGCCGCCGCAGGCGGTCAGGCCGAGAGCTGCGGTGGCGGCGAGTGCGATGCCGGCCAGCGCGCTGTTGCGGATCTTCATTGAGGCTGCTTTCGGTGGGGAAAAAAGTCTGCTGAACCTAAGTCCTATTAGGCAACACGAATGTTGCCTATGTCAGGAAACTGTAGGGTAGGCAAACCTAAGCACCAAGCCGGAAAGCGCTTTAAGTGACGAGGTTCACATCAATTACGAAAACACTACGTGACGTAATTATCGAGCTTCTGCCGGCTGCGGCAGAGGCCCCGCTATTTGTTCGGGTTGGGATCGTGGACGTCGCGTTCCCCGATATCGGCCGCCCCCAGGATGCTCTCCGCCGGTGCGTCCTCTGAGGGATGGAGCCGGATGCTCAGCTCGGGATGGTGCAGGTCCAGGGCGGGGCGCTCGGACCGGATGCGGGGGAGCGAGGTGAAGTTGTGGCGCGGCGGCGGGCAGGACGTGGCCCACTCAAGGGACGCGCCAAAGCCCCAGGGATCGTCCACGGTGACCTTCTTCCCGGCCCGCCAGGTGATGAAGACGTTCCAGAAGAACGGGATGAGGGACGCGCCCAGCAGGTAGGACCCAATGGTGGAGAACTGGTTCATGAAGGTGAAGTTGTCCTCCGGCATGTAATCCGCGTACCGGCGGGGCATGCCCAGGACGCCCAGCCAGTGCTGGATCAGGAACGTGGCGTGGAAGCCCAGGAACAGCATCCAGAAGTGGATCTTGCCCAGGCGCTCGTTGAGCATGGTGCCGGTGAACTTGGGCCACCAGAAATAGAACCCGGCGAACATGGCGAACACCACGGTGCCGAACACCACGTAGTGGAAGTGCGCCACCACGAAGTAGGAGTCCGAGACGTGGAAGTCCATGGGCGGTGAGGCCAGGATGATGCCCGTGAGGCCGCCGAAGAGGAACGTGGCCAGGAATCCCATGCTCCACAGCATGGGCGTCTCGAAGGTCAGGGAGCCGCCCCACATGGTGCCGATCCAGTTGAAGAACTTCACGCCGGTGGGCACTGCGATGAGCATGGTCATGAACGCGAAGAACGGCAGGAACACCGCGCCCGTGACGTACATGTGGTGGGCCCACACCGTCACCGAGAGGGCCGCGATGGCGATGGTGGCGTACACGATGCCCTTGTAGCCGAACAGGGGCTTGCGGCTGAACACCGGGAAGATCTCCGAGACGATCCCGAAGAACGGCAGCGCGATGATGTACACCTCGGGGTGTCCGAAGAACCAGAACAGGTGCTGCCAAAGGATGGCGCCGCCGTTGGAGGGATCAAAGATGTGGGCACCGAACTTCCGGTCCGCGCCCAGGGCGAACAGGGCGGCGGCCAGCGGCGGGAAGGCCATCAGGACCAGGATCGCGGTCACCAGGGTGTTCCAGGTGAAGATCGGCATCCGCCACATGGTAAGGCCGGGGGCACGCATGCAGATGATGGTGGTGATGAAGTTGACCGAGCCCAGGATGGTGCCGAAGCCGGACAGTGCCAGGCCGAAGACCCACAAGTCACCGCCGATGCCCGGGGTAAACGTGGTGTTTGACAGCGGCGCGTAGGCGAACCAGCCGAAGGACGCGGCGCCCTGCGGGGTGATGAAGCCGGAGACCGCGATGGTGGAGCCGAACAGGAAGAACCAGAACGCCAGCGCGTTGAGGCGGGGGAACGCGACGTCCGGCGCGCCGATCTGCAGCGGCATGATCACGTTGGCGAACCCGGCGAACAGCGGGGTGGCGAACATCAGCAGCATGATGGTGCCGTGCATGGTGAACAGTTGGTTGTACTGCTCCTTGGTCTGCAGGATCTGCATTCCGGGTTCGAACAGTTCGGCGCGGATGAGCAGCGCCATGACACCGCCCGCGCAGAAGAACACGAAGGACGAGATCAGGTACATGTACCCGATGGTCTTGTGGTCAGTGGAGGTGATCCAGTTGACCACAATGGTGCCCTTGGGGCGCCGGACCACTGCCGGCGCAGCCGTGGCCGCGGTTCCGCCCATTCTCTGCCCTGTGGTGGTCATTACAGTGCCGTCCTATACTGTGCTGGTTCCAGGGCCTGCGGTGCAGGGGCTGATATCGGCGCCCTGTCGAAGTCGGTGCCCAGGTTTCCGGTGTTGCCCTTTGCCTTGAGGTCGGCGATGTGGCTGTCGTACTCCTGCTGGGTGACCACCCTGACCTTGAAAAGCATTTCCGAGTGGTATTCGCCGCAGAGTTCGGCGCACTTGCCCATGTATTCGCCGGTGCGGTTGGGGGTGATGCTGATGTAGGGGTTGTACTGTTCGTGGCCCGGGTAGAGGTCGCGCTTCTGCAGGAAATCCACTACCCAGAAGGAATGCTGCACGTCACGGGACTGGAGGTGCAGTTCCACCTTCTTGCCCACCGGAAGGTAGAGCGTGGGCAGCCGGTCCGGGGCGCCATAGCCACCGGTCAGGTGGGCTTGTTGTCCGGCGTCCTCGTGGACCTGCTCCTTGACGTAGTTGAAATCCCAGGACCACTGTTTGCCGAAGACGTCGATCACCACGTCCGGGTTGGGGTAGCGCTCGTCGATGGCCCGCTGCTCCCGGTCCGTGAAGACGAACAGGACCCCGATGACGATCAGCGGAATGGCCAGGTAGAAGACTTCAAGGGGAAGGTTGTAGCTCAGTTGCGGCGGAAATCCCACGGTGTTCTTCCTGCGCCGGTACGCCACGATGACCCAGATCATCAGCCCCCAGGTGATGATGCCAACCACCAGTGCAGCGATCCAGGAGTTGACCCACAGGTCGGTGATCAGTTCCGTGTTGTTGGTGGTGTCACGGGCGCCGGGGAGGAAGCCGCGGGAAACCAGGTCGGAGCAGGAGGTCAGCGCGGGCAGGGCCACAAGGCCCGCGGCCAGTGCCGCGAAGCGCCGCATGGGGTTCTTCAATGGTCTTTTACCCACCTGTGGTCCCTCCGGCATGCTCCCGAAGCCCAACTGCATGAGCCCACCGCAGGCCCCAAAGGACCAGCGGCTGTGTGGTTCACCCTACGCGCGGAGGTTGCTGATGTGAAGGGGTTTCGGGGCGGTACGGACCGATGATGGGGCGGGCGGAGTGACGGGCTGCTAGGCGATGCCGGTGGTGCCCAGCAGGCTGCCCACCGCGAAGGTGAAGGCCATGGCCAGCGCACCGCCCACCACCAGCCTGATGGTTGCCTTGCGCTTGGAGCTTCCGCCGATTTTGGCGCTGATGGTGCCGGTCAGGGCCAGTGCCAGGATGACGGCGACGAACGTGACCGGGATCCGGGCTTCTTCCGGCGGGAAAATGATGGCCAGCATGGGGAGGATGGCGCCGATGGTGAATGCGATGGCGGAGGCGAACGCGGCATGCCAGGGGCTGACCACTTCTTCTTCGTCGATGTTCAGTTCGGCGGACAGGTGCGCTTTCAGGGCGTCCTTTGCCGTCAACTCCTCGGCAACGGTCCTGGCGGTGGCCTCGCTCAGCCCCTTGGCCTGGTAGATGTGGGCGAGTTCGTCCAGTTCGCCCTCGGGATCGTCCCTGAGCTCCTGGCGCTCCTTTTCGATCAGCGCGCGCTGGCTGTCACTCTGGCTGCTCACGGAAACGTATTCGCCCAGGGCCATGGACACGGCACCGCCCACCACCGCGGCCGTGCCCGCCACCAGGATGGGCGCGAGGTCGTTGGTCACACCCGCGACGCCCACCACGGTTGCCGCGACCGAGACAATACCGTCGTTCGCGCCCAGTACACCGGCACGCAGCCAGTTCAGGCGTGCTGCGACGCTGCTGTCGTGGGGCTCGTTGCGGTTGAGCTTGAGGGTTTCAGACATGCTGGCAGTAAAACACCGCAGCGCCCCCTGCGCCACAAAGGTTTGCATCCCCTTACCGAAAGGCTTGAAGAGGCACGTCGGAGGTGCGTCCCTGGTTCGCCGATGTGCGGGGACCTATGACCCTGACGCTGCAGGGGCGGGCCGCGGAAGATCAACACTGGGAGTGTTGCGACTTCAAGGCCGGAAGGGGCAGGGCCATGATGTATTGGGACGACGACACGGGCCACGGGGAGTTAGGCGAGGGCGTATGCAACGCCGGGCCGCCCGTGCTTCGATGCGGCAGCCTGCCATGAACGTCCGCCTCTTCTCGCAGGTGCTGTCCCTGCGGGCGGCATGGCGCCGGAGGGACGGGTGGGATCCAGCCCGGATCGCCGCCCACCAGGAACAGGCGCTGCACCGGCTGCGCGCGGCAACCTATGCCGGCTCGGAGTTCTACCGGCACCGGCACGCGGGCCTGCACGACGCACCCTTGCAGGAACTGCCGTCCGTCACCAAAGCGGACCTCATGGAGCACTTTGATGAAGCGATAACCACCCCGGACCTAAGCCTCGCCGACCTCGAAGACCACGTGCGTGCCCTCACCGCAAGCGGTGGTGATCCCGGCCGGCCGTTCAGGGGGCGCTGGTGGGTTGCGGCCACGGCCGGGACCACTGGGAGGCGGGGGATATTCGCCTGGAACCGCTCCGAGTGGGCAGCGGTCCTGGCATCCTACGCGAGGGCCAACGACTGGGCCGGAATCGCCCTCCATCCGAGGCGGCCACTGAAGACGGCACTGGTCAGCTCACGGGTTCCCACGCACCAGTCCGCCGTCGTGGGCGCCTCTGTCCGGTCCCGGGTGGTCCCCACGCTCCGGCTGGACGTCACGGCACCCATGGAGGAGACAGTGGCCGCGCTCAACCAGTTCCAGCCCAGGGTGCTGGTGGGATACGCCTCAGCCCTGGGGCCGCTGGCGGCCGAGCAGCGGGAGGGGCGGCTGCATATTGCACCGCAAGGGATCATGTCGGCCTCCGAAGTGCTTACCGCCCAGGCTGCGGCCGAGATGCAGGCGGCGTGGGGAACCGCCCCGTTCGATGTCTATGCCGCCACCGAAACAGCCGGGATCGCTTCCCCCTGCACCTACCGGAACCGCCACGTGTACGAGGACCTGGTCATCGTGGAACCGGTGGACCCCGCAGGCAACCCGGTGCCGCCGGGAACCACCGGGGCGAAGCTGCTGGTGACCGTGCTGTTCTCCCGCACCCTGCCGCTGATCCGCTACGAAATGTCGGACACCATCAGGCTGGACGGGCGCGGCTGCCCCTGCGGCCGGTCCTTCCAGCTGCTTGAGGACGTTGAAGGACGCCTTGAGGACGTCCTCCGGCTGCCGGGCAGGAAAGGCGCCGTCAGCATCCATCCCAACGTCTTCCATCTGGTGCTCGACGACGTGGCAGCTTCAGGGTGGCAGGTAGTCCAGGAGGCCGCGGGACTGCGCGTCCTGGTCACAGGCCTGTTGCCCGGAGCCTCCCTTGAGGGGGTGCACACGGCTGTGGCGTCAGCACTGGAGGCAGCAGGTGTGGCCGGCCTTTCCGTGGACGTGCAGGCGGTGGACCAGCTCGAACGCACACCCCTGGGCAAAGCGCCCTTCGTCAGGGCTTTGCGGGCATCACCCTGACCCGGCTTCCCGAGTACCGCCCATTACGCGACGGCCGGGTAGCTGCTGAGGATGTAGTCGGCCGCGGCAGGGCCGGTCATCCTGAGCCGGGAGTTCCGGACGTCCACGCCGCAGCGCAGCATCCCGGCGCGGAATGCCTGGTCCGGCTTGGGGCTCAGGCCGTGCAGCGCCGCCCAGCTGACATAGAGGCCGTAAAGGCAATCGGGGCCAAGGGGGGAATCGCCGGAGGGATCGGGCGTGGTTGCTTCATCAAGGAACTGCTGGAAATGCGAGGCCGACATGCTTGGCTCTTTCGCTCTTGCATAAGGCGCTGCCGTTGGGCTACAGCAGCTGCTCCCGCTGGGCCTTTGCAGAAGGGCCCGGGAGGACGGGTATGGCGCCCGTCACAGTCCAAATTTACCCGGGGGTAGGTCTGAAGTACAGCGGAGACCCCGGCGGCACCCCTTCCCCCTTATTGATAAGGGTGCTTATTATTGTTTCCTTCCGACGGCGCATGGAGGGCATGGACGTCCTGGTGAACGGGGTGGTCGCGCCGGCATGCTTCGGGAAGGAACTTGCAACGACGCAGGGGACAGGGGACGACGGCGATGGACACCTACGGCAATGACGGCACCGGCGGCGCGGGCGCAGGCAGGCGGACGTTCGGCATCGAAGAGGAGTTGCTCCTGGTGGACCCCGCAACCGGGGAAGCCGTCCCGATGGCAGGCGCCCTCCTGGACCTTTACGTCCGTCCGCTGGAGGCCGCGTCCGGGCCGGTCCTGACGGCCGAGTTCCAGCAGGAAATGATCGAGGTGGTCAGCCCGCCGCACGCCACCCTGGCAAAACTCGAGCAGGACATCGTGGCCGGCCGCGCCCTTGCCCGCCAGGCGGCCGAGGACGTGGGCGTCAGGGTGGCAGCGCTGGGAACCTCCCCGCTCCCGGCCGATCCCCATCCGGTGCAGCTGCGCAGGTTCCGGGCCATGATGGAGGAGTACGGGCTGACCGCCAGGGAGCAGCTCACCTGCGGCTGCCACATCCACGTCTCGGTGGAGTCGCCGGAGGAAGCCGTGGCCGTGCTGGACCGGATGCGGAACTGGCTGCCGGTGCTCGTGGCGCTGAGCGCCAATTCCCCGTTCTGGCACGGCGAGGACAGCGGCTACGCCAGCTACCGCTCCCAGGTGTGGAACCGCTGGCCGTCCGCCGGGCCGCTGGAACTCCTGCGCACCCCGGACGCCTACCACCAACTGGTCCATGACATGGTGAGCACCGGCGTCGCCATGGACGAGGGTATGGTCTACTTCGATGCCCGGCTCTCCCGGCACTATCCCACGGTGGAGATCCGCGTGGCAGACGTCTGCCTGCGCCCGGAAAACACGGTGTTGCTGGCGGGAATAGCCCGGGGCCTGGTGGAAACCGCTGCCAGGGAATGGCGGGAGGGGGCCGACCCCGTATCCGTCCCGTCGGCCCTGCTGAGGCTGGCAGGCTGGAAGGCAAGCCGGTGGGGCCTGCGGGGTGAGCTGCTGGATCCCCAAACGCACCGCCCGGCGCCCGCGCTCGCCGTCGTGAATTCACTGCTGCACCACATCCGGCGGGCACTGGAAGACACGGGTGACCTGCAGCGGGTGGAGGAACTGATGGACAGGCTGCTGGCCGACGGCACCGGCGCCATGCGGCAGATGGAGGTCCTGCACCGCACCGGTGACCTGGAGCGCGTGGTGGAGGACGCGGCGGACTGCACGATCGCCACGCCCTAGCGCCCTTACCGCCGACGATCTCCCCGGCCGGAGCGCTCTTGACCCCTTCCAGGCCTGGGCGTATACCGAAAGCATCATCATGCTGGCGCCCGCTGGGCCTCGGATGGAGCCGGCTGCCCTTGGTCTCCGACGCAAAAATGGAGTTGTGATGGGTAGCGATCGTTTCGACGTGCTCCGCGAACAGGTCCGCGGGCAGGTTATCGAAGAGGGCGACGCCGAGTACGAGGCCGCGCGCCTGGTGTACAACGGGATGATCGACCGTCGTCCCGCAGCGGTCCTCCGGGTGTCGCAGGTCGCGGACGTCCTGGCGGCCGTACGCTTCGCCCGGGGCCTGGGGATTGAAGTTGCCGTGCGCGGCGGCGGGCACAGTGCGCCAGGATTCGGAACGGTCGACGACGGCCTGGTCCTTGACTTCTCGGCCCGCCGGGGAGTGCGCGTTGACCCCGCGGCGCGGCTGGCCCGGGTGGAACCCGGCGCAACGTGGGCAGACTACAACCACGCCACGCATGCATTCGGGCTGGCAAGCACAGGGGGCATCATCGGCTCAACCGGCGTCGCCGGCCTGACCCTCGGCGGCGGCATCGGGTACCTGTCCCGCAAGTACGGGTTGTCCTGCGACAACCTCGTTTCCGCCGACGTCGTCCTTGCTGACGGAACCTTTGTCACTGCCAGCGAAGCCGAAAACGTCGACCTGTTCTGGGCGCTCCGCGGCGGCAGCGGCAACTTCGGCGTGGTCACGTCGATGGAGTTCCGCCTGCACCCCGTGGACATGGTCCATGTGGGAATCATGTTCTTCGATGCAGCGACCGGAGCCGAAGTTGGGGCGGCCTACCGCGAGTGGATTGCTGCCGAACCGGACGAAATGGGCGCCTTCCTGGGATTCCACCAAGGTCCTCCGGTGCCGTTCCTTCCCGAGGAATGGCATGGGAAGCCCGTTGCGGTGATCGCAGGAATGTGGACCGGCGACCTTGACGCCGGCCCCGCGCACTGGCAGGCAATGCTTGACGCCGGGCAGGTGCTGGGAAGCTTCTTCGCCCCGATGCCGTACCCGGCACTGAACATCATGTTCGACGGCCTCAGCGGCGTCCCCGGGCTGCAGGGCTACTGGAAGGCCGATTTCCTCCGCACCCTCAGCGATGACGCGCTCCGCACCGCCGTCGCATATGCTCCTGGCATTCCCAGCGTCCACTCCGCCAACCATTTCTATCCGATCGACGGCGCCGTGAGGCGCGTAGCTCCCGAGGCCACCGCCTTCGCCTACCGTGACGTGGACTTCGCGCCTGTTATTGCGGCGCAGTGGCCCGATCCGTCCGAGAACGACAGGAACGTCGCCTGGGTCCGGGAGTACTGGACCGCGCTCCACGAATTCTCGGAGCCCGGCGGCTACCTTAACTTCCAGGACGCAGATGACCAGGCCAGGATCGAGGACACGCTCGGCTCGAACTACGCGCGGCTTGCCGTACTCAAGGCAAAGTACGACCCCGACAACTTCTTCCATGTCAACCAGAACATCAAGCCCGCCCCCGCCGGCACCGCGGCCGCCGCCGTTCCGGCAGAGCGCCCGGCCGTGCTCCAGGCTGAGGCAGTACCGGAGGAAGCGCGGCAACCTGACACCGCGCCGCGCACAGCAAATCCCGCAGAGGGGGCTGCCACGTAACCCGGCCGCGTCAGGACGGAAGGCCCGGCGTCAGTAGGTGGTGGCGTTGGGCAGGATGAGCGGCGGCAGCGGCGCCTGGGTGAAGTCGAAGGACTGTGCCAGGTCGCCCAGCTGGGGGTTGTTCTCGCGGACATCAGGGCGGGCGTCCGGCCTGCCGTCCGTGGCGGGATCGATGCGCTCGCCGCCCAGGAAATCGTCCTCGATGAACTTGAAGTAGGCGTCCTGGCTGAGGACCTGGTGGTCGATGAACCCCTTCTTCGCATAGGGGCTGATCACCAGGCCCGGGACGCGCAGCCCATAGCCGTTGTTGTCCACCACCGGCGGGTTTTCGTGGTCATAGAAGCCGCCCCAGTCGTCCCAGTTGAGGAAGATGGCGGTGCTGTCCCAGTCAGGGCCGCTCATCACGGCGTTGATGAGCCCGGCAACGTAGGCCTGCCCGGTGCTGATCTTCGCAGGCGCGTGTTCGCTGACTTTGTCCGTGGGCGCCACCCAGGTGACTGCCGGCAGCGTCCCCTTTCTGGCGGCATCGTAGAAACCGCTGAGCGGCTTGATGTTGCCCTGCTCGCCGTCCTCCTTGACCGTGTCGAAGTACAGCAGCGGATTCCACAGGCCGGGGGTCTTGGCGTCCTGCTTCACCGGATCGCAGGTGGCGGCGTCATTGCGGCAGTCCGGTTCGGTGCCGTTGAACACGTAGTAGGCCCACGGGACGTTGTGCTTGTGCAGCAGGAACGTCAGGTCGGTCCAGGCGTAGTCCGGCAGTTCCAGTTTCTTGGCCGCCTCGGTGAGCTTCTTCTTCAGGTCATCGGACATGGGGGCGGCATCCACCGCCGCCTGGCAGATGGCGTAGGAATCGGTGGGCTTGCAGCTGGTGCCGATGAGCTGGTCAATCTGTGCGGCGAGGCCCGGGTCGATGCCGGCAGCTTCCAGCGCCTCCCGGCAAGGATCCAGGTCCATCCCGGCCTGGCACTTGCCGATCAGCGTGTCCTTGATGATCTGCGGCTCCGGTTCGGGGTCCGGGTCCTGCAGGGCGTTCACGCACGACGACGGGTCCCCGGCCTTGGTGCATTTGGCCGACCATTCCGAGACCAGGTACAGGTGCGCCGGCAGGCTCCAGGAGGCGGCGGAGGCGAACAGGTGGTCCTCCAGCGTGAAGTTCTGCGCATAGGCCCAGTAGTTGGGCAGGTCCCGTCCGTCGTGGTAGCCCATCACATCGGTGGGCATGGTGGTGCTGTACTGGCACTTGGTGCTGGCGGCGCCGCAGCCGGACAGGCCCTTCTCCGCCTGCGCCACGAATCCGTCCATCGCCCCGCCGTTGATGTCGGCGGTGGCATCGGCGTGGCTGTGCGGGCCGCCGGCGTTGCTGTCCGCCGAGTTGTAGAAGGGCCTTACGCAGCCACCCTCGGCGGGATCCGGAACGCACACCGCGGGCTTGCCGTCCTTCATGGGAATCCCGTCGGCCCCGGGGTACGTCCCGAAGTAGCTGTCGAAGGATCTGTTCTCCTGGGTGATGATCACTACGTGCTTGATCTTGCCGATCCCGTTGGGGTCGGCGGCAGCAGTTCCCGGTGCCGCAGCCGCGGTGGCCGGGGCGCCGGCGGTGGGCGCGGCTGTTGCGGGCGTGTCCGACGCCGGCGGGTCTGCGGCCGGTGGGCCGCCGCGCAACGCCAGGGAAAGGACGACGGCGACGATCACCAAAGCCACCGCCGCGGCACCTGCCAGCACGGCCCGGCGTCGTCCGCTTCCTGAAAGCGCCACCTTAGGATTCCTTCCGGTAGACGTCGTCCCCGAACGTCCTGACGCCGGGATCACCGGCCAGCCCCAGGCGCGGGAGGTGGAAGAGGTCCTCGATGGTGGCCAGCAGGCTGTAGTGGTTGTAGGGCCGGTCCGAGGAGGTGCCCGCAGCCGCGAACGGGGAGAGGACCAGGGCCCCCACCCGTCCTCCGGCCGTCCCCCCGGCGGGGACTCCCGGGTCGCCTTCGGAGGGGCCGGTGGTGTCGCCCTCGGCCTCGTCGAAGGTGATCACCAGCATGCCGTCCTGCTTGTACGCCGGTGACGCCAGGATGGCCGGGACCTGCTTCTTGAGCCAGTCGTCCGCTGTCCCCAGGCCGCCGTCAGAGCCGTCGGCGCAGGTGCCGTCATGCCCGTCGTGGCACAGGTTGGGCGTGATGTAGGCCAGGTTGGGGGTGGTGTCCACGGATTTCAGGTCGTCCTTGAGCGCGGAAAAGTTGACCACGTTTTTGGCGCAGTCCGGGGACGACGTGATGGAGCGGAAGTACATGAAGGGGTTGTGGTGGGTGGAGTACTGCTCCTCCGGCGTGGCCTTGATGTGGTTGTCCGCCTCGCCCAGGACCGGGTGCTCGCACGGCTGCTGCATGTCCTCCATGTAGCCCTTCCACGTTTTGCCCTGCGCGGCCAGCTGCCCGGCCACGGTTTGGGTGTCCTCCGGGTAGACGCAGCCGTCGCCCTGCAGCGTCCCGTCCGGATCAGTGCCGGTGGCGTTGAACTCGGTGTACGTGTGGCAGTCCAGTTCCGTGCTGTCGTTGGGCCGTTGTCCGGAGATCTGGGCCAGGTAGTTGGGCAGCGAGTTGTGGGCGATCCCGTAGTAGTTCTTCAGCAGCACGCCCTTCTTCCGGAGCGTTCCGGACAGGTACGGCGCGGGGGAATTGTCGCCCCAGGTAGTGCCGTACCCCTTGTTTTCCAGGTTGATCACGAAGATGTGCCGGGGCGTTCCGGCGGGCTTTGCCGCGTCCCCCGGCTGTGCCGTGGAGTCTGCGCCTGCCGTGGGTGCTGCCGACGCACTCGGTGGTGCCGACGTACTGGATGACGGGGTGGCGCCGCCGGATGGAGTGGCAGTCTGCGGAGCCGGTGCCGGAGTGGGCGCCTGGCATGCCACCAGCGCGGACAGGACCAGCGCCAGCACGGGCAGCAGCGCGGGCGAAGGAGGCCGCAGGGGAGCGGAGGGATGGGCTGATCTTCGGTTCACGGGCGGCCTCCGCGGTCTGTTCTTCACCTTGCGCCCCAGCGCTGCCGCCACTCTTGCACACCGTAACCGCGTTTTGCACGGGCAATTGCTGTGAGTTGGCAGGGAATTGGTGTGCGCGCAGGTGCACCGGCAGGTGCCGGGCCGCCCTAGGTCTTTCTGCCCTACAAGCGGATGACCGGCAGGCGTTGACTTAAATCGCGGGAAGCTGAGGCCCGCGGGCTGGAAACGCACAACGCGTCCCGCCCACATCAGAAAGGAAAGTTCAGTGAAAAAGTGGTATCGGTGGCAGGACTATGTAGCGGTCGCCGCCGGACTCTTCACCGCGGTGGCGGTCCTGTTCACGCGGCAGCTAAACATGTCCACCACCCTGATGCTCGTCTTCGGCGGGCTCCTGGTGGTCAGCGGCATTATCAACCTGGCCATGCCGGGAACTCCGGCCATGGAATACGTGCAGGCCATCCTCGCCGCAGGACTGGTCCTCTCGCCATGGCTCGGGACATACACGGGCGCAACGGGCGCAGCCTGGACGTCATGGATCGCAGGGGCGGTGGCACTGGTGGTAACAGCAGTGGCCATTAAGCCCAGCACCGACCTCCGCCACACCTACCGCGTCTCGCATTAGCAGGAGGAATCCGCCATGACCGAAGTGCTGCGCTACGAAGTGGGATCCGGAACCGTGCTCGTTGAGGCTGCGGACAACAGCTACGGCGTGGATCATCCCGCGCGCAACGAACAGGGGATCCTGGACACGGGCAGGCGCCTGGAAGATGCACTTGCCAGCGTCCGCCCCGCTGCCCGCGCAGCACTGGAGGCCATGGCGGAACTCACCCCCGAACAGATCCAGATCGAGTTCGGCGTGAAGCTCGCGGGGGACGCAGGGGCGGTGATTGCCAAGAGCAGTTCCGACGCCCATTTCGTCCTCCGGATGACATGGAACCCCGTGGTGGCCGCGCTGCCCGGGGAAGAAATCACACACAACGGGTGACGGCGATGGCTTCGTTTCATGACAGGTCCGACGCCGGGCGGCGGCTGGGCAAGCGGCTGGCCTCCCTGCGCGGCCGGGACGTCGTGGTGCTGGGCCTGCCCAGGGGCGGCGTCCCCGTGGCGTTCGAAGTAGCCAAAGCCCTCGAAGCGCCGCTGGACGTGATCGTGGTGCGGAAACTGGGGGTTCCGTTCCAGCCCGAGGTGGCCATGGGGGCCATCGGGGAGGGCAACGTCCGCGTCCTTGATCCGCGCACCATCTCCATGGCCCGCGTCTCCCAGGAAGACCTGCAGCAGGTGGAGCGCCAGGAACGCGCCCTGCTGGAAAGCAGGGTGGCCAGGTTTCGGCAGGGGCGCCGGCGGATCGACCTTGCCGGGCGCACGGTGGTCATTGTCGACGACGGCATCGCCACCGGTTCCACCGCCCGCGCGGCCTGCCAGGTGGCCCGGCATCTCGGCGCTGCCAGGGTCATCCTTGCCGTTCCCGTTGCCCCCGCCCGCGCCATTGTGGAGCTCAAGGAACCGGACGACGTCGTCTGCCTCCTTTCGCCCCAGGACTTCCAGGCCGTGGGCTACTACTACCGGGACTTCTCACCCACCGAGGACAGCGAGGTGGTGCAGCTGCTGGACGCCGCTGCCGCCCCGGCACACCACGGCGACGGCTACCGGGGAGACGGCAGCCTGGAGGACGACGTCGAAATCCCTGACGGAAGGGCGGTCCTGCGCGGCAGCCTCTACCTGCCGGCCCGGTGCGACGGCACGGTCCTCTTTGCCCACGGCAGCGGCAGCAGCAGGCACAGCCCCCGCAACCGCTTCGTCGCCTCGGTGCTGCACGGCGCCGGCCTGGGCACGCTGCTCCTTGACCTCCTGACGCCCGAGGAGGAGGTCAACCGGGCCAACGTGTTCGATATCGCCCTGCTGGCCCGCCGCCTGTCCTCCGCCACCCACTGGCTGGAGGCGCGGCACGATGGCTCCGCGGGCAGGATCGGCTACTTCGGCGCCAGCACCGGCGCGGCGGCTGCACTGTGGGCCGCGGCCGAACCCGGCGCCCAGGTTGCCGCCGTCGTCTCCCGCGGCGGCAGGCCGGACTTGGCCGGACCCCGCCTCGCCGCCGTAAAAGCCCCCACCCTCCTGATTGTTGGCGGCGCCGACACCCAGGTGCTGGCCCTCAACCGGCAGGCCATGGCGCTCCTGCAGGCACCCACCCGGCTGGAGATCGTCCCGGGCGCCACACACCTCTTCGAGGAACCCGGCACCCTTGCCATGGCGGCCACCCTCGCCGCGGACTGGTTCCGGCACTACCTCCTGCCCTCCCCGGTGGGGCGGCACGCGCCGGAGGCCAGGGAATGAACGCTTCCACCGGCAACACCGGCACCGGCCGCTGGGAGGAACGGGGGCGGAACGCGCGGCGGAAGCCGCCCAGATCCGCGGCCTGGCCCACCCCTGGCCACGCCCGACGACGTGCCCACCCGGATGGGGGACCGCTACGACGCCCTCTTCTGGCATCCGCGGACCGAGGCGCTGCGGCCGCTGCACCACGAATACCAGCCGGGGAACCCGAGTTCGAGACCGAGCCCACGTGGTTCTAGCCCCAACCAAAGGAACATGATGGACCAGAGGAGCACCATGACCGCCGGAGTTGAGGGTGCCACGCGCTGGCCTGCCATCACCAAGGACGTGGCCGCCTTCCCGGTCCGGCCCAACCTGTTGGATTACGATGCCGCCCGGCGGGACTTCAGCTGGGACCAGGCACGGCAGGCGCTGGCCGGGCTGCCCGGAGGCCGGGGCCTGAACATCGCCTACGAGGCCGTGGACCGGCACGTGGCGGAAGGCCGCGGCGCCAAGGAGGCCCTGCGGTTCGTAATGGCCGACGGCAGCACCCGCTCCCTGACCTACGGCGGCCTTGCGGACGGGTCCGGCAGGTTCGCGGCGGTGCTGCAGGGCCTGGGGGTGGGGCGCGGCGACCGGGTCTTTTCGCTCCTGGGCCGCAGCCCCGCGCTGTACACCGCCGTGCTGGGCACCTTCAAAAACGGCAGCGTCTTCTGCCCGCTCTTTTCAGCCTTCGGCCCCGAGCCGGTCCGGCAGCGGCTGCACCTCGGGGCCGGCCGGGTACTGCTGACCACCCGGGCGCTGTACCGCAGGAAGGTGGCGCCGGTCCGGGACTCCCTGCCCGACCTCCGCCACGTCCTGCTGGTGGACGCCGACGGCAGCCCCGAACCGGAAACCCTGGACCTGGCCGAACTCCTGGCCCAGGCTGACCCCATCGGGGAGATCGCAGACACCCAGCCCGAGGACATGGCCCTGCTGCACTTCACCAGCGGCACCACCGGCACGCCCAAGGGCGCCATCCACGTCCACGACGCCGTCGCCGCCCACTACGCCACCGGCCGCTTCGCGCTGGACCTGCACCCGGACGACATCTACTGGTGCACCGCCGATCCGGGCTGGGTGACCGGCACGTCCTACGGCATTATCGCCCCGCTGGTGCACGGCGTCACCGCCATCGTGGACGAGGAGGAACTGGACGCCGACCGCTGGTACCGGATCCTCGCCGAGCAGCACGTCACCGTCTGGTACACCGCGCCCACGGCGCTGCGGATGCTCATGAAGGCCGGCGCCGGGCGGGCCGCGGGCCATGACCTGTCAGCGCTGCGCTTCATCGCCAGCGTGGGGGAGCCGCTGAACCCGGAGGCCGTGGTGTGGGGCCAGGACGTCCTGGGCCTGCCCGTGCACGACAACTGGTGGCAGACCGAAACCGGCGGGATCATGATCGCCAACTACCCGGCCATGAACATCCGGCCCGGCTCCATGGGCCGGCCGCTGCCCGGCATCGAGGCGGCCCTGGTGGCCCGCGACGCCGACGGCAAACCCATCGTCAAAGACGGCCAGGCAGTCCTGGTCACCGGGCCGGACACCATGGGCGAGCTGGCGCTGCGCCCCGGGTGGCCGTCCATGTTCCGCGGCTACCTCAACGAGGAGGAGCGCTACCGGCGCTGCTTTGCCGGCGGCTGGTACCTCACCGGCGACCTGGCAAAGCGCGACGGCGACGGCTACTTCTGGTTCGTGGGCCGCGGCGACGACGTCATCAAGTCCTCCGGCCACCTGATCGGCCCCTTCGAGGTGGAAAGCTGCCTCATGGAACACCCGGCCGTGGCCGAAGCCGGCGTGATCGGCGTGCCGGACCCCGTGGCCGGCGAGGTGGTCAAGGCCTTCGTGGAACTCAAACCCGGCAACGAGCCCACGGAGGAGCTCCAGCTGGAGATCATCGGCTTCGCGCGGAAACGGCTGGGCGCCGCCGTGGCACCCAGGCTGCTGGACTTCACCACCACCCTGCCCAAGACGCGCAGCGGCAAGATCCTGCGCCGGCTCCTGAAATCCCGCGAGCTCGGTCTGCCGGAAGGCGACACCTCAACGCTTGAATCCCCGGCAGGGGCTGCCGTACCTCTGAAGGACCAGCCATGACCACGCTGAGGAGCCGGGGCATCCCGGACGCGGAGCACGCCGTGCACCTGCTGCGGCAAATGCTGCGGGTACGCAGGCTCGAGGAAAAATGCATCGAGCTCTACAGTGCCGCCAAGATCCGCGGCTTCCTGCACGTCTATATCGGCGAGGAGGCCGTGGCGGCAGGGGTGATGGAAGCCCTGGAACCGGAGGACGCCGTGGTGGCCACCTACCGCGAACACGGGCACGCCCTGCTGCGCGGCGTCTCCGCCGGGGCCATCCTCGCCGAGATGTACGGCCACGCGGAGGGCTGCTGCCGGGGCCGGGGCGGCTCCATGCACCTCTTTGATGCCGCCACCCGCTTCTACGGCGGAAACGCGATCGTGGCCGGCGGGCTGCCACTCGCCGTCGGCCTGGCCCTCGCGGACCGGATGGCCGGGCGCCAACGGGTGACCGTCTGCTTCTTCGGCGAAGGCGCCGTGGCCGAAGGCGAATTCCACGAAAGCATGAACCTGGCCGCCCTGTGGCAGCTGCCGGTGCTGTTCTGCTGCGAAAACAACCTCTACGCCATGGGCACCGCGCTGGGCCGCTCCGAATCCCAGACGGACATCGCCCTCAAAGCCGCCGGCTATGAGATCTCGGCGTGGGCGGTGGACGGCATGGACGTGCTCGCCGTCGAGGAGGCCGCCCGGCGCGCCGTGGACGCCGTGCGGTCCGGCGGTGGCCCGCATTTCCTGGAGCTGCGCACGTACCGGTTCCGCGCCCACTCCATGTTCGATCCCGAGCTGTACCGGGAAAAATCCGAGGTGGCCCGGTGGATGGAACGGGACCCCATCAGCCTGCTGCAGTCCGCAATGCAGGCGGCGGGCCAGCTCCCGGACAAAGACTGGGCCGCGCTGCAGGCGGACGTGGACGCGGAGATCAGCACCGCCGTCGGATTTGCCGAGAACGGAACGCCGGAGCCGGTGTCCGAGCTCAGCCGGTTCGTCTACAGCGACCGGCCGGACGACGGCAGCGCAGGCGGCGGGGGCCCGGAGGAGCAGGGCACTACAGCAGGGAAAGGCGGGGCTGCACGATGAAAACCACGTACCGGGAAGCCATGCGCGCGGCCCTCCGCGATGCCATGACGCGCGACGAACGGGTGTTCCTCATGGGCGAGGACGTGGGCCGGTACGGCGGCAGCTTCGCCGTGAGCCTGGGCCTGCTGGAGGAATTCGGACCTGACCGGATCCGCGACACACCCCTTTCCGAGTCCGGTTTCGTGGGCGCGGGGATCGGCGCGGCGCTGGGCGGGATGCGGCCCGTCGTCGAAATCATGACCGTCAACTTCAGCCTGCTGGCGCTGGACCAGATCATCAACAACGCCGCCACCCTGCTGCACATGTCCGGCGGCCAGTTCAACGTGCCCATCGTCATCCGGATGACCACCGGCGCCGGCCGCCAGCTGGGGGCGCAGCACTCCCACAGCCTGGAAGGCTGGTACGCGCACATCCCGGGGCTGCGCATCCTGGCCCCGGCCACGCTGGCGGACGCCGCGGGATGCTGTGGACCGCGCTGCAGGATCCGGACCCGGTGCTGATCTTCGAGCACGGCTCGCTGTACAACGTCGCGGGGGAGCTCGACGACGATGCCGGCGCCGTGGGCATCGACAAGGCAGCGGTCCTGCGCGAAGGGGACGCCATCACGCTCATCACCTACGGCGGAACACTGCCCCTGGTGCTGGAGGCCGCGCAACAGCTGGACGGGGAGGGCATCGACGCCGATGTCATCGACCTGCGCACCCTGCGCCCCCTGGACGCCCACACCATCATGGACAGCGTGGCCAGGACGCACCGGGCCGTGGTGGTGGACGAGGGCTGGCGCAGCGGCAGCATCTCCGCCGAGATCGCGGCCCGGATCTGTGAACAGGCCTTTTTCGACCTGGACGCCCCCGTGGAGCGGGTGTGCAGCCTGGAGGTCCCTGTCCCCTACGCGAAGCACCTGGAGCAGGCGGCGCTGCCGTCGGTGGAACGGGTCGTGGCCGCCGCACGAAGGGCCGTGGGCGCCGGTGGATGAGTTCCGGATGCCGTCCCTGGGCGCGGACATGGAGCACGGCAAGGTGGTGGAGTGGCTGGTTAAACCCGGGGACTACGTCCACAAGGGCGACCTCGTGGCGGCCGTGGACACGGACAAGACCGTCATGGACATCGAGTCGTTCCAGGAAGGCGTGGTGGCCGAGTTCCTGGTGGACATCGGCGACACCGTGGACGTGGGCACCCCCATCGCCAGGATCACCGCCACCCCGGCAGAGGTCCCGCCGGCGGCGAAAGTCCCGCCACCGGAACCGGAGCCGGGCACCAAGGCCCCGCCCCCGGTGCGGCACCTGGCGCACACGCTGGGGGTCGACGTCGGACGCATCAGCGGGAGCGGCCCCGGCGGCGAGGTGACCCGGGCCGACGTCGAACGCGCCGCCGCTGCGCCCGGCACCTCCGCTGCGCCCGGCACCTCCGCTGCGCCCGGCACCTCCGCTGCGCCCGGCGCCGCCGCTGGGGCTGCTCCGGCGGAGGCTGCGCACATGCCGGCAGAAGGCGCAGCCCACCGGGTGCGGTCCTCGCCGCTGGCCCGCCGCCTGGCCGCGGAGCTGGGCGTCGACCTGCAGGCCATCGCGGGCACCGGTCCCGGTGGTGCCGTGACGGAGGAGGACGTGCTTGCCGCGGTGCCTCCCCGGGAGCGGGCGCCCAAGGAGGAAATTCCCGGCGGGCGGCCACCCAGCGAACGTGCGGCGGAGGAACCGGCGGAAGCACCGCCGTCGGACGCTCCAGTTGCCGAACCGCCGCACAAAGCCGCGGAGGAAGCGCCACGGCGCGGCAGGAAGGACACCGGCAGCAAGGCGGAAACCCTGCGGCAGGCAATCGGCGCGCTGATGTCCCGGTCCAAGAAGGAGATCCCGCACTACTACCTGTCCACCACCCTGGATCTGGCGGCCGCGATGGCGTGGATGCAGAGCGCCAACCAGCAGCGGCCGGTCTCCTCCCGGCTGGTGCCGTCCGCCCTGCTGCTGAAGGCCACCGCGCTCGCGGCCAAGGAGGTGCCGGACATGAACGGGTTCTTCACCAGGGGCGCTTTCCAGCCCAGCGGCGCGGTGCACCTGGGCGTGGCGGTGGCGTTGCGGCACGGCGGACTGGTGGCCCCGGCCCTGCACGACGCCGACACCCTGACGCTCGACGAACTCATGGACCAGCTGCGCGACCTGGTGGGCCGGGCCCGGGCGGGCCGGCTGCAGCGCGCGGAGATGGCCGACCCCACCCTCACGGTGACCAACCTGGGCGATCTCGGCGTCGAAAGCGTGTACGGGGTGATCTACCCGCCGCAGGTGGCCATGGTGGGCTTCGGCAAGGTTTTGGAGCAGCCCTTTGCACACAACGGGATGCTGGGCATCCGGCACGCGGCCATCGCCACGCTGTCCGCGGACCACCGGGTGAGCGACGGGCTGCGCGGCGGCCGGTTCCTGGCCCGCATCGACGAACTGCTGCAGAAGCCCGGCGACCTGTGACTGTTGGACCCTGACTGTTGGACCCGTACTCAAGGAGGAGCCGTGAACGAACAGGACGCGCGCCACGCAGTGGAGGCAGCGCTCGGCAAAGTAGCGCCCGACGTCGAGCCTGGCGACCTGGACGGCGGCGCCCGCCTGCGCCAGGACCTGGAACTGGACTCCCTGGACTTCCTCCGCCTGGTGGAAGTCATCGCGGAATCCACGGGGGTGGACATCCCTGAGGCGGACTACCCGGCCGTGGCCACCGTGGACGGGCTGGCCACCTACGTCGCCCGGCACGGATGACACCGCGGCGGAAGCGGCGCTGGCTCCGCCGGCTGGGGATCGCGGCGCTGGTTGTCCTGGGGCTGGTCCTGGCCTCGGCGGTGGCCAACGCAGCCCTGGAGGCGCAGGAGAAGGCCACCACCCCCGCCTACGGGGAGCGGATCGCGGTGGCCGGGGGCTCGCTGAACGTGGTCCGCAACGGAAACGCGCAGCAGGGTCCGCCGATCATCCTGCTCAGCGGACTGGGAACCGCCGCACCCGGCCTTGACTTCGCGCCGCTGATCCGCGAACTCAGCGGCTTCGACGTGATGGTGGTGGAAGGGTTCGGCTATGGCTACAGCGACATGGAATCCAGCGCCCGCACCAACGAGCACATCAGCAACGAGCTCCATGAGGTCCTGTCAAAGCTCCAGGTCCGGCAGCCCTACATCCTGGCCGGCCACTCCATCGCCGGGTTCTACCTGCTGGACTACGCCAACCGGTACCGCCCGGAAGTTTCAGCGGTGGTGGGCATCGACGCCACCATTCCCAAGCCGGGCGACCACCCGGTGGAGGAGGCGCAGCCCGGCATCAACTGGGTCAAGGTGGTGGCTGCCACCGGGCTGGTCCGCGACGTAGCCGCGGTGGCACCGGGTCTGTTCGATCCGGACGGCAACGCCTATTCGGAGGAAGAGCTGAAGCGGATGCGCACCATGATGCTGTGGAACGTGGGCAATGCCGCGGTGGCCGATGAAACAGCCCGCATCGGCAACAACGCGGCAGCCCTCCGCGGAGTCACCTATCCCGCCGACCTGCCCGTCCTGGCGTTCATCGCGGACGAAAAGGACGGCCGGGCAGCCACGAAGGCCGCCGCCGCGGAGGACCTCCTCAGGAACGTCACCCGGCACCGGGTCCTAACCCTTGAAGGCGGCCACTACCTGCACTGGACGCAGTCCACCCGGATGGCGGCGGAGATCCGGCAGTTCATTGCCCCGGCCGGCTGACGTGCGCTATCCCGCCGCGTGGTCGTTGCCGCGCATCCGGATGGCCACCACGGCGCCGGAAGCTGCGGTGAGGACCGCGACGGCGGCAACGGCGGCGGGGATGCCGTAAAGGTCGGCGAGGACACCGGAGAGCAGGGCACCCACGGCGAATCCGCCGTCGCGCCACAACCGGTACACCCCCACGGAGCGCGCCCGCCAGGCCGGGTGCGCGACGTCGCCGATGGCGGCCAGCAGGGTGGGATAGACCAGGGCGGTGCCGAGGCCCAGCACGACGGCGGCGGCGAGCCAGGGCCCGAAGCTGTGGGCGGTTCCGGTGATGCCCAGCGCCACGGCCTGGACCAGCATGCCGGCCGTGATGAACCATTTGCGGCCCCACCGGTCGGAGGCGGCACCGGTGACCAGCTGGGCGGCACCCCAGGCAGCGGGGTAGGCGGCGGCCAGGATGCCGATCTGGCCAAGGTCCAGCCCGGCGCCGGCGAACAGGACGGGAAAGAGGCCCCAGGCCAGGCCGTCGTTGAGGTTGTTCACCAGCCCCGCCTGGCTGGCTGCCGAGAGGGAGCGGTCCTTGAAACTGGTGAGGGTGAACACCTGGCCGGTGGTGAGGCCGGCATGGGCGCGGCTGGAGGTGCCGGCATGCTGGATGGCCTCGGTTTTGGCGTGCTGGTGGGTTTCCCGGACGGCGAGGACCGTCAGGCCCAGGCCCAGGGCGATGTAGGCGGCTCCGAGCAGGAACGGGGCGGGGCGGAGTCCGAAGGAGGTGGCCAGGTAGCCGGTGGCCAGCGCGGTGGCGGCCACGCCAAGGTAGCCCGCGGCCTCGTTGAAGCCCATGGCCAGCCCACGCTGCCTGGGGCCCACCAGGTCCATTTTCATGATGACGGCGGTGGACCAGGTGAGCCCCTGGCTGATGCCCAGCAGGACGTTGGCGGCCACGATCCAGCCCCAGGACGGGCCGAAGATGAGCATGAGCGGCACGGGAACCGCGGCCAGCCAGCCGGCAATGAGGACCGGTTTCCGGCCATACCGGTCTGAGAGTGTGCCGGCGAAGTAGTTCATTGCGGCCTTGGACAGGCCAAAGGCCAGGATGTACGTCAGCGCGCCGGTGTACAGGTCCAGGTGGAATTCCTGGGAGGCCAGCAGGGGCAGGACGGTGCGTTCCTGGCCCAGGGTGCCGCCCACCAGTGCATTGACGGCAACCAGCAGCATGAACTGCGCAAGGTTCTGCCGCAGGCCCAGCATGGGACCGGCTGGCCCGGGGGCGTGGGGAAGCGTTCTGTCCGGCATTGGTGCTCCGTTCCTGGCGGTGGAAGGGGGACATAAAGGCGGCCCGGGCGTGTGGGGGCACGCCCGGGCCCGGAGCCCGGGCAGGAGGGGGGTCCTGCCCGGGCGGTCTTGGGGTGGCAGGTCCGGTTAGACCGCGGGGACGCTGTTCTGCCAGGCGCTCCAGGCGGCGTAGCTGCCGTCGAGTTCGACGACGTCGTACCCGGCACGGCGCAGGGCGCTGGCGGCTACGGAGTTCCGGACGCCGGACTGGCAGTAGGACACGATGGTTCCACCGATGGGCAGCTCGTCGAGGTGCCACATGACGCGGCCGCCGCTGAGCTGGTACGAGCCCGGGATGTGCCCGGCCTTGTGCTCGGTCTTGTTGCGGACGTCCAGGACCATGGCGGCGTCGAAACCGTCGAGTTCCTCAGGCTGGATCAGCTTGGGGGTGAAGGTGGGCAGCCCCTCGATGCCGGTCAGGTAGCCGGCCACGTTGTCGATGCCCACGCGGACCAGGTGGTCCCACATGTCCTGGGCCTGCTCCTGGTCCTTGGCCAGGAGCACCAGCGGGTTCGTGTCCGTTTCCGGGTTGACCACCCAGGCGCCGTAGCTGGCCACTGACTTGCCGGCCGGCACGTTCAGGGACCGGGCCACGGTGCCCTGGTGGACTTCGCCGTTGGAGCGGGTGTCGATGAACGTCAGGGTGTCATCTGCCAGGCCCTGGGCCACGACGGCGGTGTCCAGCTCCTGCAGCGGGGCACGCTCGCCCATGACGGCCGGGCCTTCACGGTTCTCGCGCTTCATGCGGCCGAAGTAGGCGTGGGCGTCCGGCTGGCCGTCGAGGAGCTCGTCGATGAAGCCCTGCTCGTCGTTGGCGGCCAGGTAGGGGCCCCACCAGGCGTAGAGGCGTTCGTAGCCCACCGTGGAGGACGGGATGGCACCCAGGGCCTTGCCGCAGGCGCTGCCGGCGCCGTGGGCGGGGTGGACCTGGACGTAGTCCGGGAGAGTGAGGAACTTGTCGCGGAGGCTGGCGAAGAGCTGCTTGGCGCCCTCGAAGCGGGTGTCCACGCCGCCGGCTGCCTCGTCCAGCAGGTCCGGCCGGCCCAGGTCGCCGGAGAACACGAAGTCTCCAGAGAGCAGGTAGCCGGGCTTGTCGCTGAACGCGCCGTCGGTCACCAGGAAGGACAGGTGCTCCGGGGTGTGCCCGGGGGTGTGGACTGCCTTGATGTTGATGTTGCCCAGGGTGATGGTGTCGCCGTCGTAGAGCCGCTCGCCCTCGAACTGGTACTGCCAGTCGGGTCCGCCCTCGCCGGAAACGTAGATCTTGGCGCCGGTGGCGGCGGCCAGTTCGCGGGTGCCGGAGAGGTAGTCGGCGTGGATGTGGGTCTCGGTGACGGCCACGATCTTCATGCCGTTCTTGGCGGCGAGCTCCTGGTACACGGCGATGTCGCGGCGTCCGTCCACCACGATGGCTTCGCCCTTGGCCTGGCAGCCGATGACGTAGCTGGCTTGTGCGAGGTCTTCGTCGTAAATGCGCTCGATAAGCATCTGGTGCTCTCCTTCAGTTGAAAGGGGATTGGGAGGTTGTTCTGCATTCAGTATAGATACCCCCGGGGGTATCCCGCAAGTGCGCTGCGGCCTATGCGGATGTCCTGCGGAAGAGCCGTCGCAGCAGGCGCCGGAGGCCTGGTGCTGCGGGGTTTTTTGATGGTGCCGGCTGGTCTGCCGGAGTGTGGCTGTAGCTGACGGGGTGCCCTGCCCGGTACCACTCGGTGATCCCGCCGGCCACGTTGACCGCGGTGTGTCCGCGGTCGGTGAGGATCCGCGCGGCCTGGCTGCTGCGCTTGCCCGAGCCGCACATCAGGTAGATGGTCGTATTGGGCAGGTCCGTGAGCCGGGAGGCCAATTCATCCAGGGGAATGTTCAGGCTCCCCGGGACGTGCGCGGTGGCGTGCTCCTCCCGGCTGCGGACGTCCACCAGCGTGACGCGGGGCCACGCCAGGGCGAGTTCGCCCGCCGTGCCCGTACGGAACGCCCGCTGGTCCGTCATGCTCAGACGTGCTGGTGTCCGGCTTCGTCGCGGAGCGTGTCCATGTCCAGGTTCTTCACGGCCTGGATGACTTCCTCCAGGCCCGTGGCGTTGAGGGCGCCGGGCTGGGAGAAGACCAGGGTCTTGTCCTTGAACGCCATCAGGGTGGGGATGGACGTGATGTTCGCTGTGGCGGCGAGAGCCTGTTCGGCCTCGGTGTCCACCTTGGCGAAGGTGATGTCCGGGTGGCGTTCGGCGGCGGCGCCGTAGGTGGGGGCGAACATGCGGCAGGGGCCGCACCAGGCTGCCCAGAAGTCAACGAAGACGATGCCGTTGTCCTCCAGGGTCTGGGCGAAGGATTGCTGGGTGATGTCGATGGTTGCTGCCATGATCTGTCGTGTCCTTTCGGGCGAAGTTTGTGGTTGCGCTGTGTTTGTTGGTTGCGCTGTGTTTGTTGGTTGCGCTGGGCCGCGGGACAGGGCCTAGGTGGTGGGGAGCCCGGCGCGGGTCCAGGCGGTCATGCCGCCGGCCATGGTGTCCGCCTTGTAGCCAGCGCCGTTGAGGGCATCGGCGACGGCGGCGCTGCGGTTGCCGCTGCGGCAGACGGCGATCACGGGCACGGCCGGGTCAAGCTCGCCCAGGCGGGCCTGCAACTGGCCCATCGGGATATGCAGTGCGCCGGGAATCATGCCCTCGGCGACTTCGAAGTCCTCGCGGACGTCGAGGATCCGGGCGGTGGAGCGGCGCTGTTCGGCTTCGGTGATGGTGATTTCAGCCATGGTGGTTCTCCTTCGAAGTGGTGTGTGGCTGGAGTTGGTGGTGGTGTTGCTAGCGGACGGGTTCGCCGGCCTGGCGCCAGGCGGCCATGCCGCCGCGCACCGAGTACGCGTCGTACCCCTTGGCGGCCAGCAGCCTGGCTGCCGAAGCGGAGCGGACGCCGGAGGCGCAGACGGCAATCACCGGACGGGTTTTCTGGATGCCTGCGGTGCTGGTCTGCAGCCGGTCCAGGGGAACGTGCTTGGCCTGCGGCGCCCGGCCGGTCCGCCATTCCTGGGCCGACCTGACGTCGATGAGCGTGGCCCCGGAACCCAGGAGTTCCTTGGCCTGGGCCACCGAAATCGTCTTGTAGGGCTTGCTGAAGGCCTTCTTGAGGGAATCAATCAGTCCCATGGTGTTCTCCTCTATGGATGGGTCAGGCGGTGACCGTGCCGGCGGTGACCCACGCCGCGACGGCGAAGATGAGTACCGCGAACGAGATGCGGATGTGTTTGTCGTGCAGCCGGCGCGCAAACCGGGCGGCAACCACAGATCCCACGATCGCCGGGATGGCGAACGCCAGGGTGGTGGCCCAGTCGATGGTGTAGCCGGCGGCGTGGGCGCTGAACCCGGCGGCCGAGTTGACGACGATGATGGCCAGCGACGTTCCCACGGCCTGCTTCATGCGCAGGCCCAGGAAGATGGTCAGCGCGGGGGTGATGAGGAAGCCGCCGCCCACGCCCAGCAATCCGGTGAGGAACCCGACCAGCAGGCCCACTCCCACGGCTTTCGGGGCGCAGGACCGGAATGCCCGGTTCGGCCCGGTGCTGCAGGACCCCTCGCTTTCGCGGGGCTTGCTGAGCATCCGGATGCCCGCGGCCACCATGATCCCGGCGAAGGCCAGCATCAGGATGTTCGGGTCCAGCAGCTTGCCCACGGCCGCACCGGCCCAGGCTGCCGGGATGCCGGCACCCCCCACCAGGGCGATCACGGGCCAGTTCAGGCCTTCCCGCAACCTGGGGAGCAGTGCTGCCAGCGAGGAGATTCCCACCACCAGCAGCGAGGTGGGAATGGCCTGGGCGGGGCTCATGCCCACGCCGTACACCAGGGCGGGAACAGCGATGATGGACCCGCCGCCGCCCACTACGCCCAGTACGACGCCGACGACGAGCCCCAGACCCAGGGCCGGGATCATGCTGCCGCGCCCTCTTCAGCCGGCTGCACGGGGAGCTGCAGGATGGCACTTTCGCGGGTGGGTTCCTTGGCGGCCTTGTTCCACGGCATGGCAGACAGGGCCTTGCCCATGGCGCAGGTGTTGGTCGCGGCCGAGAACGTCAGCCCGGTGCCGATGGCGCCGGCCAGCATGCGGACCTTGGGGGAGACGAACTTGCCCCCGGCCAGGCCCAGCATCACCAGGGAGCCTGCGGCCAGGCGGACCTGGCGTTCCAGGTCCCAGCGGTCCTTGCCCTTGACCACGTCGCCGCCGGCGGCGGCGAAGCCGGGAACCCCGCCGGTGAGCACGTAGGCGGTGTTGAGGCCAACAGCGGCCATGCGCTGGCGGGCCTGTTCGGCGCGGACGCCGGACTGGCAGACCAGGACAACGCGGGAGCCCAGGCGGGCAGCGAGCTCATCGGTGTGCTCGGAGAGCAGCGGAAGCGGCACGTTGTAGGAGCCGCGGATGTGCATGGTTTCGAATTCAGCGGCGGAGCGAACGTCGATCACCACAAGATCCTGGTGCTCTTTGATCCAGGACTGGAGGGCCTCAGGGGCGAGTGCAGTAACGGCTGTTGCTTTGGAAGGGGATGTCATGGGTGGCCTCTCGGAAGGGGTCGGGTGGATACCCCACCGAGTATTACAGATACCCCCGGGGGTAGTCAAAACACCCATGGGGGTATATAGTTGACGGCAAGCACCCCATCGATGGAGACCCCTTTATGGAACTGAACCCAACCGAACTCACGCCTGTGATCAACCGCCTCAAGCGCGCACAGGGCCAGCTCGCCGCTGTGACCCGCATGCTTGAGGAGGGCCGGGACTGCAAGGACGTCGTCACCCAGCTGGCCGCCGTGTCCAAGGCCCTTGACCGGGCGGGCTTCGCCATCATCGCTACCGGGCTTGAGCAGTGCATCGTCCAGAAGGACGAAACCATGGACCGGAAGGACCTGGAGAAGCTTTTCCTCTCCCTCGCCTGACCGGCGGCACGCTGCGCGCCCTGAGCCCCAGCACCCTCTAGACCCGCACCGCCCGGCAACTTCAAGGAGCATCATGACCTACACCCTGGCCACCACTGTTTCCCTTCCGTGGGCGGAGGCGCTGGAGCGCACCCGCGAAGCCCTCGCCGCGCAGGGGTTCGGGATCCTGACCGAAATCAACGTCCGGTCCACCTTCGAAGCCAAGCTGGGCGCCGAGGCCGCGGACGCCGTCGGGGATTACGTCATCCTTGGTGCCTGCAACCCGGCCCTTGCCAGCCGCGCCCTGGCTGCCGAACCCGAGATGGGTGCCTTGCTGCCCTGCAACGTGGTGGTGCGCCGGAACAGCTCCGCGGACTCCACCACGGTGGAAGCCATCGATCCGCAGACCATGGTGCAGCTCAGCAGCGCCCCTTCCGTGAAGGAAGTGGCGGACGACGCCGGCACTCGCCTGCGCAAGGCCCTCGCCAGCCTGGGCCAGACGGAAGGCTAGTCCCCGCAGCTCCCGTGTGGTCTACTGCTGACAGGCTTGGCCGGCCGGCAGCCGCCGGCAGGGCCTGCCCGTCGGCTGGAACCAGAAGGGAAGATCATGGCGGAACCACTGGTCATCGTCTTTGACGTCAACGAAACGCTCTCGGACATGGCCCCGCTCGGCGAGGTCTTTGCGCAGACCGGCGCGCCCCGCGGGCTGGCCAATCTTTGGTTCGCCACGCTCCTGCGGGACGGCTTCGCCCTCACTGCCAGCGGCGACAACCAGGCCTTCGCCACCATTGGCGGCGATGCCCTCCGCACCCTGCTGGAAGCCGAAGGGATCTCCGGGAACCTGGACACCGCCGTCGAACGCGTCATGGCCGCCCTGCAGAACCTCTCCCTTCACCCGGATGTCCCTGCCGGGGTCCGCGCCCTGGCATCCGCCGGGCACCGGCTGACCACTCTGACCAACGGCGCGGCCGCCAATACGGACAGGCTGCTGGTTGCCGGCGGCATCCGGGACAAATTCGAGCTGCTCCTCTCGGTGGAGGATGCCCCTGCCTGGAAACCGGCCAAAGCCGCGTACCTGTATGCGGGCGCCTCGGCCGGAGTGGATCCGTCCGGCATGTTGCTGGTCGCCGTGCACCCCTGGGACATCCACGGGGCAGCCAGGGCCGGGCTGCGGACCGCCTGGATCAACCGGACCGGCGCCCGCTACCCCTCGTATTTCCGGGCCCCCGACATCACCGTCGCGGCACTGACCGAGCTGCCCCCGGCCCTCGCCGCCTAAGCTGGTGGCCGGGGCCGCAGCCGTGGTGGCGGACGCCGCGGGAATACCTGTAGTCTCTGTTCACGGTGATGGATCCCGCCGGAAGGCCTGCGCAGGTGCGCGGTCTTCGAACCGCCACATGGCTGATGGTTCCTGCCTTTGACACGAAGGCAGGTGACCCGTGCCCGCGCCCGGTTCAGTCTTCCTGCCCCGCCGAACAGGAGAGCACATGACTGAGCCCGAGAAACCAGCCCCCTCCACCGGCGGCGTTCCCTATGCACCCCGGAAAATCAGCGGGCCGGTGCTCATGGGGGTGGTGCCGGGCCAGCCGCTGGCCGTGGCCCACCGCGCCGCCGAGCTGGCCTACAGCCTGGGCGTGAAGCTGGTCTGCGCCTACGTGGACGTCACCACCTACCTGGCTGAAGAGCCCGACGGCAGGGTGGAAGCCCGCCCCATCGACCCCGACGGGATTGATGACGACATCGAAGGCATCAGCGCCTCCATCGCCGGCCACCTCCGCGAAGCCCTGGACGGGACCGGGATCGACTGGTCCTTCGTGACGCTGGCCGGGGACCCTGCCAGGGCGCTGGGACGGCTGGCGGAAACCGCCGACGCGTCCGTCATTGTGGTGGGCACCCGGGAACGCGGACTCGGGGCGCGGCTGGAGGAACTGCTCGTGGGATCCGTGGCAGTCCATCTCACCCACCGCCAGCACCGGCCCGTCCTGGTGGTCCCGCTGGCCCCGCACCCCAGGCACCAGCCGAAAACGGACCACTGATGGAGCAGCCCGTCCCCAGGACCACAGCAGCCGCCGGCGCAGACCAAGGCACGCTGGGCGAGGCACGCATCCACCGGCCGGTCCACCTGCATCCCGGATTCGTCCTGGTGGTCATCGTTGGCGGCACCTTCGGCGCCCTGGCCCGTTACGGGCTGGGCAGCATCCTGCCCGCGCCGGGCGGCTGGCCGGTACCCACCCTGGTCATCAACCTGGCGGGGGCGTTCCTGCTGGGTGCCCTGCTTGAGGCCCTGGTCCGCCGGGGCCCTGACGCCGGACGGCTCCGGCTGGTCCGGCTGCTGGTGGGCACCGGGTTCCTGGGCGCCTTCACCACCTACAGCAGCCTGGCCGTGGAAGCCACCACCCTGTTCAGTGCCGGCCGCAGCGCCGACGCCTTCATTTACGTGGCAGCCTCCGTGCTGGTTGGAGCCGTGGCCACCGTGGCCGGCATCCGGCTGGCAGCAGCCCAGCATGCCCGGACCAGCTCCCGGCCGGACGCAGCCGGCTCCCCGAAGGAGGGAAACCGGTGAGTCCCCTGACCATCATCCTGCTGGGACTCGCCGGCGGGCTGGGAGCCGCCGCCCGCTTCGTGGTTGACGGCCTGGTGCGCGCCAACATCAGGACCGCCCTGCCGGTAGGGACCATTGCCATCAACGTCACGGGATCGTTCCTGCTGGGCCTGGTGGCAGGCGCCGTGATTATGCATGCGGCGCCGCCCGAGCTGCAGGCCATCGCCGGTACCGGATTCCTGGGCGGCTACACCACCTTCAGCACGGCAAGCTTCGAAACCGTCCGCCTGGTCCAGTCCGGCCGCACGGGCCTGGCCCTCCTCAACGCCTTGGGCACGGCAGCGGCCGCCGTGGCCGCCGCCGCCGGAGGCTTCGCCGTCGCGGGGCTGCTGTAACGGGACGGGCTGCTGTGACGCGACCGGGCGGCAGCGTACCCACACCAACTAGGCAACCGCGGCCGGCACACCCTGGAGTCCGGCGCGGTGCAGGTGTTCCAGTTGGACCACGTCGCGGGTAAAGGACAACGCGAGCAGGGCCAGGGCGAGTGCCGGTACCGACGCCGCGGCAACCGCAGGGACCCCGGGGAGGAGCGCGAACAGCAGCGCGAAGGGCTGGAACGCGCCAATGGCTTTGCGGGATGCGCTGGGCGGCAGCGCCACCCGAAGGTGCGGCCGGACGAGCCCCGCGGCGACGAACGCGTAGTACATGGCCCCGATGCCCAGCGTCCAGGGGCCCGCCACGGGAGCGGCGGCAACGGACAGTACCAGCACCAGGGCGGCGTCGGTGGCGGAATCGAACCGCGCCCCGGCAGGCGACGAGGTTCCGGTGCGCCGGGCCACCACACCGTCCAGCCCGTCCAGCAGGAACGCGGCGCCGCCCAGGACGGGGAGGAGCAGGTCTGCGCGGCGGCCCGTGAACAATTGCGGAACGGCCAGCACCGCGCACAGGGCCACGAGGACGGCGCGCAGCAGGGTGACCCGGTCGGCCGGCGTTGAGAACCGGGGGATCCGTCGCAGGACAGAGCCGGCGGCGGCCACGGCCACCAGGGCGCCCGCGCACAGCCCGGCCAGCTGGAGGACCGGCACGGAGGGGGACAGGGACGTCAGCCAGAGGGCCGACAACACATAGATGGAAACGGCGCCGAACGCATCCGGCACTGCCCGTTCAGCCGCGCCCATGTGCCACCTCCCCTTGCATGCTAACAACGGCGGGGGTGATGGTCACGGGCGGCGGCGCCGGGCCCGAAGCCTGGCGCCGTCGTCGGACGTTCTCCTGCGGCCGCCACGGACCAGGCCGGCGAAGGCCAGCACCGCGCCGGCTCCCTCGGCAACAGCGCTGAGGGTCTTCGAGAAGAACCAGACGGGGTCGTACATGGCCGGGATCGGTCCGATGGCCGGGATGTCCACGTACCTGTACAGCACGACGGCGGCGAACGCGCTGAGGGCAACCACCAGGGCCACGGCATAGGAAGCCCTGCTGCCGCGGACCAGGACATAGACGCCGGCCACCAGCGCCGCGGCGGCTTCGAGCAGGAACAGGGTGCCCTGGCTGACAGTGCCCGGCTGCGCGTTCTGGTAGCCCGGGGCCAGGAAGAGGTGGACGCCGGCATCAATGAACAGCGCCAGGGCGGTCAGTAATCGTAGAGCCACGCTTATGTATACGCCGGAAGTTCCCTTCCGGTTCATACGGCCCTGTTTTCCATGTGGGTTTCGGGGGGAATATTTAGGGGCATCCGCAGTCTTGCGCCTGTAGCGGGCGGCTGAGCCTGCGGCCCTACGAGTAAGGAGAACTGCCATGACCCTTCCCAAGGAACTCACGCCTGGAACCTGGACCCTGGACATGTCCCACAGCGAGATCGGCTTCAGCGTCCGCCATGCGGGGATCAGCAAGGTCCGGGGCCGTTTCACCGAAGCCCAGGCCGAGGCACGCGTGGGCCAGTCCCTGGCGGACTCGTCGGTGCACGCCACGGTATCCACCGCCAGCTTCAACTCCGGCGACGCCAACCGCGACGCCCACGTACGCGGCGAAGACTTCTTCGACGTCGAGAAGTACCCCGAGATGACCTTCCGCGGCACCTCCATCGAAGGGGACGGCGAGGAATACACCCTGACCGGGGACCTCACCATCAAGGGCGTCACCCGGCCCATCGAGCTGGAAGTCGAGTTCACCGGCGTTGCCGTTGACCCGTTCGGCGCCACGCGGGCCGGCTTCTCCGCCGAGACCGAAATCAGCCGCAAGGAATTCGGGCTCACCTGGAACGCTGCGCTGGAGGCCGGCGGCCTGCTGGTCAGCGACAAAGTAAAAATCAGCTTGGAAGCGGCCCTGGTCAAGCAGGGCTGACGCAGCAGTTCCGCGGCGCCCGTCTGTTAGGGCGCCGCGGGCCGTACCTTCACGTTGCCCAGCGAACGGATCAGTGCCACCGCGGTGATGGACCCGGCGGCCATGATTGAGGCGAGCACCACCACCTGGAACCGGCCCGCCTCCAGGGGTGAGGCGCCGCCGAAGATGGCGCCCACGAACGCTCCCGGCAGCGTGACCAGGCCGGTGGTCTTGGTCTGGTCCGTGGACGGGATCAACGCTGAATGCACCGCCTGCCGGGCTTGGAAGAGGGTGGCCTGCCGGGGCGTGGCGCCCAGCGCCAGCCAGCCCTCCACCTGGTCCCACTGCTCCACCACCGCCTCGAAGAAGCGGCGGCCGGCCAGGGTGGCAATGGTCATGGAGTTGCCGATCACGATTCCGCCCACCGCCAGCGCGTACCGGGGGGAGAACTCGATGGCGCCCGTTCCGAACACGACCCCCAGCGTCACCAGGATCCCGGCGGCCATGGTTGCCGCCACCACGGCAAAGCGCCGCCAGGACCAAGTGAGCCGCCGCGCCGCCGTCACGGACGCCACTGTGAACATGACCAGCAGGGCGGCGCCCACCCACAGGGGATTGGTGATGATGCCGCCCAGCACCAGGCTGATGACCGCCAGTTGGGCGGCGCCGCGGAGGATGGCCAGGGCGGGGGAGAGGTACGACGGCGTCCGCGCGCCCCACAGGATGCCCACCGTGAGTGCCGCCAGGATGGCAATGGCCACGAGGGTGGGCAGCAGGGCGGCAATCACGGACACCCCGCCAGCTTACTGACCGCACTGCGTCGCAAATCACGCGTCAAGGAATCATTAAGAAATGCCTTTTCGGCGCTCCCGCCCTTTTGGCCGGTGCTAGCTTCGCAAGGGTCGCGATGCAAAGGGCAGCGCGGAAAGGCAGACATGACCACGTTGAGCAGGCCCCCGGCGGATCCGTCCGCGCCCCACGCCCACGGCAGGAAGGCGCTCCAGGACTGGCTGCTGTTTGGGCTGCAGGACAGCAAGGGCGCCCACCCGGGTCCCGGCGGCGTGCCGACGCAGCACGAGAAGAAGCATTCGTGGTGGCAGGTCATGTGCCTGACGGGCGTGGACTACTTCTCCACCCTGGGCTACCAGCCGGCCATCGCCGCGCTGGCCGCAGGGGTCATCTCCCCGCTGGCCACCCTGGTGCTGGTGGCGGTGACCCTGCTCGGCGCCCTGCCGGTGTACCGCAGGGTCGCCGGGGAAAGCCCCCGCGGTGAAGGCTCCATCGCCATGCTCGAGCGGCTGCTGCCCCGGTGGGGCGGCAAGCTCCTGGTCCTCGTCCTCCTGGGGTTCGCCGCCACTGACTTCATGATCACCATGACCCTCTCGGCCGCCGACGCCACCGCGCACCTGCTGGGCAATCCCGTGGCGCCGGGCTGGCTCCAGACCCAGAACGTCCCCGTGACGCTCTTCCTCCTGGCCCTGCTCGCGGCAGTGTTCCTGCGGGGATTCAAGGAAGCCATCGGCGTCGCGGTGGTCCTGGTGGTTCTCTACCTGGGCTTGAACGCCGTGGTGGTGGTCGCCACCCTGGCGCAGGTGCTCACGCATCCCGCGGCCATGGGGGACTGGTGGACCAACCTGTGGGTGTCGCACGGAAACCCGGTCATGGCCGTGGCCATCGCGCTGCTGGTGTTCCCCAAGCTGGCCCTGGGCCTCTCCGGCTTCGAAACCGGCGTGGCCGTGATGCCGCAGGTGCGGGGCGCTGAGGACGACACGGAGGAGAACCCCGCAGGCCGCATCCGGGGCGCCCGGCGCATGCTCACCACCGCCGCTGTGATCATGAGCGTTTTCCTGCTGACCACCAGCTTCATCACCGTGGTCCTGATCCCGGAACAGGAATTCCAGCCCGGCGGCCAGGCCAACGGCCGTGCCCTGGCCTTCCTGGCGCACGAATACCTGGGTGTGGGCTTCGGCAGCGTCTATGACATCAGCACCATCGGCATCCTCTGGTTCGCCGGCGCTTCGGCCATGGCAGGGCTGCTGAACCTGGTGCCGCGGTACCTCCCGCGCTACGGCATGGCTCCGGCCTGGGCCAAGGCTGTGCGGCCCCTGGTCCTCGTCTTCACCCTGATCGGCTTCCTGATCACCTTCATCTTCAACGCCGACGTCGACGCCCAGGGCGGCGCGTACGCCACCGGCGTCCTGGTGCTGATGACTTCCGCCGCGGTGGCCGTCACGCTCTCGGCGCGCCGGCGGAGGCAGCGGAACCTCACGGTGGGCTTCGGTGTCATTTCGGTCGTGTTCGCGTACACCACGGTGGCCAACATCTTCGAACGGCCCGAGGGCATCCGGATCGCCGCCATCTTCATCCTCGGCATCATCGTCATCTCGCTGCTGTCCCGGGTCCGCCGTTCCTTCGAGCTGCATGCGACCCGGGTTCATCTGGACCAGCAGGCCCTGGAGTTCATGTCCAGCGCCCTGGACGGGCCCATCGCCATCATCGCCCACGAGCCGCTGCGGATGTCCGCGGAGGCCTACCGGGACAAGCTCGAGTCAGCCATCGAGGTCAGCCACCTCCCGCTGGCAGGTGACGCCCTGTTCCTGGAGGTCGTCGTGGACGACTCCTCGGATTTCGAAACCGAACTGCACGTCCGCGGCGTGAACCGGCACGGGTACCACATCCTGGAAGTCCACGGCCCGGTGGTGCCCAACACCATCGCCTCTGTGCTGCTGCACATCCGGGACGTCACGGGCCTGATGCCGCACATCTACTTCCGCTGGACCGAGGGGAACCCCATCACCAACCTGGTCCGGTTCCTGTTCCTGGGCGAGGGCGAGATCGCGCCGGTGACCCGCGAGGTGCTGCGCGAGGCCGTACCGGACGTTACCCAGCGGCCCTGGGTCCACGTCGGCTGATGGGCTCCACCGCGGCCGCAACCCGGGCGGCGTCCGCCAGGCTGGAAGGGGCGTTCGCGCTGAAGGCTGCCTCGGCGTCGTCCTCCCATACGCCTGCCGCGAGCACCACAACGTGCACCATGTCGCCGTAGGAATCGTTGCAGGCAAGGATGTCGCCGGGAACCCGGTGCGGATGCGGGCCGGCTGAGGGCCAGGGCTGGAAGATGACCCACCACGGGTCCCCGTCCTGGTCCGGGAAGGTGTAGCCGGCCACAGGATGAAGGGCGCGGCCGTTCAGCCCGCGTCCGCCGTAGCCCTCCACGGCGTCGGCGGATGCGGCGAACTTGACCCTGCCGCGGTCCGCTGGCTCCTCATCCCACCGCATCTGCCCTCCCTGGCTCCTATGCCTCCATCAAAGGGCCGCACGGGTGGAATCGGGGCGGGCGGGCTGTTTTATTGACGAATTTTTTACGCCGCCGCCTGCCTGGGCGGTGGCCCGCGGGCGCCACACCATAATGGGATCCATGGACAGCCCCGTGATCCGCCCCATGTGCCCCGATGACTGGGACGCCGTCCACGCAATTTACGCCGCCGGCATCGCCACGGGGGAGGCGACGTTCGAGAGCGAGCCGCCCACCTGGGAAGCGTTCGACGCCGTGCGGTTGCCTGAGCACCGGATCGTCGCCGGGGATGCGGGGCGGGTCCTGGGCTGGGCCGCCGTGTCCCGGGTTTCCTCCCGCGAGGTGTACCGGGGCCTGGTGGAGCACTCCATTTATGTTGACCCGCAGGCCCAGGGCCGGGGCGTGGGCCGGCTCCTGCTGGCCGCCCTGATCGAATCCACGGAGGCGGCGGGCATCTGGACCATCCAGTCCAGCATCTTTCCCGAGAACGCCGCCAGCCTGGCGCTGCACCAAAAGCTGGGCTTCCGGGTGGTGGGGACCCGGGAGCGGATTGCGCAGATCAGCCATGGCCCCAAGGCCGGGCACTGGCAGGACACGCTGCTGCTGGAACGCCGCAGCGGCGTGGTGGGGACGGAATAGCTCCTACCGCGAGGGCAGGGTCAGGATCTCTGCGCCGCGTCCGCCCAGGTTCAGTACGCGATAGCCGACTCACCTGCTGCGGCGCAGGGGTGATCGAAGCATGCGGAATTGCCGGCAACGCAGTTCACTGTCACCCCAGCAACGCCTCGAGATCCGGAAGCCGGCAGAACAAGTCGGGGAGGCCGCGCACCCCGTCGCGCACGGACTCATGCGACAGCGCGAGGTCTGGCCCGGTGCTTGCCTCAACACCGGCGAGGCACCGGAGGATGTTCCACCTCGTGTGCCCCAGCCAGCCGCCGATTATGAACGCAAACCAGCTTGGACCCGGCGGCGGCAGCGTTCCGCCCCCTGCCACATAGCCGTCGAGAACCGAGCGGAAAATGGCGGGCCTGATGTCATCGACGCCGGGCCCCTTCGCAAGGCTCAGCGCGGTCGATCCGAGCTCGCCGGACAGGTCGAGCATCCCCGAGAGTTCCCAGTCGAGCACCACCGGCCGGCCCTCTCGAGCGAGCAGGTTCCACGGTTGGATGTCTCTGTGCGTCAGAACGACTGGGCCTGGCCGATTGCAGGTGTCAACGAAGCGGGCAATCGCGAGGAACGTTTCGACCTGGGAGGCGAGCTCTGCAGCCCACGGTTGTCCGGTCGCCGCCGCCTGGACGGCGAGCTCAGCCCAGTCCCTTGACGCCTGCTCCTCGATCAACGCGTCGCTCCACGCGACGTCGAGCGAATGGATACGCGCGAGAATCTCACCGATCTCAAACGCGTAGCTCGCCGACACCGGCGCTTCGGCCTTCCCGCCATCGACCCATCGGTGAACGAGTGTGTTGTGGTCGGCCGAAATCGGCTCTGGCATCGGAATGCCGGCAGCGAAGGCGGCCCGCTCAAACCGGAGCACGTCCTTGATGCGATAGGGCCAGCGGCGATCGACCAGGTTCAACTCCTTCACCGCGAACGACCCATCGTCAGTGTCGAGCCGGTACATCCGGTTGGCGAACCCGCCATGGACGCGAATCATCGGCCCGACGGGCACACCGAGATGCGAAAGGTTCACCTCCCCATTTTAGGAGGCGGCGGTTGGTCGACGCCCGAGGTGAACGTGGTGGGGACGGAATAGCTCCTACCGCGAGGGCAGGGTCAGGATCTCGGCCCCGTCCTCGGTGATGGCGATGGTGTGCTCGGTGTGCGCCGTCCGGCAGCCGGTGGCGCTCCTGAGGGTCCAGCCGTCGTCGTCCGTTACCAGCTCCGCCGTGTCCGCCATGATCCACGGCTCCAGGGCCAGCAGCAGCCCGGGCCGCAGCTTGAAGCCGCGGCCGGGCCGCCCCGTGTTGGGGACGTGCGGGTCCTGGTGCATGGTGGAGCCGATCCCGTGGCCGCCGAACTGGGTATTGACCGGATATCCCGCATCGCTAAGGACCCGGCCGATGGCGTAGGAGATGTCGCCGATCTTCGCGGCCGGCCCGGCGGCGGCGATTCCGGCGGCCAGCGCCCGCTCGGTGGCCTCGATCATGGCCACGCTCTCCGCCCGGCGTGATTCGCCCACGATGAAGCTGATGGCGGCGTCGGCGGCCATCCCGTTCTTGACGACGGCGAGGTCCAGGGTCAGCAGGTCGCCGTCGGCCAGATCGTAGTTGTGGGGGAGTCCGTGCAGCACGGCATCGTTGACGCCCGTGCAGATGTAGTGCCCGAACGGGCCCCGGCCAAACGACGGGGCATAGTCCACGTAGCAGGATTCGGCCCCGGCCTCGGTGATCATCTCCTTGGTCCACTGGTCGATGTCCAGGAGATTGGTGCCCACCGTGGCGCGGCTCTTCATGGCCTGCAGGATGTCCGCCACCAGGGCGCCGGTCTCCCGGGCGCGGGCTACTTCAGCGGGGTTCAGGATCTCGATCATGGTGGCGCCCTTCATCTCCGGCCGGTAAATCTACGGGCCATCCTATTTGTCCTTTCTCCGCGCGCCGCAAGGGAAGAGCGTAATTAGCGGGAAAATATGGGGATTGCCAAGGACATAGATGAATGTAAATATTTATGTGTGTCTATGTCCCTGAAGCTGACCCCTGTGGAAGCCGCGGCGTGCTGCCCGCCGCTGGCCCGGGAACCGTTGACCGAGCCGGAAGCGGAAGGAGTTGTCCCGCTGCTGAAGGCGCTGGCCGATCCTGTCCGGCTGCGGCTGATGTCCCTGGTTGCCTCGCATGAGGGCGGCGAGGCCTGCGTCTGCGACCTCAACGATGCCTTCGAACTGTCCCAGCCCACCATCAGCCACCACCTGAAGATCCTGCACGAGGCGGGGCTGCTGGACCGGGAGAAGCGCGGCGTGTGGGTCTACTACCGCGCCCGGACCGAGGCGCTGCAGAACCTGGCGGCCCTGATCGGCGGGCAGGCAGCGTGAGTGTGCTGGGCCGCAAAGCTGCTGCGGAGTTCGTGGGCACCGCGTTCCTGGTCATGGCGGTGGTGGGCTCGGGCGTCATGGCCTCGCGGCTTTCACCGGACGACGCCGGGCTGCAGCTTCTGCAGAACAGCCTCGCCACGGGTGCCGCGCTGGTGGCCCTGATCGTGGCACTCCAGCCGGTCTCGGCGTCGTTCAACCCCGTGGTGACCCTGGTGGAACGGGCCCTGGGCCTGATCGATACAGGGACCACCGCGGCGTTAGTGGCCGCCCAGGTTCTGGGCGGCCTGGCCGGCACCGTGGCGGCGAACCTGATGTTCGGGCTGGACGCGGTCACGGTTTCAACGCACGTCCGCACCGGTCCCGCGCTCTGGCTGGGCGAGGTCATCGCCACCGTAGGGCTGCTGGTGGTCATCTTCGGCACCGTGCGCTCCGGCCGGGCAGACCGGGTCGCCTTCGCCGTCGGCGGCTACATCACCGCAGCGTACTGGTTCACCAGCTCCACCAGCTTCGCCAACCCCGCCGTGACCATCGCCCGGACGGTCACGGACACCTTCGCCGGCATCGCGCCGTCGTCGGCCCCTGCCTTCATCCTCGCCCAACTGTTGGGCGGCGCCGCCGGGTACGTCCTGGTCCGGTTCCTTTACCCACCCCTCGCAACTCCCGCCGTCGCCACGGCTGACCGAAAGGTGCTCTCATGAGCCAGAAGCCCTCCGTCCTGTTCGTCTGCGTCCACAACGCGGGCCGGTCCCAAATGGCGGCCGCCTTCCTCACCACGCTGTCCAAGGGCGCCATCGAGGTCCGCTCCGCCGGATCGCAGCCGGCCGAGAAGGTCAACCCGGCCGCCGTCGAGGCGATGGCCGAGGTGGGCATCGACATGTCTGCCGAGATCCCCAAGGTCCTCACCACTGAGGCCGTGAAGGATTCCGACGTGGTGATCACCATGGGCTGCGGCGACGAGTGCCCCTACTTCCCGGGCAAGCGCTACGAGGACTGGGTCCTGGAGGACCCCGCCGGCAAGGGCGTCGACTCCGTGCGGCCCATCCGCGACGAGATCAAGGGCCGCGTCGAAGCCCTGATCGCCTCCCTTATCCCCGCTTCGGCCTGAAAGGTTGACGCCATGACATCACAGGAGTCACTGCCCGTAGCCGTAATCGGCGCCGGACCCGTAGGCCTGGCCGCCGCCGCGAACCTGCTGGAACGCGGGCTGGAACCGCTCGTCTTCGAGGCCGGTCCCGCCGTCGGGGCCACCATCCGTCAATGGGGGCACGTCCGCGTGTTCTCCACCTGGAAGTACAACCTGGACCCCGCCTCGGTGCGGCTGCTGGAGCGCCATGGCTGGGAAGCTCCACGGCCCACCGCGCTGCCGTACGGCGCCCAGATTGTCTCCGAGTACCTGGAGCCGCTGGCCGCGACGCCGGAGCTCAAGGACCGGATCCGGACCGGGTCCCGGGTTGTTGCCGTCACCCGGCAGGGCATGGACAAGGGCCGCAGCCAGGGCCGGGACAGTGCCCCGTTCCTCCTGCGCATAGGGCACGACGGCGGCCAGGTCACCGAGGTGCTGGCCCGCGCCGTGATTGATACGTCCGGTACCTGGAGCAGCCCGGCGCCGCTGGGATCGTCCGGCCTGGCCGTTCCGGGTGAGGCCGAGGCGCGTGCAGCCGGGCTGGTCACAGGCCCCCTGCCGGACGTTTCCGCTGGTGGTTTTGCCGGCCGCCGCACGCTGGTCATCGGCTCCGGGCATTCCGCTGCCAACATGGTGCTGGACCTGGCCCGCGTGGCCCGCGCCAACCCCGGCACCGAAGTCCTGTGGGCCATCCGCGCCGCCACCCCGGCCCGGGCCTACGGCGGCGGCGACGCCGACCAGCTGCCCGCCCGCGGCCAGCTCGGGGCCCGGCTCCGCACCGCCGTCGAGAGCGGCGCTGTCCGGCTCCTGACCAGCTTCCACACGGCGTCCATCGACGTTCAAGGCGACGCCCTGACCGTGCACGCGGCGGACGGCCGGTCCGTGTCGGTGGACCGGGTCATTCCCGCCACGGGGTTCCGCCCGGATTTGGCCATGCTGTCCGAGCTGCGGCTGGACCTGGACCCCGCCGTCGAGGCACCCAAGGCCCTGGGCCCGCTGATCGACCCGGATTTCCACAGCTGCGGCACCGTTCCTGCCCACGGCGCCCGGATCCTTGAGCAGCCGGAAAAGGACTTCTACCTGGCGGGCATGAAGTCCTACGGCCGCGCGCCCACGTTCCTCATGGCCACCGGGTACGAGCAGGTCCGCTCCATCGCCGCCGCCCTGGCCGGGGACACCGCAGCCGCGGACGCCGTCGAACTTGAACTGCCGGAAACCGGCGTGTGCTCCACCAGCATCCCGGACGATGCCGGGGATGCTGCCGCGGACACCTGCTGCTCCGCCCCGGTGCCGGTGACGATCGGGTTCGCTACCGGGCTGCAGCACGGCAGGTCCGGAGCGGCTGTCTAGCGGGAGCGCCATCATGCCTGACGAGGATCCGGTGCGGCAGGAACTGCTGTGGATCGCGGCCGACTTCCGGAGCATCGTCCTGGGCGCCTCGGCGGATGAGCTGGACCTGTCCTCCCACGGAACGCGATGGACCAACCGGCAACTGCTGTTCCACATGGCTCTGGGACAGAATATCGCCCTTGCAGGGATCCCCCTCCTGGGGCTGTTCTCGCACCTGCCTCCCGGGGCCTCCCGCCGCTGGAGCCGGCTACTGGACTCCTGTTCAGGTCCATACAACTGGGTGAACTGGGCCGGAAGCGCAGCAGCAGGGCAGGTCCTGGCGCCGCAGGCCATGGCCCGGATGATGCACCGGACCACCGGGATCATCGTCCACTGGTACAGCCGCGCGGGCAGCAAGGCCCTGGACCGCGGCATGACCATGCCCGTGCGCTGGGATCCCTACTTCCTTCCGTGGATGAGCCGCCGGGACATCCTGGAGTGGGCGCCCAAGCACTACCGCCACCACCGTGCCCAGTTGAGCCTGACCACGCTTCCAGGAACGCTCGACGGCGGCGCGGACCAGCGACCTGGACCTTAGGAAGAGGACGGGTCACCCCAATTGACGCCGATGGATCGGCCGCGGGCGAAATGGGCGTTCGCGATGTCGTTGACGTCGCGGAGGCTCTTCCCCGGGTGGGCCAACCGGATCCACTCGTAGTCCCACTCCTGCATGTCCCGCACGCGGCTTATCCGTCTGTGGGCCCGCAGTTGGGCGGTGAGATCCTCGCCGCTGGGGACCACTCGGGGCGGGGCAACCACGGGTTGCGGCCTGGGTGGGGGCATCTTGGCCGGCCGGGCCGGTCCACTTGTCGAGCGGACCAGCGCCACAGTCAGCCCAACCACACCTGCAGCAATCAGCAGGACCCACCAGTACTGGATGATCAGCGCTACAACGATGAGGACGAAGAAGGGGGCGCACCCGATAGCGCCGGCGCCCTTGCCGGCTGGGCGGCGTCGTTTGGCTGCCATGCTGGTTCCTCTTGCGCAGTGGTGGAACGTTAGGAATCCACTCTCGCACCGGGCGGGAGCCCTGTCATGAGTAGTGGCTACTCGATTTTGGCGCCTTCGCCGTACCCTGGCCGGCGGGGCGTCCTCAGCGCACTTCGATGGCGCCCATCATGCCCAGGTCCTCGTGGTCCAGGATGTGGCAGTGGTACGCCGAGCGCCCGCGGAAGTCGGCAAAAGCGATCCGGACCTTGACCTGTCCGTTCGCCGGGATGTTCACCACGTCGCGCCAGTCCGGGGAGGAGCCTGCCGGGGCGTTGTCCCCCAGCACCTGCATCGGCCAGACATGCAGGTGGAACGGGTGGTCCATGGGGCTGGTGTTGACCAGGGTCCATTCCTCGACGGTGCCCGCCGCCGCCGTCGTGTCCGTCCTGCCCGCGTCGAATTCCCTGCCGTTGATGGTGAAACGCATCATGCCACCTCCGCCCATGCCCATGCCGGTGAACAGGATGATCTGCCGGTGGGCCGCCACGGTGGACTGCCGGAGGTCGGCGTGGGCAGGCTGCGCGGGGACGGCGGGCGGGGGAGCGGCGGATTCCCCTGTGACCCGGAAGGTGGCCAGCACGGCGCCCTCGGTTCCATCGGTGGCACCGCCCGGGGCAGGGCCGGCCCCCATCATTCCGGCCATGCTTCCTCGGTTGTACCGGAACGTGCGCAGCACTGATTCGCCCGCGGCCGTGGTGACCAGGAGGTCCGCCCGGTTCCCGGGGGTGAGCAGCAGCTCCTCCACCTCCTGCGGTTTCTCGAAGCGGCCCGAATCCCGGCCCAGCAGTTCCAGTTTCTGCCCGTCCAGCCGCAGCCGCAGGTAGCGGGCCACGCAGGCGTTGACGATCCTCCACCTTTCCCGCTGCGCCGGGACCGCGCTGATCAGGGGGTTGCCCTGGCCGTTGACCAGGAGCAGGTCCCCTTCCCTGCCCGTCATCCGGTCCATCAAGGAGACGGCGCTAATCTTCCCCGCCGGGTCCAGCGTGGTGTCTGAGACCACGAGTAAACGCTCCGCGCTGGCCTGGATGGGGTCCGGGTCCTCCACGATGATCGCGCCGAACAGCCCGGCGAAAATTTGGTCCGCCACCATGCCGTGGTGGTGCGGGTGGTACCAGTACACGCCGGGCGGGTGGTTTCCCGGCAGCTGGTATTCGTAGTCAAAGGAACTGCCCGGACCGACGGCGATGAACACGTTGTCCCCGTTGTTTTCCGGGGAGACGTGGAGGCCGTGCACGTGCAGGTTGGTGGGCTGGGAGAGGCTGTTGGCGAGCGTGATCTTCAGGACGTCCCCGGCGCGGACCCGCAACGTTGGCCCGGGGACGCTGCCGTTGTAGCCGAGCGCCGTGGCCTGCCGGCCGCCCAGCTGGACCTGGGCGGCTGCGGCTTCGAGCCGGACCTGGAGCTTACCGGCGTCGCTGCGCAGTTCCTGCGGCTGGCCCAGGCTGCTTCCAGTGGTTGGGCCGGGCCGGGAGGACAGTGACCAAACCAGGCCCGTGCCGCCGGCCGCGGCCGCCGCAGTTCCCAGACCACCCAGGAGCAGCGCCTGCCGCCGGCTGATGGGTCGCACTACCTGCCCTCGCCAAGCACCTTGAGCTGTTCGCGGTACTGGTCGGCGGTGAGTTCGCCCCGCGCAAAGCGTTCATCCAGGATTTGGCGCGCAGTGGCGGGCAGTGTGCCGGGTGGCCCGGCCTGGCTCCGGCGTGCGCCAGTGCCGCTGCCGCCGGTGCCGCTGCCACCGATTCCGCCGCCAAACGCCCGCACAGCCAGCCAGACGAGCAGTCCGATGCCCAGGAGCAGGAGAACCGCCCAGATCCACCATCCCGGACCCTGCCCATAACCCCACATCATCACGGGAGCCCTTTCCCTCAGGTGTGCTCCGATTCTCGTTAGCCTGCGGGGACAGGGGTAGAGTCCGAGGTCCCCACCCGACCTTGCGCCTAATCGATGTCGGTGCTGGTGCTCAGCTCCTGCCATTGGTCCAGCTCGGCGCGCTGGACCTCGGCCACCTTGCCGAATGCACCGAACGCGTCCGTGCCCAGGACCAGCAGGCCCGGCGGGTTGGGGGAATCGACGACGGCGAGGATCGCCTTGGCTGCCTTGTCCGGGTCCCCGGGCTGGTTGCCGTGGGCGGTGTCGACTTCCTTGCGGCGCTTGCCGGCCGTGTCCGCGTAGTCACCGATCGCCGTCGCCGACTGTGTGAGCGAGCGGCCGGCGAAGTCGGTGCGGAAGCCGCCCGGCTCGATGGCGGTGACGTTGATGCCCAGCGGCTTCAGCTCGTTGCGCAGTGATCCGGACATGCCCTCCAGCGCTGCCTTGGTGGCCGCGTAGTAGCCCGAGCCGGCCGGGGTGATGCGCGCCCCGATGGAGGAGATGTTCAGGATGGTCCCGGACTTGTTGGCCCGCATGCCCGGGACCACGGCTTTGATCATGTCCACGGCGCCGAAGAAGTTGGTGTCGAACAGGCGGCGGATGTCGGCGTCGTCCGCTTCCTCCACGGCGGCGCGGTAGCCGTAGCCGGCGTTGTTCACCAGCACGTCGATGCTGCCGAACTTCTCCTCGGCTGCCTGCACAGCCGCCGTAATCTGCGCCTTGTCGGTGACGTCCAGGGGGAGGGCCAACGCGGTGTCCGGGAAGCCGGCCGTGATGTCCTGCAGCGTTTCCACCTTCCGGGCGGTGACGACGGCGTTGTGCCCGGACGCGAGCACGGTTTCCGCGAGTGCCCGGCCAAGTCCGGTGGAGCAGCCTGTGATGAGCCACGTTGCCATGGGTTTTCCTTTCATAGGGTTTGAAAACAGGTGGGGGTTACCAGGTGGAGGCGACGGTATGGGAGATGACCCAGCCGTTGCCGCGCAGCTCGAACCAGGAGCGCAGCCTCAGGCGCCAGTCGCCCCTGGACCCCCAGATCGTAGCGTTGGTGAGGGTGCGGGCATTGAGCTGGGGAGCCTTGCCTTCGGCACCGAAGCGGGCCTCCACGGTTTCAATCCGGTGGTATTGCATCTCGCCCGATTGGATGGCGGCCAGCCACTCGGCCTTGGGCTGCACGTAGCCGGTCATGTGGGTCAGCGTGTAGTCCTCGGCGAGGATGCCGTCCAGCCCGGCCACGTCCCCTGAGACCATCGCTGCGCAGAGGACGTCGTGGAGCTCTCGCACCTCCCCTGCGGTGGCGGCGTCCCCGCTCACGCCCGGTGCCGCCGTCGTGCGTGTGCTGTCAGTTCGTGGGTGCCGTAACTGTTGTCGTCCGGGTTGACCGTGACGCCGGGGGCCACCAGCTGGTCGATGCGGTCCAGCACCGCAGGTGCCAGGACGGTGTCCGCGGCCGGGAGGTAGGACTCCAGCTGCTCCATGGTGCGCGGACCCACGATCGCGGACGTGACGCCCGGGTGGTTGATCACGAACGCGATGGCCAGCTCGATCATCGTCACGCCTGCCCATTCGGCCACCTGCGCGAGTTCCTCCACGATGTCCAGCTTGCGCTGGTTGGCGGGCTGGCTCATGTCGAACCGGGCACTGGGCCGGCGGGACGAGGTGGGCCGGGACGGGGAGTCCTTCCGCCACCGGCCGGAGAGCCAGCCGCCGGCCAGCGGGCTGTAGGTGAGGGTTCCCATCCCGTGGCGCTGGACTGTGGGGAGGACGTCCTCTTCGATGCCGCGGGCCAGGATGGAGTAGGGCGGCTGTTCCGTGACGAACCGCTCCAGGTTGCGCTCGCGGGACGCCCACTGCGCCTCCACGATCTGGGAGCCGGAGTAGGACGAGGAGCCGATGTAGCGGACCTTGCCCTGCCGGACCAGGTCGGTGAGGGCGCCCAGGGTCTCCTCCACGTCAGTGTCCGGGCTGGGGCGGTGCACCTGGTAGAGGTCGATGTGGTCGGTGTTCAGCCGGCGCAGCGAGTTCTCCACCTCCCGCATGATCCAGCGCCGCGAGCCGCCGCGCTGGTTGGGGTCTTTTTCGTCCATGGGCATGAAGAACTTGGTGGCCAGGAAAACGTCGTCGCGGCGCCCTGCAATTGCTTCGCCGACGATTTCCTCCGAACCGCCACCGGAGTAGACGTCTGCGGTGTCGATGAAGTTGATGCCGGCGTCCAGGGCGCGGTGGATGATGCGGGTGGCGTCGGCGCGGTCGTCGTTGCCCCAGGGGCCGAACATCATGGCGCCGAGGCACAGGGGGCTGACCTGCACACCGGTGCGGCCGAGCGGGCGGTATTCCATTGTTGCTTCTCCTTTAGGCTTCCGGGATGACCATGGCGAACCGCTCCGGGCGGGCCACGTCAGGGTCCGGTCCGCTGCGGACGCCGGTGTCCAGGGCGTCGATGGTCTGGAGCTCCGCCGGGGACAGCTCAAAGCCGAACACGTCGAAATTCTCCGCGATGCGCACCGGGTTGGTGGACTTGGGAATGGCGGAGCGGCCCTGCTGCAGGTGCCAGCGGAGCATCACCTGCGCGGGGGTCTTGCCGTGGGCCTGCGCGACGGCGGCAATCGCCGGGTCCCGCATGACGTTTTTCCGGTTCTCGCCCCACCCCGGATAAAAGGTGATGCCGCCGATGGGCGACCACGCCTGGGTCAGGATGCCGTGCTCCGCGTCCGCTGACTGGACCTCCCGCTGCTGGAAGTAGGGGTGCAGCTCGATCTGGTTGACGGCGGGAACGGTGTCCGTCTCGGCGAGCAGCTGCTGAAGGTGGTGCGGCATGAAGTTGCTGACGCCGATGGCCCGCACCCGCCCGTCCTTGAACAGGGTTTCCAGGGCCTTGTACGCGGCGATGGTCTTTTCCATCCGGTCCGGCGCGGGCTGGTGCAGGATGAGCAGGTCCAGCTGTTCCACGCCCAGCTTGCCCACCGCCTTGTCCCAGGCGTGCAGGGCCTGGTCGTAGCCGTAGTCGCTGACCCAGACCTTCGTCTCGATGAAGACCTCTTCGCGCGGCAGCCCGGACCGGCGGATCCCTTCGCCCACCTCGCGCTCGTTGCCGTACGCGGCGGCGGTGTCGATGTGCCGGTAGCCCACCTCGAGCGCTGTCTGGACGGCCGCCGTCGTCTCTTCCGGGGGACTTTGGAAAACGCCCAGGCCAAGGGCTGGCATGGTGACGCCGTTGTTGAGTTTCAGTTCCATGCCTCCACGCTATTTCGGCGCGCGGGTTTGTGGGAGGGCTTGCCAGTCCCTCCTTCGCTGCCTGCCCGGGGCGTAGCGTGGGGGGCATGACCAACAGCGAGGACGTGCGGAAATTCCTGACCTCCCGCCGCGCCCGGCTCACCCCGGAGGAGGCGGGCCTGCCGGCGTACGGCGGCAACCGGCGCGTGGCGGGGCTCCGGCGGGAGGAAGTGGCCATGCTTGCGGGCCTCAGCATCGACTACTACATCCGGCTGGAGCGGGGGAACCTTTCGGGCGCGTCGGACAGCGTCCTGGAGGCCTTGGGGCGGGCGCTGCAGTTGGACGACGCCGAGACGGCCCACCTTTTCGACCTGGCCCGCGCGGCCACCGCAGCCCCGCGGGTGCGGCGGAAGCGGAGCCCCCTGACCGTGCGCCCCAGCGTCCAGCGGGTCATCGACGCGATCACCGCGGCCCCCGCCTGGGTCCGCAATGACCGCGGCGATGTGCTGGCCTCCAATGAGCTGGGCCGGGCCCTGTACCTGGACATGATGGCGGACCCGGTCACCCCGCCCAACAGTGCACGGTTCACCTTCCTGAACCCGAAGGCGCGCGAGTTCTTCCGCGACTGGGAGCGCAGCGCGGACGACATCGTAGCCGTCCTGCGCTCCACGGCCGGGAAGAACCCGTACGACAAAGACCTTTCGGACTTGATCGGCGAGCTGTCCACCCGCAGCGAGGAGTTCCGTGTCCGTTGGGCGCGGCACGATGTGAAGTACCACCGCACGGGCCGGAAACGGCTGCACCACCCGGTGGTGGGGGACCTGGACCTGACCTATGAGGCGATGGAGCTTCCCGCGGACCCGGGCCTGCGGATCAACATCTACACGGCCGAGCCCGGCACGCCCTCCGAGGACTCACTGAAGGTCCTGGCTAGCTGGGCCGCGACGCAGCAGGCAGCCGCGCAGGGCGGAGGGGCGCAGGCGGCGGCCGGGGTGCCCGGGACGCAGGCAACGCGCGGCGACAGCTGAACGCTGCTGCAGGGCCTACGGCTGGTGTTCTTCCTCCAGCCACGCCATTGCCTCGTCCATGGACGTGAAGAACCGGGTGGGGTGCACCGGTTTGTGCCGCCCGGTGTAGAAATCGGCAATGGTCTGGTCCACGGGGGAGGTGCCCACCACGGCGGCGCGTGTCAGGGGCCAGGTGCCGGCGAAAGCTTTCAGGGCGCCCTGGTCAATCCACTCCACGCCCGTCATCTCGACCAGCAGCGGCAGGGTGCGGCCTGCGCTGAGGACTTTGGCGCGCTTCATCAGCGCCTCCGCGTCGCGCTCGGTGACCACGTCCCCGTGCCCCCACTTGAGGTGCAGCAGTTTCCCGGAGAGCTCGATGGTGCCGGTGACGTCATCCATGCCTTCTACTTTGCTGGTGCTTCACGGCCCACGGCAATACGGGGCGGCAACGCACGCCGGCCCTTCAGGTGCCGCTCCACCGCAGCCATTGCCCGCGTGGCCACCGCCCAGTAGAGGATCCCGCACACCACCGACGCCAGCACGGCAATCCCCTTGGCAAGCGGCTCCGCAACGTCCAGGGACTCGAACAGCGGGTACACCAGCCAGTGGGTGACGTAAATGTACAGCGACGCGCTGGCCAACAGAGCCGTGGTCCGGTGCAGCCCGCGGGGCACCCGGAGGGCCGGCAGCCAGAGCAGAAGCAGGCAGCCCGCCAGGATGGTGGCGCTCCGGTACGGATTGTCGAACGAGGCCGGAACGGTCAGGAAGGCGAGCGCCGTCACGGCCGACCTCTGCCACACCGTGCGGGAGGCGGCGGCTGCCCAGCCAAGGCCAAACAGCCACAGGACCGGCCCCTGGCCCGGGTACCGGCTGTCCACCAGGCCGAAGAGCAGCGGCATGTCCACAACCACCAGGGCCACGCCACACGCCCACGGCCATCGCCGCACCACGCGGTCAACCGCCGGGACCGCGAGCAGGAAAGCCAGCCCGGTCAGGATGTGGACCAGGATTTCCACAAACCAGAAGCGGGAGTAGTCGCTCCACCCCGGAGGCCCCAGAAGCGTATTGAGCAGGAATACGTTGTGCCACGCGTACTTGTCCGTCACGGCGAACGCGAGCCCGATCACCGCCACGCTGGGCACCACAATCCGCGCGATGCTCCGCAGGTGCCGCCGGAACCGTTCCGTGCGGCTGCCGGACAGCTGGAAGCGCGCAAAGTTGTAGCCGGCTACGGCCATGAGCACGTGCGCGGTGCCTTGCCAGTGGAAGAACCCGATGTGCGTTGAGACGATGGCAACGATCGCCACCGCCCGCAGCACGATCCCGGTTTCCATGGGCGCGAACAGCCGCCGCGTTCTCTTGGTTCCGGCGCGGCCCTCGGGAGGCGCAACGGCCTGACGGACCCGGTGCCGCGTGGACGACAGTTCGCAGACCGGCATCAGGTGCCAGCCTTCGGGGAGGTACCCGAGGGCATCCTCCAGCCGGATGGACGCCGCCACGTAGGACAGGGAATCGCCGCCCAGGGACACAAACGTGTCCGTGGCGGACACGCTGCCCACGTCAAGCACCTCGGAGAAGATCCGCCCCACGTCCATGGAGCCCGCGTCCGGGGCCGTCGGGCCGCCGTCGTCCCCTCCGCCTTCACTCGCCGCTGCCCCTGCACCGGCGAGTGCGGCGATCGCAGGGTAGTCCGGTTTGCCGTTGCCCAGGCGGGGAATGGCCTCCACGCGGTGAAGTTCGACGGCGGCGCGCGGCAGGCCGAGGTCCTGCGCCAGGGTTTTGGCAAGGAGGCCGAGGTCGTGGTCGCCTTCGACGGCGGCCACCACCGCATCGTCGGACCCTGCCGCAGCTGCAGTCACGCCGAGGTCCGCCAGCATCCGCTCCACCTGCCCCAGGTCCACCCGGAGTCCCACGATCTTCACGAAGCGGCTCCGCCGGCCCACGATCTCGTAGAGGCCGTCCGCGCCGCGCCGGGCAAGGTCGCCCGTGTGGAGCTTGTCAACAACGCGGCCCAGGCTGAGGTCCGCCGGCCGTCCGGCGTACCCCAGCATCACGTTCGGGCCGCTGTAGACGAGTTCGCAGGCATTCAACCCGGGAACAGGCTCCAGCCTGAAGGAGCCGCCCGGCACCGGCACCCCGATGGCGTTCGGATGCTCCAAGGCCTGGTCCGGCGGCAGGTAGGCCATGCGCGCGGTAGCCTCCGTCTGCCCGTACATCACGTACAGGTCCCACCCCTGCTGCCGGCCCAGCTCCGCGTAGGAACGCACCCGCTCCGGGTCCAGCCGTCCGCCGGCCTGGGTGATGTAGCGCAGGCTGGGCACGTCCATGTCCGCGAAGCCCACGCGGTCCAGGAGGTCGAAAGTGTAAGGCACCGCGGCGAAGGATGTGACGCTCTCCGCCCGGACCAGGTCCCAGAAACAGGGGTCCACCACGGAGAGATCGGTCAGGGCCAGTGATGCTCCCGCCAGGAGGTGGCTGTTCACCACGCTCATCCCGTAGCAGTAGGAGAGGGGGAGCGTGGTGGCGGCCCTGTCAGTGGGGCGCAACTGCAGGTATTCCGCGATCGCGGCGGCATTGGCCTGGATGCCGTCGGCGGACAGGCGGACCAGCTTCGGTGAACCGGTGGACCCGGAGGTGCTGAGCAGCAGCGCGAGTTCAGGGTGCAGATCGTGGAGCGTTTCGTCCCGGCGCACGTCCAGTAGTGCCTGCCCGTTCCCCGTGTGGACCACGACGTCCGGATCATAGGCATCCGTGAGCGCTTCCGCGGCTGCGGGGTTGGTGGGCAGGACCAGCAGGGGATTTCCGGAGGACAGCGCGGCCAGGTAGGCAACCAGGGCCGGGAGCGTGTTGTCGGCCTGCAACGCGATGAGCCGGCGGCCGTGGCCGAAGGATGCGGCCATTTCCTCCACACGGCGGCCCAGTTCCCGGTAGCTCAGCGACTCGCTGCCGGTGCTGACGGCAATGCGGTCCCTGAACCTGGCCAGATTGGCCGCGAAGGGGACTCCGGCGAGCTTTGTCTCTAACGTCACCGGAGCACTGTAGAAGGTGAGGCTAACCTAACTCAAATGGACGTAATGGAAGGCGGCTGACGAGGTAGGAGGCGAAAGGTACGACGCCGGCGCGCACCAACGCGGCCTGCCCGCCTTGTGCAGGCAAGCAGGCCGCGGTCCAACGTCAGGTGCTAAGGCTCCGTGTGGGCGTCCGGGGCGACCGGCTTGCGCGTGGGATCCACGGCGCCGCCCTTGCCGTAATCGCCTTCCGGGTACCGGCCGGTTTCGGAAGCCGCGGTCCGGCCGGGCACCGGGCCGGCCTGGCCGTAGTCGGCCTTGACGTAGCGTCCGGCTCCCACGGTCCTGTCGCCCAGGGGTTCGGGCAGTCCGCCTTCGCTGCCCGCGGGACCGTAGTCCCCTTCGATGTACTGGCCCTCGTCGTCTTCAGCATGGCGGCCGCGCTGGGCACCGGCTTTGCCAAAGTTGCCTTCGACGTACCGTCCGCGCAGGTCACGTTCCTCAGGTGCCTCATCCGGGACCGGGGTTTTGTCGATGCTGCCGTTGTCGTTCATGATCTTGCCTTTCGAACGAACTCCACGTCTCCAGGGTGCGGTCCTGAGCCTATGGGGGCTGCCGTTTCTTCAGACTGTTGCCTAGGGACACTTTCGGCGTAGCATAAAAGTACCCGGATTGTCAATCCGTCCGGATGAAGCCAAGGACAAAGCCAAAATCGCAAAGAAGGTACGCGCGATGAGTGATATCAGTCCGCTACGAAATGCCGTCCGCAATGGCAGCGGACTCAAACAACTGGGTGGAACCTGGGGCGAGCTCCTTGCCGAGTTCCTGGGCACCTTTGTGCTGATTGCGTTCGGCGACGGCGTGGTGGCCATGGCGGTCGCCGCGCTGCCCGGATCCGGCCGCGCCGCCACGTCAACCACCATCTTCATGGCCGCGGGGGACTGGCTGCTCATTGCCTGGGGATGGGCCCTGGCCGTGGCGCTGGCCGTCTACGTGGCCGGCGGCGTCAGCGGCGCCCACATCAACCCGGCCGTGACCATTGCGTTCGCCGTCCGCCGGAAGTTCCCCTGGCGGAAGGTGGGGCCGTACATCGCGGCCCAGGTGGTGGGCGCCTTCGCCGGGGCTGCGTTGGTCTACCTGCTCTACTACAACGCCATCGACGCCTACAACAAGGCCGTCGGCACCGGCCGCGCCGACGCGAAGGGGCTGGCCAGCTACTCCATCTTCGCCACGTTCCCGGCACCGTACTTCAACGGCAACCCCACGGGCCCGCTGATTGACCAAATTGTGGGCACGGCGTTCCTGGTCATCTTCGTCGTGGCCATCATCGACATGCGCAACACCGCCGTCCAGGCGAACCTGGGCCCGTTCATGATCGGGCTCGCGGTCGCCGCCATCGGCATCTCCCTCGGCGCCAACGCCGGCTACGCCATCAACCCTGCCCGCGACTTCGGGCCGCGGCTCTTCGCATGGCTGGCCGGATGGGGCCAAACGGCGCTGCCTGGCACAGTGGACGGGGCCTTCAGCTGGTACTTCTGGGTTCCCATCGTGGGCCCGGTGGTGGGCGGTGTGATCGGCGTGCTGATCTACGACTGGTTCATCGGCGACGTCCTCGACGCCCGGGCCCGGCTGCAGGAATCCACGCCTCCGGGCCGCGCCGGCGGTGAAACGCCTCCGGCCTCTGAGGCTGTGGCCGTGCCGAAGCCGCGTATCGTGCCGAAGAGGCGGGCGGCTTAGGTACAGGCGTCAGGCGCGGGCACCCCGGCAGGAAAGTGCGACGGCGGCCCGCGCCTTTCGCACGCCGGGTGATGGGGGATTGCCGGGGTGGGGGCCAGAAGTGATGGAGCGTCTCAGGGAAAGGGGCAGGAGGTGATGGCGCGTCGCTGGCAGCTTTCGAGAGCGCGCCCTCCCAACCCGATTAGGGGCCTCGCTACATTGACATTCATTTTCAAGCTGAGGATCCTCATTTTTACGTAGTTCAGGTACTTCAACCCGGCTGAGGTGTCCCGTGGGCGGTGGTGGCTGTGGACATGTGGAATTGGACCTGCTCCGGTGTTGGCAACTGCGCCGCGACGGAGAAATTATCCGTGTTGCCGTCCGCCAGCAGCGCCTGATCGCCGCGCTTGCCATCCGCGGTCCCAGGGTGCGGAATTACGTCGCCGGGCTCCTCTGGCCGGACTGCCCCGAACCCCGGGCCTTGGAGAGCCTCAGGGTCAGCGTGCACCTGGCCACGCGCCAGATCCCCGGAATACTGGCGAAGGACGGACCGGTGCTGGCCCTGGACCCGTCGGTACAGGTGGATCTCTACCGGGTGCGGGCCCTGCTCCAGGACAGTCCGGCAGGAAGCGGGGCAGCCACCAAGGCCCTGCTGGACCTGCGGGACGCTGAGCTGCTGCCCGGCTGGTACGAGGACTGGGTACTGTTCGAGCAAAGTCGGCTGCAGCAGGACCGGCTGCGCGCTTTGACGCTCCTGGCACGTTCACTGCTGCAGGCGGGGGACTGCGGCGGCGCTGCGGAAGCGGCGGGCGCTGCTTTGGAAATCGAACCCCTTTACGAGAGCGCCGTGCGGGCCCTGGTCACCGCGGAACTGGAAATGGGGAACCCTGTTTCCGCTCTGCACGCCTACGGGAACTACACAAAAGCCCTGCGCAGGGACCTGGGCGTCCTGCCGTCGGAAGCGCTCACCAAACTCGTCGACGCCGTGCAGGCGGGGTATCCACCCGCGCGGTTTTCACCCGTCCTGGGCGGCCAGCCACTGACGCACGGCGTGGAGGACTTCCTCCCGGTCCACGGTGGAGAGGCTGCCGTGCTGCCCGGACCCCTCGCTGTAGGTGACCCGCGCGCGGAAGCCGTGTTCGCCGTCGGGCTCGGTCCACGTGTGGATCACCAAGGTGCCGCCGCTGGCGGGGACCCCGGGCCCGTCAGGGACGCTGTGGTCGGTCATGGTGTTATCTGACTCCTCATCCGTTGACCCTGATCATGCGTGAAAAACCATCAGCAACCCGCGGTTTTTCCTGAAAGATTGGCGCAAGATCCTCTGACGCAGGGGCAGTGGCAGCGGCAGTAACGGGGCTGTAACGCCGGGCATGGTCAGCTTCGTTGCGCAGGCGAAGTGCCGGCAGCGGAACTGCGAGGGGCTCTATGCCGTGGGTAATGGACCTCAGTGGCCGGCAGGCCTGGGCCAGTGAGGCCATCGAAACCCTCCGTGCCGCACACGTCCCCCTCACGCTGGCGGATGCTCCAGAGACTGCCGCCACCGCAGGCATCATCTTTGCCGCGGCGCAGTCCCAGGACCTGGTCTCGGCCCTGGGGATGGCGGAATACGGCAGGTGCAGGGTGCTGGTGTTCGGGCCGCCGGACGGAAGGCTGAAACCCTGGCCGGTGCTTGAGGCCGGCGCGGCGGAATGCATGGCCTGGCACGGCCAGGTGGAGCCGGTGGCGGCGTGGCTGCAGCGGATCGAGGACGTGGAAACGGTCATCGACTCCGTTCTGGTCCGCGACAAGCTGGCGGGGCAGAGCCCGGCGCTGCGGTCCGCGCTCCGGGACCTGGTGGTGGCCGCGAAGTTCGGGAACGCACCCATCCTGATCCAGGGGGAGACGGGGACCGGCAAGGAACTGGCGGCCCGGGTGGCCCACGCGGTCAGCAGCCAGCGCGGCAACCTGGTGGTGGTGGACTGCACCACCATCGTCCCCACGCTGATGGGCAGCGAGTTGTTCGGCCACGAACGTGGCGCCTTCACGGGCGCGGTGAGCGTGCGGACCGGCGCCTGCTCCGGCGCCGACCAGGGCTCCCTGTTCCTCGACGAGGTAGGCGAACTCCCCCTGGAACTCCAGCCCGAGCTGCTCCGCGTGGTCCAGGAAGGCACCTACAAACGCGTGGGCGGCGACAGGTGGCTGCACAGCAAATTCCGGCTGATCTGCGCCACCAACCGCGACCTCGCCTGTGAAGTCACCGCCGGCAGTTTCCGCACCGACCTCTACCACCGCATTGCCGCCTCGGTGGTCACCATGCCGCCGCTGCGGGACCGGCTGGAGGACATCCTGTGCCTCTTCGCCCGCTTTTGCCGCGAGGCCACCGGCGCCCGGACCGACCCGGACGTGGATCCGGCGGTCCAGGATGTCCTGCTCCGCCGCAGCTACCCGGGCAACCTGCGCGACCTCCGACAGCTGGCCTTCCGCATCGCGGCGCGGCACGTCGGCCCGGGGGCCATCACCCCGGGCGACCTTCCCCGCGAGGACAGGCCGCAGGCAGGGCACCTGGGAGCGGATCAGGGCCAGAACGCGTACGACGGCGGCCCGGCCGGCGCCATCGATCCGCTCGCCGTCGATCCGCTCGCCAGGGCGGTGGCCTGGGCAGTTGACGCCGGCCTTGGGCTGCGGGACATCAAGGAACGCGCGGCGGAGGCGGCCGTGGCTGTGGCGGTTGAGCGGAGCGGCGGGAACGTCCATTCGGCCGCCACCATGCTGGGGCTCACGGACCGTGCCGTCCAGCAGCGGCAGGCCCGCAGGACGGACACCGGCGGTGAGTAAGTCCGGCTAGGCCCCGCGGTCCAGCTCCTCCGCCACCTCGTGCCAGTACCCGTCACCGGTCTCCTCGGCGAGTTCCCGGAACAAGTCCCCAAGCTCCCGCCAGAGCACGTCCGGCCCCTTCCGTCCGGGGAGCCGGCCCCGGTAGTTGGCACGTTTATAGATCCTGCCGAACTGCTGGCGGACCAGGTCCTCCACGGCGAGCCCGAACATGTCCGGCTGCTTGTCCGGTGACGGAAAGGGAATGAATTTTGCCAGCTGGACGGGCGGCAGTTCGCGGCGGGACTTCACCAGGTCCTTCGTGGCCGGTAGCCGGTCATCCCTGGTGGTCCTGGCCACCAGCCGGTCCGCGGCGATTTCGTGGGCGAAGATGCGCACCTGGCTGGGCGCGGGCCCGGGCGGCCAGGGCCGGTAGGTAATCAGCCACACGGATTCCCGCCGGGGCTCGTTGCCCGCCATCCATGCGGGCCGGGCCGTCCTGCTGCCGGGCCTCGCCCGGCGGGCGGCGTCGCTCTGCCGGAGGTAGGCGCGCAGTTGGTTGAGGCCGCCCCTGATCGCTGGCCCGTTGTCCGGTTTTATCTCGGCCATTCCCGGCGCCCTGATCGGCTCCGGACCCGCGGCCGGCACATTTTACAGCCATGCCTTCTTCCTCCTGTCCTGTCCCGCATCGGTGCAACAGCGCCCGCTCCGGGCCGGTCCCGTCAGCCTCAGGACGTTGCCGCCCAGGATGAGGTCGCGGTCAGCCGGCGGCAGGTCCAGCGCGAATATTTTGGCGAGCTCTGGCGCGGGGTGCAGGTACGGCCCGTCGCTGCCGAACAGCACCTTCCGCGATCCTGCCCGGGCCACGGCCTCCTCCAGCAGGTCGAAGTACCGCACCCCGGAGCTGTCCGTGAAGATGTTGGGCAGCTGGACCAGCGCATCGGTCAGCCGTTTCTGGGCGCGCCAGTCGTCGTTGAAGGACGACAAATGCGGAACTATCCAGGCGACCCCGGGATGCCGCCCGGCCAGGTGGCAGACCAGCTGCACGTCCCCGCCCGGGTCAAAAAGCACCGGCATCTGATGGCGTTCCGCGGCCAGCGCTACCTCATCCGTTGCGGGTCCGTCGGACCAGTGCACCTTGATCCCGCAGGCGCCGCGCGCGTGGGCGGCCGCCACCATGGCGCCCACCCGCCCGCGGTCGGCCACGGGATTGACGAACACATACCAAAGCCACCCGCCAGGCTCCCTCAGGGCAAGCTGCGCTACGGCCCGGTTGGCGGCCGCGTAGGTGCCACCCGGCGCGGCCATCAGCACACCACGGAAAATTCCGACGGCGGCAGCCCGCTTCCGCCACAGTGCAAAGGAAGCGGCGGGGCCGGCCGGGCCCAGCGGTACGCCGGCGGTCCCCACATGGACGTGCGAATCCACGATCATCAGGCCGCCCGCCTGTCCCGCGTCACCGCGGCCAGTCCCCGCACCAGCCGGTCCAGGTCGGCCTGGCTGTGGTCGGCGCGCACCACGGCGGACAGCACGGCGCCGGGCCGGCAGCGGGGCAGCTGCACCAGCGCCTGCACGCCGCGGGCTGCGAGTGCGGTCCGCCACCGGCGTGCCAGCGGCAGGGAGCCCAGCCGGGTTCCGACAATGGGGAAGGGAAGCCCCATCGGCGGAAGGCCAAGGTCGGCGAATGCTGTCCGCAGCCAGAGGGTCAGCCGCCACAGCCGCCGCCGCAGCCGGGGGAGGCCGCCGCTGCGGAGGGCCCCGATCCCGGCGGCAAGGTCGGCCGCCGACGGCGGGCTGCTGTGCATCCGGTTCCCGCCGTTGCGGGCCACCACCCCCACCGTGGTGCTGTCACCCGTGATCACCGTGACGGGCGTGCCGTAGGCCTTGGCCAGCGAACCAAGCCACAGCAGCCGGTCATGGGACAAGCCCAGCCACCGTGCCGTGCCGGTACCGTCCCCAAACCCGGCGGGACCGGACGTCCGGCCCAGGACGCCAAACGCCAGGGAGTCGTCAACGATCACCTGGCCGCCGGTCCTCGCCGCGATGGAATGCAGCTGGGCCAGGGGTGCGGGGCGCCCGCACCCCTGGCACCAGCCATCAGTCACCACCCAGGTTTTGGCGGAAGGTGCCGGTCCGTTGGAAGGCACGACGGCGGCTGGCCGGAAGTGCGGGTACGTCATCACCCGCACGCCCCGGGGGAGCGAGGCCCGGCACGCCCACTGGGACAACGGGTAGGCTCCCTCGTCCACCAGGAGCACATCCCCGGGCCGGGGGAGTGACTGCAGTACATCCATCATTCCGTGCAGCGCCGACCTGGCCACCAGGCCGCCGTCGGCATGCTGCTGCGCGGCAACCAGGGAGGCCAGCTCCGTGGACGCCGGCAGCTCCCGTAACGCGGCGGGCACCCCGGTAGTGAACTCCGCCCACGGGGTGAGCCCGGTGCTGGGGTGGTGCTGGCCCAGGAACAGTGCGGACGTGAAATCCGTTCCGTCCGGTGACCCGGCCATCTCCTGTACCTGGCCCTTTCCTGACCCGGCCGTCCCCTAGTACCGGACCAGCTTCCGGGCCAGCCGACGCTGCAGCAGCGCGGACGGCATGGTGGTGTCCACGCGTTCGCTGAGGTCCACCCCGGTGACGGCCCGGTAGGCGTGGATGTAGCGCTGGACGGACGGCTTCCATTTGAGGGCCCAGTTCTTGGCGTCGTCGCTGGTCATGCCGGACTCGTTCCACCGGCCATGCCGCACGGACAGCAGCAGCTGCTCCCCGTGGACGGCCAGGTCGTAGAAGTGGGTCACGCTGGCGTCGGACCAATCCTGCATCAGCTTCATGGTGTCCACCAGGCCCATCCACTCTTCCTGGTAGGGGACCATGGTGCGGCCGCCCAGGAACTCGCGCATCTCGGGCTGGGCCAGCATCCACTGCACGTCCAGGGTCTCAATCCGGGCGGACAGCGAGACGTCGGCGAACTGGTTGTTCGCGCCGGCGGCCAGGACCAGGTGCAGTTCCTGCAGGTTGCTAAGGAGCGGGAACGCATCCGCGTCCACGGTCTTGTCGCTGAACTCTTTGTAGTAGCGGTGGCAGGCATTGAGCAGGCTGTGGAACGCGTCCAGGAACTGGGTCCGCCGCTCCACCAGCAGCTCCGCCGGGGGAACCGCGCGGCCGATCAGCTGCAGGCCGTACTGGTACTCGTACTCCGCGGCGCGGCGGCGCAGCGAGAGCCTGTCCTTCTCGGCCTCGGCCAGTCCCCACAGGAGCCCGCGCAGCGGCAGCAGCGGGCTGACGGCCAGCCGCGAGAGCGGGTCCCCGTCCGGCTGTGACCGCCGGTTCTGGAAGCGGGCCAGGATCCTGTTCAGGGACTGGAAGAGCATGCCTTCCTCCAGCCAGTACACGTAAATCAGCTCGACGAACGGCACCTGTTCCAGCGGGTACTGGCCGTTCGGGATGCCGTCCGGGAAGGGCCGGGCGAGGTCGTTGTCCTGGTCGCTGACGTAGGACAGGGGGATGGCCTGGGCGCTGTGGTTGGCGGGCCCCCAGCCGGAGCCCTTCTTGCGGAGCGGATCGAACTTGTTCCCCAGGGCGCCCTTGGAGATGAATTCCACGGACAGCGCGTGCAGGTTTTGGTAGGTGAGGCCGCCGAAGGGCGGGAGCGAGCCGAACGTCTTGGCCTTGGTCTTCGCGAAGGCAGCGAAGTTGGTGTAGGTCAGGTTCCCGGCCACCCCGGAGATGAACTCCCACAGCTGGGCGTGTCCGCTGTTGGGGGCGGCGTTGGGCTCCAGTGCCACTTTGATGACCGGTTCGGAGTCCGGTGCCTGGACGTCGATCCGGTCGATGATGGTCCAGTTCCCCACGATGCCGCGCATGTTGGGGCGGAACCGCACCCGGTATTCCAGCGGGTCGGGGAGCCGTACCTTCAGCTCCAGCGCTTTGCCCCGGCTCATGGTCTTGGTGAAAATGCCGCCCTTGTTCCCGCCGATGGGGATGCTCCTGCCCCGTTCGTCCAGGACCTGGAAGTTGTAGTCGCCCAGGGGGTCCGAGCTTTCCAGCTGGAAACGGATTCCCACATCCTGTCCGGCATACACCGGTGCAACCGGCCGTCGATTGAAATCCATGGCTATCTCCTTGTTGTTAGTGCTGGTGTGGTGAGGTAGTGTGCCGGGCTGCCGGCCAGGCGTGCGGGGGCGCCCATGTCGTCCAGGCTGCTGCGGACCGCCCATGCGGTGAGCAGCGAGGACAGCTGCGAGCTTTCCTCCTCGGCGGTGATGCGGCCGGCGGCTTTGGCCTGGCCCAGGACCGCGAACACCAGTGCGGGCCGTTGCCGGGCCATGACCCCGAAGTCGCCGCCCCAGTCCTGGTGCAGGCGGAGCAGCCGCTCGGGCCGCCGTTCGCGGGTGGGCCAGAGGGTGCCGAGTTTCCGGCCCCCGGCCGCCGGGACGGGGTGGTTCATGAGCAGGGAGACCAGGTCGCCGATGTGGGCCTCGCACTTGCCGATCCAGGCGAGATGCTCCGCCGGCAGCCCGGCGGGCGGGTACATGGCCCGCCACACGGATGCCAGCCCGCGCCACTGGGGGTGCGGGTAGAGGGCGTCGCCCAGCGCCGCGGAGATCAGCACCCGGAGGTAGGGCATCGGATGCGGATCGGTGCCGCCGGGCCGGAAGACGAAGTAGCGGGGGAGGCTGACCACCGCCAGCAGGCCCACGGTGGAGGTGATCCCCACGGTGGCGACGGACCACATGTCCGCCATGATCTCGCTGATCCACAGGGACCACACGTCCCACCCGCCGTCCGGGTCCTGCTGTGCACGCCGGTCGAGTTCCGCGCGGAGGGACGTCACCAGGTCCAGCTTCGCCGCTCCCTGGTGTCCCACCTCGTGGGCCAGGGAGGAGGCGATCCCGCTGCCCACCATCCGCTCCCGGGGCAGCCTGATGATCCCCACCGGGTTCGGTTTGCCGCCGGGCAGGCGGGTCTTGGCCCGCCGGATGGCAGCACCCGCACCCCTGGCGAGGTAGACCACAAGCCGTGCGTCGCCGTCGTCGTGGTTTCCGTCCAGCCGCAAGGCGTCCTGGGCCAGGATGTCCAGCCCGGAAAGCCAGACGCCGGTGGAGTGCTCGCTGCGCTGGGTGACCACCTCGGTGAACAGGTCGAACTGGGCCAGCACCACGTTGAATTGGAGGCGGATCAGGACGAACCGGCGCTGCTGTTCGGCGGGACTGGCGGTCCGGCCGTCCCCGTGCAGCCAGTCCAGGAACTCGGCAACCTGGACCCGGAGCTCGTGGCGTCCGGCGTGGAGGAAGCGTTCAATCAGCAGCTGGGCGTCCCGGGGCAGTGCGGCGGCCAGGACCATGGTTTCCTGCATGACGAACGGCTTGATCTGGTCCAGCCGGGACACCAGGCCGTCCGCCTCGCTCTCGATGAGCGCGGTGCTGATGGTGTTCGTTTCCATCCCGATCGCCTGCCGTCAGCCGCCGGCAGGTTATATCCCCAGGAGGATGACGCGGCCGTCGCGGCGGATCCAGCGGCCTTCATCGGCGCCGCTCCCGGAATTGCCGTTGCCGTTGCCGTCCTGCTGGCTGTCCCAGCCTTCGTCCGGGGCGCCCCACACGGCACCGGAGTACTGGGTGTTGTAGATCCGGGTGCCGCCGCCGCGGTAGTTGCGGGTCCCGCGCCGGGCTGCCTGGCGGGCGCGGAGCAGGGACGGGGCATAGCGGCGGGCGGCGGCGGTTGCAGCGGCGCGGGCGGCCGCGTTGGGCGGGACGGATACGGGGGTCCGTGCGGCGTTGCGGTAGGCGGCGCGGGCGAACCGGATGTAGCGGCGGGCGGCTTCTTCCTCAGCCTCTGATTCGTCCATGTTTTCGGCTTCCTCGGCCTCGAGCAGGCCGCCGGCCATGGAGCCAAGCTTGCTGCCGATGGCGGTCCCGACGCCGGGAGCCACGAAGGAGCCGATGGCACCTCCCACAATGGGCAGCGCCGTCTTGGCGACGGATTTTAGGGCGCCGCCCAGGGCCTTGCCGATGGGCGACTTGATGAACCGGGAGGCGTTCTTCACCACGCTGCGGGCCAGGCTGCCCAGGAACTGGTCCAGTTCTTCCTCGGAGTTGATGCTGAGGAGTTCCATGGCCAGTTCGGTCTCGAGGTTTTCCTCTCGGTCGGATCCGCCCTCGTAGCCGCTGAAGTTCCCTTCGCCTTCGTCTTCCTGCGCCCAGGGTGCGGACTCGGTCTCGTAGTAGTTGGTGCTCATGGCAATGTCCTTCGGGTTGGGTGGTGCCGGGTGGTTAGCGTGCGTTGAGGATCACGATGTTGCGGCCGCGGCGGATCCAGCGGCCGCTGGCAGGCCGGCCGGACTGGCCGGGACCGTTCTGGCCTGGGCGGCCGAGCAGGCCCGGGAGGTGCTGCCGGGCTGCGGCGGTGGCTGCCTGCTGTGCTGCCTGGGCGGCGGGGATGCTCCGGGGCGTGGCCGCGGCGCGCTGGGCGGTGGAGGTGGCGAAGCGGACAAAGGCGCGGGCGGTTTCAAGGTCGCGGTCCTCCGGCGACAGGCCTTCCAGCTGGAGCCCGGATTCGAACTTGCTGCCGAGCCACTTGCCCACCTGGCGTCCGGCCTGCCCGCCCGCGCCGGGAACGAAGTAGTTGCCTACGGCCTGGCCCAGCTGCGGGAGGGCCTTCCGGGCGGCGGACTTGAGGACCTTGCCCACTGCCTGTCCTGCCGCGCTCCCGGCGAAATCCTTGGCGGCCGAGACTGCCTTCCGGGCCAGGTCGCCCAGGAACTGGTCCAGTTCGTCCTCGTCGGTGACTTCGAGCAGTTCGGCGGCGAGGGCAAGCTCGTCGGTTTCCTGGCTGTCGGCCTCGCCCCAGAGCCCCCCGGCTTCGCTGGCCTCTTCGCCCTGGAAGGGTGACTGTTCGTCCTCGTAGGAGTAGCCGGGCCCCTCATCCATCACCTCGCCCCAGGTGCCCTCGTCCTGGCCTTCGAACAGTGCCCTATCGATGTCGTGCATGAGTATTTCCTTTCCGGAGTTGCAGGTGCCCTGGGAGGCACCACCGCGGAACACCGCATACCCTCTTACTGCACAATTCGTGCCAATTCGGGCGGGCTCAGCACGGGCGGAAGCGGGGGAGAAACGGCGGCGCCGGCAGCCCTGGCCCGAACCGGATTTCGCCGGCGCGAAAAGGAATTCGCGGCTGCCTGGGGTGCCTGCGGGCCCGCCTACGGGTGGTGCCTGCCTACGCGTCCGGCTGGAGCGAGCGCCGGTACTTGTTCACGGTCCGGCGGGCAATGACGAACCCGCTGCGGGCCAGTTCGGCGCGGAGTTGTTCGTCGGAGGCAGCGCCGCCCGCCGCCGTCGTCATGTACTCCTGCAGCGCGGCCCGTGCGGCCAGGCCCTTGCCGAAGAGGCATGCCAGGTCGGTGACGGTTCCGGAGGGCAGCCGCAGCCGCTTGCTGCTCACGGCCCTGCTCACCGTGGAAGGATGCAGCCCGAGTTCCTGGGCGACGGCGGTCCGCGTCAAGGATTGGTGGCGTCCGGCGTCGCCGTGGTCCAGGAAGTCCTTCTGGTACGCGACGGCGCACTCAGTGATGCGGAGGAGGGCGCCGGCGCGGCGGTCGATCTGGTACAGGAGCCGCCGGGCAGCCAGTTCGTGGTCCGTCAGCCATTGCTTCGCCCCGGACGCCGCGGTGAGACCTGCGGAGAGGTCAGCCACCTGGAGACCGAACCAGGCGCTCCCGGGAACCTCCACCTCCAGGGACCCGTCCGGCCGGCGGTACAGGAACACGTCCGCCGGAGGGACGCCGGCTGCCGCGGTGCCGGTGTCCACTGCCACAAAGGGCCGCAGCCGCTCCCTCACCATGGCCAGGCCGGCAAGGACCTGTTCCTCGGGAAGTCCCATGGCACGGACCACGACGGCGGTGCTTCCCGCGGCGAGGTCCGCCAGGTGCGCGCGCACCAGGTGGGGGAGCCAGTCCGGAGCGTCGCCGGCGTCCACCAGCGCCTCGGCCTGGATGGCGAGCAGTTCCACGACGCTGGTGGAGGCGATGCCTGGCGGGCCCACGGCCCGGATGGCGCGAAGGGCCTCGTGCACCTGGTCGGGGCGCAGGCCGTGCTGCCGGGCGATCTGCTCCGGTTCGCAGTCCAGGAGTCCGCGGGAGGTCAGATGAGCCAGCACGAGGTCCAGCGCGTGCCGGCAGTCCGGGCGGACTTCAACGCCTGCGTCTGCTTCCAGCGATGCAAACGGATTGACGGCCGGCTCGGGGCCATCGCGGAACTGCGAGACGCCCGACTGGCCCCGGCAGCGGAAGCAGGTTCCGGACGCCACATGCCGGCCGCACCCCGGACATGGGTGGCCCTCGGCGCGCTCCAGGACAGGGTTGTCGGCAAGGGCTCGTTCGGTGGCGAGCTGCACTTCCGCGTGCGTCATGGCCAGCATGCCCAGGGCCCTCAGCAGGCCGGGCAGCGCGCGCAGCTCGGGTTGCAGCCCCGCCTGCAGCTGCAGGCCGGAACCGGGCCCTTCGGTGGCCATGGTTCAGGCTAGCCCCGTGGCCTCCCGCGGCGGAAGGCAGTACGGGCAGGCCGCATTACCGGCCCTTGACCCACACAACCGGCTCCGTACCGCAGAACCGGCGTTGCCCAGCCATGCTGACGACACGCATCCTCACCGCCGCTGCGTTCATTCCCCGGCGCGGCCGACAGGTTTAGGGGATCAGGCCCGGGAAGTGATGGGGCGTTGGCGGGAGGGGGCAGGAGGTGGTGGGGCGTTGGGAGGAAGGGGGCGGGAAGTGATGGGGCGTTGGGCGGGAGGGGGCAGGAGGTGATGGGGCGTTGGGCGGGAGGGGGCAGGAGGTGATGGGGCGTTGGGAGAAAGGGGGCGGAAGGTGGTGGGGCGTTGGTGGGAAGGGGGCAGGAAGTGATGGGGCGTTGGGAGTAACCCGGGCGGGCTACTTGCCGCCGTCGAAGAAACTCCTGAGCTGGGTGGCGATGGCAGCAGCGGAAACCTGGTGGGTTTGGCCGTCGAGGACGCGGTGTTCGCTGCCGGGGATGGCGCCCGCGATAGTCGTTTGCCCCTGGGCCATGGGGCCGGCGGCTTTCCCGCCCACCATGACCAGGGTGGGCACGGTAATGGTGCGGAGCCTCTCCACCGGCGCCGTGAAGTCGTTGGTGACCCGGGTTTCGTACGGCAGGGTGTTCGCGGCCGCCGTCTGCTTCTTCCATACTCCGGGCATGATGCGCAGGAGGTAGGGGAGGAAAGCCGGTGCGTCCACCATTTTGACCAGGAAGTAGGACACGGCGCTGCCGCGTTTGCCGTCCCTGAGCAACGCCTCCAGGTGCTCGCGATGGCTTCCGGGCGAGCCGTCCGGCCCCTGCACGCCGGTGTAGGGCGCCTCATAGGTGGCCAACGCACGCATCGGGACTCCCGCTGCTGCCGCTTCGAGGGCCAGGGCGGCACCTGAGGAGATCCCGTACACGTAGGGGTTACCGCCGGCTTCGTTCAGTACCGCCTGGAGGTCCTCGATCTCCCGTTCCGTGGCGTAGGGCATGGTCTCGCCGCTGTCCCCGCGTCCCCGCCGGTCGTAAAAGTAGACGGTGAAGGAATCCTTCAGTGCATTCGCCAGCGCACGCGAGGGCCCGAAGTTCCGGCCGCAGAAGGCCCCGTCCACCAGGACCAGGCTGGGTCCGGTACCCATCCGCTCGACGCTGAGGGAGGTGCCGTCGGGCGACACCACGGTGGACACGGTGCCTGTTTCCTGGGTCTTGGTCATCGCAGTGCTCCATTCAGTGGCGGGCCAAGGGGCAGCTCAGCTTCTCGGGTCAAGCGTGCTGAGTCAAGGGTTTCCGGGCCAGGATGATGGAAAAGCGGGTCAGTCCGCACGTAGAGAGCGTCAGTCCCGGGCCAGGGGAAGCGTCAGCTGCATGGTGGTCCCGTCCGGCCCGGTGCGGACCACCTTCACGGTGCCGCCTGCCGCGGAAGCAATTTCGCGGACCAGGGCCAGGCCGATCCCGAAGCTCCGCCGGCCCTGCGCGTCGCCGGTCCGGCCGGCACGGACAAACCGGTCGAAGATCCGGTCCGGGTCCAGGCCGCTGATCCCGGAGCCGGTGTCGGAAACCCGGACCAGCGCACGGGAACCCTCAACCGCGGCGGAGATGCTGATGCTTCCGCCCGCCGGCGTGTGCCCCAGCGCGTTGTCCGCCAGGGCCAGCACGGCCCGCCGGAACGAACTTGGGTCGATCCGCACCAAAGCCGGCCCGCCGCCGTCGAACATTATCTGGACGCCCTGTTGGCGGGCAAGGTCCTGAAGGCTGCCGGCCACGGACCCGGCAGCCAAAGCCACATCCACTGGCGCAAGCTCCGGTCCGGGCTCGGCCGCGGTCGCCGCCAGGAGCAGCTCGTTCACAATCCCGGTCAGCGTGGACGCATCCTCCCGGATCTTTACTAGGGCCTGTGCCGGTTCGGATCCGGGTTCGGCTTTGCGCTGGGCCAGCTGGATGCGGGTGTCAAGGATGGCCAGGGGCGTCCGCAGTTCGTGGCTGGCATCCTGGACGAACCGCCGTTGCCGGGCCAGCGCTTCCCCCAGGGGCCTGATGGCGCTGCGCGCGCTGAGCCACCCCACCACGCCGGCCAGCACCACGCCTCCAAGGCCGGCAAGGATCATCCCCTCGATCAGGTCCCTGGAATCGAGGTAGGTGTACGGTTTGCCGGGTTCAGAAGCGGGAAGGACCGGATGGGCCAGCTTGTACATCAGGAACGCGGTGGCGGCGGCCAGGAGGATGAGCACCAGCGCGGCAACCCCGGCGCTGATCCGCAGTGCCACCTTCAGTGACGCGCGGCGCAGGATGTCCCGGTCCGGGTCGCCGGCGGCAGGAGGCGGGGTGCCCGGTCCGGAAGCAGTCATGAGGGGTTGCCGATCTGGTAGCCAACGCCGTGGACGGTGCGGATCACGGTCCTGTCGATCTTGCGGCGCAGGTGGTGGACATAGGTATCGATCACGCCCGGCTGGTCCGTCCCCTGGAAGTGCGCGGCGAGCAGTTCGTCCCTGGTAAACACCCGGTCCGGCTCCGCCGCCAGCGCGGCCAGCACCTCGGCTTCCTTTGCGGTCAGCGAGACGGTGTCGCCGTACAGGGAACGGACAGCGCGCGACGCCGGGTGGAATTCCCAGGTGCCGATGCCCACCTGCCCGGCGGGCGGACCCTGTCCCGGAGGCGGACCGTAGCTGCGCGTCAGTGCGCGCAGGCGTGCAGCCAGCTCGCCGCCGTCGAACGGTTTTGTCAGGTAGTCATTGGCGCCGGCGTCCAGGCCGCGGACTTTTTCGTTGGTGTCGCCCAGCGCGGTGAGGATCAGGATGGGCGTGCCGATGCCCTTGGCCCGCAGGGCGGTGATGAGGCTGATCCCGTCCATGACAGGCAGGCCGCGGTCGATCACCATCGCGTCCCACGGCTGCGTCAGCCCCAGGTGCAGGCCCTCCTGCCCGTTCGCCGCGAGCCGGACCGTGAAGTCGGGCTCCAGCAGCTCGGCAATCAGCGGACCCAGGACGGGATCGTCCTCCACCAGCAGCAGGGCCAGCCCCTCACCAGTTGTCATGCCGCCTATTCTTCCGCAGCCGCCTCAACACCTTCGTCAACGGGCTGTTCCGCGGCGGCCAGCCTGTTCTTCCGGCGGCGCTTCAAATACTCCACGATCCACGGCACCACGGAGACCAGGACCATCACCACGGCAATGACGTCGATGTTCTTGGCGATGATTTCGTAGTGTCCCAGCCACGTGCCCAGGAGGGTCACGGACGTCGCCCACGCCAGGGCACCCACCATGTTCCAGAGCGTGAACGCCTTGTATTCGTAGCGGGCAATACCGGCGGTGACCGGCGCGAAGGTCCGCACCATGGGCACAAAGCGGGCCAGTATGACGGCGGCGCCTCCATGGCGGCGGAAGAACTCTTCGGTGACGGTCAGGTGGGAGGTTTTGAGGATGCGGGCATCGTCCTTGAACCAGCGTCGGCCGAATTTGCGCCCCAGCAGGTACCCCACCTGGTCGCCGCCGACCGCGGCCGCGGTGATCACGCCGATCAGCAGGGGCAGTGCCAGGTTCAGTTGCTGGTGCAGGAGGCCGGCGGTGAAGAGGAGGGAGTCGCCGGGCAGGAAGGGGAACAGGACGCCGGATTCGATGAACACCATCGCGGCGATGACGCCCAGCGCGGCCGGGCCGAAGCCCTCCAGCAGGCCGGCAGGATCAAGCAACGACGGCGGGCCGGAGGCTGCTGCCAGGGAGGTCAAGAGGCTGTGCATGGTCACTCCTTACGCCCGGCGGGAGGGACGGAGGATCCTGGCGGGAACGCGTTCCACCAGGGCGGGGGCAAAGCGGTTCCAGAGCCCGGCGAGCAGGACAGCGGCGGCGCTGGCGGCGAAGAAGGAGGCTGCGACGTCGGTGGGGTAGTGGACTCCCACGTACAGCCTGGACCAGGCGACGATCAGCGCCGCGGCGGCCCCGGCCACGGCAACGGGCTTGGCCCACCGGGTCCTGCGGGCCAGGAAGTAGAGGGCGAAGGCCAGTGCCACCGCGAAGCTGACGTGCCCGCTGGGGAAGCTGTTCGATCCGGTTTCCGGTGCCAGCGGGTCGAACAGCAGCGCCGGGTTGGGCCGCTGCCGGGCGAACAGGAGCTTGAAGGCCTCGCTCGCCACCCAGCCCGAGCACGCGGTGAGCCCGAACGCAACGGCAGTCACCAGGTCGCGCCGGAAGAGCCAGATGGCCAGGGCTGTGACCGCTATCAGGAGCAGGCCCACCACCGGGCCGAACAGCAGGTTGATCCCCATCGCCACCGCGGTCAGCACGGCAACATGGTGCAGGCTGAGGTTTTGGTCAACGCCCAGTTCTGCGGTGGTGTCGCCGGGGACCAGTTGCACGGCAAGGCCCAGCACCACGACGGCGGCGCACAGCACTACGCCCACAGGCAGCCAGTGCCGGGGCTGGGGGAGTGCCCTGAACTGGGTGCCGACGGCCGGGGGTGCCGTGGGCGCGGTGTGCTGGTTCAGGCGGTCATCGTGGGCTGATCGGTGCATTTTTTCCTTGGGGAGGCGTGGCGTGGGGCGCTGTCCGGCCCGTACTTCCACTCTCCCCCTTGGGTTTTAAGAAAGGCTTAAGAAGTGCGGGCCTCCGTAATGAACGTCCGCTTCGAATTGGCGAGGTCCGACCCCATTCAGGGCTTTCAGCCCTAAGCTGCCGTGGCTGCCCGCCGCACACTGTTTCCAAGGGCCCGATCAGTCGGGATCGGACCAGGCTCGGGAGGAATTCTGATGGACGTTCGGGTCGTGGAGTCGCTGGTCATGGCGGAGATCGGGGACGGCGTGCTTACCGCCCTGTACCCGGTGGAGCATTGCGCACGGTGGGAGTTCGGTCCCTGGGCTCCGCTGATGGGCTGGTTCAAGCAACGCCCGGGCCTGACCCGGATGCTTGGTGTGGCGCAGGTGGCCGGTGCCCTGGCTGTGGCCGCCACGTTGTCCAAGACGCCGGGGCGGGCCTGGAAGAAATAATCCCGGAGCTCCGGGCTTCCGTGCAGTCTGGCGCTTGAGGGCCCGGCCCGGCTCATCCTTCCTGGGATACTGACTCCCCGAAGGCACCGCACCTTTCCGCTGCGCAGACTCATTCGCGCACCCCATATTTGCCGGCGTGGGCGAGTATCCGTGTCAGTGCAGGGGGCTGCGGGTGAAGTGGGGGAACGTACGACGGCGGCCGCGCCTTTCGCACGCAACGTGATGGGGCGTTGGCGGGAAGTGGACAGGAAGTGATGGGGCGTTGGCGGGAAGTGGGCAGGAAGTGATGGGGCGTTGGCTGAAGGTGTGCAGGAGGTGATGGGGCGTTGGCGGAAAGGGGGAGGGAGGTGATGGGGCGTTGGCGGAAAGCGGGCGGGACGTGATGGGGCGTTGGTGGAAAGGGGGCCGGAGGTGATGGGGCGTTGAAAGAGGGGGACACGCTTGACGCCTCCGCACGCTCCCGCATATCCTGAACGAACGGTCGGTAAATAATTCCGAGACGCCCGACAGGTCTTTGCATAGGAGCAACCATGGCAGCGCAAAACTTGCAGTCAGTGCCGGCTGAGCTAACCCCGGAAGAGGACGCCGCAGGCCAGGCCCACTTCGACCGGATTATCGCCGAGGACTCGCGCATCGAGCCCCGCGACTGGATGCCGGCGGCGTACCGCAAGACGCTCCTGCGCCAGGTCTCCCAGCATGCGCACTCCGAGATCATCGGCATGCAGCCGGAGGCCAACTGGATCTCCCGCGCCCCCAGCCTGAAGCGCAAGGCCATCCTCATGGCCAAGGTCCAGGACGAAGCCGGCCACGGTCTCTACCTTTACTCGGCAGCGGAAACCCTGGGCCAGTCCCGGGACAAGATGATGGACGACCTCATCGCCGGCAAGGCCCGCTACTCCAGCATCTTCAACTACCCGGCCCGCACCTGGGCAGACATGGGCGCCATCGGCTGGCTGGTGGACGGCGCAGCCATCTGCAACCAGGTCCCGCTGTGCCGCGCCTCGTACGGCCCCTACGGCCGCGCCATGGTGCGCGTCTGCAAGGAAGAGTCCTTCCACCAGCGCCAGGGCTTCGAGATCCTCCTCGAACTCTCCAACGGCACCCCCGCGCAGAAGCAGATGGCCCAGGATGCCGTGAACCGCTGGTACGCCCCGGCCCTGATGATGTTCGGGCCGCCGGATGACGATTCCCCCAACTCCAAGCAGTCCATGGCCTGGAACATCAAGCGGTTCAGCAATGACGAGCTCCGCAGCCGGTTCGTGGGCATGATGGTGGAGCAGGTCAAGGTCCTGGGCCTCACCCTCCCGGATGACCAGATCCGCTTCAACGAGGACACCAGGAAGTGGGAGCACGGTCCGCTGGACTGGGACGAGTTCCACGAAGTCCTGGCCGGCCGCGGCCCCTGCAACGCCCAGCGCCTTGAGCGCCGGAGGGCAGCGCACGACGACGGCGCCTGGGTCCGCGAGGCAGCAGCCGCCTACGCAGCAAAACAGTCAAAGAAGACGAAGGAATACGCAGCATGAGCCCCCACGGCAACCCGGAAACCCCCGCAAGCGGTGCAGTCGAGATCAACCGCGAAGCCCCTAAAGCCAGCCCGGCACCGGATCACCACGACCGCTCCACCTGGGGCCTCTGGGAGGTCTTCGTCCGGTCCAGCCGCGGCCTGAGCCACGTCCACGCCGGCTCCCTGCACGCCCCGGACGCCGCCATGGCCCTCCGGAACGCACGGGACCTCTACACCCGCCGCAACGAGGGCGTCTCCATCTGGGTGGTCCCCGCTGACGCCATCGCCGCCAGCGACCCCGACTCCAAGGGCTCCTTCTTCGAGTCCCCGCAGGGCAAGGACTACCGGCACGCCACGTACTACACCAAGAGCGAAGGAGTGAAGCACCTGTGAACGCACCCACCACAGGCCACGGCGACATCTCCACCGGTGTTGCCGGCGGAGACAGCAACGCCTCCGCCACCCGGATCACCCCCGGCAACGCCCTCCGCCCGGAGGACATCGCGCTCGAGGTCAAGACCGGCCTGGCCAAGCCCACCGAAGACGTCGCCGAGTACGCCCTCCGCCTGGGCGACGACGCCCTGATCCTCGCGCAGCGACTGGGCCACTGGATCTCCCGTGCACCCGAGCTGGAAGAGGACATCGCCCTGGGCAACATCGCCCTGGACCAGCTGGGCCACGCCCGCAGCTTCCTCACCTACGCCGGCGCCGGCATGCCCAACGAGGACGGCACGGCCAAGTCCGAGGATGACCTGGCCTACTTCCGCCGCGAGCACGAGTTCCGCTCCGTGCAGCTGTTCGAGCAGCCCAACGGGGACTTCGCAGCCACCATCGCCCGCCAGTTCGTGGTGAGCTACTACCAGTACGAGCTCTACCGCCGCCTCACCGAATCCACGGACGCCACCCTGGGCGCCATCGCCGCCAAGGCCGTCAAGGAAGTGGACTACCACCGCGACCACAGCACCCAGTGGGTCCTGCGCCTCGCCGGTGGCACGGACGAATCGCGCACCAGGATGATCCACGGCCTGCGGACCATGTGGCCGTACGTCAACGAACTGTTCCAGGACGATGACCTGACGCAGCGGCTCGCTGAGGCGGGTGCCGCCGTCGCGCCTTCCAGCCTGCGGGAAGACTTTGACCGCCTCATCGCCGAGGTCCTGGCCGAAGCCGAAATCGAGGTTCCGGACGTGCCCGCAGCCCCGGGCGGCGGCCGGTACGGCAAGCACTCCGAGCACCTGGGCTACATCCTCGCGGAGATGCAGGTGCTGGCCCGCGAGCATCCCGGGGCCAGCTGGTGACTGCCGTGTACATCTCGGATTTTGAATCCCGGACCCGTACCCCGGAGCAGAAGGCCTGGGACATCGCGGCCACCGTGGTGGACCCGGAGATCCCGGTGCTCAGCATCGCGGACCTGGGCATCCTCCGGAAGGTGGACGTGGCGGGCGGCGAGGTCACCGTGACCATCACGCCCACGTACTCGGGCTGCCCGGCCATGGACGCCATCCGTGACGATCTCCACACCGCCTTCAAGAAGGAAGGCTACGGGGACGTGCACGTGGACCTGGTCCTGGCCCCGGCGTGGACCACGGACTGGATGACCGAGGCCGGCAAGCAGAAGCTGCAGGAATACGGCATCGCCCCGCCCAGCGGTAACTCCCGGGCCGGCGGCCACTCCGGCCCCATCCGGCTGAGCCTGGCCGTGAAGTGCCCGCAGTGCAACAGCCTCAACACCAAGGAACTCACCCGCTTCGGTTCCACGTCCTGCAAGGCGCTGTATGTGTGCCAGGACTGCAAGGAACCGTTCGACTACTTCAAAGTCCTGTAAGGAAGCCCCCATGCCTGTTGTCCGCCAGACCGCCGCCGAAGAGGCTGAGGTGACCGGCCGCCGTCGTCCGTCCTTCCACACCCTTGCGGTGAAGGAGGTGCGCCGGCTCACCGACGATGCCATTGAGGTCAGCTTCCATGTGCCGGCCGAGCTCGCCGGCAAGTTCGACTACCTGCCCGGCCAGTACGTGGCCCTGCGCACCTCGCTGCCGGACGAAACCGGCGAGCCGAAGGAAATCCGCCGCAGCTACTCCATCTGCGCCGAGCCGCGCAGCTTCGCGGACGGCACCAGCGAGATCCGCGTGGCCATCAAGAAGGACCTGGGCGGGTTGTTCTCCACGTGGGCCAACGCCGAACTGAAGGCGGGGGACACCCTGGACGTGATGAGCCCCATGGGCGCGTTCGTGTCCAAGCACGGCCGGGACGGGCAGGCCGTGGAGCAGAACGTTATGAACTCCATGAACCACCCGGAGGACCTCGCGGGGGAGTCGGGGAACTTCGTGGCCATCGCGGCCGGGTCCGGCATCACCCCGGTGATCGCCATCGCCCGGACGCTGCTGGCGGCCAACCCGGAGACCCGGTTCGACCTGATCTACGCCAACAAGGCCGCCATGGACGTGATGTTCCTGGAGGAGCTGGCGGACCTGAAGGACAAGTACCCGCAGCGGCTGGCCATCCACCACGTGCTGAGCCGCGAGCAGCGGATCGCGCCGCTCTTGTCCGGCCGGATCGATTCGGAGAAGCTGCAGCAGCTGCTGGGCACCGCCCTGCACGCGGACGATGTGGACGAGTGGTTCCTGTGCGGGCCGTTCGAACTGGTCCAGCTGTGCCGGGACACCCTGGCCGAGCGCGGGGTGAAGCCGGAGAACGTCCGGTTCGAGCTGTTCACCTCCGGAAAGCCGGACCGCCCGGAGGGCCACGCCGGCCGTCCCGTGGTGGTGGACGAGTCCAAGGAGGCGTACAAGATCACGTTCAAGCTGGACGGTTTGCAGGGCGAGGTGGCCAGCCCCACGCACGCCCGCGAGTCGATCCTGAACGCGGCGCTGCGGGTGCGCCCGGATGTGCCGTTCGCGTGCGCCGGGGGAGTGTGCGGCACCTGCCGGGCCAAGGTGGTCACCGGCAGCGTGACCATGGACGAAAACTACGCGCTGGAGCAGGATGAGCTGGACAAGGGCTACGTCCTGACCTGCCAGAGCCACCCCACCAGCAAGGAAGTCACGGTCGACTTCGACGTCTAATCCGTTTTCCGCCCCAACCAAGGAGCCCCATGATTTCCCTTTCCATCAGCAACGGCATCGCCGAGGTAGTGCTGGACGCACCGCACAAGCTGAACTCGCTCGATGAGCAGGCGCTGCGGGATTTAGCACAGGCGTACGACGACGCTGCTGCCGCCGCCTCACGCGGTGAGGTGCGGGCGCTGCTGCTCAGGGGAGAGGGACGCGCCTTCTGCGCGGGCCGGGACATCGCGGGGGTCACCCCGGAGAGCGATGACGCCGCCGCGTACCTGGGCGGGCTGGTGGAGCCTTTGCTGCAGAGGATGGCTTCCTTCCCTGCGCCGACGTTTGCTGCGGCACAGGGCGCGTGCCTGGGAGTGGGGCTGGGGCTCCTGCTGGCCACCGACGTGGTGTACGTGGCGGAGAACGCGAAGTTCGGCTCGCCGTTCGCCAAGCTGGGGGCCACGCTGGATTCGGGCGGGCACTGGTACTTCACGGAGCGGCTGGGCATGCACCGGACGCTGGACCTGATCTACACGGCGGACCTGATCTCCGGTGCGGAGGCGGTGGCGCAGGGGATGTTCAGCCGTGCCATGCCTGCTGACTCCTTGCTGGCGTCCACGCGGGAGATCGTCTCGCGGGTTGCTGTCGGCGCCACGGGCGCCTTTGTTGCCTCCAAGGAGCTGGTGGCGCACATCCGCGACCAGCGGCTGGGCCTGTGGCAGGCCATGCAGGAGGAAAACGAGGAGCAGGCGCGCCTCTGCAAGACCGAGGACTACGCAGAGGGATTCCGGGCGTTCCAGGAGAAGCGGGAGCCGAAGTTCACGGGAATTCCGCTGGTGTAATTCTCCTTTATGAAGCCTTGCCGAATTCTTGAGTAAACCTTGCAAGGCCGTTTCAGAAATCTTTATTTGCGTTCGCAAGAGTAGGCGAAGCCGGGCAAACCGGTCGATGCGCCCTGCCGGTCTCACCTGGGCAGACGCATCCGGAAACCTACTCTGGGGGCACAATTGTCTGAGGTTTTGAACGAGGAAATCGGTCAGGAAGAAAACGGCGGCATAAGTCGGCGCCGGGTCGCCGCCGGGGTCGCCTGGTCGCTCCCGGTCATTGCCACCGCCATCGCTGCTCCTGCTGCTGCGGCATCCGGGCCAACGCCCACGCCTACCGCAACTCCGGCAACTGGCTCGTTTACTTCCGGTACCCAGAACATGACGTCGACGGTAAGTACTGCCCATGACCGGACAGGAATGGTATTACCGGCTCTTCTGAGCCTCAAGAACCTCAGCGGCGTCACCGGCCAGGTCAGGGTCGTACTTACGATCACACCGCCATCGTCAGCTGCACCTGCAATTTCCTTCTCGACTGTCAGCATAGGGGCTTCGACTCTGGCCATCACGCGGCCGCAGAGCAACGCAGCCGAGTTCAGCGCTACGCTGCCCGCGGGTGCCACCACTCTCGATTTTGCTTTCAGCGGTTACAGCTACACGGGCAAGAAACAAGATTCAGGCACTTACACGGTCACCACCGTGATTACCTACGTCCAAAACGGAATTTCCACCCAAATGCCATCGGCCCCGAGCACTACGATCGTTCTGCCGAAGGCTGGGTGACCACAAGCATGGTCTGGAAACGTGGCGGCTTGGTCGCAGAAGTCTGCACCAAGCCCCGGTCCCGTGTTGCCCTGCTGCACCTCGATGCAACCCAGCCTGTGGTCCTGGAGGGCACTGCGGCTGTGATCTGGGACCTGATCGATGGACAGCGCAGTGAGAAGGACATCCTCGTCGAACTTGAGGCAACCTTCGAGGATCAATCGGGGCAGATGCAGGCCCAGGTGGAAAGCTTCCTTGCCACCCTCGAAGAGCAGCGTCTCATCGAGGCTGCCCGCGGCGTTTCCCACTAACGGCATGATGGCAGCGGGAATCACGGGAAGCGTAGAGCTGGCCTGGGAGCAGCGCCTGCTCGAGGAACTGGCAAAGGGCAGTGATCTTCTGCCCTTGGATGTTTTGGGGCAGCAGTTCGTGGTCCGCTGGGGCCACGGGGTTAGCTGGCAGCAGCGCGTCAGTATGAGGTCGGCATGGGCACGGTGCATCAGTACCGGGGAACCTCAGCTGCCACCAGTGCCGCCGGAGCCCGCGACGGGAAGCCGCTTCACCGCCTCGGTCTGCAGCACCTCTGCCAACCATCCTGCGGCAACGTTCCAACTTGCAGCCGGCTCCTTCGAGGAGCTGGCAGAAAACCTGACGTCCCGGCTTACCGTTGCCGCCATCATGGCTAACGCCGGAGAGCTGACCATGCTCCACGCCTGCGGGGTCGCGCATCCAGCTACCGGGGCAGTGGTGGCGTTGGTGGCCAGGTCGGGAACCGGGAAGACCACCGCGGCCTCTGTACTCGCCAGGACCTATGGCTACGTCTCGGACGAGACGGTTGCCATTGCCTGGGACGGTTCCGTGGTTCCGTATCCCAAACCGCTGTCCGTGAAGCAGGAGGCAGGCTCTCCAAAACGGCAGGCATCTCCGGACGAGTTTGGGCTGCAGTTGGCGCCGGCGTCGCCCTACATCCAGTCGATCGTGCTGCTGAACCGGGTCCGTGGGGACCGTCCGGTAACCCCGGTGCTCGAGCGGGTCCCATTGGCAGATGCGGTGCTGGCCCTGATCCCGGACTCCTCCTCGCAGAAAGAAGTCGTGGATCCCCTGCAGTCGCTGTGCCGCCTCATCCAAAGCGTTGGGGGAGTGTGGCAGGTGACCTACAGCGAGGCTGCAGACCTCCCGGCTGCCCTGGAGCCCCTGTTCAGCCCACAAGCGGCGGCGTACGCGGAGTGGGAACCGGTAGTAGTTCCGGGTGCCGAGGAACCGCGCACGCCGGCTGGCAGCATTCACCGCACCGCTCCGCAGGATGCCGTGTCCATAGGCGGGGACCTGCTCGTCATGCTGGACAACCAGATCGTGCGCCTGTCCGGCATCGGTCCGGCGGTCTGGGAAGCCTGCGCGGGCCCTGTCAGCCTGGGCCAGCTGACTGATTACGTGGCACGGGTGCACGGCAAACCGGAAGGCTACCGGGCCGCCATCGCGGGAGCGGTAGAGCAACTCGTCGCTATGTCCATTCTCGATCGGGCCGGCAGCTGAATCTCCAGCACGCCGAGCACAATTACTTGAGTTTAGGAAACCACCATGAGCACAACAGCAGCCCCGGCCGAGGTATCCGTAGGGCTGGACCTGGCAGACTATTTGAATGTCCTCCGGACGTACTGGAAGGCCATTGTGGCCTTCACCCTGCTGGCCACCCTGGCAGCCGCGGGATGGACTGCTCTCCAGCCAAAGGTCTACTCCTCCGATTCCAGCGGCATCGTGGTCACGCCGGGCTCGGACAACGTCAGCCTCGCGCTGGCCGGCGACAGCCTGGCCAAGGCCAAGGTCAAGAACTACGAGTCGGTGGCAAAGTCACGGCTCGTCGCTGACCGTGTCATCCATGCGCTTGACCTCAAGACCACTGCTGATGCCCTGCTCGGCAGCATCAGCGTCAAAGTTCCGCTGGACACGGCAGAGATCAGGGTCACCGCACAGTCGACTGATCCCGCAACCGCCCAGCGGGTAGCGGACGCCTGGGTGAATGGCCTTGCAGCGCAGGTAGAGGCCATCGAGACAGCGCCCTCCGCCGAGGCGGTTTCCGGCGCCGCAACAACGCCCGACGCCGGAACACAAGCCGGTGCAGCCACGGCTGTCCGTGTCCTCCCACTGGGTAAAGCCGTCCTGCCCGCCAGCCCCACGTCGCCTAACACTAAGCTCAATCTGGCCCTTGGCGCCCTCGCCGGGTTGGCCCATGGCGTGGCCTATGCCCTGATCCGCCGCCACCTGGACCGCCGGATCCGCAGGGCTGGGGATATTGAACGGCTGTTCGGCGTCCCCGTCATCGGCACCCTCCCGGTGGACCACCGGCTGGACGGCAACAGCACCATCGTGGACGCCGGCTCCGCGGCGCAGATGCATGACGCCGGGGGCGCCATGGCTGAGGCTCTACGCGAACTGCGTACGAACCTCAGCTTTCTGGACGTGGACCAACCACCCCGGGTTATCGTGGTCACCAGTTCGCTCCAGACCGAGGGCAAATCGACTGTGACAGCCAATCTTGCAGTAACTATGGCAGCAGCGGGTGAAAACGTCGTGGTGGTCGACGGCGACCTCCGCCGGCCAACGCTGGTGGACGTTTTCAACCTTGTTCCCGGTGTTGGGGTCACCGATGTGCTCACGGGCACGGCCAATCTGGCCGACGTCCTGCAGCCGTGGGGAGCCCTGCCGAACCTCTCGGTGTTGGGATCGGGGCGGATCCCTCCCAACCCCAGCGAACTGCTTGGGTCCCGGGCGATGAAGAACTTGCTGGCCACCTTGGCGAAAGATGCCGTGGTTCTCATCGACGCACCGCCGCTTCTTCCGGTGACCGATGCTGCCGTCCTGTCCCGGGCAGCCGACGGTGCCATCCTCGTGATTCGCACCGGCAGGACCACCCAAGAACAGCTGGACCAGTCCTTGGGGAACCTTGAAAAGGTGAAGGGACGCGTCCTGGGAGCCGTCCTCAACTACGTTCCCACCAAGGGCACGGATGCCTACTCTTACTACGGGACTTATACCTCGAGGCCCACACCGTTGCCTGCGGAACCGGAAGCGGTTGACAATTTTTCCGAAACGGACAGTCGCGCCGCAGTGGAAACCGACCTCGTCGGGCGCAGGGCCAGGATCTAGGCGTGCCATGACTTCTGCCCGCCACGAAAACCAGCTCATGATTCCGGAGGGCGTGCTCCTCGGCCACGCCCTCGTGGCGCGGCTGGCGGGCAGCCTGGGCATCCGGGTCTTCTTCATCAAGGGGCCAGCAAGCGTCACCCAGGGGCTGCGAGAAGCCAAAATCTCTGCGGATGTGGACGTTTTCGTGGACCCCTCCAAAGTAGAGGAGTTGCTGCAGGGGCTCCATGAACGCGGATGGCGGCAACGCCCGGCGGACCCGGATGATAGGACGTTCCCGAAGCACTCGGTCACTGTCCACCACGCAGCGTGGCCTTGCTGTATCGACGTGCACTTTCGCTTCCCCGGAATGGAAAGGACCGCTTATGACTGTTTTGAGGCGCTGTGGGCAAACACTGTCCACATGCAGCTCGCAGGGCAACGGCTTAGGGTCCCTACGAAGGCTCTCGGCATCCTGTTTCTGGCGTTGCACGCCCTGCGGTCGCATGAGCTGCCGGCATGCCGACAGGAGCTTGAGTACTTGGCCGTTCTGACTCGACGGGATTCCCAGGCAGAGGCGCTCCTGGAGCTCGCTTCAGCCACCGGCGCCTTGGCGGCCGTGAGGCCCTTCCTTGAGGGTCTTCTGCCCGAACCCATTGCCCCGGCATGGCCGGAGCCTTCCCGAGAGTGGCGCAACCGCGTTGCCGCGCAGGCGCCTGGGAGCGCTCGGATCATAGCCATCGTCCAGGCACCGTGGGGGGAAAAACCAAACATACTGTGGCGCGCCGTGCGTCCCGGCAGAGAAGTACTCCTGGGCGCGAACATTTACGCGGATATGTCCCTTCCGGGACGTTTCCGACAACATGGCGCCAGGTGGGTACGCTTTCTAGTCGCCCTGCCCCGCCTCACTGGGGACCTCAGGAAACTCCGATCTAACGGTGATTGAGCCTGACGAGATCAGCATTCAATTGCCGTTTCGCCCAACAAATTTGTTAAGGTTCACCTATGACTACGGGGAAAGCTATAACCAAAGCCGTCATTCCTGCTGCCGGATTGGGAACGCGCTTCCTGCCCGCCACCAAGGCAATGCCGAAGGAAATGTTGCCGGTGGTTGACCGCCCGGCCATTCAGTATGTGGTGGAGGAAGCAATTAATGCTGGCCTCTCAGATCTGCTGATGATCACTGGCCGTAACAAACGCGCGTTGGAGGATCACTTCGACCGCGAACCGGGGCTGGAGGCAGCCCTGGAGGCCAAGGGCGACAAGGACAAGCTGGGCTTGGTGGAGTACGCCTCCAATCTGGGCCCCATCCACTACGTCCGCCAGGGTGAGGCCAAAGGCCTGGGCCACGCTGTGCTCTGCGCCCAGCAGCACGTGGGTGACGAGCCCTTCGCCGTGCTCCTGGGTGACGACCTCATCGACGAGGCAGAGGACCTGCTGAGCACCATGATGGAGGTGCAACAGAAGACCGGGGGGTCGGTGATCGCCCTGATCGAGGTTGATCCCACACAGATCAGCGCTTACGGCTGTGCAGACATCTCTCCGGTGGACGGCGAGGACTACGTCCGCGTCAACAGTTTGGTGGAGAAGCCAGCCGTTGCCGAAGCACCTTCCAACCTGGCCGTCATCGGCCGCTACGTGCTGCACCACAACGTGTTCAGCGTCCTGGAGACCACCGAGCCGGGCCGCGGCAACGAGATCCAGCTGACCGACGCGTTGCAGACCCTCGCAGCGGGCGAGGGCGAAGGCTCCGGCGTGTACGGCGTGGTCTTCAAAGGCCGTCGCTACGACACGGGTGACAAGCTGAGCTACCTCAAAGCCGTCATCACCCTCGCGTCCGAGCGCGTGGAATTCGGTGAGGACCTGAAAACCTGGATGAAGGGCTTCATCGGGTAATTTCGAAGCTTTACTGTTCTTGGGAGGTCCGTTGCCGGAAGGCGGCGGGCCTCCCTTTTTGCATCGCCAGAGCAGCTATTAGGGCTCCAATGACAGCCCCTGACGTATTTGTCGTGACGTCTGACGGGCTTGCAAAGCGGTCATGAAGAAACAGTAACTGTCCCAGTTCGATGCAGCCGGACATCAGCATGCCTAGCGCGCCGATTTGCCACCATCTTTTGGAAGGAAATGCCAGCGCGGCTACAAATCCGAGGGGGATGAATAGGGCGATATTTGCTGAGGCCTCTACGAAGTTGTAGTTGACCCAGCGGGGAACGCCGTAGTGGTGGAGGAATCCCAGTGTGGCGGCGAGTTGTCCTGAGACGGGTTTGTCTACGGGTGACGGCCAGAACGCGACCAGGGCCAGCGGTACCACCATGGCCAAGAGGATCGGCTGCCACAGCCGGCTGTTGCGAAGGTGCTTCAAGAAGGCCTCAGGACGACCGCAGGAGGGCGAATGCCGCAGTGCCTAGGGCGCAGGCCGCGAGGAGGACAAGTAGGGCGTAGCCCAGCACCTGTGGCCGGGGTAACGGCACGGAAAAGTCGTACTCTCTCGGTGCTTTGCGCCAATGTCTCCCCATAGCCCTAATAGTTATCACAAAAGCATCGGTGGTTGAGCTTGTTGAATTCAAGGTTGCGGAAACCTAAAGCGGAGTCCTGACCCAAAAGCAAAAGGTGGGTGCATCTCCGTTCCCGGAGATGCACCCACCTTCGTTGGTGCTATGGAGCCTTGTGCTTAGGCGGAAACCTCAGCCTTGGCGCGGCGGCGAACCACCACAACGGAGGTTGCACCGGCGGCCAGTGCGCCTGCGCCCACAAGGGTCCACAGGATCAGGCCGGAGTCGGCGCCGGTGTTGGCCAAGCCGGTGTTTGCCAGCGGAGCGCTGCCGGCAGCGTTGCCGCCAGTGTTGGCCAGCGAGGCAGCCACGGTAACGGTGACGGGACCAACGGTGACACCGGAGGTGTTGCCGGTGGCGGTCAGGGAGTAGGTGCCTGCTTCGCTGATGGAGATCGGCAGGGAGACTGCGCCCTGAGCGTCAGCCGTTGCGGACAGGGTCTGCGGTGCCTGGAAGACAGGAATCTTGACGCCGACGGAGCGGCCCAGGCCGGCACCGTTGGAGGCGGGAGCCTGACCCGGCGTGACGGTGATGGTAAGGCCTTCGCCGGCAAGGAAGCCCTGGCCGCGGAAGACGAAGGTTTCACCCGGGCCAACAGTGCCGTCCGAAACGGCGGCCTGCGGCGGCAGGGCAGGGTAGGTTGCGGCCATGGCAGGCGCGGAACCGACGAGTGCGATGGAGCCGGCAAGTGCGAGCGCAGCAAGAGTCTTCTTCATGTGTGTCCCCCCGGAGACGTTTAAGTTGTGGTACCCGATTTTGGGGAGATTCCCCCTCCGCACGAGACCATGTACGGAACTACGGATAGATATCCCAAAAAGACGTTACCATCCATAACTAGCTGTGACCAACCTCAATCCAGTCGGTTTACATAGTGTTAACCGCGCTGTTACGGACTTAGCCGCAGGACGCATTTTCCGTCGGAAGGACAACGTCCTTTACAGGTTGGACCGTAGGTGTGACAACCACGTTAGGCTCCGTGTGCTGAACGATTTTACCGAAGGTGAACTCCACGGTCTTGCTTTCACCTGGAGCGAGTTGCTGGGCAACCACGCCCACCGGCCTGTTGGCGTGAAGGTAGGGGGCAAACGGGGCCTTCTGGCCTTGGACGGTTGCTGATTCCACGTTCGCCTGAGCGGGCCCATAGGAAACGACGTTGGTTTGCACGGTACCCGGAGGTACGCCGAAGGCACCTCCGCCCGTTACATATCTCGGGAGTGAGGTTGCTGCATCAGAGGGTGCGGTGTTCGTACTTTCGATACGAACCGTCGTCTGTTCGTAGCCATCCTTCTGGCACTGCTTGATTAACTGCACCGTGTGCTTGACGTAGTAATCCATTTTGGCCCCCGTGCCGTCGTTAAAGTAGACGCCGAATTGGGCCGGCGAAATACTGGGCCCGGAAACAGAGCCGCTCAACGCGTATTTTGAAATTATGGACTGCTCGGACTTGTCAGCTGACCACACAAGGACACGACCTTCTTGCGCCCCGCGTGTGATCCCGCTGATGAGTCCTTTGGCTTCTCCCTTGCCGCTAGAAAGGGCGGCGAAAATCTCTTTGGCCACTCCGGCGAAATAAGCGTCCTGCAGTTTTGGCTGTTGGATTTTTGCATAAACATCTGAAAGCAGAGTTGCCACAACATTGGCACCAGTCAGCTGCGCTGGCAGGCCTGACGACTTGACCGCCGCCAGTTCGGGGCCGTCGACTGAAATTGGTCCCGTAGATTGAAGGACATAGCTGAGGACGACAGGGTCAATGGAAATAACTCCATCTACGCGTTGTCCGGTCTTCTTCTCCCACATCTCCCTAGCAGTTGCGGCAGCTGTGGGAAAATCAGGCGTTAAATTCACGTCCTGGATATACTTGCCAAGCCTTGTGGAGAAAATTTGTTGTTGCTCTGGATCTACAGGCAAACTTGGGTTCATAATTCCGACGTCGGCGGCACTCCCTTGTGCGCCCAGTGACAGTTTGCCGTGGTCAAGACTGAGGATGGCCAAGGCGCCGGGTATTCCTCCGGAAGCCCGGGCTTCGGCGTTATTCTGAATTATGAGCAAAAAGCTCCTCTGCCCGTCGGCGCCAAGCATGGCTGGAGCTATGCTGGCAGCATCCGCAGCCGAACTCAGAGCTCCGACTACTTGATTTAGTTCTGCACTCGCTTTTACCAGTGGGGTTGTCACTTGTGGCAAGAGTTGCGATGTGTCTATCCCCTGAAGCCTTTCGGAGGACACCTGCACCGCGTACGAAGATGAAGCTACAGTTGGGGCGGCCGCCCTAATCGGTTCGAGATTCGATCCGGCGCCCGAAGGCATCAGAGCATCCCAGTTTAGGGACTCGTATACATTGACCAATGGTGTCAGGCCGAGGACGGCGACGTCATCCGCGGTGCGTGCCACTTCCGAAACGGCAGCAAGATTGGGTCCCAGCCATGGAAGTCCTGAGGCGACGGTCCATATGGGATCCTCTGCGTCGCTTCGCGCTTTGGACGTGTAGTCCCGCAGCTGCGCCACGGTGTCGGCAGCCGAATCCGAGTCCGATACAGCAATTTCTTGCTTCAACTGTGGGACAAGATTCGATGCGGCTTCCAGGTTTGCCTTGACGGAAGTCGCCTTGAGACTTATCCATGCAGTGCTGCCGCCCAGCACCAGAACGAGAGCGACAAGGGCGATGCCAGTTCTCAGAAGAAGGCGACGTCTTGCACGGCGCCTGCATTTACGGGTGTCGGCTTCTCCAAAGGCTGGATTCGTCTGCTGCAATCCACCATCATTCATAGTCAGGGCCTGCCCAGCCCTCGGTACATCCATCCAGCTGCTCGCCACTTGGTAGCATCCAGTACGTTTCTTCCGTCGAGTATTTTCGTGCGAGACACTCTAGTCGCTGTCTCGTATGGATCCAGACATTGGTATTCCCGCCATTCAGTTAAGAGCAGGAGAGCATCTGCACGGTTAAGGGCCGCGTCCGTAGATTTTTCATAGTGCAATTCGGGAAAGCGCAGCGCGGCGTTTTGTAGTGCCTCGGGATCAGTTACAGTCACTACAGCCCCCTGGAGTTGAAGTTGAGCGGCGATGCTGAGCGCGGGAGAATCTCTTACATCGTCACTTTCGGGTTTGAAAGCTGCTCCTAAGACGGTAATCCGCTGTCCCAAAAGCGATCCGCCACAAATTTCCCGGGTCAATTCCACGACGCGAGTTCGACGTCTCATATTGATGGCGTCAACCTCTCTCAGGAACGTGAGTGCTTGGTCCGCGCCAAGCTCGCCAGCACGCGCCATGAACGCACGTATGTCCTTGGGAAGGCACCCCCCACCGAATCCGATTCCGGCATTCAAAAATTTTCGGCCGATCCTTTCATCCATGCCGATCGCATCGGCCAGTAGTGTCACGTCGGCACCGGCAGCGTCACAGAGTTCTGCCATGGCATTGATGAACGAAATTTTGGTAGCAAGGAAGGAATTGGCAGCCGTTTTAACTAACTCAGCGGTCGGCAAGTCGGTAACCAATCGAGGCGTGCCCGAATCAAGTTGAGTGGCGTAAACCGCATCCAGAGTCTGGACGGCCTCGTGTTCCTCCGACCCTCCTGTTACGCCATAAACAAGCCGATCCGGGCGGAGAGTATCTGAAACTGCATGCCCTTCGCGCAAAAACTCTGGGTTCCACATCAAATGGGTACCTGGTTCAGCCCCTTGTATGAGCGCCGCTAATCGAGTTGCTGTACCAACGGGTACAGTCGACTTTCCTACGACGACATCGCCTGCCTCGAGATGGGGGAGAAGAGCAAATGTTGCTGCATCAACGTAGCTGAGATCTGCGGCATTTTCTCCTTTCTTTTGCGGAGTCCCGACGCAGATGAAATGCACTGCACTTCCGTGTGCTGCGGCCATATCGGAAGTAAAGGACAGGCGTCCAGTAGCTTGCACTTCTTTAAGAAGGTCATCCAATGCGGGTTCAAAGAAGGGCGCTCGTGCCTCCGAGAGTGCACGAATTTTATTTTCGTCAACGTCGATGCCGACTACCTCGTGTCCCAGCTTTGCCATACAAGCCGCATGGACCGCTCCGAGATAGCCGCAGCCGATTACTGATATTCGCATTACTTATTCCTTCCCCGAGGGGTGGATGGCCAAAGTGAGAGTGGTTAGTACGCACCGGAACTCCCAAATACAGCTCGGACAGTTCGCAGCAGGATGATGAGGTCACCGGCCAGCGACCAGTTCTCGACATAGTAGAGGTCGAGTCGTACAGAATCTTGCCAAGAGAGGTTGGATCTGCCGCTAACTTGCCAGAGACCTGTAAGTCCGGGTTTCACCAATAGTCGCCGCCGGACATCGTATTCGTACGATTGGACTTCGCGTGGTAGTGGTGGTCGTGGTCCGACCAGGCTCATTGACCCGGCGAAAACGTTATATAACTGGGGTAGCTCATCCATGCTATATCTGCGCAGTACTCGCCCGAGCCGCGTTACTCGCGGGTCATTCTTCATCTTGAAGAGCACGCCACTGCCCTCATTGAGGTCTATTAATTCAGGCAACTTGGACTCTGCATCTTGAACCATGGAACGAAACTTGAGCATGTGGAATGGAACACCTTCAATTCCAACTCGCTCTTGCCGAAATAGTATCGGTCCTCGACTATCCAGCCTTATAAGAAGTGCTAGTAAAAGCATTATGGGGGCAGTGCAGATGATGAGTAGGCCTGCCATTGTTATATCAAACAGGCGCTTTGCTACACGCTGTCCACCCTCAAGAGTAGGAGTCGTAACGTGAATTAGGGGAAGCCCCGCTACCTGCTGGGTGTGGATACGGGGGCCAGCTATATCTGTTAGAGCGGGCGCCATTATCAGGCCCACGTTACGTGCGGCGAGCTCCCAGCCCAGATGTCTCAATGTCTGGGGATGTAGCTGAACCCCTGCTGAAACCGCGACCGCGTCAGCCTTACAGGAGTCAATTGCCGATAAGATCGAGGTCGCGTCCGGACTGCAGCCCAGCAGAGGAAGTCCCGCTATTGAGTCGGCATAGGAGTCGGGAGAATTCGTAGGGGCATACGCTGCGATTGGGACGTATCCCGCGTGTTTGGAACGTTCAAGGGATGAAGCTAAATGAGCTATGGCGCTGGGTCCCCCGAGAAGAAGCAGGGTCGACATACTGTGGCCCCGGGCCCGGTCAAGGGTTAGATGCTGCCGGAGTAACCAACGCGAAATAAGTAAACCAAGAAGACCCACTGGAAGGGCCACGCCCACGTAACCGCGCGCGGTGTCGATCCTGAGCACGTAGGAGATGATCGCTATGAATCCGAACAACCACAGCGATGCGGCGGCCACGCGTTTATACTCGTCGGCGCCCGCCCCTAATATCCGGCTCTCGCGACTACTCCAGGCGCCCAGCATGAGCCACCAAGTGATTCCCAGAACAAAAGAGGTCGCCACATAAGTAGCGTCCTGGTTCTGGAGGCCTTTCTCCGAATCCAGTCCAAAGCGCAATATGTACGCACCTGCAACGGCCCACGTAATAACAAATGCGTCGATCACGGCCAGCCGCCGAGCGTAACGCGCTCTCCAGCTCTTGCTGCCCCCCATGCTTTCCCCATCTACTGCAACTGAACATCTGGGCACAGGACCCCGCGAGCAATCATAGCGGTGCCCGGTTGTTGACTCGGACAGGGCAGTGTCTCAAGGCCGATTACGGAGCTATCGCCTACTGTCTAGGGTGGAAAACGTGGGAGGCAACCCCAAGAGCGTAAAGTTCACAACTTTTCTTCCCCCGAGGCAGACGGGCTACTATTGCCTAAGGACCGGGCGCCGTAGCCTGAAGCAGGTGCATCTAAGGCTCTTGTTTGACGAGGCCGCTCGTATATCGCGCGGTGAACGTCGTCGGCGGGTCAATCACAACCATCGATGTCCGTGGATATCCGGGGACGGCTCTATTTACACAGGGGGAAGCATGCCAAGGGCACTCATTACGGGTATAACGGGACAGGACGGGCTTTATTTATCTGAACTGCTGCTTGCAAAGGGTTACGAAGTTTTTGGCCTGATTCGTGGACAAAATAATCCCAAGAGGGATCTGGTTGCTGCTGTCGCACCTGAAGTGAAACTTCTCCCCGGTGACCTGTCGGACGTCGCCGGACTGACGCGAGTACTTAATGTTGCTGTTCCGGACGAGGTCTATAATCTCGGAGCGATATCCTACGTCGCCTACTCCTGGGAGAATGCGTCGTTGACCTCGGATGTTACGGGCAAGGGAGTGCTGAACATGCTCGAGGCAACACGACAGTATGCCGGCGATGACATCGATCGCGTCAAGTTCTATCAGGCCTCGTCGTCGGAGATGTTTGGGAAGGTTCAGCAGGTCCCTCAGAGCGAAAGCACTCTGCTCTGGCCCAGATCCCCCTATGGCGTAGCCAAAGTCTTCGGCCATTACATGACCATTAACTACCGTGAGTCATACGGAATGCACGCTTCGAGCGGCATTCTTTTTAATCACGAATCCCCCCGCCGCGGACCGGAATTTGTAACCAGAAAGGTTACTCAGGCAGTTGCGAGGATCAAGCTGGGAATTCAGAAAGAAATTGTGCTTGGTAATCTCGATGCAAAGCGAGACTGGGGTTTCGCCGGGGATTACGTCGAGGCTATGTGGCGTATGCTCCAACAGCCGGAAGCCGATGACTATGTAATCGCTACAGGGGAGACTCACTCCATTCGTGACCTGCTGAATGTTGCCTTCGAGAGTATCGGCGTCGAAGACTGGGAACCCTATGTTCGCCAAGATCCTCGGTTTATGCGTCCGGCTGAAGTTGACCTTTTGATTGGGGATCCTTCGAAGGCTAAGGCAGTTTTGGGATGGAAGCCTCAGGTTGCATTCCAGGAATTGATTCAGATGATGGTCGAAAATGACCTCGCTGAACAATCTGCATTAGTCCGGTAGCAGTGAGGACAGCATTTATAACTGGAGTTGGCGGCCAAGATGGAAGTTACCTCGCTGAGCAACTTCTGGATCTAGGATGGTCCGTACATGCTTTGACAAGGAATGATCAGGCCGCAGCAGCGCAGCTGCCGATGGGAGTCAGTAGCCATCCGGGTGACCTGACCGATCATGAGAGTCTGCAGGGAGCGCTTGAACTTGCTTTGCCAGACGTCGTCTTCAACCTCGCAGGAAGCAGTTCGGTAGCTCGCTCTTGGGAGGATCCGGCAGAAACTGTCTCCGTGAATTCGACAGCCGTGGCTGCGCTTCTTGAGGCGACGTGGCGCCTTCGTGAAACGACTGGAAACGACATCCGCTTCGTGCAGGCCTCGAGCGCGGAAATTTTCGGTAACGCCACGGAGATTCCTCAGCATGAAAACTGCATAATTTGCCCGGTTTCTCCTTATGGCGCTTCTAAGGCGCTGGCCCACAATTTGGTGCAGATTTACCGCAATCGGGGAATGTTTGCGGCTTCGGCAATTCTGTATAATCATGAGTCTCCGCGTCGGCCAGTAACGTTCGTCACCAGAAAGATAACCTCTCAAGTGGCCCGCATCGCCCTAGGTCGAGCTGATTCCCTACTATTGGGCAATTTGGAAGCTCGACGTGATTGGGGTTGGGCCCCTGACTATGTCGATGCAATGTATCGAATTGCAACTTATTCCGATGCCCAGGACTTCGTTATTGCTACGGGGCAGTCTCATACTGTTGCTGACTTTGTCTCTAGTGCTTTTGGCGCCGTGGGCATAAGCGACTGGCAACAATATGTAGAGATTGATCAGAGGTTTGTCCGGCCTGCGGATGCTAACGAGATGCGTGGAGATTCCTCGAAAGCTCAACGTTTGCTGGGATGGAAACCAACAGTAGCTTTTGATGAGATGGTCGCACGTATGGTGCGAAACGACATCATACTTGAAAAGCGATCCCTGTCGACACCGGCCTACCAGGAGCCCGAGGTATGAGCGGCATAATAGTACACGAGTGGCTCGAACCTCATGGCGGAGCCGAAAAGGTCATGGAAGAAATTGCGGAGATATTTCCCGATGCACCGATTCGGTCTCTATGGGATGATGCCCCGCAAAGATTTTCGGAAGGGCGTGTAACAGAGACGTGGCTAGCGCGGACTCCACTTCGTAAGAATAAGAAGTTTGCAGTTCCCTTCATGCCAATCACGTGGCGCAATTTGGGAATCGAAGATGCGGAGTGGATTTTGTGCAGTTCGCATCTATTCGCCCATCATGCGAGGTTTTCAGGTCCCGCTCGTGAAGCTTCGAAATTTATATACGCCTACACACCGGCCCGTTATATCTGGACCCCGGAGTTGGACGAGCGCGGGGAGTCACTAGCGGCCCGCGCTGCCGCGGTGCCGCTCAGGCGTCTCGACAAGGCTCGGGCCCAGGAACCCTCTTCCATAGCCGGCATAAGTCATTTCGTTAGAGACCGAATTGAGAAGTGTTGGGGCCGAAGTGCAAAAGTCATCTATCCGCCTGTAAGCGTGGCAGATTACGCCGGTGGAGAGATTACCTTGTCCTCTAGGGAGGAAGAGCTGCTGCATCAGCTTCCCTCAGAGTTCATTCTCGGGGCTTCCCGTTTCATCCCATACAAGCGACTCGATTTCGTCATCAAGGCTGGCGCTGCCGCAGGTATTCCCGTTGTCCTTGCCGGTAGCGGGCCCAGCCTTCGCTTTTTAGAGCATTGTGCGGCCCAATATCCTGGCCACGTAACATTTGTCGAAGCGCCATCGTTCCAGATGCTTCGCGAGCTTTACCGCCGATCGCTCTTGTACGTTTTCCCTCCGGTTGAGGACTTTGGGATAATGCCGGTCGAAGCGATGGCCACAGGAACACCTGTGCTTGCAAATGCCGTGGGTGGCGCAGCTGAAACCGTCATTCACGGCAAAACGGGATACCTGCTTGAAAGCTTTGAATCCCAGCATCTCGCTGATGCGGTTCATTCGGCGATATCGCTCGGCGGCGCTGAGTGCGTAGCGCAAGCTTGGAGGTTCGACAAAAGCGTATTTGCTTCAGAGATGAAGAATTGGATTACAAGCGGCATCTCTTGACTAGCAGTAATATCTCTCAGGAGATTGGATCATTGCAGCGCTTTTATGATCGGAAACATCGATTTTGGAAAGATTAACATGGGCCTTGATGTCGTAGTCGTTTCATATAACTCGAGCCAATACCTTCCGAGGCTCGCATCCAGCCTTTCTGGAATGCACCTTAACGGGTCAGTCGTCATCGTAGACAACGCTTCCTCGGATGGGTCGCCTGCAGTGGCCGAGGGTTTGCAGTGGGGCGGACCCCTCAGGGTTATTGCCAATGATGAAAACATCGGATTTGGCGCAGCAATGAATCAAGGCATCAAGAGTTTCGACAGTGGAAACGAATTTCTTTTAATCGTCAATCCCGATGTGCAGCTAGGACCCGACACACTGCCGGTCCTGGAGGCTGCTTTGGCCTCGGACAGTCGACTAGCGTGCGTCGGCCCTCAGCTTGTCACCAGCGACGGGCGGCCTGTTTCGTCTGCGCGGGCCTTGCCTACGCCCTGGACCATCGCTTCACGAGTGGTAAGAGAGCAGATACCTGCTGACAATGAAATATTGAATGTGGGTTGGGTTTGCGGGGCAGTTATGCTGTGGAGAAGGAGCGCATTCGAAAAAATCGGAGGATTTTCGTCTGAGTACTTTCTCTACTTTGAAGATGTGGACATATGCCGCAAGGCATGGGAGGCGGACCTTCGAGTCGCAACGGTCTCCGGTGCGAAGGCAATTCATGACCAGGGTCATGGTAAAGAGCCGTCTCAATTATTGAAAAAGTACAGCGATCAGAGTCGAAGAATCTATTCTCGGAAGTGGCTTGGAGTTCCGGGAAATGTTGCGGTCACCATAGCCGAGGCTGTGGAGAAGCTTGCGAGCATTAGACGGCCGAAAGTTGGGGCTCTCAAATGAAGCTAATTTTTGATGGACGACTTCTGACTTCGAAGCCGTCGGGCGTGCGTGATATCACTTTGGGCTTGGTTGAGGGCTTTCGACGACTGGCACAAGATGGCAAGCTAGATCTCGTCATTGCTGGCGATAGAGCGCATGACGAAATCGATATCATTTTGCCCTCTAAGGGCTTTATGCACCTCAGTCTCCCCCTTGCCGCTCTACGCCATAGGGCAGACCGCATCATTATTCCGAGACAAACAGTGCCGTTCATTTCTGCTGTTCGATCCATCCCTGTCTTTATGGACATCGGTTTTTTGCGGGTTCCTCAGTTCTACTCGAAGCATTTGATACGAGATTTGACGACGAAGTACGCAGTCAGGTGTCGCGAGATCGTCGCAATATCGGAGTACACGGCAAACGAGCTTGCGGAGGCTGGACTGTCGACCTCCGTCTTGCCGTTGCCAATTCAGGCCATTCATCCGATCAAGTGGACACCCGCCCCAGACGATCGGTACTTACTGTGTGTCGCTGCGCAGGAACCCCACAAGAATCTTGCAAGACTTGTGGAGGCTTGGCGTGAGGCTGGTGTGAGCGGGTGGCGCATGGTCCTCTGTGGGCGCCCTGGAGCGGCTAGTCCTGAAATACGGGACACCATCAAGAGGCTAGGTTTGGACGAGTCGGTTCAGGTAGTGTCGGGTTTGGACGATTATGCGTATGAATCCCTTCTTGCTGGATGCTCGGGCTACGTTCAGCCATCTTTTGACGAGGGACTTTGCATACCTGCCCTGGATCTAGCCGCTGCGGGCGCACCCACCGTCGTTAGCGCGCTGGGAAACCTTGGATTTGTTTACGGAAGTTCTCGAGTTCCCAGTACTTTTGATCCGTATTCGGTTTCATCTATTGCGCAGAGTATTAGACGACTCGTGGAAGATCAGGAGTTTCGCCATCAAATTTCTTCCTGGAATCTTGCGAATGTAGGTTTAACTGACTGGACCGCCGTCGCTAATGCAGTTCTGGGCGGGATCGAGTGATGAGACTTTCGCTCGTGACTGTCACCTACAATTCGAGTCATATTCTGAGTGATTTTGTCCAGAGGTTAGATCTTAGTCATCATCCTGATTGTGAGATCATAATCGTGGATTCCGGATCGGCTGATACTGAAACCACTGTCCAAGTCGCGAGGGAGGCTGGGGCCACTGTTGTAGTCAGTGAAAAGAATATTGGTTACGGCAGAGGTTCGAATTTAGGTGCAGCGGCTGCAACTGGTCGATGGCTGGCATTTGTGAATCCTGACGTGTCGGTGAGTTTTGAGCAACTCCTGACCCTAGTGTCGATAGCGGAAGCCGGGGATTTGGACTGCGTGGGCCCTCGGGTTGTTGGTCCTGATGGTCGCGAGAAAATGACGTGGGGTCGGACGATTAGGCCACCATGGCGGCGTAGAGATCGTGGATATTCAGAAGACGGAACGTTGATCTTTGCCGAGACCATAAGCGGGTGTTGTATGGCTCTCACGGCGTCCAAGTTTGAAGCTCTCGGCGGCTTCGATAGCGACTTCTTCATGTTTTGTGAAGAGATGGACCTGCACAGGCGGCTGAAAGACTCGGGTGGACGCACTGCCGTGAGCCGCGACGTAGTGGTGGAGACGCCTGGCGGTGCGAGTTCTTTAGGAGTGACGGATCGATGGCGCTCTGTTGAGCGAATGGTGGGGCATACACGTTACATGTTCAAGCACTTTACTTATCTCGAGGGTCTGATCGCGGTGCTAACCAATCTGTCGAAGATTTCAATCGACCCGAGATTCGGTGATCGCCGGCTTAGCTTGAGACAGTATTTCGAAGGCATAAGGAGAAGCGATGAAAGTACTTAGGATTTTCCATGGGGGAGGTGTGCCCGCTTACCAGCGCAGAGATGAAGAACTCGCGGCTCTGGGACACGACGTCCACCTCTTGGTGCCCAAGGTCTTTCGGGAACTGCCAACTGCTACAGTTGCCTTGCGTCGTAATGACTCTATTAAGGTGACGCCCATTGGCCTTTACGGGCTGCGTCGCAATCCGTTCTTTTTTTACAATCCATTTCGGATTGCAGCGTCTATGCTGAAATTTCGTGCCGATGTAATTGATATTCATGAAGAGCCGTACAGCCTTGCAGCGATGTCTATCCTTATCGGCAGAAGCCTGGCTCGATCGAGGGCAAGAGTGATCTTTAGATCGAGCCAAAATGAGTACAAAAGATATCCATTCCCCTTTTCCGCATTTCAAAGCTACGTTTTCCGTGTGAGCGCCGAGGCGTATGTTCCGTCTGCGCAAGCCGCTGAGGTACTTCGACAAAAGAATTTTCGCCGCCCCATTACGGTTGTGGGCAATGGGGTGGCGGTTCCAAAGGAACCGCGTGTCGATTCTTCTCCTGCAGATATTCTGGAAGTCGTGTGCGTTGGTCGGCTTATTGAGCGTAAGGGTGTGCAGGACCTTGTTGCGGCGGTTGCCAAATGCCAGCGTCATGTGAACCTTACGCTTGTTGGGACCGGTCCCTTAGAAAGCGGTTTGAGGGCCCGGGTCGCTGAACTCCCAAGCTTGGCAGGCAGGATTACTTTCACAGGGGCTGTTTCGATAGATGAGGCTGCCGCAATCATGCGCCGCTCAGACGTTATCTGCGTCCCGTCCCACGAGCTTGAGGGCTGGAGCGAGCAGTTTTCGAGGGCACTTGTCGAGGGGATGGCTAATTACTGCGTGCCACTGGTGTCGGATTCTGGGGCTCTCCCCGAGATCAGCGGAGGCATCACGGAGCCTTTCCGCTGGGGCAACGTCGAAGATCTCCGCCTCCGCCTTGATGAGCTCGCCCTCTCGGATGAGCTCAAGGAACTTCAGAATTCCGCGCACGAGCGAGCTGTTCAACAATACTCCTGGGAAGCAACGAGTCTTCGCATCTCCGAAATCTACGAAAGAGTGGTTCAAGGGTCGTGAAGTCTCTCTTGTCGCTTGTGGAAAACGTGGCGGACGAACGATCGTTGACATCGGCTATTAGGCCGGGATCACGCCAGGTTATTACGTTGGCACCGTGGCAGTTGTGGCTTGCACGCCGGAGTCCTGCTTTCGCAGCTGCTGTCAGGGAAGCTGATGCGGTCACTATTGATGGCCGCTGGTTAAATGTTTGTCTGAAGCTTGCAGGGAGAAATCTTCCGCTGGTAACTGGGCGTTCGATAGTGCAGTGGCACTTTAGTAAACCGACCATACATAAAATTGCGATTTTAGGTTCTTCTCAAGAATCGCTGGATAGGGTCCACGAGGCAAAACCAGGATGGATTTGTTTCGGTGGAGAGTTTGCCACCACAATCGATGAGGAAAGATTGGCGAGTGTCATAGAAAGTATCCGAAGGCATTCCGTTTCTCTCGTTTTCATTGCCTTGGGAAGCCCGAAGCAAGAGCTCTGGGGGCGGAGAATTGCAGACGCTGCGGAGGTGACGGTCATCGGAGTGGGTGGCTCCATAGAAACTGCGGTTGGGCTCCGAAAACCTCCTCCCGGTATATTTCAATCGTTAGGCCTTGAATGGCTCCAGAGGACACTCCAGGATCCCAAACGTTTCGTTCCCCGAATAGCTCAAGCCGCTTCAGTGATGCCGACTTTGCTTTTTGAAGCTTTAGCTTCGCGTATCTCTTCAAAGAAGAGACTATAATTGGCGGAACATCTTTTTCTAGCCGAAATCTTTCAGAGGTTGCGGTTAGATAGCAACCGGCCAGGGGTGCTAGTCTCCAGTGGCCTATAAGCACTTCCGCTATCTTTGTTTTGCCAACAATTGCGTGAAATTATTTTTTCAAGATATATGAATGAAGTAGGCCTTGGATTGCACTCTTGCACGGCGTATGCGGCTCTTGCGGCTTCCTTTGTTCTCAATATTTTTGCTCGTGCTAGGAGACTTCGTTGATGCTTGCGCTCCTGCGCCGACCGAGCAGTATGCTGACAGTCACGAACATCTTTGCCATGGGGCTAGGTGTGTTTTCAGCTGCCATCCAAGCTCGCATTCTCGGTCCAGAAGGAAGGGGAGAGCTGGCCACAGCGATTGTGCCTGGGACGGTACTGTCGATGCTCTTGTGCCTTGGTCTCCCAGACTATTTTGCTCGGCGCGCTGCTAGGGACGGCAACGGAGGTAAAGCGGCCAAGCTCGCTCTAGTTCTCAGCACTGCGATCGGGTGCGTTGCGATATGGCCGTATATTCTCTTGGTGCAATTTCTTGCGCGTCCCGAGACGGATGCGTGGTGGCTTCTCGCTTTGTATGCTTCCTCCACCCCACTGTTTATATTTGGTTATTGCCTTGTAGCCATTTGCATGGGTCTATCCAAGTGGAGCTATGTGGCAATTACGAAGATACTCCCGCAGGCTCTGACTATTTGTGGCTTGCTGATCATGTCATTTTTTTCCGCAAACGCCCTGACGGTCGGCACTCTGTTGATTTTAAGTAGCTTAGTCGGTCTGCTGCTGCCCCTCTTAGGTAAAGCTATAAGACCTAAAGGACAGCTAGACTTCGGAAACGTCAGGGAAGCTGTGTCTTTCGGATTACGAGGATGGACGACAGGGGCTCTAGGGCTGCTAAATCAGCGCGTTGATCTACTTCTCCTTACCGCGATGGCAGCCAAAACAGATTTAGGCTATTACGCGGTAGCTACGACCGTAGCTTCAGTCCTCAACGCTATTCCTACTGCGGTGGGTATCCCCGCTCGAAATAAGGTGGCAACCGGCGACAACGAGGGGATCGCCCGAACGGTTGCACTGGTTCAGTTGCTCACATTTGGAGGGGCTGTAGTCCTGAGTCTAAATTTGGGCTGGGTAGTTCCGCTGGTACTCGGACCAGCGTTCAATTCAGCTGTGCCCTTGATGGTCATGCTTGCTGGGGCCCAAATTCCCCTGTCGGGTGTCATTGTACTGACTTTCTGCTTAGTTGGTGCTGGCCGCCCCGGTGCGCCATTTATTGGAGAGGCTATCGCTCTTATAACTACTGCCGGCGCCGTTCTTCTTTTGTTCCCAGTATATGGAATATTTGCTGCTGCTGCTGCGAACTTCTTCGGGAATTGCCTAAGTCTGATCGCTCTCCTTGTTCTAGCCCGCAAGCATCTTGCCCGAGTTCCTCTTTGGCATTTCTTCATTCTGACCCCGGCGCGGGCAAAATTACTGTTTGCAGATCGGTAATTCTACATCTGCGCATCAGGCGGAGATATCATCAGATTCTGGTCATCGAAATTCATGCCACACTTTTAGTTGTTGCCCGATTATCCGCATTTGCCGTCTGGGTATGCCAGTCGTGGGCGGCCTTGCGCAGAGAGCGAGTATCCAAAGGTGAGCCATCTTAGTAGCAGGTAGTACATAAGCTAAGAAGTAGGTACCGGCTACTCTTCAGAGAGTTCTTGAAGGCCGCTAGGTTCGGCGTATGAGAATCATCGTTGCGCTTCGGACCAAGATACTGAGGGCCGCCCAGATATCCTACGTGGAAAAACCCAAGAGTGACTCAAAAGCTCATCCGGAAGCTGTTTGCAGGAAGTGCCATGCGAAACTCGCTCCAGCTGCGACGCGAGGCAGCAAACTCTGTTCTCTATGTCTTGCAGACAAAGATTCTGCAGAATTCGGTCCCAGGCTCGGCTCCTATCCCTTCTAGCGCGTCTTGAGCGGACGGCCTTGGGGCTGGCGGCGATTGTGTGCCGTCAGCCACTAGTGTTTGGCGGCCTACTTCGACCGCGCGGCATGGCTGGCTTGGCATTTTGTTTGTTCGACGCCTTGTAGATGCCTGCCGAACAGCGGGATTGCAACGAATTTTCATGGGCAAAGCCGCCATCGTGCCGAGGGCCAGATCATCAGTCCGGTGATTCCCCGCGCGTGGCCCTGCGACACCGACGTAGAAGGACTAGTGACCTAATGAGATCATCCCGGCCGATGTCGACGGTTCGGGTTGCCGACATGGCGCAGCGATGGAGGGATAGATAGGTAGAATTGCGTGGACTGCATAACTTGAATCACTCGACGTCGACCGGCGACGGCGAGAATAACACGGGGGGACCCAGCTTGGACCTGAAAGACTACTTGCACGTTGTCCGACGTAGCTGGGCTCTGATTGTAGCCGTCACGCTGGCTGGTCTGTTGGGAGGCGGTGCTCTCTCGATCCTCAGCAAACCGACTTACTCGGCTCAGACAGAACTGTTCGTGGCAATTCAGAGTTCGGGAACTGTGACAGAGCTACAGCAAGGAAATACATTCAGCCAAGGACGCGTCCAGTCCTATGTCAAGACAGCTACAACGCCGGTCGTCCTTCAACCAGTCATCGACTCACTGGGACTTGAGATTACAGCCGAACAACTTGCGAAGCAGGTGAAGGCAAGCACTGACTTAGATACTGTCGTCATTAATATTTCGGTTCTCGACAACTCACCGGTGCAAGCCGCCGCTGTTGCGCAGGCTATAGCAAGCAGTCTGATCAAGGTTGTTGATGACCTAGAGAGGCCAAAATTAGGCGGTGCGTCACCTGTAAAGCTATCCGTCATCACGCCTGCCACACCTCCAGGAAACCCAACTAGTCCAAATACCAAGTTAAACCTGATTCTAGGATCTTGCATGGGCTTAGTATGTGGCTTGGCCCTAGCGCTCGGCCGGAAGGCCCTTGACACAAAGGTGCGTGGTGAATCTGATGTCCTGGAGATAACTACGCTGCCAATTCTCGGCGGAATTGCTTTCGATCCGGACGCAACGAGAAGGCCGCTACTTACTCAGTCGCCTCCACACAGCCGTCGAGCTGAGTCGTATCGCCAGCTTCGGACAAACTTGCAGTTCGCCAATATCACCGGTCATGCCAAGACTGTCTTGGTCAGTTCATCTCTTCCGGGGGAGGGAAAGAGCACGACGGCAATAAACTTGGCAATCGCATTGGCGCAGGCCGGCCACTCGGTGTGTCTGATCGATGCGGACCTTCGTCGGCCGATGGTCGGCGAGTATCTTGGCCTCGATGCAACAGCCGGTTTGACGACTGCTCTTGTCGGCATGGCAGACGTGAATGAACTTCTGCATTCGTGGGGTACAGACAATCTCTACGTATTGACGTCGGGACGCATCCCTCCCAATCCCAGCGAACTTCTGGGATCAGAAGAGATGCGACGGCTCATTCAAGGCCTTGAGGACGCATTCGATACCGTCATCATCGACGCCCCTCCGCTCCTTCCGGTGACCGATGCTGCCGTCCTTGCTCAACATGTGGGTGGGGTCGCAGTCGTGGTTGGCTCGCAGCGAATAAGGCGACAAGACCTTCAGAAATCCCTCAAATCACTCGACCTAGTCGGTGCTAACGTTTTGGGTCTGGTGTTAAATCGACTGCCTGGAAAAGGCCCTGATTCCTATTCCTACACTTACTACTCGAAAGATGACGCATCTTCAAACCCTGCGCTTCCCAAGAAGAGAGGTGAAAAATCTCGATCCGATGCCGATTTGAATGCTTGGGCTAATTATGATGAGACGAATCGCAAAAGTCGATTTCCAGCAGCGGCGAGATTAGATCAAAATACAGATTACCCGTGATACCGATTCCTTCCCTGCCAGGACAGTTTTGAGAAGTGCAAATTATAAAGCAATTAATGTTCTGTGGTCTCTCCAGGCAAAGATGTTGCAAGATGCTGGCATTCTTTGCTACTAACTCATAACTGCGCCTAAGGAATTTAGAGACTTGATACCTCCTAAGAAGCCTCGTGCGATGGCACCGAAGTTTTCTGTGTCATATGCGACACTGATAGTCATTGCGGCGGCAGCGACCCTTGTTCTTACTTTGTCACCCGGAGCGCTTCCGATCGCGCCCCTTGCTTGTGCTGTACTTTTGGTATCGGTACTCTTTCCAAAAACAACTGCCGTCGTCTCCATCACGCTTGTTTTAATCATCCGTCCCGGGACGCGACTGTTTGAGACATCTCTGGGGGGCGTGACGGTTACCGAAATTGATGTACTAATTATTTTGAGCATTTTTGCGTCTTGTTTTATTCGCAACAAAAGCCTTAGACCACTGCCTGCCACATTGTCTATGTGGCTGCCGATCTTACTCTGGCCGACTTGGATGCTCGTCAGAACTTTAATGCCGCAAATAGGAAGTGTCATTTTCGGGTCGCCGCTGGTCGATTTGCGAGTATTGTCCGCTTTTTTTGTTTTAATTCCAATGTGGGTTCTTGCTACACGTGAAGGAATTGGTTTCTTACTGCGAGTTGGTGTCTATGCTGCATACGCGGCCTCGGCTGTTGCAATACTAGCGTTGGTACTCACTCGGCTGAAGTTAATTTCCCCTGGCAGCTACTTGCTTGTGAATGTATCTGCAGGAGGTGCCGGCGACGTAAGGCCCGGTGGCGAGATTCTGATTCCTATTGTCATTGTCCTGTTGGTAGCGGGCTCGGCTCCATTGGCCCTTGGAAGTCGACTCTTGTCCTATCTTTTGCTTGTGGGTGAGATACTGGCTAGCCAGACGCTGAGCATTGTGATTGCGGCGGCTGCGGGCGCGTTGATTGCACTCCTTCTAAACTGGAGAGCGTTAACGTCGCTAAAGCGGACTTTGGTTACCGTTGCTTTGATTGCTGGCGCTATTGCCGCCTTGGGCGGCCAGCAGACTACGGGTCTTGCCAATGCAGATACAACGGCGCGGTTCAATGTCGCTGAGAGACTTGGGCAATCTTCGGTGCAATACCGCGTCGTAGAGGCGGATACGTTGGATCGAATCTACAACCAGGACCCGCTTGTGGTTTTGATTGGAACCGGTCCCGGGTCGTCTGTTTCATTCAATGACTCCGCAATTCACCAAGTGAAAAACTTGACCCATAATGCCTACAATAACATCATTTTGAAATCCGGATACTTGGGTCTTATTTGTTTTGTGAGCGGTTTTTTTATTCTCTCGTTGCGTCTACTCTCCACTAGAGAGCGACTACGACGTTCGCTAGTTGCTTCGTTAGTTGCCGTCGCCGTTCTAAGTGTTACTGTGCCCTTCGTTTCAACTGTGACCGGTCTCTGCGGTCTTCTTTGGTTATGCGCCGTAGGAATAGCTGATATCGCGGCTAAGAGTGGTGCTTTGAATGAATATGGGCTTTCGAAGAAATCCGATGAGAAGGTGCTAGCAAATCTGAAAGCCGAGAAATCGACACAGCTGCTGCGTGGGCGGTTGATGCGCACCTAAGGATGTACTTGCCTGCAGTTGGGATCTCGCAGCCGAATTTGGAGGCGTTCCTAAAGTCGCGAACGGATCTGGTCAGCCGCTACCGTCCTGGTTTTTGAACGACGTAGGCCGGGTCACTATTCACGAACTGGGCTAACTAGTTCACCGAAGCAGGCTGGTCATACGCGATAGTTGACCTGCTGATTCTTTGATGCCAGCACGTCTTTCCTGAAGAATTCTATGACAGCCCGGTCTCAGAGACGACGGGGGTTACGCGGATCTTCTGCGTCGAGACACTAGCTTATGTCGGCATTTTTGGTGTCCCGCTTCTTGGGGAGACATGTTCAAAGGGAATCATTGCCACGTCTCGCTATATCGCCGTTACCTGTGCGCTACTGGGTTGGCCTGCAGGTAGACGTGAGGCTCGGAATATCGAATGTTGTCGGTAGACTGTTCCTTGTGAGCGTGGAAGAAGCTGAGAAGCAAACCGTTGCTGGTGGGAGCCAGAGGCTGCTAGGTCGGCGTACCCTCTGTGTTCTTGGAGTACTTGCCTTCGTAACAGTGGGAATGGTTCTTGTTGTGGCGCTCCCTGGCAAGGGACAGCCCATCTTTTGGGCATTATGTGCTGTGATTCTCGCAGAGTCTTTCGTTTTCGGATGCCTTTACGCCTCTGCTTTCAGCCCAGCAAATAACCGGCCCAGCGCAGACTAGGATAACCCCGTGAGAACCATAGCCACCGATGTTTTCCCTCAATCAGCCTGTGCTTTGAGCGCGGGCGCTCGGGGGATCAGAGATTCCGCGACGCTCCATCTTGACGTGGAACGCCCATGTGCAAGGCTCCGAAAGGTTTCAAACATTGGTTCCATGAAGAGCGTATTCCTGTGAATCTTAGAGAAGCAATAAAGGCATCACCTTACGCGTCGAAGATTCGGCAGGCTGTAGCCGGTATTCAGTTCCTCTTTTCTGATGCGCTCGGTAGGGTACCAGTCCGCGGCGTTCGCAACACCTTGGCGAAGAGAGTACTCGGCCTGAATCTCGCCGAGTCCGCGCAGCTTTACCGGTGGCGAGAGATTCGTGGGGCAAAAAAAATTACAGTGGGGGAAAACAGTGTGGTGGGGCTCTGGTCCTCGCTGGACGGGCGGCGAGGCATAATGATCGGCGACCTCGTGAATATTTCCAGCGAGGTCGCTATCTGGACCTTGCAACATGACCACCGGGACCCCGAATTCGGTAATGTCGGGGGCCCTGTTGTAGTCGGCGACCGTGCCTGGTTGAGCTTCCGGTCCACAATTCTGCCTGGCGTGACTGTGGGGGAGGGCGCGGTCGTTGCCGCGGGATCGGTCGTAACCAAGGATGTGCCACCGTACGCAATCGTCGGCGGGATCCCGGCTAAGGTCATTGGGCAGCGCAACCGTGACCTGACCTATGAGTGGAGTGATGCAAAGAGCGGCGCCCCCTGGTTTATTTAACCCAAGCGCTCCCTTCGATTTGTCGAATGGGGCTGAGGGTAGCACCGCAAACCTGTCTCGGGCCTACTTTAGCCTTTTACTGTGGCTTACCCGCATGCATCCACTCTGTTTGCGGCGTCTGCATTATTCCTGAGCCAGATCAATGCATCTTCGGATGGTGTGGCAGGGACCATTCCGTACTGCGCTGGCAGGAGGTCAAGCTGACGTTGTCTATTTCGGTGTGGATCGCCGCGAGAACGGTCGGCCGGCTTCAAGAATCATTGCTTCTTCCGAAGGTCAGGGCCTCGAAGGTTGTTTTCGTTCCCTAGAAACATTCGTGCAGACCATTCGATCTTCCCTCAGCCCCGCCACCAGGGGCGCAAAGTCAGCGTCCGCAGCTGTCGCGGGTAGAATCGGTCACCAAGACGAACGCAGACTGCTTCGCCGGAGGTACGGAGAAACAATGTCGGAATGGCTCGAAGTCGGCACGGACAACTATGTACGTGTCACTGAAGGATCCTTGGTAAACACGGGCCTGATCGTTGGCTCCGAACGCGCAATGGTCATCGATACTGGCTGTGGCCCTGGTCAGGGTCGCGAAATTCTGGAAGCGGTCAGGGCAAAGACCGACCTTCCCCTCGTGGTGGTGAACACCCATGCCCACTACGACCACTTCTTCGGTAACGCAGTCTTTGCCGAAGCTGGTGTGACAGAGTTCTGGGCCCACCAGAACTGTGCCACCGAAATCGACCAGCGCGGCGATGTGCAGCGCCCTCACGTTGGAACCCTGGAGCCGGAGATGGCCGCCGGTGAGGGCGGGAACGTGGAGCTTGTGGTTCCCAACGCCATCGTCAAGGACCAGCCCGTCCTGGTTGACCTCGGCGGCCTCACTGCGACTCTATTCTACCTTGGGCGGGGCCACACTGATGGAGACCTCCTCATAGGGACGCCCACGACGCTCTTTGTGGGCGACTTGGTGGAACACGGCGCCCACCCCTCCTTCGAGGACTCTTACCCCGAGGAATGGGCTGATGCCCTCCGCCACATCTCAGCCCTCCGGCACCGCTACGAATTCCTGATACCGGGTCATGGAAAGCCGTGCAGCGACCAGTTCGTGAAAACCATGGCCAACACCATGACAACGGCTGTCCGCCAGGCCCGGCAGTCCATCCGAGACACCCCTAACGACGCCACCAAAGCCATTCCCGTTCTGCCATACGGCCCCGAGCAGTCCCGGTGGTTCATTAAGCGGCTCCAAGAAAACTGGCGCAACAGCCACGCCTCGTAATAAATCACAGTACCCAGCCAATCTCGAGCTTAAATGCTGATAGCCCGCGCATGTGCATGAGGGGGAAGTTGCGACGTTCACTATTCGATGCGGGCTACACGGCAGCGCAGGCTGCGGTTGATCTCATACGTGGCACTGTCTACCCTGGCGGTGGCCGCCATCGGAGTGGTGCGGTGGCCATGGAACGCCGACGCCGCTCGTTCTGCGCATAGCCCCCATATGCACACCTCGCCCGCGCAAGTACCCTCCCTAACCAACCTTGAGGGTAGTCGGCAGGGTAATTGAGTAAGCCCCGCAAGTATGGAGGCACATTATTACGTTACCCGGCAGTGAGCTTTAGTCTCACGCCGTCCTGCTCCAGCTTGCGGCTGCGCCGCCGCGCCGGCGACAGCCCCCGGCCGCTCCAGTAACCGCCGCAGCCACTGCAGGCAGGGCCGGCTGCCTCCCACACCAGCCGGTGGCACCCTGCCCCCTGCCTCCGATGGGATGGGGCGCAACATTTTTGCTGGTACATCACCGGATTTATCTGGCCGCTAAACGCAGCCCATAAGTGGTTCGATTCAAGTCCCGATGAGCACTGAAGAGCAGACAGGCGACACGGATGCGCAAGACGTACCGCGTGCCGTGCTAAGGCGGGTTGGCGGTCTTTGAGTTGATGACCGGGACCTTCGTTATGGTCTTCACATACATTCATGAGGGATCACGGAAGGCTTTATGATCGGTTGCGGTGTACTGCTCTACCTAGGGTTCTTGTTCGGAGCTCTGAACGCTTACGCGCTTGGGTGAGAGAACGTCAAGGGTAAATAAAAAAGGGCAGGTGCGGCCACAGCTTTAGGCCGTAGACTATCCGCAATCGAATCTTTTTGGGGGAACTCCATATGCCTGACTTTGAGCACTTCATCCTGACCCGATTCAACATCCGCCAGGGCGCCGTGCCGGCGAGTGAAAGCTGGCTGCGTCACCGACTCCACTACTTCGAGGCGCTATGCTTGCCATCGATAACCGGACAGACAAGCCAGAATTTCCGGTGGCTGGTGTTCCTCGACGGTGACCGGGAGCCGTGGTTTCAGGCCGAGATCGACCGCCTGTCCGAGGGTATCTTCACACCGGTATGGCTGGAAGGCGGAGGCATCAGCCCGCAAGGTATTGCGGACCACGTTGCCCAACTGGCTGTATCGCCATGGATTATTACCAGCCGCGTCGATAATGACGATGCAATTGCCAGGGACTACGTAGAAGTGACACAGTCGCAGTTCGAAAGGCAGGCGTTCGAGTTCATAAATTTCCAGTCTGGCGTCCAGTTCAGTAAGGATGGCTTTCTGTACAGCCGGTCCGATCCGGCTTCCCCATTCATCTCGCTCATTGAGAAGCGAGAGGATGGCTTGAGGGGCGTTTACGTTGGCCGCCACGACAAGATTGCCGATTACGGCCCGATCCGACAGGTCCATGCGCATCCCATGTGGCTCCAGATGGTGCATGACCTGAATCTTGGAAACGCGCTGGTGGGTATTCAGGCTGACCCCTCACTGCTTCGCCAGCATTTCACTGTGAACTTGGAGGCCGCTCCCGTATCGAAGCTTGCGCTTCGGGCAGGGCAGGCGAAGAACCTAGCGTCACTAGCCGTGCATGTCCTCCGCAAGCCTCACCGGATCGCGTGGGCTTTTCGGGTGGCGCTAAATCGCGTGGTGCGGCAGGGGGCCTAGATCTAACACGAAGGGTCGGGGCGTGCTGCTTCCGCCCTTCGTGTTAGCTGACTAGCTCCTTTTGGGGTCGCTAACTAGGCCTTCTCATTGGCCTCTCCAGCTTGGTGCCCAGTGTCGGTCGGCTGGGTGTAGTATCCGCCAACTTCAAAGATAGCGCCGAGGTTCCATTTGGTGGTTCCGCCACGTGAACAAATGTGGCATCGGGTGAGGGTTGTCGTCCCACGGGTACTCATTGTGATGGCTGTCGTGATGCCGCCGTTCGTGAAGTTCTTCGCGTGGCGCCGTAGTCTGCGAAGCTCATCTTCGCCCGGTTGGCAAGTCGGGAGCAGAACAACCCGTGCTGATTCCGGTACAGCGTCATTGAACACAACAATGCCACGGCTCGTTGCGTTCGCGAACTGCACAAGGAGCCTAGTCTGTCTAGCTTCCGCCGGACTGGAGTATGCGCCTGTTCGGTCGCCTTGCTCTGCGTCTGCGCCACAGCCATGACCGTCGCGCCCGTGGCGGACGGGATAGCGCTGGCCCCGGTCAGGTTCGTTACCGTCCCGTTGAAGATCGATCTCGGGCGGACGTTCATCGTGTTCAAGGTGCCTGCCGAGACAATTGCCGGCTGCTTGGATGGAGTCGCCTGTGCGACGTTCGCCCCATTGCCAGACTAGTCGTACAACATTATCAATGTAGGCAGACTGTGACCCCTCGAAAGCCAGGAGCGTTTCGGTATCCGAGTCGGCGCTTGCTGCGAAGCCGGTGTCCAGCGTCGTGTTGTCGCTGGACCGGCGAACCTGCACGGCGTTGCCCGCGTAGGCGGCATCGAGCTTCCTAAACCTGTAGGCTGCTGTGGCGGCGATGCCGACCGCTTTCCCGAACGGCGCGAAGGCCAGCTTTGTAGACATGGCCGTAGCCGATGCCGTTGTCTCCGAAGAAGGCCACATTATCGTGAATCAGGACCCCGCCGGGCGGCAGCTGGTTGCGGTGCCGTACTGCAGCCAGTCCGGCAGTGCCGCCCTGAAGGCTTCCCGGATGGCGGGGGTGCTGGTGAGCGTCCAGTCGATCTGGCCGTTGACCTCGGCCTCGTCCTTGTCCCACTCGTACCAGGCCACCATCTTCAGGTTGGGAAACTGGGCGTGCGTCTGGGCGCCGAGCACCTGGTCCCACCAGGCTTTCTTGATCTCCGTCTCGGCCGGGGCGCCCACGGGCGGGTTGTACAGGGGGGCCGTGCCCAGGATGGCCAGCGGCTTGTCGTGCTTCACGGCGTACTCGCCGTAGAAGTCGGGGAGCGGGCGCTCGTCCCCGCCCGGGCCGTTGTAGTTGCCCGTTAGTTGGGCCGCGAACGCCCCACGGATACGTGACACCCCAATGGAAGAGAGATAGGTTCACCCAGTCCACCGCGGCATCCCCCGGGTAATAGTGGGCGTACGGGGTATCGGCGATGGTCAGGGCGCCGTTCTGGTTGGTGTCCAGGGCCGCGAAATCCGGCGTCCCCGGCCTGGCATCATTCATCCGACCCGGGTAGGCGTAGCCGCCGGCATAGGACGGCGCCCACATCATGGCCGAACTGGGAGCCCCGGCGTGGACGGCTGTGGCCACCTTGGTGAACGCCCCCGGGTAGTCCACCTGCTGCTTGGCCCACGGTAACCGGAAGACGTTAATCTCCTGGCCAAGATGGACCTGCACCGGGACGCCCCGGCTATTGAGGGCTGCCAGGTCCTTCACCAGGGCGGCGACGGCGTCAACGGTGACGGCGGCCAGGCCCTGCTTGGGTTCTGGCGTCAGCAACATCAACTGCCCGTCGGTGCGGATTTGCGCGGCAACCTGCTGCAGGTCGGCACGGTCGTGGTCCCTGTACGGGAAATCAACGAACGTGACCGTGACAGCGGGCTTGTGGCCCAGGTCAGTCGGCGGCATACTGCGCCAGGGGCTTGGCGGACGTATCCAGGTCTACCCCGAACAGCCCGCCCTGGTGCGGCCCCAGGCCCGCTGGAACGGTCCGCCACCAGGCAGGCGGGTACTCCGGACGTGGCCAGGTCCGTCCCCGTCCCTGCGCCCTGGCTTTGGTCAGCAGTCGGGGTGCGGGCCCGCTGCGCCAGGCCGTTGGAGATGCTGGCCACCCCGATCCCCCCACGGCCAGCACCGCCGCTCCCTCAGGACCTGACCCGCTCCGCTATCTCCTCGTGCCGGGACACGGACTTGTCCGTGGAATGATCTTCAGGCAAAGCGAAACCCCCTCGTGGTCTGCGGTTTTGTCTCCCATCGTAGAGTTCAGAATCATGAGCCACGGTTAGGTGGCGCCCGTTTCTTGAGCAAACCTTGAGTTATTGACTCAATTTGTCAATTTCTTTGTCCAATGGTTGGGTCTATGGGGGCTCACTATCACCAACGGAGGCTGTTATGGCTATTTCTGACTATGCACTGGCGCTCTCCGCGCTGCTCGGCAGCTTGTTGATCCCTCTTGCAGTTCTCTATCAGATGCTGCGGCTTAAGCGCCGCACACTCCGGATCCCCATCCGGCCCGCACCCGCACCCAGAGGTAATCAACGCTGATCATGCCGTATGTCGATATCAACCCCCATAAAGGCCGCCCCAAATGGGTTGGCTACGCTGTACTTGCCGTTCTCCTGGCACTCACCGTTGCCGTGGTAGCGGCCGCCCTCACTCACCACTAAGAAGTAAGCTGGCTGGGCAACCCGGACCCAGCACCTAGACTTACTGATTGAACCAGTGCCGCAGAACCGTTTGCCGAAAACGTCCGGGGGGACAGACATGCCAGATCCGGCGGATCAGAATGCAGGCGCCCAAGCAGAGGATGCAGGGCAGCCGCAATTGCGTCGACGCCGCGACCTTCGTCGTGCCGACGGCTCAGTGGAGGATGCCTGGACAGGAACCATGCCAGCCGTAAGACCCGATATGACCAGTTCCAACGATGCCGGGAAGCCGGTGACGCGCCGGTCCTCCTGGGCTGAAGCGGCTGCCGCGGCCGACGCCACGAAACCGTCCCGCGACCCATCCCCAGCACAGCCCGCAAAGCAACCCGCGCCCCCCGCTGCCGCACCCTCTGCGCCCCCGATCGCTTCCGTGCCGCCCGCCACTCCACTGGCCGAACGCACAGCCGAGCCTGCTCCCGAAGCTTCCGTGCCGCCGTCGGACGCTCCGTCCTTCCGCCGGAGCCGGCCCACCGTGGCCGACGGAATCGCGGACAGCCCCATGCCGGACTTCATCAGCTCGCCGGGCCTGTTCGTCAAGGAGCAGAAGCCGCGCCCCCGTGGAGGCATCCGCGGAGCCCTGTACAACCTGACCGGTGGCGCCTGGAACCTAGGCCCCGGGCGGAAGCAGCGTCAGGAGGACGAGCTGGGCCGACGGATCTCGCGCCAGCTCCAAGGCAGCTACAACACGGCGATCCTGAGCCTCAAGGGCGGTATCGGCAAGACCTCCACCACTGTGGGTGTCGGTCTGACTTTGGCCGAATACCGCGGGGACGCTCCCTGCGCCATCGACGCCAACCCCGATTCAGGCGATCTGGTGGAGCGCGCGCTGGGTGAGGGCATCTACCAGCAGTCCAGCCCGCGGACCATCACGGACCTGCTGGAGAACATCGACTCAGTCGACTCGCTGACGGCCCTCGCCCGCTACATGCACCACGCGGGCCGGCTGCATTTGATCGCGGGAGAGCAGGACCCGGAAGTCTCGGACTCATTGACGGCTGAGGAATACCTGCGGATTCGCAAACTCATCTCCAGCTACTACTCCGTGGCCCTGACCGACTGCGGCACCGGTGTGACGCACAACGCGATGAGCGGGATCCTGCAGTCGGCCGACAACCTGGTGATCGCCGCCGGTTACGCGGTGTCCGGTGCCAAGCGTGCCCGGAGCACCCTCCACTGGCTGGCCAGCCACGGGTATGAGGACCTGGCCCGCAACGCGATTGTGGTGATCACGGACAAAGACGAGGTGTCCTCCCGCGTGGACAAGGACGCCATCGAGGAGCATCTGTCCGGGATCTGCCGTGAACTAATTGCTGTGCCCCACGACCGCGGCGTGGCCGACGGCGACCTGGTGACCCTCGACGTGCTGAAGCCCGAGACTCGGCGGGCGTACAAGGAGATAGCCGCCGCCATCGTGGACGGGTACCGGTAGTCTCCAGTAGTGCTTCGGTCCAAAGACAGGTATCCGGTACCGGGGTAATCCTCGCTGCGGAACCCTAAGCTCGTCATCATGATGGAACTCATGGACGGTGGGCGCCAGCGTCGCCGCCTACCTAAGCGCAAGACGCTGGAGATGGTAGGTTTCACCGCCCTGTCGGTGACTGCCGCAGCAGTGCTGCTCCCGGCGATTGGAGTCAAGGCCGTGGTGAGTAGCCTGCCTTTTGCGAAGAAGGTCGTCGGTCCCGCAGAGCCTGAGGACTCTTACCTCATCAACTAGCGCTTCCCGCTCGGTGCGCGCCGCCGTCGCACTCCTGACCCGCAATGCAAGATGCCCGCCTCGCGGGAGCGGGCGGGCATCGTATGCCTATCGGTGGCCGGGGATGCCTTACACGAGCATGCCCTCGGCCGCCGCGTGCTGGGCCTGCGCCGCGAAGATGCTGCTGTCCAAGTCCGCCACCGAGGACTTGCCCACGAATCCCATGGCGCCCTTGAACTCCTCCTGGAGGATCCCGAACACCCGGTCCACCGCCGGCTCCCCGCCGGTGGCCAGCGCGTAGGCGAACGGCCGGCCGGCAAGGGCCGCCTTGGCGCCGAGGGCGACTGCCTTGACGATGTCGTGCCCGCGGCGGATGCCGCCATCGAGGTAGATCTCCGCGCGGCCGCCCACGGCGTCAACGATGGAGGGCAGGACGTCGATGGTGGCGGGCTGGGAGTCGAACTGCCGCCCGCCGTGGTTGGAGACGAAGATGCCGTCCGCGCCCTCGTCCACGGCCCGGGCCGCGTCCTCGGCGTCCATGATGCCCTTGATCACCAGGTTCCCCTTCCACTCGGAACGGAGCCTGGCGAAGTCCTCCCAGTTGGCGCCCGGGTTCTTGTTGGACGCCATCCAGTTGTTCATCTCATCCATGCGCAGCGGGCGGCCGTTGATCTGGTAGTTCCCGTACGTCATCTTCCGGCCGGTGAGCCAGTGCCACAGCCAGGCCGGGCGGGTGGCCGCGTTGAAGTAGTCCGCCACCGGCGGGTGCGGCGGCATGGACAGCCCGTGGTGAAGGTCCCGTTCGCGCTTGCTGGAGGACCCGACGTCGCCCGCCACCACCAGCGTCTCCACGCCCACGGCCCGTGCCCGGCTGATGTAGCTGGCCGTCTCCGCCGGGTCCTTCCAGAAGGCGATCTGTGCCCACAGGTTGTCCGGCGCCACCTTGGCCACCTCCTCCAGCGAGCAGCCCGCCCAGGCGCTGTGGATGAAAATTGAGCCTGCCCGGACCGCTGCCCTGGCCACGGCCGGGTCCGATCCCGGGTGGAAGATGGTGAGCATGCCCATGGGCGCCACCATCAGCGGCATCGCCAGGGAATGGCCCAGCACGGTGGTGGAGGTGGTCAGGCCGCGGAGGTCCACCATGGACCGCTGGCGGAGCATCAGGGCATCAAACCGGTCCTCGTTGGCGTGCATGGTGCTGCCGCGATCCCCGTCCGCGCAATTACGACTGGACGATTCCTGCTGCACCGCAGTAATGCCACGACGTGGGCGGGTCCCCGGCCTCAGCCGGGGACCCGCCGTCGAACTTTCCCGGCGCGGCCTCCCTACGTCTTGGGCGTCGCAGCCTTCTTCTGCAGCGCTTCCGCCATCTTCTGCACCTTTGCACCGTAGCCACCGTTCAGCGCGGTGTCCTTAATCTTGTTCGCCTGGGCGTCCAGGTCTGCCGGGGCGGCGTCCTTGAGGGCCGTCAGGTCCGCCTGAAGATTCGCGGGGAGCTTGGCGAACACCTTCGGGTGGCTGATGAGCTGGTCCGCCACCTGCTGCAGCCCAGCGCCGGGGTTATCAGAGCTGAACGCGGTCCGCAGCTCCTGGCGCAGGCCGGCCAGGCCGGTGGCGGTCTTCTCGAGCGCCTCGGCACGCTTCTGGATCTCGGCGCCGTACCCGCCGGAGAGGGCGGTGGTCTTGATCTTGTAGGCGTCCTTCACCCGGTCCGCCGGAGCGGCATCCTTCAGCGTGGTCACGTCCGCCTGCAGGGCCGCGGGCAGCTTGGCGAACAGCTGCGGGTGGTTGACCAGGGCCGCGGCTGCCTTGGCCGCACGGTCCCCGGCAGCCTGCGGGCTGTCCGCGTTCAGGCTCAGGAACGCCTGCAGTCCTCCGGCGCCCTTTTCCGCCTTTGCCCCGCCGGTGGCAGCAGAGGACGTGGATGCGGCCGAGACCGGCGCCGTTGTGCTGGGTGATGCGGACGCGGCACCCACGCCCGCCGCGGCCATGGCGCCGGCGGCCAGGAGAGCTGCCGCTCCGACTCCGATGCGGGTCTTCATTGACGGGATTGATGGCTTCACCACGGTGTGTCCTTCCACAATTTGCGCGTGCGCCCAGGCCCGACTGCATGGACCGGCACGCGTTCACTGTAAGAGCGCAGGCTGGGGAAAAGCTGAATGCAGGCTCTGACTTTCACCCGGTCCTTACCCGCCCGTTCGGAGGGCCGATTATGCTCGAACCATGGCAATGCACGATTCTCCCGCGAAGCCCACTGCCCCCGGGAACCAAGGGCTGTGGCGGCGGCGGATGTGGATGTGGATTGTTGCTGCCGGACTGGACGTGTACATCCTCGGCTTCGTCATCGGACTCCAGCCATCGGGCCCCCTCTGTGGCAGTCCGCTGCTGCGGGAGAGCCATGCGGCGGAACTGATAGGCCTGCAGAAGGCCGGTATTGGGGCGGCGGCCGTCTGCTACAAGAACATCGACGCCGATTCCGTCCCGGTCTGGACCCTCATGGCCCTGGGAGTCTTCATGGTTATCGCGGGAGTTGCCGTCCGGATCATCATCATCCGGCGTTCCGCACGCGTTTAGTCAGCCCTTCATGCCACCGCCAGGACCGCCGGTTTCCGTGGAGGTCACGGTGAAGGAGGCGTCCAGGTAGACGGTGGCGCGCGTGCCGTCCGCCGTGATGATGTGCGCCTCGTACACGGTACCTTCGGCATCGTTTTCCACCCGCTGGATCGTGGCGCCGGGGTTGGCGGCCAGCGCGGCGTCGGTAACCTTCGTTGCCGTGTCACCGGTCAGCAGCGTTTCCGTGATCCCGTTGGCCTGGTGGCCGCCCTTCGACTCGTCGCGCGGCTGCGCCTGGGCCGTGGACTGGGTTGAGCCCGACTGGCTTGAGTCGGTGCTGGCGGCATTCGCCGGCAACGCGGTGGTTGCCAGGGCGCCGCCGCCGATCGCTGCTGCCAGGGCCAGGCCGGCCAGCGTTGACTTCATGCTGTTTTTCATGGGGGCTCCTTAGATGTTGGCCCTCCCGCTGGAGGGAATACACCAAGCATCGGGGCCTTGCCTGTCACTGGTTTAGGGCGGCCCTGTGCAGGCGCTGTGCATGCTGCCGCCCGTCCCAGCGCGCTAATGGTGCGGAGTGCCGGACGTGGAACCGCGGCGTAAAAAATTCGTCAAGGTTTCGGCCGTGACGGCCGGATCCCGGCTGATCGGATGTGTCCGGGAGTACCTTGGATGCAGTGCCGCTGCCTCATAACCCCCCAAGTTGAGGCGGCGGCACGTTTTGCTTTCCGCCGGGCCGGTCAGTCGTTATGAGCCGCGGCGGAACTCCGGGCGACCGGGCCGCGGTCCACACCGCACGCTTTACAGGGGCTGCCGCCGGTTCCCCAGCCCCGGCCGCCGTCGTACGTCTGGCGGGTCCAGGCCGTCGCGGTGGGCGGGTACTGGAGGTGTCTTCCGTGGAGTTCGCGTCAACCGCCAAGGGGAAACGCAGCGCGATGGTTCAGGCTTTCAGCTTAGGGAAGAGCTCATGACCGGCGTTGCGTTTGCGTCGCTCAGGGATCGATCGGGATGAACAGGTGCCGGTGAGAGTCCCCGGCTGAGGGCCTTCTTGAACGGTGATGCGAAGCGCCGCTCGATCAGTCTGTGGATCAGCCACGCCAGCGTGACGGCGAAGGCCGCGGCGAGGGCAACGGAAGGCCAAGGGCCGAGGGCGTGATGCACGGTCCTGATGATCCACCAGCCCCACATCTCATGAACCAGGTACAAGGGGTACGTCAACGCTCCGGCCACGCTCATCCATTTCCAACCGCGGTGGCGCAGCGGGGTGGTGGTGATCAGGGCCACAACAGCGACGAAGGCCAGGATCGCCAGCCACATCACCCCAAGCGAAAGGTCCTGGCCTGTGCTGTGAGACATGGCGGGGAGGAAACCCACCGATGTCTGGTGGCAGGAGAGCAGGACGTTGACGGCGACGGCCAGCCAACGAACCAGGTTATGTCCATAAGCATGGATCAGGTAGATACCCATGCCGACAGCAAAAAGCGGTGAATAAACGGGGATGAGGAGTGCCTGAACCATTTCGGCGTCCGCTTGGATGGAGAGCATCCCAAGGAGTGGCCAGAGAAAAATGAATGCGAGCAGTTTCCGCTCCGTCATTCCGCGCCAGAGAAAGAGAGCAATGGTCACGTAGAACAGCAACTCGACCCAGAGGGTCCAATAAACCCCGTCCAAGGACGGGACATTGACGGCCTGCTGCAGCATGGTGAGGTTGAGTGCGGCATCAGCCCACGACACCGTATTCAGGTTCCCGGGGCTGATGACGAGAAGCAGGACTGCCGCCAGGATTACTGCAGTCCAATAGGCCGGGAAGAGCCTCGAGATGCGGGAAGCGGCAAATTGGCCTACAGACCGCCCGTAAGCAGACATGAGGATCACGAATCCACTGATGATGAAGAATAGCTGGACCCCCAGCGCGCCGTAAGCAGTGATTCCAGACAGGCGCGGAAACACCTCCTTGGCAGGAACACCCCAGAACTCCGAGCCGGCGAAAGCTGTGTAGTGGTAGAGCACCACCCCCATGGCCGCCGTGAGACGCAGGCAGTCGAGGAGGAGAAGCCTCGGCCGGGCTGTGTTCAGCACGGCCGACGTGGACTGCGGGAGTCGCGGCATGGGTCTACTTTCGCGGAAAATTGTGATACTGGAGCTTAGTGATGCTATCAAGCCCATTTCGGTTGTAAGAACAAGCAAAAGTCTTAAAGCTGCGAACGGCGGATTCAGGGATTGATAGCAACGCCGTGCCTGCTGCCGTTCTCCCCGGGTGCATGAATAATACGGAGTGCTGGGAACAGCGGATCTGCAACGGCAGGGGCAAGCCTGCCACGACGGCGGGCGAAGGAAGCGGACATGGCCAGGTCACACCGGAGCGCACGGCATGAGCCCGCGGCGAGCGTAGAGCTAAACCCCCTTTTCGGCCGGCCGGGGGAGTCCACCATCTTCCCCCGCTTCACCATCCCGGACGGGGAATCCCTGCCCGGCACCGCCTACCAGGTGGTCCACGACGAGGTGATGCTGGACGGCAACTCCCGCCTGAACCTGGCCACGTTCGTGGGCACCTGGATGGAGCGGGAAGCCTCCCAGCTCTATGCGGAAACGTTCGACAAGAACATGATCGACAAGGACGAATACCCCCAGACGGCGCTGATCGAAACCCGGTGCTGGCGGATGCTCGCGGACCTGTGGAACGCCCCGGACCCGGCCGCCGCCGTCGGCACCTCAACTGTTGGTTCGTCTGAGGCGTGCATGCTCGGTGGCCTGGCGCTCAAACGCCGGTGGCAACACCGCCGTCGTGCCGCCAAGCAGCCCACCGACTCACCCAACATCGTCCTCAGCTCCGCCGTGCAGGTGTGCTGGGAGAAGTTCTGCAACTATTTCGAGGTGGAAGCCCGCTACGTGCCCGTGTCCGCCGACCACCCCACGCTGGACGGCCATGACCTGGAACGCTACGTGGATGAGAACACCATCGGCGTGGTGGCGATCATGGGCGTGACCTATACCGGCGCCTACGAACCCGTGGAACGGATTTCCGCCGCGCTGGACGCCATCCAGGCGAGCACCGGCCTGGACATCCCCATTCATGTGGACGGCGCGTCCGGGGCCATGGTGGCGCCGTTCCTGCAGCCGGAACTGGTGTGGGACTTCCGGCTCCCCAGGGTTGCCTCCATCAACACCTCCGGCCACAAGTACGGGCTGGTGTACCCGGGCCTGGGCTGGATCGTGTGGCGGGACGCTGACGCACTGCCCGGGGACCTGGTGTTCCACGTCAGCTACCTGGGCGGGGACATGCCCACCTTCGCCCTGAACTTCTCCCGGCCCGGCGCCCAGGTGTTGCTGCAGTACTACCTGTTCCTCCGGCTGGGCTTTGCCGGCTACCGGTCCGTGCAGGCCAGCTGCCGTGACGTGGCCCGGTACCTGTCCCACGAGATCGGCGCCATGGACGCCTTCACCCTCTGGAGTGACGGGTCCGACATCCCGGTCTTCGCCTGGCAGCTCACCGACGGCCACACCAAGAACTGGAACCTGCACCACCTCTCCGAGCGCCTGCGCATGAACGGCTGGCTGGTCCCGGCCTACCCGCTGCCGGACGGGCTCAGCAGCATCACGGTGCAGCGGATCGTGGTCCGCAACGGCTTCACCCGCGACCTTGCCGCCAGCTTCCTGGCCGACCTCCAGAAGGAAGTGGCCTACCTGGATGCGCTGACGGGGCCCATGCCGACGGAGCAGCAGAAGGAAGCATTCCACCACTAGCTTGTGAGGAGCGGCCATGTGCCGGTTGTTCGGCCTCCACGCCGGGTCCCGGCCGGTCCGCGCCACCTTCTGGCTGCTGGACGCCCCGGACAGCCTGTCCCAGCAGAGCAGGAGGGAGCCCGACGGCGCGGGGATCGGCACGTTTGAGGCCGACGGCGGCGCGCGGGTCAGCAAACGGCCGCTCGCCGCATGGGAGGACCACGCCTTTGCCCGGGAGGCCCGGCAGCTGGTGAGCACCACCTTCCTGGCCCACGTCCGGTACGCCAGCACGGGCGCGCACACCCTGGTGAACACGCACCCGTTCGAGCAGGACGGGCGGCTGTTCGCCCACAACGGCGCCTTCCACGGGCTGGACCGGCTCGACGCGCGGCTGGTAGAGCTGGGCGTGGTGGAGCTGGTGCAGGGACAGACCGACAGCGAACGGCTCTTCGCCCTGATCACCGCTGAGACCCGGCGCGCTGGCGGGGACGTGACGGAAGGAATCGCACGTGCGGTGGGCTGGATCGCCGCGGAGCTTCCTGTCCTGGCCCTGAACCTGATCGTCACCACGGCCACCGATCTCTGGGCGCTCCGCTACCCGGCAACCCACCCGCTGTTCATCCTGGAACGCGACCCGTCCGCGGAGCCGGCCCCGGTGGCACCGTTGGATGCGCGGAGCCACCGGATCCACTCGCGAAGCACGGAACTGTCCGCTGCCCGGTCCGTCCTCTTTGCCACCGAACCCATGGACCACAACCCCGGATGGCGTCCCCTGGCGCCGGGGGAGCTGGTGCACGTTGGTCCGGACCTGGCGGTGACCTGCACCTTCCCGTTCCCGGACCAACCTGCCCACCCGCTCACGCTCGCCGACCTGGATCCGTCCGCGGCGGCGTCGCAAACGTCCTGAAGGTGTGCGTCGGTGGCGGTCAGGACATGGTGGCCACGGCGAACAGTCCGGCGACTCCCACGAGGTACAGGACCAGGACCACCAGTGAGTCCATGCCCATGCCCAGGTGCTTCTTTTTCGGGCGGAACAGCAGGCCCAGCAGGTAGGCCAGGGTCAGCAGGATCGCCAGGGCGGTGAGGTAGATGTCCGTCGCCTGGGCCTGGGGCAGGACCGGTTTGCCGGTGATGAGGACCGCCACCAGGAACAGGACCGGGAGGAACGCGTTGCCGCCGAAGATGTCGCTGAAGGCCAGCTTGTAGTCGCCCTGCTTCACGGATGCCAGGCCGGTGGAGATCTCGGGCAGGGACGTGGCCAGGGCCAGGAAAGTGGCGCCGAACAGGACGCCGGACAGGCCGATATGCCCGGCGATGGCGTCACCGCTGCGCTCAAGGACGACGCCGGCGCCCAGGGTTGCTAGGGCCGCCATGGTGAAGATCAAGGCTGACTTAGCTGTGCTGATGTGCCGGTTCTTATCTGCGGCCTTCTTCTTGGAGTGTCCTTTGGGCTGGTCCTGGCCGCCGGGGGCGTCGCCCTGCTGGTGCCAGGGCAGCCCCTTTTGGGAGCGCTGGACCAGGACCAGCCCCAGGATCCAGATCACGGCGATCAGCACCGCGGCGGGGGTCAGGTGCAACGCCACCAGCGAGCCCGGCATTTGGCTGCCGGCGATCACCACGCCCAGCACCGCGATGACCGTGACGGCTTCGATGACCAGGGTCAGGGACGCCGCCTTGTAACTGAGCGGATCGGTGCCCCTGGTGCCAAACACGTCCAGGATCACCAGCACCACAGTCTGGATGGCGATACCACCCAAAATGTTCCCTACCGCCACGCCGATGTTGTTGGACAGGGCAGCGCTGACGGTGATGGCGATCTCCGGCAGGTTGGTGGCGATGGCCAGCAGGATCAGCCCGCCCAGCGCCGAACCAAGGCGGAGCCGGTCATCAAGGACATCCGTCTGCTTCGAGAGTTGGATGCCGGCCACCCAGATCACCGCCGCGGCACCGGCGAAAATCAGGAGCAGTACCGCCAGGGGCAGTGCTTCCATGTCTCGTCCTCCCTGCGTGGTTCTTATCAGCGTCCCAGCGAAGACGTACCCAGCGGGTGGCCCGCATCCGTGGTTGTTTGCTGGGAATGCGCTGGGAATCGTGTTCCGACGGGTGGTAGGTGGTGGCAGATGGGCTCGTTGGGGGTAAGGGTTGTTGCGTACCTGCCCTGCGAAAGGACCCCCATGGACATCGTTGAAGTGATTTTGAATGACCACCACGAGCAACGTCGCCTGTTCGCCCTGCTCGATGAAATGCACAACTGCGAACAGCCGGACCTGGAAGCGGTGTGGAAGCGGATGCGCATCCTGCTGGAAGTCCATGCCAAGGCAGAAGAGGAGCTCTTCTACCCGGAACTGCTGGAACTGGGGAAGGGCGCAGGCGGAAAAGACTCGGCCGAGGACGAAACCACCGATGCCATCCACGACCACAACGAAATCCGGGACGCCATCGCTGACGTTTCCAAGCACCCAACGGGTACTCCGGAGTGGTGGGCGGCGGTGGCGAAGGCCAATGAAGCCAACGGCGACCACATGGCAGAGGAGGAACGTGAAGGCCTGACCGATTTCCGGCAGCACGCGTCGCTGGAGCTGCGGCACCGCTTGGGCCTGGCGTTCAGCATTTTCGAATCACAACATGCCGCGGGGATTGAACCGCAGGATGTAAGCCCCGAGGAATACGTCCGCGAGCACGAATAAAACCGTGGGTGGTGTTACCGCATGATTCCTGGCTCGACGGGCTTCTTGACGGTAGCCAGCAGCAGGACACCGGCGACGGCGGTGGCCCCCGACAGGAGGAACAGGACGATCGCCAGCGGCGGGGCTGCGTCGGCCTCGCCCAGGATGGTGATGCCGATGGCGACGGCGACGAGTGGATCGATGACCGTCAGCCCGGCCACCACCAGCTCGGGCGTGCCCCGGGTGTGGGCGTTCTGGACCAGGAAGCTGCCGGCCAGGCCCGCGACCACGAGCCCCGCCAGGCAGATCAGGGACAGCCATTCGAAATCGCCCTGGAACAGGCGGGCGATCACGGTCTTGGCCAGCGCCGCGACGAACCCGAACAGGATTCCGGCACCGGCGGTGAAGACCACGGCGTGCGAGCTGTGCCGCCACAAGAGATAGGCCACGGCGACGCACACCAGGACGACGGCGAGGACGATCAGGATGGTCACCAGGTGCCGGTCGCTGATCTCCACGTCCTCCGCGGACAGCGCTGCCACGGCAACGAAGACCCCCACCCCGCCAACGCAGAGGGCGACGGCGGTGAGCGCCCGGCGCCCGGGGGACCTGCGGGTCATCCGGGCGGTGGCCAGCGTGGTCACCACCAGGGCCACGGCACCGATGGGCTGCACCACGATCAGGGGCGAGAACCGGAGGCTGGTCAGCTGGAGCAGGATCGCGGCGCCCAGCATCGCCGTCCCTGCCAGCCATGCTGGTTTCCGGACCAGCGCCTGGAGGCGTCCACCGCCCATGCTGCCTGCCGCGCGTCCGGATGCCGCCGGTTGGTTTTCCACGGCGCGGTGCTGGAACAGCGTCCCCAGGGCAAGCAGGACGGCGCCGGCGGCGGCGATGGGAATCCCGAGCCAGTGGTAGGACGTCAGCGCGGACACGGCCGCAGCCTGGATCATGGACAGACCTTACCCCCTCCAGGGCCGGAGGAAACCCGGACCTAGCGCTGGGCGATCCTGAACAGTGCACCTGTGGGGTCGGTCAGGGCTGCAATGCGCCCAAACGGGGTGTCCTCGGCGGGGTGGACCACCTGGCCTCCCAGTGACGTGGCGATCTCAACGCCCGCGTCGGTGTTCTCAATCGCGAAGTAGGTCTGCCAGTTGGACGGCACTCCCTCCGGCAGGTAGCTGGAGGCGTCCATGATGCCGGCCCGGGAGTCCCGTCCGGACCCCAGCGTGGTGTAGCGGAAGTCCTCGGTGTCGCTCATGACGTCGGTATCCCAGCCAAAGACGTCCTGGTAGAACTTCACGGACGGGGCGTAGTTGCGGGTGTGGAGTTCATGCCAGTATGGGGTCCCGGGTTCGCCCGTGGACTGGAATCCGGTGTGGCCGCCGAACTGCCAGGCGCCAACTGCTGCTCCGCCCACGTCCGCGATCATCGCCATGTGTCCTTGTCCGGGAACCTCCATGGGCGGCATGAGCACCTGGCCGCCCGCGGCCAGCGCCGCCTCCGCCGTGGCGTGAATGTCCTCTACGCGCAGGTACGTTGTCCAGACGTCGGGATATCCGGAGTCGTCGTCGTTCTTCATCATCCCGGCCACCGGCGATCCATTGGCGAAGGCCGTGATGTAGCCGCCGTATGTCTCCTGGTCGCCCTCTTCATAGGTCCACCCGAACAGCCGGGTGTAGAACTCGCGGGACCTTTCCGGGCGGGACGTCATGAGGTCGATCCAGCAGGGATCACCGGGGGCGATAGTGGGCTTGGGCATGGGGACTCCTGGTGTGTGCAGGTGTGGACCGGGCAAGGCCCACCCTAGCGCTGCACGCCCCAAAAGCCGAGGAGCGCCGGCACGGCTACATTTCTGGCGGTTGCCGTGCCGGCGCTGGCCATTATCAGGCCTCGTTTTCCGGGTTCCGCAGCCGGCGCCTGATCATGACCCCGGCAACCAGCAGCCCGATGACCAGCACGCCCGCGACGATCCCCACCACAACCAGCTGCCCCGGCAGCCCGGAGCTCGCCGCAGCAGCAGCAGGCGTGGCAACGGCGGCGGCGGGTGCGGTGTTCGGTCCGCCGGCTGTGAAGGTGAAGGTTCCCTCGATGGGGTGCCCGTCGGGGGACACCACCCGCCACACCACGGTGTACTTTCCTTCGGGAGCGCCCCGTTTGACCGGCTGGCTGACCTGGTTGTCCACGATCTGAACCGGCCCGTCCGCCTGGTCGGTGCCGGTGGCGTCCTCCACCCGCACGATCGAGTTGATGGCGATCGGGGTGTGGTCGAAGGTCAGCTCGATCTTCGCGGGCATCGCGCTGACCGTGGAACCATCGGCCGGGTTGCTGGATTCCAGGGAGTCATGCGCCTGCGCCGGTGCCGATGAAGCGAGCACGAACGCGGCTGTGGTGAGCGCCAGCAGCACCCATGCCAGCCAGGCCGCCGGGCCCTTGCGGGACGTTGGATTCATTCGTTTCCCCGCTCTACTTGCCGGCAGTGCGGGTCCGGCGTCCGGCAAGGACCAGCCCCAGGGCCGCTGCGCCGAGCACGAAGCCTGCCGCGCCCAGGACCAGGCCCCACACGGACGTGGCGTCGGTGGAAACCTGCTTCGTCTCCGACACTGCCTCGGCGCCCGGTGCCGCTGACGCACCGGCGGCGGCAGCGCCGTCGTCGGCCGTTGTCACGAAGGACGGGGCCGGATGCTTGGGCTCCGGCTGCCCCTCAGCGCTCTCTTCGTCCCACTTCACCACGCTGCCGTCGGTGTAGCTCTGGGCTGCCTTCAGGGTGACCTTGGTGCCCTCGGCGGGCAGCCGGCCCACGGACAGCGAGAAGGACTGGTACTGGTTCTGGCCCAGCTGGTGGGCTTCGTCCGCGGTCCAGACCACCGAGACCGGCGCCTTGGTGACCGTGGCGCCGGCCACCGTGACCGGCTTGGGCAGGTCTCCCGTGACCACCTGCGCGGTCCAGCCTTCCACAGGCTTGACGGAGACGGAGGTGAACGGCGTATCGGTGGGCAGCGTGACCTCGAGCTTGGTGGTCTTCGCGGTGGGGGACTCGTTGGGGACGTTGAACGTCAGGTGGGAGTAGCCGTTCGCGGCGGTGTCATCCGGGTCCACGCTCACGTGGGCGGACGCGGCGGTGGCGCCTGTAGCGATGATTCCCGCGGCGGCAGCGGCGGCGGTGAGGGACTTGAGGGTACGGCGGAATGAGGTGTTCAAAGCAAGCCTTCCAAAGGGTGCGCCAAAAAGGACCGCGTACGGCGGCGGCGCAGAAAAAAGGGACAACGCGGCCCGCCCATGCCTGCCAGGGGCAGGTGCCTGTGGGCAGGTGGGGGCGGCGCGGAAAGTCGGAAGCCGCGTTAGGTTGCGGCGTGGAAGGCCGGCGGCCCGCGCAGCGCAGGCAGGCGCAGGTTCCGCCACCGGGACGGAATCACGACGGCGGCCGGCGCGGGAAGGTGCGGCCACTCAGGAATGGCGACGGCGGACAGGATCCGGACCAGTGGCCGCAGCCAGGCGGCCAAGGCCCAGACGGCTGCTTCGCCCTTGGCCAGGACCAACGCCGTGGCCAGGGTTGCCGCGGCGTGCAGGGCCAGCATCAGGGCACCCGGTACGGCGGCATGTTCCGGCATCAGGACCGCGCCCGCAGGCGACACCGCTGAGGCGTCATGGACGTGGCCGCCGGCGGTGGGAGTGAACGAAGCGGACACCGACAACGCGTCGAAGGCCCAGTGCAGGACCAGTTGGCTGGAGCCCAGGAGGCCGATCATCGCGGGCATGCTGATCTTGGTCTTTGACAGGATCGTGACCGGCGCCAGGACCAGCGCCACGATTCCTGCGACGATGGCCGGCTGCGGCAGCAGGCCCCCTGCGAGAACGTGGGCCCCTGCGGCGAGGATCAGCATGGAGGCGGTGAACGCTATGGCACGGGGGACGCGGAACGGAGCACTCATGCCACTCGCCACCCTTCCCTTTACAGTTGCCACCCTCCACTGTAAGGAACCACCCCCATGGGCAGGTAATCAACTTCAGGATGTGGAGGAGGCCCGGAACGCCGGCTGCGGGGTTAAACAGCAAAGCCCCTGGTGGAGGCCAGGGGCTTTGCTTCGAACTGCGAGGGGGCGCGCTACTCCGCGAGCTTGGCGACCGAGTGCGCCCAGATGAAGAACTTGTTGGTGCCCAGATCCTTGACGGTCTTGATATTCAGGGCCTCTTTGAGCTTCTGGGCGTCGCTCTCGGACAGTCCCTTCAGGGCCTCGACCGGCGCTTTAGCCAGATCATCGATGCCCTTGTCGAGATATTCCTTGTCGAACTTCGCGTTGATTCCAGCCATACTGTCTGTCCTCCTGATGCTCGTTGGGGCCTCATTGTGCCGTGGGGCACAATGGCCATTGAACCACGGCGATTCTCAAATGCACCAGTATTCAATATGGCCATTCCTTATCCCCCTCCTGCGGCGGCTCCCAGCAATTACCCAGCAACCGGAACGTGGACGCGGAGACTCCTGTCAGGATGGGCCAGGGCAGGTAGGGTCGCCATCTTGCCGGGCCGCCACGTCATCAACTTCGCTTGCGTAGTAACCCTGCTTACCATTGGGTAAACTGCGGGTTGACCTGCGGCTTCATGGTGTGAGTGCGCGTGAGGGCAAGTAGTCCCCTCCCGGAAGACAGGTAGCCACTACGGGGGCCCGTCCCCGGCAAATGCCCTTATTCTGCAATTCGATGGAGCTCCGGCATGCGCCGGCGCAGGGGCGCGGGACAGGCGGAAATGACGAATTGCGTGAGTTGCATAACTTTGGACCGATCCGCCACATGCACGGCTTCGAATGCCTACTACCGTAGAAAAGGGCCAAAAAGAGCTTGGCTGCGGGCACATTAAGTTTTGGAATTTGTTGTCTGCGGAAATCAGCCGGGTTTGGCCAAGGATTTGATCGGGGGAATTGTTGGAGCGCGGGACGGTAGTGGTTGTGGAGGACGATCCGGACATCAGTGTTGTGGTGTCCGGAATTCTGCGTGAGGCAGGATTCGGCATCCATGCATTCGACCATGGGCAGGCCGGAGTTGACGCCGTCAATAAACACAGCCCCGAAGTGGTGGTGGTTGATCTCGGACTGCCGGACATCGACGGATTTGAAGTGACCCGGCGCATCCGTACATTCAGCAATGCCTACGTGCTGATCCTGACAGCCAGCAGCCAGGAACTGGACACCATCCTGGCGCTGGAGGCCGGCGCCGACGATTACCTCACCAAACCCTTCCGCGCCCGCGAGCTGAGGTACCGGGTGGAGGCACTGCTGCGGCGCCCCCGGCTCCGCACCGACACTCCACACTTGACGGCCTCGTCCCTGCAGCCGGCGCCGGCAACCGGGCCGGACGCGCCGCCTGATGTCCAGGACGGCCCTGCAGCCCTGGCCCACAACGGCCTGCACCTGCATGTCTCCACCAGGACCGTGAGCGTGGACGGGGCGGAAATTCGCGGACTTACCGCCTCCGAGTTTGAGCTGCTGAACACCATCCTCATCAACGGACGGGTGGTTCTGAGCAAGGAAGACCTTGCACAGTCGATGCGCGGGGGACAAAGCGTGGACGACTCCACGGACCGTGCCCCAGATGAACAGGTAATCCAGGTGCACATCGCCAATTTGCGCAGGAAACTGGGCGACAGTGCAGCAAAGCCGCGCTGGATCGAGACAGTTCACGGATTTGGCTACCGGCTGGCAGCACCCATGGACCAGGAGAACTAAATAACGTTCCGGACGGGGTGCTGGGACTCTGCTTATGGGGCTAGCCTGTAAGTGAGTCGGCAAGTTCGTTCGCTTTTCCAGCAGATACCTGTGGGGCAGGTGGCTGTTCTCCTTTTCGTGGTGGGCCAGAGTGGCAGCAGGAGACTAACAACCGCCTTTGGGGTTTCGAAGGGCGAATGAACGGAAGCGAATATGGCGACTGGCCATAAGCCCGGTTCAGCGGCTTCTTCTGGGAGCGTGTATGTCGTGACTGGCGAAGAGCTCGTCCGGCGGGGTTTGCGGAGGCTGCTGGAGGTTAACGGGTTCAGCCTTGCCGGTGAGTCGGCGTCTGCCCACCAGGCGGCGCGGCGGATCCCTGCGGTACGCCCGGATCTGGCCATCATCGACGATGATCTTCCCGATGGTTCCGGTGCCGGGCTTTGCCGAACTATCGCAGCTGCCGGTGCCAACATCCGGTGCGTCCTGATGACGGGTGAAACTGACGAATCGGTGCTGATCGGGGCTATCCTGGCCGGCGCATGGGGGTGTCTGTCACAACAGGATGACAATGAGGAGCAGCTCAGGCTGATCCGGCGGGCCATCCAGGGGTACACAGCCTACAGCCGTCGTTTCCAGACCGGCATCCTGGCTCCGATCCAGGCTGACGGAACGAACGGGCCCGACGCCCGGTTGGGGATGCTTTCAAAGCAGGAAATGAAGGTGGCGGGCGGGGTTGCCCGGGGGTTGACCAACGGCCAGATCGGCCAGGAAATGTTTTTGGCCGAAAAGACCGTGAAAAACATGGTCTCATCGGTGCTGATGAAATTCGACATGTCGCGCAGAACCGAGGTCGCGGTGTTCGTCTCCGGGGAACTTGAGCACACAGGGGACCTCGCCCAGGAGTACCGGAGCAGCCGTGACACAGACCTGATCGCGGAAGTCACCGCGGCGCTGGTTATCTGCACCAGCGAGGCGGGCAGTGTTCCGCCGTCCAACAGAATGCTTTTATTGGACGCCATGCGACTTGCTGATTCCCTGGCGGCTACCCGCGCCCGGCCTCACGCCGTTAGACTCTTGCAGGAACGACGGACGAACGTGCATGGCCCTGAGGCCACCACCTCAAGGCCAACCCCGCGCGGCACTGACAACGCTCCCGAGCGGGGCCAGAACTAAGGGGCCGGACAGTTTCCCACTGGCACTCCTCTGCCGGAGCAGAATCTGGGTGACAGCGGTTGGAAGGGCGGCTATGTCGAGTGAGGGCGCCCGTGGACCGTTTTGATCGGGTAGTCCTGGTCTTCAATCCGGGTAAGCCCGGCATGGTTGCCAGGATCGATGAATTACGACAGGGTCTGACTGCCGGATTGCCGCAGCTGCCGATTGAGTTGCTGCCAACGGAGTTTGCCGGGCACGCCCGTGATCTTGCACGCTCCGTGGCGGCGAAGGGAACCCCTCTCATTGTTTCCGTCAGTGGTGATGGCGGATACCACGAGGTCGTCAACGGGGTAATGGACGTTCCGGGCAGCAGGGCGGTGTGCACTGTTGTTGCGGCAGGAAACGCCAATGACCATCACCGCAGCATGCCCGCGCCGCCGTTGCCGGAGGCCGTCCGCCAAGGCCCGGTCCGCCACATCGACCTGTTGCGCATCACGTTCGGCGGGGAACACCGCGAGCGGATTCAGTACGCCCACTCCTACATAGGTTTCGGGCTCACACCGTTGATGGCGATCGGCATCGAGCGGGGCGGCAAGGGGAAAATCCTCGAACTCCTGTCCGTCGCCCGCACACTCTCTGCGTTGAGGCCCTTTGAACTCGTCCGTGCAGACGGGGCCACCGCGCGCTTCGACAGCCTGATCCTCGCCAACATTTCGCGTATGGCCAAGTACGGGACGGTCAGCGAGATGGGCAGCCCCGACGATGGCCTGTTCGAGGTCGTGACGCTGCCGCATGCCGGGCGCTGGAAGATGGCGCTGATGACCCTGCGGGCTGTGACGCTGGGACTGGGCCACCAGCCCAGCGTCAGCAGCTATTCCTTCACCACGCGGGATGCTGTCCCTTGCCAGATCGACGGCGAAGTCATCCACCTTCCGGCGGCCACGCAGGTGCTGGTGGAGAGCGCGAAGGGCGCCCTGGCTGTTATCTGACCCTCGGCACCCTTGCTGTGTCTGTGGATTGTGGGAACGGGACGTAGCCAGGGGCAGGTCCGGGTTTGGAAGCGGACAGAACTGATTGGTGGGTTTTCACCGGTCGCGGCCCACGAGGGCGTACAGTCAGAGTATCGGGACGTTGTGACTGGACATCCGGTTTCCCGGGCAATGAAACCAACTCCGCGTGCGCCGCCGGCGCATCGGCGACTGTGACATCCCGTCACTGCGCTGAACACGTGGTGATGAGTTGGGACAACGAGGGCGGCCCTGGCCGTCCTGCTACGCAGGCCGGCCCTTCAGCCCGTGCCCTCCCAATATAAGGGGCCCGGTTTCGAGTCCCTAGAACCCCAGTCACAGTCAATCCGCCCGTATCTGCGGTTCTGACAGTGCATCTCCAAGAAACGTTGGCGCAATGCCATGACCACCACCCAAGAACAGCCTGTCCACGTCGAGGGGCGCCTCGCGCTCAGCGGCGTCCTCGCTTCCGCCCTGCCTCACGACCTCGGTACGGCAACGGCCGCCTCCCGGTACACCGTCCCCGTCGTTTTTTCCCGCAGGCCCCAGCCGCGGGAACTCGATTTGTTGCACGACAAGAGCGTCACCAAGCGCCTTGCGGAGGAAGGATACAGTGACGTCGAACTGCGGGTCTCCGACCGCCGCCTTTTGATCACCAACACCAATCTGCAGGACCTCAAGTCAGGGCTTGCCCACCTCGTGGGCACGATACTAAGGGACATCTCCGTACAGGCCGAAGCCGAGCGCGCCCACAGGTCTGAAGAAATGGATGCCCTGGGGCTGCTTGAGGAACAACGACTTGAAGCTATCCGTCAATCCGCGGCAGAAATCCACTTCGACTAACACCCGTAACCAGCACCGCGGAGTCGACAGTAGGGACACGCGCATAGGCGCGCCTCCTCAAAGTCTCCACACAAACCCAAACCCGCAAAGGAAACAATGACTTCCATGCACCTTGAGAAGTACTGGCACCGGCTGTCCCCGGCCAGCAAGCAGTGGCTCCTCGACAATCCTGGTTGTGTAATTCTGCCCCGGACCATCTCGGCAGAAATAAATGCCGAATCCGGAGAGGACGCTGATTCTGATAGTCACGGCGAAACTGTCCTGTCACCGGAAAACATCGAGTTCATCCGGTCCAAAACGCGCCAGGAAGAACCGTCCCCGGCACAGCCGACCTACCGGTTCTTCGACTCTGTACAGCCCTAAACCCACGGGACCCCGGCCACCCAAACCGGGCCGGGGTCCAGCCATTAACGTACTGGGCGAGGCCCCTGCGACCGAAAGGGGGCCGGGCGGGGCATAGTTGGAGTATGGCAACCTACGATTCCCGGAGTTTTTACACGCGCGGTGATTCCTTCAGTGTTGGAGCTTCGCGGGAACACGTGGAACGCTCGCTTCTTGACTTCGGGGCAACCGATGTTCTCTTCAGCCAACGTGGCCACCTCAACGCCATCTCGTTCAGAGCCAGCGGAAGGCAATTTCGGATTGTCCTCTCATTACCGCAGACCGAGCGAAGCCCTGCTGTTCCGGGTGGAGTGTCCGACGTCCCCGGCAAGGAGGTTAGCGCAAAAGTGCTCGAACTCGATGCCCGGAGGTTCTGGCACGCCTTCGCCTTGTCCACCGACGCCAAACTCGCAGCGGCGGCAGCCGGTGTTGCAACACTCGAATCCGAATTTCTGGCCCATGTGGTGCTCCCCGGCAACCATACGGTGATGGACGAACTCGAACCCGTCATAGCCTCTGCCTACAGGTCCGGGCAGCGTCCCTCCATCAGTGCTGCTGCTGGACCACGAACCGATTGAAAAAATGGGCCATGACCCAGCCAGGAAGGACCGCGGCAGGCCGGAAGGCTCATCGTGTTGGGGACCGGGGCGCGTTGAGAAATGATGGAAACCCCTTGGCCACTTGTGGAGCCCTGCGTTTTCAGTTTGAATTAGCGCCGTCGCACTGGGCGACTTTCGTGCAGTTCTTGGTCTCGCAGGTGCCCTGGCACCGCCCTTAGGAAGAAGCTTCAGTGAAAGCGTTGCACAGGCTGGGTGCTGTTCCGTTTCCGAATATTGTCCGCCCGCGCGGAAAGGCCAAAGGGATAGCAAAACCTGCCGCGGCGTTGTCCTTGTTGGCGGGGCTGATATCCCTCACCATCCCTTCCGCCGGCACTGTACCCAGCGCGACAGCCGCAGACATCAAACCGGGGGAGTGGGTTTCCCTGGCGGCCGGTCCGGCGCCGGCCAGCAACCCGCTGCAGGGCTTTGTCCCCTACGCCGGGAAGTACGGTTCCCTGCCCTATTCCATGGAATGGTTCTACATTCCGGTGAACGCAGTGGTCACGGGACCCGGCAACTACGACTGGTCCGCCCTGGAATCCCAGCTGAACGCCATTGCCGCCCGCGGACACCAGGCCGTCTTCAGGTTCTACCTCGACTACCCCGGCAAGCCAACCGGCGTTCCCAAATACCTCCTGGACGCCGGATTGGCCACCCACTCCTACACCGACTACGGCAACCAGGGCATCAGCGTTTCCCCCGACTACGACGACCCGCGCCTGGCACAGGCGCTGGACGGCTTCATCGCGGCCTTTGGGTCAAAATACGACGGCGACCGGCGCATCGGCTTCATCCAGGCGGGCCTGCTGGGGTTCTGGGGCGAATGGCACACCTACCCCCACGACGGGTGGGCCTCGCCGGAAAACTGGTCTGCCTCGGCCACCGAGCAACAACTTGTCCTGCAGGCCTACACGGCCGCCTTCACCAGGACCAAGCTGCAGGTGCGGTACCCCACCACCGCGAACAGCAGCCTCAGCGTGGGCTACCACGACGACTCGTTTGCCGCCGAAACCATGCCCGGAACCGGCTGGAGCTTCGTGGACAAACTGCAGCAGGCCGGCGCAACCGGCAAATGGCTCACCCAGCCGGTGGGCGGCGAACTCCGCCCCGAGCTGCAGCCCTGCCTTTTCGACGCCGTCCCGTGCCCCTGGGTGGCCGACCCGGCCCAGAAGGACTTTCCGGGGAGCGTGGCGGCAACGCACGCCTCGTGGCTGCTCAACCAGTACGCCTTCAGCCCAGCGTACGCAGGGGCTGCCCAAAGCAATGCTGCCGCAGCCTCCCAATCGCTGGGCTACCGGTTCCAGGCCACCGGCTTTTCCCTGACGCCCGGAACCGTGAAGGGACAGAGCGACCTCAGCGTCACCATCCGCAACACGGGTGCGGCGCCGTTCTACTATGACTGGCCGGTGCAGGTGGCTGCCGTGGGCGGCGACGGGAAGATCGCCAGGACCTGGACCACTTCCTGGCGGCTCACCTCGATCAAACCCGGCATGGCACCCACCCTGGGAGCGCCCCTCAGCACCGCCGGCCTCCCCGCCGGCTACTACACGCTGGTGCTGCGGCCGGTGAACCCGCTGGCCAATGGCGTCCCGCTGCGCTTTGCCAACGCTGCCCAGGACCAGACGCTGCCCGGATGGCTAACCTTGGGACGCAACTACTTCCCCGCATCCTGACCACCGACCACCGCCAAGCCGCGGCCGCCGACTGCTAACTGGCTGCCGCCTCCATGCGGTACCCGTTCGGGTTGTTCTGCTGCCAACGCCAGGCATCGGCGCACATGTTCTCCAGCGTCTCCGCAGCCTTCCACCCCAGGTCGCGGAAGGCCGCCGTCGGATCCGCCAGGCTGACCGGGGCGTCTCCCGGGCGCCGCTCCGCCAGGCTGTAGGGGATGGCAGTCTGCGCAGCCTTTTCAAAGGCGCGGATGATTTCCAGGACGGAGTGGCCGCTGCCGCTGCCCAGGTTCCAGGTGTGGACCCCCTCGCGGGCAGCGAGGTAATTCAGTGCCGCCAGGTGTCCGGCGGCCAGGTCCATTACGTGGATGTAGTCGCGGATCCCGGTGCCGTCGGATGTTGGGTAGTCGCCGCCGAAGACGTTCAGCATGTCCCTGCGGCCCACCGCCACCTGGGTGACGTACGGGAAGAGGTTGTTCGGGGGACCCTGCGGGTCCTCGCCGATCTGGCCGGACGGGTGGGCGCCCACCGGGTTGAAGTAGCGGAGGAGGGCCAGCCGCCACCGGCCGTCAGAGGCCTGCACGTCCGTGAGGATCTCTTCAATCTGCTGCTTGGTCCGGCCGTAGGGGTTGGTGGCCCCCAGCCTGCTGTCCTCCTTGAGCGGCATCTGAGGGTTGCTCCCGTACACCGTGGCGGAGGAGCTGAAGACGAGGGTCCGCACGTCATGGGCGTCCATGGCCTCCAGCAGGTTCAGCGTCCCGGTGACGTTGTTCCGGTAGTAGCGCAGGGGCTGGGACACCGATTCGCCCACGGCCTTCAAACCCGCGAAGTGGATCACCGCCTCAGCCCCGGCGGCGGCGAACACCCCGTCCAGCGCCGCGGGGTCCGTGATGTCGGCCTCGTGGAAGGCCAGGCTGCGTCCGGCGAGTTTCTGGACGCGCAGCAGCGACTCCATCTGGGAATTGCTGAGGTTGTCCACCGCCGTGACGTCGTGCCCGGCCTCCAGCAGCTGGAGGATGGTGTGGGACCCGATGTACCCGGCGCCGCCGGTAACTAGAACCTTAATGTCTCTGCCCTCGCTGATAGACAACCCCGCTCTGCGGGGCCAGGACCACATGGTGGGGTGCCGGTTGCCCGGCGGCATCAACCAGCCCGGACGGGACTTTGATGCGGCGCCGGCTGCGGCCGTCGTTGTTGAAGTTCACTGCCGCCCAGCCGCCGCTGAAGGTCCGCGACCATACGTGCCGGCGGCCCTGGGGCTGCCCCTCGGGGTGCCCAAGGGGCCAGTCCAGTTCCTCGATGTGCTGGGTGCGGCTGTAGTCGTCGTGGCCGGTCGCCGTGTAGGAACCCGCGCCGCCGCCGAAGATCCAGAACGCCGCCAGCCCATACCGGAAGTTGGGGTGGGCGTCATCGCCGTCGGTGGGGACGCGCAGGATCGAAATTCCGGGCCCGTCTGCCTGGGCAAGCTGTGCCTCGGCCGTGCGGGGATCGAACAGGTTCGCCGGCCCGTAGCCCAGCCACACCTCCTCGAAGCCGCCGCCGTACGCCGCGTGGGAATCCCAGCGGCCCGGCAGGCGCCGGGATTCGGCAATGTTAGGCACCAGGACCTTGCCCACGCCGTTCAATGCAGCCCCCGCAGCGTGGACCAGTTTGTCCAGGCCGTCCCGGAAGTCGGCCATGGATGCCGCGTCCTGCACCGGGGGCCGGATGCCGTAGTAGTCGTCAAAGACGTCGTTGTCCGCCATCACGCCGTCAAAGGGAGAGCCTGCCAGCTCGCTGGTGACGTTCTGCACCCAGCGGGCACGGTACTCCGGGTCCCACACCTTCATCTGCCAGTGTCCGCCGTACCCGTTCCACTCGATGCGCGCGCCGTCCAGCCGCGTGGCGAACCATGTGCCGCCGTCGTCCTCTGCCTCCCGGTACGTCACCCCGGAACTGAAGATGGGCCCCGGTTCATAGGCACGGGTGGAGGACAGGCACTTGTAGCAGAGCACCGTCATGTCCGGGCGGCGGCGCTTGAGCTCGGCTGCCGCGTCCAGCTCCCACGGCTGGAGGATGGCCGCGCGGTAGTGCTCCGCGGCGAAATCGATCTGCGCCGGAGAAATGGGATCGCCGTAGCGGATCCACGCACCCACTCCCGTCACAGCGGCACCACGGTAAGGGCTTCGGTGGGCAGCTCTTCCGCAGCCGCCATGTCCAGCGCTGTTACGTCCGCCGCAGCCGGCTCCACCACCGGCAGGTCTCCGAGGGCGCGGTAAATCTGGTTGTAGGACGACATCACCTCGTGCATCTGGAAGAACTCCTGCACGCGGGTCCGGGCGTTGGCTGCATACTCGCCGTAGGAGTCCAGGTTGCCGATGACGGCCTGGACCGCGTCCGCCATCTGCACCACGTTGCCCGGGGTCACCGTTTCGCCGCAGGCGCCGATGGTCTTCCCGTCCGTGGTCAGCAGGTCATCGGCGATGAGCTGGGCCACGCCGCCAACGTCGGAGCCCACCGTGGGAATGCCGGCGGCCATGGCCTCCAGGATGACGATGGGCTGGCCCTCGTTATAGCTGGGGAGCACCAGCAGGTCGAACTGGTCAAGCATTTCCCTGACGTTGACGGTGCCGTGGATGGTGACCTTGTCCTGCAGGCCCAGGGCCTCGATCTTGGCCAGGCACGCTTCGTAGTATTCGGGCACGTGCTCGGTGGGGCCCAGGACGTCCAGGTGCAGGTTGGGATAGCCGCGCTGCGTGAGGACCTCCATGCTCGAAAGCAGGTCAAGCAGCCCCTTGATGGGCACCACGCGGGCGATGTAGACCAGGCGCCAGACGTGCTCCGCGGAGTCCTGCCGGAGGTTTTCCAGGACCTGCCGGCGCGCCCGGTACTTCCCGTCGAACTCCTCGATGACCATGCCGTTGGGCACCACGACGGACTTGTCGATGTCCGTTCCCAGGCGGGCTGCCTCTGTGATGGCGCTGGGGTAGAGGTAGGTAATCAGGCGGGCGCTGGGGTAGCAGAAGCGTCCCATTTCCGTCCACCAGGCCATCCAGGCGCGCTGTTCCGCCGTGACGTCGAAGAGCCGGTAGTCATCGGCCGTGATGGACAGGGCCATGTTGCGGTCCAGCAGGGTGTTCACGGTGTCCCGGACATACAGGTTGTGTTCGGTCAGCAGGAAGGCGGTGTCGTGGTCCCGCGCGGCCGCTGCCCCCAGCAGGGATGCGTAGCCGGTGGTGTGGGCGTGGTAGACCTTGGCGCGGGGCATGGTCTCGCCGGTGATGGCATAGGCCAGGGAGAAGAAGTTCCGCAGCACCCAGAAGGATTCGGCCAGCGGCAGGTTCAGCTGCGGCATCCGGTCCTGCAGCGCCTGCATGAATTCCCGGGATCCGAGCAGGGCCCACAGGGGGTACTGCCGGGTCCGCTTGTTGAGGCCCTCGTCAATCAGGTCCCACAGCGGCTCCACTTCGCCGTGTTCTGACAGGGCGTAGATGGCGTCAAAAAGCCGGTGAGAGAGTTCTTCGCGCTGTTTGGAGTCCATGCCCAGGTCCTTGACGGTCACCGACATGTAGTCGTGCCGGTGTTCCTCCATGCTGAGGAAGACCGTCCGGACCCAGCGGACGTTCCCGGGCATGCCGTAGAGGTCCGTCAGCGGCGCGCTGGAGTCCCAGGTGATGTGGATGATGCCGTAGCTGAGGTCCGGGTTGTGCGTGACGATGTCGTGCACCACTGCCGAGACGCCGCCCTTGAGGTAGGGGTAGGTGGACTCCATCACGATGGCCACGTCTACGTCCTGGTACTCGACATCCCGGGGCGCCGGGGCGGCTGCCGGTCCCGCCGAAAGCACTGACGGGGCCGGATTGCTGTTCCAGCGGGTCTTTAGGTTCTTAAGGGTCGAGTACATGGTTGTTTCCTCACCTGGTGTTCTGAAGGCTCAAGAGTTTCGGACTGACTGAGGGACGTGCGGTGGCGGGAGCCACGTCACCACGTGGTGGCGTGCCGCCAAAAGAGGGTGTATTCGGGCTGGCTCCAGTGCCGCTTGTAGAGCGACCAGCCGACGGCGATAAGGACGAAGTCAGCGGCCCCCAGGATCAGGTAGCTGGCGGAATGCAGCGAGGTGCCGATCAGGTGGGCTCCGCCGGCGAAGGCTGCGATGCACACGGCCAGGTGCACGGCGCCGAGGATCTGGGGCGTGATTTTCTCCCCGATGAAGTCCAGCTCGTAGTTCAGGAGCGTGAGCATCATGAAGGACCACGAGGCCAGGGCGGCGGCAACCGTCAGTAACGTGTTGGCCGGGTCCAGGCCGGACACTGCCAGCGACACCGAGAGGGTCAGCAGCCCGGCGATGGCTCCGGTGAGGACCACCGAGCGGTCCAGGACACGGACCAGCCGGCTGGAGCTGCCCTTCAGGACGCTGACCGGGGCGGTGGCGATGTCCTTGTGCAGCCTGCCGAGGGCCCGGTCCACGCCAGGTGCCAAGTGCACGAAGTAGAAGTTGTAGGCGATGACTGCCGGGAGCATGGCAGCGAAAACAGCCACAACCTGGAATGCCCCGCCTGTCACCAGGAACAGCGCATACTTGTCAGCCCAGAGGACCGCACCCATAAGCAGGCCGCGGACCAGGTCAGCACCGAACACCCGTGCGCCCAGGTGCTTGGTGATGCCCAGGTGGCGCAGGCCCGAGCGCATGGCAACGAGCTGCGTGACGGTTCCGACCACAGGCGGCAGCCACCAGGCGGCGGGAGCGAGGAACAGTGCGGCCGCGTAGCCGGACCAGGCGGCAGCCCACAGGCCACGGCGGTTGGCCACGTTGGCCAGCACCAGTGATTGCACGAACAGCAGGTGCAGGACGCACAGGACCACGTAGTGCATCATGGCGTCCCAGGACCAGCCGGTGGCCAGCCACAGGGGAACCGCGAACACCGCAACGAGAGGCAGGGACTGGACGAACATCAGCGGCCAGTACTGGCAGAACCGGCGGGTGATCTCCCCGAGGTTGCGCTCGGCCATGAGGTCACCGAGCACGCGGTAAATGGGGAGGCACGCAGCCTGGGCCAGCCACGGCACGGTGACCGACGATGCCAGGACCACGTAGGTCAGCGGCACCCCTGCAACATTGATGCCGGCCATGGCAGGACTCACCAGCGGGTAGACGGCGTTCAGCAGGAGCACCGGGGACAGGTACAGGAGCAGGGCCGCGCCCAGGCGTTCCTGCGAACCGCCTGCGGCCTGCTGGTCTGCCTTGGAGATCCGGGGCGTGACGATGAGCGCTACCGCCAGCAGCAGGGGAAGCACTGCCGCCGCCAGGACCAGGACGGGTGAGCCGCCGGTAAGGAACCTGCTGCCGAACGGCACCATGGCGGACAAGGCCAGGCCGACAACAACGAACACGAACATTTGGCGGGCATAGGTGTCTTGCAGCAGATGTTTCAGTGACGTCATGTCTTCCTTCGGGCGGCAGGCGGGAGCTGCGAAACCTGTTGCCCCGGGAACACGCGCGGCCGGTCAGCCGCGCCCAGGGCAGCGGGTGACGCCAGCGTCGTGAAGCGTAAGGGGTGTGGATGGTGGCCAGGAGCTGGGGGGCCGACGGCGACTGGGGGGATGCGCCCTGGTCTCAGGAGGGCACACACCGCCGCCGGCCCCGGTCAAACCCGGGTGGACCCCTGCGGGGAAACCCGGAAGCTTTTGGGTGCGCGGAACGCGTTCCGCTCCAGGGAGGAGCGGCCCGGACACGACAATAAAGGCCCTAAATCAAGAACGGACCATTGAATCGATTAATAAACATCCAATGATTTGAGTAAAGGTCCTGAAGGCTTCCTGAAGAGGTGAGGCGGCGCGTTAAGGAGGTGCCGCAGTTCCCGCCAGAGGCCGCCTCCGGGCTTCTTGACGTTCCCCGTTCCGCCCGTCCCGCGGGAGTCCAGGAACGGCCTCAATGCGGGGACCGCCATCGTGTTCCTGGTGCTCCGACGCTATCGCCGCAGGTCATTGGCCTGCGCCGGCCGGTGCAAAGCTGTCCCGGATAGCTTCGCAAAACTACTAATCATGCTTACCATTGTGGGGCGCGGGCTGCCCGCTGGGGGCAGAGCACCCGCGCGGCACCGGAGGTCTCTAAGCATGGACAACGAAATGCGTCCCCTTACCGATGATGAACTGATGTCCGAACAGGCCACCGCCCTGCCGGACAAGGAAGTAGCATCCGTCCTGGACCTGAACGCGGACCTGGACCTGGGCATCAACGCCGCGGCCCCGATTGACCTGGCCGTCGCCGCCAACGCGAACGTGGCCGCGCCCATCGACGCCGCCGCGTCAGCCAACATCCTGTCGTTTGGCTCGGACGCGCAGGCTTTGTCCAGCCAGGACGCTGCCATTGACCAGGGGATCACAGCCGACGCCAACGCTGACTCCACCCAGGACAGCGTGATCGGCCAGGGCGACGGCACCGCGGACGCGGGCACAACCGACGCCGGGACCACGGACGGCGGGGCAGGCGCCGGGACGGATCCCACCAGCACCGGTGGCCTGACCGACGCCGCCGGTGCACTGAACGGGAACCTGCTCAACGTGGACGTCAACCTCGATGCCGACGCCGCCATTGCAGCCCCCATCAACGGTGCCGTCGCGGCGAACGCCAACGTTGCAGCCCCGATCGACGCGGCCGTGGCCGCCAACATCGGCTCCATCGACAGCCAGGCGTACGCCATCTCGGACCAGAGCGCCACCATCTCGCAGCACATCGACGGCGCCGCCAACGCCGCGGCCGGCCAGCAGTCCGACCTGCAGCAGTAAGCCCAGATGACCCAGACCCAAGGCGGCCCGCCTTCCCAGGCGGGCCCGCCGTCGTCGACCGCTGCCCTTTCCCAGGACCCGCCGGACCGGACCATCACGACGGCGGGTGCCCACCTTCCTGCCCTGGCCGACGGCGTGCAGTTGCTTGGCCCAGCGGAAGGCTCCGGCTACCGGGAGCCGCCGGCTCTGGTGCGCCGCGCCGACGGCCAGACCCTGCAGCTGACCCGGCTGCTGTACCTGGTGCTGGAGGGTGCCGACGGCACCCGTGACTTTGACGCTATCGCCAAGCACGCCAGCGAGGGCTCGGGGCGCCTGGTCAGCGCAGACAACGTCCGCACGTTGATGGACTCCCAGCTGCTGCCAATGGGTCTGCTCCGGCTCGCCGACGGCAGCCAGCCCGAGGTCAAGAAGGCGAACCCGCTGCTGGGCCTGCGGTTCCGCTACGTCGTTTCCGACCCTGAGCGCACGCGCCGGATCACGGCGCCATTCGCCGTGCTCTTCAACCCGCTGATCGTGGTGGCCGTGACGGCCGCGTTCCTTGCCGCGTGCTGGTGGGTGCTCATGGTGAAGGGACTGGGTTCGGCCACTCACGAGGCCTTCGAGCAGCCGGCCCTCCTGCTGCTGATCCTCGCGGTCACCATCCTCTCCGCCGGGTTCCACGAATTCGGCCACGCCGCAGCCACCCGCAAGGGCGGGGCGACGCCCGGAGCCATGGGAGCGGGGCTGTACCTGCTGTGGCCCGCGTTCTTTACGGACGTCACGGATTCGTACCGGCTGGGCCGCGGCGGCAGGATCCGCACCGACCTGGGCGGACTGTACTTCAATGCCATCGTGGCGGTGGCCATTATGGGCCTGTGGTGGGCCACCGGCTTCGACGCGCTCCTGCTGGTGGTGGTCACGCAGATCCTGCAGATGGTCCGGCAACTGATCCCGCTGGTGAAATACGACGGCTACCACATCCTGGCCGACGCCACCGGAGTGCCTGACCTGTTCCAGCGGATCAAGCCGACCCTTCTGGGGATCCTTCCGTGGCGGTGGGGAAACCCGGAAAGCAAGGTGTTGAAACCGTGGGCGCGGGCCGTGGTCACCGTTTGGGTCCTGGTCACGGTGCCGGTGCTGCTGTTCAGCATGGTGATGATGGTGTTGTCCCTGCCGAGGCTGCTGGGCACCGGTTGGGCCAGCGTGGGCAAACAGCAGGAGGCGCTCTCGGCGTCGCTCGCCAGCGGGGACTTCCTGGGCGTGGCCGTGCGGGCACTGGCCATGATCGTGGTGGCCGTCCCGGTGCTGGGCGTGCTGTATATCGTGGCGCGGCTGCTGCGGCAGCTGGTTACCGGGCTTTGGCAGAAAACCCGCGGCAAGGCCCTGCAGCGCACCGCTGCGATGACCGCCGTGGCAGTCCTTCTGGGCTGCCTCGCCTGGGCATGGTGGCCTGACGGCGGGACGTACCGCCCGGTACAGGCCTATGAACGCGGGACGCTGGGGGATGCCACGCGGGCAATCCTTCCCGCGCGCGACGGCGGGGCATTGCGGCAGGGCGCTGCCGGACGAACCGTTGTGCTGTGGCCCGCCGGGGCTGCGAAACCGACCCGGGACAACCCGCAGCTGAGCATGGTGCTGGTCCCGGCGGGTTCTTCCGCCGCTCCATCTTCCGGCGGCGGTTCCGATGCAGGTCCCGCTGCTGCGGCGCCCTCCTGGGTGTTCCCGTTCGACCGGCCGGCTGCCCCCGAGAGTGACGGGAACCAGGCGCTCGCCGTCAACACCACCGACGGCTCCGTCCAGTACAGCGTGGCGTTCGCCCTCGTGTGGGCCGAGGATGGCCAGCCCGTCACCACCACCAACGAGGCCTACGCCTTCGCCAATTGTTCGGGCTGCGCGGCGGTGGCCGTAGGGTTCCAGGTGGTGCTGGTGGTGGGACAGACGGACGTGATCGTGCCGCAGAACCTTTCGGCGGCGGCCAACTACAACTGCCTGGACTGCCTCACCTACGCCCTGGCCAGCCAGCTGGTCCTGACACTTGACGGGCCGCTGGACGGGGACAGCAAACAGCAGCTCGAAGCGCTCTGGGCCAAAATCGCCGAATACGGGCGGAACATCCGCGACGTACCGCTCTCCGATATCCAGGCCACGCTCAACGGGTATAAGGAACAGATCACGGCCATCGTCAAGGGTGCTTCGGTTGCCGGGGGTACTTCCGGGGCATCGTCTCCAGCCACCTCCGTCCCCAGCGGCGGACCCGGCCTTGGTCCTACCTCATCATCGTCCCCTGGTAACCAGTCCGCTCCGGCGGGGGTACCGGCAGAAACCTTCGCTCCTGACCCAGCTCCGACTGGGGTGGCCACGCCGCCGACGGGGCAATATACGGAAGGCCCGCAGCCGACGTCGTCCGTTGGCTATGCGACGCCGGCACCCGGCGCGGACTACGGGACGGGCGAGACCCCGGCGCCGGCGCCCACTTCGGGCGCCGGGTAAAAGTGGGGGGCCGGCAGCTTTATTCGAATCGACGCTGATCCGTTGCCTCCGCCGCCGGCCCCTGGTCCGTGGTGAACGTGGAATGGGTTGCCTGGCGGCGCCACTGGTGGTGCCGCCAGGCGTCTGAGACCATCGGCAGTAGCCGACGCGGGGTGCGGTTGACTGGGCCCCAGTACCCAGTTGCAGCAACGCTGCATTCCGTCCCCTTGGGCATCACTTTGCCCGGACCGCCTCAAGGGTGGGCTTGGATTTGCTCAAGAATGCATCAAGGTCGCCTCACTTTTCCCACGGCCGCCAACGCGGAAGGAGCCCTGTAGGTATGGCGGCAACCTGGATTGAAGTATTGATTACTGGTCACATCTGCGGGGCGGGCACCTACCGTTCTTTCATGCTGAAAATCGTGAAGCAGATCCTGCGATCCAAGCCAAAGTGCAGGTATTGCGGGATGGCCCTGCCCCCATCTCCATCGGCGGCATTTTGCTCCCGCCACTGCTATGACAGCTTCCAGTACTGGGGCGGCGGTTCCTCCCACGGATAAATGGCATCCTCCTGCGGCCCGGACCGTCAGAAACCTGAAGTTCCCCAGGTGCCCAGTCCAGGTACGGCCGCGTTGCCCGCCACGTCAGTGAGGTTCGACGACGGCGTATAGGAGGGCTGCCCCGCGGTCACATTCTGCAGGGTGCTGCCGTTGGCAGAGTTCCCGAGTTTGATGGTGAACGTCTTCGCAGTGGGGTTCCACGTAAGAGTGGACGCCCCACCGGATCCGTTACCGTTGGGCCCAAAGGTGGCTGTTGCCGAAACGTAGTTGCCGCCCAGTGAGATGTTGCCGATGTTGAGCCCCGTGCAGTCGGTCGTTGAGAAGCTGAGGGTGTCGTTCAGGTTGTTGTCAGACAGCGTTGCGATGCCGTTGAAGGTGGTGGCACCGCTGGTGCTGGTGCAGAATTTGGCCGGATCCAGGGCCTCGGAGTATGTGATGGTCAGGGTGTCGCCCTTGTCCGCGGAATTCTGCTTCGGCCCGCCGTTGGTGAGGACAACGCCTGTGACGGACGGCGCGGCGGTGTCCTTGGTGACAGTGGCGCTGACAGAAGCGGTGTTGCCCGCGGCGTCACTCGTAGTGGCTGTGACCGTCACCGTGACGATTGGATTGCTTGTTGAGGTGTCCCGGAGGTTGGTGAGGTCTAGTGCGGGCGTGGTCCAGGCGGAGCCCGAGGCGGTTGCCGGGACGCTGGTGGCCGAGTCGGTGACCGCAAGGTTCACGGTGGAACCGGAGTCGGTGGTGCCGCTGACCGGGTAGTTTTTCACGTTGCCCGAAAAGATCGTCGGCAGGGGATTGAGCTTTAGGGACAGCACGGTGTCCTTTGTGTCCGATGCAGTGACAGCGCTACTGGTGTTGCCGGCAGGGTCGGCGACGTTGATGGTGTAGGTGATTGCTCCTTGGCCCAGGGTTCCGAGGTTCAGGTTCAGCGACCAGGCACCCGTGCCGGAAGCAGTGGCGGTGCCCGTGACAGGGGTGGTGCCGACGGTGTCGGCGGCGCTTACGGTCACCGTAGACCCGGCTTCTGCGCTGCCGGTGACGGGGACGGATAAGACGTTGCCGGTGTAGACGTAGGTGGGCACGCCCACGCCGGAAGCCGGGGACGGGGCAAGGGTGTCCTTCGCGCTCGTGGCCGTGGTGGCGGTCCCTGTGTTGCCTGCGGCATCCGTGGCGGTTGCCGAGTAGGTAACGGTGCCCTGGTCCAGGCCGGTCAGGTCAACTTTGACGGACCAGGAGCCCAGCGTAGCGGTGGCCGTCGCCGGCACTGAATGCCCGGCGCCATCTCTGGCTACGAGGTTGACCGTGGCCCCTGCTTCGGCGGTCCCGCTGACCGCCACCCCGGAAACCGTCGCCTGGCTTACGTAGGCGGGAACGGTGCTGAAGGCAGGAGCAGCCGGCGCCTGGGTATCGATCTTGACCGTCTGGCTCTGCGCGGACCCGGCGTTGCCCACCTTGTCCGTCGCGAAGTAGGACACTGTGTGCGTACCGTCTCCCGTGACCGGAATGGTGGCGATGGCCGCGCTGACCGTCTGCTGCGCGCCGCCGTCGACCGCGTAGGTAATGGAGGCGACACCGGAACCGGACGTCCCGTCGTCGGCCGTGATGGTTACGGCGACCGGGCTGGTGTTGTTCCAGCCGGCCGCATTCGGGGTGGGCGAAACCGTGGCTGATGCTGTGGGCGCGGTGGCATCGCTGCTGACGCCGTTGCTGCGCGGGCTCTCGGCCCCGGTCCAGAGCGCGATGGCCGGGGTGACGGTGTAGTACCAGGTGCCGCCCGGGACATTCTGCTCGGTGCAGGTAAGCGTGGTGACGGTTCCCGCGCAGCCGCCCGTGGCCGGGATGGCGGTCCCGCCGGTGGCCACTGAGTAGCGGGCAACGGTGTAGCCGGTGGCGGGATGGCCGTTGACGGTGGTCCCGTTGGCCCAGGCGACCGTCAGGGACGTGTTGCTGGCAGTGACCGAGGGCTTGGAACCGGGTGAGAGCGCGTCGGCTGCGGCGGTGGCGTTGTTGCTGCTGGTGGTGGAGGCCCAGAATGCGTAGGCCGCGGTGCCCGTGCCGAGCAGGAGCAGGACCGCGGTGATGATCCAGGCCAGCCTGCGGGATGGGAGGCGGCCGGTGAAGAGGGACGCGTTGCGGATGGCGAGGCTCATTTCCGGACCTCCGCCGTGACGGGGAGGCTGAACGTGGCGCCCTGGCAGGCTGCGAGCGAGGTGGTATCCATGGCGGCCGCTCCGGGAAGGGTGATGAGTGCTGACGAATTAGCGGGAACGTATGTGGCGGGAGACAGCGGCGCGGCGGTCCCGGTAAAGCTGACGCCGGTGGTGGTGCAGCTGGGGTGCGACGGGTCGGCCACCGCGGGGCCGTTGCCTGTCACGCTGTACACCTGCACCGAGTACGGGTTGGGGTTGGTCAGGCGGAGGACGACGTCGGCGCTGCCACCAGGATAGAGAACCGTCTTCGGGTTGTCGCTGGCGACGAGGGCGTCCACTGAGACGGCCTGCATGGTGGCGGCGGCCGCGGACCCTGACCCGGATCCCGCGGCAGTCCAGTAGGCGTAGGCGGTTCCGGCGCCGGCGGTAGCCAGGAGCCCGGCGAGGGCAGCTGCTTTGAGGCCCCGGCCTCTGCTGGGGTTGGTCATCTCAGTTCCCCTGTCCTGATCCTGAGTAGCTGAGCTGGAGGGTGGCGCCTTTGCAGCCGTCCTGGTTGGTGGACGTATCCAGCATTCCCACCCGCGGCCAGGCGGTCTGGGCGACGTTGAGCCCCTGGAGCGAACCGCCCGTGGCCGGCACGGCCAGCGGGTAGGGGCCGCTGTACTGGGTGACGGTGAAGTCGGCCGGCGTGCAGGGCAGGTTGCCCGTTACGGCGGCCGCGCTCCGGGTGACGCCCGCGACGGCGACCGAGAGGTTGGTCAGCGACAGCGGCTTGTTGATGGGGTTGCTGATCTGCAGGTTCAGTCCGGCCGACGTGCCCGGGGACAGGGTTCCGGGGACGTTCCCGGAGATGCCGAACTGCTTGATGGTGGAGTCCAGCACCAGCTGGACATTCGCGTAGGCGTACTGCGCCTTCCCGGAGGAGTCCTTGCCGGTGCCCACCAGGTACAGGCTGGAGGTTCCGGTGGGGGAGGCGCTGGTGGTGGCCACCTGGAGAGTGGTGGATGTCCCGGTGGCCGGGTTGGGCGAGAACGACGCCGTTGCTCCCGCCGGAAGTCCGCCCAGGACGCTGAAGGTGATGGGGCCGGTGAAGTTGTTGCGGCTGAGCTGCAGCGTGTAGACGGCGGTGGCGCCCGGCGGCATGCTGACCGAGTCCGGGGTGGCTGTCATCGAGAACGAGCTGGAGATCTTGTAGTTCACCGTGAGGCTGGCCGTCACGCTGCCGGAGATCTTGCCGCTTGCCGCGGTGATGGTGATGGAGCTGGTCCCCGCCGGCGTGGTCGCGGCGGTGGTGGCGTTCAGGGTGGCCGTTGCGTTGCTGCCGGAGTTGAGGGTGATGGACGACGGCGTGAAGGCGCCCGTTGCCGCGGCCGGAAGTCCCGCGGCGGCCAGGCTGACGGCGCCGCTGAAGCCTCCCGTGGAGGTGACCGTGACCGTGTAGGAGGCTGACTGGCCCTGCTGGACGGACTGGCTTGCGGGGGAGACCTGCACCGTAATGCCGGGCTTTGGATTGTTTGCCGCCGCAATCAGCGATCCGGCCCCCGCCAGCAGCAGCACCAGCGCCACCAGCGCTGCCTTGATTCCGATCCGCCTGCGACGCCGCGCATGCCCGTCCTGCTCGTGCACCCTGTGCCCCTCTTTCTTCGGTGCAGATAACGGCAAGCCGGGGGCGGATTCGCACCGCCCCCGGCCCGCTGTTTGCCTAGTGGCTGGTGACCGCTACGGTGATCTTGGCGCCCTTGCAGAGATCCTGGTTTCCGGCAGTGTCAGCGAAGACCAGCTTGCCCGCACCGAGCGTCTCAGTGGCTCCGGCGGCGATAGTCGTGGTGTTGGTCGGCACCGAGGCAGTGATCCAGCTGGCGTCGCACCCGTTGTCAGCGCTGACCACGGCCTTGTCCAAGGTCACCGTGGTGCTTGAGGAATTCGGGTTGGTTGCGGTGTAGGTGATGTCCTCGGTGGCACCAGGCGTCAAACCGTCCGCAAAGGCTGCAGTGATCTTGATAGTGGACGTCGTGGTGCCGGACGAAGCGACAGCTGAACCGCCACCCGAACCGGTGGTGCTCCAGTAGGCGTATGCGGCGCCGCCGCCGGCTGCCAGCAGCGTCGCGGACAGGGCAACAGCGGCGATCTTGTTTTTCTTGGTCATTTTGCGCATGGAGAGACTCCTTGAATGTGTGGTTGAGAACCCGTTCCCCCATTGGTGGCTCCATCCAGGTGCCTTCCGGTGGATCGATGACCCAATATTTGCCGGAGCGAAAAGGAGCAACAACACGTACCGGTACTTGAGTTTCTGAAACCTCAAGAAGCCGGGTACTCGGTAAGCGCTGCCACTACCTGCGTTCCCCGCGCTGCAATTCCGTGGAAGTTTCTTCCCACACCGTGCAGACTCAAGGCGGAAAGGGGCAATCCAAGTAGTAGTCCCCGCTGACTTCGGGTACTGCTATGAAGCGCTCACATTGAGGAAATCTTGCGCACCTGGAACATCAATTTCGGGAATAAGTACTGACCTGGGCGCTGAATTTTCTACCGCGTATCCACGTCCTCGAACACCAGGAACGTCTGCGTATCGAGCACGCCGGGCATGGTCTGAAGCTGGTCGAAGATGACCCGGCGGAGGTCGATGTTGTCCACGGCCCGGACCAGCAGGATGACGTCGAAGTCGCCGCCCACCAGCGCGATGTGGTGCACTTCCGGGATGGCGCCCAGCTGGTCGCGGAGCTCACGCCAGGAATCCTGCTTCAGCTTCAGCGTCACGTAGGCCGAGGACTTCAGCCCTGCCTTGATGGGATCCACCAGCGCCGTAAACCGGGTCAGCACCCCGTCGCCGGTCAGCCGGGCAATTCGCGAGTACGCATGCGCCCGCGAGATGTGAACGTTTTCCGCCACTTGAGTGACGGACATCCGGCCGTCCCGGGTGAGCTCGGCAATGATGCGGCGGTCAATATCGTCCAGCGGAACCTCGGCAGCAGCATCCTTGCCCGGCATTTTGTCCACGACTCCCGTCGGTAATCCACGTCACAGTTACAAATCGTCTCCCATAATAGGCAGTTCTGAGCAGCTTCTCCACGATTCGCGCAGGTGCTGGATACGAAACCTGCGTCAGGACGATACTGGGAGGGAATAGTGGCTACCGAAGGACGGACCAATGACGATCTCCGCAGACCACACCGCGCCGGACACCACCAGCACCGCAACGCCAGGCAATGCGCTGACGGAAGCTGTGAAGAAGTTCGGCATCACGGTGGAGGACTACATGCTCCCCGCCCGGCACCAGATCCAGATGGTGGACCCGGACGGCCGGCTCAAGGCCGGCAGTGAGCAGGGCACCCAGCCCGGCCACGAATACCCCGTGCCCGGCGACAAGGAACTGCTCGCCGCGTACGAACAACTCGTCGTCGGCCGCCGCGTCAATGACCAGAATTCCGCCCTGGTCCGGCAGGGCCGCATGGCCGTCTACCCCTCCAGCCACGGCCAGGAAGCCTGCCAGGTGGCCGCCGCCCTGTGCCTGTCCGACGGCGACTGGATGTTCCCCACCTACCGCGACGCCGTGGCCGTGATGACCCGCGGCGTGGACCCCGTCCAGGTGATGACCATCTTCCGCGGCGACTGGCACGGCGGGTACGACCCCCTCAAGTACAAGGTGGGCATCCAGTGCACCCCGCTGACCACCCAGCTGCTGCACGCCGTCGGCGTTGCCCACGCCGCCAAGCTGCGCGGTGAGGACACCGTGGTGCTGGCCATGTGCGGCGACGGCGCCACCAGCGAAGGCGACTTCCACGAAGCCCTGAACTTCGCCGCCGTCTTCCACCTGCCGGTCATCTTCTTCGTCCAGAACAACAAGTACGCCATCTCGGTGCCGCTGGCACACCAGTCCGTGGCGCCGTCGCTCGCGCACAAAGCCGTGGGCTACGGCATGGCCGGCGAACGCGTGGACGGCAACGACGTCGTGGCACTCCTCGCCGTCCTGGACCGCGCCGTGAAACTGGCCCGGGAAGGCTCCGGCCCCCTGCTGGTGGAGGCCAACACGTACCGCATGCAGGCCCACACCAACGCCGACGACGACACCCGCTACCGGGAAAGCGCCGAGGTTGCGGAGTGGCGGGCCAAAGACCCCGTGAACAGGATGCGCACCTACCTGACGGACCGAGGGCTGCTGGACGACGACGGCGAGGCACGGATCGCTGCGCACGCTGAGGCGGTTGCCGCGCAGCTGCGCGATGGCCTCGGCGAGGACGTGCCTGTGGACCCGCAGGAGCTCTTCCGCCACGTGTTCGCGGTGCAGACCCCGCAGCTGAAGGAACAGTCTGCCATGCTCGCCGACGAGCTGGCCCGCGACGCAGCAGCCACTGACTTGAAGGAGGCCGGCAAGTGAGCCCCACCATCACCACCTCATCCGAGGCCAACGGCAACGTTTCCGCCGCTACCGCCCGGGCCGCAGCCTCCGCAGCGGCATCCGCCGAGGCCGTCGGCCCGCAGCCGGTCACCATGGCCAAGGCCCTCAACACCGCGCTCGCCGACGCCATGTCCGCGGACTCCTCCGTCCTGGTGTTCGGTGAGGACGTAGGGCTCCTGGGCGGCGTCTTCCGCATCACCGACGGCCTCACCGCCACGTTCGGCGAACAGCGCTGCTTCGACACCCCGCTGGCCGAGTCCGGCATTGTGGGCATGGCCGTGGGTATGGCCATCAACGGCATGCGGCCCGTCATCGAGATGCAGTTCGATGCGTTCGCATACCCGGCGTTCGAACAGATCGTCAGCCACGTGGCCAAGATGCACAACCGTACCCGCGGCATGGTCAAGCTGCCCATGGTGATCCGGATTCCGTACGGCGGCGGCATCGGGGGAGTGGAGCACCACTGCGACTCCTCCGAGTCCTACTACGCCCACACCGCCGGGCTGAAGGTCTACACCCCGGCCACCGTCGCGGACGGCTACCGCATGCTCCGCGAAGCCATCGACTCCGACGATCCGGTGGTCTTCATGGAGCCCAAGAAGATGTACTGGACCAAGGATTCGGTGGACCTGGGCGAGCTGCGGCGCCTTCATGAGGAAGGTACGACGGCGGGACGCAGCTCGGAGGGAAGGGCCGCCGTCGCGCGTCCCGGCACCGACGCGACGCTGATTGCGTACGGTCCCTCCGTGCCCACTGCTTTGGCTGCCGCCGAGGCGGCGGCGCTGGAGGGCCGCTCGCTGGAAGTGATCGACGTGCGGACCATCGTCCCGTTCGACGATGAGACTGTGGGCGAGTCCGTCCGCAAGACCGGCCGCGCCGTGGTGATCGCAGAGGCGCATGGCTTCGCGTCCGTCTCCTCCGAGATCGTGGCCCGGGTGCAGGAGCGCTGCTTCCACTACCTGGCCGCACCGATCCGCCGCGTGACCGGGTTCGACGTCCCGTACCCGGCGCCCAAACTCGAGAAGTACTACCTGCCCGGCGTGGACCGCATCCTCGACGCCGTTGACGACCTTCAGTGGGAGAACTGACCATGAGCGAACCACGCGTATTTTTGCTGCCGGACCTGGGTGAGGGCCTCACCGAGGCTGAACTGGTGGCCTGGCATGTCTCTGTGGGTGACGAGATCGCCGTCGATCAGCCCATCGCCGAGGTGGAGACCGCCAAGTCCGCAGTGGAGGTGCCGTCTCCGTATGCCGGGATTGTTGCCGAGCTGCACGGGAAGCCGGGGGAGACCCTGGACGTAGGGAAGCCGCTGATCTCGGTGACGCCTCTGCCGGAACTGGTGCCTTCGGGAGGGGCCGCGGATGATGCCGCCCCCGCCCCTTCGCCGGGCAGCATTCGTCCTGCGGACGATGCTGCCGGCTCCGACAGCGGCACCGGACTTCCCAATGCTCGCAAGCTCGCATCGGGTCCCTCGTCCGGTTCCTTCGATGCCACTCCCGGGGCGGCATCATCCGCGTCGGCTGAGGCGGAAACGTACCGGGAGGAAGAAAAAGCTGGATCTGGAAATGTTTTGATCGGGTATGGAACTCCCGGTGGGCATGGCGTTGCCCGGCGTACCCGTGCGCCGAAGTCTTCCGTGGCCGTGGCTGACCGTTCCGACTCCGCTGCTCCCGAGTTGTCCAAAGAGGACGAGCTTGCCCTCCTGCGTACCCGGGTGCCCGGAAAGCTTGGCGCCGTGATCTCTCCGCTGGTCCGTCGGATGGCTCGGGAGCATGGCGTGGACCTGGGGGATATTTCGGGTTCCGGTGACAGCGGGCTGATCATGCGCCGTGACGTGGAGGCCGCCCTGCGGACAGCCGCGCCGGCAGCTGCGCCCGCGGCAGCACCGGAAGTCGAGCCGGTTGAAGCAGCTGTGGAAGCACCGGTGCGTCCTGCTGAGTCCGCCGAAGCCCAGGGCCGCGACGCGCGGACGGGTCTTGCCGTCGCGGCCCGCACGCCTGTCCGCGGCGTGCGTAAGGCCGTTGCCGCGAACATGGCCCGCAGCCGGTCCGAGATTCCGGAAGCAACGGTGTGGGTTGATGTGGACGCCACGGCCCTGATGGAGCTGCGCGAGGGGCTGAAAGCCAGCGGTGTGGAGGTCCCGGGTTTGTTGGCTTTCATCGCACGGTTCGTCACGGCGGGGCTGAAGAAGTATCCGGAACTGAACACCCGGATTGAGACTGCTGACGATGGGTCGCAGGAGATCGTGGCCTTCGACGGGATCAACCTGGGTTTCGCGGCGCAGACCGACCGCGGCCTGGTGGTGCCTTCCGTGCGCGGGGCGGAGAAGCTCAGCGCCAGGGAGCTGGATGCGGAGATCCGCCGGCTCACCCAGGTGGCGCGCGACGGCAAGGCGACCCCGGCTGAGCTGGGCAGCGGAACGTTCACGCTGAACAATTACGGCGTGTTCGGCGTCGACGGCTCAGCGGCGATCATCAACCACCCTGAGGTTGGGATCCTCGGCGTGGGCCGGATCATCGACAAGCCGTGGGTGGTCAACGGGGAGCTGGCCGTCCGCAAGGTCACCGAGCTGACCCTGACCTTCGACCACCGGGTCTGCGATGGCGGCACGGCCGGCGGCTTCCTCCGCTTCGTGGCCGACGCCATCGAAAACCCCACGTCCCTCCTGGCGGATATCTAGCCCGCCAACCACTCGCATAGTGGGCGTACGACGGCGGCCGCATACCGCCGTCGTACGCTTCACCTCTGCCGGTGCCAGTCTGCGCGTGCAGGGACCTCCCAGCTCCATCAACCTAGGATGGTCCCCATGAAGGCTGCCCGAGACGCCAACTCCGTTGCCGTGGTGATCAATACCGGCGCGCGCCGGGCGGCGCTACCCGACCTGGCGGTGGAGAAGCTGCAAAAGGCCGGGTTGCCCATTTCCTCTGTGCATCACGTCCGGCAGGGCAGCGAACTGCCGGGGACACTCAAGCGGGTGGTGGCGGGCGGCCACGACATGGTGGTCGTGGGAGGTGGGGACGGCACGGTGTCCTTCGCCGCCGGCCAGCTGGCGGGGACGGGAACAGTGCTCGGGATTCTTCCGCTGGGAACAGCAAACGACCTTGCCCGCACCCTGGAAATTCCGGGCGGCCTGGACGCCGCGTGCACTGCGCTCGCAGACGGGAAGGTAGTGGACATTGACCTGGGGCGGGCGAACGGCTGGCCTTTCCTCAACGTTGCGTCGGTGGGACTTTCGGTTGGAGTTACGGAAAGCCTCAGTCCCCGCCTGAAGCGGTACCTGGGACCAATGGCCTACGGGGTTGCCGCCGTACGCGCCTATTCCCGGCACAAGCCCTTCCGCGCCCGGCTCGAATTCCCGGATGGCGACCATGGAACGCTCGAGCTGCCGGATGTGCTGCAGGTGGCCGTCGGCAACGGCAGGCATTACGGGGGCGGCAACGCGGTTTCGCCGACGGCAGGCATAGACGACCACATCCTGGACGTGTACGCCATTCCCGGGGCGCCGCTCCGGGAACATGTGCGGATCGCTCGACTGCTCAAAGATGGCAGCTTTGTGGAGCGCGACGGCGTGTACCACCTGACGACCCGGCACGTCCGCTTGGTGACGCAGCCATCCCTGCCGGTTAACCTCGACGGCGAAATCGCCACGGCTACTCCCGCCGACTTCACCATCGAGCGCAATGCCGTGCATGTGGTGGTGCCGCGGGCAAGCAACGCTGCGGTGCTCGACGGATAGCGCCTGAACAGTAACCGCTTAGACGGCGAAGCGGAGGGCAAGCACCAAGCCGATCAGCGCAACCACTCCAGCCAGCAGCATCGCGGCCCTGGGGTTCCCGAAGTTCAATGTCCATCCAATGCCGAACCGGCGCGGCACCAGCAGCACCGGATCCTCCCGGTTGACGTAGATCAGGCCGCCGCGCCAGTACCTGTCATCGTCGCGGTGCGTCAGGCCCGTGTCCTCCCCATTTTCGCTGCGGTCCCTGTTGTTCCTGGCCAGGACCGCTACGGTTGCCGCCACGGAAGCCAGGACCGGGATCACGATCACCAACGGCGCCCACCGGGTCACCGTTCCGGTCCACATCAGCAGCGAGGATCCCATCAGTCCCAGGTCAATCATGGCTACCAGCCCCAGCACGGCCTTGGCGCCAAGCGACATGTAGTGCCGGGCCCAGCGCGAGGATCCCATCGGGCGGGCCGGGTCAAGGTCGGGCCTGCTGCGGACGACGGCCGCCGCAATGCCCGCCAGGAATGCTGTGAGGCCCAGCTGCAGGAAGACCAGGGAAAAGGCCGCCCCCACCGACTTCGCTTCCACCCTGTTGGGGACACCGTTGGCGCCAAAGTGCACGGCGAGGGTCTGGGGCATGGACGGGTACATCAGGATGCCAATTACGGCGGTGGAGGCCGTGATGACCGCGGCCGGTGCCAACCAGAGCCAGGGGAACCGCGGGGGATTGGTCCTTAGTTCCGTGTCCACGGCGATGCCCTGGTGCAGACCTTCGAACCAGCCGCCGGCAAGCTTCGCTGCCCGGATCTCCTGGTGGGCCAGAAAGAAGCAGCCGTACCAGGTGGCCACCAGCACCAGTACCGACAACGGCAGCAGCAGGGGTTGCCCGGTCACCGCCACGCTGACCACGCCGGCTGCCGCAATGATGCCCCCGCAGATCAGGACGCGCCGCCGGTACAAGTGCGCCTGCCCGGTGATGACCGGATCGGCGGCATACCGGGACGGGATCCGGACTCCGAAGGGGATGGTGTTGCTGGTGACGGACGGCAGCAGCAATGCCAGCAGGAGAACCAGCCCCAGCAGTACAAAGCCCAGAACGGCGGAAACAATCATCGCGTGTCCTCCTGATCCGCGGCACCAAATGAATCGAGCAGGGTCCGGCAGGCCTGGAGCACGTCGTCGGCGGGCATTCCGCGGGCCACGGCCTCCGCCAGGAGCGTCCTGGCCCTCGCGGTCCAGTCGGACGGAAGGAGCTGGCCGGTGGCCGCCGCGGTCACTACCGCCCCGGTACCGCGGCTGAGACGGATCAGCCCCTCTTGGCGAAGGAGATCGTAGGCCTTGTTGACTGTGTGGAAGTTGATGCCGAAATCGGCGGCGAGCGTCCGGGTGGGCGGCAGCGGGCTGCCTTCGGTCAGTGCGCCGTGTGCGATTGCTTCCACGATCTGGTCCCGGATCTGCTGGTAGATCGGCACATCAGCAGCCAGATCGACGTTGAGGATCAACGACCCTTCACCTTCCTACCTTTGTTCTATTAGTTATAGAACAAAGGAGCCGCAATCGCCAGACCTCCTTCCCGCGCCCGGCCCAGGCCGCCGCCGTCGTGCTTTATTTTCTTGATTAGGGTCTTTACGCACTGGCAGCAGCTCATTAAAGTGGACAGCGTCATAGTCCGGATGGGCGCCGGGGGCGTCCGGGAAGGGGGATTGCGCATCACCGCTGACCGATACCAGAAGACAAATGACCACTACGTTGAAGGCCCCTCCTAGGAGGGGCCTTCCCTTTGTTGTGCAACGGCCACACCAAGTCACTGGGGGATGTGGTCAAACCTCTGGTAGATCCGCCAGGTGTGGCCGGACGCGGCGTCGGTGACCGTGTCAGTCTGTGCGAAGCCGAACTCCTCCGGCTGCAGCTGTTGGCCGATCGGGGTGCTCCGGTCAAGGACGACGAGCTGGAAGTAGTTGTCCTCCAGCGCGTGCTGGTAGGCCTCGAGCCCCTGGAAGACCCTGTCGCCTTCATCGGGGTCGTCGTAAAAGAACGAACCGTCGTACGTCGCCGTCCACTGCCAGGGTCCGGTCTTGTCCTTCAGCGAATACATCAACGGCTCAGGGACTTCAGCGAGCGTGCGGATCCAGGGCATGGAGTCCACGGCGAACTCGACCGTGTTGTGCAGGGGAGTGGTGGCAGGCCACACGTGGAACAGCTTCTCGGACTGCATCAGTCCCGTCACCAGCACGGCGTAGCACGCCGCCGCAACGAGCAGAACGGTGACCTTCCGCCCGGTGCGTACCAGGGCCGATAGCACTGCCCCGGCCAGCGGCGCACCGAAAATGATGCCGAGGGTGAGGTGCTTGTGCAGGGACACGGCCTCGCCCATCCAGATCTGGTAGCCGGTGGCCGCGATGGTACCGGCAAGCATCAGCACCGCGAGGACCGGTTGGCGGCGCATCAGGTAGATGGCGCCGGCGATCATGAGGGCGAAGGTGAGACCGGCCCATACCCCCACCTGGCTGACCAGCGTGAGGACAGAAGTCTGGTGCACCATGGCGGCCCGGTCCGTGGTGGTCTTCTGGAGGCCCGCCAGCAGCGCCGACCCCCAGGTCAGCGCCGAGCCCACCAGCAGGACCAGCGCGGTGAGCCCGGCCACCGCGCCGCGGGCCACCGCCCTCGCCCGGGTGGAGCGGACCGCCCACCCCACGACCAGGGTCAGCAGCATGACGAACGGGACGTCGATGGCCGAGGAGTATTTCAGCAGCACGGCCAGGGAGCAGAGGACCCCGATGGGCACGCCCCACACAATGGAGCGGTTGCGCTTGCTGGACCAGATGCTGAGCGCGGCTGCCCAGGCGATGAGGGCGAAGCTGGGGGCGTCGAAGGTGGCGAAGTTGGACAGGAAGATGACCGGCGCAGAGAGGGCGAAGACGAAAGCGGCGAAGATGCCCGCGGTGCGTGGCCGGGCGTGGTGGTCGAACAGTACGTTTGTGCCCCAGTAGACCGCCGCCGTAGCGCTGAGCATGCAGACCGTGGAGAACAAACGGGCCAAGGCCAGGCCGCCGAGCCGGTCCAGCAGTGCACCCAGCACCGGGTAGAGCATGGGTGCACCGGAGAAGAATGACTCCGGATGCGTGTACACCACCACGTGCGGATCCGCCCAGGACTTCAGGATCCAGTCGCCGGTGTACAAATACAGCGCTTCGTCCTGGAAAGCGGTGTTGCTGAGCCGGAGCGCCGAGACCGCCTGCACCAAAAGGATCAGGGCGATGGGAATGCGCCGGATGTACTTGTCCGCGCTGGGCCGTTTGGCGGCCGGAAGGAACGACTCCAGCGCCGCCCGCCACGTGGGACGGGCGGCGACGCCCGTGCTCATGCGCTCTCCGCCATTGCCACAACGGCTGGTTCGGCTGCGGCGGAGCGTCCCCGGCCCATCGCCAGGATCCCCACCGGAACGAACACGTAGGACGAGAGCGCGAAGAGGACAATGGCGGCCCAGAACTGCTCGATCCCGTATTGGTTGACCCCCAGGCACAAACCCACCAGAGTCAGAGCCTGGGTGGCCAGGATGTATGGACCCATGAAGGACCTTACCCGCCGGGCGACGGGGATCTGCGCCGATGCGCTGCCGGTGGGCACCCATTCCGACACCAGGCCCCGGAACATATCGGCGATGCAGAAGAGGTGGGCGAAACCATAAATGGTTTGGACGCGCAGCACGTCCAGCCGCCAGCGGCCCAGGGAAACCACCGGCAGCACGATCAGCCACTGCACAATCGCGCCCAGCAGGGGCAGGGAGTTGAGCGGCGTGATGTTCGCCGGGAAAAAGAACGCCATGACGATCAACGGAATGGGTGCGAGAAGCGCAAGCATCGCCGTACTCATGTAATACAGGAAACCTGACCAAAAGCTCATCCGCTGGGGCAGCGTCAGCGACGGGGTGTCGTGGAATGAATCCGCCGCCACGAGCGACATCGATCCCTCACACCAGCGGTACTGCTGGGAAATAAACGAATCGATATCTGTAGGGCACTGGCCCCGGGAGAGCAGCACCGGCACATACTTGAGCTGGTACCCCTGCTCCTTCATGTGGAGGCCGGTGTAGACGTCCTCGCTGTGGCCGATCTGCGGGAAACCTCCGATGGCCTCCAGCGCCTGGCGGCGGTAAACGGCTGATGTGCCCACGCAGATCGCCCCGCCCACCGCATCCCGCGAGGGCTGGATGAAGCGGTAGAACATCTCCTGGGTGGCTCCGGCACACCGCTCCAGCCAGGACATCGACTTGTGGGTGTAGAAGTGTTGCGGGCTCTGCACGATCCCCACCGTCGGATCGTCCAGGTACGGCACGAGCTCCAGCAGGAAGTCCGGCCGGGGCACGAAGTCCGCATCGAAGATCACCACGTGATCGCCGGACGTGCGCTCGAAGGCGTGCTGAAGGTTCCCGGCCTTCTTGAAGGCGTTGCCCGGCCGGGCCACGTAGCCAAAACCGCTCCCAACGGCGAGTTCACGCACTTCCTCGCGCCCGGCGTCGTCCAGTACATGGACCCGGAGCACACCCGGCCACTGCAGGTTCCGGACGTGGTGCGCGGTGTTGGCCAGCACCTCCAGATCTTCCCCGCAGGTGGGAATGAAGACGTCGACACTGGGCACCTGGGTGGGTTCCCACAATTCGACGGTGGCCGCGTGGTCAGCCATTGAAATGCGCCGGCGGTAGGTGGAGGTCCGGAGGCTGAGGCACTGTTCGGTGACCAGCAGGACGAGTGGCAGAAGGAACACCAGGGTCCAGTAGGACTGGGTGGCCAGGCCGACGAAGCTGACCGCAAAACCGGCCATGGCCAGCGCAGACAGCCAGAACACCCAGCGGTGCTGCGGCGTGCGCAGATAGGAGTATTTCTCCCCGTCCCGGGGCGGCATGAGCCATGCCAAGCCGGTCCGGCTGGGGACGATGGTGGGGCTGTCTGCCGCATTTCCGAGGGCTGGTGGGCCGCCGGGCCGCAGCCGTTGCACGTCAAAAAACATGGTTGCTCCCGATGAGTCGCAGTCTTCGCTTCCAGGCAGGTGTGCTGCGATGGCGACTTGTAGTTCCAGTGTTGCTACCTTGGCGGTGAAGTCAGCCTAGGTTGCGGTCTGCAGGCCTCGATACAAGAGGTGGTACCTGTCTTTTCGGCCGCGAGGCGCCAAAGAACTACTTGGACTACTGGCAAAAGCGGACGCGGGAGCGGACCTTCAGATGCGCGGCCGTCACTCGCCCAACGCGCTCAACCGGCCATGGAGGAACCGGCGCTCAGCGTCGTTGTCCGTGAGGATCAGCGCCTCCTCGAACGCCACCCGTGCCTCTTCCGGGCGGCCAAGCCGGACCAGGAAATCCCCGCGTGCGGCAGCCAGATACGGGTAGCGGGCCAGCTGCGGGTCGCCTCCCAGGACATCAAGTTCCGCCAGGCCTTCCGCGTAACCCGCCGCGAAACCCAGGGCGATGGCGCGGTTGAGCCGGACCACCGGGGATGGCCACCTGTCCATGAGCAGGTCGTAGAGACCCAGGATTTCCTGCCAGTCGGTGTCCAGCCAGGACGGGCTCTCGTCATGCACGGCCGCGATCGCCGCCATGAGGGCGAAACGCCCCGGAGGCCGTCCGGCAAGTGATTCCCGCAGGAGCGCCACGCCTTCCGCGGTGGCCTGCCGGTCCCACTTAGAGCGGTCCTGGTTCTCCAGGAGAACCACCTCATGCTGGTCATCGACCCGGGCGTCCCTGCGGGCCCCGGTGAGCAGGACCAGGGCCAGGAGTCCGGCCACGTCGCGGTCCCCGGGAAGCAGGACGCGCAGCATCCTGGCCAGTTCCAGCCCGCGGTCGGCGAGGTCCCGGCGCATCAGGTCAGCGCCCGACGGGGCGGTGTGCCCGGTGGTGTACACCAGGTACACCACCGACAGCACGCCATCCAACCGCCCGGGCAGCTCGGCTGCCGGCGGCACCCGGTACGGGATATTGGCCGCCGCGATCTTCTTCTTTGCACGGGTGATGCGGGCCGCCATCGTCGCGTCGGGGACGAGGAACGCCCGTGCCACCTCGGCCGTGGACAGCCCGCACAGCAGCCGCAGCGTCAGTGCCACCCGGGCGTCGAGTGCCAGGGCAGGATGGCAGCAGGTGAAGATGAGCCGGAGCCGGTCGTCGGGGACCGCTTCGGGCGCCATGTCCGGCAGCCCGCCGTCGTCATCCTCCCGCCCAAGCAGCTTGGGCAGCGCCCGTTGAGCCGTTGCCGCACGCCGGTGCATGTCCAGGGCCCGCCGTCGTGCCGCCACCGTGAGCCACGCCCCCGGGTTCCGGGGAATGCCGCTCGTTCCCCAGGTGGCCAAGGCGCTGGCGTACGCCTCCTGGACGGCTTCCTCGGCGTCATCGATGCTGCCGGCAACACGGACCGTGGCCGCCAGGACGAAGGCCCATTCACGGCGGTGCGCGTCAGCGACCGCCGCGGCAACCTCCGGGCTGGCGGCCTCCGGCATCAGTTCGCCACCCGTACGGGCCACACCTCAACTCCGACGCCGGCCGGAACTTCCTTGGCGATCTCAAGCGCCTCATCGAGGTCAGCTGCCTCGATGAGGTAATAGCCGCCCAGGGTTTCCTTCGACTCGGCGAACGGGCCGTCCGTGACCAGGAACCCGCCGGCCCCGTCGCGGCGGACTGACGTCGCCGTGGAGGAGGGATGCAGGGCTGCGCCGCCGAGCAGGGACGCGCCGCGCCGTTGCTGGAACTCCTGATAGCTGGCGCTGATGGATTCCCCTTCGGCCTGCCGGGCCACGGCCTCGTCCTGGTAGATCAGGATCAAATACTTGGACATGTCATGCTCCTTTGCCGTTTGTGCAGAGCCCCTTCACCGGGCTCCTACCCATACGACGTGCACGGGACGCACAAATCGACAACAGCACGCAAATTCTCCCCGCATTTCCAAGGTACCTCGCAGTGGGGGCCTTGCCGCAAGGCCCCCGTCCGGCCGCATACTGGCCGTCGAACAGAACGGGGACGGTATGCATGACGCGGTGATTGTGGGCTGCGGACCCACGGGGTTGATGCTGGCGGGCGAGCTCCGGCTGGCGGGAGTGGACGCGGTTGTCCTGGAGCGGCGCCCCTCCCCGGAGCTGGCCGGCTCGCGCGGCGGCGGAATCCATTCGCGCACTATTGAGCTGCTGGACCAGCGCGGCATCGCGGAGCGCTTCCTCGCCGCGGGCAAGACCGTCCAGACGGCCTCCTTCGGCAATACGCAGCTGGACCTGGGCGGGCTGCCCACACGTCACCCGTACACGCTGGCGTTGTTCCAGAACCACATCGAGCGGCTGCTGCTGGAGTGGGTGGAGGAGCTGGGCGTGGAGATCCGGCGCGGCGTGGAGGTCACCGGAGTTTCGGCGGACGACGACGGCGTGGAGGTCCAACTTGCCGCCGGCGGACCTGTGCGGGCCCGCTACGTCGTGGGTGCCGACGGTGGGCGCAGCATGGTGCGGCGGGCAGCGGGCATTCCGATGGTGGGTCCGGATGCGACGCGGAGCAGCCTGATCGCGGAGGTGGAGGTGGCGGGGGAGCCCGTTCAGCAGGGGAAGGTGGACGGGCGCGGTATTCATGGGCTGTACCCGATGGGCGGCGGTGTGGTCCGGGTGGTGGTGACCGAAGGCTCCCTCGGCCCGGCCACCGAGCCGACCCTGGCGGAGCTGCGCCAGGCACTGACGGACGTCTTCGGCACCGACTTCGGGGTCCACAGCCCCACGTGGCTGTCGCGCTTCACGGACGCCACCCGGCAATCGGAGTCCTACCGGAAGGGCCGGGTGCTGCTGGCCGGTGATGCCGCCCATGTCCATTCACCCACGGGCGGGCTGGGCATCGGCCTGGGGCTGCAGGACGCCGTCAACCTGGGCTGGAAGCTGGGGCAGGTGCTGCAGGGCATCTCCGGCGCCGGGCTGCTGGACACCTACCACGCGGAGCGCCACCCGGCGGGGGAGCGGGCGCTCAAGTACACCATGGCCCAGTCCCTCTTTCAGAAGTCCGATCCGCGGCAGGAAGCCCTGCGCGACCTGCTCGGCGAGGTGCTCCGCGTTGACGGTGCGGGAGCTCCGATCGCGGCACTCATCACCGGGCTCGACGTCGCCTACGACGTGGGTCCGGGCCACCCGCTGCTGGGCCGCCGGATGCCGGACCTGGACATCACCACTGGCGCCGGGCCGGCCAGGGTGTACGGGTTACTGCACCGGGGCCGTCCGGTGCTGCTGGAATTCGGTGGCCCGGGGCTGGAACCTGGCGCGTGGGCCGGGTACGTGCAGCACGTCCGGGCAACGTACGACGGCGCGTGGCAGCTTCCCGTGCTGGGCGCGGTTGCCGCGCCAACGGCAGTCCTGGTCCGGCCCGACGGTTACGTAGCCTGGGTGGGCGAAGGCTCAGCGGACGGGCTCGCCGAGGCCCTCGGCACGTGGTTCGGCAAATTTGGGCCGGTGAAGGGTTCATGAGCCCTCCGGGCGCCACAGATGCATTAATCGCAGGAAGTTGAGCAAAAACTGCGGGACCGCCCCCTATTGCCAGGCGGCACGGGTTTGTTAGGCTGATCCCCGGGTCAGGCAGGCGGCCCATCTGTTGCTGCCTAAGGAACCCTTCTCCACAGCCACCCCGACTCGTTCCGGGCCGCTGGCCAACCATTCCCAGGCATGCGACAGTCCGTGAAGCCGACGCGGATGTGGCCCAGGGTATCCAATTTTCGGGGGTGGGCCACATCCCGTCTTACACTCCGGGGACCAGCAGCGTCGCTGGCCCCCGGGCCACGGACTCTTCAGTCGTCGAAGTGGGCCTTCGCATCCTTGCGGCCTGAGAAGCGGTTCACCAGTCCCTCGGCGAGCTCGTTGAGCTTTTGGTTCCTGCTGTTGGAGGCGCTGCGGAGGACGTCGAACGCTTCGTCCTTGGTGCACTTGTTTTGCGCCATGATGATCCCGCAGGCCAGGTCGATGACGGTCCTGGTGTCCATCGCGGCTTTCAGGTTGTCGGCGCGCTGCTCCGCTGATGCAATCCGCACGGCCAGCCGGAGCGCCTTGCCTGCCATGTGGCCGAACCTCGCCGCGTCGGCGACCGCCCGCTAACTGAAGAGTCCGCTGACGGGAGCAAAGAAATCGAGGACCGCGCCGGCGTCGTTATCCAGTTTCATGGGTACGCCCAGCGAGCTGGCGACGCCCGCGGCGGAAAGCGCCGTGCGGTACTCAGGCCACCGCGGGTCCGAGGACACGTCATCCAGCAGGACAGGAACCCCGGTTTCGAGGGCCTCGATGCAGGGCCCGTCTCCCAGCGATTGTTCAATCCGGTCCAGCACCACGGCCCTGCTGCTGCTGCCGCCGATGGTGGCGGTGCGTTTGCGGCGGTGCAGGGTAACGGCGCACTCGATGGGCTCTCCCGTGGTGCTGGTCATGGTGGCCGCCGCATATCCGGTGAGGTCGTCGAGGACGGATTTGATGTCCTCCATTCCGGCGATGAGGTCCACAAGCTCTTCGAGGTCTTCTGCCATGTCCTGGTCCACCATGCCTTCAATGTAGAAGCGGCGGCCAGCCTCCACAAGGGCGCTCCGGACCCTCTCTTGCCAGCCGCCGCCCAGCTGCCGTACAGCGCAGTTATGGAAACGTTATATATGCTTGCTTAGTGGTTTTGAGGTCAAGCAGCGCAAATTTGTCAGCACCAGCAGGTCCGGCGGCGCCCGGAACAGGGCTCCTCGCCGGGCGCAAGCATGCCCTGGACGGGCTCCGGATCATCGCCGTTGCCGGCGTGTTTTTCTTCCATACGGCAACCGAGTCCATGCCGGGTGGCTCCATCGGCGTGGACGTGTTCTTCACGCTCAGCGGCTTTGTGATCACGCTGCTGATCATGAAGGAACGGATCGCCACCGGCAGGCTGCACCTGGGCATCTTCTACGCCAAGCGCCTGGCCCGCCTCTGGCCGGCGCTGTTGGCCCTTTGCGCTGTGATCGTGGCGGCAGGCGTCGTGTTTCCCGACTCAGGCTGGGGCGGGCAGGCGGGGTTTGTCCTACCCGCTGCCGGCTACGTGATGAACCTGGCGCATTTTGGCATGTTCGGCGACTCCATTGCCGGCGAAACCCTGGGCCCCACGTGGACGCTGGCCGTGGAGGAGCAGTTCTACCTGGTGTGGCCGCTGCTGTTGCTGGTGATGCTCCGGTTCTGGAAGGTCCGCACCACAGCCATCGCCACCGTGGCCCTGGCCGCAGGCTTCGTGCTGAACCGGTTCCTGCTGGTCAACGCGGGCAAGCCGCTGGACCGCATCTACAACGGCCCGGACACCCGGGCCGACGAACTGCTGATCGGCTGCGCGCTGGCGCTGCTGTTCACCGCGGTGCGGCAGGGTTCCCGGCTGCACAACGCCATGGCATCGGTGGCCCGCTGGGGTGCCCCGCTTGCCGGCCTGGCCCTGGCGGCCGCGCTGTTCCTGCTGAAGGAGCCCGATACCCCCGGCGCCTGGTTCAACACGTTCTGGACGGTGGGCCCCACGGCGCTCGCGCTGATCTCGGCCGTCTTGATCGGCTCGCTGGTCCTGCAGCCTGCCGGTTTCCTGTCGCGCATCCTCAGCCATCCCTGGCTGGCCCGCCCGGGCCGCGATCTTTCCTACGCCATGTACCTCTGGCACCTGCCGGTCTACCTGCTGCTGATGCCCCTCATCCCGGCCCTTCCGCTCCGCATCGCCCTGACCGCAGCCTTCACCGTGCTGCTGGCGTACGCGTCCTTCCGCTTCGTTGAGCGGCCGCTCCGGCTCTGGGCGAACCGGAAGCTGGAGCCCGCCGTCGTGCCTTCCTCCGCCGGCCCTTCCCGGGCATCCGTAGGGGCGTCAGCAGGCTAAGTGCCGCTGGTCCTCTGTCCGCTGCCTGAAAACCCGTCGTTCCTGACGGTTGGCAGGCCCAGGGGCTGTCCGCCGGCAGAAGCGGACGCGGGACTGGACGCGGAGCAGCCCGGGCAGCAGCCCGTACTTTCTTCCAACGCGTCCACGCGGGGCGGAACAGCGCAGCAGGAGTCCCCGCGCCAGGCGTTGATGCCTTCACGGACGGCAATGGCGGCGATGACCAGTGCTGCTCCGGCGTCGGCCCACCACCAGCCCAGGCTGCTGTTCAGGACCAGGCCCACCAGCAGCACTGCGGAGAGGTACGTGCACAACAGCGTCTGCTTGGAGTCCGCTACAGCAGTCCTGGAGCCAAGTTCCCGCCCGGCACGGCGCTGCGCCCAGGACAGGATGGGCATGATGGCCAGGCTCAATGCCGCAATGATGATGCCCGGCACCGAATGCTGCGCTTCCCCGGCCCCGACCAAGGACCGGATGGCATCCACCGCCACGAAGGCGGCCAGGGCGAAGAAGGAAACGGCGATGATCCGCAGCGTCAGATGCTCGCGCCGCTCGGGGTCCTTGGCGGAGAACTGCCAGGACAGCGCCACGGCGGAGGCCACTTCGATCACGGAATCCAGGCCGAAGCCGATCAGCGCGGAGGAATCAGCCGCGCCGCCGGCCCACAGTGCCACGATGGCCTCAATGATGTTGTAGGTGATGGTGGCTGCTGCCAAGAGCCTGATCCGCCGGGTCAGAATCCGCCGGCGATCCGTGCTGGGTTCAGTAGGTGCCCCGGTCACGCCAGGCACTCCCCGTCAGGCGCGCAGCACGCAGGGTCAACAGCCAGGACAACGTTCAGCAGGTCCTTGATGGCATGACCGATCTGCGCGTCCGCCAGCTCGTACCGGCTCCGCCGCCCATCCGGCACGGCAACCACCAGGCCGCAGCCACGCAGGCAGGTGAGGTGGTTGGACATGCTTTGGCGGGACACCTTCAGGCTGTCCGCCAGGTCCGAGGGATAGGACGGCGACTCTGCAAGAGCCAACAGCACCCGCGCACGGGTGGGGTCCGAGACCGCATAGCCGAAGCGGGCCAGCACGGGCGCATGGGTGAGTGTCTGCATCCTCCCAAAGTACAGCCGTTGCTGTATTCAGGCAAAAATGGATCCCTTGCGTGGGCTGGTTTAGTAGCCGGTGGGGTTGGCTGACTGGCAGGTCTGGTCGCTGCCGGTCTGCGCCACCACGCTGCCGGAGGAGTCAGCGGACGACGGCGGTGCAGCGGGCTTGTCGCCGGTGGCAAAGTCCGTGCCGGCGTACAGCTGCACGCCCTGGATGTTCGCCACCTGCTGGACGCTGGTGGCCGGCAGGCCGAACAGTGCCGCCACATCGGCAGCGACGTCCTCGAACCCGGCGGAGTAATAGACCATGGTCTGGCTCTGCGCCTGGGCCTGCAACTTGGTCAGTTTGGTGAAACCGGCATCCGAGAGCAGGCCGGCAATCGCGTTGCTCCGGCCCGTGACCCCGGTGCCGTTGGCGATGGAGACCGGCTGCAGCGACTTGTCGTAGGCCGGGGCGGCGGGTGTTGCGGGCGTCTCCGTGGGCGCCTCGGGGGCAGGCTGGCTCAGGTCCGGGCTGTTGCGCAGAGCGGCGAAGAAGTTGGACGCCGCCGGTTCATCGAGGGTCAGCCGGTTGGGGTCCTGCGGCGACGGCACCGTGGGGGTGGTAATGAAGTTGATGTTGGCTGGATCGATGTTCTTCAGCCGGTTGGCGATGGTGAGCAGCGACGGGATGGAGGACAAGCCCGAATCGACCGTCAGGTTCTTGGTGATGGTATCGGCGATGGTCAGCGTCTTCTGCGGGTTGCCCAGGGTTCCCTCGGACTTGAGCTTGCGGCTCAGTGAGGCCAGGAAGCCCTGCTGGGCCTGGATGCGGCCCAGGTCCCCGCCGTTGGCGAAGGCGTGCCGGGTGCGCAGGAACGCCAGCGCCTGGTCGCCCTGCACCTGGGACTTGCCAGCGGGCAGCGTCAGGTGCGAATCGGGATCGTTGACGGCGGCGGTGACACAGACCTCCACGCCGCCCACTGCGTTGGAGAGCTCCTTCACGGCGTTGAAGTCAGCCATCATGAAGTGGTCCACTTCCAGGCCCGTGAGCTTGTTCACCGTGTCCACGGCGCAGCCGATGCCGGCCTGGGCCATGGCGCTGTTGATCATGGCGCTCTTCTGCTCGGGATACTTCTGGTTGGTCTTGGAATCCGTGCACGCGGGCACGTCCACCAACAGGTCACGGGGGAAACTGATGACGTTGACGTGCTTGTTGTCCGCCGAGATATCCAGCAGCATCATCACGTCCGACTGCCCGTACCCGGAGGACTGGTCCGCCGTGCCGAACTGGCTGTTGTTGCCTTCCCGCGTGTCCGAGCCCAGCACCAAAATCTGCAGACGGTCGGTGCTGTCATTCACGGCGCCCTCGGTGCGCTGGCCGCCGGCGGTCAGCTCCGAGGTGCTGATGTTGGACTGCAGGCGCCAGGCCCAGTAGCCGCCGAACGCCAGGACGCCCAGGAGCAGCACCGACACCAGTGCGGTGACGGCCTTGACCCAGCGCGGGGCACGGCGGAAGGGGCGACGGCGGCGGGAACTGGCCGCGTACAGCTCGCCTTGGCCTGGGTAGGCGGCGGGGCTGGCGGCTTCCTGTTCCGGGCCGGGGGATTTTTTGGAACCGAACACGACAAAATGACCTTCGGGAGGGGACAGGTTTCCGCTACGCTACACGCCCAAGCTGGCAATTCGCCCAGAACACGTGGCCTGGCGGGTGTCCCGGTGCCGTGCACCGGGCGCAGGGGCGTACTCTTTCTTCTCGGCGGTACCCGCCCCGGAGATGGGCCCGGCCATGGGGGAAGCCCTGGTGTGCAGGCTGAGGAACGGACAGATGAATACAGGACAAAAGCAGCGCGGGACGGGCCGTCCTGCCCGGCGCGGGTTGGGCAAACTGGCGGTGTGGCTGGAGGACGACTCCCCGGGACGCCTCCGGCCGCTGATCCTGGCGGTGGTCCTCACGCTCTCGGCGATCGGACTCGTGGAGGTGGCATCGGCGTCGTCCGTGGAATCCGTGGCGGCAGGAAACAATCCGTACGATCTTCCCCTGAAGCAGGCCATGTGGACCGTGGCCGGCGTGGTGATCATGCTGGTGCTGGCGCGCATGTCCGTGCGGCGGATCCGCTGGCTGGGCTGGCCGCTGCTGATCGGTTCCCTGTTTGCCCTGCTGCTGGTGTTCACGCCGCTGGGCATGTCCGTGAACGGCAACCGGAACTGGCTGAGCGTGGGAGGCTTCACCGCGCAGCCGTCCGAGTTCGCCAAACTGTCGCTGATTGTCTGGGGCGCCGGGATCCTGGACCGGAAGCAGGCCCTGCTGGGGCAGTGGAAGCACGCGGTCATCCCGCTGGGACCAGCCGGAGCACTGATCATGGGCATCGTGGCGCTGGGGCACGACCTTGGCACCACCATGATCATCATGATGATCCTCGCCGCCACCATGTTCTACGGCGGCGTGCGGATGAAGGTGTTCTCCGTGGCCGGCCTGATCTGCGCGGCGGGCGCCCTGGTACTCGCAGCCACCAGCGGCAACAGGATGGGCCGGATCTCCTCCTGGCTGGGCATGGGCTCCGACGAGGACGCGCAGGGCATGGGCTACCAGGCGCAGCACGGCGCCTACGCCCTGGCCTCCGGCAGCTGGTTCGGCGTGGGCCTGGGGCAGAGCCGGCAGAAATGGAACTGGATCCCGGAAGCCCACAACGACTTCATCTTCTCCATCCTCGGCGAGGAACTGGGCCTGGCCGGTTCGCTCCTGGTGCTGGGCCTGTTCGCCATCCTGGCCATTGCCGTGTTCAAGACCATTGCCCGCACCACGGACACGTTCTCGAGGACCGTGGCCTGCAGCGTGATCACGTGGATCCTGGGCCAGGCCGTGATCAACATCGCCATGGTCAGCGGGCTGCTGCCCGTGATCGGCGTGCCGCTTCCGTTCATCTCCTACGGCGGTTCAGCCATGGTCTCCTCCCTGGCCGGGATTGGGGTGATCCTTGCCGTGACCCGTCCGGAAGGAACTGCTCCCCCCGTCCGCCGCGGCGCCCGCCTGGGCCGGGCCCGCTTGCGCGGTGCCGGACAGAACGGTGCCGGACAGAACGGTGGCGGGCAGAATGGTGCCGTGGCTGATCGTGCGGTGAAGCAGGTCCGGGAGCATGCCCACCAGCGCTAGCGCCGCCGGGAGCGTTCCCGCGGCGCCCATGACCGCCATCCGCTTCATCCTGGTCTTCGGGATCATCAGCGCCCTGATGGACATGGTGTACGAGGGCGCACGGAGTGTTACCGGCCCGTTCCTCGGTGCGCTGGGCGCGTCCGCGCTCCTGGTCAGCGTGGTCACCGGCGCCGGGGAGGCTGTGGCCCTGGTCCTTCGCCTGGTGTTCGGGCGGCTGGCGGACAGGCCCGGGCTGCGGTGGGCACTGGCGATCAGCGGGTACGCGCTGACGGCCGTGTCCGTGCCGTTGCTGGGAATCACTGACGCGCTCTGGATTGCCTGCCTCCTGGTCCTGGCGGAACGGCTGGGCAAGGCCGTCCGGAGCCCGGCGAAGGACACCATGCTGGCCGAGGCAGGTTCGGCGCTGGGCCAGGGCAAGGCGTTCGCACTGCACGAGGCGCTGGACCAGGTGGGAGCGCTGCTGGGGCCGCTGCTGGTGGGGGTGGCCCTGGCGTTGTCGGGCAGTTATGGTCCGGGGTTCCTGCTGCTTGCTGTTCCAGGCCTGGCGGCCATGCTGATTCTCTTCCGGCTGCGGCGAAGGGTCCCGGATCCGGCCGTTTACGAGGCGGCGGACGCATCACCGGCCACCGCGCTCCCTGCTCCTGGCGGACCCGGTCCCGCTTCCGTGAAGGCTGTTCCCATGCCCCGGCAGTACTGGCTGTATGCCGCGTTCAGCAGCCTGACCATGTTCGGCTATGCAACGTTCGGGCTGTTGTCCTTCCACCTGGTGGCCACCGGGCTCCTCCCGCCGGCGGTGGTCCCTGTCCTCTACGCCGCGGCCATGGGGGTGGACGCCGTGGCCGCCCTGGCCTCCGGTTGGCTCTTTGACCGGGTGGGGCTGAAAGTCCTTCTGGTCCTGCCCGTCCTGGCGGCTGCGGTGCCGTGGCTGGGCTTCAGCAACAACACGGCGCTCGCGGTCACGGGGGTGCTGGTGTGGGGAGCGGCCATGGGCGTCCAGGAAAGCACCATGCGGGCAGGCGTGGCGGGCCTGGCTCCGGCGGCACGGCGGGGGAGCGCCTATGGAATGTTCACTGCGTGCTACGGCCTCGCCTGGCTGGCCGGGAGCTTCCTCATCGGTGTGCTGTACGAGTACTCAATCCCTGCCCTGGCCATCACCGTCACGGCAGTGCAGGCAGCCGCTTTGGTGATCTTCGCCGTCGTCCGTCCTCATGCCGTGCGCCCCGGGCTGCAGTCTTCGGGGAACGAACCTTCCTAGGCGACCGCTCCGGCGACCTCGGGGCATTCAGCGCAGCGGACGTCCGCAACCAGGGAACCGGCGTCGTCCTTTTGGAAGTGGGTGACGTGATTGGTGGTCCTGCCGCAGGTGGGGCAGAAGCTCTGGCTTTGTTTAGTCCACATGCATGAATAATACGGAACACCGTGGTAAAGGAAAGATTGCCCACCTAAACCATGTGGATTTCCGCATGCCCCGTGACCGGATCTTGACCAAAGCTGCTGGCGATTCTTCAGCGAAGACTGAGTTTCGCGGCGTAGTTTGGGCGCATCAGGCAGTTCGGAGGCAGGACGGAAGGAGCGCAGGACAATGACCATCACCGATTACATCGTGGCTCTCGGCGGCATGCTGGCTTCACTCGGATGTGCAGGACTCGTGGCGGCCGGACTTATCAGGGCGCGGTCGCGGCACCAGGCATAACTCCCGCGGACCACAAGGAAGCTCGCTGCAGTTCCTAGGCAATCGCCGGGGGTTCGAAACGGGTTCTGGGCGCACCACTGGGCATCGCCTTCAGGATGCCGTCCGCCACGCTGCGCACCTTCAGGTTGCGGTTCCGTGAGGTGCCGGCGAGCCTGCTGAAGGCTTCGGCGTAGGAGCAGCGGTTTTGCGCCATCAGCACGCCGCAGGCAACGTCGATGCTGGTCCTGCTCTCCAGTACCTGCTTGAGGTTGTCCCCCGCACGGATTACGCCGTGCACGTCGAGGGCCAGTTTCAGGCTCTGTGATGCCACCTCGCCGAACCATGACGCGTCAGCGAGGATCCTGGCGGGGAAACCGTAGTCGGGTGGGCCCAGGAAAACGAGGGCCGCGGACGAGCCGGGCTGCAGTTCCAAGGGGAGGGCAAGGGCTGCGCCGAGGCCGTGCTCCAGTAACCGCTTCCGGTAGGCCTGCCAGCGTGCGCCTGCCTGGCCGATCACTGTCGGAGCGGCCAAGGCGGAGCCCAGTGCCGTGGGGCCGTCCACGTGCTCGTCCTCCGAGGCTGCAAGGGCGGCGGTGCCCACCGTGCTTCCGGCTGTGACGGTACAGGACCGTTGCCGGTGCAGCACGGCTGCGCACTCAACCGGCGTGCCCGCCGTGGTGCTCATCCAGCGGGCCGCTGCGCCGGCGAGTTTTTGCAGGGACTCTGCCTCGCCGTCGGCCCCTGTCACTAAATCCAGCAGGAACCCTTGCCGGTCGGGCCCCTTATTATCTGCCGGGCCAAAAGCCACCCTGCACCCCCATCTGCGATTGCCCCGTGGCCGTACTGCCTTGGGGGTTGCACAAAAACCTATTGGGCCCGCGCGGCAGCGGCACGAGTAGCCGGTACTCTACTTTTCCTGCAGGCCCTCCGCGGGTACCCGTTCGGCCGTTGACCCGTGGAGCCACCGCCGCGGCAAGTGGGCTACGATGGGTTTGTTAGACGGCCAAGCAAGTAGGATATCGAAGGAATTCGCATGAACCCGCACGGTGCAAGCGAAGGCTACTGGTACCCACCCCGCGAGGGCGCGCAGCCCGGTGCTGTTGACGTCATTAACGCCCTCAGGGAGTTCCGGACCTCTGAAAGTGCCATGAGAAGGCGCACCCGCTCCTCCGCCGCGATGGGGGAGACCGACCTGTTGGCGCTTCGGTACCTGATCGATGCGGAAGCTGCCGGCGTTGGCATCCGCCCCACCCAGCTTGCGGCCCGCCTGGGCATCACCTCCGCGTCCATGACCAGCCTCGTTGACCGCCTGGTGGCAGCCGGCCATGTGACGCGTGAGCCCCACCCCTCCGACCGGCGGGCTGTCATCATCCGGCCCACGCCCGGTGCCGACGAGGAGGTGCGGCACAACCTTAACCAGATGCACAAGCGCATGCTTGAGGCCGCCGAGTCGCTTTCGGTGGAGGAGATCAAAGCGGTGATGCACTTCCTGGGTTGCATGCGCGAGGCTGTGGATGCGGTGGTACCCGGTGACGTGGTGGGCTTGCGCTAGACAAGCGGCTAATCCTAGTTAGACTAGCTACATTGTTTAGAAACTATCGGATGGCGGATCGCATGACTGCAGTACTTGAACCTCAGGCAGCGGGACAACGGATCCGCGTCCAGGCCGATGACGTATTTCAACTCCAGCCGACTGAACCCAGTGCGTTCGATGAATCCCCGGTGTCCGCGCTGCTGGACGGTCCGGCGCCGGCCATGGACCTTGACGGTCCGGCCGCACCCTTCCATTGCGGCGTGGCAATGACCTCCGGCCCGGTTCCGATCGCGTCCCTGGGGTGGGCGCCGCTTGAGCTCGGTGCATCGGAATGGTCCTGTACCTGCGGCTACACGGAGGACGGCAGCCCGGCCGGCGACCCCCTGGAAGCAGTCCGGCTGGCTTCGGCACGGGTGGAGAGCCTTCAGTGGGAGCTCGACGCTGCGCAGGAGCAGTTCGGGAATGCAGTCAGGAACGCCTCGAAGCACGGCGCGGGGGAGGGGGCCCTGGGCAGGGCTGCCGGCCTGAGCGCGGTGGAGCTCCGGGAATTCCTGGATGGCGGATCACCGCTGATGTAAGTTTTGGGCCCCGCGGGGCCCGGGGGCTCCGCACAGCCCCGAAGTGCAGCCATCCGTCTGTTCAGATGCAGCTGCACTTCGGGTTGTTGGAGCGGTGGAAGAAGTGGTTGGCGGCCTGCTCTGGCCCGAAGCGTGGGCGCGGCGAGCGGCCGGGAGTCCTATGCGGCGAGGCGGGACGGCGCGGTGCGTGGATGCCGGCGGTCGGCCAGCACGCTGATGGTGCATGGTGCCTGGTCCGGATCGATCATTGCTGGCAGCTGCCCGCTCTCGGAAGCGGCGTGGAGCATATCCAGCGCTTGCGGATCCACCCAGGCGCTGGAGATATCGAGCTCCAGGTCCAGGCCTCCCCTGAGGGAGTTGGCGCGCTTTGCCACTACGTAGAGGGCGTTGATGCTGTGGATGGTGATATGCCCCTTTGCAATCACCTGGGCCTTGCTGTGGTCCAGATCGATCCGGACCACGATGTTCAGCTTAGAGTTCAAGATGTAAAGCCTTCCCCGGCATTGGCTGCGACGCTGCAGCTTCTTGCATGGCCTGTTTGCTTAAGCCTCAATTAGATTAGGCAACCGATGTGATGTGCGCAACACGGTGACGTTTATTACATCGACCGCAGTTTCCTATCACTTTGGGGTTCGCCAGTTGGCAGCCCGGACCGCTGCTTGGCCGTGGCCCGCCAAGCAATGAAACAATCGGACGGGGTGATCAGGGCACGCACAGAAACTACTGACCACCCGACTCCTGCCCGCGCAGCCCGCGGACGCACCGCAGTACCGCCACCGAAGGACACGCAATGAGCAAAGAACAGCTGATCATCATCGGCTCCGGCCCCTCGGGCTACACCGCCGCCATCTACGCCGCCCGTGCCGGACTGAACCCCCTGGTCCTGGCCGGTTCCGTCACCGCCGGCGGCGCGCTGATGAACACCACCGAGGTGGAAAACTTCCCGGGTTTCCCGGCCGGCGTCCAGGGCCCCGAACTGATGGACGGGCTGCAGCAGCAGGCGGAAAAGTTCGGCGCGCGCATTGAGTACGACGACGCCACGTCCGTCGACCTGAAAGGTCCCGTCAAGCGCGTGGTCACCGGCGGCGGGGAGACCTACGAGGCCCAGGCCGTCATCCTGGCCACCGGCTCCGCCTACAAGGAACTCGGCCTGCCGGAGGAGAAGAAGTTCAGCGGGCACGGCGTCTCCTGGTGCGCCACCTGCGACGGATTCTTCTTCCGCGAGCAGGACATCATTGTGGTGGGCGGCGGCGACTCCGCCATGGAGGAAGCAACCTTCCTGACCCGCTTCGGAAAGTCCGTCACCGTCGTCGTCCGCAAGGGCGAACTGCGCGCCTCCCGCATCATGGCGCAACGCGCCAAGGACAACCCCAAGATCCGCTTCGCCTGGAACTCCGCCGTCACCGCCATTCACGGCGACGGAAAAGTCAGCGGCGTCACCCTCACGGACACCCGCACCGGTGAGACCCGGCACCAGGACGCCACCGGCATCTTCGTGGCCATCGGCCACCTGCCGCGCACGGAACTCGTGGCAGGCCAGGTGGACCTGGACGACGAAGGTTACATCAAGGTGGACGCGCCCACCACGTGCACCAACCTGCCCGGCGTCTTCGCCTGCGGCGATGCCGTGGACCACCGCTACCGGCAGGCCATCACCGCCGCCGGCACCGGCTGCGCCGCTGCCCTGGACGCCGAACGCTTCCTGGCCGCGCTTGAGGATGCCGCAAGCATCGCCACGGCGCTGGTGGAGGAGCCGACCCACAGCTGAACAGTGTGCAGCGGGAACGCTCCCCAGGTCAGACGACTTCGGGGAGCCTTCCCGTTAATACGGAAACGGGGGCCGATGACCAGCGCTCGCGTTCCGGCTCGTACGAGATCACCATGGACGCGTCGCTTTCGCGCGCCTCGTCGATGGCCAGCAGCAGGGCGTCCTCCATGTGCCTGGCATATTCCAGCCGCTCGGGCAGCGAACCCTGCAGCCCGCCGTCGTCAATCAGTACGTGGCCCTTGCCGTCCACGATGACCTTCAGTGAATACCCGCGGTCCTCGTGCAGGGACCCCCGGGTGGATGAAATCTCGGTGACTCGGTCTGACCGGACCAGCCCGTTGCCCAGCGTGCGGATCCATACTTCACCCATGAACTGACCTCCCCTTGGATTGGGACGCGCTTCAGTGCCCCATAAGGCGAACGCTACTCCTCGCCGGGCCCTTTGTGACCCCCACAATTTTGGGGAGCCTGCCATGGAATGTGACATATGGCCGGCAAGTAAAGTTATGGTGGGTGCCTTGCTTTCGGCTGGGTTCGGCTGACTTGAGAAGGAAAATATGTGGTCAAAACTGGATACGTATCTCTTTCCGCTCCAGCCTCCGGCGCTGTGTCCCTCGGGGACCTTTAAACTGCACGTCCCCTCCGGAAAGATGGAGTGGTCCGAAGGCATGTACGGCATCCACGGCCTTAAGAAGGGCGATGTGGTGCCTAGCTGGGAACTGTTCATGGCCCACAAGCACCCGCTGGACCGGGAGCCGGTCCGTGCCCTCTGGACGAACCTCCTGGACGGCGGAGGCCAAGGGGCCCTGCTCCACCGGGTCATAGACGCCCGGGGCAGGGAACAGCGTGTCTTCTCCGCGGTCCAGGCCGTTGCAGAGCCGTCGGGGCAGGTGGAGTATGTCCGCGGATTCATGGTGGACGTGACCCAGAGCCTGCGCATCGAATCCCAGCACGCGGCGGAGGAAGCGATCGAGGGTGCGTACGGGCACAAGGCCCTCATTGAGCAGGCCAAAGGCATCGTCATGGCACTGCGGGGTGTGGACGGCCAGGCGGCCTTCCAGGTCCTGGCCACCCGAAGCCAGCACGCCAACACCAAACTGCATATCGTCGCAGAGGAACTGGTCAACGCGGCGGCGGACGGCAAGGCCGCCGAGGTCCTGGCGGGTTACTGATGTTCCGCTAGCCCATTACCTGCTGGTTGACCCAGCGTTCCAGCGGCGGGACCAGCAACAACACCGCAACGCCGGCCACCATCAGCACGTGCACGAACACGTTCCACGCCGCGGTCCCCACGGTCTCCCCGCCGCCTGTTGCCGCGACCCAGAACGGAATCAACGCGACCAGGCCGAGCGCCGCCGACCCGAGGGCCGCGTATTCCCACCAGCTCCACCGGGCGAACAGGCCCCACGTGGCCACCAGGAAGCCCAGGACTGTCAGCAGCGAAAGCACCATGGTGATGCCCCACCAGATCCCGGACGTGTTCACCCCTCGGGTGGCGAACGTGGGCGTCAACCAAAGCCAACTGCTCCCGGCCATCAGGAGGGCGATCCCGCCAAGGGTGCGAAGCGTGAACATTGCCAACCACCTCCTCCAGCCAGATTCCTTTCAGCCGCAGCCCCGGAACAGGGCCAAACGGCCCGTCGTCCTGCCATGGATTTGGCGGCCCCGCTGGGTGGGACCTTCGGCACTTCCGGGCAGGCTACCCTCCGGGCCACGCTGGTGGGCATGCCGGACAGGACCATCAGCCGTAGCGGCAGCATTGGCTCCGCCATAGTCAACGCCCTGCTGCTGTACGGGATTAACGTCTGGCCCGGGTGGCGGGTGCTGCCGTTCCTGACGGCGGACATGCCCCGCGCCCTGGACCTCATCAATGCCTCCTTGATCGCGGGCATCATCGTGAACCTGGTCTGCGCGGTGATTCGCGCCAGGGCCTTGCTGGCATTGGGAAACCTGGTGGTCATGGGCGTCGGCGTGGCCGCCATGATGCGCCTCTGGGAGGTCTTCCCGTTCGACTTCGGCGCCAGCTGGTCCGGCTGGCCCGTTGTGGTACGGGTGCTCCTGGTTCTTGGGATCGTGGGCTCGGTCATCGGCGCCATTGTTGAGCTGGTCAACCTGTTCCGTGCCCTTGCCGGGCTCGAGCCGCGGGCCCGCTAAGACACCCGAGGCGCCGCGGACAGCCGGCGATGCAGGGGGTGCGGATCCGGCGGTCATAGGATAAATCTGATGACTTCCCCGGATGACCCCGAGCCCTTCAACCTGCGCAGTATTGCGGTGGCCGCCTTCGGCCCCACACTGCTTTTCGGAATCGGGCAGGGCGCCATCCTCCCGGTGGTGGCACTGTCTGCCCGCGACCTGGGCGCCTCGGTGGCGGTGGCCGCCCTGATCGTCACCCTGATCGGGCTAGGGTCCTGGTTCTTCAACCTGCCTGCGTCCCTGGTGACCCTGCGCTTCGGCGAACGCTGGTCCATCGTGGGCGCCGCCGTCGCAGCCGGCCTGGCCCTGGCCGCCGCCGCCACGTCCTCCCTCGCCCCGAACGGACTATGGCTCCTCGCCGTGGCGATGACCGTCGTCGGGATGTCTGGGGCAGTGTTTGGCCTGGCGCGGCAAAAATACCTCACCGAGGCCGTGCCCGTGGCGTTCCGTGCCCGCGCGCTGTCCACGCTGGGTGGCGTGAACCGGATCGGGGTGTTCATTGGGCCGTTCGCGGGGGCGGCGGTGATGCAGTTCTTCGGCATCGCCGGCGCCTACTGGGTGGGGGTGGTGGCCATGGCGGCCGCCGCGCTGCTGTCCCTGACCATCCCGGACCTTACGACGCCGGAGGTCCGCTTGGGTGTGGACGCGGGCCCCCAGCCCACGCTCCGCAGCGTCGCGGTATCCCATGCCGGCGTGTTCCTTTCGCTGGGGATGGGCATCCTGCTGCTCAGCGCCTTGCGGTCCTCCCGGCAGGTGGTGATCCCGCTCTGGTCCGACCACCTTGGCATGGATGCCACCTCAGCGTCCCTGATCTACGGGCTGTCCGGCGCCATCGACATGCTGGTGTTCTACCCGGCGGGAAAACTCATGGACCGCAAGGGCCGGCAGTGGGTGGCGGTTCCGTCCACGCTGCTCATGGGGACCGCGCTGCTCCTCATTCCGCTGACCGGGTCCTTTGTGGGGCTGCTGCTGGCCGCGCTGCTGATCGGGTTTGGCAATGGCATCAGTTCCGGGCTGGTGATGACCCTGGGCGCCGATTTCTCACCGGACCGCGGCCGGGGACAGTTCCTGGGCCTCTGGCGGTTCATGGCGGACGCTGGCTCCACCGGGGGACCGGTGCTCCTCTCCGGGGTGACGGCCCTCGCCTCCCTGGGTCCGGGGATCGCCGCCACGGGCGTCCTGGGCTTCGCCGCGGCGGCCGTGTTCGCCGTCGTGATTCCCCGCCTGAAGCACCGCCGCAACTACTGAGGCGTGTTTGCGGGCCCGGTTGGTGGGTAGGCGCCCCGCCGAGGTTATTCTCGACTCATGAGTGATCCCGGCGCCGCTGCCCGCATCAGTCCGCTGCAGAAGGCTGTGTGGTGGGCGCAGGACTATGTGTACGCCGCGGGCTGGCAGGTCCGCGGGTTCCTCTCGCGCGTGCAGCCGGCGTCCTTCCGCAACGGCACCCGCCCGCCTGTGGTGATCATTCCCGGCGTGTACGAAAACTGGCAGTTCATGATGCCGCTCATCCAGGCCATCCACGACGCCGGGCATCCGGTGCATGTGGTCACGGTGCTCCAACGCAACAAACTGAAGGTGCCGGACGCCGCCAAACTGGTGGCACAGCACCTGGAGGAGGCGGGGCTGCGCGATGCCATCCTGGTGGCGCACAGCAAGGGCGGCCTGATCGGCAAGTACACCATGCTGTCCCTGGATCCCGAGCACCGGATCGACCGGATGATCGCTGTGTGCTCGCCCTTTTCCGGCTCGCGTTACGCCCGGTACATGCTGCTGCCCAGCCTCCGGATCTTCTCGCCGCGGAACGCCCTGACCCTTCAGATGTCCCGCGAGTTGGCCATCAACAGCCGCATCACGTCGCTCTACGGACCGTTCGATCCGCACATTCCGGAGGGGAGCGTCCTGCCCGGGGCCACCAACATCGAGCTGCCGGTGGCCGGGCATTTCCGCATCCTCGGCGACCCCGCGACCGCCCGCATCATTGTGGAGCAGTTGAACCTTCCGGCCTGACGTCCCCGGGCAGTTGCGTTGTCCCTGATCCGCTTGGCGCTTTGGCGGCGATGCACCGGGCTATGAAGGCTGCGTCCCTGCCCACGCCGTGCACCATGGAGGATGCCAGCGACTGCTGGAACGTGGCTCCCAGGAAGTACAGTCCCGCCTGGGCTTTGGCCACCCCGCGGTCCTGGTCCGGCTCCCCGTCCGGGCCGAACACCGGCAGGTCAATCCACGCCAGGTCCGGCCGGAAGCCGGTGCACCAGATGACGTTGGCGATATCGGGTGTCCGTCCGTCAGCCAGCAGCGGCCGGCCGTCCCGGACGCCTTCCGTCCTGGGGACGCGTTCGACGCCGGCACGCACCAGGTCCCGGTTCTTCACCCTGACCAGTGGCCCGCTGTGGGCAAGGATCTGCGGGCGGGCCTTCCGGCCGGCGGGAGTGTTGAGGTTGAGGACGTGGGAGAACGCGAAGAAAACAGCGAGGGTGAGGGGCCGGGCCGCCACGGCGTCGATGGGCCAGGGGATCTCGCCGGGGTGCCGGCCGGAGAGGTAGGTCGTGCGGCCGGCGGCAAGCTCCAGGGCGATGTCCGCGCCGGAGTTGCCGGCCCCCACCACCAGGACGGGTCCTGGCGCGAGGTCCTTCGGGTTCTTGTAGCTTCCTGCCGTGAGTTGCTTGATGTCCGGGGTGAGCTGCCGTGCGAAGGCCGGCACGTTGGGTGTTCTGTCCCAGCCGGGTGCCACCACCACGTTGTCGGCTTCCAGGTATAGGCCGCCCGCTTCGATGGCGAAGCTGTTTCCGTTGTGGCTGAGGCGGTTGACCAGAACGTTGTTCCGGACCGGCAGCCCGAACTTCTCCGCGTAGCTGCTGAGGTACTCAGCAAACTCTTCACGCGACGGGTAAGACCAGGGCGGGGCAGGGTAGCGGGTTCCGGGAAGGGCATCGTACCGGGCAGGGGTGAAGAGCCTGAGGGAATCCCAGCGGGTGCGCCAGCTGTCTCCGGTCCGCGGGTTCTCATCGAGGATGACGAACGAACGCTTGGCGCGGGACAAGTGGTGGCCCATGGCCAGGCCTGCCTGGCCGCCGCCGATCACCACGGTGTCGAAGTGCTCTGACATGATGCCCTGCCCTTCCGCCCCTGTTCCGCTGCGTTGACGCCGTACGTTGCTGTCCGGGGCTTCCTGCTACAATTCATCCGAATAGTATTCGGACTAATTAAGGCTAGGCCCGGCGATGAGTGAAGTCAATGCCCCCGCACGCCGCTACCACTCGCCCTTGCGGAAGGAGCAGGCGGCCGCCACCCGCGACGCCGTGCTGGCCGCCGCCCGCGAGCTCTTCGTGGGGGAGGGGTACCGGGCCACTACGGTGGCGGGCATTGCGCGGAGGGCCGGAGTCGCCGTCGACACCATCTATGCGACCATCGGTCGGAAGCCGGACCTGCTGCGGGAGGTGGTGGAAGCGGCCATCTCGGGCACCGGCCAGGCCGTGCCCGCTGAACAACGGGACTACGTGGTCCGCCTGCGGGAGGCGAAGGCAGCGTCCGAGAAAATCTCGATCTACGCCCACGCGCTGGCCGGCATCCAGCCCCGCCTGGCGCCGGTCTATTTGGCGCTGCGCGACGCCGCCGGCACTGATCCCGACTGCGCTGCGCTGTGGACCGAGATTTCCGACCGCCGTGCCGCAAACATGCGGCTGTTTGTTAGGGACCTCGCCGCCACCGGGGAGTTGCGAACGGACCGCCCCGCGGCCGAACTCGCCGATGCGGTCTGGAGCATGAACGGGCCCGAGTACTGGGTGCTCCTGGTGGACCAGCGGGGGTGGGGTCCCCGGCAGTTCGCTGAGTGGCTGGCCGATGCCTGGTGCAGGCTGCTGCTGGCAGGGGACCGGTCCTAGGGGGCTGCCCGACGACTAGGATTCAGCAGGACCAAGGCGGCCTGTGTGGGCGGCCTGCTCATCCACGCCTGGGTTCTCCCGACGGGGTTCCTTCAGTTCGATAAAGAGGCAGTGGGTCGGGGAAGAGCCGGTGTTCGTGCCAGAATGTTCCTGCGCGTCCAGCCAGCGTGCCTGCCCCGCCTGCAGCTCGACGTCCGCTTCACGGTCCCCTGACCGGAGGCGGCGGGCGAAGGAACTGAGTGTGACCATCACGCTGTCCGGGTGGGAATGGGTGCCGGTGGTGTCTCCAGGACCGTCGCTGTACTCGAGGACGCGGACCCGGTCGTTTTCGAAGACGAGTCGGTAGTGCTGCGGATTCACTGCAATGGGATCGGCCACGGGAACCCCTAGGTGAGTTTTTTGTGGGACATCCATACCATAACGGTACGTCTGTATCATAAGTCCTGTGTCCGTACGCCACAATGAAAAATATCTGGAGACCGGCAGGACCCGGCAGAAGTCGCGCACCCGGGAAGAACTGGTGTCCTCGCTCCGGGACCTCTTGAAGGACGGGCAGGATCCGTCGGTTGCCGAAGTCGCCGCCATCGCCGGGATTTCGCGGACGACTGCCTACCGGTACTTCCCGGACAAGGAAGCCCTCCTGCACGCGGCCCTCCCAGAGACTGGGTTGGCGTCGCTGCTTGGCGAGGAGCCGCCGTCGGACGTCCGTGCCCGCCTGGTGCGCACCCTGGACGCGCACTTCGAGTTCATCCGGGCCTGGGAACCGCAGTTGCGGGCATCGCTGCGGCTGTCCCTTACCCCGGGGACCGCCCGACCCACTCTTCGCGGAGGCCGCGCTGTGGGCTGGTACCGCGACGCCCTGTCTCCGCTGGAAGCCGCCGGATCCGGGATCGACATCGCCGCCCTTGCCGTGCGGCTCCGTGCGGTTGCCGGAATTGAACCCTACGTCTGGCTGCGGGATGTGGCGGGTCTCCGGCCGGACCAGGCGTTCAGTGCCATGCGTGCCAACGCCCTGGACATTCTTGACGCCGAGATGGGCCGGCAACAGTAGCTGCCGCGGTGCCCCGGAAGGCGAGGTGCCAAGATGGCCATTTGCGATAGAAGCGCAGGTCAGACCTCGGTTGAACTTTCAAATACCTTGAGCCTTTGTTGACGTTTTCCCTCCTCGCTTCCTGAGGTTGGCCCGGCAAAGTGGTCCTCAGTTAGACCACCGCACGCCAACCAAGTCTGAGGGGACACATCATGAAGAACAGCACTCTGATCAAGGGCACCGCTGCCATCGCCGTGGGCGCAGCACTGCTGCTGGGCGGCGGCGGAACCCTGGCCAACTGGAACGCGGCCGACGCCGCGGCTCCCGGGACGATCAGCTCCGGCGACTTGAACGTCAAAGCAAGCACTGGACAATGGACTGATCGTACGGGCAACGTTATCAACAACATCGGTGCCTACCGTGTGGTTCCGGGCGACAAACTGACTTACACGCAGGACCTGACGGTGACGCTCATCGGTGACAAGATGGCCGCAAACATTGTGGTCAGCGGTGCTAATGCCGCTAACAACTTCACCCCGGCCAATGTGACAATTACCGGTCCTGCCCTCAAAGTCGGGGGTGCGGCTGTCGCAAATCCCCTGACAGCCATCAGCGGAACCTCAACCAGGACTGTCACGGCTACTACGACCTTCGAATTCAAGGCGACCACCTCGGATCGAAACGATGTCAACACCAGCTACAACCTGGGAGATGTTAGCTACACGCTGACCCAGGTCGTGTCGGCCCCCGGACTGGCTGACCCCACCCCCCAGCCGTAGTCCCATGCAGGCGGGTGGCCGGTGAAAAGCCACCACCCGCCTGAATGATTAGGCGACAGGACCATAACCAGGAGGGACCATGCGCACCAAGCGCAGGCTGCAGGCGGCGGCACTGACCGCCCTGGCAGTGGTCCTGGGCCTGTTCACGGTGCAGGGAACCTATGCACTGTGGAGTGCGGCGGCGTCGGCCTCCCCGGGGACCATCACGTCCGCATCGTTCGATATGGCCCTCCAGGCGGTCAACACAGGTGCGACGACCAACATGACGCTTGCGGACGGGAAGACCTCGGCAAACCTGACCTTGTCTCCCGCGGGAACCTTGGGGCCGGGCACATCGGTTTACGGCGGCGTGGTGGTCACCAACAACACCAATGCCGGCGGCCAATTCAACGCCGCCATCACCGCAAGCCAACCGAGCGTGGCGAACCTCAACGGGGGAGCCCTTGCCGCCTACATCATCGTCAACGCAAAGGTGGCAGCGTCACCCACCGAATGCAGCACCGCCACCGGCTACACGGCGATTGGTGCGGCCGGTCTCGTCTCGCCCACAGTCGCCAAGGCAGGGTCAACCCTCTTCTGTTTCCAGGTCAGCCTCATGTCCGGCACCCCATCAACAGTGAAAGGACAAGCAGTGACAATCCAAACCACGCTCACCGCACGTCAGCTCTGCGGGGTACCCAGTGGCTGCTGACCTGACCGAACGCCTGCTTGGCGGCGCAGCCGAACCCTCAAAGCAGTGGACCGGGACTGCGGCAACCACGCCAGCAAGAGGAAGCAAACGCAAAGCCGTCTGGGCCGCCGTCGGACGCTTCTTGAGCATGGCCGCCATGCTGGTGGCGCTGTTCGCCGCCCTGGTCCTGATTGTGGTGCCGGTGGCGACGGGTTCGCAGACCTACACGATCCTCACCAAGTCCATGGCGCAGAAGTATCCGCCAGGCACCTTCATGGTGATGAAGCCGGTGCCGTTTGAAGAGCTCAAGTACGGCGACGTCATCACGTTCCAGCTGTACTCGGGCCGGCCGGACGTGGAAACACACCGGATTGTGGGCTTCGGTTCCACCCAACAGGGCGAGAAGACGCTGATTACCAGGGGTGACAACAACGGCGCCAACGATCCCAATCCGGTTCGTGCCATCCAAGTCAAAGGCAAGCTGTTCTATGCCGTCCCGTACGTGGGTTTCGTGGCCAACTTCCTGGGGAACTCCGACCGGGGGACGTGGACCGTCATCGCCGCCGTCGCCCTCATCGGCTACGGAGCCATCACGGTCTACAAGTCCGTCCGCAAGACCCGCAAGCGCGGTACCCCGACTGCCGAGGCTGGGTAAATGGCACGGTTCCGGGACCTCCCAGGCGCGGCGCCCGCCGTCGGGGCCTTCGTGCTCACGGTGCTGCTGGGTGTTGGCGGCGCCTCGGCGTCGGCACTCTGGCAACAGGGCGCGACGGCGACGATGACGGTTACTGCCTCCGGAACCTGGCCGCCACCCGTGTTCAACACCCCCGTCTGCAGCAACGTAGACAACGCGAACAAGTACGTATCCCTGGCCTACTCGGGATTCTCCGAGGCTCCAACGAAACTCACCTTCTCGGCAGCCGGGACCAACGGGGTCTACGGGGCAACTTCGGACCTGGCTGGCCCGTTCGGTACTTCCGGGAACGTATCGCTCTTTGGAGACTCCGCGATCTTCACCCAAATCACCACCACCCCGGCGACTGTCAGAATCGTGGCCACGTTCGCAGGCGGTGCCCAGGCCACCGCATACGTGAAGGTGAGCCTGGAGATCGGCACGGGAAACAAGAAGATCTACTGTGCCTGAGCTTTCCACCCGCCAGTTCGGCGGAAGAAGGTGCCGCTGCATCCCCCCATGCAGTGGCACCGTCTCCTGCCGAGCTGGCATTTTGCGTGTTTGGGGAGGGTGCGGGTCGCGGATGCATCTCCGCGTCGAGGGGACCGGGTGCGCCGGGGACGGACGTCGGGCCGGGGGCCAGCGGAAGGTGTGTGCCGCCGTTGTGCCTTCCCTCGTGTCCGTACGGCCGGTGGCGTGAGGCGATCCGTACACTGGCACCATGTCATGCCGAATCAGTGAACTGGTCCTGAACTGCGACGACCCGGAACTGCTTGCGCGGTTCTGGAGTGACGTCCTTGGTTATGTCGAGCTGGACAGGGAGGACGGGATGATTGAGATCGGGCCGGCTAACGCCGGGTTCGGCGGCCTGCAGCCCACGATCATCTTGAGCGCCAGCAGCAACCCGCGGGTGGGGCGGCTTCCCCTGCACATCGACGTCAACCCGGTGGACCGGGACCAGGACGCCGAACTGGAACGGCTGCTGGCCCTTGGTGCCCGGCCGGCCGACGTGGGGCAGACCGGGGACGAACAGTGGCACGTCCTGCAGGACCCCGAAGGAAACGAATTCTGCCTCCTGCGGAAGCGCCTCGATCCCGAAATCGTTACCAAAAAGGATCACTAAGCAGTGGATGAGCAAGCAAGGCGCTCTGCCCGTCAGTCGAAGGAGCGTTTTGGGCGGGAAAAGCCGCAATTGCGGTTCCCCGGCTGCTAACTCCGCAAATTAAAAGTATCTTGAGGAAAATCCCTGGCGGCGCCCACTTCAAGACGCCGCCAGGAGTTTGATGTCCGCAACACAGGCGGAAAATCCGAGATACTCAACGGGTTCGCCCGCAGTTCCACTATGCCGACCCACTCTCAAGTTAGAGCTCCCCGTAAGCTCAAGAAACCATCAAGCCGTTCGAACGGCATATTCTCTCAGGCCGGTCAACCGCAGTGTCCACACATAATCCGCAGATTTGGGTGGTTATTAGTAAGGTTACAGACCGATAACGCACCACCGGCGTGAGTAGAAAATTCCTCCAAGATGGGTCGAAGACCCCATGATTTCAGGGTTTCGGGTGGTTCTTTCCACATCCCGGCCCTGGTGGCGCCTCCGCGAAGACCGCAGGATCCGCAGGGGTGACGCGGAAACCCACATGCCTCTGTGCCTTCCCCATTGCCGGTGCGAAACGCTGGCCTAGCTTGGACCGTACTTCCAAACCTGGTTGCGAATCATCTCCTTCCTTTCAAAAGCAGGTACACCGTGAAGAGGCAAACTTCGCCGGCGCCCAAACTGCGCCGCCTCCTTCTCCCGCAAGTTCCGCCTGGTTCAAGCGGCGGAGAGATTGGACTGCGTCCCTGGTTGCGATCAGTCGCAGCGATCTTCATGGCATGCGTGCTGACCATCTTCGCCCTCCCGGCATCAGATCCCGTGGTGGCTGCCGACAGTACCGGGCCTAATCTCGTGCAGAACCCGTCACTGGAGACCGGCACGAACTTTCCTGATTGTTTCCAGGCCTCCGGCTATGGCACGCCGGGCACATGGACTTTCACGCCTGGGCGCGTGGGGGGACGTTCACTGACCGTCACAGTGACGTCCTATGCCTCGGGGGACCGAAAGGCACTGCAGAAGGAGTCGAGTGGCTGCGCTCCTGCGGTCACCCCAGGCCAGGTCTACAACCTGGGGGTTTGGTACCAGTCAACCGTCAGTGTTGCCATCACCACCTTCCGCCACACATCGAGCGGGTGGTCTTACTGGGGCGATCTTGGATCAGTGCCGGCTTCCGGCACCTGGGCGGAAGCGAAAGCCGCTACACCGGCCATCCCGGCGGGGACAGACCAGATCTCCTTTGGACTCTCCATTGCTGCCTCGGGAAGTCTGACAACAGATGATTACTCGCTGTTTGCAACCACCACACCTGCGCCCCCTCCGACGGGAGAGTTGGTGGTGAATGGGAACCTGACCACCGGAAGCCCAGTGCCTGACTGCTTCATCTCCGCAGGGTGGGGCACCCGGACGGTGACGGGGTCCCTTACCGCAGACGTTCCAGCCACTGCACCCGCCGGAGCACGCTCCTATGCAATGACCGTTTCCAATTACTCCAACGGTGACGCCAAACTCCTCGAGGCTGAAACTCCGGGGTGCGCCCCGGCCGTGAAAGCGGGTTCGAAGTACACCATCTCCATTGATTACAAGTCCAGCTCGGCCAAAAACTCTGTCACCGTGTTCAGCCACACGGCGGCCGGGTGGGGCTACTGGACTGATCTGGCCCAACCGGCGGCTACCGACGCGTGGGCCGTTGCCTCAGCTACCACACCTGCTATTCCTGACGGCGTAGATGCCCTGTCCTTTGGGTTGTCCGTTTCCGCGAACGGCACGCTGACCACCACCAACTACTCAATGAAGGAAGCCGCAAGCACCCAGCCACCGCCTCCTACGGGTACGCCGGCGCAAATAGGGTCGTGGCAGGTCCTCAATGCACCGATGCCGCTGAGGTCGATACATTCGACGCTCCTCAGCGACGGGAGGCTCCTGCTCATCGCCGGCTCAGGCAATGATGGAGCGGCCTTTGCGGCAGGCACCTTCAAAGCTTCGGTATGGGACCCCACCGCAGGAACCTTCACCGATGTCCCGGTTCCTTATGACATGTTCTGCGCCGGCCATGTCACCCTTCGCGACGGAAAAGTTCTCATCGGCGGCGGTACGGCAGCGTTCCCGACCGCCGACTCAGGTCCCACCACCTTCAAAGGGTCCAAGGCGAGCTATTACTTTGATCCCAAGGACAACAACTTCCACCAGTTGGCGGACATGGCCGGGGCGCACTGGTACCCGACAATGACAAAGCTCGGCAACGGTGATATCTGGTCGGCCGGTGGCCTGAACGAGAACGCTGAAGGCACTGTCCTGACGGAGATGTTCCAGAGCTCCAGCATGAGTTGGCTGCCTTCTGGAAACGTGCCGCAGACCTGGAGTTTCTGGGGAACGTACCCGCACATGTATCTGCTTTCTGATGGCCGTATGTTCTATGCGGGGGCACACACGTTCGGCAACGGCCTGCCCGGTACTGGTGCCTCCCTTTATGACTGGAAGTCTGCCCAGATATGGGATGTCTCTGGCCTGAGGCAGAAAGACCTGCGCGACCAGGCCGGATCTGTTCTGGTCGGCCCGGCACAGGATCAACGGGTGATGATCGTTGGCGGGGGCAATACCGAGACCAACGCCGACGCAATCAGCCTTGTGGACATCATCGACCTGAAACAGGCCAACCCCGTCTATGTTCCCGGGCCCGACTTGCCCGGTCCCGGCAAGGCGTACGTAAATGTGCTGAACCTGCCTGACCGTACAGTGCTTGCTGCCGATGGGGCGCAGCACAACCGTTCTGACAACGTCCTGACTGCAGCCATATACCAGCCTTCCACCAACAGTTGGCTGAGTATTGGTCCGGATCCTGTAGGCCGCAATTACCACTCTTCCGCCATCCTCCTCCCGGACGGGCGCGTAGCAGTTCTGGGCACGAACCCACTGGATAACTCTTTCGACTTCAGGATTTCCGTCTACTCCCCGCCGTATATGTTCAACGGCACACGACCCACAGTCACAGCCGCCCCCGGTTCTGCTACCTACGGTCAGCAGATCAGCCTGCAGACAACGGGGACCATAAAAGCTGCCCAACTGATGTCACCGATGTCCGCGACGCATCAAACGGACACCAACGCCCGCCTGGTAGATCTGCCCATGACCATCAGCGGCGGCACAGTCAACGCCACCATCCCCAACAACCCCAACATGCTTCCTCCCGGCCCGTACATGCTGACCGTGTTGGACGCCAACAACCTTCCAAGCATTGCGAAATGGGTGTGGATATCGTGAACCATCAGACACAGCCACGCAGCCGGAGTTTTGCCCGGACGGCACGCGCGGGCATTATTTCCCTCGGCCTGGCCGGATTGGCAGCCCTCTCCTACCATTCGGCAACAGCCCCTGAAACGGTATCGAATCTATCCGGCCTGCATGCGGCACACTCAAGTGCCGCGCTCGCCAGTGCGCAGGAAGCCGTGCCGATCCCCGCGGGTTCCCAACCGGCTACACCCTTGCCTTCCGCAGGCGCAGCCGCAGCGACTGCAACACCGGCACTTCCCGGGCCTGAGGATCCCGCCGATCCTGCCAATCGCCCGCAAACTTCCCTCAAGGAAGTAGCCAGCAAAGAACATGCTCCGGCGGGTGCCGGCCCCCGCCCCGCGCCGCAGGGGCCCCCTCCAGTTGCCCGGGGACCGGTCCTTCCTTCCCAGGTTTTTGAACGCGGAGCCCAAAATGCCGGCGGCTGCCTGAAGGAATACGGCGAGAACGGCCAGTGCGTGCCGGCCGTACCACCGAGCCTCGCCCAGCATCTCCAAGACATGAGGAACGCCGGCGCCAACACCGCCGGAATGGAGCACAGGTGGTCCTGCACCGAGCTCCGTCATTACTTCCAGAATGGTGTAGCAGTGCGCCAGCGGGGAATCGACCCCCAACACCTGGATACCAATGGCGACGGAAAGGCCTGCGGACCCGGCGACTGACGCCGGCGTCTTCCTTCCTGCGCCTCCTATAAACGCGGCCGCCCGAACCCTAGTTGGCTGCCGCATGCCCTCAGGCGTTGCTGCCTTCAAGCGCGCCGCTCACTGCCACACGGACAGGTCCACTATGTTCTCGAACGCCATATATTTCGCTGTTGAGTTCTCCATTGCTTTCATGTCCCTTGCGCTGTTCGTCATAGCGCTATCCACCGTGTATATGAGTACCCACGCGTGGTGGGACCCCCTGACCCAGGATTCCACTTCCTACACAGAGCTTCTGCCCGCGCCTGCGCTGTCCTTCTCACTCATCGTGCCCTGCCGGCACGAGAGCGAACGTGTCATGGCCTCCACCCTTGAACATTTATGCAGCCAGGAGTACCCCAACTTTGAAGTGATCATCTCCGTGGGACATGATGACCCGGATACGGTAAAGACTGCCCGCAAGCTGGCCGCGGAGCGTCCCGGAAGGGTCCGGGTCAGTGTGGACTCGGGGCAGGTCAAGAGCAAGCCCCAGCAGTTGAACACAGCCCTTGCCATGTGTCACAACGACGTCGTAGGAATATTCGACGCCGAGTCCATAGCAGCGCCTGACCTTCTGCTGCACGTGGACAGCTGTTTCCGGGCAAAGGGCGCCGACGTCGTCCAGGGCGCAGTGCAACTGGTTAACTACCGGGACACCTGGTACTCACTCCGGAACTGCCTGGAGTACTTCATGTGGTTCCGCTCCAGGCTGCACGCATATGCAAAGCAGGGCTTCATTCCTTTGGGCGGGAACACCGTCTTCGTGCGTCGCGAGGTGCTCAGTGCAATCAATGGCTGGGATTCCCGTTGCTTGGCTGAGGACTGCGATCTGGGTGTCCGGCTTTCGGTTCTGCACCGAAAAATAGTGATTGCCTATTCCCCGCGCCTGGTCACGAAAGAGGAAACCCCCGATTCGATCCGGGCACTGGTCAAGCAGCGGACACGGTGGTCCCTGGGCTTCATGCAGGTCTATGCCAAAGGGGATTGGAGGACTTTGCCGATCCTGAGGCAGAGATGCATGGCGTGGTGGACCCTCATGCAGCAGCACTTCATGGCGTTCACCGGATTATGCCTGCCGGTCTCGATCGTCACAGCCCTGGTAGGAAAATTCCCGCTGCCTGTCACCCTTCTGACCTTTGCGCCCCTGGTCCCGGCCATGGCCACGGTGGCTTTCGACATCTGCATGCTGAGGGAGTTCGGGCAGGACCACCGCTTCCACATCAGGGTCTATGACTACATGCGTTTGGTCCTTGCGACGCCTTTCTATCAGATACTGCTTGCCTTTTCCGCGCTTCGGGCGCTTATCAAGTTCCGGCGCAGTGACTTTAGATGGGAAAAAACCATGCACTCCGGAGCACACCTGGATTACGTGGCGGCCCGCTCATGAATACTCTTCTCGCGCCCGGAAAAAGCGCTGTCCCTGGTCGAGCCGTCGCATCGCCGGGGTGGGTTGTGTCCACATTCGCCGGCCTCGTCCGCAGGCTGAGCCCGGATCAACGCGCGGCAACTCTGGTCGCCCTATCCGCGGCTGTCCTCGCCGGCTGGAACCTGACCAACGCCCCGGAATACCAGGATGATGAAGGGACGTACACCGCCCAGGCGCTGTCCGTCCTTAACGGCAGTTTGGCCCCTTACACCTACTGGTACGATCATCCGCCGCTGGGTTGGGTGCAACTTTCGCTGCTCTCATGGATACCTCCCCTTCTGGGGCAGGGAGGCCAGAGCGCCGTGGGACAGATGCGGTACGTCGTCGCCGTCTTCTTTGTCGCCAGTACAGTGCTGGTCTATCTCATCGCCCGGAGGCTTGAACTCCGGCAAGTCTTCGCTGTAACGGCGGCCGCGCTCTTCTGTCTGTCTCCCCTTTCCCTGGTCCTGGGCCGCCAGGTGTTCATCGATAACGTCGGCGTGCCATGGCTTTTGGTCGCGTTCTACCTGATGCTGTCACCCCAGTTGAAACTTTGGCACCATATCGGCGCTGGAGTATGTTTTGCAGTCGCCGTGCTGTCAAAAGAAACGCTGGCGATCTTCGGCCCCGCGCTGTTGCTGGCCCTGCTGCACCGCCCCAGTTGGAAGACGCGGCTCTTTTCGCTCGTAGGATTCATGTCCATAGGTGGGCTGGTACTCGGGTTCTACCCGTTGCTGGCGCTGCTCCAAGGTGAGCTGGTCGCCGGACCGGGGCACGTCTCGCTACAGGACGCCTTCGCTTACCAGTTCATCTCCCGGCCCGGTTCCGGGAGCCTTTTTGACGGCCATTCAGGACGCACAGAGCTGGTAATGGGCTGGGTCTACTACGATAAATATCTCCTTGTCGCAGGCATTATGGCGGCACTCGTCTGCCTGCTCCGGCGGGAAACGAGGTGGATCCCTGCCGCGCTGGCCTTGTTTTCGCTCCCTGTGATCATCGGTCGCGGTTATCTCCCGGCCATGTACGTTATTGCTGCTATTCCCTTCCTGGTGATGGCGATCGCGGTCGCTGCCGACCTAACCTGGCGTGGCGTGTTGCTGCTCTTTCCGGCCGTCCCGCTTGGCAGGCACACCCAGGGCATCCGGAATCCTGGAATGGGTACCCGCATTGCAGCCCTAGGCATTACCGGGGGAGCCATGCTGGCCGTCACAACGGTTTTGCTGCTGCCACAATGGATGGCCATGAACAGGACACTCCTGGTCAGCAACACCAACGCCGACTGGCAGAACGCCATGGAGTGGTCCAGGAACAACCTGCCCAAGGAAGATACGGCCTTGGTCCCCTACTCGATGTGGCAGGACATCAACGGGGACGGAAGGCACGATCCCTGGAAAGTGATCGCACTGGAGAAGATGGACCTTGACTCCGCGTTCGAGGTTCATCACCCTGAAGGATGGCGGGCGATCCAATGGATCGTTGAGGGACCTCCGACAGCCCGCAATATCCGCAACCTTGCCCTGACGAATGCAGGCAAGGCTCTTGACCACTCACGAATCGTCGCATCCTTTGGGCCCTGGCACATCCGTCAGGTGCAGGTCGGACCTGAAAATGACGGCCAGCCGGGCACCCCGCCTCCGCCTGTACCTGCAGGGGAGGGCCAATGAGTGTCACAGCCCGCCTTTTCCCTTCGACCCCCATGGCAAAGTTCGCGCTCATTGGCGCGGTGGGGGCAGTGATGAACCTGCTCATCATGCTGGCCCTGGTGGATCTGGGCATGGAATATGTGGGAGCTGCGATTGCTGCCAGCGAAATAACCATCATCTCCAACTTCGTCATGCAGGAGCGGTACGTTTTCAATGATGGCGCGGCGCGGCAGCACCCGGTCAGTCACCGGTTCCTCCACTCGTTCACGTTCAACACCACCGAGTCGTTCATCCGGACGCCCTTCCTGTGGTGCCTGGTCGAACTGACCCATATCGCCAGCCCCGTTGCCCAGGGACTGGCTCTGGCGGCGTCGTTCTTTCTGCGGTACGCATTCCATCAAAAGCTGGTCTACGCCAAGGCATCAGTGATCGAATCTGGAGGCACGACGGCTGACATCCAGGGCTTTCGATCGCCTCGGAGACGAATTGCCCCTGGCCTTTCGATTTTCGGGGCAGGGAAGGACAAGAGCGCGGAATGAAAAAGCACATCCCCGCCAGCAGCTTTGACCCCTACGACCCTTACGGGCCGTGCGCGGAACCGCTACATTGTTGCCACGCATGCGGGCGCTTCCCATCCGAGCCTGTTTTGCCACTAGGGGGCGACATGGAACTTTTCAGCGATAAACCCGCGCTTGCCGCGGCTGCCCTCACCCGGCTCGTCGCCGCGGATGCCCGGAGCCAGGGCATTCCTGCGGGCCGCCTCCAGGCCTACCTCAGCGACCTCGTGGTGCGCAACGGACCCAGCATCGTTGAGCAGCTGGCCATCGAGCTGGCACGCCAGCACCTGGCCACGCTGGACCGCCTGGCCCAGGCCACGGGGCAGCCCGCCGCACGTTACCTGGACGAACTGGAACTCGCCGCCGCCATGCAGGAAAGCATCGGCCGTGACAGTGCGCAGCTGGACACCACCGACCCCGGGGCGGGCACCTGAGAAGTGGACCGGTGGGGGAGGAAGCGTCCGCGTGAGGGGTTTACCGCCCGGGCGCTTCCTGCCGCCGTGCGGCGTACGCGAACAGCGACGTGGTGGCCACCGTGGCCAGGTATCCCGCGATGACGATCAGCGAGATGCCGGCCCAGAAGTAGTTGGTGGTGCTGGTTTCCTGCCACGGGCTGGGCGCAATCCGGATGAGTGAATACACCGCAACCCCGGCCGAACCCAGCCCGATCAGCACCGGCAGCGTGAGCCAGATCCGGGCCGAGCCGAGGTGGTCGCCGAACCCGTCCCACTCGTTCCAGGACCCGCGCCGGAGGATCAGCCAGCCCGCCGGAATCATGAAGGCCCCCACCAGCAGGAACGCCGCCACCACGTCCGCGGGCCGGTGCCACTGGTTGATCAGGGTGGACACCCCGGACGCGATGGCGAAGGAGCCGCCAACGAAGCCGGCCATGGGTCGCCAGCGCGGGGACGCCATGAGGAACACCGCGGCGGCAGCGGACGCCGCCAGCGTGGTGTGGCCGGAAGGCAACGAGTTCAGTTCCAGGGTCAGCACGCCTTTGTCCGGGCGCGGCGGCAGCAGGTCCTTGAGCACCTGGGTCGCCACGTTCGCGCCAATGCACGCGGCCACGGCAATCCCGGCCTCCGCCCAGTGCCGCCGGATCACGGTGACAAACAGGACCACGACGGCGGCCATCACAAGGGAGATGGTGGGCAGCCAGTCAAGGAACTGGGTGGCGGCCTTGCCCGCGGGCCCGTGGATCTCCACCGCTTCCACCAGCGCGGACTCATCGATGAACTGGCCCGTGGTGGTCTGGACGAAGAAGTAATAGGTGGCAACCAGCCCGGCAATGCACGCCACCGTGGACAGCACAAACAGGAACGCCGAGCCCGGGGCAGGCCGTGCCGGAGTCCTGATGGAGAGTTGCCGTGAGGAAGTCATCGCGATTAAGGGTGACACAAAAAGCTGGAAGGCCGCTCAGGCGGTGGGCTTGACAGGGTCCAGCCGCGGCACGGCGGCGGCGGCCACCAGCAGTGCCAACGCGCCCAGCCCGAACGGCAGGGCGGTGGCTGTGGCAATGGCGCCCACCAGCAGTGGTCCGCCGGCGTCGCCCAGTTCGCGCCCCAGCTCGGCCGAGCCCATGGTCCGGCCCATCCGCTCCGGCGGCGTGGTGTCCGCCAGGTGCGCGAACCCCAGCGGGGTGGCCACGCCGATGCCCGAGCCAACCAGTGCAGCCGCAAGGAAGATGGTGACCACTCCCGGGGCGGCCGCCACCAAAGCGATGCCCGCGGCAATCAGCAGCAGGCCCGTCGTCGTGCCCTTGTTGTCGGTGACGGCGTGCCGGTCCCGCAGACGGCCGATCCACGGCTGGGTGAGCACCGAGCCCAGTGCCACCACGCTCACTGCCGCCGTCCCGGCGAAGGCGTCCAGGCCGTGGCGGGTGGCCAGCGCGGGGAGGAAGCCGACGGCGGCACCCAGGGCACCTGTCGAGGCGGCAAGCACCATCGTGGGGACCAGGAAACGACGCTCGCCCACCTGCCGGGCCAGGTCCATCACGGTATACCGCTTGCGCGGCAGCGGCGCCAGGTGCGGCACCGACACCAGCACCCAGACGGCCGTGGGCGCCGCCAGCGCTGACAGCGTGCCGAACAGCAGCGGGAACCCGCCGGCCAGGATCAGGCCGGCGCCCAGCGGCGGCCCAATGATGTAGCCAAGGCTCTTCCAGGACCCGTACCGGCCAAAGTAGGTCCCGGCCTTTCCGCCGCGGGCCATCCTTGCCACCATGGCGGACGACGACGGCGAGAAGGCCGACGCTGCGGCCCCCTGTCCCAGCCGGGCCAGGGCCAGGATGAACGGATCGGCGGCGCCGAGGCCAATCAGCGACAGTGCCGCGAAGGCGAACAGGCCGCCGACGATGACAGGTTTGGCGCCGATGCGGTCGCTGAGGGCGCCGAAGACCGGCTTGAGGAACACCTCCGCCACGTCGTAGAGGGCCAGCAGGATACCGAGGTTCAGCAGGGTCAGGCCGATGTTTTCGCTCTGCGCGCCCAGCCCCGCCGCGATGCTGTGGGCGCCGAAAGCCGTGACGAAGCCCGCCGCATACAGCGGTGCCGTCGACGAGCGGGTGGCCTGCGCGCCTGGCACGGATCTGTCGGGGGTCATAGCTGGGACTTTAGTACCTTCACAAAGTTGTGAAAACTTCTAAGACTTGGACCATGAATACCGTTGTCCAAACAGTGGGGTTGCACAAACACTTCGGCCACGTCAGGGCCCTCGACGGGTTGGACCTGGAAGTCCAGCGCGGGGAGATCCACGGATTCCTTGGCCCGAACGGCGCGGGAAAGTCCACCACCCTGCGCGTCCTCCTGGGCCTGGCGCGGGCAACCTCCGGCTCTGCCACCGTCCTGGGATACGAGCCCTGGACCCAGGCCGTGGAACTGCACCGCCGCCTGGCCTACGTGCCCGGCGACGTCCGGCTCTGGCCCAACCTCTCCGGCGGTGAAACCATCGACCTGCTCTCGCGGCTGCGCGGCGGCGCGGCGGACGGTGCCGCGTACCGCCGGCGGAAGGACCACCTGTGCCAGGTGTTCGACTTTGATCCGGCGAAGAAGGGCCGCGCCTACTCCAAGGGCAACCGGCAGAAGGTTGCGCTGATCGCCGCCCTCGCCACCGAAGCCGAGCTCTACCTGCTGGACGAGCCCACCAGCGGCCTTGACCCGCTCATGGAGGAAGTGTTCCGCCGGGAGCTGCTCGCCGCCGTCGACCGCGGGGCCACCGTGCTGCTGTCCAGCCACATCCTCTCCGAGGTGGAGGTGCTGTGCCAACGCGTGAGCATCATCCGGGCAGGCAGGATTGTCGACGGCGGCACGCTGGACTCGCTGCGGCACCTCACCAGGTCGGAAGTTTCCTTCGCCGCGGACGGGCTGGACCCGGAGGCCCTGGCCCGGCTGGGTGCGGTGCATGACCTGGCGCTCGACGCCGGACGGGTCCGGGTCAGCGCGGACTCGGACCGGATCGCAGAGGTCCTTCCCGCCCTGGGCGCCTTGGGCGTGCAAGGTTTGACGATCGTCCCGCCGTCCCTGGAAGAGCTCTTCCTGCGGCACTACGGGGATACCTCGCTGGGCGCTGAAACCGGGGCCGAAACGCCTTCCGAATCCACCCACGGCTCCCGGCGGCACCTGCTGGGCGCGAGGGGGCGGAGCTGACATGGGCGTCCTCCTGGTCCTCTGGGGCCAGCGGATCCGCCGGGACCGCTGGCAGCTGCTGAGCTGGGTGGTGGCTATCGGTGCGTTTGCCATGTTCGCGGCCGCCGCCGTCACCCAGACCTACGGCAACGTGGCGAGCCGGACCGAGATCCTGCAGGTGGCCATGGCCACGCCCGCCATCCTGATGCTGCGCGGCCTGCCCCGGGGCGCAGACCAGGGCGCCTTCACGTTCTTCCTGATCTACGCGTTCATCGCCCTGCTGGCAGGCCTGATGAGCACCTTCCTGGCGGTACGCCACTCCCGGGCCGACGAGGAAAGCGGCGGCGCGGAAATGGTGGCCGCCACACCTGCCGGACGGCTGCTGCCCAACACCGCCACCCTGCTGCACGGCATCACGGCCAACATCCTGGTGGCGCTCGCAGTCTTTGCCGGGTTCATGTCGCAGGGCCTGGAGCCCCAGGGTTCCCTGCTCGCCGGCGCCGCGACGGGCGCCGTCGGCCTCGCTTTCCTGGGCGTGGGGCTGCTGGTGGCCCAGTTCATGGGGACCTCACGCGGAGCGAACGGCGTCTCCGCCGCGCTGGTGGTCCTGGCCTACGTCCTGCGCGGGATCGGGGACGCCACGGGGACGCCCGGCGCCAGCGGGACCACGATGACCGAAGGGGCGGCCAGCTGGTTCTCACCCATCGGCTGGGGCCAGCAGACCTTTGCGTACTCGGGCAACCGTGGCTGGCCGTTGCTGCTGCCGGTGGCGCTGGGCGCAGGCTGCCTCGCGGCGGCGTGGCTCCTCCTGGGCACGCGCGACAGCGGGGCCAGCGTCTGGGAAGCGCTGCCGGGACGGGCAGCCGCCCGGCGGGGCCTGAGCAGTCCCGTGGCCCTTGCCCTGCGGCTGCAGGCGGGATCCATCATCGGTTGGGGCTTCAGCGGCCTGGCCCTGGGCCTGCTGGCGGGGTCGCTCGGAAAGGCGATTGCCGCCGTCGACACCCCGGACACCAACATCACGGCGATGCTGCGCGCGATGCTCCAGTCGCAGGGAACCTCACTCACCCAGCTCATGGTGTCGGTGCTGTTCTCCATGGCCGGGGTCCTGGCTGCCGCGTGCGCCCTGCAGGCGGTGATCAGGCTGCGGCAGGAGGAAGCGGCAGGGACCGCTGAACTCCTGCTGTCCGCCCCGGTGGGACGGGTCCGGTGGCTGGCCGGCTACCTGCTGCTCGGCGGGGCTGCCGTGGTGCTGGTGGTGGGCCTGGCCGGAGTGGGCGCGTGGGCCACTCTCACCGGCACCGGCGATGAATCCATGCCTGCCGACGCGCTCTGGCAGACCGCCGCCGCCCAGCTGCCGGCGGCACTGATCTACCTGTCGGTTCCGGCACTGGTGTTTGTCCTGTGGCCCGCCGCCACCATCGCCGCCAGCTGGGCCTTGCTGGCCCTTGGGGTGATGCTGGGAATCTTCGGGGCCATGCTGGGCATTGACCAAAGCCTGCGCGACCTTTCGCCGTTCGCCCACACGCCAGTGCCGCGCGGCGACGCGACGGACTGGAGCGGAGCGTGGTGGATGCTGCTGATTTCCGCCATTGCCGCCGCGCTGGCCGTTGCAGTGATGCGGCGGCGGGAGGTGGGTTCGGCATGAGCGCCGGCCCCGAGGTGGCGGCTGCCAGGGACACGCTGGCCACCGCGGCTTCCACCGCCGCCGCGGCCGAACGGACTGCAGCCGCGTTCGCCGCAGCAGGGTTCCCCAAGATGCCCGCCCGGACGCTGCTGGCGCTGGTGTCCTCCGAACAGGGGAGCCTCACGGCTGCTGAACTCGCGGACCGGCTGGGCGCCAGCGCCGCCGCGGTATCCGGCGCCGTCCGGTACCTGCAGACCGTGGGCTTTGTCCACCGGATCTCACAGCCCGGCAGCCGCCGCGACCTCTATGCCCTGCACGAGGACGAGTGGTACGTGGTGTCAATGCGCAACAGCCCCGTCTACGAGAAGCTCGCGGCACTGACCGATGCGACGGCGGAAACACTCCCGGAGGGTTCCCCGGCGCGCGCCAGGGTGGCGGAGATGGCCAGGTTCTACCGCTTCCTCAAAGCACGGATGCCGGCACTGCTGGACGAATGGGAGCGCGAGCGGGAGGGGGAGCGGTGACCATCATCGACAACGCCGTCTACGTGAACGGGCTGCGCACCGAGGACCCGGAAGACCTTGACGAGACGTACTTCCTGCTCCGCCAGCGCGAGGGGATGGCGTGGATCGGCCTCTACCGGCCGGACGCGGAGGAACTGCAGTCCGTGGGCGAGGAATTCGACCTCAACGCCCTGGCCATCGAGGACGCGCTCGCCGGCCACCAGCGGGCCAAGCTGGAGCATTACGGGGAGTGCCTGTTCCTGGTCCTCCGGCCGGCCCGGTACCGGGATGACGTCGAGAAGGTGGACTTCGGCGAGATCCACGTCTTTGTCGGCGATGAGTACGTGGTCACCGTCCGGCATGCCGAGTCGCCGGACCTGGCCAAGGTCCGGCGGCGCATGGAGGCTATGCCGGAGTTCCTGGCTCTGGGACCCGATGCCGTGCTGTACGGCATCCTGGACCAGGTGGTGGACGAATACGAGCCCGTGGTGGCCGGCCTGGAAAACGACATTGACGAAATCGAGGACGACCTCTTCGGCGCAGACCCCGATGTGTCCCGCAGGATCTACGAGTTGTCCCGCCAGGTCATCACCTTCCAGCGGGCCACGAGTCCCCTCGCGGGAATCCTGCAGGCTCTCATGGCCGGAACCCCGGACCGCGATCAGGCCACCGAACTCAGGGACCATTATCGGGACGTCCTGGACCACGTCATCCGGCTCAACGAACGGGTGGCTTCGTTCCGCGCCTTGCTCCAGAACGCGCTCGCCGTCAACGCCGCCCTGGTGGCGCAGCGGCAAAATGACGAGATGCAGCGCATGACCGAGTCCAGCTTCGAACAGAACGAACAGGTCAAGCGCATCTCCTCCTGGGCCGCCATCCTGTTCGCCCCCACCCTGGTGGCATCCATCTACGGCATGAATTTTGCCAACATGCCCGAGCTGGCCTGGACCTACGGCTACCCGTATGCGCTGGGCCTGATGGTGGCCATGGGCCTGGTCCTCTACCTGGCGTTCAAGCACAACAAATGGATCTGAGCGTCAAGGCGCTGCCGGGGCGCCGCGTACAGTAAACGGCATGCCCAACCCCGGTCTCCCGCCCGCTCCTGCCAACCCGCCCCAAGCAGTTCCCCCGCTGGCGGAACTGCTGGCCGGAGCACGCGTGGTCAGCCTGCCCATGCGGGTGAAGTTCCGCGGGATCATGCAGCGCGAATCCCTCCTGCTCCAGGGTCCCGCGGGCTGGGGCGAGTTCTGCCCGTTCCCGGAGTACGGCGACGCCGAAGCCTCCCGCTGGCTGGCTGCCGCCATCGAGGCGGGGTGGCAGGGTTTCCCGGCCCCGCTGCGGACGTCGGTTCCGGTCAATGCCACGGTCCCTGCCGTCGCCGCCCACCGGGTGCCGGACGTGCTGGCACGGTTCGGGCGGGTGGACGCCGTCAAGGTCAAGGTGGCCGAGCAGGGGCAGTCACTGGACGACGACGTTGCGCGGCTTCACGCCGTCCGCGCCGCTTTGCCGGATGCCGCCGTCCGCGTGGATGCCAACGGCGGGTGGGATGTTCCGGGCGCCGTGGAGGCACTGACGCGGCTGGCGCCGGTGGGGCTCGAGTACGCAGAGCAGCCGGTGCCGTCCATCGAGGGCCTGGCCGAGGTCCGGACCCGGCTCCGTGACGCGGGAACCCCGGTGCTGATTGCCGCGGACGAGAGTGTCCGCAAGGAGACCGACCCCCTCCGCGTGGCCCGGGCGGGTGCGGCGGACCTGATCGTGGTCAAGGTGGCACCGCTTGGGGGAGTGCGGCGCGCCCTGGACATCGTGGCACAGGCCGGACTTCCCGCCGTCGTCAGTTCCGCACTGGACACCTCCGTGGGCATCCGGGCCGGGCTGGCGCTGGCCGCCGCCCTGCCGGACCTGCCGTACGCCTGCGGCCTGGGCACGGTGTCGCTGTTCGAATCGGACATCACGCTGGACCCCTTGGTGGCCGACGACGGCGCCATCCGCCTCCGCGACGTGGCCGCCGACGCCGGGCTGCTGGAGCGGTTTGCGGCTCCCGCTGAGCGGCGGGACTGGTGGCTGGACCGGCTCCGCCGCGTCCACGCCCTCCTCACCCCGTCGATTGCCGCGTAGGTAGGGTGTCGCCGTGCGCGGGGAGAAGCTGACAATGCGGGTGGGCTGGCTCTGCCTTGCTGCCGTCAGCGCCGGGATCCTGGTGTTCGGTGTGGTGGTTGCCCTGTTTCCGCCGGCCGGGGATGCCGGCCTGTACCGGGCGGACGGGCTGGCTTCGGCGGGATTGGGCCTTTTCGGTGTGCTAATCGTGCTGGTGCCCTACCGGCGGCGCGAACGGTGGGCCTGGTACGCGCTCTGGTTCTACCCGTTCTTCTGGGCGGCGCATCTCATAGGGAACCTCCCTCCGGGCGACGACCACATCCACCAGGTGGTCTTCATCGCCCTTTCGCTGACCGGGCTCCTGCTGCCGGCCCGCGCCTTCTTCCCGGCGCGGAGCAGCCGATGAGGGATTTGGCAACGTTCCTGCAGGTCACGGGCGGTTAACCCTAACTTCATCAACTGGATGGGTTCCTGTAGGAAGCGGCTGGAAGGGTGATCGGGCACCCCAGAGAGATTCCTTGGAAGGTTCCCCATGTCTGAAACCGCCCGCAAGTTCACCCTGCTGCCCATGCTCGGCCATACCAAGGGCAAGCGCAGCCCCGTCACCTGTGCGCTCAAGTGCGACAACGCCTGCGCCGGCGACGTCTGCAACACCAGCTCCAACAGCTACTTCCGCGACATCGCCTCCGCCACCATGTCCCGCCGCGCCGCCCTGGGCCTTGGCGCCGCCGGTGCGCTCGCCGTCGCCCTCGGTTCAGCCGTGAGCTCCGCTGAACCTGCCTCCGCCGCGGGCCTGTCCAAGGCCGCCAAGGAAGGCTTCGGAAACTCCAAGCTCCAGTTCACGGCCATCAAGCCGGTCGACAAGGCCGTCGATGCCTTCACCGTGCCGGAGGGCTTCACCTGGCAGCCGATCATCCGCTGGGGCGACCCGCTGTTCAGCGATTCCCCCGAGTTCGACCTGAACAACCAGACAGCCGCGGCCCAGGCTCGCCAGTTCGGCTACAACAACGACTACACGGACATCGTGGAAATCCCGGGCAGCAAGGGCCGCCGCGCGGTGCTGTTCACCAACCACGAGTACACCAACGAAAACATCATGGTGCCCGCCGGCTATGACCCGGCGGAAACCCGGGCCATCGGCCGCGCCGCCCACGGCCTGGCTGTGGTGGAGCTGGAGCGCAAGAACACCACCAAGCCGTGGAGCTACGTGAAGGGCGCGCCGCTGAACCGCCGCTACCTTTCTGACACCACCTACGAACTGACCGGCCCGGTTGCCGGCTCGGCGCTGGTGAAGACCGTGGCCGACCCGTCCGGCCGCGCCATCAAGGGCACGTTCGGCAACTGCTCCGGCGGCACCACCCCCTGGGGCACCATCCTCTCCGGCGAGGAAAACTTCAACGGCTACTTCGTCGCCGGCGGCACCTCAGCCAGCGACAAGCGCTACGGCCTCACCGCCAAGCCCACGGCACGCAAGTGGGAACTCGATGACCCCCGCTTCGACACCCGCAATGCCGGCTACGAGAACGAGGCCAACCGCTTTGGCTGGATCGTCGAAGTCGACCCGTTCGATCCCACCTCCACCCCCAAGAAGCGCTCCGCCATGGGCCGCTTCAAGCACGAGGGCGCCAACGTGATCGTGGCGGAATCCGGCCACGTGGTGGCCTACATGGGCGACGACGAGAAGTTCGACTACCTCTACAAGTTCGTCTCCAAGGGCAGGTACGTGGAAGGCGACCGCAGGAACAACATGAACCTGCTCTCCGAGGGCGACCTCTACGTTGCCAAGTTCACCGGCAACTCGCCCGCCGCGGAGATCACCGGGACCGGGGCGCTTCCGTCCGACGGCGCGTTTGACGGGACCGGCGAATGGCTCCCCCTGGTGGTCGGCGGAAAGTCGGCAGTCCCCGGCATGTCCGTCGAAGAGGTCCTGGTGTACACCCGCCTGGCCGCGGACAAGGTGGGCCCCACCAAGATGGACCGCTGCGAGGATGTCCAGCCCAGCCTGCACACCGGCAAGGTCTACGTGGTCTGCACCAACAACTCCGACCGCGGCACCGGAACCAAGGAAGGCGCCACGGAGGTCAACCCGCGCACGCAGAACCGCGACGGCCACATCGTGGAAATCACCGAAACCGGCGACCAGACCTCCACGAAGTTCAACTGGACCCTCCTGATGGTCTGCGGCGATCCGGCGCAGGGCGATGTAACCTACTTCTCCGGCTACCCGGCGGACAAGGTCTCGCCCATCTCCTGCCCGGACAACGTGGCGTTCGACTCCGTGGGCAACCTCTGGATCTCCACCGACGGCGCCCCCTCCGGCATCGGCTACAACGACGGCCTGTTCAAGGTCACCCTGGACGGCGCCGAGCGCGGCAAGGTGGAGCAGTTCCTCTCCGTTCCCCGCGACGCCGAAACCTGCGGCCCGGTCATCCACGATGACGAGCGCACCGTGTTCGTCTCCGTGCAGCACCCGGGCGAGGAAGGCACCTTCGAGGCGCCGCACTCGTTCTTCCCGGACTACGTCCAGGCAGGCACGACGCCGGCACCCGGCCAGGTGCGCGCGCCCCGTCCCTCAGTGGTCCAGGTGTTCCGCGGCTAACCCCCTCCAACCAGGGACGCGCCATCACTTTTGGCCGGCTTTCCGGGGATGCGCCATCACTTTTGGCCGGCTTTCCGGGGACGCGCCATCACCTTTGGTCGCTTTTCCATCAACGCCCGCTCACCTTCTGCCCCTTCCGGCGGAACGGTGGGCGGGCGTTCCGGGGTTAATCGCGCGCCTTACCCAGCTGCCGGGGAAGCGCTCCATGTGATGCTTGACACGTGTTAGGTCGGTCATCTACAGTTCCTAACACGTGTTAGGAAGGAAATGACATGACCGGAGCCATAAACGGGCACCTGCGGGACATCACCCGCCGTACTGCCCTTGGTGCCCTCGGCGCGGGAATCATCGGAGCAACCGTGGCGTCGTGGCCGCGGCTCTCCGGAACGGACATTCCGGGCCGCGGAGACAACAGCCTCAGCATCGCCATCATGGGCACCGCCGCGGACGCCGCCGCCCGCCAGCGCGCCATCGACGCATTCACCCGCCTCCACCCGGACATCCGGGTCAAGGTCCAGGCCATCCAGGCCGTGGACTGGAAAGACTTCTTCACCAAGATCCTCACCATGGTGGCCGCGGGCACACCGCCGGACGTGGTGTACGTAGCCACCGAGGGCGCCCAGCTGTTCGCCGAAAAGCTGGCCCACCCGCTGGACGAATACATCCGCCGCGACGCCGCGGACATGCGCGAATTCTTCGATGATGTCCACCCCAGCCTGGTGGAAGCCTTCATGTACAAGGGCAGCCTCTACCAGCTCCCCATGGACTGGAACGCGGCCAACATGTACTACAATACCGCCGCGTTTGCGCAGGCAGGCCTGGACCGGCCAGCGGACGACTGGACCCACATCGATTTCCGCAACAGCCTCGCCGCGATGCGCAAGGCCCGGACCTCTGACTTCACGCCCTACTACTGGACCAACAGGCTCTTCGGCGGCGTGGTGCCGTGGCTCTACGCCAACGACACCAGCTTCCTCAAGGAGACCAGGTCCGCGGGCGGCGACTGGCTCTGGGACGGCTTCTACGCCAACGACCCCTCCCGCAGCCTCCGCTCCGGCGGTTACCAGTGGCTGGAACCGAACGCCAACGACGACCGCGTGTTCGAGTCCTTCGACTACCTCCGGGGCCTGGTTAAGGACGGACTGGGCGTCCGGCCGGAAGAAGGCGGCGGCAGTTCCCTGGTGGGCCTGTTCGCCTCCAACCGCATTGGAACCACTCCCGCCGGCGGCTACTGGGTGCAGGGGCTGCACGAGGCCGGCATGGGCGCCAACGACTTCGACGTCCAGTTCTTCCCGCGCTGGAAGACCCAGCGCCACCAGTTTGGCACCGCCGGCTACGCGATCATGAAGACCGCCAAGGACAAGGACGCCGCCTGGGAATGGATCAAGTTCAGCTCCAGCCGCGAGGCAATGGAACTGATCTTCCCCAACCCGATCACCACGCCGGCGCGCCGCTCCATGGTCAACGAACAGCTGTACGCCGGCAAGGGCCCCGCCCACTGGAAGGTCTTCTACGACACCCTGGACCGGTTCCCCACCACAGGCCCCATCCCGGCACCACCCCAGCAGGCCGCCGTCGAAACGGCCCTGATGAAGAACGTATCCCTTGCCGTCAGCGGGGACGAGCAGCAGCTCAAGCAGGCCCTCGCATCCATGCAGCGCGACCTTGAACTTGCCCTGAGGAGGCAGTCATGAGCACCACCACCCCGCCCCGGGAACGGCCCGAGCGGGCGGCCGGCCGGGCAAGTACGACGACGGCCCGCACCAGCGGCGTCGGCGGCACCAGCGGTGCCTACAACGCCGGAGGCCGCAGCGGAGCCAGGCACAACCAGCGCTGGCTGGCCTGGATCTTCCTGGCACCCACCATCCTGGGCATGGGCCTGTTCACCCTGGTCCCCATCGTGGCCTCGGTTGTCTTGGCCTTCTTCCGCTGGGACATCATCTCGGCCCCCAGCTTTGTGGGCTTCGACAACTTCTCGGAGGTGGTCCAGGACCCCACCGTGAGGGTGTCCTTCCTGAACACCCTCGTATTCGTGGTGGTGGCCGTGGCACTCCAGCTGGGACTGGCATTGGCACTGGCGGTCATGGTGCAGGAGAAGATGCCGGCGTGGCTGCGGGTGTTCTTCCGGTCCGCGTTCTTCTTCCCGCTGATCCTGTCCGCCGCCTCGGTGTCCATCTTCATGCGGTACCTCTTCAATGAACAGTTCGGCGTAGTCAACTGGTTCCTGTCCCTGGTGGGCATCCCCGCCGTACCCTGGCTGACCACACCGGGCGGATCGGCCGCCGTCGTGATCCTGGTGTACGTCTGGCAGAACTTCGGCTTCTCCTTCCTCCTGTTCATCGGCGGCCTGGCCTCCATACCGGTCGAGACATATGAGGCTGCCGCGATCGACGGCGCCACCGGCTGGCGCAAGCACCTCCACGTGACGTTGCCGCTGCTGAGCCCCACCACCCTCGTCGCCTCCGTCATGGCCATCATCAGCGCCCTGCAGGTCTTCGACCAGCCCTACGTCCTGACCCGCGGCGGTCCCGGCGACTCCACCCGCACCGCCGTCATGGTGATTTTCGAATCGGCGTTCCAGCGGCTCGAATTCGGCCAGGCGTCCGCGATCGGCGTGCTGCTCACGCTGATCATCATGGCCATCACGGCCGCACAGTTCCGGCTCAGCAAACGATTCGTCTTCTACCAGTAAGGCCAGCCATGACAACCACAACTGACCACGGCCTGGCCGGACATTCACCCCGGCTCTCCCAAGGCCTCCCCGTCACCACGCCCAACCGGAAGAAGTTCAACTGGAGCTTCGCCGTCCGGACCCTCCTGCTGCTGCTCGCGGCCGCCCTCACGCTCGGTCCGGTGCTCTGGACGCTGTCCACGTCGCTGCGGTCGCCGTCGGAATCGTTCAAGCTGCCGCCGTCGTTCATACCCTGGAACCCGGACTTCACCTCGTACGGGGAGGTATTCAAGCAGCTGAATATCTTCCTGCTGGTCCTCAACAGCGCCCTGGTCACCGGAATAATCGCGGTGGGCCAGATGGTCTCCGCCGCCTTGGCCGGCTACGCGTTCGCGCACCTGAAATTCCGCGGACGCGGGGCGCTGTTCTCGATCGTGCTGGCCACGATGATGGTACCCGTGCAGGTGACGATCGTCCCCGTCTTCATGCTGATCCGCGGCATGGGCCTGTCCGACACCCTGCTCGCCCTGATCCTCCCCGCCATCCCGACGGCATTCGGCACGTTCCTGATGCGCCAGTACTTCATGGGGCTGCCGGCCGAACTCGCCGAAGCCGCCTCGATCGACGGCGCCAGCCCGTGGCGGACATTCCGTTCCGTGTACGCGCCGCTGGCGATGCCCGGCATGGCGATCGTGGGAATCCTCGCGTTCAACTTCCACTGGAACGAGTTCTTCCGCCCGCTCATCCTCACCATTTCCGAACAGAACTTCACGCTTCCCTTGGGTCTCGTGTCGCTTCAGGGAAACCTGGGCACCGGCAGCATCTCGGTGGTCCTGGCGGGCGTAGTCCTGTCCATGATCCCCGCGCTGGTGGTCTTCATCTTCGGCCAACGCGCCCTGCAGGACGGCCTCACGGCCGGAACCGGCAAGTAAACCTCCTTCCCTCCAGCCCGAAAGGCCGTTCCATGACCTCCCCGGACCTCGCCGCCGTCCACCCCGGCACCGTCACCTTCGACGACGTTGCCGCCGCCCACCCCGACCCCGCCTTCCCCCGCTTCCACCCGCGCCCCGGTCAGGGCTGGATCAACGACCCCAACGGCATCAGCTTCGTCAATGGCCGGTACCACGTCTTCTTCCAGTACAACCCGGACTCGGCCCGGCACCACCGGATCGCCTGGGGACATGTGAGCTCGGCGGACCTGGTCCGCTGGGAGGAGCACCCCGTGGCGCTTCGCCCGCAGGACGGCGGCCCCGACGAGTACGGCTGCTGGACCGGGGTGGTCACGGACGACGACGGTGTTCCCACCGCTGCGTACTCCGGCGTCCGCGGCGACGGGGGCCACTCACAGGTGGTCATCGCCCGCGGCTCGGAGGACCTTATCCACTGGGAGCAGGCAGGCCACGTGGCCGCCACCATGCCCGCCGACGGACAGGTCACCGCCGTGCGGGACCCGTTCATTTTCCGCTTCAACGGCAAGCGGTACGCCATGCAGGGCGCCGGACTGGCCAACGGGCACGCCGCCCTGCTGCTCTACACCGTGGACGACCTGGCCGACTGGAAGTACCAGGGCATCTGGCTGACCTCGGAGAACCCGGTTGCCGCTACGTTCACCCCGGCCGAGATCTGGGAATGCCCGCAGCTGGTGCAGGTGCCCGACAACGATGCCCCTGGCGGGGGCACCTGGTTGATGATGTTCTCCCTCTGGCTCGCCGGCGACTCACACGAACACGCCAACGGGGTGGGCCACCTGATCGGATCGCTGGCCGAAGACCCCGCCACCGGGCTGCCCGTCTTCACGCCGCGGACCGGCGGAAAGTCCGATCTGGGCCGCGACTTCTACGCTCCGCAGGTGGTGTCCCTGGAAAACCGGGCCCTGCTGTGGGGATGGGCCAACGAAGGCCCGGGGCGGGACGGGCGCCGCGGCCGCAGCCAGGAAGAGATCGACGCCGCCGGGTGGGCCGGAGTCCTGACCTTCCCGCGCGAGCTGTCGATTGTGGACGGCGCCCTGGCGGTGCGCCCGGCCCCGGAGGTCGATGCCTACCGCGGAGAGCTGCTCGCCGGCCAGGCATCCGGGACGGTGCGGTTGCCTGCTTTCGCCCAGGCCGTGGTCACCGCAGGAATGGGCGGTGCTGTGGAGCTGCTCCTGGTGGGGAACGGAAGCCGGCAGGTGGTCTTCAGCGGCAGCGTCGACGCGGGGGAGGAGCTGCGAATGTTCGTGGATGCCTCCCTGGTGGAGGTGTACCGTTCCGGGTCGGTGGCAACCACGCTGCGTGCTTACCCGGCTGTGGGGGAGGAGTGGCAACTGAGCCTTCCCGCAGGGGCGACGGCGGACGTCTGGAACCTGGCCAGGCCCGCGTAGCCCGCTCCAAACCGGCCCGGCGGGTCCCGGCCGCGGCGTGGTCAGCGTCCGGCCGGGACCGGGCCGGTGGATTCCCTGACCACCAACCGGCAGGGAACCATCGTTTCCCCCGCGGTGCCGGAGACGGCGGCGGCAGCCGGGCCGCCGTCGTCGGACGTTCCCTCCGGTGCCGACCCCACCTCGGCGAGCAGCGACGCCATGGCGGCGGCTCCCATCTCCCGGAGCGGCAGGGCCATGGTGCTCAGCGCCGGGACCATGGCCTTCGCGATGCGGAATTCGTCGTCGTACCCCATGACGGACACGTCCTGCGGGACGCTCAGGCCCAGCCGGTAGCAGGCCAGCACCACACCGATGGCCAGGCGGTCGTTGGCGCACAGGATGGCCGTGGGCCGGGCGGCCGGTTCCACGCCTTCGAGGAGTTTCATGGCGCCGTGGAAGCCGGCGTCGATGTCCCAGCCCACCTGGATGACGCGGTCCTCGTTGACGGGCATCCCCGCGCCGCTGAAGGCCGCCCGGTAGCCCTCGATCCGGCGGGGCGCCGCGGGCGTCAGGGAGTCGCCGGCGAGGAATGCGATGTCCCGGTGGCCCAGCGACATTACGTGCTCCGCGGCTTCCCGGCCGCCGCGCACTTCGTCAGGAATCACGGCCGGAAGCCCTGCCTCCGGCCGGTCATCGAAGCAGTTGGCAAGGATCGACGGGACGCGGGCCATGTTTGCGGGCACGTGCAGCGGCCGCAGGCCCACGGTCACATACATGAGGCCGTCCACCTGGCGGTCCAGCAGGGTTTCCACGGCGCTCTCGTCGCGGGATTCGTCCAGCTCGGTGTCCATCACCACGGTCACGAAGCCGTGTTCCCGGGCCACCGCATCCGCGCCGGCAATGATGTTGCCGTCGAACGGGCTGGTGACCACCTGGTCGGACACGATGCCAATGACCCGCGACTGCTGGTTGCGCAGGCTCAGGGCGATCTTGTTGGGGGAGTAGTTGAGCGCTGCCGCCGCTTCCCGGATCCGCTGCTGGCTTTCCAGGGCCACGTTTCCGTCGCCGCGGCCGTTCAGCACCAGCGACACGGCACTGCGCGAAACGCCCGCCAGCTTGGCGACGTCGAGGGCGGTGGCCTTGCGCTTCATGGTCGTCCTTCGGATGCTGGGATCTCTTGCTTGGGTGAAGTTTACCTAACTCGTGTGAGCTTCCGCTCTCCCGACGCCCCATCACCTCTAGCCCCCTTTTTGGGAACGCCCCATCACCTTTAGCCCCCTTTTCGGGAACGCCCCATCACCTTTCGGGCCTATCAGGGCAGGAGGTGATGGGGCGTGTGGTGGATTGGGGCTGGAGGTGATGGGGCGTGTGGTGGATTGGGGCTGGAGGTGATGGGGCGTGTGGTGGATTGGGGCATGAGGTGATGGGGCGTTGGAGGGTGGCAAACTGGGTTGGTGACTTCGTTGAACGAACCAACTCCGGACACCCCCGGGCTGGGCAGCCCTGACGCCCCCGACGCTGAGCTGAGTGCGCTCGCTGCGGCGAGGATCGCCGTCGACGTCCTGCTCGACGGCGGCGTGCGGCACGTGGTGGTATCGCCGGGTTCGCGGTCGGCGCCAATGGCATACGCCCTCGCCGAAGCCTCCGCCGCGGGCCGGGTGGAGCTGCTGGTCCGCATCGATGAGCGTTCCGCAGGCTTTACCGCGCTGGGCCTGGCCCTGTCCAGCGGCTCGCCCGCAGCCGTCCTCACCACGTCCGGAACCGCCGTCGGAAACCTCATGCCCGCGGTGATGGAAGCCAACCACGCCGCCGTCCCGCTGATCGTCCTGTCAGCAGACCGGCCCGATGAGCTGCGCGGAACGGGGGCCAACCAGACCACGGTGCAGCAGGACCTTTTTGGAGAGCACGTCCGGTTCGCCGCCGATGTTCCCGCCGGCAGCAACCCCGAGCGGGCCATCCAGACCGGACTCTCCGCAACCACCGGCGCATTCCCGGACCTTCCGCCGGGCCCGGTCCAGCTCAACCTCGCGTTCCGCGACCCGCTGGTTCCGGCCCCCGGGGACCGGCTGCCCGACGCCGTGGAGCGGCAGCGCTACCGGGTGGGATCCGAGCCCCTGGTCATGAACCTGCCGGCGGCGCCGGACACGCTGCCGGAGCGGCGGACCGTGGTGCTGGCAGGGCACGACGCCGGTCCCGTGGCCGAAGCATTTGCCCGCGCCCACAACCTGCCGCTGCTGGCCGAGCCCTCCTCCAACTCCCGGTTCGGCCCCAACGCCGTGGGCCCGTACCGGCTGCTGCTGGAGCACTTCCGGGCCGGTTCCGGGCAACCGATCGAACGCGTGGTGCTGTTCGGCCGGCCCACGCTGTCCCGTCCGGTGGCCGCGCTGCTCGCCAGTGCCGACGTCGAATCCGCCCTGTACCAGCCGGTTCCGGTGGCCTGGTACGAGCCCGGGCGCCGCACCGAGCTACCGCTGGAAAACCTGGCGGACCTGGCCGAATTCGCCGGCCGCGGCAGCTCCACCTGGCTGGACACATGGTTGCTTGCCGGATCGGCCGCGCAGCACTCGCTGGACCGGGTGGTGTCCGCGGAGGCCGCCGCCAACGGACCGTCCGTGGCGGCGCTGGTCTGGAAGCACTCACGCGGCCAGCTGCTGCTCGGTTCCTCCAACGGCATCCGCGACGTTGACCTCGCCGGCCTTCCCGCCGCGGATCCAGCCGCCATCGTGTACGCCAACCGGGGCCTGGCCGGCATCGACGGCACCATCTCCACCGCCACCGGTATCGCCCTCGGCGGCCGCCAGCAGACCACCGTCCTGCTGGGCGACGTGACCTTCCTGCATGACGCCGGCGGCCTCCTCCTCGGCGCCGGCGAAGAACAGCCGGACCTGCGGATCGTGGTCCTGAATGATTCCGGCGGCGCCATCTTCAGCCTGCTCGAGCACGGGGGAGTGGAGGAAGGCGGCCGCTACGGAGACGCCGTCGAGCGCCTCTTCGGCACCCCGCACTCGGTGGACATCGCGGCACTCGCCGCAGCGTACGGCGTCGGACATTCCCGGGTCAGTACGACGGCGGGACTCGCCGAGGCGCTGGGCCGGCCTGTGCACGGGCGCAGCATCGTGGAGGTCCGCACGGACCGCCGGGCGCTGCGGGAGCTCCACGCCCGGATCAAGGAAGCAGTTTCTGCCGCCGTGGAGGCAGTGCTCTCCGGGCAGTAGCTGCCGACGCGCACATTACCCCACGACGCGGAAATGCCCTGCCGCTGCCGGAATACCGGCGGCGACAGGGCATTTGCGTGTCGAAAGTGAGGAACCGTGTCAGAGCACGCGGCCCAGGAACTCCTTGGTGCGCGCATGCTGCGGGTTGGCGATGATCTCGCGGGGATCGCCCGATTCCACCACCACACCCCCGTCCATGAAGGTCAGCGTGTCACCCACTTCGCGGGCGAAGCCGATCTCGTGGGTCACCACGATCATGGTCATGCCGGACTTGGCCAGGTCCTTCATCACGTTCAGGACATCGCCCACCAGCTCCGGGTCCAGGGCGGACGTGGGCTCGTCGAACAGCATGAGTTCCGGGTCCATGGCCAGGGCCCGGGCGATGGCTACGCGCTGCTGCTGGCCACCGGAGAGCTGGGAGGGGTAGTGGCCGGAACGGTCCGCCAGCCCTACGCGGTCCAGCAGTTCCAGCGCACGCTTCTGGGCGGCAGCCTTGGACTGGCCCTTCACGTGCACCGGCGCTTCCATGACGTTCTGCAGCGCGGTCTTGTGAGGGAACAGGTTAAACCGCTGGAACACCATGCCGATTTCGCGGCGCTGGGCGGCGATTTCCTTGGTCTTGAGGTCGTGGAGCTTGCCGTTGACCTCGCGGTAGCCGATCAGCTGGCCACCCACGGAGATCCGGCCGGCGCTGATGCTTTCCAGAAGGTTCACGCAGCGCAGCATGGTGGACTTGCCGGAACCCGACGGCCCGATCACCACCGACACTTCGCCCTGGTTGACGGTCATGTCGATGCCCCGGAGTACATGGTGGTGCCCGTAGTACTTGTGGAGGCCCTCGATCTTGACCAGCGGCTTCTCTGCTGTGACGGTCATCGTGCACTCTCCTCGGGGAAGTCCGTTTCTATTGACCGTCCGCCGTTCTGGCTCAGGGCCACGCGGGCCGACTTGGCCACTGGCTTGCCCGCCGGCGCGAGATTGTCGACGCCCTTGCCGTAGTACGCCTCAATGTAGTGCTGTCCCACCATCAGGATGCTGGTGATCACCAGGTACCAAATGGCGGCCACGATCAGCAACGGAACCGGGAGGTAGGTCCGGTTGGCCAGGGCGTTGGTGGCGAAGGTGAGGTCCAAGGTGAACGGCACGGCCAGGACCAGCGAGGTGGTCTTCAGCATGCCGATGGTTTCGTTGCCCGTGGGCGGAACAATGACGCGCATGGCCTGCGGCAGGATGATCCGCCACATGATCTTCGTCTTGCCCATGCCCAATGCCTCGGCCGCCTCCATCTGCCCGCGGTCAACGGACTTCAGGCCCGCGCGGAAAATTTCCGCGAGGTAGGCCGATTCGTTCAGGCCGAGGCCGAGGATGGCTGCCACGGTGGCGTTGATGACTGCCGCGGTGTCCAGGCTGAAGAGCTCGGGTCCGAACGGCACGCCCGCGCTGATCTTGGGGTACAGAACCGAAATCAGGCCCCACAGCACCAGCTGGGTGTAGACGGGTGTTCCACGGAAGAACCACACCCACACCCAGCTGGACCAGCGGAACACAGGGTTGTCAGACTGGCGCATGAACGCCAGCAGGATGGCCAGGACGATGGCCAGGACCATGGAGGTGACCGTCAGCAGAAGCGTCCAGCCCACGCCCTGGACCACCTTGACGTCCAGGATGTAGGTGCCCACCACATCCCAGCGGAAGTTGGGGTTGGTAAACAGGCTCTGCAGGAACAGAACGACCAGCGCCAGGATGATGAACGCGCTGATCCATCGGCCCGGGTGCCGCACCGGCACGGCTTTGTTCAGTACCGGTGCGTCGTCCTTATGCTGGCCGTCCATGTGCACACCTGACTTGTCGTCGGTAGCGCGAAAACTCAAGACTTGACCGCCGGGTTGACTTCGGACTTGGTGATGGCGCCTTCAGAGTTGCCCCAGCCGTCCAGGATCTTCTTGTAGGAGCCGTCTTCCATCAGCTTGGTGACGGTCTTCTGGATGACCTCTGCCCAGGCGGTGTCAGCCTTGGCCACGGCGATGCCCTGCGGAGCGGAGTCGTAGACGTCGCCCAGCTTCTCCAGCTGGCCGTTGGTCTGGGTCAGGGCGTAGCCGATGATGGGGGAGTCGGCAGCCATGGCGTCTATGCTGCCGTTCACCAGGCGGGTGGTGACATCCGTCTGGTTCTTCAGGGTGACGATGTCGATGGGCTTCTTGCCGTCAGCAACACACTTCTTGTTGCGGTCGGCCAGGTCGGGATCTTCCTGGACGGTGCCGGTCTGCACACCGATGGACTTGCCGCACACGTCGTCCAGGGAGAACTTGTTGGGGTTGCCCTTCTTCACGGCCCAGGCGGTGCCTGCGTTGAAGTAGCTGACCATGTTCACTGCGCCCAAACGCTCCGGGTTGATGGTGAACGAGGAGATGCCCAGATCGTACTTGGGGCCGAGGGCCGGAAGGATGCCGGTGAACTCTGCGGTCTGGACCTGGACCTTGAGTCCCAGGGTGGCGCCGATGGCCTTGGCGATGTCCACGTCGTAGCCGACGGGTGTCTGGCCGTCCGTACCGAGGAATTCGGCGGGGGCGTAGCTGGTGTCGGAGCCGACCGTGATGGTGCCCTTGGACTTGATGGCGTCCGGGACCATGGCGGCCAGGGCGTCGTCCTTCTTGACGGTGGTGGGATCAAAGCTGGCGCTGGCGCTGCCCGAGGAGGTGGCCGCGCTGGAGGGACCCGTTTCCGAGGCGTTGGTGCATGCTGAGAGGGCCAGGGCGCTGATGGCGATCATAGTGGCGGCGGTCAGCTTGGAAGTGCCCAGGAGGGTACGGGGAGTCTGCATTTCTTACCTTTTGTTGCAGGGGCTATGAGGTACTAACGCGGCTTATAGTGTAACGCTCAACAAGAGAGGTACGTCACACGCAACTAAGTTTCACTATTGGATAACTGTAACGGTGACAAAATCAAGCCTTCCAGAGCAGCAGTCGTCTGTCATCCCAGACTCCTTACCCAGGAGGGCGCAAAAAGAACGTCAGCTCTTGATGCCCAGGGACTCCAGCATCGGCCGGAATTTGGCCCAGGTCTCGGCAAGTTCGGCCTCCGGCTGCGAGCCGTCAACAATGCCGCAGCCGGCATACAGCCGCACGGTTTCGGGGGACTCGATGACCGCGCCGCGCAGGGCGATGCCCCACTCTCCGTTGCCGGCCGCGTCCAGCCAGCCCACCGGCCCGGCGTACGGCCCACGGTCCAGGTGCTCCAGCTTGCGGATCAGTTCACCGGCCACCAGTGTGGGCGTCCCGCAGACCGCGGCGGTGGGGTGCAGCGCGTTGATCAGGGCCAGGCAGGTGGGCACGTGGCCTTCCACCTCGGTGAGCTCGGCCTTGACGTCGGAGGCCAGGTGCCAGACGTTGGGCAGCTCCAGGATGAAGGGTTCGTCATGGGCATTCATCGCCTCGGAGAACGGCGCCAGCTGCTTGGTCAGCGACTGGATGGCGATCTCATGCTCATGCCGTTGCTTCTCCGAGCCGGCCAGGACGCGTGTGGCGTAGTCCATCGGCGGGCCGTCCTCGCCGTGCGCATCGCGGCGGTCCAGGGTGCCGGCCAGCACACGGGCCTGGGCGGTCCGACCCTCCACCTGGATCAGCATCTCGGGCGTGGCCCCTACCAGGCCGTCCACGCCATAGGTCCAGCATTCCCGGTACCTGGCGGCGAGCTCGCGGAGCACGTCTGCGGCATGTACGCCGGAAGGAATAGTTGCCACGACGTCCCGGGCCAGCACCAGCTTTTCCAGTGCGCCCGTGCGGATTTCGGCAACACCGGCGGCCACGGCCTCCATCCAGGCTTCCTCGCTGAGCGAGCCGGTGTGCAGCGTTGCGCCGGCAGCCAGCGGGAGGGGGCGGACGACGGCGCCGCGCGCCTGGCCGGGCACGTCACCAACCGACGCGTCCCCGGCTGGGTCCGCTGCCGGCGTCGTGCCTTCCGTGGCGGAGGCAGCGTCGGAACCGCCGCCGAGCCAGCGGTCCAGCGCGGCGAGGGCCGTCTCTTCGGTGAGCGGGCCGCCGTCGAACGTCAGCTGGGTGAGCCATGCCTGGTTGTCCCGCACGCCCACCACGATCTCCGGCACGATCAGCCGTGACTCGTGGGCTGACGTCTTGGAGAAAGCAAAGGAACCAAAAGCCACGGGACCGGTGCCGGGCAACTCCACGGAATCCGCCACCTCGGCTTCCAGGACCAGGTGCCGCCACCAGATGTCCGCCTCAAGGAACCGGTCCGGCCCCGTGGCGGTGAAGCGTGCGATCTCGCCGAAACCGGCCAGCCCGGCTTCGCGGCGGGTCCAGCAGAGGACATCGTCACGGACCAGAAACGAAGGCAGTCCCCCGGGGAATGCTTTGCCATCCAGGGGGACCGTCAGGGTGCGGAACGTGCTCGTCATGATGGATCAACAGTACCCCCGACAGTAATTCACAGTACTTCGCAGTAACTTTCCGCCCCTGGCCACGTCGAATCCGTACTGGTCAGCACCGTCAGGAACATTTGAGACAATGTCATGGTGAACCGAGCATCCTTGGATAAGCGTCCGGACGAAGTAGCCACGATGTTTGACGACGTCGCACCTAAATACGACGTCGTCAACGATGTCCTCTCCATGGGGCAGACCCGCCGCTGGCGGAAGATCGTGGTGGATGCCATGGAAGTCTCCAAGGGCCAGCGGGTCCTGGACCTCGCGGCCGGAACCGGTACCTCCAGCGAACCGTATGCCGACGCCGGCATAGACGTGGTGGCCTGCGATTTCTCCCTGGGCATGCTCAAGGTGGGCAAGCGCCGCCGCCCTGACATCGACTTCATTGCCGGTGACGCCACCAACCTGCCGTTCGCCGAAAACACGTTTGACGCCACCACCATCTCCTTCGGGCTGCGGAACGTGAACGAGCCCAAGAAGGCGCTGGCCGAGATGCTTCGCGTCACCAAGCCCGGCGGCCGCCTGGTCATCGCCGAGTTCTCACAGCCGGTGGTTCCGCTGTGGCGCACCATGTACACCGAATACCTGATGCGCGCCCTGCCGGCCATCGCCGTCAAGGTCGCGTCCAACCCGGACGCATACGTCTACCTCGCCGAATCCATCCGCGCCTGGCCGGACCAGGACCACTTGGCCGCATGGCTGCAGGAGAGCGGCTGGGAGAAGGTCACCTACCGCAACCTCACCGGCGGCATCGTGGCCGTGCACCGCGCGTTCAAGCCTGCCGATTCCTCGCCCGACGGCGCTGCTGCCGCCATCGCTGCGCACAAGGGCCCGGTGGCCAAGCTGCGCCGCAACACCGTTCGCTGACCTGTGAAGGTACTGATTGTCGGCGCCGGTCCGGCCGGATCCACCGCCGCGTACTACCTGGCCAAGGCCGGCCTCGACGTCACAGTCCTGGAAAAGACGCAGTTCCCGCGCGAGAAGGTCTGCGGTGACGGGCTGACACCACGTGCCGTCCGGGAGATCCAGAAGCTCGGCCTGCCGCACCCGGAGAACGATGGCTGGCGCCGGAACAAGGGCCTCCGCCTGATCGCCGGCGGCCGCACCATCGAGCTGCCCTGGCCCGAGGTGTCAGACTTTCCGCAGTACGGGCTGATCCGCACGCGCCTGGGCTTCGACGAGGAACTGGCGCGGCACGCGGAGGCCGCGGGGGCCACCATCCTCGAGCGGCACAGCGTCACCGAGGCCCTGCGGGACGACGCCGGCCGGGTCACGGGCGTCCGCGCAGCGCTCCTGGACGAGTCCGGACGCAAGACGGGGGAGACGCGCGAGTTCAGTGCCGACGTCGTCCTCGCTGCCGACGGCAACTCTACCCGCACCGCCGTGTCCCTCGGGATCCAGAAGCGGGACGACCGCCCGCTGGGCGTCGCCGTCCGCACCTACTTCACCTCCCCGCGCACCGACGACGACTGGATGGAAGGCTGGCTGGAACTCCCCGGCCGCGACGGCAAGCTGCTGCCCGGCTACGGCTGGGTGTTCGGCGTGGGCGACGGGACCTCCAACGTGGGCCTGGGCATCCTGAACTCCTCCAAGGAATTCGGCAAGCTCGATTACAAGCAGGTCCTCCGCGAATGGACCGCCGGGATGCCCGCCGACTGGGGCTTCACGCCGGAGAACCAGGTGGGCGAAATCCGCGGCGCCGCCCTCCCCATGGGCTTCAACCGCACCCCGCACTACTCGCCCGGCCTGCTCCTGCTGGGCGACGCCGGCGGCATGGTCTCGCCCTTCAACGGCGAGGGCATCTCCTACGCCATGGAGTCCGCGCGCTTCGCCGCCGAGTTCATCATCGACGCCTCCTCACGCACGGCTGCTTCAGGCGGAACGTACGACGCCGATGGGCACCTTGCGCGGTACGCGGACCATGTGCGGAACCAGTGGGGCTCGCACTTCACGCTTGGGCGGGCCTTCGCCGCGCTGATCGGGAAGCCTGCCGTCATGAAGCTCGCACTCCGCACGGGCATGCCCATCCCGGTGCTGATGCGGTTCGTGGTCCGGCTCCTTGCCAACCTCACAGATCCCGCCGCGAAGGGCTTCGAGGACCGGGTGATCCGCGTCCTGGAATCACTGGTTCCGGCCACATCCAATACCCCGTCAGCTCCGAACCAGCGGTATCCGCAACAAAAAGTTAGGGTTAACCCGTGACCAACTCCGCAGACCATAGCTGGACGCACGCCGGGCACGGCCTGCCGGACTCCGAACCCAGCCTCAACACCACCGCCATCGCCACGGGACTTCAGCTCCCTGCAGGCTTTGCGGCCATCGCGGGGGACGCCGAGCTGGGCCCGGCCATCACCAACAACCTGGCCAAGGTGGAGAAGAAGCTCCGCGAAGCCATCGCCAACTCGGATCCCCTCGCTGACGCGACGTCGCGCCACCTGGTGGAAGCCGGCGGCAAGCGGATCCGTCCGCTGCTGACCCTGCTCTGTGCCCACCTCGGTGACGCGTCCCTGCCCGCCGTGGTGCAGGCCGCCGTCGTGGTGGAACTGACGCACCTGGCAACCCTGTACCACGACGACGTCATGGACTCGGCTCCCTTCCGCCGCGGCGCCCCCACGGCGCACGAAGTGTGGGGCAACTCCGTCGCCGTCCTGACCGGGGATCTGATTTTTGCCCGGGCCTCCATCCTGGTGTCCGAGCTCGGAGGCCGCGCGCTGGGCATCCAGGCGCGCACCTTCGAACGGCTGTGCCTGGGCCAGCTGCACGAGACCGTGGGCCCGCGGCCGGACGAGGACCCGGTGGCGCACTACCTCTCCGTCATCGCGGACAAGACCGGCTCGCTGGTGGCCGCCTCCGGCCAGTTCGGTGCCATCTTCTCCGGCGCCGACGAGGCGTACGAGGACGTCCTGGTGGAGTACGGCGAAAAGGTGGGCGTAGCCTTCCAGCTCGCCGACGACGTCATCGATGTCACCGGAGTGAAGGTGAAGTCCGGCAAGTCCCCGGGAACGGACCTGCGCGAAGGGGTTCCCACGCTGCCGGTGCTGCTCCTGCGCAAGGCTGCCGTTGATGGCGACCAGTCCGCCGTCGACCTCCTGAAGCTGATTGACGGCGACCTGTCCTCCGACGAGGCGCTGGCTGCCGCCGTGGCCGGACTGCGCGAGCACCCTGTCACCGCCGAGTCCTGGGTGGTGGCACGGCAGTGGGCCAAGGAAGCCATTGATTCCCTCGCTCCGCTGCCGGAGGGCGTGGTTAAGGAGTCGCTGTCCAACTTCGCGCTGGCTGTGGTGGACCGCGCCAGCTGATTACTGTTCGTTAGGAGCCCGGGACCTCTGGTTGATCCAGCTGCGGAGGTGCCGGGCTTCTTCGTTGTGCCGATCCGGCCGGGGCAGCCGGGCTTAACGGGATAGCCCCGGTCCTCAACAACCGAAGCTGCTGTGAACCGGGGCTATCTCTCCGTTCGCATCAGACCCGCCGGAGGCGTTTAGCGGATCCGTGAATAGCTTATGACAGGTTTGTCATAAGACGCAAGTCCTCTGTAACTGTTTGTGTCAAAGAGTTTTGGGGAGCTCCGCCGGCTGTGGCTGCGTCCTCGCTCAATTGCGTGATTTATAGCTGGCCACGCAGCTCCGCATCCCTTCAGCACGGGGGACAGACCGCCTGCGCAGCCCAGAAATCACGCAATTGCGTCAACGACTCTGGGGGCGTTATCCACATGGACAGAATCCTCTGGTTCGTCGCGGGCTGCGCACGGACACGATGAGGGATGGACATCTGCAACTACCTGGCCAGGCACGGGGGAGCAGCCCGCTCTCTTGAACTGCAAAGGGCGGGCTTCACGCGGACCCGGGTGGGACAGGCTGTGGTGCTGGGCGTTGTGGTCAGAACCGGGCGCGGTGTCTACGCGCTGCCCGGCGACGGACGGGTGGCAGGGGCTCTGGCAGCCGGCGGGCGGCTCACGTGTTTGTCCGCCGCCCCCATCTACCGGCTGTGGACTCTCAACGGCCCAACAGGCTTGCACTTAAGCCGGAGCCACCCCACCCATACGTCCGGAGTCGTCGACCACGGCCGGCCCAATCATCCGCGGCATCCCTGGCTGCCCGTGCTGGGGCTCGCCGATGTGCTTGTTCATGCCGTGCACTGCCTGCCGGAGCTGGAGGCGCTGGTGATGGTGCAGTCGGCTGTGGGCGCCGGTGATATCTCGCTCGATTTCCTCTACGCGCGCTGCCAGGGACGCCGCAACGGGCGCGCCAGGGCGGTGCTGGACCTGGTGATTCCCCGCGCGGACTCCGTGCTGGAGGTACTCGCAAATGTCCATTTCGCGCGGGCCGGATTACGGGTTCGGCGGCATGTCTACATTGCCGGAGTTGGAGAGGTGGATTTCCTGGTCGAGGAGTGCCTGGTGGTGGAGACGGATGGCTCAACGCATTTCGAGCCGAAGTCCATCAAGCGGGACCAGCGGCGCAACAACCGGAGCATAGTTGGGGGCTACCTGGTGTTGCGCTACTACTATGAGGACGTTGTCCACCGGCCCCAGGCCATGGTCGCGGAGGTTCAGGCGGTGCTGCGGGTGTGGCGGAGGCCGACGAACAGCGGGCTTGGCGACCTGTTTGCGTGATTTATGGGCTGTTAACCGGCGAGTGCCCCTGCAAACGCAGGGGCACAGCTGAAGGTCCGGTCCATAAGTGACGCATTTACGTCAACGGCGGACGGGGAGGCTTACTCTTCCTCTTCGTCCTCGAACGCCCACTCGAACATGTCGAAGACGAACTCGGAGAAGGTGCCTTCCTCGGACTTCCACTGCCCGCGGGCATTGTTGCGGCGGTAGACGATGGGGTCCGGGACGCTGAGGTCGCCCACCCGGAAGCCCCAGGTGAACGCTTCCTCTTCGTCTTCGAGGAACATGAGGAAGCCTTCATCGTCGACCTCGAGCTCTTCGGGGTCCCAGAAGTAGTGGTAGGCCTCCATGAGGTCCTCGCAGCCGCCCAGTGCAAGGTAGAACTCGCGCAGGACCAGGGGAATCTCGAATTGGTGCTCTGCGAGGGCCTTGTCCAGCTCCTCGGGCGTCAGGCCATCCGCTTCCTGCCATTCGTCCTCGAGATACTTTGGAACAAGCGCGCGGAACTTCTCGAGGAACATGTCAGTCATGCTCATATCCTAGCTAATCGCGACGCTCCCAAAATGACATGGAAGCGAACGTCACAGCCCTGAATCGCTTGCCCTGCGCTGCCAGCCGCGGACGGCAAGCGGCGCCTGCCAGGAGCGGCGCCAGGCGAGGACGCGGAACGTGAAAACCAGGGCGGCAATGCCGGCCGCGGTCAGCACGTTGAACACGCCAAGAACCCACAGCACCGCCGTCAGCGAGGATCCCACGAAGGCCGGCAGTGCGTAGATGTCCTTGGGGTTGAACAGTTCGGGTACCTCGTTGGCCGTGATGTCCCGGAGCAGGCCGCCGCCCACCGCCGTCGTCACCCCCAGCAGCACCGATGCCACCGGGTTCAGGCCGGTGGCCAGCGCCTTGAGCGTGCCGGTCATGCAGAAGAGGGCCAGGCCGGCGGCGTCGAACAGGACCAGCAGCGACGTGTAGCGCTGGACGCTGGAGAACAGGAAGAACACCAGCACCGTGGCCAGCAGCGGCGGCGCCAGATACGCCGGGTTGGTGAACGCCGCCGGAACGATGACAAGGATGACATCGCGGATCACACCGCCGCCCAGGCCCACCAGGGAGGCCAGAAGCAGGGATCCCACAATGTCGATCTGCTTCCGCGCCGCCAGCAGCGAGCCCGATACCGCGAAGAAGAACACGCCCAGCAGGTCCAGCCAGACCGGGGAGTTGTCAAAGGCGAATGTCATGGGGCGTCCCGGTATTTCAAAGAGGGCGGACAGGGCGGCTCCAACGTTACGCTAGCCCCTATGAACAGCCCCATCATGATCGCCTGTGCCCATGGGACGTCCAACACACAGGGGGCCGCGGAGGTCAACGCCCTGCGCGCCGCCATCGCGGAACTGCGGCCGGGCCTTGATGTCCGGGAAGCCTATGTGGATGTCCAGCAGCCGGATCTGGTGGATGTGGTGGCCGGCCTGCCGGACGGGGAGGCTGCCGTGGTGGTGCCGCTTCTGCTGAGCGTTGGCTACCACGTGAAGGTTGACATCGCCCGGGCCGTGAAGAGCCGGCCGGGCAGTGCCGCCGCAGCGCCGCTTGGACCGGACCCGCGCCTCGCGGCCCTGCTGGACCAGCGGCTGCGGGAGGCCGGCACTACCGACAATGACGTCATTGTCCTGGCGGCGGCGGGTTCATCCAACCCAAACGCCGCAGTGAGCGTCGAGGAGCTGCTGGGCCAGCTGCGGGCATTGCGGTCCAACCGGATGGTGGCCGCCTACGGTGCCTCCGCCCAGCCGTCGGTGCCCGACGCCGTCGCCATGCTCCGCGAAGAGCTCGCCGGGGGTGCCGGGGCGGGGGAGTCCGCCGGAGCGGTCGACGTCGGAGGCCGGGTGGTGATTGCCTCGTATCTCCTGGCGCCGGGCTTCTTCCACGACCAGCTGGCGAAGGCGGGTGCCGACGTCGTGACCCAGCCCCTGCTGCCATCCCCGACACTCGCGGAGATCGCGCTCGACAGGTACGACGCCGCCGTAGCCGCCATGAACGAAACGCCCACGGAAGCACCCGTACCGGGCCCCGCCGAAGCCCCGGACAAGGCTCCCGCCGATGCACAGCAGGGTGGGTTCTTCAAGGCCCTTCAGCGTTTCGTGACGAAATATTTCCCTAGGTGACTTAGCGTTTCCGGGCCTTTGTGACGGTATTCGGCGCCGCCCTACAGTCGATGCATGACTGATACAGCTCTAGCCGGAGCGTCGGCGGACTCCGCTGCCCCCAAGCGCCCCGCCCGCCCGTCCCGCCCCGCTGCGAAGCCGCATGGCCAGTGGAAAGTGGACGGCAAGACGCCGCTGAATGCCAACGAAACCTGGAAGCAGGAAGACGACGGCCTAAACGTCCGCGAGCGTATCGAGACCATCTACGCCAAGGAAGGCTTCGACGCCATCCCCGGCCAGGACCTGCACGGCCGTTTCCGCTGGTGGGGCCTGTATACCCAGCGCAAGCAGGGGATCGACGGCGGCAAGACCGCCACCCTGGAGCCGCACGAGCTCGAAGACAAGTACTTCATGCTGCGCGTGCGCATTGACGGCGGTGCCCTCACCACCGAGCAGTTGCGCGTCATCGGCCAGATCTCCGTGGACTTCGCACGGGACTCAGCCGACCTGACCGACCGCCAGAACATCCAGCTGCACTGGATCCGGGTCGAAGACATCCCGGAGATCTGGAACCGCTTGGAGTCCGTGGGCTTGTCCACCACTGAAGCCTGCGGCGACGTGCCCCGCGTCATCCTGGGTTCGCCCGTGGCCGGCATCGCCAAGGACGAGATCATCGACCCCACCCCGCTCATCGCCGAGCTGGGGGAGCGGTTCATCGGCAACCCGCTGCTGTCCAACCTGCCCCGCAAGTACAAGACCGCGATCACCGGCCACCCCAGCCAGGACGTGGTCCATGAGATCAACGACTGCGCGTTCGTGGGCATTGAACACCCCGAGCTCGGCGCCGGCTACGACCTCTGGGTGGGCGGCGCGCTGTCCACCAACCCGATGCTCGGCAAGCGCCTGGGTGCGTTCGTGAAGCCGGACCAGGCCGCGGACGTGTGGCTGGGCGTGACCAGCATCTTCCGCGACTACGGCTACCGCCGCATGCGCACCAAGGCCCGCCTGAAGTTCCTGCTGGCCGACTGGGGTCCGGAGAAGTTCCGCCAGATCCTCGAGGACGAATACTTGGGCTACAAGCTGGCCGACGGCCCCGCCGCGCCCAAGCCCGCCACCCCCGGCGACCACGTGGGCGTGCACGAGCAGAAGGACGGCAAGTTCTTCATCGGCGCCACCCCGATCGCAGGCCGCCTTTCCGGTTCCGGCCTGGTCAAGCTCGCGGACACCCTGGAGGCCCGCGGCTCCTACCGGCTGCGCACCACCCCGCACCAGAAGATCGTGGTGCTGGACGTCGAGAAGGACCAGGTGGAGCCGCTCATCGCCGAACTGGACGGCCTGGGCCTGTCCGCCCGCCCGTCGGTCTTCCGACGCGGCACCATTGCCTGCACCGGCATCGAATACTGCAAGCTGGCCATCGTCGAGACCAAGTACACGGCCGCCACCGCCGTCGCCGAACTCGAGCGACGCCTGGCGGACCTCTCCGGCTCGGGCCAGCTGCCGCAGGCATTGTCGCTGCACATCAACGGCTGCCCCAACTCCTGCGCCCGCATCCAGACCGCGGACATCGGCCTCAAGGGCATGATGCTGCCAACGCCCGACGGCGACCCCTCCCCGGGTTTCCAGGTCCACCTGGGCGGCGGGCTGGCCAACAATGACCGCGAGGAAGCCGGGCTGGGACGCACCGTCCGCGGCCTGAAGGTTTACGTCAACGACCTGCCCGACTACGTGGAGCGCGTGGTCCGCCGGTTCGTGGCCGACCGCGCCGAAGGCCAGACCTTCGCCGAATGGGCCCACGCAGCAGATGAGGAGGCACTCCAGTAATGGCAAAGCATCTCGCACCCGCACCGGCCAAGCGGCCCCAGGAAGAGCTGAAGGCCCTGGCCGAGGCCGGCGCCGCCGAGCTCGGCTGGGACGCCCCCGCCCGCGACGTCATCGCCTGGGTGGAGCGCAACTTCGACCTGCCCGCCGTGGCGGTGGCCTGCTCCATGGCCGACGCCGTCCTGCCCGCCCTGGTCGCTGACCAGATGCCCGGCGTCGACGTCCTGTTCCTGGAGACCGGCTACCACTTCCCGGAAACCTACGCCACCCGTGACGAGGTAGCCGCGAACCTCCGCGTCAACGTGGTGGACGTCCTCCCGGAGACCACCGTGGAGCAGCAGGACCGGCTGCTGGGCAAGGACCTCTTCGCCCGTGACGCCGCCCAGTGCTGCGCCCTCCGCAAGGTGGCCCCGCTGCAGCGGACCCTCGCCGGCTACGAACTGTGGTTCACCGGCGTCCGCCGCGACGAAGCCCCCACCCGCACCAACACGCCGCTGGTCACTTGGGATGAGAAGAACGGCCTGGTCAAGGTCAACCCCATGGCAGCGTGGACGTTCGACCAGTTGGTCCAGTACTCGGACGACAACCTTTTGCCCGTCAACCCGCTGCTTTCCCAGGGGTACCCCTCCATTGGCTGCCAGCCCTGCACCCGCAAGGTGGCGCCCGGCGAAGACCCCCGCGCCGGCCGCTGGGCAGGATCCGACAAGACAGAATGCGGACTACACGTATGAGCACTTCACTTACCGAGGAGACCCAGGTGACCGACGCCGCCGTATCCACGCGCCTGTCCAGCCTGGACACCCTCGAATCCGAAGCGATCCACATCATCCGCGAGGTTGTTGCCGAATTCGAGAAGCCCGCGCTGCTGTTCTCCGGCGGCAAGGACTCCGTGGTGATGCTGCACTTGGCAACCAAGGCCTTCTGGCCGGGTAAGGTCCCCTTCCCCGTGCTGCACGTGGACACCGGCCACAACTTCCCCGAGGTCATCGACTTCCGTGACCGGACCGTGGAGCGGTTGGGCCTGAAGCTGGTGGTGGGCTCCGTGCAGGAGTTCATCGACCGCGGCGAACTCGCCGAGCGCGCCGACGGCACCCGCAACCCACTGCAGACCGTCCCGCTGCTGGACGCCATCCAGCAGAACAAGTTCGACGCCGTGTTCGGCGGCGGCCGCCGCGATGAAGACAAGGCCCGCGCCAAGGAGCGCATCCTGAGCCTCCGCGACGAGTTCGGCCAGTGGGACCCGCGCAACCAGCGCCCCGAGCTGTGGAACCTCTACAACGGCCGCCACACCGTGGGCCAGCATGTCCGTGCGTTCCCCATCAGCAACTGGACCGAGCTGGACATCTGGCGGTACATCGAGCGCGAGAACATCGAGCTGCCCGGCCTGTACTACGCCCACGAACGCGAAGTCTTCGCCCGTGACGGCATGTGGCGCGCAGTGGGCGAAGTGTCCCAGCCGCGCCCCGATGAGGAAGTCATCACCAAGACCGTCCGCTACCGCACCGTGGGGGACATGTCCTGCACCGGTGCCGTGGAGTCCAACGCCTTCACCGTGGCAGACGTCGTGGTCGAAGTTGCCGCCTCCACCCTGACCGAACGTGGCGCCACCCGCGCAGATGACCGCATCTCCGAGGCCGCCATGGAAGACCGCAAGAAGGACGGGTACTTCTAATGACCACCGAAGCAGTTCTCCCGGCGGACCTGGAAACAGCCCTGCCCACCACCCTCTTCCGCTTTGCCACGGCAGGATCGGTCGACGACGGCAAGTCCACGTTGGTGGGCCGCCTCCTCCACGATTCGAAGGCCATCCTGGCTGACCAGCTCGACGCCGTGGCCCGCACCTCCGCGGACCGCGGGTTCGGCGGGGACAAGGGCGGCATCGACCTGGCCCTGCTGACCGACGGTCTCCGCGCCGAGCGCGAACAGGGCATCACCATCGACGTGGCCTACCGCTACTTCGCCACCGACCAGCGCAGCTTCATCCTGGCCGACTGCCCCGGGCACGTGCAGTACACCAAGAACACGGTGACGGGCGCGTCCACTGCGGATGCCGTCGTCGTCCTCATTGACGCCCGCAAGGGTGTGCTGGAGCAGACCCGCCGCCACCTGTCCGTGCTGCAGCTGCTGCGCGTGGCGCACGTGATCGTGGCCGTGAACAAGATCGACCTGGTGGACTTCAGCGAGTCCGTGTTTCGCGACATCGAAGCCGACGTGCAGCAGGTGGGCCGCGAACTGGGCCTGGGCTCGGACGGCATCAGCGACCTGCTGGTCATCCCGGTGTCCGCGCTCGATGGCGACAATGTGGTGGACCGCTCGGAGCGCACCCCCTGGTACACCGGGCCGGCCCTGCTCGAGGTCCTCGAAACCCTCCCGGCCGCCGATGAGCTGGAAAGCCACCTGGAAAGCTTCCGCTTCCCCGTGCAGCTGGTCATCCGGCCGCAGGGTGCCCTGGCTCCGGATGCCGTGGCCGCCGGCCTGGACGTGGAAGCGTACCGCGACTACCGCGCGTACGCCGGCCAGATCACCGAAGGTTCGGTGAAGGTGGGGGACCAGGTGTCCGTGCTGACGCCGGGCCAGTCGCCGCGGACCACCGCCGTGGTGGGTATCGACTTCGCCGGCTCCTCCCTGCAGGAAGCCGCCGCCCCGCAGTCCGTGGCCATCCGCCTGGCGGACGAGTTCGACGTCGCCCGCGGTGACACGATCGCCGCCGCCGGAACGGTCCGCGAAGCCTCCGCCGACCTCTACGCCGCCCTGTGCTGGCTGTCCCCGAAGCCGCTCCGCGAGGGCCAGAAGGTCCTGGTCAAGCACGGCACCCGCACCGTCCAGGCGATGGTCCGCAGCGTCTCCGGCAAGCTGGACCTGGCTACCTTCAAGCTTGAGGGTGCCTCCAGCCTGGAGCTCAACGACATCGGGCACGCGCAGCTCCGCCTGGCCGCCCCGCTGCCGCTGGAGAACTACCTGCACCACCGCCGCACGGGCGCGTTCCTGGTGATCGACCCGCTCGATGGCAACACCCTCGCCGCGGGGCTGGTCAAGGACCACCCGGGCGACCACGAGGACGAGCGTTACAGCATCTAGTTCCGCCCAGATCGCTGAAACCCTGCGGGGCCGCCGTATTTTTACGGCGGCCCCGCGGTGTTTCCGGCGATTTCGAGGGCCTGCGGTAATCCGCACAATAACCCGCAGAGGTTCCCCCCGAACCTTTCGTGGCCGCGGGTGGCATGGGAAGATCAGGGATCGCTTCGCCGGTGCCGCGATTCCAGGTTCCGGCCTGTTCGTTGAGGGGGACACGATGCCTGCCATCCACCGGTGGAACACCAAAGCCGCCATCCGCTTCGCACGCGACGCCCGCGAGTGGGGAATTCGCCCGCGCCGAGCGCTGATCATCGCTTTGCTGCCGTTGGGCATCGCCCTCGCAACCGCGGCCACCGTCCTGCACCCGCCACTGTTCATCTGGCTCCTTGATGAGGACTCCCTGGTCGAGTGGCTCCAGTTCTTCTCACTGGTGGCTGCAGGCATCTTCCTGCCCCTCCTGGCCTTCCGCCTCTCCAGAACCGGGCACAAGATCATGGCATTGCTTTACGGCGTGGTCGCCGCCGGCGTCTGGTTCCTGGCCGGGGAGGAGATCTCCTGGGGACAACGCATCTTCGGCTGGCAGACACCGGAAGAAATGGAAGCGATCAACCGCCAAGGCGAGACCACCGTGCACAACATCGGCGGGGTGCAGGAACTGGTACCCGCAGCCATGCTGCTGGCAAGCCTTTACGGCGCGTGTGCTCCCTTGGTGTGGAACACCGTCCGCGGCCGCTGGAAGCACCTGGAGTCTGCACACCTGCTGGTTCCGCCGCTGTGCGTGGTGCCGGCCTTCGGGCTGGCGGCGGCCTACCGCCTCTTCCGCCTGCTGGTGTGGCCCTCACCTGACTACGGCATCTCCGAGTATGGCGAAGTGATGGAACTTTCCCTGTACCTTGGGCTCGCGCTGTTCTGCTGGTTCAACCTGCGCCGCCTGGTGGTTGCCCGGGCCGCCGCCCGCGCGCCGCGGCACCGCCTCACCGCCCCCGCCTAGGTTCCCTATCGGGGTTCGCACGCGCGTGGCCGGCGCCGGCTGTCACCTTCAAGGATTGCCTTGAGTTTCTGCAGGTCCTTCCGGGTCTCCCGGCGGATCATTGGTTCCATAACCAGGCCGGCCAGGCGGGAGAAACCCGAGGGGCTCCCGCTGTTGCCGAGCGTCATGCGCGTCCCGCCGTCGTCGTCCGTCCATGTGTAGGTGGTCTGCATGGGGAAGGGGCCCTGGGCGGTGCGCATCACCAATCTCTGGCCGGGGACGTACTCCACGAACTCGTAGGTGTAGTTGAGCTCCCGGCCCAGGAACTTCGCAGTGAACGCCACCTTCGAGCCGGGGCCGAGGGGACGGCTGTCCAGCCGCTGCGATTTGTGGATGTTGACGTACCACCGGGGCGCATTTTCCGGGTTCGCCGCAAAGCCCGCGACTTCCTCACGCGGCCTGTCGATGTGGATATCCGTCTGGACACTGACCATTGCTGCATCTCCATTCGAAGCGCGGGTTTAGCCTAGGACTTACCCTAGTCCTGGTCACCGCGGCGGGAGGCGGACATGGAAACCATCAGCCCGAAGCTTCTCAACTGGGCGTCCATCCTGGATGACAAGACCCGCGCGCAAGCCGTGATGACGGCGGCCCTGCCGTTCATCTACCCCCACCTGGCGCTGATGCCCGACGCGCACCTGGGCAAGGGAGCCACCGTGGGCTCCGTCATCCCCACCCTGCGTGCCATCATCCCGGCGGCCGTGGGCGTGGACATCGGCTGCGGCATGATCGCGGTGCGCACCCAGTACTCCGTGAAGGACCTGCCGAAGGACAGGAAGCGTCTGCGCGAGGACATCGAGCGGGCCATCCCGCTCTCGGCCGGGCACAACAACAGGCAGGTGCTGCCCACAGCTGAGCCCCGGATTGCGGAGCTGACGCGGCGGGCCGCCAACGCCGGGTTCAACCCGGCCCAGTATGTTCCCAAGTGGGAGCTGCAGCTGGGGTCCCTGGGCTCCGGGAACCACTTCATCGAAATCTCCGCGGATGAGGACGACGGCGTGTGGCTCTTCCTGCATTCGGGCTCGCGCGGGATCGGCAACAGGATCGCCCAGCACCACATCGGAGTGGCCCGGCAGGTGAGCCGGAAGAACCAGATATACCTGCCCGACCCGGACCTCGCGTACCTGGACGAGGGCACGCCCCAGTTCGAGCGGTACATCGCCGAGCTTCGGTGGGCCCAGCACTTCGCACTGCTGAACCGGGAGGAAATGATGGACCGGGTGGCTGCCCAGTTCAGCCGCTGGGTGGGCGGGCCGGTCCGGGAACGCGAACGGATCAACTGCCACCACAACTTCACGCAGCAGGAAACGCACTACGGCAAGCCCGTCTGGGTCTCCCGCAAGGGTGCCATCAAAGCCGCGCACGGCGATCCCGGACTCATCCCCGGATCCATGGGAACGGCGTCGTATGTCGTCGAAGGCCGTGGCAACCCGGCGTCATTGAACTCCTCCCCGCACGGGGCCGGACGCGAATACTCCCGGAACGCAGCCCGGAAGGCCTTCACCCTGGAGGAACTGAAGCGTGCCATGAAGGGCATTGAGTTCCGGGCGTCGGAGGCCTTCATCGACGAGATCCCGGCTGCGTACAAGCCGATCGACCAGGTCATGCAGGACGCCGCGGACCTGGTGACGGTGCGGCACAAGCTGCGGCAGTTGGTCAACGTCAAAGGCAACTGATTATGCGAAACCGGGCAGCAGTGCGGCGGAATATGACGCTGGATGAACGTGCGTGACCCTCCGTTTCCGCTTCGTTGAACGGGTCTGGGCCACTCCCTATGGTGAAACAATGACTAGTTCCAAGCCCGGGATGACCCGCATCGTGGCAGGCGAAAGCGCGGTCCCAACGCGCAGGCGCGCCGTCGAGGCTGCCCTGGCCATAGGGCTGGTCCTGCTGATCGCGGTCGGGGCCATCGTTGCCTCCAACATCTCACGCAACACCGGGGCGCAGGCCGCCGAGCCCACTCCGGCCGCAGAGCTGAAACTGGGCTACTTCGGCAACGTCACGCACGCACCCGCCCTGGTCGGGGTCAAAAAAGGGTTCCTCGCGGAGGCCTTGGGCGGCACCAAGCTCAGCACAGAGACCTTCAACGCGGGACCGGCAGCCATCGAAGCCCTGAACGCCGGCGCCATCGACGCGGCCTACATCGGCCCGAACCCGGCCATCAATTCCTTCGCCAAGAGCCAGGGCCAGTCCGTGCGCGTGCTCGCCGGAGCCGCGGCGGGCGGCGCCCAGCTGGTGGTCAGGCCCGGCATCACCTCCGCGGCGGATCTGCGGGGCAAGACCCTGGCAACGCCGCAGCTGGGCGGGACCCAGGACGTCGCCCTGCGCGCCTGGCTCTCCTCCCAGGGGTACAAGACCGGGGTGGATGGCAGCGGTGACGTGGCCATCAACCCCACAGACAACGCCCAGACCCTCAAGCTGTTCCAGGACGGAAAGCTCGACGGCGCGTGGCTGCCTGAGCCCTGGGCGTCACGCCTGGTGCTCCAGGCCGGAGCCAAGGTCCTCGTGGACGAAAAGGACCTGTGGGACGGCTCAGCCACCGGCAAACCTGGGGAGTTCCCCACCACCATCCTGATCGTGAACCAGAAATTCGCCGCCGACCACCCGGACACCGTCAAGGCGCTGCTGGCCGGGCACGCCAAGTCGGTGGCATGGCTCAACTCGGCACCCGCCGACGAGAAGGCGGCACTGGTCAACGAGGCCCTGCAGGAATCCGCCGGGGCCGCTCTTCCGGCCGACGTGCTGAACCGTTCCCTCGCCAACATCACCTTCACCCTCGACCCGCTGGCCGGCAGCTACCCCAAACTGCTGCAGGACGGGGTGGACGCCGGAACCACCAAGAAGGCCAACATCAACGGCCTCTTCGACCTCACCGCGCTCAACCAGGTCACCGCCGCCGGCAAAATCTCCGCAGCCGGCCTCGGCCAGGACTGACCCCCACCACTACCTAAGGACGCCACCATGCCAGTCGTACTGGAACACCTGGGCAAGCGCTTCGGCGACGGCGCCCCGGTACTGGACGACGTCAACGCCAACATCAAGCAGGGCGAGTTCGTCGCCCTCCTTGGTGCCTCCGGCTGCGGCAAATCCACCCTCCTGAACATCATCGCGGGACTGGAAGCACCGACGTCGGGCGCCCTGGAAGTGCCCAGCGACGGCGCCGCCTTCATGTTCCAGGACGCCGCACTGTTCCCCTGGCTGACTGCCAGGGAGAACATCGAGCTGGCCCTGAAACTGCGTGGCCTGGGCAAGGCCGAACGCCGCACCAAGGCCCAGGAACTCCTCGAACTAGTGCACCTGGGATCCGCGGGGGACAAGCGACCGCACGAACTGTCCGGCGGCATGCGGCAGCGCGTGTCCCTGGCCCGCTCCCTGGCCCAGGACCGGCAGCTGCTGCTCATGGATGAGCCGTTCGCCGCGCTGGATGCCATCACCCGCGACCTGCTTCACGATGAGCTGGAACGCATCTGGAAAGAAACCGGGCGGACCATCGTCTTCGTCACCCACAACGTCCGGGAGGCCGTCCGGCTGGGCCAGCGCGTCCTGCTGCTCTCCTCCCGCCCCGGCCGCGTGGTCCAGGAATGGGACGTCACCGAGGAACACCGAACCGACGCCGGGCTCGCCGGCCAGCTGACCGGGGTCATCACCGCCCGGCTGCGTGAGGAGATTCGCCGCCATGCCAAGTAACCCGACACCGCTCGCCGAGGTAACCGAGACCCGCGAGCACGTGCATGCCGCTTTGACCCGGACTTCGAGTGGCCACGAGGACCTGCGGGAGCTCGAATCCGGCCTGGACTCGCTGCAGTCCGACGCCGACCGCAAGCACCGCGTCGACTGGAGCCGCATCCTCCTGCCGGTGGCCGCGCTGGTGGTCCTGGTGCTCATTTGGCAGTTTTACGTCTCGCTCGGCGTGAAGCGGCGCGACCTGGTCCCGGGGCCGCTGGATGTGGTGGCGCAAATGGGTGTCCTGTGGGGCGACGGCAAGTTCCAGGAGGCGATCTGGACCTCGCTGCAGCGCGGTGTGGTGGGTTTCCTGATTTCGGTGGCCATTGCCACTCCCGTCGGTTTGCTGCTGGCCCAGGTTGCCCCGCTTCGACGCGCTTTCGGCCCGCTGATCTCCGGCCTGCAGGTGCTGCCGTCCGTGGCGTGGGTTCCCGCGGCCATTATCTGGTTCGGACTCACCGACGCCACCGTGTATTTCGTGGTGTTCATGGGCGCGATCCCGTCCATCATCAACGGCCTCATCTCCGGCGTGGACCAGATCCCGCCGCAGTACCGGCGCGTGGGGACCGTGCTGGGTGCGTCCCGGCTGCAGATGGCGCTGCAGGTCATCCTTCCCGCTGCCCTGCCCGGCTACCTCAGCGGCCTCAAGCAGGGGTGGGCCTTCTCCTGGCGCTCCCTCATGGCGGCGGAGATCATCGCTGTGGGCGGCACCATCGGCTTCGGCCTGGGATCCCTGCTGGACCAGGGCCGCGACCTGTCCGACATGACCATCGTGATGGCTGCCATCCTGCTGATCCTCGGCGTCGGTATCCTCATCGAGCTGCTGGTCTTCGGGCCCATCGAGAAGCGCCTCCTGCGGCGCCGGGGCCTCCTGGCCGGCAGCACCCGCTGACCCAGCCCCTCCCCAACGCACCTTTAGGGCCCGACGGCGACCTCCCGCCGTCGGGCTCTGCTGTTCCCTGACGCATCTGCGTCACTTTTGGCCCCGCCACAAGAAGTCCACCCTGTAACTGCGCGGCCGCCAGTCTCTGCCGGCGCCAAAAGATACGCATTCTGGTGCCATCGTTGCGAAGTGTGAGTGACTGCTCAGTTGCCCCACGACGGGGGTGCCCCACATCGCTCCATGGCAGACTGGCGCCATGACCGTCAGCTTCGAGTGCCGCACCAAGTCGCCGCTGCCCGCGGAGCAGCTCTTCGACCGGGCCCGCAGCATCGACCTGCATCTGGACTCCCAGCAGAAAGCACGGGAGCGGGCGATCGGCGGCGTCACCAGGGGCCTGATCGGAGAAGGCCAGGAGGTGACCTGGCGGGCAAAACACTTCGGCGTTCCACTCACCATGACCAGCCGGATCACCTCCCTGGACTTCCCCCGCAGCTTCACCGACGAACAGGTCAAGGGGCCGTTCACGTCATTCCGGCACGTCCACGAGTTCTCACCAACCGCCACGGGCAGCATCATGATGGACAGAGTTGAGTTCAGCGCCCCGCTGGGAGTCCTGGGCCGCGCCGTCGAGCGCCTCTTCCTGGCCGGGTACCTGGAGCGGCTGATCCGGGACCGCGGCACCTTCCTCGCCGGCAGCGCGGCAGATTCTTTGTGACGCAGCGTTACCTTACGTGAACTGGTGTTGCTGACCCTTTGTGGGCCAATGTGACGCCGCCCTACCGTTGATTCATGGCAATTCAGGACATATACCCCACGGCGCTGCGGCTGCTCGGCCGCCCCGTGCTGGTGGTGGGCGGCGGCCCCGTTGCGGCCCGCCGCGCCAAGGGACTGCTCGACGCCGGTGCCCTGGTCACCGTCGTGGCCCCCGTTGCCTCTCCCGCGCTGCAGGAGATGGCCGACGCCGGCCTGCTCACCTGGGAAACGCGGCCTTACCTTTCCAGCGACATCGACGGCGTCTGGTTCGTCCAGACCGCAACGGGCGCCCCGGAGGTGGACGCCCAGGTATCTGCCGACGCCGAGGCGCAGCGGGTGTGGTGCGTCAACGCCTCCAACCATGAAGCGTCCGCCGCCTGGACCCCCGCGGTCGCTGAGGTGGACGACGTCAAGATTGCCATCAACGCCGGGGGAGACCCGCGCCGTGCCATGGCCGTCCGCGACGCCGTCGCCACCGCCCTCGAAACCGGCGATCTTCCGCTGCGCCGCCGCCGTGCCCACCAGGGAAGCGTTGCCCTCGTTGGTGGCGGCCCCGGCGATACCGGCCTCATCACCGTCCGCGGCCGCCGCCTCCTGGGCCAGGCCGACGTCGTGGTCGCTGACCGCCTGGGACCCCGCGAACTGCTGAACGAACTCGCGCCGGATGTCCGCGTCATCGAAGTGGGCAAGACACCGGGCCACCACCCGGTGCCGCAGGCGGACATCAACCGCATCCTGGTGGAGGAAGCCCTCAAGGGCCACCGCGTGGTCCGGCTCAAGGGCGGCGACCCGTACGTCCTGGGACGCGGCGGCGAGGAAGCCGAATACTGCCGCCAGCACGGAGTCGAGGTTGAGGTGGTCTCCGGCGTTACGTCCGCCATCTCCGTCCCGGCAGCCGCAGGCATTCCCGTCACCCACCGCGGCCTGGCCAAGGGCTTCAGCGTGGTCACCGGCCACGAAGAACTCTCCGAGGTTCCTGCCCGCGCAGACCACACCATCATCCTGCTCATGGGCGTAGGCCAGCTCCGCGAATCCGCGTCCGCGCTGGGCGAAGCCGGGCTGCCCGCAGGCACCCCTGTTGGTATCGTGGAAAACGGCTATTTGCCGGACCAGCGCGTCACCATCGGCACGCTCGGTTCCATCGCCGACCAGGCCCAGGCGGCCGGCGTCGCAAATCCTGCCGTGATTGTCATCGGTGACGTGGTGCGCGTGAGCCCGTTCGCGCCGTCGCACTTCAAAACCGCTGACTACAGCACCACCACCCCGAACAGCCCCCGCAAGACCGTCCTCACCACCTGAAACCCATCGATTGCTCCGTACTTGTCGTTATGAACGTTGAAAACGACAAGTACTCAGCAATCGATGCAGAAGAAAAGGAACACAGCCGTGTCATCCAGCACTACCGTAGGATCTGCTGCGCGTCCCCTGCGCGTCGCCGTCGTGGGCTCCGGCCCGGCCGGCGTCTACGCCGCTGACATCCTCACCAAGAGCGAAGCCGTCAAGAGCGGCGAGCTGACCGTCAGCATCGACCTTTTTGACCGCTACCCGGCACCCTACGGCCTGATCCGCTACGGCGTGGCCCCGGACCACCCACGCATCAAGGGCATCGTCAACGCCCTGCACAAGGTGCTGGACCGCGGCGACATCCGCTTCTTCGGCAACGTGGACTACGGCACGGACCTCACCATCGAGGACCTCCGCAAGCACTACGACGCCGTCATCTTCGCCACCGGCGCCATCAAGGACGCGGACCTGAACATCCCCGGCGTCGAGCTGGAGGGCTCCTTCGGCGGCGCGGACTTCGTCTCCTGGTACGACGGCCACCCGGACGTGCCGCGCGAATGGCCGCTGGAGGCCAAGGAAATCGCCGTCATCGGCAACGGCAACGTGGCCCTGGACGTGGCCCGCGTCCTGTCCAAGCACGCCGATGACCTGCTGGTCACCGAAATCCCGGACAACGTCTACGCCGGCCTGAAGGCCTCGCCCGTCACCGACGTGCACGTCTTCGGCCGCCGCGGCCCCGCCCAGGTCAAGTTCACCCCGCTGGAGCTGCGCGAGCTGTCCCACTCCAAGGACGTGGACATCATCCTGTACCCGGAGGACTTCGAGTTCGACGAGGAATCTGACCGCCAGATCCAGACGAACAACCAGACCAAGACCATGGTGGGCACGCTCACCAACTGGATCGCCGAGCAGCCCGAGGACGTCTCCGAGCTCAAGGCCTCCCGCCGCCTGCACCTGCACTTCCTGCACAGCCCGGTGGAGATCTACGACGACGCCGAGACCCCCGGCAAGGTGGCGGGCATCAAGTTCGAGCGCACCGAGCTGGACGGCACCGGCAACGCCCGGGGCACCGGCGAGTACGTGGACTACCCGGTGCAGGCCGTGTACCGCGCCATCGGCTACTTCGGGTCCGCCCTGCCTGACGTGGAGTTCGACCACAAGAAGGGCGTGGTCACCAACGACGGCGGCCGCGTCCTGGATGCGTCCGGCCAACATGTGCCGGGCCTCTACGCCACGGGCTGGATCAAGCGCGGACCGGTGGGCCTGATCGGCCACACCAAGGGCGACGCCCTGGAGACCGTCACCTACCTCCTCGAAGACCGCGAAAACCTGCCGGTGGCTTCGGTGCCGCAGGAGGACGCCGTCACCGAACTCCTGGACGCCCGCGGCGTGAAGTTCACCAGCTGGGAAGGCTGGCTGGCGCTGGACGCCCACGAGTTGGCCCTCGGCGCAGCGGCCACCGAAGCCGGCGGCTCGCACGGCGTGGAGGTCAAGCGTGAGCGCATCAAGGTGGTGCCGCGCGAGGACATGGTGGACATCTCCCGCGACGGCGTCTCCGCGCAGGTCTAGGAGAACGCCCGGCTCCAGGAGCTGAAAGCGGGAACCGCGGGACGCAATCGTCCCGCGGTTCCGGCGTTTAACAACCCTTTAACCCTGATGCGCTATTTCCCGGCGCCCCCGATGGCCATGAGCTCAAGGCGGCGCAGGGTTTCCCGGTTCCGGGCGGAAATCAAGGGATCGCGCAGGAACTTGGGCATCATCTTGCCGGGCCCGCGGATGGCGTCCTCCGCGATGGTCACCAGGCACTGGTTGCCGCGGTCCTCCAGTGTCATCTCCACCTTGGCCTCGCCCATGGGCCAGCCGCGCGCCACCAGCTCCAGCGAGCGGCCGGGCTCGACGGCGGTCACGCGGCTGCTGTCGTCGATCACCAGGGGCCAGGCTCCCACCGAGTGGTGGAGTTGGGCACCCACCCTTGGCCATTCGGCGTCCACGTCCCTGATCCTGGACGCGCCCACTACCCAGCCGGAGTACAGCCAGCCGTCGGCGATGACCCGCCACACGTCGGCCGAGGGGGTTTTGAATAGCTGCGAGACGGTGGACATGGGGTTCCTTCCGGTTGCGGTGGTGCTTTTCCCGCGCGGCGCGGGGGACTCAGGCGGACGTCCGACGGCGGGAGGTGCGGGCCGCCGTGCGGCCCGGTAGGACGGCTTCCGCAGCCGCCGGGTCCAGCTGTAGGCCTGCGCCCCGGGCGGCTGGTGCTCCAGGGGATCGAAACGCAGCGGGATGTCGGTGGGACTGGCACCGGCGTGCAGCCGCACTTCGCCGCATTCCCGCCAGCGTCCGCCCGGTGTGGCCCAGTGCAGTCCCAGCACCCATGCCCCGGACGCCAGCGGACCGGGCGGGAGGCTCCGCGTCCGCAGTCCCAGCAGCACCGGGCCCCTGCTTCCGCGGTAGGGCATCAGCGTGGTCATGGCGGCACCTGCAACATCCAGCCGCGGCACCAGCAGGAACCGGCCCGGCAACCCCCAGCCGGTGGAGGCAAACAGCACGTCCGCGGGTCCGCCGGCGCCGGGCGGGGAAACCCGCAGGGCCAGGCCAAGGACGTCCGGCAGCGCCTGCGGCAGCCCTACTGACCGGGAGAAGCGGGCCACCACCTGGTCCGTCCCGGGCGCGTCCAGCCAGTCAATGCCGCTGGGGCCGGACGGGTTGCCGGTCCTGGTCAACGTTCCGTGCAGGCCCAGCCCCTGCGGATGGATAGGCCGGTCCGGCCGGGCGAGTTTCAGGAGCCGGAAGAGGCCGGCGAAGGCCTGGCCGGCACTGGAGGCGACGGCGGAACTAGCGCGCAGCTGCTGGGTCATACTTTCTCCCTACCCACAAACTCCGGAACTACATGCGGCCAAAGCGGGCCCGGATCAGCGCGAAGATCCCGTAGGCGATGAACCCTGCACCGATGGCTACGAGCAGGGTGGGCCCGAACGGGTGGCCCTGCAGGGCCTTGAGGCTGCCGTCCAGCCCGGTGGATTCGTCCGGCCGGTGCCGGGCGGCGGCGATGATGAACAGCAGCCCGGTGAGGTCCAGCGCAACACCTTTGGCCACATGGCCGGTGACGCCCAGGCTGTCGATGAGCCTGCCGCGGCGGGTGCCCTCGAAGTGGAACAGCTCTTCCTTGAATCCGCGCCGGAGTCCTTTGACCACGAAGTAGATGCCGATGCCGAGGATGGTCAGGCCGAGCGCGACGAGGACCCACGGTCCCACGGGGTTGGCCATCAGGCTGGCGCTGAAGTCCCGGGTATTGTCGCCCGAGTCGCTGCGCTGCCCCAACGCGAAGCCCGCGAAAGTCAGCCCCACGCTGCCGTACGCGATGGCCAGGAATCCCGAGGACACCAGCTTGGCCAGCCGTTCCTTGCGGGTAAGGCTCCTGGCCCGCAGCGTCGCTTCGCTGGCCTGCCACAGTGCAAGGCCCAGGCAAGCGGCCACGCATCCCCACATGACGAGGGGACCCCACGGGTTGTCCGCCAGCCGGGCGATGGCGCCGGTGGCCTCGGCATCACCGGGGTGGCCGAACGCGATGGCGATGGCGATGGCCCCCACGATGATGTGGAGCAGTGCCATGACGGCGAATCCGGAACGGGCCAGGACGTCCAGCGCTTTGGCATTGGACGCCTCCTCGACAGCGTCCGCTGCCTGGCTGAGGGTGGATTCGCCGTCGGACATCTCTTAGCCGTTCATGGGGCCTTCGGCCCGCAGCTTCTCTGCGCCGGGTCCCTCCACGTGCACGGTGCAGCGGACCACCAGCTGGCCGGGGGCGTTGTCCAGTTCCACCAGGGAATCGTCCGCGCTGAGGACGGTGAACACCTCCGAGCCGGCTACAACGCCAACGCCCTTGGCCTTTGCCGTTTCCCGCGCGTTCCCCAGCGCCTCGCGCTGGAGTCCGTCCACATAGCCGCCGTCACTTCCACGGGCGGGGTCCCCGAAGGCCCAGCCGAACAATGTCCCTGTGTTTCCCATGGCGACGATATTACGCGGTTGCCCCTCTCCGGGACGGGGTTTCGTAATATTAGTAAGTGTGCTTACCATAGGCGGACCATACCTCGAAGGAATACGGCAGGTGAAGTCCGCGGCACAGCGGCAACCCGGAACCAGTCCACAACGTTAGGAATGCACATCATGGCAGGAAATCTCATTGCCCGTTCAGTTCACGACCTGACGGCAGCAGCATGGTTCGGTGGATCCCTGATGGGTGCCATCGGGCTCAACGGGGCAGCGGCCCAGGCCAAGGACCCCGCAGAGCGCACCCGGCTTTCCAGTGCCGGCTGGATGAAGTGGGCGCCGTTCCAGACCGCGGCCTTCGCCTCCCACCTGGTGGCGGACCTGGCCATTGCCTGGGAGAACAAGGGCCGTATTGCCAAGCAGGAGGGCGTGGCCCGCGACACCGTCATCAAGACGGCCGTGACCGTGGTGGGCGCTGCGGTGACCCTGTACTCGGGCATCCTGGGCAAGAAGGTGGAGAAGCTGGCCGGTGAGGGTGCCGAGGGCGCCACCGAGCCGCACGCTGCAGCCTCGGATGAGCTGAAGTCGGCCCAGCAGCAGCTCAAGGCACTGCAGTGGGCCATCCCCGGCTTCGCTGCCCTGGTGATCATCCTCGGCGCCAAGCACGGCGAGATGCAGCGCCCCAAGAACGTCCTTTCGGGCCTGCGCCGCGACTAACGCGACCAGCCAGACTTAGAGCGGACGACGACGGCCCGGCACCACAGTGCCGGGCCGCCGGCATGCCTAAGGGCTGAACAGGGCGGGGCCAACAGGGCGGCGTTACTCCGCCAGCCACTCCGCACATGAGTTCAGGTTCCGGTTCACGCTGGCCACGGCAGCGTCTTCGTCCCGCTGGGCGATGGCGTCGAGCAGTGTTTCGTGGCCGTCGCGGGGGAGTCCGTCGAACCCCGGCCGGCGCTGCTGCGTGAGCAGGTCCTGGTGGAACACGGTTCCGAAGCTGGCGTACAGCTCGTGCAGCAGCGGGTTGCCGGACGCCCGGGCGATGCCCTCGTGGAAGCTCCAGTCCGCATCCGCCCAAGCTTCGAAGTCGCCGTTGTTCCAGGCCTGGTCCCGGGTGGCGAGGAGGGCGCCCAGGGCGGCGACGTCGTCGTCCGTTGCGTTGCGCGCGGCCAGCCGGGCAGCCTGGGTGTCCAGGCCCAGCCGGACCTCCAGGATGTGCTGCTCGGTGTGGTCCTGGTACATGCGGCGCGCGGCGCCGGACATTTCGCTCGTGGCGCGCACGTAGGTGCCGTCCCCCCGCCGCACCTCCAGCATTCCGCCGTGGGCAAGGGCCTTGACCGCTTCGCGGAGGGTGCCGCGGGAAACCCCCAGCCTGGCCATGAGCTCAGGTTCGGACGGGATGCGCTGGTTCAGCGGCCACTCGCCGGAGTGGACCATGCCCCGCAGCTTGGCGGTGACCTCGGCGGCGAGCGGCGGGCGGACGGAAGGGCTCAGGGACATGGGGCTACTTCCTCTCCGCGGGCTTGCCGGACATCGCAGGGCCGGTGATCATGTGCGACACCACGATCTGGACCAGGGCCAGTGCCAGCAGCAGCCCCAGCGGCAGGGACCAGCCTCCGGTGGCGCTGTGCAGCAGGCCCATGCCGAACGGGCCCGCGGTGGCCAGCAGGTAGCCGGAGGACTGGGCCAGGGTGGACAGTGCGGTGGTCTCGGCGGTGCTGGTGCCGCTGCGGCTGATCATCACCATCACCAGCGGGAAGATGCCCAGGCCGAAGCCCAGCAGGACGGCGGGGACGGCCGCCAGGGCGACGGGGAGGACCAGCAGCGCCGCAATTCCCACGGCCATGGTGATACTCACCAGGTAGAACGCCGGACGCAGCATCCGGGGCCTGGCGCCGATGGCAATCAGCACCATGCCCGCGGGGACGGAGACCAGCTGCATGAGGCCGAACATCAGTCCGCTGTCCGAGGCGCTCATGCCCATGGTGGTGAGCATGTAGGGGAACCAGCTCAACAGGGCGTAAGCCAGCAGGGCCTGCAGGGTGAAGATCGCGGTGAGGAGTTGCCCCTTGCGGGTCCGCAGCAGCGGCCAGGGCGACACATGCCCGGCCGTGGTCCGCACCGTATGGCGGTGGGCGTGCAGGGCCACCGGCAGGAAGCCCAGGAAGGCGGCCACGGCCGCGATGCCCACGGCGCCGACGGCGGCGGACGGGGAACCGAGCGCGTGTGCCAGCGGGACCACCGCGACCGAGGTCAGGGTGCCGCCGGTGGTCATGGTCACGGTGTAGACGGCGGTCATGAGCGACGTCCGGGACGCGAAGTGCTCCCGGATGAAGGACGGCATGGCCACGTTGCAGATGGCCAGTCCGGACATACCCACCACGCTCCCGGCCACCAGCATGCCCGTGGCGGGGACGCCGCGCAGCAGCAGCCCGCCGGCCAGCAGCGCCAGGGACAGGAGGATGGCCTTCTCCACGCCAAGCCTGCCGGTGAGCCAGGACGTGGCGGCCCCGGCAAGGGCGAAGCAGAGGGTGGGGATGGAGGGGATGATTGCCGCCACCAGCACCCCGTAGCCCAGCACCGCCTGCAGATCGTGCAGCAGCGCGGACGCCCCGGTGATGCCCGCGCGCAGGTTCAGCCCGATCAGCACCAGCGCAATGACGCCGAAGACGACGGCGGAGCGCGGCTTTGCCGGAGTGGTGGCGCCGCCGGCCGGGGTGCCGGGAGCCGCAGCGGGCGCCTGGGTGGCTGTGGGAACGGAAGCGGGGGGAGTGGCGGGCATACGAACCAGCCTAAAGGTTAGACGTTTGATGTTTGTGCTTTTGTGGCCAACCTCTCCACGTGTTCGGTGCCTGCAATAGACTGCCAACGGACTGTCGGAGGACCTGGCGCGGACCAGGCGGTGCGGAAGGACGGCTGTGGAGGCTTCCAGGGGAATCGAGATTGAGAAGAAGTACGACGTCGATGCCGGCGCCGTGGTGCCGCCCCTGGAACAGGCCGCAGGGGTGGCCCGCACAGGCAATCCGCACACCGACCTGCTGGAGGCGGTGTACTTCGACACCCCCACCCATGCCCTGGCCGGCCGCCGCATCACCCTCCGCCGCCGCACCGGCGGGAAGGACGCGGGGTGGCATCTGAAGCTGCCGCCCCAGGCGGCGGCCGGCAGCGAAGGCCCGCAGGAGCGGACGGAACTGCATGCACCCCTGGGCCGTCCCGACGTCGTACCGGACGCCCTGCTTACCCACCTTTACGCCTACCTCAGGGGTGCTGTCCCCGTGCCGGTGGTGCGCCTGGACACCCGCCGCACCACCTACCCCCTGTACGGGGCCGACGGCGCCCATCTCGCCGACCTCGCGGACGACCAGGTCACTGCCGAACGCCTGGGGGACGGGGACAACGCCACAAGGCAGGAGTGGCGCGAATGGGAACTGGAGCTGGTCCACGGGGGGCCGGACCTCTTTGGCCCGGTGGAGGAGCTGCTCGCAGCCGCCGGCGCCCGGCCCGCCGGCCATGCCTCGAAGCTGGTCCGGGCCCTGGGCGCTGACACCAAAGCGGGCAAGCGTGCCGCCGCCGGCGAGGCGCCCACCGGTGCTTCCGGAACCGAAGGCGCCCCTGCCCTGCTGGCCGGGAAGCGTGCGCCGGCTGCCGCCGTCGTCACCGTTTATGTGGCCGCGCAGATCGACCAGATCCTCGCCAGCGACGCCGCCGTCCGGGAGGAGGAACCCGAGGCCATCCACACCATGCGGTCCGCCACGCGCCGGATCCGCTCGGTCCTGGCCGCGTACGCCAAGCTCTACCGGGCGTCACCGGTGCGCAAACTGCGGAGCGAGCTGAAGTGGCTGGGCCAGCTGCTCGGCCAGCCGCGCGACGCCGAGGTCCTGCGGGCCCGGCTCCGTGACCAGTTGGGCGCGCTGCAGCCCGGGGATGGCACAGCCGGGGCCACGGCAAGGGTGGAGCAGCGCACGGGCGGGGATTATGACGCCGCGTACCGGCTCCTGCTGGAAGCCCTGGGGTCGGGCCGCTACTTCAGGCTCCTGGACAAGCTTGAGGATTTCCGTGACAACCCGCCGGTGCGCGCCGACGCGGTAGCGCCGGGACGTCGGGCGGCCGCGAAAGCCGTGGACAAGGCCGCCAGGCGGCTGGAGCGCTCCCGCAAAGCGGCCAAGCGCGCGCGGCGCGGCAGGGACCAGGAACTTGCCCTCCACCGGGTCCGCAAAGACGCCAAGCGGCTGCGCCACGTGGCTGAATCAGCGGCCCTGGTGCACGGCAAGCGTGCGGGCAAGGTAGCCAAGGCCGCCCGCCGGCAGCAGAAGATCCTGGGCCAGTTCCAGGACGCCGTGGTGGCCCGCGACCTGCTGGCAGCCATCGCCGCGGAACACAGCGAGCCCGCCACGGCAGGCATCTACGCGGAGCTGCTCAACCAGCAGGAAGAGCGGATGCTGGAGGCCCGTGCCGGGTACCGGAAGGCCAGGAAGAAGTCGCGCGACCTGTTGGGCCGCGGCGTCCTCTGAGGCCTGCCGGGCAGTTTCCGGCCTACTTGCCCTGCCGGGCGGACAACCGGGCCACGGCCAGGGCCAGCCACAGCTGCACCCGGTCCGCAGTGACGGAGGGGTCATACCCGGTGAGCTCGGTGATCTGCGCCAGCCGGTACCGGACCGTGTTCCGGTGCAGCGTGAGCTCTTCCGCCACCGCAGCCACCGAGCCGTTGTTGTTCAGGTAGCTCTCCAGCGTGGACATCAGCTCCGAGCCGTGCGCGGCATCGAACGCCCGCAGCGGGTTCAAGGACTCGTGCGCCATGTCCGCCAGCGGGACGTCCTCGCTGGCCAGCAGCAGCGATGTCAGGCTGAGCCGTTCCGGTTCGTTGACCGGCAGCCCATGGCTGGCGGCGTCCCGGGCTTCGAAATAGCTCCAGCGCAGGCCGTTGGGCTTGGTGTACGCCCCGCCGATGCCGATCGTGGCATGGATCCCGGCTTCGGCGAGGTGGTCGCTCAGCTTCCGTGCCAGCGCCGGCGCCGTCCCGCCGTCGTCATTGACCACCAGCACCAGGTCCTTGCCCACGACGGCAGCGACCGCCTTCTCCAGTTCCTGCGGCACCGAGGTGCTCCCCAACGCCTTCCCGTGGGCGGCCGACACGGCCAGCAGCACCACGTTCTTGCGGGTGCTGTTCACGCCCACGCCGGCCAGGCGGCGCTGGGCCTCGCTGGTCTCCAGCGCCCCGTGGATCACGTCCTCCAATACTTGGCCGCACAGGGCGCGCTGGGCCTGCCGCTGCTTGACCATGTTGTTCAGCTCCACGCTGATCAGGTTCTGCGCGTAACCGATGATGCCGGTGTCCTCGAACGGCTGGCGGACCCACAGCGTGCAGGCGTCCCGCCGGCCCGTGGGCACCGGGTAGCTGGACCACGTATCGGCCGACGGGTGGGTGCTGCCGCTGTTGTACAGCTGCGCCGTGAACTGGGTCAGCGCCACGTCGGTGCGCAGCATGCCGCCCAGGTTCTTCAGCAGCTCTGCCAGCCCGCCGCCGGTCAGCAGCGCCCGGGCCAGCACCTGGTGCCCGGCGATGAGCCGTTCCAGTTTGGCGTAGTGGTCGGCCGACTGGGCGTCCGCCACCAGCTTGGTGATGGCGATGAACGGGGTCTCGTAGGGCACTTCCACCACCGGCAGGCCCCACCGGTTGGCCTCCGCCAGGAGGGCCGGGGGCACCGCCTCATGGGACAACCCCACGCCGAATCCGATGCCCACCGCACCGGCACGCTGCACCTGCCGCACGAAGCGCCGCTGCTCCGGCGCGGACCGCAGCCGCAGGCCCGTGGTGAGCACCAGTTCCCCGCCGTTGAGGAACCGCTGCGGATCCTCCAGTTCCGTCACAGCCACCCAGTTGATGTCCTGGTTCCAGGTGGTCTCCGCCACGCCCGCCTTGGACAGCTTCAAGGAGGTCACGCCCACCAGGGCAGCAAGGGAAATGGCCATGAAGCAAGGATAAACGTGAGCTGGGCAACCGCACTAAACCCCTTTGGCAAGGGTGTGCAGGTGGCTATTCACCCCGCTTGGGCGCTGGCATAGGCTCAAGGCAGTTCCATCCATCCGTCCTGGTCTCCGCCCGGCCGCCGATGGCCCTTACGAAAGAGGTTGCACACCGTGGTCCAAACCTTGCAGAACTTCATCAACGGGAAGTTCGTCACCCCCGCCGGCACCACCCTGCTGGACGTGGTCAACCCCACCAACGGGGAAGTGGTGGCGCAGGCCCCCGTTTCCGTGCAGGCGGATGTGGATGCGGCCATGACGGCAGCCAAGGACGCCTTCAGGACCTGGAAGCACGTCACCCCGGGCCAGCGCCAGCTGATGCTGCTCAAGCTTGCCGACGCCATCGAGGCCAACAGCGACGAACTCGTCGAAGCCCAGCACCGCAACACCGGCCAGGTCCGCTCCCTCATCGCCTCCGAGGAAGTGGCTGCCGGCGCCGACCAGCTGCGCTTCTTCGCCGGTGCCGCCCGCATCCTGGAGGGCAAGTCCGCCGGCGAGTACTTCGAGGGCCACACCTCCTACGTCCGCCGCGAACCCATCGGCGTGGTGGCCCAGGTGGCCCCCTGGAACTACCCCTTCCTGATGGCCATCTGGAAGATCGGTCCCGCGCTCGCTGCCGGCAACACCGTGGTCCTGAAGCCCTCCGACACCACCCCCGAGTCCACGCTGGTCCTGGCCCGCCTGGCCGGCGACATCCTGCCCGCGGGCGTCCTGAACGTGGTCCTGGGCACCGGCGAAACCGGTGCCATGATGGTGGAGCACAAGGTCCCCGGCCTGGTGTCCATCACGGGATCTGTCCGCGCGGGAATCGCGGTGGCTTCCGGCGCCGCCAAGGGTCTCAAGCGCGCCCACCTGGAGCTCGGCGGAAAGGCCCCGGCCATCGTCTTCGCGGACGCGGACATCAAGAAGAGCGCGGCGGCGATCGCCGAATTCGCGTTCTTCAACGCCGGCCAGGACTGCACGGCCATCACCAGGGTGCTGGTGCAGGATTCCGTGCACGACGACGTCGTTGCAGCCATGGTGGAACACACCCGGACCCTGCACACCGGCTCGCAGAACGACGAAGACAACTACTTCGGCCCGCTGAACAACGTGAACCACTTCAACGCCGTGACCTCCGTGGTGGAGAACCTGCCGGCCAACTGCCGGATCGAAACCGGCGGACACCGGGCAGGGGAGAAGGGCTACTTCTTCGAACCCACCATCATCACCGGCGCCAAGCAGACCGACGACGTGGTGCAGAAGGAAACGTTCGGCCCCGTCATCACCGTCCAGAAGTTCAGCACCGAGGAAGAAGCCGTTGCCCTGGCCAACGACGTGGACTACGCGCTGGCCTCCAGCGTCTGGACCACCAACCACGGCACGGCCATGCGGTTGAGCCGGGACCTGGACTTCGGCGCCGTCTGGATCAACACCCACATCCTCCTTACCGCCGAAATGCCGCATGGCGGCTTCAAGCAGTCCGGCTACGGCAAGGACCTCTCCATGTACGGCGTGGAGGACTACACGCGCATCAAGCACGTGATGTCCGCCCTCGACGCCTGACCATTCCCCGCTGGTTGAGCTTGCCGAAACCCGGAATCGTAGAAAGAAAAGAACCATGACCACCACCGCAGCAGACATCACCTACCGCCTGGAGCAGAAGCGCAACGTCCAGGCCGACTTCCCGGGCCCCAAGTCCGTGGCACTGACCGAACGCCGTAAGTCCGTGGTGGCTGCCGGCGTCGCCTCCAGTGTCCCGGTCTACGTTGCAGACGCCGACGGCGGCATCATCCACGACGTCGACGGCAACTCCTTCATTGACCTGGGCTCAGGCATCGCCGTGACCAGCGTGGGTGCCTCCGACCCCGCCGTCGTGGGCGCCGTCAAGGAAGCCGTGGAGCATTTCACCCACACATGCTTCATGGTCACCCCCTACGAGGGCTACGTGGCCGTCGCCGAGCAGCTGAACCGCCTCACCCCGGGCGACCACGAGAAGCGCACCGTACTCTTCAACTCCGGTGCCGAGGCAGTGGAGAACGCCGTCAAGGTGGCCCGCCTGGCAACCGGCCGGGACGCCGTCGTGGCTTTCGACCACGCCTACCACGGCCGGACCAACCTCACCATGGCGCTCACCGCCAAGGCCATGCCGTACAAGACCAACTTCGGCCCGTTCGCGCCCGAGGTCTACCGCATGCCCATGAGCTACCCGTACCGCGAGGAAAACCCCTCGATCACCGGCGCCGAGGCAGCAAAGCGCGCCATCACCATGATCGAGAAGCAGATCGGCGGCGACCAGGTTGCCGCGATCATCATCGAGCCCATCCAGGGTGAGGGCGGCTTCATCGTCCCGGCCGAGGGCTTCCTGCCCGCGCTGGCTGACTGGGCCAAGGAGAAGGGCATCGTCTTCATCGCCGACGAGGTCCAGTCCGGCTTCTGCCGCACGGGCGAATGGTTCGCCGTCAACCACGAAGGCGTCGTCCCGGACATCATCACCATGGCCAAGGGCATCGCCGGCGGCATGCCGCTGTCCGCCATTACCGGCCGCGCCGACCTCCTGGACGCCGTGCACCCCGGCGGCCTGGGCGGCACCTACGGCGGCAACCCCGTGGCCTGTGCAGCAGCCCTGGCCTCGATCGGATCCATGGAGGAGTACGACCTGAACGGCCGTGCCCGCCACATCGAGTCCATCGCCACGGCGCGCCTGCGTGAACTGCAGTCCGATCTGGCCAACGCCGGGACCGCGGTCATCGGCGACGTCCGCGGCCGTGGTGCGATGCTCGCCATCGAGCTCGTCCAGGCCGGAACCAAGGAACCCAACCCGGAGCTGACCAAGGCTGTGGCCGCCGCCTGCCTGAAGGAAGGCGTCATCATCCTCACCTGCGGCACCTACGGCAACGTCATCCGCCTGCTGCCCCCGCTGGTCATCACCGATGAACTGCTCGCAGACGGCCTGGGAGTCCTCGCCGCAGCCATCAAGGCCAACGCCTAAGAGCCGCAAAGCCGGTCCACGGAAAAGGCAGCACCCCGCCGGGGTGCTGCCTTTTCCGTTGCCCGGGAAATCCCGCCATGGGGGGATACCTAGGCCCCCGCACCGGACTGCGCAAACTACCTAATATTCCGCCCGGACCGGCGGGCAGGCGGCGGTCCCCCCAAAACCCTTTCGGTAAGTAGCCCCAAAAATCTTTATAGAGTACCCGTTACTCGTGTCGGGCCTGCGCAGGAATACGTAATTTTGACCTATAAACGGGCGGGCTGTGCGCGACGCCGATTGCCTGAGGCGCCACCTGCCACCCCCAAAATGCGGAGCGCATATGCGCTCCCGATTAAGTCAGCCGCAGGGTAATGACGCTGCCCTCCCATGACGCTGACGACAGGAACTTCCACCAACGCCTGGTGCATGGGCACCCCAGGCGGCGACACCCCACAGCCCAAAGACGGACATCTTGCTCAAGACAGGGGGAAGGCAATGACGCAGCCTTCAGCAATGACGCAAGCTTCAAGGGGAACGGGGGAGGGCCTGTGGTGACGAACCTGGGAACCTTCGCCGTGCCTGCAGCGACCACCTTCGGCCGGGACGGGGCCATGTTCGAGAGCCTGCTCGCTTTCGTGGCCCAGATGAGCCTGGTTCTGTGGGGCTTGGTCACGCTCACAGTGGTCATCCGCTTCATCGGCATCCGGTTCTACCGCCGTGCCGCGCGCCGGGCCATGGCCAAGGTGGCGGCAGCCGGCACCGCCGTTCCAGCCATCGCAGTGGCGAGCATCGACGCCCCCGCCGCCGCTACTACGGGTACGGCCCTTCCTGACGCCGCCAGGACTGCCCGGGCGGCCGGGGCCGCCGCCGCGCAGGCCGCCGTTGCCGCGGTCAAGCCGGCCATCGCCGTTGTTCCAGCCATCGCGGCCGGCATCGACCTGCTCCAGCCGGCCAACGTCCCGCTTCCAGAAGCCTTCACGAACGTGCTGGCAACCAACTCCGTGGACAGATGAGCGATGGATATCGCGCTCTTGGTCTTTTGGCTCTTCGCGGGCGTCAGCATCCTGTACGTTGTGCACTTCGGCCTCTACCTGGCGGGTGCCAACTTCTACGACATATGGCAACAGCGGCGCAAGGGACTCAGCGGGATCCGGCTTCCCACCCCCTACCAGCCCGAGTGCGCGGCGACGGCTACCTGGACCCGGCGGGCGGTCCCCGAGGTACCCGGGCTGGTCTCCATTGTCATTGCGGCCCACAACGAGGAAGCCGTGATCGTCCGGACCCTGGACTCCATCCGGCGCAGCACCTACCCGTTCTTTGAGGTCTTCGTCGCAGATGACGCCTCCGGTGACCTCACCGGCCGGCTGGTCCGCGATTACCAGTTGCGGCACCCCGCGATGGGCCTGCGGATCGTGCGGATGCACCGGAACGTGGGCAAGGGCGCGGCGCTCAACTCGGTGCTCCGCAGGTTCGCGCGCGGCCAGTTCGTCATGACGCTCGACGCCGACTCGGTCATCCAGCCGGACGCCATCACCCGGGCGCTGTCCTACTTCGACGACCCGTACGTGGCCGGCGTGGCGGCGAACGTCCAGATCATGGAGGAGACCACGGCGCTCGGTATCCTGCAACGGTTTGAGCACATGATCGGCTACCGCTCCAAGAAGCTCTACTCGCTGTTGAACTGCGAGTTCGTGGTGGGTGGTGTGGCCTCCACCTACCGGATGCGCGTGCTGCGCAAGGTGGACTTCTACGATACGGACACCGTGACCGAGGACATCGGCCTAAGTGCGAAAATCACCCACCTGGGCAACCGGCGTTTCCGCATGGTTTACGGTGCGGACGTGGTGGCAAAGACCGAGGGGGTGCTCACCTTCCGTGCCCTGGCCAAGCAGCGCTACCGCTGGAAGTACGGAAGCATCCAGAACCTCATCAAGTACCGCAGCATGACCCTGAACCCCAGCCGCCGGTACAGCCGCACCCTGGCGTACTACCGGATGCCCACGGCCGTGCTGAGCGAGTTCACGCTGCTCGTCTCACCCCTGGCCTGGACGTACGCGGTCTATTGGTCGCTGGCCACCTACACTCCGGCGCTGATCATCGGGTCCTACGCCACCATCACCGCCTACACGCTGCTGACGGTCCTGATGGATGAAAACCTCTCACCGCGGGAACGCACCAGGCTGTGCATGTACGCGCCCACCGCCTATTTCCTGTTCTACATCATGGACCTGGTCCAGCTCGCGGCAGCGGTCCGGTGCATCGTCCGTTCGCCAGGGCTGGTGCGGCGCCCCGAGATCAACACGTGGAAATCTCCGCAGCGGGCCGGCAGCGTGGCGGTGATAAGCCGTGCCGCCTAGGCGCCGGCGGGTCCGCCAGGTCCTGCTGAATCCGCTCGTGGTCATCGCGGTCCTGGTTCTCCTGATCACCGCCGGGTGGTTCATGTATACGGGCAGGATCGGAACCTTCGCCCAGGCGCGGCCCGGAGCCAACCTGCTCCCGGCGCTCTTTCCCGGCGTTGCCGGACCGACGGCGGCACCGGGCCCGTCGCCGTCGGCCGGTACTTCGGTGGCTCCGGAAGGCGGCTGGACCGCGGCCCACAGTGGGGATGCGAAGACCTCCCTGGAACTGGTGCCCGGGCAGATGGGCGCCCAGGCGCTGAAGCTCAACATCCCGCAGTACGCCTCGGGCGATGTCACCCTCACCAGCCCGCGCGTGGACGTGGTTCCCGGCAAGACCTACTTCTTCAAGGTGTTCGCCACCACGGAAGCGGATTTCCGGCTGCTGGTGCGGAAATACCACAGGGATGGCAGCACCAGCCTGGAGCAGCTGAGGAACCCGGTGGAGCGGCCGGGGACCACCGCGTTCACGGTGAGTGACGCGTTCAACAGCGGCGACACCGTCGCGGCAGTGGAGTACGTCTTCCGCTTCGCCTCAGTGGGTACCGCGCGCGTGGAAGGCGCCTACCTCGAGGCAGCGGACGACGTCCAGCCTCCGGCACCCGCAGCGGTGGGCCCGAACGTGATCCCCAACCCGGGATTCGCCGGTACCCAGCCGAACCAGCCGGCCTTCTGGTCCCCCTATTCCTCCGGGACGTCAACAGTGGAGTCCGGGCGCGGCGAGGACGGGCGCGGAAGCTTCCTCTGGACCCGCATCGGAAACTACGTGAACGGGGAGGCGAAGTGGCAGTACCAGCCCATCGCGGTGACCCCGGACCGCTACTTCAGGTTCGGCGCGGCCTACAAGGCGGACCGCGAGGTGGATGTGGTGGCCGAGTTCGAGCTTGCGGGCGGCGGACGCACCTTCAAGAACCTGGAGTCCGTGCCGCCGGCAGGGGAGTGGACCACCATCAGCGAGGCATTCCAGGTCCCCGATGGCGCGGCCAACGCAATGGTCACCCTGGTTGCGCATGGGAACGGGACCACCGCGGTCCGCGACTATTCGCTGACGGACATCACCAGGCCCGGGCCGCTGCGGTGGAACCAGTCCCTGGTCTCGATCACGTTCGACGACGGGTGGCAGTCCGTGTACGACCGCGCGCTGCCCCTGCTGGACAAGCATGGGTTCAAGTCCACCCAGTACGTCAACGCCAGCTCGATTGAGACGCCGAACTTCATCACGGGCGCCGAGGTCCAGCAGTTGCACCAGGCGGGACATGAAATTGCAGCCCATGCCTACCAGCACGTCGACCTCACCTCCGTGGGGGCGGAGCGCCTGGATGAGGAGCTGCGCAAGAGCGAGGAAGCGCTGGCCGCGGCCGGCCTTCCCACCGATGACCTGGCACCGCCGTACGGACGCTCCGACCCGCAAGTGGACTGGTATGCGGCCAAGTACTTCAAGATCATGCGGGGGACGGATGACGGCATCAACACGAGGCAAAACCTCAACCCGCATGACCTGAAGGTCCTGTACGTGACCGACGCAACCACGCCGGAAACCCTGAAGGAAGCGCTCGCCGAGACCTCCCGGTCCAACGGCTGGCTCATCCTGGTCTATCACCAGATCGCTGCCCCCGACGCGTCGGGGACCCAGAAGAACACTATTGCGGCGGACAAGAGCACTATCACCAGCGACGTCCTCGCAACCCAGCTGCAGCTCATCGACGAAAGCGGCATCCAAGTGAAACCGGTCGCCCAGGCGTTCGAGCAGTTGCAGGGCCCGTGACCACCACCAGGCGGTGAAACGCGGCGCCTTCGACACCCGAAAGAAGGAGAAAGTCATGATCAAATCCAGATCCAGCCTGGCGCGAGGCCGCGCCGGGCTCCTGACCCTTGGGGTAGCCGTGTGGGCCATGGCCGCCGCGCTGCTGACCCCTGCGGCCGCGAACGCCGCCGTGGACAACCCTGCCCCAACTCCGCTCGTGTCCTTCACCTTCGACGACGGCATGCAAAGTGCCTTAACGCAGGCTGCCCCCACCCTCAAGAAGTACGGGCTCACCGGCACCAGTTACGTCATCACCAACTGCGTGGGGATGACATCCGTGCCGAACACCTGCCGCGCCAACACCGACGTTCCCTATATGACGTGGGACCAGGTCACCCAGTTGCAGAACACCTACGGCTGGGAGATCGGCTCACACACCGTTGACCACCAGTGCCTTGTCAGCGTGGGCAACGACTGCCAGGCCACCAAGCTGACGGCCGCCCAGGTGGACGCCGAACTGGCCAACAGCAGGGCCGCTTTGTCGGCCCACGGGTTCAATGCCACTGCCCTGGCCACGCCCTACGGCGACTACGACATGTCGGCGCTCGCCCGGATCGCAAAGTACTACACCTCGATGCGCGGTTTTGCGGACGTGGGCAACAACATCTGGCCGCTCGGCGACCTGCTGCTCCACAACACGCCGGTGCAGGAAGCCACCACTCCGGTCTCCACGCTGAAGGCTAAAGTTGACGAGGCCATCGCCAACAGGACGTGGGCCATCTTCACGTTCCACGACGTCAGGACATCGCCGAGCCAGAACCCGGATGACTACCAGTACGGTACGGCTGAGCTGGACCAGCTGGCAGCGTATGTGCAGACCAAAGTGGCGGCCGGGCAGATCCGGAACGTCAATGTCAGCAAGGGCCTGGTAACCGGCAGCCCCAACCTCCTGCCGAACGCGACGTTCAATAACGGCATCGCCGACGGTTGGCGCACGGACGCCCCGGCCACGATCACCGCGGACGCCGGGACCAACGGGAGCTACCCTGATCCTGCCAAGTCCGTGAAGCTGGTGTCGGGTTCCGCTGCGGGCCACCTGTTCTCGCCGAAGGTTCCGGTGTCGGCGGCCAACAGCTACCTGTACAAGGCCTTCCTCAACGTGGCGGCAATCTCCACTGGAGAAGTGGGCTTCTATGTGGACGAGTACAACGCGGCCGGCCAGTGGATTTCCGGGCAGTTCCGCAAACGGGAAAACAGCCGCTGGGTGGAGTCGATGAACTTCACCTACACTCCGAGCTCCACCAGCGTGGCATCCGCCAGCCTGCAGGTCTATGTGACCGGCACCGGCATCACTGCGTACCTGGACAACATGCAGATGATGACGCTCGGGAGCGGTTCCACCACGCCGTCGCCCAACCTCGTGGCGAACGGCACGTTTGATGCCGGCATCGGCTCGGGATGGCGGACAGACTCCGCATCAACCATCCTGGCTGACGCAGCCAACCACGGGAGCCCGGCCAACCCGGTGAACTCGGTCAAGATGACGGCCACCACGGCCAACAAACACCTGTTCTCCCCGCAGGTGGCGGTGGCAGCCGGCAGCTACAAGATCGCCAGCTACCTCAACATCACGGCGCGGACCAGCGGCGAGATGGGCTTCTACATTGACGAATACAACTCCGCCGGGCAGTGGATCTCCGGGCAGTGGAAGCTCGGGATCTCGGCCGGCGGCGTGACCAATGTGGATCTGACGTACTCGCCGAGCAGCACCGCGGTAGCGAAGGCGAGCCTTCAGGTGATTGTCCAGGGCAATTCCGGACTGCAGGCGTACTTCGACGACGTCCGCTGGACCAAGTCCTAGCTGTACCAGGTCCTGGCAGCAGGGGAGAGGACGAAGGATGGCCGGGCGCCCGCACGCACTGACGGTGGTGCTGGTGTCCGCCCTCCTCGCCGTCCTCGCCTCATGCTCCCCGCCCAAGCCCGACGTGACGCTGGACCTCCTGCACGGGGACTGGCAGGACGTTCCGGGCGTCCGGGCCGGGAACGGCGCACTCCAGGTGACGCCCACCGCCAGGCGCATCGTGGAGCAGAGCGGGGAGGGAGGCCAGCCGAACCCCCCGCTCAACCTCGCCGGCACGCACCTGGTGGTCGGCGGAGACTTTTCGCTCAGCGCAACATTCGCGGACGTTACCGCGGACGCGTCCTGGGCGCTGTACGACCGGCCGCCCGTCATCGCCGATGAGTTCCGTGTGGAGCCGGCGGGCCTGCGGCTTACCCTTCAGGGAAACGACCTGAAGATCGCCGTCTTCGACGGGACGCAGAAGAAAGACGTGACCCAGCCGGTGCCGGTGCATGATGAACACGTCACGGTAAAGGACCCGGGGGCGCCCTTCACCGTGCGCCGCTCCGGCGATACGTTGGCCGTCGCCAGCGGCAACGACACCCTTTCTTCCCTCCCCCTGGGCAAGGTGTTCTCGTCCGGGGAACTGTGGCTGGGGTTTTCCAGCGATTCCGGCGACTTCGAGATCACCTCGCTCACGGCGGTAGCGCCGGGAAGCGCCGGCCTGCGCACCTCAGGGGCCGCGGCAGCCGGCGTCCAGCCGTCAAAGGACGGCCTGCAGGCACTCGCTGCGAGGACCCGTCCGGACTTCCTGGTGGGCGCGGCCGTGGCACTGGGGCCCCTCACCGGGGACACGGACTATGCCCGGGAGTTCGTCGAAAACTTCGGCGCGCTCACGCCGGAAAACGCGATGAAGCCGCAGTTCCTCTCCCCGCAGCGGGGCGTGTACACCTTCGAAGAGGCTGATGCGATCCTGGCGATTGCCCGGAGCAAGGGCATGGCGGTGCACGGCCACACCATCGCTTTCACGGAGGCCATGCCCCGCTGGATGCAGGAACTCCCCGCAGGCTCGGACGCGGAGCGCCGGACCAGCGGCGCAGCACTGCTCGACTACATCTCCGCAGTGGTGGGGCACTTCAAAGGACAGCTGGCTTCCCTTGACGTGGTCAACGAGCCGTTCGACGTGGACCAGGGGACCGGCATGCAGCAGAACATCTGGTACCGCGTCTTCGGGCCGGGCTATCCGGCCGTGGTCTCCAAGGCCGTCTATGCGGCCGATCCGGACGTCAAGCAGTACATCAACGAGAACGGCGCCGACGTGCCGGGCCGCCGCCAGGACGCACTGCTCAAGCTCATCCTGGACACGAACGCGCAGGGCGGCCATATCTACGGGGCAGGCCTCCAGGCCCACGTCTACGACCTCAAGACCGACGCCATCTCCGCTGACGACCTCACCCGGACGCTCAAGCGTTTTGGGGACGCCGGGCTCCACGTCCGCATTTCCGAAAACGACGTCACGGACGGCCAGGGGACGGACGCCCAGGCGAAGCAGTACGCCACGGTACTGGCCACCTGCCTGCGCTCGCGCACCTGCGTCTCCTACACCACGTGGGGAGTGGATGACCGCTACGACTGGTGGATCGACGACGGCGGGAGCCTGCGGCAGGGCCACGACCACCTGTTCAACGACGGGAAACCCACACCGGCGTACGATGCCGTGAAGCGCGCTCTGGGCGGTTGACCCTGGGCGCGAAGGCCCGGGCTCAGGCGCCTTGGCGGACCGCTGCCCTGCGGGCGAGCGAGTTCCTGCGCGCCGTCCGGAGCATGTCCAGGGTCAGCAGCAGCAGGGCCAGCCACACCACCCCGAAACCGATCCAGCGCTCAACGGTCATGGCCTCCCGGAAAACCAGCAGCGCCACCAGGAACTGCAGGACGGGGGCGAAGTACTGGAGCAGTCCGATGGTGGTCATGGGCAGCCGCCGTGCGGACGCACCGAAGAAAAGCAGCGGGACGGCGGTGATCACGCCCGATGCCAGCAGCAGCCAGAAGTGTCCCGCTCCCTGGGAGGTCAACGTGGAGCTGCCGCCTGCGGCCAGGACCACCATGGCCACGGCGGCCAACGGGGCCAGCACCATGGTCTCCACGCTGAGGCTGGTGATGGCGTCCACCCTCGATCCCACCCGGTTCTTGACGAAGCCGTACAGGCCGAAGCTGAACGCCAGGGTCAGGGCAATCCATGGCAGCTTCCCGTAGGAGTAGGTGAGCACGCCCACCGCCACGAAGCCGACGCCGACGGCGGCCCACTGGAGCGGCCGCAGCCTTTCCTTCAGGACCAGCACACCCAGCAGCACAGAGACGAGCGGGTTGATGAAGTAGCCCAGGGACGTTTCCACGGCCTGCCCCGTGGTGACGCCGTACGTGTAGGTCAGCCAGTTGATGGCGATCAGGAACGCCGCCAGCGCCAGGGAACCAAAGACCCGGCGGTCCTTCAGCGCCACCGCGAGCACGCCCCACGCCCTGGTCACCGTGATCAGGAGAGCACAGAACAGCAGTGACCACACCACCCGGTTGGCCACGATTTCGACGGCGCCCGCCGGCATCAGGATGAAGAAGTACAGGGGGAGCAGCCCCCACAAAACGTACGCGCCGATGCCGAACAGCATGCCTGCCGTCGAGTCCTTGGCGACGGGCCGGGGGCCCTCCGGCGCAGGCGGCGCGGGTGCTGCGGTGGTGGCAACAGCGGGCGTGGCTGGGGAGGTTCCTTCTGGCGTGGGCACGAAGTCCATAACAGCATCCGGTGGGCAGGTATTCCAGCAGGCAGGCGGTATTCCGGAAAATAATCAGTAGGCTTGCTTTCATGACATGTACGCCTTTCCCGGAACCCACCCCATGAGGCTCCGGCGCAGCAACGCCTCGGGCCGCGGCTACCGCAGGGTGGCCGCCGGCAAGGGCTTCAGTTACCGGGACCTGGACGGCTCCACCCTGCCGCCTGGCCCCATCCGAAACCGCCTGGAAAGCATCGGCATCCCGCCGGCCTGGACCGACGTCTGGATCGCCCCGTTCGATAACGGCCACATCCAGGCCACCGGCGTGGATGCCGTGGGCCGCCGCCAGTACATCTACCATCCGGAGTGGCGCGAGCGGAAGGACCGGGTGAAGTTTGACCGGTCCCTCCAGCTTGCCGAATCGCTGCCCGCAGCCCGGCGGCTGGTCACCATGGACCTGCGCAGCGAGGGCTTCACCCGCGACCGCGTCCTGGCGGGGGCGTTCCGGATGCTGGACAGCGGATCCCTGCGGGTGGGCTCGGAGAGGTACACCAACGAGAACGGAAGCCGTGGGCTGGCCACGCTGCTGTGCGCCCACGTCCAGGTGCGCAAGGACCGGATCTCCCTGCGCTTCCCGGCGAAGAGCGGCAAGGACTGGGAATCGGAAATCCGCGACGCCGACCTCGCCGCCCTCCTGCGCCTGCTCAAGCGGAGGGGGCCGAACGCCCGGCTGTTGGCGTACAAGGAGGGCAGGTCCTGGCGTCCGGTCACCAGTGCGGATATCAACGCCTACGTGAAGGAGCGGACCGGCTCAGACTTCACCGCCAAGGACTTCCGGACCCTGCGCGGGACCGTGGCAGCTGCGGAAAGCCTGGCGCGGACCGGAGTCCAGCGGACGGCGGCCAAGCGGAAGCGGGCCATCAGCCGCGCCATGTACGACGCGGCGGAGACGCTGGGAAACACGCCCTCCATTGCGCGCAAGAGCTACGTGGACCCGCGGGTGGTGGACCACTACCATGACGGCGAAACCATCGATCCGAAACGGCTGGACTCGGCGGAAGCTGAGCTCAGGGCGCTGTTGTACCGCGAGGGCAAGGTAGTGGCCCTGGCCGCCAACTAGAATGGGGGACTGTGCGCTGCACCATGCGGCGCACCCTCATGAAACATGAGCAGGACCAGTTCAGAAGGGTTCCCGGTGTCCAATCACAGCGAAACCGCCGCCAACCGTCCCCTCCGCGTCGCCATTATCGGCGCGGGACCGGCAGGAGTCTATGCTGCGGACATCCTCACCAAGTCCAGCGGGGTCAAGGACGGCGACTTCCAGGTCAGCATCGACCTCTTCGAGGCCTACCCGGCACCCTACGGCCTGATCAGGTACGGCGTGGCCCCGGACCATCCCCGGATCAAGGGCATCGTCAACGCCCTGCACAAGGTCCTGGACCGGGGCGACATCCGGTTCCTGGGCAACGTCACCTACGGCCGGGACCTCACGCTGCACGATTTCCGGGCCTTCTACGACGCCGTGATCTTCTCCACGGGCGCCATCAAGGACGCTGACCTGGACATTCCGGGCATCAATCTGCGCGGCTCCTTCGGCGGTGCCGACTTTGTGTCCTGGTATGACGGCCACCCGGACGTGCCCCGCGAGTGGCCGCTGGAGGCAAAGGAAATCGCGGTCATCGGCAACGGCAACGTGGCCCTGGACGTGGCCCGCATGCTGGTCAAGCACCCCGAGGAACTGCTCACCACCGAGATCCCGGACAACGTCTACGCCGGCCTGAAGGCGTCCCCGGTGACGGATGTCCACGTCTTCGGCCGCCGCGGCCCCGCCCAGGTCAAGTTCACCCCGCTGGAACTGCGGGAACTGAGCCACATGGACGACGTCGACATCGTCCTCTACCCCGAGGATTTTGAATTCGACGACGCCTCGGACGAGGCAATCCGCACCAACAACCAGGTCAAGACCATGGTGAACACCCTCACCAACTGGCTGGTGGAGGAGCATGCGGAGTCGGAGAACCCCTCGTCCCGCAGGCTGCACCTGCACTTCCTGCACAGCCCCGTTGAAGTGCTCGACGACGGCACGGGCAAGGTGGGCGGCATCAAGTTCGAGCGCATGCAGCTGGACGGGACCGGCAACGCCAAGGGCACCGGGGAGTACGTTGAATACCCTGTCCAGGCTGTCTACCGGGCCATCGGCTACCACGGCTCCGCGCTGGACGAACTGGAGTACGACGCCAAGCGGGGCGTCATCCCGAACGAAGGCGGCCGGGTCCTCGACGCCGACGGCAACCCCGTTCCGGGCATCTACACCACGGGCTGGATCAAGCGCGGACCTGTGGGCCTGATCGGCCACACCAAGGGCGATGCGCTGGAGACCATCGGCTTCCTGCTGGAGGACCGGCTCACCCTCCCGGCGGCCAGGAACCCGGATCCCCAGGCCATCATCGACCTGCTGGAAGAGCGCGGCATCGAATACACCACCTGGGAAGGGTGGAACAAGCTCGACGCCCACGAGGCGGGACTGGGTGCCGCCTGGACCGGACCTGAGGGCCTGGACCACGTGGTCCGCGAGCGCATCAAGGTGGTGCCGCGCGAGGAGATGATCCGCATTTCCCGCGGCTGACCCCTACCCCTGGCGGAGTATTCGAGTTAGTCTCATTAACATGAATATGGCCGGGGCCGGAACCCGTCCCTACAGCTCCCCAAAACGGGCCACCTCCGCGCAGGAAACCGGGCGGCGGATCCTGCAGGCCACCGAAGACCTGTTCATGGAGGGGCCGCTCGCCGACGTCACCCTGGGCGCGGTGGCTGCCCGCGCCGGCGTCACCGTCCAGACCATCATCCGCAGGTTCGGGGACCGCGCCGGCCTCATCGACGCCAGCGCCAAGGCGGCCACGGCCCGGGTGGACAACCAGCGCAGCGCCGTTCCTCCCGGCGACGTGCCCGCCGCCGTCGACAACCTCCTGGAACACTACGAAACCACCGGCGCGCTGGCCCTGAAGCTGCTCGCCGAGGAACAAACCTCCCCCGTCCTGGCGGAAATCACCGGGGGAGCGCGCCGCCTGCACCGCGAATGGTGCCGCCGCGTTTTCGCCCCCTTCCTCGACCCCCTGAAGGGCAGCCCCGACCACGACCGCCGGCTGGCCCAGTTCGTCGCCCTCTGCGACGTCTACACCTGGAAGCTCCTGCGCCTGGACGCCGGGCTCAGCCGCGGCCAGGTGGCCCGCTCCCTGCTCGAAATGCTGGAAACCTTCACGCGGAGGCCCTGATGTCCACCGTCCTTGCCTACACCTCGCCCGCCATCGGACACCTCTTCCCCATGGTTCCGCTGCTCGAGGAACTCAAGGCCCGAGGCCATGATGTCCACATCCGCACCCTGCCACGGCAGGTTCCCCAGCTCACGGAGTCAGGGTTCCACGCCGGGCCGGTGGACGGCAGAATTCTTGCGATCGAGGCCACGGACTACCGCGCCACAAACGCCAAGGCTGCCCTGGCCTCCAGTGTTGAGACCTTCGCGGCCCGTGCCCGGTTCGATGCCCCGGACCTGCAACGGGCCATTGCCGGGATCAGGCCGGACCTGCTGCTGATCGACATCAACGCCTGGGGTGCCCGAATATTTGCAGAACACTCGGGGCTGCCGTGGGCAACCTTCAGCCCCTACACCCCGCCGCTGCCGTCAAGGGGTACGCCCCCGTTCGGGCCGGGACTGGCTCCTTTGCCGGGGCCGCTCGGCATGGCCCGGGATGCGGTGGTGCGGCGCCTGGTGATTGGCGCCGTCGAAAAGCTGATGCTGCCCCGGATCAACGCCCTGCGGGACGACATCTCCGGCGGCATGCTTCCCCCGGTCACCGGCGCCGACTCCATGTTCCGCACCGCCCCGCTGATGCTGGTGGCCACCGCCGGGCCGTTCGAATATCCGCACCCGGACTGGGCTCCGGATGTGCGCATGATCGGCGCCCTGGACTGGGAGCCGCCGGCCGAAAATCCTACCTGGCTCGGGGAGGCCACCGCCCCGGTCGTCCTGGTGACCACGTCCTCCGAGTACCAGGCCGATGACGCCATTGTCCGGACCGCCCTGGCAGCCCTGGCCGGGGAGCCCTATACCGTCGTCGCCACGTTGCCTGCTGCCCAGGCCGGCTCTGCGGGTGCCGCCAGGGCGTCCGGCCTGGACCGCTTCCAGCCCGTTCCGTCCAATGCCCGGCTGGAACATTTCGTGCCGCACGGCCCTGTCCTCGACCGCGCCGCCGTTGCCATCACCCATGGCGGCATGGGGGCAACGCAGAAGGCCCTCTCAAAGGGAGTGCCCGTGGTGGTGGTCCCGTTCGGCCGCGACCAGCACGAGGTAGCCGCAAGGGTAGTGGCGGCCGACGCCGGCGTGCGGCTCAGCCGGAAGCGCCTCACTCCGGAGCGGCTCCGGGAAGCCGTCCACCAGGCCCTGGGCAAGGCGCCGGGGGCGCGACGGGTGGCGGAGGGCTACGCGGCCGCCGGGGGAGCAGCGGCGGGCGCGGACGCCCTGGAAGAGCTGGTCCGGGCAGGCCGGTGACAGAGGGTTGTTGTCCAGCTATGCTGACTTGGCCACCCTCCAGCCCTGCACAGCCGGACAAGACTCCGGAACGGGAGTTCGATGACGAACCTGCTCCACCCTGAACCGCGCCAGCGTGCCGCGCTGGCCGGCCACGAGCGCCTGGGCTCGGACCCCGGCAACCTCACCCCCGAGATCCCCGGGCTGCGCAACCTCATCAAGGAGTCCTGGCAGCGGTCGGCAAGCTTCAAGGCCAACCCGGACAACGCGGCCGCGCCGCTGGCTTTCGACTGGGAGCAGCTGGAGGACTACCGGCGGCAGCATCCCCTGGCCGCGATCATGCCGGTCATCAACAAACTCCTGGTCCAGCCCAGCCATGACAGCGGGCTCCTGGTTGCGGTGGGTGACGAGGTGGGCAGGCTGCTGTGGGTGGATGGCGACCCTACCCTCCAACGCCGGGCCGAAGGCATGATGTTCGTCCCCGGCGCCGACTGGTCCGAGGCCAGCGTCGGCACCAGCGCTCCGGGCACCGCCCTTGCCCTGGGCAGGGGCATCCAGATCGCCGGCGCCGAGCACTACCAGCGGGCAGTCCACCCCTGGAGCTGCACCGCCGTCCCCTTCCATGACCCCGACTCAGCTGCCGTGCTCGGCGTCGTGGACATCACCGGGACGGCCACCGCGGTGGCGCCTCACACGCTGTCGCTGGTGGAGGCCACCGTTGCTGCCGCCCAGGCGCAGCTGCGGGTGGAGCGCCTGCAGCTTGCGGCGGAGCTCGCCAGGAAACCTGTACGACGACGGTCCCCGGCCGCAGCCGCCAGGCAAGGGCAGGGCGGCGTCGAAGGCAGCCTCTACCGGAACAGCCTGCAGTTGCTGGGCCGCGACCAGGCCTTGCTGAGCCTGGGCGGCAGGACCGTTTCCCTGTCCGCGCGGCACAGCGAGATCCTGGCCCTGCTGAGCGCGCATCCGGAAGGGCTCAGCGCCGAGGAACTGGGCTTGCTGTTGTACCCGGGGGAGGGCTCCACCATCACGCTCCGGGCCGAGATGGTCCGGCTGCGCAAGGTCATTCAGCAGCTGAGTCCCGACGCTGTCCCCGGCTCCCGCCCGTACCGGCTCCCGCTGGATCTGGTGCCGGATACCGGCCAGGTGCTCAGCTGCCTGCAGCGCGGTGCGCACCGCATCGCCCTCGAGATCTACCGGGGTGAGGTGCTTCCGCGCTCGGAAGCGCCAGGCATTCTCGACCTCAGGAGCAGGGTGTCCTCCCTGCTCCGGGAAGCGGTCCTCACGGACGGCAGCGCCGAGTCCCTGCTCAAGTACGCTGCGCTCCCGGAGGCAAGGGACGACGTCGTCATCCGCCGCGCCGCGCTCCGCCTCCTGCCGCCGCGCTCACCCAAGCGGGCCGCCGTCGTCGCCGACCTGGAACGGCTGGAAGCCGAACTCCGCGCCTGAAACCCGGCCCCGCCGGCGCCCGTTGTGACCTGCGTCGCATCGTTGCAACCTTGCTGCAACCTCCCCGCTCCTACGCTGGCTTCATCGGCGAGCGCCCCTATGGGCCAGCCTTCTGCACAGCAAAGGAGCCAAGCACATGACCGTTTACGCGCAGCCGGGAACCGAAGGTTCGAAGGTCACCTTCAAGGACCGCTACGAGAACTGGATTGGCGGCGAATGGGTGGCCCCGGTGAAGGGCCAGTACTTCGAGAACATCACCCCGGTGACGGGCAAGGCGTTCTGCCAGGTGGCCCGAGGCACCGCCGAGGACATCGAGCTCGCCCTGGACGCGGCACACAAGGCCGCACCCTCCTGGGGCAAGACCTCCGTGGCGGAACGCGCCGCCATCCTGAACAAGATCGCCGACCGCATCGATGAGAACCTCGAGATGCTCGCCGTGGCCGAAACCTGGGACAACGGCAAGCCCGTGCGGGAAACCCTCAACGCCGACCTGCCGCTGGCCTCGGACCACTTCCGCTACTTCGCCTCCGCGGTCCGCGCCCAGGAGGGCAGCCTGTCCCAGCTCGATGACAACACCACCGCCTACCACTTTCACGAACCGCTCGGCGTGGTGGGCCAGATCATTCCCTGGAACTTCCCCATCCTGATGGCCGTCTGGAAGCTTGCCCCCGCGCTCGCTGCCGGCAACACCGTGGTGCTCAAGCCCGCCGAGCAGACGCCGTCATCCATCCTGGTGCTGATGGAACTCATCGGGGACCTGCTGCCCGCCGGCGTGATCAACGTGGTCAACGGCTTCGGCGTCGAGGCCGGCAAGCCGCTGGCCTCCAGCTCCCGGATCCGGAAGGTCGCCTTCACCGGTGAAACCACGACGGGCCGGCTCATCAGCCAGTACGCCAGCCAGAACCTCATCCCCGTCACCCTGGAACTGGGCGGCAAGAGCCCCAACATCTTCTTCAACGACGTTGCCCAGGAAAACGACGCCTTCTACGACAAGGCCCAGGAGGGCTTTGCCCTGTTCGCCTTCAACCAGGGCGAAGTCTGCACCTGCCCCTCGCGTGCCCTCGTGCAGGAGGACATCTACGAGTCCTTCATGGCCGACGCCGTGGCCCGGGTGGAGAAGATGATCCAGGGCAACCCGCTGGATACCGAAACTCAGGTTGGTGCGCAGGCCTCCAACGACCAGCTGGAGAAGATCCTGTCCTACATCGACATCGGAAAGCAGGAAGGCGCCAAGGTGCTCACCGGCGGAGCCCGTGCCGAACTCCCGGGCGACCTCGCCGGCGGCTTCTACGTCCAGCCAACCGTGTTCGAGGGCCACAACCGGATGCGGATCTTCCAGGAGGAGATCTTCGGCCCCGTGGTGGCGGTGACCCGGTTCAGTGACTACAACGACGCCATGGGCATCGCCAACGACACCCTGTACGGCCTGGGCGCCGGCGTCTGGTCCCGCAACGGCAATGTGGCCTACCGCGCCGGCCGCGAGATCCAGGCCGGACGCGTCTGGGTGAACAACTACCACGCCTACCCGGCAGGCGCCGCCTTCGGCGGCTACAAGTCCTCAGGCATCGGGCGCGAGAACCACGCCATGATGCTGGACCACTACCAGCAGACCAAGAACCTCCTGGTCAGCTACGACGAAAACAAGCTGGGCTTCTTCTAAGCCTAGGCCCGCACCACTACAACGACGCAAGGATTTCGCCAATGACGACGACAATGCAAGCAGCAGTAGTAACCGAATTCGGCGCCGACCTGTCGGTCAAGGACATCGCCGTTCCCACGCCGGGGCCGGGACAGGCCTTGGTCAAGGTCCTGACCACGGGCGTCTGCCACACCGACCTCCATGCAGCGGAAGGCGACTGGCCGGTCAAGCCCTCGCCTCCGTTCGTTCCCGGCCATGAAGGCGTGGGCGAGGTGGTTGCCCTCGGCGACGGAGTTTCCGACCTCGCCGTCGGTGACCTGGTGGGCAACGCATGGCTGTGGTCAGCCTGCGGCGACTGCCAGTACTGCCGTACGGGGTGGGAAACACTGTGCGAGGCGCAGCAGAATGGCGGGTACAGCGTGGACGGCTCCTTCGGGGAGTACATGCTGGTGGACTCCCGGTTCGCGGCGCGCATACCGGCGGGATCCGACCCCGTCGAGGTGGCGCCGGTGCTTTGCGCCGGCGTCACCGTCTACAAGGGGCTGAAGATGACCGAGACCCGGCCGGGCCAGTGGGTCACCATTTCCGGCATCGGCGGCCTGGGGCACATCGCGGTCCAGTACGCCGTGGCCATGGGACTCCGGGTTGCGGCCGTGGACATCGCCGACGACAAGCTGGCCCTGGCCAAGGCCCACGGCGCTGAACTCACGGTCAACGCCCTGCATGAGGACCCGGTGGAAGTAATCCAGCGGGAGACAGGAGGCTGCCATGGAGTCCTGGTCACTGCGGTGCACCCGTCAGCGTTCGGACAGGCCATTGGGATGGCCCGCCGCGGCGGCACCATCGTGTTCAACGGACTGCCGCCGGGGGATTTCCCGGCGCCGATCTTCGAGATTGTGCTCAAGGGACTGACTGTGCGCGGCTCGATCGTCGGCACCCGGCAGGACATGGAGGAAGCCCTTGACTTCTATGCCCGCGGGAAGATCCACCCCACGGTGTCCGTGCGGGAGCTGTCGGAGGTCAATGCCGTGCTCGATGAGATGAAGCACGCCAAGATCGACGGCCGCGTGGTGCTGAGGTTCTGATGCCGGCTGAAGGGCTCGCTGCCGCCGTGACGCTGCCCGGGGAAGATTTCTCCCGGGTCGCGCTCACGCCGGCTGCCGTGGATCTGCTCCGGATGCTTTGGGACAAGCATGGCCCGCTCATGTTCCACCAGTCCGGCGGCTGCTGCGACGGGTCCTCGCCCATGTGCTATCCGGCCGGGGACTTCATCACGGGGGACGCGGATGTCCTGCTGGGGCTGTTCGACCTTTCGGACGGTCTGCAGCCCCTGCCGCTGGAGTTTTGGATGTCCCGGGAGCAGTTCAACTACTGGAGCCACACCCATCTGACCATCGACGTCGTACCGGGAAGAGGGAGCGGCTTTTCCGTTGAAGCGCCTGAAGGTAAACGCTTCCTGATCCGGTCAACGCTGATGGACTGGCCGTCCTAGGAAGTTCGACCAAATGCCACTCGGGGCTCTCCATTCGGAGGGCCCCGAGTGCATTGGCGGAAGAATATTCGGCATCGGGACCGTCTCACTATTCGGGACGATTGGGACCGTCCAGTGGATGGACAGTATCGTTGATAGGTCTGTTTCCCTCACAAACCAGGATTGTGACCCCCAATGAACCTTCTGCGGACAAAATCCATCGAGCAGTCGATTGCCGACGCCGATGAGCCCGGACGCAAGCTCAAGCGTTCCCTCAGCACCTGGGACCTCATGATTATGGGCGTCGCCGTTGCTGTCGGCGCCGGCATCTTCTCGGTCGGCGCAAAGGCCGCCGCCAACTTTGCAGGTCCCGCCGTTACGCTGTCCTTCGCGATTGCGGCCGTCACGTGCGCGCTGGCCATCATGTGCTACGCCGAGTTCGCCACGGCCATTCCCGTAGCGGGATCCGCTTACGTCTTCACGTACGCCACCATGGGTGAGCTCCTTGCCTGGATCATCGGCTGGAACCTGATCCTGGAACTGTTCACCGCCGCCGCCGTGATCGCCAAGTACTGGGGCATCTACCTCAGCAAGGTGTTCGCCCTCACCGGCCTGGACATCCCGCCGGCCATCCCGCTGGGGGGCGTGGACCTCTACTGGGGCGCATTCCTGATCGTGGCCATCTTTACCGTGCTGCTGGTGCTGGGCACCAAGCTCTCCGCCCGTGTAGGCAACGTCTTCACCCTGATCAAGATCGCGGTGGTGCTGTTCGTGATCGTGGTGGGCTTCACCTACGTGAAGTTCGAGAACTACACCCCCTTCGTTCCGGCAGCTGAGCCCACGGGCGGCACCGGCGCTGCGGACGTCCTGAAGCAGTCCTTCTTTGGCTTCCTGACCGGAGCTGCGCCTGCCCAGTACGGCACCATGGGCATCTTCGCCGGTGCCGCCCTGGTGTTCTTCGCCTTCATCGGCTTCGACGTGGTGGCCACCTCCGCAGAGGAAGTGAAGAACCCGCAGAAGACGCTGCCCCGCGGCATCTTCGGCGGCCTGGCCCTGGTCACGCTGCTCTACATCCTCGTGTCCCTGGCCCTGACCGGCATGGTGTCCTACACCCAGCTTGCCGAAGCCAAGAGCCCCACCCTCACCACGGCCTTCGAGGCAGTGGGAGACACCTCCGCGGCCAAGGTCATCGCCTTCGGTTCCCTGGTGGGCCTGACCACCGTGATCATGGTGCTCCTCATGGGCCTGTCCCGCGTGGTGCTGGCCATGAGCCGCGACGGCCTGCTGCCCCGGGCGCTGTCCAAGACCAGCGACAAGCGGTCCACTCCCGTGCGCCTCCAGGTCATCTGCGGTGCCGCGGTGGCGCTGGTTGCAGGCCTCACCAACGTGGATCTGCTCGAGGAAATGATCAACATCGGTACGCTGTCCGCGTTCGTGGTGGTCAGCCTGGGCATCCTGGTGCTCCGCAAGAAGCGCCCGGACCTGAAGCCGGCCTTCCGGGTTCCGTTCGGCAAGGTGCTGCCCATCGTCTCTGCGGTGCTGTGCCTCTACCTGATGACCAACCTCGCTGTGGAGACCTGGATCTTCTTCGCCTTCTGGCTGGTGCTGGGCCTGGCCATCTACTTCGCCTACGGCCAGCGCCACTCGCGGCTCAATGAGCGTTTCGCCGAGGCCAACGCGAGCGTCAATGGCGCGTCCGGCGCGGCTCCCCGGAAAGCCGCGGAGCCTGAAGACGAGGACGAACTGAGCCGGACCTGACGGCCCGCAACCCCCGCTGTTGACCTGCCCGCCCGGCCTGCGCCGGGCGGGCAGCCGCGTTTCCGGGCGGTCCGCATTTCCGGCTGCCGCACAGCCCGGTTCAGCGCTCCCGGCCGGTCACGGCGCCGCGTACCGTCCCACCCATTCCACGAGCGGCCGCAGCTGCCGCCAGCGTTCCGCGATCTGCTCCTTCGCGGCCGGTGTGGACACCCACTCCGGCTGGCCCACCTCGACACCCGCGGACAGCGATTTGTGCTTGAGCAGTTCGGCGCGGGGATGGTCCTTGTCGAAACCCCGCGGGACGGTTTTCAGCTTCTCACCCTCGATGGCAAAACCGGCCCCGGCCACGGCATCCACAATGTCCTGCAGGGCTGCGCCGCTGGCGGAAGCGTCAGCGGCCGCGCGGAACCGGGCCAGCTGCGCGGGAGTGTGGGAGTGGTAGCCGCCGCCGATCAACAGCCCGTCTGCGTTGATTTGAAGGTAGAAACCCACGCCTTCCTGGCGTGCGGCGAAGGCTCCCTGGGCGGTCTTGTACGGTGATTTGTCCAGCGAGAATCGGATGTCCCGGTTGGGGCGGAAGAGCTTGGCAGGTCCGAACTCGGGCTCCAGCTCGGAGAGCAGGAGGGTGAGGGGCTCCTTGACTGATTCGTCGTACGTGGCTTTGTGTTCCAGCCACCAGTCGCGGTTGTTGTTGTCCTCCAGCTGCGCGTAGAAGCGGAAGGCTTCCGGGGGAATGCCTGCGAAAGTGTTCATCTACGGAGCCTAGGGCCGCCGTCCCCAACCGGCCAGATCCCCGGCGCCGTATGTGCACAACCGGAGCCGGACAGCAGAACACCCCGCCACGGAAGACCGTGACGGGGTGTTCTTTAATTCAGCCGGCAGGAGGCCTGACTAGCCGATCTTGTTGGCGGACTCAGCGTCCGAAGCCGGAGCCGACGGGGCGGCACCGGCGCCGAGGTTGGCGCGGAGCTTGGCGCCCAGCTCGGCGTCGACGTTGGTCCAGTACTGGATGGCACGTTCCTTGATGTCGGAGCGCTTCACGCCGCCCACAGCACCGGTGATGGTCTCCAGGAAACGGGCCTTTTCACCTTCGTTGTAGACCTCGCGGTACAGCGCGCCGGCCTGAACGAAGTCGCCATCCTCGGCGTGGAGGGAGTGCGCGGCGAGGGTCAGCTCGCCGTCGTTCTCCCAGCCGCCGGCCGGGTTCTGCGGCTCAACGGCAGCCGGGCCGCCAAAGGTATTCGGCGCATAGACCGGAACGGAGGGGGCGTTGAAGAGGAAACGTCCCTGGCCGTCCTGGCTGTAGTTGTTGACCTGGTTCTTGGGCTGGTTCACCGGGATCTGGGCGTGGTTGGTGCCCACGCGGTAGCGGTGTGCGTCCGCGTAGGAGAAGATGCGGGCCTGCAGCATCTTGTCCGGGGAAGCGGCGATGCCGGGCACGAAGTTCGACGGCGCGAAGGTGGCCTGCTCGATCTGCGCGAAGTAGTTCTCCGGGTTCTTGTTCAGCTCCATGGTGCCCACCTTGATCAGCGGGTAGTCCGCGTGCGGCCACACCTTGGTGAGGTCGAACGGGTTGAAGCGGTAGGTCTTGGCATCCTCGTACGGCATGACCTGCACGTGCAGGTCCCAGGACGGGAAGTTGCCGGCTTCGATGTTCTCGGACAGGTCGCGGATGTAGAAGTCCGCGTCGGAGCCGGCAAGCTGTTCGGCCTGCTCGGAGGTCATGGAGTTCACGCCCTGGTTGGACTTGAAGTGGTACTTGACCCAGAAACGCTCGCCCTCGGCGTTGATCCACTGGTAGGTGTGCGAGCCGTAGCCCTGCATCTCGCGCCAGGAGGCGGGCAGGCCGCGGTCGCCCATCAGCCAGGTGACCTGGTGGGCGGACTCGGGGGACAGGGTCCAGAAGTCCCACTGCATGTCGGCGTCGCGCAGGTGCGTGCCGGGCAGGCGCTTCTGGGAGTGGATGAAGTCCGGGAACTTGATGCCGTCGCGGATGAAGAAGACGGGGGTGTTGTTGCCCACGAGGTCGTAGTTGCCCTCGGTGGTGTAGAACTTCACGGCGAAACCGCGGGGGTCGCGCCAGGTGTCCGGGGAGCCGTTCTCGCCGGCCACGGAGGAGAAGCGGATCAGCATCTCGGTCTCGACGCCAGGCTGCAGGAACGCTGCCTTGGTGTACTTGGAGATGTCCTCGGTGGCCTTGAACGTACCGAATGCGCCGCCGCCCTTGGCGTGCACTACGCGCTCCGGAACCCGCTCACGGTTGAACTGGGCGAGCTTCTCCACCAGGTAGTGGTCAGTCAGGATGATAGCACCATCGGCACCAACTGACTTCGAGTGTGCGTCGGACGTAACCGGTGCACCTGACTGGGTTGTGGAAACGGCAGTCATTGTTCTCCTATTTCTCTTTTTCTTGCGAGGGACTGGGGGGAGGTAGCTGTTGGGCCTGCTGGCATTCCTGGCAGATGCCCTGGTACATGACGTCCGCAATCTGGATGGTCATCGGCTTGGCGTCCGGGTTCCAGTGCGGTGTAAGGCAGGGGGCGTGGCCGACGGCGCAGTCCACGTCTTCCACGCGGCCGCAACTGATGCAGATGGCGTGGTGGTGGTTGTCGCCCACCCGCGTTTCATACAGTGCGGGGGAGTGCGGCGGCTCGAACCGGCGCAGCATGTGCAGGTCCGTCAGGTCGCCGAGGACCACGTAGACGGACTGCGCCGTGAGTTCCGGCAGTTCCGTCCGGGCGGCGGCGAGGATGCTTTCGGCAGGGGAGTGGGGGTGGCGTTCGACGGCGGCGAGTACAGCGAGCCGCTGCTTGGTCACCCTGCGGCCATGGGCGCGCAGGGCTGCAGCCCATGCTTCCTGGCCATCAAAGTGCTCCGTCATGGCTCCATTGAAACACTTATTATTAATAACTCACAATAAGGCTCGGCTTACCTTTCCGTGTCGCCCGCTAGTGTTGCGGGGTGGGGAAAATACTTGCCGATGTCACGCCGCTCAAGGAAAGCCCCGCATTCCGCCGGCTGTGGCTGGGATCGGCAGTGTCCGCCGTCGGCAGCCAACTCACCCTGGTGGCGGTGAGCCTTGAGGTGTACCGGCTGACCCAGGACAGCTTCTACGTTGGCCTGCTGGGCATCTTCGCGCTGGTTCCCCTGGTGGTGGGCGGCCTGATGGGCGGCTCCATCGCGGACGCGCACGACCGCCGGCGCATCGCCCTGCTGGCCTCCACGGTCCTCTGGCTGACCACCGGCCTGATCGCGCTGCAGGCCTGGCTGCAGCTGGGCAACGTGTGGGTGCTGTACCTGCTGGTGGCGCTGCAAAGCGGGGCCCAGGCCATCAACCAGCCGGCCCGCAGTGCCATCATCCCGATGCTCATCCGCAAGGAACTCCTGCCGGCGGCCAACGCCCTGAGCATGCTGTCCCTGGGCCTGGCCATGACCGCCGGGCCGCTGCTGGCCGGCGTCCTGGTGGCGTGGCTGGGGTTCGGCTGGACATACACCATCGACTTCGCCAGCTTCGCGTTCGTCCTCTGGGCCGTCTACCGGCTTCCGCCCATGCCACCAGCCGGAACCCGCAGCAAAGTGGGACTTCGTTCCGTGGTTGAGGGTTTCCGCTTCCTGGGAACGCGCCCCAACCTCCGGATGACCTTCATCATCGACCTCGTGGCCATGGTCCTTGCCCAGCCGCGGGCGCTGCTCCCCGCCGTCGCTGCCCTCATGATCGGCGGCGGCGAGGCGACCGTGGGCATCCTGCTGGCCTGCACCGCCGTCGGGGCCTTCCTGGCCGGGCTGTTCTCCGGTCCGCTGGGCAGCGTGCGCCGCCAGGGGACCGCCGTCGTGGTTTCCGTCATGGGCTGGGGTGCGTCCATTGGCGCCTTCGGCCTGGTGGTGCTGCTCGCCGGGCCCGCGCCGGACGGTGCCGTCACCCTGTGGCTGCTGCCTGCCGCCGCCTGCTGCGCGCTGGCCGGGATCGCCGACTCCATCAGCAGCGTCTTCCGCAACACCATCCTTCAGGCCGCGGCCCCGGACCACCTGCGTGGACGCCTGCAGGGGGTGTTCATCGTGGTGGTGGCCGGCGGCCCCCGGATCGGGGACCTGCTGGCCGGCGGCGCGACTAAGCTTTTGAATGAGGGCTGGGTCCTGCTGGTTGGCGGTGCGCTGTGCATCGCGGGGGCGTGGCTGGCGGCGAAACTGCAGCCCGGTTTCCGGAAGTACGACGCCCGGAACCCGGTGCCCTAGCAAGCCGTTCCTTAAGCAAGGAGGAAACGTGCACAACCATCACAACGGTCTGAAGACCGCGGCGCTTTTCGGGGTGCTGTGGGCAGTCCTGCTGGGCCTCGGTGCGATCATCGGCGTCGGCACCCGCAGTTCGGCGCCCATCTGGATCATGGCCCTGATCGGCGTCGGCACCACGTTCTACGGGTACTGGAACAGCGATAAGATCGCCATCCGCTCCATGCAGGCCTTCCCGGTGACCGAAGCCCAGGCGCCGCAGCTGTACCAGATTGTCCGCGAGCTCTCCATGCGCGCCAACCAGCCCATGCCGCGGATCTACGTCTCGCCCACCATGAACCCCAACGCCTTCGCCACCGGCCGCAACCCGCAAAACGCCGCCGTCTGCTGCACCGAGGGCATCCTGCAGCTGCTGGACCCGCGCGAACTCCGCGGAGTCCTGGGCCACGAGCTCATGCACGTCTACAACCGCGACATCCTCACCTCGTCCGTGGCCGCAGCGGTCGCCGGCGTGATCACCTCGGTGGGGCAGATGCTGCTGTTCTTCGGGGGCGGAGACCGGCGCAACGCCAACCCGCTGGCCATGATCGCCATGGCACTGCTGGCGCCTTTCGCGGCGTCGCTGATCCAGATGGCCATCTCCCGCACCAGGGAGTACGACGCCGACGAGGACGGTTCGCAGCTCACCGGCGATCCGCTGGCGCTCGCCTCAGCCCTGGCCAAGATTGAGCGCGGCGTCAGCCTTGCGCCCTTGCCGCAGGACCAGCGGCTGGTCAACGCCTCGCACCTGATGATCGCCAACCCGTTCCGCGGCGGCGGCATGAACAAGCTGTTCGCCACCCACCCGCCCATGCGGGACCGGATCGCCCGGCTGGAGCGGATGGCGGGCCGGCAGCAGTAGCCGGGACCCCGCCGTCGGACACCCGAGCGGCTATGCGAACAGCCCGTCCCCGATGAATCCGCCGGGCTTCACCCCGCCGGGAACGGCGAACAGCCCCGACCCCGTGTGCTTCAGGTACTCCACGGCCAGGGTGTCGCCCTTGGCCATTGCCATCTGCATGGGGACGTAGTGGCTCCGGGGATCGGTGACGAAGGCGATGAAGAACAGGCCGGCATCGAGGTGGCCTACGCCGTCGGAACCGTCCGTGTAGTTATAGCCCCGGCGCAGCATCCGGACGCCGCTGTTCTGGCTGGGGTGGGCCATCCGCATGTGGGAATCGAGCGGAATCAGGGGTTTGCCGCCTTTGCCTTGCCGGGTGAAGTCGGGCTCGGTGAATTCCTCGCCGCCGGACAGGGGTGCGCCCGTGCCCTTGGTCCTGCCGATCAGGCCCTCCTGCTCGCCCAGCGACGTCCGGTCCCAGGTCTCGATGTGCATCCGGATCCGCCGCGCCACCAGGTAGCTGCCGCCCGCCAGCCAGGCATCTTCAGGCCGGCCGGCCGTGGCCCACACGTGCTGGTCCAGCAGTTGGTCGTCCTCGACCTTGAGGTTGTTGGTGCCGTCCTTGAAGCCGAAGAGGTTCCGAGGGGTCTGCTGGGCACGGGTGGTGGATGAGGTCCGGCCGAATCCCAGCTGGGACCACCGCACCCGGACCTTTCCGAACCCGATCCTGGCCAGGTTCCGGATGGCGTGGACGGCAACCTGGGGGTCGTCGGCGCAGGCCTGGACCACCAGGTCGCCGCCGCTGCGGGCGGGGTCCAGGTCGTCGCCGGGGAAGTGCGGCAGGTCGATCAGGGCCTCGGGCCGCCGGCCGTCCAGGCCAAACCGGGGCACGCCGTCCTTCTCGAACAGGCCGGCGCCGAAGCCGAAGGTCAGGGTCAGCTTGCCCGCGTTGAGGTCCAGGGCCTCGCCGGTGTCCTCGGGCGGAGCGCCGTAGGGGCCATCCACCGCGCCGGTTGCGCCGGCAGGGCGGCCTTCGGTCAGGGCTTCGGCCGCGCGTGTCCAGTCCTTGAGCAGCTGGATGAGCTCGTCGCGTTTGGTGGTGGTGACGTCGAACGCGGCCATGTGCAGGCGGTCCTGGGCGGGGGTGGTGATGCCGGCCTGGTGGTCCCCGTGGAAGGGGACCACCGGACTGTCGGCGGCGGGAGGTGCCGCGGAGGCCGCCACCGCGTCGTGGCCAAGGAAGCCGGCCGCCAGTCCTGCCGCAGCCCCGCCCAGTCCGGCGATGCCAAACAGTCCGCGCCTGCTCAGACGTGCGCCCGCCGTCGGCCGTTCCCCTACGGCGGGGTCCAACGGTGCCTGGGCGGAAGCGGGCCCGGTGGTTGGCTCCGATGCCTCCGGCGCCCGGCCGCTGAACGGGCAGCCGGTCACAGGACCACCGCCGCCGTCAGCCGGGACAGGGGCTCCCCAAGGGCGTCCACCAGGGAGGCCAGCCGCTGGACCTGTTCCGGCGTCAGCTTGTCGTAGGAGGTGAAGGCGGCACCCTGGGCATGGGTGGCGAGTTCGGCCTGCAGCGCGGCGAACTTCTCATCCAGCGACGCGGCCAGGGCGGCGTCCTTCTGCTGCAGGGCCGGCTTGAGGTTTTCGAACGCGATGCGGGCACCGTCCACGTTCGCCTGGAAGTCCCAAAGGTCCGTGTGCGACCAGATTTCCTCTTCACCTGTCACTTTTCCGGTGGCAACTTCATCCAGGAGCTCCTTGGCGCCGTTGCCCAGCATGTCCGCGGAGATCTCCAGCGTGCGGGTGCGCTCAACGAGGTCCTTGGTGTCGGCCACCATGCGGTCGGCGATGGCTGAGCGCTCGGCGGCGGTCAACGCCGTGTAGCCGGCGGGCGGGAACAGGTCCTTCTCGGCGCGGTGCCACCCGGTCCACTCCTGGCCCGGCTCGAGATCGGCCTCGCGGGCGTCAAGCTGCGGGTCCAGGTCCCCGAAGGACTCGGCGACGGGCTCAATCCGCTCCCAGTGCTGGCGCGTTGCGGCGTACAGCCCGCGCGCCGTCGCCGCGTCACCGGCAGCGAAGGCCGCGGCGAACTGCTCGGTCCCGGTGAGCAGCTGTTCGCCCTGGTCCTTGACGTAGGACGCGTACTGCGTGGTGGCGGTGTCGAGGAGGTGCTGGAAATCCGCGTCCGCCGGCCGCTGGTTGCCGGACGGGGTGACCTCCAGCGCAGCCCTGATCCCGTCGCCTTCCATGCCGGGCTTGCACGCGGTGGTGTAGGTGCCGGCGGGTGCGGTCACCACCAGGTTGCGGCTCAGGCCCGGGCCGATGTTCTCCACCTCGCCAAGGATGCGCAGCCCGTCCGCGGCCAGCAGGTAGAACTCCGTGACTTCGGTACCCTCATTCTTGACCGAGAACGTGAGGTTGCCGCTGGGCACGCTGGTGGCGGAGACCTTGCATTCGCTGTTCGAGCTGACGACGTCAATGGCGCCCCCGGCAGTGTCCGGGGCCTTGGTGTTGTCCGTGCAGCCCGTGAGGATCAACGGCACGGCGACGACGGCGGCGGCCAGGGAAGCGATCTTCGTCCCGGGGACGCGGGCGTTTTTGGGCAGGGTGAAGCCAGGCATGGGGATTCCTTTGGTGCGGGTGAGGGGGATTTAGGCGGCGGCTACGGCCTTGACGGCAGTGTTGTGGGAGCCGGCAGGGCCGGGCGGTGCTTTGCGGTTGATCCGGAGGTACAGGAACAGCACGGGCAGCACGTAGAGCAGCCAGGCTCCGGCCTCCAGCCAGGTGGTGGCGGGGGAGAAGTTGAGGGTGCCCTTGAGCAGGGTGCCGTACCAGGACGACGGCGGGACGGCGCCGCTGATGTCAAAGGCCAGGGAGTGCAGGCCCGGGAGCAGTCCGGCTTCCTGGAGGTCATGGATCCCGTAGGACAGCACGCCGCCGGCGATGATGATCAGGGCCGCGCCGGTCCAGGTGAAGAAACGCGAGAGGTTCACTTTCAGGACGCCCCGGTGCAGCAGGTAGCCGAAGCCGGCCGCGGCGGCCAGGCCCAGGAGGGCGCCGATGAGCGGCTGGGTGGATTCGCCCGTGGCCTTGGCTGCTGCCCAGAGGAAGAGGGCTGTTTCCAGGCCCTCGCGTCCCACCGCGATGGCGGCCACGACGGCCAGCCCCCAACCTGCTCCGCCCGCGGACCTGTCCACGCGGGATTTCAGGTCGCTGCCCAGGGTTCGTGCGGTGCGTGCCATCCAGAAGACCATCCACGTCACCAGGCCGACGGCGGCGATGGACAGGGTGCCGCCGATGGCCTCCTGCGCTTCGAAGGTGAGGCCTTTGGGGCCGAAGGTCAGCAGGGCGCCGAAGGCAACGGACACTGCAACGGCCGCTGCCACGCCCACCCACAACCGGGGAATGAGATGGCGGCGGTCCGTTTTGGCCAGGTAGGCCATGAGGAGGACCACCACCAGGGTGGCTTCGAGTCCTTCGCGCAGGCCGATCAGGAAGTTGGCAGTCATGGAGTGTTCTTTCGCTCAGGCTGCCCTTACTTAGGCAGGCCTAAGGAAGAGATTACCCGGCGCCGTCGATTACGCAAACTAAACGTGCCGTAATTGTCCCCAGGTTACCCCCCCGGGCCCCAAACTCCGGGCCCCAAGCGCCCTGGCAGCTCCGCGCCGCGTAAAGCGGGGGCGACATGCAAAAGGCCGGCGCACCCGGAATGCGGGGTGCACCGGCCTCTAGGCGTGGCGTGTAACTTTCTCCGTGTCGAAAACGACGGCGGCGGGTCACTAGCTGCGGAAGTTCACAAACTGCAGGTCTGCTTCCTCGAAGTCCTTCAGCAGCGCCATGGTGGCCTGCAGGTCGTCACGCGACTTGGAGGAAACGCGCAGTTCGTCGCCCTGGATCTGCGACTTGACCGACTTGGGTGCTTCATCGCGGATGAGCTTGTTGATCTTCTTGGCCAGGTCCTGGGCAATGCCTTCCTTGATGGAGGCCTCCAGGCGGTACTCCTTGCCCGAGGCGTAGGGTTCCCCCTCGTCCAGGGACTTCAGCGAGATGCCGCGCTTGATCAGCTTGGACTGGAAAACGTCCAGGACGGCTTTGACGCGCTCTTCCGAGTTGGCCTTCATGAGGATCTTCTCGCCGCTGAAGTCGATCTCGGCGCCCACGCCCTTGAAGTCATAGCGCTGGGCGATTTCCTTCTGGGACTGGTTGAGCGCGTTGGCCACTTCCTGCTTGTCCACTTTGCTTACGACGTCGAACGTTGACTCGCCTGCCATGACTCTCCTTTGTTGATGGGAGCCCCGTGCGGATACAGGGCCTGGATCACTGGCATCCAGCCTAATACGGATGGCCGGGCCGGTGGGGGCGGCCCATTCACAGTTCCCTCTCAGCGGACGCACCGGGGGAACGAAGGAGGGCTGGCGAGAGTTGGAGCAGTTGGACCGCAGTTGAAGGGAACACCATGCACCGCAAAGCCGCCCGTTACGTTACCCGGAGCACCAGTACGGCAGCAGGGGCGGTGGCTGCCGCAGCGTCCTCGGTGGCGGCGGCTGCAGTGGCGGCCTCAATTGTCTTCAGTCCCGTGGCGGATGCCTCTGCCCGGATGGACGGGGTCCGTGCCGACCTCCAGCGGGCTGTGCAGCTCAACCAGATCACCGAGGAGCAGGCGCTCAGCTTCGAAGCCAAGCTGGCTGGACGGATCCTGGGGGAGGCCTAAGGGCCGAAATACCCCGCCGTTTTGCTGGTTTTGCGGCCATGGAGGGCCCGATTCGATTCTTCGCCGGAAGTTCTGTAAAGTTGTCTTGCCCGCGGTTACTGAAGCGGGAAGGACCGGAAACGGACCCTTCCGCCCACTGCATCGGCGGGTACTTCTTTTGAAGTTCGGCAGATTACCCGAGCGGCCAAAGGGGGCTGACTGTAAATCAGCTGGCAACGCCTACGGGGGTTCGAATCCCTCATCTGCCACCCAAGGAGAAGCCTCCGGAACCATCAGGTTCCGGAGGCTTTTTCGTTCCCGCCCCGAACGCGCCATCACGTCCGGTCCCGGATCCGGGGACGCGCGATCACGTCCCGTCCCAATCCCGGGGACGCGCGATCACGTCCCGTCCCAATCCCGGGGGCGCGCGATCACGTCCCGTCCCGGATCCGGGGACGCGCGATCACTTCCCGTCCCGGATCCGGGGACCCGCGATCACTTCCCGTCCCAATCCCAGGGGACGCGCGATCACGTCCGGTCCCGGATCCGGGGACGCGCCATCACTTCCCGCGTATCCCGCAGTCCGCAGGGCACGTGGCCGCGGCAGTATGTCGGCGCGCTTCACCAAATCTGCTGGGGCATCGGCGCGGAAGCGCCGGGAAGTGATGGGGCGTTGGAAGGGAAGCGGCGGGAGGTGATGGGGCGTTGGAAGGGAAGTGGCGGCAACGCTCCATCCGCCGTCGACACCATGTTGGTGCGGGCGTAATCTGGCAGCATCGGCGCATGTGCTCCGATGCCCTGCGTCGATAATCCATCGATGAAGGAGGATTCAATGAGTGCTGTACGTGAATTCATGACCACTGACGCGCGGTGCGTCAGGGAAACAGAGTCACTGACGGACGCGGCCCGCATGATGATGGACCTCGACTGCGGAGCGCTTCCCATTTGCGGTGACGACGGCAAGCTGAAGGGCATGATCACTGACCGTGACATCGTGCTCAAGTGCGTTGCCGCCGGCCGCGACCCCAGCCAGATGATGGCCCGCGAGCTCGCTGCCGGCAAGCCGTTCTGCATCGACGCCGACGCCAACGTTGATGCAGCCATCGACATGATGGAGCAGCACCAGGTCCGCAGGCTTCCGGTGATCTCGGACCACAAACTGGTAGGCATCATCAGCCAGGGCGATATTGCCCGCAACTACTCCGAACAGCGCGTGGGCGAACTGGTGGAACACATTTCAGAACGCCACGGCGTGTAGCGTGCCACTGGCGCATCATTGGCTTGTCCGCGGATCCGGCCCTTGAAGGCCCGGATCCGCGGACAAGCTTATGAATCCCGGAATTTCAGTTCAGCGCGACCAGGAGCATGGTGCTGGTCCCCGGAATGCAGGTCTGCAGGATCGCCCGGGGAAAGCCGCCGAACACCGAGATGACGTCATTGGTGGTTCCGGGATTTGGCACTGTGCCGCGCCCGGTCACCGTGTACGTTCCGTAACCCGGGATGCTCACGGTCTCACCCACGCCGATTCCTGAGAACCGGGCCCAGCCACCGCAGAAATCGTGTTCGGTGATGAACAGGGAGTAGCCGTCATTGGGGGTGTAGTGGATGGGCCCGATGCAGGCGTCCACCATGGACTGGCCACCCGAACCGGCCACGTAGATGGTCCGGACGGCAGGAGCCGCCGGCGCAACGGCGGCCGGAGCGGATGCCTGCGCAGCAACCGGTGCCGCTGCGGGGGCGGGCGCGGCAGCCGGAGCAGGAGCAGGCTCGGCAACTGCGATCGGCGGGCCCGTCAACAGGAGCGTTTCGCCCGGGTAGATGAAGCTGTAGGCACTCAATCCGTTGGCCGCGAGCATGGCATTCATGTCCACGCCATGGCTGGCCGCGATCGCCCCGACGGTGTCGCCCGGGACCACCGTGTACAGGTTGGGGTCGCCGGCAGGTTCGGGGACCGGTGCGGGCGCAGGCTCAGGTGCTGCGGGTGGCGGAGCCGGAGCCGGGTCGGCCGGTGGGGCCGGCGCTTCGGCGGCCGGAGCGGCCGCCTGCGCTGCCACTGCTTCCGCCGCGCCGGGAGCGGCTGCAGGAGGTGTTGGGTCGGCGCTGCTTGCCGACGGCGGCGCGGGTGCCTCTGCTACCTGCGCCGCCGCCGTCGTGCTCCCGTTGAGGGACGCGGGGGGCGCCGCCATGGCGCCGACGCCCACAGCCGCCACCACCGCTGCCGTGGCCATGCCGGCCCATAGTTTGTTGCTGATGACCGGCCGGCCGGTGGTGAGGTCGGTGCGGGGTTCGTCGGTGGCGAAGCTTCTGCTGGTGCCGTCGGGGGAGGGGAGGGAAGGCTGGTTCATGGGTTGCCCATCAGTGTTCGGTCCCGCCGGGGCGCTGCGTGCACACCAGGACGCTGGACGAAGCGAGATGTTATTGCGCCGCCGGCTCCGGCGGGGGCCGGAGTCGGAAGCGGCGCAGGTTGGAGGCATCCGCATACCCAGAAAATGCGGGGCTCCGCGTGACGGCAGGAGCTCCCGGAAGCCACCCGGGGGACCTGCCAGTGCGTGTTGGTCCTAGGAATCCCGAGTCTAGGAATGGGGCAACGCAGGGGCACCAGTAGGGGTTACCCGATTTTGCTGGCCCGCTACTCGCCCGGAACGGGGTCGCTACTCGACGCTGGAACGTTGGATACTTGCCGTTAAAGGGGCCGGCGTTCCCGCAGTTCCGCGATCTCCCGCCGCAGCAGGGCGATCTCGCTGACCAGCTCGGCCACCTCGGCCCGCACCGGTTCCTCCACGGCCTCGGCCACCGTTTCGGCTGTGTCTTCCACCCTTTGGACCAGCCAGGAGGCGATGGACGCCGTCACCACACCGAGGACCGCGATCCCGCTCATCATGAGAGCTGTGGCCACCAGGCGGCCGATGGGCGTCACGGGGTACATGTCCCCGTAGCCCACGGTGGTGATGGTGGCGGTGGCCCACCACAGGGCGTCACCGAATGTGGTGATCTTGGCGTCGGGTGCCCACTGTTCCACGTCCAGCACGGCCAGGGCCCCCACGAAAACCAGCAATGCCGCGGACGCCGCCACGTAGGTGACCACCCGGCCGCGCAGCGTTTCGCCCACGGTCCGGTGCAGCACGGACAACAGCGTCACCAGGCGCAGCAGCCGCAGGGGGCGGAAGAACGGCAGGGCCACGATCACCAGCTCGTGCAGGTTCCGGACGAACCACTGCCTGCGGTTTTCCGCCAGCCACAGGTTTGCCGCGTAGTCCAGGACAAAGACGCACCAGGTGACCCACATGGCGCCCTCGAGCCAGTCCGCTCCTGTGCCTTCGATCCGGCCGATCACCTGCCAGGCGTACGCGGCCAGGAACACCAGGGCGGTAGCCATCAAAGGCCACTCCGCCAGGGCCCGGTAGCGTTGCTGCGTCATGCAGGAAATCCTACGGGGCGGGGGTACGGCCCGCCCTCCCGCAAAATGTTACCGGCGGGTAACATTGAGGCATGCACCTGCTCCTGAGAACCCTCCTTATGCTCTTCCGCTCCGGCCGCCGTCCGCCGTTGGCGGTGTGGGACCCGTCGTCCCTGCCCCTGCGCGTCCTGCCCACGGACATCGACATCGCCATGCACGTCAACAACGGCATGTACCTGTCCCTGATGGACCTGGGCCGGTTCGACCTGATGGTGCGCAGCGGCGTCTGGAAGCGGATGCGCCGCCGCGGCTGGAGCCCGGTGGTGTCCGCGGAGACCATTTCCTTCCGCAAATCCCTGCAGCTGTGGCAGGAGTACGCCATCGAGACCCGCATCATCGGGCTGGACACCAAGGCGATCTTCTTCGAGCAGCGCATGGTGTCCGACGGCGAAATCTACGCGCGTGCCTATATCGCCACCCGGCTGGTCACCAGGACGGGCCCGGTCAGCCAGGAAGACATCCTTGAGGAGTTCGGCGCCCCGCCGGCGGACCTGGTCCTTCCCGAATGGATCCACGAATGGCGGGCCTCAAGTGCCCTGCCCGGCAGCCGCACCCCGGCCCCGCATCTCTGGCATGCCACCGCCTGAACCCGGCGGCCGCCGTCGTCCTTCCCGGTATTCCCAATGACGCGGGGAGCGAACAACCGCGACAGTCCCCGGCCGGACGCGTACCGTGGACACATGGCTACCCTTGACATCACAGGTGAACAGTTCGCATCGACGATTGAAGGAAACGACATTGTCCTGGTCGATTTCTGGGCAGAATGGTGCGGCCCCTGCAAGCAGTTCGGCCCCACTTACTCGTCAGTCTCCGAGAAGCACCCGGACGTCCTCTTCACCAAGGTGGACACCGAAGCGGAGCAGCAGCTCGCCGCGGAGGCAGGCATAACCTCCATTCCCACGCTGATGGCCTTCCGTGAAAAGGTGCTGGTGTTCTCCCAGCCCGGCGCCCTCAATGCCCAGCAGCTGGAACAGGTGGTGGACGCCGTGAAGGCGCTGGACATGGACGAGGTTCACGCCCATGTGGCCAAGCAGCGCGAGGAAGCAGCAGCCGCCGCCGGCAAGCCTGCCGGCCAGAACGGTCCCCAGGACGGCACGCAGATCCCCGACTTCTAAAACCCAATAAACGCAGAATGCGGGACCTCCCACCGGAGGTCCCGCATTCTGCGTTTAACGGCTGCGCTAGACGCGTTCCACCTTGACCGGTTCGGCCAGCAGCGCGCTCAGCGATTCGTTCAGGTCCTGCACGGCGATGCCCTTGGAGTGCCTGTCCAGGTCCTCTTCGGAGGCCCACTGCTCGGTCAGGACCAGCTTCTCTTCAGTGGCTTCGGTCAGTTCGTACTGGATGCAGCCTGGCTCCTTCACCACCTCGTCGATGGCGATTTCCAGGGCCAGCTTGACGCGGTGGAACTCGCCGTCGTTGGGGATGAACGTTGCTATCAGGTCAATGGGTGCACTCATGGATTTCACAATACCGGGCGTCCGGGAACGAACCGGCAGTGTTGCGGTGCCGGCATGCTTCTCCTGCCGGGATCCTGTTGGTAGCGTGCCATCATGCGTGCTTACACAGCCGGGGACACTGACGTCCCGCTCCTGGAGGAAACCATCGGCGCGAACTTCGAGCGCGTCGCCGCGCAGTTTCCCCTCCACGACGCCCTCATCGAGGCCGCACCCGTGCCGGGCGCTGACGCCCGCCGCTGGAGCTACACCAAGATGAACGACGACGTCGACCGGCTGGCCCGCGCGCTCCTCGCCCTGGGCGTCGCCAAGGGGGAGAGGGTGGGCATCTGGAGCCCCAACTGCGCCGAGTGGACGCTGCTGCAGTACGCCACCGCCAAGATGGGTGCCATCCTGGTCAACGTCAACCCCGCGTACCGCAGCCACGAACTGGAGTTCGTGGTCAAGCAGAACGGCATGCGCATGCTGGTCACGGCGCCGTCGGACGCCAACAGCGACTACGTGGCCATGGGCCGCCAGGCCCTCCTTACCTGCCCGGACCTGCGCGAACTCGTCTTCCTGCCGGACCATGGCCTGGACGCGCTGAAAGCCGGCAGCCCCCAAAGCGACGCCGAACTCACGTACGCCGAGCTGCTCAAGCGCGCTGACGCCGTCGCGCATTCGCACCTGGTGGCCCGTATGGCCGAACTCAGCCCGCACGATCCCATCAACCTGCAGTACACCTCCGGAACCACCGGCTTCCCCAAGGGGGCCACGCTGACGCACCACAACATCCTGAACAACGGTTTTGCGATCGGCGAGCTGCTGGGCTACACCGAGCATGACCGCGTGGTGATCCCCGTGCCGTTCTACCACTGCTTCGGCATGGTGATCGGCAACCTCAACGCCCTCAGCCACGGCGCCGCCACCATCATCCCGGGCCGGGGCTTCTCACCCGCCGCCGCGCTCGAGGCCGTCCAGGACTTCCACGGCACCTCCCTGTACGGCGTGCCCACCATGTTCATCGCCGAGCTCGCACTGCCCGACTTCGGTTCCTACGATCTGTCCACGCTCCGCACAGGGGTCATGGCGGGTTCGCTGTGTCCCATCGAGGTGATGAACCGGGTCATCTCGGAAATGAACATGGTGGACGTGGCCATCTGCTACGGCATGACCGAGACCTCGCCGGTGTCCACCATGACCCGCAAGGGCGACACCCTGCAGCAGCGCACCGAGACCGTGGGCCGCACCATGCCGCAGCTGGAAAGCAAGATCGTGGATCCTGCCACCGGGGAGGACCTGGAACGCGGGCAGATCGGCGAACTCTGCACCCGCGGCTACGCCGTCATGGCCGGATACTGGAACCAGCCGGACAAGACCGCCGAGGCCATCGACGCAGAGGGCTGGATGCACACCGGGGACCTGGCCCGCATGGACGATGACGGCTATGTGGTGGTGGAGGGCCGCATCAAGGACATGGTGATCCGCGGCGGCGAAAACATCTACCCCCGCGAAATCGAGGAATTCCTCTACACCCACCCGGACATCCAGGACGTCCAGGTCATCGGGGTCCCGGATCAGCGGTATGGCGAGGAACTCATGGCCTGCATTATCCTCAAGCCGGGGGCCGGGCCCCTCGACGCCGGGGCCCTCGCAGAGTTCTGCCGCGGGCGGCTGGCCCACTACAAGATTCCCCGCTATGTGGAAGTTCGGGAGAGCTTCCCCATGACGGTCTCGGGCAAGATCCGCAAAGTCCAGATGCGCGAGGAGGCCGTGGCCCGGCTGGGCCTCTGACTACCCGGGCTGCTGCACCAGGTCGAAGCGGACTTCGCCCTCGCAGATGGAGGTGATCCGGACCGTGTAGCCGTCGAAGGATGCCTGCTGGCCGAGAGCGAGCCCGCGGAACTCTCTTGACGCGGGGCTGCCACCGGAAAGGAGGGCAACCGACAAGTCCGCGGTCACCGGGTCATTCTTCAGGTGCGTACTGGAAAGCCGGACCAGGGGTGGCTCCGCTGTGGAGGTTGCTGGAAGCAGCGGGAATGAGCCGTTGGCTGATGGGACCACCTTGTAGTTTCCAGTGCTGGTGCAGCTTGGACTGGAAGCGCGCCCTTGGCCTTTCGTGGCTACTGCCTGCGGCTTCGAATCAACCGTTGTTTCGGTCTGGGCACAGCCGGCGAGGGTCAGGGCCGAGGACAGGGCTGCCAGGACAAGGAGCCAGCCCCACGCCTCCGAATTTCGCGCCATGAGCCGACCGGCCTCAGGATTGTCCATCGGGCTGCTGCACCAGATCGAAGCGGACTTCGCCGTCGCAGATCGAGGTGATCTTGATGGTGTAGCCGTTATGGGAAGCTTCGGAGCCGGGCTGCAGGCCATTGAAGTAGGCCGGAGTGGGATCAGGAGCATCTGCCGCCATGGACAAGTCGGCAGTTGCAGGGGAGGCAGCGGCCTTCGTGCCAGCCAGCCCCACAGTCGGCGTGAACTTGTCGCGATGGCAGGAGCGGCCATCACCGCACCACCGCAGTGCAGGCCTCGCGGGTCCTATGAATTACTGCCACGTCTTTCCCCCAAATCAGTCCCAGCCTCCAACACAGCCTATGGGACGGCGGACAAAGGCGGGATGGGGAGAACTGCCCTAGCCCTCCAAGGAGCCCCTGGAGGTGCGGCGTGATACCTGGATAACCGCAAGGGCAGCCAGCACGACTCCTGCCAGCCCTACCGCTGCCAAGAGTTGCCGGGAGGGGCCTTCAGGTGCCGTCAGGGCTCGGAGGGCACCTCGCCCGCCGCGTCCCCGGTCCGCGCTGGTGACTTCGTTGGCCGGGATATTCCACTCCTCCTGGGAGGGGAAGATTCCGGGTGGGAGCTGCACCTCGCGCAGTTCCCGCCGGGCGGCGAGCCGCTCGCGGACCTCCGGGTTCGGGGCCGGTTCCAGGTTGTCCGCGGCGATGGCCGTGGGGTAGTCGATGATGTAGGGCTCACCGTGAAACGCCGACGACGCCACGGACTCCACCCAGGTGCCGGGAGGCGGGGCGACGCCGCGCGCGGCAAAGGCTGTATGCAGCATGTCCCGGATTTCCTCGAGGCTCCTGCCTCCGGCGTCGCGCGACACGTCGAAGATGGCCAGCTGCAGCTTGAGCTTCTGCTCCGCGTCCGGGTCTTGGGCGTCCGGATCCAGGACCGCGGGATCCTGGGACGTCCCGGGCACAGCCTCGGCGTTTGGGTTGGTGCTGCCTGTTTCGGAGCTCATGGGATCCTTTCGGTCGAGGTTGCCTGCCAGCCTGGTGCCGTCCAGCCGGACGGGTGTGGCACCCCGCGGGGCACCCCATACCGGCTCCGTACCCTCTGGCACGGAGATCAAGCGTTTCCAGGCGGCCGGAAGTGCCGTGCAGGTCAGTGCCCCCGGTGGTCCTGGATGGTCATCCGCGGGCCAAAGGTGGGTTTGCGGAAGCCGGTGGCCTGGATCATCCTGACCACGCGCTGGCGGTGCCCCCGCCAGGGCTCCAGCAGGCGGAGCATCCCGGCGTCGTCGGTCCGGCGTCCGGTCAGTGCGGCCCCCACGTAGGCCGCGAGGTGGTAGTCGCCCACCGAGATCGAGTCCGGGCAGCCGTGGGTGCGCTGCACCACCTCGGCCGCGGTCCACACCCCAATCCCCGGGATGGCCTGCATCTTCTCCGCTGCCTCCAGCGCGGGGAGCGCCGCGAGGCGTTCAAGCGCGGCGGCGGAGCGCAGGGCGCGCATGACGGTGGCGGAGCGCTGGGGTCCCACTCCGGCCTTGTGCCACTCCCAGCTGGGAACCTGCAGCCACTGGGAGGCCGTCGGTGCCACGAGCAAACCGCCCGGCGTGGACGTCCCTGCCAGGGGCGCCGGAGTTCCGTAGCGGTGCACCAGGTAGCGGTAGGCACGCCGCGCCTCGATCACCGTCACCTTCTGCTCCAGGATGATCGGCACCAGCTGGTCCACCATGCGGCCGCTTGAAGGCAGCCGGACCGCCACGCTGCGGCGCCGGGCCTCCCGCACCATGCGCGGCAGCGTGGCATGGAAGGCCGGTTCATCGAAACCCTGCCAGTCGTCGTCGGCTCCCAACAGGCGGGGCGCCGACTGCACGGCAGCTGCGGCGCCGGGGCCCCACGCCTGGATATCCACCAACGGCGCGCCCACATCGCCGCCACCCGAGGGGGCGAGCCGCATGGTGGCCGCACCGTCCGGCGTCGTAAAGGCATTCCAGACGACGTCCCCCTGCACGCAGAAGGAGGGATCGCTGTTGCCGCGCAGGAGCGGACCAATGGTCCGGGAAAGACTGTAGGGGGCCTCCGGATACCACCGCAGGGACACGTCCGCCGCGGCTGCCAGCCGGGGAGGTGCCTCTGCGATCGTCATGCCTTCAATCGTCCCACGGACCACTGACAGCGGCGGGACCATCGGCCCTTACGCGCACTGCGGCCCCGGATTAGGATCGCCGCGTGTGGCACCCGGGCGCCTGCGCGGCAAGGCACCCAACCAGCAGACAAGCACAGGAACACGGAGGGCAACCATGGGCGGCGTAGTGCATTTCGAGATCCCGGCGGACGACCAGGAACGGGCCAGGAAATTCTACCGGAACGCCCTGGGCTGGCGGATCGAACCGGTGCCCGGCATGGACTACAACATGGTCATCACCACGGACATGGACGACGCCGGGCAATCAACAACTCCAGGGGCCATCAACGGCGGGATGATGGCCCGCGAAGGACAGATCACCAGCCCGGTCATCACCATCGATGTGCCGGATATCAACTCAACCCTGAAGTCCGTAGAGGAATCCGGCGGTTCCGTGCTCATACCCAAAAACGAAGTTCCCGGCATGGGGTACACGGCCTACTTCAAGGACTCCGAAGGCAACGTCATGGGCCTCTGGGAGAACCTCCCCGCCGGGACCGCCGGCGCATAGCATGCGCCTGCACCGGGGCAGCAGGACGCGCCCATGAGTACGGTCATCCAGGTGCTTGCAGTCATCACCGGGATAACCCTTATCACTGTGGGCCTGCTGGAAGCTTTCCGGTACACGGACCAGCGCCTCCATCCCATCTTCCTGATCAGGCCGGAAGATACTTCCGCGGTGCGCCTTTGGACCATCAACGTGGGGTTCTACAACATCGTCTGGGGTTTGTTCGGGATATCCGGGGTGGTCCTCGCCAATGCCGGCCAGGTCACGGTGGGCCGGACCATCGTGGCCATGATGTCCATTGCCCACGCCATCCTCGGCGTCGTGCTGATCATCAGTGAACCCCGGCTGTGGATCAGCGGCATTGGCCAGGCGTTCCTCCCTGCCGTAATCCTTTGGCTGATGTTCGTGGGGTAAGGCGTGCCGTTGCTCAGGGCATTCCGGACACGGCCCACAGAGCCAGGACGGCCAGCGGCACGGTCAGGGCCGCCGCCACCAGCCCCGCCGCTGCGAACCCGCCCCACCTGATGGGCACGTTCAGCACCCGGAGCCGTTCGTGCCACAGCAGCGTGGCCAGCGAGGCCCACGGGGTCACCAGCGGGCCGAGGTTCACCCCGATGAGGAGTGCTGCGAGCCGTGCCGGGGAACCGGCCACCGGCTCCAGCGCCAGGTAGGCGGGGAGGTTGTTGGCAGCATTGGCCGCGCCGGCGCCGAGGCCGGCCAGCTGCAGGAGGGCAGGCAGGCTGTCCCCGGTCCCGGCCACACCCGCCAGCAGGGTGGTGAGGCCGTGCGCGTGCAGGGCCTCCATCAGCATGAACAGCCCCACCGTCAGCATCAGCGGCCGCCAGGGCACCATGGACCACCGCAGAGCAGAGGGCCGGCGCCGGAGGAAGACCGCCACCAGGACGGCGGCGGCGGCCAGTGCCGGGTACTGGACCGGCAGTCCGGATACCAGCGCGGGCAGCAGGACCACCAGCGTGATCCCCGCGGCTTTCAGCAGGGTCCGGTCGCGGACAGGATGCGCAGGTTGCGGTCTGTACGTTCCGCGCAGGTCCCGCCGGAACGCCAGCCACAGCAGGGCAAGGGGGACCAGCAGGCCAACCAGGGCCGGGGCCCACACCAGCCCGGCGAAGCGCCAAGGGCTCAGGCCCAGCCGGTCCTGCGCCAGGAGGTTGGTCAGGTTGGACACCGGCAGCAGCAGGGAGGCGGTATTGGCCAGCCAGATGCTGGTCAACGCGAACGGCAGCGGCGGAATCCGGGCGTGGACGGCCAGCAGGACCACCACGGGTGTGACCAGCACCGCCGTCGTGTCCAGGGACAGGAACACCGTGGACACCGCAGCCACTGCCACCACCAGGAGCCACAGCAGGAAGACGCGGCCCCGGCCCAGGGCGGCCAGGCGGTCCGTCACCACCCGGAACAGCCCTGCCTCGTCCACCAGTTCGGTGACCAGGGACATGGCCAGCACGAAGGCCAGGATGGGAATGGTCCGGGACGCCAGCTCCCCGAAGGCGGGAAAGGGCAGCACCCCGGATGCCAGGGTGGCCACGCCCGCTGCCAGGGTTGCGCCGGGCAGCAGGTAACTTCGGGCGGCTCTCAGCCATGCGAACTGCTTCACCGGGCTATCCTCGCACCCCGGGCGGGGGAGGCAGCGCAGGAAGCGGTAGCTTTGTACCTATGAAGTACGCCCAGTCCATCCTGGACCTCATCGGCAACACCCCGCTCATCAAACTCAACCACGTGACTGAGGGCATCAAGGCCACCGTCCTGGTCAAACTGGAGTACCTGAACCCCGGGGGGTCCATCAAGGACCGGATCGCGGCGCAGATGATCGAGGACGCCGAACGCGAGGGCAAACTGAAGCCCGGCGGCACCATCGTGGAGCCGACCTCAGGCAACACCGGGGTGGGCCTTGCCCTGGTGGCGCAGCAGAAGGGCTACAAGTGCGTCTTCGTGGTCCCGGACAAGGTGGGCGAGGACAAGCGTGCCGTGCTCCAGGCCTACGGTGCGGAAGTGGTGGTCACGCCCACCTCCGTGCCGCCGGACAGCCCGCAGAGCTACTACGGCGTCTCGGACCGGATTACCCGCGAGACCCCGGGCGCCTTCAAGCCGGACCAGTTCTCCAACCCTGCCGCGCCCGGCAGCCACTACAAGACCACCGGTCCGGAGATCTGGCGGGACACCGACGGCAAGGTCACCCACTGCGTCATCGGCGCCGGCACGGGCGGCACCATCACCGGCACAGGCCGGTACCTCAAGGAGGTTTCGGCTGACAGGCCGGAGTCCGACGGCGGCGTGGTCCGGATCATCGGCGCGGACCCCGAAGGCTCGGTCTACTCAGGCGGCACCGGGCGCCCGTACTTCGTGGAGGGCGTCGGCGAGGACATGTGGCCGGCGAACTACGACAAGACCATCCCGGACGACGTCATCGCCGTCTCCGATGCCGACTCGTTTGCCATGACCCGGCGCCTGGCGCGGGAGGAGGGCCTGCTGGTGGGCGGTTCCTCCGGCATGGCCGTAGTAGCCGCGCTCCAGGCGGCCAAGGACCTGCCGGAGAGCGCCGTCGTCGTGGTCATCCTGCCCGACTCCGGCCGCGGCTACCTGGCCAAAATCTTCAACGACCAGTGGATGCGCTCCTATGGGTTCCTCTCCGGCGGCGAGGAAACCTCCGTGGGGGAAGTCATCAAATCCAAGAACGGCGAGCTGCCGGACCTGGTGCACATCCACCCCAACGAATCGGTCCGAGACGTCATCAACATCATGAACGAGTTCGGCGTCAGCCACATCCCGGTCCTCTCGCAGGAACCGCCGGTGGTCATGGGCGAGGTCCTCGGCGCCGTGGACGAACGCACCCTGACCGCCAAACTGTTCCGCGGCGAAGCGAAGCTGACGGACAAGATCTCCGAACACATGGGCCCCAAGCTGCCCGTGATCGGCTCATTGGAAACCATCTCCGCTGCCAGGGAACTGCTCTCTGACACGGACACCCTGATGGTCACGTTCGTGGGCGCGCCGGTGGGCATCCTCACCCGGCACGACCTGCTGGCCTACCTCAGCAACTGATCTGCGTCACCCAAAAGGAGCATCATGACTGCCTCTGAAAACCAGGGTTTCAACACCCGCGCCGTCCACGCCGGCCAGGCCTTCGAGCCGCGCACCGGCGCCGTGGTCCCGCCGCTGCATTTCTCCTCCACGTACGCCCAGGACGGCATCGGCGGCCTGCGCAGCGGCTATGAGTACGGGCGCGGCGGCAACCCGACCCGGGACGCGCTCCAGGAACAGCTCGCGGCACTGGAGCTTGGCACGCACGCCTACAGCTTCAGCTCCGGGCTCGCCGCGGAGGACGCCCTGATCCGCGCACTGACCCGCCCCGGGGACCACATCGTGCTGGGCAACGACGCCTACGGCGGCACCTACCGGCTCATCAGCCGTGTCCTGGGTGACTGGGGGATCGGCAACACCCCGGTGGACATGGCCAACCTGGACAGGGTCCGCCGCGCAGTGGCTGCGCACAAGACCCGGTTCGTTTGGGTGGAGACGCCGTCCAACCCGCTGATGAAGATCACCGACATCGTGGCGCTCGCCGACATTGCGCACGACGCCGGGGCCCTCCTGGTGGTCGACAACACCTTCGCCTCGCCCTACCTGCAGAACCCGCTCGCCCTGGGAGCCGACGTGGTGGTCCATTCCACCACCAAGTACATTGGCGGCCACTCCGACGTGGTGGGTGGCGCCGTCGTGGTCAAGGACGAGGAACTGGCGGAGAAGATCGGCTTCGTCCAGTTCGCGGTGGGGGCCGTGTCGGGCCCCATGGACGCCTTCCTGACGACCCGCGGCCTGAAGACGCTCGGCGTCCGGATGGACCGGCATAGCGAGAACGGCCAGGCCGTGGCCGAGTGGCTGCTGGAGCGCCCCGAGGTTGAGGCCGTCCTGTACCCGGGCCTGCCGGAGCACCCGGGCCACGAGCTCGCCAAAAAGCAGATGCGCAAGTTCGGCGGCATGGTCTCCGTGCAGTTCAAGGGCGGTGAGGCCGCTGCCCGCAAGGTGGCCGAGTCAACGTCCGTGTTCACGCTGGCGGAGTCCCTGGGCGGGATCGAGTCACTGATGAACTACCCGTCCGAGATGACCCACGCGTCCGTCAAGGGCACCGAGCTGGCCGTCCCGGTGAACCTGCTGCGCCTGTCCTGCGGCATCGAGGACAAGGAAGACCTGATCGCAGACCTCGACCAGGCGTTCTCCCACATCCCGTAACGGCAGCCGAATCTCTGGCTTTCTTGAAGAAAGTCAACTAGTGTTCCGGTATGCCTCTTCGATCCGACTGGTCCCAACGCACCTGCAGCATGGCCCGCGGCCTGGACATCCTGGGTGACCCCTGGTCCATCCTGGTCCTGCGCGAGGTCTTCTTCGGCAACGGGCGCTTCGACGCCATGAGGAGCCGGCTGGAGGTGGCGGACTCGGTCCTCACCAAGCGGCTGGCAGGCCTGGTTGAGTCCGGGCTGCTGGAGAAAAGGGCGTACGACGACGGCGGCCGCACCCGCCAGGAGTACGTCCTCACGCCCAAAGGTGAAGACGCCCTCCCGGTCCTGAACGCGGTGACCATCTGGGCGGAGAAGCACTTGCCGGCGCCCTCGGACCAGGCGCATCTCTACGTCATTCATTCCGGCTGCGGAAAAGCCACCAGTTCGGCGGACACCTGCACCGAATGCGGGGAACGGCTCACCGCGGCGAACACCAGCTGGCACAGCCGCGCCCGGTCCGAACAGCCCATCCGGCTGTCCACCGCCTCCGGGAAAGGAACGGCCGCGTGAGCGCCCTGCCCGGGGAAACGGCGGACACGTCAACGCTGCAGACCCCGCGCGGACCGCGCCGCCGCTTCCACCCCGCCTGGATTGTCGCCGCCGTCGCCTTCCTTGCCCTGGTGGGGGCCGCCGGTTTCCGGGCTGCCCCCGGCGTCCTGATGGTCCCGCTCCAGCAGGAGTTCGGCTGGTCCACCACGGTCCTGTCGGCGGCAGTCAGCATCAACCTGGTCCTCTTCGGCCTGACCGCCCCGTTCGCCGCAGCCCTGATGGAACGGTTCGGCATCCGGGCCGTGACGGCAACGGCCCTGGTCCTGATCGGCATGGGCAGCGCGCTGACGGTGCTGGTGAACCAGTCCTGGCAGATCCTGCTGACATGGGGCCTGCTCATCGGCCTTGGCACCGGCTCCATGGCCCTCGTCTTCGCCGCCACTATCGCCAACACGTGGTTCACCAAGAGCCGCGGACTGGTGATTGGCATCCTCACTGCCGGCAGCGCGGCCGGCCAGCTGGTCTTCCTGCCCTTCATCGCCATGCTCGCGCAGGATCCCGGCTGGCGGCAGGCCTCCCTGCTCATCGCTGCCGGCGCCTTGGCCGTGGTCCCGCTGGTGCTGAAGTTCCTCAAGAACTCGCCTGCCGACGTCGGGGTGCTGCCATATGGTGCTGTGCCGGTCGACGAGGCTCAAGAGGCTGCACCGGTCCAGGACAGCGGACCCCGCACCAACGCTGCCGTCCGCGCCCTCCAGGTGCTGCGGCGCGCCAGCAAGGTCAGGACCTTCTGGGCCCTCGCGGCGGGGTTCGCCATCTGCGGCGCCACCACCAACGGCCTGATCGGCACCCACTTCATCCCCTCCGCGCACGACCACGGAATGCCTGAAACCACTGCCGCGGGCCTGCTGGCCGTCGTCGGGATCTTTGACATCATCGGGACCATCGCCTCGGGCTGGCTGACGGACCGGTTCAACCCCCGCGTCCTGCTGGCCGTCTACTACCAGTTCCGCGGGATCGGCCTGCTGGTGCTTCCGCTGCTGCTGAACGCCGAGGTCCAGCCGAGCATGATCGTGTTCGTAGTGATCTACGGCCTGGACTGGGTGGCCACCGTTCCACCCACGGCAGCCATCTGCCGCGAAACGTTCGGAGCTGACGGCAGCGTGGTCTTCGGATGGGTCTTTGCAGCGCACCAGTTGGGCGCCGCAGCAGCCGCCATCGCCGCCGGGGCCCTCCGCGACGCGACCGGCCACTACACCTACGCCTGGTTCGGCGCGGCCGCGATGTGCACCATCGCCGCCGTCATCAGCGCCACCATCCGCCGGCACCACACCGCGCGGGAAGCGGAGCCCGCAGCGGCCTGAAACGCGGCGCCGCTAGGCTGGTCGGATGGAACCCCTCTCAGCCGCCCCAGCCCGCCCTGTTGCCCTGGTCACCGGTGTGGGCCGGCTGGCCGGCATCGGCGCGGGAATTGCCCGCCAGCTCGCGGCGGACGGCTGGGACCTGGTCCTGTCCTACTGGGCCGACTACGACGCCCGCATGCCGTGGGGGAGCGAACCCGAAGACGTGGTCCGCCTGACTGCGGAGCTGGAAGCCATCGGCGCCCAGTTCCACGTCCTGTCGGCCGACCTGCAGGATCCCGGGGTCCCGGACCGGCTCGTGGCGGAGGCCGCCCGGCTGGCCGGTCCGCTGCAGGGCCTGGTGCTCAGCCATGCGGAATCCGTTGACTCCGGAGTGTTGGACACCACCATTGAATCCTTCGACCGGCACTTTGCCGTCAACACCCGCGCCAGCTGGCAGCTGATAGCCGCCTTCGCGCGGCAGGCGACGGACGACGGCGGCGCGATCGTTGCGCTGACCAGCGACCACACAGCGTTCAACCTTCCCTACGGCGCCTCCAAGGGCGCCCTGGACAGGATCGTGATTGCCGCAGCCCGCGAGCTGGGACCACAGGGCATCTCCGCGAACGTCCTGAACCCCGGTCCCGTGGACACCGGCTGGATGACCCAGGAAGTGCGTGAAGAGCTCACGGCGCAGCAGCCGGGCGGCCGCCTGGGCACCCCGGCGGACGTTGCCGGGACCGTGGCCTTCCTTCTCTCACCAGCCGGACGCTGGGTCTCCGGGCAGCTGATCAAGTCCGACGGAGGCTTCTCCGCCTGACCACCCCAGCTGGGTAGCGCGAGGTGCCGTTTTGAGGAGTCAAAACGGCACTTCGCGCTACCCAGTTGGGGGAGGGGTCAGTGGAAGGCGTCGAGGCCCGTGATGTGCCGGCCCAGGACCAGGGTATGCACCTCGTCGGTGCCCTCATACGTCCGCACGGATTCAAGGTTCGCGGCGTGCCGCAGGGGGGAGTAGTCGGTGGTGATGCCGTTGCCGCCCAGGATGGAGCGGGCCTCGCGGGCGATCCTGATGGCCTCGCGGACGTTGTTCAGCTTGCCCAGCGAGATCTGCTCGGGCCGGATAGTCCCCGCGTCCTTGAGCCGGCCCAGGTGCAGCGCCAGCAGGGTGCCCTTCTGGATCTCCACCAGCATGTCCACCAGCTTCTGCTGCGTGAGCTGGTAGCCCGCCAGCGGCTTGCCGAACTGCAGCCGTCCCAGCGAGTATTCCAGCGCTGCCTCATAAGAATCACGGGCGGCGCCCATGGCACCCCATGCGATCCCGTACCGGGCCTCGTTAAGGCAGGTGAACGGGCCGCGGAGCCCGCGCGCAGCCGGGAGCAGGGCCTCGGGACCCAGCCGGACGTCGTCGAACACCACGTCGCACTGGATGGAGGCGCGCATGGACAGCTTCTGCCGGATGGGCGTGGCCGTCACGCCGGGGGTTCCGGCCGGCACCAGGAAGCCGTGCACGCCGTCGTCCGTCATGGCCCACACCACCATGACGCCGGCCACGGAGGCCAGCCCGATCCAGCGCTTGGTGCCGTTGAGCACCCAGCCGGCGTCGTCCCCGCTGCCGTCCCGGACCGCGGAGGTGGCCATGGAGGCGGGGTCCGAGCCTGCCGTGGGTTCGGTCAAAGCGAAGCACCCGATGACCTCGCCGGCGGCCATGCGGGGCAGCCACTCCTGCTTCTGCTCCTCGGAGCCCCAGGTGTGGATGGCGGTCATGGCCAGCGAACCCTGGACGGACACGAACGTGCGGATGCCGGAGTCCCCGGCTTCCAGTTCCATGGATGCCAGTCCGTACTCGACGGCGGACCGGCCCGGGCAGCCGTAGCCCTCCAGGTGCATCCCCAGGACGCCCAGCTCACCCAGTTCCGTCGCCAGTTCCAGGGGGAAGACGGCGTCCTCGTACCAGCGGGCGATCTCCGGCTTGATCCGCTGGTGGGTGAAGTCGCGGACTTTCTGCCGGAGCTCCAGTTCCTCCGCGGACAGCAGGGAGTCGAGGTCCAGGATGTCGGACGGGCCCGCGGTCACGGCTTCACGTTCTTCACCGCGCATCTCTTCACGGGGCATCTCTTCAGCAGTCATTTTTTACCCGTCATTTCTTTACCAGGAAGTAGCCGCGGGTGGCGGGCAGGAACCGGCAGACGGCGGCGAGCACCACACCGAGGGCCAGGAGCACCACACCGCTCACGAAGGCACCGCCGACGCCGAAGATCCGGGTATCGCCGTACGCCGCGTCCCACATCTGGACGGCCGAGATGAAGAACGCGGCGGTCAGCAGCAGCGCGCCCGCGAGCGGGAGGATGCCGCGGAACCAGAGGTTGCGGGCCGAGTCCCTGAGCGTTCCGCGAAAGTACCAGAAGCAGGCGAAGCCGGTCAGGGCGTAGTAGAACGCGATAAAAAGGCTGATGGCGCTGATGGAGTCCGCCAGCAGATTTTCACTGAGGAAGCTCATGGCCACGTAGTAGGCGGCCGCGGCGGCACCCATCACCTTGGTGGAAAAACCAGGGGTCTGGTTGCGCGGGTGCACCTCGCCGAACTTCGCCGGCAGGGCGCCGTGCACGCCCATGGACAGGGTGCCGCGGGCGGTCGGCAGGATGGTGGTCTGCGTGGAGGACAGGACGGAGGCGAGGACCGCGACGACGATCAGCCAGCCCCACGGCCCCAGGACCACATCCTTCATGGCCAGGAACACGTCGTCCTGGTTGGCCTCATTGCCCAGGCCGATGCCCTCGGACCCCACGGTGGCGTACATCATCACCAGCAGCGCCACCGAAACGTAGATGGCCACCAGCACGAAAGCGGAGATGACCGCGCCCCGGCCCGGCGTCTTGGACGGGTCCTCGGTTTCCTCATTGACCGCCAGGCAGGTGTCCCAGCCCCAGTAGATGAACAGGGCAAGGAGGGCGCCGTGCACCACGGCGCCGGGGTCGGCAAAAGCGCCCACCGGATTGAACCATTCGAAGTCGAAGGCCTGGCCCTCGGGCGCCCCGCCGACGATCCGCATGACGATGGCCAGCGCAAAGATGCCCAGCGCAATGTACTGGACATACGTGAGGACGCGCTGGACGTGCTCGCCCAGCCTGATCCCGCGGTAGTTCACCAGGGTCATCAGCACGATGAACAGCAGGCCGGTTCCGGTGACCAGCAGCTTGTTCTGTGCCAGTGACCCGTCGCCCATCAGCAGCCACAGGTACTGGCCCGCCACCTGCGCCAGGTTGGCCAGGACCACGATCCCGGCCAGCGCCACCCCCCAGCCGCCCAGCCAGCCGGCCCAGGGGCCGAAGGCCTGCCGGGACCAGGTGAACGTGGTGCCGCAGTCAGGAATGGCGCTGTTGAGCTCGCGGAAGGCGTAGGCGATGAAGAGGACGGGGATGAAGCCCAGCAGCAGGATCAGGGGAGTGTAGTTGCCGTTGACGGCAACAATCAGGCCCAGGGTGGCAGCGAGCGAGTACACCGGGGCGGTAGAGGCCAGCCCCAGCATCACGGAGTCGCCCAGGTCCAGGATCCCGGCCCGCAGACCCTTGGCCGGCACCGGGGTGCCGGCCCCGCCGCCCTGGCTTCCCGCCGTCGAAATGTCCGTGCTCATAAGGTGATTCCTGCCTTGGTGGAGTCGGCCACCGCCGAAAGCGGCGCCGGCGCGTCAATGGTGTTGGGCACAAAGCGGCAGAAGTAGTCCGTGACCGGCCCGTCCGATTCGCGGATGCCGCAGCCCACGGACTCGCCGTCCACCACCCACAGGCCCAGGACCGGACGGTTGCCGTCGAAGTCCGGGAGCGGGTGGTACTGCTGGTAGCACCAGCCCTCCCGGCCGTACCCGCCGGGCTGCTCCAGCTTGAGGCCGTCCGCGTGGATGCGGATGTTGTCGCCCTCACGGCCATGCAGGGGCTTGGCCACCCATTCCTTCAACGGCCCCGGGTCCGTGAGGTACGCCGGCAGCAGGTTGGGATGGTTGGGGTAGAGGTGCCACAGTGCGGCGAGCAGGGCCTTGTTGGAGAGCAGCATTTTCCAGGCCGGTTCAACCCAGCGGGGGTTGTGGGACCGTTCCAGGAGGCGGGGGCCGAACTCCTCCTTCATCATCAGCTCCCAGGGGTAGAGCTTGAAGATGGTGCTGATCATGAAGTTGTCCAGGTCCACGAAGCGGTTCAGGTTGGGGTCCCACCCGATATCGGACATGTTGATGCCGATGGTGGTCCATCCGGCCTGGCTGGCGACGTCGCGCATGTAGGCGGCGGTCATCCAGTCCTCCCCGGATTCCTCAACCTCCGAATGGGCCACGTGCAGCGTGCTCATTCCCGTGCGGTACTGGAACTTCCTCCACTGCCGGATCAGGGCCTCGTGGATGCCGTTCCACTGGTCCTTTTCCGGGTGGACGTCCTGCAGCCAGAACCATTGGGCCACAGCGGCCTCGATGAGCCCGGTGGGGGTGTCCGCGTTGTATTCGAGCATCTTGGCGGGACCGCCCTGGCCGTCGTAGATGAAGTCGAACCGGCCGTACACGTCCACGTCGCCGGCCTGCAGGGATTCCGCTGCCAGCTCCAGGGCCTGGGGTCCGATGCCGATGCTGCCCATGGCGCCGGTGGCCAGGAACTTCGCCGCCTCCAGGCACATCCGGTGCATGTCCTCGGCGGCGAGCTCGAGGGTTTCCACCTCGTCCATGGTGAACTCGTAGTACGCCGATTCGTTCCAGTACTCGATCCTGCGCCCGTCATCCATGGTGGTGGTGGAAAAGACCAGGCCCTGCTCTTCGATCTTCTGCTTCCAGCCCGGCCGGGGCTCAGACAACAACCGTTTCATCCCTCAGCCTCCCGAGACCTTGCCGCCGCCGCCGCTTGAACCGCTCTTGGCGCTTGAACCGAACCCGCCACGGCTGACCGTGCCGCCCTTGCTGCTGTAACCCGTGGATGCCTTGGCGCCAGTGGGGATGCTGCGGGTGAAGTTGGGTGCGGTGGACCTGTTCTGGCCGATGGGCGGAACGCTCGCCCCGCGGGAGTAGAAGTACCAGGCGTAGATGCCGCCACCGCGGCCGGCGGAACTGTCGCAGTTGGTGTCCGCCACGCGCTCGCCGGTTTCGTCGTTGAAACAGACCTGTGCGTACTCGGGGTCGTCCTCATTGCTGGCCACCACCGCCGTGATGGTGCCGGCCAGGAGCGCGGTCACGCCGAGGCCCACCACCACGGTGCGCCGCTGTGAGCGCTTCTTGCGGGCAGCGGCCTGGTTGAGCTGCTTCTCCCGCTCGCGTGCAAACGGATCCACGGGGGTGACGGGTTCGTTGAGCAGTTCGGGACGCAGGTCCGGCTTGGGGACCTGCCAGGGCGGTGGCTTGGCGGTGCTGCCGGCGCCAGTGCTGCCGTCAGGTGCAGGCCCGGTCTCCGGCTCCTCTTTTGGGTCTTTCTGGTTCGAGTCCACGGCGTCCCCCTCAAATTCGTCACGCGATGTGGGCACAGCGCTGCACCCCCAATGCAAGTCTCGAATCAGCGTAGTCCCTGCCGGTGCCGCCTGCGAGCAGGAACGCACTGCGGCAACGGGGGAGAAGTGCCCATGGTTCGGACCTGCAGGCGCGTCCCGCGGAAACCCTAGACTGATGCCATGGAATCAGGTTCTGTCCTTGCCGTCTGCCGCGTCCACCAGCTCCTGGGGGATGCGGGCAGCGTGGGCGTCACAGCCATCGACAAGCGCCCGGCGAATGGTCCGGTCAAGGTGCACAAGCTGGGCCTGCGCGGGGATATCCAGGCCAACAGGGCCCACCACGGCGGGGAGGACCAGGCCGTCTACGCCTATTCCCAGGCCGACGCCGACTACTGGGCCGAGGCCCTGGGGCGGGAGGTACCCCCGGGCTTCTTCGGCGAGAATTTGCGGGTGTCCGGCATCGAGGCCACCCACGCGGTCATCGGGGAGCGCTGGATGGTGGGCTCCGGCGTCGAACTGGAAGTCACCTCCCCGCGCACGCCCTGCGCCACGTTCCAGCGGCGCATGAAGGAACCACAGTGGGTGAAGCGCTTCACCGACGAAGGACGGGTGGGTACCTACCTGCGCGTCCTCCGCACCGGCAGCATCCAGGCTGGCGACACCATCGAGCGCACGTTCGTCCCGCGCCACGGCGTCACCATTGGCCAGTGGTTCAGTGAGCCGGACGCGGACATCATTGCAGCCCTCCGCGGAGCAGAGGCCGACGGCGAGATCCGGCTCCAGGACGAGTACCACACCAAGTTCGAGGTACTCCTGCGGCGGCTGGGACGGTAGCGCCGCCCGGCCCCACGGCGATGCGGCGGGCTGTGTGCGCAAGCTCACCCGCCGTCGTCGGCCGTTCGATTTCCGGTCCGCGGCGTCCGTGCCCTACACTTGAAACATCCCCCACTCCGGAAATCCCTTTTTCCTGCCCAATTCTTGAGGCAGGACTGGCAAGTGTTGGGGCCCGCGCAAGCGATGCGGGCATTTTCATAGGGAGAGCCGGCTAAAGAAAACGCTGTACAGACTGCTGGGATAGCAGCCAAGAGATGCAGCGCGAAGTCCTGCCACGGGATTGCGAAAGCGCCGGACTTCTGTGACCGGCCGGTCAACGTTTGCCCGGCATCATCGGCACGTGTACTGCGGCTCCGCTCACCTCGGGTAGTGCCGCCTGGCCCCCTATGGATGAGGAATATCTCTCTATGCCCGAAAATCAGAACGAAACCACCGCTGTTGTCGAGGACGCCCCCGTGGCTGCCGCTGAGGCTCCCGTAACCGCTCCCGCCGCCGAGGCTCCCGCAACGGACGCCCCCGTCCCCGCCGCCGACGCTGACGAAAACACCGTCAAGTTCGCCGACCTCGGCATCGATGGCCGCGTCCTGGCCGCCCTGCAGGATGTCGGGTACGAAAAGCCGTCCCCCATCCAGGCAGCCACCATCCCGCTGCTGCTTGAAGGCCGCGACGTGGTGGGCCTGGCGCAGACCGGTACCGGCAAGACTGCAGCATTCGCAGTGCCGGCACTGTCCCGCCTGGCAGAGCTCCACGACCTCAACGGCCCTTCCCGCAAGACCCAGGCCCTGGTCCTGGCCCCCACCCGCGAGCTGGCCCTCCAGGTTGCCGAGGCCTTCACCTCCTACGCCAAGCACATCGATGACTTCACCGTGCTGCCCGTCTACGGCGGCTCCGCCTACGGTCCCCAGCTGGCCGGCCTGCGCCGCGGCGCCCAGGTGGTCGTGGGTACCCCCGGCCGCGTGATCGACCACATCTCCAAGGGTTCCCTGGACCTGTCCGAACTGCAGTACCTGGTGCTGGACGAGGCCGACGAGATGCTGCGCATGGGCTTCGCCGAAGACGTGGAGCAGATCTTCCAGCAGACCCCCGAGGACCGCCAGGTTGCCCTGTTCTCGGCCACCATGCCCAGCCAGATCCGCCGGATGTCCAAGCAGTACCTGAACGACCCCGCCGAGATCTCGGTCAAGACCAAGACTTCCACGGGCACCAACATCCGCCAGCGCTACCTGCAGGTCATGGGCCCGCACAAGCTGGACGCGCTGACCCGCATCCTTGAGGTGGAGGAGTTCGACGGCGTCATCGCCTTCGTGCGCACCAAGATGGCCACCGAGGACCTGGCTGACAAGCTGAAGTCCCGCGGCTTCCAGGCTGCCGCCATCAACGGCGACATCCCGCAGCAGCAGCGTGAACGCACTGTTGACGCGCTGAAGGAAGGCCGCATCGACATCCTGGTGGCCACCGACGTTGCTGCCCGCGGCCTGGACGTGGAGCGCATCAGCCACGTGGTCAACTACGACATCCCGCACGACACCGAGTCCTACGTGCACCGGATCGGCCGTACCGGCCGCGCGGGCCGCAACGGTGACGCGATCCTGTTCATGACGCCGCGGGAGAAGTACCTGCTGCGCGCCATCGAAAAGGCCACCCGCCAGCCGGTGGAGCAGATGCACCTGCCGACCGCCGAGACCGTGAACACGCTGCGCCTTGGCAAGTTCGCCGAGCGCATCACCGAGACCCTCGAATCCGAGGACGTCTCGATGTTCCGCGACCTGATCGCCTCCTACGAGGAGGAGCACAAGGTGCCGGCAGCAGAAATCGCTGCGGCACTGGCCGTCATGGCCCAGGGCGGGCAGCCGCTGCTGGTCAAGGAACTGCCCGCCGCACCCGAGTTCCAGAAGCGCGAACGCTCCAAGGACGGGTTCGGTTCGCGCGGGCCGACCCGTGCACTGACCGAGGGCAACGCCACCTACCGCATCGCGGTGGGCCGCCGCCAGCGGGTCATGCCCGGCTCGATTGTGGGCGCCATCGCCAACGAGGGCGGCATCTCCTCCGCGCAGATCGGCGGCATCGACATCCGTTCGGACCACTCCCTTGTGGAGCTGCCCGCGGACTTGAGCCCCGAGCAGCTGCGCGCCCTGTCCCGCACCCGGATCGGCGGCGAGCTGATCCACCTCGAACTGGACAACGGCCGCAAGCCCTCCGGCGACCGTGGCGCCTACCAGGGCAACCGCGGCGGCAACTTCAAGGGCAACGGCGGGTTCAAGAAGGAATTCCGCAAGAACGACGGCGAGCGGACCTCCGCTGACCGCGGCGGCCGTTCGTACAGCGAGCGTTCAGAGCGGTCCTTCAGCGACCGCGGTGATTCCCGCTTCGCCGGCCACGGCGACGGCTCCCGCAAGCCCCGCAGCGGCGGCGACAGCGGCCACCGCGAGTTCAACCGCAAGGGCAAATGGTAAACACTTCCGCGCGTTGAGGGATTGACGATGGCGATGGGCCGGCTTTCGAGCCGGCCCATCGGCATTTAAGTCGAAGCCGAATGTGGGGCTGGACACATTCCCGCCGCGGAATGTACTCAACGGGCCTCTGGAAGGCCCTTCCCGGCGTCGGCCGCTCCGCTGTCCATGCCCCTTTAGCCCCGGAATTCCGCGGAATATGCGGGGTGCGCGGTGCCGGCAACAGGTGCAATCCCCCGTCCAGGGAGGGGCCGGACGCCGATTTGTTGGTGCGTAAATCTTCCGGTAGAGTATTTACTCGTTGCCCCCCTAGCTCAGTGGTAGAGCGCGTTCTTGGTAAGAACGAGGTCACCGGATCGATTCCGGTGGGGGGCTCTGAATGAGGGCCTGCGTCAAGGCGGTTTGACCGGCTTGACGCAGGTTTTTCTCATTCGTGGCGGTGTAGCTCAGTTGGTTAGAGCGCACGACTCATAATCGTGAGGTCGGGAGATCGAGCCTCCCCACCGCTACAGGCTAAGCCCCCTGGATCGAATGATCCCGGGGGCTTTCCTGTACCCGGGATCCGCAGTAGCTTGGCAGCAACTGCGGACGGGGGAATCGGTGGACTTTCTGGCGGCGGTGATGGAGCCGTTCCGGTGGCTGGTGTCCGTCATCATGGTGGCTTTCCACGACGGCCTCGGCGCGGCGGGAATGCCGCCGGGGGACGGGTGGACCTGGACGCTGTCCATCGTCGGGCTGGTGCTGGTGATCCGCGCCGCGCTGGTTCCGGTATTCCTGGCCCAGGTCCGGGCCCAGCGCCGGATGCGGCTCCTGCAACCGGACCTGAAGGAGCTCCAGGACAAGTACAAGGGCCGGACGGACCAGGCCTCGCGGCAGGCCCTGGCCCAGGAACAGATGGCCCTGTACAGGAAGCATGGCACCAACCCGTTCTCGGCATGCCTGCCGCTGCTGATCCAGGCGCCATTCTTCCTGGCCCTCTTCCAGGTGCTGTCCGGGATCACCAGTGCCGCGCGGCAGGACCAGGGCATTGGCGCGCTGGGCAGGGACCAGGTGGTCCAGTTCGATTCCTCCAGCATTCTTGGAGCTCCGCTGTCCGCCTCGCTGCTGCACGGCGGCGGTGACCCCACCGCCGTTGCGGTGCTCGCCGTCGCCATGATCCTGGTGATGATTGCCTGCCAGTTCCTCACCCAGAAGCTGGTGGCGGCACGGACCATGGCCGGGCAGGACCTTGACAGCCCGCTGATGCGCCAGCAGCGGATCCTCCTGTATGTCCTGCCCTTGATCTTCGGCGTGGGCGGGATCTTTTTCCCCATCGGCGTCCTGGTCTACTGGACGGTCTCCAATCTGTGGACCCTGGGCCAGCAATCCCTGGTGTCGCGCGGGCCCTGAGCGCGCCGTCAGCGGCCGGACAACGCCTGCGCCTGCTCCTTGAGGAAGTCGCTGACGGACTTCGGGTCGATCCCGCGCCGGCGGAGGGGCGTGTCATCCCAGGTGGCCACCTCGATGTCCGAGGACAACCCGGCGCCCAGTGCGGAAGCCATGGCGTCGTTCCTGCGCCGCAGCATGAGCGTGGCCACCCGCGCCACGGGGCGTGGCATGCGCTGCACCTTCATCGGGTGGTGGGCCAGTTCCCCTGCCAGTGCAATAATCTCTTTCTTGCTCAGCGGCTCAGGTCCGCCCACGTCAATCTGTAACGGCGGATCGGGCTCCAGCGCCACGGCGGCGAGGAGGGCGGCAATATCCCCGGTGGACACCAGCCGGCGGCGGTTGTCGCCCTTGCCGATGACGGCTGCCTTTCCCGCCGCGAGGTCGAACCGGGCGGCGCGGCTGAGCTGGACTTCCTGCAAGCCGTCGGAGCGGACCACCACGGCCCGCATGGGGGAGCCCGCCAGCCGCCGTTCAATGGCGAGCTTGGCCTGTTCCAGTGGGGTCCGGAGGCTGGCGCTGCCGATGGGGAAGGACAGGTAGACAAAGCGCTGCACGCCGGCGGCCTCCGCAGCGTCGATGAGGTGGCCCATGCCCACCTCGTCGACGTCCCGAATGGTGGCGGAACTGGTCCCCGCGAGCCGGCGGCTTATCGCCGTCGCCGTGGCAACCACGGTTTGGACGCCCTCGCACGCGGGCGGCAGCGTGGCAGGCTCGGTGAGGTCTCCGCGCGCAACTTCCGCGCCGATCGCCCGGAGTGGCGAATCGTCGGTGGTGCGCCGGACCAGGCAGCGGACATCCTGCCCTGATTCACGCAGCAGCCGTGCCACCCGGCCGCCCAGGTCACCCGTGGCTCCGACCAGGAGGATCATGGCCTTGCTCCTTCCGTTCCTGCTCCGGTGACGGCCTGGACGGCGGCATTCACGTCCGCCGTGTCCCTTTCGACAGGCTCCAGGTAGAACCTCACGGCCGCTATCCGGTCGTTGCGGAGGCTGAAGATGGCGACGCCTGCCTGCTCGACGGCGGTGCCGTCCAGGCGGCTGCCATGTGACCCCCATTCGACCCATACGTTTCCGCCGGTACCGGTTGACGAGTCCAGCACTGTGACGGTCATGTCCGGGATCCCCGCGAACAGTGCGGACCAGTTCTTCCGCACCTGTGAGCTTCCGGTGAAGCTGCGGGCGGGGTGGTTGGGGGTGATGTTGACGTAGTCGTCGGCGAACTCGGCCACCATGGCATCGAGGTCGCGCCGCTGTGTCGCGGAAAACATTCGGCGAACAGGGCCGTCGGGGAGGCGGTCCACGCCGTTTGGCGTGTCCATGGAAATGCTCCTTGGTGCCTCGCGGGGCGAGGCTGTGACCTGTTAGATTAATTTCAATACAGTGAACTGTATTGATTGGAGTTTATGACCGCATGCAGAGCCCAGTCAATGCCTCCGGCAAACGCCCCGCCAAGCGGAGTTATGACGCCCGGCGGCGCCGGCAGCTGGCCGCGGAGTCGCTGCACAGCGTCCGTGCGCACGCCCGGGAACTGTTCCTTGCGCAAGGATTTGGTGCGACCACCATTGCGGAGATTGCGCGCGCTGCCGGCGTATCCGCCGAGTCGGTCTACAAGAACTTCGGCAGCAAGGCGGGGCTGGTCCGCGCCATCTACGAGGAAAGCCTCCTCGGTGCGGGCGGTCCGCCGGCGGAGCAGAGGTCTGATCTGGCCCAGGCGACGGAAACGGATCCGGCACGGCTGATGGAGCGGTTCGGCCGGTTCACCACGGAGATCAGTCCCATCGGCGCCCCGGTCTACCTCCTCATCAGGGACGCGGCGGCCAGCGGGGACGCTTCCATGGCCGCACTGCTGCGGGATGTGGACGAGGCCCGTTACCGCCGGATGCTGCACAATGCGCGGCAGCTGGTGGGCAGGGGGCTCCTCAAGCCCGGACTTACCACGGCCGAAGCTGCCGACGTCATGTTCACCTCCACCGCCGCCGAACTTTACGAGACCTTGGTGATCAAGCGGGGATGGTCCGCCGACCGCTACGGCACGTTCATCGCCAGGACCCTGGCAGCGAACCTGCTCTGACCCGGCCAGGGCGCCTGCCGGCCGCAAACCTCGCGGCAGGCCTGTTCCGCGAAGGGTTGGCCCGGCAGAATGGGCCCATGGCGCAGCTGATCTACTCCGCAATCTTGTCCATCGACGGCTACACGGCAGACAGGGACGGCAACTTCAACTGGTCCGCTCCGGATGAGGAAGTCCACGCCTTCATCAATGACATGGAACGGGACGTCGGCACGTACCTCCTGGGGCGGCGGATGTATGAGGTGATGTCGGTCTGGGAAACCATGGACACCCGGGATGAGCCGCCGGTCATCCAGGACTACGCCCGCATCTGGCAGGCGGCGGACAAGGTGGTTTACTCGACCACACTGGACACGCCCAGTACTTCGAAGACCCGCCTCGAGCGGCAGTTCCTCCCGGAAACCGTGCGGGACCTGAAGAAGGACAGCGGCCGGGACATCAGCATCGGCGGCCCCACCCTCGCGGCACACGCCCTCAAAGCCGGGCTGGTGGACGAATGCCGGCTGTTCATTAATCCGGTGGCCGTCGGCGGCGGCCTGCGCTTCCTGCCGGACGGGCTGCAGGCACGGCTGGAGTTACTGGAGGACCACCGGTTCGGCAACGGGGTGGTGTACCTGCATTACCGTGCCCGCTGAACCGCTGCCGTCCCGGCCCGTGGCTGCACCGCGAAGAGGGTGAACACATCAACCAGAACGAACGCTTCAGCTATCCAGACAGCGCACTTGCCTGGGGAAGTAGTCGAAACAGGAAAAGGCGGAAATTCCCAACAGTGCATAAAGGCCCTGTTCAACGCCAAATGGCTCTGCGTGAAGGCGCCGTGCAGGCAGAATGGGTGCATGACACGCATCGCCATCATCGGCGGCCACGGCAAAGTGGCCCTCCTCCTGTCCGCCCTTCTCACCGGCGAAGGCCATTCCGTCACCTCGTTCATCCGGAATCCCGAGCACACAGACGACGTCGCCGGCACCGGGGCCACGCCGTTGGTCCTGGACGTGGAAAATTCGACGACGGGCGCCCTCGCCGATGCCCTTGCCGGGCATGACGCCGTGGTCTGGTCGGCCGGGGCCGGCGGCGGCAATCCCGAACGCACCTACGCGGTGGACCGGGACGCCGCCATCCGCTCCATGGATGCCGCGGCCCAGGCCGGCGTGGACCGGTACATCATGGTCTCCTACTTCGGTGCCGGCAAGGATCACGGGGTGCCGGAGGACAACAGCTTCTTTGCCTACGCGGAAGCCAAGGCTGCAGCGGACGAGTACCTGCGCGGCACCGGCCTGGCGTGGACCATCCTTGGGCCCGGCGCGCTGACGGACAAGCCCGGAACCGGTCTGATCGACGTCGACCCCTCACCGGAAGGGGACCGGGACACCTCCCGTGCCAATACGGCCATCGTGGCAGCGGCCGTGCTGGACCTTCCCCAGACTGCCGGCCGGACCATCGAATTCCGCGACGGCACCCTTCCCGTGGCGGCAGCCCTGGAACCCCGCGCATAGCCGGCGGCGAAGAGGCTTATGGACCAGCTCGCACTCATCATTGGACTGCTGCTGGCCACGGTGGTGGCCGTGGGCCTGGGGGACAGGCTCCGGCTGCCATACCCGGTCCTGATGCTCCTCCTGGCGGCGGCGCTGACGTTCATTCCCGGCTTCCCGGACCTGGAGATTGAACCGGACCTGATCCTGCCCATCTTCCTTCCGCCGCTCCTGTTCGCCACCGCCCAGCGGAGTTCGTGGGCGGTGTTCCGTGTCCGGTGGCGGACGCTGATCATGCTGGCCGTGGCCCTGGTGGTGATCAGCACGGCGGTGGTGGCCGGAGCGGCGTGGCTGATGATTCCCGGCATCGGGGTCCCCGCGGCCATCGCCCTTGGTGCCATGGTGGCGCCGCCGGACCCTGTGGCGGTGGAATCCGTTGCAGGCCGGGTGCACATGCCGCGCCGCCTCATCACCGTCCTCCAGAGCGAGGGGTTGTTCAACGACGCCGCGGCCATCGTCATCTTCCAGGCAGCCGTGGCAGCAGCCGTGGGCGGCACCAAGGTGGGGCCCGACGTCGTCCTGCAGTTCCTGATGGGCGCGGCGCTCGCCGTGCTGGTGGGCATTGCCATGGGCTGGCTGATCGCGCTGGTCACCCGGCTGGTCACGTCCATGGTGGCCAGGAGCGCGGTGACCCTGGTGGTGCCTTTCGCCGCCTACATCCTCGCCGAGGAGGTGCACGCCTCCGGCGTTATCGCCGTGGTGGTCACGGCCCTTGAAATGCAGCGCCATGCCCGCCCGCAGGACGCGGCGGAGCGTGTCACCCGGAACGCCTTCTGGGATGTGGTGGAGTTGCTGGTTACCGGGCTGGCATTCGGCCTGGTGGGGCTGGAAATCAGGCATGTCATCCGCGATGAGGGGGCGGAGATCTTCGGCATGATCGGAGTGGCCGCGGTGGTCTGCGTCCTGGTTTTCGCTGTCCGGTTCCTGTGGCTGGCCGTCCTGGCACTGGGTGCCCGGAAACGGAAGAACGTCCTGCAGCCCACGTCCCTGAAGGAAGTCCTCATCCTGACCTGGTGCGGCATGCGCGGCCTGGCCACCCTGGCATTGGCCTTGGCGCTTCCTCTGACCCTGGCGGACGGCACGCCGTTCCCGGGGCGGGACTATCTGCTGGTCATTGCCTGCGCGGTGCTGCTGGCCACGCTGGTCCTCCCGGGCCTGACCCTGCCGTGGCTGATGCGTGTCCTCAAGGCCTCCGAGGATGGAACGGCGGAACGCGACGCTGTCCGGCTGCTCGCCGCACGCGCCCAGGCCGCGGCCGTCGCCGCCTTGAAGCAGCACGACCTGATGACGGACCTGCCGCCGGAAAAGGTAACGCTGGTCAAGGACCGGATGCGCCGCCTGCACGCGGAACTGACGGACGGCAGCCTGCGGAACGAACCGCTGGCCGAAAAGCGCCAGCGGGGACGCGAACTGGCCATCGCCGTCCAGACCATCGCGCTGGACGCGGCGCGGCAGGAAGTGGTGGCGGCGCGGAACGAGCCGGACATGGACCCCGAGGTGGCGGACCGGGTGCTCCGTCAGCTGGACCTGCGCACCATGGTCATGCCGGAGTAGCGGCCGCAGCCAGCACCAGGTCCAGGGAATTCCCCTCCACGTAGTCCAGGGCGCGGCGCACCGCGCCTACGGTCACGATCGAATCGCCCAGCGGGGATACTGCCACGCGGGCGGGGGTGGCTGTGTACCCGGCCAGGCGCTCGCTGATCGGGGCCAGGAGCACGTGGGCGGAATCCGCCACGCCGCCGCCGATCACCACCAGTTCCGGGTTGAGCATGGTGGCCACGGTGCCAATAACGCGCGCCATCCTGTCCGCCAGCCGGTCCAGGATCCCCAACGCCACCGCATCGCCTTGGGCTGCTGCTGCGAAGACCTGTTCGGCCTCCACACGCCCGGGCTGGAAGGCCCGGAGGGCCGTCGGTGCGGCGGTGGCCAGCGCTTCGGCGGCCCACGTGCGGGCCAGATGGGCGATGCCGTATGTATCGCCTACGCCTTCTACCAGGTTCAGGTAGGCGAGCTCCCCGGCGCTGCCCCGGGTTCCATGCACCAGCCGGCCGCCCTCCACGATGCCGGAGCCCAGCCGTTCACTGGCCAAAATCACCACGACGTCGTCGATGCCGGCGGCGGCCCCCTGCCACCGGTCACCCAGGGCAGCGAGGTTGGCGTCGTTTTCCAGCAGGACGGTCCATCCACGGGCTGCTTTGAGTGCCGGCGGCAGTCCCAGGTCGAACAGTCCCCAGAACTCCTGCGTGGCCACCACCTCCCCGTGCCGGTCCACTGGTGCTGCCACACCGGCACACACGGCCAGCACCTGCCCGGGATCCGTCGCGGCGGAGCGCAGTGCGGCCATGGCGACGCCGTCAATGAAGGCGATCCGCTCCCGGGAGCCGACCTCGCCGGCCTGGAAGGGGCGGCTGGACCGGGCCATGGTCGTACCCCGGAGATCGGAGACCACCACCGTGACCTTTGAGTATCCAATGTCCATGCCCAGCACCACGCCGGCCCGCTCATTGAGCTCGAAGCGCCGGGCCGGGCGGCCCTTCCGGTACCCGCCGAACTCGCGCTGGTTTTCCAGTTCCAGGAGCCAGCCCCGCCGGACCAGGTCCTCGCAGACGGCGATGGTGGTGGCGCGGGTCAGGCCCGTCGCTGCCATGACGTCGGTGACGGTGACAGCCCCTGAGGCGCGCATGAACTCCAGGACCGCGCCGGCACTGACCCGCCGCAGCAGTTGGGGAGTAGCGGGAACCGGTTCAGGCATCCTGTTGACCTTCCTGTCCAAAGCACCAGATAATACTTGAGTAAGTAAATTTAGACTCAATATAAATATAGCCGCACTGAAGAAAAGGGTCAGTCCTTGTCCACCACCGCCACTCTGGCAACCCTGTCCGACTCTGACCGTCTGGCCGACCCCAACTGGTGGCGCCAGGCCTCCGTCTACCAGATCTACCCCCGCAGCTTCGCCGACTCCAACGGCGACGGCATCGGCGACCTGAAGGGCATCACCGCCAAGGTCCCCTACCTGAAGACGCTGGGTATCGACGCCGTGTGGCTCAGCCCGTTCTACCCGTCCGCGCTCGCCGACGGCGGGTACGACGTCGATGATTACCGCGACGTCGACCCCAAGTTGGGCACGCTGGCTGACTTCGACGAGATGGCCAAGGCACTGCACGACGCCGGGATCAAGCTGATCGCGGACATCGTCCCCAACCATTCCTCCGACCGCCACAAGTGGTTCCAGGAAGCGCTGGCGTCCCCGAAGGGCTCCCCGGCCCGCGACCGCTACATCTTCCGGGACGGCAAGGGCCCCAACGGCGAGTTTCCGCCGTCGGACTGGGACTCCGTGTTCGGCGGACCGGCCTGGGAGCGCATCACCGAACCCGACGGCACCCCCGGCCAGTGGTACATGCACATCTTCGCCAAGGAGCAGCCGGACCTGAACTGGTCCAACCGGGAAATCCGGGATGACTTCCTCAAGACGCTGCGCTTCTGGTCGGACCGGGGCGTGGACGGCTTCCGCGTTGACGTGGCGCACGCCCTCACCAAGGACCTCACCGAGCCGCTGCTGTCCAAGCTAGAACTGAGCGCCGCCAACACCGGCGTGGACGGATTCGACGACGGAACGCACCCGTTCTGGGACCGCGACGAAGTCCACGAAATCTACGCCGAATGGCGCGAGGTGTTCAACGAGTACAACCCGCCGCGCACCGCCGTCGCTGAAGCATGGGTCCACGCCACCCGCCGGGCCCGCTACGCCAGCCCGCAGGGCCTGGGCCAGGCGTTCAACTTCGACCTCCTGCAGGCCGACTTCGACGCCGCCGAGTACAAGGAAATCATCACCCGGAACCTTGCCGAGGCGGCGGCCACCGGTGCCTCCTCCACCTGGGTGTTCTCCAACCACGACGTGGTGCGCCACGCCACCCGCTACGGCCTGCCGCAGGTGGCCAAGGCGAAGGCCGGTGCCAAGGGCCAGGACGGCAAGGACTGGCTGCTCGCCGGCGGCCCCAAGGACCAGCTGGACGTTGAACTGGGTGAGCGCCGCGCCCGCGCCGCCACCTTGCTGATGCTGGCAGTCCCCGGATCCGCCTACCTCTACCAGGGTGAGGAACTGGGCCTGCAGGAAGTGGCCGAGATTCCCGAATCGGAACGCCAGGACCCGTCCTTCTTCCGCAACAAGGGCGTGGAAATCGGCCGTGACGGCTGCCGCGTGCCGCTGCCGTGGAAGGTGGAAGGCACGTCCTTCGGCTTCGGCGATGGCGGTTCCCACCTGCCGCAGCCGGACTGGTTCAGCACGTACGCCGTCGAGGCCCAGGACGGGACCGAGGGCTCCACGCTGGAGCTTTACCGCAAGGCACTCAAATTGCGCCGCGAACTGCTGACCGACGAGGACCTTGAGTGGGTGGAGAACGGCAACCCGGACGTCCTGCACTTCAAGCGCCCCAACGGGTGGCAGTCCGTGACCAACTTCGGGAACACCGCCGTCGACCTTCCCGCCGGTGCGGTCCTGGTCAGCAGTGCCCCGCTGGAGGACGGCAAGCTGCCGGCCAACACCACCGCATGGCTGCGCTGATCCCGGAGCCCGCGGGCACCCGGGGACTGCCAAAGCAGGGAGTCCGGACGGGGGACCGGGGCTGATGCAGGAAGTCATCTACGGGTGCATGGGACTGGGCGGCAGCTGGTCTGACGAGCCGCATGGGGCTGACCATGTGGACCAGGCCGCTGCTGCCGTCCAGGCCGCCCTGGACGCGGGCATCACCTTGTTCGACCACGCCGACATCTACCGTAGCGGCAAGTCCGAGGCCGTTTTCGGTGAGGTGCTGGCCGCGGCCCCGGGCCTGCGGGAGCGCATCCGGCTGCAGACCAAGTGCGGCATCCGGCTGAACGAGCGTGGCCTGCAGACCCACTACGACCTGAGCCGGGAGGCCATCCTGGAACGGGTCAACGGCAGCCTCGGCCGGCTGCGGACCGACTACGTGGACATCCTCCTGCTGCACCGACCGGACCCCCTGGCGGACCCGGCGGAGGTGGCAGCCGCCGTCGGACAGCTCATGGCCGAAGGCAAGGTCCGGCAACTGGGCGTGTCCAACATGTCCGCTGCCCAGATCGAGGTGCTGCAGGACCGGCTGGAGACCCCTGTGGTGGCCAACCAGCTGGAGATGAGCCTGCTCAAGCGGGCGTGGCTGGAAAGCCAGGTCCTGGTCAACCACCCGGAACACCTGGACTACAGTTTTCCGCACGGCACGCTGGAATACTGCACCCGCAACAACATCACCCTGCAGGCGTACGGCTCGCTGGCCCGCGGCGCCTACACCGGTGCCGAACCCGGGAGCCCCACGTCAGCCGGGGCCGCCACGGCAGAACTCGTGGCGCAGCTTGCGGACCAATACGGCGCCTCCGGCGAGGCCGTCCTCCTGGGATGGCTGATGAAGCATCCGGCCGGGATCGCACCGGTCGTTGGCACGGTCAATCCGGGTCGGATCCGGGCATGCGCGGACGCCGCCCGCGTGGCCGGGGCGCTGACCCGTGCCGACTGGTACAAGCTGTGGGTCACCGCGCGGGGCAGCAATATCCCCTGACGCCGCCCAACTGGGTAGCAGTAAGTGTCGTTATGGAACCTCATAACGACACTTACTGCTACCTGCTTCCCGTTAGGGCCCGGTCATAACCCGTTTAGTTCGTATTGATCCTCACAAGCCGGCCGTTTTCTTCGCCGTGCCGCTTGCAGGCCGGATACTGTAGAAAGCATGACGTCTACCATCGCCGCCGAAACCGTTAGGCCGGAACGCAATATCCCTGCAGAGATCGCCCGTTCCTGGTTGCTGGTCAATGCCATGAAGCCGGAGCTCTTCGACCAGTCGGCCGTATCCCGGGCCGATTCGATCATCTTGGATATTGAAGACGCGGTGGACCCGTCGCAGAAGGACCAGGCCCGCAACAACGTCATCGACTGGCTGACCGCCGGTGGTAAGGCCTGGGTCCGGATCAATGACGCCACCAGCCCGTTCTGGGCCGATGACTTGGCCGGCCTGCGCGGCACGCCCGGCCTGCTGGGCGTCATGCTCGCCAAGACCGAATCCGCTGACCAGGTGACCGAGAGCTACCACCGCATGGACGGCAAGACGCCCGTGATCCCGCTGGTGGAATCCGCGCTCGGCATCGAGGAAGCCAACCACATCGCCAAGGCCCAGGGCGCGTTCCGCCTGGCCTTCGGCTCCGGTGACTTCCGCCGCGACACGGGCATGGCTGCCACCCCGGAGGCCATGGCCTACCCGCGCGCCAAGCTCGTCGTCGCCAGCCGCGTCGGCAACCTGCCGGGCCCCATCGACGGCCCCACCGTCGGCACCAACCACCCCATCCTGCGCGAGCAGACCGGCATCACCGTGATGATGGGCATGACCGGCAAGCTTTGCCTGGCCATCGACCAGACCCCGGTGATCAACGAGGTCATCAGCCCCACGCCGTCGGACGTCGCCTGGGCCACCGACTTCATGAACGACTTCGAAGCCAACGGGCGCGTCATCCGTGACGGCTCCGACCTGCCCCGCCTGGGCCGCGCCGAAAAGATCATGAAGCTCGCGGTAGCCTTTGGGGTGCAGCCCGCGCTGTAGCGCCACCCATCACTTCAGGAGACCCCGTGACCGATACCCGCTATCTGGTCCACGGGGTCTTTTGGGATGGCCCGCCTGCCTCAACCCCAGCGGACGACGCCGGCGGCCCGGTCCTGCGCCTCCAGTCACCCGAGGGGGACTTCCGGGAGCTCAGCCTCAGGGCGGGCAGCCGGCTCGGCTTCAAGGTGGTGGAACCCGGCCGGTTCTGCCTGGGCCACGTCCAGGTCCAGTCAGCGGGCTCCCGCCGCCACATCCTGTGCGGCTCCGCCGCCCCGGCCCTTCGGGGCAAGCAGTGCGAGCGGTGCTTCGTACTTGACGAGTCCCGCCTGATGCACGACTTCCACCGTGGCGGCAGGGTGACCCCCGGCCTGCGGGACTACCTGATGCAGGAACACTGGCTCTACGTGGCCACGTTCGCGGGAGGCGCCACCAAGGTGGGAACGGCCTCCGGCCCGCGGAAGTGGAACCGGCTGGCGGAGCAGGGGGCCGCAGTGGCGAGGTATGTTGCCAGGGCGGAGGATGGCCGGGTGGTACGGGTCCTCGAGGACCTGGTGACGGCCGGCGTCGGCCTGACCCAGCAGGTGCGCTCGGCCGCGAAGGCGGAGGCGCTGCTCCGGCCGCTGCCGGCCGGCGCGGTGGACGAAGCCAATTCCCGCGCCGCCGGTGACGTACGGGCCCTGCTGGCGCGCACCGCCGTCGACGGCTTTCAGGCCGTGGAGGAGCAGTGGCTGCGTCCCGCGCATGCTGATGCCCTGTACGGAAGCGCGTCCCGCCACGCCTATCCGCATGCCCTGGACCAGGGGCGGCACGGTTTCAGCATCGCAGCCCTGGGCGGGGCCAACGCGCTGGCCCGGCTGGACGGAACGGACGCCGAATTCGTGGTGAACCTGTCCCAGCTGGCTGCCCGGACCGTCGTGCTGGGGGAGTATGCCTCAGAGGTGCCGGCAGTGCAGGAAGCATTGTTCTGATACCGGGGCCCGGCCCGCCCGCCGGGGTGGCCGGGCACTCGGTAGACTTGGACGGTGCTGAACGAATTCTGGGCCACCGCGCCCACCCGCTACAAAGTCCTGGTCTTCAGCGCGATGGGACTGATCGCCGTCGGCATCATCCTGAATCTGGTGGGCAACACCAGCGGCAACCAGGCACTGGCCATGGCTTCCCTGCCCCTCATCGGGCTCGGGCTGGTCCTCCACGTCGTGGGCATCGTGGTGCGCGGCCAGGCGATCCGCAAAAACCTCAGGCGCTAGCCGCCGCGTTCCGCAGCACGTGGCTGCGGGCATGTTCCACGGCATCCGGGAGCCGGTCGAACAGGTGCTTGTGGTGCCGCAGGGAACGGATCACGCCCACGTTGGTCACCAGGTCAAGGTGGTCAGGCCGCACACCCTTGAGCAAAACGGTGATGCCGCGCAGCTCCAGCGCGGAAATGACCTCCACCAGGGCGTGGGCGCCGGTCGCGTCCAGCATCCGCAACTGGGACAACCTGATGATGGCCACCTGCACGTCCTTGACCTGGCTGATCTCCTGGAGGATGCGCTCGGCGGCACCAAAGAACATCGCTCCATCCAGCCGGAAAACTGCGATGTGTTCGTCTCCTTCCAACCGCGGACCGGGAATCTCCTCGCGTTGGACCCCGCTCAGTGAAGCGAATTTCCGCAGTGCGAAGAGGGCGGCCGCGGCCAGCCCTATCTGGATGGCAACGATGAGGTCGAATGCCACCGTGATGACGGCCGTGAGCACGAAGACCGCGGCGTCTGCCCGGGTGGAACGCAGGATGGCGGTGATGGTGCGCCGCGAGACCATCCGTACTGCCGTGACCATCAGGACCCCGCCCAATGCTGCCAGCGGGATGCGGCTGACCATTCCCGAGGCCAGGTAGGTGATGCCCAGCAGCACGATGGCGTGCACCGCTGCGGCCAGGCGGGTCCTGGCGCCGGACCGCACGTTGACCGCGGTCCGTGCGATGGCTCCGGTGGCCGGCATCCCGCCGAACAGGCCGGCCGCGATGGAAGCCAGGCCCTGTCCCATCAGCTCACGGTCGGGGCTGTAGGGGCCGGTGGGCCTGCCGTCCGGCCCGGCCATCCCGGCGGCCACGCGCGCCGAGAGCAGTGACTCGATGGCAGCCAGGAAGGCGACAGCCACGGCGGCGGGCATTGCCAGGTTGCCAAGGGAAGCAGGGTCCAGGGCGGGGAGGGACGGTGCCGGAAGGGAATGCGGGAGTGCACCAATCCGGGGGACGTCCAGCTGCAGGATTTCGGCGGCGGCGGTCGCCAGGAGTACCGCCAGCAGGCTGGCCGGCAGGGCGCGGAACAGCTTCTGCACCAGGACCATCACGACGGCGACTCCCGCCACGAGCGCGAGCGTCAGCACCACGGTCGCGGCGGCAGCGCCCGCTGCCGCCTCCACTGCGGCAAGGAGGGTGTTGTGCCCCGGGGTGCCGGACGTGCCGGTGGCCAGCGGAACCTGCTGGAGGAAGATGATGGCGGCAATGCCCAGCGTGAAGCCTTCCACGACGGGCCAGGGGATGAAGGCCACGGCCCGGCCCAGGCCACTGAAGCCGAGCGCGCAGACCAGCAGCCCTGCCATCAGGGACAAAAGGGCGACGCTGCCGATGCCGTGGACCGCCACCACGGGGGCCAGCACCACCACCATGGCTCCCGTGGGCCCGGACACCTGTACCGGGGAGCCGCCCATGACGGCCGCCACCAGCCCGGCCACGATCGCCGTGATGAGGCCCGCTTCGGCACCCACCCCGGAGCTGACGCCGAACGCCAGGGCCAGCGGCAACGCCACAATGCCCACGGTGATTCCTGCCAGCAGGTCGGTACGCCAGGTGCCGGCAAGCCCGGCGTAATCCTTCCGGGAGGGCAGGAACCGGGTGATGCTCCCCGCGGCCGTGCCCCGGGCGGTGACCGGGTCGGCGGTCACTTGGCTGACCCGCCGGCCAGGTGTTCCGCCGGCAGTTGCTGTGCCAGCCGCAGCTGCTCATTGGAGCCGGCCAGGCTGTCTACGAGGAAGGTCCGGGCGATGGCCAGCAGCTGCGAGACTCCTGGGTGGGCGAGCTGGTACGTCACCGCATTGGCGCTGCGTGCGGAGGTCACCACCTTGTGCTTCCGCAAGGTGGCCAGGTGCTGGGAGAGGTGCGAGGCCTCCAGCCCGGTCTCTGCCAGGAGGTAGCTCACCGGGGCAGACTCCTGCGGCGCCGCGGCCAGCAGCTCAAGGATCCGTATCCTGGCCGGGTGGGCCAGGCCCTTGAAAAGGTTCGCTTTGATCTCGTAGAGCGGGGCTTGGGCGGAAGACAGCATCAAAGGTGGCGCTCCTGTGCGCGATGGCTGCCCGGCACCCCGGAAACAGCGAATTGATGGAATGATGAAATCATCATACCAGTGCAGCGGGCGTCTTTTGAAGGGCGTGGCAACGATAGGCTGGAATCCATGACTATCAATCCGGACCTGCAGGGCCGTAGCTACCCTGCCGCAGAGGTGTATGACGTCGGCCGCGAGAAAATCCGTGAGTTCGCCCGCGCCGTGAAGGCGACCCATCCCGCGCACTTTGACGTGGACGCAGCCAGGGCCCTGGGCCACGCCGATCTGGTGGCACCGCCCACCTTCGCCATCATCATCGCCCAGCGTGCCGACGCACAGCTCATCGAGGACCCGGAAGCAGGCATCGACTTCTCCCGCGTGGTCCATGCAGACCAGCGCTTCACCCACCACCGGCCCATCGTCGCCGGTGACCGGCTCGTTGCCGAACTGCATGTTGACGGCGTCCGTGCCATGGGCGGCGGCGCCATGATCACCACCCGCTCGGAGATCTTCGCCCTCGGTTCCGGTGATTCGCGGGAACCCGTCACCACCACCACGTCATCCATCCTGGTCCGCGGAGAGGGACAGTAACCATGAGCCCCACCTTCAACGAACTCAGCGCCGGCCAGGAAATCGGCAGCCGCACCATCGAGGTCACACGCACCGACCTGGTCAGGTACGCCGGGGCGTCCGGCGACTTCAACCCCATCCACTGGAACGAGGCCTTCGCCAACGGCGTGGAACTGCCCGGCGTCATCGCCCACGGCATGTTCACCATGGGCTCCGCCGTCCAGCTGGTGACGGACTGGGCGGGCGACCCGGCCGCCGTCGTTGACTTCCAGACCCGCTTCACCAAGCCGGTCCTGGTGACCGACACCACCGGAACCGACCAGCCCGGGGCCACCATCGAGGTCAGCGGCACCATCGGAAAGCTCGACGCCGATGCGGGCACCGCGCGCGTCGACCTCACCGTTGTCTCCGCCGGGCAAAAAGTCCTGATGAAGGCCCAGGCCCTCGTCAAGCTGTCTTGAGCTGCACCTTTTGACCACTCCTGCAGGAACCACCGCAACGGCCGGGCAGGTCACTGCCTGGCGGAACGCCGTCGTGGTGGCCTACGGCGCCAGCGGCCTTGCCTTTGCCTCCTGGGTGTCCCGGCTGCCCGCTATCCGGGACACCCTGGACCTCACCCCGGGCAACATCGGCGTCATCCTGCTGTGCATGACGCTGGGGTCCTTCGCCTCCGTGTCTGCGTCCGGGCTGATCGTGCTGCGGCTGGGCTCCAAGCGGACCATCCGGACAGGCAGCATCATGGTGGGCGCAGGCCTGCTGACGGCGGGTTTTGGCACAACCGTGCTGGCAAGCCCGGTGGCAACCGCCATCGGCCTGGCCATCATTGGCCTGGGCACCGGAAGCTGGAACACGGCATCCAACGTTGAAGGCGCCGCGGTGGAACGCGCGGTGGGCCGGCACATCATGCCGCGGCTCCACGGTGCCTTCAGCCTGGGAACGGTGGCAGGCGCGGGGCTGGGTGCCCTCGCCGCGGCAGTGTCGCTGCCCGTGTTCTGGCACCTCGCGGCGGCAGGGACGGTGGTGGCTGTTTCGGTGGCGACGGCGGCGTCGTGGTTCCGTGCCGACATCACCCCGGTAGCGGGGGAGCGCAGCTACTCCCCGGACACCTTCGAGGATCCCAGCACCGGGCCAATTCCGGTCATCGCTCCCGCAACCGCCTCCGGTGACGCGCCGCTGGACAACAAGCGGAAGATCGCACAGGCGTGGCGGGACCGGCGGACCCTGCTCCTGGGCGTCCTGGTCCTCGGCCTGGCCCTGGCCGAAGGCGCCGCGGGGGACTGGGTGGCGCTGGCCCTGGCCGACGGGCACGGGCAGAGCGACGCTGCCGGCGCCGCCGGTTACGGACTCTTTGTCACGTTCATGACCATCGGGCGCTTTGCCGGCACGGTGCTGCTGGACAAGTTTGGCAGGGTCCCCGTGATGCGGTGCTGCGCTGCCATGGCTGTGCTGGGCCTGGGCATTTTCGTCTTTGCGCCGGTGCCGTGGCTTGCCTACGTGGGGCTCGCACTGTGGGGCCTGGGAGCATCCCTGGGCTTCCCGGTGGGCATGTCCGCCGCAGCCGACGACCCCGCGATGGCTGCCGCCCGGGTGTCCGTGGTGTCCACCATCGGCTATGCCGCATTCCTGTGCGGGCCGCCGCTGCTGGGGCTGCTGGCCGAGCACGTGGGCATCCTGCATTCGCTGCTGGCCGTGATGGTGATGCTCGCGGTGAGCTTTGTCCTCTCCCCGGTGGCCCGGAAGCTGGCCTGAAGGTACTGCGCGTCACTGCGCCCCCGCAGTATCTTCAAGTAACGTGGACAGGTGACTTCCACGCTTCTTTCCTCCTTGACCACCTCCGCCGTCGGAGGCCCTGCCGGCAAGTACATCGAGGCCCGCACCGAGGCTGAGATCATCGACGCGGTCCGCTCGGCGGATGCCGCCGGGGAACAAGTCCTGATCGTCAGCGGCGGGTCCAACCTCCTGGTGTCCGACGACGGGTTCCCCGGGACCGTCATCAGGATCGCCTCCGAGGGGTTCACGGTCAACGCCGAGGACTCATGCGGGGGAGTGGCCGTTGTAGTGCAGGCCGGCCACAACTGGGACAGGCTGGTGGAGCACGCGGTACGCCACGCCTGGTCCGGTATCGAGGCGTTGTCCGGGATCCCCGGCTCAACGGGGGCCACGCCGGTCCAGAACGTGGGTGCCTACGGTGCCGACGTTTCCCAGACCATCGCCGCCGTCCGTACCTGGGACCGCGAGCGGAACGCCGTGCAGACCTTCACCAACTCGGAGTTGAAGTTCGGCTACCGGGACTCCATCCTCAAGCAGACCACCGTCAATGGCTCGCCCCGGTATGTGGTCCTTACCGTCGAGTTCCAGTTGCCGCTGGGCCGGATGAGCGCGCCCATCCGTTATGCCGAGCTGGCCCGGGCCCTGGGTGTGGAAGTGGGCCAGCGCGCCTACGCGAACGACGTCCGCCGCGAAGTCCTGCGCCTTCGTGCCTCCAAGGGAATGGTGTGGGACGCCGCGGACCGGGACACCTACTCCACCGGCTCCTTCTTCACCAACCCGATCGTGGCGGCTGACGTCGCGGACAAACTGCCGGAAAACGCTCCGCGGTATCCTGCCGGGCAGGACGGGATGGTGAAGCTCTCCGCCGCATGGCTGATTGACCAAGCAGGCTTCGGGAAGGGCTTCGGCCTGGAAGACGACGGCGTGGCCGGAGGCCGGGCGTCGCTTTCCACCAAGCACACCCTGGCCATCACCAACCGTGGCTCCGCCAGCGCCGCCGACATGGTGGCTGTCGCGCGGGAGGTGCGGGCCGGCGTCGAACGCCACTTCGGCATTTCGCTGCACCCGGAGCCGCTGCTCATCGGCCTCGAACTCTAGCCGTCCCCGCAGGGCCGCGCCCGGCCTAGGATGGGCGCATGGCTGCATTTGGTGCCCTGCGCGACGGCAGGATGGTCGGCAGGCTCCGGCTGGTGTCCCAGCGGCTCGCCGGGATTGAGGCCACCTCCGTGCCCGGGCTGGTCCGTTGGATGACCGCCATGCAGGCCCAGGACCTGCCCGCGGCACTCTGGGCGGTGGGTGTCCGCGTGCCCGGGGCGGGAATCACCGATGTCCGGGCGGCCATCCATGCCGGCACAGTGGTGCGGTCCTGGCCGATGCGCGGGACGTTGCACCTCGTGGCTCCGGAGGACCTGCGCTGGATGCTGGACCTCACGGCCGAGAGGCTCACCAGGAGCATCGCGGGCCGTCACCGGCAGCTGGAGATTATGTGGGCAGACGTGGAGAAGGCCCGCGACCTCGCGCTGGAACACATCTCGGCGGAGGGCCCCGTCAGCCGCACCGCTCTGTTCAGGGTGTTCGACGACGGAGGCCAGCCGACGCTGGGCCAGCGCGGGATTCATCTCCTGGGTTCGCTCTGCCGGCACGGCTGGCTGGTTTTGGGGCCCTTGGCCGGCAACCAGCAGCTGATCGCTGCGTTCGACGAATGGATACCGGCATCCCGGAGCCTTGAGCGTGAGGCGGCCCTGGCCGAGTTCCTGCTCCGTTATTTCCGCAGCCACGGGCCAGCCACCCTCCGCGATTTCGCCTGGTGGACGCAGCTGCCGCTGACCGAGGTACGCACGGCGTTTGAACACGTCCGGCGCGAGTTGGTGGAGCTGGAGTTCGCGGGGACCAGCTATTGGCTGTCCCCGGAGGTGGCGGCGCTGCTGGACTCCGGAGTGCCCGGCGGCCGGTCCGTCCACCTGCTGCCGGGTTTTGATGAGTTTGTCCTGGGCTACACAGACCGCAGCCTCGTCCTGGCGCCGGAGCACTCCGACCTGATCGTGCCCGGCGGGAACGGAGTCTTCAAGAAGACGGTGGTTGCCGCGGGGAAGGTTGTTGGCACCTGGGCGCTGAAGGGCACCGGGCCGGGTGCCGCCGTCGTACCTGAACTCTTCGACGAAGCCCGGCCGCTTGGTCCGGCGGCGCAGGCAGCCCTGGCCAAGGCCGGCCGGCGCTACACGACGTTCCTGGCCACCTGACGTGCTTCCAGCCCTCACATAACCGGTCCTTGGCCGCTTAACCGGTCCCGCCCCGCATAACCGGCCCCGGGCAGCAACGGTTGTGCGGGTAAGGGCCGCTCGTACCGCGGGCCATCCACATAGCGGCGTCCCGTGCTTCCGATGCCGGTGTCCGCCGTCGAACCTTGGACAATGAATTCCGGTGATTTGCAGGCCCACGTCGACCATCGCTGGCCCAAGCAGGTGGTGGCGTCAACCCGCCAATTGGCGGCTGCCGGGCTGGACGACCGTGTGCTGACTGCGGCCGTGAAGAGCGGTACCGTGCTCCGGTTGCGGCGGGGAGCCTACGTCCGGAGCAGAAACTGGCATGGGCTCAAAGAATGGGACCGGGACCAGGCCCGGCTGATGGCCCACTTCGAGTCCACCCACGGCCGGTCCCGGTACAGCCACGTGAGCGCGGCATTGTTGCGGGGGCTTTTTGTCTGGGAAGGCGGGCCCGCCGTGCACGTGACAACCCAGTACGCCAACTCGAAGGCCAGCGCAGGAAGGGACGTCCGGACTCACAGGCTGCCGCTCGCGGAAGCTGAGAAAGCTTCACTGTGGACGCCCGACGGGCGGGAAGTCCTTACCACCAGTGCCGAGCGGACCGTGCTGGACTGCGCACGTATCCTGCCCTTGGAAAAGGCCGCTGTGATCGGTGACCACGCGCTGCGCAAGGGTGCGTCCATCGAGGCCATGCGGCAGCTGCTGAACGACAGTCCAGTGGTCCGCGGCGGCAGGCGCGCCTGGGACCTGCTGGCTGTTCTGGATGCCCGGTCCGAGTCCCCGGGGGAGACCCGGACCAGGCTGATGCTGCATTCTCTTGGCCTGCGCATGTTCGAACCGCAGGTTGGGATCACCACCCGCGAGGGCATTTTCCGGGCGGATTTCGCGGACCCCGACGCCCGGGTGATTATCGAGTTCGACGGCGTCGCCAAGTACACGGACTACAAGCCGGCGGCGGATGTGCTGATCGCGGAGCGGCGCCGGGAGAACGCATTGCAGGAGCTGGGTTGGGCAGTCTTCCGGATCAATTGGCAGCAGCTGAACCGGCCAGGAGAGCTGCGGCAACGGCTGTACGCATTCCTGGCGCGCCATTCCGGAACGCAAAAGCGGCCCTTTCCCGCATAACCGGTGCCGGGCAGCAACGGTTATGCGGGCGAGGGCCGCTAGTGAGGCAGCTGGAAGCTACAGGTTGCCGGTGGCGATGTTGAGCATGCGGCGCAGCGGCTCGGCGGCGCCCCAGAGGAGCTGGTCGCCCACGGTGAAGGCGCTGATGTACTGCGGGCCCATTTCCATCTTGCGGACGCGGCCCACCGGGATGTCCAGGGTGCCGGAGGCGGCCACGGGGGTCAGCTCGGCCATGGAGGCCTCCTTGGTGTTGGGAACCACCTTGGCCCACTGGTTGTCCTCGTCCAGGAGCTTTTCGATCTCGGCCACGGACAGGTCCTCGCGGAGCTTCAAAGTCAGGGCCTGGGAGTGGGAGCGCATGGCGCCGATGCGAACGCAGAGCCCGTCCATGATCACGTGGTTTTCCTCGGAGGTGCCCAGGATCTTGTTGGTTTCCACCCCGGCCTTCCACTCTTCCTTGGACTGGCCGTTGCCGAGGTCTGCGTCGATCCAGGGGATCAGGGAGCCGGCCAAGGGAACGCCGAACTGGGTCGCGTCGATGTCGGTGCGCTGGTGGGCCAGGACCTTGCGGTCAATATCCAGGATGGCCGACGCCGGGTCGTCCAGTTCCGTGCTGACCTCGGCGTTGAGCGTGCCGAACTGGCTGAGCAGCTCACGCATGTGCCGGGCACCGCCGCCGGACGCTGCCTGGTAGGTCATGGAGGTTCCCCACTCCACCAGGCCGTTCTTGAACAGGCCGCCGAGGCCCATGAGCATGCAGGACACGGTGCAGTTGCCGCCGATGAAGTCCTTGGTGCCGTTGACCAGGCCCTTGTCGATGACATCGCGGTTGATGGGGTCCAGCACGATGATCGAGTCGTCGTTCATGCGCAGGGTGGAGGCGGCGTCGATCCAGAGGCCGTCCCAGCCGCGGCTGCGCAGGTCCCCGTGGACCTGCTTGGTGTAGTCCCCGCCCTGGGCGGTGACGATAATGGGCAGCTTGGCCAGGGTGTCGAGGTCGAACGCGTTCTCGAGCTTGCCGGCACCGTCGGCGAACGACGGGGCGGCACCTCCCGCGTTGGAGGTGGAGAAGAACACCGGGTTGATGTTGGCGAAGTCGCCCTCGTCCTGCATGCGCTGCATGAGGACGGAACCGACCATGCCGCGCCATCCGACCAGGCCGACGGAAGGGGTAGCTGCTGTAGTCATTGGTCCAGTTTAGACTTCGCATCCGGAAGGGCGCAGTCGGTTACGTCACTGCGTGCCGCCATCAGCCTACGACGTCGGCCGGCTGGGTAAGGCGCTATCCAACGGGCCGCGGGAGGTTCCTGGCTTTGCGGAGCCTCTCCGCCTTGCGCTCCCGGAAGTATCCGGACCGTGCCGTAAACCATCAGGCCGAACAGGGCCGTCATCCTTCCTGACCCCGTACTCTTCGTCCGTGTAGCTGACGATCTCACCGTTCCCGGCCAGGCGGTGCTTCACCGGCACCGTCGGAGACCCAATTCTGCTACCAGTCCGGCCTGCTTGAGCGTCGGGTGGGAGGTTCAAGTGTTTTTCCAGCCGCCTTCCGCAGCCGTGCCGCTTTGCGTTCCTTGAAGTAGTAAGCCCATGAGGTGGGCACCAGGAAAAGCACAATCACACAGGCGATGACGAATTGCACCCAGTTGGTGACCCCGTCACCGGTAAGGACGATGATTGCCGCACCCACCACAATGCCAGAGAACAGGGAGATCAAGATGGCAAGAAAGAGCAGTCCGCCTGCTGAATTGACGGGTTTGATCACGCTGCCCGTTGAGCCTTTATAGACCCCGTATTCCTCGGGCGTGAGTCCCTGCCTCTCGGCCTCCAGTTGGATTTGGCGCTTGTAGTAGCCTTTGCGCTTGACCGGAGGAACCGGTCGTGGGTCTTCGCTGCTCATGTGGTTTCTCCGCGGGTTTCCCGAATACGGGTAAGCAGGCCGTATGTGTCCAGGCCCGTGATTTCCTCGACATCCCGGGTGGGATCGATAACCTTGCCAACCGCCCAGCCGAGGCCTTCCGGTCGAATGAGCAGGTGGTCTTCCCCAGAGATCGACTTGACCCGGACAAAGGCGGTCCCTTCGGGATGAGTCCGCCGATGTTCCTTGATGAGGGAGAGTTGGGCGTCTGCGCCGTCGATAGAGGGGTCCTGGGCAAAGACGAACCAGGTGCCCAGGGTCCTGGGCTGCATCAGCACAGATACTTTGTCGGAATCCACGTGTACCACAGTGTCCGTTTTCTCGCCGTCGACCAGGCTGATTTCCGTCCAGCGGCCCGCCCTGGACAAGGCGTACGCGGTGGGTACCGCGGGCCCTTCCAATTCAAGGTCGTCATCGACGCTGGCAAAGCCACGGGCCAGAAGCGAAGATCCTCCCGCGACGCAGATGGGGTCCGACTGGACTTCCTCTTCCAGTCGGAGTACCTGGGCGGACTTCCTCGCGGCGTCGGTATCGAACCTCCTGATCAGGTATGCGATTTCGGCAAAGCCGAAGCCAACCGCCGTGTCCGGCGGGTTGATGGATTCAGTGCTGGCTGTCACGAATTTGTCCTTTAGTTGAGTTATCCGAAGCCGAGGAAGCTGGCGGCGCTCTTGCCGAGGTCGGCCAGATTCTTGCCGGTGTCTTCGACGAACCGGCCAGGATCCTTCACGGCGCTGGCCATAGTATCCGCGACGTTGCTGGCCGCGTTGTTCACGAACTCCTTGACGGCAGGGATCTCGTAAATCGCGATTCCGGCACTGACCACCGTGCAGATGGTTCCAGCAGGCGGCGGAAGGAAGCAGGCCACGCCGAGTGCCGTCTTGGCGCCCGACCACAAGGCCTCCTCCGGTTTGCCTGCCGCGATATACCCCGCCGTGTCGAAAGCGTTCAGGCCCACGCCGGCCCACCCCAGGCCCCGGCCGAGCCCGCCTTTTCCAAGGCCTTCGAGAATTGCACCCTGACCCTTGAACAACCATGGACTCTCTTTAAAGACACCGCCGAATTGGTTGAGTGCCGGGATATATTTCTGAAGATTCTTGAGTCCGAGGATATCTGTCCCGGAATCCAGCAAATTGTAAGTGATGCTCCTGCCCGGAAGCTTGGCCCAGAGTTCAGCATCAGTAAAGCTGTCCAGGCCTTTGGCGGCCATCGTGCCCAAACCAAAAACGCTTTTCGGCAGATCCAAGCCCGCCTTGATCTGGCCGCGAAGACCCCACCCGTCCCGGAATGGCGAACCCTTGGCCAGCCAATCGGGCCCCCAAGGATCCGCGGGAGATCCGGAACCTGGCCCGACAGATCCGCCGAAGCCCGGGCCGCCCGCGGAGCCGGGTGCCCCGCCGCTCGCCTTCTCCTGCTCATCAGCGTTCTTGAGCAGTACTTTCGATTCCTGCTGCAGCCGCGAGACGGTCTGCTGGAGAAGGGTCCGGTGGCTGGTGTTCCAGTCCGAGCGGAACCGCTGGGCATCCGCGCCCTTCCAGGCCGGGTTGTTGTTGATCTGACTGCTCAGCTGCGTCGACTGCTGCTGCAGCAGATCCGCCGTCTTGTTGAACTGCTGCGCGAGGGCCCGCAGTTGCTCGACGTCGGCGCCCCATAAAGTTCCTGCCACCAGGATTTCCCCCCAATATCATTCAACAGCCCCCAGAGTGCTGCATGCCCCAGCCTAGGCCGCGCCCGGGCCGCCCGCGATGGGGTGTCCTCCCCATGCCGCTGCAGTGAGCGTTAGCCCTGGTCTGACTGCTCCAGTACGGCTGCCTTCCGCGCGCGCAGCGCGAAGAACGCCCCGAAGGTGAACACCTGTGTGACCACCACCAGCACGATGGCTCCGGCGATCTTGTTGCCTCCCAGGATCATGGTCAGTCCCACGATCGCGGACAGCAGCGCCAGCAGGGGCAGCAGCATGTAGCCCAGGACGAACAGGGTTTCCGGTTTCTTCAGCATGTTCCTAGCCCTCGGTCCGTGACCATTTGGTGAATCGGTAGCGTGTGCCGTTGGCGGCCGTCAGCCAGCCGTCCGGCGGGACGGAGGCGGTGGCCTCCCAGCTGGCGCCGAGCTCCGGGGCGAATGTGTCGCCGTCGGCCTCCACATCGATGGTGGTAACCACCGCGACGTTGGCGAGCTCGGTGGACTGGCGGAAGACCTCACCGCCGCCCAGGATCCAGACGGTCTCGCCGCCGTCGACAAACTGCGACTCAAGGAGTGCGTCATCAAGGGAGGGAACCACGACGGCGCCCTCCGCCTCGGGCGTGTTGGCCCAGCTTTTCTGCCGGGTGATGACAATGTTCGTGCGCCCGGGCAGCGGGCGGTACTTGTCCGGGAAGGACAGCCAGGTTTTCCGGCCCATGATGACCGGATGCCCGTTGGTGAGGCGGGTGAAGTGTTTGAGGTCCTCGGGCAGGTGCCAGGGCATGTCCCCGTCCTTGCCGATGACGCCGTCGGAGGTCTGCGCCCAGACCAGGCCGACGCCGGTGATCGAGGCAGCCAGCTCCTCCGTGAAGGACTGGGGATCAGTGAAGTTTTCGGTGCTCATACGGCGATCGGCGCCTTGATCGTGGGGTGGTGCTGGTAGCCCACCACGTCGAAGTCCTCCAAGGTGTAGTCGAAGATCGAGGCCGGCTTGCGGGTGATCTTCAGCTGCGGGTACTCGTAGGGCTCGCGTTCCAGCTGCTTGAGGACCTGGTCCATGTGGTTCTCGTAGATGTGCACGTCACCGCCGGTCCACACGAATTCGCCGGGCTCGAGGCCCACCTGCTGGGCGACCATGCAGGTGAGCAGCGCATAGGAGGCGATGTTGAAGGGGACGCCCAGGAACATGTCAGCGGAGCGCTGGTAGAGCTGGCACGAGAGCTTGCCGTTGGCCACGTAGAACTGGAAGAACGCGTGGCAGGGCGGGAGCGCCATGTCGTTGAGTTCGGAAACGTTCCACGCTGACACGATGTGCCGGCGGGAGTCCGGATTCGATTTCAGGTTCTCGATCAGTTCGGCGATCTGGTCGATGTGGCCGCCGTCCGGGGTGGGCCAGCTTCGCCACTGCACGCCGTAGACCGGGCCCAGGTCGCCGTCCTCATCCGCCCACTCGTTCCAGATGGTGACGCCCTGGTCCGTCATCCACTTGATGTTGGTCTCGCCGCGCAGGAACCACAGGAGCTCCACCGCCACTGACTTGAAATGGACCCGCTTGGTCGTGATCAGCGGAAAGCTTTCGGAGAGGTCAAAGCGGATCTGCCGCCCGAAAACGCTGGTGGTTCCGGTGCCCGTGCGGTCCGATTTATGGGTGCCGGTGGCCAGGACATCGCGCAGGAGGTCTTCATAAGGCGTTGGGATGCTCACGCCTCAAGTCTACTGGCTGAAGATCTTGGGCCGGCGGTGGTCCGGAGGTACCGCGCTGGGCTGTTCCGCCGACAGGAATCACGGCGACCACCACGCCCGCCGCTGCCAGGACAGCCCCGACGCCGGGCGCGGCCTGCCAGGCGAAGTCCCAGGGCTCCGGGCCCAGGGGCGATGCGCTGTGCAGCTTCGGGCCGGCGCCTATCAGCAAAACACCGGCTTGAACCGCGAAGAACGCGGCCAGCGTCCGGACCACCCGGTGCACGGTGATGGCGCGGAGGGCGGCGTCGAGTCCGGGGACAGTGCCTCGAACGCTGCTGCGCCGGCGGGCCAGCAGCAGGGGAAGGCCCGAGACGGGCAGAACCCCGGCACTGGCCCAAGCAGTCACCGGCCATGACTGCTCCACTCCCAGCTCAACCTGCCGCCACGCAACAAGGAAGACGGCAGCCATGAGAACAGTTGCAGCCGCAACCAGCGTGCAGGCCAGGCCGGGTGGAACCGGTTGGCGGGGCCAGTGCCGAGGCTCGTCCGTGGCCCCGTAATTCCGGTGCACCAGCAGTTCGCCGAGTGAAACAACGGCCAGGACAGCCGCGGCGGATACGGCCACCAATAGCGCCGGATGCCCGGTAACCGCGCCCGGGACCAAGATTGCCGCGGGTACAGGAACAAACGCCGCAAGTCCCATCACGGCGCCGATCGACACCGATAACCGCATGACCGGTTCTTCCCGGTTGGCGGCGCGCCCGCGCCTTGGCTGTGCGCCCGTCAGCCTGGGTGGAGACCAGAACAACATCAGCAGCAGGACGCCCAGATTCAGTGCCCCGGCCGGGTTGAACCAGTTCGCGGGTCCGGTGGCCGGATCCGTCCGGGCTGCGTGGTTTCCCGCGATGGCCGCCAACCCGGACGCAACGGTCGCAACCGTACGAAGGAGACGGTTCATGGTGATGGTCCGCAGCAGGGCGTCGAGTCCGAAGGCAAGCCCGTCCACCGGCCTGCGGCGGCTGATCAGCAGCAGTACGGCGAGGGTTCCCAAAACCAGGGCGAACAACGCGCCGCCCAGGTACATCGCCAGCTGCACGCCAGGGATCCGGCCTTCTCCGCCAAAGGTGGCGTAGCCGCCCCCACCATCCGGGCGTGACCAGTAAGGGCGTGGTGCGAAACCGGGCAGAGTGGACGTCCACACGACCTGGGCAACGGAGAGGCCGAAGATCACCGTGACCGTCCAGGCGAGGGGACGGGGAAGGAGATCGCGGACGCGGGACACCTTTCCGGTCAGCTTCCCCGGCTGGACGCGGGCCTTGGGGTAGCTGAGCTGCCCCAGCACGTGTGCGGCCAGGCAGCCGAGAACCGGCCACGCGAGGGCCGGGGCAATGTCCACGGGAACCGTCGATGATCCAGGTAATGGCAGGATGCCTGCGTTGGCAGCCGGCAGCAGCGAACTTCCCAGCCAGCCGATCACTCCGATGCAAAACGCGTGCCGGGATGCTGCTGCGGTGAAATCCGGGCCCCGGGCGCCACGGATCAGGGATCGGAGCAGGAGGTACGCGCCGCCGGCGAGCAGGAACGGCCAGAGGACGGCAACGGGTGGAGCATCAGAAAGAACAGCGGTCATGGCAGCCGGCACGTTATCCCCCAGAACTGTGCATCGTTCACCCAAGTCAAGGGGGATACCGGCCCCGGGTCAAGCGGCGCGGGTTTCCTTAGTCGTCAAAGGGCTTGAACTGTTCCACCGCTACAACCCGTTTTTTACCGCTGTTGGCCACATGGCAGACCACCACCTCGCCCGGTGACAGGAACGGCTCATGGGCGGGCAGCAGCTTCGCCAGGTGTGATGGCATGTGGGTGGCAAGCTGCTTGAGCACTGTGGGCAGGGCAGGCCGGTGGGTACAGACCACCACGGCCCGTTGCTTATCGACCAGGGACTCGATGACGGCGGCGGTTTTCTTCGGACTCCGCTGGTGCTTGTGCTCGGTCAAGCCCTCCGCGAGCTTCACTTTCGCGCCCGTGGCCCGGGCATACGGGGCCACGGTTGCGACGCAGCGCAGCCAGGGGCTGGTCACCACCCGCATGGGCTTCCATACCTCCAGGAGCCGGCCCACGGCCTGGGCCTGCCGGGATCCGGTGGCCGCCAACGGGCGTTCGCCCTCGGCCTTGCTCCAGGACGAGCGCGGCTTGGCCTTGGCATGGCGGAGCACCAGTAAGGGCCAGGTGTCCAGCTCCCCGCGTTCATGCGCGTCGCGCAGGTATTCAAGCGGGCCGACGTCGGACGGGTTGGACAGCAGGCGGGCGGCCTTTTCGGGGGCGCACCACATGACGCTGTCCACTTCCTTGCCGTCCGGAACCAGGCTGTCACCGTTGACCCTGACCGCCCAGTAGTGGACCACCTTGAGCCCGGACGCCACGTGGTAGTGGATGGGCGGCAGCGGTATCCCCAGGGGCGCCTTGAGGCCGATCTCCTCCCACACCTCACGGACGGCGCATTCGGGGATTGTCTCGCCGGCGTCGATCTTTCCCTTGGGCCATGACCAGTCGTCATAGCGGGGCCGGTGGATCAGCAGGACCTCCAGGCCGTCCCTGCCGGCGCGCCAGGGAATGGCGCCCGCAGCAGTTACAGCTATGGGTTCCCCCGGGTGGTCAGTCTGGTCAGCTACGAGTGCATCGCTCGACAACGCGGCGGCCCTTATCGCCGGCTCAGGCTGCGTTGCCGCGGACGGGACGCCAGCAGCCAGGACTGGACGTCTTCAAGCGGCTTCCCGTCCTCGGAGAGGTGGTGCCGGATCCAGCGGCCCTCGTTGTCGAGGTGCCAGCTGGAGGTTTCCGGGTCCATGTAGCGGCGCAGGAGGTCAAGGACGTAGGTGATGTCGTCCGGGCTGCTGAGCTGCACCAGCGCCTCCACCCGTCGGTCCAGGTTACGGTGCATCATGTCCGCGGAGCCGATGTACACCACGGGGTCCCCGCCGTTGGCAAAGGCGAACACCCGCGAGTGTTCAAGGAACCGGCCCAGGATGGAACGCACCGTGATGTTGTCGCTCAGGCCGGGAACGCCGGGGCGCAGGGAGCAGATGCCGCGGACCACCACGTCCACCTTCACACCCGCCTGGGATGCACGGTACAGGGAGTCGATGATGGCCTCGTCCACCATTGAGTTCACCTTGATCTGCACATGGCCCGGCACACCTGCCCGGGCATTGCGGATCTCCGTCTCAATCCGGTCGATGAGCCCGGAGCGCACGGAGCGGGGTGCCACCAGCAGGCGCTTGAAGGTTGACTTGGGCGCGTAGCCGGAAAGCTGGTTGAACAGCTTGGAAAGGTCCTCGCCCACCTGGTCGTTGGCAGTCAGCAGGCCCAGGTCCTCGTAGTACCGTGCAGTGCGCGGATGGTAGTTGCCGGTGCCGATGTGGCAGTAGCGGCGAAGGCCGTCCACCTCCTGCCGTACCACCAGCGAAAGCTTGCAGTGGGTTTTCAGGCCCACGATGCCGTACACCACGTGCACGCCGGCCTGTTCCAGTTTGCGGGCCCAGGAGATGTTGGCCTGCTCATCGAACCTGGCCTTGATCTCCACCAGGGCCAGGACCTGCTTGCCGGCCTCGGCAGCGTCGATCAGGGCGTCCACGATGGGGGAGTCGCCGGAGGTGCGGTACAGGGTCTGCTTGATGGCCTGGACCTTCGGGTCCGCCGCGGCCTGTTCCAGGAACGCCTGTACTGACGTGGAGAACGAATCGTACGGGTGGTGCAGCAGGATGTCCCGGCGCCGCATGGCGGCGAACACGTTGGCAGCCTTGGATGTCTCGGACTCGTTCAGGTACCGCGACGTGTGCGGGACATGCTTGGGGTAGTGCAGGTCCGCACGGTCGATCCCGGCAATGACGGACAGGCCCCGCATGTCCAGCGGTGCGGGCACCGAGTACACCTCGGACTCTTCGACCCCCAGTTCACGGATCAGCAGTGCCCGGATATTGGGGTTGATGTCGTTGGTGACTTCCAGCCGGACGGGCGGGCCGAACCGGCGGCGGAGGAGTTCCTTCTCCAGTGCCTGCAGGAGGTTTTCGGCATCGTCCTCCTCCACCTCCACGTCCTCGTTGCGCGTCACGCGGAAGGTGTGGTGCTCCAGGACCTCCATGCCGGGGAACAGCTTGTCCAGGTGCACGGCGATGACTTCTTCAAGCGCGATGAACCGTGCCACCCGGCCCGGCACGGCACCGGCGCGCGGGCCGTCGATGGAGATCAGCCGCGGCAGCTGGTCGGGGACCTTGACGCGGGCGAAGAGCTCCTTGTCGCTGACCGGGTTCCGGACCACCACGGCAAGGTTCAGTGAAAGGCCCGAGATATAGGGGAACGGATGCGCCGGATCCACGGCAAGGGGCGTGAGGATGGGGAAGACCTTTTCCGCGAACATGACGCTGAGCTGCTGCTGGGCGGCGTCGTCCAGTTCCCCCCACTGCATGACGTGGATGTGCTCGTAGGCCAGGGCGGGGCGGATCTGCTCCGCGAAGACCTGCGAATGCCGCTGCTGGAGCCGGTGGGCTTCCTCGCTGATCCGCTCCAGCACCTCAACCGGGCTCAGGCCGGCAGGGGAGGGGACGGCGAGTCCGGTGGCGATGCGGCGCTTGAGGCCTGCCACGCGGACCATGAAGAACTCGTCCAGGTTGGAGGCGAAGATGGACAGGAAGCTCACCCGTTCCAGCAGGTGGAGGGTGGGGTCTTCCGCCAGTTCCAGCACGCGGGAATTGAAGGCAAGCCAGCTCAGCTCGCGGTCCAGGAACCGGTCAGGGCGGATGTCGCCTTCCGGCTGCAGGTTCGGTGCGAACTCAGGGATGTCGATCCGGTCCTGGGTGGCCCGTGATGCCGGTACCTCGGAGGAGCCGAAGCGGGCCCGGACAGGCACCGCAACATCCTGGGACGTGGCTGTTCCGGACGGTTCCGGGTTCATGGCTTCTCCTTTAGCTGGCGCTCCAGTGCCGGCGCTTCCGCCCCGCGCGGCTCCATTTCAACCTTACAAGCATTCACCGGTCCCACGGCCTTTGTTTTACGCGGCGCCGGGGATTGGTTTGCGGCCTGCCTACCCGCCGGCCGGGCCGTACATGACGTCCATGTCCCAGCGGGTGAAGCCGAGCCGGCGGTACAGGGCAACGGCCGGGGCGTTGTCAGCATCCACGTAAAGCATCACGCCATTTAATCCTGCGTCGCGGAGGTGTTTGATGCCGGCAATGGTCAACGCCTTGCCCAGGCCCATGCCCTGCGCCTCCGGCGTCACGCCCACCACGTAAACCTCGCCGATCGCAGGATGCTCACCGTGGCGGGGGTGGACCTTGGTCCAGTGGTATCCCAGCAGGCGCCCGTCCCGGTCTTCCGCCAGGAGGAAGCCGGACGGGTCGAACCAGTCCTCGGCCATGCGCGCGTCGAGGTCGGCCCTGGTGAGGCCGCCCTGCTCGGGGTGGTGGGCGAACGCCGCCCGGTTGGCGGCCAGCCACGCCTCCTCATCCTTGCCGGGGACGAAGGCGCGGATGGCCACCCCGTCCGGAAGGCCGGCGTCGGGCAGGTCCGCGCCCGCCGTCGTCATCCGCATCTTCCACAACTCGCGCACCGGCGCGTACCCATAGCGGGCGGCAAGGTCGGCAGCGGCCTCGTGGTTGCCGTGGGACCACGCCTTAAGCCCGTCAAAGCCCCGGACCTCCTTCAGCGCACCCACCAGCCGGTCCGCCACACCCTGGTTCCGGTACGAGGGATGGACGGCGATTTCCAGGATGCCGGTTCCGTCCTGCTCTTCAACCACGACGGCGAAGCCCGCTAGATCCTGGCCGGTCACCGGGTCGGAGTCCTCGTCCGGGGCGTAGAGGGCCAGCGTCAGCAGCGTGTGCTCGGCCGAATCCCCGGCCCGCATGGTCACCAGGGTTTGCTCGGAAATGGAGGGGTTGCCGTCCGATTCCTCAGCCGCAGCCAAAAGGTCGCGGCAGTCTTTCAGCAGTTGCTGGTCAGCTCCGCCCCGGACGACATGGACGGGCCACTTCTGCGGATGCGCTGGAGTCATGAGCCAAGGCTATACGCCGGCGGCGGTCCAGGCTCAAGCCTCGGTGAGTTCATCTTCCTGCTGCCGGACCAGGGTGAGGCGGTAGCCCACGTTCCTGACGGTGCTGATCAGGTTCTCGTGGTCTGCGCCGAGCTTGGCCCGCAGCCGCCGGACGTGGACATCCACGGTGCGCGTGCCGCCGTAGTAGTCGTAACCCCAGACCTCGGTAAGCAGCTGCTGCCGGGTGAAGACGCGGCCGGGGTGCTGGGCCAGGTACTTCAGGAGTTCGAACTCCTTGAAGGTCAGGTTCAGGGGCGCCCCGTTGACCCGGGCCGTGTAGCTTGCCTCATCGATGACGACGCCCGCGGCACGGATTTCGCTCGGGGTGTCTTCCTGCTCGGGTACGGCCCGGGCAACGGACAGCCGGATGCGGGCCTCCACCTCGGCGGGGCCGGCGGAATCGAGGACGATGTCGTCAACGGCCCACGCGGAGGACACCGCAGCCATGCCACCCTCAGTGAGGATCAGCACGAGCGGGGCGCTGAGGCCAGTGGCTTTCAGGAGCTGGGTGAGGGAGCGGGCGCCCACCAGGTCCTTGCGGGCGTCCAGCAGGACAATGTCGCAGGGGTCTGTTTCGAGGAGGGCCGTCGGCTCGGCGGGGAGGATATGGACCCTGTGGTTCAGCAGCTCGAGGGCAGGCAGGATGTCCACCGAAGAACCGGTGCTGTTGGTCAGTAACAGGATGTGCGACATTGTTCCTCCAAGGGCCGTCCGCGCATCGTTGGGCGACTGAACCGGATTCTCACCGGCCGGTACTGGCTTCCTGCAGGAGGTTTTGGTCCGTCAGCATGCCGCCGGCCAGCCACCTCAGCAGGGAGCGTAGCTGAACCTTGAGTATACCCGTCAGCCCCTTCCAGACCACAGATCCGCGACGTGGACCAGCACGTTTTGCGACATATCCAGTTCACATAAGGCAGGATTGGACCAGGGCGGACCCGCCCTGCCGTGAGGGGGCTGACCAGCCTTCCGGCCGATCGCCAGGATGGGAAAACAGCGCAGTGAGTGCACCGACGAAGCACAGGCCGGGCCCCGCATGACGGCGGAACTGCAGGCGCCCGTCCGTTCGCTTGGCTCCTGGACCGTTGGCGTCGTCGGGATAGCCGGCCTTATTGCGATTATCGCCGGGGTCTACGCCTCGCCGGAAGCGCTCGTGGTGGTGGGTATCCTGATCGCCGCGGCCGTGGGCATCGGCTGGCCGCACTTCCTGCGCATTCCCGCCAAAAAGACCCTCGCCGCCGTCATCGCCCTGCCGGGCGCAGGCGCCGCAGTAGCGGCGGGCCTGGCGCCCGCCCCCGGGTACCTGGACTGGACACCCGCCTTCGTTGCCCTGGGAATGATGGCCGTTTTCGTGGTGCAGTTGATCCGCGGCACCGGGCAGGCGCAGCGGCTGGAGTCCACCCTTGGATGCTGCGCAGGTGTCCTCTTGTCCTGCCTCGGCGCGGGCTGGATTGCCGGCTCCCGGTTCAACGGTGTCCGGGAAATGCTGCTGGTGGCGGCGATCAGCGCCGCAGTGGCCCTGCTGGCAGGGCTTATCCGCTGGCCGGACAGCATCGTCGCCCCGCTGGGAGTGGTGCTTGCCGGACTGGCCGGACCGCTTGCCGGGCTGGTCCTGTCGGACATCGCCGTCCTGCCGGCCGCCGTCTTCGGCGTGGTGGTCGGTGCGGTCTTGGCCAGCTTCCGGCGGCTGGCAACGCTCCGCGGTGCCCCGCTGAACATCCCGGCCGCGCTGGGCATGGGCCTTGCCCCTGTTTCGGCCGTCGGATCCCTCGCGTACTTCATAGACAAACTACTCATCTACTAACGGGTTAGGATGGCACCATGTCCGTACTTGCTTTTGAAATCTTCTTCCTTGTCCTGCTCGGCATTGCGAGCCTGTCCATGGCCTGGTTCGCCGGCTTCGTGGTCTACCGCCTCTTCAAGGGCCAGAAGTAGCCACCCCTTTTCAAGGACCGGCCGTATCTGGAGGTAAGACCAATGCCCATTGAGATTCCTACAGACCTGACCCCCGAACTCGTCCCCCTTTCCTGGCTCATCGGTGAGTGGGAGGGCCGGGGCCGGCTGGGCAGCGGCGACGAGGATTCCGAACACTTCCTGCAGCACGTTTCCTTCACCCACAACGGCCTGCCGTACCTGCAGTACCGTGCCGAAAGCTGGTTGACCGACGACGAAGGCACGCGCCTGCGGCCGCTCACCGTCGAGACGGGTTTCTGGGCGCTGGAGCGCAAGCAGCTTGATGCCGACGGCGGTCCCGGCCTGGTGCCCGCCGACATCGTGCCGGTGCTGAAGAGTGCCGACGAGGTTGAGGCACTGCGCAACAAGGACGGCGGCTTCGACATCTCCGTGTCCATCTCGCATCCCGGCGGAATCTCGGAGCTGTACTACGGCCAGATCAAGGGTCCCCAGATCCAGCTGACCACCGACATGGTGATGCGCGGCAGCCACTCGAAGGACTACAGTGCGGCCACCCGCATTTTCGGGCTGGTGGACGGCAACCTGTTGTGGCGGTGGGACGTTGCCGCGGGCGGCGAGGCAGGGAAGGGCCTGGAGGCACACGCTTCCGCGTTCCTGCACAAGGTTTCCTGACCAACGAGGGTTTCCTGACCAAAAAGAGGGTCTCCTGACCCGCGAAAAAGGGAGCGGCACCGTGGAAGAAGGCACCAGGAAAGCAGCAGGAGCGCCGGCCGGTTACGGCGACCTCAAGGCTGTCTTTTTCAACGGCACGCTCAAGAAGTCGCCCCAGACCTCCAACACGGATGGACTGATCCGCATCAGCCGCCGGATCATGGAAAAGCAGGGCGTCAGCACCACGGTGATCCGCACGGTGGACCACGATATCGCCACCGGCGTCTACCCGGACATGACCCAGTACGGCTGGGCCACCGACGAATGGCCCGAGCTTTACCCCGCGGTCCAGGAAGCCGACATTGTTGTGGTGGCCGGACCCATCTGGCTGGGGGACAACTCCTCCCAGACCAAGAAGCTGATCGAACGCCTCTACGCCCACTCCGGGGAGCTCAACGGCAAGGGCCAATGGGCGTTCTACCCGAAAGTCGGCGGCTGCCTGATCACCGGAAACGAAGACGGCATCAAGCACTGCGCCATGAACGTCCTGTACAGCCTTCAGCACATCGGCTTCAGCATCCCGCCGCAGGCCGATGCCGGTTGGATCGGGCCGGTGGGCCCCGGGCCCAGCTACCTGGATGAAGGCTCGGGTGGCCCGGAGACGGACTTCACCAACCGGAACACCACATTCATGACGTGGAACCTCCTGCACCTGGCCAGGATCCTGAAGGACGCCGGGGGCTATCCCGCGTACGGAAACCTGCCGGGCGAATGGGCTGCCGGTACAAGATTCGATTTCGAAAACCCGGAATACCGCTGACCTCCAAGGACTTCTACTTCATATGACTACGCCCAGCCCTTTGTTGTCGCGCACCGGGGCCGTCGTGGCCGCCGGCCCTGACGCCGGGGTCGCCGCCCACTACGGCGAGCCGCTGCGCGAGCAGCGCGCCCTTGCTGCCGGAACCGCCGTCGTCGACCTTTCCCACCGCGGCGTGGTCACCGTCACCGGGCCGGACCGGCTCAGCTGGCTGAATACCCTGTCCTCACAGCAGGTGGCAGCCCTGAAACCCGGCGAGTCCAGCGAACTGCTGCTCCTTAGCGTCCAGGGCCGCATCGACTTCGACGCCAGGGTGGTCGACGACGGGGAGAGCACCTGGCTGATCGTGGAGGCAGCCGAAGCCGCCCCGCTTGCCGAGTACCTCAACCGCATGAAGTTCATGCTGCGGGTGGAGATCGCCGACGTTTCGGCGGACTGGGCCGTTGTGGGCAGCACACGTGCCGTGCCCGAATGGTCCGGCCACCTCGCCTGGCAGGATCCGTGGCCGCACGTCTCCGCCGGCGGATACTCCTACGCCACCGTCTCAGAGGAGAACCATCCCGGGCTTGAGCGCCCTTGGTTCGAGTACCTTATCCCCGCCGCCGGGCTGGAGGACGCCGTCGCCGGGCGGGCGTTGGCCGGCGTGCTCGCCGCCGAGGCCCTCCGGGTCGCAGCGTGGCGCCCCAGGATCGGGGCCGAGACGGACGACAAGACCATCCCGCACGAACTGGACCTGCTGCGCACCGCCGTGCACCTGGCCAAGGGCTGCTACAAGGGGCAGGAAACCATCGCCCGCGTCCACAATCTTGGCCACCCGCCGCGCAGGCTGGTGTTCCTGCAGCTGGACGGTTCGCAGCACACCCTGCCCGCTGCCGGGAGTCCCGTCATGGCCGGGGAGCGGAAAGTGGGGACCGTGACCTCGGTGGCGCAGCACTACGAAATGGGTCCCGTCGCCCTGGCAGTCATCAAGCGTTCCGTGGCCCCGGATGAAATACTGACGGTCCTGGACGGCGACGAGCCGTATCCGGCCGTCCAGGAACTCATCGTCGCCCCCGACGCCGGCCAGGTCGTGGGGCGCCAGACCGGATTCCTGAGGGGGCCACGCTGATGACCGAGAACACCGCGCCCGTCCACGCCGGGGCGGAGGCAACGGAGGGGCACGACGACGACGCGCTGGCTTTGGCGCACACGCTCTTCCAAGCTGCCCGTGACGGCAGCGACGAGCTGCTGGGTGCCTACCTGGACGCCGGGGTGCCCGCCACCATGACGAACTCCGCCGGCGATTCCCTTCTGATGCTCGCGGCCTACCACGGGCACGCCGGCACCGTTGAGCTGCTCCTGCAGCACGGTGCGGAAGCCAACACCGCCAACGACAGGGGCCAAACCCCGCTCGCAGGAGCGGCGTTCAAGGGCTACACGGACGTGGCCCGGGTTCTGCTGGGCGCCGGAGCGGATCCGGACGCCGGTGCGCCGTCGGCACGGGCAGCGGCGCAGATGTTTGCCCGCTCGGAGATCCTGGACCTGCTGGGCTGACTTTTCCGGGTTTCCGCCCGGCACCAAACAAAACTCCAGAAGGATGACAGAGTGGAAAACGTAGAAAAGCCGTGGCCGGCGCTGTGGTCCCTGGTGATCGGGTTCTTCATGATCCTGATCGACAGCACCATCGTCTCGGTGGCCAATCCCCGGATCATGGAGGGCCTGAACGCCGACATTAACTCGGTGATCTGGGTGACCAGTGCCTACCTGCTGGCCTACGCCGTTCCCCTGCTCATCACGGGCCGGCTGGGTGACAGGTTCGGCCCCCGGAAGCTGTACCTGCTCGGCCTGGTGGTGTTCACCCTGGCCTCCCTCTGGTGCGGCCTGGCCCAAAACGTGGAAACCCTTATCGCCGCCCGCGTGGTGCAGGGGCTAGGCGCAGCGGTCATGACGCCTCAGACCATGGCGGTCATCACCCGCATCTTTCCGCCGGACCGCCGCGGTTCCGCCATGGCCATCTGGGGTGCCACGGCCGGCATGGCCACCCTGGTGGGGCCCATCCTGGGCGGTGTCCTGGTGGACGGCCTGGGCTGGGAGTGGATCTTCTTCATCAACGTGCCCATCGGCGTCGTGGGCTTCATCCTGGCAATGCGCAACGTCCCGGCGCTGAGCACGCACCCGCACCGGTTCGACATCCCCGGCGTCCTGCTGAGCGCCGTCGGGCTCTTCCTGCTGGTCTTCGGCATCCAGGAAGGCGAGACGTACAACTGGGGCACCATCACCGGACCCATCAGCGTCTGGGGACTCATTATTGCCGGCCTTGTTGTCCTGGCCGCGTTCGTGGCGTGGCAGCGGTTCAATAAAGGCGAGCCGCTCCTGCCGCTGGGTCTGTTCCGGGACCGGAACTTCTCCCTCGCCAACCTTGGAATCACGATGGTGGGGTTCACCGTCACGTCCTTCAGCCTGCCGCTGATCTTCTACTACCAGCTGGTCCGCGGTCTGACGCCCACCCAGTCGGCACTCCTGATGGTGCCCATGGCGCTGATCTCAGGCGGCATGGCGCCGGTGGTGGGCAAGATCGTGGACCGGGTCAACCCGAAATATCTGGCCGCCGGCGGCCTGACGCTGATGGCTGTCGCCCTGGTCTGGAATGGCCTGCTCATGCAGCCGGACACGCCCATCCTGCTGTTCCTGCTTCCCAGCGCAGTCCTGGGCTTTGCCAACGCCGGCATCTGGGCACCGTTGAGCACAACCGCAACCCGGAACCTGCCGCCGCGCCAGGCCGGCGCAGGCTCCGGGGTGTACAACACCACCCGGCAGTTCGGGGCCGTGCTGGGCAGCGCTGCGATCGCCGTCCTCATCCAGTCCCGGCTGGCGGCCGAACTCCCGTCCCGCGGCCCCGGCGCCCCATCCGGTGAGGGCATGGGCATGGGCGGCGGTACGCTTCCCGGGTTCCTGCACGCAGGGTTTTCGACGGCAATGGCCCAGTCGATCCTCCTCCCCGCCGCAGTGGTGCTGGTTGCCGCAGCCGTTGCCCTGTTCTTTGCCAAGCCGAAGCCGGCCCAGGACTGGGGCGCCGCGGGGAGCCCTGCGTCAGCGAAGGTGGACGCTGGTCTGGATTCCGCCGGCTGAGAGGCCCAGTTTCCGGGCGAGGGCAAGGCAGCCGGTGTTGCTGACGTCTGCACGCCACTGCAGCGTCAGCCCTGCGGCAAGGGCCTCGTGGGCGGCGATGGATCCGGCCAGGGCCCCAAGACCATGCCGCCGCCACTCAGGATCCACCAGGACCCCCATGTTGGCCAGCAGGCCTTCCCACTCGCCATAAGCGCCGCAGGCAAGGGGCACGCGCCTGCCATCGATTTCATGGACGATGGTGTACCGGTTCTCGAGGTCGGAAAGACCCACCTCGTTGACGTCGTCCGGCGGGCACCTTCCCTCCAGCTCGATCGCTTCCGGATTACCGTGCGAGACGGTCAGTTCCTCGGAGGGCTGCTGGAGGGGCAGGTCGTCGGCGAAGAACAGGGCTGCGGCACCGAGTCCGTGGCCGCCCTGCTCCCTGGTCAGTTTCAGGAGGGTGACGTGCTGGGCCATTTCCTCATCGGGAATGTCCGCCGCGGCGTCGATGACGCTCCGTGGTCCCACCAGGGCGGAACTTCCGAACAGCCGCACAAAGTCGACAGTCCGGGCCGATTCGTCGGCCCGGACAATCCGTTCCCCCGATGCCAGGGCGTCACCGAACGCGTCGTCGTCAAGGCCCAGCCGGCGTGCCCATGCCAACTGGATGATGGCCGCTGAGCCGGGATCGAGTGTCATGGTCCCAGCCTAGGGGGGCCTGCAGGCTTAGCCGAACAGGACCGCGGCTTCGTCGTAGCGGTTTTGCGGGACGGTCTTGAGCTGGCCCAGGGCTTCCTCGAAGGCGACATGCTGGATGTCGGTGCCCTTCAGTGCCACCATGGTGCCCCAGTAGCCTTCGACCACGGAGTCGATGGCGGCCATGCCCAGCCGGGTGGCCAGGACCCGGTCAAAGGCCGAGGGGACGCCGCCGCGCTGGATGTGCCCCAGGATGGTGGCACGGGTTTCGATGCCGGTCCGGGCTTCGAGTTCGGGGGCGAGCTGGTCCGCGATGCCGCCCAGGCGGGGACGGCCGAAGGTGTCCAGGCCGCGCTCGGAGTGCGGGCTCTCCATGTGCTCCGGAACGAACCCTTCAGCCACCACCACCAGGGGCGCACGGCCGCGGGCGTGGGCTTCATTGACCCATTCGGTGATCTGCTCGATGCTGACCTTCTGCTCCGGGATCAGGATGGCGTGCGCCCCGGCAGCCATTCCGGCGTGCAGCGCAATCCAGCCCACGTGCCGGCCCATCACTTCCGCGATCATGCACCGGTGGTGGGACTCACCCGTAGTGCGGAGCCGGTCGATGGCCTCGGTGGCGATCTGGACGGCGGTATCGAAACCGAAGGTGTAGTCGGTGGCGTCGAGGTCGTTGTCCACGGTCTTGGGGACGCCTACGATCTTGAGCCCGGCGTCGGTCAGCCGCTTGGCCGCGGCCAGGGTTCCCTCACCGCCGATGGCGATGATGGCGTCGATGCCCAGCCGGTCCATGTGGGCCTTGATGGCCTCCGGGCCGCCGCCGTTTTCGAACGGGTTGGTGCGGGAGGTGCCCAAAATGGTGCCACCCTGTTTGGCGATGCCGCGGACCATGGTGCGGGGGATATCGATGATGTCCCCTTCCACCACGCCCCGCCAGCCATCACGGAATCCGACGAACTCCTGGCCGTGGACCGCAATGCCTTTGAGCACTGCACCTCGGATCACTGCGTTCAATCCGGGGCAGTCGCCACCGCTGGTGAGGATTCCAATTTTCATGTTCGGCTCAAATCCTGGGGAGAAGGTTTACAGGCAGAGCGCCACGCTGAGCTCACCTAGAAGTGTAGTGGGGTGTGTGGGGTACGACACAAACCGGTTACATGGGGGCCGGCTCGGCCCCGCACGCGGGGGACACGGAAAAGGCCCCGGCCCCGTGATCATTCACGGGGCCGGGGCCGTGGTCCTGGGCGGTCAGGGCCGGTTCAGCGACCGGCGGTCCAGGAACGCCTGGAGCGGAATCTCGTTGCGCTGGTCCGGAAGGGTGATCCACGCCAGGACGTAGAAGACGAATGCCGGGCCCGGAAGCAGGGCGAAGAGCAGGAACGCGATGCGGACGTACGCCACGTCCACGTTGAGTTTGGCAGCGATGCCGCCACAAACCCCGCCAAGCCACCGCTCGGGGCCGCGCTTCAGGCCGAAGCCCCTGACAATGCTGAAGAACTTATCCATGGTTCAAGACTTCCCTGTAGTTGGTTCGTTGTCACGTTTCCGGGCTGAGAGCAGGCCACCCACCACCAGGGCCACGCCCGCGCCGATCATGAGGCCGATCAGGACGTAGGTGCCGTTGAGCGTCACGATGCCAAGCTGGGCCACGATGATCAGCGCGGCCAGTGCCAGGACGATCAGCCCCCACACCACCGTTCCCACCCTGGCCGGTGCCGGTCCGGCAGTCTCCTGGCCCGCCGTCGTCGGAATGTTGCTGTTGTCCATGTCAGTTGCCTTCCTGGATCGTGACGTTGCTGAAGGTGCCGTCGATCTGCACCACCAGGTGGTTGCCTGGCCGGTCCGTGTTGTAGCTGCTTTCGCGGGTGGTGGTGCCGCCGCGCTGGCCGCTTCCTTCGTTCAGGTTGCCCATGGTCATGTCCGCCTTGATGTCAACGGGCAGGTTCTGCGGGATCACCACGGTCACGTTGCTGGCGGTGATGTCCAGGGGAACCACGACGTCGGACGTCAGGGGGGCGGTTGGGGAGAGTCCCGTGAGGTCCACGGTTCCCCGGCCGGCGGTGATGTCGATGCCGCCGCGCGCTTCCTCGATGCTGGCCGGGTTCCAGTCAACTTGCTGGAACCGCATCCGGCCGTCGTCCAGGGTGTTGTAGATGCCGCCGGTGACCAGCGCGATCACCGCGAAGAGGCTCAGGATGCCGGACGTCCGGCCGCGGAAGCCCGCCACCAGGATGCCCAGGCCGAGGACGGCCGCCGCGCTGGCCCACACGACGGCGTTGCCGGAGCCGCCCAGGTTGATGATGTTCGCGGCGTCCAGGGCCTTGAGTCCGCCGCCCACCAGCAGGGCAGATCCCGTGGCGATGGCGACTGCGGGGGCGCCGGGACCGGATGGGCGGGGCTTTGGCGGCCGCGGCGGGACCCACGGGGTGGGGTATCCGGCTTCACCGGGTATGCCGCTGCCGGGGCCGCCCGGGGAGGTGCCTGCGCTGCCAACGCCGCCGGTTCCAACGCCGCCGGCCCCAACTCCGGCGCCGCCAACGCCGCCAGCGGCCGGGACGCTCCCGGCGGGGCTGTAGCCGCTGCTGCCGTAGGAGCCGGTGGGCGCTGAACCGGTGGTGCCGCTGCCGTAGGTGGGTGCTGCGGCCGGGGCAGGCCCGGGAGCCGTGCCGGCGGTGAACGTTGAGGTGTGGGCGGTGCTGCCCATCGGGTAGGTCCCGCCCGGGGCCGCCGTGCCGTGCCCGGCCATGGTGGGGTGGGCCTTGTTGCGTTGGGAGAGGTAGTAGATCAGGTAGATTGCGCCACCCACCCAGAAGAGGGTCCAGAGGAGGCCGCTCAGGCCATTATGGCTCCAGCCCCAGAAGCCTCCCCCCAGGCCGGTGAGGCCCAGGACCGTGGCGATCAGGGAACCTGTCATGCCGCTGGACCAGCGGCCGGCCCCTGCTTCCTGGACGTGGATCCTGCCGTCCGGTTCCGGAAGGAAGGCCCAGGCCAGGCCGTACAGCAGTACCCCAATGCCGGCCAGGAGGGTCAGGACAATGAAAACGCCGCGGATGATGATCGGATCAACGCCCAGCCGGTGGGCGATGCCGCTGCAGACGCCGCCGACCCAGCGGTCGTTGCCCCGGTAGATGCCGTTGCTGCGGATCCAGCCGAAGAAGTCGGTGGACGGCGCCGGGGCGGGGGTGCCCTGGAACGCGTAGCGCTGGGAGTCGTCCGCAGGCGGGACCGGGGCGGGCTCCGGAGGCGTGGAGACGGAGGACGGCAGGGGCTCGGTGGGCCGCTCGCTGTTCGTGCCGGGCTGCCCGTCGGGGAGGGGTTCGGCAGGGTGTTCGTCGTCGGGGGAGGGGGTGTGCGGGTTCATACCTCGATCCTCCCGTCCAGGCCGGTTGGCGCTCTACTGGGGGAAACCCTGAACCGTCCCTGAGCTGTCCCCGGGAAGCGGCCGAATGCGGTCCGGGCAACCCTGATCCGTGTTTGGATTGACCCATGACAACCCTTCCGGCGCGGCCGCCCTTGGCACGGAGCAGCGACCGTGTGATCGCGGGGGTGTGCTCCGGCCTTGCCGCGCACCTGGGCTGGCCGGTGAAGAACGTCCGCCTGGGCATGGTCCTGGCGTCCTTCGCTGGAGGGGCGGGGCTGGTCTTCTATGCCTGGCTCTGGATCATGGTGCCCACTGCGGACGAGGCCGCCCGCCGCAACGCCCGCCGCCCGGCGTCGCCCATTGCCCCGGCGGTGAGCCAGCCCGCCCAGGGGGCCGCTGCCGACGCCGGATCCCCGGCGGGTGCCCCAGGTCCCGTCCCGGAGGACCAGGGCGGGGCTCCGGTTCCCCCGTGGTTCCGGGCGCGCGGAATGCGGTACGGCAAGGAAATCCTGCTGGGCTGCGGACTGCTGCTCGTCGCCGGCATCATGATCGCCCAGCTGCTGGGTGTGGACGTGTCCCTGGGAACGCTGATCCCGGCTGCCGCGGTCCTGGGCGGTGCCTCGATCGCGTGGATGCAGCTGGACGAGACCCGGCGTGCAGGCCTGGTGGACAAGACCAAGGCGGACCAGGCCGGCGGCTGGGGCCGGCTCGCCGCCGGTCTGGCGCTGGTGGTGGCCGGGGTTCTGGTGATGGTGTCCGGCTCGGGTTCCTGGGAACAGACCTGGCTCGCCTTGCTCGCTTCGGTGGCCGTCCTGGGCGGCGTGGTGCTGGTCCTGCTGCCCTGGGCCCTGAAGTTCTGGCGTGACCTGGAAGCGGAGCGCGCGGGCCGGATCCGGGAAACGGAACGTGCCGAGATTGCCGCCCACCTCCATGATTCGGTGCTGCAGACCCTCGCCTTGATCCAGCGGCGGGCGGGCAACGAGCACGACGTCGTCCGCCTGGCCCGTGCCCAGGAACGCGAGTTGCGGGGCTGGCTGTTCCAGGATCCAGGCCGCGAAAGCGGCCAGCTCTCGGACCGGATCAAGGCTGTTGCCGGCGAGGTCGAGGACCTGCTCGGCAATGCCGTGGAAGTGGTCACCGTTGGTGACGCCGTCATGACCGAGGCGCACGAGGCCCTGGTCCAGGCCAGCCGGGAGGCCATGCTCAACGCCTCACGGCACGGTGGCGGGACGGTCTCGGTCTACCTTGAAGCGTCTGACGGGCAGGCCGAGATCTTCATCAAGGACAGGGGACCGGGCTTTGAGCTGGGGGACGTGCCCGCGGACCGGCTCGGTATCCGGGAATCAATCATCGGCCGGATGAAACGGCACGGCGGCTCGGCTGCCATCCTCAGCACCGGCGACGGCACCGAGGTCCGCCTCCGGCTGCCTGCCGCAGCAGAACACGCGGAAGGAAAATCATGAACACAACCCAGGGAACAGGTGCCGGAAGTGCCCGGCCGGCCAACTCGGCCCGGGTGGTCATCGTGGACGACCACGCCATTTTCCGGTCCGGCCTGAAAGCGGACCTCGACCCCAGCATCCAGGTGGTGGGGGAGGCTGCCACCGTGGAGCAGGCCATCGCCGTGATTGCCCAGCAGCGGCCCGACGTCGTCCTCCTGGATGTCCACCTCCCCGGCGGACTGGGCGGCGGCGGCCGGGAAGTCATCGCCGGCTCCGCCGCGCTCCTGTCCAGCACCCGGTTCCTGGCCCTGAGTGTGTCCGACGCCGCGGAGGACGTGGTCGCCGTCATCCGTGCCGGCGCCCGCGGCTATGTCACCAAGACCATCTCCGGCGCCGAAATTACCGATGCCGTGTTCCGGGTGGCCGGCGGCGACGCAGTCTTCTCGCCCCGCCTGGCCGGTTTTGTCCTGGACGCCTTCGGCACCGCCCCCGCGGACATCGCCGATGATGAACTGGACAAGCTCTCCGCCCGTGAGCTTGAGGTCATGCGGCTTATCGCCCGGGGCTACAGCTACAAGGAAGTGGCCAAGGAACTCTTCATCAGCATCAAGACCGTGGAGACCCATGTCTCGGCGGTGCTGCGGAAGCTCCAGCTCTCCAGCCGCCACGAACTCACCAAGTGGGCCGCGGAGCGCCGCCTCCTCTAAACGCCCCATCACCTCCCGCCCCTATATCTCCAACGCCCCATCACCTTTCGGGCCTTAAACCAGAACGCCCCATCACTTGGTGATGGGGCGTTCTGGTTTTTCCGGCGAAAGGTGATGGGGCGTTACTGGGCCTTGCCCAGGAAGTCCTGCAGGCGCTGGACGCCTGTGGCGAGGTCGTCGTCACCCAGGGCGTAGGAGAGGCGCAGGAAGCCGGAGGGGCCGAACGCCTCGCCCGGAACCACTGCCACCTCAACCTCGTCGAGGATCAGCGAGGCCAGCTCCGCGGAGGTCTGCGGCGTGGCGGTGCCGGACGCGGTGGGGAATTCCTTCCCCAGCAGCGCACGGACGTCGGCGTATACGTAAAAGGCGCCCTTCGGCGTCGGGCATTCCACGCCGTCAATCGCATTCAGCCCCGCGACGATGGCCTTGCGGCGGCGGTCGAACGCCACCTTCATCTCATCGACGGCGGTCAGCGGGCCGGACACGGCGGCGAGGGCGGCGATCTGCATGATGTTGGACACGTTGGACGTGGCGTGCGACTGGAGGTTGGTGGCCGCCTTGATGACGTCTGCCGGGCCGATCATCCAGCCCACCCGCCAGCCGGTCATGGCGTACGTCTTGGCAACGCCGTTGAGGATGACCACCTTGTCGCCCAGTTCCGGGGCAGCGGTGGCGATGGACGTGAACGGGACGCCGTCGTAGGTCAGGTGCTCATAGATTTCGTCCGTGACCACCCACAGGCCCTTGGCCGCGGCCCACTTGCCGATCTCCGCCACCTGCTCGGGGGAGTACACAGCACCCGTGGGGTTCGACGGCGAGACGAACAGCAGGATCTTGGTCCGGTCCGTCACGGCCGCTTCGAGCTGTTCAACAGTCACCAGGTAGTCCTGTTCTGGCCCGGCGAAGACCTCCACGGGCACGCCGCCTGCCAGCCGGATGGCCTCCGGGTAGGTGGTCCAGAACGGGGCAGGCACAATGACCTCGTCGCCCGGATCCACCAGGGTGGCGAAGGTGTTGTAGACGGCCTGCTTGCCGCCGTTGGTGACCAGCACCTGTGAGGGATCCACGGTGTAGCCGGAGTCGCGCAGCGTCTTCTCCGCAATTGCCTTCTTCAGCTCGGGCAGGCCGCCGGCAGGGGAGTAGCGGTGGAACCTGGGCTGGCCGGCAGCCTCGATGGCCGCCTGGACGATGTAGTCCGGGGTGGGGAAATCGGGTTCGCCCGCACCGAAACCAATAACCGGCCGGCCAGCTGCCTTCAGCGCCTTGGCCTTGGCGTCAACGGCCAGGGTTGCGGATTCGGCAATAGCGGAAATGCGTTGGGAAACGCGGGCGGAAGACATTGGCAGGTCCGTTCTTCGCTTGCAGCCCGGAGGCTGGAATGTGGGATTCGACGAGTTCTACTCTATGCTGTTCACCGGACCCTCCGGGGTGCCGGTTTTGATTTATGACTGCCCCGCGCAGCACGTTTCAGGCCGGACTGCGGATGGGCCGGAACGGGCTGGTTTTACCTACGCGAAGTTCTTGCGTAGACTGGTTCACCGGTGTTGAAACACAGATGATGGCGTGCGCCCCAGTCCAAACTGGTGTTGGGCCATCAAAGAAGTGGAATTCACTCCATAGGGTAGTGGCGCAATTGGTAGCGCAGCGGTCTCCAAAACCGCAGGTTGCAGGTTCGAGTCCTGTCTGCCCTGCGCAAGCTGCTCCGGGCGAAAGCCCGGAGCAGGCGCAGCAACCATGGTTCTGATCAGGGCCGGGTAATCCACCATTGCAAAGATGAGCGAGGACCAGGTGACCGAAACAGCTGCCAGCAGCTCCAAGGGCCGCCCAGCTAAGAAGGAAGCCAAGGCAAACTTCTTCGCCCGCATTGCACTCTTTGTCCGCCAGATCATCGGCGAACTGAAGAAGGTTGTTGCCCCCACCCGCAAGGAACTGATCAACTACACGCTCGTGGTGCTGGTGTTCGTGACCATCATGATGGTCATCGTCAGCCTGCTGGACATTGGTTTTGGAACCGCTGTCAGCTGGATCTTCGGCGGCACCGGCTCCAAGGACAGCTAAGGCTGCACGGTCCGCAGGCCGCGTGATTCGCCCGGGTAACCGGAAGGAAGCGCCGGCGTGCGGAATTGAGCCATTTAAATAGGCATGTTAGGCAATGAGGAAGCAGGAGACCAAGTGTCTGAGCAGGAGCTCGAGGTAACCGAGACTGGGCTGGAAGAATCCCCGGACGTCACGGCAGAAGCCGGTGAAGAGTCCGAGGTTGAGTCCTCCACGCCCGAATCCGACGACGCAGCCTCCGACGCAGCAGTTGTTGACGCCGACGAAGCCGACGCTTCCGACGCCGAGGGTGAAGACGAGCCCGCAGACGCCCTTGCCGCCGCTGCAGCCACCGCAGCCGCTGACCCGGCCGAGGAGTTCAAGGCCAAGCTGCGCCGCCAGGAGGGTGACTGGTACGTCATCCACTCCTACGCCGGTTACGAGAACCGCGTGAAGGCGAACCTTGAAACACGCATCCAGACCCTGGACATGGAAGATTACATCTTCGAAATCCAGGTGCCCATGGAAGAAGTCGTGGAGATCAAGAACGCCCAGCGCAAGGTGATCAACCGCGTCCGCATCCCCGGCTACGTCCTGGTCCGCATGGACCTGACGGATGCCTCCTGGGGCGCCGTCCGCCACACCCCCGGCGTCACCGGCTTCGTGGGCAACGCCCACAACCCGGTCCCGCTGCGCCTGGACGAGGTCTTCTCCATGCTCGCTCCCGTGTTCGAGGAAGAGCAGGCCGAGAAGGGCAAGCCGGTCAACAAGCAGAACCAGGTTCCCGTGGCCGTCGACTTCGAGGTCGGCGAGTCCGTCATCGTCAAGGAAGGTCCGTTCGAGACCCTCCCCGCCACGATCTCGGAGATCAAGCCCGAGTCCCAGACCCTCGTGGTGCTGGTCTCCATCTTCGAGCGCGAAACGCCGGTTACCCTGGCGTTCAACCAGGTCACCAAGATCTGAGAATCCTAGAATTCGTCCCGGTGCCGCCCGCTTAGTGGCGCCGGAACGGCCGGCCGCCTTGCCATGGCGGCCAAAAACCTGAGGCACGCTCCTGTGCCCCAGGACGTTATTGAGAGAAGGACCCTACATTGGCTCCCAAGAAGAAGGTCACCGGCCTCATCAAGCTGCAGATCCAGGCAGGTGCCGCCAACCCGGCCCCGCCGATCGGTCCTGCGCTTGGCCAGCACGGTGTCAACATCATGGAATTCTGCAAGGCGTACAACGCTGCGACGGAAGCCCAGCGCGGAAACGTCATCCCCGTGGAAATCACAGTCTACGAGGACCGTTCCTTCACGTTCATCACCAAGACCCCGCCGGCTGCAGAGCTCATCAAGAAGGCTGCAGGCGTCGCCAAGGGTTCATCCACCCCGCACACCGTCAAGGTTGCCAAGCTGACCCAGGCCCAGGTCAACGAGATCGCCTCCACCAAGATGGAAGACCTCAACGCCACCAGCCTCGAAGGCGCAGCGAAGATCATCGCCGGCACCGCCCGCTCCATGGGCATCACCGTCGAGGGCTAACAGCCCTGACCGCTGTCCAGCGTCGTGGTAATTGACGACGACGGGCGGCACCGCCGGGACACCGGCACCAAAAAAATTGAAATGTTGGCCATCCGGGCCGGATAACGAACCGGATCGCCGACTGTGGCAGGGCCCAGCGCGGTCCGCAGACCACAACTGCACAAGGAGAAATAAGCAGCATGGCAAAGCGCAGCAAAGCATATGAGGCAGCAGCCGCCAAGATCGACGCGGAGAAGCACTACGCACCGTTCGAGGCAGTAACGCTGGCCAAGGACACCAACCCGTCCAAGTTCGACGCCACCGTTGAGGTCGCTTTCCGCCTCGGCGTCGACCCCCGCAAGGCTGACCAGATGGTCCGCGGCACCGTCAACCTGCCCCACGGCACCGGTAAGACCGCCCGCGTCCTGGTTTTCGCAACGGGTGACAAGGCTGAGGCCGCAATCGCAGCCGGCGCCGACTTCGTTGGTTCCGACGACCTGATCGAAAAGATCGCCGGCGGCTGGACCGACTTCGACGCCGCCGTTGCCACCCCTGACCTCATGGGCAAGGTTGGCCGCCTCGGTAAGGTCCTGGGCCCGCGTAACCTGATGCCGAACCCGAAGACGGGCACCGTGACCCCCGACGTCACCAAGGCCGTCAACGACATCAAGGGTGGAAAGATCGACTTCCGCGTCGACAAGCACTCCAACCTGCACTTCATCATCGGCAAGGTTTCCTTCGACGCCATCAAGCTGGCCGAGAACTACGCAGCAGCACTGGAAGAGGTTCTTCGCCTCAAGCCGTCCGCTGCGAAGGGCCGCTACATCCAGAAGGCCACCGTTGCCACCACGTTCGGCCCCGGCATCTCCGTGGACCCCAACGTCACCAAGGTGCTCACCGAGGCATAGTCCCTCACTGAAGTTCCTGCTCCCGGAGTGATTCCGGAGCAACTGAAGACCGTTCCGGCGCTCACGTGCCGGGGCGGTCTTCTTTTTTGCGTCCATACCGGCGGGCAGTGCCTAAGCTGGCGTCATGGACCAGCACAAGCGAACCCAGCCCGCGTCATCGCCGCCGTCCAATGCCCTGGCGATTGCCGCCGTCGTCATTCCTCCGCGCGGCCAGGACCGCCCGGGCACTGCGCCGTCCGCGGACCTCCTGGCCTGCCAGGCCATGAAGGAGGCAGAGGCGCTGGCTGTCTGGGGGAGCCTGGAGCGCTGCCTTACCCCAGCCGAAGCGCTGGAGTTCTGGCGCGGCAACGAGTACGAGGAACGGCACCTGTTCCTGGCCCGGGCCGGCGGGGAACCGGTGGGAATGTGCTCGGTGACGCTGCCCCTGCGCGAGAACCTGGCCACTGCAGGCATCGACGTCCTGGTCATTCCTGCCCGGCGCCGCAGGGGACTGGGACGCGCGCTGCTGGAGCACGCCGAAAGCGTGGCACGGGCACGCGGCAGGTCATCCTTGGACTCCTTCCACGAGGTGCCGCTGGACGCTGTACGGCGTGATTCGCCCAGGATCGCCGCGAGGTCCGGGGCCGGCCAACTGCCGGGGGATGACCCTGCAACCGCTTTTGCCCTGTACGCCGGGTATGCGCTTGAGCAGGTGGAGCGTTCCAGCCGGCTCATGCTGCCCGTACCGGATGCCCGGTTGGCACGCCTGGAGGCTGACGCCCTGGCCCGCAGCGGCGATTACATCCTGACGGCCTGGGACGGCCACTGCCCGGACACGCTTGTTGCCGGCTATGCCGGGTTGCGGGCGCGGATGAGCACGGACGCCCCCACAGCCGGAATGGACTGGGAGCGGGAGGACTGGGACGTACGCCGCGTGCGGGACGATGAACAGGCCCTGGTCCGCAGCGGTGTGCAGACCTCTGTGGCCGCGGCGGTGTACCGCCCCACCGGTGAACTGGTTGCCTACTCCGTCCTGGCCTGGCGCCCGCAGGTCCCGGAGTCGTTGCTCCAGCAGGACACCCTTGTGGCGGCGGGGCACCGCGGCCACCGCCTGGGGATGCTGATCAAGGCGGCCAACCTGCGGCGTGCACAGGAAAAATGGCCCCGGGCGCGCTCGGTCCTGACATGGAATGCCAGCGAAAACCAGCATATGCTGGCGATAAATACCGCCCTTGGATTCAGGCCCGCCGGCTATGAAGGTGAGTGGCAGAAACGGCTGGGATGATGCCCGCATGGCAATAGACGTGAAGATCGAGCAGCTGTACATACCCGACTCATTGGACACCCCGGACGCGGCGGACTTCCTCGCCGCCGTGGAGGTGGGCCGCAAGGTCCGGATGCAGACGTGGGGCAGCGACGATCTTGCGTACGGTCCGCAGGAAAAGTTGCTTGAGTTCGCGGACCCGTACGAGCGCCAGCTGATCCTCGTTGCCAAGGTGGACGGCGCCATTGTAGGCACGGTTGATATCGCGCTGCCCCTGACCGACCACCTGGACCTGGCCGAGCTCACCCTGGACATCCTGCCCGAGTTCCAGCGGCAGGGGGTGGGGCGCCGCCTGCTTGAGGCTGCCGAACAGCTGGCCAGGGGTGAAGGACGCACCATGATCCTGGTGGATACCAACCATCCGGGCGCGTCACTGCACGAGTTTGAACGGGCCCAGCTGGTGCCCGGCTCCGGACAGGGGTTCGTGCCCCTGGAGAGCCGCGAAGTGGAGTTCGCGCAGAAGACCGGATACACGCTGCAGCACATCGAGCAGTTCAGCTCCTGTCTCCTGCCCCTGGACACCAAGCTCGTGGCCGACCTACAGGCTGAAGCCGAGGAAGCCAACAACGGCAGGTACCGGCTGCACCACTGGACGGACCGTTGCCCGGACCGCTGGCTGGAGGCCGTGGCCGCGCTCGAAAACCAGGCCGGCGCCGACGTTGACCCGTCCTTGGATGCGCCGATTGAACAGGACATGGTGTTCGACGGCGGCATCCTGCGTGAGGCGGAGGACGTCGCCATCGCGCAGGGCAGGAGAACGGTGGTCACCGCCGTCGAGCACATCGCCACCGGGGCGCTGGTGGGCCTGACCACCATCACGGTCCTGGCGCACCGGGCTGACGTGGTGTTCCAGGACGACACCCTGGTCCTGCAGGAACACCGGGGCAACAAGCTCGGGCTGCTGATCAAGGTGGCCAACATGGAGCGGCTCAGCGAGCAGTTCCCGGACGCACGCATCATTTACACCTGGAATGCGCCGGAGAACCGGTACCTGCTGACGGTCAACAAGCAGCTGGGATTCCAGACGGCCGGCGTGACGGGTATCTGGCAGAAGGAGCTCCCCACGCTGCGCACCAGCACCAGCTGAGCGCCGATTTGGCGGACCGGCAATGCCTCGCGTAAGCTGGGAGTACCAAAGACCGTCGGTTGTTGGAAATCCACTCTCCTGAACATGGCTCAACTCTGCAGTTGTGCGCTGGGGACCACAGTGGCTTTCCGGACGAAGGACCCTCAACGCAGGGCGGCCGGCGCAGGTGAACGAAGCAAAGCTCCACGGGATAAACGTGTTGAGCCAAGCCCCGTGCATCTGCGCGGGGCGTTTTTAGTTTTAGCTCTCTTGAGCGGGGACCGTCGAATACCGGCACTATCCCCGGAAGGAGGGTTATGGCAACGCCTACCAAGGTTTCAGCAGTAGCTGAGATCACTAACGATTTCAAGGAATCGAACGCCGCTGTCCTGACCGAATACCGCGGGCTCACCGTTGCACAGCTCAAGCAGCTGCGTGTTTCTCTCGGCCAGGACACCAAGTTCGCGGTCGTCAAGAACACCCTGACCGCCATTGCAGCCAAGGAAGCCGGCGTCGAAGCATTCGACGGCCAGCTTGCCGGCCCCACTGCAATCGCGTTCATCAAGGGTGACGCAGTTGCCGCTGCCAAGAGCCTGACGGATTTTGCCAAGGCCAACAAGCAGCTGGTCATCAAGACCGGTTACTTCGAGGGCAAGGCGCTGGACGCCACCGAGGTCGCCGCACTGGCTGCCCTCGAGTCCCGCGAGCTGCAGCTCGCCAAGGTTGCAGGCGTCCTCAAGGCACCTGCCGCCGCAGCTGCACGCATCATCGACGCACTGCGCCTCAAGCTTGAAGAAGAGAACGGTGCACCGGCAGCTGCCGAAGCGCCTGCCGCTGAAGAAGCCCCTGCCGCTGAAGCTGAAGCTCCCGCTGAAGCTCCTGCTGCCGAAGAGAACTAATTCTCTTTACCCCACCAGACTCCGGTGTCATCCCGGCCTAACGCCGGCGGGACACCACAACAGGAAGGACGCCTACCATGGCGAAGCTCAGCAACGAAGAGCTCATTGAAGCTTTCAAGGAACTGACCATCATCGAGCTCTCCGAGTTCGTCAAGCTCTTCGAAGAGACCTTCGAAGTTACCGCCGCTGCTGTTGCAGTTGCCGGCCCCGCCGGTGGCGGAGCTGCTGAAGAGGTTGAAGAGAAGACCGACTTCGACGTCATCCTCGAATCTGCCGGTGACAAGAAGATCGCAGTCATCAAGGAAGTTCGCGCCATCACCTCCCTCGGCCTCAAGGAAGCCAAGGACCTGGTTGACAGCGCCCCCAAGGCTGTTCTCGAAGGCGCCAACAAGGAAGCTGCCGAGAAGGCCAAGGAGCAGCTCGAGGCTGCAGGCGCCACCGTTACCCTCAAGTAACAACGCCTTTTCCTTCGGAAACCCCGTCCACCTCGGTGGGCGGGGTTTCCTGCCTTAACAAAGGCCTTCCGTTTCAGGACGGTTCGCTGATGTCCGCCACGACGGCGCCCAGGGCTGCGGTCAACTCATCGGCATCCACGAAGGCGCTGTAGCCGTGTGCCCCGGCGCCCATGGAGATGCGCCGCCCGGTGATCGTGGCGTCGGCATAGACGGGCCAGGCGGTGGTGCTGCCCAGCGGGGTGATGGTGCCCCGCTCGTAGCCGGTTGCCTCCAGTGCAGTTCCTGCGGGCGGCAGCGACAGCTTGTTCACGCCCACCAGGGCACGGAGCTTGGGCCACGAAATCTGCCGGTCGCCCGGGATGAGCGCGAAGAGGAACGTCCCGTCCTTGTGCTTGACCACCAGGGATTTGACGATGTCCGCCGGTGTGATTCCCATGATGTCCGCAGCCTCTTCGAGGCTCTTCGCTGCGGGCCGTTCCACCACGTCAACTGCCAGGCCGCGGGCAGCGGCGTCGGCCAGGAACCGTTCCCGCCCGACGCCGTCCGCTCCGTTTCCGGATGAGCCCGCCATCAGTCGCGGTACAGCAGGAGGGCCTCGCCCTGCCCGCCCCCGCCGCAGAGGGACACTGCAGCCTTGCCGGTCCCGCGCCGCTTCAGCTCATGGGCGGCGTGGGCGGCCAGCCGGGCACCCGAGGCGCCGATCGGATGACCCAGGGCAATGGCGCCGCCGTGGAGGTTGCACTTCTCCAGCGGGTAGTCCAGGTCCTTGAGGGACTGCACGGCCACCGAGCCGAAGGCTTCGTTGATCTCGATGAAGTCAAGGTCGGCGGTGCTCCACCCTGCTTTCCCCAGGGCGTTCATGATGGCGTTGGACGGCTGGGAATGCAGGGAGTTGTCAGGCCCGGCCACCTGTCCCGGCTTCCCGACCACCGCCAGGTATTCGAGCCCGTGCTCCTCTGCGTAGCCGCGGGATGCGATCACCAGGGCGGCGGCGCCGTCGGACAGGGGAGAGGAGTTGCCTGCGGTGATGGTGCCGTCAGTGACGAATGCAGCGCGCAGGCCGGCCAGTGATTCGATCGAGGTATTGGGGCGGACCCCTTCATCGGTGTCCACCACCAGGGGCTCGCCCTTGCGCTGCTTGACGCTGATAGGTGCGATCTCGCCGTCGAACGTTCCGTTTTTCGCCGCAAGCGCCGCGCGCTGGTGCGATTGGGCGGCGACGTTGTCCTGGGAGGTGCGGTCGATACCCAGCGAGAGGTTCCGCGTCTCGGTGGACAGGCCCATCGACTCCCCGTCAAAGGCGTCGGTCAGCCCGTCGTGGGCGGCAGCGTCCAGCGCCTGGATGGAGCCGTAGGTCCACCCCTGCCGCGATCCCGGAAGCAGGTGCGGTGCCCGGCTCATCGACTCCTGGCCGCCGGCCACCACCACGGCAGCCTCGCCCGCGCGGATCATCCGGGCGGCGTCAATCACCGCGGTCAGCCCGGAAAGGCACACCTTGTTGACGGTCACGGCAGGCACATTCCACCCGATGCCGGCGCCGATGGCGCTTTGCCGCGCAGGGTTCTGCCCGGCGCCTGCCTGCAGGACCTGGCCCATGATGACAGCCTCCACATCCGCGGCATCGACGCCACTGGAGGCCAGTGCGGCCTTGATGGCGTGCGCACCGAGATCCACTGCCGTGAGGCTGGACAGTTGGCCGTTGATCCGGCCCTGCGGGGTCCGTGCGGCCCCGAGGATGACAACGTCATTGCTGTGGGGAGTGTTGTCCATGGTTACCACTTTCAGTCCGGTTTCGGTCTAAGCCACCAAGGCTATCGTGAGCCTGGTCACCCAACTATTCAAACGCCGGGAGCGCCATGTGCATTCCTGCGCGGCATCCTGCCGCCGGGCTTTGCAGCACGGGACGGCAGGGGAGAGGTACCCATCCATTGTGTTGTGCACGACGGCGGCCGCTTGCGTAGGGTGGACGGCGAGGCTTTGCAGGGGGACGCGCTTTGCAGGGGGACACCAGGTCCGGAGCCGGGACGGACGGAGCGACATCGTGAACAAGACATTTACTGCGGCTGCCATCGCCGCCATGGCCGTACTGACGGGCAGTGCGCTGGCGGGGTGCTCAATGTCCACGCCGGCGCCGGCGGAAACAACCCAGGCCACGCCGGCACCCTCGGACAACGGCGCGGCAAGCACCAGCCCTGCCGCCTCCACCGGGCCTGGAAGTACAGGTGCGGCCCGGTCAGGGGGAACCAAGGCGGCCTGCGAACTCTTCAACAAGCTGGTGGCGGACTATGGCGCCGTTTCCCCCACCGATTCACAGGGCTACGAGGACGTGTACTCCCGGGCCCAGGACGCCAAGGACACAGTTTCCGGGGACTTGAGGGGCCTGTTCACCTCGCTGAGCCTGCTCGCCATCGACCACTCGTCGGTGGCGGAAACCGGGGGCAAGCCGTCCCAGGAATCCAAGGACGCCGTAAGGGATGCCGTTTTCGCGAACGCCGGCACCTGCACGGCCGAGGGCGTGACGCTGCGCCTCTAGGCGGTCCGGCACTCCTGGTGCAGGCCGCCGGAAACTGGGTGCTTGCAATCCGGCGGGATGTGGGGTAGACACGTAGGTTGTTTTGCCGTATCGTAGATATTTGCGTCTTCCCTGTTTACCTTCAGCCTTCATATAGCGGTGGGCTTTGCCTGGCAGCTGGCAATCAACGTGCCGTAACAACGGTCACAGCATAGTCAGTTCAGGCCCCGGGTCATATAGCGGAACCGGATGGTAGCGCTGCGGAGTCACTTCGCAGGGTGCACAGCGGGGGAGATCTGAAAACGCCTGAAGGTCTGTGGAAGGATCCCTCTTGGTCGCCTCGAGCACCTCTAATAACGAAACCGCTAACACTGCCGACAGCACTGATGGTGCCACTCGCCGGCTCTCATTCGCAAAGATTCACGAACCCCTTGACGTTCCGAATCTGCTTGCCCTGCAGACGGACAGCTTTGACTGGCTGGTCGGCAATGAGCGCTGGCAGGCACGCGTGGCAAAGGCTGTCGAAGAAAACGATCTCAGCGTCGCCACCACGTCCGGCCTGTCGGACATCTTCGAAGAGATCTCCCCGATCGAGGACTTCCAGGGCACCATGTCCCTGAGCTTCTCCGATCCGGAGTTCGCTGACCCCAAGTACACCATGGCTGAGTGCAAGGACCGGGACGCAACGTACTCGGCTCCGCTGTACGTCAAGGCCGAGTTCATGAACAACAACACGGGCGAAATCAAGCAGCAGACCGTGTTCATGGGTGACTTCCCCCTGATGACCGAGAAGGGCACCTTCGTCGTCAACGGCACCGAGCGTGTCGTCGTCTCCCAGCTGGTCCGTTCGCCGGGCGCCTACTTCGAGCGCGCCGCCGACAAGACCAGCGACAAGGACATCTTCACCGCCAAGATCATCCCGTCCCGCGGTGCATGGTTCGAGCTCGAGATCGACAAGCGCGACCAGGTCGGTGTCCGCCTCGACCGCAAGCGCAAGCAGTCCGTCACGGTGCTGCTGAAGGCCCTGGGTTGGACCGAAGGCCAGATCCTCGAAGAGTTCGGCCAGTACGACTCCATGCGGGCAACCCTGGAGAAGGACGCCACCGAAACCCGCGAAGACGCCCTGCTGGACATCTACCGCAAGCTGCGCCCGGGCGAGCCGCCCACCGTCGAGGCTGCCCAGTCCCTGCTGGACAACCTGTACTTCAACTCCAAGCGCTACGATCTGGCCAAGGTTGGCCGCTACAAGATCAACCGCAAGCTTGGCATCGACCGCTCCCTTGGCGACAAGGAAGCCTCTGTCCTGCACGTTGAAGACATCGTCGCCATGATCAAGTTCCTCGTCGCGCTGCACGCCGGCGAGAAGACCATCAAGGGCACCCGCGATGGCCAGGAAGTGGACCTGCGCGTCGAGATCGACGACATCGACCACTTCGGCAACCGCCGCATCCGCGCCGTCGGCGAGCTCATCGAGAACCAGGTCCGCACCGGCCTGTCCCGCATGGAGCGCGTTGTCCGCGAGCGTATGACCACCCAGGACGTCGAGGCCATCACGCCGCAGACCCTGATCAACATCCGCCCCGTGGTTGCGGCCATCAAGGAGTTCTTCGGAACCTCCCAGCTGTCGCAGTTCATGGACCAGAACAACCCGCTCTCGGGCCTGACCCACAAGCGCCGCCTGTCGGCCCTTGGCCCCGGTGGTCTGTCCCGTGACCGCGCCGGCATGGAAGTCCGTGACGTGCACCCGTCCCACTACGGACGTATGTGCCCCATCGAAACCCCTGAAGGCCCGAACATTGGTCTGATCGGTTCGCTGGCTTCCTACGGCCGCATCAACCCGTTCGGTTTCATCGAGACCCCGTACCGCCTCGTCAAGGACGGCGTCGTCTCCGACGACGTCCAGTACCTGACGGCCGACGACGAGGCTGAGGTTCTGATCGCCCAGGCCAACGCGCCGCTGGACGAGAACAAGAAGTTCGCTGAAGAGACCGTCCTGGTCCGTGCCCGCGGTGGTGGAGGCGAGCCCGTGCTGGTTCCCGCCGCTGACGTCGAGTTCATGGACGTTTCCCCGCGCCAGATGGTGTCCGTGGCTACGGCCCTGATCCCGTTCCTGGAGCACGACGACGCCAACCGTGCACTCATGGGTGCCAACATGCAGCGCCAGGCTGTGCCGCTGGTCCGTTCCGAGGCTCCCGTGGTGGGCACCGGCATGGAGCGCGCCGCCGCCGTCGACGCCGGTGACGTTGTCATCGCCAAGAAGGCCGGTGTGGTCACCGAGGTTTCCGCCGAGCTCGTCATCATGCTCAACGACGACGGCACCGAGACCAACTACCGCATCAACAAGTTCGCCCGTTCCAACCAGGGCAACTGCTACAACCACCGCGTCCTGGTGAACGAAGGCCAGCGCCTGGAAGTTGGCGGCATCATCGCCGACGGCCCGGCTACGGACCAGGGTGAGCTCGCACTGGGCAAGAACCTGCTCGTGGCATTCATGTCATGGGAAGGCCACAACTTCGAGGACGCCATCATCCTCTCGCAGCGCATCGTTGCCGAGGACGTCCTTTCCTCCATCCACATCGAGGAGCACGAGATCGATGCCCGCGACACCAAGCTTGGTGCCGAGGAAATCACCCGTGACATCCCCAACGTGTCCGAGGAAGTCCTGGCCGGCCTGGACGAGCGCGGCATCATCCACATCGGTGCCGAGGTTGAAGCAGGGGACATCCTGGTCGGAAAGGTCACTCCGAAGGGTGAAACTGAACTGACCCCGGAAGAGCGCCTGCTGCGCGCCATCTTCGGTGAGAAGTCCCGCGAAGTCCGCGACACCTCCCTGAAGGTGCCCCACGGCGAGTCCGGAACCGTCATCGGCGTGCGCGTCTTCGACCGCGACAACGACGACGAGCTGCCCCCGGGCGTGAACCAGCTGGTCCGCGTCTACGTGGCCGCCAAGCGGAAGATCACCGACGGCGACAAGCTCGCCGGCCGCCACGGCAACAAGGGTGTTATCTCCAAGATCCTTCCGATCGAGGACATGCCCTTCCTTGCCGACGGCACCCCCGTTGACATCGTCCTGAACCCGCTGGGTGTTCCGGGCCGTATGAACGTGGGCCAGGTGCTCGAAACGCACCTCGGTTGGGTTGCCAAGACCGGTTGGAAGATCGAAGGCGAGCCCGAGTGGGTCAAGCAGCTGCCGAACCTGCCGCGCGAGAGTGGTCCCACCACTGTTGCCACGCCGGTGTTCGACGGCGCCCGCGAAGAGGAAATCACGGGCCTGCTGGATTCCACCAACGTGACCCGCGACGGTGACCGCCTGATCAACTCCTCGGGCAAGACCCGCCTGTTTGACGGCCGCTCCGGCGAGCCGTTCCCGGATCCGATCTCGGTCGGCTACATGTACATCCTGAAGCTCCACCACCTGGTGGACGACAAGATCCACGCACGCTCCACCGGCCCGTACTCCATGATCACGCAGCAGCCGCTGGGTGGTAAGGCACAGTTCGGTGGCCAGCGCTTCGGTGAAATGGAAGTGTGGGCGCTCGAAGCTTACGGCGCCGCCTACACCCTCCAGGAACTCCTCACGATCAAGTCCGATGACATCCACGGTCGTGTGAAGGTCTACGAAGCGATCGTCAAGGGCGAGAACATCCCCGAGCCGGGCGTTCCCGAATCCTTCAAGGTCTTGATCAAGGAAATGCAGTCGCTGTGCCTGAACGTGGAAGTTCTTTCCACGGACGGAACCACAATTGAAATGCGTGACTCTGATGACGCAGTCTTCACGGCTGCGGAAGAACTGGGCATCGATCTGTCTCGCGCAGAGCCCAGCTCCGTAGAAGAGGTTTAGCAGGCGGGCGTTCGACGGCGGGTGCGCACCCGCCGTCGAACCCCACCTCCCTCATCCCGCACCAAGACTTCAGAATTTAGAGAACAAGAGAGAACAGGGACCATATGTCCAGCGAATCCTCCTTCGGCCTCATGCAGATCGGCCTCGCCACCGCGGAAGACATCCGCGGCTGGTCGTACGGCGAGGTTAAGAAGCCGGAAACCATCAACTACCGCACGCTCAAGCCCGAGAAGGACGGCCTCTTCTGCGAGAAGATCTTCGGCCCGTCCCGGGACTGGGAATGCTACTGCGGCAAGTACAAGCGCGTGCGCTTCAAGGGCATCATCTGTGAGCGCTGTGGCGTTGAAGTCACCCGCGCCAAGGTCCGCCGTGAGCGCATGGGCCACATTGAACTGGCCGCCCCCGTTACGCACATCTGGTACTTCAAGGGTGTTCCGTCCCGCCTGGGCTACCTCCTTGACCTGGCCCCGAAGGACCTCGAAAAGGTCATCTACTTCGCTGCCTACATGATCACCAGCGTCGACGAAGCTGCCCGCCACGAGGAACTGCCCAACCTGCAGGTTGAGCACGACATCGAGAAGAAGCAGCTGATCGACAACCGCGACGCCGACATCGCCGCGATTGCCCGCGACCTTGAAGGCGAAATCGCACGCCTCGAGGGCGAAGGCGCCAAGGCTGCCGACAAGAAGAAGGCCCGCGACTCCGCCGACCGCCAGATGGCCAACGTGCGCAAGCGTGCCGACGCCGACATCGAGCGCCTCGAGCAGGTCTGGGACCGCTTCAAGAACCTGAAGGTCGCCGACCTCGAAGGTGACGAAGGCCTGTACCGCGAACTGCGCGACCGCTACGGCATGTACTTCGAGGGCTCCATGGGTGCCGAGGCCATCAAGAAGCGCCTCGAGAACTTCGACATGCAGGCCGAGTCCGACCTGCTGCGCGACGTCATCGCCAACGGCAAGGGCCAGCGCAAGACCCGCGCCCTCAAGCGGCTCAAGGTGGTCAACGCATTCCTGACCACCAACAACAGCCCGCTCGGCATGGTCCTCGACGCCGTCCCGGTGATCCCGCCGGAACTGCGCCCCATGGTCCAGCTGGACGGTGGCCGCTTCGCGACCTCCGACCTCAATGACCTGTACCGCCGTGTGATCAACCGCAACAACCGCCTCAAGCGCCTGCTTGACCTGGGTGCTCCGGAGATCATCGTCAACAACGAGAAGCGCATGCTTCAGGAAGCTGTTGACAGCCTCTTCGACAACGGCCGCCGCGGCCGTCCGGTCACCGGACCCGGCAACCGTCCGCTGAAGTCCCTGAGCGACATGCTCAAGGGCAAGCAGGGCCGTTTCCGCCAGAACCTCCTCGGCAAGCGCGTTGACTACTCGGGCCGTTCGGTCATCGTCGTCGGCCCGCAGCTGAAGCTGCACCAGTGCGGCCTGCCCAAGCAGATGGCCCTGGAGCTCTTCAAGCCGTTCGTGATGAAGCGCCTGGTTGACCTCAACCACGCCCAGAACATCAAGTCGGCAAAGAGGATGGTGGAGCGCTACCGCCCGCAGGTCTGGGACGTGCTCGAAGAGATCATCACCGAACACCCGGTGCTGCTCAACCGTGCACCTACCCTGCACCGCCTGGGCATCCAGGCGTTCGAGCCGCAGCTTGTTGAAGGCAAGGCAATCCAGCTGCACCCGCTGGTTTGTGGCGCGTTCAACGCCGACTTCGACGGCGACCAGATGGCAGTCCACCTGCCGCTGAGCCCCGAGGCGCAGGCTGAGGCCCGCATCCTGATGCTGTCCTCGAACAACATCCTGAAGCCCTCTGACGGACGCCCGGTCACCCTGCCTTCGCAGGATATGATCATCGGCCTCTACCACCTGACCACCAAGCGCAAGGGTTCCGCCGGCGAAGGCAGGATCTTCTCCTCCGTATCGGAAGCCATCATGGCCTTCGATGCACGCGAGCTGCACCTGAACTCGCAGGTCAAGATCCGGCTCGAAGGATTCGTCCCCTACGCCGGCTGGGAAGCCCCGGAAGGCTGGGAGCCCGGTCAGCCGGCACTCGTCCAGACCTCCCTGGGCCAGGTTGTCTTCAACCAGACCCTGCCCGAGGACTACCCGTGGGTTGAAGCCGTTGCCGACAAGGGCGAACTGTCCCGGATCGTCAACGACCTCGCCGAGCGCTACCCCAAGGTCGTCACCGCGGCAACGCTGGACAACCTGAAGGATGCCGGTTTCTACTGGGCCACCCGTTCAGGCGTCACCGTCGCCATCTCCGACATCGAGGTTCCTGCTGCCAAGCCGGAAATCCTTGCCGGGTACGAAGAACGCGCCGCCAAGATCCAGGGCCAGTACGACAAGGGCCTGATCGACGACGACGAGCGCCGCCAGGAACTGATCGAGATCTGGAACAAGGCAACCAACGACATCGCCTCCGTGATGCGTGAGAGCCTGTCCCCGATGAACACCATCAACCGCATGGTGTCCTCCGGTGCACGTGGTAACTGGATGCAGGTCCGCCAGATCGCGGGTATCCGTGGCCTGGTGGCCAACCCGAAGGGTGAGATCATCCCGCGCCCCATCAAGTCCTCCTACCGCGAGGGCCTGTCGGTGCTGGAATACTTCATCGCCACGCACGGTGCCCGTAAGGGCCTGGCAGATACCGCACTGCGTACCGCCAACTCGGGTTACCTGACCCGTCGTCTGGTGGACGTCTCGCAGGACGTCATCGTCCGTGAAGAGGACTGCGGCACCGAGCGTGGCCTGGTCACGCCCATCGCCGTCGCCGATTCCAACGGTGAGCTGGTCCTGGACGAGAACGTCGAGAACAGCGCCTACGCACGTACGCTGGCCGTCGACGTCGTGGACTCCGAGGGCAACGTCCTCGCAGCCGCCGGCACCGACTGCGGCGACGTCGTGATCGATGAGCTCTTCAAGGCAGGCATCACCGAGGTCAAGGTCCGCTCCGTACTCACCTGTGAGTCCAGCGTCGGCACCTGCGCCCTGTGCTACGGCCGCTCGCTGGCCACCGGCAAGACCGTGGACATCGGCGAGGCCGTGGGCATCATCGCCGCACAGTCCATCGGTGAGCCCGGTACCCAGCTGACCATGCGTACGTTCCACACCGGTGGTGCTGTTTCCGCCGGTGGTGGCGACGACATCACCCAGGGTCTGCCCCGTATCCAGGAGCTCTTCGAAGCCCGGACTCCGAAGGGTGTCGCCCCGATTGCTGAAGCAGCCGGCCGCATCACCATCGAAGAGTCCGAGCGCCAGATGCGCCTGGTCATCACCCCGGATGACGGAACGGAAGAGATCGCCTACCCGGTCCTCCGCCGTTCACGCCTGCTGATCGAAGACGGCGACCACGTCTCCGTGGGCCAGAAGCTGATCAACGGCCCGGTCGACCCCAAGCAGGTCCTGCGCATCATGGGCCCGCGTGCGGCACAGAAGTTCCTCGTGGACGAAGTGCAGGGCGTTTACCGCAGCCAGGGCATCGGTATCCACGACAAGCACGTCGAGGTTATCGTCCGCCAGATGCTGCGCCGCGTCACGGTCATCGAGTCCGGCGAATCGGACCTGCTGCCCGGCGAGCTCGCCGAGCGCAGCCGCTTCGAGGACGCCAACCGCCGCGTTGTGTCCGAGGGCAAGACTCCGGCTTCCGGACGTCCTGAACTCATGGGCATTACCAAGGCGTCGCTGGCCACCGAGTCCTGGCTGTCCGCAGCGTCCTTCCAGGAGACCACCCGCGTCCTGACGCAGGCGGCCATGGAAGGCAAGAGCGATCCGCTGCTCGGCCTGAAGGAAAACGTCATCATCGGTAAGCTGATCCCGGCCGGCACGGGCCTCCCGCGCTACACCGAGGTCACCGTGGAGCCCACTGAGGAAGCAAAGGCCAACCTGTTCACCGGCCCCAGCGCATTCAGTGACTTCTCGTACGACACCTTGGGCGGTGACGGAGCTCCCGAGTTCCACGCCATCCCGCTGGATGACTACGACCTGGGCAACGACTTCCGCTGACGGGCAGGGCGGTCCCTTTCGTGTTGCGTTCCGCGCCACGTAGGGACCCTCCGCCCCGCCCTTAGGATGCAAGAGGGATGGTCCCGCACCGAAAGGTGGGGGACCATCCCCGTTTAACCCGTCGATTAAGGCATGGAGCCCGTCCATGCTAGACTTGTTACCAATTGTTATTGTGGCAGTGGATGAGTGCGCCGATACCAGCTGAGAAGCTGGACCAGAGCGACGTTTCCGGTTTGCAGGGTTCTTGTGCAACGTATGCCACATTTTTGCATGCCTAGGGAACTACAGGAATGTACGTTTCGTGCCGGTGTGCGATCCGACTATTAAGGCTTCGCCTTCGCCGCCATGGAGATTCCCTTCAGGGCCCGGGCGGCGGGGCAACGCAACAGGAGAGTGGCCGGAAACAGCCACTCCGGATAAAACGGAGAACACGAGAGTGCCTACGATTAACCAGCTGGTCCGTAAGGGCCGCACGCCTAAGGTCTCAAAGACCAAGGCTCCCGCGCTTAAGGGCAGCCCCATGCGCCGCGGTGTTTGCACCCGCGTCTACACCACCACCCCGAAGAAGCCGAACTCGGCTCTGCGTAAGGTGGCACGTGTGCGCCTCAACGGCGGCGTGGAAGTTACCGCCTACATCCCCGGTGTTGGCCACAACCTGCAGGAGCACTCCATTGTGCTCGTTCGCGGTGGTCGTGTTAAGGACCTCCCGGGTGTCCGCTACAAGATCGTCCGTGGCGCCCTCGATACCCAGGGTGTGAAGAACCGTAAGCAGGCCCGCAGCCGCTACGGCGCAAAGATGGAGAAGAAGTAATATGCCTCGCAAGGGTCCGGCCCCCAAGCGGCCGCTCGTTTCGGATCCGGTATACGGTTCCCCGCTGGTAACCCAGCTCATCAACAAGGTACTCGTTGACGGCAAGAAGTCCACGGCAGAGCGCATCGTCTACGGTGCACTCGAAGGCGCACGCGCCAAGTCCGGCGGCGACCCCGTTGCAGCCCTGAAGAAGGCCATGGACAACGTCAAGCCTTCCCTTGAGGTCCGCTCCCGCCGTGTCGGTGGCGCCACCTACCAGGTTCCGGTTGAGGTCAAGCCGGGCCGCTCCACCGCACTCGCCCTGCGGTGGCTGGTTGGCTACTCCAAGGCCCGCCGCGAGAAGACGATGACCGAGCGCCTCCAGAACGAAATCCTGGACGCGTCGAACGGTCTCGGTGCCGCTGTGAAGCGTCGCGAAGACACCCACAAGATGGCCGAGTCCAACAAGGCCTTCGCACACTACCGCTGGTAATACTCCCCGGGCGCCGCCGGCTCAACCGAGCCGGCGGCGAACGTGTAGTCCATCCCAAAAGGAGACCCCGTGGCACAGGACGTGCTTACCGACCTTAGTAAGGTCCGCAACATCGGCATCATGGCCCACATCGATGCCGGCAAGACCACCACCACCGAGCGCATCCTGTTCTACACGGGTGTGAACCACAAGATCGGCGAAACGCACGACGGCGCTTCGACCACCGACTGGATGGAACAGGAAAAGGAACGCGGCATCACCATCACGTCTGCCGCCGTGACCTGCTTCTGGGAAAACAACCAGATCAACATCATCGACACCCCCGGCCACGTGGACTTCACGGTTGAGGTGGAGCGCTCCCTGCGCGTCCTCGACGGTGCAGTTGCCGTCTTCGATGGCAAGGAAGGCGTTGAGCCGCAGTCCGAGACTGTTTGGCGCCAGGCGGACAAGTACAACGTTCCGCGTATCTGCTTCGTCAACAAGATGGACAAGCTCGGTGCTGACTTCTACTTCACCGTAGACACCATCATCAGCCGCCTCGGTGCCAAGCCGCTGGTCATGCAGCTGCCCATCGGTGCCGAGAACGACTTCATCGGCGTCGTGGACCTGCTCTACATGCGTGCACTGGTGTGGCCCGGCGACGCCAAGGGCGACGTGACCATGGGTGCCAAGTACGAGATCCGCGAGATCCCCGCTGACCTCCAGGAAAAGGCTGAGGAGTACCGCGCGAACCTCGTTGAGACCGTCGCCGAGTCCTCCGAGGAACTCATGGAGAAGTACCTCGAGGGTGAAGAGATCTCGATCGACGAGCTCAAGGCCGGCATCCGCAAGATGACGATCAACTCCGAGCTCTACCCGATCTTCTGCGGCTCCGCGTTCAAGAACCGCGGCGTTCAGCCCATGCTCGACGCGGTTGTGGACTACCTGCCGAACCCGCTCGACGTCCCCCCGATGGTCGGCCACGACCCCCGCGACGAAGAGAAGGAACTGACCCGCAAGCCTTCCGCTGACGAGCCGTTCTCGGCCCTGGCGTTCAAGATTGCGGCCCACCCCTTCTTCGGCCAGCTCACCTTCATCCGCGTGTACTCCGGTCACGTGGAAGCAGGCGCCCAGGTGGTCAACTCCACCAAGGGCAAGAAGGAGCGCATCGGCAAGCTGTTCCAGATGCACGCCAACAAGGAAATGCCCGTTGAGGGCGCTACCGCCGGCCACATCTACGCAGCCATCGGCCTGAAGGACACCACCACCGGTGACACCCTGTGCGATGCCAGCAACCAGATTGTGCTCGAGTCCATGAGCTTCCCGGAGCCCGTGATCTCGGTTGCCATCGAGCCGAACACCAAGGGTGACCAGGAGAAGCTGTCCACGGCCATCCAGAAGCTCTCCGCTGAGGACCCCACCTTCCAGGTGTCCCTCAACGAAGACACCGGCCAGACCATCATCGCCGGCATGGGCGAGCTCCACCTGGACATCCTGGTGGACCGCATGCGCCGCGAGTTCAAGGTCGAGGCCAACGTGGGCAAGCCCCAGGTTGCTTACCGCGAAACCATCAAGCGCGCCGTCGAACGCCACGACTACACGCACAAGAAGCAGACCGGTGGTTCGGGTCAGTTCGCAAAGATCCAGATTGCCATCGAGCCGCTGGACACCGCCGAGGGCGAGCTGTACGAGTTCGAGAACAAGGTCACTGGTGGCCGCGTTCCCCGCGAGTACATCCCGTCTGTTGACGCGGGCATCCAGGATGCACTGAACGACGGCGTCCTGGCCGGCTACCCGGTTGTCGGCATCAAGGCCACGCTGATCGACGGCGCGTACCACGATGTTGACTCCTCGGAAATGGCGTTCAAGATCGCCGGCCGTATGGCTTTCAAGGAAGCTGCACGCAAGGCGAACCCGGTTCTGCTCGAACCGCTGATGGATGTCGAGGTCCGCACCCCTGAGGAATACATGGGTGAAGTTATCGGTGACCTCAACTCCCGCCGTGGCCAGATGCAGTCCATGGAAGATGCACAGGGCGTCAAGGTCATCCGTGCGCACGTTCCGCTGTCCGGCATGTTCGGCTACATCGGTGACCTGCGCTCGAAGACCCAGGGCCGTGCTGTGTACTCCATGACGTTCAACAGCTACGCCGAGGTCCCGAAGGCAGTTGCCGACGAGATCATCCAGAAGTCCCGCGGCGAGTAGTCCTTCCGGACTTTCGAAGCGAACACCTCGGTGGCGCTGTCTGCCAGCGGACAGCGTGGCCGGTGCAGGTGGCCGGGCCGGCCGGAATAATCCGGCCGGATTCCGGCCCCTGCACGAACAGGCTCAGGGGATTAGTATTAGTTCCTGAATCTGCAATTTCACCAATCCAAAGCCCCCCAAGTAGACTTGCCTGAGTTCTACCGCGATAAGCGCGGCTGGAGGGCAAGCTATTTGAAAACGTTCTAGGAGGAACCTGTGGCAAAGGCAAAGTTCGAGCGGACTAAGCCGCACGTCAACATCGGCACCATTGGTCACGTTGACCACGGTAAGACGACGCTGACGGCCGCCATTTCCAAGGTGCTGTACGACAAGTACCCGGATCTCAACGAGAAGCGTGACTTCGCGTCGATCGACTCTGCACCCGAAGAGCGTCAGCGCGGTATTACCATCAACATCTCCCACGTGGAGTACCAGACCGAGAAGCGTCACTACGCACACGTAGACGCCCCCGGCCACGCTGACTACATCAAGAACATGATCACCGGTGCTGCCCAGATGGACGGCGCAATCCTCGTGGTTGCCGCTACCGACGGCCCGATGGCACAGACCCGCGAGCACGTTCTGCTGGCCCGCCAGGTTGGTGTTCCGTACCTGCTGGTCGCACTGAACAAGGCTGACATGGTCGATGACGAGGAACTCCTCGACCTCGTCGAAATGGAAGTTCGTGAGCTCCTCAGCTCGCAGGGCTTCGATGGCGACAACGCTCCGGTTGTCCGCGTTTCAGGCCTGAAGGCCCTGGAAGGCGACCCCGAGTGGGTCAAGTCCGTTGAGGACCTGATGGCTGCTGTCGACGAGTCCGTTCCGGACCCCGTACGTGACCGCGACAAGCCGTTCCTGATGCCGATCGAAGACGTCTTCACCATCACCGGCCGTGGCACCGTTGTTACGGGCCGCGCCGAGCGTGGAACCCTCGCCATCAACTCCGAGGTCGAGATCGTCGGCATCCGCCCGGTCCAGAAGACCACGGTTACCGGTATCGAGATGTTCCACAAGCAGCTCGACGAAGCATGGGCCGGCGAGAACTGTGGCCTGCTGCTCCGCGGTCTGAAGCGCGACGATGTCGAGCGTGGCCAGGTTGTCGTCAAGCCGGGTTCCATCACCCCGCACACCGACTTCGAGGCCAACGTCTACATCCTCTCCAAGGACGAAGGCGGACGTCACAACCCGTTCTACTCCAACTACCGCCCGCAGTTCTACTTCCGTACCACGGACGTAACCGGCGTTATCACCCTGCCCGAGGGCACGGAAATGGTTATGCCTGGCGACAACACTGAGATGACCGTTGCGCTTATCCAGCCCATCGCTATGGAAGAGGGCCTCGGCTTCGCTATCCGCGAAGGCGGCCGCACCGTTGGGTCGGGACGCGTTACCAAGATCATCAAGTAGTACTTGCTGATGGAGGATCCACCGGGCCCCGGCCCGCGCTGAATCCACAAAGAAAGCCCCGCTGCTCCAAGCAGCGGGGCTTTCTTTTACCCTTTTTGGCGGGGACCCCGCGGGTGCTGCCGGGAGGGGCCACTGATACTGTTGCAGCACTGAAAGGAGATCATCATGGGGTGGCTTATTTTCCTGATCATCGCGGTGGCCGTCGTGGCCGGGGTGTTCTGGGTCAAAAGAAATTTCCGGCACGAGATCGACCGGGCCAAGCGGATCAACAGGGCAAACAAGAACCAGTAACGTGGGTTGGCAGCGCCCATTGCTGGTATGCCTTATTCCTACTTTTCGGTATACCTAAATTCGCGGTATCCTCGTCTTATTGACGCCCGCAACGACGAGGACACGTGATGGCTGTTTCAACATTGGCGGCGGAATCCGCCTCCACCAAAGTGTGGTCCCGCCTCCTGCTGCTGGGGCCCGCGTTCGTGGCCGCCATCGCGTATGTGGACCCGGGGAACGTGGCGGCTAACCTGACTGCCGGCGCAAACTTCGGGTACCTGCTCGTCTGGGTTCTGGTGGCAGCCAATGCCATGGCGGTGCTGATCCAGTACCAGTCGGCCAAGCTGGGCCTGGCCACCGGAATGAGCCTTCCGGAAATCCTCGGCAAACGCCTGGGAACCGGGCGGCGCCGTGCCTACTGGGTGCAGGCTGAGATCGTTGCCGGGGCCACGGATATGGCGGAAGTCATTGGCGGCGCCGTTGCGCTCAACCTGCTGTTCGGCCTGCCCCTGCTCACCGGCGGGTTCATCATCGGCCTGGCGTCCATGCTGCTGCTGGCACTGCAGTCGAACCGGAGCCAGAAGTCCTTCGAGCTCGCCATTCTGACCCTGCTCGGCGTGATTGCCGTCGGGTTTGTTTCGGGCCTGTTCGTCGCGCCACCGGATGCCGGTGGTGCCATCGCCGGCCTTGTGCCACGCTTCGAGGGAACCGATACCGTCCTGCTCGCAGCCAGCATGCTCGGGGCCACCGTCATGCCGCACGCGATCTACCTGCACTCGGCCCTGGCCCGCGACCGTCACGGCTTCTCCGAAGACCCGGCAGTCAGGACGCGGTTGATCCGGGCCACCCGCGTGGATGTCGCCGGTGCCCTGCTGCTTGCCGGAATCGTCAATATAGCCATGCTGCTGCTGGCCGCCACCAGCCTTCGCGGAGTGGAGGGGACGGGCACCATTGCCGGAGCGCACGCAGCCGTGACGTCGGCACTGGGGCCCGTCATCGGCGTCGTATTCGCCATTGGCCTCCTGGCCTCGGGCCTGGCGTCCACGTCGGTGGGGTGCTACGCGGGGGCCACCATCATGGGCGGGCTGCTGAAGGTCAGGATTCCGCTGCTGATGCGCCGCACGCTCACCCTGATCCCGGCTCTGCTGGTCCTGGGCGCCGGCATTGAACCAACGCTGGCCTTGGTCCTGAGCCAGGTCCTCCTGAGTTTCGGCATCCCGTTCGCGCTCATTCCGCTGATCCGCCTCACCGGCAGCCGCAAGGTGATGGGCATCCACGCGGACTCGAAACCGCTTCGGATTGCGGGCTGGACGAGCGCCACGCTCATCGTGGGACTGAACTGCGTGCTGATCTTCCTTACAGTGCTGGGCCTCCAGTGACATGTCGGCAGTGACATGCCGCTGGTAGCCCGCCGGCTAGTCCCGCCGGTGGCCCCGGGCGCGTGACAGCGCCTGGTACCAGTAGAAGGACCGTTTGGGGGTCCGCTCCAGTGAATCGAAGTCCACGTGCACCAGGCCAAAACGCTGCGAGTAGCCGGCGGCCCACTCGAAATTGTCCATTAGTGTCCACACGTAATAGCCGCGCAGGTCAACGCCCTCGGCCATGCCGCCGGGAGCAGTAGCTTCAAGAGCTGTCCCCAAGTGCGCAGCCAGATACTCGACGCGGTCGGTGTCCTCCAGCGTCTCTGAAACCCTGTCGGGTTCAGGAAAGCTGGCGCCGCCCTCGGTGATGTACATCGGCGGAAGCGCCTCTCCGTACCGGTCCCTCATTTCCCGCAGCAGGACCCCCAGGTGCTCCGGTGCCACGGGCCAACCGAAGCCGGTGCTGCCGTACTCCGGATAACCCACTTCGTGGAAGGGCAGCTTGGCGATTTCCTTGTGCATGTCCGCAGGCATGGGGGTGATGCCCGGCCCCAGGGCCACCTTCACCGGGAAGTAGTAATTGAGCCCGTAGAAGTCCAGGGGCTGGTGGATGGTCCTCAGGTCGGCATCGGAGATTCTGCCGATGGAGCGCAGCCAGGGCTTGGCGTACAGGGGCAGTGAGGGATAGCGGCCTAGCAGGACGGGATCGGCGTAGATCCTGTTCATCAGAAGGTCGTACAGGTGCGCGACGAGCCGGTCGCCGATCTTCCGGGTGGCGGGCCTGACGGGGGAGTGCAGGTTGGTCATGCCAACGCCGCCCGCCACTCCGGCCGCCCTCAGCGCCTGCACGCCGAGCCCGTGCGCCAGGAGCTGGTGGTGGATGGCGGGAAGGGCATCGAACATCAACCGGCGCCCCGGCGCGTGCACCCCCAGGGCGTAGCCATTGAGGGTGACCGAGACCGGTTCGTTGAGGGTGACCCACTGGGCCACACGGTCGCCGAACCGCTCACCGGCGGCCCGGGCGTAGTCGCCGAACCTTTCGGCGGTGTCGCGGTTCAGCCACCCGCCACGGTGTTCCAGCGGCAGGGGTGTGTCCCAGTGGTACAGGGTGGCCATCGGGGAGATGCCGGCATCGAGGAGCTGGTCGATGAGGCGGTCGTAGAAATCCAGGCCTTCGGCATTGAAGCTGCCCCGGCCGTCGGGCTGGATCCGTGGCCACGAAAGCGAGAACCGGTAGGAATCAACGCCCAGCTCCTTGAGCAGCGCCACATCCTCCGGCAGCCGGTTGTAGTGGTCGCAGGCCACGGCGGGGGAGTGCCCGTCCATGATGGCGCCGGGCTTTTCCGCGAAGGCATCCCACCCCGAGGGGCCGCGGCCCCCGTCCTTCAGCGCGCCTTCGATTTGGAACGCCGCGGCGGCGACGCCCAGGGTGAACGACGCCGGCACGCGCCCGGCCAGTTCCGTCACCGCTTCAGTGCCTTCCAGGGTCATGCCCCTATCATCCAGCCGGTTTCTTTCCACTGCAATGGGGCGTGCAGGCGGCGGCCCGGGTGCCAATTCGCATCTGCCCGGCTTTTCCGGCATACTAGATGAGTTGTTCAAGCGCTTCTTCGCGTCCCGATCCGGATAATGCCGGGTGCAGGGTCCAAGTTGAAGACCAAACATAACCCACCCCAATGGAATTGCGGATTTGTATGCGTGTTCAGCGCGACACGCCCGACCGCGGGGGTCGGTTGCGCCGGCAAGGTGAGGAACCCGGATTTATCCGGATTCAGTTTGTGCGGCGGATGGTGGTTACGACCTCAAATGCTTCGGCAGCCATACAACGAGTAAGTGAACAGGGCAGCCCTAAACCGGGGAAGCACAGACTGAAAGAGAGTCAGGCGACATGGCGGGACAAAAGATCCGCATCCGGCTGAAGTCATACGACCACGAGGTCATTGACGTTTCAGCACGGAAGATCGTTGAGACGGTCACGCGCGCAGGCGCAACGGTAGTCGGCCCCGTGCCGCTGCCGACGGAGAAGAACGTGTACTGCGTTATCCGCTCTCCGCACAAGTACAAGGACAGCCGCGAGCACTTTGAAATGCGCACGCACAAGCGTCTTATCGACATCATCGATCCCACGCCGAAGGCTGTTGACTCGCTCATGCGTCTCGACCTGCCGGCTGACGTGAACATCGAAATCAAGCTGTAGGGAGGTGCTGAGAGACTATGACCGCAACCCGTAACGTAAAGGGCCTGCTGGGCACGAAGCTCGGCATGACCCAGGTCTGGGACGAGAACAACAAGCTCATCCCCGTCACTGTGGTCCAGGCAGACTCGAACGTCATCACCCAGCTGCGCAACGCAGATGTTGATGGCTACGTCGCCGTTCAGATCGGCTACGGCCAGATCGATCCCCGCAAGGTCACCAAGCCGCTGGCTGGTCACTTTGAAAAGGCAGGCGTCACGCCTCGCCGCCACGTCGTCGAACTTCGTACCGCAGATGCTGCCGAGTATGAGCTGGGCCAGGAGCTCTCTGTAGAGCTCTTCGAAGCCGGCCAGAAGATCGACGTCGTCGGGACCACCAAGGGTAAGGGCTTCGCCGGTGTTATGAAGCGTCACGGCTTCCACGGCGTTGGCGCTTCCCACGGTGCCCACAAGAACCACCGTAAGCCCGGTTCAATCGGTGGCGCATCCACCCCGAGCCGCGTCTTCAAGGGCATGAAAATGGCCGGCCGCATGGGCGCCGTTCGTCACACCACGCTGAACCTCACGGTCCACGCGGTTGACGTCGAGAAGTCGCTGCTCCTGATCAAGGGTGCCGTCCCCGGCGCCCGCGGCCAGGTCGTCTTCGTACGCACCGCCGTGAAGGGAGCCTAGTTCAATGGCTAACACTGTCCAGGTTGACCTGCCTGCAGAGATCTTCGACGTTCAGACCAACGTGCCGCTGCTGCACCAGGTCGTCGTTGCCCAGCTCGCTGCTGCACGCCAGGGTACCCACAAGACCAAGACCCGCGCTGAAGTTTCCGGTGCAGGACGCAAGCCGTTCAAGCAGAAGGGTACCGGCCGCGCCCGTCAGGGTTCCATCCGTGCTCCTCACATGACCGGCGGTGGCATTGTCCACGGTCCGACCCCGCGTGACTACAGCCAGCGCACCCCCAAGAAGATGATTGCTGCTGCACTGCGCGGCGCACTGTCTGACAGGGCCCGCAACGGTCGCATCCACGTTGTCGCAGAACTGGTTGAAGGCACCAAGCCCTCCGCCAAGACCGCACTGGCAACGCTCCGCGGTGTTTCCGACCGCAAGAACCTGCTGGTCGTCATCGAGCGCGATAACGACGTTGCTGCACTGTCCGTGCGCAACCTCGCCGGCGTTCACGTTCTGTACGCAGACCAGCTGAACACCTACGACGTTCTCGTCTCTGATGACGTTGTCTTCACCAAGGCTGCCTACGACGCATTCGTTGCCGCTAAGGCAGCTAAGAACGAGGAGGATGCCAAGTGAGTGCAGCCACCATCAAGGATCCCCGCGACGTCGTGCTTGCACCCGTCGTGTCGGAAAAGAGCTACGGCCTGATCGACGAGGGCAAGTACACCTTCCTGGTGGACCCCCGTTCGAACAAGACCGAGATCAAGCTGGCCGTGGAGAAGATCTTCTCCGTCAAGGTCGAATCGATCAACACCATCAACCGTGCCGGTAAGCGCAAGCGCACCAAATTCGGATGGGGTACCCGCAAGAACACCAAGCGTGCGATTGTCACCCTCAAAGAAGGCACCATCGACATCTTCGGCGGTCCGCTCGCGTAGCGGAGACCACTTTAACGAGGAAATAAATTATGGGAATCCGTAAGTACAAGCCGACTACCCCGGGCCGTCGTGGCTCGAGCGTAGCGGACTTCACCGAAATTACGCGGTCGACGCCGGAAAAGTCGTTGGTACGTCCGCTGCCCAAAAAGGGCGGCCGTAACAACTCCGGTAAGATCACCACCCGTCACAAGGGTGGCGGACACAAGCGCCAGTACCGTCTGATCGACTTCCGTCGCCACGACAAGGACGGCGTCAACGCCCGCGTTGCCGAAATCGAGTACGATCCGAACCGCACGGCTCGCATCGCCCTCCTGCACTACGTTGATGGCACCAAGCGTTACATCATCGCTCCCAACAAGCTCTCCCAGGGTGACGTTGTCGAGGCAGGTGCCGGTGCTGACATCAAGCCCGGTAACAACCTGCCCCTGCTCAACATCCCGGTGGGTACTGTCATCCACGCAGTTGAACTGCGTCCGGGTGGCGGCGCCAAGATGGGCCGCTCCGCCGGCGCATCGATCCAGCTTGTTGCCAAGGAAGGCCGCTTCGCCCAGCTGCGTCTGCCTTCAGGCGAAATCCGCAACGTTGACGTGCGCTGCCGCGCAACCGTCGGCGAGGTCGGCAACGCCGAGCAGTCGAACATCAACTGGGGCAAGGCCGGCCGTATGCGGTGGAAGGGCGTTCGCCCGACCGTCCGTGGTGTCGCCATGAACCCGGTTGACCACCCGCACGGTGGTGGCGAGGGTAAGACGTCCGGTGGACGTAACCCCGTCAACCCGAACGGTAAGCGGGAAGGCCGCACCCGCCGCCCCAACAAAGAGAGCGACAAGCTTATTGTGCGTCGCCGTCGTACTGGCAAGAACAAGCGATAGGAGCCTGGACACATGCCACGCAGCCTGAAAAAAGGTCCTTTCGTTGACCAGCACCTCTTTGTGAAGGTAGCCAGGGAAAACGAAAAGGGCACCAAGAACGTCATCAAGACCTGGTCCCGCCGTTCGATGATCATCCCCGACATGCTCGGACACACGATCGCCGTACACGACGGACGCAAGCACATCCCGGTGTTTGTCACTGAGTCGATGGTCGGGCACAAGCTCGGCGAATTCGCTCCCACGCGGACATTCCGCGGCCATGTCAAGGACGACCGTAAGGGCAAGCGCCGCTAGGCGCCTGCGTTTACGTCAAAGACGAGAGAAGGAAAGCAATGGAAGCCAAGGCAATTGCGCGCCACATCCGCGTAACGCCTATGAAGGCCCGGCGCGTCGTCAACCTTGTTCGTGGATTGCAAGCGAATGAGGCTCTGGCAATTCTGAAGTTTGCCCCGCAGGCAGCTTCGGAGCCGGTATTCAAGGTAGTTCAGTCAGCAATCTCCAACGCCCGGGTCCTCGCGGACCGCGACGGCGTGGCGTTTGACGAAGGCGACCTCATCATCAGCGAAGCGTTTGTTGATGAAGGCCCGACCATGAAGCGGTTCCAGCCGCGTGCCCAGGGTCGTGCATTTCAGATCAAGAAGCGCACCAGCCACATCACCGTGGTAGTCGCTACCCCGGAGAAAGAGGAGGCTCGCTAAGTGGGACAGAAAGTAAACCCGCACGGGTTCCGACTCGGCATCACCACCGATCACGTATCGCACTGGTTCGCTGACAGCACCAAGGCCGGCCAGCGGTACAAGGACTTCGTTCGCGAAGACATCCGCATCCGCCAGCTCATGTCCACGGGCATGGAGCGCGCCGGCATCGCCAAGGTCGAGATCGAGCGCACCCGTGACCGCGTCCGCGTGGACATCCACACGGCCCGTCCCGGCATCGTCATCGGCCGCCGTGGAGCAGAAGCAGACCGCATCCGCGGCGAGCTCGAAAAGCTCACCGGCAAGCAGGTCCAGCTGAACATCCTCGAGGTCAAGAACCCCGAGATGGAGGCCCAGCTTGTGGCCCAGGGCGTTGCAGAGCAGCTGACTTCCCGCGTGGCATTCCGCCGTGCGATGAAGAAGGCCATGCAGTCCGCACAGCGTGCAGGTGCCAAGGGCATCCGTATCGCCTGCTCGGGCCGTCTGGGTGGCGCTGAAATGTCCCGCTCGGAGTTCTACCGCGAAGGCCGTGTGCCCCTGCACACCCTGCGCGCGAACATCGACTACGGCTTCTACGAAGCCAAGACCACCTTCGGCCGCATCGGTGTGAAGGTCTGGATCTACAAGGGTGACGTCACCGCCAAGGAACTGGCTGCACAGGCTGCTGCCGCACCGTCCCGCGGCGGCCGTGGCGAGCGTCCCGGCCGCCCGGGTGGCGCTGACCGCGGTGACCGCCGCCGTCGCAACGACCGTCCGGCCGCTGAAGCAGCTCCTGCTGCCGAAGCACCGGCAGTTGAAGCAGCACCTGCTGCTGCAGAAGGAGGACAGGCTTAAATGCTTATCCCACGTCGAGTAAAGCACCGTAAGCAGCACCACCCGGGTCGTTCCGGCGCTGCTACGGGCGGCACCCAGGTCTCCTTCGGTGAGTACGGCATCCAGGCCCTGAGCCCGGCATACGTCACCAACCGTCAGATCGAGTCCGCTCGTATCGCAATGACCCGCCACATCAAGCGTGGCGGTAAGGTCTGGATCAACATTTACCCGGACCGTCCGCTGACCAAGAAGCCTGCCGAAACCCGCATGGGTTCCGGTAAGGGTTCACCGGAATGGTGGGTCGCCAACGTCAAGCCGGGCCGGGTTCTGTTCGAACTCTCCGGTGTCAATGAAGAGGTAGCTCGCGAGGCCCTGCGCCTGGCAATCCACAAGCTGCCGTTGAAGGCACGCATTGTGCGTCGCGAGGGTGGTGAATAGAAATGGCAGTAGGATCCAAGGATCTGGCTCCCGCACAGCTGGACGGTTTCGACAACGAGCGTCTCGTTGAAGAACTCCGCAAGGCCAAGGAAGAGCTGTTCAACCTGCGTTTCCAGTCCGCCACCGGACAGCTGGAGAACCACGGTCGCCTGCGCGCGGTAAAGAAGGACATCGCACGCATCTACACCGTTCTCCGCGAACGCGAGCTGGGCATTCGTGCCGAGGTTGCCGCACCGGTTGTGGAAGCCAAGGAAGAGAAGAAGTCCAAGAAGGCTTCAACCAAGAAGGCCGAAAAGGCTGAAAAGGCTGAGACCGAGGAGGACGCCAAGTGAGTGAAAAGGACCAGAACGTGACCGAAACTGCTACCGAAGCCAAGGCTGGGCAGCGCGGTTACCGCAAGACCCGTCGCGGTTACGTGGTCTCCGACAAGATGGAAAAGACCATCGTTGTCGAGGTTGAAGACCGCGTGAAGCACGCACTGTACGGCAAGGTCATCCGCCGCACCTCCAAGGTCAAGGCACACGACGAAGAGAACACCGCCGGCATCGGCGACCTCGTTGTCATCGCCGAGACCCGTCCGCTGTCCGCCACCAAGAATTGGCGGCTCGTGGAAATCCTCGAAAAGGCCAAGTAGCACCTGCTGCTTCGCTGGAAGCCCCTGCTCCCTTCCGGGAGCGGGGGCTTCCTCGCTTAACGCGGGCGTCACGCCAGGCAGCTTTTGAGTGAAGCGGACGACGGCGGCGCCTGGCCCGGCGGGGGAGCGGCACCCCGGGCGGGCCGAAAGGCTGCCCTGCGTCACGCCGTCGTCCGTCCTTCACAAACGCCCCATCACTTATCACCGCCTTTTCGGCGACGCCCCATCACTTATTACCGCCTTTTCGGCGACGCCCCATCACTTCCCGTTGCCGGTAGGCCTCGAGGTGATCGGGCGTTGGTTGTTTTGCTGCTGGAGGTGATCGGGCGTTGGTTGTTTTGCTGCAGGAAGTGATGGGGCGTTGTGCTGGCGGGGGAGCGGCACCCCGGGCGGGCGGAAAGGCTGCCCTGCATCACGCCGTCGTCCGTCTTGCCGGGCAGGGGACGGCGGTGATATGGGGACTGGCGGAAAACATGCTAGGATATTGAGTTTGTATGGCGCCTTTCGCGCGCCATCATCAACCTCGTAAACAAGCGTGCCACAGCATAGTGCCCCTGTGCGCCCGGGATCCGTCCCGGACCGGGTGGGAGCAACTGCTTCTGGCACGGGCGTTTAGGCCTGGTCTGGCAAAATCCAGGCAGGTCAAGAGACACCCCGATCAACCGTTCCGCAAGGCTCATTCCGTAGCAACATCACGGCCTGAGAACCGGCGCGACGCAAGGAGTAAATAGTGATTCAGCAGGAGTCGCGACTCAAGGTCGCCGACAACACGGGTGCTAAGGAAATCCTTACCATTCGCGTTCTCGGTGGATCTGGCCGTCGCTACGCAGGCATCGGTGACGTCATTGTCGCCACCGTCAAGGATGCAATCCCGGGCGGCAACGTAAAGAAGGGCGATGTGGTCAAGGCCGTCATCGTCCGTACCAAGAAGGAACGCCGCCGTGCGGATGGTTCCTACATCAAGTTTGACGAGAACGCAGCTGTGATCCTGAAGAACGACGGTGACCCCCGCGGTACCCGTATCTTCGGACCGGTTGGTCGTGAACTGCGTGACAAGAAGTTCATGAAGATTGTTTCTCTGGCTCCGGAGGTGCTCTAGTCCATGGCTGCAAAGATCAAGAAGGGTGACCTGGTTCAGGTCATCACTGGCGCCAAGGCTGAGCGCGGCGGCGACCGTGGCAAGCAGGGCAAGGTTCTGCGCGTCTTCACCGACACCAACCGCGTGCTGGTTGAGGGTATCAACCGCGTCACCAAGCACACCCGTGTTGGACAGTCGCAGCGCGGCACCAAGACAGGCGGCATCGAGGTCGTAGAGGCCCCGATCCACATTTCGAACGTGGCCCTGGTTGACCCGTCGACCAAGAAGCCGACCCGTGTGGGCTTCCGCCTCGACACTGTGGAGAAGAACGGTGTCAAGAAGACCGTCCGTATCCGCGTGTCCAAGAGCTCCGGGAAGGACATCTAATGACTGAGACTCTCGAGACTCCGGCAACGAAGATCGTTCCTCGTCTGAAGACCAAGTACGCCGAATCCATCAAGGCAACGCTCCAGGATGAATTCAAGTACGAGAACGTGAACCAGGTACCCCGTCTGGTGAAGGTTGTTGTGAACATGGGTGTTGGAGATGCCGCCAAGGACTCCAAGCTGATCGACGGCGCTGTCCGCGACCTCACCCAGATCACCGGCCAGAAGCCGCAGGTTACCAAGGCCCGCAAGTCGATCGCACAGTTCAAGCTGCGCGAAGGCATGCCCATCGGTGCACACGCTACCCTGCGTGGCGACCGCATGTGGGAATTCGTGGACCGCCTGGTCACCCTGGCTCTGCCCCGTATCCGCGACTTCCGCGGCCTCAGCGGCAAGCAGTTCGATGGCAACGGCAACTACACCTTCGGTCTGACCGAGCAGGTTATGTTCCACGAAATCGACCAGGACAAGATCGACCGCGTCCGCGGTATGGACATCACGGTTGTCACCACTGCCAAGACCGATGACGAAGGCCGCGCGCTGCTCAAGGCGCTTGGTTTCCCGTTCAAAACCGAAGCTTAATTAACTACGTAAAAGGTCCGGCCGCTCCGCTCCCCAGGGAATGGAACGGCGGAAACCGTTATGAGGAAGGGCATGAGCCCACATGACAATGACAGATCCTGTCGCAGATATGCTTACGCGCCTGCGTAACGCAAACTCGGCATACCACGACTCCGTGTCTATGCCTTACAGCAAGCTCAAGGCACGCGTTGCCGACATCCTCAAGGCCGAAGGTTTCATCGCCGGCTGGAAGGAAGAGGACGCTGAGGTTGGCAAGAAGCTGACCCTGGACCTCAAGTTCGGTCCGAACCGCGAGCGTTCCATCGCCGGTGTACGCCGCATCTCCAAGCCGGGCCTCCGCGTTTACGCGAAGTCCACTAACCTCCCGCACGTGCTCGGTGGCCTGGGTATCGCTATCCTGTCCACCTCTTCCGGCCTCCTGACTGACAAGCAGGCCGGCAAGAAGGGCGTGGGCGGCGAAGTCCTCGCGTACGTCTGGTAACGGGAAAGGAAGAGAATAATGTCACGTATTGGACGTCTCCCCATCACCGTTCCTGCCGGCGTTGAGGTCAAGGTTGACGGCTCTGTCGTCAGCGTCAAGGGTTCCAAGGGGGAGCTGACCCACACTGTGGCCAGCCCCATCGAGGTTGCCCTGGACGAGAACACCCTGACCGTCAGCCGCCCGAACGACGAGCGCGCCTCCCGTTCGCTCCACGGCCTGACCCGCACCCTGATCGCCAACATGATCCAGGGCGTCACCGCAGGCTACGAGAAGAAGCTTGAAATCGTCGGTACCGGTTACCGCGTTCAGGCCAAGGGATCTGACCTTGAGTTCGCTCTGGGCTACAGCCACCCGGTCAACGTTTCGGCTCCGGCCGGCATCACCTTTGCAGTAGAGGGACCGACCAAGCTCTCTGTCTCAGGTATCAACAAGCAGCAGGTCGGCGAGGTCGCTGCCAACATTCGCAAGCTGCGGAAGCCTGACCCGTACAAGGGCAAGGGCATCCGTTACGCCGGCGAAGTTATCCGCCGCAAGGTCGGAAAGGCTGGTAAGTAACCATGGCCATCTCCATTAACAAGAAGCGTACGAACAAGAGCAAGGCTGCTGGTCGCAGCCGCCGCCAGCTTCGTATCCGCAAGCGCATTTCCGGTACGGCTGTCCGCCCCCGCCTGGTGGTCAACCGCTCCGCACGCCACGTATTTGTCCAGGTTGTCGATGACACCATTGGCCAGACCGTAGCAAGCGCGTCCACTCTGGAAGCTGACCTTCGTGCATTCGACGGTGACAAGACTGCCAAGGCCAAGCGCGTTGGCGAGCTCGTTGCCGAACGTGCCAAGGCTGCCGGCGTCGAGGCTGTTGTGTTCGACCGTGGTGGTAACAAGTACCACGGCCGGATCGCCGCCGTCGCTGACGGTGCACGCGAAGGTGGGCTGTCACTGTGACCGAAGCAAACAAGGAAAAGGACACTGTGTCTGCAGATCAGAAGGCGCCCGAAGCCGCAGCTGCTGAGACCACTGCCCCCGCTGCCGAGGACCGCCGTGGTGGCGCCCGTCGCGGCGAGCGTGGCGACCGTGGCCAGGGCCGCGGCGACCGCGGTGGCCGTGGCGGCCGCGACGGTGGCCGTGAAGCCGAAAAGAACCAGTTCGTAGAGCGCGTTGTCACCATCAACCGCGTCTCCAAGGTCGTCAAGGGTGGTCGTCGCTTCAGCTTCACCGCACTGGTCGTCGTTGGTGACGGTAACGGCATGGTCGGCGTGGGCTACGGCAAGGCCAAGGAAGTTCCCGCTGCTATCGCCAAGGGCGTTGAAGAGGCCAAGAAGTCCTTCTTCCGCGTTCCCCGCGTTGGCAACACCATCCCGCACCGCGTTCAGGGTGAAGCCGCTGCCGGCGTCGTAATGCTGCGTCCGGCTTCCGCCGGTACCGGTGTTATCGCCGGTGGTCCGGTCCGTGCAGTACTGGAGTGCGTGGGCATCCACGACATCCTCTCCAAGTCGCTCGGTTCCTCCAACGCCATCAACATCGTTCACGCGACCGTTGATGCCCTGAAGCGCCTCGAAGAGCCGGCAGCAGTGGCAGCACGCCGCGGCCTGCCGCTGGACGAGATCGCTCCGGCAGCGTTGGTGAAGGCCCTCCTGGCTCCGAAGGCAGGTGTTTAGTCTTGGCTAAGAACCTGGTCCCCTCGGACGCTCAGTTGGAAATCACTCAGATCAAGTCCGCCATTGGCGGCAAGCAGAACCAGCGCGACACCCTGCGGTCCCTCGGCCTGAAGCGGATCGGACACACTGTTGTCCGCACCGCCGACGCCGTAACCGTTGGAATGCTCAACACGGTTCCGCACCTGGTAAAGGTAGAGGAGGCGAAGTAAATGGCAGAGAACACTGCTGATAAGGCGCAGGCTGCTGAGAAGCAGAACGCCCTGAAGGTTCACCACCTGCGTCCCGCACCGGGTGCCAAGACCGCCAAGACCCGTGTTGGTCGTGGTGAGGCATCCAAGGGTAAGACCGCCGGCCGTGGTACCAAGGGTACGGCTGCCCGCTACCAGGTGAAGGCTGGCTTTGCCGGCGGCCAGCTGCCGCTGCACATGCGCCTGCCCAAGCTGCGTGGCTTCAAGAACCCGTTCCGGGTCGAGTTCCAGGTGGTAAACCTGGACAAGCTCAACGAGCTGTTCCCGGAAGGTGGCGCAGTCACCGTGGAGAACCTGGTCGAAAAGGGTGCCGTTCGCAAGAACCAGCCCGTCAAGGTGCTGGGCACCGGCGACATCACCGTCAAGGTTGACGTCACCGCCCACGCATTCTCGGCCAGCGCCGCCGAAAAGATTGCTGCAGCAGGCGGAAGCACCACCGCCCTGTAAAGGACGGCGCCAGCTGTAAAACTCCCGGTATCCGCGGGCTTCGGCCCCGGATACCGGGAGTTTTTCGTATCCGCCTGGCGAACAATTCCTGCCATCCGGCGCATGCCGGCCGGCCCGGATTGTTCGCTCGGCACATAGACCCGTTAGACTCGGATGTCGGGATTTATCAAATTCCGCCACCCCCACCCTTATTGACACCACAGGAGGACGCTTGCTTAGCGCATTTGGCCGGGCCTTTCGCACGCCTGATCTGCGACGCAAGTTGTTGTTCACGCTGGGAATCATCACCATCTTCCGCTTGGGTGCTTTCATTCCCTCGCCCGGTGTGAACTACCAGAATGTCCAGCAATGCTTGCAGAACGGTCAGACCGCCGGCGGGCTGTACCAGCTCGTTAACCTCTTCAGCGGCGGCGCGTTGCTCCAGGTGTCCATCTTCGCCCTGGGCATCATGCCCTACATCACGGCCAGCATCATCGTGCAGCTGCTCCGGGTGGTCATTCCCCGGTTCCAGCAGCTTTACGAAGAGGGCGCGTCGGGACAGTCCAAGCTGACCCAGTACACCCGTTACCTCACCATCGCCCTGGGCCTGCTCAACGCCACTACGCTGGTGTCCCTGGCCCGCTCAGGGCAGCTGCTTCCCGGCTGCCAGCTGCCGGTGATCCCTGACAGCAGCATCATCACCACCATCCTGATCATCATCACGCTCACGGCAGGCACCGGCCTGATCATGTGGATGGGCGAACTCGTCACGGAGAAGGGCGTGGGCAACGGCATGTCGCTGCTCATCTTTACCTCCATCGCAGCCCAGTTCCCCACCTCCCTGGGTGCCATCTGGACCTCGCAGGGACCGGGAACCTTCTTCCTGGTCCTGGTGGTGGGTCTGCTCACCGTGGCCCTGGTGGTCTTCGTCGAGCAGTCACAGCGCCGCATCCCGGTGCAGTACGCCAAGCGGATGATCGGACGTCGCACTGTGGGCGGCACCAGTACCTACATTCCCATCAAGGTGAACATGGCCGGTGTCATCCCGGTGATCTTCGCTTCCTCCATGCTCTACATTCCCGGGCTGATCGCTCAGTTCAACCAGCCCCGGAACGGCGAGCCAATGCAACCGTGGGTTGAGTGGATCAACAACAACCTCACCCGCGGTGACCACCCGATCTACATGGCGGTTTATTTCGTCCTGATCGTGTTCTTCACCTACTTCTACGTCGCGATTACCTTCAACCCTGAAGAAGTCTCAGACAACATGAAGAAGTACGGCGGCTTCATCCCAGGTATCCGCGCCGGCAGGCCGACCGCTGATTACCTGCAGTACGTGCTCTCACGGATCACCCTGCCCGGCGCCCTCTACCTGGGCTTCGTGGCACTGATCCCGCTGGTGGCACTCGTGCTGATCAACGCAAACCAGAACTTCCCGTTCGGTGGCACCTCGATCCTGATCATGGTGGGCGTTGGGTTGGAGACCGTAAAGCAGATTGATGCGCAGCTACAACAACGTCACTACGAAGGGCTTTTGCGATGACGAGAATGCTGATTATTGGACCTCCCGGTTCCGGAAAAGGAACGCAGGCGGAGCGGATTTCGGAACGCCTTGGCGTTGTGGCCATCTCCACCGGCGACATCTTCCGTGCCAACGTGAAGGGCGAAACCCCGCTCGGCGTCGAGGCCAAGAAGTACATGGACAACGGTGACTTCGTCCCGGACAGCGTGACCAACAAGATGGTCCGTGACCGCCTGAACGAGTCCGATGTCGAGAACGGCTTCCTGCTGGACGGCTACCCGCGCACCACCGCGCAGGTGGACTACCTGGACGAGATCCTCGCCGACGGCGACGAGAAGCTCGACGTGGTCCTGCAGCTGACTGCCGACGACGAGGAGCTGGTACACCGCCTTCTGGGCCGGGCCAAGGAAACGGGCCGGAGCGACGACAACGAAGCCGTCATCCGCCACCGCCTGGACCTCTACCACGAGCAGACCGAAGCTGTGGTGGCGAAGTACGCCGACCGCGGCATCCTCACCAAGGTTGACGGAATCGGTCCGATCGACGAAGTTACCAACCGCGTGATGCAGGCCATCAAGGCCGCACAGGCCGCCTGACCCAAGGCGCCCGGTTTTATCGAGGCTCCTCCCGGCATCCGGGAGGAGCCTCAGCCATTTGAAAGGAAACATCATGGCCTTCGGCCAGCCCCGCATCGAATACAAGAACAACGCCCAGATGCGCACCATGCACGAGGCCGGCCTGGTCCTCAGCCGTGCACTGGATGCCGCCGTTGCCGCCGCGGTGCCGGGGGTCACCACCAAGCACCTGGACGATGTCTTCGCCGCCGTCCTCAACGAGGCAGGCGCCAAGTCCAACTTCCTGGGCTACCACGGCTTCCCGGCGACCATCTGCACGTCCGTCAATGAGGAAGTGGTGCACGGCATTCCGGGCAGCCGCGTCCTGCAGGACGGCGACATCATCTCCATCGATGGCGGCGCGATCGTCAACGGCTGGCACTCGGATTCCGCGCGCACGGTGATCGTGGGAACAGCGGACCCCGAGGACCAGCGCCTCTCGGACGTCACCCAGGCCGCCATGTGGCGGGGGATCGCCGCTCTGGCCGGCGGTTCGCACGTTGGGGACATCGGCGCCGCCATTGACGACTACGTCTCCTCCGTCCCCGGCAAGCCGCTGGGCATCCTGGAGGACTACGTGGGCCACGGCATCGGCTCCGAGATGCACATGGCCCCGGACGTCCTGAACTACCGCACCAACCACCGCGGCCCCAAGATCAAGCCGGGCCTGTGCCTTGCCATTGAACCCATGCTGGTCCGGGGCGGCATCGAGACCGCAGTCCTGGAGGATGACTGGACCGTGGTAACCACCGACGGGAAGCGCTCCTGCCAGTGGGAGCACTCCGTGGCAGTGCACGAGAAGGGCATCTGGGTGCTGTCGGCGCCCGACGGCGGTGCGGAGCACCTGGTGCCCCTGGGCGTCACCCCGGTGCCGATTCCCTAAGGGGACACGCTTCCCCTTCTTCGACGCGCATTTTCCTGCGTGACGCACAAAAGCCCTGGCAGGACCCGGATCCGGGTCCCGCCAGGGCTTTTGCGTTTCGACAGCGGCTAGGACTTCAGCTTCGGCTTCACGTCCCGGTCGTAGATACCCTGCAGGGTGGTCTTCAGGTCCGTCATGGTGGACTTGACGTCGCCTTGCTGGGTGAGGATCTTCGCAGCGGCCTTTGCCATCTCCTGGTCAGCACCCGGCAGGAACACGCGGGCGTTGTCCTGGACCTTGGTCACCGCGAGCTGGTCCACTGCGGTCTGGATCTGCGGCGTCTTGGCCAGGACCGCCTTCATGTCGGCCGACTTGCGGGTGGGCATGTAGCCGGTGGCGGCGGAGAACTCCGCGGTGCTCTCCGGTTGGGTGACGAAGTCCAGGAACATCCCGGCGGCCAGCTGTTCCTCCTTGGAAATGCCGCTGGGGATGCCCAGGCCTGCACCACCCGTGGGGCAGACGTTGGAGGTCGCCTTGGGGCCGCCGGGCAGGAAGCCAACACCCACGTTGAACTTGGCCGACTTCAGGATGCCCAGCAGCGAGCCCGTGGAGGCGATGGTGGCCGAGGTCAGGCCTGCGGAGAAATCGTCGGCCGCTTCCTTGGACGAGACACCCGCCCACTTGTCCTTGTAGATCGAGTCCTGGGCCCACTGCAGCGCGGCGACGGATTCGGCGGAGTCGCAGGTGATGTCCCATTCCTTGGACCAGCCACCGCCCCAGCCCCAGAGCATGTTCTGCAGGGTCCAGCCCGCATAGCCGGCCAGAGCCGGATAGATGTAGGCGTACTGGGCGCCGGAGCTTGCCTTCAGCTTGGGTGCCCACTCGCCGAATTCCTGCCAGGTCTTGGGAGCCCGGTCCGGGATTCCGGCTGCCGCGAAGTGGTCCTTGTTGTAGTAGAACAGCGGCGTTGACCGGCCGTAGGGCAGGGCCCACTGCTTGCCGTCGTATTTGTAGTCATTGACCAGTGACTGCTGGAAGTCGTCCATCTTCATGTTCAGCTGCTTGGTCAGGCTGTCCACCGGAATGATGCTGCCGTTGGTGTAGTACCGGAACCACCACACGTCGGAAAGGACAACGACACCCGGGAGGCCGGACTTGGCTGCCTGTGCGGTCTGGAACTTCTGGGCGATTTCCTCGTAGTTGGCGCCGGCGGTGACCAGGTTGACGGCGATGCCCGGGTTCTTGGCCTGGAACTTCTCGATCAGGCTCTTTTCCACATCCTGGGACTGTCCGGGGTGGCTGGACCAGAAGTCGATCTTGGCAGCGGGCTTCACGCCGCTGAAGTCGATATCGGCCGCCTGGGACGTCGCCTGTCCACCGCCGCTTGTAGAAGGTCCGCCGCATGCGGCCAGGGCTGCGGCAGAGGCGGTGAGCCCTGCCAGGCCCAGGAAGTGCCTCCGGTCCAGGTGAAGTGTCATGACAGTTCCTTTCGGTTGTTGCCTGCGGAAGGGGGAGTACTTGGAGGTTGGGTACTACGACGGCGGCCGGCGGCTTAGCCGGTCACGCTGCCTTGGGTGAGGCCCGCCACGATGTAGCGCTGCAGGGCCGCGAAGATGATCAGGATGGGGACGATGACCAGGACTGCCCCGGCCATGAGGACACCCCAGCCGGCGGCGTTGCTCTCGTTGTTCTGCAGGAGGGTGAGGCCGACCGGCAAGGTCATGGTTTCCGGCCGGTCCGTGATGATCAGCGGCCAGATGTAGTCGTTCCATTCGGTCACGATGGTCACCAGGGCCACCGTGGCAATGGAAGGCACGGAGACGGGGACCACGATCTGCCACAGCCGGCGCCAGTGGCCGGCACCGTCCATCTCTGCAGATTCGAGAATGGAGGCGGGCAGGGTACGGAAGTGCTGCCGCAGCAGGAACGTGCCGAACGCGGTGCCAAGGCCGGGCAGGATGATGCCCCACAGGGTGTTCTTCCCGCCGATCCCAGCGATCAGGATGAAGTTGGGCAGGATGGATACCTGCGGCGGCACCATGAGGGCCACCAGGATCAGCAGGAAGATGAAGTTCCGGAACGGGAAGCGGACAAAGACCAGGGCGTACGCCGTCAGGATGGCCAGGAGCACCTTGATGGTTGCCCCTGACAGGGTGACGATGGTGCTGTTCAGGAAGAACTGCCCGAAGGGGACCGTAGTCATGGCGGTCCGGTAGTTCTCCAGGTTCAGGCTTTCCGGAAGGATCTTCAGGTCGGTGGTGACGATTTCGCCCGATTGCTTGAAGGAGCTGAGCACCATCCACAGGAGGGGCAGGAACACCACCAGCGTGGCGATCAGCAGCGGCAGGTAGCCGCCCACCACGGTCTGGACAAGGTTCCGCCGGGAGAACGGCCGGTCGCGGCGAAGGCCGGGATCCGGTGCGGCGATGGCCGGGGCGGCGGGGTCCGGGCTCACCGGTGATAGGGATGTCACGAGTAATGAACCTTTCGTTCCACGAACCGCAGCTGGAGCACGGTGATCACCAGGAGGATGGCAAACAGGACCACCGAGATGGCCGCTGAGTAGCCGGCCCTGTTGTAGGCCCCGAAGGCCTGGAGGTAGGCCTCGTAGATCAGGGTGCTGGTGCCGGTGCCCAGGGGTGTCATGATCCGGATGAGGTCGAAGGCCTGCAGCGAGCTGAGCATGGTGGTGATCAGGAGGAAGAACGTGGTGGGGGACAGCAGCGGCAGCGAGATGCTGACGAAGCGGCGGAACCCGTTGGCACCGTCGAGGGACGCCGCCTCCATGACCTCCTGCGGAAGCGACTGGAGCCCGGCGAGGTACACCACCGCGCAGTAGCCCAGGTTCTTCCACACGTAAACCAGGATCACCATGACCAGCGACAGCTGGGGATCGTTGATCCACTGCGGGCTCTGCTGCCCGATGCCCCGGAGCAGCCAGGCCAGGACGCCGTAGCCCGGATCAAAAATGAACAGCCACACCAGGCCCACGCCGACGCCGGAGAGGACGTAGGGGGCAAAGACGGCGGAGCGCGCGAACGTGGTGCCGCGGACCTTCGCGTTCAAGGCCAGCGCAACCAGCAGGCCCAGGATCATGGAGCCGCCCACCGTCACCAGCGTGAACACTGCGGTGGTGCCCAGGACTTTCGGGGCATCGTTGCTGGTGAAGAAGGTGACGTAGTTGGCGAAGCCCACCACGCTGGCGGTGGGGGAACCGAGGGTCCAGTCCAGCGTGGAGTAGTACATGTTGCTGAACAGCGGCCGGTAGGTGAAGACGGCGATCAGCACCAGGTTGGGCAGCGCCATGGCAAGGAAAACAAAGAAGTCGCGGCGGGTCCTTGCGGTCCACCGCCGTCGTGGAACTTTTGCCGAACGCCCCGGGGGCCTCTTGGGTTGGGTGGCGGGGTGCTGGGCGAGTTGACGGGTCATGCGTGTCTCTCCCGGGTTGGGAGCCTGCTCGTGGCCGGCCCTGGCTTGATCTAGGGACTACTACACCAGACCGTCAGGGGGCTGAAACCCGCATATGCCCTTGTCAGGGAACTGTTATCCAAGGCTTCGTCGCCCGTTAACGCTGTGTTGATTGCAGTCTCGCATAAAGTTCGCCGTTGCGGCAGGGGCGCGCCAGCGGAGGGGACAATAGGGGCATGGGAACCATTACCGATGTCCCGGGCATCCGCGTGGGCCACGTCCAGAAGGACACGGACGGCTGGCTGACGGGCGTTACGGTTGTGCTGCCGCCGCCGGGCACGGTGGGCTCGGTGGATGTCCAGGGCGGCGGCCCGGCGACGCACGAAACGGACGCCCTTGACCCCACCACCCTGGTCGGCACCGTGGACGCCCTGGTCCTCACGGGCGGCAGCGCCTATGGGCTGGCGTCCGCTGCGGGCGCGCAGCGCTGGTGCGAGGAAAACGGCCGCGGCTTTGCCGTTCCCGGGGGAGTGGTGCCCATAGTCCCCGCCGCGGCCATCTTCGACCTCGGCAGGGGCGGGAACTTCGCCGCACGGCCGACGCCGGACATGGGCTACGCGGCAACGGCCGCCGCGGCAGCACAAAAGGAGGGCCACGACACCGGACGGGGCAACGTGGGTGCCGGCACCGGGGCACTGATCGGCCGGGGGCAATATAAAGGGGGAGTTGGCACAGCGTCGGCCACGCTCGGGAACGGGGTTGTGGTCGGAGCCCTGGCCATAGTCAACGCACTCGGACTCCCGTTTGAACCAGCGGTGCAGTTCTCCGTGGAGACCACTGAACCGCCGCCCCTTAACACCACTCTTGTCGTTGTGGCCACCAATGCCGTTCTTGATGTGGCCGAATGTAAAAGGACTGCCTCTGCTTCCCATGCCGGGATTGCCCGGGCGCTGAACCCGAGCCATACCCTGGCCGACGGGGACACAGTCTTCTGCCTGGCAACCGGTGCTGTGGCACTCGACCGCTCCGACGACGCTGCCCGCCAGGTCAGTCTCATCACGCTCCAAAGCGCGGCAGCCGACGTCGTCCGTTTGGCCATCCTGGACGGCGTGGCCGCGGCTGGTGCCGTGAGCACTCCGGCCGGCGAATATGGTGCGTACCGCACCGCGTAGGCTACTATGGCCGATTTAACTTTTACCGGCCAACAGGGTAGTGTTGTTTGTTGGTTGTCTGGACTGCCACGCCCTTTTGGGCCTGGAGACGGCAATCGATCCAACAAAAACGTTCGTGGTCATGCCCGGTGCTATCCGGCGGGGCTGCGGCAACAACAGTTAGCGGAGGGTATGGCCAAGAAGGACGGGGTCATTGAGATCGAAGGCGTTGTGACCGAGGCGCTGCCTAACGCGATGTTTCGCGTTGAGCTCACCAACAAGCACATCGTTCTGGCACACATCTCTGGAAAGATGCGTCAGCACTACATCCGAATCCTCCCTGAGGACCGCGTAGTGGTGGAGCTGAGCCCGTACGACCTCACCCGTGGTCGTATCGTCTACCGCTACAAGTAAATTGCTGGGCGGCGGCAGTGCAAACTGACTGCTGCTCCAGTTGACCAAACTGCTACACGCAAAGGAACGCCATGAAGGTCAAGCCGAGCGTCAAGCAGATCTGCGAAAAGTGCAAAGTGATCCGCCGTAATGGCCGGGTCATGGTGATCTGCGAGAACCCGCGCCACAAGCAGCGCCAGGGCTAATTTCCTTCCCTGAAGGAAATCCTGGGTTGCTAACCCACGCAAGTAAATAAAGGCAGCACAAGCTGATCTGGAACATTGAGCTCGAAAGAGTCCGGACAGCTAACCCCCGGTCGGAGGCTGGGGCCGCACGGAACGTGCGGGTGTACTGCCTACGACCTCCGGTTTATCAAGGAGTACTGCCACTATGGCTCGTCTCGCTGGCGTAGACATTCCCCGCGAAAAGCGGCTGGAAATTGCGCTTACTTACATCTACGGCGTGGGCAAGACCCGTGCACACGAAACCCTGGCTGCCACTGGCATCAGCGCTGACGTCCGCGTCAAGGACCTGACTGACGCCCAGCTGGTTGAGCTGCGTGACTACATTGAAGGCAACTACAAGGTTGAGGGTGACCTTCGCCGCGAAGTAGCAGCAGATATCCGCCGCAAGGTTGAAATCGGCAGCTACGAAGGCCTGCGCCACCGCAAGGGCCTGCCCGTACGCGGTCAGCGTACGAAGACCAACGCACGTACCCGCAAGGGCCCGAAGCGTACCGTCGCCGGCAAGAAGAAGGCCCGTTAAAATCCCCGCTCGGGATTTACGGACTTTCCCCAATAACTTTCTGTAGGAGAAAAAATGCCCCCGAAGACTCGTGGCGCGGTTCGCAAGCCGCGTAAGAAGGACAAGAAGAATATCGCGCTTGGCCAGGCGCACATCAAGAGCACCTTTAACAACACCATCGTTTCCATCACGGATCCGACCGGCGCTGTCATTTCCTGGGCTTCCTCCGGTGAGGTTGGCTTCAAGGGCTCGCGCAAGTCCACCCCGTTCGCTGCGCAGATGGCTGCCGAAGCCGCTGCCAAGCGTGCGCAGGAGCACGGCATGCGCAAGGTAGACGTTTTCGTCAAGGGACCGGGTTCCGGACGCGAAACCGCCATCCGTTCGCTGCAGGCCGCAGGCCTCGAGGTTGGCTCCATCCAGGACGTCACCCCCGCAGCGCACAACGGCTGCCGCCCGCCGAAGCGCCGCCGCGTCTAATTCTTTTCCGCAGCAGGAGCTTGCCCGGACCAGTGATGGTCCGGGCAAGCCCAGCGCGTTAAGTCTTCAGACCGAATTTCCACCACCTGTGTTGCGTCATATAGCGGATGCTCGCCGAAAGGAAACCTAAGTGCTCATTGCACAGCGCCCCACCCTCTCCGAAGAGGTAGTCTCCGAAAACCGTTCGCGTTTCATCATTGAACCGCTGGAACCGGGCTTCGGCTACACCCTCGGAAACTCCCTCCGCCGTACCCTGCTCTCCTCCATCCCCGGTGCTGCCGTAACCAGCATCCGGATCGATGGTGTGCTGCACGAGTTCACCACGGTTCCGGGTGTCAAGGAAGATGTCACCGAGATCATCCTTAACATCAAGAGCCTGTCGGTTTCCTCCGAGCACGACGAGCCCGTCGTGGCTTACCTGCGCAAGCAGGGCCCCGGAGTCGTCACCGCCGCGGACATCGCTCCGCCGGCCGGCGTCGAATTCCACAACCCGGATCTGCACATTGCCACGCTGAACTCGAAGGGCAAGTTCGAACTCGAACTGACCATCGAGCGCGGCCGCGGCTACGTTTCGGCAGCTCAGAACAAGTCCGGCGACGCAGAGATCGGCCGTATCCCGGTTGACTCCATCTACTCGCCGGTGCTGAAGGTTACTTTCCGCGTGGAAGCAACCCGTGTTGAGCAGCGCACCGACTTCGACAAGCTGATTGTCGACGTCGAGACCAAGCAGGCCATCGCCCCGCGCGATGCCGTTGCTTCCGCAGGCACCACCCTGGTGGAACTGTTCGGTCTGGCCCGTGAGCTGAACACCGCAGCTGAAGGTATCGAGATCGGCCCGTCGCCCACCGACGCTGCCCTGGCAGCCGACATGGCACTGCCGATCGAGGATCTGGACCTCACCGTCCGTTCCTACAACTGCCTCAAGCGTGAGGGCATCCACACCGTGGGTGAACTCGTTGCCCGCTCCGAGGCTGACCTGATGGACATCCGCAACTTCGGTGCAAAGTCCATTGACGAGGTCAAGGCAAAGCTGGTTGAACTGGGCCTGTCCCTCAAGGACTCGCCTCCCGGTTTTGACCTCGCAGCACGCGCCGCAGCAATCGAAGAGGACGACGCCGCTTTCGGCGACGACGAACTCTAAACCAGACCTTGGCCGGCGGGCAGCACCATGGTGTGCCGCCCACGGCTTCCACATGAGGAGAAACAATTATGCCTACCCCCACTAAGGGTCCGCGCCTCGGCGGCGGCCCGGCTCACGAGCGTCTGATGCTCGCGAACCTGGCCTCATCCCTGTTCGAGCACAAGCGGATCACCACCACGGTGACCAAGGCCAAGCGCCTGAAGCCGTACGCAGAGCGCCTGGTGACCTTCGCCAAGCGTGGCGACCTGGCTTCCCGCCGCCGCGTCCTCGGCCTGATCAGCAACAAGGGCGTCGTCCACGAGCTGTTCACCGACATTGCGCAGGCTGTGGAGAACCGCGACGGCGGCTACACCCGCATCACCAAGATCGGCAACCGCAAGGGCGACAACGCTCCCATGGCTGTCATCGAACTGGTCCTCGAGCCGGTTTCCGCCAAGCAGGCCGTCGTAGCTGAGGCTACCCAGGCTGCTGCCAAGGCTGCTCCGGCTGCCGAGGAAGCTCCCGCTGAAGAGGCTCCGGCCGCTGAGGAAGCTGCTGCAACCGACGAGGCACCTGCTGCTGAAGAAGCTGCAACCGAAGAGGCTCCGGCCGCTGAGGAAGCTGCCGAGGCTCCCGCAGCCGAGGAGAAGGACGCGAAGTAATTCGCTGATTCTCTTCGCATAGACTTAGGTCTGTGAACCACCAAAAACCCGCGGCCCCCGTTCCAGGGGGCGGCGGGTTTTTGCGTATCCGGCTTGACCTTTCGTACGACGGCGGCCCGTTCAGCGGGTGGGCGCTCCAGCCGGGGCGGCGGACCGTCCAGGGTGTCCTGGAGGAAGCAATCGAGCTCCTGGTCCGGCGCCAGGTACGGGTCACCGTCGCGGGGCGCACCGACGCCGGCGTGCACGCCCGCGGCCAGGTGGTCCATTTGGACCTCACCGAAGCCGAGTGGCTGGGACTGCCGCGCGGGCACGAACTCGATCCCGCCGTCGCCATGCTGCGGCGCCTCCGCGGTGCCTTGAACCGCGCCCTCGGCGACCTGCACGGCGCGGTGGAGGTCCACGATATCTCGCCGGCACCCGCCGGCTTTGACGCACGCTTTTCGGCGCTGTGGCGGCGGTACAGCTACCGGATCGCGGACGGGCCTGCCCTCTGGGATCCCCTGGAGCGGTACTTCACCCTGTGGCACAAAAACCCGCTGGACGTGGACCTACTCAACGAGGGATCCTCCCGGCTGCTGGGCTTGCAGAACTTCCTGTCCTTCTGCAAGCCGCGCGAAGGTGCCACCACCATCCGCGAGCTGCAGCGCTTCGAGTTCCGGCGCGGCGAGGACGGCGTCATCGTGGCAACCGTCCAGGCCGACGCCTTCTGCCACAACATGGTGCGCGCGCTGATTGGCTCGGCCCTGTACGTGGGGGAGGGCGTGGAGGAACCCGGCTGGCTGTACGAACGGCTGCTGCTGCAGAAGCGGGATGCCAAGTCTGTCCTCGCGGCCCCGCATCCCCTGGTGCTGGAGGAAGTGGCATATCCGTCGGACAGCGAGCTGCTGGCCCGCGCCGAACAGACCCGGGCCGTCCGCGAGCACTGACCCCCGTCGTTGCTAAAACGACGGAGGTGGACCATCCGCCGGCAGCGTCACCGTGAAAGTGCTGCCCTGGCCCTCGCCGCTCTCGCACATGATGCTGCCGCCGTGCCGCTCCACGATCATCCGCGTGATGGACAGGCCCAGCCCCGCCCCGGGAATGGCCGCCTGCTGGGCCGCTTCCGTCCGGAAGAAGCGGGTGAAGACCTGTGCCGCGTCCTCGTGCGACATGCCCATCCCGGTGTCCGTGACGCTCAGCCTAACCCACTGCCTGTCCGCTGTGGCGCTGATGCTGATCCTGCCGCCGCCGGGGGAGTACTTGATGGCGTTTGAGACCAGGTTGTCCAGGACCTGCCCGATCCTGAGCGGGTCGGCGTAGGCCCAGAGGGGCGAGGGGACATCGGCGGCGATCTCCACGTGGGACCGCTGTGCCGAGGCCTGGGCCGAACTGAGGCTGGTCTCCACCAGGCTGGCCAGGTCGGTCCGTTTGGGGTGGACATTCAAAGTGGTGGAGGCGGAAGCCGTCAGGTCGGCCACGAGGTCCATCAACCGCTCCGCGTTCCGCTGGACCACCACGAGCCGCTGGGCCAGGGGCGGCGGCAGCAGGTCCGCCTCATCCAGGACCAGGTCCACGTTGCCAATGATCGAGTTCAGCGGGTTCTTGAACTCGTGCGAGACGTTGGAGACCAGTTCCTGGTTCGCGGCCACGGACTCCACCCAGCCGGTCACATCGGTGTAAACCACCACCGCCCCGGTGAGCCGGCCATCCTCGCTGACAAGCGGACGTGCCGCCGTGGAGACGGCGCGCTGCTCCGGCCCCTCACCGGCCCACACCAGGTAGTCGGCGAAGGATTCCCCCGCCATGGCCCGGCTGATGGGCCTGCGGTCCGGGGGAAGCAGGGTGCGGCGGTCCTGGCCGAAGATGAGCTGGTGCCCCTGGCCGGGGAAGGCCTCGTCAGCGCCTGTGGCGCGGCGGAAGCTGCGCTGGCGGCTGTTGGACACCAGGAAGTGGCCGGAACGGTCGACGGCGGCAATGCCGACGTCGGTGGCGTCCAGGACGGTTTCGAGCAGCTTTTCCCGTTCCCGGCTTGCCGCCAGCAGGTCCCGGAGTTCCCGGTCCTTCTCCGCCAGTTCACGCTGCTGCAGCCGCAGGTTGACGCTCGCGAAGCGGATGGCCAGCGAAACAGCAAGCATCATCACGGGAAAAAGAACCACCGTGGTGAGGTCCGATGCCGTGACAGCGGGCAAGTGGTCCACGGCCGAGGGGGCCATGATGAAGAACGGTCCCAGGAAGCTGAGCACCAGGCTGCTCCGTGCCAGCATTCCGGACGCGGAGAGCCAGATGACCGGAAAGACCACCAGGACGGCCAGGCCCGGGAGGAGCGGTGCCGCGCCGTTGCGCAGGAACGCGATCGCCGCAAAGTCCAGCACAGGGATCACCAGGTACGGCTTGTGCGGCAATCGCTCCCAGGGCACCAGGAAGCAGGCAAGGAACAGGATGCCATGGAGTGCCAGCCCTGCGCCGTATATCGGGCTGTGCAGAAGGGAGGGCCATGCGAACGGTGTAATCACCGCCAGGACCAGCACTACGAGGGTGAGGGGGAGCTGGCACAACGCCACCTGGGCGCGGGGTCCCAGCTCGCGGAAGAACCGGCCAGGCCCCCGGTGGAACAATGGCTCAGCCATGTTTCTGACTCGTACCCTTTCGCAACTGGATTACAGGCCCTGCCAGGGTCTTTGAATTGCTTTCCTTACCCCGGTACTTACCCTTTCCCATCCATAGTGCACATGTCTTGTCATAATAATTGACTTTTCAATTTTCCGGACGAATACAGCTGTGATCAGCAGGGCTTACTAGTAGCGTATAAATGGTTGGAGCGGGAATGGCATTGGCGCTGGGCCAATGGGGGGCCATCTCCGCCTGGCGCAGGGATAGCAATGGACGATCTTGGTGTAGCTGTAGTAATCGAAGATGACGCGGATGTACGCAACCTCCTTGAAGGCGTACTGACCCAAGCGGGCTTCGAAGTGCATACAGCTGTTGATGGGCGGGCCGGGGTTGAGGTGGTCCGCAGCAAGCAGGCCAACGTTGTAACGCTCGATATCGGCCTCCCGGATATTGACGGGTTCGAGGTTTTACGGCGAATCCGGAATTTCAGTAATGCCTATGTGGTGATGCTGACCGGAAGGACGGAGGAACCGGACCTGCTCTCGGCGCTGAACACTGGCGCGGACGATTACATCGCCAAGCCATTCAGGCCAAGGGAACTCCGGGCGCGGGTGGCGGCAATGATGCGCAGGCCCCGGCATGAGATAACCGGGGACGCGGCGGCCCGTTTGGGACAGGCGCCGGTTCCTGACACGCACGGCGAGACCGGCGTGTTCCGGCACAACGGCCTCCTGCTGAACCACCGGACACGCACCGTGGAGGTCAAGGGTGAGCCGCTGGGGCTGACCCGCAGTGAATTCGACCTGCTGCATGTGCTGCTCAAGGGCGGCGGTGCCGTCTGCACCAGGGCTGACCTGGTGAGGGCCGTGCGGGGCGATTTCTATGAACGGGACACATACATCAGCGAGGCGGACGAGCGGGCGGTGGAGGTCCACGTGGGAAACCTGCGGCGCAAGCTCAAGGAGGACCAGCTGTCACCGCGCTGGCTGCAGACGGTCCGCGGGGTGGGGTACCGGTTGGCGCCCCGCCGTCCCGATGACGCCTAGGGGTCAGCCCTTTTCCAAAATGTAGGTCGACTGCAGCTCGGACACCGTCCGTGCCCCGTCCTGGGCCACGCCGGCCATCATGGCCTGGCCCCGGACGAAGTCGCCCTGCCGGATCAGGCCTTCGAGGAGTTCGGCGAGCCTGGCCAACCGGAGTCCGCCCACCATGGCGGAGCTGATCTTCAGGCTGATGACGGCATCCAGGGCCGAGGCCTCGTCCTGGCTGTCCACGGCTGTTCCCAGCCGGGCCAGGCGCAGGTCCCACATGGCGGCGTAGTCACGGGCAAAGCGTTGGGCCAGTCCGGATCCGGCCAGCTCGTCCTCGAGCTCCTCCAGCACGGCTGCGTCAATGAGCGGCAAGAGCGCAGCCGCTTCCAGTGAGAGGGCCGCGCCTGCGGCCGGGCCGGGGGCTGCAGGCAACGTGACCCCGGCCAGCGGGGAGTCCGCAGCGGGGCTCTTTCCGCTGGAACCGGGATGTTGACTCTGCATTGTTCAAGGCTACTTCCTGGAATTCCTTCGGCGTCCAATTTCTTATCATTCTGTGTAAACCTTGAGGTAACCTTGCCGCCGCACTGAGTATCGTCTATTGTGCGCTGAAGGTCACCACGGTGTTGATCACGGCCGGTCCCAGGATGGCAATGAAGAGGACCGGAAAGATAAAGAACAGCAGCGGGAAAAGGATCATGACCGGCAGCTTCATGGCCTTTTCCTCGGCCCGCTGGCGGCGCTTTACCCGCATGACCTTGGCCTGGACCCTAAGGACCCGGCTGATGGCGATGCCGTACGTGTCGGCCTGGACCACGGCCTGCACGAAGCTGCGCAGTTCCGGGATGCTGGTCCGTTCCGCCAGCGCGATGTAGGACTCGCGGCGGCTGCGTCCCACCTGCATGTCCTGCAGGGTGCGGACCAGTTCCTCGGCCAGCGGGCCCTTGCCGTTCTCACCGGCCCGGGCCATGGCGCCTTCGAAGCCAAGCCCTGCTTCCACGGAGATCAGCATCTGGTCAAGCGTGTTGGCCAGTTCAAGCTGCATGGCCTTCTGCCGCTCCTGCCCCTTGCTGTAGAGGAGCAGGTCCGGGATGAAGTAGCCAAGGAACAGGACGAAGATCCCGGCGAGTTTCATCAGGGGACTGCTGCCGATTGCGGCCAGGTAGCCGCCCATGGCCACCCCGGCCAGGCCGAGGGCGAGCTTGGATCCCAGCACCTTTCCCAGCGGCATGGAGGCCGGGCGTCCGGCGAGGGACAGGAGGCGGTCCAGGAACGCGACGTAGGCCGGGGGAGTAAGGCGCCGGCCCAGGGCTTCGAGCCGTGCGGGCGCTCCGGTGGGTGCAACTGCGACGGGCGGGGCGCCACGGGAGAGCAGGTCGGTGACCGCCGCGCGGCCCTGCTTGTCCACCGTGAGGACGGACCAGGCCACGGCCCCCAGGGGGAGGCAGACCAGCAGGACTGAGAGCAGGACGATGAGGTTCATGGGGTCCTCAGAACTTCAGGTCGATGATCTTGCGCATCCACAGCGCACCGATGGTCATCAGGACAAAGGAAGCACCGATCATCACCCACCCCAGCGGATGGGTGAACATCGAGTTCATGTAGCTGGGGCTCACGGCCAGCAACATGGCCACGATGCCGAACGGCATGGCGATCAGGATGTAGGCGGAGAACTTGCCTTCCGCGGCCAGCGCCTTGATGTGGCCCTTGATCTCCGCGCGCTCGCGGATGGTCTCGTTGACCTGGTCCAGCACCTCGGCCAGGTTGCCGCCCACTTCGCGGTTGATCTGGATGGCCTGTGAGATCCAGACGAAGTCCTCGTTCTTCATCCTGTCGGCGGTGTCGTTGAGGGCGGCGAGCAGGTCACGGCCGAGGCTGGTCTCGGTGATCACCCGCCGCATCTCCTCGGACGTTGGCTTCTGCGACTCGTTCGCGGCGGCATCGATGGCGCGCAGGATGCTGTGGCCGGCGCGCAGGCCGCCGGAGAGCAGCTGCAGCGTGTCGCCCAATTGGCTATCGAAGGCGGTGCGGCGCTTGCCGGCCAGGAATCCGAGGACCAGTTTGCCCACGAAGGGTGCCAGCAGGGCGAGCAGCAGTCCCATGAAGGGGCCTACTGTCACCAGGCCCACCAGCATGCCGACGCAGGCGCCGATCCCCACCAGCAGGAAGAACTCGGCCTGGCTGAGCCGCAGGCCCGCGTTTTCCAGTTCCGGGCGGGAGAACAGCTTGACGTTCCGGCCGGCCAGCAGCCGTTCGAAGGATTTCACGCCGGAGAGTGCCAGGCGGGACAGGGAGGAGGGCGGCTCGGGTTCAAATGGACGACGGCGGTCCAGCGGCACCGAGGGGGCGCTCGGCAGAAGCACCGCGACGCCCAGCAGGCAGATGGCAGCGAGGAGGATGGCGCTTCCGATGGCGATGATCATGGGCCCGTCCCTACTTCGCGCCTGGACCCAGCGGGGTGGCGAACACGGCGGGGGAGACGTGGATGCCGAGGTCTTCGAACCGGTCAATGAAGCGGGGCCGGATGCCGGTGGCCACCGGCCGGCCCATGAACCGGCCCTGTGCGTCCACGCCTGCAGAGTAGTCGAACACGAAGGCGTCCTGGAGGGTGACGATGTCGCCTTCCATGCCCTGGACCTCCGTGACGTGGGTGATGCGGCGGGAGCCGTCGCGGAGGCGGGAGATCTGGACGATGAGGTTCACGGCGGAGGCGATCTGTTCCCGGATGGCCCGCAATGGAAGGTCCATGCCGGCCATGAGCACCAGGGTTTCCAGGCGGGCCACGGCGTCACGGGGGGAGTTGGAGTGCACGGTGGAGAGGGAGCCGTCGTGGCCGGTGTTCATGGCCTGGAGCATGTCCAGCGATTCACCGCCGCGGACCTCGCCCACCACGATCCGGTCCGGGCGCATGCGGAGGGAGTTACGGAGGAGTTCGCGGATGGTAACTTCGCCCTTGCCTTCGGTGTTGGGCGGCCGGCTTTCGAGCCGCACCACGTGGTCCTGCTGGATCTGCAGTTCCACGGCGTCCTCGATGGTGACGATCCGTTCGTCGTGCGGCAGGAAGGAGGACAGGACGTTAAGGAGTGTGGTCTTGCCCGTACCGGTGCCGCCGGAGACGATGATGTTCAGCTTGGCTTTGACGCAGGCGTTCAGGAGCTCGGCCATTTCCGGCGTCAGCGTGCCGAAGTCGATGAGGTTGCGGACGGTCAGCGGGGTTTTGCTGAACTTTCGGATGGTCAGGGAGGAGCCGCCTACGGCCAGCGGCGGGATGACCGCGTTCACACGGGAACCGTCCTCCAGGCGGGCGTCCACCAATGGCGAGGATTCGTCGATGCGGCGGCCCACCTTGGACACGATCCGTTCGATGACCTTGCGCAGGTGCTCCTCGGAGCTGAACCGGGATTCGGTGAGCGTCAGCTTGCCTTTGCGCTCCACATAGATCTGGTCCATGCGGTTGACCATGATTTCGGTGACGGCAGGATCGTCGAGGAGGCGCTGGAGGGGGCCGTAGCCCAGCACGTCGTCGGCGACGTCCTGGACCAGGCGGGTGCGTTCCTCCGGGGTCAGCGGCACCTGCTCGGCGTCGACGATGCGGGTGAGTTCCTCCTTGGCGGTGCTCCGCAGCTCCTGTTCACTTACGGCGCCGTCGTTGAAGCGCGTCCCCATGCGTTCGAACAGGGCGGTGGCTGCCCTGTCCTTCATGGCTGCGAAGACATCCACCCTGGGTGCCGTGGGCACCTGCTGGGTGCCGGCGTCGTGCGTTGAATGCACGACGGCGGCGTGCGCCGGGTGCCGTTCCATGCTGTCCGCGGGGGCTGGCGAGTGCACGGGTGCGGGGAGGGGCGGCTCCAGCAGCGCGGTGCCCGCCGCCTGGTTGCGTGACTGGACCGCGTTGATGCGTTCGGACAGTTTCATCAGATGACCACCCTTCGGTGAAGTTTCCGCTGGGCCTGCGTGCGCCATGCCGGGTTGAAGCGCTCCACCAACTGGCGGAGGCTCTTCACGGCGGGGTCCTTCTTGGATTCCTGGAGGATGGGGATGCCGCGGTTGGTGGACAGGGCCACGGCGCGGGAGCGGGGGACGCTGACGTCGACGGGCGCGCCGATGGTGGACTCGACGTCGCGGACGTTCAGGCCGGATTTGGCGTCGGCCATGTTGAGGACCACGTGGCGGGATTCGGGCATGATGTCCAGCTGGCGGAGGACTTCCAGGCCGGAGCGGAGGCCGCGCAGGCTGGGGATGTCCATGGCGCTGACCCAGACCACGTCGGTGCACTGTTCCATGGCGGCGAGGCCGATTTCCGGCATGCCGGGGGCGGTGTCGATGACCACGTACTGGAACTCGTGGGCCAGCTGTTCCAGCAGGTGGCCGATTTGTTCCGGGGTGATGTGGTCCGCGTCCACGGGGTTGGGCGGGGCGCAGAGCGCGTAGATGCCGGCCGGGTGGACCGTGAGGAAGGCCTTCAAAACCAGGGAGTCCTGGGCGGCGGCGGGGGTGACGGCATCCGTGACGGTGTGCTGTGGGTTGAGGTACAGGCCGGAGGCGACGTCCCCGAACTGCAGGTCCAGGTCCACGATGACCACGCTCATGGGCGCGATCTGGCCCAGGCCGATGGCGATGTTGGTGGCCAGCGTGGTCTTGCCCACGCCGCCCTTGGGGGAGAAGACACCGATGACCAGGCCGCTGCCGTTCTCTGCCTGCTGGGTCTCCGGGCCGCGGTGGCGGGTGGCGAAGGACTGGCAGGCGCGCTCCAGCAGCACCCTGATTTCCGCGGCGTCGGCCTGCGGGCTGAGGATGTCGCGGATGCCCGCGCGCATGGCGTAGAGGAGGTAGTCAGGGTCCACATCGCTGACCAGGACCAGGCTCAGGCCGGGGAGCTGGACATCGAAGACCTTGGCGAACCTTAGTGCCTCTTCATACGGGACGTCGGGGCCGATGATCAGGACTTCCGGCTGCTCCTGGTTGAGGAGGGCGAACAGTTCCGCCGGGCCTGCGGGAAGGATGTCACTCGCGATGGTCTGGACGGTTCCGCGGAGGCCGTTGGCGACGGCGGCGCGTAGCTTCTGGTCGAACTCGGTGCTGGGGGAGAGGAGGACGAAGCGGCTCACTTGTACACCGTGTCCTTCCTGGCCATTGCGGGGCCGCTGTCTGCTGCGTCCAGTGGCTCCTTCGTCAGCCAGAGCTCGCCGTTGATCGAGGTGAAGATGATCTTGCTGGCGTCGACGTCGCTGACGGCGACGGTGACCATGAGTGAGCCTTGGGGGAGGGTGGTGTCTTGGGGATTAGTTCCGTCAGTGGGCTTAGCGGTTGGGGTTGCCTGAGGCGCCCGTTGCACGGCGGTCACCAGTGCTTTGCGGACGGTGAGCTGGGTAGTGGGATCACCTGCTTTGGTCTTATCCGCTCCGGCTGAGAAGTTAAGGGCAATACCGACGTGGTCTCCAGCCTCGAGGCGCCCGCCCACTACGCGCTTGGGCTCAAGCTCAAAGGTCACTTCTTGCAAGCCAGCGGGGATCTTGACGGCACCGGTGTTCTTGGCATCTGCGGGTGCGACGAGGCGTTCGGCGAGCAGCTGCTCGCCGGGGACCAGGGCTACGCCGGCGACAGTCCCGCCCTTACCATCCAAGGACGTGAGTGCTGTGGCGGCTACACCGGCTGCGGGCACGTCCTCAATGACGAGCGAGGCCGCCATGTCATTCACCGGCGTTCCGGCCGGGATCGCTTTTTGAACAACCAGCACTTTCTTGGGGTTGGTGCTGGCCATGGCCCGTGCGTCGGCGCCGTTCGCGTAGAAGATGATGAGGATGGCTCCCACAAGCGCCAGGGCTACTGCGGCCGTGCCGGCGAGCATGCGAGACTTCACTTTTTCTCCTGAAGGGGGTAGCGCTAGAGGGTAGGGCGGACGATTGTGGCGCCGTAAAGGTCCACGGGGCCAAGGGTGTACCCGTCGGCAAGTGAGACGTAGGTGACGAACTTGCCGATGATGCCGCGGCAGTTTCCGGTGCATTGGGTAGCCGTGGTGAGTCCGGTTGTTGTGGACTTGGTGCTTTGAAATTCATAAGGGAGGCCTGTGCCGCCGCTGAACTTCCAGCCCGTGACGTCGAAGGCTGCAAAGGAAACCAAGCTGTACACGGCTCCGGAGCCAGTACCGGTAATTTTGTCGAAGACCGGGAGCAGCACGATAACCTTCTTGCCGGCCGCGATGTCCTTTCCCCAGCCGTTCAAGGTGGCATCGCAGTTGCCGGGAGCGTTGTTGCCCGGGTCGCTGCCGCCCTCGCTCACGGCCAGGTCAATCGTGCCGCCGCACTTTCCGGCGTCTTGGACCAGCCACCCGTAGCCGCCGGACACCGCCGCTCCGGAGGGTCCGTAATTGCACGAGGCATTGGCATTCTGGCCGTGGTCCTGCAAAAGCTGCAGCGCTCCATCGATGTTGTCCTTGACCTGGCAGATTGAGAAAGCCAAGGGAAAAGCCGTGCGACCCGCCTTTGGGCTGCCCCATACGGCCGAGGCTTTGGCGCCAACCTCTTTCGAAGGGATACCAAGGACTCCGGCGAAGAAAAGGGAGACCGAGTTGTCCGGTGCTCCATTCTCCTTGGCAGTTGTTATGACCGAAACGGTCCTCGCCGTTGTATCCAGCTGGATGTCGCTCACGTTGCTCATGCCGTCCAAGGCATTCTGGTTTGCAAGGCTTGCGGCAAGCGTCGACGTCGTTGAACACAATGTCGTATCGGCACTGTTCCTCGCGCACTTTTGTGCCAGTGCAATTGCAGAAGCATCGGCACCGTTTTGCAGCTGTGCACGTTCTGAATAGATGGCTCCGACGTCCACGGCAATGGCCACGAACCCGAGAAGGGTTACCAGGAGGATCGCGACAATAACGCTGATGGCGCCGCGCTCCCCGTGCAGGTTCCTGCCTAGCCGCCGCACAGCATTACTCCCTTGCCTGTCATTGGGAAGGGACCGGCGATACCTGTGATGGTGGACAGCGTGTAGTTGATGGTTAGGGTTACCTGATTCCCCGTGCTGCACGTGGCCGTGCTGAGCGTGATGTCCGAGGCGGGGATAGTGCTGCTGACCGAGGCCGCTGCGTTCTGGGCTGCAGTCTTGGCGGCGGCTGCGTCGTTGTTGATGGCCATCACGCGGACGCCGTCACGGGCCGCATTCGTGAGCGTGATCTGGGCGTTGTAGGCACGCCCGAACTCGATCGTGCCCAGCACAAGCATCAAGAGGAGGGGCAGCAGGATAGCGAATTCGACGGCGGCTGCCCCGCGCTCCGAATCACGTTTCACCTGATGCACCTCCTCTTGGATTGCCTGGGTTCTGCTTTGCAGAGGCCGCCGTTTCGATATGGGTCCGGAACGACGGGTGGGAGTTGCTGTTACCGGCTTGTCGGAATGGCGGTAGTTGACGGGTGAGCAACATCAGTGGAGACGTTTGTGAACATCGTGCCGAGCTGCCCGCCGAGGGTGCTGACTGCGACGATGATGACGACCGCGATGAGGGCGACCATGATGCCGTATTCAACGGCGGTGGCTCCCTTTTCGCTGCGAAGACGGATCATGAGGTTGGTGTAGAGAGAAAGCATTTCTGTACTCCTGTGCGAGACGGATTGGCTGGCCCAGCACCAGCACTGCATCGAAATTAGCAACGTGATTCGCACTCTTGACCTGATCTTGCACCATCCTGCGCAAAGCCTTTACGCCGTGTACTTTTCCTGCGCTTTTGCTGGGTCTGTCCTGTGCTTTTGATGGATCCCTGCCAGGGCTGAACACACAAAAGGACCCCCTCGGTTCTGGGTGCCGAGGGGGTCCGGTCATTGGGCGCCTTAGGTCGCGGCGCTGGGCGCTTCTGTTAGGGAATACCCAGCGCCGTCTTGATCCCGGCGGTGAGGTTGCCAAAGTAGCCGTTGAGCGAGATTCCAAATAGGCCCACACCAGCCACAATCACGATGGCAATGAAACCTACTGTGATCGCATATTCAGTTGCGGTGGCCCCGTCTTCTTCACTCCTAAGCCGCTGTGTGATGCTTCGGGCCAGGGACAAGGTTGTGACCAGGTTCTTCATATCTCCTCCTAGGAGAATGCAGCGATGATGTTCATGACTGCCGGCCCCAAAAGGATGATGAAGAGGGTCGGGAAGATGAAGAAGATGAGCGGGAAGAGGATCTTCACGGGGATCTTCATTGCGTGTTCTTCGGCCCGCTGGCGGCGCTTCATCCGCATTTCGTGGGCTTGAACCTTCAGCACTTTTGCGATGGCGATTCCGTACGCATCCGCCTGCACAATGGCACGTAGGAATGAGCGCAGGTCGGGAACATCAACACGATCCGACATAGCCAGGTAGGCTTCCTTCCTGGAACGCCCCACCTGCATGTCCTGCAGGGTGCGCGTCATTTCGTCCGCGAGGGGGCCGTCCCCATTTTGAGCCGTACGGGCCATCGCAGCCTCAAATCCGAGGCCCGCTTGAACGGAGATCAGCATCTGGTCAAGTGTGTTCGGCAGCTCCTGCCGGATTTTGTCTCTCCGCTTCTCAGCATTAGTGCGTATCAGCAGGTCCGGAGCGAAGTAGCCAAACGCAGTAGCGGCAAGGAGGATCGCGAAGCGAGACGGCTCCGGCGAGGCAAAGAAGTAGAACAGGCCGAGGAGTCCGGCTCCGAGGGCCAGCAGCGGTTTTACGGCCAGTAGGCGTTCGAGGGGCCACTCTTTGGGGCGCCCCAGGGCAGCGAGCTGTTTGTCCAGCCAGGTTACATAGCGGACCGGCGTGACTTTGCGGGTGAAGGCGCTGAATTCCAGTGACAGGGTTTGTGGGGCAGCGTTCCTGGCACGCTGCCCCAGATTGGCCTGTATGTTCCGGATCGCAACCCTGTCCGTAGCGGCTACAGACCAAACCAGATAGGACACGGGCAGAATGATGGCAAGTATGGCCCCGAGTGCAATAGGTGACATGTCGCTCTCCTAATACTTTGGCTTGATCAGCCGGCTGAGCCAGAAGCCACCGGCAGTGAGCATTACGGCTGCAGCGCCCAGCATCAGGAACCCTGGGACTGTGCTCGTAAACGTCTTTGCGTATTGACCGTTGATCAGGATCAACGCGAAGAACAAGACCACTGGCAATCCCATGAGAACGGCAGCCGACATCTTTCCTTCGGCGCTTAGGGCCTTGACCTGTCGGCGTATCTGGTTGCGATCGCGGATAGTTTCCCCGACATGGTCAAGCACTTCCGCCAGGTCTCCGCCTACCTCGCGGTGGATTTCGATGGCTTGTGAGATCCACCCAAAGTCTTCACTGCCGGTACGGGTGGACACTTCCGTCATGGATTCCCCAAGATCACGACCGATCCGAGTCTCGTTGACGATCCTGCTCAGTTCTTCCGACATAGGGGCATCGCTTTCCCGTGCTGACGCATCAATAGCCCGTAGAAGGGAGTGGCCGGCCCGCATGCTTCCCGTCAGCATTTGCAAGGTGTCTGGCAGTTGCTCGTCGAACTTGCTCTTGCGCCTTGAGGTGAGTACCGAAAGATAGGCGAGCATTCCGGCGGGAACAACTGCGAACAAAATGATTGCGAAGAAGAGCCCCCCAAGCAGAAAACCGAATACGCTGCCGGCCAGGGCGCCAGCGCCCATCATGAGCAGGAAGTCGGCCGGCTGGGTCTTCAGTCCAGCCCGTTCCAGTTTGTCGCGGTTGACCAGGAAGTCGTTTCTCCCCTTCATACGCTTGTTGATGGCACCGACTGCCGTTTCGGTGAGGAGTGTCAGCCTGGAAGTACTTGCGGGCACATCCGGACGCCGGCGTGATAGCGGGATCGCGTTCCGGGGTTTCAGTACGACGACGAAGGTGACAACGATCGAGGTGAAGATAAGCAGCACTCCCGCGATCAAGACTGTGACCGGGGCTTCTGGAATTTCCATCTATCGACTCCTTGGCACTTGTGCGCCAAAAACGGCAGGTGAGATCTTGATTCCCAGTTCCTCGAATCTGTCAGTGAAGCGGGGCCGGACTCCAGTGGGTACAGGTTTCCCAAGGAATCGGCCGTTCGCGTCAATGCCCGCAGAGTAGTCGAAGACGAAAGCATCTTGAAGCGTGACGATGTCGCCTTCCATGCCCTGCACCTCAGTTATGTGAGTAACTCGGCGAGTACCGTCGCGAAGCCGGGAGATATGCACGATCAGGTTGACCGCTGATGCGATCTGCTCCCGGATCGCCCGGAGGGGCAAGTCCATACCCGCCATCAGGACGAGGGTTTCCAGCCGGGCCACCGCATCCCGTGGTGAGTTAGCGTGCACGGTCGAGATTGAACCGTCGTGACCGGTGTTCATCGCTTGCAGCATGTCCAAAGATTCGCCCCCGCGGACCTCACCAACCACGATCCGGTCCGGCCTCATGCGGAGGGAGTTGCGGACCAGGTCACGGATGGACACTTCACCTTTGCCCTCAATGTTTGCCGGCCGGCTTTCAAGCCTGACCACGTGGTCCTGCTGGAGTTGCAGTTCCACCGCATCCTCAATGGTCACAATGCGGTCCGTGGCAGGGATAAAAGACGAAAGGACATTCAGCATTGTCGTTTTACCGGTGCCGGTACCGCCGGAGACGATGATGTTCATCCGGGCCAGGACACAGGCCTGGAGCAGTTCGGCCATCTCCGGGGACAGGCTTCCGAAGCTGATCAGTTTTTGTACCGTCAACGCCTCCCGCCCGAACTTTCGAATAGTCAGAGACGCGCCGTTGACGGCCAACGGGGGAATGATGGCGTTTACGCGCGATCCATCAGCCAAGCGGGCATCCACAAGCGGGGAGGATTCGTCGATCCGCCGACCAATCCGGGTGACGATCCGTTCGATGACCCTCCGCAGCGCCTCCTCATTGCTGAACTTAGTGTCAGTGAGGAACAGGTGGCCGTTCCGCTCCACATAAATCTGGTCCGCCCTGTTAACCATAATTTCAGTGACTGACGGGTCATCAAGGTACCGCTGCAGCGGCCCGTGCCCTAGAACGTCGTCGATGATCTCCCGCGTGAGTCGCTGTCGCTCACCCTGTGACAACGGGACCTGTTCTTCATCGACGACTGCCTTCAACTCATCCTTCACAAACTGATGGAGTTCCGCCTCCTCCAGGGATGAGTCAGTGATCCGGGAGCCAAGCCTTTCGTACAGTGCCTGGCTCGCACGCTCCTTAAGACCTGTAAGCGCTTCGCTCGCAATCCCCCCGGTAACTTCCACTGTCACCGGGGCTTGGGCTTGCTCTGCTGCCTGCGCCTGCTGGATAGCGCCCAGAGTGGAGGCGGCAGATGGGGGCATTGCGACAGCACCGGGATCGGATTCGCCACGCATCTTGGCAAAACGGTTTGAGAGACTCACTGCACTACCGCCCTTCTATGAACCTTCTTGCGTGGTGCTTCCCAGTTGGGTTTGAAACGCTCCACCAGCCGACGCAGCCCTTTCGCCGCTCCATCCCGGCTTCCGTCCTGGAGAAGGGGGACTCCTTTGTTCGTGGAGAACGGTACGGCGCGGGACTTGGGTAAGACGACGTCAACTGGAGCGCCAATGGTGGCCTCCACGTCCTGGACCGTAAGGCCTGTCCGCCGATCGGCCATGTTGAGGACAACGTGCCTGTTATCTGGAAGGAGATCCAGTTCCGAAAGGATTTGGAATCCAGTCCGCAATCCACGAATGCTGGGAACATCCATGCCGCAAACCCAAACAGCATCCGTGGCCTGCTCCAGTGTTGCCAGCACGTGCTCGCCCAGGCCGGGTGCAGTATCGACCACCACATACTGGAATTCGGCCCGCAATTGGCGCAGCAGGTGGCTGATATTTTCGCCGGATATCCGATCCATGTCGATGGGATTGCGGGGCGCACACAGGACGTAAATGTTGCTGGGGTGCAGAGACAGATATGTCTTAAGCACCATGGCGTCCTGGCTCGCGGCACCCACCACTGCTTCCGTGATCGTGAATTCAGGCTCGAGCATCAGGCCGCTTGCGATGTCACCGAACTGGAGATCCAGGTCGACAATTACCACGCTCATCGGTGAAATCTGTCCCAATCCGATCGCCAGGTTGCTTGCAACCGTTGTCTTGCCTACCCCGCCCTTGGGAGACATGACCGCGATAACCCGCCCTCCTTCAGCGGCGGGACGCTCGGCAGTGTTGGGGGCCAGACCGCGCCGGCGTCCAGCTGCGGCAAGGCTTGCCCGTTCCACCAGTGCCCGGATCTGGTCCATATCGGCTGACGGGGGGATCAGGTCACGGATGCCGGAACGCATCGCGTTAAGGGCCAGTTCGCCGTCGTCCTCGGCTGCCAGGACGATACTGATTTCCGGGTACTGCAGGTCCATCACCGCGGCGAATTTGAGAGCTTCGTCCTGCGGAAGGCCAGGGCCAAGAATCAGCACCTCAGGAGGTTCGCCCGCCTGCTGCCGCAGGATATCGTCGGGGGATTCGGGGAGATAGGCGGCTTGAAAATACTGCAATGAGCCGCTGAGGGGCGCTACGGACGCCCGAACTTTCCGTTCGCAATCGCTGGAGGGCGAGATCAAAATGAAGCGGCTCATTTGAATACCTTTGTCTGATTGACGACACCAGCGGTGCCCTCGGTAGCGTCAGCCGGCTCCTTCGAGAGGTAGACCTTCCCGAATTCAGCCGCATAGACGAGCTTTTCGGTGTCGATGGCGTCCCGGGCAAATGTGATCAGGTAGGAGTCACTTGTTGCCGGCTTGTTCTCGCTGGCGGCGTTGAGGGCACCCGAGGAGCTCCCTTGAGTCGATTGGGCCTGCGTTTGCGCCGCGGCTCCCGAGCTGAACTGGACTGCCGTGACGAGAACCTTGTGGAAGGTGAGCTGGGTTCCGTTGCCGCCACCCGCGGAGTCGGCCATGGAGATGAAGATACCCACTGTGTCGCCGGCCTGGATCTTGCCGCCCACGACCCTCTCTATACCTAGGCGAAGCGTGATCTCCTGAAGCCCGGCAGGAACAGCAACTCGGGAAGGCCCGAGGTAGGCGTTTGCATCAACCAGGCGGCTACTGAGGAGCTGTTCGCCGGGTACCAGCGCCACTGAAGTAACAGATGATCCCAGAGAACTTAGATCGTGAACTCCGTCGGCTGCGACGGCGCTACGTGGCACTGCTTTGGTGGCGACGTACTGCGCGAGTTGGCTGGCCGGCGTACCGGCAGGGACGTTCTGCTTGACCACTAGGACGTCCTCGGTCTCGGTGTTGGCCAACGCGCGTCGGTCGGCGCCCTGGACGTAATTGAAAAGGAGGACTGTGCCTATGACTGCGACAACCAGCGCGGCGATGCCTCCCAGTAGGCGTGCTTTCATTACTTTCCCCTTAGAAATTCATTACTTTATGAGGCCGAGAACAGTAACCGTCCCGGTGGGTGTGACACTTTCCCCGGTGAATAAGGCAGGGTCCGCTGAGTAGCCCACAAACGTCCCGTAGATGCCTTTTCCGCTCGTTATCTTGTTGAGCGGGTCGTATTTGGCCTGTCCAGTCAGGTTCCAGGCCTCGATCTTGAAACCGGCCCACTTTTCGATGTAGTACTGCACCGTGCTGCCTTTGCATGTACCAAAAATGGCAGGATTCATTCCATCGCATGTGTATTTGTAGACTGGCAAAGCGACTGTGGACCCAGCCAAGCTCGGATTTTTCGTCGGGTCGAAGAGATCGATGCAACTGTTGGGAACTGCTCCGCCAGCGCTCGTGAGGCTCCACTGACCAACCTCAGCTGTGACAGTGCAGCCGCTAGAGGTGTCTGGGTTGAGCCAGGCAAAGCCGCCAGGAATTATTTGGTTGGATGGATTCTTTCCATTACAGTCCTTGGCCCCACCCTGTAATTGAATGAGATGCGGGAAGCCGTCGTTGATGAATTCGCATGGCGCAAAGGCGAGCGGGAGAACCGTAACGCCCTTGGTCGGGTACTTCAGCTTCACGGTTGCGCTGGCAACAACCTTGACAGGACTAGCGCTTAGAACGCTAGCGAACAGCTTTGTCAGAGTCGGCCCGTTGTTCGTTCCATTTTTTGTTGCTGTGGTCACCGTTATCTGGCCGGCTACTGAAGTAGTGTCCACGGATGTGACCGTGCTCTTTCCGTCCAGGGAGTTTGCATTGGCAAGCGAGTCAGCCAAGGCCGGATTGCATGTGCTTTTTGCGCAGCTATCTGCGACAGCAAGGGCGCCGGCGTCCGCTGCATTCTGCAACTGCCCGCGTTCTGCGTAGATCTGCCCGGCATCAACAGCCAGCGCGCCGGCGCCGATCAGTACCATCATGAGGATGACTACAACAACTCCGGAGACCCCTTCCTCGCCACCCTGCAGGAGACTTCTATTTAGCCGCCGCATCGCATTGCCCCCACTCCTGTCGTGACGAAGGTCTTTGAAAACGAGATGTTGCTTCCTTGCACCTTGAGAGCGAACCCTGTTGGCGACTTGAAGGTGTGTTTGACTGTGACATTGACCGTCATGTCGGCCCCTGAGCAGGTTGTGGGGGTTAACGTAAAATCGGAAGCTGAGAGTCCGCTTCCAGGGGCGCCGGCGACGCCTGCAGCTGTTGCTGTTGACCAAACTTTGGTCACCGCATAGGTGCGTGCTGCTTCCCGGGCGGCCTGCGATAGCGAGATCTGCGTGTTGTAGGCGTAGGAGAATTCCACAACGCCGGCGATTAGGGCCAAGAGCAGCGGTGCAATTAGCGCGAACTCTACGGCGACGGCACCCCGTTCACCGTGCTTCAAAGTTCTGGGACTGCGTTTCAATGGGTCCCCCTGGACAGTTGCAACTGGAAAAGAAAAGGTGTGCCGCGCCGTAGAGCGCGGCACACCACGAGCATGGCTACCAGCCGCTAACGGTGGTGCCCAAGGTGCTGAACCAGGTGTTGAGTGCTCCACCAAATGCGCCGACGCCGACGACCAGAACCAGGGCGATCAGACCCACAAGCAGCGAGTATTCAGTGGCAGTGGCGCCCTTTTGAGACTTGAAATCGGTCTCGAACCACGTCTGGACTGTCAGCAGGAAGATGTGCAGGTTTTTCATCTCTAGAACCTCTTATCCGTTTCTTTACCAGCCGGACACGGTTGTGCCCAGGTTGCTAAACCAGGTGTTGAGTGCGCCGCCGAAGGCACCAACACCCACAACGAGGACCAAGGCAATCAGCCCAACGAGCAACGAGTATTCCGTGGCCGTCGCACCCTTCTCGGACGAAAACCGATCCTTGACGCCGGCAACGAATGCCATCATCGAGACCATGAGAGGAGTCATTGTATTTTCCTTAATTCGGTGAAATGAAGTAATTTGTATTTCAACGAATTTCCAGCTGCCCCCATAAATCTTTAGCGGCTGGACTTCGCTAATAAGAGATTGTCACTGGGTAGTAGGGGGCAACAATGCGTAGTGGTACTCGACTTTTCTAGCGGTCGCTGAAAGTACGTACTCGAATACGCGGCTCAGTACTCAGTCAGTGTCGGCCGGTGGACCCCGAACTACTCAGGGCTGTTGACGCAACGGCGCTGGCGCCAGGATGGGGGATGGGCCCGTTTCGCTAGCCGATGAAGAACGTGACTGCGGCGAGAGCTCCGAGCATCGAGGGGCCGTGGGGTACTTCGGTGGCCTTATTCCGGCCTTTTCGACTGAGCACAAGCACTGTGACGATGCCATTCAAGACGAAGCCAATGAGGCCGCCGTAGAGCAGTTGGCTCCAACCTAGGTACCCCAGGTAAAGGCCGACAGGCGCGGCGAGCTTCACGTCGCCCATCCCGATGCCGCCGGGGGAAACGAGTCCCAAAATCAGGTAGGCAGCGAATAAAATAACCGCTCCCAGGGATGCGCGGAGCAGATCGTCAGATTGCTTACCAAATAGTCCCGGCAATAAAAGCAGCGAAAGACCGCCGGCCAGCAGTATTAACACGAGGGGATCTGGAAGCAAATGGAGCGCCATGTCTATCCGTGCCAGCTGGGTGCCCAATACGGAAAGTAAAAGGAAGGCTGGAAGGCTCAATGCGTTGCCGAAATGCGCGGCAAAGGCCGCACATGCGATGCCGGTGAGCGTCGCCGTCGTAATTCTTGCCTGCAGTCCCGGCGTCTCGCCGAGCCTCGGAAGAAGCTTCGCAATCAGGAGTTCGGCGATGGGGGAGAGGATGCCTCCCAGAATCCCGGCGCCAACGACTAGCAGTGTGCTGGTGGGATCCCCATTCGCCGCTGACAGCACTGCATCCCCCTGCGTTGATTGGGCCGGCGTGGCCCCAGCGGCCTCCGGCTACCTCATTTTGACCCCGAACCACCTGACGCGCTAATCTTGGTAGTCGTTGTGCGTGTCCTATTCCGATGGTGCGTGCCCGCTTGAGGATCCGGTTGCAGGATAACTACTCAACGTGCACATTCGGAACTTCAGGATGACTGGTTACATGGAGCCCTCACCTCTGTTCCGGTAGCGCGCAGACAGTAGGTGCGCGAGCTAGCGACACCTAAACAAGAACGCCAGAACAAGAACGAGGCAAACACCGTGCGTACGTACACCCCGAAGCCCGGCGATATCAACCGCCAGTGGCACGTCATTGACGCCACCGACGTTGTCCTTGGTCGTCTTGCAAGCCAGACCGCAATCCTGCTGCGCGGCAAGCACAAGGCCACTTTCGCATCCCACATGGACATGGGCGACTTTGTCATCATCATCAATGCTGAAAAGGTAGCCCTGACCGGCGCCAAGCTGGAGCAGAAGCGGGCATACCGCCACTCCGGCTACCCGGGCGGCCTGACCTCCGTCAACTACGCGGAACTGCTGGAATCCAACCCGGTCCGCGCCGTTGAGAAGGCCATCAAGGGCATGCTCCCCAAGAACTCCCTTGCTGCCCAGCAGCTCGGCAAGCTGAAGGTGTACCGCGGTGCTGAGCACCCGCACGCTGCCCAGCAGCCCAAGACTTTCGAAATCACCCAGGTCGCCCAGTAGTCCTGGCCACCAAACAACTTATCTATACAAGGAGAATCGTGGCTCAGAACGAAGAGACCACCGAGGTCGTAGAGGCCGAGGAAAACCTGACCAGCTACACCTCTGAGAGCTCAGCTGCTGAAGCTGCTCCCAAGAAGGAGCGTCCGGCACTGACCGTTGCCGGCGCAGCTGTTGGCCGCCGCAAGGAAGCCGTTGCACGCGTCCGCGTCGTGCCCGGCTCCGGCAAGTGGACCATCAACGGCCGCGAGCTGGCGAACTACTTCCCGAACAAGCTGCACCAGCAGGACGTCAACGAGCCCTTCAAGATCCTTGATCTCGAAGGCGCCTACGACGTCATCGCCCGCATCCACGGCGGCGGCATCTCCGGCCAGGCCGGCGCCCTGCGCCTCGGCATCGCCCGTTCGCTGAACGAGATCGACGTCGAGAACAACCGCCCGACGCTGAAGAAGGCCGGTTACCTGTCCCGCGACGCCCGTGTCATCGAGCGTAAGAAGGCCGGTCTCAAGAAGGCCCGTAAGGCTCAGCAGTACTCCAAGCGCTAAATTCGCTTGCTCAGAAGCCCGTCCCACCGTTGGTGGGGCGGGCTTCTATCGTTTGGTCTCGGTTCTAGTTTCTGAGACGGTATACCGTTGTTCCATCGAGCCTTTCCGGCTGGTAGTTACCTTCAATCCACTTTGAGATCAGAGTGGATTGAGACTCATTTTCCTGCACCTCCACAAAGGACTCTTGCTGGACAAAGTAGCAAATCTTCCCCGCGGCAACGTCGGCTCTGAACTCCTCCAATGTTGGGGACGGGTCGCTGCCTGCGAAGCCTCCTAACGGCATCACGGGACGGCCGGATTCCAACTGAAGTCTGGCCGCAGTTTGGCTAGCGTAGCTCGCTGCCGCCCAGGTGCATCCCCGGCTCATGCTCAGTGTGCTTACAACGGCGCTATCGGGCTGGCGGCCGAAGGCGATGTCGTGGCCCCACGGCAGTTCGTTATTCTTGAGCGATTCAAGAAGGTGGCTTATCCCAGCAGGGTTCTTCGACGGGAAGCCCGATAGGGGATTAGAACCTGTGAAGCTCAAAGTGACATTGTGAATCGAGGTCACTACTGGACCGAAGAGTACTGCTGTGGCGAGCAGCCCGGCAGCAAACGCTTGAATGACCTGTGTTGGTGGTCGCACAATCAAAGCAGCAATTGCAGTAAGTCCGGTGCCAAGCACGGCAATTGGCATCCAGGCCGGCCACCCTAGAGTGCCTTGGAGAATAAGCCAAGATGATAAGAGCCCGATCGACGCGATGAAGGTTCCGAGAAGGCGTGCTAGCGCCGAGTGACGATTCTTCACTACATAATCAAATACCAGGCCCAGCGTCAGCGCCAAGGGCGGGACAACCGCGGCTGTGTAGTAGGTATGTATTTGGTTACCCATGAAACTGAGCAAAAAATATGCGGTCAATAGCCACACCGTCGAGATCACGAGCAACGCTTTGGAGACGGCATGCCCCCGGGTGATCCTCTTCCACATGAGGGGTACTAGCAGAACGGACGAGAGTGCCGCAAAAAGCAACCATGAGGCCTCTTGGTTGTAGTTTGCGTTGAGAAGCCGGAACAATCCCGCATCGCTTTCGACTGTTCGATACGTGTCCGGGACTTGCATCGCATCAGGTACAACGCCGCTGCCGGCTATTCGGTCAAGTCCGTTATAGCCAAGCGTCAGCTCGAGAACGCTGTTGTTGGGGGAGCCCCCGATATATGGACGGCTCCCAGCGGGAATCAAATCGACGATTGTCATCCACAGACCGCCAGTAAAAACCAGTGCAGCCGTCCCGGCGGCGACTACGCGGATGCGTTGAATCCACGGCTGAGGGTTGTAGATCAGGTAAGCCAATCCCAGGCCGGGAAGGCTTAGCATTCCCTGTAGTTGCTTGGTCATGAAGGCCAAACCCAGCAATACGCCAGCCGCTACGAAAGGCAGTGTGCGCCGCGACTCAATTGACTGGAGCACAAACCATAACGCTCCCAGCATCAAGAGCAGCATCAGCGGATCAGGATTGTTGTAGCGGGACATCAGGGTCACGATCGGCGTAGTGAAAAAGACTACTGCACCAAAAAGTGCGGCAGCCCCGGCAACGCATCGTTTGAGAATTGCATAGATAAGCAGTGTGCTTCCAATGCCAATGAACGCTTGGGGAAGCAGCATGGCCACTGGGTTGAAACCAAATAGTCGAACAGATAGTCCCATAATCCAAAGGCTCAAGGGCGGCTTATCCACCGTTATGGAGTTTCCCCAATCTGAGGATCCAAAGAAGAAGGACGACGTGTCCAGAAGGCCAGACTGAACTGCAGCGCTGTAGAAATAATTGGCCCATCCGTTGATCCCCAAATTCCAGCAATACAGGAGGGTATTTGCCGCGACAATCAGCAACAGCGCCGGTCGTTCCCAGATGGGATCTGCAGTACGACCTCGCAGGAAGTGCCGGGCTGCCGCCTGGATCATCGAAATGGGCACTGCAGGCTTGAACTTGATCACTGACTTATTGTCATCTCCGGAGATCGTAGATGCTGACACCGTCCACCACCTCTTCTGTGAAGTTGCGGCGAACCCATTCTGTGATTTCCTGGGTTTGAGTACTTAGACCCCCCCGCTCCAGCAAGTCCTGAGACAAAATAAAGTACCCGATCTGCTTTTCTGCCACTAGAGTCCTAAATTGCTCCGGTGTTGGTGCTGGATCGCTTCCCAGCCAACCTCCCAGGGGAATTACTGGCCTTCCGGATTGCAGCTGGTAAAGAGCAGCATTCTGTGCGGTGAAGGTTGCGGCTCCCCATTTTTGATTTGAGGTTCGGGTTCTGACCATCTCCGTCACCTCTGGAACAGTAACTCCGAGCGCTGTTTGCTGCGCCCACCGGATCTCCCCCTTCTTCAAAGCTGCCATGAGTTTTGTCAAAGAGCCGGGATCATTGCCGGCTGGCCCTGACATGGGATTGGTGCCCCACTGGGGAGTTGACACCGTGTATATGTTGGTTGCTATAGGGGCGGCCAAGAGGCTACAGGCAAGAACGGCCGAGGTAAGAAGATCGAGGTGACGACGAGTTGGTTGTAGAAACCAAAGCATCGCCCCGACTAAACCGAGAGCAGGCAAGCCGATGCGCAGCCACAAAGGCCACTCATTGCTGTATTCCATCACTCTCACAGCCACGTACACCGAAGACGCAATCAAGATGGCCCCCAAGACGCGAAGAACCGTTCTATGGCGGAGTTTCCAGAGGGACGCGAGCCCCAAGGCTACGGTCATAGCAAGAGGTGCACCCAGGGAGTACGTGTAATACGTATGGATCATTGTGCCCATGCAGCAAAGCACCAGAAGTGCTGTGCTGAACCAGAGTATTGAAACTGCAACGATGTTCCGCTGACCGCGGCTCAAGTTAAGAGTGCGATGCAGGACGACAAGTACGATACTCGCGAAGATCCCGGTTACTAGCAACCAAGCGATTTCCTGCGCGAAGTTGCCGTTGAGGAGCCGAGGTAAGCCCCCGACGAACTCCACGGCGTCGCTGGCTGTACCTGCAACTTTGTTGCCTTGGGAATTCAGCGGTATCTGAAGAAACCGTGCAAGACCGTTGTAGTCCATAGTCAGTTCGAGTGCGCTGTTGTTTACCGATCCACCGATGTAGGGACGATCGGCAGCGGGAATTAGGTCCACGGTGATGAGCCACCCTAACGAAGTGGCTAGAAGGGTTCCCGATGCGACCATTCCTTGCTGAAGCCTGTGCCGGAACTGCCCTTGGCCGAAGGCAAGGATGGAAATGCCAAGCGCCGGCAAGACTAGGAGGGCTTGAACCTGTTTAGCCATGAAACCAAGCCCCAAAAGGAGCCCTGCCAAGGCAAATGTTCGCAGCTTGGCGGACTCCATGGCCTTCAGAGTTATGGATACTGCCGACACTGTCAGCAAGCCCATCAACGGTTCAGGGTTGTTGAACCGTGACATCAGCATGACAACAGGCGTAGTTGCGAAGACGGCTGCACAAAAGAGAGAAGTGCGCGGACCGAAACCGCGCCGCATCAAGCGGTACAAAAGGTAGCTGGTAGCCACTCCCATCAGGACCTGGGGAACCAGGATGCTCCAGCTGCTGAGACCGAACAGCCGAACTGATAGGGCCATGACCCAGATACTCAACGGGGTCTTGTCAACCGTTATCAGATTGCCCCACTCGAAGGATCCGAAAAAGAAAGCCTTCCAGTCCTGAGCTCCCGCTTGGGCAGCGGCCGAGTAGTACGGGTTGGCCCAGCCGTTCGCGTCCAGCCCCCATAGGTACAGGGCTGCAATAACAGATAGGAGGCCCAAAAGCGCCCGCCTCTCCCATGGCTCGGTCTCGTCCGGGCCGCGCCAGATGCGGTGCAAAACTAATAACAGTTGGCGGCTCCATTCCCACGGATTTGTCCGTTTTGCACCGACAAACCCGCTGTTTCTGTCGGTAGCTGTGGAAACGCGGGCGCTATTTAGCAGGCGGCTCACGAGACGCGTCCGTCGACTGTTATAGGCGCAACGACAAGACGTGGCTGGATTTCCTGATTTCGTCCCTTCCTGAATACCCACAGGCGCAGGAGGACGAACCGCATTAAGGTCGCAAGGACATTGGCGCCTGTTAGCGTCAGTAGTTCCATGCTCGGCAGTGCGTCCGGGTTGGCGGCATGGAGGATGAACAGGGCCGAAGAAGTGATGCCCCATGCGAGCAGGAAGACAATCAGTCCTTGAATCTGCTGGGTTACTAGTCTCGAAGGCCCGCTGATCCCGAAGGTAAAGCGCCGGTTCGCCGCGGTGTTGCCAACAGCGGTCAGAAGTAAGGCCAGGAAATTAGCCTCTTGAGAACTGAACGGACCCTGAAGCAACAAATAAAGCACGGCGAACGCCACGGTGGAGGCAATCCCCACAAGCCCGAAACGGAGCACTTGACCAAAGAAGCTTGGACGGCCCAGGGGCACGATCGGTCGACGCCCGAGCTCCGCGTAAAGAGCCTGAACGGGAATCACACCATTTACCAGCGAACCCGCTACGCGCACCATGCCTCTGAGATCCTCCAGAGCTGTCTGCTTGATGTCCACCCGGCTGTCCGGATCATCCACCCAGTCGACAGGAATCTCGTGAATGCGAAGCCCTGAACGCTCAGCGATAATCAAAAGCTCCGTGTCAAAGAACCAACCGTTGTCCTCAACGTGGGGAAGCAACCGTTTTGCCACGTCGGTTCGAATGGCTTTGAACCCGCACTGGGCGTCGGAAAACCTGACCTGCATCGTGCGCCGCAGCAGGAAATTGTAGGACCTGGAAATAAACTCCCGTTTGGGACCGCGGCTCACCCTGGAACTCTGGCCCAAACGGGTGCCGATGGAAATATCAGAATGCCCGGACAGCAGGGGGGCCACCAAAGGTGGAAGCGCTGCAAGATCCGTGGAGAGGTCGACGTCCAGGTAGGCCAGCACTTTTGCATGGGAGGCAGACCAGGCGTCCCTTAGCGCGTACCCGCGTCCTTTGACCTCGAGACGCCGATACTCAACGTTTGGCAGGTGCTCGCTAAGTCGAGCGGCAATCACCGGTGTCCGGTCAGTGCTTGCATTATCGGCGATGGTGATTTTCCACGTCGACGGCATTTCATTCGTCAGATATTCGGCGAGCCTTGTGATGCTTCGTTCCAGTACCGCTTCTTCGTTGTAGACCGGTACTACAATTTCGAGCGCCAAGCCCCCATAGCTAGGTGTCATGCATGGATCGTAGGGGCCGCCAAATAGGCGTGGCGAGGGTTTCTAGTAAAGACAGGTAGCAGGCAAAAAAACCAAGTAGTCCCAGTAATGTGCCCAGACCGTGAGCAGGTACTCGACAGGTAGGGCCAGCTGCGGAACGCCGACTACGCAGATCTTGGCGGCACCCATCCTCTACACTTGACCGGTGTCTAGATTATTTGGAACTGATGGTGTCCGGGGGCTGGCCAATGGCCTGCTGACAGCAGAGCTGGCCCTGCAGCTGGCCCAGGCGGCCGCCGTCGTGCTTGGTCACGACCGCAACTCCAACGGCTCCCGGCCCCGCGCCGTGCTGGCCCGGGACCCGCGTGCCAGCGGTGAATTCATCGCCGCTGCCGTGGAAGCCGGGCTCTCCAGCTCCGGAATCGACGTCTATGACGCCGGCGTCCTGCCGACCCCCGCCGCCGCCTACCTGGTCGCGGACCTGGATGCCGACTTCGGCGTCATGATCTCTGCCTCCCACAACCCGGCGCCGGACAACGGCATCAAGTTCTTCGCCCGCGGTGGCCAGAAGCTGCCCGACGAGGTGGAAGATGCCATCGAGGCCCAGATGAGCAAGGAAGCCGTCCGTCCCACCGGGCCCGACGTCGGCCGCATCCAGCGTTTCTCCGACGCAGAGGACCGCTACATCGTCCACCTGCTCCGCACCCTCCCGCACCGCCTGGACGGCCTCACCGTGGTGCTGGACTGCGCCAACGGTGCCGCCAGCGGCTGCTCGCCCCAGCTCTTCAAGGACGCCGGCGCCGACGTCATCGTTATCGGCGCCGACCCTGACGGCCTGAACATCAACGACGGCGTGGGCTCCACGCACCTGGGCCCCCTCAAGGAGGCCGTGGTCAAGTACGGCGCGAACCTGGGCATCGCCCACGATGGCGACGCCGACCGCTGCCTGGCCGTGGACCACGAGGGCAATGAGGTGGACGGTGACCAGATCATGGCTATCCTCGCCATCGCGCTCAAGAAATCCGGCAAGCTCAAGGACGACGTCCTGGTGGCCACCGTCATGAGCAACCTCGGCCTGAAGCTCGCCCTCCGCGACGCCGGCATCACCATCCTGGAAACCGCGGTGGGGGACCGTTACGTCCTGGAAGGCATGCGCGACGGCGGCTACAACCTGGGCGGCGAACAGTCCGGCCACGTGATCTTCTCCGACCACGCCACCACCGGCGACGGCCTCCTCACTGGACTTCAGCTGGCCGCGCAGGTGGCCTTGACCGGCAAGCCGCTCAAGGAACTCGCCACGGTCATGACCAAGCTCCCGCAGGTGCTCATCAACGTCAAGGGTGTCGACCGCAGCCGCGTGGGCAGCAGCGACGTCCTGGCCCAGGCCGTGGCAGCGGCGGAAGCCGCCCTCGGAGATACCGGCCGTGTCCTGCTCCGTCCCTCCGGCACCGAGCCGGTGGTCCGCGTGATGGTGGAAGCCGCCGACGAAGAGACTGCCCAGTCCATCGCCGAACACCTGGCCCAGGTGGTCCGGACCGAACTCGCACTGGAACTCGCCTCAAACTAGGCACAGCAAGAAAAGTGGCCCGCCTCCCAGCAGGGAGACGGGCCACTTGCGTTTGGGAAAAATTAGAGCGCGCGCTCCTTCAGCGCATCCCGGATTTCGGTCAGCAGCGCAACCTGCGGGTCCTCGGCGGCATCCTTCTTGACGTCCTTGTTGATCCCCAGCCGGCGGTTGCGGCGCTCGATCATCATGTTCATCGGCATCACCACCACAAAGTAGATGGCCGCCGCGATCAGCAGGAAGTTCACCACCGCGGTCAGCAGCACCCCGAATTCGATGGCATTGCCGTTCAGCTCCACCTTGGCAAAGCTGTCGAAGTTGGGCGCACCCACCAGGCCCGAAATGAACGGCATGAGCACCTTGTTCACCAGCGCCGTGACAACAGCTCCGAAGGCAGTACCCATGACAACGGCGACGGCAAGGTCAACCACGTTGCCCTTCATGATGAAGTTCTTGAATCCACTAAGCATGGAAACCAACCTAGCGCACGGGCGTTACAGGTATGCCGGTGCCGCCTCCAAGCCGAAGTATTCCTCCAGCGTGCCGATGCCGCGGTTCAGCATGTCCGTGGCCGCCTCCACGCCTACGTACCGCAGGTGCCACGGCTCGTAGTAGTACCCCGTGATGGGGTGCAGCATCCACGGGTAGCGCACCACGAATCCGAACCGGTGCCCGTTCGCTTTCGCCCACGTGGCGGCAGGCTGCTCCGCGAAGCACGGCTGGAAGCTGCAGGCACCTCCGCCGTCCCCGATGTCGAACGCCCACCCGGTCTGGTGCTCCGAGTGGCCGGGCCGCGCACTGGCGGTGTCGGCGTCGGCCTGCCCCCGCGCCGCGACATACCCGTTGTACGTGGTCACCTGCGTGCTGTATGAGCGGTAGCCGCTGGCCAGGACCATCGTCACACCGTCCCGCGCGGCCGCCGCGAACATCGCCTCGGCCGCTGCCGCCGTGGTGCTGTTCAGCAGCGACGCCTCACCAGCGGCCGAGATCGCGACGGCGGGACGCACCAAGTCAGCCGGCACATAGTCCGCCGGCTTCAGCGCCCGGTGCTTGTTCACGATGACCCAGGGGCTCGCCGGATCATCGAGCGAAAACTGCCGCGCCAAGGCCGCCGACGGCGACGGTGTGGGGGCCGGCGCCTCAGGCGGCTGGCCCACTGTGGCCGCGTCCGCCGTCGGGCCCGCTGACGCGGTAGCGGCCACAGGGGAGGGGGAAGGGGAAGGGGCAGCGGACGACGACGGCGCCGCCGCCTTGGGTGCCTCCGGTGTGCAGGCAGCCAGGACGGTCAGCCCGGCCCCCGCCGCGAGGAAGCGCGTGAAGCTGCGCCGGCTGGCGGACCCGCATTGGTAGCACACCTGTGCTACACCTTCCGGAGCAGCATGCGGCGGATGGAGTGGTCCGCCTCTTTGGTCAGCACCAGCTGGGCCCGGCCGCGGGTGGGCAGCACGTTCTCCTCCAGGTTGGGCTCGTTAATCCGCTTCCAGATGTCCCTGGCGGTGTTCTCCGCCTCTTCATCAGACAGCGTGGCGTAGCGGTGGAAGTAGGACTCCGGCTGCGCGAACGCGGTGCTGCGCAGCTTCCGGAACCGGTCCACATACCACTCCTCGATGTAGGAGGTCTTGGCGTCCACGTAGATGGAAAAGTCAAAGAAATCACTCAGGGCCAAACCCTGGCGGCCGTCATGCCGGGGACGGGCAGGAGCCAGCACGTTCAGGCCCTCAACGATCAGCACGTCCGGGCGGCGGACCACCACTTCCTTGCCGGGCACAATGTCGTACGTGACGTGGGAGTACCAGGGCGCGCGCACTTCCTCCGCGCCGCCCTTGATCTCACTCACGAAGCGCAGGAGCGCCCGCCGGTCATAGGACTCCGGGAAACCCTTCCGGTCCAGCAGCTGCCGGCGCTTGAGCTCGGCCAGGGGATAGAGGAACCCATCGGTGGTGATGAGCTCCACGTTGGGGGTGCCTGGCCAACGGCGAAGCATCTCCCGCAGCACGCGGGCGATGGTGGACTTGCCCACGGCAACAGAGCCGGCGACGCCGATCACGAACGGGGTGCGCTGGGTCTGCTCGCCCAGGAACGTGGTGGTGGCCGCGTGCAGCTGACCGGCAGCCTCCACGTACAGGTGCAGGAGCCGTGAGAGCGGCAGGTAGACATCCCTGACTTCCTTGATGTCCAGGGGGTCGCCAAGCCCGCGAAGGCGCAGCACATCCTCTTCATTAAGGGGCTGTTCCATCTGGGCTGCGAGCCGGGACCAGGTATGCCTGTCCAGCTCCACGAACGGCGAGGCACCCTCCCCGTTCGCTTCATTGCGTTGCGAAGTCACGCTAAAGATTCTGCCCCGCTCCCGGCCCATCGCGAAATGACGCCCCTGCTCAGTGCGGCGGCACCCGTCACGGAGGCACCGCCGGAGAGTCTCCCGGTTTAGAGCAAGTGGCACGCTGCCGATAGTCTTGTGCCTATGTGTGGAATCGTGGGATACGTAGGCCGTTCGGTTGACGGTGCAATTAATGGTCACAGTGCGTTGGATGTTGTCCTGGAGGGGCTGCGGCGCCTGGAGTACCGCGGTTATGACTCTGCCGGTGTGGCTGTGGTGTCCCAGGGGGCTATCGAGTCGCGGAAGAAGTCCGGGAAGCTGAGCAACCTGATTGGTGAGCTGGAGGCCCGGCCGTTGCCGGAGACCCTGACTGGTATTGGCCACACGCGGTGGGCGACGCACGGTGGTCCGACGGACCGCAACGCGCACCCGCACCTGGCTGACGGCGGCAAGCTCGCCGTGATCCACAACGGCATCATCGAGAACTTCGCTGAGCTCAAGCTTGAGCTGCTGGAGAAGGGTGTGACGTTCCTGTCCGAGACGGACACGGAGGTCGCCGCCGCGCTGCTGGCCGACATCCTCCGCAACCAGCTGGGCGGGGACACCGCCAACGGCGGCCTGACCCGGGCCATGGAGCTGGCGTGCCAGCGCCTTGAGGGTGCCTTCACGCTGCTGGCCGTGCACGCGGACCAGCCCGACGTCGTCGTGGCCGCCCGCCGTAACTCACCGCTGGTGGTGGGCCTGGGCGAGGGGGAGAACTTCCTGGGTTCGGACGTGTCCGGGTTCATCGATTACACCCGCCGCGCGGTGGAGCTGGGCCAGGACCAGATCGTCACGATCACCGCCGACACCGTCACGATCACCGATTTCTTTGGCAACCCGGCCCAGGGCAAGGAATACCACGTGGACTGGGATCCGGCTTCGGCGGAAAAGGGTGGGTTCTCCTCGTTCATGGAGAAGGAAATCCATGACCAGCCCGACGCCGTCGCCCAGACCCTGCTGGGCCGGTCGGACCTGGACGGCAAGCTGACCCTGGATGAGCTGCGGATCGACCCGGAGCTGCTGAAGCAGGTCAACAAGATCATCGTGCTGGCCTGCGGCACCGCCGCGTACGCGGGCACGGTGGCGAAGTACGCGATCGAGAACTGGTGCCGGATCCCCACCGAGGTGGAGCTCGCGCACGAGTTCCGTTACCGGGACCCGATCCTGGACGAGAAGACCCTGGTGGTCTCCATCTCCCAGTCCGGGGAGACCATGGACACCCTGATGGCTGTCCGGTATGCCCGGGAACAGGGCGCCAAGACCATCTCGATCTGCAACACCAACGGCTCCACCATCCCGCGTGAATCCGACGCCGTGCTCTACACGCACGCCGGTCCGGAGATCGCGGTTGCCTCCACCAAGGCGTTCCTGGCCCAGATCACGGCCGCGTACCTGCTGGGCCTGTACCTGGCGCAGCTGCGTGGGAACATCTTCTCGGGCCAGATCAAGGACGTCCTGGCGGACCTGAACAAGATCCCCGCGAAGATCCAGACCATCCTGGACAACGCCGGCCCGCTGCGCGAGCTGGCCCGGTCCATGGCCAACGAGAAGTCTGTGCTGTTCCTGGGCCGGCACGTGGGCTACCCCGTGGCCCTCGAGGGTGCTTTGAAGCTCAAGGAAATCGCGTACATCCACGCCGAAGGCTTTGCCGCCGGTGAGCTCAAGCACGGCCCCATCGCCCTGATCGATGAAGGCCAGCCCGTGTTTGTCGTCGTTCCGTCCCCGCGCGGGCGTGACTCGCTGCACGCCAAGGTGGTCTCCAACATCCAGGAAGTCCGCGCCCGCGGCGCCCGCACCCTGGTCATCGCCGAGGAAGGCGACGAAGCCGTGAAGGCCTACGCGGAGTACGTCTTCTACGTCCCCGAGACCCCCACCTTGCTGATGCCCCTGCTGACTACCGTCCCGCTGCAGATCTTCGCCGCGGAACTCGCCGCAGCCAAGGGCTACGACGTGGACCAGCCCCGCAACCTCGCCAAGAGCGTCACCGTCGAATAAGCGGAATATCGCAGGACAGCTGAAGCCCCGGGCCCCACGGCCCGGGGCTTCTGTTTTGCCTACCGGTTCTTGATGCTGCTTAGCCGGAACTGGATGATCCGTTCCGGGTCGTCCCGTGCCAACTTCAGCACCCGAACCTCAACGTCATAGCCGTCCAACACTCCGGCTGCGCTGCAGGCCATATACATTCCGGTGACGTTCGGAGGAAGGGGAGACGTTTCACAGTCCCCGTCCACTTTCCCGTCCAGCCCCGCCGCCACGGTTAGTTGGCGGATATCGGCGGGACTAGGGGGTTGCTGGGTCCTGTACTGGCGCCACATGCTGTCACAGGGCACAGCGACGGGGACGCAGAAGAAACCGCCGCTGACGTTTTCACCATCCGGTTTCCACCCGGCCAACGGGTGAAGCCTGTCGGCGAGGGACACCATCCGGGCCGTTCCCATTACATACGACGCCTGAAACAGAAGAAGCGGAGCAGCGATGACGGCGAGTGCGATCAGGACTCCTTTGAAAACCCTTCGCCAAGGTCTTCTCCTCCGTGGCGGCCGGGAGCCTGTCGAGTTGTCCATAGGGCATTATCTCCAGCGAATGGAAAAACAGTAATACCTGGGACCGAGCGGGTTTGCGTAACTTTTGGCCCGCGCCGCCCACCGAAGCCGCGGGATGTCGGGGTGCGCTCCGCGCGGTCATCCTGAAAGTCACGCTTTTCCGCTGATGGCGGACAGCCCGAATGACCCGCGTGCGCGCCCGCTTCCTGCAGGGAGCCTCACCGTAGAATGGCACCCATGATCGTTGGCATTGGGGTAGACGTAGTAGACATCGAGCGGTTCGGCCGCCAGCTGGAACGGACGCCAGGCCTGAGGGACCGGCTGTTCGTGCCCGCGGAACGTGAGCTGAACACCCGCTCCCTGGCCGCCCGGTTCGCCGCCAAGGAAGCGGTGGCCAAGGTACTTGGGGCGCCCGCCGGGATGAACTGGCAGGACTGCTGGATCGGCCTCGACCGTAACGGCCCCACCGTCCAGGTAAAGGGCACCGTCCTTGCCGTTGCCGAGGCCAAGGGCGTCAAGCGCTGGCACCTGTCCATCAGCCACGACGGCGGCATCGCCACCGCCACGGTGCTGGCCGAGGGCTGACCAGGCCTCCGCCGCATGATCAGCGCCTACACCGGAACGCAGGTCCGGGCCGCCGAGGAACCCCTCCTGGCTGCCGGCAAGGGGGACGTGCTCATGCAGCGCGCCGCACACGGGCTGGCCGGCGCCGTCGTCAATGAACTCAAGTCCCGCGGCAGCCGCCTGAACGGCTCGCGGGTGGTGGTGCTGGCAGGCAAGGGCAACAACGGCGGCGATGGCCTGTTCGCCGGCGCCTTCCTGGCCGCCCGTGGAATGCGTACGACGGCGGTGCTCACCGGGGACGCGGCCCATCCGGCCGGACTGGCCGCCTTCGAGCGCGCGGGCGGCCGGGTGCAGCGGCTCACCGAAGAGTCACTTCCCGGACTGTCCGCCGAATCCGCACGCGCCGACGTCGTGATCGATGCGGTGCTGGGGACCGGCGCCAAGGGCGGGCTGCGGGGGAGTGCCGCGGACCTGGTCGAGGCTCTCGCCGGCGCACACCGTCGCGGACTTGTGGTGGCCTGCGACCTTCCCAGCGGCGTGGACGCGGACACCGGCGAGGCCACCAATCCGGTCCTGCCGGCCGACCTGACCGTCACGTTCGGGGGAGCGAAGAACGGACTGCTGGCCGACCCCGGCGCCGACTTCGCCGGCCGCGTGGTGGTTGTGCCCATCGGGATTGAGGAGCACCTGCCGGAACCATCCCTGCGCCGGCTCGAGGACGCCGACTTGGCCCGACTCCTGCCGCACCCCGCCCGGCGCGCCCAGAAGTACTCCCGCGGCGTCCTGGGCGTAGTGGCCGGATCCGAGGACTACCCCGGCGCTGCGGTCCTCGCCTGCCGGGGAGCACTGGCAGCAGGAGTGGGCATGGTCCGGTACCTCGGTCCGCCGTCCGTGGCCAACCTGGTTCGCCAGTCCTGTCCCGAAGTTGTCTGCAGCACCGGAACCGTTGCAGAGAACCGCGTGCAGGCCTGGCTGGTGGGCTCCGGGATGGGCCCGCACGACCATGAACAGCTGACCCGCGCCCGGGACGCCATTGCATCGGACCTTCCGGTGGTGGCCGATGCCGGCGCGCTGCCCGCCCTGCCTGCCATGCTCGCGCCGCACGTGGTGCTGACCCCGCACGCCGGTGAGTTGGCATCCCTGTTCCAGCGCCTGGGCCACGGGGAGGATAGGGAAGCCGTGGAAGCAGGCACGCTCGCCGCGGTGCGCCAGGCGGCTGTTCGCACTGGGGCCACCGTCCTGCTCAAAGGCGCCACAACCCTTGTCGCTGCGCCTTGGGGCACCACCTTCAGCCAGGCGGACGGCACGCCCTGGCTCGCCACCGCCGGCAGCGGGGACGTCCTGGCCGGCGTCATCGGTGCGTTGCTCGCCCAGGCCGGGCCCGACGTCGGGCGCTTCAGCGAGGTGGGCATCAAAGGGGACAGCCGCTGGGCTGCCATTGCCGCGCTGGGTGCCGCGTTGCACGGCCGGGCCGGGAGGGCTGCGTCGGAGGCGGCGTCCGGCGGGCCGATCGCCGCTGGCGGAATTGCAGATGCCCTACCCGAAACCTGGGGTAAAGTCAGCATGCTTAGTAACTATGAAGCCTGGAAACGTAATAGTCACAGCCAACCACTACGGTAGGCATTAGTTCGCACCAGCAGCAGGGGCGTTCCAATGCCGTCTGCTGCTGACCAAATAATGAGGAGCACGATGGAAGTCTGGCCTGGAACTGCCTACCCGCTGGGAGCTACCTTTGACGGCACCGGCACCAATTTCGCCCTGTTCAGCGAACGGGCGGAGCGGGTCGAACTCTGCCTCCTGGCCGATGACTTGACCGAAACCAAGATCGAGCTGACCGAAGTGGACGGCTATGTGTGGCACTGCTACCTGCCCCACATCCAGCCCGGCCAGAAGTACGGCTACCGGGTGCACGGGCCGTACGACCCCGCCGCCGGCAACCGCTTCAACCCGAACAAGCTGCTGATGGACCCCTACGCCAAGGCCATCCAGGGCCAGATCGACTGGGACCCCGCGCTGTTCTCCTACGAATTCGGCGACCCCGACTCCCGCAACGACGCCGATTCCGCGCCGCACACCATGCACGGCGTGGTCATCAACCCGTTCTTCGAATGGGACGGCGACCGCCAGCTGAAGATCCCGTACCACGAATCGGTGATTTACGAAGCCCACGTCAAGGGCCTCACCGAGCTCCACCCTGAGATCCCGGAAGAGCAGCGCGGCACCTACGCTGGCGTATCGCACCCCGCGGTCATCGACCACATGAAGAAGCTCGGCGTCACCGCCATCGAGCTCATGCCCGTTCACCAGTTCGTCAACGACGGCACCCTGGAAGAGAAGGGCCTCAATAACTACTGGGGCTACAACACCATCGGCTTCTTCGCGCCGCAGAACACGTACAGCTCCACGGGCGATGTGGGGCACCAGGTCCAGGAATTCAAGGCCATGGTCCGCGACCTGCACCGCGCCGGCATCGAAGTGATCCTCGACGTCGTCTACAACCACACGGCCGAGGGCAACCACCTGGGCCCCACGCTGTCCTTCAAGGGCATCGACAACCAGGCCTACTACCGCCTGGTGGACAACGACCTCAAGCACTACATGGACTACACCGGCACCGGCAACTCGCTGAACGTGCGCCACCCGCACTCCCTGCAGCTGCTCATGGATTCCCTCCGCTACTGGGTCACCGAGATGCACGTGGATGGCTTCCGCTTCGACCTCGCCTCCACCCTGGCCCGCGAGTTCTACGACGTGGACAAGCTCTCCACCTTCTTCGAACTGATCCAGCAGGACCCGGTAGTCTCCCAGGTCAAGCTGATCGCCGAGCCGTGGGACGTTGGGCCCGGCGGCTACCAGGTGGGCAACTTCCCGCCGCAGTGGACGGAGTGGAACGGCAAGTACCGCGACACCGTCCGTGACTTCTGGCGCGGCGAACCCTCCACCCTGGGCGAGTTCGCGTCCCGGCTGACCGGCTCCGCGGACCTGTACGAGAGCTCCGCCCGGCGGCCGGTGGCGTCCATCAATTTCGTCACCGCCCACGACGGCTTCACCATGCGGGACCTGGTCTCCTACAACGAGAAGCACAACGAGGCCAACGGCGAAGGCAACAACGACGGCGAATCCCACAACCGTTCCTGGAACTGCGGCGTGGAGGGGGACACCGACGACGAGAAGGTGCTGACCCTGCGTGCCCGGCAGCAGCGGAACTTCATCGCCACGCTGCTGCTCTCCCAAGGGGTCCCCATGCTGCTCCACGGCGACGAGCTGGGCCGGACGCAGCAGGGCAACAACAACACCTACTGCCAGGACTCCGAGCTCAGCTGGGTGCACTGGGAAGCCATGGACCAGCCGCTGGTGGAGTTCACGGCCTTCGTGAACAAGCTCCGCCACGACCACCCGACCTTCCGCCGCAGCCGCTTCTTCGACGGCCGCCCCGTACGCCGTGGCGAAGGCGAGAAGCTGCCGGACATCGTCTGGCTCAAGACCGACGGCACCGAAATGCTGCCGGAGGACTGGGGGAGCGGCTTTGGCCGGACCATCGGCGTGTTCTACAACGGCGACGGCATCCAGGAACAGGACTCACGCGGCCGCCGGATCACAGACGACAGCTTCCTCATGGCCTTCAACGCCCACGATGATGAGGTGGACTTCTGCGTTCCGTCCGACGAGTACTCGCAGTACTGGGAAGTCCTGATTGACACTGCCGCCCAGGCCGACGCCTACGAACCGCTCAAGGCCGGTGCCACTTTGACGCTGGACGCGAAGTCCATGGTGGTCCTGCGCGCTTACTCCGGCCCCGAAGCCGAAGTGGATACGTCCGCGGCAGCGTCCCTCGCCTCCATGGCCGAGCACGAGGAGGCCCAGGAGGAGATGGCGGAGGCCCAGACCAAGGCCGCGGAAGCGAGCGAGGCGAGGGCAACGGGCGCTGACAAGAAAGCTAAAGCATGAGGACTCCGGTCTCCACATACCGTTTGCAGATCCGCAGCAGCTTCACCCTGTTCGACGCCGCCGACAAGGTTCCGTACCTGAAGGACCTCGGCGTGGACTGGGTGTACCTGTCGCCCATCCTCACCGCGGAGAAGGGCTCGGACCACGGCTACGACGTGACCGACCCTTCCGCGGTGGACCCGGACCGCGGTGGCCCGGAAGGCCTGCTGGCCCTCTCCAAGGCTGCGCGCGAGCACGGAATGGGCGTCCTGGTGGACATCGTACCCAACCACGTGGGCGTTGCCACCCCGGCGCAGAACCCGTGGTGGTGGTCCCTGCTCAAGGAAGGCCGCGGGTCGCCGCACGCTGAAGCGTTCGACGTCGACTGGGACCTGGGCGGCGGAAAGGTACGGCTGCCGATGCTCGGCTCGGACGCCGACCTGGACAAGCTCGAGGTCAAGGATGGCGAGCTGCGCTACTACGACCACCGGTTCCCGCTGGCCGAGGGCACGTACAGCGAGGGTGACTCCCCGCAGGACGTCCACAGCCGCCAGCACTACCAGCTCATGGACTGGCGCCGGGCCGATGCCGAGCTGAACTACCGGCGCTTCTTTGCGGTCACCACCCTCGCCGGCATCCGGGTGGAAGAGCCGTCGGTCTTCGAGAAGGCCCACGCCGAGGTGGGCCGCTGGTTCACCGAAGGCCTGGTGGATGGGCTCCGCGTGGACCATCCGGACGGTCTGGCTGACCCCGCGGGCTACCTCCGCTGGCTCAAGGATCTCAGTGGCGGCGCGTACGTTCTGGTGGAGAAAATCCTCGAACCGGGCGAAGTGCTGCCTCAGGACTTTGCCTGCGAAGGGACCACCGGCTACGACGCCCTGGCGGACGTGGACCGGGTCTTCGTGGACCCTGCCGGGCAGCAGGCCCTGGATGCCCTTGACGCATCCCTGCGGGGAACGTCCGGGCCCGCCGATTACGCGGAGATGATCCGCGGCACCAAGCGCATGATCGCCGACGGCATCCTGCGCTCCGAGGTGCTGCGCCTTGCCCGGCTGGTCCCCGAGTCCCACGGCATCACCGTGGACCAGGCGGCCGACGCCATTGCCGAGATCATCGCGTCCTTCCCGGTCTACCGGTCCTACCTGCCGGTGGGAGCGGACGTCCTCAAGGAAGCCTGCGAGTCCGCCGCGGCGCACCGGCCGGACCTGGAAGTGGCGGTGGGAACCCTCCTGCCGTTGCTGCTGGACCCCGCCAATCCCATCGCCGTCCGCTTCCAGCAGACCTCCGGCATGGTCATGGCCAAGGGCGTGGAAGATACCGCGTTCTACCGCTACACACGCCTGGGCACGCTGACCGAGGTGGGTGCCGAGCCCACCGAGTTCGCGGTGGCGCCCGAGGAATTCCACCGGCGGATGCAGCGGCGCGAGCAGGAGTTGCCGCTGTCCATGACCACCCTGTCCACCCACGACACCAAGCGCAGCGAGGATGCCCGGGCGCGGATCTCGGTTATCGCCGAACTGCCGCAGGAATGGGCGGAAACACTGGAGACGCTCCGCGGACTGGCGCCGATTCCGGATGGACCCTACGAGAACCTGCTGTGGCAGGCAATCATTGGTGCGTGGCCGGCAAGCCGGGAGCGGCTGCAGGGCTATGCGGAAAAGGCGGCCAGGGAGGCCGGCAACTCCACTAAGTGGACCGAGCCCAACGAGGATTTCGAGGCCAAGGTCAAGGCTGCCGTAGATGCGGTCTTCGACGACGCCACGGTGGCCAAGGTGGTTGGGGACTTCGTGGCCCGCATCGACGCCTACTCGGCTACCAATTCGGTGTCCGCCAAGCTGGTCCAGCTGACCATGCCGGGCGTGCCGGACGTCTACCAGGGCAGCGAGTACTGGGAACGGTCACTCACGGACCCTGACAACCGCCGCCCCGTAGACTTCGCCGCACGGCAGGCAGAGCTGGCAAAGCTCGACGCCGGCGCCTTGCCGGACTCGGGCACAGAGGCCAGCAAGCTGCTGGTCACCTCGCGGGCACTGCGCCTGCGCCGCGACCGTCCGGAATTGTTCCAGGGCTACACTCCGGTGTCGGCCACCGGCGCGGCGGCCGGGCACCTGCTCGCGTTCACCCGCGGAACCGATGCGACCCCCGGTGCCCTAACGCTTGCCACCCGGCTCCCCGCCGGACTGGAGGCTGCCGGCGGGTGGCGGGACACCGCCGTCGACCTTTCCACTGCCATGCGTGACGAACTGACCGGAGCCAGCTTCGGCCCGGGCCAGGTTTCTGTGGCAGAGGTGCTGGGTACCTACCCCGTGGCCCTGCTGGTACCTGTGGATGGAGAAAAGGCATGACCCTGGTCAACGTAGGACCCGAGCGTTTCGACGTGTGGGCCCCGGACGTTTCCTCGGTGGTATTGCTGGCCGACGGCCGGCAATATCCCATGCGGAAGAAGGATACGGCACCTGGCTCCGAAGGGTGGTGGACTGCCCCTGACGCCCCGGCCGACGGGGACGTGGACTACGGCTACCTGCTGGACGGGGACACCACCCCTGTTCCGGACCCCCGGTCCCGCCGGATCCCTTCCGGCGTGCATGAACAGTCCCGGACCTACGATCCTGCGGCCTATGCGTGGCGGGACTCCGGCTGGCGCGGCAAGGACCTGCAGGGTGCCGTCATTTACGAACTGCACGTGGGCACCTTCACCCCTGAAGGAACCCTCGACGCCGCCGTGGAGAAGCTGGGCTACCTGGCAGACCTGGGCATCGATTTCGTGGAACTGCTGCCGGTCAACGGCTTCAACGGCACCCACAACTGGGGCTACGACGGCGTCCAGTGGTACGCCGTGCACGAAGGCTACGGCGGTCCTGCTGCGTACCAGCGGTTCGTTGACGCCGCTCACGCTGCGGGACTGGGCGTCATCCAGGACGTGGTGTACAACCACCTGGGACCCAGCGGCAACTACCTCCCCAAGTTCGGCCCGTACCTGAAACAGGGCGACGCCAACACCTGGGGCGACTCGGTGAATCTGGACGGCCCCGGCTCGGACGTTGTCCGCGAGTACATCCTGGACAACGCAGCCCTGTGGCTGCGCGATTACCACGTGGACGGGCTCCGCCTGGACGCCGTGCACGCGCTGCGGGACGAGCGGGCCGTGCACATCCTGGAGGACCTCGGGGCCCTCGGCGACGCCATTTCGGCCGAAACCGGGCTGCCCAAGACCCTCATCGCGGAATCGGACCTCAACAACCCGCGCCTGATCTACCCCCGTGACGCCAACGGGTACGGTCTGGCCGGCCAGTGGAGCGACGACTTCCACCACGCCGTCCACGTCAACGTCAGCGGCGAAACCACCGGCTACTACTCGGACTTCGACTCCCTGGCCGTGCTGGCCAAGGTCCTCAAGGACGGGTTCCTCCACGACGGCAGCTATTCCAGCTTCCGCGGCCGGCACCACGGACGCCCCATCAACGGCTCGCTGGTGCACCCGGCGGCGCTGGTGGTCTGCAACCAGAACCACGACCAAATCGGCAACCGGGCCACGGGGGACAGGCTCTCCCAGTCACTGTCCTACGGGCAGCTTGCCGTCGCCGCGGTGCTCACGCTGACCTCGCCATTCACGCCCATGCTGTTCATGGGCGAGGAATACGGGGCCTCCACACCGTGGCAGTTCTTCACCTCGCACCCCGAACCGGAGCTCGGAAAGGCCACCGCGGAAGGGCGCATCAGGGAATTCGAGCGCATGGGGTGGGATCCCGCCGTCGTGCCCGATCCCCAGGATCCGGAAACCTTCCGCCGGTCCAAGCTGGACTGGGCCGAGGCTTCAACCGGCGACCATGCGCGGCTCCTGGACCTGTACCGGTCCTTGACGGCGCTGCGCCGCTCCCATCCGGATCTGGCCGGGGCTGGCTTTGACGGGACAGACGTTTCGTTCGACGACGACGCGGGCTGGCTGCGCTTCCGGCGCGGCCCCGTTGAGGTGCTGGTGAACTTCTCCGACTCAAAGGTCCGGCTTGACGGCGCCTCCGGCAGCGTCCTGCTGGCAACGGACGACGGGACCGGCCTGGACGGCGGGGCCCTCGCCATGGCGCCCTGGAGTGCCGCGATCATCGCAACCCAACAGGAAGGACAGAACGCATGACGTATTCAGCAGCGGACAACCGCTATGAAACCATGCCCTACCGCCGGGTGGGCCGCAGCGGGCTCAAGCTCCCGGCCATCTCCTTGGGCCTGTGGCACAACTTCGGCGACGACAAGCGCTTCGAGGAACAGCGGGACATCCTCCGCCGCGCCTTCGACCTGGGTGTCAACCACTTCGACCTCGCGAATAACTACGGTCCTCCGGACGGGTCCGCGGAAACGAACTTCGGCCGGCACCTGCGGGACGACTTCAAGCCCTACCGAGACGAGCTGGTCATCTCCACCAAGGCCGGCTACTACATGTGGCCCGGCCCCTACGGAGAATGGGGTTCCCGCAAGTACCTGATCTCCAGCCTGGACCAGTCGTTGCAGCGGATGGGCCTGGACTACGTGGACATCTTCTACAGCCACCGCCCGGACCCCGAGACGCCCATGGAAGAAACCATGGGCGCCCTGGATTACGCTGTCCGGTCCGGCAAGGCGCTGTACGCGGGAATCTCCTCCTACACCCCCGAACAGACCCTCGAGGCCGCCCGGATCCTCAAGGAACTCGGCACGCCGCTGCTGATCCACCAGCCCAGCTACTCCATGCTCAACCGCTGGACCGAGGACGGCTCGCCCAACCTGTACGAGGTGCTGGACCAGGTGGGCGCCGGGTCCATCGCCTTCTCGCCCCTGGCGCAGGGCATGCTCACGGACCGCTACCTCCACGGCATCCCGGGAGACTCCCGGGCGGCCAAGGCACGGTTCCTCTCCGAGGACTCCATTACGGAGGAGAAACTGGACCGGGTCCGCGGGCTGCGGAAGATCGCCGAGGGCCGCGGGCAGTCCCTCGCGCAGATGGCCATTGCCTGGATCCTGCGGGACCAGCCCAAGGGGTCAGCCGTCACGTCGGCCCTGGTTGGCGCCTCAAGTGTGCGGCAGCTGGAGGACACTTTGTCCGCCATCAACAACCTCAACTTCACTGATGAGGAGCTCACGGCGATCGATGAATTCGCCGTGGAATCGGACATCAACCTCTGGAAGCAGAACGCCTAAGGAGCTTGTTTTCATTACACTGCGGGATCGGCGGAACAACTGCCGGTCCCGCTGTGTTGGGTAGTATGAAAAGGCGCCGCGCGGCGCCAAGCCAGCCGGCCGCCGTCGTCCATTCCTCGGAGGCCAACCAGGCCGGCTGACGTTTGTCCCCAAAGGAGTTCTGTGTCTTCACATCCCATTCGTGTTGCAATCGTTGGCGTGGGAAACTGCGCCGCCTCGCTGGTGCAGGGCGTCCACTACTACAAGGATGCCGACCCGGCAGAAACCATCCCGGGCCTGATGCACGTTGAGTTTGGCCAGTACCACGTGGGCGACGTCGAGTTCGTCGCCGCGTTCGATGTGGACGGCAAGAAGGTCGGCGTTGACCTTTCCGATGCCATCCTGGCCAGCGAAAACAACACCATCAAGATCGCCGATGTTCCGCCGACGGGTGTCACGGTCCAGCGCGGCCACACCCTGGACGGCTTGGGCAAGTACTACCTCGAGACCATCGAGCAGTCCACCGAAGAGCCCGTGGACGTGGTCCAGGCCCTGAAGGACGCCAAGGCTGACGTCCTGGTCTGCTACCTGCCCGTCGGTTCCCAGCAGGCTGCCGAGTTCTACGCCCAGGCTGCGATCGACGCCGGCGTAGCGTTCGTCAACGCCCTGCCCGTATTCATTGCCGGCACCAAGGAATGGGCTGACAAGTTCACCGCCGCCGGTGTTCCGATCGTCGGCGACGACATCAAGAGCCAGATCGGTGCAACCATCACGCACCGCGTCATGGCCAAGCTGTTCGAAGACCGCGGCGTGACCCTGGACCGCACGTACCAGCTGAACGTCGGCGGCAACATGGACTTCAAGAACATGCTGGAGCGTGACCGCCTGGAGTCCAAGAAGATCTCCAAGACCCAGGCCGTGACCTCCAACGTGGAAGCCGAGCTGGCTGCCAAGGACGTACACATCGGCCCGTCCGATTACGTTCAGTGGCTTGATGACCGCAAGTGGGCGTTCGTGCGCCTTGAAGGCCGGAACTTCGGCGACGCCCCGGTGTCCCTGGAGTACAAGCTGGAGGTCTGGGATTCGCCGAACTCCGCAGGTGTGATCATCGATGCGATCCGTGCCGCCAAGATCGGCCTGGACCGCGGCATCGGTGGCCCGCTGCTCTCGGCTTCCAGCTACTTTATGAAGTCCCCGCCGGAGCAGTTCAACGACGACCTCGCCCGCGAGAAGGTCGAAGCCTTCATCCGCGGCGACCTGGAGCGCTAACCCGCCTTTTCCCGGTGCCCGGACGCTCCCTCACCCTTACCGGGTGGGGGAGCGTCCTGCGTTAGCACGCGCCATCACTTCCGGCCGGCTTTTCCGGGACGCGCCACCACTTCCTGCCTATTCTCCCGAAACGCCCCATCACTTCCGGCCGGCTTTTCCGGGACGCGCCATCACTTCCGACGTATTCTCCCGAAACGCGCCATCACTATTTGTCCCCTGAGGAGCGTAAACCCCGCGGCCGCGTTTTTGGAGGCGGTGGTGGTGTTTTGGTCACCCGTTTCCGGCAAAACCGGCCGAGTAGGAATGGTCAATCCACGCCGTGCGAAGGTGCCGTTTGATTGCCGCTACAGCTCGTTGAAAACCGTCCGTGGCATCGTCCTTGGTGAATACCAGAACCGTCCACCCAGCTGACTCGAAGGCCTTGTCGCGCCGTCGATCACTCAGTCGCTGAGCCTCAAGAAGATGGTGACCGCCGTCGTACTGGACTGCAAGGCGCCGGTGACGGTAGCCCAGGTCGGCAGTAGGGGAAGCTGCATCATTCGGTCGAAGTGCGATTTGCAGGTCAGGTTCTGGCAGGTTCGCGTCAAGCATGGCCAGCCGCAGCATCGATTCCGGTGCCGAATCAGCGCCGACCCGCATCAGCTCCAAAGCTTCCCGGGCACGCACGACCCCCTGAAGATTAGGGTGCCGGCTGACCAAAGCGCTGAGACCCTCCAACGTGTCGAAGGGCTGCGACCTGGCCTCATACTCCGCTCGAGGGATGCGAATGATTTGGTCTCCAAGGCAGACCAGCTCAGCCAGCGACAGCCGCCGGGCCAAGTCGAGCCAGGTTCGGGAACGGGTACTGATGCGGATACCGTCGACAGTTTCGATTTCGTCGGCACTGGCTATGACCTTATGGGCAACCACACCTTTCCGGCGCACCTGCGGTAATTGCTTCGGTTTGCTCATATGCAGTTCAGTTGAATCCGACAGCCACGCGGGGAGCAGTTGACAGTGCAAACGTGCAGCTGTGACGTGTGAAATCCACGCGCCTGGCGAAACCTCGGAGAGGACCCGTGCCGCGGCTTCCAGCTCGAAGCTCCAAGTCGACGGGCGGTACAACCGCCTGCTGACGTGGACCACGTCATCCTTCCGCAGCCGCTTCGCTGACACACCGGCAGTCACCGCCGAGTCGTATGTGAACGGGGAGGTTGCCAGGGTCGACGGTAGATCAGCGCGCTTATGCATGCTGGCATTCTGGCGTAGAAGGCTAGACCACTGCAGGAGTTATCCACAGGAACAGACCTGGATGGTTCCAAGGCGATCGGGCGTTGGTGGATTGGGGGCGGGAGGTGATCGGGCGTTGGTGATTTGGGGGCGGGAGGTGATGGGGCGTTGGTGGAAAATAGGCAGGATGTGATGGGGCGTTGGGCTAGGTGAGGCCCACGGGGTTGCCGTCCGCGTCCACGTCCATGCGCAGCGCAGCCGGGACGGCCGGGAGGCCGGGCATGGTCATGACAGCTCCGGTAAGGGCAACGATGAAGCCCGCACCGGTCTTGGGCAGCAGGTCGCGGACGTGGATGGTGAACCCCTTGGGGGCGCCCAGACGGGAGGCATCGTCAGTGAACGAGTACTGGGTTTTGGCCATGCACACTGGCATCGAACCCCAGCCGTTCCGCTCAATGTCGGCAAGCCGCTTCAGCGCCGGCACGGAGAAGTCCACACCGTCGGCTCCGTAAATCTCTTGGGCGATGGTGCGGATCTTGTCCTCCACGGACAGCTCCAGGGGATAAAGGTGGCGGAAACTGCTGGGCGCCTCCACCGCCTGCGCAACGAGGGCCGCGAGTTCGTCGCCGCCGTCGCCCCCGCCGCCCCGGCCCCACACGTCGGCGACGGCGGCGCGCACGCCCTCGGCTGCGCACCACTTCAGCAGCCAGTCGAGTTCCTCCGGCGCATCGGAGGAGAACTTGTTGATGGCCACCACGGGGGTGACGCCGAACTTCTCCACGTTGTGCACGTGCCGGCGCAGGTTAACCACCCCGGCCTCCAGGGCAGCGACATCCGGGCGGGCCAGCTGGTCCTTGGCCACCCCGCCCTGCATCTTCAGTGCGCGCACCGTTGCCACCACCACGACGGCGGACGGGGCCACGCCGCCGTACCGCGCCTTGATGTCCATGAACTTTTCGGCGCCAAGGTCAGCCCCGAAGCCGGCTTCGGTCACCACGATGTCCGCCAGCCGCCGGGCGGTCTGCGTGGCAATGAGCGAATTGCAGCCGTGGGCGATATTGGCGAAGGGACCGCCGTGGACCAGGGCGGGGGTGCCGGCGATGGTCTGCACCAGGTTGGGCTTGACCGCCTCCTTCAGGAGCAGCGTCAAGGCCCCCTCCACGCCGAGGTCCGCCACCGTCACCGGTGCCCGGTCATAGGTGTAGCCGAACGTGATCCGGCCCAGCCGTGAGCGGAGGTCCGCCAGGTCCGTGGCGAGGCAGAAGACGGCCATGATCTCGGAAGCCACGGTGATGTCGAACCCGTCCTGCCGCGGCACGCCCTGCGTCGGTCCGCCCAGTCCGATGACCACCTCCCGCAGGGAGCGGTCGTTCATGTCCAGGACTCGTTTAAACGTCATCCTGCGCGGATCGATGCTCAGCGCATTGCCCTGGTAGATATGGTTGTCCACCAGTGCCATCAGGGCATTGTTGGCCGACGTGATCGCATGGAAATCGCCGGTGAAGTGCAGGTTGATCTCGTCCATGGGCAGCACCTGCGAATAGCCGCCGCCGGTGGCGCCGCCCTTCATGCCAAGCACCGGGCCCAGGGACGGTTCCCGCAGGGCGATCATCACCTTGTGGCCGGCGCGGGCCAGCGAATCCGCCAGCCCCACAGTGGTGGTGGACTTGCCCTCGCCGGCCGGGGTGGGCGACATGGCCGAGACCAGCACCACCTTGCCGTGCGGAGCCGGGGCCGCAAGCCGGGCGGGATCGATCTTGGCCTTGTACCGTCCGTACTGTTCCAGTGCATCGGCATTGATCCCGGCTGCAGCCGCGATTTCCCCGATGGGGCGGATGCGGGCGGCGCGGGCTATTTCCAGATCAGAGGGGAGAGCAGACATCCTTGTCCTTTCCTGCGCAGTCTTTCCTGCACCGGCCGGCGCCGGAGACCTGCCCCTAAGCTAACAGCACCCGGCTCCAACGGCACCCGATACCAGCAACGCACAAGCCAACGACCGTCAGGAAGCCGGCACCACCGGGGCCAGGCGCCGCCCCACGAAGTTGTCGACGGCGGCATGGTAGCTTTCCAGCGTGATGGCAGCAGTGCGCTGCCAGCCGGAGTTCTGGGCACGGATGGCGGCAGCGCGGCCCAGGTCCTCGCGGGTGACAGGGTCGTCATACAGGGCCTCCAGGGCATCGGCCCAGTCGGCAGCATGGTGGCCGTCCACCAGGAGTCCGGTCCGGCCGTGGAAGATGGCGCGGGACAGCCCGCCAACCCGGGTAGCCACCACGGGGGTCCCGCAGGCCTGGGCCTCGAGTGCCACGAGCCCGAAGGATTCGCTGAAGGAGGGCATCACCACGACGTCGGCCGCACGGAACCAGGACGCCAGCTCAGGTGCCTTCACCGGCGGAAGCTGCGTGACGACGTCGTCCATTCCCGCCTCTGCCACCAGGCAGCGGAGGTTGAACTCCTTGTTGCCGCTCAAAGCGCCCAGGATGGTGACGCGCAGGTCGATGTCCGGGCGGCGTTTCCGCAGCAGCGCCGCGGCCTTGACCAGGACCTGGGGGCCTTTCAGGCGCTGGATGCGGCCGGCGAACACCAGATGGAACGTGTCGGGGCTGACGCCGTGCTCCGCCCTGGAGCGTGCCCGGAACGCGGGGGTGAACGTGGCCAGGTCCACGCCGGGCGGCGCGATGTCGATGCGGTCGTAGGTGGCGCCGTAGTGGGACACGAGTTCGGCGGCCTCGGAGCTGGTGTTGGCGATGAGCCTGGCAGCGCCGTCCACGATGCGGTGCTCGCCCAGTTCGCGGCGCCGGGGCTCGGGTTGCTCACCGGATTCCAGCAGCAGGTTCTTGACCTTGGCCATGGTGTGCATGGTGTGCACCAGCGGCACACCCCACAGTTCGGACAGCTCCAGCCCGGCGATCCCGGACACCCAGTAGTGGGAGTGGATGACGTCATACCGGCCGTGCGGCTGGCGGCGGCGGATCTGTTCGATTTCCGCGACCATGGCGTGCAGCAGCCCGGGAAGTTCCTCTTTGGGGACCTTCCTGGGCGGGCCGGCCAGGACGTTGTGCACGCACACGCCGGGGTCGGGATGCTCGACAGCGGGCTGGTCGGCTGAGGTGGCCCGCGTGAAGATCTCCACCTCCACGCCTGCCTCGGCCAGTGCCGAGGCCAGCTCGCGGATATAGACGTTCATTCCGCCGGCATCCCCGCACCCGGGCTGTTCCATGGGGGAGGTGTGGAGGGAAAGCAAAGCGACCCTGCGGATCAGTGCCACGGGACCTCCTTCCGGCCGCCGGCGCGTGTCAGGGGAGCCGGCTCAGTGCGCATCCGATAAAACATTACTCCTTCCCCTAACGCCCACCGCCCTCCCACATCTTCCCCAGGTCCGGAAACGCCCGCTCATAACCGGCCATCAGCTTCGCGGCCAGGTCCGCCGAATCCACGAGCGGGTGCCGGGCGAAGGCCTTGACGCCGGCATCCCGGTTGCCGGTGCCCGCGGCCAGGACAACGAGCCGTTCCACCTCCTTGACCTGCCGGAGCAGGCCCAGCTGCGGTTCCGCCGGCTTCTCCTGGGGCAGCGGGACGGCTCCGGCCGGGGTGACGGTGCAGGGGACCTCGACGACGGCGTCCGCCGGCAGGCCGGGAATGGCGGGTTGGGGAGGGGCAGGGGCAGCGCCGGTGGGCCCCGGTGCCCGGGCCGCCGGCACTGCGTTGACCGTGTTGAGGATCAGCTGCGTATCGCCGCCGCCGGCCAGTGCCTGCATGGCCGCCAGCGCCACCCGTTCGTAGCCACCGCCGGCCAGGTCCTCCTCGTTCCGGCGCTCGCCGTCGTGCCGGGCCTCCGCCAGGTACCCCTCTTCGCGGGAACGCCGCGCCGCCTCCCACAACCGGTATGCGTCCGGGCCCGCGGCAGCCAGCTGCGGGTACAGCTCCCGCTGCTGGCTATGGATGGTCTCCCCGCGGGTGCGTGCCATGGCCTGCATTGCCTGCCGGGCGGCCTGGCCCTGGTAGTAGTAATACAGGTACTCGTTGGGAAGCAGGCCCAGCCCGGCAAGGAACGGCTGCGGGAACAACCGGCCTTCCTCGAAGGACCGCAGCGCCGCGGCGTCCGCCAGCAGGCCCGGCAGCATGTCCCGTCCGCCGGACTCCAGCCGGTACAGCCAGCCCAGGTGGTTCAGCCCGTAGTAGCCCACGCCGTCGAGCCGTCCCTCCGGCAGCGGGACACCCGCAGCCCATGCCGCCCGGTGCACCAGCCCGCCCGCAGAGTCGCAGATCCCAATGACCCGGTTCCCCAGGACAGGGCGCAGCGCCTCGGTGACCATCCCGGCCGGATTGGTGAAGTTGACCAGCCAGGCGTCCGGGCAGCGCTCGCGCATCAGCCGGGCAAGGCCCACCATGTGCGGGATGGTCCGCAAGGCGTAGGAAATTCCGCCGGCTCCGGTCGTTTCCTGTCCCAGCAGCCCGAGGTCCTGCGCCACTTTCTCATCCGCCACTCGGCCTGCCGTGCCGCCGGGCCGGATCGCGGCGAAGACCATGGCGGTGCCTGACAGGGCAGCGGAAAGATCCGTGGTGGCATGCACCGGAAGGTGCGCGCCCCGCCCTGCCGGCATGCTGCGCAGCACGGCGGTAACGGCGTCAAGGCGTGCGGGATCGACGTCGTGCAACACCAAGTCCGTGACCAGCCCGGAGAAGGGCCCGGACACCAATGCCCGGTAGATGAGCGGCACCCGGAAACCCCCGCCGCCGGCAATCAGAAGCCGCATGCATGCAGTCTAGGACCAGCCGCCGACACCCTGTCCAGACTGTTGCCAAAGCCCCTACCGGAGCCCTTCCCCGCGGCGTATCCTGCGCTCATGGACGCGATGCCAGCCCGCCCCTTCGATCCGCTGGCCGCTGTCCGCTCGCCGGTGGAACCTGGATTCGACCTCCTGCTGGCCGGGACCGTCTTCCAGGACATCATCTTCACCGGCCTCCCGCACGGGCCCGAACCCGGCACGGAAATCTGGAGTGACGGCATGGGCAGCTGCCCCGGCGGGGTGGCCAACCAGGCCATCGCCGCCGCGCGGCTGGGCCTGCGCACCGGCCTGGCGGCGGCGTTCGGGGACGACGGCTACGGCGACTTCAACTGGAAGATCCTCTCCGGCCAGGAACATGTGGACCTCAGCCTCTCCCGCCGCGTCCCGGGCTGGCACTCCCCGGTGACCGTGTCCCTCTGCGTGGACCAGGACCGCTCCATGGTCACGCACGGGCATTCAGCGCCGGTGACCAACTCCGAGCTGATCGGGAGCCCGCCCAAGGCGCTTGCCGGCATCGCGGAGGTGGGCATGGAAATTGAACCGTGGGTCCGGGCCGCCCATGGGGCCGGGGTGCGTTTGTTTGGGGATGTGGGGTGGGATCCCAGCGGGGAGTGGGCGCCGGTGCGGCTTGAAAACCTGCAGTACTTTTACGCCTTCCTGCCCAACCAGCGCGAGGCCATGGCGTTCACCGGTAAGGACAATCCGTGGAGTGCGCTCTACGCTCTGGCGGACCGCGTACCGGTGGCCGTGGTGACCCTGGGAGCGCAGGGGGCCATGGCCGTTGATTCGGAAACCGGGGAGGAGGAGTGGGTCCCGTCGCTTCCGGTCAAGGCACACGACCCCACCGGAGCCGGTGACTGCTTCGACGCAGCGTTCATCGTGGGCACCCTGGCCGGATGGCCGCTGGGGGACAGGCTCCGGTTTGCCAACCTGTGCGCCTCCCTGGCCGTGCAGGAGGTTGGCGGATCCCTGGCCGCCCCTGGCTGGGGGGACATCGCCGACTGGTGGAAACGCGCCAACGCCCGCCCGGAACGGCAAATGAGCCAATGGCTGCGGCGCTTCGGATTCCTCGCGGACATCATCGAGGACGTGCCGCTGGCGGCGCAGCGCCGGGCGGCGGCCACCATCGCGCACCTGTCGGACGCCTGAGGGGTGCCGGACGCCCCGATTATTCGGCGCGAAGTGCCCGCACTAGAATCAGTTAGGTGACCTACCCCGCAACAACCGGTGAATTCAGCGCTGCCCCCGGGCCGGACCCCCGCAATGAGCGGTCCGCCGTGATCGACCTGGAGGCCATCCGGCACAACGTCCGCCGGCTCGCCGGCGCTGCTTCCCCCGCGAAAGTCATGGCCGTGGTCAAGGCCGACGCGTACGGACACGGCGCGGTTCCCGTGGCCCGTGCGGCCCTGCAGGCCGGCGCGTCCTGGCTGGGCGTGGCGCACATTTCCGAGGCCCTCGCGCTCCGCGCCGCCGGCATCGACGCGCCCCTCCTCGCCTGGCTGCACACCACCGACAGCAACTTCGGCGCCGCCGTGGCTGCCGGCGTCGACATCGGCTGCTCGGGCTGGGAGCTGGAACGCATCGTGGCTGCCGCCCGCGAACAGGAACGTCCCGCACGGATCCACCTCAAGGTGGACACCGGGCTGGGCCGCAACGGCGCAACCCCCGAGGCCTGGGACCGCCTGGTGGGGGAGGCCGTGGAGTACCAGGACCAGGGCCTGCTGCGCGTGGTGGGCATCTTCTCGCACCTGGCCGTGGCCGATGAGCCGGAGCGGCCCGAGACGGACCAGCAGGTGGCCGCATTCCGGGAGGCCCTGGCCATCGCCGAGGACGCGGGCGTGGACCCTGAGGTCCGGCACCTTGCCAACACCCCCGCCACCCTTTCCCGGCCCGACACCCACTTCGACATGGTCCGTGTGGGCCTGGGCATCTACGGGCTTTCGCCGTTCGACGGGCAGACCTCCGCCGAGCTCGGCCTCCGCCCCGCCATGACGCTGCGCACCCTGGTGTCGCAGTGCAAAGAGGTGCCCGAGGGGCAGGGCGTCTCCTACGGGCTGCATTACCGCACCAGGACGGCGAGCACCCTGGCGCTGATTCCGCTGGGCTATGCCGACGGCGTCCCGCGCGTCGCCACCGGCGGCCCCGTCCGCGTGGCCGGGAAAACGTACCCCGTAGTGGGGCGGATCGCCATGGACCAGATGGTCATCGACCTGGGTCCGGAGGCCTCCGGTGCCGCGTTGCAGGGCGCGGAGGCGGAGCTGTTCGGTAACGGCGCCGACGGCGGACCCACGGTGGACGAGTGGGCACGCGCCGCCGGGACCATCAACTACGAGGTGGTGACCAGGATCAGTCCCCGTGTTCCCCGCCGCTTCATCAACGAAGACGAGCGCGCGGAAGCCGGCAATAACCTGGTGGGCGTCCCCGGCAAGGGAGCGGCATGAGCACGCCCGAAGACCTGCCCGCCAACTGGGAAAAGACCTTCACGGCGACGACGGCGGAACAGACGCACGGTTTCGGCGCCCGCCTGGCGGAGGTGCTGCAGGCCGGAGACCTGCTGGTGCTGTCCGGCGAGCTGGGTGCCGGGAAGACCACCTTCACCCAGGGCCTGGGCGAAGGCTTGGGTGTCCGCCCGGGCATCATCTCGCCGACGTTCGTCCTGGTCCGGATCCATCCCAACCTGCCGGACGGCCCGCGTCCGGGCGGCCCGGACCTGGTGCACGTGGACGCCTACCGGCTTGGCTCGGCGGCGGAGATTGACGACATCGACCTCGAAAACACCATGGATTCATCGGTGACGGTGGTCGAGTGGGGACATGAGCGCGTGGAGCACCTGAGCGACAGCCGGCTGGAGATCGACCTGCACCGTGCGATCGGCCTGGGCGGCGCTGCGGCGTCCACCTCCTCAAGCCTGGATTTCGACGCCGAAGACACCGACGAGCCCCGGACCATCGTCATGCGCGGCTACGGTCCCCGCTGGGCGAACTTTCCTGAACTGGCTGGACCCGACGGGGGAGCGGCATGCTGATCCTCGCCATTGACACCTCGGCCGTGGCCAGCGCTGCGCTGGTCACCGATGATGCCCCCGAGAGCGTGCTTGCCAGCTTCGCCACGGAGGACACCCGCAGCCACGCTGAGGTGCTTGCGCCCGGAATCGACGCCATGCTGGAGTCGGCGGGCGTGGCCGGGCAGGACGTCGACGCCCTGGTGGTGGGCGTTGGCCCGGGCCCGTTTACCGGGCTGCGCTCCGGCATTGCCACCGCCCGCACGCTGGCCTTCGTGTGGGGCAAGCCGCTGCATGGCCTGGTGAGCCTGGACGCGATGGCCCTGGAAGTTGCGGAGTCCACCGCAGCCGCTTCCGAGTTCCTGGTGGTGACGGACGCCCGCCGCAAAGAGGTCTACTGGGCCCGGTACAGCCTGGATGACGGCCAGCTGCCCGTGCTGGAGGACGGCCCCCACGTCGGGTTCGCGTCTGCCCTCCCGGACCTGCCTGCGTTCGGCGCCGGCGCGGGCCTCTACGCCGGGGTGCTTCAGGCCCACCCGGATTTCGCCGCGGAGCAGCCGGACGCCCTGTATCTTGGCCAGTTCGCCCTGGCGCGGCTGGCGGCAGGAGACACCCTGTTGGACTCCACCCCCCTGTACCTGCGGGAATCCGACGCGCAGGTCCCCGGACCACGGAAGCGGGCATTGTGAGCAGCACCCCGGACCCGCGCGCGGCGGACGTGACCGTCCGCGACATGACGCTGGACGATGTGCCCGCCGTCGGCGCACTGGAGCACAAGCTCTTCCCCATTGACGCGTGGCCCGTCCAGATGTTCCTGGACGAACTCTCCCAGCCGGAGACCCGCCGCTACCTCGTGGCGGAGACCAGCGGAGGCATCGTGGGCTACGCCGGCCTGATGTGCATTGAACCCATCGCGGACGTCCAGACCATCGCCGTCGTCCCTGAGCACGAGGGGCGGGGCATTGGCAGCACCCTGCTCACGCAACTGATCGAGGAGGCCCGGCACCGCGGCGCCGCCGACGTCCTGCTCGAGGTCCGGGCCGACAACCCCCGGGCACAACAGCTCTACCTGCGGTTCGGCTTCGAACAGATCCACGTCCGCCCGCGCTACTACCGGGACGGCGTGGATGCCCTCATCATGCGGCTCCAGCTGCCCGCGGCACACCCTGAAGGACACGAAGCAACGGAAGCAGGCCAGGCATGAACCGTACGCAGCCCCTGGTACTGGGCATCGAATCATCCTGCGACGAAACCGGCGTCGGCCTGGTCCGCGGAACCACCCTGCTGACCAACACGGTCTCTTCCTCCATGGACGAGCACGTCCGCTTCGGCGGCGTCATCCCGGAAATCGCCTCCCGCGCCCACCTGGACGCCTTTGTTCCCACCCTCGAGCAGGCCCTCGCGGATGCAGGGGTCACCCTGGACGAGGTGGACGCGATCGCCGTCACCTCCGGACCCGGGCTTGCCGGCGCGCTCATGGTCGGGGTGTGCGCTGCCAAGGCGCTCGCCGTGGCCACCGGAAAACCCCTGTTCGCCATCAACCACCTGGTGGCGCATGTTGGCGTGGGGCTCCTGGACGACCGCGCCACGGGCCGCAGGCAGGAGCTGCCGGAGAACCTGGGCGCCCTGCTGGTCTCCGGCGGCCACACCGAAATCCTGCGGATCAACAGCATCACAAGTGACGTGGAGCTCCTGGGCTCCACCATCGACGACGCCGCTGGCGAGGCCTACGACAAGGTGGCCCGCATCCTGGGACTCGGCTACCCCGGCGGACCGGCCATCGACAAGATGGCCCGCTCCGGCAACCCCAAGTCGATCCGCTTCCCCCGGGGCCTGACCCAGCCCAAATACATGGGCACAGCCGACGAACCCGGCCCGCACCGGTACGACTGGTCCTTCAGCGGCCTGAAGACGGCCGTGGCCCGCTGCGTGGAGCAGTTCGAGGCCCGCGGCGAAGAGATCCCGGTGGCCGACATCGCGGCAGCGTTCCAGGAAGCAGTGGTGGACGTAATCTCCTCCAAGGCGGTCCTGGCCTGCCGCGAGCAGGGCATCAAGGACGTTCTGCTGGGCGGGGGAGTGGCGGCCAACTCACGGCTGCGCGAACTGACCGGGCATCGCTGCGCCTCCGCCGGCATCCGCCTGCACGTTCCGCCGCTGGACCTGTGCACGGACAACGGCGCCATGGTGGCCGCGCTCGGAGCCCAGCTGGTGATGGCCGGCACCGACCCCAGTGGCATCGGATTCGCCCCGGACTCCTCGATGCCCGTCACCTCGGTGTCGCTCCCGGCCTGACACCCGGCAAACCCTGCGACGCCCCATCAGATATGGCTCCTAAACCGCCGGTTTAGGAGCCATATCTGATGGGGCAAGTAAGGGGGTGGTCAGGCGGTGGGGCCGTTGCGCATCTGCTTGACCAGGTCCAGCACCACGGCCTGCAGGTTTCCGCCGTTCTCGGCAGCCACCCGGCGCTGGCGCTGGTATCCGGCGCCGCGGCGGATGATCTTCTCGACGTCGGCCAGCTCGTCGGAGCAGCGCAGCTTGGCGGCAACCGGTTCAAGCCGGTTCAGGGTCTCCAGCAGGTGGTCGGTGACCAGCTGCTCCTTGCCCGCGGCGTCGAGGATGATGATGGCGTCCAGGCCGTACCGGGCGGCGCGCCACTTGTTCTCCTGGACGTGCCATGGCGGCATGGTGGGGATGGTGCCGCCGTTGTCCAGGGTGGTGGAGAACTCGTCCACCAGGCACTGGGTGAGCGCCGCAATGGCCCCCACTTCCTCCAGGGTGGCCAGGCCGTCACAGATCCGCATCTCGATGGTGCCCAGGGCGGGCACCGGCCGGATGTCCCACCGGATTTCCGAGATGGTGTCGATGACGCCCGTGGTGAACATGTCCTGGACGTAGGACTCGTATTCTTCCCAGGACTTGAACTGGAAGGGCAGCCCCGCGGTAGGAAGCTGCTGGAACATCAGGGCCCGCTGCGAGGCGTACCCGGTGTCCTCGCCGCCCCAAAACGGGCTGGACGCGGAAAGCGCCTGGAAGTGCGGGAAGTAGTTGACCAGGCCGTCCAGGACGGGGAGGGCTTTGTCCCGGCGGTCCAGCCCCACGTGGACATGGACGCCATAGATGACCATCTGCCGGCCCCACCATTGGGTCCGGTCAATGAGCTTGGCGTAGCGTGCCTTGTCCGTCACCGGCTGCAGCTGCGGAGGGCTGAACGGGTGGCTGCCGGCGCAGAACAGCTCCACGTTCATGGGATCGGTGATTTCACGGACGGCCGCGACGGACCGGCTGAGGTCCTCCTTGGCCTCGGCTGCCGTTTCGCAGATCCCGGTGACCAGTTCCACCGTATTGAGCAGCAGTTCCTGCTTGATGTGCGGATGTTCGTCGTCTTCGTTGAGTTCGGGGTGGCGGGACGCCACGCCGCGGAGCACCTGGTTGGCCACGGAAGCGAGCTCGCCCGTCTTCCCGTCCACCAGTGCCAGCTCCCACTCAACACCGAGGGTGGATTGCCTCGATGACGCGAAGTCGATCTTCACACGTTTCCTTACTGTCCGGTTTGCCGCTGGCTGATGCCGCTCACAGGCTGCAGCCGGCAGGCGAACGGATGGTTCAAGTCTAGTGCAGGGGTAGCATCGTACTGATGGCACCGTTCCCCCTGCGTCACAGTCCTGCCAAATCCTTCCCCCTCCTCCTGGCCCTGTCCGCAATGGCGCTGGCCTCCTGTTCAGCCGCCCCAAGCGCCGCACCGCCCTCATCCTCCGCCCCGACCGCCGACGCGTCCCCCACCGCATCAGCAAGTACGACGCCGGCGCCTCCTCCGGCTTCCCCGTCGCCTGACCCGGGTTCCCGGCCTTTGGGGTGGGGCCCGGAGCAGCGGGACCAGGACGCCGCCTTGGCGGCCGTTGCGGCGATGTCGCCGGAACAGAAAGCCGGGCAGGTCCTGCTCCCGTTCTTCAAGGGCAGCCAGGTAGAGGCCCATGCGGCGCTCATCCAGCGCCTCCACCTGGCCGGATCCATCATCATGGGCGACAACGTGCCACGCGACCCGCAGGGAAAGGTGGACGTGGCCGCCATGGGCGCCGTAAACCAGCGGCTGCAGCAGGCTGTGGCCGCCGACGGACGGCGCTGGCCCGGGATCATGAGCGTGGACCAGGAAGGCGGCGCGGTGGCACGCCTGGGGCCGCCCCTCACCGAGTGGCCCGCTCCCATGAGTTACGGGGCCGCCGGCAACCTGGACCTGACGCGCAAGGCCGGCAAGGGCCTGGCAAGCGAGTTGGTGCCACTGGGCTTCGACCTCGACTTCGCGCCGGACACGGATGTGACCGTCGGTCCTGCAGACCCCACCATCGGGGCGCGTTCCATGTCCGGCGACCCGGCCGCGGCGGCGGCCCAGGGCACCGCCTTCTCCCAGGGCATGCTGGACGCCGGCGTGCTCCCCACCGTCAAGCACTTTCCCGGACACGGCTCGGTGACGGCGGATTCCCACCTCAGCCTCCCCGTCCAGCCGGCAGGCATCGACGTGCTCCGGGGCCGGGACTGGAGACCCTTCGAGGCTGCCGTCGCAGCGGGCCTCCCCGTGGTCATGACCGGGCACATTGCCGTACCCGCGCTGGAACCAGGCGTCCCGGCGTCGCTCTCTGCCCCCAGCTACTCGGCGCTCAGGGGTTTGGGCTTCAAGGGAGTGGCCGTGACGGACGCCCTCAACATGGGCGCCGTTGACAAGCAGTACCCGGCCGGCGCGGCTGCAGTGAAGGCACTGGCCGCCGGTGCCGACCTGCTGCTGATGCCCACGGACGTGGAGCAGGCGCACGCCGCCATCGTCCAGGCCCTGGCTGCCGGCACCCTTCCCGCCGCACGCCTGGATGAAGCAGCGCAGCGGGTGGCCACCATGATGATCTGGCATGCCCGGACCACCCCGCCTGCCGGAACAGCGGGCTCAGGTGCGCCGGCCGGAAGCGGGGCCGCCCTGTCCGCCCAGGTCTCGGCGTCGGCCGTTACCGTTGTTTCCGGTCCCTGCAGCGGACCCCTGGTGCCCGGTTCCGTGCGGGTGGCCGGCGGGGGACCGGGGGACCGGGAGCGCTTCGAAGCCGCCGCAGCGCGCGCCGGGCTCACCGTGGGATCAGGCCCGCTGGTCAACCTCATCGGGTTTGGTGGAAAACCGGCCGGTGGGGACATCGCCGTGTCCCTCGACGCTCCGTGGCCGCTCCAGGGGTCCAGCGCACCGGTGAAGGTGGCCCTCTATGGCCGGACCGACGCCGCCTTCGACGCGCTGGCCGCCGTGCTGGCAGGGAAGGCGCCCGCTCCGGGAAAGCTGCCCGCCGCCGTCGGGCCTTTCCCCGCGGGAACCGGCTGCCCCCGACCCAACTAAGTAGCGCGAACTGTCGTTTTGAGGCGTCAAAACGACACTTGGCGCTACCCACTTGGGCTGGAACGCGTTTAATGGTCTGGTGCCCATTCTGAATAAAGACATGACCCTCTGCATCTCGCTTTCGGCCCGTCCCAGCAACAACGGGACCCGGTTCCACAACCACCTTTACGGGCAGCTGGACCTGAACTGGATCTACAAGGCCTTCGCACCCACCAACCTGGAACAGGCCATTGCCGGTGTCCGCGGGCTGGGCATCCGTGGCTGTGCCATCTCCATGCCGTACAAGGAAGACGTCATCGCCCTGGTGGACGAGATGGACCCCTCCGCCAAGGCCATCGACTCGGTGAACACCATCGTGAACACGGACGGGCACCTCAAGGCGTACAACACCGACTACACCGCCATCGAACAACTCGTCGCCACCAATGCAGTCCCCACGGACTATTCGGTGCTGGTGCAGGGCGCCGGGGGCATGGCCAAGGCCACGGTTGCCGCCCTCCGGGACGCCGGATTCACCGACGTCACCGTCCTGGCCCGGAATGAGGCCGCGGGGCGTGCGCTCGCGGACCAGTACGGCTTCCAGTGGCGGGCAGCGCTCGACGGCGGGACGGCCGACCTGATCATCAACGTCACGCCGCTGGGGATGGCCGGCGGGGAGGAATCGGACACCGTGGCTTTCCCGGCGGAAGCCATCAACGCGGCCCGCCTGGTGTTCGACGTGGTGGCGCTGCCCGCCGAAACCCCCCTCATCAAGGCGGCCCGTGCGGCCGGCAAGCCGGTGATCACGGGGGCCGAAGTGGCCACCATCCAGGCACTGGAACAGTTCGTCCTGTACACGGGCGTCCGGCCCACCCCGGACCAGGTGCGGGCCGCCGAGGAGTTCATGCGCGCCCAGTAGGGGCAGCTAGGCGGGTTCCACCACGATGGCCACCCGGTCCTCACCGATGCGCGTCAGGACCAGGGTGGCCGTTTTGCCGCCCTTCCTGGCGTTCTTTCCGCCGGGCAGCAGCTGTTTCCGCAGCTCTTCGGGGGTGACGGCGGTGCCGCGCTTCTTGATGTCCAGCACGGTGATGCCCTCCTGTTTCACCCAGGCCTTGAGCGCCTTCACGTTGTAGGGCATGACCTGCAGGACCTTGTAGGCCCGGGCGAACGGGGTGGCCAGGAGTTCGGGAGCGCAGATGTAGGCAATGTGTTCGTCCACCAGGTGGCCACCGAGCTGCAGTGCTACGTCCGCCACCAGTCCGGCGCGGATCACGGCGCCGTCGGGTTCGTACAGGTATCCCTCCACCGGTCCCACCGGCGCTGACGGGCCGTCGCCGAAATCCTCCGGGCTGGTCAGCTCCGCCGGAGCCTTCGGCCCCAGGACCAACGCGGCGCGGCGGACTCCAGGCCGGCGCACGGCGTTGAACCACAGGGTCACCTCCGTGACGTCACCGGCCACCGACACCCACTGCGCCTCGCAGCCCGCGGGCACGGATTCATGCGGCATGCCCGGGCCCATCTTCACGCCCACTGCCTTGCCCTGCGCGGCCAGTGATTCCACGAAGGACAACGGCGGGGAGAATGCCTCGGGGTCCCAGATCCGCTTGGTGCCGGAAGTGGAGGTGACCCGACGGGCAGGGTCCAGCCAGACGCCATCCACCCCGTCCAGCGGAACCGATTCCGCATCCGCATGCACCACTGTGGCGTTGGGGAACGGGATGAGGTTCACCGTGGCGCACGCCGCCGTGGTTTCGTCCATTTCGACGGCGGTGACATTGATGTCCAGGGAGGCCAGCGCCAGGGAATCGGCGCCGAGGCCGCAGCCCAGGTCCGCCACGCGGCTGATCCCCGCGGCAGCGAACCGCTGGGCGTGGTGGGCGGCGACGTTGAGGCGCGTGGCCTGCTCCAGGCCCGCCTGGGTGAACAGCATCTGCCGGGCGAACTCCCCGAATTTCCCCTCTGCCTTGGTGCGCAGCCGTGACTGCGTCAGGACGGCGGACACGAGCCCGGCGGGGTGTCCGGCTTTCCGGAGCGCGGAGTTCAGCTCGAAAGAGTCCTCGTCCCGGTAGGGGCCCAAGGACGCCAGCAACTCCCAGCCTTCGGGGGTCAGCAATGGTGCGATCTGGTCCTGTGCAATCTGGTCCTGGGGAGCGTGAGCCATGGGTTCCAGCCTAGTGGAGGAGCGCGTGGCCGGGATGCGGATAGTGTTGAATCCATGGATGAGAGCGCAGCCCCCCGCGAGACCGGCGACCACGAGTCCGGGGACCGCCATCCGGCCAGGTTCGCCCGTCCTGTGCTGATCGCCGCCGCCGTCGTGGCCGTGGTCTGCATCGCGCTGCTGGTGATCATCTTCCTGCTCGATACGTTCAACGCCACCGTTTACTCGGTGGGAGGCAACGACGTCCAGGACAACACCCAGGAGGCCCGGGACATCCGCGGGCTGTACGACGGCGCGCGGGCCGGGAGCATCTTCTTCCTCGCTGCTGCGCTGCTCGCCGCAGCGGTGTCCGGCTGGGTGCTCTTCCGGGGACGGAAGCAGGGCGGCAGCGACACGGAGGGCGGCGAGGACGTGGACTTCGACGACCTGGGCCGGTAGGGACAGGGCGCCATTTCGCGTCCCCGGCCACCTGCCGTCGTCCGCCCCGGGCTGTACGCCCATGACGAAACGTTGGCACTCACCTTGACCGAGTGCTAACTCATACATAGAGTCTTCATTAGCACTCTCCCTAGGAGGGTGCTAACACATGAAGAGCTGCCAGCCATGCTGCTGCCGGCACCGCGACGACGGTTTGCCAGCTACGGCGAAAAGCTTTCCAGTCCACGAATTTGCTGACGAAAAGGAGAGGTCCGAGTGTCGGTCTCTATTAAGCCTCTTGAGGATCGTATTGTTGTCCGCCCGCTCGAAGCCGAGCAGACCACGGCTTCCGGCCTGGTCATCCCGGACTCCGCACAGGAGAAGCCGCAGGAAGGCGAAGTTGTCGCAGTAGGCCCCGGCCGCTTCGAAGATGGCAACCGCGTTCCCGTTGACGTAGCCGTTGGCGACGTCGTCATCTACTCCAAGTACGGCGGAACCGAAGTCAAGACCGGCGGCACCGAGTACCTCGTGCTGTCCGCCCGCGACGTCCTGGCAATCGTCGTCAAGTAACTCTTCCGGATCCCCGTGCTGCCGGCCATGCTCACGCTGGCCGGCAGTGCGGGGTTTCTGTCTTTGAAAGGACAAAACCATGGCAAAGCAGCTTGCGTTTAACGACGCTGCCCGCCGGTCCCTTGAGGCCGGCATCGACAAGCTCGCGAACACCGTCAAGGTGACGCTCGGCCCCCGCGGCCGCAACGTCGTCCTGGACAAGAAGTGGGGTGCCCCCACCATCACGAACGACGGCGTCACCATCGCCCGCGAAGTCGAGCTGGACGACCCCTACGAGAACCTTGGCGCACAGCTGGCCAAGGAAGTAGCGACCAAGACCAACGATGTTGCCGGCGACGGCACTACCACCGCCACGGTCCTGGCACAGGCGCTGGTCAAGGAAGGCCTGCGCAACGTTGCAGCCGGCGCTGCCCCCGGCCAGATCAAGCGCGGCATCGAGGTTGCGGTTGAGGCCGTGGCCGCCCGCCTGCTGGAGAACGCCCGCCCGGTCGAAGGCACCCAGGTAGCCAACGTTGCCGCCATCTCGGCGCAGAGCGACGAAATCGGCGAACTGCTCGCCGAGGCCTTCGGCAAGGTGGGCAAGGATGGTGTCATCACCATCGAAGAGTCCTCCACCACCCAGACCGAACTGGTCCTCACCGAGGGCATGCAGTTCGACAAGGGCTACCTGTCCCCGTACTTCGTCACCGACGCGGAGCGCCAGGAAGCAGTCCTCGAGGACGCACTCATCCTGATCAACCAGGGCAAGATCTCCTCGATCCAGGAATTCCTGCCGCTGCTCGAAAAGGCGCTGCAGAGCTCCAAGCCGCTGTTCATCATCGCCGAGGACGTTGAGGGCGAGGCCCTGTCCACGCTGATCGTCAACCGCATCCGCGGCACCCTGAACGTCGTAGCCGTCAAGGCTCCCGGCTTCGGCGACCGCCGCAAGGCCATGCTGCAGGACATCGCCACCCTCACCGGTGCGCAGGTTGTCTCCCCGGAACTGGGCCTCAGCCTGGACTCCGTGGGCCTGGAGGTGCTGGGTACCGCCCGTCGCATCACGGTCACCAAGGACAACACCACCATCGTGGACGGCGCCGGTTCTGCCGAGGACGTCGCTGCACGCGTTGCCCAGCTGCGCGCCGAGCTGACCCGCACCGATTCCGACTGGGACCGCGAAAAGCTCCAGGAACGCCTGGCTAAGCTTGCCGGCGGCATCGGAGTCATCAAGGTCGGCGCTGCCACCGAGGTTGAGCTCAAGGAAAAGAAGCACCGCATCGAGGACGCTGTGTCCTCCACCCGCGCTGCCCTCGAAGAAGGCATCGTTGCCGGCGGCGGCTCCGCCCTGATCCACGCCCTCAAGGCACTGGATGAGGACGCTTCCGTCAAGGCCCTCGAAGGCGACGCCGCCGCAGCCGTGGGCATCGTCCGCCGCGCACTGGTGCAGCCGCTGCGCTGGATCGCGCAGAACGCCGGCTTCGATGGCTACGTTGTCACCTCCAAGGTTGCCGACCTTGAGACCAACAACGGCTTCAACGCCAAGTCAGGTGAGTACGAGGACCTGATTGCCGCGGGCGTCATCGACCCCGTCAAGGTCACCCGTGCAGCCCTCCGCAACGCGGCCTCCATCGCCGCCCTGGTTCTCACCACCGAGACCCTGGTCGTGGAGAAGCCGGCCGAAGAGGACGAGCACGCAGGCCACAGCCACTAACGCTGCGCCCTGGCGGCCTACCGCTGAAAAGGCTGGTCCGGCATCTGCCGGGCCAGCCTTTTGCGTTGCTGCTTCTGGGGCGGTGGGCGCTTAGCCGGCGTCCATCTCCCGCGTCTCAACTTCTCCGGCACGCTCGTACACCAGCGACACCGCACCCTTGGGAAAACTGCGGGCCTGCTCGGCCAGCGTGAAAGTGGAGGGAACCGTTCCCTCATCGAACAGGCGCTTGCCCTGGCCCAGGACCACCGGGTACAGCCAGAGGTGGAGGCGGTCCAGCACATTGGCAGCCAGGAGGGAACGGATCAGCATCCCGCTGCCGAACATGTGCAGCTGCCCGAACCCGTCCCGGAGGCCGCCGGCGGCCGCGGCATCCGGCAGGACTGTGGTGCCGGCCCAGTCCGGGTCCGCCAGCGTGCTGGAGACAACGAACTTGGGGACCCGGTTTAGGGCATCGGCTATGTCACCGGACTGGTGCGGCCAGTAGGACGCAAAGATGTCATAGGTCTTCCGGCCGAGGAGGAGGGCATCCATCCGGCTGATCTCGTCCGCTATCGAGGCGCCGGCCTCGTCGTCGGACACCGGCGCTTGCCAGCCGCCGAACGCGAATCCGCCTTCGGGGTCTTCTTCACGGCCGCCCGGCGCCTGGTACACGCCGTCGAGGGTGATGAACAGGTTCGCCACGATGATCCCCACGCGCACATTGTGGACCCGCACCGGGGCTCTGTCCAGTGTCCCGGTCCGGTGCCCGTGGCAGGATGGTGCCATGCTGCTCCTTGAGTTCGTGGACACCACGAAAACCGTCGCATCGACCCGGTCCCGGCTCGCGAAAGTGGACGCTTTGGCCCACCTCCTGCGCCGGCTGGAACCCGCGGAGATCCCGACGGCGGTGGGTTTGCTCAGTGCCAAGCCCCGTCAGGGCCGGGTTGGCGTCGGTTGGAGCGCCGTGGCGGCGGCCAAGGAAGAACCCGCCGCGGAGCCAAGCCTCACCGTGGCGGATTTCGATGCCGCGCTGGACCGGCTCCTGGCAACAGCGGGCAGCGGGTCGGGTGCGGGGCGGGCCTCCATCCTCGGGACGCTGATGGGAGCGGCCACCGCGTCGGAGCAGTCGTTCATCGCCGGCGTGCTGCTCGGGGAACTGCGCACCGGCGCCCTGGAAGGAGTACTCACGGATGCCATTGCCCGCGCCGCAGACAGGTCCGTCGAGGCGGTCCGGCGTGCGGCAATGCTTTCCGGGGACCTCGGAGGAACCGCCCTCCTGGCGCTCACCGGCACCCCGGCCGAACTTGACGCCGTCGGCCTGGTGGTGGGCCGCCCGGTGCAGCCCATGCTCGCGGCCACCGCCGGCAGCGCGGGTGCCGCCCTGGAAGCGACGGGGGAGGCCTCGGTGGAATTCAAGCTCGACGGCGCCCGCATCCAGGTGCACCGGTCGGGCAGCGAGGTACGCATCTTCACCCGGAACCTCGCGGAGGTGACGCACCGGCTGCCCGAGGTGGTTGACCTGGTCCGCGGGCTGCCCGTGCAGGACGTGATCCTTGACGGCGAAACGCTCGCCCTGGATGAGGACGGCGCCCCGCGGCCCTTCCAGGAAACGATGTCCCGCTTCGGCGCCGATGCAGTCCGCGAAACGCTGCTCCATCCCTGGTTTTTCGATGTGCTCCACATTGACGGACGTGACCTGCTGGATGAACCGCTGTCCACCCGCATCGACGTCCTGGAACGCGTTGCACCGGCACACCGGATTCCCGGGGAGGTCACGGCGGATCCGGCCGTTGCCGAACGGGTGTCGCGGGATGCACTCGCCGCGGGCCACGAGGGCGTGGTGGTGAAGGCGATCGAATCGACCTACGCCGCCGGGAGGCGTGGATCCAACTGGGTGAAGGTGAAACCGGTCCACACGTATGACCTGGTGGTGCTCGCCTGCGAATGGGGCTCTGGACGCCGCACGGGAATGCTCTCCAACCTGCACCTTGGTGCCCTTGACCCTACCGGGGAGTTCGGCGAACCCGGCGGCTACGTGATGGTGGGCAAGACGTTCAAAGGCCTCACCGATGAACTGCTGCGCTGGCAAACGGAGCGGTTCCAGGAGCTTGAGGTGCGGCGCACGGCAGGCACTGTTTGGGTTGAACCGGTCACGGTCGTCGAAATAGCCATCGACGGCGTGCAGCAGTCGCCGCGCTACCCGGGCGGGATCGCCTTGAGGTTCGCTCGCGTCAAGCGCTACCGGGACGACAAGGCCCCGGCGGAAGCGGACACCATCCAGGCCCTGCGCGCCCTGCTGCGCTCCTAGAGGCGAGCGGTCAGCGGCCTGTTCCGGTCCGCTGGCGCTTCAGGCTGCGTGCCACCCCGTCGGGCAGGCGCCGTGCGACCACCCGGTAGAAGAGCAGCACCGCGAGGGCGGCCACCACGATGCCCACGAGGTTGAGCAGCAGTTGGAGCGCGGAACCGGCGGCCTTCTGGTACTCGCCCAGCACCAAGGCCACCGCCACGTATCCGGCGGCCGGCACCGTGGTCACGGAGATGAACACGCCGATCAGTGCCGCCGAACGCCGGCCAATGATGGAGAGCATTCCGGCGATTCCGGCCAGGAGGGCCACGATCAACGAATACGGGCCGGGATGGTAGATGAACTCGACGGCGGATCCCTTGTCCAGGGCATCCCGCGGGAAGAGGCCCAGCGGGATCGACAGCCACGCCGTCAGTGCCGCCAGCAGCATGGCAACCGGGAAGCCCACGGCCAGGGCGACTGCAGCCCGGCGGCCAAGCCTCCACTTCCGGGTGGCGATCGAAACCGCCAGCGCGGCCAGCGGTCCGAACTCAGGGCCCACCGCCATGGCGCCCACGATGGCGATGGGGGAATCGGTCACGATGCCGATCCCCGCGAGCTGCGTGGCCAGCACCAGGAACGCGAGGAAGTTCCACGTCAGCCGGGAGTCTTCGCCGGATTGGCGGGTGACGTCATCCCAGATCACCGCGTCGGCGCCATCCCCGGGGGCGTCCCGCTCTGCCCGGTCCGCATTCCTGGACAGCACAAATTCCGGTGTGGACATGGAAATGGAGCCAACATCGCGGACCTTCAGGATATTCAGCTTCTCCAGCAGTTCCTCCACTGCCTCCCGGGCGATCAGGACTTCAATAACATCGCCCTCCGGCACCACGGAGGCGCCCCGGACCACAGCGACCTCTGCCGTTCCGCGCTGGTCGCGGCAGGTCTGCCGGGTCACGTCGGACAGCTCGCCGGGCACACAAATCCGCAGCTGGACAACCACGCCCGCTCCCTTCCACGACTGGGGCCAGCATAGTCTGAACCGGCGGCGTGATTGGCTGTTGAACAGCGCGTTGGCTAGGCTGGGGGCTTTGGCTGGCGGGAGTTGTGAGAGGTTCTAGTGTCGATAACGGAAACCCCGAAGGCACCCGAACCCGGCCCGGGCGCCGCGCCCCGCCAACGGAAGCCCACCTTCCGGCCCGAGGTCCAGGGGCTGCGGGCCCTGGCCGTCCTGATGGTTGTCACCTACCACGTCTGGCTGGGCCGCGTGTCCGGTGGCGTGGACATCTTCCTCCTGGTTTCGGCCTTCCTGCTTACGTTGTCCTTCGTCCGCAAGGCGGAATCAGGCAAACCCTTCGGGCTCCTGGCGCACTGGCTGCACCTGTTCAAGCGACTGCTGCCAGCCGCCGTCGTGGTGATTCTCGGAGTTCTCGCCGGCACCTGGCTGATCCTGCCGCAGGGCCGGTGGCCGCAGGTGCTCGACCAGGCCTGGGCGTCACTGCTGTACAGACAAAACTGGCTCCTTGCCGATTTGTCGGTGGACTATTACGCGCAGGACCACGCCGGTGCCAGCCCCCTGCAGCACTTCTGGTCCCTGTCCATCCAGGGCCAGGTCTTCATCCTGTGGCCGCTGGTCTTTGCCGCCACGGCAGCCGTGCTGGCCGGGCTCCGCAGGGTACCCCGCCTGCATTGGCTGACGTACAGGGGCCTGCTGGCGCTGGTGTTCGGCACGGTATTTGCGGTGTCCCTGGCCTACTCCATTGACCAGACCGCCACCAACCAGGCGTACGCCTACTTCGATACCCGGGCCCGCCTGTGGGAGTTTGCGCTGGGGTCCCTGCTGGCACTGGCGCTGCCGTACCTCAAGCCCGGCCGCGTCCTGCGCGTGGCGTTGGGTTGGGCCGGCCTGGCGGCCATGGTTTCCTGCGGGCTGGTCCTTACCGTTGACCGTTCCTTCCCCGGATATGTGGCCCTGTGGCCAACCCTTGCGGCAGCAGCGATCATCGTCGCGGGCCAGTCGGGCAGCCGGTACGGGGTGGACCGCCTCCTCAGCAGCCGGCCCGCCGTCGCACTGGGGGATAACTCCTACGCGCTGTACCTCTGGCACTGGCCCGTCCTGGTGCTGGTGCTGGCCGCCACAGGCGTCGACGCGCCGAACCTCAAGCAGGGTCTTGGCATCGTCGGGGCCTCCATCGTGCTTGCCGTGCTGACCACGCGCTTCGTGGAAAAGCCGTTGCGCGACTGGCACTGGCCCAAGCTCCGCGCCTGGCGGACCGTCGTCGTCATCGTCGCCTGCGGCGCCGTCCTGGCGGGGCCTGTCGCGGTCTGGCAGACGACGCTCACCGCAGAGGAAAGCGCGACGGCGGCCCAACCGCGGGAGCTGACGCCAGGTGCCCTGGCGCTCACCCCGGAAAACGAAAACTCGCCCGCACCAAGGGCGCGCACCATCCCCGGACCCACCGCACTGGACAACGACTGGGCCGGCATCGATTCGCCCTGCACAGGAGCCAACGCCACCGGCGATCCGATCCTTGAGGGCTGCCGGCAGGAGCTGCCGGAGGAACCAGCCACCCGGCGCATCGTGGTCCTGGGCGACTCCCACGCCCAGCAGTACCTCGCCGCCCTGGCGCCCGTGGCAGCGGCCCGTGGCTGGGAACTGGTAACGCTGCTGATGCCTGCCTGCCGCTTCGGCGCCGAATCGGACACCAGGAACGCCGAATGCAACGCCTACAACAGGGCCAGCTCCGCCTATGTCCTGGAACACCGGCCGGACGCCGTGTTCACCGTGGCGTCGCTGACCCACGAGGACGCTCCGTTCGAAACCGAAGTGCCGGGATACCTCGATGGCGTCCGGCCGTTCGCGGACGCCGGGATCGAAATCGTGGGCATCCGGGACAACCCGCGGTTCACCTTCAACATGCCGCAGTGTGCCCAGCGGAACGGTGCAAGCGCCCCTGCCTGCAACCCGTCCCTGGCGGAGTCCCTTGTGGAGCCGTCACCGCTGGAGAACTACCGCGGCAAACTGCCGGGGCTGCACCTGATGGACATGAGCGATTTCATCTGCGCGCGGGGCGTCTGCCCGGCCGTGGTGGGAAACGTGTACGTCTACAAGGACGACAACCACCTCACCAGGACCTATGTGGAAACCATGATCCCGATGTTCGAGCAGCGGCTGCTGGCCGCCACCGGCTGGAGCTGAACCATTCCGCCTGCCGGGCCCGTGGGGTTGCTCACATTGCCGGCCTGGAATAGGGGGATTGCCGCCGAGGTTCTAATATTTACTCAACACTTTCTGCCCCCGGAACGCCGTCCTGCACGGTGCTCCCGCAGGATCGTCTGCACAGGCCAGTTCCGTAATTACGGGCTGGTCATCGGCTGCAACCCCTACCCGTGACCCAGCAACCAAGGTAAGAGGCGCACTCATGACCGAGCCCGAACACAACCCCTTTGGCTTCATCGGCCTGACCTACGACGACGTCCTGCTCCTGCCGGGCCACACGGACGTCATCCCGTCCGAGGCAGACACGTCCTCACGAATTTCCAAGCGCATCACCGTTCAGACCCCGCTGCTCTCCGCGGCGATGGACACGGTCACGGAGTCCCGCATGGCCATCGCCATGGCCCGCCAGGGCGGCCTGGGCGTCGTGCACCGCAACCTGTCCATCGCCGACCAGGCGGACCAGGTGGACCGGGTCAAGCGGAGCGAGTCCGGGATGATCACCAACCCGCTGACCATCCGCCCCGAGGCAACGCTGCGCGAGCTCGATGATCTCTGCGCCCACTACCGCGTCTCCGGCCTCCCCGTGGTGGACGAGGACAACCGCCTTCTGGGCATCGTCACCAACCGCGACACCCGTTTTGTGCCGGAGTCCGATTTTCCGCTGCGGCTGGTCAGCGACGTCATGACCAAGATGCCCCTGGTCACCGGACACGTGGGCATCAGCCGCGAGGAAGCCTCGCACAAGCTGGCCACCAACAAGATCGAAAAACTCCCGCTCGTGGACGAGCAGGGCCGGCTCAAGGGCCTGATCACCACCAAGGACTTCACCAAGGCCGAGCAGTACCCCCTGGCCACCAAGGACGATGAAGGCCGCCTCCGGGTGGGTGCCGCCATCGGCTTCTTCGGCGACGGCTGGGAGCGCGCCATGACCCTGGTGGACGCCGGCGTGGACGCGCTGTTCGTGGACACCGCCAACGGCCACTCCCAGGGTGTCCTGGATATGATCCGCAGGCTGAAGTCCGATCCCGTCGCCGCTCACGTGGATGTTATCGGCGGCCAGGCTGCCACCCGTGAAGGTGCCCAGGCACTGATTGACGCCGGCGCCGACGGTATCAAGGTGGGCGTTGGTCCCGGCTCCATCTGCACCACCCGTGTGGTGGCGGGCGTGGGTGTCCCGCAGATCACGGCCATCTACGAATCCGCCAAGGCTGCCATTCCGGCCGGCGTGCCGCTGATCGCCGACGGCGGCCTCCAGTACTCGGGCGACATCGGCAAGGCCCTGGTGGCCGGCGCCGACACAGTCATGCTGGGCTCCCTCCTGGCTGGCTGCGACGAGTCTCCGGGCGACCTGATCTTCGTCAACGGCAAGCAGTTCAAGTCCTACCGCGGCATGGGCTCCCTCGGCGCCATGCAGTCGCGCGGCAAGAACACGTCCTACTCCAAGGACCGGTACTTCCAGGCCGACGTGTCCGGTGACGACAAGCTGATCCCCGAAGGCATCGAAGGCCGGGTGGCGTACCGTGGCCCGCTGTCCTCAGTGGCGTACCAGCTGGTGGGAGGCCTCCGCCAGACCATGTTCTACACCGGAGCGCCCACCATTCCCGAGCTGAAGGTCCGCGGCAAGTTTGTCCGGATCACCTCCGCCGGCCTGAAGGAATCGCACCCGCACGACATCCAGATGACCGTCGAGGCGCCGAACTACGGATCGCGCTAACGGCGAAGGGTTTTTCACGCTGAGGCGTGTGAAAGAGGAGGCGGGATTTTCCCGCCTCCTCTTATTGTTGGGTACCGGAGAACGCGGTCGGTTTGAATGTCGGACCCCCGTTGGATGATGTTCTTATGGGAATCGGCGGTAGTGCTGGGGTGGCGTTGGAGGGTGTTCGTGCCTCTGTTGCTGCCCTGAGCGCCCTGGAGAAAGAGGACGCTTTCCTGGCTTCCGGGGCTCACGCTGGTGCTGGCGTGGATGTCGGTGTCGGTGTGGATGTGTTGCAGCGGCGGTATGGGATCCGGCTTGCACGACTGGAAGCTGCATCCCGACTGGAAGCACAACTCGCTGCGATGAAAGCACGGGACGCCGCCGAGGCAGTGGAGTTCCAGCAGGCGATGACCCCGCCGGACGCTTCCGTTCAAGACCGCACCTACGCCTACGTCTCCGTTGTCGAGGAGGTCGCCGGGGTCCTGACCATCAGCTCGGCCGCAGCGGGCGCCCTCGTGGACCAGTCACGGCGGATCTGTTTGTTCCCGCCCGTGTTTGAGGCCCTGTCGGCCGGATCGTTGTCCTGGCAGCACGCAAAGATCATCGCCGACGAAACCGACGGCCTCGATGCCGCTGGCGCCGCCGGGTTGGTGGCACACTTCTTCGACCCCGCCGCTGCCAACCCCGCCCGGGGTGCGGCTCCCGGTGAGCTTGTCCCGTCCCGGTTCCGGGCCAAGGTCCGTGGGTGGAGGGAACGCCATCATCCGGGCTCCATCGAGAAGCGGCACGCCAAGGGTGCGGCGGACCGGCGGATGGAATATGTCCCCGACCGGGACGGCATGGCCTGGATCTCGCTGTACCTGCCCGGGGATACCGCGTGCGCCATCTGGAACCGGACCACCGCCACCGCCCGCGGCCTCCAAGGGCCCACCGAAGAGCGCACCCTCACCCAACTCCGCCCCGACATCGCAGCATCGCTGCTCCTCGGTACCGGGCAGGTTGCGGGTGAACGTTCCTCTGGCACCACCGCGGCCACCGCAAGTACGACCGCGATGGGAAAGGTGCCCACCCCGCGGGCCGACGTCCTGGTCACTGTGCCGGTGTTCTCCCTCCTCGGAGCGACCGACGAACCAGCAGTGCTGGACGGTTTCGGACCGATCCCGGCCTCCATGGCGCGGAGGCTCGTCGCGGACGGGGCGGATTCGTTCTATCGGGTCCTTGTCGACCCACGCGACGGCGCACCACTGGAGATCGGCCGGAAAAACTACCGGCTCACCGAAGCCATCAAACGCTGGATCAGGCTGCGGGACACCAAATGCACTTTCCCCGGCTGCACCAACCGCACCCCCGACAACGAAACCGACCACCTACAAGCGTGGCAACACGGCGGCACCACCAACGTCAGCAACCTGGCCCAGCTCTGCCCCAAACACCATCGACTCAAACACCACAGCCAATGGACACCCGACCCGGCCACCAAGAACGAGCCGCCCGGCTGGACCTCACCCACCGGACGCCACTACAAACCCGAACACCCCGACCCCGAACCATCCGACTGGCCACAATGGCGTGGCCCGGAGTGGATGAGCGCGGCGTACCACAGCGGTGGAGCACGTCGATTGGCCGGTGGGCCGCCGGACTTCCACTACATGGCACACTCGCCAGGCGAAGATGCCCTGCTGCGCTGTCTCCATTCCACATCGTGACGGACCGCCCCGCATTAGGCTGATTCCATGTCCCAACCGCGCCATCCGGCGGAGCTGACCCCTAAACGCGACCCGCAAAAGCGGCTTGCCGTGCGCCCCTATGCCAAGGCCGTGGCCCAGGTGCTCCGGGTGAGCTTCCATGCCTCCCCGGGCGCCGTCGTCATGAAGGTGCTGGGTTCCCTGATTTCCGCGGTGTTGCCGCTGGTCACCACCTTCTACGCGTCCCTCACTACCACAGCATTGGCGGCAGCGTACGCGGGCGACGGCGGAGCGGGGCGGCTTGCCATCGTGTACGTCGTCGTCACTGCGGCGCTGGGCCTGTTCTGGGGCGCCTTCAACAGCGTGGACCGCTACATCCAGCAGCTGATGAGTTTCAAAGTAGGCGCCATCGTGGGGGACCAGATGTACGAGCGCTTCCTCTCCCTGGACTTCTGGCGCTACGACGACAAGGAGACAGTGGACCTTTACGACCGCGCCAAACGGTTCTCCGACTCCTACGCCCGCGTCCTGGACCGGATTGCCGCGATCTTCACCCAGCTGGTCTCGGTCATCCTGGCCGTGGGCGCCCTGCTGCTGGTCAGCTGGTGGATCGCCGTCATCGTGTTGGTGGCCATCGTTCCGAGCGTGTACCTGCAGTTCAAGCTGTCCAGGGAACAGATTGCGCACTGGAACACGCAGGTGGACTCGCGGCGCCAGCGCCGCATGATCGAGACCAACCTCCTCCGGCCGCAGCACATTGCCGAAATGCGGCTTTATGGCATCGTCGGTTTCCTCATGGACCTTCGGTCCCGGCTCCGGGACGCCGACGAACGGCGGCGCCTGGACTACCAGCGCCGATACATCCCCAGGCAGCTGGCGGCGGACGCCCTGCAGTACGGCGCGGAAGTGGTCTCGCTGATCTGGGTGGTGGGCCAGATCATTGCCCGCGCAGCCCCGGTGGGCCAGTTCCTCTACGTCCAGCAGATCGTCAGCCGTGCCCTGTCCACCGCAAACAGCCTGGTGTCCTCGCTCAGCTCCATTGATGAAGACCTGGCCAACCTGAAGGACTACGAGCTGTTCATGGCGATGCCCGTGCACTCGGAACATGCCCCACCCCTCCTGGAGGCGCCCAGGGAAGTGGAGCTGAAGGACATCCGCTTCACCTACACGGGCAGCGACATCGAGGTGATCAAGGGCATCAGCCTCACCATCCGGCAGGGCCAACACATCGCCATCGTCGGGGAGAACGGCGCCGGGAAGTCCACCCTCATCCGCATCCTCGCCGGACTCTACCGGCCCGACTCAGGGCAGATACTGCTCGATGGCGTGGACCTCGCCGCCGTCGACGTTAAATCCTGGCACCGCCACCTTGCCGTGCTCAGCCAGGAGTTCCTGAAGTACGAGTTCGCCACGGCGGCCGAGAACATCTACTTCGGCGACGTTGATTCACGTCGGGACGACGCCCGCGTCCGCAAGGCTGCAGCCGACGCCGAGGCGCTCGACTTCATCAATAGGCTGCCGAACGGACTCGACAACCACGTGAGCAACTGGATGGAGGATCCGCGCGGACGGAAGGGCAGTGGCCTGTCCGGAGGCCAGTGGCAGCGCCTGGCCATGGCACGGAACTTCTACCGCGACGCATCCTTCATGGTGATGGACGAGCCCACCTCGGCCATCGATGCCCTCGCTGAGCACCGAATCTTCACCAGGCTCTTCGCTGACCGCGGCAGCACCATCATCGCCATCAGCCACCGGCTCGCCACGATCGAGAAGGCGGACGTGGTGTACATGCTGGAGGATGGCCGCATTGTGGAGAAAGGCACCCATAAGGAACTGGTGGCCCTGCGCGGCCGGTACTTCAGGATGTTCGAGTCCCAGCTTTCCGTGGAGGAACCTGAAGGAGTCTGATGCAGGTCGGGGGAGCCCGCCCGCCGATCGGGCACTTCTGTCAGCGTCGCCGCAACCAGGCGGCGTACAGGCGGTCCCGGTGCTGGTGCAGATGCCGCGGGTACAGCATTCCTGCTCCAACCGACAAGGGAAAGGCAACCAAAAACGCAACGCAAGGATGGGCAGGACATCAGGGGACGTCCCTCGCGGCGTGGCCACCACCAGGAGTGAAACCAGCACCAGCAGCACAAGTCCGTTCCCGGGATTCTGGCCAGTGCCGGCCAATACAATCGCCTGAACCGCGCCGGGTACGGCGAAGACCATGCCCATCCACCAAAACCAGAAGACACGGGCCCTGCGATGGGCATGGCCCAGGGCTAGTTGCGGGACGGCCTCAGTGCTGGGCGAAGCCACGCCACCCCTCATGAATGCTCCGTCAGGGAACGGCGTTCGAGCCAGCGGGCGTAGAGTCCGGCGTTGTTGCACATCAGGCGGCGGGTGTGCAGCAGGCCGGCGGCCGAGCCGAGGGGAACCGTGACCAGCAGTCCGAGCACCGGCAAATTTTCCGGAGAGGCGCCGTTGAGGGTGAACAGGATCAAGGCCACAACGGCGGCCGTGGTGGCGACCAAGATAGTCCAGACCATCACTGGGGTGCCCCGGATCCCCCGCTCCACCCGCAGAAGGTTAGAAGCGGGGCGCGGTGGCCTGCGGGTGAACCGGAGCCAGGCGGTCAAGGCCCAACCCGTGGAAGCCAGCACTGCCCCCAGAACGGCCATACCGATGCCGGTTTCGGCGCTCTGGCCCAGTGCCAGCGCGAGCACGGCGTGAAGCAGGCCGGCGATGGACAGCACTGCCGGGTACCACCAGGCAAAAAAGATCCAGGACCGGCGCTGGGCGTAGCCGTAAGCCGTCGCGTCCGGCACCCTTCTCAGATCCCTGATGCCGGAACAGGCAGGAGCCGATGCCGTTGATTCGTCGCCTGGTGCCACGCTGTTCCCCCCAAAATCAATTTTCCGGTGCCAAGGCTAATACAGGCCCGCGCATGCAGCGATGGGCAGATCTAACCTCCGTGCCTGCCGTCCACCACGGTGGTACGCACGCGGGCGATGCTCGGGCGGGGAGGGACGCTGCTGAAGCCGAACGTGACGGCTGGCCGGATGGGGGCCAGCGCTCCGGCATCGGCACCATTCCAGCGGACAACGGCGGACGTCACGTGGTGCAGGTCCGTCACCCCATAGAACTCCGTCCTTCCGCTGCCCGCAGTTCCGTAGGTGCGGGCGCCGGGTGCCGCGAGGGCAGCGAACGGATTGACCGCGGCGAGCCAGCGGGGATGGACTGCAAGGCGCCGGGGTACTGTCCGCAGCGCTGTTCCCAGCAGGGTCCTCGAACCGGTGACGGCCTGGATTGCCAGCGGGCCGGCATCGACCGTCAACGTGTGGTCGGTGAGCGAGGCAGCAACGTCCAGCACCCGCACTTCATCAAAGGTGTAGGTGGCGGCAATGAAGCCGGCCACCTCGGATGTCGGAGCGAGCAGAAGGCGATGCCCAGAAGGCTGCTGCACCATGACGTCCGAGAAGGACCCAAAGGGGGAGTCCTGCCACATTCCAACTACGGCGCGCAACCCGGAGGCAGTGCCGATCCCGGCGATATGCCCGTCAAATGTCCACCGACTGCCCATCACAATCCTGCGCTTCCCGGATGTCAGAGGGGGCCGTAAGCGGCGTTGCCGTAGGGATCGCGCCAGACGGCCAGATCTTCCTCGAGTGCCCTCCGAAGCCTCGGGCTGGTTTGCACCCGCAGGCGGAACGACTCCCGGGCCCGGCCCAGGACCGCGGACGGGACGATGATGCACGCGACCAGGAGGGCCAGCATGAGTACGTAGCTGCCCACCAGGATAGTGACCTCACCGGCGCCCTTCGCCATGGCGGAGGGCAGGTACAGGTAAATGATCCCGCCGAGAACGACAGCCAGGAACGACACCATGCCGATGCCGCCGCGGGCAGATCCGGGGCCACGGGTGATCAGGGCCTTGTCAGTCCGGGGCAGGACGGATCGGACCCGTTTCCACCCGAAGAGGCCCAGCAGCACCAGGACGGCCCCCAGCGGGAGCAGGACAAGCGCTGCCGCGGGATTCCCCGACATCACGGAGGTGAAGGCGCCTGCCAGGGCCAGGACGGGGCCGCCGGCGATCGCCCCGCTCCAGCCGGCGGCCAAAGTGCCCTGGGCATCGGCCAGCTCGCGGAGCCGGGAGGGGGCGTCCGGCGGGCTGACACGGGCCAGTTCGGGGGAGAGCCAATGGTCGAGCGAATGGACAGGCGTGTCGGCGGGAAAAGGAATGGAGTGCGTCATATCGGAAGGAGGCCCAATCGTGGAAGCTGTCGCGGGAGCATCCACCGAAGCCCCCTGCCCAAGGCTACGTGCTTGCTCGGCGCAGTCGCCAGGGCCAGCGATGACCTTCAGCGCCGGCCCAGGCCAGGCCAGCGGACCTGCTGGGATAACCTAGAGCAGTGACTTATGAGATCGAGATCGGCCGTGGCAAGCGTGGGCGTCGTGCCTACTCCCTGGATGACATTGCAATCGTCCCCAACCGTCGCACCCGCGACCCCAAGGACGTCTCCGTCTCCTGGCAGATCGACGCCTACCAGTTCGAGATGCCCGTGATCGCCGCGCCGATGGACTCGGCCATGTCCCCGGCCACCGCCATCGCCCTCGGCAAGCTCGGCGGCCTCGGCGTGCTGGACCTGGAAGGCCTCTGGACCCGGTACGAGGATCCGCAGTCCATCCTCGATGAGATCGCGGCGCTCCAGGATGAAACCAACAGCCCTGCCGTCACCACGCGCATGCAGGAGCTGTACCAGGCACCCATCCAGCCCGAGCTCATCACGTCCCGGCTCGCCGAAATGCGTGATGCCGGCGTCACTGTTGCCGGGTCCCTGACCCCCCAGCGCACGCAGGAACACTACAAGACGGTCCTGGCCGCCGGCGTCGACATCTTCGTCATCCGTGGCACCACCGTGTCCGCAGAGCACGTCTCCAAGGACCACGAGCCGCTGAACCTGAAGCAGTTCATTTACGAACTCGACGTCCCCGTCATCGTCGGCGGCGCGGCCGGCTACACTCCGGCGCTGCACCTCATGCGCACCGGCGCTGCGGGCGTACTGGTGGGCTTCGGCGGCGGTGCCACCACCACGACGCGGCGCGCGCTGGGCATCCACTCGCCCATGGCCTCAGCCATCTCCGACGTCGCCGCGGCACGCCGCGACTACATGGACGAGTCCGGCGGCCGCTACGTGCACGTGATTGCCGACGGCGGCATGGGCACCTCGGGTGACATCGTCAAGGCGATCGCCATGGGCGCCGACGCCGTCATGCTGGGCAGTGCCTTGGCCCGGGCAGAAGAAGCACCGGGCAAGGGGTGGCACTGGGGCCAGGAAGCGCACCACACGGAGCTGCCGCGCGGAGACCGCGCCAACGTAGGCACTGTGGGCCCGCTGGAGGAGGTCCTGTTTGGACCAGGCCACCACACCAACGGCACGTCCAACCTCATTGGCGCCCTGCGGCGCTCCATGGCCACCACCGGATACTCGGACCTGAAGGAATTCCAGCGGGTTGACGTCGTCGTGTCGCCGTACGCCGGGAACTGACACGCCGCGGCAGGGCGGGGCGGGCGCGGTCCCGCCCTGCCCAAAGCACGCCCCCAGCAAGTAGTGTGGGTTTACTACCGGCACTAGAGGCACTGGAGGCGTTCAATGAAGAGTGTTCCTGCAAACGGCGGGGTCCTTGGCCCGGAAGCCAGGGAAGCATCCATCCAGCGGCTGCGCGCCACCACGGAACCCGGCCAGGAACTGGACATCCTGATTGTCGGCGGCGGCATCGTCGGCACGGGAGCCGCGCTCGACGCCGTGACCCGGGGGTTGAGCGTGGGCATCGTCGAGGCAAGCGACTGGGCGGCAGGCACGTCGTCGCGGTCTTCCAAACTGATCCACGGTGGGTTGCGCTACCTGGAAATGCTGGATTTTGCCCTGGTCAAAGAGGCCCTGCAGGAACGCGGGCTGCTCCTCTCCGAGATTGCACCCCACCTGGCCCGGCCGGTGCCGTTCCTGTATCCGCTGACCAAACCCTTCATCGAGCGTCCCTACGTTGGTGCCGGCATCGCCCTCTATGACGCCATGTCAGTCTCCGCCGGCCACAGCAGGGGAGTGCCGTTCCACAAGCACCTCAGCCGCCGGGGAACGCTCCGGGCCGCCCCCAGCCTCAAGAACGATGCCTTCGTCGGGTCCATCCGGTACTACGACGGCCAGGTGGATGACGCCAAATACTGCGCCAACCTGGTCCGCACGGCTGCCTACTACGGCGCCCACGCCGTGAACCAGATGAAGGTGGTGGACTTCCTCCGCGAAGGCGAACGCGTGGTGGGGGCCAAGGTGGAAAACCGCGAGGACGGGACGCAGTTCAGCATCCGCGCCAAGCAGGTCATCAACGCCACCGGCGTGTGGACCGACGAAACGCAGGCCATGGTGACCGACCGCGGCCAGCTGAAGGTCCGTGCTTCCAAAGGCATCCACCTGGTGGTTCCCCGCGACCGCTTCCAGTCCACGGTGGGGCTGATCCTGCGCACCGAGAAGTCGGTGCTGTTCGTCATCCCATGGGGACGGCACTGGATCATCGGCACCACTGACACTGACTGGCACCTGGACAAGGCCCACCCCGCCGCTTCCAGCAAAGACATCGATTACGTCCTGGAGCATGTCAACCAGGTGCTCAAGCGGCCCTTGACCCGGGAAGACGTCGAAGGGGTCTATGCCGGCCTGCGGCCGCTGCTGGCCGGCGAAAACGACTCCACCGCCAAGCTGTCCCGCGAGCACGTGGTGGCGCACCCTGTTCCCGGACTGGTGGTGGTGGCGGGCGGAAAGTGGACCACCTACCGGGTCATGGCCAAGGATGCCGTTGACGAGGCCACCCGCACCATGGACGAACGCGTCCCGCCCAGCTGCACCGAAACCATTCCGCTCCTGGGCGCCAGCGGTTTCCGGGCCGCCTGGAACCGCCGGAACCGCACCGCAGAGGAATCCGGGGTGCACGTCGCCCGGATCGAGCACCTGCTCAACCGGTACGGGTCCATGACGCCTGAGGTCCTGGCCCTCATTGAGCAGAACCCGGAGCTGGCGGAGCCACTCCCTGGCGCCGACGACTACCTGCAGGCAGAGGCCGTCTACGCCGCAAGCCACGAAGGTGCCCGCCATGTGCAGGACGTCCTGACCCGGCGCACAAGGATCTCCATCGAAGCATGGGACCGCGGCGTGTCCGCCGCCCCCGTTGTCGCTAAACTGATGGGTGACGTCCTTGGCTGGAGTGACACGCAGCGTGAAAACGAAGTCCGCCACTACCTTGCCCGCGTGGAGGCCGAACGCCTCAGCCAGCAACAGCCGGACGACGAATCCGCAGACGCCGCCCGCCTGGGCGCGGAAGATATCGTGCCCTTGCGTTGAGGAGCCGTTCGCCCCACTGCTGACCGAAGGGAAACGCCTTGGCGGAACCACTGGACCCGTATGACGCCCACCTGACCACCGCCGACATGGTGATCCTGGAAATGGAGGCGAAGGACAAGACCGACGCCACCAACCAGCTGGCAGAGCGGCTCCACGCCGCAGGGCGGATCTCGGATCTTGACGGGTTCCTGAAAAACGTCAATGCCCGGGAGCACCAGCTGGCCACGGGGCTCCCGGGCGGCATCGGACTGCCGCATGCCCGCAGCGAATTCGTGTCCCAGACCTCCATCGCCGTCGGCATCACCAAGTACGGCCACGCCCTGGACTTCGGTGCAGCCGACGGTCCAGCCACGGTCATCCTGCTGATTGCCACCCCGGCGAGCTCTTTCTCCGACCACCTGGAAGTTTTGGCCACCCTGGCCCGGTCACTCTCCAAGGAATCATTCCGCGAGTCGCTGCGGCGTGCCTATGACGCCGAAGTAATCGCCGAGCTCATCAACTCCAGCCTGGTGTTCTTCGACCACTAGGCGCATCCCCGGTCCCGCCTCCGGGCCCGGACGCCCCCGGCGTTTAGTTGTTCTACAGAACTACGAAGTACGGTTAAGACGTGTGGAAAACTGCCCTTAAGCCCCGATGGATCGCAGGCTTTATCTTCGCGATCGCTCTCTCCGGGGTCTTCGTGCTGTTGAGCCAGTGGCAATTCGGCCGCTCCACCCAGCCCGAGGTGCCGGTCAATCCCGCCACCGAACAGGTCCAGCCGCTTACCGGCACCCTGCAGCCGGGTGAGTTCTTCCACGGCAGTGTTGCCGACCAGATGGTCACTGCCCAGGGGACGTACAGTCCCGACAAGCAGGTCCTGGTCCCCGGGAGGCTCCACGACGGCAAAACCGGCTACTGGGTTGTTTCAGCCTTCGCCGTTAACGGTGCCCCCGCCCTGACCGGAGCAGGTGCCTCACCACAGACGTGGATCCCGGTGGCACGCGGGTGGGTCGCCCAGCCCGGGGACGCGGCAGCACCGCCGTCGGGCCTTGTTGAGCTGACCGGCCGGCTGCTGCCGTCCGAAGCGCCGGTGGCGGGGAAAGCTCCTAAATCGGGGGAGGCCTCCGCCGTCTCCGTGGCGGAGCTCATCAACTACTGGGAGGTCAGCAGCTACCCAGGTTTCGTGTCTGCCACCGCGGAAGTGGTGGGGGGCCAGGACGTCAGCGCTGCCGCGGTTCCGGGGAACCTCCTTCCACTGGACATCGGTCCGCAGCCGCCGGCGCAGCACATCAACTGGCTCAACCTCTTCTACTCCATCGAGTGGGTTGTCTTCGCCGGGTTCGCCCTCTTCATCTGGTGGCGGCTGGTCAAGGACGACTACCACCGGGACCTGGAGGAGGCCCTTGACGACGCCGGGGACGACGGTGACGGGCACGACGAAAACCAACAGCTTCCACAGCAGGCCGAACAGCACCAGCAGCCTGAACAGCACCAGCAGAAGGTACAGCCATGATTGATCCGAAACCGGCCACCCCCTCATCGCAGGCTTCCGGCCAGACCTCCGGGAAGAAGCGCCGTTTCGGCGGTACCGAGGCGCAGATCCGGTCCGCCCTGAAGTTCTACAAGGTCATGGCCTACCTCACCGGCACCATGCTCCTGCTGCTGTGTGCGGAACTGGTGGCACGGTACGGCTTCGGGCAGTACCTGTTCGCCGGCGGAACCAACGCGGTGACCGGCCAGCCGTTCGGCTTCGGATTCGCCGACGCGGAACCGCCGGGGGTGCTCAACGGCATGAACGTCTCCGTCACCGTGCTGATCGTGCACGGCTGGATGTACGTTGTGTACCTGATCTCCAACTTCCGGCTGTGGTCCCTGATGCGCTGGCCCTTCCTGAAACTGGTGCTGCTGGCACTGGGCGGCGTCGTGCCGTTCCTGTCCTTCATCGTGGAGAAGAAATTCCACGCAGAGGTGGAAGCCGAGCTTGCCGCCAATCCGCAGGCTCCCCAGCGCTACTGAAACGGGCCCGGCGCGCGCCGGCCATCCGCCGTCGGACGTCTGCTGCGTCACAGCGCGGCTTCTGAAGGTGCGCCGGTGCAAGGGCGCAAAGTAGGCTATTACGGTGACTACTCCCACTGCATCCCAGACTTCCCAGAAGCCGGTGCTGGTTGTTGATTACGGTGCCCAGTACGCGCAGCTGATTGCCCGCCGCGTCAGGGAAGCGAATGTGTATTCGGAAGTGGTTCCGCATACCTACTCCACCGAGCAGCTCCTGGCCAAGAACCCTGCCGCCATCATCCTCTCCGGTGGCCCCTCCAGCGTCTATGCCGACGGCGCCCCCAGCGTGGGTGCCGACCTCTTCGAAGCCGGCGTCCCCGTCTTTGGGATCTGCTACGGGTTCCAGGCCATGGCCAACGCCCTGGGCGGCAAGGTGGACAAGACCGGCCTGCGGGAGTACGGATCCACGGAAACCACCATCCTCGGTGACGGCCGCTCGGTGCTTGAGGGCATGCCCCAGCACCAGAAGACCTGGATGAGCCACGGCGACTCCGTGCACGAAGCCCCTGCAGGCTTCGATGTCCTCGCCACGACGGCAGGCGCCGAAGTAGCAGCCTTCGCCAACGAGGAAAAGGGCCTCTTCGGCGTGCAGTGGCACCCTGAGGTCAAGCATTCCGCCTACGGCCAGCAGGTGCTCGAGAACTTCCTGTTCAAGGGCGCAAAGCTGGAGCCCAACTGGACCACGGGCAACATCCTGGAAGAACAGGTGGAGCGCATCCGCCAGCAGGTAGGGGATGCCCGCGTTATCTGCGGCCTCTCCGGCGGCGTCGATTCGGCCGTGGCCGCAGCCCTGGTCCAGCGCGCCGTGGGCGACCAGCTCACCTGCGTGTTCGTGGACCACGGACTGCTGCGTGAAGGCGAAGCGGAACAGGTTGAACGCGACTTCGTGGCCGCAACCGGCGTGAAGCTGTACGTGGCCAACGAACAGGAACGCTTCCTCTCGGCCCTGGCCGGTGTCAGCGATCCCGAAACCAAGCGCAAGATCATCGGCCGGGAATTCATCCGCGCCTTCGAAGAAGCCGAACTGGCCATCATCGCCGAGGCCGCAGCCCACGGCGAGAAGATCAAGTTCCTGGTCCAGGGCACCCTGTACCCGGACGTCGTCGAATCCGGCGGCGGCGAAGGTGCAGCCAACATCAAGAGCCACCACAACGTGGGCGGCCTCCCCGAGGACCTGCAGTTCGAGCTCGTTGAGCCGCTGCGCGCCCTGTTCAAGGACGAGGTCCGTGCCGTCGGCGCCCAGCTCGGCCTGCCGCAGGAAATCGTCGGCCGCCAGCCCTTCCCGGGCCCCGGCCTGGGCATCCGGATCGTCGGCGAGGTCACCAAGGAGCGGCTGGACCTGCTGCGCAGGGCGGACGCCATCGCGCGTGCCGAGCTGACCGCGGCCGGGCTGGACAACGAGGTATGGCAGATGCCCGTGGTCCTGCTCGCAGACGTCCGCAGCGTCGGCGTCATGGGCGACGGCCGCACCTACGGCCACCCCATCGTGCTCCGTCCGGTCTCCTCGGAAGACGCCATGACTGCCGACTGGTCGCGCCTGCCGTACGACCTGCTGGCACGGATCTCCAGCCGGATCACCAACGAGGTGGACGGCGTCAACCGGGTGGTGCTGGACGTCACCAGCAAGCCGCCGGGAACCATCGAGTGGGAATAGCATCCTAGTGGCCGGCCTCCGTCAGCGGGGGCCGGCCACTGCTTTTTCCCAGCGAATTCCTCCGCAATTTCCGGTGCCCCAGTGTTGCGGTCGCTCAAGTCCGGCGCCGGAGCGGCTACTCTCGAATCTATGCCGGTATGGTCCAGGGCGTCACGTGCAAACGCAGAAAAGAAGGCAGAAGTGTCAGTTGGTCAAGGCCACCCGGAAGGCTCGGAAGAGCTTCGTAAATGGCTGTCCGGGCTCAAACCCGTCACCGGCGCGGACACAATGCTCCGCTTCACCAAGACGCCGGAAGGTTCCATCGACCTCACCTCGGCCCACCCCTCGGGCCTTGCCCAGCTCATGGCCGGGCGCCGCACACGCCTGTCCACCCTGATCCGTGACCGCCAGCAGTATGTGGTGGCCGCGAGGGCGTCACGCAACATCCGGTCAAAGATCTTCGAACTCGCTAACGACCGCGGCATCGACGCCGGATACCTGTCGGCGGGCACCGTGGTGTGGACATCCGCCGTCGGGGGCAAACCCCAGCGCGTGTCAGCCCCGGTCATGCTGACCGCCATCTCCCTGACGGTGCGCCCCGGGGAGGATGACTTCGAACTGCAGCTGACCGAACAGGCGCAGATCAACCCCGCCCTGGTTCGGCACCTGAAAAACATCCACGGGATCGTGTTCGACGTCAACGCCGTGACCCGCCTGGCCTACAGCACCGCGCGGTTCGACCCCCAGCCCGTCCTGGACCGGCTGGCCACCCTGATCCGGCCCATCCACGGCGCTGAAACCCAGCACAACCTGCTGGTCTCCACCTTTGCGGACCTCTCCGGCAACCTCGACGACCCCTGGATCAACGATTCCCACCCCATCGTCTCTGCGCTGGCCACCGCCGCCGGAGGCGAAGTGGTGGACGTCGAGGAACCGGACCCGTCCCGCTTCCCGCACCTGGACAACAGGCACCCCAAGGACGAGCTGCTGCTGCTGGATGCCGACACGGACCAGCAGTACGTGGTTGATGCTGCCCGCGCCGGGGACTCCCTGGTGGTCAGCAGCCCGCCCGGGACCGGCCAGACCCAGACGGCCATCAACACCATCGGCGCCCTGGTGGATGCCGGCAAGACCGTGCTGGTGGTGGGCGATCGCCGCGCCAGCCTGAACGAGGTTTCCGGGCACCTGGAGTCGTTGGGCCTGGAGTCCATCCTCTTCCAACTGACCGGGAACGTCACCGCCCAACAGCTGAAAGGCCAGCTGGTCCGGGCGATCGTCCGCAATGAAAAGTCCCTGGAACCCCAGCTGGGGAACCTGCACGCCACCCTGACCGAACACCGGCACGCCCTCATGGACCACGTGGCATCGCTCCACAACGTCCGCGAGAGGTGGGGCTGCTCGCCGTACCAGGCCATGCAGTCACTCGCTGAGCTCACCTCGATCCATCCTGCCCCGGCCACCACCGTCCGGCTCAAGCGCAGCGTCCTGGACAGCATCCGGGACCGTGAGGAGCTGGCGGGCAGGCTGCGGCGCGCCGCGGAACTGGGCAGCTTCAGCAAGGCGGCCACCACCAGCCCCTGGCACGGCGCCCGGCTGCTGACCCGGAAGGAAACCGAGGAAGCCCAGGACCTGGTCCGCTCGGTGGCCAAGAGCCTCCCCGTCCTGCGCGACCGCATGGACGCCGTTGCCGAGCACGCCGAGATCCGCCTGGGCGAGTCCTTCGCGGAGTGGGGAGAGCAGCTGGAACTGCTGGTTGCCGTCCGCGGCAGCCTGGACAAGTTCACTCCGGACATCTTCGACCGGCCCGTGACAGACCTGATTTCCGCCACGGCGCCGTCCGCGTGGCGGCGGGAGCGCGGCATCGAGCTGACCGCCATGCAGCGCTCCAGGCTGCGCAGGGTGGCCAAGGAATACGTGCGCCCGGGCGTCCACATCGCGGACCTGCACTCGTCCCTGGTGCTGGTCCAGGAACAGCGTGCCCTCTGGGCTGGCTACGCCACCACGCAGCGCCATCCCGCTGTTCCCTCCGGCCTGGCCGAAATGAACGCCATGTACCGGTCACTGGACCAGGAGCTGGCACAGCTGGGCGAGGCGCTGCAGCACACCGAAGATGGCGGGGCTTTGGCCACGGTGCCCTACGCGCAGCTGATGGACCGGCTGGACCGCCTGGTGGCGGACACCGATACGCTCAAGACGCTGCCCGAACGCACACTCCTCATTGAGAACATGCGCGAACATGGCCTGGGTGAACTCCTGGCCGATCTCGCAGAACGGGAAGTTCCGGAAGGATCCGTCGCCGCGGAGCTGGAGCTGGCGTGGTGGCAGTCCGCGCTTGAGGCAATGATCAGCGGCGACGACTACCTGGCGATGTCCGACGGCGACGCCCTGCGCCAGCTGGAAGCGGAGTACCGGCTGGCCGACAATGCCCACATTGCCAGCGGCGCCGCCCGTCTGCGGTGGGACCTCGCGGAACGGTGGCGGACAGCCATCGCTGCCCAGCCGCGCCAGGCAGACCTGCTCCGCAGCCTGCTCAAGGACGGCCGGGTGTCCCTGCCTTCCCTCACCGCCCAGGCACCTGAGCTGATCGGCACACTCGTCCCGGTCTGGTCCGTCAGCCCGTACCTGATGACGGGCCTGCTCCCGGCAGAACAGCACTTCGACGCCGTCGTGATCCTCGACGCGGAGGCCACCTCCCTGCAGGCCGTCCTGCCGTCGATTGCCCGGGCACGGCAGGTGATCGCCTTCGGCGACCCGCGCATTGCCACGCCCCGGACGTTCACGGTTGGGGTGGAGCGGCTTGCACCCGGCGAGTCTGCCCACCACCGCGTCGAGAGCGCTTTTACCGCGCTCTCCGCAGTGCTGCCGGTGTGGCGCCTCAACGTGGTGTACCGCGCAGTGGACGAGGACCTGGTCCTGCAGCTCAGTAAGAACTTTTACGACGGCGGCCTGCGCCGGCTGCCCGAGGGCCAGTCGGCCACGGGGCTGGACCGGTCCCTGCTGGTGGAATACCTGCCGGACGGCACCGGCCTTCCCAGTGCCGACCACGAAGGCGTGGAGTCCGTGGTTGCCGAGGTCAACCGCGTAGTGGAGCTGGTCTTCGAGCACGCCCGCCTGCGTCCGCGGACCTCCCTCGCCGTAGTCACCGCCAGCCTGCGCCACGCCGCGAGGATTGGCGAGTCCATCCGGCTCCAGCTGTCCAACCAGCCGGGCCTGGCCGGATTCTTCGGCGCCGGCCCGGAGTCCTTCCGCGTGGTGGACCTGGAACGTGCCCAGGGCCTGGTCCGCGACCATGTCATTTTCTCGCCGGGATTCGGGCGGACCCCGCACGGCCGTGCCCTCCACAACTTCGGGCCGCTGTCCGCTGAAGGCGGCCGGGAGAAGTTTGCCCTGGCCATGACCCGGGCCCGGCGTTCCCTGCACGTACTTACGTGCTTCCGGCCCGAGGACCTGGACCACACCCGGCTTACCCACGGGGCGGTGGACCTGTACGCGCTGCTGGACCGGGAAATTTCCGGCAACACGGATCTTGGCACCCCCGCGTCCCGCGCCGCCGCCAGCGAACAGGCGCTGGGCGCGGACCCGTTGGTGGCGGATCTCGGTGACCGGCTGCGTGCCCGGGGCGCCAGGGTCTGGCACCAATACGACGGGGCAATCGATGTAGTGGCAGCCGCCGACCCCCTGAATACCATGGGCCAGGAGGACTCCGACATCCCGCGGCCGGTGGCCATCGAGTCCGACGGCACTGCGCAGTACCGCACCATGAGCGTGCGGGAACGCAGCAGGCTGCGTCCCCAACTGCTGGAACGCCTTGGCTGGCGGTACATGCCGCTGTGGACCATCGAAGTGTTCACGGACCCGTCGTCCTGCGCAGACCGCATTGCCGGCTATCTGGGCCTGGAAAAGATGGTGCTGCCGGGCAGGGCCCACCAGTCTGCGGGCTTCCTTGACGACGACGTTGACCAGGCGCTCAATGGAATTGACGCCGCGCCGTCCGCCGGAGTTTCCTACCTGCCCGGGGATCGCGGCGCAGGCCGGACCGGTGACAGCGGACACCAGGAAGCGGGATCCATGACCGAGGAAAAGAAACCTGCACACGGCAGGCTTGAGGAAGACGGCCGCGAGGAAGACATGCGCCAGGATGAGCTCCAGGACGGGCAGGCAGAAACAGTAACCGGCGGGGACGTTCCTGCAGGCCCGGCCGAAACGGCACCGGCGCCCCGGACAGTAACAGGCGGCACTGAAGAGATCCTCCCGAGCAAGGCCGCAGAGGATGACGCCCGCAGCTGGGGTGACCGGGAGGATGACCACGACACGTGGTTGAAGGAACAGAAGCCGCCGCACTGGGGCTGACCGGTGCAAGCTTACGGCGGGCCGACCAGGACGAAGAACAGCCGGCCATGGGTTGACGCTCCGGCCAGGCGTGATGCTTGTTCGGCGGTGGCTGCCACCACGATCAGACCGTCGGTCTCCGTGGTGCCCAGCCACTGGCCGCTCTGGCCGCCCTTGTTGGAGGTCCAGAGCACGGGGACGGCCGACGCCAGTACCTCCGACGGCCCTTGCTGGTCGAACCCGTTGGCCGATGTGAGCACAACGTTGACCAGTTGGCCGGGGGAGACCAGCTGAATCGACGAGGCATCCGCCATCCGCAGTGGAACTGCGGCTGAACCGGGCGGTGTACCTGCCAGGAGCCCGGGACCCACCAGCTGGGCATCGCTGAGGAGCTGGCCCTTGCGCATCGGTGCGGCGAGCTGTTTGCCGGTGGCGGCGGCGTCATCCCGGAGGAAGCCGTCGGCCACCATGCCAGGGGGCACCTGGACTCGGACCACGTCCGCGTCCGTCACGGCGGTCCCGGCAGGAAGATCCCGAGCTGCGGCCAGTGCGGTGGCGGTGGAGAGCGGGGCAGGAGTGAGCTGCTGGACGGCGATGGCGGCAGCTGCGCACAGCAACAGTGCAGCGGCGAGCCGGCGGTTCCGGCTCAACCAGGCGGCAACACGCGCGGGCAGGGGGCGGTTCCTTGGACTGCGGGCAGCGCCTGCGGGGCCCGAAGAATACCGGAGGGCGGCACGGCGGCGGGGAAGAAGGGGCATGCGCCCACGCTAACTCCGGGCGCACGCGCAAGGGAGCCGGGATAAGGCCTATGTGGACAAAAGCGGCCGGACGCTGGAAAGCGCCGGCCGCCGTCGTGAAGTCTGTGCCGGATTAGCTCGCGGCGGCTGCGGGCGCCGGCGCGGCGGGGGCGGCAGCAGGCGCGGCGGAAACGGAGCTGCCCTTGGAATCGCGGGAGTCCGTGCGGTAGAAGCCGGAGCCCTTGAAGACGACACCGACGCTGTTGAACTTCTTGCGCAGCGTGCCTTCGCATTCAGGGCAGGACGTCAGGCTGCTGTCCGAGAACGACTGGACGATGTCGAAGGCGTGGCCGCAATCCTTGCAGGCGTAAGCATATGTTGGCACTGGTGCTCCTCCTCTTGGGCAAACGAGAGGTCCCGTGCTGCCACCTGGTAAACCATTAGCAGTCGCAGGGCCTGAGTGCTAATTCTATCACTGTGCACGGAACGACGGTGTTCAGGCGCCGCCCGCCAGGGGCCGGTACCCGGAAGGGACCAGGACGGCCGGGACTGGACGGTCGAACTCCTCGGCCGGGATCCGTCCGGCGGGCAGCAATTCATCGTCGTAGATAACAGCGGCCAGCGGGATTTCCTTCCCGGCCGTAGCGAGGTGCCCCAGGAATTTGTCGTAGTAGCCGCCGCCCTGGCCAATCCTGTTGCCGGCCAGGTCCACGGCTGTGGCGGGAATGAAAAGCACAGCGGCGTCGCCGGCGGTTTCGGGCCCGTGCCGGTGCCCCGTGGGTTCCAGGATGGGCGCGTACCTGCTGCGCTCGAAGCCGGTGTCCGGAGTCCAGAACACCCAGCTCAACTCCCTGGCCGGTTCGCACACCGGAAGCAGGACCTGGTGGCCGCTGCGGTGCAGGGCTTTGATCAGCGGGAGGGTAGGTGGTTCCTGACCCACGCCAAGGTATACGCATGCTATCCCGGGACGGCCTTCCGTCACCGATCCAGCCCAGGCGTCCCCATGGGTGGCCAGGGCCTGGCCGGCAGCTTCCAGTTGCGCCGGCGTCAGGCCTGCCCGCCGCTGCCGGTGGATAGCCCGGATCCCGTCCTTGACGGCGTTTGTCTCCTGCAGCATGTTGTCCTCCCTGAAGTCCGGTGTTCCGCGCCTTGAGGCCGCGTGCCGGCCTTCGGTGCCGGGGGTTACTGAAATACTTGACGCTGACGTTAGATTAGTCCGGTGAACACCAGTAATCCCAGAGTCCGCAAAGCCGTCATTCCCGCAGCGGGCCTGGGCACCAGGTTCCTGCCAGCCACCAAGGCCATGCCCAAGGAAATGCTTCCCGTCGTGGACAAGCCTGCCATCCAGTATGTGGTGGAGGAAGCCGTCCATGTGGGCCTCAACGACATCCTGATGATTACCGGCCGCAACAAGCGGGCCCTCGAAGACCACTTCGACAGGGTGCCGTCCCTCGAATCGACCCTTGAGGACAAGGGCGATACGGAAAAGCTTGCGTCCATCCAGGCCGCCAGCCAGCTGGGTGACATCCACTACGTCCGGCAGGGCGATCCCCATGGCTTGGGCCATGCCGTGCTCCGGGCGAAGCAGCATGTTGGCGATGAAGCCTTCGCCGTGCTGCTGGGCGACGACCTCATCGATGCCCGCGACGAACTCCTCAGCACCATGATCGACGTGCAGGCGAAAACCGGAGGGTCCGTCGTCGCCCTCATTGAGGTGGAACCCTCCCAGATCAGCGCCTACGGCTGCGCCGACGTCCAGGCCATCGACGGCGAGGACTATGTCCGCGTCAACCGGCTCGTCGAGAAGCCCTCGCCCGAGGAAGCACCGTCCAACCTGGCGCTGATCGGGCGGTATGTCCTGCACCCCGCCGTGTTCGAAGTCCTCGAGCACACGGAGCCGGGCCGCGGAGGCGAAATCCAGCTGACGGATGCCCTGCAGGAACTCGCCTCCGGTGACGGCGAGGGACATGGCGTGTATGGCGTGGTGTTCCGGGGCCGCCGTTACGATACCGGCGACAAGCTCAGCTACCTCAAGGCCTGCGTCCAGCTGGCCATCGACAGCGATGACCTGGGGCCCGGCCTGCGGGAATGGCTGCCGGGCTTCACCGCCGGCCTCTCCCGGTAGCGCCGTGCGCACAGGTCCCATCTGGCCGGCCACCCTCGAGTGCGGCGACCTGGTCCTGCGGCCCATCCGGTACCGGGACAAGAAAGAGTGGACAGAAGTCCGGTCACGGAACAGTGAGTGGCTGGCACCGTGGGAAGCCTCCAACCCGGACCCGTCCGGCGGACTTCCCGACTACCGGCACATGGTCCGCTCGCTCAACCTGCAGGCTGCACAGGCTACCGCCCTGCCCTTCGTCATCACGGAGTGGAGGCCGGGCCTGAGGAATCCGGCCATCGTGGGCCAACTGACGGTGTCTTCCATCGTCTGGGGTTCGGCCATGATGGCAACGTTGGGGTACTGGGTGGACCAATCCCGGGCGGGACGGGGGATAGCCCCCACCTCCGTGGCGCTGGTAACGGACCACTGTTTCCGTACGCTTGGCCTGCACCGGATGGAAATCAACATCCGGCCCGAGAACGGACCCAGCCTGCGGGTGGTGGAAAAGCTGGGGTTCCGGGACGAGGGGTACCGTCCCCGTTTCCTGCATATCAACGGCAAATGGGCGGACCACCGTTCGTTCGCCCTCACCTCCGAAGAGGTCCCGGAAGGCCTCCTGGGTCCGTGGCTGGCGTCGCGCCGGTCATAAATCCAACGGTTTGCCAGTGGGGGCACGACACACCGCAGCTAATGCGGCCTGAGCAGGCATGATGCTCATACGGTTTTGAGTGTGGACTTCCCCCTTAGCAGCTCAGTGATCCTTGTGGTTGCCGTCGCGCTCTGGATTGTATGGGTTGCCCCTTACGTCCTCCGGAACCGCAGGCATCAGTTCCAGCCCGCCGGCGAGTTCCTGGCAGACGCCCCCGCCGATGAAAGGCCGGATCCGCATGCCGGCCTGGTCCTGAACGTCGCCGCCCAGCAGGAGAAAGCCATGGAACCCAGGAAGAGTGCCGCATCCCTTGCCGGCACTGCAAGCACCCCACCTGCGGCGCCGTTCCGCATCCGCTACGGCCGCACTGGCGTGGCCCTTGTGGGACTCCTTTCCCTGGTGACTGCATTCATCTCAGGTGTGCTGCTTCCCTTCGGCATCGGCTCGCCCGCTCTGCCGCTCACCTGCACCCTGCTGACGGTTGCATCCGTGGCATTGCTGCGCTGGCTCGCCATCCGTGACCGCAAGGCGAAGGTGGACGCCGCCTTTCGCTCCGCGATGAGCGCCCCGGCGCGCCGTCCGGAAGACGCCGTCGCCCTGCCTGCGAAGCCCGAAACCGCCCCCGTGCTGCCGGAAAGCCGGCTTTTCGACGCCGAGGCGGGGGAGCCGAAGGTCAAACCGCTCACCGCCATGGAGCTTCGCGAAGCCGCCCTCGCCGTTGCCGTGGCTGCCGGCGACACCAGCGCACCGGCAGTTGCTCCGGCCGCCCCCGCCAGCACCCCCTGGGAGCCGGTGGAAGTCCCCAAGCCCGTGTACGTGGAAGCCCCAAAGGCGGAGCGTCCCGAGCCGAAGCCGCTTGAGCTTCCCGAAGCGCCCAAGGCGGTCGGCAAGCCGTCACTGAAGCAGGGCGCTTCCGCAGCGCCCGCGGCAGAGACGGCTGCTGCAGCGGAAGCACAGCAGTTGTCCAAGGCTCAAAGCGCCCTCAGCAACCTCGACGACGTCCTGCAGCGCCGCCGCGCATAGGGCCCGGCAGCGCCTTGCCTTCCTCCGCCGCCCACTGCGCGCGTCAATTGGCGTTGAGCCGGGAAAATTTGTAGCCTAGGGACACCGGTCCCGCACCGGCGGGCAGCAGTCCGCCAGGGCGCGGATACGTCCGGGGCTATAGCTCAGTTGGTAGAGCGCTTCGTTCGCATCGAAGAGGTCAGGAGTTCGAATCTCCTTAGCTCCACCATTTGCAGGCACCCGGCCGGTTCCGGCGGGTGACCGGCCCGCCCCCTCAGGACAGGGATGGAGTGCCGGGCCTTTCCCCCAGATAGCGGACAAGGTTGGACGGCCGGTAGGTGGGATCGCCATCATGCCGCTTCAGAGCGGACTCTGCCACCCGTTCGTGTGCCGGATCGGTTGACCCTATGGGCCTGACGTAGGCAGGCAGCATTCTCCAAAAACCAACGCGGGATTCCTGGATCGGCGGGTACTGGTTGGACGGCTCAACCGGCGCCCCTGCCGCGGCCCCGGAGGCATCGGGCCGGAAGGCAAGCCCTGCGCTCCGGGTGCGTTCAACGATCCATGACAAGGCAACGTCGGACAGCAGGGTGCTCCGGTTGCCGCCGCCTACGTCCCCGTGCGTTCCGGTGAACCATACCTGTTCCAGTCTCTGGGTTCCCGCGTCGTCCTGCGGCTGCCAGAGCGTCGGAGCGAATGGTTTCCTTTTTTCATCAATTGCCAAGGCCTGGAACGCGTTGTCGACGGTAGTGGAGAGTGCCGTGTCGTGGAAGGCAAACCTGCGGTTGAACCTGTCAACGACAGGTACCCCGGTGAGCGGGATGCCGAGCGCCCCCACGGTGTCCCAGACCGCGATGCAGTGGATCCGGGTCTCGTGGGAGAAGGACCGGCGGAAGAGCGTGGCTTCGACCGAACGCGGGTTGGTGGTGGCAGTCCGGTCCCTGTAAAGGCTGAAGGCGGCGCCCAGCCTTCCACGGAAACGCCGGCGCAGGATGCCCGCGTTCCTGATCAGTCCAGCGGTACTGCGGGCTGTGTAGGCGCCGCGGCTGAAGCCCAGCAGGAACAGCTCATCCCCTGGCTGGAAGTTGCCCATGATGAAGCGGTAGGCGGCGAGGATGTCGTAGGAGAGCCCTGCGCCGAACGCGCCTCCACCGAGACGGCCCTGGCGTCCGGTGCCCACGCCGCGATGATAGAAGACCCTCTGTTCAATGTCGGTGCCGTCCTGGTCCTTGCCGGCCGCAGCGATGGCCAGGGCGAGCTTTGTGACATTGGTGGGGCACGGCTGCCCGTCGTCAGCCTGGTCCGGGGTTGCCCACGTTCCGTCGCAGCAAACTACTATGCGCTTGGCCATTTCGTCTTCCTGGGAATCCGACCCTCTCCCCGGCCGCGGTCGCGGCTTCCATCGGTATACACCCGCGCTGGCTTCCCGTCCATACATGCCTTAGCGCCGCTGGCTGGGTTGTTGTTGTGTGCCCGGTCCCGGGGGCTTAGCGTGGAGTGAGCAGCGGGCGGAACAGTGTCAGGAGCCCCGGAATGAATGTGACGACGGTCGGCAACCTGGGGGATTTTGGTGCCCGCGACGTCGCCCTGGCCGGTGGGAAAGGCGCCAACCTTGGGGAACTGGTCCGCGCCGGCTTTCCGGTTCCGCCCGGGTTTGTAGTGACCACCAGGGCATACCTTGCCATGCTGGAGGAATCCGGGGTGGGCGGCGAGCTTGGCCGGTTGCTCAAGGCAGGCGCCGCGCCGGCGGAGGTACGCAGTCTTTTCACGGAGGCAAAGATGCCGGACCGTGTCCGCAAGGACATTGCCGCGGCTTATGCGGGCCTGGGCGGGAGCCCGGTGGCGGTCCGTTCCAGCGCCACCGCCGAAGACCTGCCAGGGGCCACATACGCCGGGCAGCAGGATACCTACCTGAATATCCATGGCGAGACGGCGGTGGTCCAGGCCGTGGTGGGTTGCTGGGCGTCGCTGTGGACGGACCGGGCCATTGCCTACCGCGGCAGGCAGGGTGTGGACCCCGGCGGCGCCGCCATGGCCGTCGTCGTCCAGGAAATGGTGCGCGCAGACCTGGCGGGCGTCATGTTCACCGCCAACCCGGTAACTGGTGAGCGCAACGAAATCCTCATCGATGCGAGCCCCGGCCTGGGTGAGGCGGTGGTTGCAGGCGAGGTCATCCCTGAACGGTATGTCCTGGACCGGGCGGGCGGGATCCGCGCCTTCAGGCCGGGCCGGCATGAGGTGGTTATCCGGGCAGGGACCGAAGGCGGCACCCAGAGGTCCGTTGGGGCAGGGGAGCCCGTCCGCGGACTCGGGAGCGGCCAGGCGGCTGAGCTGGCACGGTTGGCGGTGGGCGTGCAGGACCATTTCGGCCGCCCCCAGGACATCGAATGGGCGATTGCCGGCCGCCGTATATTCCTGGTGCAGGCCCGGCCCATAACGGCCCTGCCCCCGCAGCCATTGCGGCTCAACCCGATCCAGCGCCTGCTGGCGCCGTTTTTGCTGGAGATGTTCCAGGTCCGCCCCTACCCCCTGGACGTCTCCGGATGGATGCAGCGCGGCATCCTGGCCATGCTCCACGGCATAGCCGGCAGCGTGGGGGTGTCATTCCCGCCCGTGGAGAAACTGTTGCCCGAAGAGGACGGTGTGGTGGTGCGGCTGGTTCCGCCGGTACCCCGGCCCACCCTGCGGACGCTGGCAGCGCCGCTGGCCCTTATCCGCCGGGCCAGGCGCTACGACCCTTCCCGGTGGACCTTCGACAGCAGGTTTACGGCCTTTCTGGACAACGTCAGCAGGCTGGCGGCCCAGGACCCGCGCCCGCTCTCCTGGCAGGGAGTCGTTTCGCTCGCCACTGAGGCCTTCACCACCATGCGGGGGATCACCGAACTCAGGATCTCGTACTTTCCCGGGATACTCCTTCCCCAACTGGAATTGCGCCTGCTGCTCCTCCCACTGGGCAAACTGAAGCTTGCACCCGCACTCATCGCCGGTGCGGAGACCCGCACCAGCCAGGCCAACACGGCGCTCGGGAATCTGGCTGACCAGGTCAGGACCAGCCCGGCCCTGAAGCAGGCCTTCAGCAGCCTCGCACCGGGCGAACTGCTGGCTGCCCTTGAGCACCAACAGGAGTTCGCCGGCTTCCGGTCCGCGTTCGACGGTTTCCTGGCCGAGTACGGCCACCGCGAAACGGTCAGTGTGCTGCTCAGCAGCGCACCCACGTGGTCGGACGCGCCCGAGGTGGTGCTCGGGCTCATCACGTCGATGATGGGCGATCGCCCGCCGGTCCGGGACCAGACCGGCGAGGCGCTCGCGGACCTGATGCGGCATCCTGCCCTCCGTGTGCCCGTCCTCCGCCGCCACGTCCTGTCCACTGTCCAGGCAGCCAAAACCGGGATGGCGTTCCGGGAGGACAGCCACTTCCATGCCACCAAGGTGCTGCCGCCCCTGCGCCGGGCGCTGCTGGAGCTGGGGCGCCGCCTGGTCATCGCAGGAGTTTTGGCGGACCCTCAGGAGGTCAACCACCTGCGCTTCGAGGAACTGGCCGCAATGCCCGACGGCGGGGCGTTGCCACCGGACGACCGGGAACGGTACCGCCGCCTGGTGCTGGCAAGGGCTGCCAAGCGCAGGGAGCTTGAGGGTATCCCGCTGCTGGACCCCGTTTCCCTGTTCGCGGACTCCCGGCGGCCGCACGGGGTCCTGGCCAGCGGCATGCCTGCCAGCCGCGGCCAGGCAACGGGGACAGTGCGGGTGATCCGCAGCCCGGAGGAATTCGGGTTGCTCAGGAGCGGTGAAATTCTGGTCTGCCCCTATACCAACCCATCCTGGACCCCACTGTTCCAGCGGGCTGCTGCGGTGGTGGTGGATTTGGGCGGCGCCGGCTCCCATGCCGCGATCGTCGCCCGGGAGTACGGCATCCCGGCCGTCATGGGCACGGGGAACGGCACCGGCACCCTGTCCGACGGGCAGGCCGTCATGGTGGACGGAAGCACTGGGCGGGTCACCGCGGCCTGACCCAAGCCAACACTGCCGGCCGGAGGCAGACGCTGCGGGCAGTCCAGTGGGGAAAATGCCACGTGGCAAAACGCGGGACCGATGGGCGGCCCGATTGAATTATGGGGGCCTAGAGTGGGGCCCATGGGAATCATCATCGGCCTGCTGGTCATCTGGCTCATCCTGTCCATCGTCGGCTTCGTGGTGAAGGGCCTGCTCTGGCTCGCCATCATCGGCCTGGTCCTCTTCGTCGCCACCGGCGTCTGGGGCTGGCTAAAGCGCCGAACCAACGCCTGACGGTAAATCCGCCGGCCTGGCCAATGGCTGCCGGCCCGGCCGGCGGTGAACTCCTTACTGCCAAAAGGCCCTAGCTCTTCCGCCTCCGCGGCTCCACGCTTTCTCCATGAGCCTCACAGAGCCCGCCGCCGGTCCTTTGGCCTTGGTCCCATCGGTCCGCCGGGATACCCCTGCCAACCGCGCCCTGCACCCTGACCGTCCCTGGATCCGGTCCGTCCGCATATCTGTCGGACTCTTCGTGCTCGCCGCACTGGTCCAGAAGACGTTCGACGCCACCCTCCCGGCCAATGACGTGGATGTTCCGCAGCTGTACTCGGAGTTCACCGTCCAGGGAAACCTTGCGTTGGGGCTCGTTTTGATTGTTTCGGGTGTCCGGCGGCGGGCCCGGCTGCCGCACTGGTGGGACCACCTTTTCGGAGCGCTGGTCCTTTATCTGGTGATGACGGGCATCATCTATGTGGTGCTGGTGGCTCCGCCGGGAGAACCGTGGTGGAGCTGGGATCTGTATTGGCCCCAGATGGTGCACCACCGCCTCGCCCCGCTGGTGACGGCGCTCGACTGGCTCCTGGTGACACGGACGGTGCGCGGGGCGTGGTGGCGGCCCCTCGCCTGGCTGGGCTATCCCGTGGCTTTCCTTGCGTTCTCCTGGATCCGCGGGGGCCTCGACGGATGGTACGTCTACGACTTCCTGGATCCCACGCTCGACGGCGGGTGGGCCAGGGTGTTTGTTTCCACGACCCAGGTCCTGGTTGCGTTCCTGGTTGTCTCGGTCCTTGTCCACGCAGCGGGTAACGCCCGGGCGGCGCTGGCGGCCGGAAAGGCCGGCGGGGCCGGCGGGGCCGGCAGGGCCCGCGGCGCCGAAGCCCCTAGATCCAGCCCTTCTTTTTGAAGATTCCGTACATGAGGGCCCCGGCGGCAACCATGAGGACCAAGGCGTAGGGATAACCGCCGGCCCAGTGGAGCTCAGGCATGTTGTCGAAGTTCATCCCGTAGATGCCGGCCACAAATGACGGCGCGAACAGGATCGCTGCCCAGGATGAGATCTTCTTGACCTGTTCGTTCTGCTCGGCGCTGGCCTCGTTCTGCCGGTTGGCGGTCAGGGTTCCGTCCAGGGTCAGGGCATTCTGCAGCAAGTCCCGGAACGAGTCAGCCCGGGAAATCACCCGCTCCAGGTGGTCCTCCACGTCGCGCAGGTTGTGCCGCAGTTCGGTTTCCACCCCGTACTTCTCGAAGCCCCGCTTCAGCTGGTCCAGCATCTCCGGCAGGGGGTGGATGGCGCGCTGGAACTGGATGACTTCGCGGGCCAGTTCATAGATCCGGCGTGACACCGAGGAATCGCCGCTGAACAGCTGGTCCTCAATTTCGTCAATATCGTTCTCCAGGCCCGCCACCACCGGCGCGTAGTCATCCACCACCCGGTCCAGCAGGGCGTAAAGAACAGCTTCAGGCCCGTGCTGGAGGAGGTCGGGGCGGGCCTCCAGCCGCTGCCGCACGCGGGCCACGCCCGCCGTTTCCGCATGCCGTACGGTCACTACGAAGTTCTTCCCGGTGAAGACGTGGAGCTCGCCGAACTCCACGGTCTCGTCCACATCCAGGTACCGGGCCGGACGCAGGACGGTGAAGAGGTTGTCGTCGTACCGCTCCAGCTTGGGCCGCTGGTGTGCCGAGACGGCGTCCTCCACCGCGAGGGCGTGCAGCCCGAACTCATTGGCGACGGCGGTCATTTCTTCCGCAGTGGGACGGTAGAGCCCGATCCATGCCATGCCGCCGTGCCGGGCCAGGGTCTCAAAGGTCTGTTCCAGGCTTTTGGGCTCGGCGTGGCGGACGCCGTTGACGTAGACGGCGTTATCGATGATGGTCATTCAGGAAATCCTAGCCGGGGCTGCGGCACTGCTAAGGCCACTGATGAGCGGCTCGGTGCGGTAGGGGATATGGGTGTGCAGGGCCAGGACGGTCTCTGTCCGGATGACTCCCTTGATCCTCAGGACCTGCCGCAGGGAGGTCTGGAGGTTGTGTGTGTCGGTGGCAACCACCCGGCACCAGACGTCCCCGCGGCCGGAGATCTCATGGACCTCCAGGACCTGCGGGATGAGGCGCAGTGCCGCCACGACGCCGTCGAGCTCGCGGTGGGAGACTTCGATGGTGACGAAAGCAACCACGTCATAGCCCACGGCTTCGAGATCGACTTCGCGGCCGCCAGGGCGCAGTACGCCGGTGCGGAGCAGGCGGCGCACGCGCGACTGGGCCGTGTTGCGGGCGATGCCCAGGGAGTCGCTGAGCTCGCCGATCTGGATCCGGGGATCCCTGATGAGGGCCAGGAGGATCTTCAGGTCTGTGGTGTCCAACTTGTTCAAGATCGTCACTCTCCATCATGCGGTGATCCGTAAGTTGATGATTTTGCTCAATTATCCACCTCGTAACGGATGGATGGCGCAGCCTTGCCGCACTCTTGTATCAACACTGTTGTATCCGCGAAGGGCTCCCACAAGGACCACCCGCCGCGGCGATCCTTAAGGCGGCACAATGACGGTCTTCAGCGAACTGCGCATGCGTCCGGTACCCGCCACGCCCAGCGGGTGGAATGCCTCCACCACGGCGCGGCTGGTGATTTCCGGGGCCGCCATCTTCATGCTCCTGGTGGGCGCCAACCTTGCCACGCCGCTGTACCCGCTGCTGCAGGCCAACCTGGGACTGTCCAGCCTGGAAGTCACAGCAGCCTTCGCCAGCTATGTCCTGGCGCTGGTGGGGACCCTGCTCCTGGCCGGGCACTGGTCGGACCATATCGGCAGGCGGGCAGCCCTCCTGGTCGCCGTGCTGACCGGACTGGCGGGTGGCGGAATATTTGCCGAGGCCCACTCGCTGGCGGCCCTGTGCGCCGGCCGGGCCCTGCAGGGTATCGCAGTCGCGCTTGCCACGGGAGCCAGCGCGGCTGCCCTGCGTGAACTGCTTCCCTCCCGGCCGGAATGGGCGTCGCGCTTTACCCTGCTGGCCTCTTCAGGGGGAGTTGCGGCCGGGCCTGTCATCGGCGGCCTGCTGTCCCTGCTTCCCGGCGCCACCACGGCTCCGTACGCCGTCCATTCGCTGCTGCTCGCCGGGCTTCTGGTGCCGCTCTACCTGATCCGTGCCCGCCCGGCCATCATGATTCCCGCTGTGTCCCGGCCGCTGCATGCCCTTGCGCCGCGCAGGCCCTCCGTGTCCCGCCAGGCGAGGGGCGCTTTCTGGCTGGCATCCGGCGTCGGCTTCCTCAGCTTTGCCGTGTTTGGCTTCTCCCTGTCCCTGGCCCCGGGATACTTCGCCCAGGTCCTGGGCACGGACTCCCGGCCGCTGATCGGCGTTCTCGCCGGGCTGCCGCTTGGTGCATCGGCCCTGAGCCAGTTGGTGACCGTGCGCGGGCGCCTGACCGTGCCCGCCGGCCTGGCCGTACTGGGCGTCTCCGTCATGCTGCTGGGCGCCGCCGGGACCTGGCACAGCCCCGTGATGCTGGTGGGCGCAGCCATTGCCGCCGGAGTGGGGCAGGGGCTGGCATTCCGTACCGTGTTCAACGATGTGGCGGCCAGGGTGGAACCGGCCCGCCACGCGCAGATCATCAGCACCGTCTACGTCATCACCTACCTGGGAAGCGCGGTGCCGGTCCTGGGCCTGGGCTGGGCCAGCGCCGCGTTCGGCATGGCAGCGGCCGTGCAGGGCTTCGTCCTGCTGTGCGGTGCGGCGGCCCTTGGACTTGCCGCCGCGACGCTGGTCCAAACGGTGAGGCGGCAGCCCGCCGCCTGAACCGTGGCCCCCGGGGCTGTTTTCCTGCTAGTCCGGAAGCGGGCCGTGGTTGCCCTGGATGTGCTCGAAGACGAGGGTGGTTTCGGTGTGCCCCACCACGGGGTCGGTGGCCAGGTTGTCCAATACCCAGTCCCGCAGGTCTTCTGTAGTCCCGACGGCGATGTGCAGCAGGTAGTCGACCGAACCTGAGGTGTGGAAGGTGGACAGTACGGCGGGCAGGTGCGGCACGCGGGCGGTAAAACGGTCGATCTGGTCCCTGTCGTGGGCGCGGAGCCGTACAGCCACCAGCGCCTGTACGGACCTGCCGATGGCTGACAGGCTCAGCTTCGCCTCGTAGCCCTGCACGATGCCCCGCTCCGAAAGGGCACGGGTGCGCATAAGTGCCGTCGAGGGCGCAATCCCCACCATCTCGGCGAGCTGTTTGTTGGAAATCCTGGCATCAGCCACCAGGGCCGCGAGGAGCCGCTCGTCGATGGCGTCCAGCGGCTCCAGGTGCGCCCCGGGCCTGGTGTTCCTTGCATTCGTGCTCACTGCGGTTCCTTCCAAGCGGTCCTAGTTCATCCTAGACCGCAGAATCGCCGCGAGCTGCGCAGCAGGCGCGCGTCCTGCCGAACATCCAAACCCTCCCAAGGCCTTGAGAAGTTGGTTAATTCGTCCGCGGCGCCCCGGCTCAGGAGGCGCGTTCCGCCGGCGGATGGACGACGGCGACAGTTGCCGCAGTCAGGCAGGCCAGGACCATGACAGTTCCCGCAAGGGCGTTCCAGCCCCAGGCCTGGAAGACCAGGCCGCCGGCCCAGCCCAGCAGGCTGGAACCAAGGTAGTAGGCAAGGTTGTACAGTGACGCTGCCTGCGCCCGTCCGGTCCTGGCGATGGCACCCGTCCAGCCGGAGCCGATGCTGTGGGCTGCAAAGAAACCGCCGGTAAACACCACCAGCCCGGCCAGGATCAGGATCAGGGACTGGGTGAGTGTCAGGGCCAGTCCTGCCAGGGCCAGCGCAAGTCCTGCCAGCAGCACGTTCCGGCGGCCGTACCGCGTGGTCATCCCCGCCGCCCAGCGGGAGGAGAACGTGCCGGACAGGTAGGCAAGGAAGATCAGGCTGATCACTGTCGCCGGAAGCCCGAACGGCGCACCGGACAACCGGAAGCCCAGGTAGTTGTAGACCGCCACGAAGCCGCCCATCATCAGGAATGCCTGGGCGTACAGGGCCAGCAGCCTGATATTGCGCAGGTGGCCGCCCAGGGTCCGGACCGCACTGCGGAGCCCGGAAGCCGGGGCCGGGACGAAACCCCGGGCGCGGGGCACCAGGACAAGGAACGCGACGGCGGCAACGGTGGCCAGCAGTGACACGGCCAGCGCCGCGGACCGCCATCCCCAGAGCTCGCCAACCGGCCCCGCCACCAGCCGGCCGGACAGTCCTCCCAGCGTGGTGCCGGCCACGTAGCTTCCCGCGGCGAGGGCGGCGTGGGCTTTGCTGACTTCCTCGTTCAGGTAGGCAATGGCGATGGCGGGTATGCCGCCCAGGGCCATTCCCTCCAGCAGCCGCAGGACCAGCAGCATGGTGAAGCTGGTGGACATGGGTACCAGCAGTCCCAGGATGGTGGCCGCGGTGATGCCCCACATCATGGCCTTCACCCGGCCGATCCGGTCCGCCAGGAAGGACCAGGGGATTACCGTGGCGGCGAGGCCAACGGTGGCGAGGGAAATAGTGAGGGCGGCCTCGGCAGCAGTGATGCGCAGGTCGGCCGCCAGGAGGGGAAGGACCGCCTGGGTGGAGTAGAGCTGGGCGAAGGTGGCCACGCCAGCGCAGGACAGGCCGGCCAGGATCCGCCCGTAGGCCCTGGATCCCTTGGCGTGGCCGTTCCAGAGGGGGGAAGCGTCAGTGCCGGCGCTTGCGTTCTGAGGCATCCAGCCAGCGTAGTCTCGGCGGATGAATGCATCCAATGCATGCTTTATGCCAAAGTGATAGCAATTATGGATTGTTTTCGCTTGGGAGGAATTGCCGATGGAGCCTGACCGGAAACAACTTGCGCAGTTGTTGCCGCTGCTGCCGGTGCTCGCAGAGCTGGGCCGGACGGAGCACGTGACGGAAACGGCCGAACTGCTCGGAGTACCCCAGTCAACGGTGAGCCGGGCGCTGGCGAGGGCCAGTGCCGCCGTCGGCACCGAACTCCTGGTCAGGGACGGCCGCGGAGTCCGCCTGACTCAGGCTGCCCGCACGTTGCTGCCGTACGTCGAGCAGGCGCTCGCAGAATTCCAGGCCGGACTCGATCTGGTGCGGAACGAGTCGCAGGTGGTCAGGGGCACCGTGTCCGTGTCTTTCCAGCACACCTTCGGCGAAGCCACCCTGCCGCTGCTGATCAGCGCCTTCCGTGCCTGGCATCCCGGGACCGGCTTCCGCCTTAGCCAAGGCGCCCGGGATACCTGCCTGGATGAGTTGTCAGCGGGGGAGGCGGACCTCGCCCTCACGGCACCCGTGGCGCCGCCGGGCAAGAACCTCGACTCGGCGCCGCTGTACCGCGAGCCGCTGCGCCTGGTGGTGCATCACGCCCATCCGCTTGCCCGGCAGCGGATGGCCCGGCTGGCCGACATCCGGATGGAGCCCGTCGTAGTGCTCGGGCCCGGCTATGGGCTGCGTTCCCTGACCGACGCGCTCTTCCGCGAGGCCGGGTACCGTCCGCGGATCGCCTTCGAAAGCCAGGATTCCCACACCGTCCGCGGCCTGGTCTCCGCCGGCCTTGGCGTCAGCATCCTGCCGCCGGGCGGCGACGCTCCCGGCCGGACTCCGCGTCCCGAAACCGGGGACCTGGGGTGGGTGGAGGTTCCGCTGGACTCGGCACTCGCCTTCCGGGAAGTCGGCGTCAGCTGGCGGCGCAGGAAACCGGAAAGCGAGCCGGTTCCGGCCAGGCTTTTCCGCGAGCTGGTGGTGGGGCAGGGGCCCGCGCTACTGGCCGGGCTGGTCACGAGGGCAGGCCGCTGAGCCGGGAAAATGTCCGACGGCGGCGGCTGGCTTCCGGTGCAGGGGCGGCGGGGTGCCAAACACCATGGGGCAAGTACCCTTGTGACGTGACAAACACCCAGAACTCCTCTGCCACTCCTTTTGACCAAGCGGCAGGCTCCGCGGCCAGTCCTTTGCACGGCATCACGATCGGGCTGGATATCGGGGGCACCAAGACCCACGGCATCCGTTTCGAGGACGGCCACCCCGTAGCCGACGAATCGGCCGGAAGCTCCAACGTCCAGAATGTCAGCCGCGAGCAGGCGGCACGCAACCTTGCGGACCTGTTCGCCATGATCGGCGGAGGTCACGTGGACCGGGTATACGCGGGATCCGGCGGAATCGATACCGATGAAGACGCCGCCGCCCTGGCTGCGCTGATCCAGCCCCTGGCTCCCGAAGCACGCGTCACCGTTGTCCATGACTCCCGCCTCCTGCTGGCCGCGGGCCGCGCCGCCACCGGAGTAGCGGTCATCGCGGGCACCGGATCTGCCGCGTGGGGACGCAATGCCGACGGCGGCGAGGCCAGGGCCGGCGGATGGGGATACCTGCTGGGGGATGAAGGCAGCGGCTACTGGCTGGGCCGGGAAGCGGTGCGGCACAGCCTCCGCAGGATGAACCAGGGCCTGCCCGTCGACCAGCTCACGGCGGCGCTCCTGGCATCCTGCGGGCTGGACCACCCCAACAAGCTCATCGCCTTGTTCCACTCCCCGGACACCGGGAGGCGCTTCTGGGCGCAGCAGGCCAGGCACGTCGTGGAAGCCGCGGCCTCCGGGCACCGGGACAGCGCCATGTTGCTGGAGCAGGCCGGGCAGGACCTCGCTGCTTTGGCCGGCCAGGTGCTGGGCCAGCTGAAAATCGAAGGTCCGGTGATCCTGGGCGGCGGTCTGGGCATGAACGTGGCACCCCTGCAGGAGTCCTTCCGCCGGAACCTCGCCGAAACCGGCGTGACCGACGTCAGGGTGCTGGACCAGGAACCGGTGTTCGGCGTGCTGCAGCTGGTGGCCGAACCCGCCTAGCCCACGGAACGCTTCCGCGGTGTCAGCCGGACACCGGGGAGCGGGGGAGCGGGAATCCGGCCGGCTTCCGCCCCGGCATCCGGACCGTGGCCCGGCACCAGGCCGTAGCGGGCTGCAGCCGTCTCAGCGTCCGGCAGGCCGGCCTGCGCTTCCCAGTCGTCCCTGGCCTTTTCCACTTCGTCATGGGTGCGGCCCACAAAGTTCCACCACATCAGCAGTTCCTCACCAAACGGCTCGCCGCCGATCAGCAGGAACCTCGTACCGGGGAGAGCCTCCACCCTGAGTTCGCTGCGGCCGGTGCCCAGGTAGCCCAGCGGTCCCGCCGGCAGGTCCTGCCCGTCCACCGCCAGGCCGCCGTCGAGCACCAGGATGCCGTGCTCAAAGCCGGGGTTCAACGGCAGCACCGCCTCGCCCTCGCAGGAAACGTCCGCGCCGACGATCGGCGAAAACACTGTTGCGGGGGAGGCCACCCCGGCAAGCTCGCCCACCATGACCGTCGCCGTGAAGCCCGGCCCGGCAGCGCGTGGCAGCTCGCGGTGCTGTTCGAATGCCGGTTCCCGGTGCCGGTCCCCGTCGGGAAGGGCCACCCACAGCTGCAGGCCCCGTTGCAGCGGCAACTCCCCGCCGCCGGCAGGAAGCACAGCGAACTCGGAATGCGAGACGCCGTGGCCGGCTGTCATGATGTTCAGCTCCCCGGGGCGCACCACCACGTCGCTGCCCACGCTGTCCCGGTGGCGGATGTGCCCCGCCAGCGGCCAGGTGACCGTTTGCAGCCCGATGTGGGGGTGGGGAAGGACGGACATCGCGGTCCGGTCCGGGCCGAAACTGTCCAGGAAGCACCAGGCCCCGATCGTGGGAAGGCCGCGCTGGGGCAACGTGCGCTTGACGTTCATGGCGCGGACGCCGCCCAGGGGTACTTCACGTTCCGGCCATAGCTGCAGGCACGGGCCGGACATCCCTCCTTCGGGTGCGGGTGGGCAAACTTCCTGCTGCGGCGATACTTCCAAGTTGGTCACGCCTCCACTGTAGGCCCGGCCGCGGCGCCCGTGACAGGAGCCGCTGCAGGGCCGGATCCAGGGAATCCCATCCATCCCGGCCGGGGTTCCGAATGGTTACAGTAGGGATTCCTTTGTACGGATTAGGGCCCGAGCTGCTGAAGCCTGACCCGGTTTGGGTTACCGTAACTATCAGCGTGCTTATGGCAGTGTCGCGGTGCTGGGAACAGCCCGTCCAAGAGAACAGGTAAGTCCGCACCATGGACCAGGCGATGATCGAGTTCCAGAGCGTTACCAAGCAGTATCCGGGCGGCCAGCCTGCCGTGGACGGGTTGTCCATGTCCATCGCCAAAGGGTCCGTCACCGTCTTCGTGGGCCCTTCCGGCTGCGGCAAAACAACGTCCCTCAGGATGATCAACCGGATGGTGGAACCCACGTCCGGGACCATCACCGTGGACGGCCGGGATGTCACGTCGGTACCGGCGGCGGAACTGCGGCGGTCAATGGGGTACGTGATGCAGTCCGCCGGTCTCCTGCCGCACCGCTCCGTCCTGGACAACATCGCCACCGTTCCGCGCCTGAACGGGGTCTCCAAACCGGACGCCAGGAAGCGTGCCCGCGAACTCCTGGATGTGGTGGGCCTGGCGCCGTCGCTGGGTGGGCGTTACCCGTCGCAGCTTTCCGGCGGCCAGCAGCAGCGCGTGGGCGTGGCGCGTGCCCTCGCTGCGGACCCGCCCGTACTCCTCATGGATGAGCCGTTCAGCGCGGTGGACCCCGTTGTCCGCGACGAACTCCAGCACGAGCTGCTGCGGCTGCAAAAGGATCTGGCCAAGACCATCGTTTTCGTGACCCACGATATTGATGAGGCCACCATCCTGGGCGACAAGGTGGCTGTCTTTGCCACCGGCGGCAAGCTGGCCCAGTACGCCTCGCCAGAGGAGATCCTGCGGGCGCCGGCCAACAACTTCGTGGCCTCCTTCGTGGGGCGCGACCGCGGCTTCCGCCACCTTGGTTTTTCCCCGTCCGACGGCGTGGCGATCCACCCGGTGCCCACGATCATCCGGGCCTCCGGAGGGTACCAGTCCGATTCCAGCGCTGCCGGCGGCTGGCAACTGGTGGTGGACGCGGACAAGCGTCCGCTGGGATGGTCGGCACCCGGCACGGAGACTGAATTGATTCCCGGCGGCTCGCTGTTCCGCCCCGGAGAGAGCCTCCGCCGCGCCCTGGATGCCGCCCTGTCCTCGCCCTCCGGCCTGGGCGTCGCCGTGGATGCCGACGGCGTGGTCCTGGGCGTGGTCCGCGGCGGTGAGGTCCTGGCATTGATCGAAGAAGCGCGCCAGGTGCGGCAGGCTGCCCTCTGATGGAATGGTTCCTGGCCAATACCGGCATGATCCTGGAGCGCGGCGGCCAGCACCTGGTGCTGGCGCTGGTCCCCATGGTCCTGGGCCTCCTCATTTCCATCCCGCTGGCACAGTTGGCGCGCCAAAACAGTGCGCTCCGCTCCGTGGTGCTGACGGCCTCTTCCCTTCTCTACACCATCCCGTCGCTGGCCTTGTTCATCATCCTTCCCACCATCCTGGGGACCCGGATCCTGGATCCCCTCAACGTGGTGGTGGCGCTGACCATTTATGCCGTGGCCCTGCTGGTGCGCGCGGCCCTTGATGCCTTCGACTCCGTGGACGCGGACGTCAGCCAGGCCGCGCAGGCCATGGGGTTCAAGCCCCTGGCCCGGTTCCTGCAGGTTGACCTGCCGCTCTCCCTTCCGGTCATGTTTGCCGGCCTCCGGGTGGTGTCCGTCAGCAACATCTCGCTGGTCAGCGTTGCGGCCCTCCTGGGCGTGGGCAACCTGGGCATGCTCTTCACTGACGGGCTCCAGCGCGACTTCGTCACCGAGGTGGTGGTGGGCATCATCGCCATCCTGGTCCTCGCGCTGCTGATGGACGCCGTCCTGGTCCTCCTGGAACGCGTCCTCACCCCTTGGGAGCGGGCCGGGAAGCTGAAGAGCCACGGAGCCCTGGGCGTCCCCTCCGGAACCACCGCTGCTGAAGAGGCTGCTTCCACAGTGGGTGAGGCAGCATGAGCAACGTCTTCGCCGATACCTTCGCCTGGCTCGCCGACCCCCTGCACTGGGCCGGAAGCATGGGCATTCCCGCCCGGCTGGGGGAGCACCTCCAGTACACCGGCCTGGTCATGCTGATCGCCACCGCCGTTGCAGTACCCGTCGGGATGTTCGTCGGCCACACGGGAAGGGGACGCGTCGCTGTCGTGGCCCTGGCCGGCGCACTGCGCGCCCTGCCCACCCTTGGCCTGCTGATCCTGTTCGTGCTCCTGGCAGGCATCGGGCTGATGCCGCCCATCTGGGCCCTGGTAATCCTCACGGTGCCCCCGCTCCTGGCAGGGACTTACGCGGGCATCTCCAGCGTGGACCGGAACGTGGTTGATGCCGCCCGGGCCATGGGCATGACGGAACTGCAGGTTCTGTTCCGGGCCGAACTGCCCAACGCCCTCACCGTCATGTTCGGCGGTTTCCGGACCGGTGTGCTGCAGGTGATCGCCACCGTCTCGGTGGTGGCGTACATCAACCTCGGCGGACTGGGCCGGTATCTCTTTGACGGACTGGTCCTCAGCGACTTCCCCCAGATGCTGGGAGGTTCCCTCCTCATCGCAGTGCTGGCCATCGCCGTCGACCTTCTCCTGTCCCTGTTCCAGAGGCTGTTCCTGACACCAGGGGCCTCGAAGCTGTCCTTCCGCAGCCAGGAGGCTGCGGTTGATCTCACAGACCCCGTTGTTGCGGAGACTGTTGTACAAGGAGGTAAATCATGAAAGATAGCCGTCCCCAGCGCCTCGGCAGGCGGGCGTTCAGCGGCCTTGCCGCCGGGCTTGGCCTGGCAGTGGCGCTGTCAGCCTGCGGCGGTTCGTCCGATCCGTTGAAGAACGCGCCCGCATCCAGCGCCGGCGCTTCCGGCGGGGCCACATCCCTGGTGGTGGGTTCCGCGGACTTCCCGGAAAGCCAGATCATCGCCGAACTGTACGCCGGCGCCTTGAACGCCAACGGAATCACCGCCACCACCAAACCGAACATCGGCTCCCGCGAGGTCTACTTCAAGGCCGTCCAGGACGGGTCAGTGGATGTGGTGCCGGACTACAGCGGCAACCTGCTGCTCTACGTGGACAAGGAAGCCACGGAAGTCTCCGCCGGTGACATCGCCAAGGCGCTGCCGGGCAAGCTGCCGGATGGCCTTGGCGTCCTGGACGTGTCCAAGGCCGAAGACAAGGACGCCATGGTGGTCACCAAGGCAACGGCCGAGAAGTACCAGCTGAAATCCATTGAGGACCTGGCCAAGGTCTGCAGCCAGATCGTCGTCGGCGCGCCGGCCACCTTCGCCGAGCGCGCCTACGGCCTGCCTGGGCTGAAGAAGAACTACAACTGCGAACCCAAGAAGCTTGAGCCCTTCAGCGACGGCGGCGGCCCGGTGACGCTCAAGGCCCTCCTGGAGGACCAGGTGCAGGTGGCCGATATCTACACCACCACGCCGTCCATCGCGGACAACGACCTCGTGGTGCTGGACGATCCCAAGAACAACTTCATCGCCCAGCAGGTCCTGCCGCTGTACAACAAGGCCAAGATGACGGACAAGGCCAAGCAGGCACTCAACTCGGTCTCCAGCACCCTCACCACCGATGACCTGATCAACCTCAACCGCGCCGTCAGCGGCAGCCAGAAGCAGGACGCCAAGACGGCAGCAACCAACTGGCTCAAGGAGAAGGGCATCGTCAAGTAGGTCCGCGTTCCCTGTCGAGGGCAGGAACACGGAGGTGACAACGACGGCGGCTGCCGGCCTTTCGAAGGTCCGGCAGCCGCCGTCAGCCATGTGGCGGATGTCTCAACGGCCATTCATCCTTCCTGTGGCATATTTGAGGGATGGCAGAATTCAGGCAGTCCACGAAGCTCAACAACGTCCTATATGACATCCGTGGACCGATCCTTGAAGCCGCCCAGCAGATGGAGGCGGAGGGCCACCGGATCCTCAAGCTCAACATCGGCAACCCCGCACCGTTCGGCTTTGAAGCGCCCGACGCCATCCTGGTGGACATGATCCGCCACCTGCCCCACGCCCAGGGCTACAGCGATTCCCGCGGCATTTTTTCTGCCCGCACCGCCGTCTCGCAGTACTACCAGACCCGCGGTATCCAGAACATCCACGTTGACGACATCTACCTGGGCAACGGCGTCAGCGAGCTCATCACCATGTCCCTGATGGCGCTGCTGGACTCCGGCGACGAAGTGCTCATCCCCACGCCGGACTACCCGCTCTGGACGGCCTCCGTAGCGCTCGCCGGCGGCAAACCGGTGCATTACCTCTGCGATGAAGAGTCCGGCTGGCAGCCTGACCTGGAGGACATGGAAGCCAAGATCACTCCCCGCACCAAGGGCATCGTGGTCATCAACCCGAACAACCCCACCGGCGCTGTGTACCCGGAACAGACCCTGAAACGCATCGTGGCCCTGGCCGAAAAGCACGGCCTGGTGATCTTTGCCGACGAGATCTACGAGAAGATCCTGTACGAGGACGCCGTCCATGTGAACCTGGCCGGCCTCACAGGCGACCACGTCCTGTGCCTGACCTTCAGCGGGTTGTCCAAGGCCTACCGCGTCTGCGGTTACCGGGCAGGCTGGATGGCCATTTCAGGACCCAAGAAGGACGCCGCCGACTACCTCGAAGGCATCAACCTCCTGGCCAACATGCGCCTGTGCGCCAATGTTCCGGCCCAGCACGCCATCCAGACGGCGCTGGGCGGCTACCAGAGCATCAACGACCTCATCCTCCCGGGCGGCCGGCTGCTGGAACAGCGGAACAAGGCCTACGACATGCTGAACGCCATTCCCGGCGTCAGCACGCAGCAGGCCAAAGGTGCCCTGTACCTGTTCCCACGGCTTGACCCCGAGGTCTACCACATCCGGGATGACGAGAAGTTTGTCCTTGACCTGCTGAGGGAACAGAAGATCCTGGTATCCCACGGCCGCGCCTTCAACTGGGTGCGCCCGGACCACTTCCGCATGGTGACGCTGCCCAACGTGAAGGACATCGAAGAAGCCATTGGGCGCATGGGGGACTTCCTAAGCAGGTACCAGGGGAACTAGCCTGTGCTCACGGGCCACCGGGCCCGTGTACCCCCTGCGGAGAGGAACCCCATGGCCCGCGTCGTTGGCTTCGACCAGCATCCGTCTGAGACGCTCCGCGTTGGAAAGGGATTTTCCCTGGCAGCGGTGGACCCGGACGCCACCCCGGGCTACAGCGGCAACAAGGCGGACGGCGAGGCGTTGCTGGCTGAGATGGACGGGACGCTCTCGGAGCTGCAGGAACAGCTGTTCGCCGAATCCCGGGCCGGCGGAAAGAAACGGATCCTCCTGGTCCTGCAGGCCATGGACACAGCCGGCAAGGGCGGAATCGTCAACCACGTCATGGCAACCATGGACCCCCAGGGCGTCCAGTTCAAGGCGTTCAAGGCCCCCACCGAGCAGGAGAAGTCCTACGATTTCCTCTGGCGTATCGAGAAGGAGGTCCCCGGAGCCGGGATGGTGGGGATCTTTGACCGCTCCCACTATGAGGACGTCCTCATCCACCGCGTCCACAACTGGGCCACCCCGGAAGAAATCAGCCGGCGCTACCGGGCCATCAACGAATTCGAAGCCCGCCAAACCGACGCCGGCACCAAGATCATCAAAGTGATGCTCAACATCAGCAAGGATGAGCAGAAATCCCGGCTGCTGGCCCGCCTGGACAACCCTGCCAAGCACTGGAAATACAGCAGCGGCGACCTGAAGGAACGCGCCTTTTGGGATGACTACATGGCTGCATACCAGGCCGCGTTTGACGAGACCAGCTCAGCGATTGCCCCGTGGTACGTGGTTCCGGCCAACAAGAAATGGTTCGCCCGCATCGCCGTGCAGCAACTGGTGATATCGGCGCTGTCCGATTTCCGCCTGGAGTGGCCCAAGGCTGAATTCGACGTCGACATCGAACGGGAGCTCGTGGCCCGTTCCTGACCCGGGCCCCTGGGGCCGGAGCAGGTTCCCCCGGTTTGACAGCCGCGGTTCCCAAGGCTGGCCCGGTCCGGCGGTTCGTGGGTTACAGCGGCTGGTCCCGGGCAGCGGCCAAGCGCTTCCGTGCTCCCTCGAGCCACTCCTCGCACCGCGCGGCCAGTGCCTCGCCACGCTCCCACAAGGCCAGGGATTCCTCCAGGCTTGCCCCTCCGGCCTCCAGCCTGCCCACCACGGCGATGAGCTGCTCCCGGGCTTCCTCATAGCTCAGCGCGGCGACATCGGATTCTGGTTTCTGTTCGGTCATGCCTTCTCTTCCACTTCCTGGTGCTGGTCTGGGTTTCCTGGGTGCGGTGCCCTGGTGGACTCCGCAGGGCCGGTGGAGGTGGCTCCGAAGCGGCCCTCCGCGACACGGATGGACAAGGCGGCACCCGCAGGTGCTTCGGCGGGCCTGCGGACGACGGCGTGGCCGGCCTCGGCGATCCGTGCGGCCTGGTCGCCTGCCAGTTCGACGACGGCGTACCCCCGGTCCAGGGTCTTCTGCGGTGAGAGCGCACGGACCTGGGCTTTCAGATGCTCCAGCTGGTCCGCTGCCCGCACCACCGTGGAGCTCACCGCGGCGGACGAGCGCCGCAGCAGCCGTTCGATTTCCTCGCCCCGGACGGAGACCATGCCCTCGGGCGCCGCCATGACGGGCCGCGAATGCAGTGCCGCCAGCCGGTCCGACTCCCGGTCCACCAGCCGTTCCACGCAGCGCCGCAGCTGTTCCCGCGCCTGGCGCACCCCGGCAAGTTCCTCGGATACCTCCGGCACGATCCGCTTCGCGGCGTCGGTGGGGGTGGAGGCCCGCAGATCGGCGACGTAATCCAGCAGCGGGCGGTCCGCCTCATGGCCAATGGCGCTTACCACGGGCGTGTTGGCCGCGGCCACGGCCCGGATCAGCTCCTCGCTGTTAAAGGGCAGGAGATCTTCCAGTGCCCCGCCGCCCCGGGCTATGACGATGACATCCACCTCAGGCCGGTCGTCCAGTTCACGCAGGGCACGGACCACCTGGGACACGGCTGTGTTCCCCTGGACGGCCACCTCGCGGATCTCGAACTCCACCGCCGGCCACCGCAGGGCCGCGTTGCGAAGGATGTCCTTCTTGGCGTCCGAGTCCCGTCCCGTGATCAGGCCGATGCGGTGCGGCAGCAGGGGCAGCCGCTTCTTCCGGGAGTCGGCGAAAAGACCCTCAGCTGCAAGGGCCTGGCGCAGCCGCTCAATGCGGGCCAGCAGGTCACCCAGTCCGACCGGCCGGATGTCCCGCACCAGCATGTTCAGCCGGCCCGTCTTCAGCCAGAACTCCGGTTTCAGCAGGGCCACTACCCGTGAACCGCGCTCCAGTGGAAGGTTCTGCCGCTCCAGGACCTTGGTCCAGACGGATGCCGGCAGCGACACCTCGGCATCCACGTCCCGAAGCGTGATGTAGGCGTTGGTCCCGCGCCGGTTCAGTTCAATGACCTGGCCTTCAACCCACGCCGACGGGGTGCGGTCGATGTGCGCCTTGAGCTTCTGCGACAGCAGCTGCAGCGGCCAGGGGTTGTCCGGGCTGGTTTCCGCCGCAGTGGCCGGCAGGGTGGTGGGGGCGGTACCCGGTAAGGAGGCCTGGTCAGACATGCGGACGCCGGTGGGAGGCTGGTGCTGCGGGCATGCGGTCCTTCAACTGTTGTGGGCGGTCAATCAACCTTATCCATAAGGTCTAGCACCGGGGACTGACAGGGGCAGCCCCCGGACCCTGCCTAGGATGGGATAAGGCCCCCAACCCCTAAGGACCTGTTGTGCGCACTTTTATCTCTGCCATCGCCACCGTGCTGGGCATCCTCCTCGCCGCCGTTGCCGTTCCCGCCATCTGGGTGGACCGGAACATCGTCCAGGAAGACGGCTTCGTCCGTCTTGCAGCTCCGCTTGGCAAGGACACGGAATTCCAAAAGAAGCTGGCCGCGGCCGCAGTGGGAACGATTGACACCGGGTCGGTTCCCGGGTTCCTCTCGGGACTGGTGGAGCCAATGCTTGAAAAGGCGGCGGAGTCGCTGACCGGGTTGCCCGGCTATCCGGCGGCCTGGGAGGAGACCCTCCGCAGAAGCCACCGACTCAGCTTTGCCGATCCTGCCGCGGCATCCCAGGGAGGAGCATCGGCGTCGTCCCTGACCCTCGACGTTGCCCCACTGGTTGCCCTGGGCTCGGAGGAGATCTCCCGCACCACCAGGCTTCCCCTCGATCCGCCGGAACAGACGCTGATCAATGTAGGCCAGCCTGCGCAAAGGGAATGGACTGAACGGCTGGCCACCTACGCGCCCATGGGCTACATCCTGGCCATCGGGTCGGCCGTAGCGTTCCTGCTGGCGCTCGTGGCGGCTCGCCGCCGCGGGACGGTACTGCTGGCCGCCGGCCTCGGCGGACTGGCGCTCGCCGGGCTGTGGGGGCTGGGGCTGCAGCTGGGCTCAGCCCGCGCCCAGGCCACGGATACCGGCAACGCGGTGGCCAATATGTTCCGCGACCATTTCCTTGCTGCCGCCGGCACGGACTTCCAAACGTGGATCACCACGGCCGGGGTTGCCGGCGGCGTCCTGGTGGCGGTGGGCATTGTGACGTTGTTCGCATCCCGGAAACGGGTTGGGGCCAGCCGGTAGCATGGAGGCATGACCACCTCGGCTGTATCCCTTTCGATGCCATCCATTCCGCGCAGGCGCCGCTCCCCGGAGGAAGTAGCAGCTGCGGCCCCCGTGAACGGCACCAAGCAGGTACTGCTGGCCGCTCCGCGCGGTTACTGCGCCGGTGTTGACCGTGCCGTGATCGCCGTAGAAAAGGCGCTGGAACACTACGGTCCGCCCGTGTACGTCCGCAAGCAGATCGTCCACAACGTCCACGTGGTCAGCTCGCTGGAGGAAAAGGGCGCCATCTTCGTGGACGAAACCGATGAGGTGCCCGAGGGTGCCCTGGTGATCTTCTCCGCCCACGGAGTGTCCCCGGCAGTGGTCGAGTCCGCCGAAACCCGGGGCCTGCGCACCATTGATGCCACGTGCCCCCTGGTCACCAAAGTGCACAAGGAAGCCGTTCGTTTCGCCAAGGACGATTTCGATATCCTCCTGATCGGCCACGACGGCCATGAGGAAGTGGAAGGCACTTCAGGGGAAGCGCCGGAGCACATCCAGATCATTAATGGCCCGCACGAAGTGGACCAGGTCACCGTCCGCGACCCCGAGAAGGTCATCTGGCTTTCGCAGACGACACTCAGCGTGGACGAGACCATGGAAACCGTCCGGCTGCTCAAGGAACGGTTCCCCACCCTGCAGGATCCGCCCAGCGACGACATCTGCTACGCCACCACCAACCGCCAGGTGGCCATCAAAAAGATCGCGCCCAAGGCGGACCTGGTGATCGTGGTGGGTTCGGCCAACTCGTCCAACTCTGTCCGGCTGGTGGAGGTGGCGCTCGAATACGGTGCCAAGGCCTCGTACCGGGTGGATTTCGCCAACGAGGTTGACGAGGCGTGGTTTGAAGGCGTCGCCACCGTGGGTGTTACGTCGGGGGCGTCCGTTCCCGAGGTGCTGGTGCAGGACGTGCTGCGGCTGCTCGCTGATTACGGCTACGGAGCCGTGGAGGAAGTCGTGACGGCCGAGGAAGACCTCCTCTTTTCGCTGCCCAAGGAACTCCGGGCCACCCTGAAACAGGCCGGCGATGTCAGCCGTGCGCTGGGCGGACGACGGACCCGCAGCTAAAACCGGCACACAATTCCAACGGAATGGGCCCGGGCAGCCACTGGCTGCCCGGCCCATTCTGCATTTCGGCGGCCGTGTCAGGCTGCTTCCCCGTCGCCCTGCAGCTCGGGTGCCACCAGCGCCCGCGGTTGCACCTCCACCAAGGGTGGTGCAACCAAGCCTGTTTCCTCCAGGCTGTTGAGTTTCCGCGCGGTGGGCAGGACCCTGGCTTCCAGCGTTCCCACCATGGCGTTGTACCGGTCCACGGACGTCTTCAGCGAGGATCCGAGCTTGGTGACGTTCTCGCCCAGCGTGCCCATCCGGTCGTACAGCTGCCGCGCAAGTTCGAAGAGCTCGCGTGCACTGTCCGTCAGGACGTCCTGGCGCCACGTGAATGCCACGGACTTCAGCACGGCCAGCAGGGTGCTCGGCGAGGCGAGGACGACATTACGGGACAACGCGTGGTCCAGGAGCCCGGCGTCAGCTGTCAGCGCCGCCGCCAGGATGGACTCGGCCGGGATGAAACAAACCACCAGTTCCGGGGAGTTTCCGGGGATATCCCAGTACTTTTTGGTACCGAGCGCATCCACGTGCGCCCTAAGGGCCTTGGCGTGTGCCGCCAGGAGGGCCTGCCTGTTGCGGCCATCGTTCGCCGACTGCGGTCCAGCCGGGGCCAGGCGCGGGTCCACCGAGCCCAGTTCCTGTGCCTCAAGGTAGGACGACAACGGCACCTTGGCGTCCACAACCAGCTGTTTTTCACCCGGCAGCTGCACCACCAGGTCCGGCCGCACCGTTGAGTCGTGGCCCGCGCTGTGGACCTGCTCCACGAAGTCGACGTGGCGGAGCATCCCTGCAGCCTCCACCACGCGCCGAAGCTGCACCTCGCCCCACTGGCCCCTGGCGCTGTTGGAACGCAGCGCCGATTCCAGGGCGTGCGTGGAACGGATGAGCTGTTCATCGGACAGCCTGGCCTCCTGCAGCTGCTGGGCCAGTTGGCCGTACTGCTCAACCCGGTCCCGCTCCAGCAACGCCACCTGCTGCTGCACCGCGGACAGCTTCTCGGCCACGGGCGCCAGGGCACGCAGCACGCTGCCGTCCTGTGTCCGGGCCTCACCCAGCTCACGGTTCTGTGCGGCCAAAAGCCGCCGCTCGGCGTCGGCCGCTGCCAGCTGCGCAGTGACCTCGGAAAGACGTGACGACACCTGGTCGAAGTCCGACTCCAGGGCGTGCGAGTTCCGGCGCAACGAGAAGTAGGTGGCTGCAGCGCCGGCAAGCGCACCCAGCAGCAGCATGAAAAGGGCCAGAATCAAGGCAAAAGCATCCATGGCTTCACTGTTGCACGGGGCTCTGACAATCATGGGCAGTGACATTCCCGGGTACTGGGCCGCGGGGTCCGGCGGGTAGAATCAATGCTCGTGGCTCTAACTATTGGCATCGTCGGACTGCCCAACGTCGGCAAATCAACCCTCTTCAACGCGCTCACCCGCAACCAGGTCCTGGCCGCGAACTATCCGTTCGCCACCATCGAACCCAATGTCGGCGTCGTGAACCTCCCGGACCCCAGGCTGCAGAAGCTCGCCGGGATCTTCGGCTCCCAGCGCGTCCTGCCCGCCGCGGTATCCTTCGTCGACATCGCCGGCATCGTGAAGGGCGCGTCGGAGGGGGAGGGGCTCGGCAACCAGTTCCTGGCCAACATCCGCGAAGCTGAAGCCATCGCCGAAGTTGTCCGGGTCTTCGATGACCCCGACGTGATCCACGTCGACGGCAAGGTGGATCCCCGCTCGGACATGGAGACCATCAACACCGAGCTGATCCTCGCGGACCTGCAGACCATCGAAAAAGCCATCCCGCGGATCGAAAAAGAAGTCAAGATCAAGAAGCGGGAAGCCGCCGAGCTCGCCGCCATCAAGGCCGCGCAGGCGGTGCTCGAGCGGGGAGACACCATCTACTCCTCCATCAAGAGCGACAAACTGGAGATGGAACACCTCAAGGAGCTGGGCCTGCTGACCGCCAAGCCCTTCATCTACGTGTTCAATGCCGACGAAGGCATCCTGGGCAGCCCGGAAAAGCAGGAAGAACTGCGCGCCATGGTGGCCCCGGCAGACTGCATCTTCCTTGACGCCAAACTCGAGGCCGATCTCGTGGAGCTCGACGAGGAAGAGGCGCGCGAGATGCTCGAGATGAACGGCCAGGACGAGTCCGGCCTGGACCAGCTGGCACGCGTGGGCTTCCACACCCTGGGGCTGCAGACCTACCTCACGGCGGGCCCCAAGGAAGCGCGCGCCTGGACCATCCGGCAGGGCGACACGGCACCGCAGGCAGCCGGGGTCATCCACTCCGACTTCCAGCGTGGCTTCATCAAGGCCGAAGTCGTCTCCTTCGACGACCTGGTGGACGCCGGATCCATGGCTGAGGCGAAATCCCGCGGCAAGGTCCGGATCGAAGGCAAGGAATACGTCATGGCCGACGGCGACGTGGTGGAGTTCCGCTTCAACGTCTGATTTCCGCAGGAACAGGCGCACTGCCTGTCCCGGAACGATGCTGGGGCACTGTCCGGGCGGAAAAATTGCCGGAGGTCTGCCCTGGCCTACGGCCCGGTCGGACCAGCGGGACCGGGCGGGTAGGGAGGCTGCTGCTGAGGCCAGGACGGGGGAGCGGATGACGCCTGCCCACGCTCCGGTGCAGGGTACTTGTCGAAACGCTGGCCAGACGGGTTCTCCCGCTGCGCGAGCAGCACGATGAGCGCAATCCATCCAAGCACGGGGATGAGGGCGAGCAGCAGCATCCAGGTGCTGAGGTTCACGTCGTGGAGGCGTCGGGACGCCACCGCGAGTGACGGGACGACGGTGGCGAGAAACCACAAGCCACCCAGGGCGCTGGACCCCGTCACCTGGCCGTTGACCACAGTGGGACTGATGGAATTCAGCACCGCTGAGGCCAGCCCGGAAGCGAGGAACCACCACCAATATTCGCTTCGGCTGGCGCGCCCCGAGAAGACCGCGTACTTCTGGAAGACGCGTTTGACCGCGTCCACCGGCGGAGCACCGTAGTACGGCAGTTCGAGGGGCGGGACTGCACTTCCGGGCACATTGGACGGTTGGGGGATGCTCATCGAGCTTTTCCTTCCTGAGGTTCCGTTGCCAGCATGCTACGGAACCGGCCGGGCCCGGGCTTGGGCCGTAGGTCCCGTCCGGCGGCCCGGACTACGTACCCCATTGCCAGGAGGTTCGGATTGGGTTGGCGGGCAGCAGCACCAAGTATCCTGAGTTTGTAGGGCGTGATCGAAGCGGCCCCAATCCCCTCCGGAGAGGGAAAACCACAAGGAGGCGGCATGCCGGTCCGGCGTCTGATGCAGTTGCTCATCGCCGCGTTGGCGGCTGCCCTGGTTCTTTCCGGCTGTTCGGGCGGCAGCGCCCCGTCCGTGGTGGTGGGGGAGGCGAAGCGCGGCGGCAGCGTCACTGTGGCCGAGGTCAACGCATTCTCCTCGTTCAACCCCTACAGCGCCAACGGCAACACCGACATCAACTCGAAGATCGGCGCCATCACGCACTCGGGCTTCTTCTACCTGGACGACAGCTCCAAGGTGGTCCGCAACGACAAGTTCGGCCACTTCGAGAAGGTCTCCGACCAGCCGCTCAAAGTAAAGTACACGGTCAATGAGGGCGTGAAGTGGTCGGACGGGGCGCCCATCGGAGCTGCAGACCTCCTGCTGAGCTGGGCCGCAGGGTCGGGTTACTTCGACGACGTCGACCCCGCAGCGGGGAAGGGCACCAAGTACTTCTCGGTCGCCTCCGACACCACAGGCCTGGCGGGTACCCTGTTTCCCGAAATCGGGTCGGACGGCCGTTCCATCACCATTGAGTACGCCGCACCGTACGCTGACTGGGAAGTGGCGTTCGACGTCGGACTCCCGGCCCATGTCGTTGCTGCCAAGAGCGGACTCAACGACGAGGAGGACCTGGTCAAGCTCCTCAAGGACACGCCCCGGGGCAACCCGGACAAACCGGCGTCGCACCCGGCCCTCAAAAAGGTCAGCGACTTCTGGAACACCGGGTTCGATACGAAATCCGTTCCGGATGATCCTGCGCTCTACCTTTCCAGCGGCCCCTACATCGTCCGCGACATCGTGCCTGAAGTTTCCATGAAGCTGGTCCGGAACCGGGACTACGTGTGGGGCGCGGAACCGTGGCTGGACGAGATCAATGTCCGGTTCACGGGGGCCGTGCCGGCGGCGGTTGATGCCCTGCGCAACGGGCAGGCTGACATCATTTCGCCCCAGCCCTCGGCTGCCACAGACAATCTCCTCACCGGCCTGTCAGGTCAGGGCATCACCGTTGAACGGTACAAACAGTCCGGCTACGACCACCTTGACCTCAACTTCTCCGGGACGTTTGCCGGCAAGGATGTCCGGGAAGCCTTCCTCAAGACGGTGCCGCGGCAGGCGATTGTGGACGCCGTGGTGGGCACCCAGGTGGCGGACAACAAGCCGCTGGACTCCCAGGTGTTCCTGCCCGGACAGCCAAAGTACGACGAGACCGTGAAGAATAATGGGGCTTCCGATTACGCCAAGGTGGACATCGATGGCGCAAAGAGGCTCCTCAAGGACGCCACCCCCAGCATCCGCATTCTCTATAACCGGGACAACCCGAACCGGGCCAAAGCCTTCGCCCTGATCCGCGACTCGGCCGCACTGGCGGGATTCCGGGTTGTCGACGGCGGGCAGGGGAGTGCAGACTGGGCGGCCGCGTTGAGCAGGGGTGGCTATGATGCCGCCCTGTCAGGCTGGATCGGGACTGAGGCGGGCGTCAGCAGGGTGCCGCAGATCTTCCGCACCGGTGCAGGCAGCAACTTCACGGGCTATTCCGACGGCGACGCGGACAAGATCATGGAGCAACTGGCCGTGACCACGGACCTGGGCAAGCAGGACGAGCTCCTGGCCGAGATCGACAAGCACATCTGGGAGGACGCGTACGGCCTCCCCCTATATCAAACCCCGGGAACGACTGCGTTCAATTCCCGGGTGGCCGGCGTGAAGACCAGCCCGGGTCCCCTCGGCGTGTGGTGGAACGTTGCGGAGTGGCGGCTGTCCTAGCCTCGGCCACGTCCTTTTTTGGGTCCTTTGGCTCTTGCGGCACCGATTCGCCGTTCGGCCTACCGGCGAGTAGCATGTGACGTGCCTAACTATCGCCGCCGCCCGGGGCATTGAAAAGCCGCCGGTCACGGTTTGGCAACGGAGTACCAATATCTGGACTTCGTGCGGTTAGGCTAACTCGTATTGTGTAGGTTTCGTCACAGCGGTGAGCTGCGTCCGACCTGCGGGGAAGCACAAGATTCCCCTATACATCTCTCCCACAACTCATAGGAGGCGGAATGCGTTTTACGCGCACTTCCAAAGCACTGGGCATCGTGGCAATCGCCGCGCTTGCCCTGACCGGGTGCGGCGCCGGCGGCGGCAGCACTGACGGGGCCAGCAAAGCTGCCGGCGATCCGAACAAGGTCATCACCGCCTACAGCAACGAGCCACAAAACCCGTTGCTGCCGGCAAACACCAATGAGGTTTACGGCGGCCGCGTGGTCGAGCTTCTCTTCGAAGGCCTGCGCACGTACGACGCCAGCGGCAAGCCGGTCAACGCCCTCGCTGACTCCATCGAGTCTTCCGACGCCCAGAACTGGACCATCAAGGTCAAGCAGGGCCAGAAGTTCACCAACGGTGAAGCCATCACGGCAAAGACCTTCGTCGACTCCTGGAACTTCGCCGCAAACTCCAAGAACCTGCAGAACAACGGATTCTTCTTCGAGTCCATCGCCGGTTACGAAGACGTTTCGGCTGTGAACTCGGAAAAGGGTGCTGACGGCAAGACCACCACCACTCCTGCTCCCAAGGCCGACACCATGTCCGGCCTGGCAGCAACCGATGATTCCACCATCACGGTCAAGCTCGCCCAGCCCGAAGCGGACTGGTCCCTGCGCCTTGGCTACTCCGCCTTCTTCCCGCTTCCGTCCGCCGCGCTGACCGACCCCAAGACCTTCGGTGAAAACCCCGTTGGCAACGGTCCGTACAAGTTCGAAAAGCAGGGTTCCTGGGTCCATGACCAGTCGATCTCCCTGGTCAAGAACGCCGATTACAAGGGCCCGCGCGAGGCAAAGAACGGCGGCGTGACCTTCAAGTTCTACACCGATCCGGGCCCCGCATACACGGACCTGCAGTCGGACAACCTCGACATCACGGATGTTCTCCCGTCGAACGCCCTGAAGACCTACGTCTCCGACTTCCCGGACCGCAACTCCACCAAGCCGGTTGCGACCAACTCCACGCTGAACATCCCGCCGTACAACCCCAACTTCCAGGGTGAAGCCGGCAAGCTGCGCCGCCAGGCACTGTCCTACGCCATCAACCGCGAGGAAATCGCCAAGGTTGTCTTCAACGGCACCCGCACCCCGGCCAAGGCATTCGTTCCGCCGGTCATCGACGGATTCAAGGAAGGCCTCAAGGGCAGCGAAGTCCTGAAGTTCGACGCCGCCAAGGCCAAGGACCTCTGGGCACAGGCAGAGAAGATCAAGCCGTACGACGGCTCCAAGCCGCTCCAGATCGCCTCCAACACCGACGGCGGCAACAAGGAATGGATCGATGCGGTAGCCAACGGCTTCAAGAACAACCTCGGCATCCAGGCTGAAATCCAGCCGTTCGCCAAGTTCGCTGAAGTCCTGAACCTCCGCAAGTCCCAGCAGCTGCCCGGCCTGACCCGCGCGGGCTGGCAGGGCGACTACCCGTCGCTGTACAACTTCCTGGGACCGGTCTGGGCCACCAACGCTTCCTCCAACTACGAGAAGTACTCGAACCCTGAGTTCGACAACCTCCTCAAGGAGGGCCTGGCTGCCAAGAGCACGGACGAGGCAAACACCAAGTTCAACCAGGCACAGGAAGTCCTGTTCCAGGACCTGCCCGGCCTGCCGCTCTGGGATCAGGCACGCCCGATCGTCTGGAGCAACAACATCGTGAAGGCCGAGACCGGCTGGAACGGCGGCATCCTGTACTACGGCATCACCGCCAAGTAGTCACCAGATCTAACTTGCCGTCAGGCTGATGGGGGTTCCGGTTGCGTCCGGGCCCCCATTGGCTTGCAAGCGGCAGGAAGGCATTCATGAACGCGTTTTCCCCTTTACCGGAAGGCAGGTGATCCTGTGATCCGGTTCATCCTGCGCCGACTCCTTCAGGTGATCCCTGTTTTCCTCGGCACTACCCTTTTGGTGTACTACATGGTGTTCGCCCTGCCGGGCGATCCCATCGCCGCGCTGTTCGGCGACCGCCAGCCCCCGCAGGCTGTCATCGACACCCTGCGCAGCCAGTACAACCTGGACCAGCCCTTCTGGGTCCAGTACGGCCTGTTCCTCAAGAACCTTTTCACCTTCAACCTGGGCAATGACTTCACGGGCCAGCCCATCGCGGCCAGCCTTGCCCGTGTCTTCCCGGTGACGGCGATGCTCGCCATCGAGGCGCTGGCCATCCAGGCTGTCTTCGGTGTTGCGTTCGGCGTTTTCGCCGGGCTGCGGCGCGGCGGCTGGTTCGATTCCACCGTCCTGGTGGCCTCGCTGGTTGTCATCGCAGTCCCCACCTTCGTCCTCGGCTTCGTTTTCCAGCTCGTCTTCGGCGTGCAGCTTGGCTGGGCCAAACCCACAGTGGGCGCGAACGCCAACTGGGGGACCCTGCTGCTCCCGGCCGTGGTCCTGGGACTTGTCTCCTTCGCCTACGTCCTCCGCCTGACTCGCGCATCAGTCAGCGAAAACATGAATGCCGACTACGTGCGGACCGCCACGGCCAAGGGCCTCTCCCGGCCGCGGGTGGTCATGGCGCACATCCTGCGCAACTCCCTGATCCCTGTGGTGACCTACCTGGGCGCCAACCTTGGCGGCCTGATGGGCGGTGCCATTGTTACTGAGGGCATCTTCAACGTTCCCGGCGTAGGCAACAAGCTCTACCAGGCTGTCCTCCGCAGTGAAGGCCCCACCATCGTCTCCATCGTCAGCGTGCTGGTGCTGGTGTTCGTCGTGGCGAACCTTCTTGTCGATCTCCTGTACGCCTGGCTTGACCCGAGGATCCGCTATGACCAGTAATAACAGCCACTTCGTGGCCCCCATCGACGAGACACCGCTGCAGGCAACGGACGCCGTCAAGACGGACCAGGCCCCGCTCAGCCTGTGGGCAGACGCGTGGCGCAAGCTCCGTCGTCGTCCGCTGTTCATCATCTCGGCACTGCTGATCCTTGCCCTGATCGTGATTGCCTTGTTCCCGGGCCTCTTCACGTCCACGCCCCCCAACGAGGGCTGCGAGCTTGCCAACTCCGAAGGCGCCCCCACGGCCGGACACCCGTTTGGCTTCACCTTCCAGGGCTGCGACGTTTACTCCAGGGTCATCCACGGCACGCAGGCTTCCCTCTCCGTGGGCCTGCTTTCCGTGCTCTGCGTGCTGGTCATCGGCGTGACGCTCGGCGCCCTCGCGGGGTACTACGGTGGCTGGATCGATGCCGTCCTCGCCCGCCTGGGCGATATCTTCTTCGCCCTGCCGCTTGTCCTGGGCGCGCTGGTGATCACTCAGCTGCCGCTGTTCCGGGAGAACAAGAGCGTATGGACCGTGGTGTTCGTCATCTCGCTCCTGGCCTGGCCGCAGATGGCGCGTATCACCCGTGGTGCAGTCATCGAGGTACGCAACGCTGACTTCGTCACAGCCGCGCGCGCGCTGGGCGTCTCCAAATTCGGCGCCCTGATCCGCCACGTCCTGCCGAACGCCCTGGCACCCATCATCGTCCTGGCGACGCTGGAGCTTGGCGTGTTCATCGTGGCCGAAGCCACCCTGTCCTTCCTGGGCATCGGTTTGCCCCAGAGCATCATGTCGTGGGGCAACGACATTGCAGGCGCCCAGGCATCGATCAGGACCCGGCCGGAAATCATGCTCTACCCGGCCGCGGCGCTGTCCATCACGGTGCTGAGCTTCATCATGCTGGGTGACGCCGTGCGTGACGCCCTCGACCCGAAGAGCCGTCAGCGATGAGAGATAAAGAGATGACAAGTCCAGACGTCCGCATTGATGAGGCCGGTGCCACCGGCGTCAGGCCGCTGCTCGAAATCCGCGACCTCGCCATCACCTTCAAGACCGGCGGTGGCGACGTCCAGGCGGTGCGGAATGCACACCTGACCATCATGCCCGGTGAAACGGTGGCCATCGTGGGGGAGTCCGGCTCCGGCAAGTCCACCACCGCCCTGGCCGCCATCGGCCTCCTGCCCAACAACGGCAAAGTGTCCGGCGGCCAGATCCTGCTCGACGGCGAGGACATCGCCCACGCCTCCGAGCAGCGCATGATCGAGCTGCGCGGCAACACCATCGGCATGGTGCCGCAGGACCCCATGTCCAACCTGAACCCGGTATGGAAGATCGGCTACCAGGTCCGGGAGACACTGCGTGCAAACGGCCGGCCCAGCGGTCCGGACGATATCGCCAAGGTGTTGTCCCAGGCCGGACTGCCGGACGCCAAGCGCCGGGCCAACCAGTACCCGCACGAGTTCTCGGGCGGCATGCGCCAGCGTGCGCTGATCGCCATCGGCCTCTCCTGCCAGCCGCGCCTGCTGATCGCGGACGAGCCGACGTCGGCCCTTGACGTCACCGTCCAGCGGCAGATCCTGGACCACCTGGAAACCATGACCAACGAGCTGGGCACCTCGGTGCTGCTGATCACCCACGACCTTGGCCTCGCAGCCGAGCGTGCCGACAAAGTCGTGGTCATGTACCAGGGCCGCGTCGTTGAGGCCGGGCCGTCGCTGGAACTGCTGCGCAACCCGCAGCACCCCTACACCAAGCGGCTCGTGGAGTCCGCGCCATCCCTTGCCAGCCGCCGCATCCAGGTGGCCAAGGAACAGGGCGTGGAGACGTCGGACCTGCTGGCACCTGCCGCCGAAACGGTAAAGCCGGACACTTTCCTGCAGATCCAGGACCTGCGGAAGGTCTACAAGCTCCGCTCGGGGCTGGGCAAGGCGACGGACTTCGCGGCCGTTGACGGCGTAAGCTTCGACGTCCGGCGGGGAACCACGACGGCGATCGTGGGGGAGTCGGGTTCCGGCAAGTCCACAGTGGCCAAGATGGTGCTCCAGCTGGAGAAGCCGACCGAGGGCAGGATCCTGTTCGACGGCGTCGACACCTCGGTCCTGAAGCCTGCCGAACTGTTCAAGTTCCGCAGGCGGGTCCAGCCGATCTTCCAGGACCCGTACGGCTCCCTCGATCCGATGTACAACATCTACCGCACGATCGAAGAACCATTGCGGGTCCACAAGATCGGGGACCAGGCCAGCCGGGAGAAGAAAGTCCGGACATTGCTGGACCAGGTGGCTCTGCCCCAGTCCGCCATGCAGCGGTATCCCAATGAGCTGTCCGGCGGCCAGCGGCAGCGCGTGGCCATCGCACGGGCACTGGCGCTGGACCCCGAGGTCATCATCTGTGATGAGGCAGTCTCCGCGCTGGACGTGCTGGTGCAGGCGCAGGTGCTGAACCTGCTCGCCGACCTGCAGGCCAACCTTGGGCTGACGTACCTGTTCATCACGCACGACCTTGCCGTGGTGCGCCAGATCGCGGACCACGTCTGTGTGATGGAGAAGGGCCGCCTGGTGGAGACCGGGTCCACGGACGACGTCTTCGAATCGCCCAAGCAGGAGTACACCAAGGCCCTGCTCAATGCCATCCCCGGCGCGAAGCTGATGCTTCCGCCTGAGGTGGCATAGCGGGACGTTTTCCCTGACGGGTGGAGCCGGGACCTTTGGGTCCCGGCTCCAGCCGTTTAAGTGACCGGTTAATTGACCGGTTTGATTGGCCGGCGAGACTGTCTGGGTGGCCGGCGGAACCAGCCCGGTTCGGCTGTCAGTCCTGGAAGGTGCTCCCGGCTGCAGGCACGGCGGCGAGGGCGCCCTGCTCCGCTGCGGCTTTCCGGTCCAGTCCGAGTTCCCTTAGCCTGCGCTCAAGAATCCCGCCCAGTGCCGTGCGGCCTTCGGTGTTCATGTGCACCGCATCGGCGAGGTCCTTCGCCAGCCCGTACCTGGTGAGCCAGTCTCCGGTGGAGATAAAGGGCAGTCCATTTGCTGCCGCCACGGCACCGAGCAAAGCATCAACCTCACTCCGCCGGCCGCCGCCGTCGTTCGATCCCCGGGCCAGGGTGCCGATCATTGCCAGCCGTGTGCCGGGATAGCGGCTCCGCAGCTCAGCGATCAGCCGCTCGGCGTTCCGTGCGATCTGCGCGTTGCTTGCGCCTCCGGCGGCGTCGTTGCCACCGCCCTCGACCACAATGAGGGCGGGGGTCCCGGAGGGGAGCTGCCAGTCCCCGCGCTGCAGGGCGTCCACGTAGTTACCGGTGGCACCGTTCGCCGCGACGTAGCCGGTGCCCCCGCGGCCGCAAAAGTACACGTTGTACCCGGCGGCGGCCAAACCCAGGCGGGGCCAGCCGTCAACGGGTTCCGACTGCGAATCCCCAATCAGCAGGACAGTCTTGCCCACATCGGGCACAACTGCTTCCAGCCGGCCGTTGCCCGTATTCAGGACGTGGGCAGTGGCTGCCACCGACACCTTCGCGGCGCCCGGCTTCACGGCTGGCGCCTGGTTGTTGGCTGCCTGGCCTGCGGCTGCCCGCGACAGGCTGCTGCCGCCCGGACCAGCGGAAAGTCCGTCTCCACCGGATCCCGCGACCACGAGACCGGCGACCACGAGACCGGCGACCACTCCGGCCACAGCCCACGCGGCACCGCGCATGGTGCTGGCCTTGGCAGGGGGCATCGTTGTCTCCGGCGTGCTCAAAGGATGGGCTCTTGGTCACAGACATCATGCCATGCACACGCAGGCGGCAGTGAACTTGGTCACACCAAGTGCGGGACGGTGGCTGATCTTGGCTCAAGCGGCGGCGGTCAGTCCCGCTGGAATTTAGGCCAACAAATGGCTCAGCGGCTAGAATAGAGGAAGGCGCCCTGTGCCAAGGGCCTTGTCCGTCGTGCGTTCCGGTTGGAAATGTCGCGATACCTCAGCTGACTTCACCACTGAATCGAGCAATAACGCATGTCTGAAACCTCCACCAACACTGCGGTAGCCACTGCATCGCGCAGTGACCTGCGCAACGTAGCGATCGTGGCCCACGTTGACCACGGCAAGACCACCCTGGTCGACGCCATGCTCAAGCAGACCCATTCCTTTGCCGAGCACAACCACGTAGAAGACCGCGTCATGGACTCCGGTGACCTGGAGCGCGAAAAGGGCATCACCATCCTGGCGAAGAACACCACTGTCGCCTACAACGGTCCGTCCTCGAACGGCGAGACCATCACCATCAACGTGATCGACACCCCCGGCCACGCCGACTTCGGCGGCGAGGTCGAGCGCGGCCTGTCCATGGTCGACGGCGTCGTCCTGCTCGTCGATGCCTCTGAGGGCCCGCTGCCCCAGACCCGCTTCGTGCTGCGCAAGGCCCTCGCCGCGCACCTGCCCGTGATCCTGCTGGTCAACAAGACCGACCGCCCCGACGCGCGGATCGAAGAGGTCGTGCACGAGTCCATGGACCTGCTCCTTGGCCTCGCCTCCGACCTGGCCGACGAGGTCCCCGACCTCGACCTGGACAAGATCCTCGAGGTCCCCGTGGTTTACGCCGCCGCGAAGGTCGGCCGCGCCTCCCTTGAGCAGCCCGCTGACGGCACCGCTCCGGAGAACGAGGATCTTGAGCCGCTGTTCAAGACCATCATCGAGCACATCCCGGCTCCGACGTACAACCCGGAGGGTGTGCTCCAGGCGCACGTCACCAACCTCGACGCCTCCCCGTTCCTTGGCCGACTGGCCCTGCTGCGTATTTACAACGGCACCCTGCGCAAGGGCCAGACCGTGGCTTGGGCCCGCGCCAACGGCGAGCTGAAGAACGTCAAGATCACCGAGCTGCTTGCTACCAAGGCGCTCGAGCGCGTGCCGGCCGAGTCCGCCGGCCCCGGCGAGATTGTCGCCGTCGCCGGCATCGAGGAGATCACCATCGGTGAAACCCTGACCGACGCCGAGAACCCCCAGCCGCTGCCGCTGATCACCGTGGACGATCCTGCGATCTCCATGACCATCGGTATCAACACCTCGCCGCTGGCCGGCAAGGTCAAGGGCGCCAAGGTTACTGCCCGCCAGGTCAAGGACCGTCTTGACAAGGAACTGATCGGTAACGTCTCCATCAAGGTCCTGCCCACCGAGCGTCCCGACGCCTGGGAAGTCCAGGGCCGTGGCGAGCTCGCCCTCGCCATCCTGGTGGAGCAGATGCGCCGCGAAGGCTTCGAGCTGACCGTGGGCAAGCCGCAGGTTGTCACCAAGACCGTTGACGGCAAGATCCACGAGCCGATGGAACACATGACCATCGACGTGCCCGAGGAATACCTGGGCGCCGTCACCCAGCTCATGGCAGCCCGCAAGGGCCGCATGACCAACATGGCCAACCACGGCACGGGCTGGTGCCGCATGGAGTTCATCGTTCCGGCCCGTGGCCTGATCGGTTTCCGCACCCGGTTCCTGACCGACACCCGTGGCGCAGGCATCGCAGCTTCCATCTCGGAAGGCTACGAGCCGTGGGCCGGCCCCATCGAGTACCGCACCAACGGTTCCATGATTGCCGACCGCGCCGGTGTTGTGACCCCGTTCGCCATGATCAACCTGCAGGAACGCGGCTCCTTCTTCGTGAAGCCCACCTCCGAGGTCTACGAAGGCATGATCGTGGGCGAGAACTCCCGCGCCGACGACATGGACGTCAACATCACGAAGGAAAAGAAGCTCACCAACATGCGTGCCGCTTCCTCGGACACCTTCGAGAACCTGACCCCGCCGCGTGACCTGACCCTCGAAGAGTCGCTCGAATTCGCCCGCGAGGACGAGTGCGTCGAGGTGACCCCGGAGGCTATCCGCATCCGCAAGGTCATCCTGGACACCAACGAGCGCGCCAAGGCCAACCGCGCCCGCGCCAAGGCCTAGTAACTCCGCAGGTCCTCAGAACGCCACCGGTATTTGCCGGTGGCGTTCTGCGTTTAAGCCCGCAATTGCGCAGCGAACCGGACGCTCGTTGAGCAGGGACAGTCCGTGCGCAACGAGCGGCGCTGTCACCGCGCACGGACGGTTTTGCACATGGCGGTTTCCGGGTCCTGCGTCCGGCTCCGTAAGCGGCGAGCATGCAGTTATGCAAACTCTTTCAGAAGCCCTGACTGCCCTGGGCGGCGTTGCCAGTACCCGCTCACTGTCAATGGCGGGGGTTTCGCGCCGGAGCCTGGAGGCTGGCGTGGTTGCGGGCTCAGTCCAAAGGATTGCCCGTGGCGTCTATGCCCAGCCGCAAGCTGATCCTGTGCTCATTCACGCAGGCCGCCACCATGCTGTCCTGGGGTGCGTCTCGGCTGCCAGCGCCGCGGGCTTGTGGGTGGTCAGGCGCCCGGACAGAACGCATCTGGCCGCATCACACGGCAGGCCTGTCTCTGGTTGCATCGTGCACCGCAGCAGGATCCCGCTGACACCCCTGGACATCGTGTGCCAGTCGTTGCGCTGCCTGGCGCCCCTGGAGGGACTGGCCATTGCGGAGTCCGCGGTCAAGAACGGGCTCATCCAACTTCCCGCCTTGCGGGAGCGGTTTCCGGCTGTCCGCGAAAAGGGCCTCAGGGACTTGGTGGCCCGGATCCGCCCTCAATCCGGGTCCATCATCGAAACGATGGCGCGATACCTGTTGGAGGAGGCCGGGCACACGGTCGAGCTGCAGGTCAGGATCCCCGGGATGGGACATCTGGATCTGCTCGTTGACGGCCTACTCGGAGTTGAAACCGACGGCTACGCCCACCACAGCAGCCGGGAGGCTTACCGCGAGGACCGGCGGCGGTGGAATGTCACCGTTGTCCGGGGTGTTCCAACCCTCCGGGTCACCTTCGAGATGCTGCTTAACGAGCCGGATGGGTTCGTGAGGATGGTGCAGCGGGCGCTGGCCACGTACCGCACTGCGCAATGACGGCAGGAGTGGCTGCGCAGGGACAGCCCATGAGCGGTGAGAGGCGGTGTCAGTGCGCAGCGGCGCGGCGCGGGGGAGCGGGCGGCACTTCCTTCGCGGCCACCACAAGCTCCAGGGGAATGACGACGTCGGCCCGGCGGGTGCGGACGGTGCAGGAACCGGCGGCGCACGCCAGCAGGTGGCCCAGGGCGTCCGTGAGGCCACCTTCAATCCGGTAGCGCACCACCACCCGGGTTCCGGGCTCAGCCGCGGCAAGGAAGCGGACGGGGGCGGACACTGGCAGACTCACCAGTTCATACTAGGCCGCCGGCTAGGTTAGCGGGAAAGGGCTGGGAGATAATAGGCTCAGATGTCAATAGTCCGGCCGTGCTGCCGGATGCAAGAGCCGGCGGGCAAGCCGGAACCCAACGTGGAGAGGCCAGGGACGTGACGTACGTAATCGCGCAGCCGTGTGTGGATGTTAAGGACAAGGCATGCATTGAGGAGTGCCCGGTCGACTGCATCTATGAGGGCGAGCGTTCGCTGTACATCCATCCGGACGAGTGCGTCGACTGCGGCGCCTGCGAACCGGTGTGCCCCGTGGAGGCCATCTACTACGAGGATGACACCCCCGAGGAATGGGCTGACTACTACAAGGCAAACGTCGAATTCTTCGATGACCTGGGGTCTCCGGGCGGCGCGGCCAAGATCGGCAACACGGGCAAGGACCACCCGATGATCGCCGCCCTGCCGCCGCAGAACCAAGACCACTGACGCGGACGGGAAACGTGACCGCAGCAGTGAATTCGTTTGGCCTGAACCTGCCCGACTACCCGTGGGAGGCCATGGCCCCCTACCTGGCCAAAGCCTCGGAACACCCGGGCGGGGCAGTCAATCTGTCCATCGGGACCCCAGTGGATCCCACCCCGCAGCTGGTCCAGGATGCACTGAAGGCGGCCGCGAATGCCCCCGGCTATCCCACCGTTCACGGCACTCCCGCGCTTCGGGAAGCCATCGCGGGCTGGTTTGAACGCCGGCGCGGTGTGGCGGGCCTCGACCCCCGCAACATCATGCCGACAGTGGGGTCCAAGGAACTTGTTGCGTGGCTCCCGCTGCTGCTGGGCCTCAGGTCCGGAGACGTCGTCGTACGCCCCAAGGTGGCTTACCCCACGTACGATATCGGCGCCACCCTTGCCGGGGCCACCTCGGTGGCCACGGACAACCTGGACGAGCTTGACGACGCCACGCGTGCACGCGTGCGCCTCATTTGGGTCAATTCCCCGGGCAACCCCACGGGCAGTGTCCGCGACGCGGAGTCACTGAAGGCGCTGGTGGTCCAGGCCCGTGAAATCGGCGCTGTGGTGGCATCGGACGAATGCTACGCAGAGCTTGGCTGGGGCGACTGGGACGTCCAGCGCGGCGGCCGGCGCGTCCCCAGCATCCTCGATCCCTACGTGGCAGGCGGCTCGCACCAGGGCCTTCTCGCCGTGTACTCGCTGAGCAAACAGTCCAACCTGGCGGGCTACCGCGCAGCCTTCGTTGCCGGTGATCCGGACCTGATGCCCAACCTGGTCAACAGCCGCAAGCATGCAGGCATGATCGTCCCCTACCCGGTCCAGGAGGCCATGCGGGTGGCGATGGGGGATGACACCCACGTTGAGGCCCAGAAGGACCTGTACCGGGGCCGCCGTGAACGCCTGGTGCCCGCGCTGCTGGACTTCGGCCTGGAGATCAAGGAGTCCGACGCCGGCCTGTACCTGTGGTCGACGGCGGGGGAGGACACGTGGGCCACGGTGGCCCGCCTGGCTGAGCGCGGCATCGTGGTGGGCCCGGGAGTCTTCTACGGAGAGGCGGGCAACGGCTATGTCCGCGTGGCCCTGACCGGATCCGACGAGCGGATCGATGCAGCCGTTGCACGGCTGGCCGGTTCCGGCTCCTAGGCACACGTAACATTCGTGTGACTCGCCCCACATCCGGCGCTTTTTAGGCTGGATGGGAAGCCTGCGGATTAGTGACACCCGCCAAGGAGCGGTACTTTTTAAGTTGACGATCAATGGTGGCTTTCTACAAGAAGGCAGCCCGGGTGTTGGAACCTGTCTTCTCAGGCTCGAGTGCGCGGCTCACCTGATGTTGGATCAAGCTTTCGACAGAGGCCGAAGACGCCTCATGAAGGGGACTCCATGACTGAGACCAACAATGCTGCGACCCTGCTCCACGCAGGTGGCGAGCTGAAGCTCCCGCGCATCCAGGTTGTTGAAGGGAACGAGGGTTACGACGTCTCCAAGCTGCTCAAGCAGACCGGTGCCGTGACCTTTGACCCCGGCTTCATGAACACCGCAGCAACCACCTCCGCCATCACCTACATCGATGGCGATGCGGGCATCCTGCGCTACCGCGGATACCCCATCGAGCAGCTGGCGCAGCACTCCAGCTTCCTCGAGGTGTCCTACCTGCTGATCTACGGAAACCTGCCCACGCCCACTGAGCTGGACGAGTTCGACCAGAAGATCCGCCGCCACACCCTGCTGCACGAGGAGCTCAAGGGTTTCTTCGGCGGCTTCCCACGCGACGCGCACCCCATGCCGGTGCTGTCCTCGGCCGTGTCCGCGCTGTCCACCTTCTACCAGGACTCCCTGGACCCGTTCAACGCCGAGCAGGTGGAGGTTTCCACCATCCGCCTGATGGCCAAGCTGCCGGTCATCGCCGCGTACGCACACAAGAAGTCTATCGGCCAGCCCATGCTGTACCCGGACAACTCCATGAACCTGGTGGAGAACTTCCTGCGCCTGAGCTTCGGCCTCCCCGCCGAGCAGTACGAGCTGGACCCGGTCATCGTCAAGGCACTGGACCTGCTCCTCATCCTGCACGCGGACCACGAGCAGAACTGCTCCACCTCCACCGTGCGCCTGGTGGGCTCCTCCAACGCCAACCTCTTCGCCTCCGTTTCGGCAGGCATCAACGCCCTCTTCGGCCCTGCCCACGGCGGCGCCAACGAGGCAGTGCTGAAGATGCTGCGCCAGATCCAGGCCGAGGGCCTCAAGCCCGAGGACTACATGGAGAAAGTCAAGAACAAGGAAGACGGCGTCCGCCTGATGGGCTTCGGACACCGCGTCTACAAGAACTACGATCCGCGCGCCAAGATCGTCAAGGCCACGGCCCACGAGATCCTCAGCAAGCTCGGCGGCAACGACGAACTGCTGGACATCGCCATGCGCCTGGAAGAGAAGGCGCTCAGCGATGACTACTTCATCCAGCGCAAGCTCTACCCGAACGTGGACTTCTACACCGGCCTGATCTACAAGGCCATGGGCTTCCCCGAGAAGATGTTCACCGTCCTGTTCGCCATCGGCCGCCTGCCGGGCTGGATTGCCCAGTGGCGCGAAATGATCAGCGACCCGAACACCAAGATCGGCCGCCCGCGCCAGCTGTACATCGGCGAGCCGGAGCGCGACTACCCCGCCCGCTGATCCCCTGCCCGTCAGGGACAGCAACAGCCATGACGACGACGGCCGCCCACCTTTCACAGGTGGGCGGCCGTTCCGCGTTAATCACCATCCATTGCTCCCCACCGGCTCCCTGCCCTCGCAAGCTCGGGCCGGGGCCCTCGCCGGCGTGGGCCCACCTTGTCGTTTTGGGGCTCCATAACGACAAGTGCGGAGCAATCGATGGGGAGGGCAGGGTCAGGAGGCGTAGCCCTGGGGGTTGTTCTTCTGCCAGCGCCAGTGGTCCTCGCACATCTGGTCCACGGTCTTGGTGGTGGACCAGCTCAGGTCTGCCAGGGCCGAGGTGGCATCGGCCCAGAACGCCGGAAGGTCGCCTGCGCGGCGGCCGGTGATCTCGTAGGGGATGGGCTGGCCCACTGCCTTCTCAAAGGAGCGCAGGACTTCCAGGACAGAGGAGCCCTTGCCGGAACCGAGGTTCCAGCGGAAAACACCGGTGCGGTCCGCGATGTGGTTCAGCGCGGCCACGTGTCCTTCGGCGAGGTCCACCACGTGGATGTAGTCGCGCAGGCAGGTGCCGTCCGGGGTGTCGTAGTCGCCGCCGAAGACCATGAGCTTCTCGCGCCGGCCCACGGCCACCTGGGCAATGAACGGGACAAGGTTGTTGGGAATGCCCTGCGGGTCTTCGCCGATACGGCCCGAGGGGTGTGCGCCAACCGGGTTGAAGTAGCGCAGCAGTGCTATGTGCCAGCGTGAGTCGGCGGCGCCGAGGTCGGAGAGGATGTCCTCGATCTGTTCCTTGGTGCGCCCGTACGGGTTGTTGGCGCCGATCTCCATCTTTTCCACGTACGGGATGGGGTTGTGTTCCCCGTAGACGGTGGCCGAGGAGCTGAAGACGATGGACCGGACGTCGTGCCTGTCCATGACGCGGACCAGGTTCAACGTCCCCACCAGGTTGTTGTAGTAGTACTTCAGCGGCTCCCGCACTGATTCACCCACGGCTTTGAGGCCCGCGAAATGGATGACGGCCTCGATGCCGTTGCTGGCGAACACCTGCTCGACGGCGGCCTCGTCCACCAGGTCCACGTTGTAGAACTCCGCGGTCTTGCCGCTGAGTTCGGCCACGCGGCGCAGCGACTCCTCGCTGGAATTGACCAGGTTGTCGATGACGACCACGTCGTGGCCGGCTTCCTGCAGGGAAAGAACAGTGTGGGAACCGATGTAGCCGGTGCCCCCTGTGACCAAGATTTTCATGCCTCAACGCTATCCCACGTGCAGCGTTGCCCGCCGCTGTGTCCCGGATGCCGGGCGCACTGTGACAAGGCAGATAAAGCACAAGTGTGCTATTAAGAATGGTGCCCAAAATTGTAGACGCCGATGCCCGGCGGCAGGATGTGGTCCAGGCGGTTCTCCGCATCATTGCCGTGGACGGTCTCGAGCGTGCCTCGCTCCGGGAGGTTGCGGACGAAGCAGGACTGGCGGTCGGCTCGGTCCGGCACTACTTCCAGGGCAGTGAGGAGCTCCTGGCGTTTACGTTCGGCACGGTGGTGGACCGGGTGGCCGGCCGGCTGGAAGCCCTGCTGCCCGCCGTGCTTGATGCTGCCGCAGCCAGCCCCGAACAGCGGGAGGCTGTTTTAACCCTTCTGGGCGGCATGCTTCCCCTGGATGAGGAAACAGCTGTGGAAGCATGTGCGTGGCTGGCTTTTAAGAACGCCGCCCGCATCAGGCCGTTCCTCGCCGCGGAGGCGGACCGGAGCCACCGTGAAATCGCAGCCATCATGGGTGCGCTCGTCGCAACCCTGCTCCCGGACGATGAACCGCAGGAGAACCTGGTGGTTGAGGCCGAACGGCTCCTGGCAACGCTGGACGGGTTGTGCATGCATGCCTTGCTCCAGCCCGGCTGGATGACGGCGCAGATGTGCCGCGACGTGCTTGAGCGGCACCTGGACGGGATCGGACGGTAAGGGATCAAAAGACTGTCCTGCACGTCCGTGGACTGCCTGCGGGAATAGACTGATAGCCGGGTAGGCGGGACCGATCACGATGCCCGGCACCGGTAGGCCAGGAAAGGACTTTGGATGCAGCACGCAAGCGGTTCAGGGTGGCAGATCACCACCGACACATCCGGGCCGATGATGATTGCTCTTTACGTCCGGGACACCGCCGGCCTGAACGGCGTGGGCCGTCCCATGCTGTCCCATGCATCACCCAAAGTCCGCTCGGCGGACCATAAGCACCTGACCGCGGATGTTGGCGGCCTCAGCGCACTGAAGACAGAGTGGGAGGCTTGGTGGGAGCAGCTGCTCAAGGCGCACCCCCACACCTCCCCGGAACTGTCTCCACCCGATTTCGAAGCGTTCGGCAACTCGCCGGCGCTCCAACGGCTCCTGCAGGCCCATTTCGGCTCTGCCCTCACCTGGGCCAGGGAACGCAGGAGCGAATACGCCGAACTCGAAGCCCAGCGCGTGGCCAGCGGAACGGACCAGCTGCTCGGGGACATGGTGGACGACCGGCTGATGGAGGTGGGGCGGGACTCCCGGGATTTCACGCTGACCATCATTGAGCTGCCGCTGGACGAGCAACGGGCCTGGTACCTGGAACCGGACAAGATCATCATGAGCCATGAGTTGATGGGCCAGCCTGAGCTGTTCCGCAGCTACGTCCAGCCGGTGCTGGAAATCCTGGTCTAGCCCCTGCAGGGAGGACGACGGCGGGAGGTCACGTGCCGCCGTCGTCCTGCCGTACGGTGATGCGCACCTGCCCGGCGGCGGCCCCCGACGCCTGCCATCCGTCCCCGCCTGGCCGGTCCCAGCTGCGGCCGGCGACTTCCACCCTTGTCACCGCCAGGTCCTTGGCATTCGCAACCGCCCACTGGGCCACCGACCATGCCAGTGCCCCGTCCGCGTCCACTACCAGGGTGGCGCCGTCCACCTGCGCATCCACGCCGCCGTACGCCTGCTCCAGCTCCGTCACCACTGTTGTTGAATTCCCGCCTGCCGTCGGGGAGCGCAGCGTGCACTGGACTCCCGCCGGAGTCTGTCCGGTCAGCCCGGAAGCGAAGGCCCGGCCCATCTCCTCGTGCTGGGCATAGGCCTTGGGGTAGGCGGAACGCTGGACCTGCTGGGCCGCGTCAGTGATGTCCAGCGTTTCGTACCCAGGGATCTTCACCAGGGCGTCATAGAAGGCGTTGACGGCGTAGTACGGGTCCATGATCTGGGCCTCGGTGCCCCAGCCCTGGGAAGGCCGCTGCTGGAAGAGCCCCCGCGAGTCAGGGCCGGCCTGGTCGCCGTGGCCGATGTTGCGCAGCTTTGACTCCTGCATGGCAGTGGCCAGGGCAATGGTGGCGGCACGCGGAGGGAGGCCCCGCCGGACGGCCGCGGCGGTGATCAGGGCTGCATTGGCCGCCTGGTCCGGCGCCAGTTCCCCGGTCCGGCCGCCGGCCGTGGCTGTGCAGCGCTCCGAGACGAGGGTCTCGGAACGCTGCACAAAGTAGACCGCCGTGTAAATGCCTCCCGCTGCCAGTGCCAGGGTGAGGAGCAGCACCGCCAGGCGGCGCAGGCCGCGCCTGCGCGCCACAGACAGAGGTGCCACGAAGAGACTAGTTGGCGTGCAGGGCGTCGTTCAGTTCCACGGTCTGGCCCTTGCGGGGGAGAGCCTCCACCGCGCCCGTGGTGGAGTTGCGGCGGAACAGCAGGTTGGGGACGCCGGAAAGCTCGGCAGCCTTGACGATCCTGGTGGTGTCCTCGCCCACCTCGTCCTTGGGGCCCGGGACGCGGACGCGGGTGCCCGCCGTGACGTAGAGGCCGGCTTCCACCACCGAATCGTCACCGATGCTGATGCCCACGCCTGAGTTTGCCCCGAGCAGGACCCGCTCGCCGATGGTGATCTTTTCCTTGCCGCCGCCGGACAGGGTGCCCATGATGGACGCGCCGCCACCCACGTCGCTGCCGTCCCCGGTCACGACGCCCGCCGAGATGCGCCCCTCCACCATGGAGGTGCCCAGGGTCCCGGCGTTGAAGTTCACGAAGCCCTCGTGCATGACGGTGGTGCCGGCGGCGAGGTGCGCACCCAGGCGCACCCTGTCGGCGTCGGCAATCCTGACCCCGCTGGGGACCACATAGTCCACCATGCGCGGGAACTTGTCGATGCCGTAGACGGTGACAGCGCCCCGCCGGCGCAGCCTGGCGCGCGTCAGTTCAAAGCCCTCGACGGCGGCGGGGCCGAAATTGGTCCACACGACGTTGGGGAGCTTGGCGAAGATGCCGTCCAGGTTAATGGTGTTGGGCTGGACCAGGCGGTGCGAGAGAAGGTGCAGGCGGAGGTAGGCGTCCGCGGTGTCGGCGGGGGCTTCGTCGAGGTTGATCTGGACAAAGACCACCTTCTGCTCCGTGCCGCGGTCCTGGTCTGCGCCGTTCTCAGCGATGGCGGTCAGGGCTTCGTCGGCGTTTTCCACCGAGCGGAGGTCCTCGGCCGCAACACCGAGTGCCGGTGCCGGGAACCAGACGTCCAGGACCGTGGTGTCGCTGCCGGTGGTGGCGATGGTGGCCACACCAAAGCCATAGGCGGAACGGTCTTCAGTGTTGGAGGTCAGGGTTTCGGGCACGGCGGAGGAAGCAGTCTCAGTCATGTGCTCCAGTCTATCGAGGGCCGGGCAGGCGGTTCGAACTAGACTGGCTTCGTGACTGCTGAAACCGCCCCCGAATCTTCCGTGTCCACCCTTGACCTGCACCAGGACGTTGCGCTGCTGACCGCGGCACTCATGGACATCAACAGCGTGTCGGGCAATGAGAAGCAGCTCGCGGACGCCGTCGAAGCCGCATTGCGGGGGATTCCCCAGCTCACGGTGGTGCGCGACGGTGACGCCATCGTCGCCCGCACCGAACTGGGCCGCGCCGAACGGGTCATCCTCGCCGGCCACCTGGACACGGTTCCGTTGCCCCTGACCGAAGGTTCCAGGGGCACTGTCCCGTCCAGCTGGGAATCCGGCGTTCCGGGTGAAGGCGTCCTCTATGGCCGCGGAGCCACCGACATGAAGGGCGGCGTGGCGGTCCAGCTGGCGCTGGCAGCACGAATGTTCGACGGCGGCGCGCAGCCCAAGCGGGACGTCACCTTCGTGTTCTACGACCATGAGGAAGTGGAGGCGGTCAAGAGCGGCCTGGGACGCCTGGTCCGCAACCACGGAGACCTGCTGCAAGGAGATTTCGCCATCCTGCTGGAGCCTACGGATGGCACGGTGGAGGGCGGCTGCAACGGCACCAGCCGGTTCGAGGCCAGCACGGCGGGCGAGGCCGCACACTCGGCGCGGGCATGGATGGGCAGCAACGCCATCCACGCAGCAGCCCCCATCCTGGCCCGCCTGGCATCCTACGAACCGCGGACGATCAACGTTGACGGGCTGGACTACCGGGAAAGCCTCAACGCGGTAAAGATCAACGGCGGCACCGCCGGCAATGTCATCCCGGACCGCTGTGTGGTGGAAATCAACTACCGGTTCGCCCCGGACAAGACGCCGGACCAGGCAGAAGCCCACGTCCGGGAACTGCTGGCGGGCTTCGACGTGGTCCGCACTGATGCCGCCGCGGGAGCGCGTCCTGGCCTGCAGCACCCGGCTGCCGCCTCCTTCATTGCCGCCGTGGGAGCCGAGCCCAAGCCCAAATACGGCTGGACCGACGTCGCCCGCTTCAGCGAGCTGGGCATCCCCGCGGTGAACTTCGGCCCGGGCGATGCGCTGCTGGCGCACAAGGACAACGAGCACGTCCACGCTGATGCCGTCCGCAAATGCCTCGCCGCGCTGCAAAGCTGGCTCGCCGGCTGACGGCCCTTAACGGCAAAGGTCCGGAACTCCCCACGGGAATTCCGGACCTTTTCTGTTGCAGCTTAGAAGCCTAGGGAGCCGCAGCTTCCAGGACGTCGGGTTCGGCCTTCGCCGTGCCGCCGGCCGCCTTTTTGGAGCCGCGGCGCTCGATCCATACGGCAAGCCGTGAAACCGAGATGTTGATGGCGATGTAGATGGCCGCCGCCACAAAGAAGATGGGGAACAGGTACTGGGTACCCAGGAAGTCCGCCATGACCTGGACGGCCCGCAGCAGCTCGCCGTACGCCACGATGTAGCCCAGCGAAGTGTCCTTCAACAGAACCACCATCTGCGCAACGAGCGAGGGCATCATGCGGCGGATTGCCTGCGGCAGTTCGATCAGCATGCGCGACTTGTAGCTGGTCAGGCCGATGGCCAGGCCGGCTTCGCGCTGCCCCTTCGGGAGGGACTGGATACCGGCCCGGATGATTTCGGCAAAGACCGCCGCGTTGTACAGCACCAGGCCGGCCACCACGGCGACGAACGCGGAGGTGCCGAAGCCCAGGAGGATGAATAGCATCATCAGGACCACGGGCATGCCGCGCAGGAACTCCAGGATGACCCGCATGGGTACCCGGATGGCGGCGGCGTCCGAAATGCGCAGGAGGCACAGCAGCAGGCCCAGCGGGAACGCGATGACTGCGGCAAGTGCCGCTGCCGAGAGGGTGGATCCCAGCCCGTTGCCGAGGAGGCGCCAAACATCGGCACGGGTGAAGATCTGCCAGCGGCGGGCTTCGAAGATGCCCTGCTGGGAAAGGGTCAGGACAACCCAGGCCAGCAGGCCAAGAATCAGCAGGCCGCCAATGATGGAGGCAATGAGGGAGACCCGGCGGGCCTTGGGACCCGGGACGTCGTAGAGAACGGAACTCATCGGGCAATCGCCACCTTTCGTTCCACCGTGTTGGCGAGGATTCCCAGCGGAACGGTGAGGAGCAGATAGAAGAACGCCGTGCCCAGCAGGACCGTGATCACGGCGTCACCGTTGGCGTTGGCCAGCTGGCGGCCGTAACCGAACAGTTCCAGGACGAAGAAGGCACCGGCCACCGAGGAGTTTTTGACCAGGGCGATCAGGATGTTGATCAGCGGCGGGATCACCGTGCGCAGTGCCTGGGGAAGGATGATGAGCGAGAGAACCTGGCCGAACTTCATGCCGATGCTGCGTGCGGCTTCGGCCTGGCCCACAGGCACGCTGTTGACGCCCGAGCGGACAGCTTCGGCGATGAACGCGGCGGTGTAGGTGCTGAGGGCAATGATTGCGGCGATCTCGAACTGCTCGAACTTGACCCCGATCCGGGGGAGCACCACCGCTGCGAAGAAGAATGCGATGGTCAGCGGCGTGTTGCGGAGGACTTCCACATACACGGTGCTGAAACCGCGAAGCGCTGCGACCGGGGAGACGCGTGCCGCGGCAAGCAAGGTGCCAAGGATCAACGCGAAAATGCCGGAGACAACGGAGAGAAAAAGAGTGCGGAGAAAACCCTCCCAGTACAGGGGCAGGTTTTCAAAGATGACGTCCATAAGATCCTTCGGCTGTAAGCGTGGACGGATTAAAGGCGGTGCCGCCGGGGCTGCTGAACAGCCCCGGCGGCGCGGCGGACGCTACTCAGTAACGGTTGATGGCCGGGAGGCTGGGGGCGGTCTTAATGACCGAACCCGCAGTGGCTTCCCAGGCCTTCTTGTAGGAGCCGTCCTTTTCGAAGGATTCGAGCTGGTCGTTGATCCAGTTGCGGAACTCGGTGTCGCCCTTCTTCAGGCCGATGCCGTAAGGCTCCTTGGTGAAGGTCTCGTCGGAAGCGAGCTTGAAGGCGTCCGGCTCCTTGTCAACGAAGCCGGCGAGGATCACGTTGTCAGTGGTCACGGCTTCAACCTGCTTGTTGCGCAGCGGCTCCAGGCAGGCAGAATAGGTGGCGGCCGGGACGAGCTCGGCGCCGTACTTGTCCACAATCGTGGCGGCCGGGGTGGAACCGGTGACGGAGCAGACCTTCTTGCCCTTGACGTCCTCGGGCTTCTTGATGGTGTCGTTGTCCTTGTTCACCATGAGGGCCTGGCCGGCTTCGTAGTAAGGGCCGGCGAAGTCCACAACCTGCTTGCGCTTGTCGCTGATGGTGTACGTGGCGATGACCAGGTCAACCTTGCCCTGCTCGATGAAGGGCTCGCGGTTGGCCGAAACGGTCTCGGACCATTCGATCTTGTCTGCGGGGATGCCCAGCTTGGCGGCGATCAGCTTGCCCATTTCAACGTCGAAACCTACGGGCTTGCCGTCCAGGCCCACCTGGCCGAACAGCGGCTGGTCGAACTTGGTGCCGATCTTGATGGTGCCGGCGGAGGACAGCTTCGCCATGGTGGTTCCGGCAGCGAACGACGGCTTCTCAACGGGGCTCGGGTTGCTGGAGCCGCCTGAGTCTCCACCGCCGCAGGCGCTCAGTGACAGTGCGAGGGCAGCGGTAGCCGCCACGACGAAGGACTTTCGCCGGGACATAAATGCCTTCATGACATTCCTTTCATTGGTGGCCGCGGGTTTTCCGGCCTGGATGCGATCTGAAGTGTGATGTTGTTCGGTAAGTCAGTGGGTGAGGAGCTTGGACAGGAAGTCCTTGGCCCGGTCACTCTTCGGGTTGGTGAAGAACTCCTCCGGGGTGGCGTCCTCCACGATCTGGCCGTCCGCCATGAAGACCACACGATCGGCCGCCTTGCGGGCGAAGCCCATCTCGTGGGTGACCACGATCATGGTCATGCCTTCCTTGGCGAGCTGGACCATGACGTCCAGGACCTCGTTGATCATTTCGGGGTCCAGCGCTGACGTGGGCTCGTCGAACAGCATCACCTTCGGCTTCATTGCCAAGGCGCGGGCGATCGCAACGCGCTGCTGCTGGCCGCCCGAGAGCTGGGCCGGCAGCTTGGGAGCCTGGTGGCCCACGCCCACGCGTTCCAGGAGCGCCATGGCGTCCTTTTCCGCTGCCGCCTTGGAAACACCTTTGACCTTGATCGGCCCCAGGGTGACGTTTTCAAGGATGGTCTTGTGCGCGAACAGGTTGAACGACTGGAAGACCATTCCGACGTCGGCGCGGAGCTGTGCGAGTTCCTTGCCTTCCTCGGGGAGGACTTTCCCGTCGATGCTGATGGTTCCGCCCTCGATGGTTTCCAGGCGGTTGATTGCCCGGCAGAGGGTGGACTTACCGGAGCCGGAGGGCCCGATGACCACAACAACCTCGCCCTTGCGGACCTGGAGGTTGATGTCCTTCAAAACGTGCAGCTGGCCGTAATGCTTGTTAACGGCGTTCAGGGAGACGAGAGCATCGCCGGGCACATGAGTAGTCATAGGAAAGAATCTAGCGAACAACCGTGGGTTATGACGCCAATCACCCCAAGTTCATGCCGATCGTGATTCAAGAGATACCTGGAGTTGGAGGTTAGCCTAGGGGAATGAGCATCAACGCAGATCCGGCCAAGAATACCCAGCCGCGCCGTAAGGGGCCCCTCGAGCTGCGCCGCAAGCAGGCGGCCGTGGAAATGTCGGACCAGCACCTGCTCGATACGAAAGGCCCCGGCCAGTTCGTCCACACCGACCCTTGGCGGGTCCTGCGGATCCAGAGCGAATTCGTCGAGGGCTTCGGCGCGCTGGCGGACATCGGGAAGGCCGTCAGCGTCTTCGGCTCAGCCCGCACCAAGCCCGGAAGCGTGTACTACGAGATGGGCGTGGAAGTGGGGCGCAAGCTCGCCGAAGCCGGCGTCGCCGTGATCACCGGCGGCGGCCCGGGTTCCATGGAGGCGGCCAACCGGGGAACGGTGGAAGGCAACGGCGTATCGGTGGGTCTCGGCATTGAACTGCCCTTCGAGCAGGGCCTGAACCAGTGGGTGGACCTGGGCATCAACTTCCGCTACTTCTTTGCCCGCAAGACCATGTTCGTTAAATACGCGCAGGGCTTCATTGTGCTGCCCGGCGGCCTGGGCACCCTGGATGAGCTGTTCGAGGCCATGGTCCTGGTCCAGACCCGGAAAGTGACGTCCTTCCCCATCGTCCTCCTGGGCGTCGACTTCTGGGGACCGATGATCGAGTGGATCAGGGGCACCCTGGTGGCCGAGGGCATGGTCTCAGAGAAGGACCTTGACCTTATCCAGCTGGTTGATGACCCCGCCGAAGCCGTGGACCGGGTCCTCCACGGCGCGGTGGCCCCGTCACTGAACGGGGAACAGCGGCCGGAGTAGCTGCGGGCCGCGGTTGGCGCCACCGGTCTGGCACGATGGAGCAGTGAGCTTCTTTCTGGTTTTCCTCGCCGTCGTCCTTGTGGCGGCGGTCCTTTGGGCCGGCCTGGGCCGGCGCTCCCGCAGGCCGGACGGGGCGGTGCTGCCTGTCCTGCTGGGCGGTTTCGAAGAGCCGCCGGCCAATCTGCCGCCGGTGCTGCTGCCGGAGCGCGCCGTTCCGGAGGACGTGACCCGGCTTCGCTTCTCGCTGGGCCTGCGCGGCTACCGGATGGACCAGGTGGACCAGGTCCTGGACGAACTGCGGGACCAGCTGGCGGCACGCGACGCGGAAATGGCCGAACTGCGGGACCGGCTGGCCGCCACGGAAGCGCAAACCGGCGCCGGCCCAGGCCAGCCGGACGACGGCGGGCCCCAGGCCCCCAGCACGGTTCCGGAAGTGCCGGACGCGGGAGAGGGCGGGAACCCGGCGGTCCATGAAGGCGCTGCCCCGCGGAAGGGCGGCCTGTGAGCACGGTTGCCCGCCGCAGCCCGCTGGCCTCTGCCGGCAATATGGCCCACCGGGCTGCATCCGCCGTCAGGGGCTGGCCATGGTGGCTCCAGGTCACCGCACTGTACGGCGGGTCCAGGCTAATAACAGCCTGCATTTTCATGGCCGCGGCGCTCCACCAGGGCCCCAACCCCTGGTTCCCGCCAAAGCCGGACTACTGGAACTTCATCAACATCTGGGATGCCCGCTGGTACGCGCAGGTCATCGCCAACGGCTACCCGTCGGTCCTTCCCACGGACGCCGCCGGGAACGTCCAGGAAAACACGTGGGCGTTCTACCCGCTCTTTCCTGCGCTGGCCGGCGGACTCAGCCGCCTCACCGGCCTGAACCCTGCCGCCGCACTCACGGTGGTCGCCATGCTGGCCGGATGGGGTGCTGCGCTCGCGGTGTACGCCCTCTTCCGGCAGAAGGCCCCGCACGCACCCGCTATGTGGGGTGTTGCGTTCTTCTCGGTCTTCCCTGTTTCGGCTGTTCTGCAAGTGCCCTACGCCGAGCCGCTGTCCCTCCTGCTGCTCGCTGGGGCCCTGCTCCTGGTGGTGCGACGCCGGTACCTCTGGGCCGCCCCCGTAGTGGTCCTGCTGTGCCTGTCCCGGCCCGTGGGCGTTCCCTTCGCTGCCATGCTGGGGCTGCTCCTGGTCTTCCACGCCGCCGCGAATCTCCGCCGCGGGCGGCAAGGGGGGCCGGCTGACAATACCCACTCGGTCAAGGACCTGGCGGCACTCACCGGACTCACCGCCGTCGCCGGCCTGTCCGCCCTGGCGTGGCCGGCTGCGGCATGGGCGGCCACCGGGGACCTGCAGGCGTACACCAAAACCGAAACCGTCTGGCGGGGCCGCGACCTGGTGCCGTTCAAGCCGTGGTTCGACACCGGCGTCGACCTCTTTGGTCCTGTGCTGGGCGTCCTCGCACCCCTGGTTTTCGTGGCCCTGTTCGGCGTGATGCTGTTCCTGCCGCCGGTGGTGCGGCTCGGCGTCGAACTGCGGCTCTGGTGCGCCTGCTACATGGGTTACCTGCTGGCGTTCCTCCACCCCCAGACCAGTACCTTCAGGATGCTGCTGCCGCTGTTTCCGCTGGCACTGGGCACGGTTTTCCTGTCCCGGTCCAGGGCGTACCGGGGGACCGTTGTGGCCATGTTCCTGCTGCTGCAGATCGTCTGGATCGTGTGGCTGTGGGCGTGGGCGCCGCTGCCCGGCGGAGGGGATTATCCGCCGTAGCAAAATGGGCTTTCGCGCAGGTCAGGGCGGGAATGACACGTTCCGGGAAATGTCCATCGATTAGCTACGTGCGGGTAATTCCGCGATAATGATAGGTAAGCAAGGACAAAAGCATTCAGAAAACGCGCAGCCTCGGCGGTGGTCCAACCACCCCGCCACAGCGGCCTGATCGACATGCGGACACAGCCCGCCCGGGCTGATTAGTCCTGGGACAAAATGGAGGGGAATTCCTCATGGCGGCTATGAAACCACGCACCGGCGACGGCCCAATGGAAGTCACCAAGGAGGGCCGCAGCCTGATCATGCGGGTCCCGCTCGAAGGCGGCGGGCGCCTGGTGGTCGAACTGAACGCTGCCGAGGCAGCCAACCTCAAGGAATGCCTGGTCGGCGTTACCGAATAGTCGTGCCGGTCGGGGTGCGCAGCCCGCGGGCTGCGCACCCCGACCTTCATGCGGCGACTACTTCTTGACGGCAACCAGCAGGCCGTCCCCGGTGGGAAGCATTGCCGACGCCAGCCTGTCGTCGTCGCGAATGGCCTTGCCCACCTGCCGCAGGGTCACCGTGTTGGGCTCGCGGCCTGCAGGGTTGGCCACCTTGTCCTTGTCCAGGGCATCGTTGATGACCAGCAGGCCCGAGCGCTTGAGCAGCCGGATGGCCTGTTCCACATAGCCGGGGAGCCCGGGCTTGTCCGCATCGATGAAGACAAGATCGTAGGCGCCGTCCGTGAGCCGGGGCAGGACGTCGCCCGCGCGGCCGGAAATGGTGCGGGTCCGGTTGGCGGGACTGCCGGCCTCGGCGAACGCTTCGCGGGCAGCCCGCAGGTGCTCCACGTCCACATCGATGGTGGTCAGGACAGCGTGCGCGCCAAGGCCCCGCAGCAGGCAGACGCCGGAGACGCCGGCGCCGGTGCCGATCTCCACCGCCGTCTGCGCCTTGGACGCGGCGGCCAGGACCGTGAGGACCGCGCCCACGCCGGGACTGATGGCGCTGACGCCCAATTCAAAAGAACGTTCCCGGGCCCGAAGCATAACCTCATCCTCAGCGGGCAGATCTTCTGCATAGGACCAGCTGCTGGACTTGTCGGCGCTCATGAATAATCGCTTTCTGGGCGTAAAGGGGGAATGTCTCCTCAAGCCTACTGTGTCCGGCCGGCCCGGGCAGGGAAGCGGGCGTTGCGCCGACGGCTGAAGTTTGCGCCCGATCAGGAAATTCCCAGCCAAGTTTGAAATGATTGGTATCCGCTCATCCAAAAGGTGACCGGCGCCGAATCAGAGATGTCAACAGTATCCGGGCGTTAGCATTCCACGAGGGGAGTGGACGATGTCATCTTCAGTTGTGGCACCTGTCCCTGCAGTAAACAATCCCGATGATGAGTGGGTCCGTCCCACCTGGGAAGAAGTGGTCACCAACCACTCCGCGAAGGTCTACCGGCTGGCCTACCGCCTGACCGGCAACAAGTTCGACGCCGAGGACCTCACCCAGGAGGTCTTTGTCCGCGTGTTCCGTTCGCTGGAGAACTTCAAGCCCGGAACCCTCGATGGCTGGCTCCACCGCATCACCACCAACCTGTTCCTTGACCAGGCCCGGCGGAAGACCCGGATCCGTTTCGACGCACTGGCGGAGGACGCCGAGTCCCGGCTGCCGGGCCGGGAGCCGGGTCCGGAGCAAAGCTTCGAGTTGAACAACCTCGACCTGGACGTGCAGGCCGCCTTGGAGGAACTGCCGCCGGACTTCCGCGCCGCCGTGGTCCTGTGCGACCTTGAAGGGCTCTCCTACGACGAAGTCGCCGAGGCCCTGGGCGTGAAGCTGGGCACCGTCCGTTCGCGCATCCACCGGGGACGGACCATGCTCCGCGAAAAGCTAGCCCACCGCGATCCGCGCCCGCAGCAGTCCCGCCGCAAGCTTTCGATGCCGCGCATCGCCGGCATCCTCTGAACGGCACATGAAGTCCCAGTTTCCTTTCGGCGGCAGGCATCAGCGCACCGGCAGCCACCTTGAGGCCTGCCAGGAGTGTGCCGCCACGGTGCGCCGGGAACGGCAGTACCTTGAGCGCCTGCGGGATGCCCCCATTCCGCCCGCCAGCCAGGACCTGACCGCACGGCTGCTGGCCCGGACCCACGAACTGGCAGCCCAGCCGGCCGCCCCGGTGCCGCCGCCCCAGGGTGTCACCCCCCGCATGGCCGCCCGGGCCCTTGCGCTCACCGCCGGCGGAACCGTAGCTGCGGCGGGCGTGCTGGCCGTGGGTGCTTTCACGGCAGCAGGTGACCCCGGAGCCGGCGAACCGGCGGGAACCGAGGCCGCTTTTTCGCATGTCTCATCGCAGACCCCCGCTGACGGCCGGCCCTTGAGCGCCACGCAGCTGGCCACCCTGCGTTCCGAAGGATGGGCGTGTCCGGACCTGCAGGCCATGGGATTCCATCTGGAAGCGGCGCGTGCGCTGGTGGTCAACGGGGAGCCCGCAGTGGAGTTGAGGCTCACTGACGGCGCACACCACGCCACTGTCACGGAGCAGCACCCTGTCGCCAATGAACCAGCAGGCCACGCCCCGGTGGTTCACGGGGTTGCAGAAGGGGAGAGCGCTGCGGGCCAGGAGGGTGGACCGGTGCAGGTGCCGGGCACCTCCCAGTGGTCCGCCACGTACCGGGCCGCAGGCCTGACCATCACCTACCGCTCCGACCTGCCCGCGGAGCAGGCCGACGATGCCATGCCCATCCTCAAGCGGCTTGCCGATTCCGCGGCGGAGGGAGTCGCGGCAGACGTCCCGGACCGGCCGGAAGGGCAGGCCGCGGAACCCCTGGATGCACGGCTGGAGCGCGGAATCAACAAGATCGCGGCCCTGTTCACCCAATGACACGGACTGTTTACCCGCCCGCCGGGTGGGAATCGTCACTCGCTGCCCGGAGAGGGTAATCTTCCTAAAGTGTTTGGAATCAACGGCCCGGAGTTCATCCTTCTGCTGATCATTGGCGTGCTGGTGATCGGCCCCCAGCGGCTGCCGGAATATACCCAGAAGCTGGCGAACCTGGTCAAGGAAGTCCGCCAGATGGCCAACGGTGCCCGTGAGCAAATCAAGGAAGAAGTGGGCATCGACATCGATGATGTCGACTGGAAGAAATACGATCCCCGCCAGTACGATCCCCGGCGCATCATCAAGGAAGCACTGCTCGACGACGACACCAAGCCTGTCAGCGCAGGCGCCCCTGCCGCGGTGGCTGCCGTTTCCGGCGCTGCCGCCGCGGCAGATGCCGCCCCCAGCCGGCCCGAAAGGGTAGTCCAGCGGCTCGCCCCGGGCGAGACCGCCCCGTTCGACACCGAAGCTACCTAGGCCTCCCACTCAGCGGGGCTGCAGACCCAGCTTCATCCCGGCGAGGCCGCGCGGTTTAGCGGCAAGCTCCCCGGCGATGCCGGTAAGCGCGGCCGCCGCTGGAGCCCCGGGCCTGCCAAGGACGATCGGAACCCCTGCATCCCCGCCCTCGCGCAGCTCGATGTCCAGGGGAATCTGGCCCAGCAGGGGGACGTCCGCTCCCACCGTGGCGCTGAGCCGTTCTGTGAGCACCGTCCCGCCGCCGCTGCCGAACAGCTCCATCCGGCCACCGTCGGGCATCTCCAGATACGACATGTTCTCGATGACGCCGGCGATCTTCTGCCCGGTCTGCGTGGCGATGGCACCGGCCCGTTCGGCGACGTCGGCTGCTGCTGCCTGCGGCGTGGTGACCACCAGGATTTCAGCCTTGGGCAGCAGCTGGGCAACGGAGATGGCGATGTCGCCGGTGCCTGGCGGGAGGTCCAGGAACAGGGCATCCAGGTCGCCGAAGTAGACGTCGGTGAGGAACTGTTCGAGCGCCCGGTGCAGCATGGGTCCGCGCCAGGCCACCGGCTGGTTGCCGGTCACGAACATACCGATGGAAATCACCTTCACGCCGTAGGCCACGGGCGGAAGGATCATGTCGTCCACTTGCGTGGGTTTTTGCGTGATGCCCAGCAGGGCGGGTACGGAGAAGCCGTAGACGTCGGCGTCCACGATGCCCACCCGGAGGCCCTGGGCGGCCAGTGCCGTGGCCAGGTTCACCGTCACCGAGGACTTGCCCACGCCGCCCTTGCCGCTGGCCACCGCGTAGACCTTGGTCAGGGAGTCCGGCTCGTTGAAGGGAATCGTGCGCTGGCCGCCCGGTCCGCGCAGCTTCTCCTTGAGGGCATCGCGCTGCGCCTGGTCCATCACCTTGAGCTCGACGTCGACGGCCGTGACGCCGGGGACCGCGGAAAGGGCTTTCTGCGAATCGGCGGTGATGGTATCCCGCAACGGGCAGCCCGCGATGGTGAGCAGGACCGCGACGGTGACCTTCCCGTCGTCGGACACCTGGACGGAGTCCACCATGCCCAGTTCCGTGATGGGGCGGCGCAGCTCCGGATCGATGACCGTGGCCAGGGCATCGTTGACGGCACTGACCAGTGGTGGCCGGCCGGCGGCTGCGGGGTGGGTGGGGGCGCTCATGGACGGAGCCTCGGCTTTCGTGCGGTATCGGCGGCGGGCCGGCCGGTGACGGACGGCCTGCTTGTCATTGGGCAGAGTGGCCGGGTTTGACCCGGGGGATCTGCTGGGTGCGCGGGTTGCGCTGCCGGTCCCGCTGCTCGCGCAGTTTGTCCTTGACCTTGTCCCGCGGGGATTCGTGCGAGCCGGGCCCGGAGTCCTCATGGGTCCGCAGTTCCTCCTGCGCTTCCAGGAGGTCTTCCAGGAGCGAGCGCAGCTCGGCCCGGACGTAGTCGCGGGTTGCTACTTCGCGCAGCGCGATCCGCAGGGAGGCCAGCTCCCGGGTCAGGTATTCGGTATCGGACAGGTTGCGCTCTGCCCGCTGCCGGTCCTGCTGCAGCGAGACGCGGTCACGGTCATCCTGCCGGTTCTGCGCCAGCAGCAGGAGGGGTGCGGCGTAGGAGGCCTGCAGAGACAGCATCAGGGTCAGCAGGGTGAAGCCAAGGTCCCGCGAATCAAACTGCCACTCCACCGGCGCCCAGGTGTTCCAACCGAGCCAGAAAATGCAGAACACGGTCATGTAGACCAGGAACTGCGGCGTGCCCATGAACCGGGCAAAGCCCTCGGTGGCATGCCCGAACGCGTCCGGGTCAGGCTTGAATTTGGGCAGGATCCGCTGGCGCGCGCTTAGGGGTGTATCGAGACTGCCTTTTGATTCCGCATTGGCCAGGTTCCGCTGGTTGGTGTTCTTCAGAGCGCTGTTATCAGCCAATGCGGCCACCGAGCTTTCTTATCGGGGCTTCGCCGTCATGGGCGCGCCAGTCGTCCGGCAACAAATGATCCAAGACGTCATCAACAGTCACCGCCCCCACAAGCCGGCCGGCGTCATTGACCACCGGGAGGGAGTTCAGGTTGTAGGTGGCCAAAGTCCGTGCCACTTCGCTGATGTGGGCCTGGTCGGACAACGGCTCAAGGTTCTTGTCCACCAGGTTTCCCAGTGCCTCGAACGGCGGGAAACGCAGCAGCTGCTGGATGTGCACCACGCCCAGGAAGCGGCCCGTGGGCGTTTCCAGCGGCGGCCGGGCAATGAAGATCGACGACGCCAGGGCGGGGGAGAGCTCCTCGCGCCGGACGTGGGCCAGGGCTTCGGCGACGGTGGCCTCCGGCGGCAGGATGACAGGCACCGGGGTCATCAGGCCGCCGGCGGTGTCCTCGTCGTACTCAAGCAGGCGGCGGACGTCCTCGGCGCCTTCAGGCTCCATGAGCTGGAGCAGTTCCTCTGCCTGGGCGGAGGGGAGTTCTCCGAGGAGGTCGGCGGCGTCGTCAGGATCCATCTCCTCCAGGACGTCCGCGGCGCGCTGGACATCCAGGGCGGAGAGGATCTCTACCTGGTCGTCCTCCGGCAGTTCCTGGAGGACGTCGGCCAGCCGTTCGTCCTGCAGTTCGCTGGCAACCTCGAAGCGGCGCTTGTCGCTCATTTCCTGCAGGGCCTCGGCGAAGTCCGCGGGCTTGAGGTCCTCGTGGTTGGCCACGAACTGGGTGGCGGCCTGCGGTTCGGTGCGCGGCCCCTGCTGGGCGTCCGCCCAGTCGATGATCAGCGTTTCGTTGCGGCGCAGCCGGCTCAAAGGGGACAGGGAGTGGCCGCGCCGGACAAAGAGCTTGCTGACGAACCAGTCGCGGGACCGGTGCTGGTCTATGGCGATGTCTTCGATCGTGGCGTCGCCGCTGCCGTCGCGTAGGGTGACCCGGCGGTCGAACATCTCGGCCACCACCAGGGTTTCCGCCCCACGCTGTTCAAACCGGCGCAGGTTGACCAGGCCCGTGCAAATGATCTGCGTCTGGTCGATCGAGGTGATGCGGGTCATGGGCACGAAGACGCGCTTCTTGCCTGGAACTTCCACCACAATGCCCACCACGTGCGGAGCTCCCCGGGTTCCCCGGGACAGCACAACAACGTCGCGCAGCCGGCCCAGCCGGTCGCCCAGCGGGTCGAAGACGTCGAGGCCCAGGAGGCGTGCCACGAAGACGCGTGTAGGTGTTGTGCTCACCACTACAGGCTACCGAGTCTGCTCTCTTTTAGCTGAATTTACAGGCGGCACCCACCTTGATGGGCAAGAATGGGTTTATGTCGAACATTTTTGGTGCTCCCAAGGCCGGCGCCGCGAACGGACCGGACGATGCCCGGGCTGTTCCCACCGGTGACACCGTTGGCTCCTACACTTCCTACCTCGACGCCCAGAAAGCGGTTGACTACCTGGCGGACCAGCAGTTCCCGGTCCAGATGGTGTCCATCGTGGGCAATGAACTGAAGATGGTGGAGCGGGTTACGGGGCGCCTGAGCTATCCGCGGGTAGCGTTGTCGGGAGCGCTGAGCGGCATGTGGTTCGGCCTGTTCGTGGGCGTCATGCTCTCCTTCTTCGCTCCGTCACCCGGGTACTTCTCCATCATGACCTCGGTGCTGATGGGCGCGGCGTTCTTCATGCTCTTCGGCATCGTCACCTACGCCATGCAGCGCGGCAAGCGGGACTTCACCTCCACCAGCCAGGTGGTGGCCACCAGCTACGACGTGATCGTGGCCCCCGAGGCAGCCCACGAGGCCCGGCGGCTCCTGCAGCAGCTGCCCATGTCCCGCTCGGACGCAGCATCCGGCCACGGCCCGTATACGCAGCATGACTACTACAACCAGCCGTACCAGCAGCAGCACCACCAGCAGCCCGGGCAGCAGCAGGGGCAGGGCCCGGCCCGCCCCGCCGGGTGGAACGATCCCTACGGCCAGCGGTCCTCCGGTTCGTCCGCCCACAACGGACCGGTGCAGGAAGGCCACGGGTACCCGGACGACGCAGGCCAGCAGCACACCGGCCAGCAGCCGGCCCAGCAGTACGACGCCGGCCAGCAGCACAGCGGCCAGCAGCCGGCGCAGCCGGTCCGTTCCGTCCGTTACCCGGACCTGCCGGACGGTCGCCCGCAGTACGGCGTGCGCCTGCCCCAGGGCCCTGCCGCTGATGCGGGGCAGCCTGGCATGGGACAAACCACGGAACACCGGGCAGAAGCAGAACACCGGGCAGGGGACCACGTGCAGGATGGCGCGGAGCACCCGGTAGAAAACCAGTATGGTCCGGACGGGGACCAGCACCGGGGCGACCACCGGCAGTAACGGCGCAGGTGCGTCCGGGTACACGGGGCGGACGGCGTCAGGAACCGGTGCCACAAACTAAGAGCGGGGCCGCTGGAATCATTCCAGCGGCCCCGCTCTTTGATTTCTTCAGCGCGTATCAGGATTCTTCGGTCCGGTAGATGCCGGCCATCCAGTCCTCCACATCCTCCGCCTTGCGCGGCAGGGCTGCACTGAGGTTGACGGGGCCCTCGGCGGTCATGAGGATGTCGTCCTCGATCCGGACGCCGATGCCGCGGTATTCCTCCGGGATTGCGAGGTCTTCCTTCTTGAAGTACAGGCCCGGTTCGATGGTGAACACCATGCCCTCGGTGAGTACCCCGTCGAGGTAGAGATCCCGCTTGGCCTGGGCACAGTCATGGACATCCAGGCCCAGGTGGTGGCTGGTGCCGTGTGGCATCCAGCGGCGGTGCTGCTGGCCCTCCGGGCTGATGGCTTCCTCCACGCTGACGGGCAGGATTCCCCATTCGGCCAGGCGCTCAGCCAGGACTGTGGTGGCCGCAGTATGGATGTCGCGGAACTTGGTTCCCGGCTGGGCCGCTGCGAATCCGGCGTCGGCAGCGTCGAGGACCGCCTGGTAGACCTTGCGCTGGATGTCGCTGAAGGTGCCGCTGGCCGGAAGGGTCCGGGTGATGTCCGCGGTGTAGAGAGAGTCGGCCTCGACGCCGGCGTCCAGGAGCAGGAGTTCGCCGGCGTGGATCCGGCCCGTGTTCCGGGTCCAGTGCAGCACGGTGGCGTTGTTTCCGGACGCCGCGATGGTGTCGTAGCCCAGTTCGTTGCCTACCTCGCGGGCACGGGCGAAGAAGGCACCCTCCACCACGCGTTCACCGCGGGCGTGCGTGAGGGCGCGCGGCAGGGCCTTGACCACCTCTTCAAATCCTTCAACGGTGGCCGACACCGCAATCTTCATCTGCTCGATTTCCCACTCGTCCTTGAGCAGGCGCAGTTCGGAGAGGGCTTCGCTGAGCTTCTCGTCCAGGGCGTCGAGCACCTCGAGGTCCAGGTTCTCGGGGTCCTTGGCCGTGTTGTACCGGGCCGTGTCCACCAGTGCATCGATGTTGTCGTCAACCTTGCGGACCAGGCGGATGGAGATCCCGCCGATCTCCGGGGCGCCCACATCCTTGGTGATTGCCGTTTCCAGCTGGTCGATGTGCGCGGTGGCCAGTCCCAGCCGGGCCTCGAACTCTTCGAGGGTGGGACGGGCGCCAATCCAGAACTCACCGGAGCGGGAGTCCGCGTAGAACTGCTCCGTGTCCCTGCCGGCCAGCGGCCGGAAGTACAGCGTGGCGCGGTGGTGCGCGCCGTCGTCGCCCGTTCCCTCTTCCACCGGATCCAGGATCAGGACCGCGTCCGGCTCGTGGTCCAGGCCGAGGCCCGTCAGGTGGGCGAAGCCGGAATGCGGGCGGAAGCGGTAGTCGCAGTCGTTGGAACGGACCTTAAGCGGCCCCGCGGGGATAACCAGGCGTTCGCCTTTGAACTGGGCCGAGATCGCCTTGCGCCGGGATGCGGCGTAGCCGGCGACGGCGTCGCGCCGGGGGAGCTCCTGGCTGGACGGCGCCCAGTTGCTGGCCATGAAGGCCTTGAAGGCGTTGGAACTGGGCCGCTGGGAGCGGTTGTTGACGCGGTCCTCCAGCGGCTGGGAAGCAGAGTTTTGGGTGTTTTCGGCATCGTTCACGGCACCATCGTCTCACCAGCATCCCGGCTACGCGAACAGGCCTCCCCGGTCTCCTGTCCCCGGTCCACTACGCTGGATAAGTGAGGATTGACCTGCATGCCCACTCCAACGTCTCCGACGGCACCGAGACCCCGGCCGATGTCATGGCCTCTGCTGCCCGTGCGGAACTGGATGTGGTGGCCCTGACCGACCATGATTCGACGGCCGGCTGGGCGGAGGCCGCCGCGGCCGCCGCCACGTGTGGGGTGGCCCTGGTGCCGGGCATGGAAGTCTCCTGCCGGACCGAGGAGGGCATCAGTGTCCACCTCCTGAGCTACCTGCACGATCCCACCCATCCCGGGCTGCTCGAGGAAATCACGAAGGCCAAGGACTCCCGCCTGACCCGCGCCGAACGCATGGTGACCATCCTTGCCGAGGACTATCCGCTCACCTGGGACGACGTGATCCACCACGTGGCGCCCGGAGCCACCCTTGGCCGGCCGCACATCGCCGACGCCCTCGTCGCCGCGGGCGTCGTGGAGGACCGGTCCGAGGCATTCGCGTCCATCCTCACCTCCCGGTCCCGCTACTTCATCCCGCACTACGCCCCGGACCCGGCCACCGCCGTCGAACTGGTCCGTGCCGCCGGCGGCGTGCCCGTGTTTGCCCATCCCGTGGCTTCCGCCCGGGGCCGGATCGTGGGGGAGCGGACGTACAGGGACATGATCGACGCCGGGCTGGCAGGCCTGGAGATCAACCACCGGGACAACCCGGAAGAGGGCCGGGATTTCCTGCGCAAACTTGCGGCCCGGCATGGCCTGCTGGTCACCGGCTCCTCCGACTACCATGGCACCGGCAAGCCCAACCTGCTCGGCGAAAACCTCACGGCCCCGGAGATGCTGGCGCGGATCGAGGAACTGGGTACGGGAGCCGCCGTCGTCCGTCCCTGAGGGGCGGACAACACCTTGGCTAGCTGGACGGGAAGGAGCTCAGGGTGGCGTGCGCTCCGAGCCGCTTGGCCATGATGTCGATGGCGGGCTGGTTCTGGTCCACGCACACGAACCTGCGGCCGAGCTTGGCGGCAACTGCTCCGAGGGTGCCGGAGCCGGCGAAGAAGTCCAGGCACCAGTCACCGGGCCGGGACGACGCAGCGACCACGCGGCGGACCAGGCCCTCCGGCTTCTGCGTAGGGTAGCCGGTCTTTTCCTTGCCGGTGGGCGAGACGATGGTGTGCCACCAGACGTCGGTGGGCAGCTTTCCCAGTTCCCGCTTGGCGGGGGTCACCAGGCCCGGCGCCATGTAGGGCTCGCGGTCCACCTCGGCGCTGTCGAAATGGTACTTCGCGGGGTTCTTGACGTACACCAGGATGTTGTCGTGTTTGGTGGGCCACCGGTTTTTCGCCCGGGCGCCGTAGTCGTACGCCCAGATGATCTCGTTCAGGAAGCATTCGCGGCCGAAGATGGCATCCAGCATCACCTTGGCGTAGTGCACCTCACGGTAGTCCAGGTGCAGGTACAGGGTGCCGTCGTCGGCCAGCAGGCGCCAGGCCTCCACGAGCCGGGGTTCCAGGAAGGACCAGTAGTCGCTGAACGCATCATCGTAGCGGTGCAGGGCGCCCTTGATGGTGTCGTAGGAGCGGCCCTTGAAGCCCACCCGGTCCCCGCTGCCGCCGGCGTTCACCACCATCCGGGTTTCCTGGCGCTGTTGCGGCCGGCCCGTGTTGAAGGGCGGGTCCACATAAATCAGTGTGAAGGCGCCGTCCGGCAGCGTGGGGAGGTACTCCGCGTTGTCCGCGTGCACCACCAGGCTGCCGCCGTCCGGCGCCCAAACAGTGTCAGTCATCAGGGCCGTTAGGCCTCGGAGTTGCCCGGCTGGCTGCCGTTGTCCGCACCGGCCACCACTTCGCCGTTGCGGCGGCGGGTGCGGGTGCGGGTGCGGCGGGCGCGGTTGGGCTTTTCGCCGTCGGCCGCGGGTGCTGCAGCTTCGGCGGCGGATGCGGTCTCCGGAGTTGAGGTACGACGACGGCGCTCGCCCGGGCGGCCCGTCGAGTCATTGCTGCGGCCGCCTTCGCGGCTGCCGCCCTTGCCGGCGTCGCTGTTTCCGCGGCCCCGTCCGTCCCGGTCGCGTGAGCGGCCTGCGTCGCGGCCGCCGCGGCTGTTCTTCTTGCCGGTCTCGCCGAGGTCCTCGAGGACTTCGGCGTCGACTCCGGCCAGGGTCCGCTTGTCGCGGGGCAGGCGGCCCTTGGTGCCCTCGGGGATGTCAAGGTCCGTGTAGAGGTGCGGCGAGGAAGAGTAGGTTTCCACCGGCTCCGGCACACTCAGCCCCAGCGCCTTGTTGATCAGGCCCCAGCGCGGCATGTCGTCCCAGTCCACGAACGTGACGGCGGTGCCCTTGTTGCCGGCGCGGCCCGTGCGGCCCACCCGGTGCAGGTAGATCTTCTCGTCTTCCACGCACTGGTAGTTGATGACGTGCGTAACGTCCTCGACGTCGATGCCGCGGGCGGCAACGTCGGTGGCCACCAGGACATCGACCTTGTTGTTGCGGAAGGCGCGCAGCGCCTGTTCGCGGGCGCCCTGGCCCAGGTCGCCGTGGATGGCGGCGGCGGCGAACCCGCGGTCCACCAGTTCCTCGGCCACCTTGGCGGCGGTGCGCTTGGTCTTGGTGAAGATAATGGTCCGCCCGCGGCCGCGGGCCTGCAGGATGCGTGCCACCACTTCGGTCTTATCCATGCTGTGCGCACGGTAGATCAGCTGGCGGATGTCGCGCTTGGTCAGGCCCTCGTCCTCCGGATCCGCGGCGCGGATGTGCGTGGGCTGGGTCATGTACCGGCGTGCCATGGCGATGACGGGGCCGGGCATCGTGGCGGAGAACAGCAGGGTCTGGCGGACGGCGGGCGTTGCCGCGATCAGCGTCTCCACGTCCGGCAGGAAGCCCAGGTCCAGCATTTCGTCGGCTTCGTCCAGCACCACGATCTTGACGTTCTTCAGGCTCAGGTGCTTCTGCTTGAAAAGGTCGATCAGCCGGCCGGGGGTTCCCACCACTACCTCGACGCCCTGCTTGAGGGCTTCGACCTGCGGCTCGTAGGCGCGGCCGCCGTAGATGGTGGCGATCCTGGCGTTGCGCTTCCGCGATGCCGTCACCAGGTCCCCGGCCACCTGGACTGCCAGTTCACGGGTGGGAACAATGACCAGGGCCTGCGGTGCGCCGGGCACGGCCAGCTTGGCGTAGCCGGGATCGTCCTGCCCGATCACGCGCTGCAGCGCCGGAATGCCGAAGCCCAGGGTCTTGCCGGTACCGGTCTTGGCCTGGCCGATGATGTCGTGGCCGCCCAGCGCGACCGGCAGGGTCATGGCCTGGATGGGGAAGGGGTGGGTGATGCCGGCGTCGGCCAGGGATTCGACGATGTCTGCGCGGACGTTGTAGTCGGCGAAGGACTTCTCCGCGATCTCGTGCGGCGTCTCGTCGGAGATTATGGTTTCTTCCGGCTCGATGGTCTCCGTGCCGGACTCATCGCTCAGGAGCTGGTGGGTATGCAATTCACTCACAGGGGAGTTTCCTTATTCATTTGGGCAATGGCGCTGCCTGCTCAACGGGCCGGCCCATGGCTGGCCGCTCCGGAGCACGCTCAGGCGCGCAAGCGATTCCAGTGGAAGCCGATCGCGGGCTATCTAAATGCTGGCACTGGTGACCAACGGGTACATCTCAAGATCGCGTAGGGGCGGGCTTGTTGGTTTCAAATCAAGGAAATCAACGACCGGGCATCCAGTTCTACCCCTCCAGTCTAGCCGTACAGGCGCGGAAACACGGTTTCGGCCCGCCCAGGCGGCCCGCCGGCCCGTCAGGAAACGAGTTCGAAGTGGATCTGCCGGGTGGTGATGTCCGAGGAAACCAGCCGGACGCGGACCTTGGTACCGGACTCCAGTTCGCCCGCGCAGCGTGCAGTCACCGCAGGTTCGGCGATCTGGATGATCCCCGAACTTCCGTTCCCGTTGCCGTTGCCGTTTTTCCCGTTCCCGTTTCCATTCTTGCCATTCCCGTTGCCGTTTCCGTTCTGCGGCTTGGATCCGGAAATGACGATCGCATCAAACTCCTGCCCGATGTGGTTCAGCAGCAGCGCCGCTTCCACGGTGTCCAGGGCCAGGCGTTCCATGCGGGAGGCCAGCTGGTCCGATCCCGCCATGATGCCCGGGAGCAGCGGCAGGGCCTCCCGCGCCCAGCCAGGAACGTCGCCGCCGTTGCTCAGGGCCTCGCAAATGACCAGCACGAAGCGGTCCACCAGGCGGCGCAGCGGCGCGGTGGTGTGGGCATAGGCTGCGCCGATGGCCGACTGGATGCCGTCTTCCGGGACAGTGCCGTCGAAAGCTGTGTAGGACGCGCCACGGAACAGCATGCCGGCTGAGTGCATGATGGCCAGCTGCCGCGGATCGGTGGGATCGAGGGACCGGAGGTACTCGCCGTAGCTGACCTCCCCGTCCCATGGCCTGCCCAGCACCTCGGTCTGCAGCCGGAAATGCCGCAGGGACCGTTCATCCGGGGCAGGCATGGTGCGCAGGATGCCCACTTTGCCCTCCAGCATCAGCTGCGCGGCGGCCATTCCGGTCATCAGCGAAATCTGTGCATTCCAGTCCTCCACGGGAAGCTGCGGAACAGCGTCGATCCGGTAGCCGCCGTCGGGCAACTGGACGATCTCCTGCTCAGGCATGTTCAGGCTGGCGCCCCCGCGTGCCCGTTCCAGCGCCACCCGCTTCAGTCCCACCTCGCGGAGGAGGCCCAGTACGGGGGAGGCAGTCCCGGCGTCGAGATCGGCCTGGGCGCCTTTGTAGCTGAGCTTGTCACGGCTGATGACCCGCGCCCTCCGGACGCCCACGGACAGCACTGTCGCGTCGCCGTCGAGCGTGAAGTCCCAGACGAAAGCCGAACACTCCTGGCCGGGCAGCAGGCTTCCGGCGCCCTCGCTGATCACCTCGGGGTGCAGCGGGATCCGGCCGTCCGGGGCGTAGAACGTCTGTCCGCGGCGCCGCGTCTCGGCGTCCAGCGGGCCGCCCGGAGCAACAAACGCCGGAACGTCGGCGATGGCGTACATGACCCGGTAGCCGTTTCCGTCCGGTTCGATGAACACTGCCTGGTCCAGGTCCGTGGACGACGCCGGATCGATGGTCACGAATCCGACGGCGGTCAGGTCGTAGGACGGCAGTTTCAGCGCGGCGACGGCGGCGCGGGCGTCTTCCACTGCTTCGGCGGGGTACGGTCCCGGCAGTTCAAGTTCCGTCCGCAGCAGGCCCAGCGCCTCTTCCAGGGCGTTCTTGTGGTCATGGACGTTGGGGGCCAACCGATGATGTGACACAAAAATCAGCGTATCCCCAAGTCCCGGAATTAAGCAGGCTCAGGAGCCGGTGCCGTCCAGCGCGTCGAGAAGGGAGGCGGCGGCGGCTGCGGGGTCGGGTGCTTCGGTGATGGCGCGGACCACCACGATCCTGCCGGCACCGGCCTCCACCACGTCACGGACGTTTCCGTGGTCGATGCCGCCGATGGCAAACCATGGCACGGGATCTCCGGCCTGCCGGGAGGCTTCGGCGGCATATGCCACCAGTTCAGGGCCGACGGCGGCCCTGCCGGGTTTGGTGGGCGTGGCCCAGACCGGACCCACACAGAAGTAGTCCAGCCCGGACGGCCCCACCGTTGCGGCCAAAGCGGCGTCCACCTGGTCAGTGGTGTGGCTGGAGAGCCCAATGGCCGCGTTGCCGTTGACCAGCGTCCGCGCTGCCGGCAGCGGAAGGTCCTTCTGGCCGATGTGGAACACCGGCGCCCCGGACAGCACGGCGATGTCCGCACGGTCGTTGACGGCCCACAGCCGGCCATGGCGTACCGCTGTTTCCTTCAGGACCGCCAGGAGGTCCAGTTCCTCTGCGGCTTCGATGGTCTTGTCGCGCAGCTGGATGATGTCCACGCCGCCGGCAAACGCGGCGTCAACGAAGTCCGCGAAATCGCCGCGCGCAGTCCGTGCGTCGGTGCAGAGGTACAGGCGCGCTGCCTTGAGGGCGTCAATGTGGCCGGCGTTGGCAACTTCGGCGGGGAGGGCAGCGGAGGCTGGGGCGTGGGGGCCGGCGGGCAGGGATGAGGCGGACACATTCATGCCTGCAAGCCTAGTTCCTCTAAACTGGGCTGGTACTGCGGGAGCCCGCGGCAGCTGTCATAAAGCGCCGGGCTGAGAGGGCGTCAGAGCCGACCGCTTGACCTGATCCGGTTAATGCCGGCGTAGGGAAGGAACCACATGCGCAACCCCGTTGACAGTCTCCCCGGGCCCGAAGGCGCCAGCGCAAACTCCACTGTCCGGGCCGACGTCGCCGTCATCGGCGGGGGAGTGGTGGGCCACGGCATCGCCTGGGAGGCGCAGCGTTCCGGACGCTCCGTTGCCCTGATCGACGACGCACCCGGAAACGGTGCCAGCTGGGCCGCCGCGGGCATGCTGGCCCCGGTCAGCGAACTGCACTACCAGGAGGAGGACCTCCTGGAACTGATGCTTGAGGCGTCGTCCCGCTGGCCAGGGTTCGCCGCGGGGATCGCCGGCGCGACGGGGGCGGATTGCGGATACCTGACGACGCCGACACTCGCCGTGGGTGCCGACGCCGCGGACCGCCGCGCGCTGATGGACCTCCGCGCGGTACAACAGGCCAACGGACTGGGGGTGGAGCCCCTGGCCGTGCGCGAAGCCCGCAAACGCGAGCCGCTCCTCAGCCCCGCCATCGCCTGTGCCCTGGACACACCCGCGGACCACCAAGTGGACCCCCGGCGCCTGGTGGCGGCCCTGCGGCTGGCCCTCGCGGGCGTTGCACTGACGTCCCCGGAGCTGGCCGCCGCGGGCGCGGTGGACGGGTATGCCGTGCCGGACCGGGCCACCGGCCTGCTGTGGGAGGGCGGAACGGTTGCCGGTGCCAGCCTCGCCGGCGGCGGCACCGTCCTGGCAACGGAAACCATCGTGGCCAACGGCCTGCAGGCAGGGGACCTTGGCGGCCTGCCCGACGGCCTCGACCTGCCACTGCGCCCAGTCCACGGGGACATACTCCGTCTCGCCGTTCCGCAGCACCTCCAGCCCCTGGTGACCTCCACGGTTCGTGGGCTGGTGCACGGAGTCCCCGTCTACATCGTCCCCCGGCAGGACGGGACCGTGGTGATCGGGGCAACCCAGCGCGAGGACGCGCTCTCCGATGCCGTGAGCGCCGGAGGCGTCTACCAGCTGCTGCGGGACGCTCAGGCGCTGGTGCCCGCCGTCGCTGAACTGGAACTGCTCGAGTGCACCGCCCGGGCCCGCCCCGGTACCCCCGACAACGCGCCCCTGCTGGGCCGCGTGCCGGTGGATCCGGGGTCCGGAAACCCTGCCGCCGGGCATGTCCCGGGACTCATCATCGCCACCGGGTTCTTCCGGCACGGCGTCCTGCTCACCCCCGCCGCAGCCGCCATCTGCACGGCACTGCTGGACGGGACATCAGATTCCCGCTGGTCGCCCTTCAGCCCGGAGCGGTTCTCCCGGCCGGCGGCAGCCGCCACCACACCCCACATCAAGGAGACAGCGTGAACATCACCCTGAACGGAAACACGCACGAGGTGGCCGACGGCGCCTCCATCACCACGCTCGTCAGCCAAGTCACCGGACGCCCGCTGGCACCCAACGGACAGGCGACGGACGGCGGGAAACTGGGCGTCGCCGTCGCACATAATGCCCAGGTGGTGCCGCGGAGCCAATGGTTCGCCACCGCGCTCGCCGAGGGCGACGATATTGAACTTGTCACTGCAGTACAGGGAGGCTGACGCCATGACCGAAACCAGCACCATCAACCCCGCCGGAAACGCGGGCGCCGCCGACGCCCTGGTGATTGACGGCGTCGCCCTCGGATCCCGGCTCATCATGGGCACGGGCGGGGCACCCAGCCTGGACGGCCTGGGCGCAGCGCTGCTGGCCTCCGGCACCGCCCTGACCACGGTGGCCATGCGCCGGTACTCCACTGCTGAAACCGGTTCGCTGTTCCAGCTGCTGGTGGACCATGGGATCCGCGTGCTGCCCAACACGGCCGGCTGCTTCACGGCCAGGGATGCGGTCCTGACCGCCGAACTGGCGCGGGAGGCCCTGGAGACCGACTGGGTGAAACTGGAGGTCATCGCCGACGAGCAGACCCTCCTGCCGGACGCCGTGGAACTCGTGGACGCCACGGAGCAGCTGGTCAACCGCGGGTTCAAGGTCTTCGCCTACACGAATGACGACCCCGTGCTTGCGTTGCGGCTGGAGAACCTCGGCGCCACCGCCGTCATGCCGCTGGGCGCCCCGATCGGCACCGGACTGGGGATCCTGAACCCGCACAACATCGAGCTGATCGTTTCCCGCGCGTCGGTGCCGGTGGTCTTGGATGCAGGCATCGGCACGGCGTCAGACGCCGCGCTGGCCATGGAGCTGGGCTGCGACGCCGTCCTGCTGGCCACGGCAGTGACGCGTGCCCAGAACCCCGCGCTCATGGGCGAGGCGTTCAAGCACGCAGTGATCGCCGGCAGGATGGCCAGGGCCGCCGGGCGCATCCCGCGCCGGGAGCACGCCCTTGCCTCCTCTGCGATGGAGGGCCGGGCGGAGTTCCTCTGACCCCCGTCATACAGGTGTGGCCACCGCCCGGATGGGTGGTGGCCACACGCGTTTGTACTGCCCTGCCGGCGGTCAGCGCCGCAGAATAACAGTCAGGCGTTCCGTGTCGCGGCGGGCGCGGGTACGGCCCAGGTAGACGACGGCGGCGATGGCCGCAGCTACTCCCAGGACCATGGGCAGGACCCACGGAAGCCACGTGGTCCCCGGCAAGTAGCCGAAGCCCGCAGTCATCAGGATGATCCAGGCCAGCGCCGCAACACCCGCGGCAACACCGGCCGGAACTGCCGCACCGTATTTGGCATGCCGCTTGTCATTGGCCCAGACGACGAAGCCGGCGGCGACGGTTGCCAGCACCACGATGGTCAGCGAAAGCATGGATCTCCTTGGGAAACTGCGGTGGCCCGGGGACGGGCAGAGGGTGAAACGGGCCGGACTAGAACTGGCCGAAACCTACGCGCCGGACCTCCTCGGCACCGATTTCCACGTATGCCAGTGCGTTGCCCGGAACAATGATCAGGCGTCCTTTGTCATCCTTCAGGCGCAGTTCGCTGCCCTCATTAATGGCTTCGCCAACAACCTTGGCCACCGTCTCCGCATCCTGGGTTGATTCCAGCACGATTTCGCGGCCAACGTTCTGAACGCCGATCTTAATTTCCAAGGGGGCCTCCCAGCCTGTGAAAGTACTCGTGTTTCTCTACGAGGTGTTGTCTCATTTGTAGTCTAGGACTCTTTGGGGAAGCGAGAGATTCCGCGCCAAGCTAAACGGTAGATGAGGTCGCTGGCCACATCGAGGTCCAGATTGCCGTCCGTTTCCAGCCAGTACCGGGCGCTGACCTGCGCCATTCCGGCCAGGCCGCGGCCCAGCAGTTCCGCTTCCAGGTGGGGGAGCTTGGTGTCCTCCGCAATGACCCGGGCAATGGCGTCGGCGAAGGTCCTGTTGAACGTTTCCAGCCGCGAGCTGACATCGGGATCGTTGATCAGGTCGGACTCGAACACCAGGCGGTGGGCCTGGTCGTCATTGGCGATGAAGTGGAAGTAGGCGCGCATGACAGCCTGGACGCGTTCATCGTTGTCCGTGGTGGAGTTCAGGGCGCCCAGCATCAGTTCGGTCAGCGAGGCCAGATGGCTTTCCAGCAGGGCGAGGTAGAGCTCGCGCTTGGAAGGAAAATGCTGGTACAACACCGGTTTGCTCACATGGGCAGTTTCTGCAATCTCATCCATCGCCGCACCGTGGTAGCCGTTGGCTACGAACACCTCCTGGGCCGCGGCAAGGAGCTGTGCGCGGCGCTCATCCCGGGGCAGGCGGGCGGACCGCTGGCCTGCGGGGCGGGAGGGAGTTTGGGGTGCGGCGGAGGCCGGACGGTCAGCCCGTGCTTCAGGGACCACAGTTGTCCTTCTTTCCATTGCAGTTACCCCTCACTTTACTGCGGGGTAATATGACCCGGCGGTATCCCGGGGCATACATTGAAGTATGGCTTCGACTTTCACCGCAAATGTTGCAACCCCTGCCCTGGATCCGCTGGTGGAACCGGCTGCCGGCCTCACTCCCGCCGAGGTTGAACGGTACTCCCGGCACCTGATCATTCCCGAGATAGGCGCGCTCGGGCAGCGGCGGCTCAAGAACGCCAAGGTGCTGGTCATCGGCGCCGGCGGCCTGGGTGCCCCGGCCCTGCTGTATCTCGCCGCAGCTGGTGTGGGAACGATCGGAATCATCGACGACGACGTCGTGGACCTGAGCAACCTGCAGCGCCAGGTGATCCACGGCGTCAGCGACGTGGGCCGCCCCAAGACCGAATCGGCACGCGATGCCATCGCCGGGCTGAACCCGCTGGTTGACGTCCGGCTGCACAACGTACGCCTGGACTCATCCAATGCCCTGGAACTGTTCAGCGGGTACGACCTCATTCTTGACGGTGCCGACAACTTCGCCACCCGGTACCTGGTGAACGATGCCGCCGCCATCCTGGGAAAGCCCTACGTATGGGGTTCCATTTTCCGTTTTGATGGCCAGGTCAGTGTGTTCTGGGAGAAGCACGGACCCACCTACCGGGACCTCTACCCCGAGGCGCCGCCTGCCGGTTCCGTGCCGTCCTGCGGTGAGGGCGGCGTCTTCGGCATGCTGTGCGCCGCCGTGGGATCGCTCATGGTGACCGAAGCGGTGAAGCTGATTACCGGCGTCGGACGTTCCCTGCTGGGCCGCGTGGCCCTGTTTGACGCACTGGGCGGCAGCTGGCGTGAAATCCGGGTGTCGAAGGACCCGGCCGCCCAGCCCATCACGGAACTCACTGACTACGAGGCGTTCTGCGGCATCGCCCCGGCCGCCCCGTCGGACATGGAACACACCGTCACGGCCACCCAGCTGGCCACCATGCTGGCCTCGCGCAAGGCCGGGCTCAAGGACTTCGAACTGGTGGACGTCAGGGAGTCGGGCGAGTACGACATCGTGCGGATCGACGGGGCCAAACTGATTCCGCAGGGACGCATCCTGGCCGGCGAAGCCTGGGATGAACTTCCGCAGGACCGGGACATCGTGTTCCACTGCAAGGCCGGGACACGCTCGGCCAACGTCCTGGCGGCGGCCCGGCAGGCCGGCTACCAGCGCGTCAGCCATCTCGACGGCGGGATCCTGGCCTGGGTGCGGGACGTGGAACCCGGGAAACCCGTCTACTGACCCGGACGCCCCATCACCTTTAGCCGCTTTTTGAGAAACGCCCCATCACTTCCCTGAAGAAAGTGATGGGGCGTTACCGATTTAGGGGCAAATGGTGATGGGGCGTCGGGGAGGGAGAACGTCAGGCGGTTTCGCGGCCCTTGTGGTCCACCGGGCACTCGGCCTCCACCACTGCGGGCGCGGCTGTGGCGGGATGAGAGGTGCCCGGCTGCTCGACGGTAATGCCGTACAGCGCCTCGAGCGCCGCAACGTAATCATCCTGCTGGCCGTTTGCGGCGAGTTCGCGGGCACGGACGGTGGGGACGTGCAGCAACTGCTTGACCATGCGGCGGAGCGCGAACTCCACTTCTTCAGCGGCAGCGGTGCAGCCGTGCCGGGCACGGACCTTTTCCATCTCCGCGTCCAGCACGTTCATGGTGTGGCGGCGCAGGGCAACGATGGCGGAGTCCACGGAGCGGGCTTCGCGCTCCTGCTCGAAGGCCTTGGCGGCGCCCTTGACGATGCCGCTTGCCTGGGCCAGCGATTCCGCCTGCTCCTGCGGCGCGGCCAGGCGCACCGATTCCAGGGTCAGCAGTTCCACGCCGTCCAGCTCGCCGACGGCGGGATCGAAGTCGTGGGTGAGCGCCAGGTCGATGGCAATCAGGGGCTGGGGTGAGTCCGCGCGGACCTGGGCGAGTTCGTCCGCTTCAACCCGGGTGTCCGAGCCGCTGCAGCCGATCATGACGTCGGCGGCCGCCACCGCTGGGCGCAGCGAATCCACATCCAGGGCGGACCCGCCGCGCGAGGCCACGAATCCTTCGGCCCGGCCGGATGAGGAGTAGACGGAGATGTCCGTGCAGCCGCGTTCACGCAGCAGTGCCATAGTGGCGCCGGCGTACGCGCCGGTCCCGAACAGCACAACCTTCTTGGTGGTCCAGTCGGGGTTTTCGGAAAGATCAGTGGCCAGGTCCAGGGCCACCGAAACGATGGAAAGCCCCCGGGAACCGAGGGCCGTCTGCGCGCCGACGTCCTTGGCGGTTTTCGAGGCGGCCTGGAACAGCCGGACCAGGCCGGCGCTGGCAGTACCGTCGTGCTGTGCGGTGATAAGGGCGCGGCGCACCTGGCCGGCGATCTCGCGCTCGCCAACGACGGCGGAATCCAGTCCGGCGCTGACGGCGAACAGGTGCTGGGTTACCTCGGGACCGGTCCGGGTGCTGAAGGAGCGTGACACGAGGGGCTCGGAGAGTCCGCTGGCCTGGCTGATCCGCGACACCAGTGCAGCCCGGGCCGCTTCGACGTCGTTCGGATTGGGCGCTTCGCCGTAGATCTCATAGCGGTTGCAGGTGGCGAGGACCACCGCTCCGGCCACGGCAGGGGATTCGGTGAGCGCGGATGCGGCAATCCCGGAGGAACCGTTGCTCAACTGAGCAACGGTTTCAAGATCGATGTCGGCGTGTGTAGCCACCAATGAGAAAAGAACCACAGCAGACCAATCATAGCTTTTTCGTTGCCCGGTAGAACAACCACCGGAAAGGATAGTCGCCACACCTGGACGTGATCCGTGCCACCTCAAGGATTCCCGTGCCGTCAGCGACAGGTTGTCGTTATCTTTTGCAGCTCTTTTTGGGCACAATCAAAAGCATGACTCCTAGCCCTGCCGTCTCCGCTGCCGGCACCCTCGCCGCAGACCATCCACTGATGGACGGCCGCACAGCAGACTCCCCGCTGATCACGGCCTACCGCGGCGGCAAGCCGTCCCGCCGTCCCGTCTGGTTCATGCGGCAGGCCGGCCGGTCGCTGCCCGAATACCTCAAGGTGCGCGAAGGCATCGCCATGCTGGACTCCTGCCTCCGCCCAGAGCTGGCCTCTGAGATCACGCTGCAGCCCGTCCGCCGCCATGACGTGGATGCCGGCATCTTCTTTTCCGACATCGTCATCCCGCTGAAGCTCGCCGGCGTGGGAGTGGACATCGTGCCCGGGGTCGGGCCGGTCCTCGACAAGCCGGTACGCACGGCGGCCGATGTTGCCGCCCTGCCGCAGCTCACGTGGGAAGCCCTGGAGCCGATCCGTGAAGCCGTCCGCCTCACGGTGGCCGAACTGGGCAAGACGCCCCTGATTGGTTTCGCCGGCGCACCGTTCACGCTGGCCGCCTACATGGTGGAAGGAAAGCCGTCCCGCGACCACCTGGGCCCGCGGACCATGATGCACGCGGACCCGGAGACATGGAACGCGCTGGCCAACTGGGCTGCCGACGCGTCCGGCATGTTCCTCCAGGCCCAGCTGGAGGCGGGCGCCTCCGCCGCCCAGCTGTTCGACTCCTGGGCGGGCTCGCTGGGGCTGACCGACTACACCAAATACGTTGCACCGGCGTCGGCCCGTGCCCTGGACCATGTCCGCCACCTGGGTGCCCCGCTCATCCACTTCGGCACCGGCACGTCCGAACTCCTCGTGGCCATGCGGGACGTGGGAGTGGACGTGGTGGGCGTTGACTACCGGCTGCCGCTCGATGAGGCGAACCGCCGCCTGGGCGGAACGGTTCCGCTGCAGGGAAACATCGACCCCGCGCTGCTGGCAGCACCCTGGGACATCCTGGAGGCGCATGTCCGCGAGGTCATCGCCGCCGGCGCCGGCGCCCCGGGCCACGTTCTGAACCTGGGACACGGCGTACCGCCCGAAACGGACCCGGACGTCCTGACCCGGGTGGTGGAGCTCATCCACTCCATCTCGCCGGAGTAACCCGTGGGCAGCTCCCCGGCGAAACCTGGCCAGGCGCTCGTGGTGGGCGGCGGGATCTCCGGGCTGCTCTCCGCCCGGGAACTCGCAGCAGCCGGTTATGAGGTGACCGTCCTGGAAGCCGGGACGGCGTGGGGCGGCTGTGTTGGCAGCCATACGGTCGCGGGGCTCACCCTGGACAGCGGCGCTGAGTCCTTCGCCACCAGGTCCGACGCCGTAGCCCGGCTCTGCACGGACCTTGGGCTCGGCAGAAAGATCGTTCCCCCGCGGCCCGGGGGTGCCTGGGTGCAGCTTCCGGACGGGCCCCGCGAGCTGCCCCGGACCGGAGTCCTGGGCATCCCTGCCAACCCCTGGGACCCTGAGGTCCGCCGTACCCTGGGCGTGCTCGGCTCGCTGCGTGCCTCCCTGGACCGGCTGCTGCCCGCATCCATAGGGGCCGGCGCCGGCGTCACCAGCGTCTCCGCGCTGGTCCGGACCCGCATGGGCTCGCGCGTGCTGGAACGCCTCGTCTCGCCCGTGGTGGGCGGTGTCCACTCCGCCGATCCCGGCCTGCTCGACGTCGACATGGTGGCTCCGGGCCTGCGTGCAGGCCTGCGGAGGCATGGTTCCCTCGCTGCCGCAGTTTCGGCACAGCGGCGCGGCGCCGGGACAACCGGCCAAGCCGGGACGCCCCAACCGGCAAAGGCCGGGTCCGCCGTCGCAGGCCTCGAAGGCGGCATGCACACCCTGGTGGACGCCCTGGTGGCGGAGCTCGAACGACGCGGCGTGACCCTGTTGTTGGGCACTGCCGCCACGGCGGTTTCCCGCACCCCGGAAGGCTGGCGCGTCGACGCCGCCGGGGCGGCCTTCCATGCCGCGCTGCTTGTCATGGCCGTGGAGGGCCCTGCCGCCGTCGACCTGCTCGAACATGCCGTACCTGCAATCTCGGGAAAGAAACCTGCCTCCGGGCCGGACGTCAAGCTGGTCACGCTGGTCCTGGACAAACCGGACCTGGACCGGCGGCCGCGTGGAACGGGAATCCTGGTAGCCCCGCAAACGCCCGGCATCGAAGCAAAAGCGTTGACGCACGCCACGGGGAAATGGGATTGGCTGACCGCCGCTGCCGGCCCCGGGCGCCATGTGGTGCGCCTTTCCTACGGCCGGGTGGACGGCGCTTCGGCCCAGGCCACCGGCCCCCAAACCGATGATGAGCTGTTCGCGGACGCCCTGCGCGACGCATCTGCCCTGCTGGGCGTCCGGATCACCGGCGGGGACGTGCGGGGCTGGGACGTGATCCGGTGGCGCGGAGCCCTGCCGTTCGCCGCCGTCGGGCACCGCGCACGGGCGGCGGACATCCGGCGGTCCTGCAGCGCTGCGGGCGGCCTGGCCGTCGTGGGCGGATGGGTTGCCGGGAACGGGTTGGCCGCTGTGGTGGCGGACACACGTGAGCAAATCGGCCAACTGACTGCGGGCTGAGCGTCGGTGCTGGTCAGCGCCCCGAAGCCGGTCCGCGGCTCCGGCGTGGCGGGCGGCCGGGCCTCCTTGCCGGTTTCCAATCGGCCAGCCGTTCTGGTTAGGGTCGATGACTATGGTTCAACACAGGTCCGAGCTTTCACTTTCCCGGACCGGTATCCATGGGGGACTCCGGCGCGGCACCGCAGCAGCGGCCGTCGGAGCGGTACTGGTTCTTTCCACCGGCGTCCAGGCGTCCTTGGCTGACGACGCGGTCCCCCCTCCGCAGGATCCGGCGGCACAAGGATCCGTCGCCGCAACCGCCGCGGCGTTCGGACTGTCCACGGCGGCCCGTCAAGGCGCTCCGGGAGCGCAGGAAGCCACGGGGAACCCTGGATCCGGTCATGAGGGGGACGGCCGGCAGGGAGCCGGCGAACCCACGGCGGGATCCCCGGCCACGAGCGCCCCGCGCACGCCATGGTCAATTCTTCCGGTGCCGGGTTCCCTGCTTCCGGCGGTCAGCGGTTCCCCGTCCGCGGCGGCCACGTCGACAAGCGCGCCCAGTCCGACGTCCTCGGGAACGCCACTGGCACCTGGCCCGCGGACCACAGCCGCCGCCACTCCGACCAGCTCTCCGGCCACGGACCGGCCAGAGTCTCCCACGGCATCCGGGCCCTCCACTGCGTCAGCGCCGGCCGCTGACCCAGCAACCGGCACGTCCACGGCGGCCGGGGCACCGGCCCGTTCAGCCGTTCCTTCGGCCGCCGGAACGGCCGGGGCCGCATCCGGAGCGCCAGCCGGAGGGGCTGCTTTGGCCCCGGGAACCCAGGCAGCAGTGCCGGGCTCCGGCGTGGCGGGCAGTCCTTTCGTTGCCGGCGCCACCGTAGCGGACGGCAGTGCATTCGGCGCGCCGGCCCAGACGCCGGCCGGCAGCCCGGATGCCGCATATGCGTCCGCTCTGCCGACGTCGCTGTCCATCAATGCGCGCCAGTCCCAGCCCACCCGCGCGCCGCAGGCCGCCGGCGCCCCGGCCGGACCGGGACAGGCAGTTTCCTCCACCGGCCCACTGCCTGGCGTGCCCGATGCCATGGTGTGGCTGGGTGCGGGCCTGGTCGGCGTGGGAGCGGCTGCCGGGCTGGTGTTCCTGCGGATGCGCCGCCTCTAAGGGGGCGCACCTGGTGGCCTGCTGGATGAGGGAATGTGACTTTGCTCACTTCTACGAGCTGTAGAACTTTTCGGTTTCGTCTTGGGGCGGGGAAGGGGCAAACTTGTAACCATGAGCCACACTTCTGCCGAATCTGTCACTAAAACCGAAGAATCAGCCGAGCAGTTCTTTACCCTCTGGACGGTATTCAAGAGGTCGGAGTCAGTGGTCCGCAGCGCTGACGCCGCCGCCGACTTCGAAGCGCTGCTGGAGCGGCTCGCCGCTGCCGGCGTCACCCACCGGGGCAGCTACGACGTCTCGGCCATGCGCGCCGACGCCGACGTCATGGTGTGGCTCCACGGACCCAAACCGGAAGCGCTGCAGCAGGCCATCCGGGACATCCGCCGCAGCACCCTCTTCGCCGGCACCGAGATCGTCTGGTCCGCGATGGGTGTCCACCGCGAGGCAGAGTTCGCCAAGAACCACACCCCGGCATACTCCCGCGGTGTCGCTCCGGCGGAGTGGCTCTGTGTCTACCCGTTCGTGCGCTCCTACGAGTGGTACATCCTGCCCGAGGCCGAGCGCGGCAAAATGCTCCGCGACCACGGCCTCCTGGGCCGCGACTTCCCCCAGGTCATCTCCAACACCGTTTCCTCCTTCGCCCTGGGCGACTGGGAATGGATCCTGGGCCTGGAAGCCCCCGAACTCGTTGACCTTGTGGACCTCATGCGCCACCTCCGCGCTACCGAGGCACGCAACCACGTGCGGGAGGAAGTCCCGTTCTACACCGGTCGACGTATCTCCGCCGACGAGGTTGCCGAGGTCCTGGCATGAGCCCGGAACAGCAGGCCGCCACCGCCGTCAACCCGGTGACCGAGGCCGGACGCATGGCCCCCAAGAACTACGACGCCGTCCTGCTGGCCTCCTTCGGTGGCCCGGAAGGCCAGGATGACGTCATCCCGTTCCTCCGCAACGTCACCCGCGGCCGGGGGATCCCGGACGAGCGGCTTGAGGAAGTCTCACACCACTACCGCGCCAACGGCGGCGTCAGCCCCATCAACCAGCAGAACCGCGAGCTGAAGGCAGCGCTGGAAGCCGAGCTGGCTGCCCGCGGCATCGAGTTGCCCGTGCTGTGGGGCAACCGCAACTGGGCCCCGTACATCCCGCAGACCCTGCAGGAAGCGTACGACGCCGGGCACCGACGGGTGCTGATGCTCACCACAAGTGCCTACTCCTGCTACTCCAGCTGCCGCCAGTACCGCGAGGACATCGGCATGGCGCTGACGGAGACCGGCCTGGACGGCAAGCTCGAAGTGGACAAGGTCCGCCAGTACTTCGACCACCCCGGTTTCGTGGAGCCGTTCGTGGAGGGCACCGCCACCGGCCTGGCTGACGTGCGGGCAAAGCTCGCCGAAGCCGGCACGCCGGACGCCCCTGTCCACATTCTGTTCGCCACCCACTCCATCCCCACCCGGGACGCCGAAGCAGCGGGCCGCTCCGAGGGGGAGCCCCGCGTGTTCGAGGAAGGCTCCGCCTACGTGGCCCAGCACCTCGCCAATGCCGCCGCCGTCATCGAGCGGGTCGAGAAGGAATCCGGGCTGACCGCACCGTGGTCCCTGGTCTACCAGTCCCGTTCCGGTGCCCCGCACGTGCCGTGGCTGGAACCGGACATCAATGACGCCATCGAGGAACTGGCCGGCCAGGGCGTCAAGGGCATCGTCATCGTTCCGCTCGGTTTCGTCAGCGACCACATGGAAGTTGTCTGGGACCTGGACACCGAAGCAATGGAAACCTGCGGCAACCTGGGCCTGGCCGCCACGCGCGTCCCCACGCCCGGTACGCACCGGAAGTTCGTGGACGGCCTGGTGGACCTGATCTGCGAGCGGACGGTGGCCAACAACATCAGTGACCGCCCCGCCCTGACGGATCTTGGTCCCTGGTACGACGTCTGCCGGCCGGGATGCTGCGCCAACTTCCGCGGCGAAAAGCCCACCATTGCAGGGGCTGACACCACCGTGGGCACCGGCCATGACCCGTACCCGTCCGGCGGTGCCGCGGAAACGGCCCAGCTGTGACGGTCCGGATCGGAACACGCGCCAGCAAGCTGGCGCTCACCCAAACCCAGCAGACCGCGGACCAGTTGGCCGCCGTCGGCGGTTTCCCGGTGGAACTGGTGCACGTCCGCACGGACGGGGACGTCCTCACGGGCTCGCTCTCCCAGATGGGCGGCACAGGCGTCTTTGTTGCCGCCCTGCGTGACGCGCTCCTGCGCAATGAGTGCGATGTTGCCGTCCACTCGCTCAAGGACCTGCCGACAGGGGCAGCAGTAGGGCTCAGCCTTGCCGCCACCCCGCGCCGGGTGGACGTCCGCGACGTCCTGTGCGCCCGCGACGGACTCAAGCTGGCAGACCTGCCGGCCGGCGCCCGCATTGGCACCGGTTCGCCACGGCGTGCGGCCCAGTTGCGCGCCGCCCGCGCGGACCTGGACATCGTGGACATCCGCGGCAACGTCGATACCCGGTTGGGCCGCGTCCCCGGGCTGCCCGGCAACTCCACCGGCCAGGTGGTCCCCGGAAAGTCCTGTGACCTGGACGCCGTGGTGCTCGCAGCCGCCGGCCTGGAGCGGATCGGCCGCCTGGACGCCGTCACCGAATACCTGGAAACCGACGTGATGCTGCCCGCCGCGGGACAGGGATCACTGGCCATCGAGTGCCGGACAGCGGACGCCCCGGCAAAGTCCGGCGCGGCTGACGGCTCCCGTGACGTCCTGGCCCAGGCCCTGGCGGCGCTGGACGACCCCGACACCCGCCTTGCCGTCACGGCCGAGCGGGCCGTGCTGGCCCGGCTCGAAGCAGGCTGCGCAGCTCCGGTGGGCGCCTACGCCTACCGCAAAGGCAGCATGCTGCACCTCGAAGCCGTGGTGTGCGCCGTTGACGGCACCGCCACCGTGCGGGACAAGCGCGCCACGGACGGGCTGACGGAGGTGGGAGCCACCTTGCTGGGCATCGAACTGGCGGAGGTCCTCCTTGCTGCCGGAGCCGCCGACATCGCAGACCTGCAGGCGTCCTGACCTGGCAATGACGCAGCCTTCCAGTGACTCCGGATCCGCCACGCCGCATGGAAGCATGCCGCTTGGCGGGGTCCGGGTCCTGGTCACCCGCAGCCCGGAGCGCTCGGGCGCCCTGGTGGAGGCCCTGAAAGGGGCCGGTGCCCTGCCGGTGCTGCTCCCGCTTATCGATTTCGAAAGGGCGCCGGACCAGCACGCGCTGGACGTCGCCTGCGACGCCCTTGCAGCGGGCGCCTTCGACTGGCTGGTGGTCAGCAGTGCCACAACAGTGCACGTCCTGATGGAAAAAGCCGCCGAACGTGGCCTGCGCCTGGACCACCTGGTACCTGCCGCCACGCGGATCGCCGCCATCGGTCCGGCAACTCACCGGCTGCTGGAAGCGGGTGGACTGGACGTAGCGCTCACGCCGGCCGGCGAGCAGTCAGCTGCCGGCCTGCTCGCCGTCTGGTCCGGGAGGGGCAGGATCCTGCTGCAGCAGGCGGACATCGCGGCCGGCACCCTGGCGGCGGGCCTGGAAGCCGCCGGCGGCGACGTCACCGCTGTGACTGCCTACCGCACCGTCGACTACCCGGCGGCAGCGGAGCGCCGTCTCGCCGTCCGGGCGGAAGCGGCCGACGCCGGCCCGCAGCCGCCGTCGTACTCCCTCCTGACGCCGGAAGCTGCCGCCACGGACATCGCCGAAGGGCGCATTGCCGCCGTGATCGCCGCCTCGCCGAGCGCGGTGCGGCGGATCGCCGCCCTTGGTCCGCTCGCCGGCTGCCGGCTGGTGGCAATTGGCCGTTCGACGGCGGACCAGGCCACAGCCCTGGGCCTTGAGGTCGCCGAGGTGGCGGCAGAGCCCACACCGGACGGGCTGGTGGCAGCCGTCGCGAAGGCCCTCAACCCGCCCTGACCGGGCCGGCACGTTTTCCCTCCACAAAGCTTCACAACCATGCGAAGGACAGGACCCATGACTTTCCCCACCCAACGCCCCCGCCGCCTGCGCACCACCCCTGCCATGCGCCGGCTGACCGCCGAAACACGCCTCGCCCCGGCCGAGCTCATCCTTCCTGCCTTCATCAGGGAGGGACTCACCGAGCCCAACCCCATCACGTCCATGCCGGGCGTGGTCCAGCACACCACCGACACCCTGAAACGGGCCGCCGCCGAAGCGGTTGAGCTCGGCCTGGGCGGCATCATGCTCTTCGGAATTCCCGAAACCCGCGACGCCGAGGGCACCGCGTCCCTGGATCCGGAGGGCGTGCTGAACAAGGCAATCCGGGACGTCCGCGCGGAGGTGGGCGATGACCTGGTGATCATGAGTGACGTTTGCCTGGACGAATTCACCGACCACGGGCACTGCGGAGTGCTCGACGCTGACGGCTACGTGGACAACGACCGCACCGTGGAGATCTACGCCAGGATGGCCGTGGCCCAGGCAGAGGCCGGCGCGCACATGCTGGGCCCCTCCGGCATGATGGACGGCCAGATTGCCGCCATCCGCTCGGCACTGGACGACGCAGGGCACGTCACCACGTCCGTTATCGCGTATGCCGCGAAGTACGCCTCCGCGTTCTACGGACCTTTCCGCGAGGCCGTGGACTCCCAGCTCACGGGCGACCGGCGGACCTACCAGATGGACGCCGGAAACCGCACCGAGGCCCTGCATGAGGTGGAACTGGACCTGGCCGAGGGAGCAGACATCATCATGGTCAAGCCGGCCATGAGCTACCTGGACATCGTGGCAGACGTTGCCGCCATGAGCCCGGTACCGGTGTCCGCGTACCAGATCTCCGGCGAATACGCGATGATCGAGGCGGCCGCCGCCAACGGTTGGATCGACCGCCGCGCCGCCATCACCGAGTCCGTACTGGGCATCCGGCGGGCCGGCGCCCACACGGTCCTCACCTACTGGGCCGCCGAACTGGCCGGCTGGCTGAAGGAAACCCAGTGACCGGTCCTTCCACCGCGCCTACCGCACCCGTGGGGGAGGACCGCATCCTCCTTGGGCTGAACACCTTCGGTGACATCGGCGCGAACCCGGACGGCAGCCCGCAGCCCCATGCCCAGGTCCTGCGCCAACTGCTGGAGCAGGCGGAACTGGCGGACGCCGTCGGACTCCATGCCTTTGGCGTGGGGGAGCACCACCGCAAGGACTACGCCGTCTCCGCGCCGGAAGTCTTCCTGGCCGCCGCCGCGGCGCGCACGTCCCGCATCCGGCTCGGATCGGCCGTGACGGTCCTCAGCTCGGACGATCCCATCAGGGTGTTCCAGCGCTTTGCCACCGTGGACGCCATCTCCAACGGCCGGGCCGAAGTGATGCTCGGGCGCGGATCGTTCATTGAGTCCTTCCCGCTGTTCGGGCTGGACCTGGCGGACTACGAGGTCCTGTTCGAGGAAAAACTCGAACTGTTCGACAAGGTCCGGGCGCAAAAACCCGTGCACTGGGAAGGCCGCACTCGTCCCGCCCTGCACGGGCTGAGCGTTTACCCGCCCCTGGAGCACCACCTGCTGCCCACCTGGATCGGCGTGGGCGGCACCCCCGAATCCGTGCTGCGGTGCGCCCAGTACGGTTACCCGATCATCTTCGCGATCATCGGCGGCCAGCCGCGGGGCTTCCGGCCCCTGGCCGACCTCTACCGCGAGGCGATGGGGAAATATGGACATCCCATGCAGCAGATGGCCACGCACTCGCCGGGCCATGTTGCCGACACGGATGAGCAGGCCCGGGAAGAGCTCTATCCCCACTGGCTGGCACTCCGGAACAGGCTCGGGGCCGAGCGCGGGTGGGGTCCGGCCGGACGCGGAGAGTTCGATGCCCTCTGTTCCGCAGAAGGGGCCCTCTACGTCGGATCACCGGAAACGGTGGCCCAAAAAATCGTCCGGCTGAAGCGGAACCTGGGTGTTGACCGCTTCGACCTGAAATACAGCAATGGTCCGCTGCCGCACAGCGCCATGATGCGCTCCATCGAACTGATGGGCACGGCGGTGGCGCCCCGGGTGGCGGAACTGCTCGCCGGCTGACTGAGCTTCCCGGCTAACTGAGAGAATAGAAACCATGACTTCCAGCAATCCTCGCAACGAGGCACTCTTCGACCGCGCCCGCCGGCTGATGCCCGGCGGCGTCAACTCGCCGGTGCGGGCCTTTGGCTCCGTCGGCGGGACCCCGCGTTTCATGGTCTCCGCGAAGGGACCGTACCTGACAGATGCCGACGGCAAGGAATACGTGGACCTGGTCTGCTCCTGGGGCCCGGCCTTGCTGGGCCACGCCCACCCGGCCGTGCTGGAGGCGGTCCACGCCGCCGTCGACCGGGGGCTCTCCTTTGGCGCGTCCACCCCGGACGAGGCCAACCTGGCAGCTATCGTCCAGGAGCGCGTTCCCGCCGTCGAACGCCTCCGGATGGTGTCCACCGGCACCGAGGCCACCATGACCGCCGTCCGGCTGGCCCGCGGATTCACCGGCCGCAACCTGATCATCAAGTTCGCCGGCTGCTACCACGGCCACCTGGACGGACTCCTGGCTGCCGCGGGCTCCGGCCTGGCAACCCTCGCCCTGCCCGGCTCCGCCGGTGTCACCGAAGCAACCGCCGCGGAAACGCTGGTGCTGCCGTATAACGACCTCACCGCCGTCAAGGAAGCCTTCGCCGTGCACGGGCCGAACATCGCTGCCGTGATCACCGAGGCCGCGCCGGCGAACATGGGCGTAGTCACCCCTGCCGAGGGATTCAACCTTGGGTTGTCGCAGATCACCCGGGAGCACGGCGCGCTCCTCATCGTCGATGAAGTCCTGACCGGGTTCCGCACCGGTTACTCGGGCTACTGGGGCCTCACCGGCGGTGCGCCGGATGCGGAAAACCCATGGACCCCTGACCTGCTCACCTTTGGCAAGGTCATCGGCGGTGGAATGCCGACGGCGGCCCTCGGCGGCCGTGCCGACGTCATGGACTACCTCGCGCCCACCGGCCCCGTGTACCAGGCCGGTACGCTGTCCGGGAACCCGGTGGCGATGGCGGCCGGCGTTGCCACCCTGACCCACGCCACCCGCGATGTCTACTCCTTCATCGACGTCCGTTCCCTGGAGCTCTCCTCCGCCGTCTCCAACGCGCTGGACTCCGCAGGGGTGGACCACTCGATCCAGTTCGCGGGAAACCTGTTCTCGGTGGCCTTTGGAACCTCCTCCAACGGGGTCCACAACTACGCCGATGCACAGGCGCAGGAGGCGTTCCGCTACGCGCCGTTCTTCCACTCCATGCTGGAGTCCGGGGTCTACCTGCCGCCGTCGGTCTTCGAGGCGTGGTTCCTCTCCGCCGCCCACGACGACGCCGCCATGAACCGGATCTACGACGCACTGCCTGCCGCGGCAAAGGCGGCCGCAGCCGCCCAGGGCTAGCCCCGCCGTCGTCCCCTAAGAAAAATCCCCGGCTGCAGGCTGCAGCCGGGGATTTTCTTTGCGTGCGGGGCGTTAGAGGACGTCCGACAGGAAGCCCTTGAGCCGGTTTGTCCTTGGCTCGGTGAAGAGCTGCTCAGGCGGCCCGGACTCCACCACGACCCCGGCATCCATGAACGTCACGGCGTCGGAGACGTTGCGGGAGAAGCCCATTTCGTGGGTCACCACCACCATGGTCATGCCGCCCTTGGCGAGGTCCGTCATCAAGGCCAGGACACCCTTGACCAGCTCGGGGTCCAGGGCAGAAGTGGCCTCGTCGAAGAACATCACCTCGGGCTTCATGGCCAGTGCACGGGCGATTGCCACGCGCTGCTGCTGGCCGCCGGAAAGGTTGGCGGGGCGGGACTCGGCCTTGTGCTTCAGGCCCACCAGGTCCAGCTGTTCCAGCGCCTCGCTGCGCGCCTCCTCCTTCGAGAGCTTGCGCAGCTTGCGCAGGGCCAGCGAGACGTTTTCCTCCACCGTCTTGTGGGGGAACAGGTTGAACTGCTGGAACACCATGCCGATCCGGCGGCGGAGCTCGTCGGGATTGTCCTTCAGGACCGAGCGGCCGTCCAGCAGGATGTCCCCCTGGTCGGGTTCGATCAGCCGGTTCATGACCCGCAGCAGGGTGGACTTACCGGATCCCGACGGGCCGATGACAGACGCCGTGGTGCCCTGGGGCACATGCAGGTCGATGCCCCGCAGCACGTGGTTGCTGCCGAAGGAAAGGTGGATGTTCTTGGCGCTCAGCGTTCCTGATGCGAACTCGCTCATGCCTGGGCTCCCTTTCCAACGACGGCTGCGGCGTCGTCCGGTTCTTTCTTTTCGGGCCGGCCGCTGCGCAACCGGGCGTCGATGTAGTTGACGAAGTGGGTCAACGGGATGGTGAGTACCAGGTAGAAGACGGCGGCCGCCACGTAGGGCGAAAGGTTGCCGGTCGTGGCTGCCGCGTCCTTGCCGATCTGGAAGATTTCCCGCTCACTGGCCAACAGGCCGAGGAGGAAGACCAGGGATGACTCCTTGATCAGCGCAATGAACTGGTTGACCAGGGCAGGAAGCACCCGGCGGATGCCCTGGGGAACCACTACCAGGCGCATGGATGCACCGTAGCCGAACCCCAGGGCGCGGGATGCCTCCAGCTGCCCTTTGTCAACGCTCTGGATGCCGGAGCGGAAGATCTCCCCGATGTAGGCGCCGGACATCAGGGACAGTGCTGCGACCGCCATCGGATACGGGCTCGTCGAACCCGTAAATTCACGGACGATCGGACCGAATCCGAATCCGATGACCAGGATGGTCAGGACAGGCGGAAGGCCGCGGAGGATGTCGGTGTAGACCCGTGCGACCCAGCGCGCTGCTGCGTTCCGGGAGATCCCCATCAGGGCGAGCAGCATCCCGAGGGCTGTCCCGATGATGCCGGAGATGATGGCGAGCACGAGGGTGTTCGGCAAACCGACGGCGAACATCTTGGGGATGACTTCGCCCATCGCCTTCCAGTCAAGGAAAGTGTCAGCGAGTTGCTTGAGGATATCCATGGAACGCCCTGGTTACTTGGCGGCCGGGATCTGGACGGCCTTGCTGCCCGGCTTCCAGCCCTGCGGGGTCTGCTCAGCAACGGTCGGGCGGTCCTTGTACCATTCGGACGTCAGCTTGGTCCAGGTCCCATCGGCGATGACTGCGTCCAGGCCGGAGTTGAGGGCGTCGATCAGGGGCTGGTTGTCCTTGTTCACTGCGTACGCGGTGAAGTTCTGGGTGTTCACAACCTTTTCGGCGATCTTGGTGTTGTCGCCGTCCTTGACCTGGCCGGTCGCCTGCTGGGATGGGGCCACCCAGGCGTCGATCTGGCCGTTCTTCACGTTGCCGTAAACGGTGTTGTAGTCCGGGAAGCGGACAGGCTCCAGCTTGAGGGTGTTGGTGACGTAGTCATCCTGAACAGTGCCCTGGACGACGCCGATGCGGACGCCTTCCTTGAGGTCGGCAAAGCCGTTGACCTTGGAGCCGTTCTTGGTGACGACAGCCATGTAGCCGAAGTCGTAACCGTTGGTGAAGCCAACGGTCTTCCGGCGGGCGTCGGTGGTGGAGATCGAGGAGGACCCGACGTCGAACTGCTTGTTGGCCACCTGGGAAAGCAGGGCGGAGAAATCGGTGGAGGCGAATTCAACCTTCAGGCCCAGCTTGTCACCGATGGCGCGCAGCAGTTCGTTGTCGTAGCCGGTGAACTTGCCGGAGGGATCGATGAAGATGTTGGGCGGGGCGTCCGAGAGGGTTCCTACACGCAGGGTGCCTTCGGTGATGAGGCCGAGCTTGGACTTGTCGATCTTGTCGATCGGGGTGACGCTGGCGGTGGTGTACTTGTCCAGCGTCTGCTGGTCGCTGCCGGCGAGGGCATCGGTGGGGGTGCCGCTGGGCTGGGAAGACCCGCCACCGCAGGCTGCAAGGGAAACCGCGAGGGCCACTGCAACAGGAGCGGTAGTGAGCCATTTCATCGCTTTGATTTTCATCAGGTTGTCACTTTCATATGAGGCATAAGTCGACCGGGCCGCAAGGCAGCGCTGTGGCGCCTGGCACCTGCCCGGCGCTGGTCCAGCTGTCCGCGGCAGGGGTGACCGCAAAACTTTATTGTCTCACCTGGGCGAATACCGGAGGTTAGGCGAACAAAGGGAAGTCCATCCGCTGTAAGGCCGAATATCATTCCGCCCCACGGCTAATAGTGCCCGCAGTTGCAGCGCTATTACGCTTTTGGGGCGAACGATGCCCTTGCTTCAAGCCCGCACTTTATTAAGCGGCGTGACTGTGACATGCCTCCCACTGAAGAAGCACGGGCGCAACTAGAAGCCACCTGCCGTAGCATCCTGCGGCGGCAGCACGGGCCAGTCTCCCTCGATCACGGCGGCCGGTTTCGTCTTCCGGAGGTACTCCTGGAAGTCCGATGCCTGGCTGACCGCCCAGTCCACCTGAAGCTGGTGCAGCTGGCTGGCCGGCATCATCAGCTTGGGGAACTTGCCCGCCATGGCATCCAGCACCCTGAGGGTGGCCAGGGCGTCCGCCGCGGAGGTATGCGCATTGTCCAGGACCACCCCGTACTCCTCACACAGCGCGGTGAGTGTCCGCTTCCCCTTGCGGTAGCGGTCAACCTGCTTGTTCATGATGTAGGGATCCAGGACGGGGAACCGGCTCAGCTGCGGAATCCCGTACCGGGCCGACTCGGCGGCGAGGACCGTGAAATCATAGCTTGCGTTGAAGGCGATCACCGGGGTGCCGGAATCAAACAGTTCCTGCAGGACTGTGGCCACCTCACGCGTGACCTCGTGGGCAGGGCGGCCCTCACGCCTGGCCTGTTCGGTGGTGATGCCGTGGACGTCACTGGCCTCCACGGGGATCTCCACCCCCGGATCGGCCAGCCACTCATGCTCCTTGATGACCTCACCCTGGTGGTCCACTACGGTGATTGATGCCGTGACGATTCTTGCCGCCCGCGAGTTGCGGCCGGTGGTTTCCAGATCGAAGGCTGCGCGGGGGAGGGTGTTCCAGGAACTCATGCTTCAACGCTAAGGGGACCCACCGACAATTCCGGGGAACGCCACTGCGGCTAGATTGGATCAATGCGGAATGAGTACGTCCAGGCGGTCCTGGCCGTCGTGGGCCTGGTACCGCCTGGGGCGGCCGTATCCTATGGGGACGTTGCCGAGCTCCTGGGTGCGGGCGGCCCGCGCCAGGTCGGTTCCGTCATGAGCCATCACGGTGGCGCCGTCCCTTGGTGGCGCGTCCTGAAGGCCAGCGGCCACGCACCCCCCGGGCACGAGGCCGAGGCCCTGCTGCTTTACCTTGAAGAAGGCACTCCGCTGGTTGGCGACTACAGTTCCTACCTCCGCACGGGGGAGGGGCGGTGGCGGGTGGATTTGGGCGCGGCACGCTGGGCACCAACAGACAGTGATTTTGACAGTATCGACGCAGTTGCCGAGGAACTGGAGCGTCGGCTCCACAGGTTGTCGGTGCCTGATGATGGAATGATTTTGTGACCGTAACGATTCCTTTGACCGGACCCTGGGACCCGCACCGGCAGGAGCCGGAAGCAGGCAGGGAGCCGGCTTTCCCCATGCCCGGAAGCCCGGACGGCGGCAGTGCCCTCCGGTTGCTGCCGCCCCGCCGGGTGCACGCCGAGTCACTCCTGCTGACACCCGACCAGCAGGCAGCGGTTGACGTCACCCAAGGCTCCGGACCGGTCCTGGTTCCGGGTGCACCAGGCACGGGAAAGACCACCGTCCTCGTCGAGGCCGCGGTTCAGCGGGTCTTCCGCGACGGCGTGGATCCGGAACGCACGCTGATCCTTGCGCCCACCCGGCTTGCTGCCGACTTCCTGCGGGACCGTTTCACTGCCCGGCTGGACAGGAGCCTCAGCACCACTCCTGCCAGGACATGGGCCTCGTACGCATTCGACCTGATCCGCCGCGCCAAGGCTGAAGGCGTTATACCGTTGTCCAGGCCGCCGCGCCTGTTGTCGGGCCCCGAACAGGACCTCATCATCAAGGAACTCCTTGAGGGCCACAGGCTGCCCGGCCTGGAACTGCCGTGGCCGTCCGATCTTGATGGCGCCCTGGAAACCAGGGGGTTCCGCCAGGAGGTGCGGCAACTCTTTGACCGCATCATTGAATCGGGCCGCACAGCTGAAGACCTTGCGCAACTGGCGGACGCCTGTGGCCGGCCGGACTGGAAGGCGGCGGCGCGCCTCTACGCCGAGTACCGGGACGTCCTTGACCTGCGGATGCCCGAAGCCTTTGACCCCGCCGGCATCATCACGGCCGCCCGGCAGATCTTCCAGGACGCGCCGGAATTCCTTGCCGCGGAACGTGCCAGGCTGCAGGTTGTCCTGGTGGACGATATCCAGGAAGCAAACCCGGCCATCTTCGAGTTGCTGGCGGATATCGCCGCCGGTAAAGACTGCTACGTGACGTCGTCCCCGGACACTGTGGTCCAGGGGTTCCGGGGCGCCCGGCCGGACTTGGTGGCTGAACTGCCCCGGCTGTTGTCAGCACAATCGGCTGTCCTCGAGCGTCCGCTGTGGCATGCCCACGGTCTGGCGCCTGCAGTGGCAGAGGCGTGGTTGAACGTCGCAGGCCGAATCTCGCAGCGGGCAGGCGGCCAACTGGCCCGCCGCCTCAGCCGGCCCGGAGATGCCGGCGAACCCGGCAGCGTCGAGGCCCACCTTGTCCCTACTCCGGTGCATGAGCTGCGGTACGTTGCGCAGCGGATTTTGGACCAGCACATCAACCACAACCGTGATCTTGCGGACATGGCAGTGATCGTGCGCAACGGCGGCCAGGTCAGCGAGTTGCAGCGCTATTTGTCCGGGCAGGGCATTCCCGTACGGGTGCCCGTGGCTGAATCCGCGGTGCGCGATGAGGTAGCCGTACGTCCGCTCCTCGATGCGTTCGCCATTGCGCTGGATCCGGAGCTTTTGACGCCCGAAGCCGCGGTGTCCCTCCTCACCTCCCGCATCGGCGGCGCTACCTCCATTGAGCTGCGCAGGCTCCGGCAATCGTTGCGGCGCGAGGAACTCCTGGGCGGCGGGGGCCGCGCCAGTGATGCGCTGCTGGTCCAGGCCCTGCTTGAGTCGGGGGCGCTGGGCGCATTGGGGATCGAAGGGCGCGCAGCACGGCGCACCGCGCGGATGATCCGTGCGGGGCGGGAAGCAGCCGGACTCCCGGGGGCCAACGCCGAGTCGGTACTGTGGGCGCTCTGGGACTCAACAGGCCTGTCGTCGGCCTGGACAGCGACAGCTTTGTCGGGCGGACCGCATGGGGCGCGGGCTGACCGCGACCTTGATGCGATGATGGCGCTTTTCCACACCGCGGAACGCTACGTGGACCAGATGCCCGGCGCCGGGCCGGAACAGTTCCTGGAGTATCTCCTGAACCAGGAGCTCCCCATGGACACCCTCGCCGCCCGGGCCCAGCTCGATGACGCTGTGGAGTTGATGACGCCGGCCAGCGCGGCAGGGCGGGAGTGGCCCGTGGTGATCATTGCCGGGCTGCAGGAGGGGGTGTGGCCCAATACGAGGCTCCGCGGTGAACTGCTCGGCAGCACCCTGTACGCGGACGCCGTGGAACACGGCCCGCAATATGCCCTGCAGCGCGATCCCCTCAGCCGCCTGCGGGATATCCGCTATGACGAACTCCGCAGCTTCTCCACGGCGGTGTCCAGGGCACGCGAACTGCTGGTCTGCACGGCGGTTTCGTCGGAGGACCACCAACCGTCGTCGTTCCTGGATTTTGTTTCACCCCTGGGGCCGGAAGCCGGGGGCCGGGCTTTCACCCAGGTGGAACGGCCCATGACACTCCGCGCCCTGGTGGCGGAGCTCAGGCAGCATGCCCAGCTCGATGCCGCGGCGCCACAGGCGGCGGAAGCCGCCAGGGTCCTGGCGCAGCTCGCAGCGGCCGAACCAGCTGTGGCAGGAGCCCACCCTGGCAGCTGGTGGGGACTCGCCCCCCTGACCACATCCGAGGCTGTGGTCCCGCCCGGGGGAACTGTGTCCGTGTCCCCGTCGAAGGTGGAGACGGTGCAGAAGTCGCCGTTGGATTGGTTCGTCCAGGCAGCGGGAGGGGAGCCTGCCACGGACTTCGCCCGAAGCCTGGGCACCCTGGTGCATGCCATCGCGCAGGACATGCCGGACGCATCCGGATCCGAGTACGTTGCCGAACTCGTGCGCCGGTGGCCTGCGTTGGGCATGAAGGACAATTGGGAGGGCCGGCTGGACTTCCAGCGTGCCGAGTCCATGGTGCGGAAGCTGGCGCAGTATGTGCTGTCCATGAGGGACGAGGGCCGCAGCCTGCTGGGTGTTGAACAGGACTTCGAAGTGGCCCTCGGAGGGGTGGCGGTGGATGAAGCTCCGCCGCGGGACGCCGTGCTCCGCGGCCAGGTGGACCGGCTGGAGATCGATGGGGAAGGCCGGCTGGTAGTGGTGGACCTCAAGACCGGCAAGAGGCAGCCGGGCAAGGACGAACTGTCCCGCCATCCGCAGCTGGGCGCGTACCAGGCAGCAGTGCTCGCGGGCGGGTTTGACGCTTCCGGCGGTGGCCAGGGCCTGTCCGGCGGGGCCGTGCTGGCGCAGCTCGGGACCGGGGCAAAAAGTCCAGCGATCCAACAGCAGGAACCACTCGACCCACAGGAGAACTGGGCATTGGACATGGTCAAGGAGGCCGCAGCCGTCATGGGTGGACGTGAATTCATTGCCCGGCACGATCCTGCCAAGGGCAGCCACGGCGGTCATGGTTGCCGTCTTCCCGAGGTGTGCCCGCTGTGCGTGCGTGGACGGCAGGTGACCGAATGAGTGGGGCCTTGCCTGCTGTGGAAGCCACCCCGGCGGTGCGTTTCAGCCCCGAAGAACTGTCCTTGCTGCTCGGCGAGAAGAACACTCCCACGCCCGAGCAATCCGCCATCATCTCGTCGCCCTTGGCGCCCCGGCTGGTCATCGCGGGCGCCGGATCGGGCAAGACCGCCACCATGGCGGACCGGGTGGTATGGCTGGTGGCCAACGGATGGGTTACCCCTGAGGAAGTCCTGGGCGTGACCTTCACCCGCAAAGCTGCGGGTGAACTCGCCAGCCGGATCCGGTCAAAACTCCTGGCGCTGCAGCGCCTTGCCGCGAAGGACGACCACCGGGAGCTTTTCCCGGCGGGGCTGCTCAGCAGTGACGCCCTGGAGCCCAAAGTGTCCACCTACCACTCATTCGCCAGCGGCATCGTTTCCGACTACGGCCTGCGGCTCGGGGTGGAGCGGGACGTGGTTCTGTTGGGGGGTGCGCAGGCCTGGCAGCTGGCCAGCGAGGTGGTTGAAGCCTACGACGGCGAATACCAGCACTTCCGCGCCGCAAAGTCCACCCTGGTCAAGGCCGTCATACAGCTGGCTGGTGAATGCGCCGAACACCTTCAGGAACCCGAAGACGTGGAAGCGTGGCTGATGGCGCGTCTTTCGGAGTTTGAATCCCTGCCGTACCTGGCCGACAAGAAGAGGAACACACCAAAGGCGGCGCTGGACCTCGGCGGTATGCTGCGGACCCGGGCAAGCGTCGCCGACATGGTGGGCCGCTACGCCGCCGCCAAACGGGCCCGCGGGGCGCTCGACTTCGGCGACCTTGTGGCCCTCGCTGCCAAGGTGGCGCAGGATGTTCCTTTGGCGGCCCAGATGGAACGCCAAAGATACAAAGTGGTTCTGCTCGACGAATTCCAGGACACGTCGTATGCCCAGCTGGTGCTCTTTTCCCGCCTTTTTGGCGGCGGCCATGCCGTGACGGCGGTCGGCGACCCCAACCAGTCGATCTATGGTTTTCGCGGCGCTTCGGCGGGGCAGCTGTTCCACTTCGTTCGCGAGTTTCCCGTGCGCACCGGGGAAGCGGAGGACGGAACCGGCTGGGCGCCCGCGCCCACCTCCTTCCTGACCACTGCATGGCGGAACGGCCGGTCGATCCTCGCAGCTGCCAACGTCATGTCCCAATCCCTTGGCCGGACAGCTGCGCAGCATGGACCTGCCGGAAGCAGGCCGGCCGCTGCTGAAGTACCGCCGCTGCAACCGAGCCCGCACGCCGTGGACGGAACCGTGGTGCTGGGGCGCTTCGCCAGCGACGTAGAGGAAGCTGCTGCCCTGGCTGACGATGTCCTGCGGTACCGGGTGACGGACTTCGAGCTGAAGCCGGACGGTACACCGGAGCCCCCTGCGCTCGCCGTGCTGTGCCGCCGACGCGCGCAGATGGAGCCCGTCCGGCGCCAGTTCGAGGCCCGGGGCATCCCCTATGAAATCGTGGGCCTCGGCGGCCTCCTGGACACCCCGGAAATCGTGGACCTGGTGGCCACGCTGCGCGTCCTTGCAGACCCAGGCCGGTCTGATGCCCTCATGCGGCTTATCGCAGGTGCCCGGTGGCGGATAGGACCTGCCGACCTCATGGCCCTGCGCGACTGGTCCAGCCAGCTGGCACGCAGCCGGGGGAAGGCCGCGCAGGGGTTCGATGACGACGTCCAGGACAACGACGAAGCAGATGCCCCCATCCTCGAGGGTGACCTGACCGACGGAGCCAGCCTGGTGGAGGCCCTGGACTTCCTGCCCCGGGACGAATGGACCTCGTCCAATGGCCGCACCCTCAGCACGGAGGCGCGCAGCAGGCTGGCCAGGCTGTCAGCCGAGCTGCGGCAACTTCGTGGCTACCTCGGGGACGACCTCACCACGCTCCTGGGGGAGGTCGAAAGGGCCATGCTGCTGGACATCGAGGTGGCCGCCCGCCCCGGAATCAGCATCCACCAGGCCCGCCGCAACCTCGACGCCTTCCAGGATGCGGCGGCAGGGTTCCTCCGCACCTCCCAACGGGTGGACATCCTCGCTTTCCTGTCCTGGCTTGAGGCTGCGTCGGCGGAGGAAAACGGATTGGAGGCGCCGGCCAGCGACGTCAACCGGGAAGCCGTGCAGCTGCTGACGGTGCACGCTTCCAAGGGCCTGGAGTGGGATGTCGTGTTTGTCCCGGGGATGAACGCGGGCGCCTTTCCCAGCGACCGGGATTCACGCTGGAGCAGCGGCTCTGCTGCGCTGCCTTGGCCGCTGCGTGGGGACCGGGCAGACCTGCCGCAGTGGGACCTCGACCAGCCGGACCAGAAAGGCTGGCTGGATGCCGAGAAAGAGTACAAAGCCGGCGTGCAGGCCCACGGGGAGTCGGAGGAACGGCGGTTGGCTTACGTCGCCTACACCAGGGCCAAGCATGTCCTGTGGGTGTCCAGTGCCGCTTGGGTGGGATCGCGGGCCGGCCGCGCGGAAATGTCCCCGTTCCTCGCGGAACTGGAAGCCCTCACGCAACCGGCTGATGGCGGATCCCGGGTGCCGGCTGTGGTCCATCCGTTCTCGCTGGAAGAGGCAGCGTTGCCCCAACAGAGCCCGCTGACGCAGGAAACGGAAGAAGCCCGCTGGCCCTACGATCCCCTTGAAGGACCCGTCGACCTACGCACGGGTGAACGCCTGCGCCTGGCCGGCGGGCGCAGGACGGCCATGGAAACGGCGGCGCAGCAGGTGCTCGGACTACTGGCCGCCGGTTCCGCCCGGCCGCCTCGGACTGGGGGGACAGGGCAGGCGGGCAAGCCCGGAGAGGAAGGCCGTCCACTGCCAGGCCTCACGGGGGCCGCTGCAGGCTGGGCACGCGAAGCTGCGTTGCTGCTGGATCGCAGGGCAAGGAGGTCAGGTGGCCAGGACGTGCACCTGCCCACCCATATATCGGCTTCCACCCTTGTTGACCTTGGAGACGACCCCACGGCAGTGCTGGGCCGCCTGCGCCGCCCTGTGCCGCGCGAACCGGGCATGTCGGCGCGGAAGGGAACGGCGTTCCATGCCTGGGTGGAGGAGTATTTCGGAAAGGCCGGCATGCTGGACCTCGGCGAAGCACCGGGTTCGGACGACCACATCGATGCTGCCTACGACCTTAATGAGATGGTGGCCACCTTCAAGGCTTCCCCATGGGCTGACAGGTCACCGGCCTTCGTCGAGGTTCCCGTGGAAACCAGGGTGGGCGAAGTGGTGGTCCGCGGCCGGGTGGACGCAGTATTCCAGGACGCCGACGGGCGCTGGGACCTGGTGGACTGGAAGACCGGCCGGCGGCCGTCCGCACAGCAGCTGAAGACCCGGGCGGTGCAGCTGGCGGTCTACCGGCTGGCATGGGCGCGGCTCAAGGATGTTCCGCTGGAGGAAGTGCGGGCGGCATTCTTCTACGTTGCTGACAACGCGGTAGTGCGGCCGCACGACCTTGGGACGGCAGCCGACCTGGAAGGAATCGTTGCCGCTGCGATTACCCGGTCGTGAGGCTGGGCCCGCACCTGAGGGACGCCACGGCGGCCTGTCCGGATCAGCTCCGGTTCGCGTTGATGACCGAGATAGCTGCCGTGGACGTGTCGTCCGCCGCCTTGGTGTCACCGGCCCGCACCTCCGCGGCCTCAGCACCCGTGGGGGCAGGCTCCGCCGGGATGGGGGCCACGTGGACGGCGGGCTGTGCGTGAACTGCCGCCAGCGCCGGGACATCCGGCGTGGTGTCTGCTGCCGGTTCGGCGGGGACCGGGATGACCGTCACAGCGGGACTGACCGCGGAACTGCCATGCAAGGGGGCCGGGACGGCAGCGGACGTTCCGGCCGCCGCCGGTACGGCTGCTGCCGGTCCGGCGGGAGTGCCCTTCGCCGGCAGCGGCTCCACACTGATCGGCTGGCCGCCGAATTCGGCGATGTCGCTGGCAAGGCTCTCGAGCATTCCCTCGGCCTCGCTGACCATGTCCTGGTCGCCGGCCGCGAGGCCCTTGACCAGGTACTGCGCCAAGGCAAACTCGGCTGACAGGGCGGCCCTGCGCAGCAGGTGCTGGTCCGGCACGTCGCGGCGGCTGGACGTGTAGGACTTCAGTACGGCATCAATGAAGTCCTGTTCGTTGGAGGCCACCAGCCAGGCGAAATCGTCTGCGGGGTCGCCGATGCGCAGGTCCGTCCAGCCGGTTACCGCAGTCACCCGGCCGGACTCCACCAGCAGGTTGTCCTCGTGCAGGTCGCCGTGGACAACGCAGGGGTTGAACCTCCACAGGGATACGTCCTCCATGGCATGTTCCCAGCGGCGCAGCAGTGCGGCGGGGATCTTGCCCGTCGTTGCCGCCTGGTCCAGTTCGTTCAGCCTCCGTTGGCGGAACTCATTGGGCGTGTAGCTGGGGAGGTCGGCATTGCTGACCAGCGACCGGGGGAGGTCATGGACCGCGGCCAGCGCGGAACCGATTTCGCGGGCAAGCCCTGACGGTCCCGAGGTCAGCTCTTCAACGCTGCGCGTGCTCCCGGACAGGTGTGAGTAGACGAAGGTGGTCAGGCTTCCAAGCCGGACACTGCCGGCGACCGTTGGCATCAGGAACGGCAGTTCCGCCCGGACAGCGGGAGCGAAGGCGCGCAGCACCAGGAACTCCGTTTCCAGCCGTGCGCTGGCTTCGGCGTGCCGCGGCGACCGGACCCGCCAACGCTTGCCTTCGGAATCGAGGAGCAGGGCCGAGTCGAAGTCCGCGGGGTCGTCCGGCGCAGAGCTAACAGCTGTCGGGGTCAGTCCGGGGACTGCCGCGGTTGCAATCGCCGCCAGTTCAATCGGTTTTCTTCTCACCGTTCCACGGTAGATTGCGCGCCGTCCCAGACGGCGGTCTGGCCGCGGCGAGTCTCCAGATAGCTGGAATTAGGGGGCACCCCGGGGCCGATGGGGCCCGGCCGAAATGTGAAATGTCTGTAGCAGTCAGTACGGTGGAAGCATGAGCCACACGGAGTCCGCTGTAACCGTCCACCAGGCTGTACCGGCGCCGTTGCCGGCGAACCATCTGGTGGACACCCTGCTGCCGGTCAGGCCGGCACTGGTGGACCGCGGATCAGCCGCCCGCATCAGGGCCGGAATGATTGATGACCTGCTGGCCGGGCCGGACGCGGTGGCCGCAGTACTGTCAGGCCGGCAAGGCCTGGTGCGCGGCAGCAACCTGGTCCTGACCGGGGCCAGGGAACTCCTGGCACACCTCAAAGCGGCGGGATCAGCGCCGGAGCTCGTGGTGTACCTCGGATCCGCCCTGCCTGCTTCGGACGTTCCGGCGGGGACCGAGCTGCTGCTGTTCGTCCTGCCTGCACCTCCGGAACCCGGCACCGCCGGTATTCCCGCGGATGCGTCCTGGGCCGGCTTCCGGGACGTCGCAGCAGGCTTGACCGCCACCTCCACAGCCCTGTTCGTGGAAGCCAGCGCCATCGCCAACTGGCATGCGGCCCACACACACTGCCCCCGCTGCGGCACACCGACGGACGTTGAAGCCGGCGGCTGGGTACGCCGGTGCCCGGCCGACAATTCTGAGCACTATCCACGGACCGATCCCGCCATCATCGTCACGGTCGTCGGCCCGGACGGCCGTCTGCTCCTTGGCGGGGGTGGCCCCGTGGACGCCCGGAATTACTCCACCCTGGCCGGGTTTGTTGAGCCGGGGGAGTCTTTGGAGGAAGCTGTGGTCCGGGAGATCCAGGAAGAGGTCGGCGTCCGGGTCACTGCCTGCCAGTATCTCGGCTCGCAGTCATGGCCGTTCCCGGCCTCCCTTATGCTTGGATTTACCGCCGTCACCGAGGACGCCCAGGCAACGCCCGACGGCGTGGAGGTCACCAGGGCCCGCTGGTTCAGTCGCGAGGAACTCCAGGAAGCGGTGCTCAGTGGTGAGATCACCATTTCCAGCAGGCTCTCCATTGCCCGCTCCCTCATTGAGCACTGGTACGGCGGCCGGATACAGGACCGGACCGGCGACTAAGTTATTCCATCCACCAGACTCCAGCACGCGGTAGTCGAGAAACAAAGCAGCAGAAGTGACTACAGAAAATTTTGACGGAGCAGCCTCCCTTGAGGACCGGATCCTTGGGGGGCTGGACGCAGAACAGCGTGAGGTGGCCAGTACGCTGAACGGCCCGTTGTGCGTGCTGGCCGGCGCGGGAACCGGCAAGACCCGTGCCATCACCCACCGCATTGCCTATGGCGTCCACTCGGGCGTTTACAGCCCTCAGCGCCTGCTCGCCGTGACCTTCACTGCCCGGGCGGCGGCAGAAATGCGGAGCCGGCTGCGCGACCTCGGTGCCGGAAATGTGCAGGCCCGGACGTTCCACGCCGCGGCCTTGCGCCAGCTGCAGTTCTTTTGGCCGCAGGCCGTGGGCGGCACGCTGCCCAACCTGCTGGACCACAAGGCCCAGATGCTTGCCGAGGCCGCCCGCCGGCTCCGGCTCAGCACGGACCGGGCCTCCATCCGCGACCTTGCCTCTGAGATCGAGTGGGCCAAAGTGTCCATGCTTACCCCCGCCAATTACCTGGAAAACGCGCAGGGGAGGGGCGCTCCCGGCGGGTTCGACCTTACTGCGGTGGCCCGTGTTTTCCAGTCCTATGAGGACGTCAAGACGGACCGCAACGTGATCGACTTCGAGGACGTCCTGCTGATCACGGTGGGCATCCTGCAGGAGGACGAGAAGGTTGCTGCCACGGTCCGGGAACAGTACCGGCACTTCGTCGTGGACGAGTACCAGGACGTTTCCCCGCTGCAGCAGCGGCTCCTGGAGCTGTGGCTCGGCGGCCGTGACGAACTGTGCGTGGTGGGCGACGCCAGCCAGACCATCTACTCCTTCACCGGCGCATCGCCCAGGCACCTGCTGGACTTCAAGACCCGCTATCCGCAGGCCAATGTGGTCAAGCTCGTCCGGGACTACCGTTCCACCCCGCAGGTGGTGAAACTGGCCAATGACCTGCTGGCCGGCCGACGGAGTGGTGGCCCTGCCGCTGACGCCGCCTGGGCAGCTCCCCTTCAGCTTGTGGCGCAGCGCCCCGCCGGCCCGGCGCCCCAGTTCACCGAATGCTCGGATGACGAGGCCGAAGCCGCCACCGTGGCGCAGAAGATCAAGGCACTGCTCGACGCCGGGACTCCCGCCAGCGAGGTAGCCGTCCTTTTCCGCACCAACGGCCAGTCCGAAGCCTACGAACAGGCGCTCGCGGCGGCAGGAATCGGCTACCAGCTCCGGGGCGGCGAACGCTTCTTCGCCCGCAAGGAGGTCCGGGACGCCATCCTCCAGCTGCGCGCAGCCACCCGCGCCGTTTCCGAAACCGATACACCGGAACCCCTGGGCCAGCTGGTCCGGGACATCGTCTCGTCCCTCGGGTACACGGATTCTGCCCCGCACAGCGGGGGAGCCCTGCGTGAGCGGTGGGAGTCGCTCGCGGCGCTGGTGGCGCTCGCCGATGAACTCGTCCAAAACCGTGGTGCCGGGTTTGGCCTGGCCGATTTCGTCAACGAACTCCAGGAACGCTCCCTGGCCCAGCACGCGCCCACCGTCCAAGGCGTGACCCTCGCTTCCCTCCACGCAGCCAAGGGCCTGGAATGGGACGCGGTCTTCCTGGTGGGGCTCAGTGAGGGCCTGATGCCCATTTCCTTCGCGGATTCTCCCGAATCGGTGGATGAGGAACGCCGGCTGCTGTATGTCGGCATCACCCGGGCCCGTGAGCACCTGTCCCTCTCGTGGAGCACCGCCCGGACTCCCGGCGGCCGCGCCAACCGGAAGCCGTCCCGGTTCCTGGACGGGCTGCGGCCTGACTCGGTGGCAAGTTCAAGTGCCCGCGGAAAGGGAACCCCGCCCCGGCGGAAGGCTGCCGCGCCCGCTGTGTGCCGGGTCTGCGGGACCATGCTCGCCACCGGGGCCGAACGCAAGGTGGGCCGCTGCAACGCCTGTCCCCCCACGTACGAGGAACAGACCTTTGACGCCCTGCGAAACTGGCGCCGCGAGGTGGCCCAGTCGGCGGACGTCCCTGCGTTCGTCGTCTTCACCGATGCCACCCTCACCGCCATTGCCGAAGCCAGGCCGGCGTCCCTGGAGGAGCTCGCCGGCCTCGCGGGCGTCGGCCCGTCAAAGCTCGAAAAGTACGGTGAAGACGTCCTCCGGGTCCTGGTCGAAAGTTCCGTCCTGTGAGGCGGGGCAGCCCGGCAAGCAGCGGCACGCCGCAGGCAGCATCACTGACCACATCCCACGGTTCTCCGGTTGAGGTGCGGCGTTCTGCCAGGCGGACGCGGACGGTAGCCGCATTCTGGGAGGACGGAACGGCGGTGGTCGCCATTCCGGCGCGTTTCACTGCTGCCCAGGAACGGGAGTGGGTGCAGCGCATGCTGGCGAAGCTGCACAAGCAGGGGGAGCGGCGGGCTGCAGCCGGGCGGCGGCGCCCCGCCACCGATGATGCCCTTGCAGCCCACGCCGCACAGCTGTCGGCACAGTACCTCGGCGGCAGGCCGGCGCCCACGTCCGTCCGATGGGTCAGCAACCAGAACTCCCGGTGGGGCTCCGCCACGCCGGCCGACGGAACCATCCGGCTGTCGGACAAACTGCGGCCGATGCCCCAATGGGTCATCGACTACGTCCTGTTGCACGAACTGGCCCACCTCCTGGTGGCCTCACACAACGCCGCGTTCTGGAAGCTGCTGGAGGCGTATCCGGAAACCCAGCGGGCCAAAGCATTCCTGGAGGGCGTTTCGTTCGCGACGTCCCGGGGGCTGGAGGGGCTGGAGAAGGACGGCGCGGCCGGCAGCGGCGTCGCCGGCCAGCCCATGTCCGGAACACCGATCGGATGCTAAAAACCCCGGTTGGCCAGGAAATCCTGGCCCACCGGGGTCTTTCTTTGGGTCTCTATATGTCAGCCTTTGGGCTGGCCGGTTCCGTCATCGTCGTCCTTGTCCCCGGCATCTTTGGTGTCCGCGGCTCCGCCGTCTTCAGCGGAGGCATCGTCAAACCCGCCACTCAGCAGTTTCTGCAGGGCGTCATCAACTTCGCTGTCGCTGGCCTCGGCGAGCTTGCGGCGTGAGCTGAAACCCTTCGGATCGTCCAGGTCTTCGGCCGTGGGCAGCAGGTCGGGGTGGTGCCAGATGGCGTCCCGGCCCTCGATCCCGCGTTCGTCCTTCAGCGTGGCCCAGAGGGTTGCGGCATCTCGAAGCCTGCGCGGCCGCAGCTCCAGCCCCACCAAGGAGGCGAAGGCATGCTCAGCGGGACCGCCCGTTGCCCGGCGCCGCCGCACGGTTTCCCGGAGCGCCCCGGCCGACGGCAGCACCTTCTCGGTGGCCGCCGCAGTCAGTTCGTCAACCCAGCCCTCCACCAGGGCGAGCGCCGTCTCGAGCTTCTCCAGGGCCTGTTCCTGGGCGGGGGTCCGCTGCGGCATGAACACCCCCTGGGACAACGCCTCCTGGATGCCCTCCGGGTTGCTCGGGTCCAGGTCGCGGGCCAGTTCCTCGATGCGCGAGGTGTCGATGTGGATGCCGCGGGCATAGGCCTCGATCGCACCCAGGAGGTGTCCGCGCAACCAGGGCACCTGCACGAAGAGCCGGGCGTGGGCGGCTTCCCGCACGGCAAGGAACAGCCGGATATCGTTCTCCGGCAGGGACAGGCCCTCGCCGAAGGCGGCAACGTTTGCCGGCAGCAGTGCCATTTCAAGGTCGGCCAGCGGGACGCCGATATCGGTTGAGCTCACCACGTCCTTGGACAGGGCGCCGATGGCCTGGCCCAGCTGCATGCCGAAGATCGCGCCGCCCATGTTCTGCAGCATGGAGGAGGCGCCGCCCATCATGGACTTCATCTCCTCCGGCATCTGCTCCGTCATGGCGGAGGACAGCGCATTGGCGATGCTGTTGGCCACGGGTTCGGTCAGCCGCTTCCAGGTGCCCAGGGTGGCCTCCACCCATTCGGCGCGCGACCAGGCTTTGCCGATGAGGCCGGTGGCGGGCAGGTCAGTGACCGGGTCCAGCCACAGCTCGGCGAGGCGGAGGGCCTCGTCCACCTCGCGCGACTGCTGGGCCGAAACCGACGGGTCGGAGCTGCCGGCGGCAACGCGCCGGGCGTTGTCATGGGCCAGCGTCCAGTTGACCGGGCCCTCGGACGGTGCACTCATCATGGCCTGCACCTGGGAGAACATCTGGGCCAGCAGGTTGGGGTCGTCCGGGAGGCCGGCAGCCTTGGCGAGTTCGGAGGGGTCGAAGTTTTCCATCCCCTTGCCGCCCATCAGGTTCTGCAGCATTTCGGTCAACGGATCCTTGGGGGTGTCGTCGCCGTTGGACGGATTGAGTGGGTTGGAGGTCATGGTCCCGCCGATCGATGGTGTGACTGTTGATCAACCTTCACGGTACCCCGGTGGGGGTCGGCTGTCTGCCGCCCGCCGCCGTCGTTCGCTCTAGGCAAAGCGCCCCGGCGCGCCGCCACCGCGTACTGTTGGTGGGGTGACTACAACCCGTGGCGGACACCCCTCCGAGGACCACGTTCCCGATGTTTCCCCCTTCTCCAGCCCCGGACCCTTTGGGGCCGGCAGTCCGCCGGAAGGCCCGGGCGGAAGCGGCGCGGCAGGCGCGGGCAGCAGCGCCAGGGCGGCCGACGGCGGACGCCCGGGCAGGCGGCTTTCCACCATGATGGTTGCCGGGCTGGCGGCGTTGGGGCTGGGGATTGCCGTGGGCACCCTTCCGGTGCCTTACGTGATCGAGTCGCCCGGGCCCACCTACAACACGCTGGGGGAGAGCCAGGGGCATCCGGTGATCAACGTCAGCGGGCACGAGACCTATCCCGCTGCCGGGAGCCTGGACCTGACCACGGTGTACGTCGACGGCGGCCCCACCGGCTCCGTCAGCATCCTGAACGCCTTCTCCGCGTGGCTGGACAACTCCAAGGCCGTCTACCCGGTGGAACTGATCTATCCCACGGGAACCACCAAGGAGGAGGCCCAGGAACAGAGCGCGGTGGCCATGGCCACGTCCCAAGAGAACGCGGTGGCGTCCGCCCTGAACGAACTCAAGATTCCTTTCGGCCAGCAGCTCCAGGCCGCGGGGCTGTCCAAGGACTCGGCATCTGCGGGCAAGATCCAGCAGGGGGACATCCTCAAGTCCATCAACGGCAAGGAAATCAGCTCACTTTCCGTCATCCAGGATGAACTGGCTGCGGGCAAGGGGGCCCCGGCCGCGGTGACGGTGGAACGGGCCGGCCAGCCTGTTGCCCTCGAGGTGACACCCAAGGACAACGGGCAGGGCCGCTTCATTCTCGGCGTCATGCTGAAGTACCTGTTCACTTTCCCCTTCCAGGTGCAGATCTCCCTGGACAAGGTGGGTGGCCCCAGCGCCGGACTCATGTTTTCGCTGGGCATCATCGACACGGTGACGCCGGGCGACCTCACCGGCGGCAAGCACATCGCGGGAACCGGCACCATTTCGCCGGACGGTGCGGTGGGACCCATCGGCGGCATCGGCCAGAAGATGCGGGGTGCGCGCTCGTCCGGCGCGTCCCTCTTCCTGGCGCCCGCCGCCAACTGCGACGAGGTTGCCGGACACATCCCGGACGGCCTCCAGGTAGTCCGCGTTGAGAACCTCGCGGAAGCACGGCACGCGGTGGAACTGGCCGGGAGCGGGCAGGACACATCCGCACTTCCGGCGTGCACGGGCAAATAGGCCGCCTGCGCCATGCATAGACTGGGCCCAAACAGTTTCGACAGGAACTAAGCTTTACCGCCACTCGTGGCACTGATGACGGACGAAACCAGCCGTTTGACCGGTACCGTACGTCGCTCGCACGCTTCGAATGTCTCGACGACCAGCTATGAGGTACCCAGTTTGTCCCGTCCCGCCAGCACCACGTCCACAGGAAGGCCCCCATCGCGACGGGGAGCCCTGACGCCCACCCTCATCGTCGTTGCCCTGGTGGTAGTGGGCTTCATTTTCTTCGCCAACGTCTGGACCGACGTCCTTTGGTACCGGCAGCTGGGCTTCCTCGAGGTCTTCATCACCGAAAACCTTGCCAAGATCGCCACTTTCGCGGCCGGCTTCGCCATCATGTTCGCGGCGGTTTTCTTCTCCATCCGCATTGCCTACAACGCCCGGCCCGTCTACGCCCCGGACTCTGAGGTCCGGGACAACCTCAACCGGTACCAGGCCCAGCTTGAGCCGGTGCGCCGGATTGTCATGATCGGCCTGCCGGTCCTCTTCGGCCTCTTCGCGGGCAGCGCAGCCGCGAGCCAGTGGCAGAAAGTCCTGCTGTTCTTCAACCAGGTGGGCTTCGGCCAACCCGATCCGCAGTTCAACATGGACATCAGCTTCTACCTGATGACCCTGCCGTTCCTCGGGTTCGTCACCGGGTTCCTGATCAGCGTGGTGGTGATCGCAGGCATCGCCGGCATCCTCACCCACTACCTGTACGGCAGCATCCGGCTCATGGAGCGCGGCGTGTTCACCAGCCGGGCAGCGCAGATCCACATCGCCGTCACCGGCGCCGCGTTCCTGGTGCTCCTGGGCGTCAACTTCTGGCTGGACCGCTATTCGTCCGTGCAGAGCAACGGCGGCCGCTGGGCCGGTGCGCTCTACACCGATGTCAACGCCGTCATCCCCACCAAGGCCATCCTCGCCGTTGCTGCCGTCCTGGTGGCCATCCTCTTCATCGTTGCTGCCGTCATCGGCCGCTGGCGCCTGCCCGTGATCGGCACAGCCATGCTGATCATCACCTCCATCCTGGCCGGCGGCGTCTACCCGTGGGTCATCCAGCAGTTCCAGGTCCGCCCGTCGGAGCAGACCCTGGAAAGCAAGTACATCCAGCGCAACATCGAAAACACGCGCAAGGCCTACGGCCTGGACGGCATCCAGGAAACCCGCTACGACGCCACCAACACTGCCAACACCGGGGCGCTTGCACCCGACGCGCAGACCACGGCGAACATCCGCCTCCTGGACCCGAACCTGATCTCCGACGCCTTTGCGCAGCTGGAACAGTACCGCCCGTACTACCAGTTCCCCAAGGCCCTCAACGTGGACCGTTATGAGGTGAACGGCAAGATCCAGGACACCGTGATCGCGGTGCGGGAGCTGAACCCCACGAACGTGGCCACCAACCAGCAGGGCTGGCTGAACCAGCACGTCGTATACACGCACGGCTACGGGGTTGTGGCGGCCAAGGGCAACAAGTTCACCGTCGACGGCAAGCCTGAGTTCCTGCAGTCCGGCATTCCGTCCACCGGCGTCCTGGGTAATGACACCACCTACGAACCGCGGATCTACTTCGGTGAATCCTCGCCTGAATACTCGATCGTGGGTGCGCCGGACGGCGCCACGCCGCGCGAGCAGGACCGCCCCTCCGGCAAGGAAGGGGAAGGGGAAACCCAGTACACCTTCAAGGGCAACGGCGGGCCGAACGTTGGCTCGTTCTTCAACAAGATCCTCTACGCCATCAAGTTCCAGTCCTCGGACCTGCTGCTCTCCGATGGCGTGAACCCCGAGTCCCAGATCCTCTACGACCGCAACCCCCGCGAGCGTGTCCAGAAGGTGGCCCCGTACCTGACTGTTGACGGCGGCGCCTATCCGGCTGTGGTGGACGGCCGCGTCAAGTGGATCGTGGACGGCTACACCACCAGCCAATACTTCCCCTACTCGCAGCAGAAGCAGCTGTCCGATGCCACCGCTGATTCGCAGACCAGTTCCGGCCGCGCCGTGGCCCTGCCGAACAGCACAGTGAATTACATCCGCAACTCCGTCAAGGCGACGGTGGATGCGTATGACGGCTCGGTCACCCTGTATGCCTGGGACGACACCGACCCCGTCCTCAAGGCCTGGCAGAAGGTCTTCCCTTCAACGCTGAAGCCGTATTCGGAGATGTCCGGTGCACTGATGAGCCACGTGCGCTACCCGGAGGACCTGTTCAAGGTCCAGCGCGAGCTGCTGGGGCAGTACCACGTCACCGATCCCACCAGCTTCTACAAGAACAACGACGCCTGGAGCACGCCGGCGGACCCCACCGTGGACACCGACGTAAAGCAGCCGCCGTTCTACATGTCGCTGCAGATGCCGGACCAGCAGAAGCCGGCGTTCCAGCTGACGTCGTCCTTCATCCCGCAGATCGTAAACGGTAATGCGCGCAACGTCCTGTACGGCTTCCTCGCCGCTGATTCGGATGCAGGCAACCAGGCCGGCGTGAAGGCTGACGGGTATGGAAAGCTGCGGCTGCTGCAGATCCCGCCGGAAACCCAGGTGCCCGGTCCGGGGCAGGCTCAAAACAAGTTCAACTCGGACCCCACCGTGTCGCAGGCACTTAACCTGCTGCGGCAGGGCGCGTCCGACGTGCTGAACGGCAACCTGCTCACCCTGCCGGTAGGCGGCGGCATCCTGTACGTCCAGCCGGTCTACCTCAAGTCGACTGGTGAGACGTCATACCCCACGCTGCAGCGCGTGCTGGTGGCCTTCGGCGACAAGGTGGGCTTCGCGCCCACCCTTGATGCAGCCCTCAAGCAGCTCTTCGGTGGGGATTCCGGCGCAGCCGCGGGGGATTCGGCCAACAATGGCCAGACGCCGGCCGGACCTTCAGCGCCTGCCACTCCCGCAGAGGCGGACGCCAAGGCCCAGCTCAAGGCCGCCCTGGACGAGGCGAACTCCGCCATCCAGGCAGGCCAGACGGCGCTCGCAGCCGGCGACTTCGCTGCCTATGGCGACGCACAGAAGAAGGTTGCGGCCGCGCTGAAGAAGGCGATGGACGCCGAGGCCAAGATTCCGGTCACGGCTCCGGAGGCCAGCCCCGCCCCCGCTGCCTCCGGGTCGCCGTCGTCCTCGCCGTCACCGTCCCCGTCCCCGTCCGCAGGGCAGTAGGACGACGGCGGCACCCGGCACCCGGTCCCCGCAGGGCCGGGTGCCGGGCCGGCGTAACGGACGTCACGCCGCCACGATTTGGCCTGCGGTTCACCTCCCGGTAAAGTAGTTCTTGCGACGCGGGGTGGAGCAGTTCGGTAGCTCGCTGGGCTCATAACCCAGAGGTCACAGGTTCAAATCCTGTCCCCGCAACTGAGGAAAGACCCGGACATTGGAAACAATGTCCGGGTCTTTTGCTTTGTCCGGGTCTTTTGCTTTGTCCGGGTCTTTTGCCTTTCCCGGGTGCTGTGGTGTGACTGGCGGATCCACCGGTGACGGCGGGTTCGCGGAGAAGTGGTCAGGGCGGCCGCGAAAGTAGGGTAGTGTTGATCAAGCGACGCGGGGTGGAGCAGTTCGGTAGCTCGCTGGGCTCATAACCCAGAGGTCACAGGTTCAAATCCTGTCCCCGCAACTTATGAAGGCCCCGACCGGCAGTTACGCCGGTCGGGGCCTTTCTTTTCCTTGGATGCGCCCAGTTCCTAGTATTCTCTTTCGAAGGGTCCCGCGATCTGCGGGCAGCCCCCCGTCATTCCTGAGAGGTATGTTGTTCGATGGCCACACCCACGAAGAAGCCCGGCTCCGCGACGGGTAAGCGGTCCCGGCTTTACTGGATGGTTCCCGCCGTCCTCGTGGCACTGGTCCTGGTTGTGCTGGTGGCCAGGCTGCTCATTGGGCTGCCGGCCGTGGCGTCCTTTGTCGCCGACTACCCGGGCCGGTCCGAACTTCCGGACAAGGCGCCCGTAGGATTCCCCGCCTGGCTGGCCTGGCAGCACTTCCTCAATGCGTTCTTCCTGCTCCTGATCATCCGCACGGGGTGGCAGGTCCGGACCACCACCCGGCCCAGCGGGTACTGGACCAGGAACAACAAGGGCCTGATCCGCACCAGGAACGCGCCCACCAAGATCAGCCTCGAGCTGTGGTTCCACCTGACCCTGGATGCCCTCTGGATCCTCAACGGGCTCATCTTCGCGGTCCTGTTGTTCGCCACCGGGCAGTGGATGCGCATCGTCCCCACCAGCTGGGACGTCTTCCCCAACGCGCTGTCAGCCGCGCTGCAGTACGCGTCGCTGGACTGGCCCACCGAGGACGGCTGGATCAACTACAACGCCCTGCAGTTGCTGGCATACTTCGTGACCGTCTTCATCGCAGCGCCGCTGTCGTTCATCACGGGCCTGCGGATGTCCGGAGCCTGGCCCAAGAAGGCAGCCGGCCTCAACAAGGCGTTCCCCATTGAATGGGCCCGTGCCGTCCACTTCCCGGTAATGATCTACTTTGTTGCCTTCATCGTGGTCCACGTCTTCCTGGTGCTCACCACGGGCGCACTGCGGAACCTGAACCACATGTACGGGGTCCGCGACGACGACGGCTGGTTTGGCTTCTGGGTATTCCTCGCCTCCGTGGCGGTCATGGTGGCGGCCTGGTTCCTGGCCCGGCCGGTCTTCCTGAGGCCCATCGCGTCCCTGATGGGCAAGGTCAGCCGCTGACGGGGCGGCGCCGCAGGGGCGGCGTCAGGCGTCCTTGAGCTTCTGGTAGGCGTCCAGGGCCCGTTCCCGCGACTCGGGCAGGTCCACGAGCGGATGGGGGTATCCATCGGTGTCCGCCGCCCACGGTTCGTGGATCTCCTTGCCTTTGAGCTCCCGGAGTTCGGGGATGAACGCCCTCAGGTAGCGGCCGTCGGCGTCGAACTTCTTACTTTGGGTCACCGGGTTGAAGATCCGGTAGTAGGGCGAGGCATCCGCCCCCGAGCCGGCCACCCACTGCCAGTTGGCGGGGTTGTTCGCGGCATCGGCATCCACCAGGGTGTCCCAGAACCATTCCTCCCCGACCCTCCAGTCGGTCAGGAGGTTCTTGACCAGGAATGACGCGGCGGCCATGCGCACCCGGTTGTGCATCCAGCCTGTCTGCCACAGCTGCCGCATTCCGGCGTCCACCAGCGGGTAGCCGGTGTTTCCCTGCTGCCACGCGGCGAGCTCCTGCCGGCTGGGGGAGGCCCACTGGAAGTTGTCGAAGGCGGGGCGGAAGTTCCGGGTCGCCAGGTCGGGGTTGTGGTACAGCAGGTGCCAGTTGAATTCCCGCCAGCCCAGTTCGGCCCGGTAGGTGCCGACGTCGGAAGGAACCTTGCGGGGATGCCGGCGGCGAATCTCGCGCCACACGCGGAACGGGCTCACCTCACCGAAGCGCAAATGTGGTGAGAGCCGGCTGGTGCCCTCGGTTCCGGGCAGGTTCCGGCCAGTGCCGTATTCCTCGATGGGACCGTCAAGGAAGTCCTCAAGCCGCTCCTGGGCCCCTTTTTCGCCGGGCACCCACGTGGCGGCCAGCCCGCCGCTCCAGTCGGGTTTGGAGGGCAGGAGCTGCCAGCTGCTGAGCGTGTCACTGCCGGGCAGGCCCTTCCCGGCAGGCGCGGGACCGGGCAGCGCATCCGGCGCCTCGTAGGGGTCACGGATGTCCTGGGATGCCAGGCACGCACGCCAGAAGGGCGAATACACCTTGTAGGGTCCGCCCGCCCCGGTCTTCACTGTCCAGGGCTCGAAGAGGAGGCCCGCCTGGTAGCTGGCGGCCTCGATCCCGTTCCCGGCCGCCCAGTCCTTAAGCCCGGCGTCGATTGTCCGTTCGGGTTGCCCGTAACGGCGGTTCCAGAAAAGGTGGCTTGCCTTCGTCCGGATGGCAAGGTCACTGATGATATCGCCAGCGGGACCACGCCGGAGTACCAGGCGGGATCCCTTGCTTTCGAGGTCGGCGGACAGTGCTGCCAGGGAGTGGTGCAGCCACCAGCGCGCTGCCCCACCGAGGGGACGCACGCCGTCGGACTCCTCGTCCAGGATGTAAACCACTGTCAGCGGCGCATCCCGGCCGGCGGCCTCTGCGAGGGCAGGGTTGTCGTCCAACCTCAGGTCATCGCGCAGCCAAACCAGGGACGTGCCATCAGAAGAAGTCATGGCACCACGCTACACACCGCGGACGCAGCAATGGCCGGGACCACGGTCCCGGCCATTGCGTCTTCAGCTGGAGGCGGTGCCCCGAACTTTAGAGCTTGTCGAAGTCGGCCTCGTCGACGGTCGATTCGGACGATGCGGGGCTTGCGGCGCCCAGGGCAGGCTTGGAGTTTCCAGCCTTGAGGGCCGCCAGCCGGGCTTCGATCTCCGTCTGCTCGCCCAGGTCCTCCAGCTGGTTGAACTGGGCGTCCAGGCTGGAGGCTGCAAGCTCCTGCTGCCCGCGGACCTTGGCCTCTTCGCGCCGGATCTTTTCCTCGAAGCGGCCCACCTCGCTGGTGGGGTCCATGATGTCGATGCTCTTGATGGCGTCGTGGACCTGTGACTGTGCCGCTGCCGTCTTGGACCGGGCAACAAGCTCGTTGCGCTTGCTGGTCAGCTGGTTGAGCTTGTTCTTCATCTGGTCCAGGCCAGTCTTCAGCTTGTCCACTACCTCGCGCTGGGAGGCGATGCTCGGCTCTGCGCCCTTGGCTTCGCTTTCGGCCGCCATCTGACGCTGCAGGGCCACCTTTGCCAGGTTGTCGAACTTCTCGGCGTCGGCTACGTCGCCGGCCGCGCGGAACTCGTCAGCCTTGCGGGAGGCGGCAAGTGCCTTGTTGCCCCAGTCGCGGGCGTTGTTGATGTCCTCGTTGTAGTCGTCTTCCAGCATCCGGAGGTTGCCGATGGTCTGCGCCACGGCGGACTCGGCTTCGGCGATGTTGTTGGTGTAGTCGCGGACCATCTGGTCCAGCATCTTCTGCGGATCTTCGGCGTTGTCCAGCAAGGAGTTGATGTTCGCCTTCGCCAGCTGCGCGATCCGGCCGAAAATGGACTGCTTAACCATGGTGTTTGCCTTTCGTCCTGCTCTGTGTTGACCACTGGAACCGGTGCACAGTGGTGTACTGCGTCTGTCCGCCCGCCGGGATCTTCCGGCGTATCCGGCGGAAGTCTCTAGAAACTGCCGGAGTCGCCGCCGCCAAAGTCCCCGCCGCCGCCGAAGCCGCCGGAGTCACCACCCCAGCCGCCCCCGCCGCCGCCGTCACCCCAGCCGCCACCGCCGCCCCAGCCTCCGTGGCCCCCGTTGAGGATGGAGTTGATCAGGATGCCGCCCAGGATGGCACCGCCGAGGCCGCCGCCGCCTCCGCCGCCGAACATGCCGCCGCGGCCGAAGCCCTGGTTCGCGTAGCCGTCAAAGTGGTCCACGTCGGCCTGGGCCAGCTGGGCGGCCTGCGCGGCCAGGGCGTGGGCCTGCTGCGCATAGGTGAGGGCGGTGACGGGATCGGTGCGGGCGATGGACAGGGCGTAGTCGAGGTTCCGCTGGGACTCGGCAAGCCGGGTGCGTGCCTCGGTGCCCACGCCGCCGCGGCGGGCGGTGATGTAGTCGGAGGTGGCGCTGATCTGGGCCTGGGCTGACATGATGGTCTGCTGCAGGGATGCCTGCGCGCGGCGGGCCTGCTCCTGCTGGTCGCGGATGCCGGTCAGGGCCTGGTCCAGGGACTGGTGTGCGGTTTCCACCCGCTGCAGGGTGGCGATGGGGTCGATCCTGCCGCCCTGGATTTCGGTCTTTACCTGTGCCAGTGCAGCCTCTACCGCGGCTACGGGGCCGGCCAGCTCCGCGTGGGTGCCGGACTGGATCATTGCCTTCGCCTGGGCAAGGTCCTGGGACGTGTCCACGACGGCGGCTTCCAGGCCGTTGCGGGCCTCGTCGAGGTTGGTGGCGACCTTGGAAATGGCATCCAGGAGGACGTTGGTCTGGTGCAGGCTTTCCTCGGCCGCACGGACGGCCACGGCAGCCAGGCTGCCTTCGCCCGAACCGAGCTTCTGCTGGGCGGTTTCGGACGCATTCTGTACAAAGGCGAGCCGTTCCTTGGCCTGCACGATGTTGTCCGAAACCTGTGCCAGCGCGCTGTCCGCGTATTTGGACCGCATTTCCTGCAGGGACTGTTCGGCGCTGGAGATCTTGCCGTCGGCCTCGCGGGCTCCGGCGTTGACGGCTGCCAGGGCCTGCGGGGCGTTCTTCTCCAGCTCGCGCAGGGAGTCAAAGTCCGCCTTCTGCTCCTGGAGGGACTCGAGCGCGGCCTCCGAGCGGCGGATGATCTCACCCAGCCAGGTCCGCTGCTGCTCTTCGGTATCCGGGATGTGGTCATCGAGCTGCTGCTGCAGCTTGAAGGACTCCGTCATGTGGGCCTTCGCTTCCGCCAAGGCTTTGGTGAAGTTTCCGACCGCGGAATCACCGTACTGCGCCTGGGCGAAACCGAGCTCCTGCTCGCTGGACTTGATGGCGTCATCCGCTTCGATCAGCAGGGAACCGCTCTTCCGGCGAAGTTCCTCCACGCTGAGGGATGCCAGCGGATCGAGTTCGGCGCCTTGGGGGCCGTAGCTTCCGCTGGAGGCCACCTGGCCGGCGGCCTTCTTCCGGCGGTTGCGGAAGTACAGGTAGGCGCCGCCTCCGGCGACCACCACGCCTGCACCCACCAGGAGGCCGGCTCCGGCGCCATTACCGGAAGAGACGTTGCCGCTGCCGCCGCCGGCGGCGTCGCCCACGGCGGAGGCGGTGTCAATGGCTGCCTGCGCGTAGTCCTTCTTGCCACCTGCGAGGTTGGCCACCACCGCATTCTGGGTGATGTTGGAGCGCTTGGAGTAGATGGCGCTGGCCGAATTGGGGGAGAAGTAGTACTTGCCCTGGTCGGTGGCGATGGCAAGGATGACGTCCGCCTTGCCCATACCCTTGGTCTTGGCCACAGCCTGGCTCCAGGCCGTGGGGTCGGATGGGTTGTCGAAGGACTTTACCGTGACCACGTAGAGGTTGTACTTGTGGTCCTTCAGCAGCTTCTGGATCGCATCCTGGACCTCACCCTTCCGGCTGCCCAGCACGTTGGCGTTATCAACAATGTTGGTCCCGGAGGGAATGGTTACCGGGTCTTCGGCCCAGGCGGCGCCGGCGGGTACCGCCAGCAGCCCGGCAAGGCCGATCACGGCGAGGATACGTTTGAACTTTGACCGCATGTGCAACCCTTCAGCACGCCTGACACCGATTCGGGACGAATCAGTCGTCGAATCCAGCAGCGCCCCCACGCTTGGTGTGAAGCCGCAGGTCGCTGTGGCAATTCATCTTGATTCTATGGTGCACCCCACAGCCAGTCCATGCGGCCGAATATGCCGCCAGCGAAACGCTCCGGCGGCGCAACAGCCATCGGCCCGGCATTCAGGAAGCTTTCAGCAAACATCCGAGCTTGTTCCAGCGGGACGGGTCATAGTTAATGGCAGACGAGCATGAAAGGAAGTCCCATGACTGAGAATCAAACCCCAGGGCCGGTCCCGGAGGACAACCAGGGGGACAGCCGGAGCCCGTGGCAGCAGCAGGGCCCGCAGCAGCCCGGAGACCGCCCGGCACCTGCTCAGTATGGGAATGGCGGAGCCACCGGGGGACAGGAGCGTGGCTACAACGCAGGGGACCGGCAGCACAGCCCCGCAGGGCCCCATGAAACCCAGGAATTGCCGGGCGCACCCCGCCCCGTCTACCCCCAGCGGCAGCCTTTCTACGGCCAGTCCGGACATTATGGCCAGCAGCAGGACCAGCACGGCCACGCTATGCCTGGCGGAGGCCAGGGAGCGCCCAACGGAGGTGTCGGTCTCGCGCCAAACCCCAAGGATGCCCCGCGCCGGAAGGCAAGCTTCGGCGTTGGCACCCTCGTGGCAAGCATCCTCGCAGCAGGGCTCGTGGGCGGCGGAGTGGCAACGGTTGGTGCCGGTGAATTGTTTGGCAACACCGGGTCCAGCACCTCGACCGTCGGCAGCAGCAACCAGCCCGGCACTGTCATCGTCAACAACAAGGACGATGTCAACGCCATCACCGCTGCCGCCGTGAAGGCCTCGCCGAGCGTCGTCACCATCAGCGCCACCAGCGGCAGCTCCGGGGGCACCGGTTCCGGCATCGTCCTGGACGACCAGGGGCATATCCTGACCAACACGCACGTGGTGACCCTCGATGGCCAGACCGCCAATGCCACCCTGGAAATCCGCACCAGCGACGGAAAGGTCCTGCCGGCAAAGCTGGTGGGCACCGACCCGCTGTCCGACCTCGCCGTCATCAAGGTTGACGACACGTCAGGACTCACCCCTGCCACACTCGGTGATTCCTCCAAGCTCAACGTTGGCGACACCGCCATTGCCATCGGTTCCCCGCTCGGCCTGACCGGAACGGTCACGGACGGCATCGTGTCCACCCTCAACCGCACCATCAGCGTGGCATCGTCCGCAGCGCCCAAGGGCGGTGACAACAGCCAGGGCGGTGACCAGGGATTCCAGTTCGCCCCTCCCGGCGGCGGCCAGAGCCAGCAAAGCTCCAGCGAGGGCTCCATCGCCATCAACGTGATCCAGACCGATGCCGCCATCAACCCCGGTAACTCCGGCGGCGCCCTGGTGAACAGCAAGGGCGAGATCATCGGCGTGAACGTGGCCATCGCATCCGCCGGGTCCGGCACCTCAACGTCCCAAAGCGGCAACATCGGCGTTGGGTTCAGCATCCCCATCAACAACGCCAAGCGGGTGGCACAGGAAATCATCGACAGCGGCAAGGCATCCCACGGGCAGCTCGGCGTCAGCGTCAAGGCCAAGGCCTCTGCGGGCGGATCCTCCGAATTCTCGGTGGGAGCCGACGTGGCCACCGTTGACCCCAATTCAGCGGCAGGCAAGGCCGGCATCAAGGTTGGCGACGTCATCACCAAGTTCAACGACCTCACCATCGGCGAACCGAACCAGCTGACCGCGGCCGTGCGTGAACAGCCTGCGGGCTCCAAGGTGAAGATCACCGTCCAGCGCGGCGGCAGCGAGCAGACGTTCGACGTCACGCTGGGTGCTGCAGCCAGCTGACGCAGGGCAGCATCAACGCCAGGCACATGACGACGGCGGCGTCCCCACCTGAGGGGGCGCCGCCGTCGCCATGTCCCGGAAAATGCCTGACACAGGGGTTAACGGAAGAGGGCGCCGGGACGCGCCGATATGGTTAGCTAGGGTTTACCCGCCTGCCGGGCATTTCGCGGCCATGTCCCACCCGGCTGGCTGTCCACAAGCATGGAAGGCTGCTGTAGAAACAGTGGAAGAGACATTGAAGATCGTAGTCCTGGTCAAACATGTACCGGACGCCCAGTTCGACCGTCACCTCAACGGGGAGGGCAATACCGCGGACCGCGACGAAAGCATCCTGTCCGAGCTTGACGAATACGCGCTCGAGGCAGCACTGCAACTGGTGGAGGCACGCGGCGGAAGCAAGGCGGGCAACCAGGTCATCGCCCTGAGCATGGGGCCCGCAGGAGCCGTCAACGCGGTCAAGAAATCGCTGCAGATGGGCGCCACCGAGGGGGTCCACCTCACGGACGACGCCTTGGCCGGTTCCGACGCCGCGGCAACCTCGCTTGCGCTTGCAGCCGCGGTCCGCCACCTGGGTGACGTGGACCTGGTCATCACCGGCATGGCATCCACCGACGGCGAGACCTCCCTTGTTCCGGCGCAGCTGGCCGAGCGGCTTGGGCTGCCGCAGGTGACGTTCGCTTCCACGCTGGAGGTCGACGGCGGCCGGCTGACGGCCCGCCGCGATGCCGATACCTCCTCCGAAACGGTGGAGGCGCCGCTGCCCGCCGTTGTGTCCGTGACGGACCAGATCAACGAGCCGCGGTACCCCAATTTCAAGGGCATCATCGCCGCCAAGCGCAAGAGCATCAGCACGCTGTCGCTGGCCGATATCGGGGTGGACCCCGCCCAGGTGGGCTTCGCCGGTTCCTGGACCACCGTGACCAGTGCGGAAGAGCGGCCGCCCAGGACTGCAGGCACCATCATCACCGACGAAGGCGACGCCGGCATCAAGCTGGTTGACTTCCTGGCCGCCCAGAAGCTGCTCTAAGAGGGACACCGACATGGCAAAAGTACTTGTATTCATCGATAACCCCGGCGCCTCGCTCAAGAAGAGCAGCCTCGAGCTGCTGACCCTGGCGCGTTCCCTCGGCGAGAGCACCGTGGCGCTCAACGGAGACCTGTCCGACGCCGCCGCCGCCACCTTTGCCGAGTACGGCGTGGGAACCATCCTGCGTCCGGCAACGGATGACCTGGACGACTTCCTGGTGGCGCCCAAAGCGGCCTACCTGGCCGCCGCGGCTGAAAGCAGCGGCGCCGGCATCGTGCTCCTGGACAACTCGCCGGAAGGCAAGGAAATAGCGGCACGGCTGGGTATCCGCCTGAATGCCGGCGTCATCACCGACGTCGTCGCCGTGGATCCGGACGGCACCGCGCACAAGTCCGTCCTTGCCGGCTCCTACAACACCGCCTGCAAGGCCACCACTCCTGTGTCCGTGCTGACCCTCAAAGCCAACAACGTCACTCCGGAACCGGCTCCCGCCGCCACCAGCCCGGAGACCGCCACCGTGGAGGTACCGGCAGTAGCGGCCGCGGCCAGGATCACCGCGCGGGAGCAGAAGGTGGCCAGCGGCCGTCCCGACCTCACCGATGCCCGCATCGTGGTGGCCGGTGGACGCGGCATGGACGGAAACTTCGGCCCCGTCGAGGAACTGGCCGATGCCCTCGGCGCCGCCGTAGGTGCATCGCGTGCCGCCACGGATGCCGGATGGATCAGCCATGACGCGCAGGTTGGGCAGACCGGTAAGACCGTCTCCCCGCAGCTTTACATTTCGGCAGGCATTTCCGGCGCCATCCAGCAGAAAGCCGGCATGCAGACGTCCAAGGTCATTGTTGCGGTCAACAAGGACGCGGAGTCGCCGGTGTTCGAGATCGCCGACTTCGGGATCATCGGCGACGTGTTCGACGTGCTGCCGCAGGCCACCGCCGAGATCAAGAAACGAAAAGGCTGATTCTTTGACTGCCTCCCACGAGCAGGCACAGAGCCCGTTCAACCCGGATATCCACCGGGTTGGGCGGGTGCTCTGTTTTGCGGCACATCCTGACGACATCGACTTCGGCGCTGCCGGTACCATCGCCGCGTGGACGGCAGCGGGCGTGCAGGTGAGTTACTGCATCATGACCGACGGCGACGCGGGCGGCTTCGACCCCGCCCACCGCGCCGACATCATCGCGATGCGCGACGCCGAGCAGCGCCGGGCGGCGGAACTGGTGGGCGTCACCGACATCCACTACCTCCACCAGCGTGACGGGTACCTCGAGGCCTCGCACGAGGTGATGAAAGGGGTGGTGCGGCTGATCCGCGAGATCCGTCCCGACGTCGTCCTTGCCATGCACCCGGAACGGAACTGGGAAAGGATCCAAAAGAGCCATCCTGACCACCTGGCCGTGGGGGAGGCGGTGACCCGGGCGGTGTACCCGGCCCTCGAAAACCCGTTTGCCTACCCGGAACTGGCGGAAGCAGGCCTGGAAGCGTACAAGCTGCCGTGGCTGTGGCTCTACGCCGGCCCCGGGGAACGGGAAAACCACTTCGTCGACGTCACCGGCCAGGTGGAAGCCAAGCTCGCCGCCATCCACGTCCATGTGAGCCAGCACCCGGACGTGGAGGCCATGGAGGCCACCGTCCGCCAGGGCATGCACCTGAACGCCGGCAGGGCCGGCTTCCCTGAGGGGCGCAGCGCGGAGGCGTTCCATGTGGTGGCAATCAATGGGCCCGGCACCATCGCGGGATTCTGAGTTAAACCAAACGCCCCGTTCCTTCCGGTGGCAGGAACGGGGCGTTTTGGGTTGAGGCGTTTCCGGTTACTGCGGGTGCTACGCGCCCAGCGGGGCCGCCGCCACCGTCGGCAGCGTCGGTGCCTTGGATCCGCCTGCAGGCTCGACAGTGATGCCCAGCGATGCCGCCGAGTGGATGCCCTGGACCACGGCAGGCTTGGACAGCGCCTGCTCGTCCATCAGGCCCTGCGACACCGGAGCGGAGCCGTCCTTGGGTATCAGCCACATCTGGTAGACCTTGCCGGCCGGGGGAGCGGGCACACCGCTCATCTTCACCACGGCTGCGTCCTCGGACGCGGAGATCAGGAGGGTTGCCTTGCCGCCGCCCACGACGTTCACGGAGGCCTCACGCAGGTCGTTGGCCCTGGCCACCTGGTTGACGGGATCGTTCTGGTCAGCCATGTACGCGCCCACGCCTACTCCACCCAGGGCGATGGCTGCTGCCGCTGCCACGCCCACCAGCCACCGGCGCGTGCCGGATCCGCCCCGGCGTTGCTCCCGGCGCTTCCGGGCCTCCGCCAGTTCGTCCTGTGGCCCCTGCCGGGGAGGCAGTGCCGTACTGCCGGCCGGTGCCTGTGCGCCTCCGCCAGTCAGGCCGTCCTGCCCGGGGAACTGGGCGGGAAGCTGGGCGACAATCCGCTGGAACAGGTCCGACGGCGGTTCCTCCTCTGCACGGAACGTGCGGACCAAGGCCTCCCGGGACTGGCGGACACGCTCAAGGAAGGCCCGGCGTTCCGTTTCCGGGGCAGTCGAGATGTAACGGTCGATGGCTTCGCGTTCCTGCTCCGTGACCGCATCCAGGGCGTAGAGCTCAGCAAGGTCGACGGCGCGGCCGGCAGCAATGTCCATGGCCACGGTGTCCCCGAAGGCACGTGACATGCCGTCGCGGCTTTCATCCATTCCACTCATCTCAACTCACCCCCAAACAGGTCTTCAATCGGATCAGTCCATCGCGGATGCGGGACTTGATAGTGGGCACTGCTGCGTTCAGCCGTTCTGCGACTTCCCGGTAGGTGAGGCCGCCGTAGTAAGCCAGGCGCACGGACTCCTGCTGGGTTTCGGTCAGCGTCCCCAGGCAGCGGACCACCGCCTCGGCCTCCAGCCTGCTGCCCACCTCATCGGACACGCTGTCGTGATCGATCTCCTGCGTACTGGCACCGTACTTGGCTTCCCTGTCCGTGGAGGACTGCGACGAGCGGACCTTGTCCACCGCGCGGCGGTGCGAGATGGTCATCAGCCAGGACAACGGGCTGCCTGCCTGCGGATCGAACTTCGCAGCGTTTTGCCAGACCTGCAGGAAGACTTCCTGGGTGGTGTCCTCACTGAGCTCGGGGTCGATCAGGACGCGGCGCGCCATGCCGAAGACCCTGCGGGACGTGAGCTGGTAGAACTCGGCGAAAGCCGCCTGGTCCTCGCGGGCAATCCCCGCCAAAAGGGCCGAGAGGCGTTGGCTGAGGTCTGCAGGTGGGTCGGTCACCGCGGCGGAGCCTTCGGAGTTCGGCGCGTTGGGAGTTTCCATTACGTCCAAGCATAAGTCTCCGGGCGACGGATCCTCAGCAGTGCCGTGCCGACTGCGGTTGTCTGGCCTGGAACGTGCCTCCAGTAAGGTCACCTGCCGCTCCTTGGTCCGCTCGAATGTCTTCAAGAGTCATTCGGTGCCGCGTGGAGGGTGGATGGGGCGGCCGGCAAGTTTTTCCGTGCCGGCGTGAACCGGTGTCCGGCGGGGCTAGATCCTGGCGCCGGCGAAGCCCTGCTGGCGCCAGGCCTCGTACACCGCGATGGAGGCGGCGTTGGCCAGGTTCAGGGAACGGAGGGCCGGCAACATGGGCAGGCGCACCGTGGCGGTCACGTGGGGATCGGATTTCATCTCCGGCGGCAGGCCCACTGATTCACGGCCGAAGAGCAGCACATCTCCCGGACGGTAGGCGATGTCCGTATAGCTGGTGGTGCCGTCCGAAGTGAACGCGTAGACGCGTTCGGGCTGCAGGTGCTCCCAGGCGTCTTCGATGGTCTTGTGCACGGTGACGACGGCGAGGTCATGGTAGTCGAGCCCAGCGCGGCGCAGTTTCGCGTCGGAGAAGTCGAAGCCCAGGGGTTCCACAAGGTGCAGTTCGGCGCCGGTGATCGCGGCAAGGCGGATGGCGTTGCCGGTATTGCCGGGGATTTCAGGTTCATGGAAAAGGATGCGGAACACCTCCCCATCCTAGCTACCCGCGGTCAGTGCATGCCGCGCAGGAGCCTGGCCAGGACCGGGATGTTCACCGTGTTGGGAGCCGGGCCGGACGCCAGGAATTCCTTCAGGCCCCGCACCATGCCCGCTGCGTTGACGATCTGGACGGTTTCCAGGTCTCCTGCGGGGCGGCGGTGGTGATCGATCACCGGCTCGTGGAGGTTGCCGTCGGGGCTGTGCACCACGGTCCATCCCGTGACGTTGAGCTCGGGAAAGATGTCCTGCATGGCCCACACCACCCGGGCGAGCTGCGGGGGTGCCACCGCGCGGCCCCCGTGGTTGAGGGTCCGTCCGTCCCAGGCATAGGCGCCCTTGGGCAGGAGCATCGAGTTGACCAGGGCCAACCGGTAGCCGGAAAGGACAGCGTGGTCGATGTGGCTGTTGTCCGCCGGCGACTGCAGGCCGTTGATCAGCCGGGCGGCGGGGATGGCCGGCAGCACCTGCCGGGTCAGCAGCTGCACGGTGCGCATTTCCCGCTGGATGCGGGCCTCGGCGCCGAAAATTCCCCGTTTCCGAGGCATTCCGTGAACCTGCTGCCGCGCCTGTGCCAGCGGGATGAGCGGAGCGTCGTTTCCCTCGTAGGGGGGAACGTAGACGGGCGGGTCCCCCGCTGTATTCCTGACGCTGCCCGGCCGGCGGACTGTGGCGGACGCCCGGCTTCCAGCGGCGGGGGCATCAAAGTGGGCGCCGTCGTCGGACGAAGCGTCCCGGACGGTGCCCGCGCCGTAGGAGCGGTCGTACGCCTTCCTGCGCTGCGGATCGATCAGCGTCTCATAGGCAGCGGTTACGCGGCGGAACGTTGCGGCGTCGCCCCCGTGGTCCGGATGGGCCATCCTGGCCGCGCGGCGGTAGGCCACCTTGATTTCTTTCTCGGTGGCGGTGACGGCCACCCGAAGGACCTGGTAATGGGAGCTGCTGCTCTCGGTCAAGCAATCTTCCTTCTCTTGGTGCGCGGCTTCCTCAGTCCCGGCGGGAAAGCGGAGCGCCCGCCCAGTCTAGCCAGCATGGATGGTGCGTCTGCGGTGACAACGAACATCCCGGGCTGGTGGGTTCCCGGAAAGCCGGAGTCTAGACTCGTGCGTGCGCGGTGCGAACACCGGTTGAAGGGGATGTGACGGAGTGGAGATGGAGATGCCGACGACGGCGGAGCGGGCCGGCAGGGCATGGCACGGGGGAGCGGCCCTGGTGATCGGCTGCCTGGGGGCCGTGCTTTTGAGCGGATGCAGCGTTGACGTCCGGGATCCCTCCGTCACCGCAGCCCCCTCCGGCACTCCGGCGCTGGCCACTCCCACCATCACCCCCGGCCATGATGCCGCGGCGGTGGCAGCGCGTGATATGCCCTTCGCTGCCGGCGGCGACCTGGCTCCCGGCGTGCCCGTGGGAATCTCCGATGACCTCAAAGGTGCGCCGGGCTGGAAGCTGGCGAAGGAAAACGTGGCCGGTGCCAGCCAATATGCCAAGGCCGATGGCTGCATCGTTTCCGCACGGGCCACCACCGGCCAGGCAGCGCTGGTCCGCGGTGACGACCGGGAGTCCACTGTTGCCTTGTTCCAGTACCTGGATGAAACCATCCAGCCCGCGTACTTGAAGACGGCAACCCTGCAGTGGGGTGGTACCCCGGAGGCTCCCGGCCGGAATGTGGAGGTGCTGGCCCTGGAGCAGGCAGCCCCCGGCGGGCGTGCCATTGCGGTACTGGCAAGGGTTTTTGGCACTGCCGGGTCATCGGCCTACGTGTCGGTGTCCTGTCCGGATGCGGCAACACTTGGCGCGGCCCGCCAGGACGTGGCCCGGTACCTGCCGCTGGTGCCGCCGGCCGCGTAGGTCCCTGCCGTTCGCAGGCGCAAAACCGCCGGCGGCTGGAGGGCTCAGCCGCCGGCGGGTCCGTGTGGCTGCAATGTCCGGCGCCCGGCAAACGCCTGCGGCGTCACGCAGTGGTGCGGCTGGTCCCCACTGACAGCCGGTTGAGGGCCAAGGCGCCAACCAGCAGCCCGAAGTCACGCAGCGCGACGTCGTAGAAGCTGCCCAGCAGGAGCAGGTTGATGATGATTCCGGCCAGCCACGCGGCCACGATCAACGAGCCGTATTTGGGACGCACCGCCACGGCCACGCCGGCGATGATTTCCACGACCCCCACGATGTACATGAAGGTCTGGGCCGGCAGCGGCACGATGGCCGTGGCCTGGGGTGCCAGGTACATGGTCCAGTGCGTGAGGATGTTGGTGAATTTGTCCAGGCCGAAGAGGATCGGTGCGACGGTGAACACGGTACGCAGCAGCAGGAACGCCTGCCGCGCCGGCGGCACGGTGGCTGGTGCATGCTGGGCCCGCATTGCCGATGCTGATTTCATGGTGCTCTCCTTCTAAAAGTAGGTATGCCAATTTTAGAAAGTTGACGGTCTATAATCAAGACATCTTGACTTTGGAATTGGAGGCGCCGTGTACCGACTTCCCTGGGCAGACAGGATTGCTGCCGTTGCGTCGCTGACCGACGCCAAGAGGCTGCAGCTTTTTGAACTGGTCGCGGCCTCACCCCGCCCGCTGGGACGCGATGAGGTGGCCGAAACTGCCGGCATGGCGCGCAGCACCGTCTCCTTCCATCTGGACAGGCTGGTCCAGGACGGCCTGCTGGCCGTGGAATTCCACAAACCCGCCGGCAGGACCGGACCGGGGTCAGGTCGTCCCGCCAAGATGTACCGGCCGGTTGGAAGTGAAGTGGGAGCGTCCGTTCCGGACCGGAACTACGACCTCGCCGGGGAGCTGATGGCCGAGGCCATCGAGGCCACCGGGGCCGAAGGATTGGCGGTGGGGGAGTCATTGCGCGCCGTCGCCTTCCGGAAAGGCCGGGAACTGGCGAAAGGTTCTGCGGGCCTGGAAGAGTTCCTGGCAGAAACGGGCTATCAGCCGGAGCCCGACGGCGACGGGGGATACCTGCTGCCCAACTGCCCGTTCCACCGGCTGTCGCGGTCCCATGCGGCAGTGGTGTGCGACATGAACGGCGCCTTCCTGCGGGGGGCTGCGGTTGGCTGTGGCGGCGCCGAGGACCGGGTTGTCCCCGTTGCAGGCCACTGCTGCGCACGGATTACCGGCGGGAGCTGACCGCTCCACGCGGCGGCCACCGGGACCGGCCGCGATAGAATTGGAGGATGCCCGCCTACCTCGACCACGCCGCCACCACGCCGCTTTCCGGTGCCGCGCTCGCTGCCTTGACGCGTGAACTGGCACGGACCGGCAACCCCTCATCGCTGCACGGCTCCGGCCGCAGGGCGCGCCGTGCCGTCGAGGACGCCAGGGAGGCCATCGCGGCCGCGGCCGGCGCCCATCCCTCGGAGGTCATCTTCACCTCCGGAGGCACCGAGGCGGACAACCTCGCCGTGAAGGGCATGTACTGGTCCCGGGTGGCAGAAGACCCAAGGCGGCGGCGCATCCTCTGCTCCGCCGTCGAACATCACGCAGTCCTGGACACCGTGGAATGGCTCGAACGCCACGAAGGCGCCGACGTGGCGTGGCTGCCGGTTGACGGTGACGGCGTTGTTGACCTCCAGGCCCTCGAAGAGGAGCTCTCGCGTAACCCCGGCGCCGTGGCGCTGGTGACTGTCATGTGGGCAAACAACGAGGTGGGCACCATCCAGCCCATCCGGCAGATCGTGGAACTTGCGCACGCCGCCGGCGTTCCGGTGCACTCCGACGCCGTCCAGGCATTCGGCTCGGTGCCGGTGCACTTCAAGGATTCCGGCCTGGATGCCATGTCCATCTCCGGGCACAAGATCGGCGGCCCGGTGGGTGTTGGCGCACTCCTGTTGGGGCGGGCCGTCAAACTCACCCCGGTACAGCATGGCGGCGGCCAGGAGCGCGACGTCCGTTCCGGGACGCTGGACACCGCCTCCATCGCTGCCTTCGCCGCCGCCGCGGAGTCTGTCGCTGCCGGGCTGCCCGCCGAGGCGGCCCGGATCGCAGCCCTGCGCGACCGGTTGGTCGACGGCGTCCGCGAACGTGTTCCGGAGGCGGTCCTCCGCGGGGCGCCCGGCGACCGCCGGCTCCCGGGCAATGCGCACTTCACGTTCCCGGGCTGTGAAGGGGACTCATTGCTGTTCCTCCTCGACCTTGCCGGCATCGAGTCATCCACGGGTTCTGCCTGCACGGCAGGGGTGCCCCGCCCCTCCCACGTGCTGCTGGCCATGGGCCTGGACGAGGAAACGGCGCGCGGAGCCCAGCGGTTCAGCCTGGGGCACGCCTCCACGGAGGCCGACGTCGACGCCCTCCTTGCAGCGCTGCCCGAAGCTTATTCGCGGGCGCGCCAGGCCGGCATGGCCGGACACGAGTCCTCCATCCAGACCGCGGGCACCGCGGCGCGGCAGGGTTTCCCGGGCGCTTGAGCGCCGGCGGGCGCGTCCCGGCGCCCGCTCCGCCGGGTGTGGAGCGGGTTGATTTGCCTGCCGCCGTAGAATGGATAGGCGAAGATCGTTTCCGCCCCCGGTACGTCCAGCACGGCCCCGGGCAGCGGGCATCCCCCAACAGAAAGCCAGCATGCGAGTACTAGCAGCCATGAGCGGTGGAGTTGATTCTGCCGTTGCCGCCGCCCGCGCGGTGGAAGCCGGGCACGACGTCGTCGGCGTCCACCTGGCCCTTTCGCGCATGCCGGGCACCCTGCGCACGGGCAGCCGCGGCTGCTGCACCATCGAGGACTCCCGGGATGCGTGGCGGGCCTGCGACGTGCTGGGCATTCCCTATTACGTGTGGGATTTCTCCGAGCGCTTCAAGGAAGACGTCGTCCAGGACTTCATTGACGAATACGCCGCCGGCCGGACGCCGAACCCCTGCATGCGCTGCAACGAGCGCATCAAATTTGCAGCCCTGCTGGAAAAGGCCATCGCGCTGGGCTTCGACGCCGTCTGCACGGGCCACTACGCCAAGGTCATCGAGGACGCTGACGGCAACCGGGAACTGCACCGCGCGGCGGACTGGGCCAAGGACCAGAGCTACGTCCTGGGCGTCCTCACCCACGAGCAGCTCAAGCATTCCATGTTCCCGCTGGCGGACACCCCGTCCAAGGCCGAGGTACGCGCCGAAGCGGAACGGCGGGGCCTCTCCGTGGCCAACAAGCCCGACAGCCACGACATCTGCTTCATTCCCGACGGCGACACCGCCGGCTGGCTGGCAGAGAAGATCGACATGGCCCAGGGTGACATCGTGGATGAAACCGGCGCGAAGGTAGGGGAGCACCCCGGCGCCAACGCCTTCACCGTCGGCCAGCGGCGCGGCCTCAAGCTCGGAACCCCCGCCGCCGACGGCAAGCCCCGCTTCGTGCTGGAAATCCGGCCCAAGGAAAACAAAGTGGTGGTCGGTCCCGAGGCGCTGCTGGCCATCGATGAGATCCGCGGCATCAAGGTCTCCTGGGCGGGCCTGCCCATCGCCGAGGTGGAGACAGGCGCCGAGTTCGAATGCTACGCACAGGTCCGGGCGCACGGGGACCCGGTTCCGGCCACCGCGCGGATGGAGCCCTCCACTGACGGCGCCCCGGCAACCCAGTTGGTGGTCCGTCTGGTGGCGCCGCTGCGCGGTGTCGCGCCGGGCCAGACGGTAGTGCTCTACCAGGGCAGCCGCGTGCTGGGGCAGGCCACCATCGACGCTGCCCGCTCGCTCCAGCGCGCCGCGCTGTAACCAATCCGCCTTCAGCACCGCCACGGTTCTGCCGTGGCGGTGCTTTGCTGTGTCCGGGCGGCGTCCCTTGACGGTGCTGCCGGGCTCCGCCGGGTAACTTTTAGGAAAATTTTGTGTTTGAACTCACAAAAACGGCCGTCCTGAGGGCTGACTCTCTGATTCAATCTAGGGATCAGCACTGCACGCCGGCGTCTGGGGCTATCAACCTATGACCGCGGGCGTGCGCGTACTCATCGGAAAGAAGTTCACAGATGATCAAGAGCACAACGGCCCTGCACCGCGCCATCGCGCTGGCAGGCATCTCCGCCCTGGCCCTGACAGCCTGCACAGGGCCCTCGGGCGGCGGCGGGGGAACGTCTACCGGCAATGCCGGTGGCGGTGCCATCACTTTCGGAACGACGGACAAAGTCGTTACCCTCGACCCCGCCGGCTCCTACGACGCAGGATCCTTCCTGGTGATGAACCAGGTCTACCCCTTCCTGATGAACTCCAAGCCCGGCTCGGCTGAAGTCAGCCCGGACATCGCTGAGTCCGCGTCTTTTACCTCGCCCACAGAGTTCACGGTGAAGCTCAAGCCCAACCTGAAGTTCGCCAACGGTCACGCGCTTACCGCTTCGGACGTGAAGTTCTCCTACGACCGCGTGGTGAAGATCGACGACCCCAACGGGCCGGCGTCCCTGCTCTCGAACCTCAAGTCCGTTGACGTCAAGGACGACACCACCGTGGTGTTCAACCTCAAAGCAGGGAATGACCAGGTGTTCCCCAGCGTCCTGGGCACCAACACCGGACCCATCATCGACGAGGAAGTCTTCCCGGCGGACAAGGTGATGAGCGATGAGGACATCGTCGCCGGAAAGCCCTTTGCCGGCCCCTACACCATCGATTCCTACAAAAAGAACGAACTTGTCAGCCTCAAGGCCAACGCTGACTACAACGGACTGCTGGGCAAGCCGGCCAACGACAGTGCCGTCATCAAGTACTATGCCGACTCCAACAACCTCAAGCTGGATGTCCAGGGCGGCAACATTGACGTTGCCGGCCGCAGCCTGACCGCAACCGACGCCGCGGACCTGGATAAGGATTCCAAGGTCAAGGTCTACAAGGGCCCGGGCGGCGAATTGCGCTACATCGTTTTCAACTTCGACACCATGCCTTTCGGAGCCAAGACTCCCGAAGCCAACCCGGCGAAGGCACTCGCCGTCCGCCAGGCCATGGCTGACATTGTGGACCGCCAGGCCATCTCCGACCAGGTCTACAAGGGCACCTATGTCCCGGCGTACTCCGTTGTCCCCGATGGTCTGCCTGGTGCAACCCAGCCGATGAAGGACCTGTATGGCGACGGCAGCGGCAAGCCCAGCCTGGACAAGGCCAAGAAGACCCTGGCGGACGCCGGAGTCACCGGCCCGGTCAACGTGAAGCTGCAGTACAACCCCGACCACTACGGCAAGTCCTCCGGTGACGAGTACGCCATGGTCAAGGAGCAGCTGGAGAAGTCGGGCCTGTTCACCGTGGACCTGCAGTCCACCGAATGGGTGACCTACTCCAAGGCACGTACCGCCGACGCCTACCCCGTCTACCAGCTGGGCTGGTTCCCGGACTACTCGGACGCGGACAACTACCTCACGCCGTTCTTCATCCCCGGCAACTTCCTGAAGAACCACTACGAGAACCCCACCGTCACGGACCTCGTGCAGAAGCAGCTCACCACGCCGGACAAGACCGAGCGCCAGAAGCTGATCGGGGACGTCCAGACGGCCGTTGCCAAGGACCTGTCCACGCTGCCGCTCCTGCAGGGCTCGCAGCTGCTGGTGGCCGGGAAGGACGTCAAGGGTGTCGAGAAGACCCTGGATCCCTCCTTCAAGACCCGCCTTGGCGTCCTGTCCAAGTAAGCACTCCACCCCCATCGGGCTCTGACGGGCCAGAGGCGGGACGCCGCAACGGTGTCCCGCCTTTTGCCGGTCATCAGCCAGCAACGAGGGGACTGCTGGCTCCCGGTCACCACGAATCCAGGTACCGATGACAACTTTGATTGACGCGCCACCCAGTGACGCCGACGCACTCCTTCCGCCCAAGAAAAAGCAAACAGGAGGCGGGCTGGGCCAGTACATCCTGGTCCGCTTCCTGCTGATCTTCCCCACCATTCTCATCCTCGTCACCATGGTGTTCTTCCTGATGCGGATCACCGGTGACCCCATCACCGCCGCCATGGGCGGACGGCTGCCCCCGGAACAGCTGCAGGAAAGGATCCACGCCGCCGGATACGACCGGCCACTGCTCGTGCAGTACTTCGAATACCTGGGCCAACTGGTCACAGGGAACTTCGGCACCACGCTTTCGGACAACCGAAAGGTCACCGAGATGCTCACCACCTACGGGTCCGCCACGCTGGAGCTTTCCATCAACGCCATCATCGTGGCGCTGCTGGTCGGCATCCCGCTGGGCATGGTCGCCGCCCACCGGCGTGACCACCTGCCGGATGCAGTGCTCCGGATCCTCGCCATCCTGTTCTACGCCACCCCGGTGTTCTTCGCCGGCATGCTGCTCAAGCTGGTGTTCTCCGTATGGCTGGGCTGGCTTCCGGTCGCCGGCCGCGCAGGGACCAGGACCGAACTGTCCCTCACCGCGCTGGAGGCGCCCACGGGCATCTACTGGCTGGACGCCCTGCGCAGCGGAAACATGGCCGCCTTCAGCGACGTCATGTCCCACGCGGTCCTCCCGGCGCTGGCACTGGGTCTGCTCACGGCCGGCGTTTTCCTGCGCCTGGTCCGGACCAACGTCATCGGTACCCTCGGCAAGGACTACGTGGAGGCCGGGCGCTCACGCGGTGTCAGCGAGTTCCGCCTGGTGACTAAGCACGCCTACAAACCGGCGTTGATTCCGATCATCACGGTCATGGGCCTGCAGATCGCCGTCCTTCTCGGGGGCGCCGTGCTGACTGAGACGACGTTTGAATGGAAAGGCCTCGGTTTCCAGCTGGCCAACTACCTCACGGCGCGCGACTTCGTCGCCGTGCAGGGCATCGTGGTGCTGCTGGCCGTCATCGTCGCCGTCACCAACTTCATCGTGGACATCATCGCCGCGCTGATCGACCCCCGCGTGAGGTACTGAAATGTCTGCCAATACAACTCTCGAACCCGTCGCCAACCCGCGGGCTTCCCTGTTCCGGCGGCTGCCGGTCGTTTCGCACTTCAACAAAAGCGTCGGCCTGCAACGGTTCATGCTGGTGGTGGGGCTCGTCCTCACCGGCATCTTCCTGCTCACCGCGCTGGCCGCACCGCTGCTGGCGCCCTACGGCTTCGCGCAGCTTTCCGATGCCGACGGCAGCTTCCCCACCCAGCAGGCCCCCGGCGGGAAACACCTCCTGGGCACCACGGTGGGCGGTTACGACGTCCTGTCCCGCGTGATCTGGGGTACCCAGACGGCACTCCTGGTCATCATCGTGGCCGTGGTCCTCTCTATCTTCGCCGGGGTCATCCTCGGCCTGGTGAGCGGCTACATCGGCGGGTGGCTGGACCGCGTCCTGGTCGTCGTGGCTGACGCCATCTATGCCTTCCCGTCACTGCTGGTTGCCATCGTCATGGCGATCGTCATCAGTGGTGGACAGTCCAGCCTGTTCGGCGGCATCCTGGCGGCGGCCATTTCCATCACGGTGGTGTTCATCCCGCAGTACTTCAGGGTGATCCGTGCCGAAACCATCCGGCTCAAGGCGGAGCCCTTCGTCGAGTCCGCCAAGGTGGTGGGCGCGTCAAACATCCGCATCATGACCCGGCACATCTACCGCAACGCCACCCGCACCCTGCCGCTGATTTTCACGCTCAACGCGTCTGAATCCATCCTTACCCTGGCAGGGCTGGGCTTCCTGGGCTTCGGCATTGAGCCGAGCTCGGCGGCCGAGTGGGGATTTGACCTCAACAAGGCGCTGGCCGACACGACCTCGGGCATCTGGTGGACCGGGCTGTTCCCGGGCCTCGCCATCGTGTGGACAGTCCTCGGGCTGACGCTCGTGGGCGAAAGCATCAACGACCTCAACGATCCGCGGCTCCGCGGCCGCAAGCGCAGCAGCCGCAAGGCGGCAGCCGCTGCCGTACCGGCCACTCCTGCCGTTCCCCATGGATCCGGCACCGAAACAGAATTGAGCAACCCGTGAGTGAGAAGCCCGGTTACGAAACTCCCGGTTCAGTGTCCGGCCGTCAGGACCAGGACCGGAAGACAGTACTGGATATCGACCACCTGAAGGTCACCTTCGCCACGGACGGTGGCGACGTATACGCCGTCAAGGATGTCAGCCTGGACGTCAAGGCGGGTGAGGTCCTGGCCATTGTGGGGGAATCCGGCTCCGGCAAGACGGTCACCGCCAAGACCATCCTTGGCCTGCTCCCGGAAACGGCTGTGAGCTCCGGCGCGGTGCTGATCAATGGTGCCAACGTCATCAGCCTCAGCCCCGGCCGGTTGCGCCAGATCCGCGGCCGGGACGTGGCCATGGTCTTCCAGGAGCCCTCAACCGCCCTGAACCCCGTGTTCACCGTCGGTTGGCAGATTGCCGAAGGCATCCGTGCCCACGCGGGTGCCAACGGCGGTAGGCGGGTCTCTGCCAAGGAGGCCAAAGCCCGGGCCATCGAGGCGCTGGGCAAGGTGGGTATCCCCGATCCCGAGCACCGGGTCAACTACTATCCGCACCAGTTTTCCGGCGGCCAGAAGCAGCGCGTGGTGATCGCGGCCGCCCTGGCGCTGAACCCCGGCCTCATTGTTGCCGACGAGCCCACAACCGCCCTGGATGTCACCGTCCAGGCGGAAATCCTGGAACTCCTCCGGGACCTTCGGGACAAATATGGCACCTCGATCGTGCTGATCACCCACAACATGGGGGTCGTGGCCGACCTGGCGGACCGGGTGGTGGTGATGTACCAGGGCGACGTCGTGGAGGAAGCTTCAGCGAAGAAGCTCTTCGCTGAACCAAAGCAGGACTACACCCGCAACCTCCTTGCCGCGGTGCCGCACCTGGGCCGCAATTCGGCGTCGGAAGGCCTCACCGAGCGGCGCCACCAGGATGAGGAAGTGCTGGTGGCCGCCGACAACCTGGTGATCGAGTACCCGGGGCGCTTGGGGACACCGGCCTTCAAAGCCGTTGACGGTGTCAGCTTCACCCTGTCCAGGGGTGAGGTCTTCGGCCTGGTGGGGGAGTCGGGGTCCGGCAAGACAACAATCGGCCGCGCCATCGCCGGGCTCAACCGGACCACCGGCGGTAGCCTCAAAGTGCTGGGCTACGAGATGCTGAACCTCCGGGAACGCACGTTCAAGCCCCTGCGCAAGGACATCGGCTTCGTGTTCCAGGACCCTGCCGCCTCCTTCAACCCGCAGCTGACCATTGGCGAATGCATCGCCGAGCCCATGCTCATCCACACCCGGCCGAGCGACGCCCAGGCCCGCAAGCGCGTTGGCGAGTTGCTTGAATCGGTCCAGCTGCCGGCGTCGTACGCGGGACGGTACCCGCACGAACTGTCCGGCGGCCAGCGGCAGCGGGCATCACTGGCGCGTGCCCTGAGCCTGAACCCGCGCCTGCTGATCGCTGATGAGCCGACGTCGGCCCTGGACGTTTCGGTGCAGGCAAAAGTCCTGGAGCTGTTCCGGGACATCCAGGAGGAGTTCGGGTTCGGCTGCCTGTTCATCAGCCACGACCTTGCCGTGGTGGACATCCTGTCCTCCTGGGTGGGAGTGCTGTACAAGGGCAAACTGGTGGAGCAGGGGATCGGCAGCCAGGTCATGGGCAACCCCCAGCACGACTACACCCGCCGGCTGATCGCCTCCCTGCCGGTGCCGGACCCGGCCGAACAGGCCAAACGCCGGGAGGAGCACCGCGCGCTCCTGGGAACCTGACCCGCAGGAAGTCCTGCGGGCAGTCCTGCCGCGGACAGCGCCGGTGCCGTCAGATGGGCGGCACCGGCGCTTCACACCCGCGGTGGTTCCTCCGGCTCCCCTAGACTGGAGCCATGACGCAGCACAACCCCAGCTCTCCTGGCGCCGACGAATTTGATCCATCCGCCAGCTCGCTTGCAGGCCATGTGGACGATTCGGTGATGGCTGAACTGCTGTCCATCCGCTCCAGCATTGACAACATCGACGCCACCTTGGTGTACCTCCTGGCCGAGCGCTTCAAGGCGACGCAAAAAGTGGGCTTCCTGAAGGCAAACCACCGACTCCCCGCCGGTGACCCGGGGCGTGAAGCCGCGCAGATCGCCCGGCTGCGCCGCCTTGCCGAGGATGCCCACCTCGACCCGGCCTTCGCGGAGAAGTTCCTCAACTTCATCATCGGTGAAGTGATCCGCCACCACGAGGCCATTGCCGAGGACCACCAGGCCTCCTCGGGCCAGCAACCGCAGACCTCCGCGCTGGCGTGAACCGGGAACAGCGCCATGCGGGCTCCGGCCCGCGTCCGGCGGGTGCCCCTTTCACCGGTGATCCATCAAACGCTGCCTCATCAAACGCGGCCTCTGCCACCCAGGCCAGGGCCACGGAAGTCACGGCCACCGGCCTGGGCCCGTGGCCGGGCGAAGATCCGCTGGAAGCTGCCCGGATCATCCGCGGTGAGCTTGGCAGCCCCCACCTTCCCTTCCTGGCTGAACTGCCGGACCGTGGGGTAGGCTCCGACCCCCTGGGCCGTACTGCCTCCCTCCTGGAGGAACTCGCGGTGGATGTACAGCCGCACGGTTGGCGGCTCGTGGACCGCCCGGGCAAGGACATGCGGCGGGCAGCGTCGGCGCTGTCCACCGACCTGAACGTCCTGGCCGATGTTGTCGGCGCGGAAGACGTATCGGCGGGTGAACTCAAAGTGCAGTTGGTGGGACCGCTGAGCCTTGCCGCCGGCTTGTACCTGCACAACGGTGAACGCGCCCTGCTGGACTACGGCGCCCGAAGGGACCTGGCCGCCTCCCTCGCGGCGGGCGTGGCCGGTTACCTCAGCAGGGTGGCCGCGGCCGTGCCCGGCGCCCGGCTCGTGGTGCAGGTGGACGAGCCCGCCATTGCCGCCGTCCTGGCCGGAACCATACCCACCGCCAGCGGGTACCGCACCCTCCGCGCGATTGCGGGATCGGAAGCACGCGAGTCATGGCGCCTGGTCCTGGACTCCCTGCGTGCAGCCGGTGCAGCCGAGGTTGTCGTGTCCTTCCCCGAAATCGAAGCCCCCATCGACCTGGCCCTCTCGGCAGGGGCTGACGGCGTCGCGTTGCCGCTGAAGGCATTGACCAACCGCCAGTGGGAGCAGGTGGCCGAAGCGGTGGAGGCTGGGAAACAGTTCTGGGCTGGTGCCCTGGACGTGCGTGCCGGTGGTCCGCTGCCCAAAGTGGCCCAGTGCGTGGAATCCGTCTGGCGCCCCTGGCGCCAGCTGGGCCTGCCGCCGTCGCTGCTGGGCGCCATCCGGGTGACGCCCTCGGAAGGCCTGGCCGGCCACACACCTGCCCAGGCCACGGCCGTCCTGCACCGGCTCACCCAGGTAGCCGACGGCCTGAACCAGCAGGCGCTGGGTTAGCTACACCCTGTTTTCCCAGCGGTCCGGCTGGGCGTAGCGGGGCAGGTAGCTTTGGGCGGAACTGCCGCCGGTGTACGGGCGCAAGCGGTAGTCGAAGGCCCCGGCGTATACCAGGACCAGGCCGATCTGCGGCTGGATGACCTTCACCTGGATGCGGTGCCGTCCGTTGCTGCCTTCGGCCGGGTCCCACCACTGCTCGGCGTAGGCCTTGGCGTCGAGGGCGGCCGGAAGCGGCACCCGCAGAGGACCCATGAAGAGCCTCGACGCCTCCGAAACGCCACGCAGCCTGCCTTCAGCCGTGACACTCAGGTTCAGGTCCGTCACCAGCCGCCGATAGCGTCCCACGTAGTCCACCAGTTGGGTGTTGCCACCCGTATGGGTGGCACTGGTGGTGTCCTGGAAGAGCCGGGTGCGGTCCGGGAAGCGGATTTCACGGCGGGCGGTAAGGCTGGAGCGGCCGAACGGATCCTGGTGGGCGTGGTTCTCGATCCGGAACGGGATGTTCTCACCATATTCCGGGAAAAAGGCCTCTTCGCCGCCCGCCAGCCGCAGCAAAGGGCGCAGCCACCGCTGGCGGCACCCCACGACGTCGAACGTTCCTTCCCCTACCCCGTACTGTCCGGAACCCGGTGCCAGCGAGAAGTACTCCTGGAGCTCGGGCTGCAGCCGGGAGAACCCGGTGCCCAGGGCCTGCCGGTAGATGGGGACGTTCATGACGTGGACCTCCTGTTGCCTGCGGCGGCGCTGTCTGCCTCCGGCTTCACAATCTACCGGCAGCCTTGAGCCGGATGTACATGTCCGCAAGCCGGGGTGGCAGGTCGTGGGGTTCCGCGTCCACTACCTCTGCGCCGTAGCGGCGCAGTTCAGCGGTGACCGCCGCGCGCTGCAGGAGGGCGCGTTCGGCGGCAGCCGCACGGAACACGCCGGTGGCGTCGGTGCGTTCCCGGAGCATGGTGCCCAGCTGGGGGTCGCGGACCGCCGCCACCACCACCACGTGCTGGCTGGCCAGCCGCTCCGCCACGGGCAGCAGGCCTTCCTCGGGCGCTCCGCTGTCCAGCGATGTCAGCAGCACCACGAGGGACCGGTGCGCGGAGACGGCGCGGACCTGCGCCGGGACAGCCGGCCAGTCCATCTCGATCAGCTCTGCCTCAAGGGGAGCCATCGCCTGGACCAGCCGGCCCAGGATGTTGCCCTGGCCCGCGGAACCGGCGCGCGCCCGGGTCCTGCGGTCGAAGGCCACGAAGTCCACCCGGTCACCGCCCCGTTCGGCCAGCACGCCCAGGAGGAGCGCAGCCTCGATCCCGGTGTCCAGCCGGGTTTCGTCGGCAATCCTCGCCGCCGAGGTGCGGGAGGTATCCAGGACCATGACCACCCGCCGGTCCCGTTCCGGTCGCCAGGTCCTGACCACCACCGAGGAGCGCCTGGCCGTAGCCCGCCAGTCAATGGACCGCACATCATCGCCACGGACGTAGTCACGCAGGGAGTCGAACTCCGTGCCGGCACCGCGGATCTGGACGGCGGCCTTGCCATCCAGTTCGCGCAGCTTCCGCAGCTTCGAGGGCAGGTGCCTGCGGGAATGGAATGGCGGCAGTACGCGCACCGAGCCGGGGCAATCGATGGTCCGCTGCCGGGCTGCCAGGCGGAGCGGCCCATAGGAACGGATGGTCACGTGCGGCGCGGCGAGGTCCCCCCGCCGGACCGGCCGGAGCCTGACCGCGAAGCGCCTGCTTTCGCCCGCCGGGACGTCGATGGCCTGAATAGGATTTTGGGCGCCCGCGGAAGGTTGCCACCCGTCCCTGAACGATCCCCGGAGCCTGCGGGTACCCCCGTTGCGGAGCGTGAGGACCGCCTCCACCGCGTTGTTGAGCGTGACGTTCTCCGGCTCCGCGCGTACCGCACCCACCCGCCTGGGGGATCCTGCCAACAACAGGTCGACGCCCAGCAGGGCAACGAGCACGGCGGCCGTGGTGAACACGGTCAACCATCCCGGGAACAGCAGCACCGGCACCAGGCCCAGCAGCACCACCGCCACGAAGCGCCCCGAGACGGCCATCAGCGGGGAACGGGGACGGAGGCCAGGATGCTGCCCAGGACGTCGTCCACCCGGACCCCGTCCATTTGGGCTTCGGGCTGCAACGCCACCCGGTGCCGCAGGCAGGGCAGGGCCAGGGCCTTGACGTCGTCCGGGGTGACGAAAGGACGCCCCGAGAGCCAGGCCCAGGACCTGGATGTATTGAGCAGGGCAGTGGCACCGCGCGGTGAGACACCAAGCTGGAAGGAGGGCGCGGCCCTGGTGGCGCGCACCAGGTCAACGATGTAGCCGATGATTTCCGGTTCCACCGCTACCCGGTTCACAGCTTCCCGCGCACGTTCCAGGTCCTCGGCGCCCGCCACGGCACGGACTCCGGCTGCTGCCAGGTCCCGGGGATCGAATCCGGCGGCATGCCGGCGGATGACCTCAATCTCCTCACCGCGTCCGGGCAAGGGCATGGTGAGCTTGAGCAGGAACCGGTCCAGTTGCGCCTCGGGCAGCGGATAGGTCCCCTCGTATTCCACCGGGTTCTGGGTTGCCGCCACCAGGAACGGGGTCGGGAGCCGCCTGGCGGCTCCGTCCACGGACACCTGCCGCTCTTCCATGGCTTCGAGGAGGGAAGCCTGGGTTTTTGGTGGGGTCCGGTTGATCTCATCGGCCAACAGGAGGTTGGTGAAGACCGGTCCTTCCCGGAAGCTGAACTCGGACGTATGGGAGTCGTAAACCAGCGATCCCGTGACATCGCCCGGCATGAGGTCGGGGGTGAACTGCACCCGCTTGGTGTCCAGGCTCAGGGCGGAGGACAACGCCCGGACCAGCAGGGTCTTGGCGACCCCCGGTACGCCTTCCAGCAGCACATGCCCCTGCGAAAGCAGGGCAATCAGCATGCCCGTGACCGTGGCGTCCTGTCCCACCACTGCCTTGGCCACCTCCCGGCGGACGGCAAGCAGCGCCTGCCGTGGGCCGTCGTCGTTCATTGGGCTGTTGGGGTCGGTGGGGTTCAGGACCCCCGGGCCACTGCTCTGTTCACTCATCGGGTCATGACCTCTTTCTCCAGTTTCTCCAGGGCCTGGGACCAGGCCACCAGCCGGGCTTCGGTTGTGGGGCGTTCATTGACCAGGGCGCGGACGCCGGCGGCGTCCCTGCCGAGGAGCCGGGCTGCCGCGGCAATCGTGTCCTCCGCGGTGGCGCCGGGGCCCGGACGCAGTTTTCCGGAGAGCCGCACCAGCAAGCCGGCGCGCAGGTTGTCCCGGGCCTGGTCGACGGCACGTGAATCCTGGTAGAGCCGGGCGCGGCCTTCCGCCGTTTCAACGGCCTTGACCACCACGGGCAACGGTTCGAACACCAGCGGCCCGTGCCGGCGGCCACGCCATATGATGGCGACCACCGCCACCAGCAGCAGCCAGGGGCCCAGGAAGCGGGCCCAGCCCGGTGCAAGGTCGTCGAGGGTTTTCCCGGACCCGTTGTCCGCTGCATCTTCGATCGAGGGCAGGTACCAGACGAGGTCCGGTGCCGCGCCGAGCAGCCGGACCGCCAGCGCGGCGTTTCCCAGCTCGTCCAGTTTGTCGTTGCCCAGGACCGCCGTACTGCCCAGTACGGCCAGCCGGCCGTCACCGCTGACGGCAAGCATCCCGGCGGTTCCTGCCGCACGGTAGCAGGTGGTGCCGCCGTCGTACACGAATCCCTTGTGGCCCGTGACCTGTCCTGCCGCTTCCGCGTCAGGTTGGGTGCAGCCGGGGTCAAGGACCGGAGAGGCGTCGGGGACGACGCCGGCCTGGTGGATGCCGCTGTCAAGGGCGGCGAGTGTGTCCAGCCTGGGGGTGACCACCACCACGCGGCCAGCAGCAGCCATCAGGCCGGCCACCTGCTGCCTGTCCAGCACACCGTTCCTGTCATAGAGCAGGAGGGTGGGGGAGGAGCTTGAGTGCAGGTCGTCCAGCGCAGCGTCGAACCGGCCGGGCGTATGGACCGAAACTCCGTGCCGCCCCAGGATTTCGCCCAGCGCCCTGGCCCCTTCCGGTCCGGCATTGTGGACTGAAAGGGGCACCCTGTCACCCTTGGGCGCCAGCTGCGTACCGATGAGCAGGGCCAGTGCAGCTGCCACCACCGCTGCTGCTGCGGTGGCGGCACGGTGCTGCCGCAGCCACTTCTTCAACGTGCGGACGGGGACGTTCCGGCCTGTCGGCCCAGGTTCTTGGAACTGCCGGGTTCCTTGGGACGGGTCCGTGCCGGCAATGGCGGGTCCGCTCATATCGGCGTCACCGTGCTGCCGGCGGCGGGTTTCATGGCACCCAATGCCGCGTCCAGGGCCACCATTTCCTGGTAATCGCCGCTGCCCGCTGCCCTGTTTCCGTAGCGGATGCCGTCAAATGTGGCCGCCGCCCGGGCCAGGCGCCGGGATTCACCGGCGAACGGCACGGACAGCGCCTGCGCGGCCTCGTCCGCCGTCCTGCCTGGCTGCGGATCAAGGATGGTCCGGTCCTCGGCGCTGCGGACCACCGCACGGAAACGGTCGACGACGGCGTCCCCCCATTGTGCGGCCGCGGCTGCGGCTTCCGCGCGGTTCCGGTAGTCCCCGGCGGTCAGCGCGGTTTCCCTTTTGAACACGTCGCTGGCCTTCCGTGCCCGCGCGTTCAGCCGGGGGCGGGCAAGGAGGATGGCGGCGGCGATGATGACGGCAATGACGAGGGCGATGACGGGGCTGGGCACCGGTGCGGCGTCCCCGGGCGAGCCGTCCAGGGACTGGAGCCAGTCGAGGAAGTTCCGCCACAGACTGTCCAGCCAGGAGGGGGCGGCGTCCCGGTATTCAGGTTTGGCCAACTCTTCTGCCGCCCATCGCCGGGCCTCGTCGGCTCCAGGCAGCACCGGCGGCTCAGCGGCCATACGGCCATGCCCCCGGCGCTGTGCCGTACCCGGGGTACGGGGTGCTCCCGGTCCCGGCGTTCCGGCCCGGGATCCCGTCGGGATCCGCTCCGGTCTCCAGATCGCGCAGCAGCACGATGTCCAGGCCGTCTTTGCGCATCCGCAGGTCCATGTAGAGCAAGGCCATGACAGACGTTTGGAAGGCGTAGCCCACCGCACCCACCAGGGCGCCGACCACCGCGGTGATGATGCTGATGGTCACGGTAAGCGCCGCGTCCTGCCCGCTGCCGCCGTGCGGCGAGACGACTCCCGACAGGACCGTCGGCAGCATGCTTGCGGGGATCAGGACCACTTGGGTGATCACGGTGACCAGGATTCCCACCACCAGGGTGATGCCAAGGATGCGCCACCAGTTTGCCCGCGTGAGGGTCCACGAGCGGCGCAGTCCGGCCAGGGCGCCCAATTCTTCGATGACGACGGCGGCAGGCGCCACCATGAGCTTGATCGCCACCCAGAGGAACAGGACGGCGAAGCCCATCATCAGCGGGATGACCAGCAGCGCTCCCGCGCCGCGGACATTGGAGAACAGGAGCACGATGACAGCGAAGAAAAGCGCCATCGTGGCCACCCCGGCAGCCACCAGCACCGCGGCCAGCCTGATCAGCGCCCCGATCCGTGGACGCACCAGTGACAGCATGCGCCGGAAGCCGGTGGGCCGGTTCAGGACGGACCTTGCCACGATGACCACCACGGCGCCCTGGAGAACCACGGACATGAAGACGGACAGGATGGACAGAAAGGCAAAGGTAACCATCAGCCCAATCCCGAGGGACGCGACGTCGGCTCTGCTGGCCGTCCGCGCCCAGGATTCAATCGACCCGGACGACGTTGCAACGACCCCAGTAAGGACTGCGGCGAGGATGGCCGACAGGGACTGCACCAGGATGCCGGCTCCCAGCATCGCTTTGGCGTTGCGCCGGATGCCCTGGAACGAGCCATCCAGGATTTCCCCGAACATCAGTGGACGCAGGGGGATGATGCCGGGCTTTGGAGGGGCGACATAGCGGGGTTGTCCGTAGGGGGAGGCTCCGTAAGGCGCGCCGGGGTATGGCGCACCGGGGTATGGCGGACCGGGGTACTGCGGGCCGGAGTGCGGCGCTTCAGGGTAGGGGTACTGTCCACGCTGTTGCCACTGGGGCGGTTGCGGCGGCTGCTGTTGCCAGGGCCGCCGCTCCTCCCACCCGGGTGCCTGCTGCGCCGGATGCCTTGGCGCCCCCTGCTGTCCGACAGCGGATTGTTGTCCTGGGCCGGGTTGCCGGCCTGCGTCGGGTTGCTGCCCTGCCGGTGGCGCCCACGGCTGCTCCCACGGCTGCTCCCACGGCTGCTCCCAGGCAGGTGCTGCCGGGCTGTGTCCTCCGGTGCCGGCGGACCCGCCGTCGTCATGTCCGCCACCGTCATGCCCGCCGCCGGGCCACCCCGGCGTTGGCTCCCCGCGCTCCGGCTCCTGTGCTGACACTGATTTCCTCCCCCATATCAGTCCGCCCGCCCCGCGGGCCGCCCGCCGGAAGGCGCGCACCGGCAATGCAGGGCATGACCCCAAGACTATAGTTCCGCCGTCGGCCGGCCTAGTGTCCCGCCATGCCGGGAAGCCGCTCAACAGGACAAACCCATCCCGATAAGGGAATATATAGCTATGAAGGCACGCATTCTGGTGGTAGATGATGACGAAGCGCTGGCCGAGATGATTGGAATTGTCCTCCGTAATGACGGCTTCGAGCCGGTCTTCTGCGCCGACGGCGCCCAGGCCCTCGACGTTTTCCGGTCATCGCGGCCGGACCTTGTCCTGCTCGACCTGATGCTTCCCGGCATGGATGGCATCGAGGTCTGCCGCCAAGTCCGCGGCGAATCCGATGTTCCCATCGTCATGCTGACCGCCAAGTCCGATACCTCAGACGTGGTCCGCGGACTGGAATCCGGTGCTGACGACTACGTGCCCAAGCCGTTCAAACCGGCCGAACTGGTGGCACGCGTGCGCGCCCGCCTGCGCCCCGGCGACCAGAAGGCGCCCGAAACGCTTAAGATCGCGGACATCACTATCGACGTCGCCGGGCACACCGTCAGCAGGGGCAGCGAGCGGATCTCCCTGACGCCGCTGGAATTCGATCTGCTGGTGGCACTGGCCCGCAAGCCGTGGCAGGTCTTCACCCGCGAACTGCTCCTGGAGCAGGTCTGGGGCTACCGCCACGCCGCTGATACCCGCCTGGTCAACGTCCATGTCCAGCGCCTGCGGTCCAAGATCGAGCAGGACCCGGAAGCTCCGGAAGTTGTATTGACGGTGCGTGGTGTCGGCTACAAAGCAGGGGTCTGACCCCGCTGCGCAGGACGGGCAACCCGGCCGGCGCGCAACGCCGCACGCCGGTGATGAAGGTTTGAGCAGCGGCGCCGGGCAGGACAGCCCATCCCAGGGTGGCGACGAGGCCAACGTGCCCGGACCTTCCGTGACTCCCGTTCTTCGGCATGTTGCCTTCCGCGCACGGATCTGGCAGCGCCGCGCCGTGATCGTGGCGCTGCGCGTGGCACGGCTGGTGCGGACCGGAGTCCGCCGTTTCCTCCCGGGGCTGAGGTACCTTGGCCGGGCGCTGCAGCAGCGCTGGCGCCGGTCCCTGCAGTTCCGGACCGTTCTCACCACCCTGATGCTGGCCGTGACGTCGTTCGCCGTGGTGGGTGCCTACCTGTCCAACCAGATCGCCAACAACCTGTTCCAGGAGCGGCTGACGCAGGCCGAATCCGAGACACGCTACAACGTGAAGCAGGTTCAGGAGACGTTCGACGGCGCCCAGGTCACCGACCAGTCGAGCGTCATCACCCTGGTCTCGGATACGCTCAGCGCCGTGGAAGGGCGCGGTTCGGTCATCCAACGGCGCTACGTCTTCGAGGCGATGCCCAACCAGACCAAACCCCGCAACCGCTGGGTTGAATCCCGCGCGTCGGACCAGCTGACGGTCAGCGTCATCCCCCCTGAGCTGCGCAAAGCAGTGCAGGAGTCCGGGAAGGACCAGTACTGGGCATCCACGGTCATTCCCGTGGGGACCGAGGACCGGCCGGGAATCGCCGTGGGCAACAAGGTGACCTTCAACGGCACCGTCTACGAGCTGTACCTGATCTACGACCTCAACACCGCGCAGCAAACGCTGAACGAGATCCAAAGCGTCCTCTGGGCCGGCGGTGCGGTCCTGGTCCTGCTGATCGGCGCCGTCGCCTGGTATGTCACGCGCAACGTGGTCAGCCCGGTGAGTCACGCGGCCATGGTTTCCGAGAAGCTCGCGGCCGGCCAGCTGCAGGAGCGCATGGTGGTCAAAGGCGAGGACGAAGTGGCCCGCCTTGGTGCCTCCTTCAACCACATGGCAGCCAGCCTGCAGGAGCAGATCACGCAGCTGGCCACGTTGTCGCAGATGCAGCAGCGCTTTGTGTCCGACGTTTCGCACGAGCTCAGGACTCCGCTGACCACCGTCCGGATGGCCGCGGAGGTTCTCTACGACGCCCGGGACGACTTCGACCCCATCAACAAACGGTCCGCCGAACTGCTGTACAACCAGGTGGAGCGGTTCCAGTCGCTGCTCTCCGACCTGCTGGAAATCAGCCGCTTCGATGCAGGCGTAGCGGTCCTCGATGCTGAACCCGAGGACCTGCTCCAGGTGATCGCCCACGTCATTGAGGGCGCGGCGCCGGTCGCGGCCGAGTATGGCTCGGAAATCCTCTACGCGGCCCCGGACGATGCCGTGATCGTGGAAATGGACGCCCGGCGGATCGACAGGATCCTGCGGAACCTGATCCTGAACGCCGTGGAGCACGGTGAGGGCAAGCCGGTGACCGTCACGGTCGCGGCAAACGAGACGGCAGTGGGCGTTTCCGTCCGGGACCACGGGATCGGAATGGACCCATCGCAGGCGGCCAGGGTCTTCGACAGGTTCTGGCGTGCGGATCCCGCCCGCGCCCGCACCACGGGAGGCAGCGGCCTGGGACTGTCCATCGCCATGGAGGACACCAAACTGCACCATGGCTGGCTCCAGGCGTGGGGCAGGAAGGGCGATGGCGCCAACTTCCGGCTGACCCTTCCGTTGCGCCAGGATGGGGAAATCACCGAGTCACCCGTTCAGCTGGAACCCAGGGACGCCACCATACCCGGAGCGCCGGGAACCATCCCCGCGGAACAGGACTACAAGAACATGCTGCTGCTGCAGACTGGTGCGGCCGGTGCCGCTCCAGTCCGGCCTCCCGAGGAGACACCATGAGGGCCTCGATGCGCCACGCCAGGTACTCAGCGGCACTGCTCGCGCTGCTCATTGTCCTCCTGTCGGGCTGCGCGCGGATCCCCACCTCGGGCCCGGTGGGGAAGAGCAGCGAAAGCAGCGCCGGCAACGTCAACGCGCCCGTCTTCCTTCCCGCAGCACCCCAGGCCGGTGCGTCCCCGGAGACAATCATCGACTACTTCTACCGGGCCGGCAGCGGCTACGAGGACGACTACGCCGTTGCCCGCCAGTACCTCACGCAGGCGTCGGCGGTGTCCTGGAAGCCGGACAAACGCGCCCTGGTTTACCGGGAGGCGCGCGTCGTCCCCACAGCAACGGAAAACGTCTTCAACTACGAGCTGGATGTCTCCTACACAGTGGACGCGGACGGCATCGCCACCCAGTCGCCGCCGGGAACAGTGGAACGCATTCCGGTGACGGTGACCCAGGTGGACGGCGAGTGGCGGATCTCCGCGATTCCGGACGGGACCGCCATTGCCGAGGAAACATTCAAGGTGATCTACGGCGCCTACCCCATCTACTTTTACGACCCCACGTTCACCTACGCCATCCCGGATGTCCGCTGGTTCCTTAAGAACAAGACCGTCAAGGCCATGACCAGCGCGCTGCTGGCCGGCCCCGCCCCCTACCTCCGCGGCGCCGTCGCCAGCGCATTCCCCTCGGGAATCAAACTGGCCCGTGAGTCAGTCCCGGTAGTCTCCGGGGCCGCCCAGGTGGACCTGACGGCAAAGGAGCTGACGGAAACCTCGGCGGAGGACCGGCTGCGCATGCAGATGCAGCTGACCTTGACGTTCCGCAGCCAGCCGGATGTGGTCAACGTTGAGCTGCGCGCCAACCAGGACCTGGTCCGGGTGGAGGACAACGGGTCCGTCCTTCCCCCGGTGCTGGATAAAACAGTGCCTTCGCGCCAGATCGCCATCAGTGGCAACGATCTGGTGCGCTACGAAAATAACCGCGTTTCCCCATTGCCCGACATGCAGCCCGTCTCTGCGCTCAACCCGCGCTACCCTGCGGAATCGCCGGTGTCGCAGACCGCCGCCTTCCTCAATGACGGACGCACCACCCTGTACAGCATCAGTCCGGGCCAGCCGGCGCGTTCCCTGACCACCCGGAGCACCCTCAGCCGGCCGTCCTTCAGTATCAACGACTGGGTATGGACCGCCGGACCGGGTGCAACGGGTACCACCGAAGTCGTGGCGTTCCATCCAGCGGGAGTTGCGGAAGGGGCACCTGTCCCGTCCGTGACGCTGGCGCCATCATGGCTTGCCGGCCGGACGGTGAAGGAGTTCCGCATCTCACGCGACGGCGTGCGCGCCCTGGTCATCTCCGAGCAGAACGGGAAGTCCAAGGTGCAGGTGACCGGCGTGATCCGCGCCGGCGACGGCACACCGCGCGAACTGACCGCGCCCATCACTCTGGTCAGCGCCGGCGATCCTGACCAAGGCGTGTGGGTGAACGGAACCACCGTTGCCGTCATGAAGGAGGCAGCCGGTGCGAACGTCACGCCGGAGCTGCTGTCCCTCACCTCCGGACAGCCGCAGCAGCTGGCTCCCTGGCCCGGCCTGGTTGCCATCAGCGCCGGAAACGGTGCAGACGACATCTATGTCCAGTCCGGAGAGGGTATCTTCCAGCGCCTCGGCAACGGCTGGTCGCCGCAGATCAAGGGTCCCATCGACCCCGCGTTTCCGGGCTGACCCCTGTCCTCCGACTTGTCCACATAGGCGCCCCAGGCCCTCCTGATGCCCGGGCATCTGATGCATGCTGGGGCAGTGAACGGAATATCCGGCGGAAGCGGAACAGCTGGACCTGGCCGGCAGGGGACCCGACGGATGGACCCCGACCTTGAACCGCCGCCGCCCTGGCCGGCACTGCACAGGGCTGAGCACGCCGCAGCGCTCCTGCGCCTTGCCGACTGGGTGTCCGGCGCGGCGGCAGATCTCCTCGCCCTGGCGGTGCCGGTGGACTGCGTCTGCTGCGGGGCCGAAGACCGCACCCTTTGCGCCCCGTGCGGCAGCCGCATCCGCCAGCTGACCAGGGAGCCTTTCCGTGCGGAAAGCGGAGCCCCCGCGCTGATGGATGTCGACGGGACCATCATGCTGCCGGTGGTGGCCGCGGGGGTGTACCGGGACGAGTTGGCCCAAGGCCTGCTGTCATTCAAAAGGCACGGCCAGCACCAGCTTGGGAGAAACCTTGGCCGGGCGCTGGCCGTAGCAGTCAGGGCAGCCGCCCGGGGCAGCAGCGGGTTCCTGCTGGTTCCGGTGCCCACCGGCACCGCGGCGTACGTCAACCGGGGGTTCAGCCCCGTCCATCTGCTCCTGAAGGAGGCCGCACGGCAACTGCCAGGTCTCGACGTCGCGGATGTCCTGGGCAAGAAGCCCCGGGTCCGTCTGGAAGGGCCAAAGGCTCTGGGCGGCCAGAAAGGTCTGGGCGGCCAAAAAGGTTTGGGCAGGGGCGCCCGCTCGCAGCGCGTCAGGGGTTCCATGCAGGTCACATCCCGCGCCCGAACCAAGGTCGTGGGCCGTCCCTGCATCATTGTCGACGACGTCCTGACAACCGGCGCCACCATCGGAGAAGCAGCCCGTGCCCTGCACCTGGCCGGAGCCCAGGTGAGGGGCGCCGTCGTGCTTGCCGCGACACGCCCGCCCGCTGCGGGGGACCCCGGCACGCCCGCCGCCGGCCCGCACGGAAGGAGCCATGACTTAGAAAAAAATAAACCGGGAAAGGATGAATAACAGGTGGCTATGAACTAACGTCGGTGGTGGGTACCAAGAACAGAATGTACCTTTCGATGGCGGCTCGGAGAGGGGCTCGACTGTCAAACAGCCCGGCCCAGGGAAGTGCCGCCGTCGTGTCACCGAAGTCATTTGGAGGGCACCATGGAGTTTATGATCAGCGGACGAAATCTGACCGTTTCAGACCGGTTCCGCGAATACGCCGGGGAAAAGATCGCAAAGATCGAATCGCTTGGCGACAAGATCCAGCGGGTGGATACGAAAGTCTCCAAGGAGACCAACGCCCGGCAAACCGGCGACCAGTTGACCGTTGAAGTGACAGTCCTGGGCAGGGGCCCCGTTATCCGTGCCGAAGCGAGCGCCGCAGACAAATTTGCCGCCTTTGACCTCGCCTACAACAAACTGCTTGAGCGCCTCCGGCGCGCGAAGGACCGCAAAAAGGTCCACCATGGCCGCCACACGCCCAAGGCCGTCCGTGAAGCTACCGCCTCCCTGGAACCAGCCAGCGCGCACGAACCGCTCTACCTCGAGGCCAACCGCAGGAGCGAAACAGCGCAGGCGCCGGAGGAAAAGTCCCCCTACGATGTCGAGAATGACATCCCGGCCGGGAGCTCGCCGGTACTGATCCGGCGCAAGGTCTTCCCCGCTGCGTCCATGACCCTCGACGACGCCGTGGACAACATGGAGCTCGTCGGCCACGACTTCTATCTTTTCGTGGACAAGGCCACCAACACGCCGTCCGTGGTCTACCGCCGCCGCGGCTGGACCTACGGCGTCATCACCCTGGACCACGAATGCGAGCCAGGCGACACTGTCGTGGAGGAAAAGGTCCTTGCCTACCGCTCCGACGACGCAGCCGCCACTGTCTGACGTACCTGCCAACGTCCAAGGTGGTACCAACCACCAGAGAGGTCTGAATTGTCGGCAACGCTGAGCCTTGACCAGGCCCGGCGGATCGCGCTGGCAGCGCAGGGACTCCACAAAGGACGGCCCACCGGCCCCGTGACAGCACGGACGGTGGGCCGTACCTTTGCCCGTCTCCAGCTGGTCCAGATCGACTCCGTAAACGTCCTGGTCCGCAGCCACTTCCTGCCCTTCTATTCCCGCCTTGGCAACTATGACCGGGACATCCTGCAGCGCATGTCCGCCAGCCACCCGCGACGGATGTTCGAATACTGGGCTCACGAAGCCAGCTACATCCGGCCGGAGCATTACCAGGACCTCCTTCTCTGGCAAAAGCGGCCCTGGGTGGGCGCGTCCCGGATGGACCCCGTGCTCCGGGACGATGTTGCTGCCAGGATCCTGGCGGTCCTCGCCCGCTCCCGGCCCATGACGGCATCTGAACTGACGGCACGGATTGGGCATGTCGAAGAGAAACAGGCGGACAACTGGGGATGGAACTGGAACGCGGTGAAACGGGTCCTTGAACACCTCTTCGAAGCGGGTCTGGTGTCGGCGGCCTCCCGGACCGGGCAGTTCGAACGCAGGTACACGCTGACCTCCAAGGTCCTCCCGGATGCGGCCGCCGCGGCAGGGGAGAAGGATCCCGAGGCTGCACTCCGGCGCCTGACCGACGCGGCCGCCCAGGCCCACGGAATCGGCACCATCCGCTGCTTCGCCGACTACTTCCGGACTCCGGTAAAGGCCACAGCCCTGGCTGTGGAGCACCTGGTGGAGCAAGGCAGGCTGGAACCCGTCACTGTGGCGGGCTGGAACCGGAAGATTTTCCGGCATGTCGATTCGCTGCTGCCGCGGCGTGCCACCGGCCGCGCGCTCTTGAGCCCGTTCGACTCCCTGGTCTTTGAGCGGCGGCGCCTTTCCGAGCTGTTCGGCTTCCATTACCGGATCGAGATCTACACCCCGGAACCCAACCGGCGCTTCGGCTATTACGTGCTGCCGTTCCTGCTGCGTGACAGGATCGTGGCACGGGTGGATTTGAAAGCGGACCGGGCCGCCGGCCGGTTGCTGGCGAGGGCCGCGTTCGCCGAGCCCGACGCACCGGCGGATACCGCCGTCGAACTTGCCGCCGAGCTGAAGCTTATGGGCCAGTGGCTTGGCCTGCCGGATGTGGAAGTGGGGCCGGCAGGGGACCTCGCCGCCCGGCTGGCGCAGGAGCTGGCACGTCCGTAGGGAGTATCCGCTCTCAGGGAAAAGGGGCACCAGCGGCGTGTCTCTCCCGTAGACTGAACACGCCAGAATTCGGCGGCATCAGACTGGGAGCATCTTCACGTGGCATCACTTATCGAAAAAATTCTCCGCACGGGTGACAAGAAAACACTCCGGCAGCTGCGGAACTATGCCGATTCCATCAACGCCCTCGAAGACTCATTCAAGACCTTTACCGACGCCGAACTGCGCGAGGAGACGGACCGCCTCCGCGCCCGCCACCAGGACGGCGAGAAGCTCGACGACCTGCTCCCGGAGGCCTTCGCAGCAGTGCGTGAAGCGTCCTCCCGCACCCTGGGCATGCGCCACTTCGACGTCCAGCTGATGGGCGGCGCCGCCCTGCACCTGGGCAACATCGCTGAAATGAAGACCGGTGAAGGCAAGACCCTGGTGGCGACCGCTCCCGCCTACCTGAATGCCCTTACCGGCAAGGGCGTCCACGTGGTCACGGTCAACGACTACCTCGCCGAATACCAGTCCGAGCTCATGGGCCGTGTCTACCGCTTCCTGGGCCTGACCAGCGGTGTCATCCTCGCCAACCAGGACCCCGCCGTCCGCCGCCAGCAGTACGCCGCCGATATCACCTACGGGACCAACAACGAGTTTGGTTTCGACTACCTGCGCGACAACATGGCATGGGACCGGACCGAACTTGTCCAGCGCGGCCACAACTTCGCCATCGTCGATGAAGTGGACTCAATCCTCATCGATGAGGCACGCACCCCGTTGATCATCTCCGGACCTGCCCAGGGGGACACCAACCGCTGGTACAGCGAATTCGCCAAAGTGGTGCTCCGGCTGCAGCCCGAAAAGGACTACGAGGTCGACGAAAAGAAGCGCACGGTGGGCGTCCTGGAGAGCGGGATCGAAAAGGTGGAGGACTACCTCGGCATCTCCAACCTGTACGAGTCCGCCAACACCCCGCTGATCGGGTTCCTGAACAATGCCATCAAGGCCAAGGAACTCTTCAAGCGTGACAAGGACTACGTCATCCTGGACGGCGAAGTGCTGATCGTGGACGAGCACACCGGCCGCATCCTGGCCGGCCGCCGCTACAACGAAGGCATGCACCAGGCGATCGAGGCCAAGGAAGGCGTCGAGATCAAAGCCGAAAACCAGACCCTGGCCACCGTGACGCTGCAGAACTACTTCCGTATGTACGGCAAGCTTTCCGGCATGACCGGTACCGCCGAGACTGAGGCGGCCGAGTTCATGAGCACTTATAAGCTGGGCGTCGTGGCCATCCCCACCAACAGGGACATGCAGCGGATCGACCAGCCGGACCTCGTGTTCAAGAATGAGGTTGTAAAGTTCGACGCCGTGGTCCGCGATATCGCCGAGCGTCACGAAAAAGGCCAGCCCGTCCTGGTGGGCACCACCAGCGTGGAGAAGAGCGAGTACCTGTCCAAGCTGCTCGCCAAGGAGGGCATCCGCCACGAGGTCCTGAACGCCAAGAACCACGCCCGCGAAGCTGCCATCGTCGCCCAGGCAGGCCGGAAGGGTGCCGTCACTGTGGCCACGAACATGGCAGGCCGCGGTACTGACATCATGCTGGGCGGAAACGCCGAATTCACGGCCGTCGCCGAACTCGCCAAGCGCGGGCTGGATCCGGAGGAGAACTCCGAACAATACGAAGCCGCATGGCCCGCAGCGCTCGAAGCCGCCAAGCAGTCCGTCAAGGACGAACACGAGGAAGTCCTGGACCTCGGCGGCCTGTACGTCCTGGGCACCGAACGCCACGAGTCGCGACGCATCGACAACCAGCTCCGCGGCCGTTCCGGCCGCCAGGGCGACCCGGGGGAATCCCGGTTCTACCTGTCGCTGACCGACGACCTCATGCGGCTCTTCAACTCCGGGGCGGCGGAACGGCTGATGAACAGCTCCGTGCCGGACGACGTTGCGCTGGAATCAAAGCTGGTATCCAGGGCCATCGCCTCTGCCCAGGGACAGGTCGAAGGCCGCAACGCCGAGCAGCGCAAGAACGTGCTGAAGTACGACGACGTCCTCAACCGCCAGCGCGAAGCCATCTACAGCGACCGCCGTCGGATCCTGGAAGGTGATGACCTGCACGAGAAGGTGCAGTACTTCATTGAGGACACCATCACTGCCTTGATCGACGCCGCCACCGCGGAAGGGAACGGCGACGACTGGGACTTCCACCAGCTGTGGACGAACCTGAAGACGCTCTATCCCGTCAGCGTTACTCCCGAAGACATCATCGAGGAGGCCGGTGGCAAGTCCAGGGTCACCGTGGAGCTGTTGAAGGAGGAGATCCTTTCCGACGCCCGCCTGGTGTACCAGGCCCGCGAGGAGGTCATCGGCTCCGAAAGCATGCGCGAGCTCGAGCGCCGCGTGGTCCTCTCCGTCATTGGCCGCAAGTGGCAGGAACACCTCTACGAGATGGATTACCTCAAGGAGGGCATCGGCCTGCGCGCCATGGCGCAGCGTGATCCGCTGGTGGAGTACCAGCGCGAAGGTTTCGCGATGTTCCAAAGCATGATGGAAGCCATCCGGGAGGAAAGCGTCGGCTTCCTGTACAACCTTGAGGTCGAGGTGACGCCGGCCCAGGACGTCGTCGTCCAGGACGCCGCCGGCGGACACACTGAGCACGTGGACCCGCAGGTGCATGCTGCCGGACTTGAGGCCCCCGAAAAGCCCGCGCAGTTGCAGTACACGGCTCCCAGCGAGACCGGCGGAACACAAACCCGGGTGGAAACCCGGGCAGGAAGTGGACGCTCCGGCAACCCTGCCAAGGCAGCTGCCCAGGACGCCGCCAAGCGCCCGGCGAAGAAGAAAAAGCGCTAGAACACAGCCGTAAACGTGCACAGGCGTTGATGGACAGGGCAGGGGCCGATGGGTCCCTGCCCTGTTTGCATGGTGCACCATGTGCTCTCGGGTGCGCACCAAATTACCCAACGGCTTAGCCGATGACGAGTTCAACGATGCGCCAGACCTGCTTGCTGCGCTCAAGCCGGACGGCAACGGCACGTGCCCGTACGTCATCCACCACGACTGCACTTGCCTCATAAATTCCCTCGGCCACCTCGCACACCCGCACCGAGCGGACTGTGGAGTTTCGGTGGAGCCGGGCCAGGGCGGGGTTGCCCGTCCTGGTTAGCTCGCGCCTGATCAGCGCGGCCCGGTGCTGCAGCGATGCCAGGCACCGCGGATCCAGACGGCGCGCCAGCTGGTGTATGGGACGGATCCCTGCCAGGACCTCCATGGCGGCCTGAACCGTTCCGCGGGTGATGGACCTTACTTCCGCAGCTTCACTGACGGGCCTCAGGGACGATGGGTCCGCGGCGCGGGAACGGCCTGCGGTCACCGCCGTTGTTGACGCTGACGCGGTTTTCCCGAGTACCCTCCCGCCGTTTACGGTGTTGGCAGCCAGCCGCTGGGCGGTCTGGACAGGTGTCACTGCGGTCATGGTGTTCCCCTTGGTTCGAATAGCGGAATAGCTGATGGTCTATTGCCTGCCCCGGTGCCGGCGCAGCACCGAAAGCGTCAGTGGCTATGGCGCCTGCGGCGCCTGGAGTATCTGTCCCGGAAGCAGGACATCCGGGCTCCCGCCGATCAGTCCGCGGTTCGCTGCGTACCACCGCGGCCATTCAAGGGCTATGTCCACATCCGATGCCTCCGGCCCCAGCTGGGCCGCCACGATGTCCCATAGTGTGTCGCCGGCAAGCACGGTTACCGGGCCCGCCCCGCCGCCCGTTGCCCGCGGATCCGGCTCCGTGCCGGCGGCGGTCCTGGTTTCCGGTGCTGCGAGCAGGCCCGGCTCCACCACCGGGGAAGCCGGTTGCCATCCCGGGTTGGGCGTGGCGGGGGTGGGCTTGTCCGCCGTGGATTGCCATGCGGGCGACGCGGCTTCCCGGCCGGGTGGTGGCACCTCAGCTGGGCCTGGTTGGACAGAGAAATGCATGGCCGGGCCAGTGCCCTGGCGGGGTGTCGGAACAACGTGCGCAGCTGCAGGGCTGGCGGAAGCCGCCGAGGACTGTTCGTGCGTGGGTGTCCACTCCGGCCCCGGCGCGGTGATGGCCGCATGTGCCGCGGCACCGGCCATCAGCTGCATCGAAAGAGCGGCAATCACAGCCCGCTGCATGAATGCAGGTGAGAGCCGGCGGGCGGTCGCAGCAGCCCGGTTCCGGCCCAGCCGCTCCAGCAGGACGGAGGCTCCAGCAGCCAGCATCGAAAATGCCCACCACAGCAAAAGTCCGAGGCCGGCTGCTGTTGCGGCCGCTGCCAGGAGGACCTCCACGGTCCACCCCTGCTGATGGGTAGCGGCGTCCTGCCACTGCGCCAGCTGGCCCGCTCCCAGGATGCAGAGCACGATTCCAAGCACGAGCAGGGCCAGCGCTGTTGCGGCATCCGACCTTCCCGTCCTACCGGAGTGACCCATTTCAACCGCCTTGACGTCGTTTGATGCTGTTTGATGTCGATTGACACAGTCTGAACCGCCTAAGCGCGTTTTGTCCAGACGTTGGAGTGTAATGAGGGGCGCGTTGACGAGCGGGGCAGGGGAACCTACGCTGGCGGGATGCGCTGGGATGCACTCTTCAACGACATGGAAAGCCAGCTAGCGGAGGCTGACCGGCTGGCGCTCGAGAGCGAGATCAGTGAGCGGACGCGGGCCGAGATGGTTGGCCTGCGGCTCGATGACAGGCTGCGGGCGGCCGTTGGTTACAGGATCACGGTCCACCTCCTGTGCGGCGAATCGGCGCAAGGGGAGCTGACCCATGTTGGAGCTGATGCGCTGGTCCTGGATGAAGAACGGCGCCAGGTGCTCATTCCCTATGCGGCCGCTGCCCGGTACGTGGGCCTGGGCAGGCATGTGCGGACGGAGGACTCCCCGGTCCGCCGTTCAATCGGACTTGCCCATTCCCTGCGTGCCCTTGCCCGGGATCGGACGGAGGTGACCGTGACGATTGGCGGGGGAATCGGAGCCGCGCGGGTGGAGGGCGTCATTGACCGGGTTGGCCGGGACTACATCGACCTTGCCGCGGTGATTCCGGGCGAGGCAAGGAGGGCCCAAAGCGTTGGCCAGGTGTCAGCGATACCTTTTACGGCGCTGGCGATGATCAGGTCCCATAAGGCCGGCGGAGCTTAGAGGCGTCACACTGACTTGGAGCGGGACTCCTGGATCATGCGGCTGGCCTCGGCATAGCGTTCCTCGATGTACTGCTCCAGCATCTTCTCCTCGACGCGCCACTGCCCGCGGCCGCCAACCTGGATGGCCTTCAGCTCCCCGCTGCGGACCAAGGCGTACGCGGCGGGGGAGTTGATCTGGAGTTGCTCGGCGACGTCTGCAAGCGTGAGGAACCTTGGCATATGCCCATTTTGCCATCACATGACGTTGTTTGTGCCCGTTTTCCACAGATAGCCGGTATTTAGGCAAATGACTTTTGTTCCCGGTCCCTGGCGGTAACAATGAGGAGTCCGGCCAGAGTGGGCAGGTCCGGTGTACCTAGGGGGAGAACGGCATGGTTCCTGATTCGAGCGCCACGGCGCCACGGCTGAAACGCCCGTCGTGGAAGGACCCGCGGTTGCTGGTGGGCATTCTCCTGGTCCTGGTGTCCGTCGCGGGGGTTACTTTCCTGGTCGGCAGCGCAGACCGCACCACCGAGGTCTTCGCGGCGCGGGACGGCATTGCCGTGGGTGAGCGCCTGACAGCGGAGAACGTGGTTCGCGCGAAGGTCCGCCTGGGCGACACGGAGCAGCACTACATCACCGTGGAGGACGGCCTGCCCCAGGACGTCGTCGCCGTGCAGCGGATCGCCAAGGACCAGCTGGTTCCCAGGTCAAGTCTTGGGGAGGTGGACCGGTTGGACCGTAAACCGGTGGCGCTCAACATCGCGCAGACTTTGCCGTCCCAGGCGGTTGCTGGTGCGAGGGTGGACGTCTGGGTGGCGCAGCCGGATGCAAAGAACGGATTCAGCGAGCCGAAACTCGTCCTTCCCGGAGCTGAAATCGCTGAGGTCACCACCGGGTCCACTGCCCTCGGATCGTCAAAGACCACCGTGCTGATGGTCCTGGTGGAGGACAAACAAATGCCTGCGTTGCTGGGTGCCCAAGCCAACGACGCGAAGATATCCGTTGTGTGGAATCCGGGCGGGGCCCGATGAGCATCCCGGTTGTCACCGTTGGCCAAAGCCGGGAGGACTTGGTGGGCGGCCTCGAAAGGCTGCACGGTCCGGTGACAGTGGTTCGACGATGCACCGAACTTCCCGAGCTTCTCGCTGCCTGTCAAAGCGGTCTGGCAAGGGCGGCCGTAGTGGCCGAGGGGTCCGACGGATTAACTGCTTCCCTTGTCGACCGGCTTGGAGCGGTTGGGGTGGCGGTCATCGCGCTGACGGACAATGCCGAGGAGGCGGCCAGGCTCCGCAAAATTGGTGTCGCCTCGGCGCTGACGGGAGTGGAGTCAGCGGAGCTTTCGGTCAGGATCGCCGATGCCGTTGCCCAGCTGACAGGTGCGGCCCGTCCCGCCATCCTGAGCGCGGGAGCGGACACCGGAGCTGCGCTGGCCATGGACCCCGTGCAGCCTGGACCTGATCCGGAGGGCGAACCGGCGGGCAGGCTCATCGTTGTCTGGGGTCCGGCCGGGGCGCCCGGCAGGACCACTGTGGCGGTGAACATCGCCGGCGAGATGGCTGCCGATGGCCGGGATGTCCTGCTGGTCGACGCGGACACCTACGGTGCAAGCGTCGCGGCGGTGCTGGGTCTCCTGGATGAGTCGGCCGGGCTTGCCCAGGCGTGCAGGCTTGCCGACCAGGGTTTGCTGGACCCGGACGCCCTCAGGAAGGTGGCCGCCACCGTCGCCACTGCATCCGGGACGTTCCGGGTGCTTACGGGAATAACCCGCGCGGACCGCTGGACCGAGCTGCGCGCCACTGCCCTGGCACTTGTTCTTGAACGGGCGCGGCAGATCGCGGACGTTGTGGTGGTGGATACCGGCTTTTGCCTCGAAGCCGATGAAGAGCTGAGCTTCGACACCATGGCGCCGCGGCGGAACGCCGCGACGCTGCGTCCCCTGGAACTGGCGGACGAGGTCTACGCCGTTGGTGCGGCTGATCCCGTGGGCGTACCACGGATGGTCCGTGCGCTTTCCGAACTCGAAGGCGCTGTACCGCAGGCCTCACCCACTATCGTCATGAACAAGGTGCGTTCCTCCTCCGTGGGCAGAGCCCCGGAACGCCAGTTGCGGGATGCCTGGGAACGGTACGGTCCCGCGTCGGAAATCAAAGCGTTCCTGCCCTACGACGCCGGCGCCGCCGACGCAGCACTCCTTGCGGGGTCACTGCTGCTTGAAGCTTGCCCCGACTCCGCGCTTCGGCGTGCCATCCGTGACTTGGTTTGTGCACCAGCCCAGCGAAATGCCAAATCCTCTGTATTTTCTTCCACACCACGGCGAAGGGCAAAGGACTAGGCTCGCCATAAGAGCTGCAAAGGTGCGGCGAATATCTCTGATGGAGGCGTTGTCGATGTCGTCTGGATCCAGTGTGGAGGACCAGCCCCTCTCCATTGAAGGCCTTGAAGGCTTCATGGGGGACTACTACCAGCACCTGGCTGAGGAGGATGCCCGAAGCTACCCCCGGGACGTTCTGGAAGCCCGTGCCGAGGAACACCGCCGGGCAGCGTCCGTGCGGCAGCCCGGGCAGGCGAAGATATCGATCATTGATGAAGAGGACAGCAGCGTCATCTTTGTGGTCACTGACGACATGCCGTTCCTGGTCGACTCCGTCAACGCCGAACTTGTCCGGCAGCATGCGGCCATCCGGCTCGTGGTGCACCCGCTTTTCGTAGCCACCAGGAACCGGGAAACGGGCGAACTGGTCAAGGTCAACAGGGTTCCGGCACATCTGGGCATTTCCAGCGGGGACACAGCGGCAATGCCCAACCTTTCCCACCTCATTGCGCAAGGTGAAAATGCCTCGCACATGGAGTCCTGGATTGCCGTCGAAGTCCACCGGGTTTCCGACGAAGCGAAGACTTCCCTGCTCGCGGGCCTGACCCGCGTCCTGAACGATGTCAGGGCCGCCGTCGAGGACTGGCCAAGGATGCGCCAAAAGGCGCTGGAGATCGCCGAAAGCCTGGACAAGGTGGCCAACTCTGCGCAGATTGCCGAATTGCGGCAGGCCAAGGACCTGCTGCGCTGGCTGGACGACGGAAACTTCACGTTCCTGGGCTACCGCGAATACGATCTGCTCAACGTCGACGGCGAAGACGTCCTGGAACTGCGCGAGGACAGCGGCCTCGGACTGCTGCGGGCAGCCGCGGACTCCCCGCACATCCAGCACCTCACCGATACCGGCCGTAAAAAGGCGCGGGAAAAGCGCGCCCTCGTCATCACCAAGGCCAACTCGCGGTCCACCGTGCACCGCTCGGCCTACCTGGACTACATCGGCATCAAAAGCTTCGACGCTGCGGGCAACGTCAACGGCGAGCGCCGCTTCATTGGCCTTTTTGCCACCAGCGCCTACGCCGGCTCCGTCCGCGACATCCCCATCGTCCGGGAAAAGGTGGATGCTGTCCTTCAGAACGCCGGCTTCCCGCCGGACTCGCACTCGGGCAAGGACCTGCTGGGAATCCTGGAAACCTACCCACGCGATGAGCTGTTCCAGATCGAAATCCCCGATTTGGCCGCAACTGCGCTTGGTATCCAGAAGTTGCAGGAACGGCGCCGTACCCGGCTGTTCCTGAGGCCCGACATCTACGGGCGTTTCATGTCCGCCGTCGTGTACCTGCCCCGGGACCGGTACACCACCAACGTCCGGCTTCGCATCGAACAGGAACTTCGGGAGACCTTCCAGGCAGTCTCGATCGACTACGAAGCCCGCATGACCGAATCGGCACTCGCGCGCCTGTTCTTCCGCATCCGGCTGCCCAAGGACGCCGACGTCAGCCATGTCAACAGCGACGAGCTGGAAAAGCGGCTGGTCCGGGCGGCAAGGTCCTGGAGCGAAGGCATCGCGGAGGTCCTGCGCGAGGGCCGGGACCCAGCCGAAGCCAAGGAACTGGCTGCCACCTGGGCCGAGGCGTTCCCTGCCAGCTACCGGGTGGACTACGAAGTAGAGGACGCCCTCGAAGACATCGCGCGGTTCGAAAAGTACGGGGCCGCCGCCGAGCGGAGTGCCGGGGCACGGCAGGACCGTCCCGGAGTCCACGTGTATCTTCCCGAAGGCGCCGGTGCAACACTGGAGGAAGACGCGCGGGTAAAGCTCTACATGCTGGAGCCCAAGAGCCTGAGCCAGATCCTGCCATACTTTCACAATCTCGGCCTCGAGGTCCTGGACGAGCGGCCCTTTGAAATCGAAACAGCAGACCACCGGGACTTCTTCCTGTACGACCTGGGGCTGAAGTACCCGGCGGGAGTGGACCCCCTGTCCACGGGCGGGCTCCTTGCCGACTCCTTTGGCGCGGCCGTCACCGGTGCTGCGGAATCGGACAACTTTGACCGCCTGGTGTTGCGGGAAGGCCTGCAATGGCGGCAAATCACCGTGCTGCGCGCCTACGCCCGGTACATGCGCCAGATGGGCAACAGCAGTTCCTTCGGCTTTATGGCGGACACGCTTCTGGCCAACGCGGATGTGACCCGGGGGCTGAGCGCCCTCTTCGCGGCCCGCTTCGATCCCTCCATCAGCGATGGTGAACGCGCTGAGGCCCAGGCTTCGGTGCGGCAGGAACTGGCAGCGTCCATCGAAAAAGTCGCCACTCTCGATGCTGACCGCGTGCTGCGCACCTTCGTCAACCTGATCGAGGCCACCCTCCGCACCAACTTTTACCAGAACAAGCCGCACCTGAGCTTCAAGCTGGATCCCGCCCACATTGAGGGGCTGCCGTTCCCGCGGCCCATGTTCGAAATCTGGGTTTACTCCCCGCGCGTCGAGGGTGTGCACCTGCGGTTCGGCAAGGTTGCCCGCGGCGGCCTCCGCTGGTCCGACAGGCGGGAGGATTTCCGCACGGAAGTCCTGGGCCTGGTCAAGGCGCAGACGGTCAAGAACGCCGTCATCGTGCCCACGGGAGCCAAGGGAGGCTTCTTCGCGAAGCAGCTTCCGGATCCTGCAACCGACCGCGCGGCCTGGATGGCCGAAGGCGTCGAAAGCTACAAGACGTTCATCCGCGGGTTGCTGGACCTTACTGACAACCTCCTTACCGAAGGCGACGGCGAACGGCTCGTGCCGCCGTCGAACGTTGTCCGGCATGACGACGACGACTCCTACCTTGTGGTCGCGGCGGACAAGGGTACGGCTACTTTCTCGGACATAGCCAACGGACTGTCCGCGGAGTACGGCTTCTGGCTGGGGGACGCATTCGCCTCCGGCGGTTCCGTGGGCTACGACCACAAGGCCATGGGCATCACGGCGCGGGGCGCCTGGGAATCGGTGAAGCGCCACTTCAGCGAGCTGGACCTGGATACCCAGACCGAACCTTTCACCGTGGTTGGCGTGGGGGACATGTCCGGCGACGTATTCGGCAACGGGATGCTGCTGTCCCGGCACATCCGCCTGCTGGCGGCATTTGACCACCGGCACATCTTCCTGGACCCCAACCCGGATGAGGCAGCCTCGTTCGCGGAGCGCCAGAGGCTGTTCGACCTGCCCCGGTCGTCCTGGGACGACTACGACAAGTCGCTGATCAGCGAAGGCGGCGGTGTCTTTGCCCGCCAGGCCAAGTCCATTCCCGTGTCGCCGCAGGTCCGGGCCGCGCTGGGGCTTCCGGCGGAAACCGCTGAGCTCAGCCCGCCGGAGCTCCTGCGCGCCATCCTGCTGGCGCCGGCTGACCTGCTCTACAACGGCGGAATCGGAACCTACGTCAAGGCGTCTTCCGAGTCGAACGCCTCCGTTGGCGATAAAGCAAACGATGCCATCCGGGTCAACGGCCGGGACCTGCGGGTCAAGGTAGTGGGTGAAGGCGGCAACCTGGGAATGACCCAGCGCGGCCGTATTGAAGCAGCGCTGCAGGGGGTCATCCTCAACACGGACGCCATCGACAACTCCGCCGGTGTGGACTGCTCCGACCATGAGGTCAACATCAAGATCTTCGTTGACCGGATGGTTGCCGCCGGCAAGCTGCCGGCGGGGGAGCGCGCAGACTTCCTGGCCTCCATGACCGATGAAGTGGGCCGCCTGGTTCTCGAAGACAACATCGACCAGAACATCCTGCTCCTGAACGACCGGACGCGCGTGGCGGAGTGGAGCCCAAGTTACGAGCGGCTCATGGACTGGCTGGAGAAGAGCGCCGACCTTAAGCGCGACCTTGAGGCGCTGCCCACGACGGAAACGCTGCGGGAACGGCTGCAGCAGGGTCAGGGACTGACGTCTCCGGAGCTCTCAGTACTGGCCGCCTATGCGAAGATCGAGCTGGCCTCGGCCCTGCGGGACAGCGACCTCGCTGATGACCTCTGGTTCCGTGACACCCTGCGGTCCTACTTCCCGCACCAGCTGCGTGAACGTTTCGACGCCGAACTGGACACGCATCCGCTGCGCCGCGAAATCATCGCCACGGTGGTGGCCAACGACATGATCAACCTTGGCGGCATCACGTTTGCCTTCCGGGTGATGGAGGAAACGTCCGCCAGCGAAGTTGCCGTGGCCAAGGCGTTTGTGGCGCTGCGCGAGGTGTATGAACTGGACGCGATGGTGGGGGAGCTGAACAGCCTGCCTGCCTCGTTCCCCACGGAGCACTGGAGCACAGTGCACCTGGACATCCGTCGGCTCCTGGACCGGGCAGTCCGCTGGCTGCTCAGCCAGGAAAGTGTTTCCCGCCCCATTGCCGAGGTGGTGGCAGAGTTCAAGCCGCTGATGGATCCCATGCGGGCCCGGCTGCTGGACTACCTCCGCGGCGACGACCGCGATCGTGTGGCGGCATGGCTGGCGAAGGGCCGCGAGTGGGAACTCCCGGAAGGCCTTGCGCTGCGCTGGGCCGAGCTGTTCGAGAGCTTCGTGCTGCTGGACATCGCCAAGATCGCCCGCTCCCGGAAGGACCGGGTAGAGGAGATTGCGGCCGTTTACTACACCGTGTTCAACCGGTTCCACGCGGACTCGCTGCTTGAACGGATCAGCAGCCTTCCCCGGCAGGACCGGTGGCAGGCGCTGGCACGGGCAGCGTTGCGCGATGACCTGTACTCAACGGTGTCGGACATGACGACGGCGGTGCTGGACGCAACGTCCGCCACCGGGTCGCCGGACGCGCGGCTCAAGGACTGGGAGGCTCAGAATGCCGAGCAGCTGGGCCGGGCAAAGAGCATGTTCGATGAGGTGAACGCACTGGAGGCCGACGACATGGCCTCACTGTCGGTAGCATTGAGGCTCTTGAGGTCAATCGTCCGGCGCTAGGAAGCAGGCGCCGTAACTGGAGGTGCAGTGGCAATCTTTACGGACCCCATCAGGGAGCACGCTGATTTCGGGCCGGGCGATGCCGAATGGCTGCACCTCCTGGTGGGGGACTGGCAGATGGTTGCGGACCTTGCGTTCGCCGACCTGGCGCTGTGGTTCCCCCACCCGGAGCTTGGCTACATTGCCCTGGCCCACGTGCGTCCTTCCACCACGCACACGGCATTCCACAGTGACTTCGTGGGTGAGGGCATCCGCTCCGACCTGCAGCCGCTCGTGGACAAGGCATGGAACAGCAGGTCCATCGAGCGCTCCAGCGAGACGAACTGGAACAGTGAGATGGCCCTGCGGGTGGAGGCTGTCCCCATGGTGCGCAACGGGCGGACACTTGCGGTTGTTACCACCCACATGGACCTTTCCAGTTCACGGATGCCGTCCCGGCTTGAGTTGACGTACCGGCAGTGCGCTTACGATCTCCTGAGGATGGGCACCCTGGGCTTGTGGCCGGACTTTGCCTCGCCCACGGGCTCCCGGCGGGGCGCTCCCCGTGTGGGCGACGGGCTGATCAGGCTGGATGCCGACGGGGTGGTGCAGTACGCGAGCCCGAACGGAGTTTCAGCCTTCCGCCGGCTGGGCGACGGGGAGTCCCTGGAGGGGCGTTCGCTCGCTGAAGTCACCGCCGGCCTGCTCAAGGACCGCCGGCTGGTCGATGAGACCCTGCCGCTTGTAGTCACCGGCCGCATGCCCTGGCGCAGCGAGATTGAGTCCAGGGGAGTAAGCCTGTCGCTGCGTGCCATCCCGCTCCGGGATGAGCAGCAGCGGTTCGGCGCGCTGGTCCTCTGCCGCGATGTCTCAGAGCTGCGCCGCCGTGAAATGGAGCTGGTGACCAAGGACGCCACCATCCGCGAAATCCACCACCGGGTCAAGAACAATCTGCAGACGGTGGCTGCCCTGCTGCGGATGCAGTCCCGGCGCATGGTGAGCGATGAAGCAAAGCAGGGCCTGGAGCAGGCCATGCGCCGCGTGGCCACCATTGCACTGGTCCATGAGACGTTGTCGCAGGGGCTGACGCAGAGCGTCGATTTCGACGAACTGATCGGCCGCCAGTTCCGGCTGTCCGCGGAAGTGGCTTCCCCTTCACAGCAGGTCAGGACCGAACGCTCCGGCAGCTTCGGGGAGCTCCCCAGCGATCTCGCCACCCCGCTTGCCCTGGTGATCAACGAACTGGTGACCAATGCTGTGGAGCACGGCCTTGAGGGGAGGGCCGGCACCGTGTGGCTGGTTGCTGACCGTTCCGAAGCGGAGGACGGCGAAGAGCTGACCGTAACCATTGCCGATGACGGCGTGGGCCTTCCGCAGACCCCGCATGTGGAGGGCCTTGGCCTGCAGATTGTGCGGACGCTCGTCACGAGCGAGCTCGGCGGCACCATCACGTGGGAGCGGCGCGAGGGCGGCGGGACCGAGGTCAAGATCCGGCTCAGCCTGGCCGGGAAGTAGGAGGTGTGCTCCGGCCAGTGGTTTACCTGGCCGCGGGGTTGAACTGACAGAGGCCCCGTGACAATCCGGAATGGATGTGTCACGGGGCCTCTGTATGCCGGTTGCGTCGTCCTGTGCCGGCTTGCCGGCGCCGGGCTCCTAGGAGGCGCGGCGTGCGCGGGCGGCGCGCCGCTTCAGGGCGCGGCGCTCGTCTTCGCTCATGCCACCCCAGACTCCGGCGTCCTGGCCGGACTCAAGGGCCCACTGCAGGCAGGTGTCGACAACGGGGCACCGGCGGCAGACGCTCTTTGCTTCCTCGATCTGCAGGAGGGCCGGTCCTGTATTCCCGACGGGGAAGAACAGTTCCGGGTCCTTGTCGAGGCACGCTGCGCGGTTACGCCAATCCATGCTGATCAGTTGCTCCATTTCTGGGAAGTGCCTTTGTGAAATTATTCACTAGTGGCTACAAAGGAAAAGGGCCCTCTGGGCCCCCTTGGTCATCTGCATCAAGCCTGTCATGTTAACGCTGTGTAAACAAGGGGTAATAACGCCTGATATCCCATGAAACCTGAGCGATGCATCACAGTGGGGGCTCCGGCCCTCACCAGTGTCCGACTATGTCCGGTAGGGTGCCAGTGTGTCAAGACCCCCGGTAGACCCAGCAGGTACCCCATCCTTTTCCGACCAACCCGGCGGCGTCCCCGACCGCCGGACCAACGGGCGGCCGGACCCGGTGCCCGCAGCCGCTAAAGTCGTTGCCGTCGTTGCGGCTGCCGAGGCCACTGCCCTCCTGGCGGCGGCAGGCTGGTATGCCTACGAGTTGTTCAGCGGCAGCCCGGTCCTGTCCTTCTGGGGTGCGGTCTTCACTTTGGGACTCCTGCTGGCTTTTTCGGCGTGGCTGTGCGCAGTGGCAGTCTTCCTCTACCGGGGCTACCGGTGGACCAGGGCGGCCGCGCTGGTCGCCCAGCTATTCGTCCTCACGATCGGGGTGCCCACGATGACCAGCGGCCTGGTCCTGGCCGGCCTGGCGATGCTGATCCCCGCCGTCACCGCCATTGTTCTCCTGTTTACCAACAAGGTTGTCAGCCATGCGTCGCGCACAGGGAGTGCACCCCCAGCCCTCTGAGGCTGGACCGTCCCCGATTCGTGGCTGACCCTGTGCGCTTCCCGGGCCGCGGGCCGGTCACCCACCTGCTCCAGCCCACGCCACCTGGAGGGGGACGGCGCGGCCGCCGGTGATGAGGGCAGCACGTCCCGGCGGGGGATTGGACTCGACGTCGAACCGTATCCCGAAAAGGTCGCCGTCAGCGATCGAACGCGGGCCTAGCAGTATCCCGACGCCGGATGACCTTGCATTCATGAGGAGCGGGACACGATGGAGAAGCGCAGGACTGTAACCAGCGGTTACCACCAGGGAATGGCCCAGGGCATGTAGTTGGCCCACGTCCCTCAGTGCCGAAGGGGCGAGCTGGTCGATGTCGTCAACCAGCAGCAGTGCCTCCCGCGGCAAAGAACCACTCCCCGCCTGCAGGAGCATATCTGCCCAAAAACGCTCCGCGTCCTGGGGCGGCCCTTCATGTGCGCACCACAGTTGGCCGGGGTTGAGTTCCTCCAACGCGCGGAGGGTATTGCTCTTGCCGCTTCCGGGGTTGCCAAGCACCGCAACTACCCCGCTGGCCGGAATGCGGAAGGACGCTGCGGCGAGCTCATCCCCGGCCACTCCGAGGAGGACATCCCGTTGCCTCACGGGGGTTGTGGGCCGCCCCGGCTGATGACCGACGGTGGCTGGTTCCCGGCCTGGCTGGGCGTCGGCTGATGGACCCAGCCGGAGTGCCGGTGCCGCCACTGCTGCCACCTCCATCACGGTGATGTGCTCGGGGAGGGGTTCCAGCCGGAATGGCCGCAGCGAGGCACCCGGATATCCCGCGCCGCTTTTGCCCAGGACACTCGGCGCCGGGCTCCGGTAGAACTGGCAGACAGCCGGACCGCCGTTGGAAACCGGGCCGAAGGCAACAGCCCTCCCTTCAATGGCGGGTACCGAGGGCATTCGCGGCCACATGGCACGGCCCTCCTCGGTGGAACCGGCCGGAAAATAGAATCGGTTGGGAACGGCGCCGAAGAACCTGGCAGTGACAAGCTCCCGCTCCCCGGAGAGCAGCAGCGTTATCCCTGCCTGGGCGCCGTCACGGACCAGGTCGTGGACCAGGTCCTCAGCCCATGCGAGCGGTCCCGCACGCAAAGCCGACACCCAGGACCCCCAGCCGGAGACGACGACAACAAGAGGCACCTTCCCGGAGGCTGGATGGCTCCGCCGCTGACCCAGCTCCCGGACAAGCCGCTCCAGAATCCGAACTCCACGCCGCAGATCATCCAGTCCGGCCAGTGCTCCCACCCGGCCGGCACTGGCCAGTAGGAGGAGAGCTCCCGTGGCGTCCAGTATGTAAAAGTGGGATTCACTGCCACGGGTCATCAATGTGTGGACAGCCAGCTCCAAGGCCGCCCCGGCACCGGACGCAGGGTTGCCGATAAATGCTGCGTGGCTGTGGCGGGCAGGACTCCACGCCAGGGCTTCCACCCGTTGCTGTTCGGGCACGTCCATGAGGCCGAGGCGGACTTCACCCGACAAGTTGACGGGTTCCAGCGGCCGCGAACCGGGAACGGCAGAGCAGGGGGACTGACCACCGGAGGCGGGTACTTCCAGATCCGCCGGCAGCGGAGGGGCGACGGGCCTCCTCGGGACCTGCTTCTCCTGCTGGGTGCAGAGCTTCCGCACCATGGCCGCCAAGGGTTCCACAGCCTCCGCCGGAGTTGGCACAGAGGCTGGCGCCTTACCGGGCCCGGTAACCTGGCCCGCCAGAAAGTCGATCGTCCGGTGGACAACCACGGGACATGAGTCACCTCCCGCCGCCACGGCCAGTGACGCACCCTGGAACTCTTCGGCGGCCTCCGTCCCACGGGCCAGGAACGCCCGGCCAGGTGCGTCCACACTGATGGCCGCAGCGCTCCTGCAATTGACCACATCAACCGACTCCATGTCGGATTGCACACGAAGGGCGATGCTGGACGTAACGTTCGCGCGGATGTCCGCTGTCAGCGCTCCCTGCGGCCTCTGCGTTGCCATGATCAGGTGGATCCCCAAGGAACGCCCGATGGACGCTATGCGCAGCAGCTCACGAAGCACCTCCGGCGCATCCTCCACCAGCATCCTGAACTCGTCGATGACAATGACCAAATGGGGGAGCACAAAGTCCTCCGCCGCCCTGGTGGAGCGGTACGCGGAAAGGTCCGGGACCCGGGCCGCAGCAAGGCATTGCTCCCGGAGTTGCAGTTCGGCGCGGAGCGAGGTCAGTGTCCGTTCCATTTCGGAGCTGGAAAGGTCGGTCTGCAGTCCCACACAGTGGACGAGGTCACTCAGCGGACCAAGCCCCGAACCGCCCTTGAAATCGATCAGGAAGAAGTTGACCCGCTCGGGCGGATAGCTGAGGGCGAGTGCGAGCGTAAGGCTGCGGAGCAGTTCCGATTTCCCGGAGCCTGTGGTGCCCGCCACCAGCAGGTGGGGCCCGTCGTGGTGCAGATCCACGGTCTTGGTTCCTGCCGCACCGAGGCCCAACGGTACGGCCAGCCCGTCCTTTTGCCCGCTGGAGCCCCAACGGTCGGCTGTGGCTGCAGGCGTCAACGGCAGGACCTCGCCGAGGCTGCAGGTGGCGGGAACGGATCCCGCTTCCATCGTGCCTTGCCGCGGAGCGCCTGCCATGCTCCGGCAGAAACCGCTGAAGACATCCTCCGGCACCAGATCGGGAACAAAGAAGGTCTCGCAAGAATCCTCGAGGAGGACAGACCTGCGCTCGGAAAGAAAGACGTCCGGTGTGGGCCATTCCCCCTCTTCCGGCCGGAAGTGGAGCACCTGCCATCCGTGTCGAATCGCTGTGTCCCGTATTGAGTTATCAGCTGCCCCTTCAGCGCTTTCCCCTCGAATCAGCAGGACGGCGCGCTCGCAGCCGTGCGGATGACCGCTGGTCACCACACTGAGGGCTGCGTGTGATGTGGCAGTGAGAGTCACCCTGGGCAGATACCGGGCGGTGAGTGGCAGGCTTCCCGGCTTTCCATGAACCAGCACGTGAGTTGTGCCTGCGCGCGGATACCCGCCCAGTTGCATGAGTATGGACCGGATGGCGCCGTCAGTGGCGGACCGCGGACCGCCAATGGTGGTGAGTCCGCGGTCCGGGTCCAGGACCAGGGGGACCGCCCCTGCCGGTGGAACCGCGGGACCGGCGCCTGCCGGTTCAATCCGGACGTTGGCCGCCTGCTCTGCCTGGCCCAGCCGCAACCAGACGCCTTCGCCGGAGCCGGGACCGGACGTCTTCTTGCCCCGTGGTGCTGTCAAGGCGACGAGGGACAGGGGCGGTGCACTCCGCCGTCGTCGTTCCCTGTCTTCCTTCACCGCGGACTGCAGGGCAGCGGACAGGTTCCGTCTCTGCCGCCGTCCGCTGGCAGCAGGAACGAGGACGGCACATGCGGAAGCGGCGGAGAAGGCAAGGAACATCCACATCCCCGTGAGTACGGCCAGCAGCACCCCGGCTGCCAGTGGGAGAACCGCGGTGAGAACGAGTGCTGCCCGGTTTCCGGCGTCAACGCGGGCGGGTACGACAATGGGCTCCGTCACGGACTGGCCGGCGTCAGCAAGTGACCGTCCTGGCGGGTCTGCAAAGATCAGCGACAGGGTCGATTGCCCACATCTGATGCTGGAATTGGTGGAGATGACCTTGGTCCGGATCCTTTCACCGTCAACATAGGTGCCGTTGGCACTGTCCAGGTCAATCAACAGGATGTCGGTGTCCGTGACCACAACCCGCGCGTGTTCACGCGACAACTCCGGGTCCGGGATGACTATCCGCGTTCCGCTTCGGCCAATGCTGTAACTGCCGCGCCGCAACGGAACGACCGTCCCCGCGGCGGCGCCGCTGTCGACGGCAAGAGCCAGGGGAGGCGCGGCTTCAGGGGACGGCCGGCGCCGCGGCCGCCGGGTTGACGGGACGGGGCCGCCGTCGACAAGGATCGCGGCCTCTATAAGCGGGGGTACTCCGAAGGCCACACATCGCAGGTCCTCGCCATCTACGGTGACGGTGCCCGTACGGAGCTTCCGGACCAGCTGCTCGTGGATCATCTCGCCTGGCGTGCCGGCCGGGGCGCTAATGGACAGTTCCACGGGCGGCTGGTCCTGTGATGATCCTGGGCCGCCAACCAGTGTGCAGTTGAGTGTCATCGCTTGGGATCCTTCGTGCATGTAGCCACACGCTAGCCACGGCACGCCGCGCCCGGCAGGCGTTTCACGGCCTATGTGGATAAACGTGTGGTTTCCGGCCTCCCCGGAAGGCGGCAGCCCGGTTAGGATCACTACACCCTGGACCGGGCCAGGCGGTCCGATAGCAGCGAAGGAGTCTCCTTTGAACACGATCGCTGACAGTGCTGACGTCGACGCCGGAGCCCGCATAGGCGCAGGCAGCAAGGTGTGGCACCTTGCCCAGATAAGGGAGGCAGCGCGCCTGGGGGAGAACTGCGTTGTCGGCCGCGGCGCCTACATTGGCCCTGGCGTGGTCCTGGGGGAGAACTGCAAGGTCCAGAACTACGCACTGGTGTACGAGCCGGCAGTTTTGGAGGCGGGAGTGTTCATCGGCCCGGCGGTGGTCCTGACCAACGACGTCTTTCCCCGTGCGGTGACACCGGAGGGCAGCCTGAAGACGGAGGATGACTGGGACAAAGTGGGCGTCATCATCCGGCAGGGAGCCGCCATCGGCGCCCGGGCCGTCTGCATAGCACCCGTGACGATCGGTGCGTGGGCCATGGTGGCGGCAGGCGCCGTCGTTACCAAGGACGTGCCGGACTTTGCCCTCATGGCGGGCGTCCCCGCGCGACGAATCGGGTGGGTCGGGAAGGCGGGCAAGCCGCTCAATCAAGAGGGCGGGCAGTGGATCTGCCCGGAAACGGGGGAGGTCTACTTCGAGGACGGGGGAGTGCTGCGCCCAGCGTTGTAGCCGCCGTGTGCCAGCTCACAGCGGTCAGCCTGATTCGACGACCCCTGCGCTCCCTCGGGTAGGCTGGAGCAGCAGACAATGCACGCCTTTGCGCTGCCCGCATTCGAACCAGGAGATTTTGTGACCGCTGACCTCGTCATCGTAGGGTCCGGCTTTTTTGGCCTGACAATCGCAGAACAGGCCGCCACCGAGCTCGGCCTGAAGGTCGTCGTCATCGACCGCCGTCACCACATCGGAGGCAACGCATACAGCGAAAAGGAAGAGCAGACCGGGATCGAGATCCACCGGTATGGTGCCCACCTTTTCCACACCTCCAACGAACGCGTGTGGGAATACGTCAACAGGTTCACCACCTTCACCGACTACGTGCACAAGGTCTACGGCGTCCATAAAGGCGAGGTTTATTCGCTGCCGATCAACCTGGCCACGATCAACCAGTTCTTCCGGGCCAACCTCACACCCGGCCAGGCACGGGACCTCATCCAGGAGCAGGCCGGCGAGCTGGCGGGAACCGACCCCCAGAACCTGAACGACAAGGGCATCCAGCTGATCGGCCGCCCACTGTACGAGGCTTTCATCAAGCACTACACCGGCAAGCAGTGGCAGACGGATCCCAAGGACCTGCCGGCCGGCATCATCTCCCGGCTGCCCGTGCGCTACAACTACGACAACCGGTACTTCAACGACAAGTACGAGGGGCTGCCCACCAACGGCTACACCGCCTGGATCGAGAAGATGGCGGAGCACCCCAACATCGAGGTGCGGCTCAACACCGACTTCTTCGATGAGTCCCACGAGTACAGCAAGAACAAAGTGGTGGGCAACATCCCCGTTGTTTACACCGGCCCGGTTGACCGCTACTTCGACTACGCCGAGGGCGACTTGTCCTGGCGCACCATCGACTTCGAAGAAGAAGTCCTTGAGGTGGGCGACTTCCAGGGCACGTCCGTTGTGAACTACAACGACGACGACGTCCCCTACACCCGCATCATCGAACCCCGCCACTTCCACCCTGAGCGCAACTACCAGAGTGAGAAGACTGTCATCATGCGCGAGTTCTCACGCTTTGCGGAGAAGGGCGATGAGCCCTACTACCCGGTCAACACCTCGGCGGACAGGGACCGGCTGCTCAAGTACCGCGACCTCGCCAACGCGGAGAAGGATGTCCTGTTTGGCGGCCGCCTCGGCACCTACAAGTATCTGGACATGCACATGGCCATCGGGTCCGCGCTGAGCATGTTCGACAACAAGATCAGGCCGCACTTCGAAAGCGGCGTGAAGCTGGAAAGCGGAGGCGTGGACGCATGAGCGGTTCGCCGGGCTGGGCGACACTCCAGCGGGTGATATTCCCGCCGGAATCCGGAGTCGACACGATGTCGCTCTATGCGGACCCCGGCCCGGCGACAGGGATACGTTTCCGGGAAAGCGATGAGTCGGCCCGGAATCCCAAACGGGCAGAGGACAAGCTGCAACTTGTGGGATCCAGCCAGCGGGAGGTGCACTTCGACGACCTGCTGTCCCGGTTCTCCCTTCGCGTGCGTTCAGGGGAGCAAATCTCGCTGGGAACGTATTTCAACGCGTTTCCCGCCAGCTACTGGCGGAGGTGGACACACCTGCGCGAGGTTCGCCTTGTTGTCGAGACGTCCGGCCACGGATCCATCACCGTCTACAAATCAAACGCGCGCGGCACCATTCAACGCGTGGATGGCACGAGGGTCGAGGGCGACTCACGAACAGAGTTCAATCTTTCCATCAAACCCTTTGGCGACGGCGGGTGGTATTGGTTCGACCTGGCCTCAAGCCGGGGTGACCTTATCCTCGGTGAGGCCCGCTGGGAAGGGGCTCCCGCAGAGCGCCCCCTTGAAACAGCGACCATTCAGATCACCACAATGAACAAGCCGGACTTCTGCCTTGCTAACGTCCGTGCACTGGCAGAACACCCGGAAGCGCTCGAGGTGGCCCGGGAAGTACTGATCGTTGACCAGGGCACCGTAAAGGTGGCTGACCAACCCGGCTTCGCTGAAGTCGCAGCCAGCATCGGCCCTAAGCTTCGAGTGATCGACCAGGCGAACCTGGGTGGTTCCGGAGGGTTCGCCCGCGGAATGTATGAAGCTGTTGAAAACGGCAGCGATTACGTTCTGCTCCTTGACGACGACGTTGTGATGGAGCCGGAAAGCATCCTGCGCATGATGGCGTTCTCCGGCCGCTGCCGTAAGCCCACCATCGTCGGCGGCCACATGTTCGACCTGTACAGCCGCAGCACGCTGTATTCAATGGGCGAAACGATTGATTCCCGGCGGTTTTCACCCAGCCAGCCACACCAGGACATGCAGATGCGGCACGACTTCAGTGTGTCGAACCTCCGGCAGACGCCGTGGCTGCACAGGCGCGTCGACGTCGACTACAACGGCTGGTGGATGTGCCTGATACCCACTTCCGTCATACGCGACATCGGCCTTCCGCTGCCTTTGTTCATCAAATGGGACGACTCGGAGTACGGGCTGCGCGCCCGGGCCGCCGGCTACCGGACCGTATCGTTGCCCGGCGCAGCGCTCTGGCATATCTCATGGATTGACAAAGACGACCTGGTTGGCTGGCAGGCATATTTCCATAACCGGAACCGCCTGATAACCGCCCTCCTCCACAGCCCCCAACCGAAGGGCGGCTCCGTATTGCGGGAATCTTTCCAGGAAGACGTAAAGCACCTCGTCTCGCTGCAGTACTTCACGGTGCAGAACCGGCTGACGGCGAGGTCGGACCTGATGACCGGTCCCTCCCACCTGCATCCGTCCCTCGCCACCAAGCTGGCCAGCATCAACAAGATGCGGGACTCCTTCCCCGATGCACAGCTGCGTGAAGACATTGACGATTTTCCTGCACCTTCCCTCGGGACAGGACTTTCGGGGCAGGCCGACAGCCAGATGCCCGCGAAGAAGGACATGGTCAAGTGGGGCCTGACGACAGTGGCCCGGCAGTTGCTTAAGCAGCCATCCCCGGCTTCGCTCGAACGCCCGCAGGGTTACCTTGCCCACGTCGACAACAGGTGGTTCCGTACGGCGCAGTTTGATTCCGTCGTAGTATCCAACGCCGAGGGAACAGCCGCCTCCTGGTATAAACGCGACCCAAAAAAGCTGAAAGCCATGCTGGGCCAGTCCGCTCTTCAGCACGCGGCGCTCTATAAAAACTGGGACGCCTTGGCGGCGGACTACCGCGCAGCGCTTGCGGACCTGGTATCCATGGAGGCGTGGCGGAAAACCTTCCACGGGGACGGGTAGCTGCACTTAGACAACGAAACGGCTGCCGGATTCACATCCGGCAGCCGTTTCACGTTCCAGGTGGGGCTTAGGCCCGGTCCCCGGCGGATACTGCATGTGCACTCGGCAGGCTGGCCCCTGCAGGTTTCACCGTGAGCAGGCGGTACAGGCACACGGCACCGGCTGCCAGAAGTGCGATGTAAATGACGGCGAGGCCCTGCCAGGTCAGCGGCGGCTGCCAGCGGGGATCAAACATTTCAGTCCAGTTGACGTGATCCTGAATGCCGATGGTGTAGCGCCGCAGTCCCTCCAGGAAGATGTACGTGTGGGCGAGGACGCCCAGGACCAGGCCCCAGCGGATCATGGACTTGGTCCACGGTGTGATCCGGAACTGGCGGAACCGCGTGGTTACCCCGGCTGCCAGAATCAAGGTCACCACCATGGCGAGTGCGTAGCGGCCCTGCCAGATCCAGCCGAGCTTCTCACTCGAACTTGCCTGGAGCGCGGTGGGCACGGCGATGACTGTGACCGTGAGCAGGGCCATGACCCAGCGGCCGCGCACGGGGCGGGCTGTGTAGGCGAGAAACAGCAGGGCGCCGAATCCGAGTACCCAGGTGTAAAGGGTGCCCGGCGGGGGCATGGTGTCGATCCAGCCGAGGACACCGACGTACTCGACCATGAAGAACACCGTCTTATCCAGCATGGCGACGGCCGCATCTTCTGCCCGCATCGGTGCGCCCGCAAGAAGGCTGTCAAAGCTCCTGGCGGCGAAGACCCACCACAGAGCGAACACGCACGACAACGCAATGATGCCCATGGCGATCTGGAAGCCGCGCTGGGCCAGGGTCTTCATAAGCGTCCCGAAGCCGTAGCACAGCACGGCTGCGATCGCAGCAAGCGCCAGCCACAGCAGAGAAAGCGGACGGGTGTGCGCCAGGAGCGATGCGGACAGGGTAAGGAGAACCAGCGGGAGCCGTTGCAGTGATGTCCTGCCAGCCACCTGTTCAAAGACGGCGCACAGGCTGAGGAAAACGGCGCCGGTGGTTGCTATTTCCAGAGCATTGGGGTTAATGGAACCGGAGAGGAAGAACACCGCCGGCGTCAGGGCAACAGCGGCGGCGATGACGGGCCGCCTGAAGTGGCGAAGCGAGAAGGCGGCCGTGAAGATTGCTGCCAGGAAGAATCCGACGAGCCAGCTGCTGATGATTCTCATGGCGTAGATTGCCGGCTCACCACTGAGGCCCCGGCTTCCCATGCCGACGATCGCGTAATAGACAGGATTGTAGTTTCCGGCGGACGTCTTTCCTGCGGTCCAGCCGCGGTCCGTTGCGTCAACCGGCTTGGCGCAGTCCGCGGTGATGTTCGAGTGCTGGGCAAAGCAACTGCGGACATTCAGGTTCGCAATGTATCCCGGGACCTGGACAACCAACGGATCGCCCTGCACTCCCGATCCCGTACCCATAAGTTGCCCTCTGGCCACCGCAGCGGCCTTGATGGCGTGCGCGGGTTCGTCAGGGACGGACATCAGGGGGGACGCGAAGCTCCAGACGCTGCCAATGGAGCCGAAAATCAGCCAAGCAACGATGAGGACCCGGAGGGGCGACGGCGGGATGCGGCGCGGGCCGGCAGTCCTGATTTTGGGCATGGGCAAGGAGCGAGTGGAATACGGCATGATAGCTTTAAGGATACTTGGAGGCGGGCTGTGCAGAGGCTGAACACTCCGCAACCATGAGAGGATCACCCACCCATGCCAACACCGCCGTCAGGCACGTCTTCATCACCGGAAACCCCCGTCGAAGCTGCTCCAGCTGTTCCGGGGATGGTCATGGGGCTCTACCGGCACCCGGTGGTCAGGTTCCTGCTCGTTGGCGGCGTTTCGTTTGCCCTGGACCTCGGGCTGCTGGCCATCCTCCACGAAATTTTCGATGTCCCGCTGTGGATAGCGACTCCCATCGCGTTTATCGTGAGCCTGGTCTTCAACTTCCTCCTGCAGCGCCTGTTCACGTTCCGCGCCAACAACAGTGGCAGCATCAGCGCCCTGAAGTACATCCTGTTGGTCATCGTCAACATCGTGATCAGCGATCTCATCGTCACTGGGTTTGACGCCGTCGGCTGGACCTACGTCATCGGCAAGACAGCTGCCACGATCCTTACGACGGCGTGGAATTACTTCCTGTACCGGCACTGGATCTTCCGGCGTACACCGGAAGAGACACGCTCATAAGGCGACGCGGGTGGTGCGCTTCCGGCTTCCACCCACGCCCGCCGGCGCGACTATTCCGCCCGGCGTAACCATTCTGTAGAGGACCGGCTGGCCGGACGGCTGTCCACGCCCCAGTCCGTCCACCCGCAAGACTGCCTGCCCGCCGTTCGATGCCGGGCAGGCAGTCTGCAGTGTAATACGTTGACAACGGGCGGCCCAGGGGTGCCCCGAAGGTAGAGTCCCTCGGACCCGCGGGGTGGCCCCGGGTCAGTCTATTTTCCCTGCCGCAGTCTCTCGCCGGCGCTCATCGGCGCTTCAGCCGCAGCAGGTGCAGGCTCCAGACCAACGACTTCTTGCGTTGAATCTGCCGCCCGGCCTGAGTTGTGTTGGGCTCCGCCCTTCCGGGACAAGGTTCCCTTCACCAGGGGACTTCCCGGGTGGAGGTACCGGAAGAGGAGCAGGGCTCCGACCGCTGTCACGAGCAGGTACAGGACGGTCAGAGGCAGCCAGCCCAGGGGCGGCTGCCAGTGCGGTGACGAAAACAGTGTTTGCCAGTTGGCTATTTCGCTGATGCCGACGACGTAGCGGCGCAGAACATAGACAAAGGCGAGCGTGTGGCACGCAACGATGAGCCAAAAGAAGACCCTCGAAATGCGCAATGCCAGGGGGCCGCAGGGAAACCGCAGCTTCCGCAGGCCAAGGCCCACACTGATAAACAGAACTACCACCAGGGGAAGCGTGTAGCGGCCCTGCCAGATGAATCCCATCCCGCGCCACAACGCGGTTTGCAGGAGCGCCGGGACCAGGTACAGCATGGCCAGAGCCACCCAGTAACCCGTCCAGTTCCGCAGCGGGCGGACGCAAAAGGGGACCACGAGACCTGAAATCATGAGGCCGCCCCACACAAGGGCAACCAGTTCGGGGACCGGCGTGTCCAGCCAGCCCATGGTTCCGATGTATTGCGGGAAGAAGTCGTAGGTCTGGTCAAGCATGATCATGAAGCCCCGGTAGAGGGGAGCGTCTGGGTGCGGGCTGGCAATACCCTCAGGAGCAACTCCGACGTTGGCGGGGCCGTTCGCCGCGATGTACATCCACAGCAGGCCCAGCAGGGCCCCCGGAACTGCCAGTGCTACTGCCGTAAGGACCCGCCGGTCGCTGAAGACGGTTACGACCCTGCGGAGCCGGAAGGAGCAAACCCCTACGACGAGGGCGCACAGCAGCCACACCAGCGATATTTGCCGCGCATTAGCCAGCACCACCGTTGCGGCCGCGACGGTGGCCAGGGCGGGCAACACGCGCTTGGTGCCCCGTCGGTTGTCGAGGACGACGACGAAACCTGAGAAGGCAGCCATTGTGGCGGCAATCTCCAACGAGTTGGGGTTGATGCCTCCGCCGAGGAACAGAACCATGGGCGTCATTGCAAGGGCTGCGACAAGGACGGCGTACTTTGGCCGCCTCAGCTCAGTCAAGGCTGTGAACCCAGCGGCGAAGAACACGGCGCACAGGAGCGCGCTGACCAGGCGCATGCCGTAGATTGCGGGGGCGCCGGACATGAACAGGGTAGGAAGCCCTACTATCCAGTAGTACATCGGGTTGTAGGAGCCTGCGGATGTGACACCGATGTTCGTGAACGTATCGTCCACGTAGATGGGCGCTGCGCAGTCGGCTGCCTGCGCCCTGTTGAACTTGTAGCAGCTCTGGGCATGGAGACTGGCGATGTAGTTGGGAACGCGGACGTGGACGCCATGGCCAAATGATGTTCCGTCCTCAACCAGGACCTGGCCCCGGACCACGGCTGCCGCTTTGATGGTGTGGGCCGGTTCGTCGGGGACGCCCATCAAGGGTGTTGCCAGGGACCACAGGCCAAACAGCAGGAAGAAGATCCCAGTCAGGAGCGCGAAGGTGGGAAGGGGCCGGGGAAGGGAACGCGCGCGAACACTTCTTAGGAATAAACTCACTGTCCGTCTCCAATTGCATTGACGAGGGCGCGCCCTTCGTTCACCGCCTTCTTGCTTGGCGACATGACGAAGGCGAATGCGTTCGCGTTCTTTTGTGCTTCTTCGCTGAGTGCGCTTTCAGCGAATGAGCGGGCCAGCCGGCCCATATGGTCGTCGGTGTACTCCCTGCACATGTACATGTAGATAACGGTGCCCAGGCCATAACCCGAGCGCCCATCGAGTGCTTGGGTGACTGCACTTGATGACGCGGCTACGTTACCCGTGGACACGGCGTCGACCACTGAGGATGCCTGGAGCCGCCGGGGCTTGCCGTCGAAGACGAGCTGGGCAGCGACAAACCTGTTCCCGATGATGCTTCCATCAAGGATCGAAAGGCCTCCGTTGGTGTCGTCCAGCTTGTTCGCGAGATCCAACGGGGGAGACTGGACTTGACCTTTGACACTGCCCGGCCACCTGTCTTCGGCGGGCGCGTTCCAGTCGATTCCCGCGTCCTTGAGGTACGAATTGACCGGGCGGACAGTATCCGAGGGCCCCTCCTGTACCAGAACCGTGATGGCTACGTCCGGAAGGGTGGTCTCCGGATTCAGTGCCACTATTTTGGGGTCGTTCCAGCGAGTGATGCCCCCCTGCAGGATCTGTGCCAGGGTTTTGGCGTCCAGGATGAGGTCGTTGACGCCCTTGAGCTTGACGGCTACGCCCACGGGCAGGACACCGGCAGCCAGGGACATGGCACCCTTCGATGTGCACATTCCCCGGACCGCGGAAGCCTCGGTTTCAGGGAGCGGGGCGGAACCAACAGCGAACTGTGACTGCCCGTCCTGGAACGCTTTCAGGCCTGCCGCAGACCCGTCGGGGGAGTAGCTGACGTAGGTTCCCTTCACGGAGCTGCCCCATGCGAGGCCCCACGCGCTGACAGCTCCCTGGCCGGCATTGCTTCCGATTCCGGTCAGGGCACCTTCGATTGTCCCCGGCGGCATGGTTGCGCATGCGGACAGGGGCAGGAGTGCGGACAGCACAACAGCGGCGCCGATTTTAGTTCGTCGAGAAACGGGAATCACCTATCCAGCCTAGTGGTCCAGCACTGCAAGTATGGGACACGGGCGGCGCCGCACCGGTGCAGGCCACGCTCATCCACAACTGGAAATCCGGTATAGCCGTGCGTCCGGGCCTTGCGAATCCACCAGGGTCACTCCGTTTCCCGGCGCAAGGTTGGTCAACGCCGGGTACTTTTCGGACCCTGGCAGGTCGATCAGGTAACGGGGCCCGAAGTCCAGGACGTACTGCACGTTTTTATTGCGCAGGGCGGCGCAGACGGCGGGGTTGTCCGCGGCGTCTCCGAGCTTTTGATTAATCAGTTCCGTATCAGGGTCGTCTGTTGAAAACAGGTGAGTGGTCAGGACGCGGCGGCCTGTGTACGCATAAGCGAGTGAACTCCCGTTCCACGGATTGTCAGCTATGACTGCATCGGAAGGGACGTGACCAGGGAGCCGCTGTATCAACGCCAGCTCATCGGGTGTGAGGAGCTCCGATTGTGCGTCGAAGCGGTATACGGAGGAGGCGCCATTGATGTAGTGGCTCAGCGGGCCTGCGAACGAAGCGAGGAGGGCGAAGACCACCACAGCGGCCGTGGACAGCACAGTTTTCCCATTCGCGCCTGTCCGGTCGATGGAAGCTTCCCACACCTGCCACGTCCGCGCACCGTGGCGGGAGCAGCGGGCTAAGTCCCACAGGCGCAGACCTCCGATGACGGCAAGCGGGGTCACCAGCAGGGGCAGGAGTGCAGCGAGGCGGTAAGTGTCCTGGTACCAGGTGCCGATCAGGAGGTCCCGGATGCTGCCTTTCGGAAACGACGCCGCAACGACATAGAGCCCGCCGAGTACGGCGTAGCACGCAGCCATCCAGCGCCACTTCCCCACTTTGAAGGTGGTGAGGAGACCGTAGACCGACAGGATGGAGACCACTACTGCCGGTATGGCTGATTGCATCGTGCTGGCTGTGAGTATTTCCCCGACGGCGGCGCCCGGCTTCACGGTTGGTCCCCAGTTGTCATACGGGGCAGGGCGCAGCTTCGACCACAGGACCGCGGCGACGGCGAGGATCCCCACGGTCCCGCCAAGGAACAGCCACGCGCCGGCGGGGTTCACCCGCCACATCTCCCGGCGCGGCATGATCCGCCACCACAACATGGCGAGGATCGGAAGGCCAAGCGCCACCGTGATGTTGATGGAGCTCGTGTGGGCAAATGCGAGGCCTGCCAGCGACAACACCAGTGCCGCTGCCCAGCTGGGAAGTGGTTCCGTCCGCGTCCGCCCGATGCGGACCAGTGCTGCGAGTTCGACTATCACTACCGGCATCATGCTGAGGGCCATGGCGTACGGGAACAAAGGGCCCCAGACAATCATGAGGAAGGGGAAGGCGACCTGTGTGCCGGCGACCACCGCGGTGATGATGAGGGCCGCCGGCCTGCGCGAGATGGTCTTCGTGACGAGGAACAGGCAGGACGCGGGCCAGAGGAGCACGACGATGACCAGGTTCAGGACGTTCTCGGCGGTAGGGATATCCACTGAAGCCAGCTGCACCAGGAGGGCAGCAAAAGAATGCCACGCCGCGGGATAGACCGCGTCCAGGCCCTGCACTCCCTGTATCGACGCCAGCGTCAGCGATGAGGCGTTTCCGCTGTCGATGATGAAGCGGATTGCATTGAGGTGGAAGACGTTATCGAAGACCTGCGACGGGTGGTCCGGTGACCCCACCAATTGGATGAACCGCCAGGTCATGGGCAGCGTTGCGAGTGCCAAGGCCGCGAGGGGCAGGGATTGCCTCCAGGCGGGGGCAGCCAGGCGCCACGGAATACGGCGCGTGAGAAGCAACGCTCCGGCAGCCAGGAGGGCGCTGACGAGGAGATACGGCAGGACGCTCCAGGGCACATGGAGGAACCCGCCGATGACTCCGGCAAGTCCGGCGGCTGCAGTTGAGAGCAGGGGCGCGATGCCGAGGACCCCGCCCAACCGGAACTTGAGGCATGACGCGATGGCGGCCCCGGGGACGTACAGGAGCAGGATTGCGACCGCCGAGGCCGGAAGAATGGTCAACCAGTTCACGACGGAATTTCCTCAGTCCTGTCCTGCGGCGACGGTTCCCGCAGCAGACGGATGATGGCGCGCAGCTGTATGACGGTTACCGCAACTTCGCCTACTACCAGACCCAGCGCGCCGCCCGGGCCGCCCATCAGGTGCGCCAGGATGACCATGGCCGGGAGCCCAACGATGGCTCCTGCGATGGTGCTGGAGAAGACGGTGCGCATCTGTTTTGCGGGCACCAGCCAGTGGGCACCGGTGGACGTTGTGACACAGACGAGGAGGAACGACAGACCGAACCAGAAACAGGTCCAGAAGTCGGCGGCCAACTCTGAACCGAAAAGGAGGGTGCTGACCCATGGGCCGAGAACAGCAAGGATCAGCCAGCCGGCTGCTCCCAGGACTGACAATGCCAGAAGGGAGAACTTTCTCCGCTCGGCATGGTTTGAGCCGAACTCGTTGACCCACCCCTGGAGGCTGTTTCCCAGCGCGGCCGTCGCGAGCTGTCCGATGCGGTACAGCTTCTCCGCTGACACAAACGCAGCCAGGCCGGAGGCAGAAGCGGCGAACTGCACCACAAGGACGGGGGTGGACGCGTACGCTCCTGCGGCGACCGTCACGCCGGCACCGCCCCTCAGTGCCCAGATCTCGCGGACCACTGCGCGGGGCGTCAGCCCCTCGAAGTCGGTCCGTTGGGAATGATCCTTGTTGAACCACATGGTTCCCGCGAGGCCCAGCAGCAGAAGCGCCAGTGGGTAGAGGAAGATCTGACCTGTCGCGAACAGAAGTGGGATGACGCCCAGAGTCGCCACCATACGGGGAACGACGTCGTATTTTGCGATCCTGCCAGCGTGCCCGGTGGCAATGCAGTACCAGGCCGGGGTTAGTCCTGCCGCCGCCTGGGCGCAGGCCATCAGGAAAGCAACCCAGAACTGTTCTTTGGCTCCCGTGATCGAGAGGGCGGCTGCCATAAGGGGGAGGGCGCAGACGAAGACAAATGCGCGGGTGACGAAACTGGTGGCGTAAAGCCGGCGCCGGGTTACGGCATCGCTTTCTGAGGCGACGGCGGCAGGACCTGTCAGCGGCCACCCCAGACCTATGACGATCGCGGCGATTGCCCCTACAGCCTGGCCTACGGCGAGAGAATTCCAGGCCGGCGCCCCACCCACTCTGGCGATGATGGGCAAAAGGATGAATGACGCAAGAGAGGCGAGCAGGGGCAATCCGGCGAAAGCCGCGATCCTTTTGATCATGCCGTGGTCCCGGCCGCGGTGCGTCGACTACACATAGTCATAGGCGTCCTTGCCCAGGCGGCCGTTGACGAAGACGTCCTCAACCTCCCGCTTGAACCGGGAACGTTCGTTGAGGATGGTTTCGCGGTAGCTGCCTTGTTTCGCCACTTCCTGCTCGAAGTTGGCGATGAGCTGCGGAAGCATGGCTGCAGCAGTGGCAACCTCGGTATCTCCCGGCGTGATCTTGTGTTCCCAGGGAATGGGAACGTCAGCGTAGAAGGCGCCGGATCCGCGCCGGGCCACGATGGTCAGGGCGCCGGAAAGTGTTGCCTCCCGAGGCATGCGGTCTTTACCGGGGTGGTGCCCCAGATCCAAATAAACGCCGCACTGCTGCAGGGTCGCAACAACCTCGGCACGGGTCATCCCGACGATTGGCTGCCACTCAATGGTGGATGGGCTCGCCGCCTTCACCGCATCGATAATGTGTCCGCCTTTGGCGGGGTTGTAGGTGACCAGCTGGCGGTTGCGCTTGGCGGTGGCGGTGGCCTGGAACTCCCCGGTGGGGGTGTAGTCGGAGACCAGGGATGGCACGACGTCCAACCTGGTGGCAACGAAGGCCCATGCATAAGACGACTGCACGAGGTGGATGACGTCCTTGTCCGTGCGCAGTTTTGCCGGCGTCACGCCGTTCTTCCACATCCGGGCGAAGGGGACGGCCGCTTCCTTTGCCTTTTCAAACAGGCCGGCCGTATTCCGGTACCACATGCGCTCGGCCATGAAAGTCAGCGAGTTGTCGATGCTGAGCCACCAGCACATGCGGCGGGCCTGCTTGATATGGGACATCTCGTGGACGTAGGTCTCCGGATAGACCACCACGTTTTCGGCGGAATCGATGATTTCAGGTGCTTCCGGGGCGTCGTAAATCCCGTACTGCTCCACGCGGTCGTTGCCTGCGGTGTGCGGGTGCGGGACCAGATAGGCGTCCTGCCCAAGCTCACGCAGCATATCGACGAGCTGGTGGAGGGCTTCGGGCCCTCCGGTGCGCAAGCCGCGGTGATAGAGGACGAAGATTGATCCTGAGGTGGTGGTCATGAGTTTTCTTTCGATGTTGACCGGGCAGTGCAGGGGACTGGGGAGCCGGCGCCTAGCGCAGGCGGGCTGCGAGGTCGTCGTCTATTTTGCCCATCCGCTGCCGAACGGCGTCCCGGATGCCGGCTGCAGCGGCAACCGCGTGTTTGCGCCGGTTGGGACCAAATCCGAAGCGCACAATGTTGCTTTGGATTTCCATGTAGATTCTGCGCAGCACCCAGGCCGGTTGTTTCAGCGCATACCGGCGCGCGAGTGTCAGCGAGTTCCGGGTGATGTAGTAGACCCGGAACGGCGCGTGGTAGTAGATGTAGAGCTTTTTGGCACCGATGTGCGCATGCCAGCCGAGAATCTTCATTGGCCGTGCACTGCCCAGGCTGTGCTCGAGATTGCAGCCCCGTCCTGCCAGTGCACGAAGTCCGTGCTCCCGGAGCCGGGCATTGAACTCGGAATCCACGCAATCGATGAAGAACCCTTCATCGAAGAGGCCAACTGCATCGAACGTGCGCGCACGCACCAAGGTACCGCTGGTCATGGGGTCGAAGATCTGGGGCTCATCCCGACTGCCCCATACCGGCAGGGGGATGTGGTTGTGCGACTCCGCGCACACCATGCCTACGCTGTGCGGGTCACTGGATGCTGCAACAGTGGCGAGAGCGGCACCGATGTAGTCTCCAGTGAACCTGGAGTCCTGGTCCATGGTGACAATCCACTCCGGGTTCCAGCGCTCGAGTGCTTCCTTGATTCCCGTGTTCAGGGCCCTGGCGATGCCGGAGTTGGTGCCGAGGCGCAGAACGACGGCACCTGCCTGCTCCATCTCTGCCAGTGCCTGCGATACATCGTCGCGGGAGCCGTCGTCGACAACCACGACGTGGGCGACGAAGCGCAACAGCCACTTTACGTTGGCAACATTTTCATCACCGGGGTTATAGGCCGATACGACTCCGCACACGTCGGGGTGGGGACTGGTCGGGTTCGGGCCGGGCTGGACCATCACGCCTGCCTCGCCTGCCGGGAGCGCCGTACTGCAATGTAGACGTTGCGCAGGAAGGCGATCCGTGCACGGATTATTTTTGAGGCTGAGCGGATACCGTGGGGCGTCAGGTTCTCGCCGTGAAGTCTGTGCAGGATGGTGTCTTCTTCCATGTAGACGATGGAACGGTTGACGTTGCCCACAGTGGCAAGCCACTGGTCGTGGGATTCGTTCATGTAGTGGGGGAATGGCAGTGCCTGCGCCAAAAGGTTCCGCCGGACGGCCATCGCGCAACCCCAGTGGAGCCGGTAACCGACCACGATGCCCAGGAGGTTCCGCAGGTGGTGGGTGGAATCCTTGGCCCTGAGACGGATTTCATGGAATGAGCCGGGCGCTCCGTCGAAGTGCCGGCAGTTGCTCACCACCATGTCCTTGCCGTCCAAGGCCGAGATCATGCGTTCCACCCGGCCCGGGAGCCACACGTCGTCCTGGTCCGAAAGGAAAACGAACTCTCCCCGCGCCTCCCCAAGGGCTCTTTCAAATGTTGAAACGTAGCCGCGGTTTTGTTCGGCATTGATCAGCCGGATCCGGCCATCCGGAACGGCGGCGACGATGGCAGCAGTGTTGTCCGTGGAACAGTCGTTGACGACCACGACTTCGTCGTGGGGGCCAAGTTCGGGAAGGATCGAATCGATTTGCTCGCTGATGTGGCGGGCGCCGTTGTAGGCAGCCATGCACACACTGATGCGCGGCCGTGTGGTTGTGGGCTCCAAAAGTAATTCTCCTCACTCCGGGCGGTGCCAGCGGGGCGGGCAGGACCCCAAGCAGTCTAGCAAGCCGTGCCTGACAGGCCCGACAGGGGCCGGTCAACTATAATCGTGGGGAAGCCGCCGAGTTCTTCGAGCGGAGCCCACGGAAGGAATCCCAGGTCCATGACCGTTGACGTAATGCTGCCCTACTACGGCGATGTCGATCAGATGAAGCTCGCAGCCCGAAGCGTGATGAACCAGGAAAACGAAGACTGGCGGCTCATCGTCATCGATGACGGCTACCCGGACCCCGAGCCGGAACGCTGGTTCTCGACGATTACTGACCCACGCGTTACGTACCTCAAGAACGAGAAAAACCTGGGCGCCAACGGCAACTATCGCAAGGCGCTGACCATGGTCGAGGCACCGTATGTGGTCATCATGGGCGCAGACGATGTCATGCTGCCCAACTACCTGGACGTCGTAGTGGATGCGTTCGAGACCTACCCGCATGCCAGCGTTGTCCAGCCGGGTGTCCAGGTCATTGATGAAAAGGGCATTGCCTGCATCCCCCTGGCTGATGCCGTCAAAAAGGCCTACGCCCCGAAGACCCGTGAGCGGATCGAGCTCAAGGGCGAGCAGATGGCCACGAGCCTGGTACGTGCTGACTGGGCATACTTTCCGTCGTTGGCCTGGCGGTCGGAGACCATTGTGCGGATCGGCTTCACCGACGGCCTGGACGTCGTTCAGGACCTCGCGCTGCTGCTGGACATAGCGGCCGAAGGCGGCTCCCTTGTGGTGGACCCCACGTTGTCCTTTCTGTACCGGAGGCACTCGGCGTCAGATTCTTCCGTGCGTGCCCTGGACGGACGCCGCTTTGATGAAGAGCGGCGCTTCTTTGAGGGGCAGGCAGCCCGGTTCAAGGAACTTGGCTGGAACCGCGCTGCCCGCGCTGCGTCCTTCCACACGACCTCGCGGCTGAATGCTGCATCCTTGGTGGTCAAGTCTGTGGCCATGGGCAAGGTGGACTCCCTCCCACGGCTGGCAAAGCACATCTTCGGCTGACCGGCCGCATAGGAAAGGGAGCGCCCCGCGGGGTCGCTCCCTTTTTTGTTTGGTCCGCCTGGCCAGGCCCGCGGAAATGCTCCTGCTACGCAGCGGGGCCGGTGGTTCCTTCCTGTCGCGGGTGTGACCCGACGCTCTGCTGCAGTGCCGAAAGCTCTACCTTCAACAGGGCCACCTCTTCGCAAAGAATGCGCACCTCGTCCTCGGCCTGCGACTGCTCGCGTGACAGGTGAAGGCATACCCCGACAAGGAGGACGAGGGTGGTGATGAAGAGAAGGTTCGCGGGGACCTGGATTCCGAGCAGGCCACTGGCTTGCTCAAGCAGGGCGGGAAAGGCCGCCAGCAGAAGAGTGCCGATGCCGATGACGATCCAGAGAACAGCGTATTTCTCGCGCAACTTCTGCCGTCGCAGCATTTCGAAGACGAAGAAGAGAATCGCCACGACGACGATGGAGCCCATAAGGAGGGACATGTGGATTCCTAGTTGGTGGAAGGTGTGGATTTCTTGCGCGTCAGCGCGAACAAGAGCGCCATCCCTGAGCGGCCGAGGTAGATCGCGGCCTTTATCGGGTCATGGCTGGGGGTGCCTCCCTGACGCTCCCTCATAGAAACGCCAACCTGGCGGACAGTGCAGCCTGAACGGATCGCCACGACCAATGAATCAATCGTGTCGCCCAGGTACTCGGCGGGGTAATGGTCCAGGTATTGGCGGATGGCTTTGGTGTTCGCTGCGCGGAAACCGGAGGTCACGTCGGTGAGCTTTGTCCGTGCAAGCCGGGAAATTGTCCACGCCAGGACGTTCATTGCCCACTTTCGGGGGCCGCGGACGGTGTAGTTCCCCGCCTCGGCGAAGCGGGCACCAATGGCGATATCGGCGTCGCGCAATCCGTCAAGGACTGCCTTGATGTCCCGGGGGTCATGCTGGCCATCGGCGTCCACCTGGATGACTTGCCGGTAGCCGTGCATCTGGGCATATTTGAAGCCGGTCCGCATCGCGCCGCCGACGCCCATGTTGAACGGCAATTGCACGACGGTGGCGCCGGCCGCGCGTGCCACCCGGGCGGTGTTGTCACGGGAGCCGTCGTCCACCACCAGCACATCGCATGGGGGTCCAAACTCAAGGACTTCCGCAATGGTGTTGCCGATTGCTTCCGACTCGTTCCAGGCCGGCATGATGACGAGGGTGTCGTGGCGTGCTTCGGTCATGCTGGGAATCCGCTCGTGGTCGAATTAACGTACTCGGTCAGGCGCAGCCCTGCCGGCGGTGCCTCGAAGCCTGCTGCCTTGATCTTGGAGAGGTCCAGGACACTGTTGAGCGGCCGGGGGGCGGCATCCTTCCCCTCGAAGTATTCCTTGGTGCTCACGCCCGTCACGGCGGCCCTGCTTTTGCCGGACAATTCGTACACGTCCGCGGCGATGTCCGCCCACGACTGCGGGTCGCCGTCGTTGCTCAGGTTGTAGGTGCCGTAGGGAGCGCCGGTGTCCAGCAAATGCCGGATACCTGCCGCGATGTCATCAGTGAAACTGAGGCGGCCGTACTGGTCGTTCACCACGGAAGGTTCCACTCCGCGCGAAGCGAGCGAGGCCATGGTACGGACAAAGTTGTTGCCTTCACCAATGACCCAACTCGTGCGGACGATGTAGTGCCGGGGGACCACGCTGACGACAGCGTCGCCTGCTGCTTTGGTCTGACCGTAGACACCAAGCGGTGTGAGCGCTTCAGTTTCCGCATGGACTTCCTTGGCCCCGTCGAACACGTAGTCGGAGGAGACGTGCACCAGGGTGAGGTCATGCTCAACGGCAATTCGCGCAAGCTGCGTCAACGCGGTCACGTTGGTGGCCCAGGCGGCTGCGCGCCCCTCCGAAGTCTCCGCCGCGTCAACGGCCGTGTAGGCCGCCGCATTTATAACGGTGGAGTAGTTCTTCCAGTTGCGGTCTTTGAACGCGTCCGGACTGCCGAGGTCGAACTCACTGCGCGATGCGAACTCAACGGAAGTGTCGCCGTCGTACTTTTTCCGCAGTGCCTTACCCAGCTGGCCGTTGGCGCCGATGACCAGGGTCTTCTTCGGTGGCATGGGCACGACGTCCGCGAGGCGGGGGTGCGCCTTGTCCTTGTCGGACAGTTCGGCTTCGGAGAGCGGGATGGGCCATTCGATGGCCACGGTTTCGTCCGCCAGGTTCAGGAAGGTGTACTGGCCCTGGGCGTCGGCGGACCAGTGGTCATTCACGAGGTAGGTGTAAGCCGTCGTGTCTTCAAGGGTCTGGAAAGCATTGCCGACGCCCCGCGGAATGAAAATCGCCTGGCTGGGGTCGAGTTCGGCGGTGAAGACGGCACCAAAGGTAGGCCCTTGGCGCAGATCCACCCATGCTCCAAAGATCCGTCCCGTGGCGACCGAGATGAACTTGTCCCAGGGCTCTGCGTGGATCCCCCTGGTAGTACCCGCCTTCTCGTTGAAGGAGATGTTGTTCTGGACGGGCCGGAAGTCCGGCAGGCCGAGAGCAACCATTTTTTCCCGTTGCCAGTTTTCCTTGAACCAGCCGCGGTTGTCGCCGTGGACAGGAAGGTCGTAGAGAACGACGCCGGGAATGGGCGTTTCGTGGACGGCGAGCTTTTTGGAGAACTCGATGGACATGCCCTACTGGCCCTGTTCCTTGTACTTGGCCTCGGTGGCGGCCTTCTGTGGGCGCCACCAGTCCTCGTTGTCCCGGTACCAGGCGATAGTGTCCTCGATGCCGGTATCAAAGTTGGAGAACCGGGGTTCCCAGCCGAGCTCGGTCCGCAGCTTTGTGGAATCGATCGCGTAGCGCAGGTCGTGGCCGGCCCGGTCGATGACGTGGTCATAGGCGTCCGGCGCCTGGCCCATGTGCTTCAGGATCAGCTCAACAACGTCCTTGTTGTTCTTCTCACCGTCGGCACCAATCAGGTAGGTCTCGCCGATGCGCCCCTTGGCAATGATGGCCAGGACGGCGGAGGAGTGGTCGTTCGCGTGGATCCAGTCGCGGACATTTTCCCCCTTGCCGTAGAGCTTGGGCCGGATGCCGTCAATCACGTTGGTGATCTGCCGCGGGATGAACTTTTCCACGTGCTGGTACGGACCGTAGTTGTTGGAGCAGTTGCTGATGGTTGCCTGGAGGCCAAATGAGCGGACCCAGGCGCGGACCAGAAGGTCGGATCCGGCCTTCGTGGAGGAGTACGGGCTGGACGGGTTATAGGGGGTCTGTTCCGTGAAGCGTTCGGGATCATCGAGCTCGAGATCGCCGTAGACCTCGTCAGTGGAAATGTGGTGGAAGCGCTTGTTGTGCTTCCGCGCTGCTTCGATGAGGGTGTAGGTCCCGATGATGTTGGTGTCAAGGAAGGGCCGGGGATCGTGCAGGGAGTTGTCGTTGTGCGATTCTGCTGCGTAGTGGACCACTACATCTGCTTCGGCAACGAGCCCGTCCACGAGTGCGGGGTCGGCAATGTCACCTTGAACGAATGAGAAGCGGTCGGCTGGGAGGCCCTGCAGCGACGCCAGGTTGCCGGCGTAGGTCAACTTGTCCAGAACAGTGACATGGTCTTCGGTGTTCTCAATAACGTAGTGGACAAAGTTCGAGCCAATGAAGCCGGCACCGCCGGTAACAAGAAGTCGCTGCATAATTCCCAAGACTACCGGATTTGCCGCTGCACTTAGCTAAAGGAAAGATGGGTGCATGCGCGGAATAATACTCGCCGGCGGTACCGGCTCGAGGCTCCACCCCATCACCTTGGGCGTCAGTAAGCAGTTGGTCCCGGTCTACGACAAGCCCATGATCTACTACCCGCTCTCCACCTTGATCCTCGCGGGCATCCGGGACATCCTCATTATCACCACCCCCCACGACGCCGAGCAGTTCGAGCGGCTCCTGGGGGACGGGTCCCGGTTTGGTGTCTCCATCACCTACAAGCAGCAGCCGTCTCCCGACGGCCTAGCTCAGGCGTTTGTGCTCGGTGCCGAGCACATTGGTGATGACAGCGTGGCCCTTGTCCTGGGCGACAACATCTTCTACGGGCACGGCATGGGCACGCAGCTGCGGCGCTTCGAAAACATTGACGGTGGTGCAGTGTTCGGTTACTGGGTGGCCGATCCGAAGGCCTACGGCGTTGTGGAGTTCGACGAGAACGGCAAGGCGGTCTCGCTGGAAGAGAAGCCTGCGGAACCCAAGAGCCACTATGCGGTGCCCGGGCTCTATTTCTACGATAACGACGTCGTGGATATTGCAAAGAACCTTAAGCCGTCCGCCCGGGGAGAGCTTGAAATCACTGACGTCAACCGCACTTACCTGGAGCGCGGCAAGCTGCAGGTCGAGATTCTTCCGCGGGGGACCGCATGGCTGGACACGGGAACTTTCAATGACCTGAACGACGCCTCGAACTTTGTCCGGACCACTGAGAACCGGCAGGGGCTCAAGATCGGGGCACCCGAGGAAATTGCCTGGCGTCTGGGATTCCTCACGGATGACGAACTGCGTGAGCGGGCGGAGCCTCTCGTCAAGAGCGGTTACGGCTCCTACCTCATCGAGCTGCTGGAACACGGCCGTTGATCCACAAACGAAACAGCAGGGGCGGGACCGCGAAAGCGGTCCCGCCCCTGCTGTTTGCGGGCCGGGTCAGTTGAGGCGGGTTTTCGCCCCGCCCGTGGAGGTCCAGCTGACAGTGCCTCCCTGGAAGGTCTGGCTGCAGGAAAGCTTGTCGGCGGTACAGGTCTGGCCGTTAGTAGGGAATGCCAGCGCACCGTTTTCGAAGCCCTGCGCCGCCCAGCTCTGCTGGATGGGCCCCGGTATCATCACCTGGGCGCCGCTCGCGGCGGACCACATGATGGTTCCCTTCTCGAAGTTCTGGAAGCAGCCGCCGTTCCGCAGGCCACAGATAGCGCCGCTGGTGGGGTACCCCAGCGATCCGCCCTCAAAGCCTGTGGTGGCCCACTTGTCGCGGATAGGTGCCGATGACATGGTCTGGGCTCCGGTGGCAGGTGAGTACATCACGGTTCCGTTGACGAAGTTCTGGAAGCAGCCGCCGTTCCGCAGACCGCACACCTGTTCGCTCGTTGGGTAGCCAAGGATTCCGTTCTCAAAACCGGAAGCTATCCAGGCGTCCCGGACCGGGCCGAACGACATGGCGTGCGCCGCGCTGGCATTGGACCACATCACTGTCCCGCCCAGGTAGTTCTGGAAGCACCCGGCACCGACCAGCCCGCAAATAACATTCGAGGCGGGGTAGCCAAGGGCGCCGTTTTCGAACCCCTGCTTCTGCCAGAAGTCACGGATGGGTCCGAGCAGGCTGGGCTGCGCGCCTGCTGCGGGGGAGTACATGAGGGCACCCTTGGCGAACATCTGGAAGCATCCGCCGTCCTTGAGGCCGCAGATCTGTGCTGAGGAGGGGTAACCGAGGGCCCCTCCTGAGGCGCCGAGGTTCTTCCACGCCTGGGCCATGGGTCCGGCCGGGACGGTCTGGATCGGTGTGGCCGCGGAGTAGGCGACCGTGCCCTTTTCAAAGGACTGCCAGCATTCGCTCTGAACGGCGCCGCAACTGGCCGGACCCGTCGGGTAGCCCAGCTGGCCGTTTTCGAAGCCCGATTGCGCCCAGTAGTTAAGGATGCGGCCCGTCATCGAGTACGCCCCGGACGTGGGGGAGAACAGGATGCTTCCACCCTGGAACAGCTGGTAGCAGCCGCCGCCACGCAGTCCGCACACTTCCTTGGCCAAGGGGAATCCGATCGGTTCGCCCTTTGCGCGCGCTGCCTTCCAGGTGTCACCGATGCCCATGTAGATGGGCCAGGCTCCAGCTGTGGAGGTCCATCCAATAACTCCGCCGGTGAACAGCTGGGTGCAGTCGGAAGCTGTGCAGGTCGCATCCGTGCTGGGGAAGCCAAGGAGGCCGTTCTCAAACCCGTCTTTTGCCCAGGCATCAAGAATCGGTCCTGATTTGACCAGGTGGGCGCCGCTGGAAGGACTCCACAGCCCCGATCCTGCCTGGAACAGTTGGAAGCATCCGCCCGACCGCAGCCCGCATGTCGCATTGCTCGTCGGGTAGCCCCATGGCCCGTTTTCGTAGCCCTGCGCCGCCCAGGCATCCCGGATCGCGCCAAATGGAACGAAAGCGGCACCTGTGGCAGGGGAAGACATGATGCTGCCGCCCTGGAAGTTCTGGAAACAGCCGTTGTTCTTCAGTCCGCAGATCAAGTCACTGGTCGGATAGCCGGCCGGACTGCGCTCAGCGCCTAGGGCCTGCCACGCGCCGGTGACCGGTCCGGCCGAAACAGCGAAAGCCCCGGAGGCTGAGGACCACATGACGGTCCCGCCCTGGAACCCTTGGTAGCAACCGCCACTGGTTAAACCGCAGGTGATAGCGGTGGTTTGGCTGCCGAGGGAGGGGTGGCTCCCTGCATACGCTGCAATTTGCTGAGTGGCCTGCGACGGGACCTGGATAGTGGGAGCGCTGCTTCCCGCGAACCGCTGGAGTGCTGCGAAGTCGCCGTTCCATACATTTGAGTCGCCGGCAAAGGGACCGGTGCTGCTGTACTGCCAGATGCTGTAGGTGCTCCAGCTTGCCGGCAGCATTCCGGGCGATGACGCCGGTGTCATCGGATAGGCAGCGACCCATAACGGGTAGTCCCCGAATGCGGCGGAGTTGTTGGTGCAGGTTGCCCACCAATCGGTGGTTGAGTAGATCACCGGCAGCCGGCCCGTCAACGCCCGCATGGTGGAGCCGAAGTCCGCAATCCATGCCGTCATTTGGGCGGGCGTCATGTCATAGCAGATGTTGCCGTCGTAAGGGTTGTATTCAATGTCAAGGACCGGGGGCAGTGTGTAGCCGTCCGCGCTCCAGCCCCCTCCGTTGTTGACGAAGAAGCGCGCCTGGTCAGCGCCAGATGTCGATGACGGGTGGGCGAAGTGGTAGGCACCGCGAATCATGCCCACGTTCCGTGCACCCTGGTATTGGGAGTTGAATAATTCGTTCGTGTAGTAGGTGCCTTCGGACGCCTTTACGTAGGCAAACCGCGCGCCCTTGTTCCACTCGCCTTGCCAGTCCACGCTTGGCTGCCACTTGCTGACGTCCAGTCCAAGGACGCCAAATGTTGGGTTCCAAGTGCCTTCCGTGGACAAAGACTGCGTCGACAAGCCTGAGCCTGCCGCGATTGCCGTATCACGTGCCACCCGCGAGGAACGCTGTCCCATTTGGGCCCCACCGGCAGCGAGCAGCTCCTGCCTGGACAACTTCTTCGTGGTGGAGGGCGCTGCCGGGTTAGTGCCGGTGGGAGACGGCGCAGGGGCGGGAGCTGCAGGTGAAGCGGTCGGGACGGCCGGAGGGGTTGTAGAGGGTGCACCCTGCAAAGCCGGTGCCGGCGAAGGCGCGGTCTGGGATTGCGCCGCGGTGGACGTCGGTGACGGAGCGGGCGTCGGGCTGGAATCAACGGCGAAGGCGACTCCGCTCAGGCCCGGTCCTGTTAAAAGGGAGCAGGCAAGTAGTACGAGCCCAAAAGACTTCAGGACTGGGCGACGGGACTGAGACAGGTTCCGCTTCATGTGTGCTCCGGAGACAATGAGGCGCTCCCCCAAGCGCCTCTTTGGATACTGCTCAGGTGATTTCCCCCAGGAAGGCACCTGATAGTGCTATTTCGATAAATAACGCGCTCACCATAGCACCGGTGTTACCAGCGAAACCAGTGATTCTGGTGTTACTTATGTGAATCCTGTGGTCATCCAGATCCAATCCTGAGGCCTACTGGAGACAATCTTGAGGTTCCTCGGTTATCCACACAGCCGGAGGATGACTTGTTGCCGCCGGGCAAGCTCCCTAGGCTGTAGCCCAGTCGCACTGCCTCCGCCGGGGGCGGCAGTTGTATGGGGGAACATATGGACGCGCTGGGAATTGTCGAGGACGAAGTCCGCGAGCTCATCCGCCGCCGCGGACTGGACCCGCTCAGGCAGGCAGGCGAGGTCCGGCGGCTGGTCGAAGCAGCCGTCACGGACTATGACGAACGGGCTTTGATGGGGCCACTGCCGCCCCTCGGCCCGCTTGATGCGGCCCGCCGGTTCCTCTTCGACGCCGTCGCCGGTTTCGGTGTACTCCAACCGCTCCTCGATGACCCGTCCATCGAGGAAATCTGGCTCAATGCACCCAACGAAATCTACGTGGCACGCAATGGCGAGTCTGAACTGACGTCGCTGAGCCTCACGGAACAGCAGGTGCGCGATCTCGTAGAGCGCATGCTCAAAAGCTCCGGCCGAAGACTGGATATGTCATCACCCTTCGTCGATGCCGCACTGCCGGACGGCTCAAGGCTGCACGTCGTGATTCCAGATGTCACCCGCCGTCACTGGGCAGTGAACATTCGCAAGTTTGTGGTGAAGGCCAGCCGCCTGGAACATCTGGTGGAGTTGGGCACGCTGACGCCGCAAGCAGCACGCTTTCTCGGCGCGGCGGTGTCCAGCGGCCTCAACATCCTCGTGTCCGGAGCAACCCAGGCAGGTAAAACCACCATGCTGAACTGCCTGGCCGCGAGCATCGGCAGCCGGGAACGTGTCATCACCGTCGAGGAAATTTTCGAACTGCAATTTCCCCTCCGGGACGTGGTGGGCCTGCAGTGCCGTCAACCGAATCTCGAAGGCGAGGGTGAAATTCCACTCCGGCGCCTGGTGAAGGAAGCGCTGAGGATGCGTCCGGACAGGCTGGTGGTGGGGGAGGTGCGCGAAGCCGAGAGCCTGGACATGCTCATTGCCCTGAACTCGGGCCTGCCGGGAATGTGTACTGTCCACGCGAACTCGGCACATGATGCAGTCACCAAGATATGCACGCTCCCGCTATTGGCGGGCGAAAACATTTCCAGTGCCTTCGTCGTTCCCACTGTCGCATCCTGCATCGATCTCGTCGTGCACTGCAGCAGGCATCCTGATGGACGGCGGCAAGTCACGCAGATCCTGTCGCTGGGCCGCCGCGTGGAGAACGGCATTATCGAATCATCCCTGGTCTTTGGCCTGGAGAACGGCGCCCTGCACCCCCGCGCCAACGCCATGCCTTCGGCGGAGAAATTCTCGAGGGCCGGGTACGACGTCGCCGCTCTGCTGGATCCGCGATGACGGCCACGCTGGTGGGAACGGTCGCCGGGGTTGGCTTCTTCCTCATTTGGTGGTCCTGCTGGGAAACGCCAAGCCGCGGTCAGCGCGAGCGTAAGCCAGGCCGCCTGGGCGACCTGCTCGCGGCCGCCGGGGTCGACAAAGTCTCGGCGCGCGGCCTGGTGGGGACGTGCCTTGGGCTGGGGATCTTTGTGGCACTGCTCTTTTACGCGCTTAGCCGCTCCTGGCCTATCGCCGGCTGCTTCGGGCTCTTCGGCGCGTGGCTGCCGATCACCATCCTCCGCTGGCGGGCCAGGAAACGGACGGCAATGCTGCGCCAGCTCTGGCCCGACGTCGTCGATCACCTGCGGTCTGCAATCCGGGCAGGCCTGCCCCTGCCTGAAGCCCTTATCCAGCTCGGGGACAAGGGGCCCGAGGAACTGCGGCCCCTCTTTCGCGAGTTCGGTGCCGACTACCGCGCCGGTGGCCAGTTCGATGGCTCTCTGAACAAGCTGAAACAGCGGCTGGCCGACCCCGTTGCCGACCGCATCATCGAAGCACTCCGGTTGACGCGCGAAGTGGGCGGCTCCGACCTCGGGAAGCTCTTGGGCACACTGGCTGAATTCCTGCGGGAAAACGCACGGACCCGCAGCGAGCTCGAGGCGAGGCAGTCCTGGACCATCAACGCCGCACGGCTCGCCGTCGCTGCGCCGTGGATCGTGATGATCCTCCTCGCGACAAGGCCCGAGGCAATCCAGGCATACAACACGCCCATGGGTGCCGCAGTACTGCTCGGGGGCTTGGTGGTCTCTTTGGTCTGCTACACGATCATGTTGAAGATCGGGGCGCTGCCGCAGGACGAAAGGGTGCTCCGATGATTCTCTCTTCTCCTGCAGCGGTGGCTTGTGGAATCGGCCTCGGCCTGGGGTTGTGGCTCGTGATTTTCCGGTCCCCTCCGATGCGCCCCCTGACACTGTCGGAGCGGATTGAGCCCCAACTGAAGTCGCAGAACCTGGAGTCGCGACTCCTTCGCGCCGGCGAGCAGAACCTCACGCCATTCGGCCCCCTTGAACGGATCCTCCGTCCCGTCTTCCGCGACTGGCTGTCCGCACTGGGAAGACTCAACCCCTCGCCAGGGGCCACCTCGCGGCGGCTTGCCCAGGCTGGAATCAACAAGTCACCCATCGACTTCCGAGCCGAGCAGTTGCTGTGGGCCGCGGCCGGTTTCGTTTTTTCGCTCACCGTCATCCTCATTGGTGCCGCAGCGGGCAGGTTCAGCCCTTTCCTCGCGGCCGGGGTGATCATTGGCAGTGCTGCAGCGGGCTTTGTGCTGCGCGATTACTGGCTCGGCGTCCAGGTCCGGCGACGGGAAACCCGGATGATGGCAGAGTTCCCCAGCCTTGCCGAACTAATGGCCCTGGCGGTCGGCGCAGGGGAGAGCGCGACAGGCGCCCTGGACCGCGTCTGCAGAAGTGCGAAAGGCGAACTGTCCAAGGAATTCTCGAAGATCCTCGCGGAGACAAGGGCAGGCAAGCCCCTGGTTCTGGCCTTGCAGGAGTTCTCCGCGCGAACCGACCTTGCACCGCTGGTCAGGTTCGTCGACGGCATCATCGTCGCGGTGGAACGGGGCACACCCCTCGCAGACGTGCTCCGCGCCCAGGCGCAGGACGTACGCGATTCAGCGAAGCGCGACCTCATGGAAGCCGCAGGGAAGAAGGAGATCGCGATGATGGTCCCGCTGGTTTTCGGAGTGCTTCCCCTGACCGTGGTCTTCGCGGTGTTCCCCGGTCTCGCGGCCATCAACCTGGGCTTCTGACGATGAGTACAACCCGAAGCCCGCACTTCAGCAACACCCTTCAAGTCCCCTCAACGAAACAGGAATAGGACGCAAAGATGAAAACCATGGGAATCCGCTGGGCGACGCTGCTTCTTTCCCTGGCGGCCTTGCTGCAGCTCCAGATGATCCGGGCTGTTCGCCTGCACCCGCGTCAGGCCGCACAGTACGACGCCGGTTCCGATTACCGCCTGGATGCGCCGGCAGCCGAAAGCGATCATCCCGAGCGCGGCGACGTACCGGGCTGGGTGATGATTACGTTGATGTCAGCGGTCCTGGTGGCGGCCCTGCTGGCGCTCGCAGGCCCTGCACTTGAGGCCATGTTCAACCAGGCAATGGACAAGGTGGGGAACTGAACCATGAGGAGGGCTGCTCCCCGCACGGCTGAGCAGCCGGCGCTGTCCCGGGCAGGCGAGCAGGGATCGGCCGTGGTGGACTTCGTCCTGATTGGCGGGCTGCTGACGATGTTCTTCCTGGCGATAGTCCAGTTAACGCTGGTCCTCCACGTCAGGAACACCCTCATCGATGCTGCCGCCTCCGGGGCGCGGTACGGAACCCTCGCTGACCGCAATGCCTCCGACGCCGAAGAACGGACCCGCAGCCTCATAAGCGTGGCCCTCACCCCGGGCTTCGCGGAACACATCAGTACCCAGGAAGTGGACGTCCACGGCATGCGCTCTCTGGAAGTCACGGTCCGCTCTCCCATGCCTGTCATTGGCCTCATTGGACCCCGGGACCTGCTGGAGGTGAAGGGACATGCAGCCGTTCAGCCCTGACCCAGCCACCTGGAAAACAATGCCCGGCTGGAAAGCAAAGCCCTGCTCCCAAGGAATGCCCGGCTGCCATCCGGTGCTGGGCTCCAAGGCGCACCTGCGCTTCCGGACCCGCCTGGCAGAAGCACTCTGCCGGGAGCGGTCCGGGGACGCCGGCCCGGGGGACACATCCCAGGAGTCCGCGCCTGCCTGCCGGAAAAGCGGGAACCAGCCGCGCCTGACACATGAACAGGGAAGCGCAGTGGTCGAGTTTACGTTCCTTGCACTCCTGTTGATGGTCCCGCTTGTGTACTTCGTCATCACGGTCGGGCAGATCCAGGGAGGCTCCTTCGCCGTGGTGGGCGCCGCGGACCAGGCAGCGAAGGTCTACGTGGCCCAGCCCGATGCTGTAACCGCCCAGGCTGCAGCCGAGCAGGCGGTGGCACTTGCCCTCTCCGATTTCGGTCACCAGGCGGACCGGGCCAGCATGACCACCGCCTGCAGCCCCGCAGACTGCCAGGCGGCGGGCAGTACGGTAACAGTGACGGTGAGCCTGAGTGTGCCGCTGCCGTTCATCCCCTTTGCCGAGGGGCTGTCCGCCACAGAGGTTCAAGCGTCATCCTCCCAGCTGGTAGGGCGGTACCGATGAAGCGCAGGGAACCGGACGAGAACGGCCAGTTGATGGTCATGATCCTCGGCTATGTGGTCCTGGCGCTCCTGGTGGCGACGGTGGTCATCGGAATATCCGCCGTCTATCTGGAGCACAAGCGCCTGCTGTCCCTGGCGGACGGGGCCTCGCTTGCTGCTGCGGACAGCTACACGCTGGGGGAAGTCTCAACACAGGGCGGCAGCCCCTCGGCAGTCCTCAACCCTTCCCGCGTCCGGAACGTGGCAGCCGACTTCGTTGCCAGGAGCCCTGCCTCGCAACGTTTCTCCAGCCTTACCGTCGCGGGGGCAACGGGTACGCCGGACGGTTCCACCGCCGTCGTGGTCCTCACAGCGGCCGTCCACCCGCCTGTGGTGAATTTCCTGATACCCGACGGCATCCCCATTGAAGCGACGTCAACCGCGCGCTCGCGGTTGACCCGGTAGGACGCAGGCCGCCGAGCCGGCCGGTATTCCCCGATAGCGTAGGCTTAAACCACCATGGCCAATATTGATTTTTCCGCTGAAATCCGCGCGCTCCGCGCCACCTACGAGTCCATCGAACGCGTCACCGACGTGGAGGCGCTCAAGGAAGACATCGCCGAACTCAGCGAGCGGGCGGGGGAGCCGAACCTTTGGGACGATCCCGCGGCCGCGCAGAAAGTCACTTCCAGGCTGTCCCACCGCCAGTCTGAACTGGAGCGCCTCACTAACCTGGAGTCCCGGATCGACGACCTCGAGGTCCTGGTGGAACTCGGGCAGGACGAGGACGACGCCGACTCGATGGGGGAGGCCGCTGCCGAACTCGAGTCCATCAAGAAGGCCCTCAAGGACCTGGAAGTGGTCACCCTGCTGTCCGGCGAATACGACGAACGCGAAGCTGTGGTCTCCATCAGGGCCGGTGCGGGCGGCGTGGACGCGGCGGACTTCGCCGAAATGCTCATGCGCATGTACCTCCGCTGGGCTGAGCGGCACGGGTACCCCACCACGGTCATGGATACCTCCTACGCGGAGGAAGCCGGACTGAAGTCAGCCACTTTTGAGGTGAAGGCGCCGTATGCGTACGGCACGCTCAGCGTGGAAGCCGGCACCCACCGCCTTGTCAGGATCAGCCCGTTCGACAACCAGGGACGCCGCCAGACGTCGTTCGCAGCCGTTGAAGTCATTCCGCTGATCGAGCAGACAGACTCGATCGAAATCCCGGACAACGAAATCAGGGTGGACGTATTCCGTTCCTCCGGCCCGGGCGGCCAATCGGTCAACACCACCGACTCCGCCGTCCGCCTCACCCACATCCCCACCGGCACCGTGGTCTCCATGCAGAACGAGAAATCGCAGCTGCAGAACCGCGCAGCTGCCATGCGCGTTCTGCAGTCCCGGCTCCTGCTGCTGAAGAAGGAACAGGAGGACGCGGAAAAGAAGGCGCTGGCCGGCGACGTCAAGGCCTCCTGGGGCGACCAGATGCGCTCCTATGTCCTGAACCCGTACCAAATGGTGAAGGACCTGCGCACCGAACACGAGGTGGGCAATACGTCCGCGGTGTTCGACGGCGAGATTGACGATTTCATCGACGCGGGCATCCGCTGGCGTACTGACAACCGCAACGCTGAAAAGTAGGCGGTCCTCCCGGCTGCCCGCCGGCTGATCCGGCGACACGCCACCGAAAGCCCGCCCAACCGCCGGCCATCCTGCGTATAGTCGAGGGGCCGGGGCCCTACTTTCCCCAAACGAAAACCCGTGCACCGGCTGCAGAACTGGGCTGCATCAGACGGATCAGCCATGCCCTGCAGGGTACTTAGGGCCATGATCCGATTCGAAAATGTCACCAAGGTTTACGACCAGAAAGCCCGACCGGCGCTGGATTCCGTCAATCTTGAGATCGACCGCGGCGAATTCGCCTTCCTCGTGGGTGCTTCCGGTTCCGGGAAGTCCACCTTCCTCCGGCTGGTGTTGAAGGAAGACCGCGCCACCTCCGGTGCCGTGTACGTCGCCGGCCAGAATGTCGCCAAGATTTCCAGCTGGCGTGTTCCCCGCCTCCGGCGCGGCATCGGCGTCGTCTTCCAGGACTTCCGGCTCCTGCCGCAGAAGAACGTGTTCGCCAATGTGGCGTTCGCCATGCAAGTCATCGGCAAGAGCCGCAGCGTGATCCGCGACACCGTCCCCGAGGTCCTCAAAACAGTAGGGCTCGAAGGCAAGGAACACCGCATGCCGCACGAGCTGTCCGGCGGCGAGCAGCAGCGCGTTGCCATCGCGCGCGCCGTGGTCAACCGGCCCGGAATCCTCCTCGCGGACGAACCGACGGGAAACCTTGACCCCACCACCTCCATGGGAATCATGGGCGTGCTGGACAAGATCAACCAGAACGGAACCACGGTGGTGATGGCCACCCACGATGACGACATCGTCAACGAGATGCGCAAGCGGGTGGTGGAACTCAAGAACGGCGTGGTGATCCGCGACGAAGCCAGGGCCTTGTACACGTCGATGATCCCCGTCGTCGGGCAGTCCCGGCGCCTGAAGGACGCCAGCGGCCGGGAAGCGCCCGACGCCGGCCTTCCGGGCAACGGTGCCGAAGGCGAGGCCCAGCGGTGAGGCTCGCATTCATTCTTTCCGAGATTGGCAGCGGCCTGCGCCGCAACCTTTCCATGGTGGTCTCAGTCATCCTGGTCACGTTCGTGTCCCTCACATTCGTGGGCGCGGCCGGCATGCTGCAGATGCAGATCAACCAGATGAAGGGCTATTGGTACGACAAGGTCCAGGTGGCCATCTTCCTTTGCAGCGAAGGTTCGACGGCGCCGGGTTGCGCCTCGGGGCCCGTCACCCCTGAGCAGCAACAGGGCTTGAACGCGCTCCTGGAGTCACCGGCCGTGGCGCAGTACATCAATGACTTCCAGTTCGAGTCCAAGGATGAGGCCTACAAGCACTTCAAGGACCAGTTCTCCAACTCGCCCATCGTTGATTCCGTGACGCCGGACCAGTTGCCGGCATCGTTCCGGATCAATATGAAGGACCCGGAGAAGTACCAGATCATCAGCGAGACCTTCTCCTCCCAGCCTGGCGTGGAAACGGTGATTGACCAGCGCCAGCTGCTCGAGCGTCTCTTCTCGGTGATGAACGGGGCTTCCCTGGTGGCAGTGGGCATCGCAGGTGTGATGATCGTCTGCGCGATCCTGCTGATCGCCACCACCATCAGGCTCTCTGCATTCAGCAGGCGCAGGGAAACCGGAATCATGAGGCTTGTCGGTGCATCCAAGACCGTCATCCAGTTGCCGTTCATCCTCGAGGGCGTCATAGCGGCGGTCATCGGTGCAGCCCTGGCCTCGGGCACCCTGTGGGCAGTGGCGCAGTTCTTCCTGGGCGACTACATGTCCCGCCAGTACCCTGACACGGCCTTCATCTCCTCCGGCCAGACCCTGATCCTCGCACCGGCGCTGCTGGTCCTTGGCGGATCCTTGGCAGGAATTTCGTCTCTCTTGACCTTACGCAGATATTTGCGCGTTTAGGCTGTGCACACCGACCGAGGAATGCCCATGAACGTAACTGATCAGACCTTGCACCGCCCCCGGCACAGCCGCGGGCGGACCGCTGCCCGCCGTTTGGGGATCGTCAGCGGCGTGCTCACCATCATCCTTTCCGCCGGGATGGCCGTTGCCACCCCTGTCGCTTTCGCAGACGACCTCGAAGACCGCAAGGCTGCGCTCGAGGCTGAGGCTGCCCGTGTCCAGGCGTCCTTGGAGTTCGTCGATTCCCGGATTGCCAAGGCCGCCGGTGACCTGGTGATCTACCAGGGCCAGTTGCCGGGTGCCCAGCAGGCGCTGCTTGAAGCCCAGGGGCGGGTCGCCGGCGCGGTCAAGGAAGTCGAAGCCCTGTCGGCCCGCGTGGACATGGCCCAGCAGAACAAAGCCAAGATCACCCAGCAACTGGAAACAGACAAGCAAAAGATCGCGGACACGAAAAAACTGATCGGGCAGATCGCCACCCAGGCCTACAAGTCCGGCGGCGTTCCCTCCAACTTGTCGCTCTTCTTCGGTTCCAACAGCGGCAGCAGCCTGACCGAAACCATGGACCTCGCGGACCAGGCCATGCGCAGCCAAAACGCTGCCATGGACAAGCTCAGCCAGCAGAATGCCACCAACGTCAACTCCGAAGCACGGCTTCAGGCCGTCGAAGCGGAGATCAAGGACCTTAAGGCCAAAGCAGACGCCGCGCTGGAGCGGGAGAAGGCGGCCCGCGATGAGGCTGCGGCCAAGAAGGCCCAGGTTGACCAGCTGATTGCCGATACCACCCGGCTCGATGCCGAGCTCCAGGCGGCCAAGCCCGGGATCCAGGCGCAGCTGGCCGGTGTCCAGGCCAACCAGAACCAGGTGGCCAACGAAATTGCTGAACGTGACCGCAAGGCCCGCGAGGCGTGGGAAGCAGAACAGCGCCGGCAGGCTGAGGCCGCAGCTGCAGCCGCTGCCGCCGCAGCCGCGGCAGCGAACCGCCCCGCCCCGCCCGTCCAGCCGTACGTACCGCCGGCGGCCGGCTCGCCGTCGGCCTTTGGCCTCCGCCATCCCTTTGACGGCAGCATTCCCATCACCTCCGGCTTTGGATACCGCACCACTCCGCCGGGAACGATCGACTTCTACGGCACCGGCGGCTACATGCATACCGGCATCGACTTCGGTGCCGCCTGCGGCACCCCCGTGTATGCGGCGGCTGCCGGGGAGGTCTTCAGCTCCGGGTGGAACTCCGCCGATGGTGGCGGGTGGCGCGTCAAGATCGATCATGGCGTGATGCAGGGCAACACCCTGACCACCATCTACTACCACAACTCGAGCATCGTGGTTTCAAACGGGCAGCGGGTCTCGCAGGGCCAGCTGATCGCGTACTCGGGCAGCACCGGCAACTCCACCGGCTGCCACGCCCACTTCGAAACCTGGCTCAACGGCAGGGCTGTGGACCCCATGGGCCTGCTCTAGGGGACAAGCGCCGCTGCCGTAGACTTGTATAGCTCCGGGCCGAAGGCCCGGAGGCATCCGACCTGAACCCGAGGAGTTTTCCCGTGCCTAAAGAAAGTGGCCGTAAGGTGGTGGCCACCAACCGCAAGGCCCGGCACGACTATCACGTGCTGGACACTTACGAGGCCGGCATCGCACTGATGGGCACCGAGGTGAAGTCCCTGCGCGAGGGCCACGCCTCGATGGTGGACGGATTCTGCACGTTCTACAACGACGAACTGTGGATGGAAGCGATCCACATTCCCGAGTACAACCAGGGCAGCTGGACCAACCACGCTGCGCGCCGCCGCCGTAAGCTGCTGCTGCACCGCGAGGAGCTCATCAAGATTTCCCGCAAGGTCCAGGAAGCCGGTTACACCATCGTGCCGCTCCAGCTGTACTTTGTGGACGGCCGGGCCAAGGTGGAAATCGCGGTGGCCCGCGGTAAGCGTGAGTATGACAAGCGGCAGACGCTGCGGGAACAGCAGGACAACCGTGAGGCCCAGCGCGAGATGCGCGAGCGCAACCGCCGCCGCTAGGAATTATTTCGGCAGGGCGTGCGTTAGTATGAATAGTCCGGCAGGCTTGCCAGCCGGTTTGGTAACAAAATACGGGGATGATCGGTTTCGACGGTGTTAGTCGCGACAGGTGAAGCGGGCCGAGGATGCAGAATTATCTCGTAAACGCTTTCTGCAAACCAATAAGTGCCGAATCTAAGCGCACTGACTTCGCTCTTGCTGCCTAAGCAGTAAGACAGTCCGTCAGCCCGGGGTTGCTATCGCCCCGGATCCTGGCGTCATTTAGATAGCCACTGCTGTTTGCTCCCGTCATCGGAGTAAACGGGACTTTTAGATGACTGGGCCCGGATCAGCCAGCTGTTTGCGGCATGGCTGGGGCCGAGAAAATCCGACGCAAACTGCGCCCGGAGAAGCCCTGACAACACGACATCGGACGGGGGTTCAATTCCCCCCATCTCCACCCCGGCGGGCCGGACATCCACAGGATGTCCGGCCTGCTTCGTAAAACACCCCGGTCTTCGGACCGGGGTGTTTTTCTTTGCCCATGATCCACGTCCGGGCCAAAATGCTCTAGCGGGGTGGCCCGGCAGGCCGGTACCGTCCAGTCCATGCACAACGACCCGCCGCAACCGCCCACTGAAGTACTGGACGCCGGAACATGCTGGGACCTCCTGCATGGAGTGTCCGTCGGCCATCTGGCCGTGCTGGTGGACGGATATCCGGAAGTCTTCCCCGTCAACTACAAGGTGGATCAACAGTCGGTGATCTTCCGCACCGGGGAAGGAACCAAGCTGCGGGCCGCCGGGGGACCACTCGCCGTCGCGCTTGAAGCAGACGGCCATGACGACGTCCAGGCGTGGAGCGTGCTGGTCAAAGGCAAGGCCGTCATCCTGGAGCCGTCAGAGGAGCTCCTGTCCGGGGCGGGCCTCACGTTGTTTCCCTGGCAGGCCGGAGAAAAGGACCACTTTGTCCGAATCGTCCCCACTTCCGTCAGCGGCAGGCGCTTCACCATCACGTCCCCGCTGACCTGGTGGAACCACGTGGGGCAACGTGCGGGCAGGGACTCTGCGTAGCCGGCGGCGGGCCCATCGGCCCTTTGCTGAACGACTCCTTGCTGGTAGCACTGACCTATGATCGCGTCCCCCACCGCCGCCGCTGCCAAGCCTCCGTTCGACGCCGTCATTTTCGACTTGGACGGGGTGGTCACCAACACGGCCCTGGTCCACCATGCCGCATGGAAGGACGCCTTCGACCGGATCCTGCAGGACCCGAGGATTCCATCCGGTACCAACCGTGCCCCGCTCAGCAGGTCGGACTACCTCACCTTCATCGATGGCATGCCCCGCGAGGAAGGCGTGGTGCGGTTCCTGGCAAGCAGGGGAGTGCATCTTGAAATAGGCCAGGAGACAGATGAGGCCGGAACCTGGACCGGATTCGGCCTGGGCCGGTGGAAGAACGCCCTGTTCCTGGAACACCTCCAGCGGGATGGCGTCCAAAGCTACCCCGGAACGCTGCAACTGCTGCAACGGCTCGCACGCGCGGAGGTGCCAACGGCCGTCGTCACGTCAAGCCGGAACGCCGCGTCGGTTCTGGCGGCAGCGGGCATACAGGGCTTCTTCACCGTGGTGTTGGACGGAGCGGCGGCGGCACGTCTTGGGCTGCAGGGAAAGCCGGCACCTGACGCTTTCCTTGAGGCGGCAGCCAGGCTGGGAGTCGCTCCATCGCATGCCGTGGTGATTGAGGACTCCGCTGCAGGCGTTGAGGCAGGGCGGCGGGGCGGTTTTGGCCTCGTGGTGGGGATCGACCGCACCGGCAACCGCAGGCAGCTCGAAGCCGCGGGCGCCGGAACAGTCCTCAACGACGTGGGAGAGCTGGACCTGGGCCAGGTCATCGGCAATGCCTGGCACCTCGTGTTCGAAGGTTTCGACGCCGCCCACGAGGGACACCGGGAAGCCCTGACCACCCTTGGCAACGGTTACATGGGCGTCCGTGGGGCGGCGCCGGAGGGTGGTCCGTTCAGCTACGCAGGAATGTACCTCGCCGGCGTCTACAACCGTGTCAGGGCAAAGTCCGCCGACGAGATGCTGCTGGAAGAACACATGGTCAACGCACCCGACTGCCTTCCCCTTGATCTTCGCCTGCCCGGCCGGCAATGGTGGTCGGAAGGCGGCATGGCCGTGGTGCGCGAACGGAGGGTCCTGGACCTCAAGAGGGCGGTGCTGGAGCGAAGGCTGTTACTGGAGGGGCCGGACCGGCGGCGCCTGGAAGTGGTACAGACCCGCTTTGCGTCCATGGCCGAACCCCACCTGCTGGCCCTTCAAACGGTTATTACGGCACTGGGCTGGAGCGGAGCAGTTGAGGTCCGCAGCGGAATCAATGCCGGTGTCCGCAATGCCAACCTGCCCGAACGCGCCCAAGGATCCGATGTCCACCTGGCAGACAGGACAGCCCCGCCGTGCCCGGACCAGGACCTGCCCCCGGACGCCGCCTCCGTCGTCGAAGTTGAAACCACCCAAAGCCTGATCCGCATCGCCGCAGCCTACCGGACCCATGTTTCTCCTGGGGCGGCCGGAACCGAGGTGGGCAGGAAAGGGGCTTTCCACTTCCGGACCCTGCGGCTCTCCCTCGAGGCCGGTATCCCGGTCCAGATCACCAAGACGGTGGCGGTGGTGACGTCCCGCGACCGGGCCATCGCCTCGCCGGAAACGGGGGCCCGTGCGGTCCTTGAGCGTACCGGCGGAAACTTCGATGCATTGCTGGCGGCGCACGAGGAGGCATGGCGGCGCGAGCTCCGTCCGTTCCTGGTGGAGATTGACGCGCCGGTCCAGGTGCGGCTGGTCCTCAACCTGCACATCTTCCATCTCCTGCAGACATTGACACACCACACGGCTGAACTGGACGCCGGCGTTACCGCCCGCGGCCTGCACGGCGAGGGCTACCGAGGCCATGTCTTCTGGGATGAGCTGTTCGTCCTCCCGGTACTCACCTCAAGGACTCCCGATATTGCCCGCTCAGTGCTCGATTACCGGTGGCGCCGGCTTCCGGCGGCCCGGCACGCGGCTGCCACGGAGGGACTCGCAGGCGCGAAGTTCCCGTGGCAAAGCGGAAGTGACGGGACCGAAGAAACCCCAAAATGGCTGTACAACGACAGGTCCGGCAGGTGGGTGCGGGACCACTCGCACCTGCAGGTCCACTCCGGCCTGGCCGTGGCCTTCAATGCCTGGCAGTACTTCCAGGCCACGGGAAACAAGATCTGGCTCCTCCAGAAGGGGGCTGAGCTGGTCATCGAGGTTGCCCGGTTCTTCCACTCCCTGGCGGCCTACGACGACCACGGCGGCAGGTACCACCTGCGGGACGTGGTGGGTCCGGACGAGTACCACACGGGCTATCCCGGCCGCGACAAACCCGGGCTGGATGACAATGCGTACACCAATGTCATGGCGGCCTGGGTCTGCTCGCAGGCAGCAGGCATCATGTCCTTCCTGCACGGCAGCGAGCGTGCCGGACTCATGGAACGCCTTGGAGTCAGCGAGGAGGAAACAGCCGGGTGGGCGCACATGGGAACCGCCATGTACGTGCCCTTTCACAGTGACGGCGTGATCAGCCAGTTCGAAGGCTACGGGAACTTGCAGGAACTCGACTGGGAACACTACCGGGACCGGTACGGCGACATTGAACGGCTGGACCTGATCCTCGAAGCTGAAGACGACGCAACCAACGGCTACAAACTGGCAAAGCAGGCGGATGTCCTGATGCTCCCGTACCTCCTGGGCCATGAAGGGTTGATCGCCATCCTCCAGCGGCTGCACTACGGCTTTACGCAGGAGCAACTCAACCGGACCATCGAGTACTACCTGGCCCGGACGGCCCACGGGTCCACGCTGAGCCGGGTGGCACACGCCTCTGTCCTGGCAGGCCTGGATGCGGACCGGGCATGGGACAGCTTCCGGGAAGCGCTCGACGCCGACCTCGACGACACCCAACACGGCACCACCCGCACGGGTATCCATTTAGGTGCGATGGCCGGAACCATCGACGTGGTCCAGCGCAGCTTTGCGGGGCTGCGGTTCAGCGGCGACACCATCCTGTTCGCTCCCAACCTGCCGACGGGGCTCCGTGCGGTAGCCTTTGAGGTCCTGTACCGGGGCCACCGCCTCCGGGTCAACCTTAAGGACGGGCACATGAGCATCGCTTCCGCACCCGGTGACGCCGGCCCCATCACTGTGCACGTGTCCGGCAATGATGTGGTCCTTCCACCCGGCCAGACCCGGCAGTTCCCCATACCTGTAAAGGATCCGGGGGTGGCGGCGTCATGAAGAGGCTGGGGATCCTCACCAGCGGGGGTGACTGCCCGGGAGTCAACGCGGTTATCCGGGGAGCCGTGCTGGGCGGTGATGTTGCGCATGGGTACGAATTCCTGGGATTCCGGGATGGGTGGCGTGGTGTCCTGGAACAGGACGTTGTTCCGTTACCCCGGACGAGCGTCCGGGGTATTTCGCGCCTGGGCGGAACCATCCTGGGCACGTCCAGGACCAATCCGCTGGTGGAGAAGGGGATCGACGGCGTCCGCGCCTGCGTCCAGCGCAACGGCCTCGACGGACTGATTGCCATCGGGGGAGAGGGCACCTTGGCGGCAGCCCGCGAGCTGTGCGGACAGGGCATCAATGTGGTGGGGGTGCCCAAGACCATCGACAATGACCTCGGCGCCACGGACTACACGTTCGGCTTTGATACGGCGGTCCAGACTGCCACCGAGGCCATCGACCGCTTGCGGACTACAGGCGAATCCCATCACCGGTGCATGGTTGCCGAAGTCATGGGCCGCAATGCGGGCTGGATAGCACTGCATTCGGGAATGGCCTCCGGTGCGCACGCCATCCTGGTGCCTGAGCACCCCGTGTCCCTGGACCAAATTTGCTCGTGGGTACTTTCCGCCCGTGACCGTGGCAGGGCGCCCCTTGTCGTCGTGGCCGAGGCCTTCGCGCCCGAGGGCCACCCGGCCCCCTACTCTCCCCGTGGCCTGGATACCTTCGGACGGCCGCGCCTGGGAGGCATCGGACTGCTGCTGGAGGGGGAACTGCAGATGAGGACAGGCATCGAAACCCGGGCCACGGTCCTGGGCCACATCCAGCGCGGTGGCGAACCCACGGCCTTCGACCGTGTCCTTGCCACCCGGCTGGGGCTGGCCGCCGTCGAGTCCGCTGCGGCAGGAAGGTGGGGCACCATGGTGTCGCTTCGGGGCACCGACATCGTCAACGTTGGCCTCGAGGAAGCGCTGGGGGCACTGAAGGTGGTGCCGGAGGCGCGCTACCAGGAGGCCGCTGTCCTGTTCGGCTGACTGTCCTCCGGCCGGATCCGCAAAACGGCGGATCCCGTAATCCTGTCGGCTGCCAGGTCTTCCAAAGCTCTGTCCGCAGCATCGAAAGGGTAGGCCGTAGTGGTGATGGACAGGGAAAGCCGCGCCGCGAGGGCCAGGAACTCACGCCCGTCGGCCCGGGTATTGGCTGTCACGCTGCGCACCTGGCGTTCGAAGAAGAGCTCCCTGCCGTAATCCAGGGAAGGGATGCCGCTCAGGTGGATCCCGGCGATGGCCAGGGTCCCGCCACGGTCCAGGGCACGCAGCGCGACCGGGACCAGACCGCCCACCGGGGCGAAGAGAATGGCAGCATCGAGCGGTACCGGCGGGCTGTCGTAAGCGTCTCCCGCATACTCAGCACCCAACTCCATTGCGAGCGCCCGGGCATTTTCGGAACGCGTCATCACGAACACGGAGGCGCCCTGCTTGAGCGCGAGCTGGGCCGTGATGTGCGCAGAGCTGCCGAAGCCGTAGATGCCCAGGCGCCCGCCAACGGGCAGGGCGGCGCGCTTCAGGGCCCGGTATCCGATGATCCCGGAACAGAGCAGCGGCGCGGCCTGTTCGTCGGTGAAGACCGCGGGTACCGGGTAGGCAAAGTCCTCTGAGACGGTCATCTGCTCGGCATAGCCGCCGTCCCGGTCCCATCCGGTGAACACCGGTGCTACGCACAGATTCTCGTCGCCGCGGCGGCAGTAGTCGCAGCGGCCGCAGACACCGCCCAGCCATGCTACCCCGACCCTGTCACCGGGCCTGAAGCGGGAGCAGTCCGGCCCCGTTTCAATGACGACGCCGACTGCTTCGTGCCCGGGCACCACCTGCGGGTGCCGCGGAGGCAGGTCTCCCTCGGCGAGGTGGAGGTCGGTGCGGCAAACGCCGCAGACGCTCACTTCCACCAGGATTTCACCGGCTGCTGGCCGGGGCGCGGCGCGGATCCCCTGTACCAGTGGATGGGTGGATATGGCGCCGGGCTCATTAACCCACCATGCGCGCATTGTTTCTCCTGCCCGGAGCCTGCAGGCCCGTGGCTCGCGGCGGCCCGCTTACTCGAAGCCGGCCCGGGTCGCGTCGTCCAGGGGGCTCTGCCACAAAAGTGGGGCGTTCATGGTGAAGCGCCGTCCCGTTACCGACTCCGGCGTGATGCGGATGAAATGCTCCTGCCCCACGCCCTGCCAAGGAAACAGGGCCCGCCGGATGTCATCAAGGTCAGGCCCTGTCGGCACTGTTTCAACGGCCTTGCCCTTGACTACGACGCTCCACGCAAGGCCGAACTGTGCGCTGACAGCATCTGCTTCCAGCGCCACGGTGGCGTCCGACTCGATGGCCTGCTGCTTGGTGCCGGCACCGGTGCGGAAAACCAGCGTTTGGCGGTCCACCTTGTAGTTGACGGGAAAGACGTCGGGATGGCCGTCGGCGATGACGGCCAGCCGCCCCACCCCGGTTTGGCCGAGGAGGGTCCAGCACTCTTCCGCATCGAGGATTTCCGGGACAGGTACGTTCGTGTTGTCAGTCATAGGCCACAGCGTAGGCAACTCTCCGGCATCCGGAAAGGGCATAAAGGCCCGGCGAAAAAGGGAGGACCTATGGCACTTGGGACCCGCCCGGCCCGGTGGGACGCTGTGGGATGCCTGCTGGGGCTGCACAGTCCGCGCAAGCCGCCCGGCATGCCACAGGGCCGGCCTTCAGCCTAAGGAGAATCCCATGAAAGCCCTCGTCTACGGCGGACCCGGGGAGAAGTCCTGGACCGACGTCCCGGACCCCAGAATCCAGCAACCTGGTGACGCCATTGTCAAAGTCGACACCACCACCATCTGCGGCACGGATTTGCACATCCTCAAAGGTGACGTTCCCGCCGTCGAACAGGGGCGCATCCTGGGCCATGAGGGCGTGGGAACCGTTGTGGAAACCGGTCCGTCCGTCACCGGACTGAAGCTGAACGACCGCGTCATCATCTCCTGCATCAAATCCTGCGGCCACTGTGCGAACTGCAGGACGGGACTTTATTCGCACTGCCTGGGAGCCGAGGGCCAGGAAGGCACCGGCTGGATTTTCGGCCACCTGATCGACGGGACCCAGGCGGAATATGTCCGGGTCCCCTACGCCGAAAACTCGCTGCACCTGCTGCCCGGGGGCGTCAGCGACGAGCAGGCGGTGATGCTGTCCGATATTCTTCCCACCGGGTTTGAAATCGGCGTCCAGTACGGTCGGGTGAAGCCAGGCGACACTGTGGCGGTGGTCGGTGCCGGGCCCGTGGGACTGGCGGCGATCACCACGGCCGGGCTCTATGGGGCGGCCACGGTCGTAGCCATCGACCTGGACGCCAACCGCCTCCTCAAGGCCACGGAGTTCGGCGCCACGGACACAGTTCTCTCGGGCAGAGCTGACTGGAAGGACCAGGTCATGGCCCTGACCGGAGGGCGCGGCGTCGACGTCGCCATCGAGGCCGTGGGCGTCCCTGCAACCTTTTCCATGTGCACCGGGATAGTGCGGCCCGGCGGATCTGTGGCCAACGTCGGGGTGCATGGAAAACCAGTGGAACTGCATCTGGAGAATCTATGGATCCAGAACATCAACATCAGCATGGGTTTGGTGAATACCAACACCACGCCCATGCTGCTCAGGCTCGTGGCGCAGGGGAAGATCAAGGCGGAGAAATTCGCCACGCACCACTTCGGCTTCGACCAGTTCCTCGACGCCTACGACACGTTCTCCCGGGCTGCCGAGACCAAGGCGCTCAAGGTGATCCTCACATCGTGACGTCCTGGCTGGAACTGCACAGGCCTGGCGGGAACTGCGGAGGGGCTGCCGGGACCTAGAGCCAGTCCGCGGAGAAGTCGACCGGCGGCCACCACCGCGTGCGCGACCGCACGGCAAAACGCCGCCCGGTGATGTCCGTGGGGGTAATGGCCACCAGATGGTCCTTGATACCCGGCTCCCACGGTTCCCGGTCGGCATCGGCGTCCGGCAAAGCCATCCGTTCCTCATCGAAGGGTTCCGGCCTGCCTTTGGCCACCACGCTCCAGACCTCCGTGGCGTACGGATTGAGCCCGTCCACTTCCAGGGCTGCAACTGCGCCACTGAGCAGGGCTCGCAGCTTGGTGCCCGGTGCCGTGCGGAACACCAGCGTTTCCCCGGCAACGGAAAAGTTCACCGGAAAGATCTCGGGCACGTCACCGTTGATGACTGCCAGCCGGCCGATGTAGGAGGACCGAAGATACCGCCAGCATTCGTCGGGATTCAACAGTTCGGTCCGGGACCCGGCAGGCGAATCAGTCATGCTACCGATCCTAGAGCCTGGACAGCAGCCGCGCACGGGTGGGCACAGGACCCGGCATGGCGCCCGGACGTTGGAACAGGAACGTCAACCCGCATCTCCTGAAGAGGGATTCGACCCCCACGCAGGCGGCGATGACGGCCGCGGTCAAGGCAAGCGGGTAGACCAGCGCGATGGGCAATGACTTCGAGATGGCCGGCCCAACCGGCGACAAAGGGCCGTGGAAAGCCAGCACAAGGAAATCCATGATGGGCGTGTGCAGGAGGTAGATGCCAAGCGTGCGCCGCCCAATCCACGACCCTGCCACCGCAATGGGCCGGTACCTGGTGACCGCACTGATCATCGCTACCAGTGCAATGACAGCGGCCAGTCCTTGAACTATGAAGACGGCCTGATCGAGGCCGGGGTGGATCTCCGGCAGCGCCATCAGGGCAACGAAGGCCGGGAGTGACACCGCGAGACAGCGCAGCCTGCGGGCGCCCGCGATGTGCAGGAAGATGTTCTTTCCGTAGACACCGGCGGCGAAGAAGACCGCAAGCTCCGGGACTTTGCCCCACTGGCCGGCGGTGCTGTCTACCAGCACGGCGGTGATGATGCTCAAGGCTGCAAGAGCGGCCAGGACCACCGACGACGGGAGTTTCCTGCAGAGGGCCAGCAGCGGGACGTAGACGGCCAGGGCGTAAATGAACCAGAGGGGAGTGTCCGGGGCGATGAGCTGCAGGAAGAAATCGCCGGCAGAGCCAACCCGCTGCGGCCGCGGCGAACCCGCCAGGACGACGCTGAGCAGTGCATAGAGAAGCAGCCATACGGCGTACAGGTAGTAGTTGTTCAGGCTGTACTTCCACGCCCTGCCGTTCCCGAACCCGTTGCGGACCTTGGAGGCGGCAAGGATTCCGGAGACGGCAAGGAGCAGCGGCATGCGGACCGAGCCAAGTCCGGTGGCCACCATGTCCCAGAAGGTGAACGCTACGCTGGCCTCGTGCTCGAAGCGGAGGAAGTGCCACAACCCAACGTGGAAGAGCACCACCGCGACGACGCACAGGCCCCGTGCCGCATCAATCCATTCGACGCGGACCTTTGCCGGCTGCTCCGCAACGGCTGGTCCGTGATTCCCCCGTGACATTGCCCCAAGCTAACAGCGCGGCAGCAGGTATTTCTCTACTTGATGGAATATTGAGGGCGTTGAGGGTACCCTCACAAAGTGCAGCGCTGCCCCGGCACCGTTCACCGAAGGCGTAGCCGGCGCGGGACTGGATTCGGGCCCTGCATCGTTGACTTCCGTAAGGCCCGTGAGGGCACCCGACCGCCGAGAGCGGAACTGAATCCGGAGGTGCGCCATGGAACAGGCGCAGGAACCCATGCCAGCGGACACAGGCGACGTCCTGGACTCCTACTCGCAGACGGTGATGCGCGTCGCGGCAGCAGTCACGCCCCACGTCGCAGCCATTGAAATGACGGCGCAGCGCCGCAACGGACGGGTCAGGGTGGGCGCAGGCTCCGCGGTCCTCTTCACCGAGGACGGCTACCTGCTCACAAACTCCCACGTGGTGGCCGGCACCCGGCAAGGCTTCGCGGTCTTTGGCGACGGCAGCAGGATGGAGCTGGAACTGGTGGGCGCGGACCCGTTGTCAGACCTTGCCGTGGTGAAAGGTTCGCGGCCCGGAATCCGGCCTGCAGAGTTCGGCGCGGCGGAATCGCTCCGGGTGGGCCAACTGGTGGTCGCAGTGGGAAACCCGCTGGGACTGGCCGGTTCGGTGACCGCGGGGGTGGTCAGCGGCCTGGGCAGGGCCATTCCGGTTTGGTCGGGCGGTAACCGGCGGGTCATCGAGGACGTCATCCAGACGGACGCGGCCCTGAACCCCGGAAACTCCGGCGGTGCGCTGGCGGACACCCACGCCAGGATCGTGGGCATCAACACTGCCGTGGCCGGAGCCGGCCTGGGGCTGGCGATCCCGATCAACGCCACCACACGCAGGATCATCTCCGCTCTCCTGTCAGACGGGAGGGTGCGCCGCGCGTACCTGGGCCTGGTAAGCACCCCCATGCAGCTCGGCTCGAGCGCCGTGATCCGCACCGGGCGGCGGCAGGGGCTCCGGGTGGTTGAGGTGCTGCCCGGTTCGCCCGCAGGCAAGGCAGGCCTGTCGGCAGGGGACGTCATCGTCACAGCCGGCGGCCGTCCCGTCAGCAACGCCGAGAGCCTGCAGCGCCTGCTGTTCGCCGATGCCATCGGCCGCCCCCTCGACCTGGCCGTGCTGCGGGACGGCGCCGAGCTTCACCTGACGGCTGTTCCGGAGGAAATGACGGCCAACGGCGCTGGATAAGGGTCGACGGCGGCCCGGCACCGCGGGCGGGCACGTCCGGAAGGCGAAGTTCGGCAGGCGAAGTATGAAAGGCTACTGGCTGACCGGAGGCGCTTCCACGTCAGCGATGCCCACGAAACGCGTCCCCACGCCGTCGTACTCGCTGCGGACGCAGCCGGGGCGCACGGCGGGAACGTCCGAAGGGGCGTGGTGCCCGCACACCACGTAAGTGAAGTCCGGCCACCACTTCTTGGGCCGGGCGGCTTCCTCGTACCCGCAGACGGCGCATTCCAGGTGTACCCAGACGGGCCGTTTGCCGGTGCGGTTGGCCCGTGACTGCACCAGCCAGGGCGGGGGATTGTCCATGATGCCGCGGAGCTCGTCCTCCGACATCCATTTCGGCAGGCCGTGGCGCTGTGCCATCTCAAGGGGAACATCAAGGGTTATTGCTGCGTCGCGTCTGCTGATCATCACCTTCCACCATACGGGAGCCGGCCAAATCGGCAGAGGACAGCCCGCTTAACCGCCGAGGACGCAGCCCGGGTGCGGGGTGTCGCTGGAGACCCACAACGCTGAGGCGATTTCATCAGCAAGGTCGTAGTCGCGGGTGCCGCCCGAACCGGCGATCCGGACCATCAGCGCGCCGCCAAACGGCCGCCGTCCCATCACCTCGACTTCGGCGTCGAGGTCGATGTCCTGGGCGGCGAGGTACCGCAGGAGCTCGGGGTTGTCATCGCTGATCCTGGTGATCTTGCCGCTGTGTCCCTGGTCCAGCGCGGCGAGCAGGTGGGCGCGCGGCATCAGGACCTGGCCGTCCGCGGTGGGGATGGGGTCGCCGTGCGGGTCCCGCTTAGGGTCCCCGAGCTTGGCGGCAACGCGTTCGATGAACGTATCCGACACCGCGTGCTCCAGCTGTTCAGCTTCATCGTGGACCTCGTCCCAGCTGTAGCCGAGCCGCTGGACGAGGTAGGTCTCGATGAGCCGGTGGCGCCGGACCATGGACAGGGCCAGGCGCAGGCCGGCCTCGGTCAGCGTGACGGCGCTGTAGGGCTTGTGGTCCACCAGGCCCTGGTCCTTCAGCTTCCGGACCATTTCCGATACCGAGGAATTTGCCACTCCCAGCCGCTGTGCCAGCTGGGAGGACGTGATGGGCTTGTCCTGCCATTCGGTGAATGAGTAGATGACCTTGACGTAGTCCTCGATCGAGGAGGAGGGCGCGCTGGTCTTCACGTGCCCAAGCCTACCGGTTTGGCCGGTGCGGCAGCGTGCGCTGCTTCGGCCACCCCGCCGCGGACCGGGTGCGTCATGCCTTGGTGGCGCGCCAGACCAGGGTGAGGTAGGGAAGGTCAAGTTCCTGGCCGGGGGCATGGGCCAGGTGCTCGTGCAGGTACCAGTCCAGGTTGGCCAAAACTTTTGCCCGCGTCGCCTCACCGGCCCGCAGGTAGTAGCTGCGCGACTTGGTGAGCTCCATCAAGTCCCCGGTGGTCACCCTGTCCTGCCAGTGGGTGACGTGACCTTCGAGCCCGTGGAATTCTGGCCCGACGACGGGCTTGTGGCCGGGCCGGTATACATCGCCGGCGTGCATGATCCGGGAGAGCCGGTGCACCCAGGGGACGGAGGTGTCCAGCTGGTTCCAGACCAGGCCAAGTGTTCCGTGCGGGCGCAGGACGCGCGCCAGCTCGGTGCTTGCCAGCAGGGGGTCGCACCAGTGCCACGCCTGGGCAACGGTCACGACGTCGAAGGCAGCGTCGGGAAGGCCTGTCGCCTCGGCAGTCCCCGGCGCAGCCGTGGCGGCGGGGCAGTGGGCCTTCAGCTGGGCGAGCATGTCCGCAGAGGGGTCGACGGCGGTGACGTCCAGTCCCATGGCCAGCAGCAACGCGGTGAACTTTCCCGTACCCGCGCCGACGTCCAGGGCGTCATGGGCTCCGGCCGGTACCAGCCACCGTGCAGATTCCGCAGGATAGCCGGGACGGACCCGCTGGTAGTGGCGGCCGCCGTCCTGGAAGCTCTGCCCGAGCTCCGTGCGCCGGCCGTGATCAAGCCTGGGGCCACCCCGAACCACGCGTGGCCTCCTTCTGGTGCTGCCTGCGGATGTCCTTCGAATTTACCGCATGCCCGGCATCAGCAGGCGGCCGCCGCCCCGCCGCCTAGTCGTCCAGGCAGGGGGCTGCTCCGGCCGTCCCGGGGGTATTGGGCGCCCAGTGCGGGTAGGTGCGGAAATCATTGGCGGGCACCCAGCGGCCCGCATCCACCACGTAATCCCATCCCAGTCCGTTGCTGCGCAGCGTCCGGATGCCGGTGAGGAGGCGTTCGGCGTCTTCCAGCCGCGAACCCACGCCGAAACTTGCCCGGAGGGAGCCGGACGGCAGGCCCAGGCGCTTCAGCAGGGGATGGGCGCAGAAGCGGCCGTCGCGCAGGCCCACCCCGTGCTCTGCGGAAAGGTAGGCGGCCACCAGCCCTGCGTCGTAGCCCTCGACCGAGAAGTTGACCACGCCGATGGTGTCCGTTTCCGGGTTGGTGTCCTTGAAGATCTGGTGGACGGTGACGCCGTCGATGTCCTGCAGGCCCTCCACCAGGAAGGAACGGATGGCGGATTCGTGGGCGTGCCACCGGTCCTGGTCGAGTTCGGCGATGACCTGGGTGGCGCGGGCCAGGGTGGCGGCGCCGAGGACGTTCGGCGAGCCCCCCTCGTGGCGGGCCGGGCCCGTGGCCCAGCTGACGCCGTCGAGCCGTGCTTCCTTGACCGCCCCGCCGCCGGCGAGGTGCGGGACACCGGTGTCCAGCCAGTCGGGACGTCCCACCAGGACACCCGCGCCGAACGGCGCGTACAGCTTATGGCCGGAAAAGGCGAGGTAGTCGACGTCGTCCGCGCTGATGTCCACCCTGCGGTGCGGCGCGAGCTGGGCCGCGTCCACCACGATCCGGGCGCCGTGCTGGTGGGCCAGCGCGGCCAGGGCCCGGATGGGAAGAATCTCGCCGGTGACGTTGGAGGCGCCGGTGACGGCCAGCAGGCTGACGCCGCCCTGCTCCAGCTCGGTCCGGACGGCGTCCAGGGTGCCGGTGATGGTGTCGGCGGCAACGATGCTGCGGTGCGGAACGCCCTGCCACGGCAGGAGGTTGGCATGGTGTTCGATGTCCAGGTAGAGGACCTCGCCGTCATGCCGGCCGTCGGTAGCAGGCAGGCAGCCGGCCAGGAGGTTCAGCGAATCGGTGGTGTTGCGGGTGAAGATGACCGAATCATCCGGCCGACCGCCCACGAAGTCCCGGACGATGCTGCGGGCGTTCTCGTAAACGGACGTGCTGATCTGGGACGCGTAGCCGGCCCCGCGGTGGACGCTCGCGTAGTACGGCAGGATCTCGTTCAGGTAGGCGGAGACCACGGAGAGCGCCGGAGCGGATGCGCCGTAGTCAAGGTTCGCGTACCGGATGTGGCCGCCGGAAATCAGTGGTGCCTGGATTTCCGCGCCGGTGACGGCAGCAAGGGGACGGCCGGCAACGGCGTGGCGATCTCCGGGAGCGCCGGATTCGGCAATGGCGGGCTGGGGGGAGACGGTGGCAGTTGTCACAGAGACCTCACTTGAATACAGGACTCCGGCATAGGGAATCCGCGCTTGCCGCATCCACTCCGGACCGGCCTGGTCGTCACCCGGGGCACCCCGCCGCGAATGGAGGGTTGCCGGCCAGCAAACCGGGGTTTTGCGCTGGCACTCGTGACCTGCATAAAAGCGTAGGACATGGGGCGGCCAGGATTGAAGCCGCGGCAATTGTTAAGGGCTTTGTTACGCAATATCGAATAAACGACGCCGGACACCCCCGTCTGGAGGTGTCCGGCGTCGCAATATTCGTTTGAGGGGGCCAAACCGTGGCAGTTACAACAGGTCATCCAGGTACGGGTTGAGGCGGTGCAGCACCTCTGAGTGCAGGATCGAGTTGGTGGCCAGCGCGTTCCCCCCGAACGGTCCGTCCTCGCCCTCGAGGGAGGTGAACCGGCCGCCCGCCTCAACCACGATCGGCACCAGCGCAGCCATGTCGTAGAGGTTGAGCTCCGGTTCGCAGGCGATGTCCACCGAGCCCTCTGCCACCATGCAGTACGACCAGAAATCGCCGTAGGCCCGGGTCCGCCAGACGTCCTCGGTCAGCCCGAGGAACTCGTCGAGGTTGCCCCGTTCCTTCCAGCCGCTCAGGCTGGAGTAGGAGAGGGAGGCGTCGGAGAGGCTGGACACGTCGGAGACGCGCAGCCGGGTGGCAGCTGCCAGGGACCGGCCCATGTACGCGCCCATGCCCTTTGCCGCCCACCAGCGCTTGCCGAGGGCCGGGGCGCTGACCACGCCCACCACGGGCTCGCCTTCATCCACCAGGGCGATCAGCGTGGCCCAGACCGGGACGCCCCGGACAAAGTTCTTGGTCCCGTCAATGGGATCGATGATCCAGCGCCGTGAACCGTGCCCGGTGCTGCCGAACTCCTCACCCAGGACGGCATCGCGGGGCCGGGAGCGGGAGAGCTGGCCGCGGATGGCTTCCTCCGCTGCCTTGTCGGCGTCGGTGACGGGCGTCAGGTCCGGCTTGGTCTCAACGTGGAGGTCCAGGGCCTTGAAGCGGCTCATGGTCTGGTCATCCACGGAGTCGGCCAGGACATGGGCCAGGCGCAGGTCATCGTTGTAGCTCGAAGCGGGTTGGATCATGGTTACAAACTACCGTCTGTGGACGCTTCTGCCGGGAGAACGCGTCAGTTGACGCTGCCGAGCTCTTTGGTTTCCTGTGCGTCCATGCGCGGGTCCGTGCCGAGCAGCCGCCGGAGCGATGCCAGGCGTGCCGGGCCGGTGGGACCTGCGTGTCCGCCTGCCACCCAGTCGTCGAGGCCGCAGTTCACCGCGTTTGCAGTGTGCTTGCACCCGCGTTCACAGTTTTCGATGCCGGGGGACAGGTCGGGGAAGGAGCGCAGGATCCGGTCCGGGTCCACGTGTGCCAGCCCGAAGGAACGGATACCGGGGGTGTCAATGATCCAGCTGCCGGCCGGCGCGTCCGCCAGGCGCAGGGCCAGGGCCGACGACGACGTGTGGCGGCCGCGCCCCGTGACCGCGTTCACTCCGCCCGTGGCCCGCTCGGCGCCGGTCAGCGCATTCACCATGGTGGACTTGCCCACGCCGGAGTGCCCCAGCATCACGGTGACCTTGCCGTCGAGATGGGCGCGGAGGTCGGCCACCGCCGCGCTGTCCAGCCGGGCGGAGAGGCCGTCGTCCGACCGTGCATCGATCCCGGAGGCCTGTGCATCGGCGGTCCGGCTGATGATCACAGGGAAGTCCAGGTGGGTGTAGTTGGACAGCAGCTCCGCGGGGTCTTTCACGTCGGCCTTGGTGACCAGCAGGATCGGCTCGATCCCGGCGTCATAGGCAGCCACCAGGGCGCGGTCGATGAACCCGGTGCGTGGTTCCGGCTTGGCGGCCGCCACCACAATCACCAGTTGGTCGGCGTTGGCCACCACGGCCCGCTCGACGGGGTCGGTGTCGTCGGCGCTGCGGCGCAGGAGGGTGTGGCGGTCCTGGATTTTCACCAGGCGGGCAAGTGTGTCCGGTGCCCCGGACACGTCCCCCACGAGCGAGACGAAGTCGCCGGCAACCACGGGCGAGCGGCGCAGTTCGCGGGCCCGCGCCGCGATGACAACGCGCTCGTTGTCCGAGTCTTCGCTTACTACTGCCGTGTATCGGCCGCGGTCCACCGTGATGATCCGTCCGGTGACGGCATCGTCATGGCTGGGCCGGTCCTTGGTGCGGGGCCGGGAGCCTTTCTTGCTGGGGCGGATCCGGACGTCCGATTCGTCCCAGGAGTCAGTGCTCCGCGCCACTGCCGCGCCCTTCCGGCCCCGGGGTCCCGGCGGCATCCTGGGCCAGCATGTTCCCCCACAGTTGCGGAAAGTCGGGCATGGTCTTGGCTGTGGTGGCGATGTCCTCCACCTGGACGCCGTCCACCGCGAGGCCCAGGATTGCCCCGGCAGTGGCCATGCGGTGGTCGGCGTAGCTGTGGACGACGCCGGCGTGCAGCCGGGCGGGCCGGATGACCAGGCCGTCGCTGGTTTCCTCGGCGTCGCCGCCGAGCCGGTTGATTTCCGCGACCAGGGCCGCCAGCCGGTCGGTCTCATGTCCCCTGAGGTGTGCGATCCCGCTGAGCCGGGAAGGCCCCGTGGCAAGGGCGCACAGGGCCGCGACCGTAGGAGCCAGCTCACTGGTGTCAGCGAACTCACCGCCCTTGATCTCCGGGCCGCCGGTGACGGTCAGGACGCCGTCAGCCAGGGTGACGGTGGCTCCCATCCGGGCCAGGATGCCGCGCCAGAGGTCGCCCACCTGCTGCGTTTCCAAGGGCCAGTTGGGGATGCGGACCGTACCCCGTGAGGCCAGGGCCGCCGCCAGGAAGGGCCCGGCGTTGGAGAGGTCCTGTTCAATCCTTTGGTCGAAGGCGCGGATGGGTCCCGGTGCCACCACCCAGTGGTTGGGGACGGAATCGTCCACTGACACGCCGGCGCCGCGCAGGACGGCCACCGTCATGTTGATGTGGTCCAGGCTCGGCACCGGCTTCCCCACGTGCTCAAGGTGCAGGCCCTCGTCGAACCTTGCTCCCACCAGCAGGAGGGCGGAGACGAACTGCGAGGAGGCGCTGGCATCGATAACCAGGTGGCCGCCCCGGACGGCGCCGGTGCCTTCCACCACGAACGGGAGCGACGACGGCGCGGTGCCGTCTTCGGCGGAAACGGCCACGCCCAGGGCTTTGAGGGCTTCGATGATGGTCCCCATGGGACGCTTCCGGGCATGGGGGTCGCCGTCGAAAACACTGGCGCCGTTGCGGAGCGCTGCGAGCGGCGGGACGAACCGCATGACGGTGCCGGCAAGGCCGCAGTCGATCCTGGCGGCGGACGGCGCGGCTGCCGCCGGGAGCGGAACAACCTCCAGGTCAGGCCCAAAGGATCCGTCCCCCGGCACTTCGGTGATGGTGGCGCCGAGTTGCCTGAGCGCTTCGATCATGAGTGCGGAGTCCCTGGAGTGCAGGGGTGCCCGGAGCCGGGACGGGCTGTCCGCGAGGGCCGCGAGGACCAGGTACCTGTTGGTCAGGGACTTCGATCCGGGGACGGTCACGGTGGCGTTGACGGGCCGGGATGCGAAAGGTGCGTCCCAGTGCTGGACGGGTGTTCCGGAGGTGTCCCGGGTGGCAGCTGCTGCGGTCATTCGTGCTTAGGCTCCCGCGGCGTGCTCGACGGCGCGGCGTACGGCCTTGTCCGCCTTGTTCAGCTTCTTGGTGGTGGTCCGGCGGGCGTCGGCGGCCAGGTGCGAAGCGTTCCGGCGGGCGTCGGCGGCCAGGTGTTCGGCGCGCCAGGCGAGGCCGGGCTTGCCTGCAGTGTCCACGGAGGCGAGCAGGGCGCCGCCACTGAGGGAGAGGTTCTTGAGCAGTTGGTTCCTGCGGCCTTCGCGCCCTTCCTTGCTGCTGATGTCCGCGCTGCGCCACTCAACGAAGGTGTTCAGGAGGGAAACCACGGTGAGCAGGCCGGCCGAGAGCCGGGAGAACTTGCCAAGGCCGAACAGGACGCCGGCTCCCACCTGGGTTCCGCCGATGACGCGGGCCAGGGTCTTCTCGTTCGTCTGGAAGGGAAGCGAGGCCGCAGCCTTGCGCAGCAGGGGTGAGAGCTGCTGTGCAGTGTCGTCGGAGTTCTTGAGCTTGTCCAGTCCGGCAAGAACGAAACTGGAGGCGAGCATGGGCCTGGCGAGCGTGCGGACAAAGGACATGGATTTCCTCCTGGATGGACGAGCCGCGGCGAGCGGCGGAGTCGGTTCTAGTCTTGCACTTTTGGGGAATATTTGCCCGCGGGAGACGGTTATGGCTTTCGGGTCTGCAGGATGGGCCCGGCGATCAATCACCCGATACAGAGCGGAGTTGGGCCTTGCGGAAGGTGTTGGACGGGACCAGACAGGCGGGACCGGTGGCAGTGGACAAGCTGGCCACCGAGCCGCCCGGGTACGGCATGCCCCAGGCAGGGCGGCTGACAGTAGACTTGAAGGCGATGAGCACCCTGGATCCGGCCGTCGCGGCCATGTATGAGGCTTCTCCCGGCGAAGCGAACGGCAGGGAAGGAACGTCACCCCTGGCCGCAGGGCCGGCGGATGCCGGTCCGCCGGCCGTTGACGCGGACGCCGAAGACAGCACCGTGGACGTTGCCACGGAAAGCGTGGAACAACGCCGCCTTCGCTTTGAGCGGGACGCCATGCAGTATGTCGACCAGCTGTACTCCGCGGCGATGCGTATGGCCCGGAACCCGTCGGACGCGGAGGACCTGGTCCAGGAGGCCTACACCAAGGCTTTCTCGGCATTCCACCAGTACAAGCCCGGCACCAACCTCAAGGCGTGGCTCTACCGGATCCTGACCAACACGTACATCAACCTGTACCGCAAACGGCAGCGTGAGCCCCTGCAGTCCAACTCGGACAGCATCGAGGACTGGCAGCTGGCCCGGGCGGAATCGCACACGTCAAGCGGACTGCGTTCGGCCGAGGCTGAAGCCCTGGACCACCTTCCGGATTCCGACGTCAAGAGGGCGCTGCAGGACATTCCGGAAGAGTTCCGCCTGGCGGTCTACTTCGCGGACGTGGAGGGCTTCGCCTACAAGGAAATTTCAGACATCATGAACACGCCCATCGGCACCGTGATGTCCCGGCTCCACCGCGGCCGGCGAATGTTGCGGGACATGCTCGCGGAATACGCCGCCGAGCGGGGATTCAAAACGGCCGCGGATGCGTCGGATGCGGCAGGAAGCAAAGCACAGGAGAACAGGAAATGAGCGACTGCCAGGGATTGGGCGACTGCGACGATACCCGGATGCAACGCATCTACGAGTACCTTGACGGGGCACTGACCCGCGAGGATATTACGGAAATCAAGAACCACCTTGATGACTGCCCCGAATGCACGGAGCAGTATGACCTCGAATGCGTCATCCGCAACATGGTCAAGCGGTCCTGCACCGAATCCGCACCGGACAACCTCAAGAACGCCATCCTGGACCGGATCCACGCGATCCGTCCCGTGGAGGCGTAGGTACCGGACGCGGTAACGCCCATCAGGGCCGAAGACAGCAAAGGACCCCGTAAGCCGAGTGGCTTGCGGGGTCCTTCACTTGAACCGTAGTCCCTGGCATTTGCCTAGGTGTTGGGGCGCTTCCCGTGGTTCGCGCCGCCACGCTTACGGTCACGACGCTTGCGTGCACGCTTGCTCATAGCTGGCCTCCTTACTGTTGGTACTCAAAAGAGCTGCCCTCAAGTCTCCCACATGATCTGGCGCCCCGCGAACCGGGAAACGGCGGATGACCTGCGGCAGGGCTGCGTGGCGGGGTGCTAGGGCTGGAGGGTGCCGCGGATGGCCGCACGGGCGTCGTCCAGGGCCGTCCTGACCGTCTCCAGCGTCATGGGGCTGATGGGCCGGTGCATGGCCTGGCGCCGCAGGTCCGCGCGGAGCTCGTCGCGGAAATCCTGCAGCAGCAGTTCTGCCTCCCTGAGCGGCTGCCCCCTGCGCGCCTGCGACTGGCCGCTTCCCGGCGGAGTGGTGGCCGAGGCAGCCGCGGCACGGGCTGCCTCCGCCGCTGCCGCAAGGTCGCTCCGGAACCCCCGCATGCTGCTGCGGATGTCCTCCCTGAGGGTTCCGGAAAGCCGTTGCACCGAGGCTGCGATGTCATTCTCAACGCCCGCCAGGTCCTCGCGGCGCCGGTTCAGTTCAGCAAGGCCGGCGGCGGTGATGCGGTAGTTGGTGCGCCGTCCCGCCGGCTCGGTGGACACCAGTCCGTCCTCTTCGAGCTTGCCCAGCCTGGGGTAGACGGTTCCCGCACTCGGTGAATAAGTCCCGCCGAACCGGTCCTTGAGCGCCTTGATGAGCTCGTAGCCGTGCTTGGGGCCGCTTTCGAGCAGGGAGAGGAGATAGAGGCGCAACGCACCGTGTGCGAAGACGGGAGGCATCAGCGTTCAGCTTCCCCAAGGGAGTCGACGGGCGCCGGTGCCGGTTCGTGCGAGATCGAGGTTTTGCCGGACACCGAGTTGGTCCGGACAAGCATCAGCTGCCCATCGGGCCCGGCAATCGTCTCCACCTTGCCGTTCGTAAGGAGGCACTGGTGGCCGTCCAGGATCACCGCCCCGCCGGCGGACTTGGCGACGATGTCGACGCCCACGTCAGCGGGCAGGCGGATGGTGAGGTCTCCCGAGACGGAGTTGGAGCCAAAATCCTGCGTGAAATCGAGCAGCTCGAAGCTGAGGTGTCCGCTGACGGTGTTGGTGCGTACATGGCTGAAGTGGCCGGACGCAGTGACTTCACCGGAGATGCTTTTGGCGGTAAGGACACCCCGGTGGTTCCTGACGGCCACGCTGCCGCTGACCGTGTTGACCTGCAGTTCGCCGGAGGTGCTGTCCGCAGTGACGGAACCCGCCACGGTGTTGAGCCGGACATGGGCGGCAATACCTGAGACGGTTCCATCCCCCCTCACGGTTCCGGCTTCCACCTCCACTCCGCGGGGAACGGCGACGGTGATGACGGCGGAGTTGTCGCTGGTGTGGTTGACGGTCTCCATGAGGTTCTTGAACCAGCCCTGCGCACCGTGCAGTTGATGCCGGACTTCCAGCCTGCCGCCGTTCAGGGACACCGCCACGGGGTCGCCGTGGACCTCGGAGAATTCCAGGCGAACTGCGGGTGCGTCGTGCTCGATGATTTGAAACCTGCCCCCGACCATGCCTAGTTTCACGGACGTCACGGCGTCCACGTCGATGGTCTGCGGGCTGGCGACTGTCCAGTTTTCTCCGGCCATGGTCCCCTCCAAAGGCGATATATCGCGTTATCGCTCCAAGGTATCGCCGCCCGGTGGCGGGGTCAAGATATATCTCGAACGGCGCTACTGGGGCGCGTCCATGCCCAGCCACTGGAACCAGCCGCGGTGCAGCACCAGCCATGCCATGAGGCCATACCCGGCCTGGCCTGGGGTTCCGCCGTTTGCGGCGAGGTCCTGGCGCCACTGTTCGTGGTTCAGCAGGGGCGAGAACGTGTCAACGTAGAGGTGCTTGCGGCGGGTGGTCACATCCGCGAAAGCGGTATTGAGTTCGTCCAGCCGGCGGTTCTGGGCGGGGTCCAGGGTGGGGGGTGGCCCCACGACGAATACTTCGATCCGGTTCTGGGAAGCCGAGTCCAGGATATTGGCCAGGTTCAGCCGGCTCCGTGCAGTGGAGAGGCCGAACTCGATGTCGCGGCCCGAAAGGCCGATGACCAGCCGGTTCTCCGCCTGGGGGCTGAATCGCCTGCCGGCTTCATCCAGCCAGCGCGCAGCGAGGCCTTCCGTACCTTCCTGCGGGCAGGGGAGGGCATAGCTTTCGAGCAGCATGCCGTCCTGGGGAGTGCGGGCCAGGACGCGGCCCAGCCAGCCAAGTGCCCGGGGATCGCCCAGTCCGGCCAGCAGTTCGTCTCCTACAGCCGCGATCCGCAGCTTCCTGTCTTCCACGCGTTCCTCTTTACTTCGGTACGGGTTACTTCGATACGGCCGCTGCCATCGTTGCCGCCGCAGCTGCGGCGGCGCGGGGAGGCGCTGTCAATCCATTAAACAGAACTGCCCGGCCGGAGTCGGGTATTTCGACTCCGGCCGGGCAGCCTTACTGCTTACTTCCGTGCAAATGCCTGCTTCAGCAGGACATCCTGCTCCGCAGCGTGCCGTTTCATGGAACCGGCGGCCGTGGAGGCCGATGCCGGGCGGGACACCAGGCGGACGCGGCGGTCGAGGGCCTCCGGCAGGTGCAGGCCCATAAACGGCCACGGCCCCTGGTTGGCAGGTTCGTCCTGGGCCCACACCACTTCGGCGTTGGGGTACTTGGCAAGTTCCGCCTCGATCTCGGCGTGCGGCAGCGGGTAAAGCTGCTCCACGCGGATGATGGCGGTGGTCTTGTCACCGGTCTTCTGCCGGGTGGACAGGAGATCGTAGTACAGGCGGCCGGACACCAGGAGCACGCGTTCGACGGCGGTGGCCGGCAGCTGCTCGTGGTCACCGATGACGGGGCGGAACGTGCCGTTGGTGAAGTCCTCGACCGACGACGCGGCAGCCTTCAGGCGCAGGAGCTGCTTGGGCGTGAAGATGATCAGCGGCTTGCGCGGGCGGCTGTACGCCTGGCGGCGCAGCAGGTGGAAGTGCGAGGCCGCCGTGGTCGGGTTGGCCACGATCATGTTGTCCTCGGCACACAGCTGCAGGAACCGCTCGATCCTGGCGGAGGAGTGGTCCGGGCCCTGTCCCTCGTAGCCGTGCGGAAGCATCAGGACCAGCGAGGAGCGCTGGCCCCACTTCTGCTCGGCGGACGAGATGAATTCGTCGATGATGGTCTGCGCGCCGTTGACGAAGTCACCGAACTGGGCCTCCCACAGGACCAGGGCATCCGGGCGTTCCACGGAGTAGCCGTACTCGAAGCCCATGGCGGCGTATTCGGACAGCAGGGAGTCGTAGATCCACAGCTTGGCCTGGTCATCGGAGAGGTTGCCCAGGGGCAGCCATTCCTTGCCGTTGGCACGGTCGTGGAAGACGGCGTGGCGCTGCACGAAGGTGCCGCGGCGCGAGTCCTGGCCGGCCAGGCGTACGGGGACGCCCTCCATGATCAGCGAGCCGAAGGCCGCAATCTCGCCGAAGCCCCAGTCGATACCACCCTCGCGGGACATCTGTTCGCGCTTCTCCAGAAGCTGCTTCAGCTTGGGGTGGACCGTGAAGCCGTCGGGGATCTCGACGTGTGCCTTGCCGATCCGGGCCAGGGTTTCGGCGCTGATGGCCGTGGAGGCCGGTGCGCTGACGCTGGAATCGGACTGCTGTGCCTTGGGCCGTTCGATGTCGGACACGGCAGCGGAGTCGGCGGTCACGATCGGGATAGGCGAGGTCTGGGCGGCGTGGGTCTCGGCAAAGACCCGTTCCAGCCGTTCCTGGTAGTCGCGGAGCAGCTGCTCGGCTTCTTCCTCGGTGATGTCGCCGCGGCCGATGAGTGACTCGGTGTACAGCTTGCGGACGGAGCGCTTGGCTTCGATGAGGTTGTACATCAGCGGCTGGGTCATCGAGGGGTCATCGCCCTCGTTGTGGCCCCGGCGGCGGTAGCACACCATGTCGATCACAACGTCCTTGTGGAAACGCTGCCGGAACTCGTAGGCCAGCTGGCCGATGCGGACAACAGCCTCGGGGTCGTCGCCGTTCACGTGGAACACCGGCGCCTGGATCATCTTGGCAACGTCCGTGGAGTAGGTGGACGAGCGCGACGACGACGGTGCGGTGGTGAAGCCCACCTGGTTGTTGACCACGATGTGGATGGTTCCACCGGTGCGGTAACCCCGGAGCTGGGACAGGTTCAGCGTTTCAGCCACCACGCCCTGGCCGGCGAAGGCCGCGTCGCCGTGGACCATGATGGGCAGGACAGGGAACGACTCGCCCTGGTCCAGCCGGTCCTGCTTGGCCCGGACGATGCCTTCGAGGACGGAGTCCACGGCTTCCAGATGCGACGGGTTGGCGGCGAGGTAGACCTTGGTCTCCTTGCCGTTGTCCGAGGTGAAGGTGCCTTCGGTGCCCAGGTGGTACTTGACGTCACCGGAGCCCTGCACGGAGCGCGGATCCTGGGTGCCCTCAAACTCACGGAACACCTGGGCATAGGTCTTGCCGGCGATGTTCGTCAGCACGTTGAGGCGGCCACGGTGGGCCATGCCGATCGCAACCTCGTCCAGGCCGTCGTCGGCGGCATCGGACATGATGGCGTCAAGCAGCGGGATCAGGGACTCGCCGCCTTCCAGCGAGAAGCGCTTCTGGCCCACGAACTTAGTCTGCAGGAACGTCTCAAAGGCCTCGGCGGCGTTCAGCTTGGAGACAATCCGCAGCTGTTCCTCGCGGCTGGGCTTGGAGTAGGCGTGCTCCAGCTGGTCCTGGAACCACTTGCGCTCGGCAGGCTCCTGGATGTGCATGTACTCGATGCCCGTGGTGCGGCAGTAGGCATCGCGCAGGACGCCGAGGATGTCGCGGAACTTCAGCATCGGCTTGCCGCCGAAGCCGCCGGTGGGCCATTCGCGGTCCAGGTCCCAAAGGGTCAGGCCGTAGGTGAGGACGTCGAGGTCCGGGTGCTTGCGCTGGACGTACTCCAGCGGGTCGGTGTCCGCCATGAGGTGGCCGCGGACGCGGAAGGAGTGGATCAACTGCTGGATCCGGGCCACCTTGTTGATCTCGTCGGCCGGGTCCACCTGCAGGTCCGGGCTCCAGCGGACGGGCTCGTACGGGATGCGCAGGGCTTCGAAGATCTCGTCGTAGAAATTCTGCGCGCCCAGCAGCAGCTGGTGGACCAGCTTGAGGAACTCGCCGCTGCCGGCGCCCTGGATGACGCGGTGGTCGTACGTCGAGGTCAGGGTGAGGACCTTGCTGATGGCGTTCTGGGCGATGATCTTCTCGCTGGCGCCCTGGAACTCTGCGGGGTAGTCAAGGGCGCCGACGCCGATGATGGCGGCCTGGCCCTTGGAAAGGCGGGGCACCGAGTGGACGGTGCCAATGCCGCCGGGGTTGGTCAGGGACACGGTGGTGCCCTGGTGGTCCTCGGCGGTTAGCTTGCCGTTGCGGGCCCGCTTGATCAGGTCCTCGTACGTGTGCCAGAACTCGGCGAAGTTGAGGGTCTCGGCCTTCTTGATGTTCGGGACCATGAGCAGCCGGGTGCCGTCGGGCTTGGGCATGTCGATGGCGATGCCGAAGTTGACGTGCGCAGGCTGGACGGCAACGGGCTTGCCGTCTACCTCGTCGTAGTACACGTTCATGGAGGGGAACTGGGACAGGGCGCGGATGACGGCGTAGCCGATGAGGTGCGTGAAGGAAACCTTGCCGCCGCGTGCGCGGGCCAGGTTTGAGTTGATGACCACACGGTTGTCGATGAGCAGCTTGGCCGGAATGGCACGGACGCTGGTGGCAGTGGGCACCTGGAGGCTGGTGACCATGTTGGTGGCGATGGCCTTCGCCGGTCCGCGGAGGACGGAGACGACGTCTTCCTCGGGTGCGGTGGGTGCCTTGACGTTCTTGGGCAGCTGCGCCGGGATGGGCTGCGAGCCGGTGCCGGCCTCGGTCTTCTTGCCGCCGTCGCGGGCTTCCGTGGCCGGGGCCTTCTTGACGGGTGCGGGGGCTGCCGGTGCGGCAGGCGCCGGGGCAGCGGCGGCGGCCGGCGCAGCGGGGGCGGCAGTCGGCGACGGTGCCGGTGCTGCGGAAGCCTGCTTCACGATGGGGAGTTCCCGGGTGGGAGGGTTGGCGGCCTGTGCGGAATTTCCGTTGGAAGAAGAACCGTTGCCCGAGTCGAAGGATTCGAACAGGGGCCACCACTTGGCATCCACGGCGTTCTTGTCCTGCTGGTACTGCTCGTACAGTTCGTCAACGAGCCACTCGTTTCCGCCAAATTCCTCTGGTAGACGGTGGCTTGGCTGCTCTGGCACTTGAAATACGCCTCTTCCATGAGTTTGATTTCTCTTTGGCCCCCCGGTGCTTCAGCACTACGTTCGAACCAGTCTCTGCGTCCTCTGAACCCGGACCTTTGCAAGTCTAGTGAGCATCCTGTGTTAACTGCCAATAAGGGTGACTCAAATCATGAAGTGACGAACCCGGGCCCGAATATGGCGGCCACCGGCCTGCCGCCGGGGGCCGTCATCAGCCCAGCGCGGCAGGCGCGAAGGCGGGCCAGCAGGCCACTTCCGGCCGCCCGGCCGAGCGTCCGGCGCGGGGCTGCTCCTGTAGACTGAAATTCTTATGGACAGTAAATCTAGGTGCCGGCCTGGGCGCTGTCAGCGGAGCTCGAAGAGCAGCGCCGCGCAGTCCGCCCCCAGAGCCGGCAAACCCCGACAACGCGCCCATCACCAGCCCACGGCCCAGCTTGCCGCAACCCGCACGGACCAGGCGTCGGTATCCGCCGATCATCCTCCGCCGGGACGAAACAGCTTTTCCACACCACGGCCGCTTCCCCTTCCGGCACAGCCCGCGCTCCGGGCGGGATGCTGAATGGAGTGGTTCCTCCTCGCAGCAGGCTTGCTGCTGATCGCCGGCACCGGGTTCTTCGTGGCCGTCGAGTTCTCCCTCATCGCCCTGGACCAGGCCACCGTCCAGCGCGCAATCGACGACGGCGACACGGGCGCGGTGCCCTTGCTCACCTGCCTCAAGTCGTTGTCAACGCAGCTGTCCAGCTGCCAGCTCGGCATCACGCTGACCACCTTGCTCACCGGTTACGTTATGGAACCCTCGGTGGGCCGCCTCCTCAAGGCGCCGCTGGGCGCCGTCGGACTTCCCGACGTGGCGGTGGAGTCCGTGTCCCTGGTCCTGGCGATGGTGGTGGCGACCCTGCTGTCCATGCTCCTGGGTGAGCTGGTGCCGAAAAACATGGCCATCGCACTCGCTTTTCCCGTGGGCCGCGCCCTGGCCGGCCCCCAGCTCGTCTTCACCACCATCTTCAAGCCGGCCATCCTGGTCCTCAACGGATTTTCCAACAAGGTCCTGCATGTCTTTGGGCTGGAAGCCAAGGAGGAGATTTCGGGAGCCCGGACGCCGGCGGAGCTCGCCTCGCTGGTCCGCAGGTCTGCTGCGATGGGAACCCTTGACGCCGGGACTGCCAACTTCATTGCCCGCACCCTGAACTTCTCCACCAGGACAGCGGCGGACGTGATGACACCGCGCATCAGGCTGGAGACGATCGACGCAGACCAGCCGGTTTCCGACGTCGTGGATGCGGCGCGCCGGACCGGCTACTCACGCTTCCCGGTCATCGGTGATTCGGCCGATGACATCCGTGGCCTGGTGCACGTCAAGAAGGCCGTTGCCGTTCCGTGGGAACGCCGGCAGAACCTCGAAGCGGGCGCCATCATGACCGAGGTGCTGCGCGTGCCCGAAACCATCCACCTGGATGCGCTGCTGGCCGAGCTCCGGGAGGGAAACCTTCAGCTGGCCGTCGTGCTGGATGAATACGGCGGAACCGCCGGCATTGCCACCCTGGAAGACCTGGTGGAGGAAATCGTGGGCGAGGTGGCGGATGAGCACGACAAGGTCCGGCCGGGGCTGCTGCAAAGCGCCTCCGGCGACTGGTACTTCCCTGGGCTCCTCCGTCCCGATGAGCTGTCCGAGCAGATTCCCGGCCTGAGCGTTCCGGATGAAGCGGCCTATGAAACCGTGGGCGGCTATGTCATGAGCAAGCTCGGCAGGATCGCGGCCGTGGGCGACACCGTTCCGGTCTACGGCGGGACACTCAGCGTGACCCGGATGGACGGCCGCAGGATCGACCGTATCTGCTTCCACCCCGCGGCGGAGCCGGCTGCGCAGGACGCCAACCACAGGAGCAAGCCATGAGTGACTGGGCCGGAATACTGTGGCTGGGCGTCCTCCTGCTGGGCAACGCCTTCTTCGTGGCCGCTGAGTTCGCCATCATGTCCGCGCGCCGCAGCCAGATTGAACCCCTGGCGGACGCCGGCTCAAAGCGCGCCCACACCACCCTGCGCGCCATGGAAAACGTCTCCCTGATGCTGGCATGTGCGCAGCTGGGCATCACGGTCTGTTCGCTGTTGATCCTGCTGGTGGCCGAGCCGGCAATCCACCACCTGCTCGCGGTCCCCATCGAGACGGTGGGCCTCCCGGCGGAAGTGGCTGACGTGGCAGCCTTCGCTGTGGCCCTGATGCTGGTGACCTTCCTGCACGTGACATTCGGCGAGATGGTGCCCAAGAACATCTCGGTGTCCGTGGCGGACAAGGCAGCACTGTTCCTGGCCCCGCCGCTGCTGTTCATCTCGCGGCTGGTCCATCCGGTGATCTCAGTCCTCAACTGGTCCGCCAACCACATCCTCAAGCTGATGCGGATCGAGCCCAAGGACGAGGTCACGTCCTCCTTCACCCTGGAGGAGGTGCAGTCGATTGTGCAGGAGTCCACGCGCCACGGCTTGGTGGATGACGACGCCGGGCTCATTACGGGTGCGCTGGAGTTTTCGGAGCACACGGCTGAGGACATCATGGTCCCGATCGGAAACCTGGTCATGCTGGGGGCATCCACCACCCCCGTGGAGTTCGAGAAAGCCGTCAGCCGCACTGGTTTCTCCCGGTTCCCCATGCTGGACGACGAGGACATGCTCTACGGCTACCTCCATGTAAAGGACGTGCTGTCCATACCGGAGTCCGCCTATGAACTGCCCATCGCCGAAAGCCGGGTCCGGTCACTGGCAAACCTGGCCCTGGGTGACGAGATCGAAAAGGCCATGTCCGTCATGCAGCGCACCGGATCCCACCTGGCGCGCGTGATTGGCCCGGACGGCACTACGCGCGGGGTGCTCTTCCTCGAGGACGTCATCGAACAGCTGGTCGGCGAAATCAGGGACGCAACCCAGGCCACAGGAATCCGCAGGCTGGGCCAGCCGAACGGCAGCTGAGACCCCGGACGCGCCCCTGGCTGTCCGCAGGGACGCGTCCGGGGTGGGCCTTGGAAAGCGGCGCGTCCACCTAAATAGGAATCATTCGCATTTAGGTATAGGCTGGGCACTGTTGTCCTCCCCATCCTGTGTGAACTGAGGTTTTCCGTGCGCCGTCCAGCCGCTGCCAGCTCTTTCCTTGCCGCCCTCGCCGGTGCCGGCCTCCTGCTCAGCGCCTGCAGCCCCCAGCCGTCGCAGACCGCGGACCAGGCGCAGGGGATCAACGTTGTGGCCTCAACAAACGTCTACGGTGACATCGCCCGCACCATCGGCGGGGACAAGGTCAACGTGACGGCCATCATCAACAGTGCCGGGCAGGATCCGCACTCCTACGAGGCGACCGCGCAAGACCGGCTGGCTGTGTCCAAGGCCCGGCTCGTCATCGAAAACGGGGGCGGCTACGACGACTTCATCCACACCCTGGTGGAGAGCAGCAAGCTCGACAGCGCCTCCGTGCTGACCGCCGTCGAGGTTTCCGGCCTGGCCCACCCGGACGAAGCTGCCAGTGCAGCGCCATCCACCACCCCCGAGGCAGCAGCTGGCCATGACGGTCACGACCACGGCGGCCTTAACGAGCACGTCTGGTACAGCCTGCCTGCCATGGAGCGGATGGCTGACGGCATAGCGGACAAGCTCGCCGCGCTGGACCCCGGCGCTGCGGCTACCTTCTCCGCCAACGCTGATTCCTTCAAGTCCTCCCTGTCCTCCCTCCACGGCCACCTGGATGCCATGAAAGCCGCCGGGGGAGGGGGCCGGGTGGCAGTCACGGAGCCGGTCCCGCTCTACATGCTGGAAGATGCCGGGCTGGCGAACGCGACGCCTGAGCAGTACACGGCCGCCATCGAAGAGGGCGCTGACGTTCCTCCCGCCGTCCTGAAGGAAGCCACGGACCTGGTCGGCTCCAAGGCAGTCCGCCTGCTGGGCTACAACGCCCAGACGGAAGGACCCCAGACCGAGGCACTGAAGAAGGCGGCGGAAACCGCCGGAGTGCCCGTTGTGGACTTCACCGAGACACTGCCCGAAGGCAAGACCTACCTGCAGTGGATGACGGACAATGTGAACAACATCAGCAAGGTTCTGGAGACAAACAGGTGAATTCCGTCGTCAGCCTCAAAGGGGCGTGCCTCAGGTTCGGCCAGCGCACGCTCTGGGACGGCCTTGACCTGGACATCAGGCCCGGCGAGTTCTTCGCCGTGCTGGGTCCCAACGGCAGTGGCAAGACCAGTTTCCTGAAGGTCCTGCTGGGCCTGCAGAAACTGCACGCCGGAGAAGCGATGCTTGGCGGGCGCCCCGTGGAACGCGGCAGCAACCTGATCGGGTACATACCCCAGCAGAAGTCCTTTGCACCGGACACGCCCATGCGTGCCCGCGACCTGGTGGGGCTGGGAGTGGACGGACACCGCTGGGGAATCCGGCTCTCGCAGGGCAGGACAAACCGGAAGGTTGACCAGCTCCTGGAACTCGTGGGTGCATCCGACTACGCCAACGTCCCGGTGGGGCAGCTCTCCGGCGGCGAACAGCAGCGGCTTCGGGTGGCCCAGGCCCTGGCGACCGATCCCCAGGTCCTGCTCTGCGACGAGCCTCTGTTGTCCCTGGACCTGCACCACCAGCAGGCGGTGAGCGCCCTGATCAGCAAGCAGAGCCGCGAGCACAACAGCGCCGTGGTCTTTGTGACCCACGAAATCAACCCGATCATCGAGTACGTGGACCGGGTCCTCTACCTGGCCGGGGGACGTTTCCGCGTCGGAGCGCCCGATGAGGTCATGACCACCGACGTGCTGTCCGACCTTTACGGCAGCCATGTGGAGGTGATCCGCGCCAACGGCCGGCTCGTGGTGGTAGGCCTTCCCGACGCCACCACCCACCACCACGCCGGCGCGGACACGATGGCGGGGGAGGTGCTGTAATGGACGCCGACAGCATCCTGGGCGCCATCTTCAATTTCGACAACTACGGCGAGCTGCTGGTCCTGGTCCAGAACTCTATCTGGGCGGGTGCCATCCTGGGGCTGCTTGGCGGCCTGGTGGGCACTTTCGTCATGAAGCGCGACCTTGCCTTCGCAGTCCACGGTATTTCCGAGCTGTCCTTCGCGGGAGCCGCTTTCGCACTCCTGGTCGGGGCGGATGTGGTCTTCGGCTCGCTGGTTGGATCGGTGGCGGCCGCACTGCTGCTGGGCCTGATGGGAGTCCGCGCGCGGGACAAGAACTCGATCATCGGGGTCATCATGCCGTTCGGGCTGGGACTGGGCATCCTGTTCCTGTCGCTTTACCAAGGCCGCGCGGCGAACAAGTTCGGGCTGCTGACCGGGCAGATCGTTTCCGTGGACACAGTCCAGCTCCAGGCACTCGCCGGGACCGCCGTCGTCGTGATGCTCGTGCTGCTGGCCATCTGGCGGCCGCTCAACTTCGCCAGCGTTGATCCGGAACTCGCTGAGGCGCGGGGAGTGCCCGTCCGCAGCCTGGGCATCGTGTTCATGATTGTCCTGGGCGTCAGCGTGGCCCTGTCCATCCAGGTGGTGGGCGCCCTGCTGGTCCTCGCCCTGCTGATCACCCCCGCTGCCGCGGCGTTGCGGGTTACCTCATCGCCGGTGGCGGCGGTGGTGCTCAGCGTGGTCTTCGCCGTGACGGCCACGGTGGGCGGGATACTGCTGGCCCTGGGCGGCCGGATCCCCATCAGCCCCTATGTCACCACGTTGTCGTTCCTGATCTACGTGGTGTGCCGTACCATCGGCTCGGTACGGGAGGCCCGTGGCCTCAATGGGCGGGTCCTTACAGCTTCCCGGCAGCCTTAAGGGCGGTGCAGTCCGGGCACAGCCCGAAGATTTCCACCGTGTGGTCCACCTCGGTGAACCCATGCTCGGACGCGGTGCGCACGGCCCACGTCTCCACGGCGGGGGCTTCCACCTCCACGGCCTTCCCGCAGTTCCTGCACAACAGGTGGTGATGGTGGCCGGTCACCGCGCACCGCCGGTACACCGCCTCGCCATCGCCGTTGCGCAGCACGTCAACCAGGCCCTCATCGGCGAGTGACTGCAGGATGCGGTAGGCGGTGGCAAGCGACACCGACACACCCTGGTTTTGCAGGATCCGGTAGAGCTCCTGGGTGCTGACGAAGTCGTCCAGCCGGTCAAGGGCAGCACTGACGGCTTTGCGCTGCTTGGTAACGCGCTGTTCCTTGCCGCCTCCAGCCGGGGACGGGGCGGCGGAATCAGCCTTGACGCCGGTAGGCATGGACGAACTCGCTTCCGTGGGGGGCAAACATCAAGATTACCAGCCGGATCTTCCTGGACGGCGTTCGTGGACAGCGTTCCGGAACGGACCCTAGGCTGGCGCTTATGAAGCTGACCAAATACACCCATGCCTGTGTCCGGCTCGAGAAGGAAGGCGGGGTCCTGGTCCTGGATCCCGGATCCTTTTCCGAATCAGCGGAGGCGCTGTCCGGGGCCCACGCCGTCCTGGTGACGCACGAACACGCTGACCATTTGGACACCAAGGCCGTGGTGGAGGCCCTCCAGGGCAGCCAGCACCTTGAGCTCCACGCTCCCGCGGGCGTGGCGGAGCAGCTGCGCCAGGAGGCTCCGGGTGCCGCGGACCGCATCCACGCGGTGGATCCGGGGTCCTCGTTCCAGGCGGCGGGCTTCGACATCCGCAGCTTTGGCGGCCAGCATGCCCTGATCCACCCCCAGATTCCCATGGTGGCCAACATCGGCTTCCTGGTGGACCAGAACGTGTACCACCCTGGGGATTCCTTCATCATTCCGGATGGCATCACGGTCCAGACACTCCTGGTTCCGCTGCACGCCCCCTGGAGCAAGTCCGCCGAGGTAGTGGACTTTGTGATCGGGGTGCGGGCGCCGCGTGCGTTCCAGATCCACGACGGGCTGCTCAACGACAACGGCCTGGGAATCGTTGAAGGGCACGTCCAGCGGATCGGGGCCAAGTACGGCACGGAGTACCGGCATCTGGCACCGCGCGAGTCGGTGGAGGTCTAGTTGGTCCACTCCCCGGTGTCCAGGAAGCGCGCAATCACCGCTTCGTATGGCGCCGGGTCCAGTCCCTGGCCGGCCAGCCAGTCCTGGTTCCAGTAGTTGCCCGCATAGCGTTCGCCGCCGTCGCACATCAAGGACACGATGCTGCCCCGGCGTCCCTCCGCCAGCATGCCGGCAATTGTCTGCCAGACGCCCCACAGGTTGGTGCCGGTGGACGGGCCGGCGTGCAGGCCCGCGAAGGAGTGCAGGTGGCGCATCGCAGCAACGGACGCGGCGTCGGGGACCTGGACCATCCTGTCGATCACCGTGGGAATGAAGCTGGGCTCCATCCGCGCCCGGCCAATGCCTTCGATCCGCGAAGGCAGGCCCGTGGGCTGTGCGGCTGATTCCCCCAGCCAGCCGGGGTAGAACGCGGAGTTTTCCGGGTCCACCACCAGCAGCCTGGTGGGATGGCTGTGGTACCGCAGGTACCGGCCGATCGTGGCGCTGGTTCCGCCGGTGCCGGCGCCCACCACGATCCAGTCCGGCACCGGGTGCGGCTCCAGGCTGAGCTGGCCAAAGATCGATTCGGCGATGTTGTTGTTGCCGCGCCAGTCCGTGGCCCGTTCCGCATAGGTGAACTGGTCCATATAGTGCCCGTTGCAGGTGGCGGCCACCTCTTCCGCCGCCGCGTAGACGTCAGAGGCGTTTTCCACCAGCAGGCATGAACCGCCGAACTTCTCGATCAGCGCGATCTTCTCCGGGCTGGTGGTGCGTGCCATGACGGCGACGAAGGGCAGACCCAGCAGCTGGGCGAAGTACGCCTCCGAAACAGCGGTGCTTCCGCTGGAGGCCTCGACGATGGTGGTGTCCTCCCGGATCCAGCCGTTGACCAGGCCGAACAGGAACAGCGACCTGGCCAGCCGGTGCTTGAGGCTGCCGGACCGGTGGGTGGACTCGTCCTTGAGGTACAGCTGGATGCCCCAGTGCTCCGGCAGGGCCACCGAGTAGAGGTGGGTGTCTGCCGAACGGTTGTTCTCCGCCGTGATGGTGCGGATGGCCTGGTCCGCCCAGTCCCGGTCCGTTCCGCCGCTGCCCGTGCCGGTGCTGCCCTCGATCTTCACCGCACCAGCCTACCCGCGGCAGCCGGACTGCCCGTCTACAGTTGGACCGTTGCCGGCGCCAGCACATGGCCCGGATTCCGCAGAAGGAGCACCATGAAGCCATTGATTGACGTCCCGGGCCTTGAAGCCAGGCTTGCTTCCGGGCCCCGGACGGTACTGCTGGACGTGCGGTGGGTGCTGGGCGATCCGCATGGCCAGGACCACTACCTGGCGGAGCACCTGCCGGGCGCGGTGTTCGTTGACCTGGCCACGGAGCTTGCTGATCCGGCCGTGCCGGACCGGGGCCGGCATCCGCTGCCGTCCCGCGACCGTTTCCAGGAGTCGGCCCGCCGGTGGGGCCTGCGGAACGGTGACGTGGTGGTTGCCTACGATGACAGCGGGAACATGGCGGCGGCCAGGCTGTGGTGGATGCTGCGCGACGCCGGTGTCAGCGAGGTCTACCTGCTCGACGGCGGTTTGGGCGCCTGGCGTGCTGCCGGCCTGCCGCGTGAGGCGGGCCCGGTCCATCCCGTCCCCGGCGATGTTGAGCTGGGCACCGGGCAGATGCCCGTGGCCGACGCCGGTGCTGCCGCCACCTGGCCGCAGAGCGGCCTGTTGCTCGACGCGAGGGCGGGGGAGCGGTACCGGGGCGAGATTGAACCGGTGGATCCACGTGCCGGCCACATTCCCGGAGCAGTCAGCGCCCCCACCGCTGCGAACCTGGACCAGGCCGGGCGGTTCCTTGCCCCGGCCGAGCTGCGGCGGAGGTTCGAATCCCTGGGCGTGCAGGACGGCCGGCCGGTGGCCGTCTACTGCGGCTCCGGCGTCACCGCAGCGCATGAGGTGGCCGCACTGGAACTGGCCGGGTTTTCCGCTGCGCTCTACCCGGGCTCCTTCTCGGAGTGGTCCAACCGCCCGGACCTGCCGGTCGCCACCGGCGCGGAACCTGGGGACGGCGCGGCTCCGGGTGGAATCTCCGGCGGAGCCGGGGGTAGCGTCGCACTATGACACCAGGACGTCCCGTACCACCGCCCCTTGCCCATCCCATTCCGCCCGTGGCCGGAGCCGCGCCCGCAGCCGCCGGAACCCCAGCAGTCGCAGCCCCGGACTCCGGCGTGCGCGCCGCAGCGTACGGCGCCGTGTCCGGAGCCAGCGGGCTGGTGCCGCTGACGGTCGCCAGACGCGCCCCAAAACCGGACGATGTGGAAATCGCCATCGAGTTCTGCGGGCTCTGCCACTCCGACGTGCACGCCACCCGCGGAGAATGGGGCGGCCAGACATACCCCCTGGTCCCCGGCCACGAAATCGTGGGAACGGTCAGCAGGACCGGTTCGAACGTCACCGATTTCGCAGTGGGCGACCGCGTGGGCGTTGGCTGCATGGTGGACTCCTGCCGCGAATGCGAAAGCTGCCTGGACGGCCTTGAGCAATACTGCGAAAAGGGGATGACCGGCACCTACGGCGCAAAGGACCGGCGGAACGGGGACGCCATCACCCAGGGCGGTTATGCGTCGTCCATCGTGGTGGACCGCCGCTACGTCCTGCGCGTACCGGAATCGCTGGATCCGGCAGCCGCCGCGCCACTGTTGTGTGCCGGCGTCACCACATTTTCGCCGCTGCGCCACTTCGACGTGGAGGAAGGCGACGTGGTGGGCGTCGTGGGGCTTGGCGGGCTGGGCCACATGGCGGTCAAGCTGGCCAAGGCCATGGGCGCGAAGGTGGTGGTGTTCACTACATCCGAATCCAAGGTTGCGGCCGCCCTGGAACTGGGCGCGGATGAGGTTGTCCTGTCCCGCGATGAGGCCGCGATGGCCGCCGCGAACCGCAGCATCGACCTCATCATCGATACTGTGGCGGCCCCCCACGACCTGAACCCCTTTTTCCGCACCCTGCGCGTGGACGGCGCGCTCTTCCAGCTGGGGCTGCCCTCCGAAGCCATGCCGCCGGTCAATCCGGGTGCCCTGATCCGTCGCAGGATCGCCTATGCAGGCTCACTGATCGGCGGCATTGCCGAAACGCAGGAGATGCTCGACTTCTGCGCCGAGCACGGCGTGGTTGCCGATATCGAGATGGTGGCCGCCGGACAGCTGAATGAAGCCTACGACCGGATGGTCGCTGGAGACGTAAAGTACCGGTTCGTGCTGGACACCAGCACGCTGCAGGCAGCAGCCGAGGAGGCAGACGCATGAGCACCCTGTTCACAAAGATCCTGAAGGGCGAGATTCCCGGCCGGTTCGTCTGGCGCGAGGACGACGTCGCGGCGTTCCTTACCACCGGACCGCTTGCCGACGGCCACACACTGGTGGTCCCCACCGAAGAAGTGGACCGGTGGACTGACGCCACGCCGGAGACCCTGGCCAGGGTCATGGAAGTGGCACGGCGGATCGGTGCGGTCCAGGTGGACATCTTCCGCGCCCGGCGGGCCGGGCTGATCGTGGCCGGCTACGAGGTCAACCACCTGCATGTGCACGTGTGGCCGTCGCAAAGCATGGCCGACTTCGACTTCGGCTCAGCGGACCAGAATCCCGATCCCGCAGTACTGGATGCCAACGCCGAAAAGCTCCGCGAGGGCCTCCGGACGGCCGGCTACGGGGACTTCGTACCTGCGGCCTGACGTCCCGTCATCGTCCTGCGTGCCCGGCTTTTGCCGGCCGGGCACGCAGGACGCGCTGAGCAGCAGAAGGTGTTCAGGCCGGCGCGAGGGCCTTGTTCAGCACTGTTCGGATGCGCTTCTCGGACACGGAGTAGGCAGTTCCGAGCTCGACGGCGAACAGGCTCACCCGGAGTTCCTCGATCATCCAGCGCACCTGGGTTAACTCCCGTCCGGCACGCCGCCCCGGCAGCAGCGCCGACACGGCGTCGTCGTAGTCGTCTTCCAGCCGTTGCACCACTGCCATGTTCAGGGCATCCCGCTGCACGTTCCCGGGCAGGCGCTCCAGCCGCTTCTCGATGGCCGCAAGGTACCGCGGAAGCTGGCTGAGCTGGGCGTAGCCCGTGCGTGCCACAAAACCCGGGTACACCAGTTGCTCCAGCTGGCTCCTGACGTCGTTCAGCGCACTGATCAGGGCCAGGCTGGTGGTGCCCTTGAGCTGCTTTTCGATCCGCCGGGTGCTGGCCAGGATGCGCTCGACGACGGCCGTGACCGTGAAGACGGTGTCAATCAGTTCAGCGCGCACCAGCTCATACAGGGCGTCAAAGGCCTGGCGGTCCCAGGGCAGTTCCGGTGGCGTGAGCTTGTCGATGGCCGCCAGCGCACAGTCCGCGATCAGGGCCGACACCGAGCCGTGCGGGTTCTGGCTGAACGTGAGTTTCTCGGTGTTGCTCAGGTGCTCCAGGACGTAGCGGTCCGGCGCCGGAACGCGCAGTGCCAGCAGCCGGATCACCCCGCCGCGCATGGCGTCGAGCTGTTCTTCTGACGTCTGGAACACGCGCAAGGCTACCGTCTTGCCCTGGTCCACCAGCGCCGGATAACCGGTAACTGTGTGGCCCTTGACCATGCTGCTCACCTGGCGTTTGATGGTGCCGAAGGTCCATTCGGTCAGGCCTTCCTGCTCCACGAACCCTGCCGTGGCCGGGGCTCCCGGCACCCCGGCGCCCTGCTGACGGGCCGGTGGGCCGCCGTCGGACGCCTTTCCCTTCCGGCGCTGCCCGTTAGGGGCGGCTCCGGGCGCAGTGGAGGCCGGGGTGGCGCCAAGCGATTCGGCGATGGCACGCCGGGTGGCGGGGGCAAGCTGCTCCTGAAGCCCGGCGAGGTCCTTGCCCTCGCCCAGGACTTTGCCCTTGCTGTCCACCACCTTGAAACTGACGCGCAGGTGCGGGGGGACCGCGTCCCAGTTCCAGGAGCCGGGCGGGATGACCGCGCCGCGGATCCGCCGCAGCGCAAGCTCCAGCGAGGGCTCCAGATCGTCTGTGGCGGGATCGAAGTCGGACTCGAGGACGGCAACTGCCTGCCGGGCGACATCGGGGGCGGGGACGAAGTTCTTCCGGATCTGCTTGGGCAACGACTTGATCAGGGCGGTCACCAGCTCCACCCGCTGGCCGGGGATCAGCCACCGGAACGGGGCGTCGTCGAGCTGGTTCAGGAACAGGACCGGCACTTCGGCAGTGACGCCGTCGGACGGGTCGGGGGCTGAGCCCGGTGCCACCGGATGGAATTCGTACGTCAGCGGAAGCTCGAAGCCCTTGTGCAGCCAGGTCTTCGGGTAGGCGGAGACGTCCAGGTCGTCGGCGTCATCGCTGAGGAGCAGTGACTTGTCGTAATCCAGGAGGTCCGGGTTCTCCCGGCGGGCATCCTTCCACCACTTGTCGAAGTGCCGCTCGGACACCACGTCGGGGCCGATCCTGGCGTCGTAGAACTCGAACAGCGTTTCGTCATCCACCAGCAGGTCGCGGCGGCGCATGCGGGCCTCGAGTTCCTCCACCTCGTGCAGGAGCGCCCGGTTGCGGTGGAAGAACTTGTGGTGGGTACGCCAGTCGCCTTCCACCAGGGCATGCCGGATGAACAGCTCACGGGCAACCACCGGATCCACCCGGCCGTAGTTGATCCGCCGCTGGGCGATGATCGGAACGCCGTAGAGGGTGACCTTTTCGTAGGCCATGACCGCGCCCTGCCTGGTGGACCAATGGGGTTCGCTGTAGCTGCGCTTCACCAGGTCCGGGGCCACCTGCTCAGCCCATACCGGATCGAATTTGGCGGCCACCCTGGCCCAAAGCCGGCTGGTCTCCACCAGCTCGGCCGCCATGACAAACGTGGGGGACTTCTTGAACAGCGCCGATCCGGGGAAGATCGCGAAGCGGCTGCCCCGGGCGCCGGCGTATTCGCGCTTGCGCTCGTCCAGGATGCCGATGTGGCTAAGGAGTCCGGAGAGCAGGCTGATATGGATGCCGTCGTGGTTGCCCACGGGATCCGCCAGGCGCTTGTTGTCCAGCGTGATCCCCAGCGGACGGGCAAGCTGGCGCAGCTGGGTGAAGAGGTCCTGCCACTCCCGCACCCGCAGGTAGTTGATGAACTCGGCGCGGCACAGCCGCCGGAAGGCCGATGACGAGAGCTCCTGCTGCTTCTCCTGCAGGTAGTTCCAGAGGTTGAGGTAGCCGGTGAAGTCAGAGTTTTCGTCCCGGAAGCGGTTGTGCTTTTCCGCGGCAAGTTGCTGCTTGTCGGTGGGCCGTTCGCGCGGGTCCTGGATGGTAAGCGCGGCAGCCAGCACCATGACCTCGCGGACGCAGCCGCGCTTTCCCGCTTCCACGATCATGCGGCCCAGGCGCGGATCCACGGGCAGCTGGGCAAGTTTCTGCCCGACGGCGGTGAGGCCGCCGCCCTGCGGCCCGCCCCTGCCGCCGGCTGCTTCAGCCTTGGTCCCGGTACCTTGGGAGCGCGGGGGAGCCAGGGCGCCGAGCTCGCGAAGGAGGGTGACGCCGTCGTTGATGGCCCGGGTTTCCGGCGGTTCGACGAAGGGGAAGTCCTCCACGTCCTTGGGCCCCCTTGCCACGCCCATGGCGGTCATCTGGAGGATGACGGCGGCGAGGTTGGTCCGCAGGATCTCAGGATCGGTGAACCGGGGCCGGGATTCGAAGTCTTCCTCGGAGTACAGCCGGATGGCGATGCCGTCGGACACGCGGCCGCAGCGGCCCGAGCGCTGGTTGGCCGACGCCTGCGAGACGCGCTCGATGGGCAGGCGCTGGACCTTGGTGCGGTGCGAGTACCGGGAAATGCGGGCGGTGCCGGTATCGATGACGTATTTGATGCCCGGAACTGTCAGTGACGTTTCCGCCACGTTGGTGGCCAGCACGATGCGTCGCTTGCTGCCCGGATGGAACACCTTGTGCTGCTCCTGCAGGCTCAGGCGCGCAAACAGGGGAAGGATCTCGGTGTTGGCCAGCCTGCGGTTGGACTGGATGCGGGCCTGCAATGCTTCCGCGGCGTCCCGGATTTCGCGCTCGCCGGAGAAGAACACCAGGATGTCCCCCGGGGCTTCGGCGGCAAGTTCGTCCACGGCATCGCAGACGGCGTCCAGCGGATCGCGGTCTTCCTCAAGTTCGTCGTCAGAGGCGTCTTCTTCGTCCGCTTTCGGCTGCGAGAGGGGGCGGTAGCGGATTTCCACCGGGTAGGTCCGGCCGGACACCTCAACAATGGGGGCAGGGTCGTCCGGGGTGCCGAAGTGCTTGGCGAACCGTTCGGGATCAATGGTGGCCGAGGTGATGATGACCTTCAGGTCCGGCCGCTGGGGGAGGACCCGCTTGAGGTAGCCCAGGATGAAGTCGATGTTGAGGCTGCGTTCGTGCGCCTCGTCAATGATGATGGTGCTGTATTTCCGCAGCAGTTTGTCCCGCTGGATCTCGGCGAGCAGGATGCCGTCGGTCATGAGTTTGACCTTGGTCGCCTTGCTGACCTCACCCGTGAACCGGACCTGGAAGCCTACTTCCTGCCCGATCTCGACACCGAGCTCCTCCGCGATGCGCTCCGCCACGGTCCGCGCTGCCAGCCGGCGGGGCTGGGTGTGCCCGATGAGGCCTTTCTCGCCCAGTCCCAGTTCCAGGCACATTTTGGGGATCTGGGTGGTCTTTCCGGAGCCGGTCTCGCCGGCGATGATGGTCACCTGGTTGGCGGCGATGGCGGCCATCAGGTCCTCGCGGCGCTCGGAAACCGGCAGCTCGGCGGGATAGGAGATATGAAAAGTCATGGCTGCAGACAGTCTACTGCCGTAGGGAACCGCCCCTTCGTCGTTTCCCGGCCGCCGCCCGCCCTCAGCCGGGCCCGTCGGTGTCCGCGCCGGGAAGTGGTCCGCCGGCTTCCTCCGCGGCGGCCCGCGCGGTATCAACCAGGATGCGCCATGGACCGGTGAGGGCATGCTCGGGCAGGGCAGCCCTGCGCTGCCCGGCCGTGATGGAGTAGATGAAGCGGTCCGGCCGGGGCGCCTCGAAGGCCGCCGCGGCTGCCCGTGGAGTGCTGGGAACCGCATCCCACGGGCAGGCCTCGACAATGGGCTGCCACTGGCTGAGGTCGCTGTCCGTCCGGGCGTCCACCGTCCACACGCGAGTGATTGCCGCGATCCCGCCGGTGCGCTCCACCTTGATCTTCATGGCCTGGCCCCTGGGCTTCCATACGGCCCGGGGCCAGTGAGTGGGCCGCCGGGCAGTGGTTAAACCTTGACCTTCACAGTTTCCCACGCCGCCCCCACGGCGTCATGCTCCGGGGACTCCGGACCAAAAAGGTCGGCGGCAGCGCGGACCGTGGCACGGGCAAAGACGGTGAACGTGGCGGCGGGCGGCAGGGAACCGTTGGTCAGGGTCTCGTACCAGATCCGGCCCGGAGCCTCCCACGCGCAGCCGCCCAGTGCCTCCGCCACCAGGTAGAAGGCGCGGTTGGGGATGCCGGAGTTGATATGTACGCCGCCATTGTCCGCGCTGGTCCGGACGTAGGAGTCCATGGAGTCAGGCTGCGGGTCCTTGCCCAGCACGTCGTCGTCGTACGCGGTCCCCGGCGCCTTCATGGACCGCAGGGCCCGCCCCTGGACCTTGGACGTGAAGAGCCCTTCCCCGATCAGCCAGCTGGCCTGCGCGGTGGTCTGGTTCTTGACGTACTGCTCAACGAGCGCGCCGAAGACGTCGGACATGGATTCGTTCAGGGCACCCGCCTGGTTGCGGTACACAAGCCCCGCCGAGTACTGGGTGACCCCGTGTGCCAGCTCGTGACCGATGACGCTGACGGATTTGGTGAAGCGCTCGAAGACGTCGCCGTCGCCATCGCCGAAGACCATCTGGCTGCCGTTCCAGAAGGCATTATCGTACAGCTTGCCGAAGTGCACCGTGGCGTCCAGCTTCAGCCCTCGGCCGTCCACCGAATCCCGCCCGAAGGCGTCGGCATACAGCCTGTGCGTGTTCCCCAGCCCGTCATAGGCCTCGTCCGTAGCGGCATCGCCGGTGGCGGGTCCGCCTTCTTCGCGGGCAGGCCTGCCCGGGAGGGTTTCGTCCCCGCCGGCGTCGTAGACGGCGCGGTTGACGGGTCCTGGCTTTTCCGACCGCAGGCCCGGCGGAAGGGCCGGAACAGCCTGCGAACGCGCAGCCTGGAACGATTCGACGTGGCCCAGCGCCTTCCTGGCGGCGCTTGCCGCGGACGAGAACTCCGGCGCATCCTGCTGCGCCAGCCGCCGCAGCATGTACGGCGGAATGATTGAACAGAATGGAACGTGCATGGCGTACCCCCTCAACTAGGTGAAATCAGCCTAAGAGGAGCCACCGACAATGACAGGGACGCCACCGGCACGAATTCAGCAGCCGCCGGGCGCTGGAGCGGGCAGGGCTGGGTACGGTAGGCGCATGGCTGAAACCGAAAAGCGAACAAAATCCAGCTCCACCCTGCTGACTGTCATCATCGCCTTCGTGGCGAATGTGCTCGTGGCGGCGGCAAAGTCAGTGGCCGCTGTCCTTTCCGGCTCGGCCTCGATGGCCGCGGAGGCAGCGCATTCCTGGGCGGATACCGGAAACCAGGTGTTCCTGTTCTTGGCGGAGCGCCGCTCTGCCCGGCCCCGGGACAAGAGCCACCCCATGGGATACGGCCGGGAAGCCTATGTCTGGTCGATGTTCGCCGCGTTCGGCCTTTTTACCGCCGGGGCAGTGGTGTCCATCATGCACGGCATCCAGGAGATCATTGCCCCTGAACCGGCGGCGGACTTCACCGTGGCGTACATCGTCCTTGCCGTGGCCTTCGTCTTCGAGGGAGTCTCCTTCGTCCAGGCGTTCCGCCAGACCCGGAAGGCGGCCCACGAGCTGGAACGGCACACCCTTGAACAGGTCCTGATCAGCTCCGATCCCACCCTGCGCGCCGTGTTCGCCGAGGATGCCGCCGCGCTGATCGGCCTCGTGGTGGCGTTCGTGGGCGTATTCCTGCACCAGGTCACCGGCTCGCCGCTGCCGGACGCAATCGGTTCGATCGTCGTCGGCGTGTTGCTCGCCGTCGTCGCGGTTGTCCTGATCGACCGCAACAGGCGCTTCCTGGTGGGCCAGGGCGTCACCCCGGACATCGAGCGCTCCATGGCCCGGCGGGTGCTGGAGCACCGCGACATCGCCCGGCTCACCTACCTGCACCTGGAATTCGTCGGCCCGCGCAAGCTGTACCTGGTGGCGGCGGTGGATCTGGAGGGGGACCACCCGGAGCACGAGGTGGCGGTGGCCCTGCGCCGGATTGAGCGTGAGCTGGAGGACCACGAAACGGTAGAGGAAGCCGTCCTGACCCTGGCAACCCTTGACGAGGCAGCCCTGCGTTTCTGAGCCGGCGCCTTCCGGCGGCCCGGACCGGCAGGGGGCAGGACGCACGGGAACGAAAAACCCCCGCCGCTTAAAGAAGCGGCGGGGGTTTCCATGTGCCCTCGGTAGGATTCGAACCTACGGCCTTCTGCTCCGGAGGCAGACGCTCTATCCCCTGAGCTACGAGGGCAATTTCCGGATATCCTGCCGTTTCCGGCGGGACGTCCTAGAGCTTAGCAGGAAGGTGGCCCGCAAGGGAAAACCGCCGCCCGGACCAGTCCAGGGTGGTTGCCGAAGCAGCCTCAGTAGCCCGAGAAAGAGTCCGTCCGGACCCGCCGCGCCCCGGCCCGCCTGGCCGCGCGGCGGAGGGATGCGACGCTTGCGGGCGAGCCGGAAACGTAAACCTCCCGGCGGTCGATATCCGGGACAAGCGCTGCAAGCGCCGTTCCATCCAGCCGGCCGGACGCGCCGGCGGACGCGGAGGCCAGGCCGGCAGGCGGGTCGGAGCCATCCGCCAGCCGCACCAGTACACGCATGCCGGACGTCCCGAGTTCTTCCGCGTAGGCCACCTCATCAGCGCTCCTGGCCAGGAGCAGGAGCACAGCGTCCCGCTCCCGCAGGGCCCCGGAAGACAGGTGGGACACAAACGGCGTGATGCCGATGCCCGCCGCGATGAGCAGAACCGGCCGGCGGGGATCCCGCGCCAGGACGAAGTCGCCGCCCACCGCCGTGGCTGTCACTTCGTCCCCCGGCTGCAGCGCCAGGAGCGCCGCCTTTGCCGCAGACAGAGGGCCCGCCGTCCGGACGCCAAATTTCACCAGGCGCTCGCCGGGGGAGCCGGTCAGGCTGAACACCCGGCGCCGGCCTTTTCCATCCGGCCTGGCCTGCGGCAGGTCCAGCTCCATGTACTGTCCGGGGAGGAAACGTACCGGGCGGGCGGGCTCGAACGAGAACTCGGCGGTGGTGGGCGTCAGCCGGCGGCTCCCTGCGAACCGGAGCTTTACGGCCCCGCGCTGGCCCGCCAGGAAAGCCAGCAGGTTGCCCGCCAGCAGCGCCGCCTCCGGGGAGTTGGCCACAATGCCCAGGTTCCACGGCACCGCGAAGAGCACCCCAACCACAGCTGCAAGTGCCAACTGCTGGGGCCGCCGCGGCGGCAATGTCAGGGGCTCGGTCAGCATGAAGCCCACAAAGAAGAGCACAGGACGCTGGGCGAGGGCCTGCCAGACGCCCATCCCGGCCGTCATCCCCGAGCGAAGCAGTTCAAGGGTAATGATCGCGGTGGCTGCCCCCGTGAACACGGATGCCATCAGCACCTTGCGTGTCCGGTGCAGGACCACCAGCACGCCCGGGACCAGCACCCAGAGCATGGCCGGCGTCGCGGCCCACCACGTGGCGATGTTCAGCCCGGTGAGTCCGGTGGCAAACGCGCCGGCCGCGGCGGGATTGAATATGTGCCGTCCGCGCCACGCCAGTGCGTATTTGGACGCCGACGCCAGCACGCACGCCAGAGCCACCCCCGCCAGGTCCCTCGGTTGCAGGGACGGCCAGAACAGGAAATAGAGCAGCAGCCCGGTGATCAGCGAGGACTCGGAATGGGGGTTGACCCGGAAGAGTGCCGCCAGCGCCCGGTTGGCGGCGTAGGTCAAGCCCAGGCACAGCGCCAGGTGTGCCAGCATTTCCGGGACTCCGAACGTCAGCCAGCCCAGCACATTCAGCAGCAGGCTGTAGGCGGCGAGTACTGCCAGGACCACAAGGATGAGCCGGTACATGGTGAACCTGCCCACGGCGGTGCTTATCCGGCCCGTCAGGGAGGGGGCCGGGCCGGTTTGTGGTGTGTCCACGGGGCTCATGCGAACAGCTTCCCTTCGAATTCGGCGGAATAGGCTGCGCTGCCGTCGGAAAAGACCGTCAGCCAGGAAAAGTCGAACGCCTCCTGGAGCAGTGCGCCCGGAACGAAGAAGAGGGCGGTGGCGAGGGCATCGGCAACCATGGCCGTCTCCGCCAGTGCCCAGGTGGCGACGGCGGTCCGGACCGGCTGCCCGGTGGTTCCGTCCAGGACGTGGTGCAGTCCGTCGCCCCAGGCGCGCCGGTTGGCGGCCGACGCGCACAGGGCCCGGCCCTCCAGGTCCACCACGCCAATCGCCTGTGCCGGGTTGTAGGGGTGTTCAAGCGCCACGCTGACGGGTACGGTTCCGCGGGCCAGCAGGTCCCCGCCGGCATCAATGACGAACCCGCCCACACCGGCGGCCGCCAGCTCCTGCGCCAGCAGGTCCACCAGCAGGCCCTTGCCGGCGGCGCCAATGTCCAGGACCACCGGGGCGCCGGCAGTCAGGACCGTTCCGGACCACGTGAGGACCGATTCCCAGTCCGGTGCCGGGAGCGGCGGCCCCGCTGCCCGGAGGGAGTACGCTGCGTCATACCCCAGGCGCTCCAGGCTCCCGCCTATGAGGGGTGTCATGGCGCCGTTCGTCAGGTCGTAAAGCTGCCGGTACAGCTCACCCAGTGGCGCGGCCTCCTCCGGGAAGGAGTAGCGTCCGGGCCGTCGGGCCATGGCTGCAACGCGGGAGTCGGCACGGAAACGGGACCACTCGCCGTCGAACTTTTCCACCCTGCCCAGGACCCGTGTCCGCACGGCTGCGGGCAAGGGCAGGTGAGTGGTGATGTGCCAGCCGGTGCCGATCCCCTGGAACGAAAAGTCCTCCCGGTCCGTCGCGGACACCGCCTAGTGCGCCTCCGCCTTGATCTTCTCCAACGCCTGGTTGAACCCTCCGCTGGTCAGTGAGGACCCGGACACCTTGGAAACGTTGAGTTCATCGATGTTCCTGCCCACCACCTGGGCTGAGATGCCCCCGGCGAACTGGCCCTGGAATTTGCGGGTGTTGGGATTGGACGGGTGCTGGGTGATCTGGACGTCCGTGACTTTTCCCGCTGCCAGCGTCAGCTGCACACCCACCGTTTCCGTGCCGTTGGGCGAGACGTAGTTGCCGTCCGCACTGTAGGTGCCGTCTTTGTAGGTGCCGCCGCTGCCGGCCAGGGCGGAGGATCCGGCAGTGGGGGCGCCCGGGGCCGCGGCAGTGCCGGGGGTGCTGTCGGCGGTGGACGGCGCGCAGCCCGCCACGGTTCCCGCCAGGGACAGCCCTGCGATACCGGCGAAGAGGCTTCTCCGGAGCAGGACTGTGGAAACAGAAGGGCCCTTTAAGGCAAAAGTACTCCCGGGAGTGACGGGGCTTTTAGGGATGGAGGGTCTCATGAACGCGCTCGTTTCTCTGTGGGCTGTTCACTTCCGTGGAGCTGCCACCTGCTGTGGGGCGGCGCCGTGCGGCAGTGGCTACGGTTTAGTCAACGCCGGATCCGCCCGAATGGTTCACGGAACCGGCCCGGAAGATTTCTTTTGCACTCCGCCGGGGGCACGCACAGCCCAAATTCTTTGCTGTCTCTGGCCCCCGGTACGCTAGAGGGGTGACTCCCGAAGAACTTTCCCTCGCCATATCCGCCTGCCTCAAGGACGCCGTCGCCGCCGGCGATATCGACCTTGCGGCATCAGCCATTCCGGCTGAGGTGCGCGTGGAGCGACCCAAGAACCGGGACCACGGCGACTGGGCCACCAACATCGCCCTCCAGCTCGCCAAGCAGGCGGGCACCAATCCGCGCGAATTCGCCGCCGTCCTCAGCAGCCGGCTCAAGTCCATCGACGGCGTCTCCGCCGTGGATATCGCCGGGCCCGGATTCCTGAACATCACCGTGGACGCCGCAGCCGCCGGTGCCCTGGCCAAGGCCATCGTCGAGGCCGGCAAGGACTACGGCACCAACACTGCGCTCGCCGGGCGCACCGTCAACATGGAGTTCGTCTCCGCCAACCCCACCGGGCCGCTGCACATCGGGCACACCCGCTGGGCCGCCCTGGGCGACTCGATCGCCCGCGTGCTGCGCGCTTCGGGCGCTGATGTCACCGCGGAGTACTACATCAACGACGCCGGCTCGCAGATGAACACCTTCGCCAACTCCGTCTACTCCCGCCTGCACGGCCTTCCGGTGCCGGACGGCGGCTACCCCGGGCAGTACATCGCCGAGCTTGGCCATGAAGTCCTCACCGCGCACCCGGACATCCGTGAGCTCACCGAAGTGGCCGCCCTGCCGGTCATCCGGGCCGCCGCCTACGAGGCCCAGATGAAGGACATCAAGGCCACCCTGGCGGACTTCGGCGTCGAGTTCGACGTCTTCTTCTCCGAGCAGGAGCTGCACGACGCCGGCGCCATTGAGAGTGCCGTGGCGCGCCTTCGCGAGCAGGGCCACGTGTTCGACGACGGTGGTGCGGTGTGGCTGCGGACCACGGACTTTGGCGACGACAAGGACCGCGTCATGATCCGCGCCAACGGCGAGCCCACGTACTTCGCCGCGGACGCTGCCTACTACCTGTCCAAGAAGGACCGCGGCTTCACGGAGAAGATCTACCTCCTGGGCGCCGACCACCACGGCTACATCAACCGGCTCAAGGCGATCGCCGCCGCTGCCGGTGACGATCCCGAGGTGAACATCGAAGTCCTGATCGGCCAGCTGGTGTCCGTCAACGGCGCCAAGCTGTCCAAGCGCGCCGGCAACATCATCGAACTCAAGGACCTGATCGACTGGCTGGGCAAGGACGCAGTCCGCTACTCCCTGGCACGGTTCCCCGCCGACTCGCCGCTGACCCTTGATCCGGAACTGCTGAAGAAGCACAGCAACGAGAACCCGGTGTTCTACGTCCAGTACGCCCACGCCCGCTCCCGGGGCGCCGCGCGCAACGCCGTGGCGGCCGGCGTCGAACGCCAGGTGGACGGCCAGGACAGCTTCGATGCGTCGCTCCTGGACCACGCCACGGAAAACGAGCTGCTGTCCTACCTGGGCAGCTACCCGTCCATCGTGGCCAAGGCTGCCGAACTGCGCGAACCGCACCGCGTGGCGCGCCACCTGGAGGCCATCGCAGGGGCGTACCACCGCTGGTACGACGCCTGCCGTATTGCCCCCATGGGTGAAGAACCCGTCACGGACCTCAACCGCACCCGGCTCTGGCTTAATGACGCCACCAGCCAGGTGCTGGCGAACGGCCTTGACCTGCTGGGCGTTTCCGCGCCGGAACGGATGTAGGACCCATGACGCACACAGCAGCACAGGGCTCTCCGCTTGCCCCGGAGTGGCTTGCCGTTCCGGATGACCTCAATGCCCTCCACGAACCAATGTGGGCCGGCGACGCAGCGCGCAACGCCGACGGTGAACTCGCCATTGGCGGCATCCCCGTCAGCGAGTTGCAGCGGCAATACGGGACCCCGCTTTTCGTGATGAGCGAGAACGACTTCCGTGCCCGGGCCAGGGCATTCAGCGACGCGTTCAACAACGCCTTCGCGGATATCTGCGGGGGAGTGGACGTCTACTACGCCGGCAAGTCGTTCCTCTGCACCGCAGTGGTCCGCTGGGTGGAGGAAGAGGGGCTGCGGCTGGACACGGCCTCGGGCGGGGAACTCGCCGTGGCCTACCGGGCCGGAATTCCCGGGGCGGACGTCGCCCTGCACGGCAACAACAAGTCCGACGGCGAGATCCACAGGGCGCTTGACATGGGCCTGGGGCGGATCGTGGTGGACAGCCTCGATGAGCTCGTGCGCGTCGGTGCGATCGCGCAGGGGCGCGGGGAGCAGGCGAAGGTCATGCTGCGGCTCACCCCCGGCGTGCATGCCCACACGCACGAATTCATTGCCACCGCCCACGAGGACCAGAAGTTCGGCCTGTCCATGGCCGCCGACACCACCGATGAAGCGGGGATCTCCGCTGCCGAGGAAGCGGTGGCCGCTGCATCAGCGCATCCCGGTATCGAGTTGCTCGGCCTGCACTGCCACATTGGCTCCCAGATCTTCGAGCCGGACGGCTTTGCGCTGGCCGCCGAGAAGCTGCTGCGCTTCCTGGCCGCCATGCAGGAAAAGTACTCCATCATCCTGCCGGAACTGGACCTTGGCGGCGGCTACGGGATCGCCTACACGCCGGTGGACACCCCGCGCCCTGCCGCGGAGATCGCCAACGCGATGGCCGCCGTTGTGCGTTCCACCTGCGCCGAACTGGGCATCGACGCGCCGCGCATCTCCATTGAACCGGGACGCGCGATCGTTGGCAGCACTACCTTCACCCTGTATGAAGTGGGCACGCTGAAGACGGTCCGCGTGGACGCACCCGGTACGTCCGGTGACGGTGACGCGGGCAACAACGTTACGTATCCCCGCCGGTATGTTTCGGTGGACGGCGGCATGAGCGACAACGCCCGCCCGGTGCTGTACGACGCGGATTATTCGGCAGTCCTGGCCTCCCGCACCTCCAGCGCCGCCCCGCAGCTGTCCCGCGTAGTGGGCAAACATTGCGAGAGCGGCGACATAGTTGTTAGAGATGTATATCTGCCCGAGGACGTGGCAGCCGGTGATCTGCTTGCTGTACCGGGAACCGGCGCCTACTGCTGGGCCCTCTCGAGCAACTACAACTATCTGGCCCGGCCGGGCGTTGTCGCGGTGCGCGACGGATCTTCCCGGCTGATTGTCCGCGGGGAAACCGAAGAAGATCTGCTGAACCGCGACATGGGAGCCTGAATGACGGAAATGCGAACGCTGAAAGTAGCCCTGCTGGGCTGTGGCAACGTTGGAGCCCAGGTTGCGCGGATCCTCATTGAGGACGCCGACGCCCTCGCTGCCCGCACCGGTGCCCGCCTGCAGCTCAGCGGCATCGCCGTGCGCAACGTCAACGCCGCCCGCGACGTGGACCTGCCGCAGGAGCTCTTCACCACCGACGCCGAAACCCTCGTCAAGGACGCGGACCTGGTGATCGAACTGATGGGCGGCATCGAGCCTGCCCGCACCCTGATCCTCTCCGCGCTGCGCAACGGCGCCTGCGTTGTCACCGGCAACAAGGCACTCCTGGCCCAGGACGGCCCAACGCTCTACGAAGAAGCGGACAAAGCCGGCGTCCAGCTCTCCTACGAGGCCGCGGTGGCCGGCGCCATCCCGATCCTGCGCCCCATCCGCGACAGCCTCTCGGGCGACCGCATCACCCGGGTGCTGGGCATCGTCAACGGCACCACCAACTTCATCCTTGACCAGATGGACACCACCGGCGCCCAGTTCGCCGACGCCCTCGCCGAAGCCCAGCGCCTTGGCTACGCCGAAGCGGACCCCACCGCCGACGTCGAAGGCCACGACGCCGCGGCGAAAGCCGCCATCCTCGCGTCACTGTCCTTCCACACCCGCTTTGCGCTGGACGATGTCCACTGCGAGGGAATCACGTCCGTCAGTGCTTCGGACATCGCCGCCGCAAAGGACGCCGGCTTCGTCATCAAGCTGCTGGCCATCGCGGAGAAACTGACCGACGCCGACGGCAAGGAAGGCGTGTCCGTCCGCGTGCACCCCACCCTGCTGCCGCGCGAACACCCGCTGGCCGCCGTCCGCGGTGCCTTCAACGCGGTATTCATCGAGGCCGAAAACGCCGGTGAGCTGATGTTCTACGGCCAGGGCGCCGGGGGCACCCCGACGGCATCCGCTGTCCTGGGCGACCTCGTGTCAGCAGCCAGGCGCCTGGTCCTGGGCGGTCCCGGCCGCACCGAAACCACCACGGGCCACGTTCCCGCGCTGCCCATCGACGCGGCCACCACGAGTTACTACATTGGCCTGGACGTCGCCGACCAGCCCGGCGTCCTGGCAAAGATCGCCCAGCTCTTCGCCGAGCACGGCGTCTCCATCGAAATCATGCGGCAGACCATCCACCGCGATTCAGCTTCCAACGTGGAGTCGGCCGAACTGCGGATCGTCACCCACCGTGCGTCAGAGGCTGCCCTTGCAGCCACCGTCGAGGCCGTGAAGAGCCTGGACGTCATCAATTCAGTTACATCCGTTTTGCGGGTAGAAGGAGTCTAAGTGGCTCACCAATGGCGCGGTGTCATCCGCGAATACGCTGACCGTCTGCCCGTGACGGAGTCCACCAGGGTCATCACCCTGGGCGAGGGCGGCACCCCGCTGGTGCACGCACAGAAGCTCTCCGAACTCACCGGTTCCGAGGTCTACCTCAAGGTGGAAGGCATGAACCCCACCGGCTCCTTCAAGGACCGTGGCATGACCATGGCGATGACGGCAGCAGTTGCCTCCGGCGCGAAGGCCGTTGTGTGCGCTTCCACCGGCAACACGTCCGCCTCTGCTGCTGCCTACGCCACGGCCGCCGGCCTCAAGTGCGCGGTGCTGGTGCCCGAAGGCAAGATCTCCATGGGCAAGCTCAGCCAGGCGATCGCCCACGGGGCCACCCTGCTCCAGGTCGACGGCAACTTCGACAACTGCCTGGACATCGCCCGCAAGCTGGGGGAGTCCTACCCCGTCTTCCTGGTGAACTCGGTAAATCCCGCCCGCATCCAGGGCCAGAAGACCGGCGCCTTCGAAGTGGTCGATTCCCTGGGCGACGCACCGGACATCCACGTTCTGCCCGTGGGCAACGCCGGCAACATCACGGCCTACTGGAAGGGCTACAAAGAGTACTCCGCTCCCTTCGAATCGGAGACGGCCGGCACCCTTCCCGCCGTATCCACCAGGACACCTGCCATGTGGGGCTTCCAGGCCGCCGGTGCCGCCCCCTTCGTCGCAGGCCACCCCATCACGGAACCGGACACCATCGCCACCGCCATCCGCATTGGAAACCCGGCGTCCTGGGACGGTGCCGTCGGCGCCCGTGACGAATCCGGCGGGCTCATCGAGGCCGTCACCGATGAGGAGATCCTGAACGCCCACCGCTGGCTGTCGTCCAAGGAAGGCGTCTTCGTGGAGCCCGGTTCCGCCGCAGGCGTGGCCGGACTGCTCAAGAAGCACGCCGCCGGCGAGGTCCCCAGCGGAAAAACCATCGTCATCACCGTCACAGGCCACGGACTCAAGGATCCCCAGTGGGCCCTGCGCACCGAGGACGGCAGCGATGTCCAGCCGGTCAAGGTCCCCAACGACGTCGTCACCGTAGCCGCTGAGCTGGGACTGGAAGAAAAATAACCTTGGACACCACCTCGCAGGCCGCCGTCGGACTGCAACTGATTGAGCCGGGCCAGCGTGTCACCGTCCGCGTCCCCGCCACCACGGCCAACCTTGGTCCCGGCTACGACAGCCTGGGGCTTGCCCTGGCCCTGCACGACACCCTGACCGTGGAAAGCCTGGACACGGACGAACTCGTCTTTGACCTGCGCGGCGAAGGGGCGGAAACCCTTCCCCGGGATGCCAGCCACCTGGTGATCCGGGCCATGGATGCGGCCTTTGAACGGCTGGGATTCCGCCACGGCGGCCTGAAGGTGACTGCCGAAAACGTCAACCCGCACGGCAGGGGACTGGGCTCGTCCGCCTCGGCGGTCGTGGCGGCTGTGTCTGCCGCCAATGCCATGGTTCCAGGGGAAAACCAGCGCGGCCGCGACTGGATCCTGCAGCTCACCAGCGAAATGGAAGGCCACCCGGACAACGTCGCACCCGCGATTTTCGGCGGACTGGCGCTGTCATGGCAGGACAGTGAGCAGTACAGCAGCACCACTGCCACCGTGACCGGTTCGATCATCCCCATCGTGGCGGTACCCGACTTCGAACTGTCCACCGAAGCCGCCCGCGCCCTGCTGCCCGCATCAGTGGGACACCATGCGGCGGCCATGAATTCGGGCCGTGCGGCGCTGCTGATCCATGCATTGACGCAAAAGCCTGAGTTTCTCCTGCCGGGCACCGAGGACTACCTGCACCAGAGCTACCGGGCGGAAGCCATGCGGCCCAGTGCGGCGCTCATCGGCGCCCTCCGTAAAGCAGGCTACGCAGCAGTGGTTTCCGGCGCCGGGCCAACCGTCCTGGTGCTGGCCAACGGCGAAGCGCAGGCCAGTGATGCACTGGCCTTCATTGAGGCCTTTACATCGGAGAACACGCCGGACATTGGCTGGCGCGTTCTGAAGCTCGCAGTGGACGTTGAAGGTGCTAAGGTGGACGTGCACCGGCGGTAATTCCGCCTATCTGATCTGCTCCTGCATTCAGTTGCTGTTTGATCTACCACTGTGAATGTATTCCGGTGCCACCTGCTTGGTCTGTCGCAGGAATCTGCAGCATCCAACTGCCCCTGAAGCGTCAGTCAGGCGTTGCGCCGTGGGCGCAGCGCAAGGTGAATCAGTATCCGGCCCTGCTGGCCGAAATCCAACCGGCAAGGCTGAAATCCGGCTGCAGATCTGAACTGCAGCCCAGATCAAATCATCGCGTCCAGCTCCCAGTCTGGACGCCGTCGAGGGGGAAGGATCCTTCGTGACCGAAACCACTGAGCTGTCGCCAGCTGTGGAACACACAACTTCTGCTGCCGAATCATCGGCCGCACCCGCCAAGAGCAGTGGCCTCGCCGGCCTGAAGCTCGCCCAGCTGCAGGCCCTCGCCAGCCAGCTCGGCATCTCCGGCGGCTCCCGCATGCGCAAGGGGGACCTGGTTTCGGCCATCTCCGCCCACCGCGCAGGGACCCTGACCGTCAAGACTCCTGCGAAGGCAACGGAAAAGGCTCCGGAAAGCAGCGTGGCTCCTGGCGCAGCCGCTCCGGAGGCCGCTGCCGCGGAAGCTCCTGCCGCTGAGGGCACCCGTGCCCGCGGACGCGGCCGCAGCCGCCGCGCTGTCAGTGACGGCGTGGTTGCCCCGGCAACCGAAGCTCCCGTCGTGGAAACCGCTGCCGCACCTGCCGCTGCAGCCGTCGAGGCGCCGTCGGCCGCCCCCGCGGAAACCACCGAGGCAACGGAAGGCGCCCCCGAGCGCCGCCAGCCGCGCACCCGCAACCGCCGCCGCGGCGAAGCCGCTGCCGCCTCCGTCCAGGAAGCCCCGGTGGAAACCCTGGCAGAGCAGCCGGCCGCGGAACAGCGTGCAGGCGAACAGCGGGCAGGTGAACAGCGCACCGAAACCCCCGCAGAAGCAGGGGACGCCGGCCAGCGCACCGAACGCCGTGACGGCGGCCGCACCCGCGGCCGTGACAACACCCGCGATTCCGATGGCGGCCGCGACAATGCCGGCAGCCGCGAAGCCGGCCAGCGCGATGGCGGCCGGGACAACCGCGACAACGACGACGCCGACGGCGGAAGCCGCCGCAACCGCCGTAACCGCCGCGACCGGAATGACCGCAACGACCGTTCCGGCGGCCAGGACCGGGACAACTCGCGCAATGACCGCTTCCGCGACCGCAACGACCGCCGCCGCGGCCGCAACCAGGGCCCGGACGTAGACGACGTCGAGGTCACCGACGACGACGTGCTGCTGCCGGTCGCCGGCATCCTCGACGTCCTGGAGAACTACGCGTTCATCCGCACCTCCGGCTACCTGCCGGGCCCCAACGACGTCTACGTCTCCCTGGCCCAGGTCAAGAAGTACAACCTGCGCAAGGGTGACGCCGTGGTAGGCGCAATCCGTGCACCGCGCGAAGGCGAAGACCGCAGCCAGCAGTCCAACCGCCAGAAGTTCAACGCCCTGGTCCGCGTCACGTCCGTCAACGGCAAGACGCCGGAAGAACTCAAGGACCGCGTCGAATTCGCCAAGCTGGTTCCGCTGTACCCGTCGGAGCGCCTGCGCCTCGAGACCGATCCCAAGAAGATCGGCCCCCGCGTCATCGACCTCGTCGCCCCGATCGGCAAGGGCCAGCGTGGCCTGATCGTCTCCCCGCCCAAGGCCGGCAAGACGCTCATCCTGCAGTCCATCGCCAACGCGATCACCACCAACAACCCTGAGGTCCACCTCATGATGGTGCTGGTTGACGAACGGCCCGAAGAAGTCACGGACATGCAGCGCACCGTCAAGGGTGAAGTCATTGCCTCCACCTTCGACCGTCCCGCAGACGACCACACAACTGTGGCCGAACTGTCCATCGAACGCGCCAAGCGCCTCGTGGAAATGGGCATGGACGTGGTGGTCCTCCTGGACTCCATGACCCGCCTGGGCCGCGCCTACAACCTGGCAGCACCGGCCTCCGGCCGCATCCTGTCCGGTGGTGTGGACTCCGCAGCCCTCTATCCGCCCAAGCGCTTCTTCGGTGCCGCCCGCAACATCGAAAACGGCGGCTCGCTCACCATCCTGGCCACCGCCCTCGTTGAGACCGGCTCCAAGATGGACGAGGTGATCTTCGAAGAGTTCAAGGGCACCGGCAACATGGAACTACGCCTGTCCCGCCAGCTGGCAGACAAGCGCATCTTCCCGGCCGTGGATGTCAACGCATCCGGTACCCGCCGCGAAGAGAACCTGCTCTCGCCCGAAGAAGTCAAGATCATGTGGAAGCTGCGCCGCGTCCTCTCCGGACTCGAGACCCAGCAGAGCCTTGAACTGCTCACCAACAAGATCCGGGAAACCCAGAGCAACGTCGAGTTCCTCATGCAGGTCCAGAAGACGACGCTTGGTGCGAAGTCGGACAACGACAAATAGTTTCACCGAGGGCGGGGCCGACGCATTTTGCCGGCCCCGCCTTTGTCGTTCGGATTTTGCCGCCCCCGCCCCTTCGCTGGGCGGCTTCGATCTTCGATCGTTCGCCGCCCAGCTCCGGCAGGCCCGATGCCACTCCCGGGGCGGCAAAATCCGAACGCCATGCAGTTATCTCACCAAATGCGGGCACGCGTCCGGACGTGCGGTCAGTCTCCGCATGGCAGTCATTAGACTTGTACAAGTCGAAAGAGGTTTATAGATGTTTGAGTCCGTACAGGGCCTGCTTGATGAGCATGACTCCATCCAGGCGCAGCTGGGGGATCCTGCTGTTTATGCTGACCAGCGGCTTGCCCGGAAGCTGGGGCGGCGGTCGGCTCAGCTCAATGGCATTGTTGAGGCCTACCACAAGTGGGAAGGCATCCGGGATGACCTTGCTGCCGCCAAGGAGATGGCTGCCGAGGATCCCGAGTTTGCTGCCGAGGTGCCTGAACTCGAGGCCGCGCTGGAGACTGCTGCCGCCAAGCTGCGGCGCCTGCTGATTCCGCGCGATCCGGACGACGCCCGCAACGTGATCCTCGAGGTCAAGGGCGGCGAAGGTGGCGACGAGGCTGCCCTGTTCGCCGGCGACCTGCTGCGCATGTACACCCGCTACGCTGAGTCCCGCGGCTGGAAGACCGAAATCATCTCCGCCACCGAATCGGACCTGGGCGGCTACAAGGACGTCCAGGTGGCCGTCAAAGGCAACTCGAACGACCCCGCTGAGGGCGTCTACGCCCGGCTTAAATTCGAAGGCGGCGTGCACCGCGTCCAGCGCGTGCCCGTGACCGAGTCCCAGGGACGCATCCACACCTCGGCTGCCGGCGTGCTGGTCCTGCCCGAAGTGGACGAGCCGGAAGAGCTCGAGATCAACCAGAACGACCTCAAGATCGACGTCTACCGGTCCTCGGGCCCGGGTGGCCAGTCCGTGAACACCACGGACTCCGCCGTCCGCATCACGCACCTTCCCACCGGCATTGTGGTGGCCATGCAGAACGAGAAGTCGCAGCTGCAGAACCGTGAGGCCGGCATGCGCGTCCTCCGTGCCCGCATCCTGGCGCACCAGCAGGAGCAGATCGACGCCGCCAACTCGGAACAGCGCAAGTCGCAGATCCGCACCATGGACCGCTCCGAGCGCATCCGCACGTACAACTACCCGGAAAACCGGATCGCCGACCACCGCACCGGCTACAAGGCCTACAACCTGGACCAGGTCATGAACGGTGACCTGGAACCGGTCATCCAGTCGGCGATCGAAATGGACGAGCAGGCGCGGCTGGACGCCATCGGCGACTGATCGGAAGCTGTCACCCATGACCGAGCCCACCTCCACGGTGCCTGCCCAGACCCAGACACTGGCTGCAGCTGTCCGTGAGGCTGCCGCACTGCTGGCTGAGGCCGGGGTCCCCAGCCCCCGCGCCGACGCGGAGCTCCTGGCGGACCACCTCCTGAACGTCGGGCTGGGACGCCTGCGCTCCCTGATGCTTGGCGACACTCCCGCACCGCCGGGGTATGCCGAGCTGGTGGCCGAACGTGCGCGCCGGATCCCGCTGCAGCACATCACCGGAGTGGCATATTTCCGCTACCTGGAGCTGGCGGTGGGGCCGGGGGTCTTCATTCCGCGTCCGGAGACCGAATCGGTGGTCCAGCTGGCCATCGACCATGTCCGTGGCATGGACAGTCCCCGCATTGTGGACCTTGGGACGGGGTCCGGCGCCATCGCCGGTTCGCTCGCCTCCGAGCTTCCCGGAGCCGAGGTACACGCTGTCGAATTCAGCCCGTTCGCGCACGCCTGGGCGGCGAAAAACCTGGCGCCCCTGGGCGTCAACCTTGTCCTGGGGGACCTGCGGGACGCCTTCATGGAGCTCAACGGAAGCGTCGACGTCGTGGTTTCCAACCCTCCGTACATCCCCGCCGAAGCCATCCCCAACGAACCCGAAGTAGCCCTGCACGATCCGCCGGAGGCTTTGTACGGCGGGGGAGCGGACGGCATGGAACTTCCGACGGCGGCAGCGGCCTCCGCTGCCCGGCTGCTGCGGCGGGGGGGCTACTTCGTCATGGAACACGCAGAAGTCCAGGCCGGCTGGATTGCCGCCATGCTCGCAAAGACCGGAACCTGGACAGCCATCACAACGCACCTGGACCTCAACGGCAAGGAGCGCGCCACCAGCGCCGTGCTCGTGGAGGACTCCGCACGGAATGAAAGAATGGGCCAGTGACCACAACTTATGACTGCACCATCGACGACGAGCGGGCCCGGGGGCTGGAACACGCCCAGCGCGCCATCAGTGAAAAGAAATGCGTCGTGCTCCCCACGGACACCGTCTACGGGATCGGCGCGGACGCGTTCTCGCCGCAGGCCGTCACCATGCTGCTGGTATCCAAGGGACGCAGCCGCACCATGCCGCCGCCCGTCCTGATTCCGCGGATCAACGCCCTGGACGGCCTGGCCACTGAGGTCTCGGCCGACGCACGGAAACTGGCCGAGGCCTTCTGGCCCGGAGGCCTGACGCTGATCCTGCACGCACAGCCGTCCCTGGACTGGGACCTGGGCGAAACCAAGGGGACCGTGGCCCTGCGGATGCCTGCCGACGAAGTGGCCCTGGAACTGCTGACCTTGACCGGCCCGCTTGCCGTGTCCTCGGCAAACCGCACCGGCCACGCACCGGCCCAGACTGCTGCTGCCGCCCGGGAACAGCTTGCTGATTCCGTCGAGGTATACCTGGAGGGCGGCCAGCGCCCCGTAGAGGGCGAGGCCGGCGTGCCGTCCACCATTGTGGACGCCACCGGCCCCATCCTGCGCGTGGTGCGCAACGGGGCAGTGAGCCTGGACCAGCTCCGCGGGCACGTCCCCGGCGTCCTGGGCCTGGGAGAGATCCCCATGGCAGAAGAGGAAGCCGCAGCTGAGCAGCTTGGCGGTGAGCAGATTGGCGCTGAACAAATCGGCGCTGGGCAAACCGGCGCCGGGCAGCCGGGCACAGGCGGGTCAAGCGCAGCCGGCGTACAGGACGACGGCGGGGCCGCACCTGAGGCGTCCGGGTCGTCCGCAGTGACCGGCCCGGCCGCGGAATCCGCCACGCCGGCCGGGAACCAGCAGCCTTGATGGCGCTGGACCGCCAGCAGATCCCTGTCCTGGACGTCCACGCCACGCCGCTGCGCGTCCCCGAACTGGTGGCGGAACTGAGCAGCTTCGTGGCGGATGGCTCCACCCGTACCGTCCTGGGCCACAACCTGCACAGCGTGACGCTGGCTTTGTCCGACGACGGATTCCGGCGCCTCTATGAGGACAGCGACGTCGTGCTCCTGGACGGGGCACCCGTGCTGTGGCTGTGGGGGAGGACCGGCAACGCCGAAGGCCCCGTCATGGATTACCGGCTGGGTTCAACGGACTGGCTGCCGGCGCTGGACCAGGTGCGCGGCCTTGACCGGATTGCCGTGATCGGTGCCGGTGCGGAAGCGAACGCCGGGGCAGTCAGCAGGCTGAAGGACATCGTTCCGGGCGCCCGCGTCTCAGGCTTTCCCGGTGAAGGATGGGGTCCTGAGCTGGAAGAGGCAGCCGTTGCCTGGCTGCACCGTGAACAGCCGCAGCTTGTCCTGCTTGGGCTGGGCATGCCGCTCCAGGAGGAAGTGCTGCAGCGGCGGCTGGCTGAGATGCCGCCTGCCGTGTACTGCGCCGTGGGCGGCGCCATCGAGCAGTTGGCGGGCGTCCAGAAGCTGGCCCCCCGGTGGCTGGGCAGGATGGGCCTGGAGTGGGCCTGGCGCCTGCTCCTGCATCCCCGCCGCGTGGCCTACCGCGTGCTGGGGGAGCCCTGGGTCCTGCTGTGGCTCCTGGCCGCCCGGAGGCTCGGAAAACCGGGGCTGGCCAAATAGCCGGGGCCGTACGCAGCGGAGCGCGGCAAACGGCGGCAGGGCCCGCCTAGAACTTCTGGTCCTCCAACGGAGCAAAGCCCTTGCCCCGCAGGCCGGTGGTGAACGAACGTGCCCACACCAGGAAGCCCGGAAGGTCGCGGCGCTGCAGGAAGTAGCCCAGGTACCCGCCGACGTCGGCCACGAACGAGCGCACCCGGAAGTAGCGGCGGATCAGGTAGCCCCGGTTCCGGTAATAGTAGAAGCGCTTGAAGGCGGAGTCCGGGACGATCACATGCCAGCGGGCGCCGTAGACGTGCTGCGTTTCCCCGAACGCGTGCGGGTGCGTAATGGCCGTGGTGGTGACGGTGCCAAAGCGGATCCCGGCCTTGCGCAGCCGGATGGTGAAATCAACCTCATCGCCCCGGATGAACAGGCGCATGTCCGGCAGGCCCACCTTGAAGAACACGTCGGAGCGGATCAGCGCACCGTTGAAGAAATGGCCATCGTCCGGCAGGAAGCCACGTTTCTCCACCTCGGCCCTGTCGTGCGTGACCTTGCCGTCCAGCCGGAAAAAGAAGGACAACCGGTCGGGATGGCCGGGCGCCGTGACCAAAGGGACCACCGCCTCCAGGTCGCGTGCCTCAGCCTCACGAAGCAGCGTGGCGAGGCACTCCGGATCTGCCGGCTCGGCGTCGTCGTCCATCATCCAGATCCAGCGGGCCCCGCTGGCGACGGCCTTCAGCGCGGCAAGCGCAAATCCGCCGGCGCCGCCCAGGTTCGCTTCGGAGCGCACATAGTCCACGTTGGGGTGCGTCGTAGCCACATCCGCGGCCGGGGTGGTGCCGCTGTCCACCAGGCAAATCGTGTCCACGTGCCGGCTCTGGGCGTTGATCGAATCCAGCAGGACGGACAGTTCCTTGGGCCGGTCGAAAGTCACGGCGGCAACCGCAATGCGGGGGGTCATGGGGGTCCTTTCAGCATGGCTGCAAGGGAGTTCCCCGCCTGTTGTGCGCCCGTGTGGCGCGGAGCCATGGTGCCGGTGGCACTAGTATCTTTGACTAGAGTCCACTGTAATACAGCCCTGTAAGGCGCTGCGCGCATGTCTGAGCGCACCGCCTGCTGCGCGCTCGGCGACGGAGAAGTTTCATTTATCGAAGAACAGATTCCCGGCCCGTGAGCCCACACACCCCCAACCGGCTGCCACCGCAGGCGAGCGGTTTTGGCGCCACCATCCTTGAAGCGGTTGCCGTCCCATGATCATGTACCTGCTTATGGGGCTCACCGCCGCCATCGTCTCCTACGCGGCCACCTGGGGCGCCCGCGTCGTGGGGCACCGGCTTGAGCTGCACCTGCCCATCCGCAGCCGGGACATGCATTCCACGCCGGTGTCCAGGCTGGGCGGGGTGGCAATCTTCCTGGGCGTCATGGTGGCGCTGGTCGTTGCCAGCCAGTCCTTCTTCGTCAAGGACATTTACCGCAACAACTTTTCACCGTGGGGTGTCCTGGCAGGAGCAGCTGTCATCGTCCTGGTGGGCGTGGCGGACGACCTGCTGGACATTCGCTGGTGGGTGAAGCTGATCGGCCAGAGCGCGGCCGGACTGACCGTGGCCATCTGGGGTGTGCAGATGACCATCGTCCCCTGGGTACCTGAACCCATCTACCTCCACGACGGAACACTGCGGATAGTGCTGACGGCCGGACTGATCGTCACCACCATGAACGCCTTCAACTTCATTGACGGACTGGACGGCCTCGCCGCGGGAGTGGCCATCATCGGCGGCACGGCGTTCTTCATTACCGCCTACTGGGTCCACCGCAACGCGGTACTGCTGGACTATTCGGACCTGGCAACCCTCATAACCGCGGTCCTCGTGGGCGGGTGCCTTGGGTTCCTCCCGCACAACTTCTTTCCCTCGAAGATCTTCATGGGCGACTCCGGCGCCATGCTGATCGGGCTCCTCATGGCCTCGGCCGGCGTCGTGTCCACGGGGCAGATCACCTCGGGCCTCTACGACCGCGCCAACGGTATCTCCACCATCATTCCCATCCTGCTTCCCTTCGCCGTCCTCTTCCTGCCGCTGCTGGACCTCGGGCTGGCGGTCGTCCGGCGGACGGCCCGCGGGCGTTCGCCCTGGTCGGCGGACCGCGGACACCTGCATCACAAATTGCTGGACATCGGCTATTCGCACCGTACCGCTGTGGTCCTGATGTACCTGTGGACCGCCGTGCTCTCCTTCGGTGGCCTGGCGTTCGCTGTCTTCCCCTGGCACATCGTGCTCGCCGTGGACATCTTCGCCACGCTGGTCATGGGACTGGTGACAGCGTGGCCGTACCTGTCCCGCGGCAACGGGGAAACTGCGGCGTAACGGCAGTTCTGAATTATTTCTATCTCGTGTAGAATTTAGGGGCAGCCCAAGCTGCCACTCCACCCCCTGCCTCCTGGCGATCCGCCATGTGGTGACGACGATTGGGATCTCATGACCTCCAACGCCGAGTCCGGACCTGCCTCCGGCAATGGACCCGTTGGTACGTCTGGTCCCACCCGTTCGCTCTGGCTGAACCTGCTCAAGCGCAGCTCTATTGCTGCGGCTGCCGGACTTGTGCTGTGCGCTATCCCGGCCGCCGTCCTCAACGGGGCAACCGGGGCGCTCTCCAGCGTCCTGGGCGGCCTGCTGGTGATGCTGTTCTTCGGCATCAGCCTGCTGGTGGGCCACTTCGTGGGACGAAGCAACCCATCGGGTGCAATCGGAATGTTCGTCGCCACCTACTTCATCAAAGTGGTTGGCTTTGCCGTTGTCCTGTTCGTCATCGGTGCTCCTGAATGGCTCCACGGCCGCTGGTTCATCATCGGCGCCATCGTCGCCGTCATCCTGTGGCAGGCCGCGGAGATCCATGGCTTCAGCAGGGCGCGACTCCAGATCTACAACGATCCAGAAGACAAGGGAGCATCCAATGCGTGATCGGAAAAAAACCGCAGGCGCCGCACACGGCAAACGCGGATCAACCGACTCCACGCAGGGTCCTGCCGACGTGTCCACCGATGGCGGCTACAACGCTGGAATGGCTGTATTCAGCTACATCATTGGCGGAATCATCGTCTGGAGTTTGATAGGGTGGGGACTGGATTATCTGTGGGGAACGCGCTGGATTGTGCTCGCAGGCGCTCTGCTTGGAGCCGTCGGAGGTTTCTACCTTTCCCACATGCACGGCCTCACCAGTTCCCGAAAAATTGCTGATGGGCGCCATGCTCCCAGCGCACCGTCCCAGGACGGAAAAGATAATGCCAAATAATTTCACAGGGGGAACAGCAGGCTGTCAGGCTGCCGGACCCCGCCCAACGCCCAATGATGGACACTGCAGAGAGGAAACGCGTTGATCGCGCTTGCGCTCCCGGCCCAAGATTCAGGAGAGTTCACTCCTCCTGGTATTAACGAAATGCATTTGCCGGCAATCCTGCCGTGGGGTGCCGCAGAAGGATTCTCCAAGCAGATGCTGCTGGTCCTCCTCTCTGTCGTCTTTATCGCCGTCTTCTTCGTGCTCGCCGCACGCAAGCAGCAGCTGGTACCCGGCAAGCTCCAGTTCGCCGGCGAAGCCGCTTACGGCTTCGTCCGCAACGGCATTGCCAAGGACATCATCGGCGGCAGGGACTTCATCAAGTACGTCCCCCTGCTGTTCAGCCTGTTCTTCTTCATCCTGGTCAACAACATCTACGGCGCCATCCCGGTGTTCCAGCTCCCCACGTTCTCGCACGTGGGTGGAGCGTATGTGCTGGCCGGCCTGGTGTACGTCACCTGGATCGCCATCGGCGTCAAGAAGAACGGCCTGCGCTACTTCAAGCTTGCAACGGTCCCCTCGGGCGTGCCGTGGTACATCCTGCCGATCGTCATACCGATCGAAATCATCTCCAACTTCGTTGTCCGGCCCGTCACGCACAGCCTCCGTCTGTTCGCGACCATGCTCGCCGGCCACCTGATCGTGATGATCGCCGGTTCCGGCATCGAGTACCTCATCATGCAGGAGAACGTGCTGCTGAAGGGAACCTCGATCCTGGTTCTCGCCGGTGCCATCGCCATGTACATGCTTGAAGCCCTGATCATGGTCCTGCAGGCCTATGTCTTTACGCTGCTGACCGCGATCTACATCGAAGGCGCACTGCACGCCGACAGCCACTAGGCACGCCGGCCGGGGCAACACGCACCGGCGGCACACCACAGTCTTCCCCTAGCGGGGATGAAGCAACCCAAACAACCTGCCACATAAGTGGCATCTTGAAAGGAAAAAAAATGGAAGGCTCCATCAACGGCTCCCTCAACCTCATCGGCTATGGCCTCTCGGCTATCGGCGGTGGTATCGGTGTGGGTCTCGTGTTCGCTGCCTACATCAACGGCGTTGCACGCCAGCCGGAAGCCCAGCGCGTCCTGCAGCCGATCGCATTCCTTGGCCTGGCCCTGACCGAAGCACTCGCCATCCTGGGCCTGGTCTTCGCCTTCGTTCTCAAGTAAACCCTTCAGAACTTAGCGAACATTCAGAACCGAGTAGATAAGGACGGGTGAAATATGCATCAGCTGATCATCTCAGCCGCCGCTGAAGGCGACGTCAACCCCCTTGTTCCCAATGGCTGGGAAATGCTGGTTGTCTTCGTGGGCTTTGCCATCCTCTTCTTCATCGTGGTCAAGTTTGTTGTCCCGATGTTCGAGAAGACCTTTGCAGAGCGTGCCGAGGCCATCGAAGGCGGTATCGCCAAGGCTGAAAAGGCCCAGGCTGAGGCGTCTGCTGCACTCGAAGAGTACAAGCAGCAGCTGACCGACGCCCGCACCGAAGCCAACCGCATCCGTGAGGAAGCCCGCGCCGAAGGTGCCCAGATCCTCGCGGATCTCAAGGAGAAGGCGGCAGCAGAGTCTGCCCGCATCACCGCACAGGCCCACGTACAGATCGAATCCGAGCGCCAGGCGGCCGTTGTGTCCCTGCGCTCTGAGGTAGGCACCCTGGCCACCACCCTTGCCGGCCGCATCGTGGGCGAGTCCCTCGACGACGACGCACGCGCAGCACGGGTAGTGGACCGTTTCCTGGCAGATCTGGAGTCCCAGAACGCAGGTGCAGCTAAGTAATGGCAGGCGTATCGAGCGAATCGCTGGCAACAGCCCTTGCCGGTTTGGAAGCGAAGCTTCCCACGGCGTCGCTGCAGCTGGCAAAGGAACTCTTCGGAATCCTGGGAATGGTGGACAGCTCGGCTGGCTTGCGCCGTGCCCTGACTGACCCCTCCCGCAGCGGTGACGAAAAGTCGGCGCTGGTGCGGCAGCTGGTTGGCGGAAAAGTCTCCGCTGATGCTGCTGAGATCGCGTCAGGACTGGCCAGCTCACGCTGGGCATCGGCGCGTGACATCGGCGATGCACTCGAGACTCTTGCCGCAACGGTGGTCATTTCCGTTGCTGAAAACAAGTCGGCCGTTTCTGCCTCCGGAATCACTGGCCTGGAAGAGCTGGAAAATGATCTGTTTTCCTTCAACCAGGCTGTTGCCTCCAGCCACGAGGTACAACGTGCTCTGTCCGAACCGCAGGCATCGGGCGCAGCTAAGGCTGGCCTTGCCGAGAAGCTGGTACCCGGCGTCAGTGAGGAAGCCAAAGTCCTCATCACGCAGGCTGTCAGCGAGCCACGCGGGATCAAGCCCACCCGGCTTGTGGAACGGTTCGCCGAACTGGCGGCCAAGCGGCAGCAGCGCTGGATTGCAACGGTCAGCGTAACCCGGCCCTTGTCGCAGACGCAGATGGAACGCCTCCAGGCGGGCCTGAATGCGCTGTACGGGCGGGAACTGAAGGTCAACATCAACGTTGACCCCTCGCTTATTGGCGGAATCCGCGTCCAGGTGGGTGACGAAGTGCTTGACGCTTCGGTTCTCTCCCGGCTGGGCGAACTGCAACGCCAGCTGGCCGGCTAGCCGGACAAGCACAACCAAACTGATAGAAAACCCGGTCACCGTTTGCGGTGATCACAAACAGGAGAGCAGGGACTGCAGATGGCCGAATTGACCATCAACGCCGACGACGTCCGTAATGCGTTGAACGAGTTCGCGGCGTCCTACGAACCCGGAAACGCAGAGCGCGTAGAGGTTGGCCGTGTAACGACCGCAGGTGACGGCATCGCCCGTGTTGAGGGCCTTCCCTCGGTCATGGCGAACGAGCTTCTTCGCTTCGAAGACGGCACGCTGGGCCTGGCCCAGAACCTTGACGTCCGCGAGATCGGTGTCATTATCCTCGGTGACTTCCAGGGCATCGAGGAAGGCCAGGAAGTGCACCGCACCGGGCAGGTTTTGTCCGTTCCGGTTGGCGACGCCTTCCTCGGCCGCGTGGTTGACCCCTTGGGCCAGCCCATGGACGACCTGGGCGAGATCAAGGCTGAGACCACCCGTGCCCTGGAACTCCAGGCGCCCGGCGTGACCCAGCGCAAGTCGGTCCACGAACCGATGCAGACCGGCCTGAAGGCCATCGACGCGATGATCCCGATCGGCCGCGGCCAGCGCCAGCTGATCATCGGCGACCGCCAGACCGGCAAGTCCGCCATCGCGATCGACACCATCATCAACCAGAAGGCCAACTGGGCTTCGGGAGATGTCACCAAGCAGGTCCGCTGCATCTACGTCGCCATTGGCCAGAAGGCGTCCACCATCGCCGCCATCCGCCAGACCCTCGAGGACAACGGCGCGCTTGAGTACACCACCATTGTGGCCTCTCCCGCGTCCGACCCCGCAGGTTTCAAGTACCTGGCACCGTACGCGGGCTCGGCCATTGGCCAGCACTGGATGTACGGCGGCAAGCACGTCCTGATCGTGTTTGATGACCTGTCCAAGCAGGCCGAGGCATACCGCGCCGTGTCGCTGCTCCTCCGCCGCCCGCCGGGACGCGAAGCTTACCCGGGCGACGTGTTCTACCTGCACTCCCGCCTGCTGGAGCGTTGTGCAAAGCTCTCCGACGAGCTCGGTGCCGGCTCCATGACGGGCCTGCCGCTGATCGAGACCAAGGCGAACGACGTGTCCGCCTACATCCCGACCAACGTCATCTCCATCACCGACGGCCAGATCTTCCTGCAGTCGGACCTCTTCAACGCCAACCAGCGCCCCGCTGTTGACGTGGGTGTCTCGGTGTCCCGCGTTGGCGGTGCCGCCCAGGTGAAGTCCATGAAGAAGGTCTCCGGTACCTTGAAGCTGGACCTTGCCCAGTACCGCGACATGCAGGCGTTCGCGATGTTCGCATCCGACTTGGACGCAGCGTCCCGCCAGCAGCTGACCCGCGGTGCACGCCTGATGGAACTGCTCAAGCAGGGCCAGTACTCGCCGTTCCCGGTCGAGGACCAGGTTGTCTCCATCTGGGCCGGCACCAATGGCTACCTGGATGACGTTCCCGTCGAGGACATCAGCCGCTTTGAGGCCGAGTTCCTGGAGCACCTGCGCCACAAGTCCTCGATCCTGACCACGCTGGCCCAGACCAACGTGCTGGACGATGACACCGTTGCCGCTCTGAAGTCCTCGATTGTGGACTTCAAGAAGGGCTTCTTCGGCGAGGGTGACAACCACCTGGTAGGCGCCGGCCACGAGGAGCATGACGCTATCTCCGAGGGCGAAGTCGACCAGGAAAAGATCGTCAAGCAGAAGCGCTAGTTCCGCATTGCCGGGTGTGCCGGGCCCCAGGGTCCGGCACACCCGGCTACGGAATGTTAGGAAAGGATAAGTATGGGAGCCCAGATCCGGGTCTACCGCCAGAAGATCAGCTCGACCACGTCGATGCGCAAGATCTTCAAGGCGATGGAACTGATCGCTACCTCGCGCATCGGGAAGGCCCGTGCGCGCGTAGCAGCTTCACTGCCTTACGCGAACGCGATCACGCGCGCCGTTTCTGCCGTCGCCAGCCAAAGCGAAATCGACCACCCGCTGACCACTGAGCCGGAGCAGATCCGCCGTGCCGCCGTCCTGGTAATCACCTCGGACCGTGGCCTCGCAGGATCCTACTCGGCCAGCGTGCTCAAGCAGGCGGAAGGTCTCTTCGAGCTGCTCCACGACGAAGGCAAGGAAGTCAAGACCTACCTCGTGGGCCGCAAGGCCCAGGCGTACTTCGAATTCCGGAACCGCGAGTACACGCGGGTCTGGACCGGAGGAACCGACGCTCCAGAGTTCGGCACCGCCCGTGAAATCGGCGAAGCGCTGCTGGCAGATTTCGCCACTGACTTCGAAGAGGGCGGCGTGGACGAAATCCACGTTGTCTACACCCGCTTCAAGTCCATGGTTACCCAGGAGCCGACGGTCATCCGTCTGCTCCCGCTGGAAGTAGTGGAAGAACAGGCTGCTTCCGAGTCGGAGCTCCTGCCGCTGTACGAGTTCGAGCCGGAAACCGAGCGTGTCCTTGACGCCCTGCTGCCGCGCTACATCGAATCGCGGATTTTCGCAGCCATGTTGCAGGCGGCAGCTTCCGAGCTTGCGGCCCGCCAGCGGGCGATGAAGTCCGCAGGCGACAACGCAACGGACCTGATCAAGAAGTACACGCGACTGCGCAACACGGCCCGCCAGGCCGAAATCACGCAGGAGCTCTCCGAGATTGTCGCAGGTGCCGACGCTCTCGCGTCGTAGCCTCCCGACCCTCGGTTCCGCGGAACCAGCACCACCACAGATAGACTTAACCCCACGCCATCTACTGAATGAAGTGAGAGAGATGACTGCCACTGCTACCGAACACGTAGCCGCAACGTCCGGTGCAACCGGCCGTATTGCGCGCGTAATCGGCCCGGTTGTCGACGTCGAATTCCCGGCTGACGCAATCCCGTCGATCTATAACGCCCTTACCACCGAGATCACTCTCAACGGTGAGACCAAGACCATCACCTTCGAAGTTGCGCTGCACCTCGGCGACAACCTCATCCGCGCCATCTCGCTGCAGGCGACCGACGGCCTGGTCCGCGGCACCGGCGTCATTGACACCGGTGCCCCGATCTCCGTTCCCGTCGGCGACGGCGTCAAGGGCCACATCTTCAACGTGCTGGGCCAGCCCCTGGACGTTGCAGAGTCGGAACTGGAAGTCAGCGAACGCTGGCCCATCCACCGCAAGGCTCCCAGCTTCGCTTCGCTCGAAGGTTCCACCGAGATGCTGGAGACCGGCATCAAGGTCATCGACCTCCTCACCCCGTACATCAAGGGTGGAAAGATCGGCCTGTTCGGCGGCGCCGGCGTGGGGAAGACCGTTCTGATCCAGGAAATGATCACCCGTGTTGCCCGCAACTTCGGTGGTACTTCGGTGTTCGCCGGTGTTGGCGAGCGTACCCGTGAGGGCAACGACCTCTGGGTGGAAATGGAAGAGGCAGGCGTCCTCAAGGACACCGCCCTTGTTTTCGGCCAGATGGATGAGCCGCCGGGAACGCGCCTGCGCGTGGCCCTGTCCGCGCTGACCATGGCGGAGTACTTCCGCGATGTGCAGAACCAGGACGTGCTGCTCTTCATCGACAACATCTTCCGCTTCACCCAGGCAGGCTCCGAGGTTTCCACCCTGCTGGGCCGCATGCCTTCGGCCGTGGGCTACCAGCCCAACCTGGCGGACGAGATGGGCCTCCTGCAGGAGCGCATCACCTCCACCAAGGGCCACTCCATCACCTCGATGCAGGCCATCTACGTTCCCGCAGATGACTACACCGACCCGGCTCCGGCCACGACCTTCGCACACCTCGACGCGACCACGGAACTGTCCCGTGAAATCGCCTCCCGTGGTCTGTACCCGGCCGTTGACCCGCTGACGTCGACTTCCCGCATCCTGGATCCCCAGTACATCGGCAAGGACCACTACAACACGGCTGTCCGTGTGAAGCAGATCCTGCAGAAGAACAAGGAACTCCAGGACATCATCGCCATCCTCGGTGTCGATGAACTTTCCGAGGAAGACAAGATCGTCGTGTCGCGTGCACGCCGCATCCAGCAGTTCCTGTCGCAGAACACCTACACCGCCAAGCAGTTCACCGGCGTCGAGGGCTCCACGGTTTCCATCAAGGACACCGTGGAAGGCTTCGCAGCCATCTGCGACGGCGAACTCGACCACATCGCAGAGCAGGCCTTCTTCAACGTTGGCGGCCTCGATGACGTTGAGCGTCAGTGGGCCAAGATCCAGGAACAGACCAAGTAATATGGCTGAGCTTGAGGTTGAGATTGTCGCAGCGGACCACTTTGTGTGGTCCGGAGCGGCCAAGATGGTCAAGGCCCGCACCAGCGATGGTGAAATCGGAATCCTGCCCGGCCACTCGCCCCTGCTGGCGATCCTGGCCGAGGGTGAACTGGCAATCCAGCCGGTATCCGGGGACCGTATTGCGGTAGATGTGGACGGTGGATTCTTCTCCGTCGACAACAACCGTGTGGTTATCGTTGCTGACAACGCCCAGCTGGGCGGCTCGGCTACCGCTGGGATCCGCTAGCACGACCTTGATGGACGCACCGGGTATTTCGTTCATCGCACTGGCAATCGCGTTCGGATTGCTGATCTTTGCACTGTGCCTTTCGGGGGTGCGCCGCTTCAACCTGCGGCGTGCCCTCGGCACGGTGGACGCCTCCATTTGCGTAGCTGGAAACAGCTGGCAGATGGGGGTTTGTCGTTATCAGGACAACGACCTTGAATGGTTCAGGCTCATCTCCCTGAGCGTCCGCCCCAAGTACACCTTCAAACGGAGCTCCCTGGAGCTCCTGGGGCGCAGGAAACCCACCGAAGCTGAAGCCGTCAAAGTCCAGCCGGACGTGGTGATCGTCGAACTCCGGTACGAGGGGCAGGACCTGCACTTCGCCATGAAATTCGACGCCTATACGGGTCTTTCCTCCTGGCTGGAAGCGGGTCCGGTCATCGGCGTGGGGACCTGGCGCTAGCCGGCGTGGACTGGTTTTCAGACATCCGGCTCACGGACGGTCCACTGTATGGAACCGTCCTGGTATTGGGAGTTGGCGGCGCAGCCTATCTCCTGGTGCCGCCCCGGCGTGCCTCCATGACGTCCGTGCACCGGGCCCGGACCTGGGCGCTGCGTATCCTCCTTGCTGCCGCCGCCGCGTTTGCGCTGGTGGCCACGGTGCACTGGGCCCTCATCAATGTCTTCACTGTCTTCCCGGAGGACCTGCCGGATCCCGTACTGCTGTGGCTGGTGCCCGGTGTGGCGGCGGTCCTCCTGGGCCTGCTCCGCCTGCCCAGGACGGGCTGGGGCGGACGCGGTGCCGGAATCCTCGCCATGCTGCTGGTGGTACTGCTCTCAGCAATCCAGATCAACGCCTACTTTGGCCTGAACAGGACGGTAAGCGACCTTTTGGGAACGGCACTGGCCCGGATACCGGTCCTCGAGCAGGACGTCATGCGGCACGCCGGCGAATCTGACGGTGTCCCGCTCCAGGGCTGGAAGCCCGAGGGGGAGTTGCCGGCCGGAGGCGAACTGCGGAAGTCCGCTATCCCGGGAACAGCCTCCGGGATGTCTACCCGGGATGCCTTCATCTACCTTCCCCCTGCCTATTTTGCTGCCAACAGGCCCGCGCTGCCCGTGCTGGTTCTGGTGGCCGGGCAGCCCGGCGGCCCGGCGGACTGGCTCACCGGTGGCGCAATCCGCGGCCATATGGATTCATTCGCCGCGGCACACGGCGGGGTGGCTCCGGTGGTGGTCATTCCGGACCCGAACGGGTCGCAGTCCGCAAACACTATGTGCATGGACAGCCGCATCGCCAAGGCAGACACCTACCTGTCCCAGGACGTGCCCCGCTGGATCAGTTCCACCCTGGCGGTGGACACCAACCACCGCCACTGGGCCGTGGGCGGGTTCTCCTTCGGCGGCACCTGCGCAGTGCAGATGGGAACACGGCATCCGGACATTTACGCGGACGTGCTGGCATTTTCCAGCGAGGCCGAACCCGCCATTGCCAAGGAACGGCAGAAGACCATCGACGCCGCCTTTCCTGGAAACCCCGAAGAATTCACCAAGCAGACTCCACTGGAGATCATGAAACACCAACGGTTCGAGTCCAGCGGCATGTACCTTACGGCAGGCCAAAACGATCCGGAGTTCGTGGGGAACCTCCGGACACTGGCCGCCGCGGCAGAGAACGCGGGCTTCACCGTCCAGGCGCACGAGGTGGAACACACAGGCCACTCCTGGGATACGTCGTCCAAGCGCTTTGCGGACGCACTGCAGTTCCTGGGCAGCCAATGGGGCCTGCAGTGGTGAGCACACGGAAACCGGACCGTACCGTCGTCCTGATGTGGGCCGCCGTCGGGCGCCCTGCCGTCCGGCAGGCGCTGGGCACACTGAAATCGATGCCCTTCACACTTGGTGTGCTGGTCGCCTTCCTGGCTGCTGCCGCACTGACCGGGAGCTTCCTGGATGGACCGCCGGAGCAACTCCTGGGACTGGCGTCCGTCAGCGGGCCCGGCCTGCGCGAGGGTCAGTGGTGGTCGCTGTTCACCAGCCTGTTCTTCGCCACCAACCCGCTGGCCTACCTCACCGCGTCGCTGATGATTGTCCTGCTGCTCGGACTCGCCGAGCGCAAGCTGGGCCGGCGCGCCGCCGTCGGACTCTTCTTTGGCGGCCAGTTTGCCGCCGTCACGGTGTTCCTCCTGGTCACCCAGCTGGCGGGGTACGTGGGGGACGGCTGGCTGGACAGGATGGTGGATGACAGCCTCATCGGGCCCTATGCGCCGGTCCTGACGGCGGGCCTTGCCGCCAGTGCGCGGATCACGCTGCTGTGGCAGCGCCGGCTCCGCACCGTGGTGCTGTCGATCTCGATCCTGCTGGTTCTCTACGTCGGTCACGCCGAGACCATCATTGGGCTCATCGGTGCCCTGCTTGGCCTCCTGGCAGGGTGGTGGATCCAGGGTGACCAGGGCCGGCTCCATCGCCACCGGTCCACCGGCCGCGAGACCAGGAACCTCCTGGCCCTCACCGTTGCCGTCTTTGCCGTGGGCCCCATCCTGACGGGAATCACGCGCGCGCCCACCGGCCCCCTTGCCCTGCTGCGGGACGTCGTGCTGAGTCCGATGCCCACGCTCAGCCAGCTCGTGTTCAACTGTGGCGCCACCGTTGATGCCTCCTGCCTGGAAACAGGCAGGGCAGGATTCGCCGGGCCGTTCGGCCTGGCGCTGGCAGTGGTGCCGGTCATCCTGCTGCTGATCTGCGCGGACGGCATGCGCCGGGGCCGCCGGCTGGCGCTCAACATCGCCTTGGCCATCCAGCTGGCTGTCACGGCGCTGGCGGCGGTCTACCTGGCCCTGTTCGCCCTGGTTCCCTCACGCCTTCAGGGCACGCATGCCACGCCGCTGTCCTCGGCCTTCGCCCACGTGCTGCCACTCGTGGTCGTCCCCCTGCTGCTGGCGGTGGTCCTGTGGCTGAACCGCCGCCAGTTCCGCGTGCAGACCCGGCCGGGTGCCCGGCGCACCCTCGGGGCCGTGGTCTGCGGAACGTGGCTTGTCCTGGCCAGTTCCTACACCGTGGCCTGGTTCTCGTCCGGCGGCCTGGCCCGCGACGGCGGCCTGCTGGGCCTTTTCGCGGAGTTGGCCCGGCAGTATGTTCCGGTGCCCATACCCCAGCATTTCCGCCGGGTCTTCCCGGAACGGGACAGCGCCGAAGCCCTCCTGTTCGCCTACTCGGGGCCAATCTTCTGGCTCGTGGCCCTGGTGGCCGTGTGGTGGGTCCTCGTGGGCCGGCACCATGGCCTGAACTTCGGCCGGCAGGACCGGGACCGCGCCCGGCAACTGCTCCACCAGGGCGGCGGCCCGCTGTCCTGGATGGCGCTGTGGGAGCCCAACACTTACTGGTTCAGCCCGGACGGCGCCGGTGCCATGGCTTTCCAGCAGCACGGGACGGTGGCACTGACCCTGGGCGGCGCCTTTGGTGAGCGCAAGGCGGAGCAGCGCGTGACGGAGGGGTTCCTGGACTACTGCCGCAGCCAGGCGCTGATCCCCGCACTGTATTCCTGCGACGACACGCTGTGGCCGGCGCTCAGGGAACGGGGCTTCTCCCGGGTGGCGGTGGCGCAGGAGACGCGGCTGGCGCTGAACCAGCTGGAGTTCAAGGGAAAGGAATGGCAGAACGTCAGGACGGCCCTGAACCGCGCCGCCAAGCTGGGGGTGCATGCGGTCTGGGGCTCCTACCATTCGCTGCCGGCCGCACTCAGGTCGCGGTTGAACGAAGTGTCCGAGGAATGGGCGGCCGGTAAATCCGTTCCCGAAATGGGCTTCACGCTTGGGGGAGTGGACGAACTCGATGACGAGGAAGTCCTCTGCTGCCTGGCCGTGGACGGCAACGGTGCGGTCCACGGCGTGACCAGTTGGCTTCCGGTGTACGACGGCGGGCGGCTGGTCAGCCGGACGCTGGACGTCATGCGCAGGGGCAGTGAGGGCTTTCCCGGGGTCATGGAGTTCCTTATCGCTTCTGCCGTCCTTGAGCTGCGCGATTCAGTGGACATGATCTCGCTGTCAGGCTCGCCCCTGGCCAGCCGTCCGGAGGACGCAGCCCAGGGCGACGCAGCAGGGGACGCCGAAAGGGAGGAAGACGCAGCCGCCACCGATGAGGGCGCGCAGAACCTCGTGAGGATCCTGGACCTGGTGGGCCACGCGCTTGAGCCCGTCTATGGCTTCCGCTCCCTGGCAGCCTTCAAATCCCGGTTCAAGCCCGAGTACCGGGCGCTGTACCTGTACTACCAGGACCCGCTGCACCTGCCCGCCATCGGGAGGGCGCTGACGCGCGCCTACCTGCCGGGGCTTTCCCTTGCCCAGGGCGCCCGCCTGGTCCGCAAATTAGTAACCTGACACCGGCCATACGCCGCTCAACGATAAAGTCATATTTGCGGCGCATATTTTCAAAAACAAATGATCCCCGGGCAATTGCGCCGGGGATCATTTGTTTTTGCTGACAGCCGCGCCAGGCGGCCGGGCGGTACTAGACCAGCGTTACGCCGGTGGCCTGGGGGCCCTTGGCACCCTGGCCGATTTCGAACTGAACGCGCTGGTTCTCGTCGAGGGTCTTGAAGCCACCGGTCTGGATCTCGGAGTAGTGAACGAAGACATCGCCATCGGAGTCGTCCGGGGTGATGAAGCCGAAGCCCTTTTCAGCGTTGAACCACTTGACGGTTCCCTGTGCCATTTATTTCTCCTCATTGTGGAACTTTTTAAGCCCGGCACACCTCGTGCCGACCTTGGTCACTCCGCGAGAAGAATCCTGGATTGCCTTGCCTGGGACAGGTCCGGCGCTGCAGGAGCTTCGCGCTCGCAACATGTCTTGCGAGCATGAAAAACACCTACACAAAGACTGAGATAAGAATTTCATGCCCGTTCCCGCAGGTCAACGGCCCGAACAGTAAAAAGGAAAAAATTTAGGTAAAAAACAGGTGACAGGGAAGGCCATCTGGAAAGGCGCCAATTAGGTGCCCGAAGCAACAAAGGGAATTCTAGAAGAGCCGGGATTCGCTGTCGTCGACCCCGCGCATGGCGTCATAGTCAAGGGTGACGCAGTCGATCCCGCGGTCGTTGGCCAGTACCTTCGCCTGCGGCTTGATCTGCTGGGCTGCAAAGATCCCGCGGACAGGTGCCAGCAGGGGATCGCGGTTGAGCAGTTCCAGGTACCTGGTCAGCTGCTCCACGCCGTCGATGTCCCCGCGGCGCTTGAGTTCAATGGCCACCGTGGCACCATCGGCGTCCCGGGCCAGGATGTCCACGGGTCCGATCGCCGTGAAGTACTCGCGCCTGATCAGGGAGTAGCCCTGGCCCAGCGTTTCGATCTGGTCGGCCAGCAACCGCTGCAGGTCCGCTTCCACGCCGTCCTTGATCAGCCCCGGGTCCACGCCCAGATCGTGGGAGGACTCGCTGACCTTCTCGTGGATGTTGATGATGAGCCGGTCATCGGTCTTGGCCGACTGCACGGTCCACTGCTCCACTACGCCCAGCTCGAGGTCCACCTCGTCCGGGGACGTAACGCGCAGGGTTGCCGGCGGGCTCATCCAGTTCAGCGGCTTGTAGGAACCGCCGTCGGAGTGCACCAGCACGGAGCCGTCAGCCTTCACCAGCAGGAGCCGGGTGGCGAGGGGGAGATGGGCCTTGAGCCGGCCAACGTAATCAACGGAGCAATGGGCTATGACGAGTCGCACGCCGTACAGACTATCGCGTGGGCTGCGGCAGGCCATGGTCGACGCCGGGCGGCCGGGCGGGACGGCAGGAAGCCACGGGCGGGGGCACCACGGTAAGGCGCGGCAACCGGCTGGGGCAGAATGGAGGCATGCCGCGTTCCAACCGTCCCCGCCGTCCCGCCTCCGGCAAGGGCCCTGTTTCCGGCCGGGGCGCAGGCCGGAAGGGCAGTGCGGACGTTCCCGAACTGGACCTTGAGCGTGCCCGGGCCGGAATCGCCCGCCGGGAAAGCGCGCCCGACGGCGAGTGGATGGTCCGCACCATGACCGCCAAAAATGCCGAGAAGACCTACATCTGCCCCGAATGCTCCACCGCGGTGCTGCCAGGGATCGCCCACCTGGTGGTGTGGAAGGACGACCATCTCTTTGGAGCTGCCGCCGGCCTGGCGGAACGTCGGCACTGGCACACCAATTGCTGGATGACGCGCAGCTACCGCTACCGCTGACCCCGGCGCGGCAGAAGAACCTCCGCTGTCGCTAAGCTGGCAGGCATGACTTTTGATCCGGCGTCGTACGAATTCAGCCCGACCCAGGGCCCCGCTCCCATCCGTGCCTCCACTGTTCTGCCTGCCCGGCGCGAGAACATCGAGCTGCAGACAGAGGACGGCCACACGCTGGTGGGGGAGCTGGCGCTGCCCGAGTCGGGTCCGGTCAAGGCCACGCTGATCACGCTCCACCCGCTGCCCACGCACGGCGGCTTCATGGATTCCCACGTTTACCGGAAGGCCTCCTACCGGCTTCCGGCGTTGGCCGGCATCGCGGTGCTGCGCTTCAACACCCGGGGCACCGCCTCACCGCGCGGCACCAGCAGCGGCGCCTTCGAGGAGGGAGTGGGCGAGCGCTACGACGTGGAGGCAGCCGTCCGCTTCGCCGTCGAACGTGGCCTGCCCAACCGGTGGCTGGTGGGCTGGTCGTTCGGGACCGAGCTGGCGCTGATGTACGGCGCCGTGGAACCGATGGCCGGACAGATTGAGGGCGCGGTGCTGCTCTCGCCCCCGCTGCACCGCGCCACGGACAAGCACCTGCAGATGTGGGCGGAATCAGGCAAGCCCCTCACCGTCCTGGTGCCGGAACATGACGACTTCCTGCAGCCGGCCGAGGCCGCCGAACGCTTCAGCCTGGTGCCGCAGGCCCGCGTGGTGGGCGTGGCCGGGGCCAAGCACCTGTGGGTGGGGGAGAAGTACGCGGCCCGGGTGCTGAACGACATTGTGGCCCAGGTCAGTCATGACCCCGACCGTGCGGAGCTGCCGCAGGAATGGGACGGTCCGGCGGCGACTGCCGGAGCCTAGGCTTCCCGCAGCGCTAGTGCTGGTCCTGCCGGACGATGTAGATCTCCCGGACCAGCAGCAGCACGGCGGCGGCCGTGGGGATGGCGATCAAGGCCCCGAGGACACCGAGCAGGCTGCCGCCGGCGATGACGGAAATCACCGCCACGGCGCCCGGCACTGCAACGGCCTTCTGCATGATGCGCGGTGAAATGAAGTATGCCTCGAACTGCAGGTATGCGAAGTAGCAGATGGCATAGATGGCCGCCGCCTGCCAGCCCTCGGTGAGGGACACCAGGGTTACCACGATGCCCGCGATCATCCCGCCCACCAGGGGGATGAAGGCCAGCAGGACCACCACGAATGCCAGGAGCAGGGCGAACGGAATGCCCACGATGGACATCACCACGAACGCGAAGGTGGCGTTGAGCAGGGCCACGCATGCCTGGCCGATCACGTAGTTTCCCACCGACCGCGTGATCTCCTCCGAGAGGGCGGCCACCCGCTTCCGCCGGGAGCGCGGGGCCAGGCGGTAGCCCCACTTCTTCATGGCGGGCAGCGCTGCCAGGAAGTACAGGCTCAGGACCAGGACGATCAGGGCGCCGAAGAGGCTGTTGGCCACGGTGGATCCGAAGCCCAGCACACCGCCGAAAATGCCACCCATCGCGGCGGGGTCGTTGACGAACTTGTTCAGTTCCTCGGTGATCCGGTCGCGCACGCCGAACTGGTCGTCAACGCTGCGGAAGAAATCCGAATCCATGAAGTTTCGCACCCAGTCAGGCGCCTGCCGCACGATTTCGGAGACCTGTTCAACGATGGTGGGAATGAGGGTGGCAAAGAATCCGACCACAGCGCCCATCAGGACTGCCACGGAGACCAGGATGCCGGCAGGCCGGGGGATCTTCCGGTTTTCGAGCCAGCCCACCACCGGTTCCAGGCCCAGGGCGATGAACAGCGCGGCCACGATCCACAGCAGCAGCTGCGTGGTGTGGGAACCGATCCAGTAGACCAGCAGCGCCAGTCCCACGCCCACGGTTCCCATGAAGCCCATGTAGAGCGGATGCTGGGGGGACATGCGCGGTCCGGGGTGGCCGAACTGCGGCTCCTCGTCACCGTCGTGGTCCGCTTCCGGGGCCTGTCCGGTGTATTCCGGCGGCATCTCGAACCGAAGCCTGGGCTGGGCGCCGGGCAATGGCTGGCGAAGCCGGCGGACCACATGGCCAAGGGCCGCAGCGGCTGAACCCCCGCGGCGTGCTGCCATGCCGAGCGGAGGAACGGCGGCAGGAACCGGGCCCCTGGGATCCCCTGGATTTCCGGCTGCAGCCGAGGACGGGTCCGTCTTGTCAGTCAATGGTTTTGGGGGCCTGTTCCGTGCGTGGCACCGCCTGCGCGGGCCGGTGTGATGATCATCGCAAACACTATCAGCAGGCTTGTCACCACGAGCCGAAGGCGCCGTGCGCTGGCCAGCCGGGCCGGGGCGGACGGGCAAAAAAGGGGGCTCTGGTAACAAAAAGGTTACTATTGAAGGCAAACCCCCGCTGATGATAGGTGTTTCCCTTGCGTTTAAAGACTGCAGCCGCACTTGTGCTGCTCGGCCTCCTGACACTTTTGGCCGGTATCGGCCAGAGAACCATCTGGGCTCCCTCCGAGACGTTCACCGCGTCCGCGCCGGCCGATGCCGCAGCGGCGCCGCTGACCGTTATTGACCAGAAGCTGCGCACCCTGCACGGCGGGACGGTCAAGATCAACGTCCAGGGCGACGGAAATTTCATGCTGGCCTCCGGCCGGCCGGATGACGTGGCTGCCTGGGTGGGCAAGACAGCCCACAACACCATCACCGGGGTGTCCGAGGACGAAAAGTCGCTCCAGGTTGAGCACGCCGACGGTGAAGGCACGGCACCGAACCCGGCCGGTTCGGACCTCTGGGTGTCCAACGAGAACGCCAGCGGCGAGCTTGAATACACCTGGACACCGCCCGCCGACGGCGACTGGAGCCTCCTGCTTGCCTCCGACGGCACCAAGCCGGCACCGGCCACAGTGTCCATGACGTTCCCGAACGACACGTCCACTCCCTGGGCTGTTCCGCTGATGGTCCTGGGCAGCCTCCTGATCGTGGGCGGAATCGTCCTGGCGCTGCTCTCTGCCCGCCGGAAAAACGGTGAAGGCGACAACGGCGGCGACTCCGGCTTCGCTGCCCGCGCCCGTGCCCGCAAGACGCAGAACCAGGACCCGTCGTCGTCCTCCAAGGTCACCATGGTGGCAGCCGGTGTGGCAGCAGCAGTGCTGGCCGCATCGGGCACGGCCGCCCAGGCTGCCAGCCCCAGCCCCCAGCCTTCCGGCAGTGCCTCATCGCCGGCCAAGGAAGCAGCAGGATCGCCTGTCCTGCTGGACGCACAGTTCCGCCGGATCCTGGAGCAGGTCTCCAGCGCCACCGATGCAGGGGACGCGGCCAAGGACGCCGCCAAGCTCGCGGACCGCGTTGCCGGCCCCGAACTGGAAATCCGCACCCAGAACTACAAGATTCGCTCCCAGGTGGGCTCCTACGAGCCGCGCATGCCCGTGCGCTCCACCAAGCTGCTGACCACGGTGGTCACCAGCGACCGTGACTGGCCGCGTTCGGTGCTGGCCGTGACCCAGGGCGAAGGCAACGTTGTCCCGCAGATCCTGACGCTGGTCCAGCAGTCGCCCCGCGAGAACTACAAGCTCATGGAAACCACGCCCCTGCAGCCGGGAACCACGTTCCCGAACATCAGCCGGGGCGGCACCGACACCCTGGCCGCGTCGGACAAGTCCGGGCTGCTCTACAGCGGCGAGGAAGCAATGTCCGGCCTGGCCGACAGGCTCACGTCCGCGGACTCGCCGTTCAAGGACAAGCTGGTCGAGGGCGACTCCTCGCCGTACATCGCCGACACCCTGTCCTACCAGGCAGAGGTGGTCAAGGCCGGCGAGAACGGCAACTTCTCCTTCACCCACAAGGTGGTCCCCGAGAGCACCGTGGTGTTCCGGACCTCCGACGGCGGGGCCCTGGTCCTGGGCCGGATCAACTTCGGCTTCGAAGGCACCCCGAAGGCTGCCGGCGACAAGCTCAGCATCGGTGACGATGCCGCAGCCCTGGCCGGTGGCAAGGAAACCACCACGGGCATGGTCTTGAACTTCGCCGAATCGATGGCTGTCTACGTGCCGCCGGCAGGATCGACGGACCCGATGAAGCTCGTTGCCGCCACCCGCGGCCTGGTGGGCGCCAGCTTCAAGTAGCGCCTGACTGCATTACCACCGGCAGCGGCCGGAGTGGCTAGAGTGGGAAACATGAGTTCGCCAGCTTCCCGCCCAGTCCCTCCTGCCGCTGCCAACCTGCTTAACCTGCGCGGCGCCGTCGACCTTTCCTCACTGAAGCGCCCCGCAGCTCCCTCCGGTACAGCTCCCTCCGGCACCTCCCCGTCCGGACCGCCGTCAGGGGAGGCGCAGGAAGGGCAGCCGGGCGCGGCGGCAGGCGGACCCGAGCTCAAGGTCAACGTCACCGAAGCAAACTTCCAGCAGTTGGTGGAACTGTCCGCACAGGTTCCGGTGGTGTTCGCGCTGTGGGCTTCCTACTCGCCGGAGTCCGGCAGGATGGTGGAGACCCTCGACCGCATCGTGGCCAGCTACGGCGGCCGCCTGGTCCTTGGCGCCGCCGACATCGAAGCTTTCCCGCAGCTTGCCCAGGCCTTCCAGGTGCAGGCCGTCCCCACCGCCGTCGCCGTCCTGAAGGGGCAGCCGGTACCGCTCTTCCAAGGGTCTGCGGAGGAGCAGCAGGTGCGCAGCCTCTTCGACGAACTCCTCAAGGTGGCCGCAGCCAACGGCGTCACCGGAAGCCTTGACGCCGGCGGCGCCGCTGAGCAGGAGCCGGCACCGCTGCCGCCGCTGCACCAGGCGGCGTACGACGCGATCGAAGCCGGGGATTACGCCGCCGCGGCCGAGGCCTACCGCCAGGCGCTGAAGGAAATGCCGTCGGACCATGAAGCCAAGGCCGGCCTGGCCCAGGTGGAGCTGATGGACCGGCTGCAGTCCGTGTCGGCCCAGGACAGCGAAGCGCTGCGCACGCTGGCGGCGAACGAGCCGGACAACCTGGAAGCCCAGCTTGGGGTGGCGGACCTGGACGTGGCCGGCGGCCACGTGGAGGACGCACTGAACCGGCTGGTGGCCTTCATCGGCAGGAATTTCGGTCCGGAGCGTGAGACCGCAAGGATCCGGCTGCTGGAACTGTTCGAGGTGGTGGGCGCCGGTGACGGGCGCGTGGCCAAGGCGCGCCAGGCGCTGGCCCGGGTGCTGTTCTAGTGCCGGCCCTGTTCCAGCCGCTGGCGCTGCGGTCCATGGAGCTGCAGCACCGGGGCTGGGTGTCGCCCATGTGCCAGTACAGCTGCGATCCCGACGACGCCCCGGGGGTTCCGAACGACTGGCACCTGGTGCACCTGGGCGGCTTTGCCGTGGGCGGCGCGGCGATGATCCTCACGGAAGCCGCGGCCGTGAACGCCGAGGGCCGGATCAGCCCCCGGGATGCCGGCCTGTACAACGACGAGCAGGCGGAAGCCTGGCAGCGGATCATTTCCTTCGTCCACCGGAACGGTACTGCCGGCACCAAGATCGGCGTGCAACTGGCCCACGCGGGCCGGAAAGCGTCCACGTTCTGGCCTTTCTCCGGCCGGCACGGCAGTGTTCCCGCCGCCGAAGGCGGGTGGGACACCGTTGGTCCTTCCACCACCTCGTTCGAGGGCTACGAGGCGCCAGCTGCCATGACGGTGGAACAAATCCACGGCGTCATCGCCGATTTTGCCGCAGCCGCTGAACGCGCGGTGGCCGCGGGCTTCGACACCATGGAGATCCACGGGGCACATGGCTACCTCCTGCACCAGTTCCAGAGCCCGCTGATCAACGAGCGTGACGATGAGTGGGGCGGGGACGAGGCCGGACGCAACCGGCTGATGCTGGCCGTGGTTGACGCGGTCCGCGCCGTGATTCCCGATTCCATGCCCCTGCTGCTCCGGATCTCGGCCACCGACTGGGCGCCGGGCGGCGTGGACCAGGAAGCCTCGGTCCGCCTGGCCCGCCAGGCGGCCGGCCGTGGAGTGGACCTGGTGGATGTTTCCAGCGGCGGGGCGGTGGCCCACCAGCAGATCAAGCCGGGCCTGGGCTACCAGACCGGGTTTTCCGCCGCCATCCGCGGGGAGGCCGGTATCGCCACCGGCACGGTGGGCCTGGTCACCACGCCGGGACAGGCGGAGCACGCGATCGCCACCGGCCAGGCCGACGGCGTCTTCATTGCCCGGGCCGCGCTGCGCGATCCCCACTGGTGGCTCCGGGCCGCGTTCGAACTGGGCCACGACATGGCCTGGCCGCCCCAGTACGAGCGGGCCATCCCGCGGCGGACCTTCTAAGCCCCATCCCGTGAAGACGGAGCCAGGCATGGCAGACTCTGCCGGGGACGGCCCTGACATCCCGGTTGGGCGGCAGCTGGAAGCGAAAATCCTGGAACTGCTCGCTTCCCGGGCGGCAACGTCCACCATCTGCCCGTCCGATGCCGCCAGGGCGGTGGGCGGCGACGATTGGCGGCACCTCATGGAGCCGGCCCGCGAAGCTGCGCGGCGCCTGGTTGACGCCGGCCAGGTCCACATCACCCAGGGCGGCTCCGTCGTCGATCCCGCCACGGCAAAGGGGCCGATCCGGATCCGCAAGGCGCCGTGAAGGCCGGCCGTCAGCCGAGCAGGTCGTCCACGTAGCACCAGCGCCATTCTTCGCCGGGTTCGATGCTGCGCATGACAGGGTGGCCGGTTTCCTTGAAGTGGCGGCTGGCGTGACGTCCCGCCGAGGAGTCGCAGCAGCCAACGTGTCCGCAGGCAAGGCACATGCGCAGGTGCACCGGTGTGGTGCCCTCCCGTTCGCAGCCTGCACAGGCCGGGTTGTCGGGAAGCGGTGCCGGCATGGCCGCCGTCAGGTGGTCGCAGACGCCGCCCGGCTGGGAGAGCCCTTCACCGCCACCGCCGCCGGCAGCGGAGTCGAGTTCGTTGAGGGAAGCATCGAGCATGGACTCTTCCACATCCAGCCGCTCCAGGACTTCGCTGAGGACCTCATGGGCGAAGTCCCCGCCGCGCCGGAGTTCCAGGACTTTTTCCCGTTCGGCTTCCAGCATGGCCATCCGCAGCTGGGCGTACCGCTGGCTCGGGGTGGCTGCCTCTGCCGCTGGCCTGCCCAGGCGTTCCCAGGCTGCCAGTCCCCGCTCCTGGGTCCGCCGCCGCAGCATGTCCATGACTTCAGGCGGATCGCTGTCCCGCCGGAGCTTCTCCAGGCGCTCCATGCCCGCAGTGGTGGCCAGCTGCATCAGTGAGGCCTGGTTCAGCGCATCCTCGCGCCGGTCCGGCCCGGGCAAACCCAGGGCGCGGACCAGGGCCGGCAACGTAAAGCCCTGCAGCACCAGGGTGCCGGCCACCACCACCATGGCGGCCAGGACCAGGACGTTGCGGTGTTCCAGGTCATCGGGCAGCGTGAGCACGGCGGCCAGCGTGACGACGCCGCGCATGCCCGCCCAGGACACGATGGCGGGAAACTGCCATGGCGGTGCGGGGTCCTTGCGCTGCACGGAAGGAATCAGGCGGGGGAGGTATGTGGCGGGAAAGACCCAGATGGGCCGGAGCACCAGCACGGCCACCAGGATCACGGCGCAGCCAATCCATACCCGGCCCGCGCCCAGGGAATCGTCCTGGACGCTGTCGATGATGGTCCGCACCTGCAGGCCGATCAGCAGGAACACGGAGTTCTCCAGGAGGAACTGCACCGTGTCCCAGTTGCTGCGGGCGCTTTGCCGCGCGGCCCCGTTGGGCATGGACGGCGCCTTGGTGCCCATCACCAGGCCGGTGACGACGACGGCGAGCACACCGGAGGCGTGGATGGCCTCGGCAGGGAGGAAGGCAACGAACGGGGCCATCAGCGACGTGGAGGTGTTGATGGCCACGTTGCTGATCCGTTTCCGGATTTCGGTAAGGATGTACGCGGCGGCGAGGCCCACCGCCAGCCCGCCGCCGGCCGCCACCACGAAGCCGCCCGCCACATCCAGCGCTGACACCGAACCGGCGATGGCGGCCACGGCCGCCCGCAGGCACACCAGCGCCGTGGCGTCATTGACCAGTGACTCGCCTTCGAGGATGTTGACGATCCGGCGGGGCATGCCCACCTTCCGTGCGATCGCCGTGGCCGCCACGGCGTCCGGGGGAGCCACCACCGCACCCAGGGCGATGGCGGCAGCCAGCGGGATTTCCGGGAACAGCCACCAGACCACCGCCCCGACCCCCAGTGTGCCGAAGATGACATAGCCCACGGACAGGAGCCCGATGGAGCGGCGGTTCGATGTGAAGTCGAACAACGATGTGCGGAACGCGGCGGCGTAGAGCAGCGGGGGCAGCAGGCCAACCAGGACCAGTTCGGGATTGAGCTCGACCTGCGGGATGAAAGGCAGGAAGGATCCTGCCACGCCCGCAAGGACCAGGAGCAGCGGAACCGGGAGATTGAGCTTCCGCCCCGCCGCGCTGCCGGCGCACACCACCGCAACGATCACCAGGAGGCCCAGGGCAATGTCCATGAGGTTAGTTTCGCACCCCCGCAGCGACGGCCCGCGGACTAGGCTGGCACCATGACTGCTCCCATGCCTGACCAGGCGTCGAATCCCGGCCCCGTGGCGGCCCTGTCCATCCGCGGGCTGGCCAAGCGGTTTGGCGGCAAGATCGCGGTGGACGGTATCAGCCTGGAGGTCCCGGCCGGTTCATTCTTTGGCATTGTGGGACCCAATGGTGCAGGCAAGACCACCACACTGTCCATGGCCACCGGCCTCCTGCGCCCGGACTTCGGCACCGCCGTGGTGCACGGCGTCGACGTCTGGCAGCACCCCCTTGAAGCGAAGCGGCTCATGGGGATCCTGCCCGACGGGGTCCGGCTCTTCGACCGGCTGACCGGAGAGCAGCTGATCACGTACGCCGGATTGCTGCGCGGCATGGACAAGAACGTGGTGGCCGCGCGGGTGGGGGAGCTGCTGGCTGCCATGGACCTCAGCCAGGACGCCGGAACACTGGTGGTGGACTACTCGGCGGGCATGACCAAGAAGATTGCCCTGGCCTCTGCACTCATCCACGCCCCGCGGCTCCTGGTCCTGGACGAGCCCTTCGAAGCCGTTGACCCCGTGTCTGCAGCGAACATCCGCTCCATCCTGGACCGGTACGTGGACTCCGGCGGAACGGTCATCGTGTCCAGCCACGTGATGGACCTGGTCCAGCGCATGTGCGACCACGTGGCGGTGGTGGCCAAAGGCCGGCTGCTGGCCGCGGGCACGGTGGAGGAGGTGCGCGCCGGAGCCTCGCTGGAGGACCGGTTCGTACAGCTGGTTGGCGGCCACAGCCACACGGAGGGGCTGGAATGGTTGCGCACCTTCTAAGGCTCAAGCTCACGCTGCTCCGCAACGGACTGCGCCGCAGCCCCTGGCAGCTGGTGGGGATGGCCATCGCCGGGCTCTACGCCCTGGGCGTGGTGGCAACGCTGGTCATCGCCCTTGTCCTGCTGCGCAACGCCGGTCCGGTGACCGCCCACACGGCCGTGGTCCTGGGCGGCTCCGCCGCCGTCCTGGGCTGGGCCGTGGTTCCGGTGGTGGCCTCCGCCACGGACATGACCCTCGATCCGGCCCGCTTCACCACTTTTGCGGTCCCCATGAAGCAGCTGCTTGCCGGCCTTGCCCTTGGCGGCCTGATCGGCATCCCGGGCCTGGCCACCGCGCTCGTGTCACTGTCCACGGTGGTCACCTGGTCACGGGGCGTGCTCCCCGCGCTCGCCGCTTTGGCCGGGGCGTGCCTGGGTGTCATGACCTGTATTGTGCTGGCCAAGGTGGTCACCACCGCAACAGCCAGCCTGGCGGCTTCCCGGCGCTTCAAGGACATCAGCGCCATTGCGGTCATGGTGCCGCTGGTCCTGCTGGGCCCCATCGTGGCAGGGGTCGGCCGCGGCATCCCGGCATCCACGGGGTTCCTGCCAGAGTTCGCCCTGACCTTGTCCTGGACGCCGCTCGGGGCGCCATGGTCACTGGGCGGCGACGTCGCGTCGGGCCGGCCCGGGCAGGCCGCGGTGAAACTGCTGGTAGCGGTGGCGGTCCTCGGCGCCCTGGCCTGGTGCTGGAAGCTGCTGCTCGAACGGGCCCTGGTCACCCCGCCGTACGCCGGCGCGGGGAAGCGCAGGGGCGGCAGGCTGGGACTGTTCGGCGTGCTGCCGCCCACCCCGGCCGGTGCGGTGATGGCCAGGTCTCTCACCTATTGGCTCCGGGACCCGCGGTACTCGGGTTCCCTGGTGGTCATCCCGCTGCTTCCGGTGGTCCTGGCGTTCCAGGGGACGCAGACGGGCAGCTACGGCAGCCTAGCTTTCCTTGCCCCCGTGGCCGCCTTCATTCTGGCCTGGTCCATCTCCGCCGACGTCTCCTATGACAACACCGCGTTTGCCCTGCACCTGGCCACCGGCGTCAGGGGGGTGGCGGACCGGCTGGGCCGGGCACTGGCGTGCATGACCTTTGCGCTGCCCGTGGTGCTGGTGTTCTCAGTGGGTTACGCCGCCTTCACGGGTAACTGGACGGCACTGCCCGGCCAGCTGGGGTTCAGCCTGGGGATCCTTTTCACCGGCCTGGGCCTTTCCTCGGTGGTATCGGCCCGCTACACCGTCACCGTCCCGCTGCCGGGGGACAGCCCGTTCAAGAAACCGCCGGGCAACGTGGGGCAGACCCTGGCCGTGCAGTTCGTGGGAATGCTGGTCCTGATGGTGCTGGTCCTGCCGGAGGCCGCGCTGCTGGTTGCCCAGGCGGTCACGGGCAACATCCTGTTCGGCTGGCTCAACCTCGCGGTGGGAACCGTCCTGGGCCTGGTCCTTTTCGGGGCCGGCGTCCGGCTGGGCGGCAGGTGGCTGGAGGCCCGCGGGCCGGAACTCCTGGCGCAGGTTACCGTCAACCGCTGACAGTTCCAGGAAGGGAACACCATGGAAATCGTGATACTCGGCGGCATCAGGCAGATTGGAAGACTCGCGGCGGACGCCATCGAACACCTGGTCCGCCGCAAGCCGGACGCTGTCCTTGGCCTGGCCACGGGGTCATCGCCGCTGCCCGTCTATGACGAACTCGCCGCGCGCCATGAACGGGGCCTGGACTTCAGCAGGGCGTCCGCGTTCGCGCTGGACGAGTACGTGGGCCTGCCGGCCGGCCACCCCGAGTCCTACCGGGAGGTGATACGCCGGGAATTCACCGACCGCGTGAACATCGCGCCGGAGAACGTCCACGGCCCCGACGGAACCGCCACTGACATCCCGGCTGCCTGCGAGTCGTACGAACAGGCCATCGCTGCGGCCGGCGGCGTGGACCTTCAGTTGCTGGGCGTGGGCACCGACGGGCACATTGGCTTCAACGAACCGGGCTCCTCCTTCGCGTCGCGGACGCGGATCAAGAGCCTGATCGAGCAGACACGCCGGGACAACGCCAGGTTCTTCACCAGCCTGGCCGAGGTGCCGCACCACGTCATCACCCAGGGGCTGGGCACCATCATGGCGGCACGCCACGTGGTCCTCCTGGCCACGGGGGCGCAAAAGGCGCAGGCGGTCCGCGATTTCGTGGAGGGACCGGTGGCCGCCATCTGTCCCGCGTCGGTGCTGCAGTTCCATCCGCATGCCACGGTCCTGCTGGACGAAGCCGCCGCCTCGGCCCTGAAACTTGCCGATTTCTACCGCCACACGTACGAGAACAAGCCCGCGTGGCAGGGGCTGTGACGGCGCCTGCGGGAGCGGCGCCAGGGCGTCCAAAAGTACGACGGCGGCCGGTGCGGGACCCCGGCACGGGCGTGCCGCCGTCGAACGTCCGGCCGGGGGAACGGCTAAGATGGATGCCATGACTAGCATGACGGACCCTCTCGAAAACGACCCGATGCGCGAGCTTTCCGGGGCTGGAACGTCCACGGCCACCATTGAGCGCGAGGAACTGCGCCAGGAAGTGGAGCCGGGGGACCGGGAGCGCTTCTCGCACTATGTGCGGAAGGAAAAGATCATGGAGTCCGCCATGACCGGGGAGCCCGTCATTGCCCTGTGCGGCAAGGTGTGGACCCCGGGCCGGGACCCGAAGAAATTCCCTGTCTGCCCCGAGTGCAAGGAAGTCTATGATGGCCTCCGCCCGGGCAACGACGGCGGGAAGGGTCCGGGCGGCTCGGGCAACAACAAGTAGTGACGGAGACGCTCTTTGGCGGCCCCACCCTGCCTCCGGCCTACCCGGAACGTGCAGCCTGGGGAACCGCCCCGAAACTCCGTGCCTGGCAACAGGAAGCCCTTGACCTCTACCTTGCGAACAGCCCCCGCGACTTCCTTGCGGTGGCAACCCCTGGTGCAGGTAAGACGACGTTCGCGCTGCGCATCGCCTCCACGCTGATCGACTCCGGGGCAGTGAACCGCGTGACCATTGTTGCCCCCACCGACCACCTGAAGCGCCAGTGGGCGGACGCTGCCGCCAAGGTGGGGATCGCCATCGACCCCAACTTCAAGAACTCGGACGGCCAGCACGGCCGCGGCTTCATTGGCGTTGCCGTCACCTACGCACAGGTGGCCAGCAAACCCCTGCTGCACCGCGCCAAGACCGAGGCCGCCCGCACCCTGGTGATCCTGGACGAGATCCACCACGGCGGCGAGGCCCTGTCCTGGGGCGACGGCCTGCGCGAGGCATTCGATCCCGCGGTGCGCCGCCTGTCCCTGACCGGTACGCCGTTCCGTTCGGACACCTCGCCCATCCCGTTCGTGGAGTACGCCGAAGACCGTGACGGCATCCGGCGCTCCAAGGCCGACTACACCTACGGCTATGGCAACGCCCTCCGCGACCACGTGGTCCGGCCGGTAATGTTCATGGCCTACTCCGGCCAGATGCGCTGGCGCACCAGCGCGGGCGAGGAAATGGCCGCATCCCTGGGTGAGGCCGCGGTGACCAAGGACATCACCAGCCACGCGTGGCGGACCGCCCTGAACCCGGCAGGGGAGTGGATTCCTGCTGTCCTGGCCGGCGCGGACAGGCGGCTCAGCGAAGTCCGGCGCACCGTGCCGGATGCCGGCGGCCTGGTCATCGCCACCGACCACGAGGACGCCCGTGCCTACGCCGGCCAGCTGAAGAAGATCACCGGGGAGTCGCCCACCGTCATCCTCTCCGATGATGCCAAGGCGTCCAGCAAGATCGAGGAATTTTCCGCCGGCGACAAGCGCTGGATGGTGGCTGTCCGCATGGTGTCCGAAGGCGTCGACGTGCCCCGGTTGTCCGTGGGCGTCTACGCCACGTCTACGTCCACGCCGCTGTTCTTCGCCCAGGCCGTGGGCCGTTTCGTGCGTGCCCGCAAGAGGGGCGAAACGGCGTCGGTGTTCCTGCCGTCCGTGCCGCAGCTGATGGCGCTGGCCAACTCCATGGAGATGGAGCGGGACCACGCGCTGGACCGGCCCGAGAAGGAAGACGGCGACGGCCTCTTCAACCCGGAAGACTCGCTGATGGACGAGGCCAACCGCGAAGAGAAGGCCTCAGACAGCCTCACGAAGGGCAAGTTCGAAGCGCTGGACTCCCAGGCGTCCTTTGACCGGGTGCTGTTCGACGGCGGCGAGTTCGGCACCGGCGGCGAGGTGGGGTCCGACGACGAAATGGACTTCCTGGGCATCCCCGGGCTGCTGGACGCCGAGCAGGTGGGAACGCTGCTGCGCCGGCGCCAGCATGAGCAGCTGAACCGCAAGAACCGGAAGTCGCCGGCCGCGGACGCCCAGCAGGTTCCCGCCGTTCCGGACCACCGCATGCTGATGGACCTGCGCAACGAACTGGCCAAGAACGTGGCCGCCTGGGCTGCCCGGACCGGGACCCCGCACGGGGTGGTGCACACCAAGCTGCGCACGGTCTGCGGCGGCCCGCCCGTGGCCCAGGCCAACGAGGAGCAGCTGAAGTCCCGGCTGCGCAAGCTCCAGGACTGGTTCGTGGGCCGCAAATAGCGCCCTAGGCGATGTCCGCCCCGCCGAGTTCCATCTCGGCAACGGCGTCTTCCAGGTCCTCGGCGATACCGGCGGTCAGCGACCGCACCACGGTCACGCCGTAGCCGGCCTGGACGGCGTCCAGGGCTGTGGCCTTCACGCAGTAGTCGGTGGCGATGCCCACCACCACCACGTCCTCCACGTCATGGCTCTGCAGCCAGTCGTCGAGGCCGACGGCGTCCTCGTCGGCTTCCAGCTGTGCCTGGGCGCCGGGCAGGCCGCCGGGCTGCCGTTCCCCGGTGGGGACGGCGTCCTCAGGGGCCAGCAGGCCCTCGAAGCCTGAGTAGGCGGCGGCGAACTGGCCTTTCCGGAAGTACGCATCGACGTACTCCGTGTCCAGGTCCGGATGGAGTTCGGCCCCGCGGGTGCCTGCCACGCAGTGCCGGGGCCAGCTCTCCTTGTAATCGGGCGTATCGGAAAAGTGGCTGCCGGGGTCGATGTGCCAGTCCTGGGTGGCCACCACATGGTCGAATTCGCTGTGGTGGGCGTCCAGGTACTCGCTGATGGCGCCCGCAACTGCGGCTCCGCCGGGAACGGCGAGCGAGCCGCCCTCGCAGAAATCGTTCTGCACGTCCACGATGATCAAAGCGCGCGACATCAGTGCTCCTCGTAGATGGTGGGGATCGCGGCCTCGCCGCGCTGCAGGCGGTTGACCACCGGCGGCAGCTCAGCCATGGAATCTGCGTGGCGCTGCCGTGCGCGCAGAACGCCTTCGTGCCCGGTCCAGCCCGGCAGGAGTTCGCCGTTCTTCATGAACTGCTGCAGCAACGGACGGTCGTTGCCGTCGTCCTCGGGCCGGTGGCCCACTCCCACTACCTCTGCGGTGGCGGTACCGCGTTCGTCCAGCTTCCGCAGTGCGTACTTGCGGCCGCCCACGCTGGCCTTGTTCTTGGCCGCCTTGGCAACGGAGACGAAGTTGCCGTCGTCGTCGGTGCGGCTGACGAGTTTGTAGACCATGCTCGCCGTCGGGGCCCCTGACCCGGTCACCAGCGAGGTGCCCACCCCGTAGGAGTCCACAGGGGCCGACTGCAGGGCTGCGATGGCGTACTCGTCCAGGTCCGAGGTCACCACGATCTTCGTGTGCTCGTTCCCGAGGTCGTCCAGGAGGCGGCGTACCCACTGGGCCTGGGCCACCAGGTCGCCCGAGTCCAGCCGGACGGCGCCCAGCTGCGGCCCTGCCAGCTCGACGGCCGTGCGGACGGCCTTTTCGACGTCGTACGTGTCCACCAGCAGGGAGGTGCCCGCGCCGAGCGAGGCAATCTGGGCCTCAAAGGCCTCCCGCTCGGTGTCGTGCAGAAGGGTGAACGAGTGGGCTGCAGTCCCCACGGTTTTCACGCCGTAGCGGATGCCCGCCTCAAGGTTGGACGTGCTGTCAAAGCCGGCAATGATCGCCGCACGCGCCGATGCGGTGGCGGCCTCCTCGTGGGTGCGCCGGGATCCCATTTCGATGCAGGGACGGCCGCCCGCCGCGCTGACCATCCGGGACGCGGCGGAGGCGATGGCGGTGTCGTGGTTGAGCACGGACAGCAGGTAGGTCTCCAGCATGCAGGCTTCGGCGAACGAGGCCTCCACCACCAGGATCGGGGAGTTGGGAAAATACGCTTCCCCCTCGGCGTAGCCCCAGATGTCCCCGGAGAATTTGTAGTTGGCCAGGTACTCCAGCGTTTCCTGGTTGACCACCTGGGTGCGTTCCAGGAAATCCAGTTCCGCCTCGCCGAAACGGAAATTCGCAATGCCTTCCAGGAGGCGTCCAGTGCCCGCAACAATGCCGTAGCGCCGGCCGTCGGGCAGTCGCCGTGCAAACGCCTCGAACACGGACCTGCGGTGTGCCGCCCCCGAATGAAGGGACGCCTGCAGCATGGTCAGCTCGTAGTGGTCGGTATAAAAGGACGTGCGGGGATGGTCCCAGCCGGCTGAGGTGCTCACGAAAATCACTCTAGTCCCCACCGGCTCCCTCGTCTCGCTTCGCTTCGCCGTGGGGCCCTCGCCGGCGTGGGCCCAACCCCAACATAGAATGGACAGATGACCATAAGCGTTGCGCCCGGCCCTGATACACAGGAGGGCATCCGGACCGGCACAGCAGAGTCCACCGACTCCCTGACCGCCCCGGACATCCCCTGGAACCTGGTGATCTGGAACGATCCCGTCAACCTGATGAGTTACGTCAGCTACGTTTTCCAAAGCTACTTCGGCTACCCGGAAAGCAAAGCGAACAAGCTCATGATGGAAGTCCACAAGAAGGGCCGTTCCATCGTTGCTTCGGGCAGCAAGGAACAAGTGGAGCGCCACGCCGTGGCCATGCACGGGTTTGGGCTCTGGGCCACGGTGGAAAAAGCCAGCGGCGGCACCGGCGGCAATTCCGGCAAGTCCGGCGGTCCGGGCCAAGGTAAGGGGAAGCGTGGCTAAGGCATTCAAATACGGGCTCAAAGGCATCACGGGCTACCTGGAACCTGCTGAACGGGACCTGCTCCGCAGCCTTATCGATGACGTCATCTCCATGCTCCAGCCCGAGGACCGCACGGGTCAGGACCCGCTGGCGGCCCTCATTGGCCTGGACATGGATGTGGCCGAACCCACGGACCGTGCGGTTAAGCGGCTGCTCCCCAACGTGGTGAAGGACGACGGCGCCGCGTCCCTTGAGTTCCGCCAGCTCACCGAGCGTTCACTGCGGGAAACAAAGATCGGCGCCCTCCGTGCGGCTGCTTTGGACCTGGACAAGGACGAGATCGTGCTGACCCCCGAAGGGGCCCGGCACTGGTCGATGGCGTTGAACGACGTGCGGCTGGTCCTGGCGGAGCGGCTGGACATCCGCGATGAGGCAGACGCCGAGCACGTCCACCGCATGCAGGACTGGTCCCAGGCCGAGGATGTGGAGAGCTACCTGGCACTGGTGTACAACTTCACCACCTGGCTGCAGGAGTCACTGGTCCAGGCCATGCTGCAGTCCATGGAACCCCGGCGGTGAGCTCCGGCGGCCCGGGGGAGGCCGTGCGCTGTGACACACCAGACATGAGTTACCGGACACAAGATGATGGCTGACGGTTCCGGGACCCCCTATCCTCGAATAATCATGACAACAGCCCCGAGCATGGAACCACCGGCAGAAACGCAGCCTGACTCCGGCGAAGGCGAGCTGCCGGCCGCTGCCCCGGAAGCCCGCCCCATCGGCGTCTTCGATTCCGGTGTCGGGGGCCTCACCGTGGCCCGCTCCATCATTGACCAGCTTCCCAACGAGTCCATCCTCTATGTGGGGGACACCGCCCACGGGCCATACGGCCCGCTTCCCATCGCCGAAGTGCGGGCCAACGCCCTGGGTGTGATGGACGAACTGGTGGACTCCGGCGTCAAGCTGCTCACCATCGCCTGCAACTCGGCGTCGGCCGCTGTCCTGCGGGACGCCCGGGAGCGCTACACCGCCAAGTACGGCATCCCGGTCATCGAGGTCATCCAGCCTGCCGTCCGGCGTGCCGTTGCCGCCACCCGCACCGGAAAGGTGGGCGTGATCGGCACGTCCGCAACCGTGGGGTCCCGCGCGTACGAGGACACCTTCGCCGCGGCGCCTGACCTGGACATCACGTCGGTGGCGTGCCCGGAGTTCGTCAGCTACGTGGAAGCCGGCATCACCACGGGTCCGGCGCTGCTCGCCGTCGCCGAGGAATACCTGGCACCGCTGAAGGCCGCCGGGGTGGACACCGTGGTCCTGGGCTGCACCCACTACCCGCTGCTGACGGGCGTCATCTCCTACGTCATGGGCGCCGACGTCACGCTGGTTTCCAGCGCGGAGGAGACCGCCAAGGACGTCTACCGCGCCCTGGCCACCCACAACCTGCAGCGCACCTCGGAGGCGCCGCCCGAGCACCACTTCGTCGCCACCGGTGACGCCGGGCAGTTCGAGGCGCTCGCCCGGCGGTTCCTGGGACCGGAAGTCTTGTCAGTCCGGCACGTGGACCATGTGGCCGCGCAGTACCCCACCGGCAGCCTGGCCCGGATAACCCCTGAGATGATCGCCGCCGCCCAAAGCGCGCGCAACCGTCCCCGGATCTCCAACTTCGTGGGCGGCGGTCTAGCCGGGGCGCGCCGCGGCGGAAGGTCCGCCCAGTGAAGCTGACCATCGTGGGATGCACGGGCTCATTCCCCGGACCCGGCTCCCCGGCGTCGTGCTACCTCCTGACCGCCACCGACGGCGAGCGGACCTGGAAGGTGGTGATGGACCTCGGCAGCGGGGCACTGGGGGCCATCCAGCGCTACACGGACCTGGAGGACATCGACGCGATCTTCCTCACCCACCTGCACCCTGACCACTGCATGGACCTGTGCGGGCTGCACGTTGCCATCCGCTGGAAGCCGGGCGGCTGGGGCCGTGGCCGGATCCCCGTGTGGGGGCCCGCCGCCACGGCAGACCGGATGGCCACCGCCTACGGCCTTCCCCTGGACCCGGGCATGCACGAAGAATTCGACTTCACCAACTGGACCGAACGCGAGCCCGTGACCGTGGGGCCGTTCACCATCACCCCGTTCGCCGTCAACCACCCCATCGAGGAGGCCTACGCCCTCCGGGTGGAAGTGGTGGAACCCGGCAAGGACGGCAGCCCGGTGTCCCGCGTCCTGACCTATTCCGGGGACACCGATTCCTGCGCCGGGCTCGAGGAAGCCGCCAAGGACGCGGACCTCTTCCTGTGCGAGGCAGCCTTCGAAGAGGGCCGTGATGACGGCATCAACGACGTGCACCTGACGGGCAAGCGGGCCGGGGAGGCCGCAGCGGCAGCGGGCGCGCGGCGGCTCCTGCTGACCCACATCCCGGTGTGGACGTCCCAGACCACCGTGATGGCCGAAGCCCGCCCGGTGTTTCCCGGCGACGTTGCGGTTGCCGTGGCGGGCGTGCACTACACGATCTAGCCGCGCGTATCCCGGCGCCTGGTTCCACGGCGCCTGCCTGCCGCACCGGCACTCGATAAGCTAAAGGCATGACATCTGAAGCAACAGCAGTACCCATTGTGCGCGCCGACGGCCGCGCAGCCGACCAGCTCCGGCCCATCAGCATCACCCGCGGATGGTCCAACCAGGCTGAGGGATCGGCGCTGATCGAATTCGGCAACACCAGGGTCCTGTGCACGGCATCACTGACCGCCGGGGTCCCGCGTTGGCTCAAGGGCGAGGGCCGCGGCTGGGTCACGGCCGAGTACGCCATGCTGCCGCGCGCCACCAACACGCGTTCGGACCGCGAATCCGTCAAGGGAAAGATCGGCGGCCGCACGCACGAGATCTCCCGCCTGATCGGGCGTTCGCTGCGCTCCATCATCGACACCAAGGCACTGGGCGAGAACACCATCGTCCTGGACTGCGACGTCCTGCAGGCCGACGGCGGCACCCGGACCGCAGCCATCACCGGCGCCTATGTAGCGCTTGCCGACGCCATCCGGTTTGCCCGCGACACCAAGCTCATCGCCAGGAATGCCCAGCCGCTCATCGACACCATCGCGGCAGTATCCGTGGGAATCATCGACGGCGTCCCCATGCTGGACCTGCCCTACGTGGAGGACGTCCGGGCGGAGACCGACATGAACGTGGTGGTCACCGGCTCCGGCAAGTTCGTCGAAGTGCAGGGCACTGCGGAGGGCGCGCCCTTCGACCGGGACGAGTTGAACCAGCTCCTGGACCTCGCGCTGCTGGGCACGGCCCAGCTGGCCGCCATCCAGCGCGAGACCCTCGCGGACACCCTGTGACCGGTGTGGCTCCCCGGCTGGTGCTCGCCACGCACAACAAAGGCAAACTCAGCGAACTCCGTGAGTTGCTGCGCGGACAGGTGCCAGGGCTCGACGTCGACACCCAGGTGGTGGACGCCGCTGCGGCGGGTGCGCCGGACGTCGTCGAGACCGGCGTGACGTTCGCCGAGAACTCCCTGCTGAAGGCGCGTGCGGTGGCCGGGGCCACCGGCCTGGTGGCCATCGCCGACGACTCCGGCCTTGCCGTGGACGTCATGGGCGGGGCCCCGGGCATCTTCTCCGCCCGCTGGGCGGGGCGGCACGGTGACGATGCCGCCAACCTGGAACTCCTGCTGAACCAGCTGTCCGATGTTCCCGACGAGCACCGCGGTGCCGCGTTTGTGTGCGCCGCCGCCCTGGCCGTGCCCGCGGACGCGGAGGGCCCCGGGCGCGAGGTGGTGGAGTACGGGCAGCTGGAGGGCATCCTCCTGCGTGAACCGCGCGGTGCCGGTGGTTTCGGCTACGACCCCGTGCTGCAGCCGGCGGGCGAGGAACGCAGCTGCGCCGAGCTGTCCGCCGAGGAAAAGAACGCCATCAGCCACCGCGGCAAGGCCTTCCGGGCGCTGCTGCCGTCCATCGTGGCGGCACTGGAAGCCGCAGGCTAGGACAAGGCGCGGGGCCGCGGGAACCCGCAAATCGGACCCAGCAAAAAAGGTGCGCACCCCGGCGGGGTGCGCACCTTTTTGGGTGTCGGGTGCGGGCGGAGGACTGCTACTCCGGCCGGCCGCGATGGATGTTCCGGGGAGTCTTCTGCTCCTCTTCCGGTTCGTGTTCCTCGATGTATTCGTCGACGGTGTCGGTGCCGTATGCCTTCGCCTGCCGCCGTGCGGACAGCCCGCGCAGGAGCTCGATGCCGATGGGGACCACCGAGACCAGCACGATGACGATGAAGATAATGTCAAGGTTGTCGCGGACCCACGGGACCTTGTCGCCCAGCAGGTAGCCGAGGAGCGTGACGCCGCCGCCCCACAGCACGGCGCCGATGACGTTGTAGATGAAGAACTTTCGCTTGCTCATTTGCGCCACGCCGACGATCACGGGCACGAAGGTACGGATGATAGGCACGAAGCGGGCCAGGATCAGTGCCTTGCCGCCGTGCTTTTCGAAGAATGCGTGGGCGCTCTCGACATTTTCGCGCTTGAACAGCTTGGAGTTGGGCCTGTTGAAGATGGCGGGGCCGGCCTTGGATCCGATCAGGTAGCCGGCCTGGTTGCCGATGATCGCGGACACCACGATCAACGCGGCGAACGCGAAGATGTTGAACTTGATGGTGCCCGTGGCCACCAGCAGGCCCGCCGTGAACAGCATGGAATCGCCCGGCAGGAAGAAACCGATGAGCAGGCCGGTCTCGGCGAAGATGATGCCGCACACCAGCAGGACCACCCAGGGGGCCAGCGCGGGATCGGCCAGGAAGACCTGGGGGTTCAGCCAATCGGGCAGGAAGGAAGCCATTTTCGGCTGGACCGGTCCCGCACCGCCCAGCATGGACACAGCGAGGTCATTCATCACAGGAAAGTTCACCCCTCAAGGGTACTTGACGGGCCTGTGCTCCCCGGGGCCGGGGGGCCGCGGCGGTAAGGTAGGGGCCGTGGGTTTGGACTTTACTGCGATCGACTTCGAAACGGCCAACGGCTTCCGTGGCTCCCCGTGCTCGGTGGGGCTGACCAAGGTGAGGGGAGGCCGGATCGTTGAGGAGGCCTCCTGGCTGATGCGTCCGCCGTCGGGATACGACTCCTTCGACCACAACAACGTCAGGATCCACGGCATCACCGCCGCTGACGTCGCCGGCGCGCCCCGCTTTGGCGACCTGTTCCCCGAAATCGGCGCATTTATCGGCGACGACGTGCTGGCCGCGCACAACGCCGCCTTCGACCTCGGCGTGATCCGCTCGGCGCTGGAAGTCTCCGGCCTGCCCGGCCCGGCCTATGACTACGTCTGCACCGTCATGCTGTCCCGTCGCTGCTATTCGCTGGTGTCCAATTCCCTGCCTTTCGCCGCCGAGGAAGCGGGCGTCCCGCTGGTCAACCACCACGACGCCGCGGAGGATGCCCGCGCCTGCGCCGGCATCCTCGTCGACATCGCCGGCCGCAACGGTGCCAACAGCATCGCCGAACTCTACCTGTCCCTGGGGCTGGCCATGCCACGGCAGCAGGCCTTCGACCCCGCCACGGACGACCTGTCCAAAGCCAGCCTCGCGGCGCTGGCAGGCAACTCCGGCAACGGGGCCACCCTGGTCCGCCGGTTCCAGTCCGGCTGGCCGGAGGAAGGACTGAACCCGGAGCCCAACCTTGACGCCGAGCCCGGGCACCCGTTGTACGCCCAGACGGTGGTGTTCACCGGGCAGCTCTCCATCAACCGTCCGGATGCCAAACTGCGGTCGGCCCGGTGCGGGGCGCGGACCGAGAGCCGGGTCACCGCGCGGACCACCGTCCTGGTGGTGGGGGACGGGTTTGTTGCCTCGGACCTTCGCTCGGGCAGGCTCACCGGCAAGGCGCGCCGGGTCCTGGAGCTTCACGACCGGGGGCAGGCCATTGAAGTGCTGTCCGAGGGGGAGTTCCTGCAGATGGTGGGCGGCGCGGATGCCCGGGGGCCGCTCGATGGTCCCGGGGAAGCCTGGGCCGGCGCCCGCGCACCCGCCGTCAGCGCCTGATCCCCGGGCGGGGGCTGCGCACAGTCATCCGGCGCAATAAAGCTTGGCCGCTCCGGCGGCTGGCTCCTACCCTTGCGGGATGGCCTCCCTGTTCACTTTCCCCAACCCCGTCAATGAATACGCCGCCCGCACCACGGCAGCGCTCGTGGTGCTGCTCGCCGTCGTCACCGCGGTGGCAAATTCAGGCTGGGGGCTGGCAGCGATTGCCGCCGGATTCTGGCTGCGGCTGCTCTTCGGCCCGCGGATTTCGCCCCTGGCGCTGCTGTCGGTCAAGGTGATCACCCCGCGGCTGGGAAGGGTGAAGCTGGTTTCCGGGCCGCCCAAGCGTTTCGCCCAGGGAATCGGTGCGGCAGTGTCCACCGGCGCGCTCCTCCTCTTCGCCGCCGGCGCGGCGCCGGCAGCCTGGACGCTGCTGGGCATCCTGGTGATTGCTGCCTCGCTGGAAGCCTTCGCGGGTTTCTGCCTGGGCTGCACCATCTTCGGGTTCCTGCAGCGCCGCGGAGTGATCCCGGAGGACGTCTGCGAAGCCTGCAACAACATCAGCCTTCGCCGGTCGTAACCTTCACCAGCTGATCGGCCATGCCGCGGACCACCTCCGGCGCTTCCAGGGCCCCGAGCCACTGCGCCGGGAGGCAGTCCTCACCGTACAGGGCTCCCAGAATGTTTCCTGCCAGCGAACCCGCGGTATCGCTGGGGCCGCTGTGGTTCACGGCAACGGCCATGGCACGACGGAAATGGTCAACGGGCTGTGTGTCCGCCCCGTCGGCCGGGGCTGTGGCCATGACGGCATAAAGCGCGACGGCGAGGGCTTCCTCCGCTGTCCGGCCCCCGCCCAGCACCTGGAGCAGTTCTTCGGGCCCGACGAGCGCCTTGTCCGCGAGCCGGAGGGCCGCCTCAAGGCGTTCCGGCAGCTCCGGGGCGACGTCCACAAGGTCGCCGGCGTGCGCCGTAACCCCGGCGGCGGCGTCCCGCAGCCCCACGCCGGACACCAGCCGGTGGATCAGGAGGCTGAAGATGCCCGCACTCTGCCGGGCTGAAGGGTGCCCGTGCGTCAGGGCGGCGGCGTCGGCACTGAGCTTATAGACGGCGTCGGGCGTGATGTGCGGCACCAGCCCAAACGGTGCCGAACGCATCACCGTGCCGGCGCCCCTGGCTCCGGGGTTCACCGGGCGGCTGATGGTTCCCATTTCACCGCTGGCAAGCCCGGAAATGCATTCCCCCTCGGGGCGCCTGCGCTGCCGGAGCACCTCGTTGCCGTCGATCCAGCGGGGCTGGGGTGCCGGTGCGGACGGCCCGGCCTCCTCACCCTGGGTGGCCAGCCAGCGCAGGTACGCCAGCCAAAGGCAGGCGTTCACGTCCGCGCCCACGCCGGAGTTGGCCCATTCCAGCGCCTCCACCAGCCCATCCACCGTGTACAAGGTCAGCTGGGTGTCGTCGGAAAAATGGCACGGGCCCTGCAGGTCCTCAAAGCCAGCCAGGCCCTGCGCCCCGAAGCGCTGCCGGATCGCCGCAATGGAATCGGATTCCACGGCGTAGCCCAGGGCGTCGCCCAGCGCCCCGCCCAGGAGGGAGCCGTGGATGCGGGACTTGAGGGTGGGCGCGGGGATGCCGTGGTCGAAGCTCATGGAGTAAATTTACCGTCCGCAGCCCGGAGGCCCGCGCTGCATACCGGGGTCCGGCAACCCGACAGACAGCTGCCGTCCAGCAAACGCACAGCCGGGACTGGCATACTGCTCGGGTTGCCCGGCGCCACCATCGACGGGAAGCGGCACATCGCTGGACGGCCGCGGCGCCCGAGCCACCCCGGCAGCCCGAACCCCAGACCCCCACAAGCAAAGGTCCCATCATGAGCACCCCTGTCCCAGCCCGCGACGCACTGCAGCCCGACGGCACGCCTGCCGCACCCACCGGCCTGCTGCCCCGCCTGGCGGCCGAGGCCTTTGGCAGCCTTTTCCTGGCGGTGGCCGGCCTGGGTGTGCCCCTGTTCAGCATTCCGCAGTCCAGCCCGGTCCCCTCCGCCCTGGCTGCCGGCCTGGCCGTTACCGCCGCCATGCTGGCCTTCGGACATATCTCCGGCGGCCACTTCAACCCTGCCATCACCCTGGGGCACCTCCTGGCCGGGCGGATCCGGGCCGGCGCGGCCGCCGCCTACGCTGCCGCCCAGCTCGTCGGGGCCCTGGTGGGCGCCCTGGCCCTGTTCGGCATCCTGCGCACGCTGCCCAGCATCCCGGACAGCCGCACCGCCTTCGATACCGTGGCCGCGGGCTTCGGTGAGCACTCCATCATCCAGGCGCCCCTCGCCGCCGTCGTCCTCCTGGAACTGCTGGGTGCCGCCATCATCGTGGCTGTCTTCCTGGGAGCCTCCGGCCGTGACGGAGGCGCCCGCACGGTGGCGCCCGTCGCCGTCGGCCTGTCATTTGCCGCCCTGCTGCAGGTGGGCCAGTCGGTGGGAAACCTGCCGTTCAACCCCGCACGTGCCGTTGCGTCCGCCGTCTTCAGCTCCGGCTGGGCCGTGGAGCAGCTGTGGGTCTTCCTGGTGGCGCCGCTGGCCGGCGCTGCCATCGCGGGGCTGGTGTTCCGGATCGGCGAGGTGACCGGTTCCCCTGCACCCGTTGCCGACGTGGAGGCTGCCGGGCATGACACCGGCGCTGACGATGACGCCGATGATGACGCCGACGCTGTTGCCGTGAATGAGCCTGCCGCTGCGGCGGCTGCCCGCCAGGAGAAAGCCCGCGGTGTCAGCGAGGCACAGGAGTTCTTTGACGGCAAAAGGTCCTGAGCGCTGTTTGCCGCGGCGTTTTTCTGCACTGTCAGTGGCTGCCGATAGCTTAGGAACATGCGGTTACTTCACACCTCGGACTGGCACCTGGGCCGTTCCTTCCACGGCGTCGGAATGCTGGATGCCCAGCGGGCCTTCGTTGACCAGTTGGTGGCGGCGGTTGAGCGGGACAGCGTCGACGTCGTCCTGATCGCCGGCGACGTCTATGACCGGGCGCTCCCGGGCGTGGACGTGGTCCACCTTCTTGACGACGCCCTGGTCCGGCTCACTGCCGCAGGCGCGAAAGTGGTCCTCACCAGCGGCAACCACGACTCCGCCATCCGCCTGGGGTTCGCCTCCCGGCTGCTGGAACGTGGGGGAGTGCACCTGCGCACCAGGGTGGAGGACCTGGACCAGCCCCTGCTGCTGCCGCTGGGAACGGATGCGGCCGGGAAGGAGGCGACGCTGGCGCTCTACGGCATCCCGTGGCTTGAGCCCAGGATGGTCGCCGAACAGCTGGGGGTGGAAACGGCAAGCCATTTCGAGGTCACCCGCGCCGCGACCGGACTGATCCGGGAAGACATCGCCCGGCGCGCCGCGTCTGGCACCGTCCACTCAGTGGTCCTGGCCCATACCTTCGCCAGCGGAGGCATCAGTTCAGACAGCGAGCGGGACCTCAGCATTGGCGGCGTGGGAGCTGTTCCTTTGGACCTCTTCGACGGGTTCAGCTATACCGCGCTGGGCCACCTGCATGGCCGGCAGAAGCTGTCCGGTTCCGTCAGGTATTCGGGGTCGCCGCTGGCCTATTCCTTTTCGGAGTCCACGCACCAGAAGGGCGCCTGGCTGGTGGAGATCGGCCCGGAGGGCGTCGCGTCGGTGGCGGAAGTCCTCTGGGAGGCCCCGCGTTCGCTGGCCGTTCTCCGCGGACCGCTGGAGGATCTCCTGGGGGATCCGGCCCATGCATGGGCTGAAACCGCCTATTGCCAGGTCACCCTTACCGATTCCCAGCGCCCCACCCGTGCCATGGAACGGCTGCGCGCCAGGTTCCCTGACACGCTGGTCCTTGCCTTTGATCCCCAAGGCGCCACTGCCGCCACGGAGGCCAGCTACAGCAGCAGGCTCGCAGGCGCCCCGGACGACCTCGCCGTCTGCTGCGGGTTCCTGGACCACGTGCGGGGAAGGAGCGCTGACCCGGCGGAAAGGACCGCGCTCGCGGCCGCGCTGGAGAACGTCAGGCTCCTGGAGGTGTCGCGGTGAGGATCCACCATCTGCGCATTTCGGCGTTCGGGCCCTTTGCCGGAACCGAGGACATCGATTTTGACCGGCTCAGCGCACACGGACTGTTCCTGCTGAACGGGCCCACCGGCGCCGGCAAAACCAGCGTGCTTGATGCCATCTGCTTTGCGCTCTACGGCTCCGTTCCGGGGGCACGGCAGGACGGCAAGCGGCTGCGCAGCGACCATGCCGAGCCCGGGCAGGACCCCGCCGTTACCTGTGAATTTTCCGCCCAGGGCCGCCGCTTCGAAGTGACCCGGTCCCCGGCGTGGGAGAAGCCCAGTACCCGCGGAAAGAACGGCTTCACGGTCCAGCAGGCCAAGACGCTGCTCCGCGAACGGGTGGGCGGGGCCTGGGTGGAGAAGTCTGCCCGCAACGATGAAGCGGGCGCGGAGATCATGGCCTTGTTGGGCATGGACCGCGAACAGTTCACCCGGGTGGTGATGCTGCCGCAGGGTGATTTCGCTGCCTTCCTTCGCTCCAAGGCTGCTGACCGGCTGGACCTGCTGCAGAAGCTTTTCGGTACCCAGAGGTTTGAAGCCCTGGAACAGGAACTGTCACGGCAGGCCGCCGCCGCGCGGGAGGACGTGGCCGTGCTGTCCGGCCAACTCGGCATCCTGGCCGCGCGTGCCGAAACCGAGGCCGCCCCGCTCCAGCTTCCCGAGGAGGAGGCGCCGCCGGCGGACGACATCCCCCGCCGCCTTGATTGGCTGCAGGCGTCTGCTGCCGTGCGCCTGGCGGAACTCACGGAGCGGGCCGCCGCCGCTGAGGCTGTGAACCAGGCGCGCCGCACAGAGGCTGAGCAGGAGGCTGCCCGCCATGAACGGCACCGCAAACTCGCAGCCGCGACAGCACGGCAAAAGGCCGTCGAGGCAGGGGCGGCGCAGCGGGAACAAACCAGCGCCCGGCTTGGGCGGCACCGCCAGGCAGAGGTTCTTCACGGGCAACTGCAGGCTGTGGACGCTGCAGCTGCCAAAGTCCGTGCCGCCGCCGCGGCCGCCGAATCAGCCATGACGTTGCTCCGCCTGGCCGCCGGGGACGGCGGCGAACTGGCCCAGCTCGGCAGTGGACCGGCAGAGAGTGCCGATGCCAGCCCCGGAACCGCAAAAGACGCCTGGGGGAGCATGCCGGGGGCTCCGGAGGAACTGGGCCGCCTGCGATCGCTGCTGGCCGTCGTCGAGGCACGGCTGCCCGACGAGGACAGGTTCCAGGAGCTGCGGAAGCGGCACCAAGGCCTCACCGGCAGGCTGGGTGAGCTGGAGCTCGCCGTGGAGACACTGGGCCGGCGCACCGAGCGCCTGGTGGCGGAACGCGAACAGCTGGCCAACGGCATGGACCAGCTGGAGGCCCGTTCGGTGGAAGCTGCGCTGCGGCGCAAGGAAGCTGCTGCGGCGGCGGAGCTGCTGGACGTCGTCCGGCGGCACGGGACAGCCATCGAACGCAGGGACCGGGTCAAGAGCCGCCACGGCGACTCGCGGGAGAACCTCCTCGAGGCCAAACGCCGCTGGCTGGACCTGCGGGAGGAACGGCTGGCCAACGCTGCATCGGAACTGGCAGCGGGGCTGGTTGCCGGGGAACCCTGCCCCGTCTGCGGAAGCGGACATCATCCCGGCCCGGCGGATGCGGGAACCGGAGGCCCGGCCCTGGCCCAGGATGAGGAACGGGCCCACGGTCTGTACGAAGCCGCCGAGGCAGCCCATGCCCTGGTCGCCGCAGACCTTGCCGAGGCAGAGCAGGCAGTGGCGGTCCTCGCCGGTCAAGGTGGGACTACCCCCGTGCAGGAGGCCCGCTCCGGCGCGGAGGAGGCCCTTGCTGCGGCGGCGGACGCCGAGCAGGCTGCGGAGGAGCTGCAGGACAGGCGGCAGCGGCTGGACGCCCTGGACGCCGCCCTTACCCAGGCGCGGGCCACGCTGTCCGAAACGGAAGTGGAGCTGTCCCGGACGGCAGCGTCCCTTGCCGACCTGGCCGAACAGATTGCGTCGCTGGACACGGCGCTTACCGGCCTCCGGGGCGGCCACCGCAGCCTGGAACGCCGGCTGCGGGCACTTGAGGAGGCCGTGGCTGTACTGGACAAAGCCGTCGAAGCGCAGGCGCGGCTGGATATGGCCCGGCTGCAGGCCGCCGAAGCACAGGAACACCTGGAACTGGCCCTGCCAGATGCCGGCTTCGCAAGCGCCGACGATGCCCGCAGCCAGCTCCTCGGGCCCGCTGAACTGGCAGCCCTCGAGTCCGCCGTCCGTGCAGCCCAGGACGAGGCAGCCCGCGTGGCAGGGCTGTTTGAGTCGGAGGACATTGTGCTCGCCCTGGACGAAGCCGCCGGCGGCTTCACAGCGGATGAGGAGCGGCTGGCGGCGCTGCGCCTGGACGCGGCGACAGCCAGGAATGTGGCGCGCGAAGCCGATCTGGCTGCCGGCATGGCTGCCCGCTGCCTGGCGTCGTTGAAGTCCATCGCCGCCGAATATGCAGCGCTGGCCGGCTCCTCGCGCGAGCCGGCGGAGCGTGCGCAGATGCTTGCCGGGTTGGCCGATGCCGCCGCTGGCCGGGGCGAAAACACTTACCGGATGAGCCTGACCAGCTACGTGCTGGCCGCGCGGCTGGAGCAGGTGGCCCTCGCGGCCTCCGAACGCCTGGTGGCCATGAGCGACGGCCGCTACCTTCTCCAGCACACTGACGCCAAGGCAGCCCGCGGAGCAAAGTCAGGGCTGGGCCTGGAAGTAGTGGACCAGTGGACGGGATTCCGCCGGGACACCTCCACGCTGTCCGGAGGCGAATCCTTCATGGCCTCCCTCTCGCTGGCCCTGGGGCTCGCGGACGTGGTCCAGCAGGAATCCGGAGGGGTGGAAATCGAAACCCTGTTCGTTGACGAGGGCTTCGGGAGCCTGGACGACCAGTCCCTGGAGCAAGTCATGGATGCCCTCGAAGGACTCCGCGACGGCGGGAGGGTCGTGGGACTGGTCAGCCACGTGGCCGAAATGAAACAGCGGATCGGCACCCAACTGCAGGTGGTCAAGAACCGCAACGGCTCAACCCTGCGGATCTCCGAAAGCCTCGACGCCCTCCTCTGACCAACCCCTGCCTATCCTCTGCGCAACCCCTGACGGGGGCCGATATACTGATCGGTGTTACCGGGTTGCGCGCATCGGGAGGAGGGACGATGCGCACGTACTGAACGAGCCCCGACGTGACACCACAAACCACCCCCTCATCCACCGGCACCGCCCCTGTCCAGGCATCTCCATCCCGGGAAACCCTTGACCCGGACATGACGGAAGCGGCAGCGCGGGGACGCTTTACCCGCCTTCCCCAACTGGCCGGCAGGGGTTTCATTCCCCTTGGCCTCTTTGCGCGGCTTCCCCTGGCCATGCTGGCCATGGGCACGCTCACCCTGGCCACATCCGCCAGCGGCTCCTTTGCGGCCGGTGGAGCCGCAGCAGGCGCCGTTGGTATCGGGTCCGCGTTGGGGGCTCCCGTGCTGGGATCCCTTGCGGACAGGCGGGGACAGCGGCCGGTCCTGTTGCTGGCGGCCGTATTCAACACAGTGGCCGTGCTGGCCCTGGTCCTCGCCGCCCATACCGCTGGCGTTTCGGGCGGTTTCCTGCCCGCTGTCCTTGCGGCTGCCTTCGCGGCCGGTGCCACCTGCCCACAGGTTGGGCCCCTGGCCCGGGTCAGGTGGATGTCGCTCACGGCCGACGCCGGAGATCCAACGGCATCATCCGGTGGGGCTGCCCGTGACCTGGACACAGCGCTTTCCTACGAGAGTACGGCCGACGAGGTGACTTTTGTCCTGGGACCGGCCCTGGTGGGGATCCTGGCCAGCCTTGTGGCGCCGTGGCTTCCGCTGGTCCTGGCAGCGGCGATGACCATCATTTTGGTGCCTCTCTTCGCCGTTCATCCAACCCACCGGGCTGTCCCCGCCAGCCGGCCGGCGGCACCCGGGACCCGCAAGGATGCTGCGCACGGCAGTAAGCTGCCGTGGACCGTGGCACTGCCCGTCCTTGCCATGGCCTGCATGGGCACATTCTTTGGTTCCACCCAGGCCGCCCTGAGCGCCTTCTCTGCCGGGCTTGCCGGCGCGGAAATCGCCGGGCTGCTGTATGCCGTCATGGGCCTCAGTTCCGCCGCCGCGGCGCTCTCGGTTGCATACTGGCCGCGCCGTGCGGGACTGGCGCTGCGCTGGGTGTCCTGCGCGGTCCTGATGGCAGGTCTCGCGGTCCTGCTGCTGGTACCGTCATCGCTGCCCATGATGGCGGCAGTCCTGCTGGTCCTGGGACTCCCGGTGGGTCCCGTCATGGTTACCGTCTTCGCCGTGGGCGGGAAAGTGGCACCCGCCGGCAGGCTCGGCACCGTGATGACTGCGCTGGCCAGCGGCATTGTCGCCGGTACAGCCATCGGGTCCTCTGTTGGGGGACAGCTGGCCCAGCTCCAGGGGGCCGGAGCCGCGTTCCTCGTCCCGGTCTTCGCGGCGGCGGCGCTGGCCGTGCTCGGCGCGGGAACCGCCGTCGTCCTCCGCCGCAAAGCCTGACACGGCACGTCCCTGCGGGCGGCGCCGGTCCGCTACGGCGTTACTCCGGCAGAGCGGTTACGCCAGCTGGCGCTCGATCCTCGCCGCACTTTCGGCGATGGCAGCTCCCACGGCATCCGGATCATGGGCGGAACGGATATAGACCACTGCAAGTGCAGCCGGACGCCCACCCGGCACCCGCACCGGTGCTGCCAGCGATGAGACCCCGGCGATCACCTCGTCGTGGCTGGCCGAGTAGCCTTTCCGGCGTGCCTCCGCAGCCTCCGGGCGGTACGGCACGCCGGTGGCCAACCGGTCCCATTCCTCCTCCGAGAGGGCGGACTGGATGGCGATCCCGGGGGCGCCGGCATTGATGGGGTGCCGTGTGCCCGGGTGCTGGGCAACGGTTGCGCCGGAATGCCTCGGCTCGACCGTGACGAGCGTAATGCAGTCATGGTGGTCCCACACCGCCACGAATGCAGTCATGTTCAGGGAGTTCGCCAGCTGGGTAAGTTCGGGCAACGCGGCGCTCTGCAGGTTGCGCGACACGCCCCGTGCCAGGACCGCCAGGCCGGGGCCCGGCTGGACCCGTCCGGCATCATCGCGCACCAGCAGCGAATGGTCTTCGAGGGTGCGCAGGATCCGGTAAGCCACCGACCGGTGGACACCCATGGCATCGGCAAGCTCAGCGATGGTCAGCGGGCCAGGGGCGGCTGCCAGGATTTCGAGGGCGCGGATGCCGCGCGAGAGGGTCTGGGACGGCGAAGCGTGTGCCGCCGCTCCCGTCCCGGCTGCGGCTGCTGGAGGAGTCATGATGTCCATCCTAGGTTGGCGGCCCCGGAGTTCTATGACTCTTGTCCCAGCCACTCGCTGCCGGTAGTGTCCTTTATACGAACTTGCAGTTCAAATATAGAACTTCTGTTCCGGTTGCCGTTCACCGCAAATATTGACCATTCCGTGTCCCGCATCACACTTTCCGTAGTACCCTACTAACTAACTGACCGTTCTGTCGGTAATTCTGAAGGCGTACGGGCAGCACTGCTGCCCAATGAACAATGGAGTTTCAATGACCACACCTTCCAAGGTGGATACGCTCGCCGGTCCCAGCAGCCGGCGGGAGGAGCGCAAGGTCCTCGCCGGCACCCTCGTCGGCACCACGATCGAGTGGTACGACTTCTTCATCTTTGCCCAGCTGACCGCAACGCTGCTGTCACCGCTGTTCCTGGCACCGCTGAACGAGTCCAACCCGGGCCTGGCGCAGATCCTTTCCTTTGCCCTCATCGGCATCAGCTTCCTGTTCCGCCCCCTCGGCGCAGTTATCGCCGGGCACCTGGGTGACCGCCTGGGGCGGAAGGCAATGCTGGTCTTCACCCTCGTGATGATGGGCGCGGCCACCGCCCTCATCGGCATGCTGCCCACCTACGCGCAGATCGGGGCCTGGGCCCCCGTGCTGCTGATCCTGCTGCGGGTTATCCAGGGCTTCTCGGCCGGCGGTGAATGGGGCGGAGCCGCCCTCATGGCCGTCGAGCATGCGCCGGTGAACCGGCGCGGCCTCTTCGGTGCCTACCCGCAGATCGGTGTGCCCGTGGGCATGATCCTCGCCACCGGCCTCCTGTTCTTCCTCAACACCGGCATGTCCAAGGAAGACTTCGCTGCCTGGGGCTGGCGTGTGCCGTTCCTGCTCTCCATCGTCCTGATCGTGGTGGGCTACCTCATCCGCCGCGCGGTCGCCGAGAGCCCGGTCTTCCAGGAGATGGCCCTGCGGAAGAAGGAAAGCAAAGCACCGCTGGGTGAGCTGGTCCGGAACCACAAGCTGCCCGTCCTGTACTCCACCCTGATCTTCATCGGCAACAATGCAGCGGGCTACCTGCTGATTGCGTTCTTCATCTCCTACGCCACCAAGACCCTGAAGATGCCCACACCGCAGATCCTCCTGGCCACCACACTGGCATCCTTCGGCTGGCTGATCTTCACCCTGGTGGGCGGATGGCTGTCGGACCGCATCGGCCGCGTCAAGACCTTCCTGATCGGCTACGCCATTGTCTTTGCGTGGATGATCCCCATGTTTGCCCTGATCGACACCAAGGACATCATGCTCTACGGCCTCGCCCTGTTCGTCCTGACGATCGGCCTGGGCCTGTCCTACGGACCCATGTCCGCCATGTACGCAGAGATGTTCCCCGCCAACGTCCGGTACTCCGGCATCTCCATCGGGTACGCCTTCGGCGCCATCCTGGGCGGCGCCTTCGCAGCAACCATCGCGGAGACCCTGCTGCAGTCCACCAAATGGACCGGTTCCATCGGTATCTACATCATGATCCTCTGCGTCATTTCCGCCGTCGGCGTGGTGCTGGCCAAGGAGACCAAGGGCCGCCCGCTCGGCGTCAGCAGCCACCACTGATCCCACCGGCACCCTGACCCCGCCAAGATCAGCGAAGCCGCATGCACCAGCAGCCCGGACCGCCAGGTCCGGGCTGCTGGTGCATGCGGGGTAAGTCTGCCGACTGCCCGGGAGGTCCGTGCCGCCTAAACGCCCAGGAATGAAATGGCGGCCTGCTTGAACGCCCTGCTGGTGATGGCGTTGGTGTGGTTCCGGCCGGGCAGGACCAGTTGCTCGGCCATGGAGCCGGCACTTCGGGCCAGTTCGGCGAGCCTGGGCAGGGTGTGGGCCCGCTCGTCCTTGTCGCCCACCACCAGCAGCATGGGAACGTGGGGTACCGCTTCGGAGGGGTCGTAGGGTTCCGCTTTGATGGCCTCCACCAGGGACAGCAGGGCGAAGATGTTGTTGCTCGGCAGCAGCAGGGCCATTTTGAGCAGCTGGGCGGTGGATTCGTCGTTGATCGGCGTGCCGTCCGCCAGGTAGTCCTGGGCGGCCCGAAGGTCGAATGCGGCCAGGGGGTCGGCGTCGTTGGGCCCGCCGAGCACCAGCCGGTGCACCAACTCCGGCTGGGTCGCGGCGAACTCCCACGCGAGCCGGGACCCCAGGGAATAACCCACTACGTCCAGCCCGCTGGCAGGGTCGCCGTCGTGCAGGGGGCGCGCTCCGGCGTCGAACGCTGCCTGGAGCAGGTCCGCCCTGATTTTGCTGGGGGAGTAGGAATCCCGGTCCTCCGGCGCGCCGCTGCGGCCGTGGCCCGGCAGGTCAACGGTAATAACCCGGCGGCCGGCGTCAAGCAGGGCCGACACCCAGCCAGTGTCCTCCCAGTTGAGTTTGGAGGAGGAGGAAAAGCCGTGCAGCAGCAGGACCGGCCGGAGGCCGGCGTCGCTGGCGGGTTCATGGACCGCCACGTACAGCTGCGGGTCGGTCCCTTCAACGGTGTGCGCCTGCTGCTGTCCGGTGTGCCTGCCGCTCATGGTGTCAGTTCCCCAATCAGGTACGGCGCCTGGGCGGGCCCGGCGCGTCGGTGCGTCTTCCTTGGAAAGGTACGCTCCACTCTACCTGTTGGCGGCCCGGTTCCTGGCGGTCAGCCGGGCCCCGGCGGCGCACGCCAGCGCAATTCCGGCGATCAGGGCGAAGGTGCTGAAGAGCTGGATGCGGCTGCCCTCGGCGCTGAAACCGACGGCGAAGATGAGTCCCAGCAGGACCAGGCCCAGGATGGTCAGGCCGGGGAAGCCCCGCATCCGCAGGGGCAGCGCGGTGCCGTCCCGGTCTGCCCGCCGGCGCAGGATCAGCTGGGAGACCAGGGCACTGCCCCACACCACCAGGCACGTGGAACCCACCAGCTGGAAGAGGGCCGGCAGGATCCGTTCCGGGAACAACAGCTCCAGGACCGTGGCGATGAAACCGAAGGCCACGGAGACTGCGACCGCGAGCAGCGGCACGCCGGCATTGTTGAGCCGGGTGAGGACGCGGGGCGCCTCCCCCCGCTGCGAGAGCGAATACACCATGCGGGAGGCGCCGTAGAGGTTCGCGTTCAGCGCCGAGAGGAGTGCGACGACGGCCACGAGGGTGATGGCGGTGGAGGCGCCGGGGATCCTGGCAGCGTCCAGCACGCCGGCGAAGGGCGAGGCAAGGCTCTTGGACGTGGCGGGAAGCACGGCGGCAATGACAAAGACGGAGCCGATGTAGAACACCAGGATTCGCCACACCACGGTCCGGATGGCCTTGCCGACGCTGCGCTCGGGATCCTCGGTTTCGGCCGCGGCCACGGAGACGATCTCCGTCCCGCCGAACGCGAAGATCACCACGAACAGGGCCGCAGCAACCCCACCCAGGCCCTGGGGGGCGAAGTTTCCGGTCAGGTTTTCCGCCCCGGGGGAGTCGACGCCGGGCAGCAGGCCCAGGAGCAGGGCGGCGCCGACTGCCAGGAACAGGACGATGACGGCCACCTTGAGGATGGCGAACCAGAACTCGAACTCACCGAAGTTCCGGACGCCGGCCAGGTTGATGCCGGTGAAGACCACCATGAACAACAGCGCCAGCGCCCAGACCGGCACCACGGGCCAGACGGAGAAGAGCAGGCCGGCGGCACCCAGGGCCTCGGCCGCAATCACCACCACGAGCTGCAGCCACCACAGCCATCCGATGGTGGCTCCTGCCGTCCGGCCCAGCGCCCGCTCCGCGTACACGGAAAAAGCCCCGCTGGTGGGATGGGCAGCGGCCATCTCGCCCAGGGCCCACATCACCAGGATGATCAGCGTTCCGGCAACGAGGTAGGAAAGGAGCACTGCCGGACCGGCCGCCTGGACGCCGGCACCGGATCCCAGGAACAACCCCGCGCCGATGGCGCTGCCCAGCCCCATCATGGTGAGCTGCCGGGGCTTCATGCTGTGGCCGGCTGTGGCTTTGGTGGGGAATGTGGCGGACGTGGTCGCGCCGGACTTCGTCGTCATGGGGCAATGCACCTTCTGGGGCTGGTTGGGGGTCCGGCCTCTGGGGTCCGGGGTCCTCGTGGGACCTCTTGAATTTACCGCCTCCGGAACGCGCCCGGAAATGGACGGGAGGACGGGGGCCGCGGGATGCGGGAAGAGGGTTTCGGAGGCGGCAGGCCGCGGCCGCGACTGGGATGCAGAAATATTTCCGTTTCGGGGGCGCCCGGCCGTAGAATTAGTTTTGGTCAAGGTGACTATAACTAAGCGAAAGAACACCCGGGGGCGGTCGAGGGTGACGGAAGGCGGTGGATCGGGTGTACTACAGTTCGGCGAACGTTTCCGAGCGGCAGGCCGCGCCGCCGTCGCTGGCCATCTCCACGGTGATCTTCGCGCTGCGGCCCAGCGAGTCCTCAGGCCGGCCAACTTTGTGGCTTCCCCTCGTGCGCCGCATCCGGGAACCCTTCAAGGGGCTGTGGGCGCTGCCGGGCGGACCCCTCAGCCACGACGAGTCCCTCCAAAGCGCCGCCGCCAGGAACCTGCAGGAGACCACGGGCCTGGCGCCCCGCTACCTGGAGCAGCTGTACGCCTTCGGCGGCCTGCACCGCTCGCCCACCCAGCGCGTGGTCTCCATCGTCTACTGGGCCCTGGTCCAGCCCACGGAGGCAGCGCTCGCGGACGAATCCGAAAACGTGAAGTGGTTCCGGGCCGACCGCCTGGGTGACCTTGCCTTCGACCACAACGCCATCGTGGACTACGCCCTCTGGCGCCTCCGCAACAAGCTGGCCTACGGCTCGGTGGCCTACCACCTGCTGGGCGAGTACTTCACCCTGGCCCAGGTCCGCGAAGTCTACGAAGCCGTTTTGGACCGCCAGCTGGACCCGGCCAACTTCCGCCGCCAACTCAAATCGACCCCGGAAATCGAAGAAACCGGGGAATACCTCCAGGGCGGGAAGCACCGCCCGCCCCGCCTCTACCGCTACACCGGCCGGCCAGGCCTTGACCCAGACAACAGGAGCACACCATGAGCAGCGTCAACACGGCAATCCAGCTGATCACGCGCGAACAGGCCGAGAAGGGCGCGGCCGCTAAAGGCAGCACCTGCAGCCCGGCGCTGGCCAAGGGCCCGTGGGACTACGACCTGGCCGAGGCACTGGCGGGCGTTCCCGCCTATGGCCCGGGTGCGTCAAGTGCCGATCCTGCTCCTGCCGGCACCCCGCGCCAGGGCCAGCTGCCCGAGGAGTACAAGCGGGCCAGCGACGCCGAACTCGGCGAGCGGATCAGGGCCGCCAAGGCCGCCTTGGGGGAGCGGGCCGTCATCCTGGGCCACTTCTACCAGCGGGACGAGGTCATCCAGTACGCCGACTTCGTGGGTGATTCCTTCCAGCTCGCCAACGCCGCGCTGACCAGGCCGGAGGCGGAAGCCATCATCTTCTGCGGCGTCCACTTCATGGCCGAAACCGCGGACATCCTCTCTACCCTCGACCAGGCTGTCATCCTGCCCAACCTGGCCGCCGGATGCTCCATGGCCGACATGGCGGACGCGGATTCCGTGGAGGAGTGCTGGGAACAGCTCGCGGAGATCTTCGGCGCCGAGCCCGACGCCGAGGGCCGGGTCCCGGTCATTCCCGTGACCTACATGAACTCCTCCGCAGCCCTGAAGGCGTTCTGCGGTGAACACGGCGGCATCGTCTGCACCTCCTCGAATGCAAAGACGGTCTTGGAGTGGGCTTTCCAGCGGGGCCAGCGGGTCCTGTTCTTTCCCGACCAGCACCTGGGCCGCAACACGGCCAAGGCCCTGGGGGTGCCCCTGGACCAGATGCCCATGTGGAACCCCCGCAAGGACCTGGGCGGCAACGACGAACAGGCGCTCCTTGACTCCCGCGTGATCCTCTGGCACGGGTTCTGCTCCGTCCACAAGCGCTTCAGCGTGGCCCAGATCGACAAGGCCCGGGCGGACTTCCCCGGTGTCCAGGTCATCGTGCACCCGGAATGCCCCATGGAGGTGGTGGACGCCGCGGATTCCGCCGGCTCCACGGACTTCATCAAGAAGGCCATCGCCGCCGCCACCGAGCCCACCACGTTCGCCATCGGCACCGAAATCAATATGGTCAACCGGCTGGCCGCAGAGTACCCGCAGCACACCATCTTCTGCCTGGACCCGGTGATCTGCCCGTGCTCCACCATGTACCGGATCCACCCCGGCTACCTCGCCTGGGTACTGGAGGAACTGGTGGCCGGCCGCGTGGTCAACCGCATCACCGTGGACCACAACGTGCAGGCCAACGCCAGGACGGCGCTCGAGCGCATGCTCGCCGCGAGGCCGTGATGACGCGCCGCCTGGCCGTCGTCGGAAGCGGCATCGCAGGGCTCTACGCCGCACTGCTTGCCTCCGATGCCGGCGCGGACGTGGTGCTGCTGACCAAGGGCGCGCTGGACCACAGCAACACCTGGTACGCGCAGGGCGGCATTTCGGCCGTTCTCGCCGAACCTGCACCTGGGGACACCGTTGCCGCGCACATCGCCGACACCCTGCGCGCCGGGGCCGGGCACTGCAACGAGGCCGCAGTCCGGCTGATGTGCACGGAGGCGCGGCGGGACATTGCCGGCCTCCAGCGCTACGGTGTTGCCTTCGATGCGGGCCACGCCGGGGCGGTGACGGCCGGGGCCACGCACGACGGCGGCCCGGCCCTTGGGCTCGAAGCAGCCCACAGTGCCCCGCGGATCCTGCATGCAGGAGGAGACGCCACAGGTGCACGCGTCGCCGGGGCGCTGATCCAGGCCGTCCTGTCGCGGCGGGATGACGGGAAGCTCACCATTCTCACGCACGCCCAGGCCACCGCCCTGGTGACCCGGGACGGGCAGGTGGCAGGAGTCCACTACCTCCAGGACGGCCGGCCCGCGGACCTGGATGCGGATGCCGTCCTGCTTGCCTCGGGGGGAGCAGGACAACTGTTTGCCCAAACCACCAACCCCGCTGTTGCCACCGCCGACGGACTGGCGCTCGCCGTCCGCGCCGGAGCGGCAGTGGCAGACCTCGAGTTCTTCCAGTTCCACCCCACCTGCCTGGTCAGCTCCGCCACGGCGCACCCGGCCCGGCTGGACGGGCCACTGCTGATCTCCGAAGCCGTCCGCGGCGAAGGAGCCATCCTGCTGGACTCCGGCGGACGCCGCTTCATGCAGGCCTACCACCCCGATGCCGAACTGGCGCCCCGCGACGTCGTATCCCGCAGCATCGCCCTCCACCTGGCCAAGCTGGGCGATCCCAACGGCCACGTCTACCTCGACGCCCGGGGTGTCGAGCAGGCCAAGGGCGCGGGCTTCCTCCGGCAAAGGTTCCCCACCCTCACCCGCAAAACCCTCGACGCCGGCATCGACTGGACCCGCGAACTGGTTCCCGTCGCTCCCGCAGCCCACTACTGGATGGGCGGCGTCACCACCGACCTCTCCGCCCGCACCACCGTTCCGGGCCTTTACGCCGCCGGGGAGGTCGCGTGCACCGGCGTCCAAGGGGCAAACCGGCTGGCCAGCAACTCCCTCCTCGAGGGACTCGTCTTCGGCCGCCGCGCTGTTGAAGACTTTCTGGAGGGCAGCTCCGCAGGTCCCTCGGCGCCTGCGCTCGCGCCTCGCACCGGCGAACGCCTCGCAAGCTCGGCGGCCGATGCGGACGCTCACGCGACAACGGCGCTTTCGGGACCTCCGAAACTGCCGCACGATTCCGCACCCCTGCCGCGAAACGCGAGTACGCACGTCACCGTCCTTGCTGGTTTTGAAGGTGCGGGCGGGTCTGGGCCGTTTTCCCGGGAGGCTCTACGCCGCCTCATGACCTCGCACGCCGGAGTGCTGCGCTCCGGGCAATTGTTGGCCGAGGCCGGCCGGACGCTTGAGTCCTGGGCCGCCGTCGTCCGTCCTGATGCCGTTGAGTCCGCTGCTGACCCTGTTGCCTGCGAGAACCGGAACCTCCTGCTGGCCGCGCAGCTGCTGGTGGGCGCTGCCCTCAAACGCTGTGAATCACTGGGGGCGCATTATCGCAGCGACGAACCCGTCGAAACTGACAACCCGACTTCCCTCCGCCCGAAAGCGAGCCTGCTCCATGACTGAACCCGCCGTGATCGACCAGGCCGTGTTTCGGCGCCCACCGCTGGACCTTACCCTTCCGTCGGCCCCCGTCAGGGACATCCTGGAGCGGGCCTTCGCCGAGGACGCACCCTCCGGCGACATCACCTCGCAGCTGCTCATCCCCGCCGGTGCCCGCGCCACCGCCGTCCTGAACGCCCGCGTGCCGGGCGTCCTTAGCGGAGCCACCGTCTTCCGCGACGCCATGGAGCTGGTGGACCCCGCCACGCAGGTGGAGTTGCTGGTGGCGGACGGGGAATCGTTCGACGCCGGAATGCACCTTGCGCGGGTCACCGGCAGTGCCCGCTCGGTGCTGCTGGCAGAACGCGTGGCGCTCAACCTTGTCCAGCGGATGTCCGCCATCGCCACGAAGACCGCCGAATTCGTGCGGCTCGCCGAGGGCACCCGGGCCCGCATCACCGATACGCGCAAGACCACCCCCGGCCTGCGCATCCTGGAACGGTTCGCGGTCCGTTGCGGCGGCGGTGCAAACCACCGGTACAGCCTCTCCGACGCCGTGCTGGCCAAGGACAACCACCTTGCCGTGATGACCGGCGGGGACCCGGCCAAGCTCACGGCCCTCCTCCTGGCCGCCAAGGCACAGCTGGGACACACTACCCACTTCGAAGTCGAGGTGGACCGCATGGAACAAATCGAACCCGTGCTGGCCGCTGGCGTGGACACCATCATGCTGGACAACTTCAGCATCGAAGAGCTCACAGCCGGGGTTGCCCTCGTGGCCGGACGTGCCCGGGTGGAGGCCAGCGGCAACGTGAACACCGGCACGGTCGCGGCCATCGCGGCCACTGGTGTGGATGTCATCTCCGTTGGCGCACTCACCCACTCCGTGGCCGCGCTGGACCTGGGCCTCGACGTCGAACTGGCCGCCGGGTGAGGCTGCCGTGATCTTCCTTGACGCCGCCGCCACCACCCCGGTCCGCCGTGAGGTGCTGGACGCCATGTGGCCCTACCTCACCGGTGGATTCGGGAACCCCTCCAGCCACCACACCCTGGGCGAGGCGGCGGCCGCGGCTCTCGCGCAGGCGCGGAGGGCCGTGGCGGATGTCCTTGGCTGCCGGCAAGGCGACGTGGTGTTCACCTCGGGTGGAACCGAAGCGGACAACCTGGCGGTAAAAGGCATTGCCCTGGCCCGGCAGGCGGCAAACCCGCTGCTGGACCGGGTGGTGATCAGCGCCGTCGAACACCCCGCCGTGGAGGAATCCGCCCGCTACCTGGAGCGCTTCCACGGCTTTACCGTCGACGTGGTCCCGGTGGATTCAACCGGCCGCGTCACGCCCGAAGCACTTGCCCGGGTGCTGCGCCCGGAAACCGCGCTGGTGAGCATCATGTACGCCAACAACGAGGTGGGAACCATCCAACCCATCGCCGGGCTGGCGGAACTGGCCCGCGCCCAGGGCATCCCGTTCCACACCGACGCCGTCCAGGCCGCCGGCTGGCTGCCGCTCGACACCCGCCCGCTGGGCGTGGATGCGATGAGCATCTCGGGGCACAAGCTGGGCGCACCCAAAGGCTGCGGAGTGCTGTTTGTCCGGAGCCGTACGCGCCTGGAACCGGTCATCCACGGCGGCGGCCAGGAGCGGGGCCGCCGGTCCGGAACGGAAAATGTTGCCGGCGCGGTGGGGCTCGCCGCCGCCCTCACGCTTGCCCGGGACCGGCAGGCAGGGGAGCAGGCAAGGGTTGCAGCGCTGCGGGACCGGTTCATTGCAGCCGTCCTGGCAGGCGTGCCGGATGCCGTCCTCACCGGGCATCCGTCCGAGCGGCTGCCATCAGTGGCGTCGTTTTGCTTCCCCGGTACCAGCGGCGAGTCGGTGCTCCTCGAGCTGGAACGCCGCGGCGTGGTCTGCTCCAGCGGCTCGGCATGCGCCGCGGGCTCGGACGCGCCGTCGGCCGTGCTCACCGCCATGGGTATTCCGGCAGAGGTGGCCCAGACGGCGGTCCGCTTCAGCTTCGACGCCGCGGTGACGCAGGAGGACCTCGACGCTGCCGCGGCTGCCGTCCAGGCGGCCGTCGCCGGGGTCAGGAACCTGGGAGCGGGCCAGGGCCGGTAGCCCCCGGACGACCCTAGCGGTGGCGCGCGCGGCGGAAAATCCAGTGCCGCAGCATGCTGAAGCGCACGGCGGTGGCCAGGAAGCCGGAAAGCGTGGTGGCCACCAGTTCGTCACCCACGGTGGCGTCCGGGTTGAACCAGTGCAGCACGCCCAGGCTGCTGCCGGTGATCACCAAGGCCACGGCAATCACCACCAGGCCGTTGAGGTGGTCGCGGGTTCGGCGTTGCTGGCCGGCAATCTTGAAGGTCAGCCGCCGGTTCAGGGCCGTGTTCAGCAGCGATGTGAGGACCAGCGCCACGGCGTTGGCCAACTGGGCGCCCAGCCACGGCCGCAGCAGCGCGTAAAGCCCCAGGGACGCCGCGGTGCAAATAACCCCGACGCCGGAAAAACGCAGCAGCTGCCGGATGACCGGAAAGCGCAGGACACCACGGTAGTGCCTGGTGGCGGGAAAGCGCCGGGTAGCGGTCTCCGTGGCGGCGGGTGCGGACAGGCCCTCCCTCACGCGGCGTTACCGGGGACGGCCGGCATCAGTACAGCTCGCCCACGGGAATTTCCACTGCCAGCCGGTTTGATGGCCCGGGCAGCGGGCAGGCCCACGCCTCGTTGTAGGCGCAGGAGGGGTTGTAGGCGAAGTTGAAGTCCAGCACAAAGGTGGCGCCGGGACCCGTGCCGCTGACCCCGTGGAACGCGCCCTTGATGGTGTCCAGCAGGTAGCGGCCGGCCCCATAGGTTCCACCCGGCTGGCCGGCCGTGGCGTCGCGGAACGGAACGAAGATGCCGCCGCCGTACCCATGGATCTTCCACACCCCCAGCTGGCCCATTTCCGGCAGGTCGAACGTTCCCAGCCGGACGAAGTTGACCACGCCGTCGGTTCCCGTGTCCACGCTCATCTCCCGGCCTGCACCTTCCTTGGTGAGCGGGACATGGAAGCGGTAAATCGGATCGTAGTCAGCAGTCTTGAGGCCGGAAAAGCGCGCCTTGTCCGCCGCTGTCAGGGCGGAGGCCGGGTGCGTTGCGAACATCAGGTCCCGCTGGTGGCGCCAGTACGAGTGCGCCTCGGACGGGCTCTCGGCGGAGATCCGGCGGACATTGTCGTAGAGCGCAAACGTCCGCAGCCGCCAGTCGGCAATGTCCAGGGCGGAAATGTCCGCGGGATTCTCTTCGGCTGCGCCGTGCTGCTCTTCCGACATAGCCTCCAGCCTAGTCCCAGGCCGGGGTGGTAAACGTCCGACGGCGACACGCCGGGCCGGGTGCCCGGCCTGCGGCTGGGCGGGGGCCGGTCGGGAGGAGCCGGGGGTGCGTGTCCCGGATGCAGGAAACACCGCCGCGGCAGGCGGGAGAGCGGGATGGTCCCCGTTAGGCTGGGCCTCATGACAGGCGCGCCAGTAAAGGCTGTTCTTTCCGGTATCTCCCTCGTGGCCGGCGCCGTTCTGCTGGCAGCATGTTCGGCACCGCAGGCGGCCGGCCCCGGATGGACCGCGCAGCCGGACCCTTCAGCGCCGGCAGCGTCCGGAACGGCCTCTCCGGCCGACGGGGCGGCCGCCGGCGCCACGGCAGCGGCGCCGGCCGGCAGTGCAACAACAGCAGCACCGGCCTCCGGCGAACCCCAGGCGGTGCCCACCGCCACGTCCTGGAAGACGTTCTCCGATCCCGCAAAGACCGTCAGCTTCGATTTGCCGGCGGACTGGATCGCCCAGTCCGTGGCGCCGGAGGAGGGCATCCTTGCGGGCGGACTGAAGGTCGACGTGAAGAAGCCCGACGGGACCTTCATGGCTTCGCTCCGGACGGGACTGCCGCCGTCGTCCGTTGACTGCCCGGACAGTGCGCAGCGCCCGTACACGGTGATCAGCAGCGTACCGTTCGACCTTGCCGCACAGGGTGGGGAGGGAACCATCCCGCCACGCATGGTCTACCGGGTGATCCAGGGTTACCGCTACTTCGGTTCCTACGGCATCACCAACCTGGTGGGAGGAACCGACGGGAAGGCGTGCGAGCTGCGCAACGTGGTGCGTGGTCCGGCCGGGAAGGGGGACTACTCGTTTGGGGACCTGGTGGCCCTCAAGGCCTTCGCGCCGGACGAAAAGGTGGCCCCGGCGAAGGCGTTCGACACGCTGGACCAGGCGGCCCAGTACGTCAACGGGAGCCCTGACTTCGCCAACGTGCAGCGGATGCTAATGTCGCTGAAGGTCAAAAACTAGTCCCGCTGCCCGCGCCCACCAGGTGCCGGTGCGCCCGACTTGCCTTCCACCCCCAACACCCCCGGAGATTCATGGAACGCTCTGTTTCCGCACGCCTGGCCTTCAAGACAATCGCCAACACCAAGGTGGCCATGGCCATTGCCGTGGCGAGGAACAGCGGCTACTCATCCTTTGACGAATCCCTGTCCGTGACGGCCGGGGGTGCGGAGGTTCCCCTGACGGAAATTTCGGACCACCACGGCGGCCGGTTCCACTACATGGAGTTCGCCGAGCCTGCCGAAGTCACGGTGGAATATTCGGCCACGGTGACCGGCCGCGCCGTGCCCGAGGAGGCGTGCCTGGCCGACCGCATCCGCTACGTGCGTCCCAGCCGGTATGCCGAGTCGGACCGGCTGCTGCCGACCGCCTACGCGGAATTCGGCGGGGTCCACGGGGCCGACCTGGTGCATGCGGTCCGCGAGTGGGTCAATGGCGAACTGCGGTACATCAGCGGCTCCTCCCGTGGCACGGATGGCGCGGTGGAGACGCTCCTGAGCAGGCGCGGGGTCTGCCGGGACTTCGCGCACCTGGCCATTGCCCTGCTGCGGTCCAAGGACATCCCCGCCCGCCTCACGGCTGTTTACGCCCCCGGCTTGAATCCCATGGATTTCCACGCCGTGGCGGAAGCCTATGTGGAGGGTGCCTGGCACGTCATCGACCCCACGGGGCTTGCCCCGCGGGAGTCGATGCTGCGCATCACTGCGGGCCGGGACTCGTCCGACACGGCCTTCCTTTCCACGGTGGGCGGCAGCCTGGTGTTGAACCAGCTGCGCGTGACCGCCGTGGTGGACGGGGACCTGCCGGCAGAGGACCCCGCCCGGCTCGTGCAGCTGGGCTAGCGCTTCCCCAGCGAGTTCCGCAGCTTGTCGGTAAGCCGCATGAGTTCCTTCTGCTCAGCGGCCGTCAGTGCGGGGCCCACCAGGGCCGAGATGTCCCGCACGTGCTCGCGGCCGATCTCCTTCTGCAGTTCCCGGCCCTCGTCCGTCAGCTTGAGCAGCACGCCGCGGCCGTCCTCCGGCGCCGGCATCCGGGCCACCAGTCCCCGCTTTTCGAGCCGCTCCACCAGCCGGCTGAGGCTTGACTGGCTCAACAGGACGTTGTCGTTGAGCTCGTTGAGCCGCAGCCAGCCGGACGGGCAGCGGGAGAGCGTGAACAGGACGTCGTATTCGTTCACCGCAAGCTTCCGGAACGCCGGTCCGGACTGCAGCTTCCGCATGACAGCCACCTGCGCCCGGAACAGCGATTCCCAGGTTTCCGCCGCCAGCCGCACCGGCGATTCCGATCCTCCCGCAGCCATTACGCCACCGGGGTGGCTTTGCCGGCGTCCTGTGACGCCAGCAGGGCGGCCACGCGTCCTGCGTGGGTGGGCGGCTCCGGAACGTGGGCGGGCTTAAGGGCTGCGTACTCCCTGCGCAGGACCGGCAGCACTTCCTCACCGAAGAGGTCCAGCTGCTCCAGGACGGTCTTCAGCGGCAGGCCGGCGTGGTCGATCAGGAACAGCTGGCGCTGGTAGTCGCCGAAGTACTCGCGGAAGGCCAGGGTCTTTTCGATGACTTCCTGGGGGCTCCCCACGGTCAGCGGTGTCTGCGAGGTGAAGTCCTCCAGGGACGGGCCGTGGCCGTAGACGGGGGCGTTGTCGAAGTACGGGCGGAATTCCTTCACCGCATCCTGGGAGTTCTTGCGCATGAAGAACTGGCCGCCGAGTCCCACGATCGCCTGGTCCGCCTTGCCGTGGCCGTAGTGCTCGTACCGCTCCCGGTAGAGGCCGATCAGCTGCTGGTAGTGCTCCTTGGGCCAGAAAATGTTGTTGGCGAAGAAACCGTCACCAAAGTAGGCGGCCACCTCGGCGATCTGCGGCGTGCGGATGGAACCGTGCCACACGAAGGGGGCCACGCCGTCGAGCGGGCGCGGGGTGGAGGTGAAGTTCTGCAGCGGGGTGCGGAACTTGCCGGACCAGTTCACAGTGTCCTCATCCCACAGCTTGCGCAGGAGGCTGTAGTTCTCGATGGCCAGTTCCACGCCGTCCTGGATGTTCTTGCCGAACCACGGGTAGACCGGCGCGGTGTTGCCGCGGCCCAGGACCAGGTCGACGCGGCCGTCGGACAAGTGCTGAAGCATGGCGAAGTCCTCGGCGATCTTCACCGGGTCATTGGTGGTGATCAGCGTGGTGGCCGTGGAGAGAATGATGCGTTCGGTCTGGGCTGCGATGTACGCCAGGGTGGTGGTGGGGGAGGAGGAAAAGAAAGGCCGGTTGTGGTGCTCGCCGATGGCGTAGACATCCATGCCGATTTCCTCGACCTTTTTGGCAATGGCCACCGAGGCTTTGATGCGCTCGTGTTCGGTGGGGGTGCGGCCCGTGGTGGGGTCCGTGGTGATGTCGCTGACGCTGAATACACCGATCTGCATGACGTGCCTTTCCGTTCCTGGACTTGCTGGCTTGGTTCCAGTGTAGACCAATTTAGATGCATTTGCATCTATTGCCTTCTGTAACACCATGTCCCGCGGATTATTCCCGGCCCCTGCTTCCGTGCCATGCCCTGGAACGCAGCGATGCCCGCACCAGGATCTGGTACGGGCATCGCTGCAGCGTTGGGCCTTATCCGGCGCCGGGCGCTGCCCGGCGGCCGCTGACTTTGGGGACCTGGCCGGTGGTCCAATCCCTGAATTCGGCGTCGATGTCCGCACCGGGCCCGGGTTCCGGGCGGGCCTGCAGGTCCCGCAGCAGCGCCTTCTTCTCGCGCCGGCCTTCCACCAGGCGGTAGAGCACCGGAACCAGGATCAGGGTCAGCGCCGTGGAGGACACCAGGCCGCCGATGACCACCACCGCCAGCGGCTGGGAAATGAATCCGCCGCCGCCCGTGAGGCCCAGGGCCATGGGGGTCAGGGCAAAGACCGTGGCAAGTGCCGTCATGAGGATGGGCCGGAGCCGCTGCCGGGCGCCGTTCGTGATGGCGTCCGCCACGTTCATGCCCGGCCGGCCGTCGCGTGGCTGCCGGTACTGGTTGATCAGGTCGATCAGCACGATGGCGTTGGTGACGACGATGCCCACGAGCATCAGCATGCCGATGAGCGACGGCAGGCCCAGCGGCACGCCCGTGAGCAGCAGTAGGGCCACGGCACCGGTGGCCGCGAACGGAACCGAGACCAGCAGGATCAGCGGCTGGATGAGTGACTTGAAGGTGGCCACCATGATCACGTACACGATGGCGATGGCTGCCAGCAGGGCCAGGCCCAGTTGCCGGAAGGATTCTGCCTGCTGGGTGGTGGCGCCACCGATGGTGGCGGTGACTCCCGGCGGCAGCTGGACGTCGGTCAGGCGCTTTTGGACTTCGGTGTTCACTGCGCCCAGGTTGGAGCCCGACGGCGTGATGGACACCTTGGCGGTGCGCTCACCGTTGCTGGCAGTGATGGAGACGGGGACGTCCACCTGCTCCACGGCCGCGATGCTTCCCAGCGTCACCGGCCGGCCGCCCGCCGGAAGCGGGATGTTGCGGACGGCATCGATGCTGGTGAACTTGGTGCCCTGGCCGATCCGGACGGGGAAGTCGTTGGTGTCGATCCGGACCGTGCCGGCCGGGATGGGGCTGATGGTGGAGGCCAGGACGCCGGCCACCTGTTCCTCGTTCAGGCCGGCGGCCGCGGCTTTGGCCCGGTCCACCTTGACCTGCACCACGGGGTTGCTGGCAGCAAGGTTGCTGGCCACCTCGCTGGTCCCGGGGACGCCCGTCATGGCGGCCACCATGGTGTCGCTGGCCGACTGCAGGTCGGCGCTGGTGGCAGCCTTCAGCGTGATGTCGACGGTGGACGAGGTGCCGAACCCGCCCTGCTGGGTGCCTACGGAGATCTTTCCGGCATCGGGGACCTTCGCAAGCTCCGAGCGCACAGTGTCCTGGAGCCGTTCCTGGTTGGCCTTTTCGTCGGTCACCACCGTGAACGTCGAGTTGGAGGAGCCGGTGGAGGTCAGTGCGGCGAAGCCTGCCTGGGCGTTGCCGGACGTGACCTGGACATCCTTGATGCCGTCGATGCCGCGGAGGACCCCTTCGAGGCGGATGGCGGCGGCACTGGTGTCGGCCAGGCTGGTTCCGGCCGGCAGTACCTGGCGCACAGTCAGGCTGTTTTGCCCGGAATTTCCCAGGAGGTTGGTGGCCAGCAGCGGGGTCATGGCACCGGTGGCTCCGAGCACCAGGACAGCCGCCACCAGGGTGATGACGGGGTGCTTCTGCGTGGACCGGAGGATGGGAAGGTAGCCGCGCTGCAGCCGGCTGCGCTGCTCGGCGTCGTGGGCCCTTGCCTTGGCCTCATCGGCAATGCGCCGCGCCTCGGGGGATCCTGCGGCCGCGCCGGCGGGGCCGCCCTTGGGGTTCTTCAGGAACCAGTAGGCCAGCACCGGAACGATGGTCAGGGATACCAGCAGCGACGCCAGCAGGGCCATGGTGACTGTCAGGGCGAACGGCCGGAACAGTTCACCGGCCAGTTCACCGACAAACGCGATGGGCAGGAACACCGCCACCGTGGTCAGGGTGGAGGCGGTGATGGCGCCGGCCACCTCCCTGATGGCGGTGAGGATCGCCGTCGACTTTTCCTCGCCGTAGCTGAGGTGCCGCTTGATGTTTTCGATGACCACGATCGAGTCGTCCACCACCCGCCCGATCGCGATGGTGAGGGCGCCCAGCGTCAGGATGTTCAGTGAGTAGCCGGTGGCTGACAGGCCGATGAACGTGATCAGCAGGGACAGGGGAATGGAGACCGCCGTGACCAGGGTGGACCGGGCAGACATCAGGAAGAGCAGGATGACGGCGACGGCGAACCCCAGCCCCAGCAGGCCTTCCGTGGTGAGGTCCTTGATGGACTTTTCGATGAACGGCGCCTGGTCGAAGACGGGGGTGAACTTGGCGTTCGAACCCAGTTCCGTCTCGAGTTCATTCAGGGCGTCCCGCACCGCGTGGGAGATCGCCACCGTGTCACCCTCGGGTTTCTTGGTCACGGAGACGGCCAGCGTCTCGGCGCCGTTGGTGCGGGTGATGGAGGTGCGCTCGTCGTCCTTGAGGGAAACATCGGCCACGGAGCCGATGGTCGCCGCGTTCTTGGAGCCGGAAAGGGGCAGGGCCTTGATGGCATCGAGGGAATCGACGGGGCTGCCGATCTGCAGCGAGAGGGTCTTGCCCTGGTCCTCGAGTGTTCCGGCAGGGATCAGCGCGCCGTTGTTGGACAGGGCGTCGCGGATGGCCGTGACGCCTGCCCCCGCCGCCGCCATGGCGTCGGTGCGGGGGAGGATCTCGATGTGCTGGGAGGCGCCGCCCGTGACGTCGGCGCTGCGGACGCCGTCGATCTTCTGCAGCCTGGGCACGCTGAGGCGCTGGAGGTCCGCGTTCAGTTCACTGAGTGGCTTGTCCGAGGAGACGGCGAGGAAAACAATCGGGAAGTCGCTGATGCTTCCGGCGATGGCCTGCGGCTGGACGTCGCTGGGCAGCGTCCGCTTGGCATTGGAAATGGCCCGGTCGATCTGGTTCCGGGCCCGGTCCAGGTTCGATCCGTAGGTGAACACCATGGTGATCTGGGAGACGCCGGTCCGCGACGTGGAGGAGGTGGATTCCAGCCCCTCCACGCCGTTCAGCGCCTTTTCCAGCGGACCGCTGACCTGCTTGTCCACCACTTCGGGCGACGCACCCGGCATGGAGGTGAGCACTGTGATCTGCGGGAACTCAATCGAGGGAATGAGTTCCTGCTTCAGCGACGACATGGTGATCACGCCGAAGACCGAGGCGAAGACGGTGATCAGCGCGATCAGGGCCCGGTTCGCCAGGGAAAGGTGCGCCAACCGGAACATGGGCGGTCTCCTGGGGGTCTAAGTGACTGGTACAAGCCCTGGGGGTGCCAGCCGCTGGCCCCGGCAGGGTCAGTGGCTGGCGGAAACACTCTCCAGCTGGAGGGACGCGGCCGTTGCCCGTTCCAGCTCCGCGGCAAGGTCAGGATTCTCATCCAGCTTCACCCCGTAGCCGGGCATCATGTCCTTGAGCTTGGACTGCCAGCCCTTGAAGTTCTTGGGGAACGTCTTCTGGAGCAGCTCGATCATGATGGGGACAGCGGTCGACGCCCCCGGCGAAGCGCCCAGGAGCGCACCGATGGAGCCGTCACGGCCGGCAATCACTTCAGTACCGAACTGGAGGATGCCGCCCTTTTGCGGGTCTTTCTTGATGATCTGTACACGCTGGCCGGCGGTGATGAGTTCCCAGTCCCCGCCCTTTGCCTCGGGGTAGTACTCGCGCAGCGCCTCGACCTTCTGGTCGTGGCGCTTGACCACTTCCTTGACCAGGTAGGCCGTGAGGTCCATGTTGTCCTTGGCCACGGCCAGCATCGGAATGATGTTGCCGGGGCGGATGGACAAGGGCAGGTCCAGGTAGGAGCCGTTCTTCAGGAAGTTGGTGGAGAAGCCTGCGTACGGGCCGAACAGGAGCGAACGCTTCCCGTTGACGTAGCGGGTGTCCAGGTGCGGAACGGACATCGGCGGCGCGCCCACGGAGGCCTGGCCGTAGACCTTGGCGCTGTGCTGGGCGGCGATGGTTTCGTCCGTGCAGCGGAAGAACTGGCCGGAGACCGGGAATCCGCCATAGCCCTTGCTTTCCGGGATGCCGGAGGCCTGGAGCAGGTGCAGGGCACCGCCGCCGGCGCCGACGAAGACGAACTTGGCGTGGATCTTGCCGTGTTCCCCTGACCGGGGGTGCTTCAGCGTCAGGTCCCAGCCGCCGTCGGAGGCGCGGGAGATCCCGGTGACATCGTGGCCGTAGTTGATTTCGACGCCGTTGTTCCCCAGGTAGCTGGTCAGCTCGCGGGTGAGTGCGCCGAAGTCCACATCGGTGCCCTCGGCGGCGCGGGTGGCGGCAATACGCTGCTGGGGGTCGCGGCCCTTGACGATCAGCGGTGCCCACTTGGCGATCTGGGCGTGGTCCTCGGAGTACTCCATGCTCCGGAACAGGGGGTGCGGCTTCAGTGCCTCGTACCGGGTCTTCAGGAACCTGGTGTGGTCTTCGCCGATCACGAAGCTCATGTGCGGGACGGTGTTGATGAAGCCCTTGGGGGAACCGATGAGGTTGTTGTCCACCAGGTGGGACCAGAACTGGCGGGAGAGCTGGAACTGTTCGTTGATGAGCAGTGCCTTGTTCGGGCTGACGGAGCCGTCTTTGGCTGCGGGCGAGTAGTTGAGTTCGCAAAGGGCGGCGTGGCCCGTTCCTGCGTTGTTCCAGGGGTCCGAGCTTTCGAGGCCAGGCTGGTCCAGCCGCTCAAACAGGGAAATGGTCCAGTCCGGCTCCAGCTGCTTGAGGAATGCCCCCAGCGTGGCGCTCATGATGCCGCCGCCTATCAGGACAACGTCGGCGTGTGGGGTCTTGGAAATGAAGGTCACGATCAGTCTCCGATTGCAGCGGCTCTGGCTGTCACAGAATATCCCCGCGCGGCCCGCATACTGAAATTGGCCCGGGCCGTCAAGGCTTTAGCTGGACCTTCGTGAAAACTTCGTTTAAGACCGGTGAAGCCGGGTAGCTGAGCACGCGGTCTGACAGGGCAAGTGCGGAGATGGGGAAGGCGATGGGAACCGCCGGTACCGTCGCGGCGATCTGGGCGTTGATGGTGTGATAAAGCTCATCCCGCTCTTTCCCGTCAGGGAGCCCCCGTGCACGGTTGATCTTTGAAAAGACCTGGGGATCTTGGTACCCGAACTCGCCGTTCTTCTCCCCGAAGAGGGGGCCCACGAAGTTGTCGGCGTCGGAGTACGAGCCGTTCCAGCCAAGGATGTGGAGGGCATGGTCGCCGGCCGACTGGACCTTCTGCAGGTAGCCGTCCGACCAGTCAACCGGCACGGGCCGGATGTTGAAGCCGACGGCGGTGAGCTGGCGGCTGAGCTCGGCATAGACCTTTTCAGGGGTGGGCAGGTACGGCCGGGTGACGTTCAAGGGGTAGTAGAACTTCAGTTCCTCGCCCGCGTAGCCGCCCTCTTTGAGGTAGTCCTTGGCCTTGGCCGGATCGTGTCCAAGTTCCGGCGCGTCATTGTTGAAGCCGCTGATCTTGGGCGGGACAAACTGCGTGGCCTTGGCGGTGTTGTCGATAAAGAACTTCCGGATCAACGTTTCCTTGTCGATGGCAAGCTCCACCGCCTGCCGGATCTTCTGGTTCTGGAGTATCGGGATGTCCTGGTTGATGCCCACATACATCACGGAGAACGGGTCGCGCTGCACGATCTGTTTGCCTCGCTTGACCAACTGGTCGAAGTTTCCCACGGTGACGGCGTCGTAGCCGTCGATCGTGCCGTCCAGCAGCGCCTGGAGGCGGGTCTGGGGGTGGTTGTAGGCCAGGAAGTTGATGGTGGCGATCTGGCCGCGGTCGCCCCAGTAGGTCTTGTTGCTGGCGAGGGTGACGTTGGCGGTGCCCCAGGCGGCAAGCGTGAAGGGCCCGGTGCCGACCGGATTCGTGGCGAAGGCCGACATGGCCTGGCCGCCCCGGTTCTGGTCCAGGACGTCCGCTTTACCCGAGGCCAGGGCGGCCGGGGATGCGATCGCGAAGGCCGGGAGGGTCAGTGCCTGGAGGAAGGCAGTGAATCGCTGGGTGAGGTCGATCTGTACCGTGTCCGGTGCCACCGCGGTACAGCTCTTGAAAATCGAAAGTCCGGGCTCGTCGGAGTGGGCCTTGAACACGCCCTTGAAGGAGCTGCCGGGAGCCTGCTTCCGCAGCTCGGCAGGGAAGGCAAACCAGCGGTTGAAGTTGGCGCAGACGGCGTCGGCGTTAAACGGGGTGCCGTCCTGGAAGGTGACCCCGGTGCGGAGCTTGAAAGTGTAGGTCCGGCCCTCGTTGGACTCGTTCCATTCGGTTGCCAGCAGCGGCGTGGGTTTGCCGGTGGTCTGGTCCACGCCCACCAGGCCTTCGAGGATCTGGCGGGTGATGCGCTGGGATTCCACGTCGTTGGACAGGGCCGGGTCCAGGCCCAGGGGCTGGGCCGCGGTGCCGAAATTGAAGGTGGCTTGGGGCTCGGCCGGAGGGGAACTGGGAGTGCCGGACGTGGGGGAGGGGGACGGCATGCCCGTGCACGACGTCACGCCCAGCGCCATGAGGACGGCGCCGGCCTTGATGACCGTCCGCCGCGATGTACTGCTGGGCACTCGTTTATCACCTCTGGATGCTGCCGTCTCCGCCGCTTGCGGGCCGGGACCAGTCTAGAGGACGGGGCTTGCGGCCGGCCCCAGGCTGGCACATGACGCGCCAGGGCCGGGTCCGCCGGTCTATTGGCGGACCCGGCCCTGTGTTGGGGGGCGGAGAGAGGGCCTACTTGGGCATGAGGACCGAGTCGATCAGGTAGACCGTCGCGTTCTTGGTCTTGACGCCGCCGCAGACCACGTTGGCGTTGTCCACCTTAAGGTTGTCGCCGCTGCCGGTCACCGTGACGGAGCCGCCCTCAACCGTGGCGTGCGTGCCGGCGATCTTGTCCGGGGTGATCTGGCCGGGGACTACGTGGTAGGTGAGGATCTTGCTCAGCAGCGCATCGTCCGTCTTCAGCGTTTCGATGGTGGCGGGGTCGATCTTCTTGAAGGCGTCGTCCACCGGTGCGAACACGGTGAACTCGCCACCGTTGAGCGTGTCCACCAGGTCAACCTTGGGGTTCAGCTTGCCGGAAACTGCCGCGGTAAGCGTGGTCAGGATGGGGTTGTTGGAGGCTGCGACGGCGACCGGGTCAAGGGCCATGCCCTCCACGGAACCCGCACCGGTGGGAACCTGCTTGGCGTAGGCGGCGCAGCCGGGACCAACCAGGTTTGCTGCCGGGTCCATGGTGCCCGCCGAGGAGCTGGCCATTGCGCTTGAGGACGGGGACGCCATGCTGGAGCTGGGCGCCGATGACATCGGCGCGGAGGAGGCCGAGGAGCCGGAGGTGCTGCCGGAACCGCCGCACGCGGTGAGGCTGAGCAGAGCAGCTGCTGCAACGCCTGCGACGGTGAAAGTGGTGCGCTTGAAGGTCTGCATTGTGGTTCTCCTTGGATCGATTGCTGCCGACTGCGGACTGTGTGTTCGTGGTGTGCAGCCTGCCTGGGGGGTGGGCACCTGCCCTTGGCTGGTGTCTCAATGGCTATTCGGCCGGTGGGCAGCAATGGATGGGTGGATCTTTGGAGTTTTTCGATTCGGGGCACTAACCAGCCGGCAGGACCGCCGGGCGCTTAACGCAGGAATCCCCCGGCCGGAGCCGGGGGATTCCCAGTGTGCGCAAGGGGGGACTTGAACCCCCACGCCCGAAGGCACAGGAACCTAAATCCTGCGTGTCTGCCAATTTCACCACTCGCGCGCGGCTTCCTGACGGGAACGCCAAGCGTTCGACGCCGGATGCCAGAGTCCATTGTAGCGTTGCGCCGGGCGGTGTCCCCGGCAGGCCCCGGCCGGGTCAGGCGTCCAGGTTCAGGTCCCGCCGAAGCTTGGCCACGTGGCCCGTGGCCCGGACGTTGTACTGGGCCAGTGCCACCTTGCCGTCCGGGTCCACCACGATGGTGGACCGGATCAGGCCCTCGTACGTCTTGCCGTAGTTCTTCTTTTCGCCCCAGGCGCCGTAGGCCCCGGCCACGGCATGGTCGGCATCCGAAAGCAGCGGGAACGTCAAGGACTCCTTGTCCGCGAATTTTGCCAGCTTCTCCACGGGGTCGGGGGAGATCCCCAGGACGTCGTAGCCGGCGGCCTGCAGGGAGGCAAGGCTGTCCCGGAAGTCGCACGCCTCCTTGGTGCAGCCCGGAGTGGAGGCGGCCGGGTAGAAGTAGACGATGGTGGAGCGGCCAGGCCGGGGAGCCAGGCTGACGTCCTTGCCGGTGGAATCCTGCAGGGTGAAAGCCGGTGCCTTGTCGCCGGTAACGAGTCTTTCAGCCATTGTTTTTCTCCTTGTTGCGGGCGGGACACAACAGCCTAGTAAGCAGGTGGAACGAGTGCTAATCGGCATTTGGCTATACTGGCTGCTATGCCTGATATGGATCACTGGCCCACAGGGCGCCTTCTGTCCACTGCTGCGCGACTCGTTGAGCACTCCTGGAACGAAAAACTCGGCGCCATCGGCCTCACCCATGCCGGTGTTATCGCCATCGAGGTCCTTGCCGCGCAAGGGCCCATGACCCAGGCCCAGCTTGCCCAGTACGTCCGCGTACAGGCCCAGACCATGGGCAAGACCCTCAGCCGCCTTGAGTCCCACGGCCACATTGCCCGGGTGCGCAGCACCTCGGACCGTAGGAGCCACGTGGTGTCGCTGACCGAGCAGGGCAAGGAAGCCGTTGCCCAGGCTGTTGAGATGGAGCGCTCGGTCCTGGCATCGGCGTCAATCGACCCTGAGCTGCTCCGCCAGGAACTCAAAGCTGTGGTCCGGGAGCTGGCCAGCCAGTTCTCCACGACGCCCAGCAACGCCGGAGCCCTTATGGACAACGTCGCCAAGTAACCGTTGACGCTGCAGGCAGCGTCAGGAAAGCGCGGCCCTGGTTTGGAAGAACCAGGGCCGCGCTTTTTTGTGCCCGGCACCATCGATTGCTCCGTACTTGCCGTTTTGAGCCCTGATAAAGACAAGTACGGAGCAATCGATGATCGGGGCACATAACAAAACAGCCCCCGGTCTGTGTTTCCACAAACCGGAGGCTGTTTTCCCAGTGGTGCACCCCCCGGGACTTGAACCCGGAACCCATTGATTAAGAGTCAATTGCTCTGCCAATTGAGCTAGAGGTGCATCTTTTTTGCTTCCATCCCCGGGCTTTTTCTTTCCCGTTGATCTCCGCAACGACATGAAACTCTACACGAACTTTTGGTGCAAGTGAAATCGGCGCTCCAGTGGGTTCCTGATTCACTGTGGGAGCCGCAAAATCAGCGCAAAATCAGGGTTTTTGCCGTTCGTGAGCATCCATAGGCTGCCGTTGGGTGCCCGGATGACGTCCCGGATCCGGCCGTATTGACCTGTGAAATAGGCCACAGGTTGCCCGGTGTCTGTTCCCTTGAGCGGCACGGTCCAGAGCCGTTCGCCCCTGAGCGCACCCAGGTAGGCGGTACCGCCGGATATTTCCAGCCCGCTGGGGGAGGACTCACGGGTGGAGGGCCAGACGACTTTTGCGTCCTCGAAGCCGGCGCGGTGCGGTGCCCCGGTGACGTCCGGCCATCCGTAATTGGCGCCGGGCAGGATCAGGTTCAGCTCGTCGTCCACGTCCGGTCCGAACTCGGTGGACCAGAGCCGGCCTGCTTCGTCCCACGCCAGGCCCTGGACGTTCCGGTGGCCAAGGCTGTAGACGGCGTTCCCGAACGGGTTGCCGGGCGCGGGGGCGCCGTCCGGAGTGAGCCGAAGGATCTTCCCGCCCAGGGCGGCGGGGTCCTGGGCCTGCTCGCGGCGCTGGGCGTCGCCGGTGCCCACATACAGGAACCCGTCCGGGCCGAACCGGATCCTGCCTCCGTTGTGGGTGCCGGCTTTGGGTATTCCCGTAAAGACGGTCTGCGGCCGGCCCAGCGTCAGTGAACCATCAGCGCCGCGTTCGACGGTAAGCCGGACCACCCGGTTGTCCTCCCCGGTGGTCGTGTAGGCATAGAGGGAGTGGTCAGCCTCAAAATGCGGCGAAAGCGCCAGGCCCAGCAGGCCTCCTTCTCCTGCGGGCGCCACGTCGGGCACCTTCCCCAGTGTTGGGGCGGCGCCGTCCCGAACGGCCTTCAGCAGTGCGGTCCCGCGCTCGGAAATGACGGCGGTGCCGTCGGGGAGGAAGACCGCCGCCCAGGGCGTGTCCAACTGCAGCTCCAACCGTTCCTGCACAGCGGGTGGGGCATGGACAGGGGCTGTGCCGGCGGATTCGGTGGCCGGGGGAGCGGAGCTGGCGACGGCGGCTCCCGGCGGGGTGCCCGCGGCGGCAGGGTTTGTGCCTGGTGCAGGCGGCCCCGGCGTGCCCGTGCAGGCGGCCAGCACCAGGAACAGGGCAAGGCACGGAAGGCCCGCCGCAATGCGGCGGGCCTTCCTCCTGCTAGAGCCGTCTGCGCCGTGGAGCGCGGAAGCCTGCGGCCTCCGCATGCGCGGCAGATTCGAACCAGACTTCCGCCCGGGTCTGCTCATAGTCCGGATGTCCTTCTTCGTAGTAGACCATTGCGGCGGCATCGCCCTTGACCGTGTAGTCCGCCGGTCCGCTGCCGTCGGGGCCGGGTGCAGCCGAGCCCGCGCCGTAGGGCTCATCGGCTGCAAGGTGTCCGGCAGGCTCGGCGGCAGTGGTGCCATGGCCGGGTGCGGATCCCTGCGTCAATCCCTGAACGGCGTCCTGTCCCTGGCCGGACGGCTGGTGGTGGTCCGCGCCGTTTTCCACCAGTGCGGAGGACTGGGCGCGCTCCAGCGTTTCGGCATCGCCGGCGTCGCCGAGGCTGCCGCCGGAGACCGGCGCGGGCTCGTGCTGGTCTGCTGCGCCGTATCCGTCCGCCAGGTGCTGGGGCGCCTGCCCGCCGGCTGCCGTGCCGCCGTCGTCCACGCCCTCCACTGCGGCTGTTTCGGCGCCGGGAAGTGTGGGGGCATGGGGGGCCGTGTATTCGTCGTGGTGGACGGGGCGGGTCGCCGCTGCGGCTGCTTGTCCGGATGGTGCATCCGGACTGGTCCCGGGGTGGGGCGCGACCTCTTGGGCGGCTGCCGCCCCACCGGCAACGGAGGAGCCGGACCGGGACCCGGAGCCGGCCTCGGACCACTGGGTTTCCCATTCGGCCTGGTCTGCATCCAGGTCCTGCGACCGTTGTTCGTCGTGTCCGGTGGCGCTGGCGGGCATCCCGGTGCCGGAAGCGCCGTGGCCTGCCTCGCCGGATGCCTCACTGGACGCGGGAGTGGAGGTCCCGGCCGCCGGCGAGGCCGTGGCGGACGAGTCGGCCGGCTCTTCGGCTGTGGCGGGCGCTGCCGGTTCTGCGGCTTTTCCGAATCCGGCTGCTGTTGGAATGCCGGTGGTCCCGGCGGCCGCGGCCGACGCGGCGGCGCTGCCCCCTTCGAGGGCTCCATCGGCGCGGGGCCGGTCAGTCGTCGCGCCGGCTGATGATCCACCCGGCGCGTTGGCAGACTTGTTGCGGTTGACCAGCCACCAAATGATGACGGCGACGACGGCTATGAGGATGATCCAGAAAACAATGTCCATGGCAGGCCCTTCTCTACGGGTGGCGGGTGTCCTGTCCCCGACGCTACGTCGGGTCACCACTGCTGTCCAGAGATGCCGCGGCACGCCGGACAGGCCCGCTGAAAACACCGGCCGGAGCGCTGCCGTGGAACGCAACGTCGTCCGGGTCTCACAGTATGAGATCCCCATCCTCTGGTTGGTCCGGGATCTTTCGGGATTTTCGCCGGATCCGGCCACGGGAGGTCGTTCAGGCAGCATCCGAGCCCTAGACTTTCCCCTATGAGTGACGCCCAGACCACAACCGGAAGCACGCCGGACATCAAGCCCCGCAGCCGCGTCGTCACCGACGGCATCCACGCGGCGCCCGCCCGCGGCATGTTCCGGGCCGTCGGAATGGGCGATGACGACTTCGCCAAGCCCCAGGTGGGCGTCGCAAGTTCCTGGAACGAGATCACCCCCTGCAACCTTTCGCTGAACCGGCTGGCGCAGGGCGCCAAGGAAGGCGTCCACGCGGGCGGCGGTTTCCCCATGCAGTTCGGCACCATCTCGGTGTCCGACGGCATCTCCATGGGCCACGAAGGCATGCACTTCTCACTGGTCTCCCGCGAGGTCATCGCCGACTCCGTGGAAACCGTCATGCAGGCCGAGCGGATTGATGGCTCCGTCCTGCTGGCCGGCTGCGACAAATCCCTGCCCGGGATGCTCATGGCCGCCGCCCGGCTGGACCTTGCCAGCGTCTTTCTCTACGCGGGGTCCATCATGCCCGGCTGGGTCAAGCTCGAGGACGGCTCCGAAAAGGAAGTCACCCTCATTGACGCTTTCGAAGCGGTGGGCGCCTGCGCTGCCGGCAAGATGAGCATGGAGGACCTCACCCGCATTGAAAAGGCCATCTGCCCGGGTGAAGGTGCCTGCGGCGGCATGTACACGGCCAACACCATGGCCTGCATCGGGGAGGCCCTGGGCATGTCACTCCCCGGCTCTGCCGCACCGCCCTCGGCAGACCGCCGTCGTGATGAGTTCGCGCGCAAGTCCGGCGAAGCGGTGGTCAACCTGCTGCGCCTGGGCATCACGGCCCGCGACATCATGACCAGGGAGGCGTTCGAGAACGCCATCGCCGTCACCATGGCCTTCGGCGGCTCCACCAACGCCGTCCTGCACCTGCTGGCGATTGCCCGCGAGGCAGAGGTGGAACTCACCCTGGACGACTTCAACCGCATCGGGGACAGGATCCCGCACCTGGGTGACCTCAAGCCGTTCGGCCGCTACGTCATGACCGACGTCGACAGGATCGGCGGCGTGCCGGTCATCATGAAGGCACTGCTCGACGCCGGGCTGCTGCACGGCGACTGCCTCACCGTCACGGGCAAGACCGTCGCGGAGAACCTCGCGGCCATCAACCCGCCGGACGTCGACGGCAAGATCCTGCGCGCACTCGACAACCCGATCCACAAGACCGGCGGCATCACCATCCTGCACGGCTCGATGGCTCCGGAAGGCGCGGTCGTGAAAAGTGCCGGCTTCGACGCCGACGTCTTCGAGGGCACCGCCCGCGTCTTCGAGCGCGAGCAGGGCGCTTTGGACGCCCTGGACAAGGGGGAGATCAAGGCCGGCGACGTCGTCGTCATCCGCTACGAAGGTCCCAAGGGCGGACCGGGCATGCGCGAAATGCTCGCCATCACCGGCGCCATCAAGGGCGCGGGACTCGGCAAGGACGTCCTGCTGCTGACGGACGGACGCTTCTCCGGCGGCACCACCGGGCTGTGCATCGGCCACGTGGCGCCGGAAGCGGTCGACGGCGGCCCCATCGCCTTCGTGAAGGACGGTGACCGGATCCGCGTGGACATCGCAGCGCGCAGCTTCGACCTGCTGGTGGATGACGCTGAGCTTGAGGCCCGCAAGGTGGGCTGGGAGCCGCTGCCCGCCCGGTACACCAAGGGCGTGCTCGCCAAGTACGCGAAGCTGGTCCACAGCGCCAGCCAAGGCGCCTACACCGGCGTGTGATCCGTTCGCAACGGATGCGGTGCGGCCCGCCCCATCCGGCGGGATAGGATCAAAGGGTGGACAACGGAGTCCACATGGTGAGATAGGGTTGTTGCTCGTTGACACCCATCTTGCCAAGAGGGAAAACTGAACGCATGACTTTCGTTACCGCCGGCACCGTCGTCGTCGTCCTTACCAAGCGCGTGGCACATTAGCCCCTGGTAACGAACAGTCACGCGCAAACCCCTCACCAAGCCGCCAGGCCGAGGGGTTTTTTTATTCCCACCGTTCCAAACCAGTTCCAGAACCAGAGAAGATCCACAAGGAAGAGTCCGATGAGCAAAGGATCGCCCATCAGCCCCTCGCTGATGGCCACCAAGTCCGCTGGAGCCCCCAAGGCTCCGGAACGCGCCGACCGGACGGCTGACCATGCCGCCGTCGTCGCCGACCTTGCTGCCGTCTCTCCTGTCCTTGGGCCGAACAACGTCGTACCCCCGACGGTGATGACCGGCTCGCAAGCAATCGTCCGCTCGCTCGAAGAACTCGGCGTCGACGACATTTTCGGTTTGCCTGGTGGCGCGATCCTGCCCACCTACGACCCCCTGATGGCCTCCACCATGAACCACGTGCTGGTCCGTCACGAACAGGGAGCCGGCCACGCCGCGCAAGGCTACGCCATGGTCACCGGGCGGGTGGGCGTCTGCATCGCCACCTCGGGCCCCGGCGCCACCAACCTCGTTACCGCCATCATGGATGCCCACATGGACTCCGTGCCCCTGGTGGCCATCACCGGCCAGGTATCCAGCGGCGTGATCGGCACCGACGCGTTCCAGGAAGCCGACATCGTGGGTATCACGATGCCCATCACCAAGCACTCCTTCCTGGTGACCGACCCCAACGACATCCCGCACGTCATGGCAGAGGCCTTCCACCTGGCCTCCACCGGCCGTCCCGGCCCCGTGCTGGTGGATGTTGCCAAGGATGCCCAGGTGGGCCAGATGACCTTCTCCTGGCCGCCGAAGATCGACCTGCCGGGCTACCGGCCGGTGACCCGCGGGCACAACAAGCAGGTCCGCGAAGCGGCCAAGCTCATTGCCGCATCCACCAAGCCTGTGCTGTACGTGGGCGGCGGCGTGGTCAAGGCGCACGCCTCGGCCGAGCTGCTGGCCCTCGCCGAAGCCACCGGCGCTCCGGTGGTGACCACCCTGATGGCCAAAGGCGCGTTCCCGGACTCCCACCCGCAGCACGTCGGCATGCCCGGCATGCACGGCAGCGTCTCCGCCGTCACGGCCCTGCAGCAGTCAGACCTGCTGATCACGCTCGGCGCCCGCTTCGATGACCGCGTCACCGGGGTGCTGAAGACCTTTGCGCCCAACGCCAAGGTCATCCACGCCGACATCGATCCTGCCGAAATCTCGAAGAACCGCACCGCTGATGTGCCCATCGTCGGGTCGGTCAAGGAGATCATCCCGGAACTGACCGAGGCCGTGCGCAGCCAGTTCGATGCTTCCGGTACCCCGGACCTCACCACGTGGTGGGCCTTCCTGAACAATCTCAAGGAAACCTACCCGCTGGGCTGGACGGAACCGGACGACGGCCTGATCGCACCGCAGAAGGTCATCAAGCGGATCGGCGAACTGACCGGGCCCGAGGGCGTGTATGTGGCCGGCGTGGGCCAGCACCAGATGTGGGCCGCCCAGTTCATCAAGTACGAGCGGCCGCACGCCTGGCTGAACTCCGGCGGCGCCGGCACCATGGGATACGCCGTCCCGGCAGCCATGGGCGCCAAGGTGGGCAACCCGGACCGCGTGGTCTGGGCCATCGACGGCGACGGCTGCTTCCAGATGACCAACCAGGAACTGGCCACCTGCGCCATCAACAAGATCCCCATCAAGGTAGCTGTCATCAATAACTCCTCGCTGGGCATGGTGCGCCAGTGGCAGACCCTCTTCTACGAGGGCCGCTACTCCAACACCGACCTCAACACCGGCCATGACACGGTCCGCATCCCGGACTTCGTCAAGCTGGGGGAGGCCTATGGCTGCGCGTCGTTCCGTGTTGAACGCGAAGAAGACATCGATGCCACGATCCAGAAGGCCCTCGAAATCAACGACCGCCCCGTGGTCATCGACTTCGTGGTGAGCCCCAACTCCATGGTGTGGCCAATGGTGCCCGCCGGCGTGAGCAACGACCAGATCCAGGTTGCCCGCAACATGACCCCGGAATGGGAAGAGGAAGACTGAGCATGACCCGCCACACACTTTCCGTCCTGGTTGAGGACAAGCCCGGCGTCCTGACCCGCGTGGCCAGCCTCTTTGCCCGCCGCGCCTTCAACATCAACTCCCTGGCCGTGGGCCCCACCGAAGTGCCGGGCGTGTCCCGCATGACGGTGGTGGTCGACGCCGACGGCGACCTCATCGAGCAGGTCACCAAGCAGCTCAACAAACTGGTCAACGTCATCAAGATCGTTGAGCTGACCCCAGAATCTTCCGTACAGCGCGACCACATCCTGGTCAAGGTACGTGCGGATGCCGCAACACGCCTGCAGGTAACCCAGGCCGCAGACCTGTTCCGTGCCTCAGTGGTCGACGTGTCCACCGACTCCGTCGTCATCGAGGCCACCGGCCACCCCGAAAAGCTCACAGCCCTGCTCTCAGTGCTGGAGCCCTTCGGCATCCGCGAAATTGTGCAGTCCGGCACCCTGGCCGTTGGACGGGGATCCCGCTCCATGAGTGACCGGGCGCTCCGCTCCGCCTAGGCGTTTGCGTCCAGGCGAGACCACGCGCCCGTAACCGCAGCACCGCAAGACCACTATCTACAACCACTCAAGAGGAGTTACGCAAGTGACTGAAATGTTCTACGACGATGACGCCGACCTGTCGATCATCCAGGGCCGCAAGGTTGCCATCGTTGGCTACGGTTCCCAGGGCCACGCCCACGCGCTGAACCTGCGCGATTCCGGCGTCGAGGTCGTCATCGCCCTGAAGGACGGCTCCAAGTCCACCGCCAAGGCCGAGGACGCCGGCTTCACGGTCAAGAACGTTGCCGACGCTGCCGAATGGGCCGACGTCATCATGATCCTCGCGCCGGACCAACACCAGCGCGCCATCTACAACGACTCCATCAAGGACAAGCTGACCGCCGGCAAGGCCCTGGCCTTCGCCCACGGCTTCAACATCCGCTTCGGCTACATCAAGGCACCGGAAGGCGTTGACGTCATCCTGGTGGCCCCGAAGGCTCCGGGCCACACCGTGCGCCGCGAGTTCGAAGCCGGCCGCGGCATCCCGGACATCATCGCCGTCGAACAGGACGCATCGGGCAACGCCTGGGAGCTGGCCAAGTCCTACGCCAAGGCCATCGGCGGCACCCGCGCCGGCGTCATCAAGACCACCTTCACCGAAGAGACCGAAACCGACCTCTTCGGCGAGCAGGCCGTTCTCTGCGGCGGCGTTTCCCAGCTGGTCCAGTACGGCTTCGAGACCCTGACCGAGGCCGGCTACCAGCCGCAGATCGCCTACTTCGAGGTGCTGCACGAGCTCAAGCTCATCGTCGACCTCATGTGGGAGGGCGGCATCGCCAAGCAGCGCTGGAGCGTCTCCGACACCGCAGAGTACGGCGACTACGTCTCCGGCCCCCGCGTCATCACCCCCGAGGTGAAGGAAAACATGAAGGCCGTCCTGGCCGACATCCAGTCCGGTGCATTCGCCAAGCGCTTCATCGAAGACCAGGACAACGGCGCCGTCGAGTTCAAGGAACTGCGCGCCAAGGCTGAGCAGCACCCCATCGAGGCTGTCGGCCGCGAACTGCGTTCCCTGTTCTCCTGGCAGCAGCAGGACGTGGACTACGTGGAAGGCTCCGCAGCCCGCTAAGGCTGCCAGCGCAACCGCATAGACCCCAATGGTGAGGCCGGGTTCACACTTAACAATGTGAGCCCGGCCTTTCCGTCGGCCTAGACTTGTTTCCATCCCCAGGACTGCAACGCAGAGGATCAGCCGTGTCAAAACCCGTAGTACTGCTCGCCGAAGAACTTTCCCCCGCCACCGTCGAGGCCCTTGGCCCGGACTTTGAAATCCGACAGACCGACGGCGCCGACCGTTCCCAGCTGCTCTCGGCGATCAGCGACGTGGATGCCATCCTGGTCCGCTCCGCCACCCAGGTGGACGCCGAAGCGATCGCCGCGGCCAAGAACCTGAAGGTCATCGCCCGCGCCGGCGTCGGCCTGGACAACGTGGACATCAAGGCCGCCACCCAGGCCGGCGTGATGGTGGTCAACGCCCCCACGTCCAACATCGTGTCCGCCGCGGAACTCACCGTGGGGCACATCCTCAGCCTGGCCCGCCACATCCCGCAGGCCAGCGCCGCCCTCAAGGACGGCGAATGGAAGCGCTCCAAGTACACCGGCATCGAACTGTTCGAAAAGAAGATCGGCATCATCGGCCTGGGCCGCATCGGCGCCCTGGTGGCCGCCCGCCTCAAGGGCTTCGACACCAAGATCCTGGCCTACGACCCCTACATCACCTCGGCCCGCGCCGCGCAGCTCGGCGTGCAGCTGGTCACCCTGGAAGAGCTCCTGGCCCAGTCCGACTTCATCACTATCCACATGCCCAAGACCCCCGAGACCGTGGGCATGCTTGGTGCGGACGCATTCAAGAAGATGAAGTCCACCGCCTACGTGGTCAACGTGGCCCGCGGCGGCCTCGTTGACGAAGAAGCGCTCTTCACGGCCCTGCAGGACGGCGAAATCGCCGGCGCGGGCGTGGACGTCTTCGCCAAGGAACCCAGCACCGACCTGCCGTTCTTCAAGCTCGACAACGTGGTGGTCACCCCGCACCTGGGCGCCTCCACCGACGAAGCCCAGGAAAAGGCCGGCGTCTCCGTGGCCAAGTCCGTCCGCCTTGCCCTCGCGGGAGAGCTGGTCCCGGATGCCGTCAACGTCGCCGGCGGCGTCATTGCCCCCGACGTCCGTCCGGGCATCCCGCTGATCGAGAAGCTCGGCCGCATCTTCACCGCGCTGACCCACGCGTCCCTGACGCAGTTCGACGTTGAAGTCGCCGGCGAAATCTCCTCCCTCGATGTCAAGGTGCTGGAACTTGCGGCGCTGAAGGGCATCTTCGCCGACGTCGTGACCGAACAGGTTTCCTACGTCAACGCCCCGGTCATCGCCGAGCAGCGCGGCATCAACGTCCGCCTCATCACCACGCCGGAGACCGAGTCCTACCGCAATGTCCTGACCCTGCGCGGCGCCCTCAGCGACGGCAGCCAGATCTCCGTGGCCGGCACCCTGACCGGCCCCAAGCAGATCGAGAAGCTCGTGGGCATCAACGGCTTCGAGGTGGAAATCCCCATCAGCGAGCACCTTGTGGTGGTTGCCTACACCGACCGCCCCGGCGTCATCGGAACCATCGGCCACATCCTGGGCATGAACAACATCAACATTGCCGGCATGCAGGTGGCCCGCTCCAACGAGGGCGGCCAGGTCCTGGCCCTGCTCACCATCGACAGCTCCGTTCCCCAGCAGGTGCTGGACGCCATCAAGGCCGGCATCGGCGCTGAGATGGTCCGGGAAGTGGACCTGGAAGACTAACGCGACACACCGGCCGAAACGCCGAAAGCCGCTCCTCCGCAGGGTACGTCCGTGCGGAGCCACGTATGATTGGCCGGTCTGCTTACAATGGCTACGTCCTGATTCAGGGCCATAGCCGGCAGACCGGCCAATACCTTTTGCACATCCGTCCGTCATTGCCCACGTCTGCCCGGGGGATGGATGTGCGCGCACGCAATCCAGGTTTCAGGGAGTTCCATGAACGCCGTCCAGAGGTTCATCAGAAGCAGGGTGCTGCTGTTGACCGCGGCCATCTTGATCGCAGCCATGTGCTTGTCGGTCGTCGTCCAAAGCCAGTCACAGGCTGCGCTCAACCGGACGGTCAATGAAAATTCGAGGGGGCTCTACGACATCCTGGTCCAGGCGAAGGCGCCCTCCGGGGCGCTGCTGCAGCCCGAGATCGCCAACGGCGCGGGCGGCATCGGCTTTGACCAACTGGACTCCATCAGGAAGCTGTCCGGCACGTCCGTGGCGGCCCCCATCAGCCTGGTCTCCCGCGTCACCCAGAACCTTGAGACCCCCCGCCTCGACGCCATGGACTACCTCGGCTACAACGCCGGGCTGGCAGGCACCGCCACGGCGGACCAGGCTGCCGGCGCCACCGCCCCGGACAAGTGGCCAGCCGCCGAATCGGTGCTGACCGATGCTGCCAAGAAGTACCGCCTGACCGCCAGCGCCGTGAGCTCCGACGGACACTCCGAACAGACGCTCTTCAAGACCACGGCCGAGGGCAGCCTGGGCAAGGCCCGCCTCGTGGAGGAAAAGGCACAGGGCGGCAGCAGCATCCGCATCGCCCCGGCGCAAGGGGAGACCGGCATCAAGTTCCCCGCCCCCGCCGGCGGCTCCGAGCACAACCTCTTCAACCTCTCCGTGGCCTTGCCGCTGGCCCCTGAGGTCACCGAGTCCGTCGTCGCCGTCGACCCTGCCGCCGAACGGGCACTGCTCGGCTCCGCCGGTGATTTCCTTGCTCCGCTGGAGAAGGCGCCGCCCGCTGATGCACGGGACGCAGGCGCCGTGGGCCGCTACCTCGAAGGGCTCTTCACCAAGGGCATCAGCATGGACCAGCTCAAGGAAGGGCCGGACTTCCTGGGCGTCAAGCTCAAGTACTGGGCCCCCTTGATGACCCAGTACCAGCAGGCCAAGCGCGCCGGCCAGCTGACCAGCGGCTCGCAGGCAGTTCCGCTGATTGTCCGCTCCGGTACGTCACTGGACCTTAAGTACAACGTCAAGATCGAGGAAATTGACGACGCCGGCAAGGTAGTCAAGGACATCGGGACCGTTTCGAAGTCCCTGGGCAAGGACTACCTGCCCTTCGTTTCCAAGGACCCCTTCGTGTTGTCCTGGCCTGGCTCTACGGACCACTCGTCCCTGCTGGGCAGCAACGGGAACTTCAACCCCGGCCTGTACACGCCGGCCAAGTGGAGCACGAACTTTGCCGGTGCCCCCAAGTACACGGACGGTGACACGGCAGCCAACGGCGCCGTGGACAAGACCGCCGTTCCCGGCGAATGGGTCACCGTCAACCGGCTGCCGGACAAGGCCGCCAACGGCGCTCCCGTTGACCAGACCCAGCGCGACCCCGTGGACGAGCGGTCCTACCGGGACAACCTGCCCACCGGCCAGCAGCAGGCCGCTACGCCGCTGCCCATGGTCTACGGAACGTTCGACCCCGCCGCCGTGGAGGCGGCCTCCGGTGACGTCAACAAGCTTCCGCTTGGCGGGTACGACCCCACGCCGTTCACCCTGGAGAAGGACGCGGCCGGCAAGGACGTGCCGGCGGCGGAACTGAAGCCATCACTCAGTGCCACCGGCCTGGCCAGCCAGTCCGCCGGTGCCATCACCGACTACTACGGACTCGCCGCAGCGCGTGGCTACAAGCAGAACGCCGCCGTCATCGACGCCGTCCGCGTCCGCGCCAAGGCGCCGGGCAGCTGGAAGGACGCCCAGCCCGAGGTGGAGAAGCTTGCCGCCGAAATCCGGGACATGGGCCTGGACGCCACCGTGGTGGCCGGCTCAGCCCGTGAGGACACCAGCATCTTCGTTCCGGGCTACTCCAAGGACGGTGCCGGCAAGGAATCGGCCCTCGGCACGGTCCAGCAGTCCTGGGTCCGGCAGAACGCCGCCGAAGCCGTGGCCGGAGCTCTTTCCGGGACCAACATCACCCTGCTCTTCCTGACGCTGTGCGGGGCCGCCCTCCTGACGGGCGCATCGACCGTGAGCTACATCCGCAAACGCCGCAGCGAGGCCGGAACACTGCGGGCCATGGGCTGGACCCAGCGGCGGATCCGCAGCTGGGTGCTGGAGGAATTCGGCGTCGGCGCCGTGCTGCTCGCCGCAGCAGGCATCGTGCTGAGCCTGCTGAGCTGGAGCCTGGCCACCGCCCTGGTGTGCGCCGCCGTCCTGGTGCTCTACTGCGCTGCGGCCCTGTTTGCCGCCCGGCAGCTCCGGCACCGCGACGTCATTGACCAGGAACCGCAGCACGACGAACGCCTCATTCCGGTCGACTCGCCACTGACGTTCGCCAACCGGCAGCTGAGCACCAACAAGTTCAACACCTTGTCCCTGGCTGTCGCGGTTGGTGTCTTCGGTGCCGCGGTCGGCGGCCTGATCGCCCTGCTGATCGACATTCCGCGCGCCGCCGGTGCGAGCGCCCTGAGCGGGCTGGCCGCAGCGAGCGTGACGCTGCCCAGCATCCTGCTGGCACTTGCCGGCGTGGCCGTGGGGCTGGTGCTGACCCTGGTGACGGGCCGGTTCGAGCTCAATGCCAAACGGCAGTACCTTGGCATCCTCCAGGCCATGGGCTGGAACCCGGACATGCTCCGCCAGGTCCGGTTGTTCGAAAACGCACTGGTGGGAACCGTGGCCCTGCCGCTGGGCGTGCTGGGCGCCCTGGGCATCGGCCTGCTGCTGGCCCCCTATGCAGCCATCTGGGCTGCCGTGGCCGGGCTGGTGGCTGTAATTTGCTGGATACCGATTGCAACGAAAGTGGTCCAATGACAAACCCGACGAACGTCCAGCGCAGCCGCAGGAGCGGCTCCAACGAGGTCCCCCTGCAGACCCGGGCCAACACCATCGTCAAGTCGGCCGACCACGCCACGCCGCTGGAGATGCGCGACATCACCATCCGCTATGGCGGCGGCAAGGGCGGCGCCGAGGCCGTCAGCGTGGTGGAAGGCTTCGACCTGACCCTGCACGCCGGTGAGATGCACTGCGTCGCCGGCCGAAGCGGCTCCGGCAAGACCAGCATCCTGACCGTCGGCGCGGGACTTACCCTGCCGACGTCGGGCCGGGTGTTCTGGGAAGGTGATTCGCTCGAAAGCATGGGCGACGACGAAATCGCCGACCGCCGTCGTGCCCTGATCGGTTACGTGGACCAGGGCGGCGCCCTGATCGACGGCATGAGCGCCCTGGAGAACGTCCTCCTGCCCGCCGTTCCGGACGGCGAAGTGGAGCAGCGGCGGGACATGGCCAAGGACCTGCTGGACCTGGTGGGCCTGGGCCGCCGCATGCGGCACCGCCCCGCCCAGCTGTCCGGCGGTGAACGCCAGCGCGTGGCCATCGCCCGGGCACTGATCCTCGGCACCAGGGTGCTGGTGGTGGATGAGCCCACCGCCTCCCTGGACCGTGCCTCCGCCAACCGCATCATCAGCATCCTGAAGGACACCACCTCCGACGGCATCGCCGTCCTGGTGGCCTCGCACGACCACGAACTGGTGCGTCTGAGCGATACCCTGACAGAACTGATCTAGTCCGCCCCCTTACGCACCGAAGGTAACCGTCCGCACCGTGACTGCTCCAGAGAAAACGCCGTTCTACATCACCACGGCCATCACCTACCCCAACGGCGTGCCGCACATCGGGCATGCCTACGAGTACATTGCCACCGACGCCATGGCCCGCTTCAAGCGGCTGGACGGCTTTGACGTGATGTTCCTGACCGGCACCGACGAGCACGGCATGAAGATTGCCCAGACGGCGGAGAAGGAAGGCATTACCCCCAAGGAACTGGTGGACCGGAACGTTGCGGTCTACAAGGGGGCGCACTCCGCCCTGGGCATCAGCTACGACCGGTTCATCCGCACAACGGACACGGACCACTACGCTGCCTCGCAGGCCATCTGGAAGAAGATGGAAGCCAACGGCGACATCTACCTCGACAAGTACGAGGGCTGGTACTCCGTCCGGGACGAGGCCTTCTACGCCGAGGATGAGACGGTGGTGAAGGACGACGGCGTGCGCTACTCGAAAGAGACGGACACCGAGGTCACGTGGACGGCGGAGGAGAGCTACTTCTTCCGGCTCTCCGCCTACCAGGACAAGCTGCTGGCCCTCTACGAATCCCACCCGGAGTTCGGCGCACCCCAATACCGGTTCAACGAGGTCATCAGCTTCGTCAAGCGCGGCCTGGAGGACCTGTCCATCAGCCGGACCACCTTCGACTGGGGCGTCCCCGTCCCGGGCAACGACAAGCACGTCATGTACGTTTGGGTGGACGCGCTGACCAACTACCTGACCGGCGTGGGGTACCCGGACGTGGACTCGGAGAAGTTCCGGAAGTACTGGCCCGCCGATGTCCACATCATCGGCAAGGACATCTCCCGGTTCCACGCCATCTACTGGCCCGCCTTCCTGATGAGCGCCGGGCTGGAACTGCCCAAGCGCGTCATGATCCACGGCTTCCTGCACAACAATGGGGTCAAGATGTCCAAGTCCCTGGGCAACGTGGTGGCACCGGCGGACTTCGTTGCCCGCTACGGCCTGGACCAGGTGCGGTTCTTCTTCCTGCGTGAGGTTCCCTTCGGCGCGGACGGCAGCTACAACCACGAGGCCATCGTGGGCCGCATGAACGCGGACCTGGCCAACAACTTCGGCAACCTGGCCCAGCGCTCCCTGTCCATGGTGGCGAAAAACTGCGGGGCCGCCGTTCCCACGCCCGGAGCGTTCACGGCGGAGGACAACGCGATCCTCGCCCAGGCGAATGGTTTGCTGGAAACCGCCCGCGCCGCCTTCGACAAGCAGGAGTTCAGCCGCGCGCTGGAGGCCATCTGGGGCGTGCTGCACCACACCAACGCCTACTTCGCCGAGCAGGCACCCTGGGTGCTGCGGAAGACCGACGTCGAACGCATGAACACCGTGCTGTACGTGACGCTGGAGGTCCTGCGGATCGTGGCGGTCCTGGCCCAGCCCGTCATGCCCGACGCAACGGCCAAGCTCCTGGATGCCCTCGGCCAGCCGGAAGGCGACGCCCGGCAGTTCGCGGCGATCCCAACCCCGATCGTGCCCGGTACGGCGCTGCCCGCTCCCACCCCGGTGTTCCCCAAGTTTGAGGAACCCGCGGAGTAGGTTCCTTCCTCCGCGGGCTCCCGGCGGATGCGCTCATGTCCAAAAGCTGAGACGTTTTGACCAGCATATGGATGTCTTGGCTACCCTGAAACCATGAGCGCATCCTCCATCGATCTTGCAGTTATTCCCGGCGACGGCATCGGCCCCGAGGTCATTGCCGAGGCCCTCAAAGTCCTGGAAAAGGCTGTGGCGGCGGAGGACGTGGAGCTCAAGCCGACGCACTATGAGCTCGGTGCCGAGCACTGGCTGGCTACGGGGGAGACCCTGCCGGATGCAGTCCTCGCAGACCTGCGGACCCGCGATGCCATCCTGTTCGGCGCCGTGGGTGCCGCCCCCGGCGACACCCGCATCCCGTCCGGCATCATCGAGCGTGAGCTGCTGCTCAAGCTGCGCTTCAGCCTGGACCACTACGTCAACCTGCGGCCGTCACGGCTCTACGGAACCGTCGGCAGCCCCCTGGCCAACCCCGGCACCATCGACTTCATCGTGGTGCGCGAAGGGACCGAGGGTCCGTACGTGGGCAACGGCGGCACACTGCGGGCGGGAACCCCGCATGAGGTAGCCACCGAAGTGTCACTGAACACCGCCCACGGCGTGGAGCGCGTGGTCCGCGACGCATTCCGCCGCGCCAGCCTGCGGGAGCGCAAGCACGTCACCCTGGTGCACAAGCACAACGTCCTGGTCTTCGCTGGGCACCTGTGGAAGCGCACCGTCGAAGCCGTGGCCCAGGAATTCCCTGGGGTCACCCACGACTACCTGCACGTGGACGCCGCCACCATCTTCATGGTCACCGACCCGTCCCGCTTCGACGTGATCGTCACGGACAACCTGTTCGGCGACATCATCACCGACCTCGCCGCGGCAGTCACCGGCGGCATCGGGCTGGCAGCCTCCGGCAACATCAACATGGACCGCACCGCGCCGTCCATGTTCGAGCCGGTCCATGGGTCCGCACCGGACATCGCCGGCCAGGGCAAGGCTGACCCCACCGCGGCCATCCTCTCCGCCGCGCTCCTGCTGGACCACCTCGGCTACACCGACGCTGCCCGCAGGATCGAAGCCGCAGTGGTTGCCGACGTCGAAAAGCGCGACGGCACAGCACGCAGCACCAGCGCCGTGGGCGACGCCATCGCCGCCGGCCTGTAGCCCGCGCCGGGGCCGCCGGCATCGGGCGTAAGCTTTACTCGAATCACCAAATGCCGCCTTCCCGTTCAGCGCTGAACCCCGGGCGGCCGATCGTGGAGGAACCATGACTCAGACCGCCCATGGCGTCGAATTCACCCGGCAGCCCTCGGAGAACCCGAAGTCCGCCGAGGAGCGTGCAGCCATCCTGGCAAACCCGGGATTCGGCAACTACTTCACCGACCACACCGCCATCGTCGACTACAGCGTGGACGCGGACGGCGACGGCGGCTGGCACGACGCCCGGATCGAACCCTACGGTCCGATCGTGCTCGACCCGTCCGCCGCGGTCTTCCACTACGGCCAGGAGATTTTCGAAGGGCTCAAGGCCTACCGGCACGCGGACGGCTCCGTCTGGACCTTCCGTCCCGAAGCCAACGCGGCACGCCTGAACAAGTCCGCCCGCCGGCTTGCACTGCCCGAGCTGCCGGCCGAATACTTCCTTGGCGCGATCCGTGAGCTGGTGGCCGTGGACAAGGAATGGGTGCCCTCCGGCGACGGCGAAGCCCTCTACCTGCGGCCCTTCATGATCGCCACCGAGGCTTTCCTGGGTGTCCGGGCAGCCCGTGAAGTGTCCTTCCGCGTGATCGCATCGCCGGCCGGCAACTACTTCGGCGGCGAACTCAAGCCGGTCTCCATCTGGATCTCGCGCCAGTACGCCCGGGCAGGCCGCGGCGGCACCGGCGACGCCAAGTGCGGCGGCAACTACGCTGCCTCCCTGATCGCGCAGCAGGAGGCCGAAGCCAACGGCTGCAAGCAGGTGCTGTTCCTGGACCAGGCCAACGACAACGCCGTGGAAGAGCTGGGCGGCATGAACGTGTTCTTCGTCATGAAGGACGGCTCCCTGGCCACTCCCGCGCTGACCGGCACCATCCTGGAAGGTGTCACCCGCATGTCCGTCATCCAGGTGGCCAAGGACATGGGCCGCGAGGTTGCCGAGCGCAAGATCACCCTGGACGAGTGGCGCGACGGCGTGGCGTCCGGTGAGATCACCGAGGTCTTCGCCTGCGGTACCGCAGCTGTGATCACTCCCATCGGGGTCCTCAAGGACGATACCGAGTTCATCGGTTCCGAGGACGCCAAGGCCGGCGAGGTCACCATGGCCATCCGGGAGAAGCTCCTGGGCATCCAGACCGGCGCCGAGCCGGATACCCACGGCTGGCTCACCCGCCTGGCATAGTTTCAAACTTCAACGTACGACGGCGCCTGCCGGACTTTGGTCCGTCAGGCGCCGTTCTGCGTTTCAGCCGGCGGCGGGTTGGTCAGCGGCGTGCTGCCTTCCGGGCCGCGTTCTTCATGGCTTTGCGGGAGACCGGTTTCAGTGCTTTGCGGGCCGCTTCCTCCGCCAAAGCACGGTTGCGCCGTGCGTCGATAAGGTCGTTCCAGAGGGCCGTGGCAAACACGCCACCGTCCTGGGCATAGACGTCGTACGGGTAGCCGGCGAAGACGGCGGGGGTGGGGCCGCTGGTGAACGGGTCCTTGTTGGTGGCCTTCGCCACGGCATCGCCCACAGCCCAGGTCCTGGTCAGGTGCCGGGTGAGGTTCTCCTGGACGAAGACGTTCGCATCGCCGGACCGGGCAGCCTGGTCCAGCAGGGATTCCAGGTCCGCGGCAACGATTGCGGCGCCGGCCTGGTCTGCCGCCGCGGAGGCGGCATCCAGTTCCGCGGCGATGCCGGCGACGGCCTCCGACCAGTCCGTGGTTTCACGGAACTTCCGCCACGTCGGGAACCAGACGATGCTGCCCGTGGCGTGGTTGTGGACGTGCAGCAGGCCGGTGGCTTTTTCGGTGGCCGAGTGGTCGTGTCCGTCGGCGTCCGCCTGGGCGAGAAGGTCTGCGAGTGATGCTGTGCTCATGGGTGATATCCGGCTTCCTGCTGAAGATCGTGGTGCTGTCTTTGGTGCCAACCCGCAGCCGGCGCCCTCTTATTCCGCCGGCGCGCAGAAGCCACGCTGGGGGAGGGGCTCCCACGGATGCAAGGATGGGGTGGTGACGTCAGTTTCCGGCATGGGCCCGCAGCGCAGCAGCGGGCTCACCCAGTTCATCCTTGCCCCCAACCCGGGCCCCATGAGCCTGGACGGCACCAACTCCTACATCCTGCGCGGCCCCGCGCAGTCCGCCGTGGTGGTGGTGGATCCCGGGCCGGAGGATGAAACGCACCTGGCCGCACTGGCCGGCGTGGGCACCGTGGAGCTGATCCTGGTGACCCACCGGCACGCCGACCACACTGCCGGGTCCGCGCGCCTGCACGGGCTCACGGGCGCACCCGTCCGCGCCATGGATGCCAGCCACTGCCATGGCGGGGGAAAACCCCTGGCGTCCGGGGAAGTGATCCGGGCGGCGGGGCTGGAGATATTGGTGGTGGCCACGCCGGGGCACACCTCCGACTCCGCCTGTTTCCACTTGCCGGCGGACGGGCGGAACGGATCGGTGCTGACGGGGGACACCATCCTTGGCCGGGGGACCACCGTGCTGGACTATCCGGACGGGACGCTGGGCGATTACCTCGCGTCCCTGGACCTGCTCGAGGCCCTGGGACCCGCCACGGTACTGCCTGCGCACGGCCCGGTGCTGCCGTCCCTGGAGTCTGCGGCCCGCGACTACCGGACGCACCGGGAGGAACGGCTGGCGCAAATCCGCGCGGCACTGGCCCGGCTGGGCCGGGACGCAACTGTGGGTGAGGTGGCGGACGCCGTCTACGCCGGCGTCGGACCTTCCGTCCGGCGCGCCGCCGAACTGTCCGTGGCGGCCCAGCTCTCGTACCTGCGCGGCGGGAGTGAAGGGCAGCCGGCGCCGCCGGGACGGTAGGGTAGGAGCCATGCGTATTGCCAGGTTTGTCGTCGATTCCGATCCCCTGTACGGCGTTGTGGAAGGTGCCCCCGGCAGTGAGGAAATCACTGTCATCCACGGCGACCCCTTCTTCAACGGCGTGGAGCGCACCTCCGTGCGCCACAAGCTGGAGGACGTCCGGCTGCTTGCACCCATCATTCCGCGCAGCAAGGTGATCGGCGTAGGCCGGAACTTCGTGGAGCACGCCCATGAACTCGGCAACGAGGTCCCCGCCCAGCCGCTGCTCTTCCTGAAGCCCAACACCGCCGTCGTGGGTCCCAATGACCCCGTCGTGCTGCCGGAGTTCTCCGAGGAAGTCTCCTTCGAAGCCGAACTCTGCGTGGTCATTGGCCGCATCTGCAAGGACGTGCCGGAAGACCGCGTGGACGACGTAATTTTCGGGTACACCTGCGGCAACGACCTCACGGCCCGCGACGTCCAGAAAACCGACCTGCAGTGGACCCGCGCCAAAGGCTTCGACACCTCAGCGCCGCTGGGCCCCTGGATCGAAACCGACCTGGACACGGAGGACCTGCAGATCCAGGGCCGCCTGAACGGCGAGGTGCGCCAGGACGGCAGCACCAGCCAGATGATCCGGGGCGTGCGCGAACTGGTCTCCGTGGTGTCCCAGGCGTTCACCCTGCTGCCCGGCGACGTCATCATGACCGGCACGCCGGCCGGTGTGGGGCTGGTCAAGGAGGGCGACCGCTTCGAGGTGGAAATCGAAGGCATCGGCCGGCTGTCCAACCCCATCGTCCGCCGCTAGCACCGGCCCGCAGGGCGGGAGGCGGCATGCGGCCGGGCGGGTAAAGTTGAAGCCACTATGAGTATCGCTTCTTCGTCACCTGCCGCCTCCATTCCCCCCGTTACCGCGGAAACGCCCGTGCGGGTCCGTTTCTGCCCCTCGCCCACGGGCACCCCGCACGTGGGACTGATCCGGACGGCCCTGTTCAACTGGGCCTACGCGCGCCACACCAAGGGCACGCTGGTCTTCCGGATCGAGGACACGGATGCGGCGCGGGACAGCGAGGAAAGCTACCACCAGCTGCTGGATGCGCTGAAGTGGCTGGGCATCGACTGGGACGAGGGCGTGGAGGTGGGCGGCCCGCACCAGCCGTACCGGCAGTCCCAGCGCGGCGACATCTACCAGGACGTCATCAAGCGGCTGCATGAAGGCGGATTCATCTATGAGTCCTTCTCCACCCCTGAAGAGATCGAGGCACGCCACCGCGCCGCCGGCCGCGACCCGAAGCTCGGTTACGACGGCTTTGACCGGCACCTGACCGATGAGCAGCTGGCGCAGTACCGGGCGGAAGGCCGGCAGGCTGTGCTCCGCCTGCGGATGCCGGACGAGGACATCACGTTCACCGACCTGGTCCGGGGCGACATCACCTTCAAGGCCGGGTCGGTCCCCGACTTCGCCGTGGTGCGGGCCAACGGTGCGCCGCTGTACACCCTGGTCAACCCCGTGGATGACGCACTGATGGGCATCACGCACGTGCTGCGCGGGGAGGACCTGCTCAGCTCCACGCCCCGGCAGGTTGCCCTGTACCGGGCCCTCTACGCCATCGGTGTTGCCGAGTACATGCCGGAGTTCGGACACCTGCCCTACGTCATGGGCCAAGGCAACAAGAAGCTGTCCAAGCGGGACCCCGAGTCCAGCCTCTTCCTGCACCGCGAGCGGGGCTTCATTCCGGAAGGGCTGCTCAATTACCTGTCCCTGCTGGGCTGGTCACTCAGCGCGGACGAGGACATCTTCACGGTGGAGCAGCTCGTGGAGCACTTCGACATCCACGACGTCCTGGGCAATCCGGCCCGCTTCGACCTGAAGAAGGCCGAGGCCATCAACGGCACCCACGTCCGGATGCTCGAACCCAGGGTCTTCCGCGACCGGGTGGCGCACTACCTGCGCGAGGCGGGCCTGGTGGGGGAGATCCTGACCGACCGCGAGGAGGAGATCCTCACCGAAGCGGCACCCCTGATCCAGGAGCGCATCACGCTGCTGGGTGAAGCACCCGAGATGCTGGCATTCCTGTTCAAGGCAGACGACGCCGTCGACGTTGCCGATGACGCCCGCAAGGGCCTCCCCGCCAACCTTCCCGAGGTCCTGGACGCTGCCATCGCCGCCCTGGAACCGGTGGACGAGTGGACGGCGGAGAACATCCAGGCTGCCCTCAAGCAGGCCCTGGTGGAGGACATGGGCATCAAGCCGCGGCTCGCCTTCGGTCCGGTCCGCACGGCGGTTTCCGGCCGCCGCGTGTCGCCGCCCCTGTTCGAGTCCATGGTGATCCTGGGTAAAGAGTCGTCCCTGCGCCGGCTCCAAGCCTTCCGCGGCTGATGACCGCCCCCAGCCAGGCACCCGCCGCTGTGCTGCAGACACCATTCGGCGCTGTCCGGGGTGTCCTGTTCGATATCGACGACACCCTGGTGGACCTCGAATATTCGATGACCACCGCCCTGCGCGAGGTCAGTGAACACCTCCTGCCCGGCCTGGACCAGGCAGGGTGGGAGCGGTTCGGCCGCATCTTCACGCACGAAACCACGCATTACTACGACCGCTACCTTGCAGGTGAGCTGACGTTCAACGAACAGCGCCTGCTCCGGGGAAGGGCGGCGCTGGGCCATTTCGGCGTGGAGCTGGCTGACGGCGAGGAATCACACCAGTGGTTGAGCGCCTACATGGAGAAGCAGCCCGCGTATGTGAAGCCGTTTCCCGATGTGCTGCCCCTGCTCGATGCCCTGGACCAGGCGGGCATCCCGTATGGCGCCGTGAGCAACAACGTCCACGACTACCAGCGGGCCAAGCTGGACGGCGCCGGGCTGGAGCGGATCACCCACCTCGTGGGCACCGACACCCTGGGCGTCGCCAAGCCGCATCCGGCGATGTACCTCGAAGGCGTCAGGCTCCTGGGCACTGGCCCTGCCGAAACGCTGTATGTAGGCGACAATCGCCTGCTGGATGCAGAAGGGTCGACGGCGGCGGGCCTGGTGGGTGTGTGGCTCAACCGTGTGGGGGAGGTCGTGGAGGATTTCGAGGGCGGCATGGTCGCCTCCCTGGACCAGCTGCTGGGATAAGCTTCCGGCCACAGCGGCCGCTGCCCCTTCTTGAGGGGCGGCGGCCGCTGTGTCGGCGAAAGTGCTCCAGGTGTCAGGCCGCAGCTTCCGGCCGGAGGGAACGCCTGCGGAGGACCAGGTAGGCCCCGACGGCGGCAGCCACCAGCAGCGCCACCACCCCAAGTGCGACTGCAGGGTTGTCCAGCCACGACGACGGCGAGACAGCGGCCACCTTCGAGTGCAGCTCCTGCGTGCCGGCCGCTATTTTCGCGTTGCCGTCCGCCAGCTTGCCCGCACCGTCGGCGAGTTTGACCGAGCCGTCGTCCAGCTTGCCGTTGCCGTCCGCGAGCTGGCCTGTTCCGTCGGCGAGCTGGGCGGATCCGGCCTGCAGCTGGCCTGTGCCGCGGCTCAGGGCCACTGTTCCGTCCGACAACGCCTCGGTTCCGGCCAGCAGGCCCGGGTTGGCGGGGTCTTCGCCGCCGTTGATTCCGGCGCTGAGTTTGGTGGTGCCGTCCTGGAGGTTGTTCGCCGCGTAAATCAGCCCGGGGCTGTCCGGGTTGCCGGGGACGCCGTCCATTCCCACCCTGATCTTGGCCGTGCCCTCGGCCAGCATGGAGGCGCCCAGTACCACGCCCGGATTTTGCGGGTCCGTCGCATTGAGCTTTCCGGCCAGCGTGGCGAAGCCTGCCTTCAGCCGGCCGGCCCCTTCATCCAGCTGGGCGGCTCCCGTGGTCAAGCTGCCGGTTCCGGCCTTGAGCTGCCCGGCGCCGTCGTTCAGCTTTGCTGCTCCCGCATCGAGCTGCCCCGCTCCCGCGTAGGCGCGCCGTCCGCCGTCCGCCAACTTGGCGATCTGGTCCTTGATGACGGCCAGGGGAACCAGGCCCTGGGGCCCGTTCGCAGCCGCTTCAAGCTGGTCCAGGCCCTGGCTGAGCGCTGCGAGCCCGTCTCCCTTGGCCGGATCGTTCCCCGCGCCCGGGTAGCCCTTCAGCTGCGCCGTTCCGTTCTTCAGCGCCGCTGTCCCTGCGCTCAAGCTGGTGGCGCCGGCGTCGAGCTGACCGGCGCCTGCGGCGAGCCGGCCCGTGCCCGCCGCCAGCTGTCCCGCACCGTCGGCCAGGTTGTTCGGCGCGTTTCCGGCAGCAGTGGGAGTCAGCGCCGCGGACAGGGCGACGGCGCCGGCCTGAAGCTTTCGGGCGCCGTCATCCACCTGATAGACGCCGGGAACGAGTTTGTTCAGGACGTCATTCTGCAGTTTGGTGGTGCCGGCATGCAGCTTGTCTACCCCGGGCGCCAGCTGGTCGCGGACTCCGGAGAAGATCTTCCCGGCACCCGCCTGCAGGGCTGCAGCCCCGGTATTAAGCTCGGCGCTTCCGTCCTTGACCTTGACCGAGCCGTCTTTGACCTGGACTGCGCCCTTGCTCGCTGCGCCCGCCCCGGTGGCCAGCTGCCCGGAGCCGTCCTTGAGTTGCGACGCCCCCGCCGCCGCCTGCCCGGCACCGTCCATGAGCTGGGCGGCACCGTTGGAGATCTGGCCGGTGAGGTAGGTGTAGAACGCAAGGAACAGGGTGAGCAAGAGGGACAAAGCGATGATTGCGATGGATTGTGACCGGGGTCTGGGCCTGGCTGCGGCAATGGTTGCTGTGCGGGTTGTCAACGCTGACACTTCCTAACTTCCGCCGGACGACGCTGCCCGGGGGCGAAAAACCGTGGCTGGTAAGGCGTTCCCGTTTTCCTCGTGGGTCCCCACAAGAAGGGGCAGGGAGGTTGTTACTGATGGGTAACTTACTCGAGGGTAACCATGTGACCGGAAGGTGGGCAAGGGGTTTGGAGCAACCGGTTCACTCCGGGTTCCAGGGCCGGCCGACTCTCGATTTGTGCGAGCCGAAAGTCTCGGGTAAAGTAATTTCTCGTGCTGAGGCGCACGGAGCAGGGAAAACGCCCTGAAATCCGGCCCGAAAGTGCCATTGGGATATGGTGTAATTGGCAACACTACGGTTTCTGGTACCGTCATTCTAGGTTCGAGTCCTGGTATCCCAGCTCTGGTTTGAGTGCTGATTTCAGCCGCAAAACAGTAGGTTTCCACTCGGTTCGCCGATTTGAAACCACGGCAAAGTGTGTGAAATACTCACTGAGCTTGAGCAGCGGAAACGCTGCCGGAAGTACACGGCCCCATCGTATAGCGGCCTAGTACGCCGCCCTCTCACGGCGGTAACGCGGGTTCGAATCCCGCTGGGGTCACCATCGGAAATGGTCCCGGGCAACGGCCCGGGACCATTTTTTCGTTTAACTTGAGCATCCCTAGCGCACACGTTGCGGTTCGCTGCCTACATTGAACACAATGGCGCGGGTTGGGGGAGAGTTTGCTGGGACAACGTTTTGCTGAGGGCAAGAATTCGCTGAACGCGATCCGACTGGTTCTGGCGGCACTTGTGATCGTGTCGCACTCCTGGTGGCTGGGCGCGTACGGACCGGAACCGGCCCCCGGGGGTGTCAAGCTCGGCAGCTGGGCGGTCCTCGGTTTCTTCGGCATCTCCGGTTACCTGATCACCAGGAGCAGGATGCGGCTAGCGGGGGGCGATTACTGGCGTGCCCGCTTTCTGAGGATATTCCCCGGTCTTGTCACCTGCGTGGCGGCAGTAGCCTTTGTTATAGCGCCACTCACGGCGGTGTTGTCGGGGCGGCGCTATTGGTTTCCCGACGCCGTACTCTATTTCGCCAGCAACCTTTCTGCCGGGTTCCCAGGCGTTGCCGTGGGAGGCATTCCGGGATCCCTGGACGGGCTTCCCGATCCCCGTCTCTGGAACGGACCGCTGTGGACGCTGTTTTGGGAAATATTCTGCTACGTCTTGGTCGGTTTGTTGTTTCTTGCCTTTCGGGCGGAACTGGCCCGGATCGCAGTGCTTTGTCTCTCGATTGCAGGAACTGTTGCCGTATTTTTTGTTGATGCTGGCTGGGTCGCCTCCCCTACCCGTTACGACTGGCCGCTTGTTCCGGTCCTCACCTTCCTTGCGGGTTCTTTGGTTTTCCTTTACCAGGATCGAATTCCGGTGGGACGCAGAGCTGTGGTCCTCTATGCGGTTCTCGTCCTGTTGATCGCTTCGGTTGGCTACGCACAGTCGTTGGTTCACTTACCTCTGGCGATCTTCCTTGTAGCCGTCTCATTGCATCTGCCGCTTTCAACTGTGGGTTCACGCTTCGATATCTCTTACGGGGTCTATATCTACGGCTGGCCGGTACAGCAGGTCCTGGCTTCTACTGGGCTTCATACTGCTGTCCCGCCTGAGCTTTTTGCCGCAGCCTCCCTCATGCTGGTTGCTCCCCTGGCCTGGATGTCGTGCCGTTATGTGGAGATCCCGGCACGGGGCTGGTTCCGCCGCTGGAAGGATCCGAGACGAGCTCCTCAACTGGCATGATGTTGCTGTGACCTCCCATGACGAGCACGGCCGCCCAGCCCAGCCGCCACCGCAATCCTTGGCGGCGGTGACGCTGCTGGAGGAAATCCGCAGTGGGCTGGACGATGTCACGCTGCCGCTGGCCCTGCCGGGTGCAGACCAGGCGCGGCGCGGCGCCGCAGCCGCAAGGGCCCAGCTGGACGACTACATCCTTCCCCGCTACCGCAGCCTGGATGCACCCCTGCTTGCCGTCGTCGGCGGTTCCACGGGCGCGGGCAAATCCACCCTCGTGAACGGACTCGCGGGGCACCCGGTAACCCGCGCGGGAGCCATCCGGCCGACCACCCGCCAGCCAATCCTGCTGCACAACCCCGCCGAAGCTGCCTGGTTTGAGGGCCAGCGCGTCCTGCCGGGGCTAAGCCGGATGCGGGGAACCCTGGCTGCCAATCCGGCGCCCACTGGCCACGCAGGGGAGCCGGCCACTGCCACCGATTCCCTGGTCCTGCTGGCTGATGCAGCAGTGCCCGCCGGCATCGCCCTCCTCGACGCTCCCGACGTCGACTCGATCTCGGACCAGAACCGCCTCCTGGCCGGACAGCTGCTGGCCGCCGCCGACCTCTGGGTGTTTGTCACCACCGCAAACCGGTATGCCGACGCCGTCCCCTGGAAGCTCCTCCTCGATGCCGCTTCCCGGGACATCACGGTGGCCGTGGTGCTGGACCGGGTGCCGCAGGGCGCCGAAGCGGAGGTGAGCCAGGACCTCCGTGGCCTGCTGGACCGCGAAGGCCTGGCCGGAAGCCGCCTGTTCATCATCGCCGAAACAATGCTGGATACTCACGGCATGCTGCCGGCCGGGGCCGTGGACGAGTTGCGGGAGTGGCTGGCGTCGCTGGCGTCCGATGCCGCGGGGCGGGCCGACGTGGCACGCCGAACGCTGAACGGGACGGTCCGTGCGTTGGCCCAGCGGATTGCGGACCTCGCCGATTCTGTGCGTGCACAGGAACAGGCCGCTGCCCGGCTCGAATCCGACGCCGTGGCGGCTTATGAAAATGCGGCCACCCGGATCCTGGACGCCACCCGCGACGGAGCCCTGCTGCGGGGCGAGGTTCTGGCCCGCTGGCAGGACTTCGTGGGCACCGGCGAATTCTTCCGCACGCTGGAGCAGAACGTGGGCCGGTTCAGGGACCGGATGGGGGCATTCTTCCGTGGCGAACCCGCGCCGGCCGTGCGGGTGGAAGCGGCCATCGAAACCGGCCTGCAGGCAGTCATTGTCGACGAGGCAGCCAATGCTGCCGAAGACACCGACCAGCGGTGGCGCTCGGACCCGGCCGGCCGGCAACTGCTGGCCGCGGACGACCTGTCAGGGACGGCGCCCGGGTTCGCTCACCGGGCGGCTGCGGAGATCCGGGCCTGGCAGGAAGCATTGATGGAGCTGATCCGCACCGAGGGCCAGGGCAAACGCACCCAGGCGCGCTGGCTGTCGTTCGGCATCAACGGCCTCGGTGCCGCGCTGATGATCGTGGTGTTTTCGATGACGGCGGGGCTTACGGGACTGGAGATCGGCGTGGCCGGAGGAACCGCCGTCGTGGGCCAGCGCCTGCTGGAGGCTGTGTTCGGCGAGGATGCCGTGCGCCGGATGGCGGACAAGGCGCGCGAGGACCTGGCCGTGCGCTGCCGGCAGCTGCTGATGGACGAGCAGCAGAAGTTTCTGCAGCGGCTGCCGGCGGACAACCCGGACCTGGCACAGACACTTGCAGTGCAGGCCGGAAGACTGGCGCGGCTGGCGGAGAGCGCGTGAGCCGGCACAGCGGAGCGCGGGAGTCCTCGCGGCTGGACACCCGGCTCCAGGCACTCCAGGACGCCCGCGAACTGGGGGAGGGGGTCCTGCCGGACCAGGCGCTGCAGGAAGCGTTCGACGTCCTGGAACGCGCAAGTTCCCGCCGTTCGCTGTCCGGTGACCACACAGTGGTCGGCTTCTTTGGGGCAACGGGAAGCGGCAAGTCGTCCCTCTTCAACGCCGTCAGCGGCGCGGAAATCGCGACGGCGGCCGCGCGCCGGCCCACCACATCGGAACCGTTGGCAGGGGTCTGGGGAGCGGCGGGCAGTGAAGCGCTCCTCGACTGGCTGGAGGTGGGGAACCGGCACCACGCCCAGCCCGTGGAGGGCTTCGCGGACGAACGGACCGGGCTGATCCTGCTGGACCTCCCCGACTTCGACTCCACCCACGCCGCTAACCGCGAGATCGTGCAGCGCATGGTGGGCCTGGTGGACGTCCTGGTGTGGGTGCTCGATCCGCAGAAATATGCGGATGCGGCACTCCATAACGGGTTCCTGGCGCCGTTGGCGTCCCACGGGGCCGTCACGCTGGTGGTCCTCAACCAAGTGGACCGGCTTCCCGCGCACGATGTGCAGCCGGTGCTTGACTCGCTGCACGCGATCCTTGCCGGCGAGGGGCTGGGACAGGTGCGCGTACTCGCTTCATCCGCCCTGACGGGTGCAGGAATTGGGGAGGTGCGGGCAGCGATCCGGAAAGTGGCCGTGCAGCGGCAGGCCCAGTCCCGGCGGTTGGAAGCGGACATCAGCAAGGCCGCAGAGGACCTGCGGCTCGCCTCCGGTGACGGCGACGCCGCAGGGATCCGTTCTGCCACCAGGACACAGCTTGCGGACGAACTGGCTGTTGCGGCGAATGTGCCTGCCGTGGTAGGGCTGTGGGACAGTCCTACCGACTCGAGTCCGTGCGCCGCACCGGCTGGCCGGTAACCCGCTGGCTCTCCCGGTTCCGGGTTGACCCGCTGCGCCGGCTCAACCTCCGAAGCAGTTCTCCTGCCAGCCTGAACCGGACATCGCTGCCGCCGGCCGGTGCGCCGGAGCGGGCACGCACCGATGCAGCTGTCAGGGAGTTCGCGGACGCGGCCAGCGCCGGAGCACCCGGCCCATGGCGGGCCGCGATCCGGGGGGCTGCAAGGGCCGGCCGGGAGCGCCTGCCCGATGCGCTGGACCAGGCCATCGCCGGAACCGACCTGGCCGCCAACCGGAAGGCATGGTGGTGGGGTGCCTTCAACGTGGTTCAGTGGCTGGCACTGTTAATCCTGCTGGGCGGTCTGGGCTGGCTGGGCGTCCTGGCCGGGCTCGGCTACCTCCAGCTGCCGGTGCCGGAGGTGCCGCGCGTAGAGGGATGGCCGGTGCCCACCCTGATGATCGCCTTCGGATTGGTTTTGGGGATCTTCCTGGCGATCACCGGACGTTTCATTGCGGCCGCGGCTGCCCGGGCCAGGGCTGCAAGGGCGCGACGACGGCTCAACAGTGCCGTTGCAGCGGCGGCTCAGGAGCTGGTCGTGGAACCAGTGGAAGCGGAAATCGGAAGGCTTGCGGCGTTCAACAAGGCACTGAGGAAGGCCGGGCGGGCCTAGCGCCTGTTCGCTAGCCCGCTGCGACGGCCCGTGCGGCGTCGCGGACCTTGATCATGGTGCGGAGGTTCCGCGTGGTGGTCGCGGCTTTGAACTTCGCCTTCGCGCTGATTTTGCTGAAGGGACTGTCCAGGGTTCCGCCTACGGGGGCCAGCCAGGCAAGCGCCTCCGGCGCCAGCCGCTGCTGGGCGTGGCCTTCCAGGGCTGAGCCGGCTGCTTCCAGTTCGTCCAGGACGGCGGTGTCCGAGGAGATGGTGATGTAGGCGTGGGTGGACTTGTCGTCGTCAGGGTAAGGGCATGCTTCCACCAGGTGGCCCACCCGCCCGGCTTCCAGGACCACCACCCATGCTTCGTAGCCAAAGGCCGCTCGGAGGCACTTTTCGCATTCGCGCTTCACGGCTGCGGCGTCCAGGCTGCTGGACAGCACCACGTTGCCGCTCGCCAGGAGGGTCTTCGCGTCCTCGAAACCACAGGTCTTCAATGCGTCCCTGAGGTCCGCCATTTTGATATTGATTCCGCCCACGTTGATGCCGCGGAGGAACACTGCATAGCTGCCCATGGCCACAGCCTAGCCGCGCGGGCTGCCGGGAGAGGGGAAGGTCCTAGTCGTTGTTCTTCCGCAGGGCCTCGGTCAGGATCCGTCCTGCATTGCAGACCACTTCAGCGTGGAGGCGTCCCGGCTGGCGGGTCAGGCGTTCGATGGGGCCCGAAATGGAGACGGCGGCGATCACCCTGCCGGACGGACCCCGCACCGGTGCCGAGACGGACGCGACCCCCGGCTCGCGTTCGCCCAGGCTCTGCCCCCAGCCCCGTCGTCGTACTCCTGCCAGGACGGTGGGCGTAAAGCGGGCCGACTGCAGGCCCTCCAGGAGCCGGTCGTGGTCTTCCCACGCCAGCAGGACCTGGGCCGCGGAACCTGCCTTCATGGACAACTGGGTGCCGACGGGGATGGTGTCGCGCAGGCCGATGGGCCGCTCGGCGGAGGCGACGCAGACGCGCCAGTCGCCCTGGCGGCGGAAGATCTGGGCGCTCTCGCCCGTGGCGTCGCGCAGTTGCATCAGGACCGGGCCGGCGGAGGCGATCAGGCGGTCCTCGCCGGCTGCCGAGGCGAGCTCAACAAGCCTGCTGCCGAGCACGAAGCGGCCCTGGATGTCGCGGCTGACGAGCCGGTGGTGCACCAGCGCCAAAGCGAGGCGGTGGACAGTGGGGCGGGCCAGGCCCGTGGCGGCTACAAGCTGCGCCAGGGTGGTGGGTCCTGCCTCGAGGGCATCGAGCACCTGGGCCGCTTTATCAATGACACCGACTCCACTAGAATTGTCCATGTAATGATATTGCCGTCTCATTATCTGAGATGCAAATCTTTCGGGTGGCGCGGCGTGGAGCCCTCCTGATTCAGTTGGACCATTCAGCCAAACAGCAGTGAAGGGAGAGGGCCATGGGAAAGACATTGGCCGAGAAAGTCTGGGACGCACACGTGGTGCGCAAAGGTGACGGCGATGGTGCCAACGCCCAGCCTGACCTTCTCTTCATCGACCTTCACCTGGTCCACGAAGTCACGTCCCCGCAGGCCTTTGAAGGCCTGCGCCTGGCCGGGCGCAAGCTGCGCCGGCCGGACCTGACCATCGCCACCGAAGACCACAACACCCCCACCCTGGACATCGACAAGCCCATTGCAGACCTCACCAGCCGCACCCAGATCCAGACCCTGCGCAACAACTGCGCGGAGTTCGGGGTCCGGCTGCACAGCCTGGGCGACGCCGAACAGGGCATCGTCCACGTCGTAGGTCCCCAGCTGGGCCTCACGCAGCCCGGCATGACGGTGGTCTGCGGCGACTCGCACACCTCCACGCACGGTGCGTTCGGCGCGCTGGCCATGGGCATCGGCACGTCCGAGGTGGAGCACGTCATGGCCACCCAGACCCTGTCCCTGAAGCCGTTCAAGACCATGGCCATCAACGTGGAGGGCACCCTGCGCCCGGGCGTTACCGCCAAGGACATTATCCTCGCCGTGATCGCAAAGATCGGCACCGGCGGCGGCCAGGGCTATGTGTTGGAATACCGCGGCTCGGCCATCCGGGCGTTGTCCATGGAAGCGCGGATGACCATCTGCAACATGTCCATCGAGGCAGGCGCCAGGGCCGGCATGGTGGCACCCGACCAGACCACCTACGAGTACATGCTGGGCCGTCCGCACGCGCCGGAGGGCGCTGACTGGGACGCCGCCGTCGAGTACTGGACCACGCTGCGGACCGACGACGACGCCACCTTCGACGTCGAGGTGGACCTGGACGCCGACACGCTGGAGCCCTTCGTCACTTGGGGCACCAACCCCGGCCAGGGCGTGTCCCTGTCCCAGGCCGTTCCGTCCCCCGAGGACTTCGGCGACGAGAACGCCAAGGCTGCCGCCGAGCGCGCCCTGCAGTACATGGGACTCGAGGCCGGCACACAGATGAAGGACATCAGGGTAGACACCGTCTTCCTCGGTTCCTGCACCAACTCCCGGATCGAGGACCTGCGCGCTGCCGCGGACATCATCCGCGGCCGCGAAAAGGACCCGCAGGTCCGCATGCTGGTGGTGCCCGGCTCGGCCCGCGTCCGGCTCGAAGCCGAGGCGGAGGGACTGGACAAGGTCTTCAAGGACTTCGGTGCCGAATGGCGCTTCGCCGGCTGCTCCATGTGCCTGGGCATGAACCCGGACCAGCTGGAGCCGGGGGAGCGGTGCGCCTCCACCTCCAACCGCAACTTCGAAGGACGCCAGGGCAAGGGCGGACGCACGCACCTGGTCTCGCCGGTGGTGGCCGCAGCCACGGCCGTGCGCGGCACGCTCAGCTCGCCGTCGGACCTTGAACCGGCTCCCGAACCCGCAGCCATCCGCATCGACGCAGCCTAGGACAACACCATGGAAAAGTTCACCAAGCACACCGGCATTGGCGTCCCGCTGCGCCAGAGCAACGTCGACACCGACCAGATCATCCCCGCGGTGTACCTCAAGCGCATCACCCGGACCGGCTTCGAGGACGCCCTGTTCTCGGCGTGGCGGAAGGACTCCTCCTTCATCCTGAACCAGGAGCCGTACAACGCCGGTTCGGTCCTGGTGGCCGGCCCGGACTTCGGTACCGGTTCCTCCCGCGAGCACGCCGTCTGGGCGTTGAAGGACTACGGCTTCAAGGCCGTGCTGTCGTCCCGCTTCGCGGATATTTTCCGCGGCAACTCGGGCAAGCAGGGGCTGCTGGCTGCGCAGGTGGCCCAGGACGACATCGAGCTCATCTGGAAGGAACTCGAGAACGCCCCGGGCACCCAGGTCACGGTGGACCTCGAGTCCAAGACCGTGGTGTGCGGCAACATCGTGGCGCCCTTTGAGATCGATGACTACACCCGCTGGCGGCTCCTGGAAGGCCTGGATGACATCGGGCTGACCCTGCAGCACGAAGCCGACATCACGGCCTATGAGGCCACCCGCCCGGCTTTCAAGCCCAAGACCCTGCCGGCGAAGCTTTCCTAGCCTGGGGTGCGCCATCCGGCGGCGGGTGCCCGTTCCGCCACGCCCCGCCGCCGGTGCCCCCTTATTTCGGTTCGGTAACGCGACCTTTTATGCTTGGTTGGAGCCTTTGCAAGGTTTTGGGGGCTAGTGATCGTGAGGAAACCGGTATATGAGTAGTGTTCTGACAATCCGCGGCGGTGTCCCGCTTACAGGCCGCGTCAGCGTCCGTGGGGCAAAGAACCTTGTCCCCAAGGCAATGGTGGCGGCGCTGCTGGGCAACGAACCCTCGGTGTTGCGGAACGTGCCGGAAATCAAGGACGTCGAGGTAGTCACCTCCCTGCTGCAGCTGCATGGCGTGACGGTGGAGAAAGACCCCGTCAACGGCGACCTGACCCTTGACCCCAAGGCTGCCAAGACGGCGCCGAGCACCGCGATCGACGCCCACGCCGGCGACTCCCGCATTCCCATCCTGCTGTGCGGGCCGCTGATCCACGCGATCGGCGAAGCCTTCATCCCTGACCTGGGCGGCTGCAAGATCGGCGACCGGCCCATCGACTACCACCTGGACGTCCTGCGCCAGTTCGGTGCCGTGGTGGAGAAACGCCCCGGCGGCATCCACATCTCGGCGCCCAAAGGCCTTCATGGCGCCAAAATCTCCCTCCCCTACCCTTCTGTGGGGGCCACGGAGCAGGTCCTGCTGAGCGCCACCCGCGCGGAAGGCATCACGGAACTTTCCGGCGCCGCCACCGAACCGGAAATCATCGACCTCATCGCCGTGCTGCAGAAGATGGGCGCCATTATCAGCGTCCAGACTGACCGCACCATCCGCATCGAGGGCGTCCGCGACCTGGGCGGCTACAACCACCGCGCCCTTTCGGACCGCAATGAGTCGGCGTCCTGGGCGTCGGCGGCGCTGGTGACCCGCGGCGACATCTTCGTCGAGGGTGCCTCCCAGCGCGACATGATGACTTTCCTGAACACCTACCGCAAAGTGGGCGGCGGAATGGACATCGGAGAGGACGGCATCCGGTTCTACCACAAGGGCGGCAAGCTGAACCCGCTGGTCCTCGAAACGGACGTCCACCCCGGCTTCATGACCGACTGGCAGCAGCCGCTGGTGGTGGCACTCACCCAGGCCGAGGGCGTCTCGATTGTCCACGAAACGGTGTACGAGAACCGCTTCGGCTTCACGGACGCGCTCATCCGCATGGGTGCCAGCATCCAGGTGCACCGGGAGTGCCTGGGCAGCGTCCCGTGCCGCTTCGGCCAACGGAACTTCCTGCACTCCGCGGTCATTTCCGGCCCCACCCAGCTCAAGGGAACCGACATCGATGTTCCGGACCTCCGCGGCGGCTTCAGCCACCTGATCGCCGCCCTGGCCGCCACGGGAACTTCGCGGGTCACCGGCATCGACATCATCAACCGCGGCTACGAGCGCTTCACCGAGAAGCTTGCTGGCCTCGGTGCCGATTTCGACATCACAACCACGAAGTAGAGCGGGACTGTGAAGGAATCTGCCAAGAGCAGGGCCACATTTGTGTTCATCGCCGGCGTCGTCCGGCCCCTGATGAACCTCATGATGTCCAAAACATGGGAAGGCACGGAGAAGCTTCCCGCAGGCGGCTTCATCGCCGCGCCCAACCACTGCACCGAAATCGACCCCCTGGTGGTGGGGCACATGCTCTACAACCAGAAGCGGGCCCCGCACTTCCTGGCCAAGGCCGGGCTCTTCAAGGTGCCCGGCCTGGGCCCGCTCCTGCGCGCCACCAAGCAGGTGCCGGTGGAGCGTTCGACGGCGGGAGCGAACCGGTCGCTGCAGGTGGCCCAGGAGATTGTGGCTGAGGGCGGCGCAATCATCATCTACCCGGAGGGCACTCTGACCCGCGACCCCGGGCTTTGGCCGATGAAGGGACACACTGGCGCGGCACGGCTTGCCCTCGAAGGGGGTATCCCGGTGGTGCCCATCGCCCACTGGGGTGCGCACGAGGTCTTCCCCAGGTACGGCAAGCGGTTCCACCTGTTCCCGCGGAAGCGTTCCCGCGTGGTGGTGGGCAATCCCGTGGACCTGAGCGCCTTCAAGGGCCGTCCCCTGGATAAGGCCACACTGAGCGAGGCCACGGAACTGATCATGGACGCCATCACGGAGCTCCTGGCGGGCCTGCGCGGTGAGCAGCCTCCCGCGGAACGCTGGGATCCGGCCAAGCAGCAGCAGGCCAAGCACGGGCGGTTCGTGGAACGCGGGCAGCAGCCGGGCACAGGAACGGAAGCGCAGTGACCGCTGACGCAAAGCCGGGAGCGGCCCGCACAGTGGCCGTCCTCGGTGCAGGATCGTGGGGAACAACGTTCGCGAAGATCCTGGCCGACGCCGCCACCGCCACCGGTACGCCGCGCGCCATCAAGCTGTGGGGCAGGCGCGCCGAAGTGGTGGAAGAGATCAACACCAGCCACCGCAACAGCGACTACCTCAAGGACATCGTCCTGCCGGAAAGCATCACGGCGTCGACCGACATCCGCGAGGTCCTGGCAGGGGCAGAGCTGGTGGTGGTGGCCGTTCCGGCCCAGTCGCTGCGTCCCCAGCTGCGGGAGTGGAAGGACATGATCGCCCCCGGGGCCGTCGTCGTCTCCCTCATGAAAGGCCTGGAGCTGGGAACCGACGCCCGGATGAGTGAGGTCATCAGCCAGGAACTGGGCCTGCCGCAGGAACGCATCGCGGTCGTCTCAGGCCCCAATCTCGCCATGGAAATTGCCCGTGAGGAACCCACCGCGTCCGTTGTGGCGTGCACGGATTCCGCGACGGCGGGCTGGCTTGCCAGGAGCTGCACCGCCCCCTACTTCCGCCCGTACACCACGGCGGACGTCGTCGGCGTCGAAATTGGCGGCATCGTCAAGAACGTCATCGCGCTGGCCGTGGGCATCTGCGAGGGCAGGCAGATGGGGGACAACACCAAAGCCTCGGTGATTACCCGGGGACTTGCGGAAACATCCCGCCTTGCGCTGGCACTGGGCGGCGAAGCGAAAACCATGGCCGGGCTCGCGGGGCTTGGCGACCTCGTGGCAACGTGTTCCTCCGCGCTCTCCAGGAACCACACGGCCGGCCGGCTGCTGGGACAGGGCCTGACGCTGGAAGAGGTGGGCCGGAAGATGACCCAGACCGCCGAAGGCATCAAGTCCGGCCAGGCCGTCCATGAACTTGCCGGCAAACTCGGCGTCGAAATGCCCATTACTGCCGCCGTCGTGGCGGTGCTGGCAGGCAAGCTGTCCGTTGACCAACTGGGGCCGGTTCTGCTGTCCCGGGAATTGAAACCTGAAGGCGATTACTGACCATGTCCCAAGACAAACCCACCACAGGCCAAACGGCCCCCACCAAGAAGCCGCGCGTTGCCGTGCTTTTTGGCGGCCGTTCCAGCGAGCACGCCGTGAGCTGCGTCACGGCGGCAGGTGTGCTGGGTGCCATCAATAAGGACAAGTACGAGGTCATCCCCATCGGGATCGCCAAGACCGGGCAGTGGGTTCTCGCCCCCGCCGAGACGGCCCAATGGTCCCTGGCGGCATCATCGCTCCCGGAAGTTGTGCCGTCGTCGGAAACCGTCACCCTGGCCGAGATCGGCGGGGAACACCAGCTGATCGTGGCCGCGCCCAACCAGGTTCCGCAGGAACTGGGCGCCGTCGACGTGGTCTTCCCGCTGCTGCACGGCCCGTTCGGCGAGGACGGCACCATCCAGGGTCTCCTCGAGCTCTCGGATACGCGCTACGTCGGCGCCGGGGTCCTGGCATCGGCCGTCGGCATGGACAAGCACTACATGAAGGTGGTCTTCGAAGCTGCCGGGCTGCACGTGGGCCCGTATGTGGTGGTGACCGACCGGCAGTGGCGCAAGGACCCCGAAGCCGTGCGTAAGCAGGTGGACCGCCTCGGGTTCCCCGTCTTCGTCAAGCCGGCCCGTGCGGGGTCCTCGATGGGCATTTCGAAAGTCGACTCCCTCGAGGGGCTGGACGCCGCCATCGAGGAAGCCCGCCGCCACGACCTCAAGCTTGTGATCGAAGCCGGCATTGTTGGACGCGAAATCGAATGCGCGGTCCTGGAGGGCCGGGGCACGGACGCGCCTCGGACGTCGATGCCCGGCGAAATCTCCGTCGCCGGGGGCACCCACGAGTTCTACGACTTCAACGCCAAGTACGTCGAGGATGACGCCGCAGCCCTCAGCTGCCCGGCCGACATGCCTGCGGACGCTATTTCCCGGGTCCGTGAGCTGGCTGCCGCCGCCTTTGACGCAGTTGGGGCCGAGGGGCTCAGCAGGGTGGACTTCTTCTACACTCCCGAGGGCGAATTGATCATCAATGAGATCAACACCATGCCCGGCTTCACGCCCAAGAGCATGTACCCCCAGATGTGGGCGGCAACAGGATTGGGCTACGCCGACCTCATCGACGAACTGATCTACCTGGCACTGAACCGCAACACCGGACTCCGCTGATCCCCACCGGCACCCTAACCTCGCTCCGCTTCGGCCAGGGAACCCTGCCGGCGTGGGCCCACACACCGGCACCCTAACCTCGCTCCGCTTCGGCCAGGGAACTCTGCCGGCGTGGGCCCACCGGCAGGTTACTGGCTCTTGGGCAGGTTCTGCAGATCCTCCTGGCCTACGCAGTTCCGGGACGACGGAACCTTGCCGGCCGCTGCTGCCAAGTCCGCCAGCACTGTCGCGGAGCTGATCTTGTCAGGGTCCATCAGGACCTCCGTGGCGGGTTCCCTGCCGTAGGTGGTCAGCGTCCACACCGGGTCGCCTTCCTTGATCACCCAGTCAATGCCGTTGACGGTGACGCAGCGGTCGGTCGTCGGCCCCGGAACGTTCACGCCGCAACGGAGAATGACAAGGGACGGATCGCCCCAGGCCGCGGTGGCCTGGCTGTTGGTCTTCCGCAGTTTGGAATCGCCGATGGCATCCGGCAGGGCCACCATCATGGGCGCACACGCCGGGTTGGCGGCGTCCTTGGCGGCGGTGACATCAACGGTGGGGGAGCAGGCAGTCAGTGAAAGGGCGGCAATGGCCCCAACCGCCGCGGTCCTGGCGGCGCGGGCGGACAGGGGCAGCTGGGGATGGTGCATGCTTCCAGCCTATCGCCGCCGCAGTCCCCGTCCGGACACAATGTCGGCCCGGCGCGGTAGCGTAGTGGCGTGCCTGAAGACCTCCGTAACCGCGTTGACCGCCAGCCCACCGTGGCAGGCCTTTCCGAAGCCGACCTGCTGGCCCGGATCTTTCCGCGCCTGCGCATGGAGGGCGGCCACAACTCCAACTTGCTCCTCGGCCCGGGGGATGATGCCGCCATCGTCGCGGCTCCGGACGGGAAGACCGTCATCAGCATCGACACCCAGGTCCAGGACCAGGATTTCCGGCTCCTGTGGCCCAACGGCTACCGCACCACCGGTTTCGACGTCGGCTGGAAGGCCGCGGCGCAGAACCTTAGCGACATCAACGCCATGGGCGCGCATGCCACGTCCATCGTGGTCAGCCTCACGCTTCCCGTTGACACGCCGGTCCGCTGGGTGGAGGACCTGGCGGACGGGCTGAGGGCCGGAATCCGGGAACTCGGGGCAGTCCACTGTTCCGTGGCGGGTGGCGACCTTGGCCGGGGCCGGGAAATTTCGGTGACCGCCGCGGTCCTGGGAAACCTTGACGGCGGGCGGCCCGTCCTCAGGTCCGGCGCACGGCCCGGGGACATCCTCGCACTGGCCGGAACCGTCGGCCACGCGGCGGCGGGCCTGGCCCTGCTCGAATCGGGCGTGCCGCTGGACTCCCTTACACCCGCAGAGCAGGCCTTTGTCGACCTGCAGTGCCGTCCGCGGCCGCCGTTGGAAGCCGGCCCGGCAGCCCGCGCTGCAGGTGCAACGGCGATGCTGGACATCTCGGACGGACTCCTGCGCGACGGGAAGCGGCTGGCCACGGCCAGCCATGTCGCGGTGGCCCTCGATCCAGCGCGTCTTACCCAGTTGGCGGACCTGTTGGGCCCCGCCGCGGCGCGGCTGGGAGCAGATGCCGCACCGTGGGTCCTGGGCGGCGGGGAGGACCACGGGCTGCTGGCCACATTCCCGGCCGGCGTTCAGCTGCCACCCGGATTCACTGCGATAGGCTCGGTACATGCACTCGGCACCGACGAAGGCCCGGGTGTCCTGATAGCTGGCCGGGCCGCGGACACCGGGGGATGGGATCACTTTGCACACTAAGGTTGCCGCCAACGCGCTGGCGATGAAGAGGTGGCTGGGCAAGGCTGAAACTGCCCTGGGAAACCACAGCGACCGGCTCAACGCCATCAACATCTTCCCGGTCGCTGACGGCGATACCGGCACCAACCTCTACCTCACGGTCCGCGCTGCCGCCCGGTCGCTGGTGCTGGACGCGGACCAGCCGGCCCCTGTGGACGTCGGGGAAGTTCTTTCCAAGGCCGGGCAGGCAGCCATGGAGGAGGCCAGGGGAAATTCCGGAACCCTCTTTTCCGTCTTCCTGTGCGCAGCCGCCGAGCCACTGGCCGGGCACACCCGGCTGACGTCCACCCTCCTGTCGGCAGCCCTGAACCGTGCCCAGATCCGCGCCTGGTCTGCGCTGAGTGATCCCGTTCCGGGAACCATGCTTTCGGTGATGGAGGCGGCAGCCCGTGCGGCTGGGGCCGTCGACGCCGGCCAGGACGGCGATGACAGCAACCACGCCCTGGGCCTGGCGCTGGACGCAGCCGTGGAGGGAGCCCTGGCTGCCGTGATCCACACCGAGGAGCAGCTTGATGCACTCCAGTCTGCCCGGGTGGTGGATGCCGGTGGCGTGGGGATGCTGTTGATCCTCGACTGCCTCCGCTCAGCCGTCATGGGGCAGGAACTGCAGGGCGAGCTCCTGGACGGCCTGCACGGCTACGATGTCTCCGATCCTCACATCCACACCTCCATGCCGGACGACGACGGCGTGGAAGTCATGTGCACCATCAGCCTTTCGCCCTTGAACGCCGCAACCCTCCGGCAGCGGCTGGACGAGATTGGCGAGTCCGTGATCATGAGCCAGGTTGGCAACGGGCCGGACGCCGAAGGGAACTACAGGTGGCGGGTCCACGTGCACGTGCCGGACGCTGCTCCGGCTGCAGCAATCATCCGGTCCCTGGGCGAGCCCTCCCAGATCACCATCAGCGAACTGGCGCTGCCCAGGGATCCTGATGCCGATGCGGTGAACACCGGCGGGCATGAACGCTGAGCTGGAACTGGCCCTGGAGCGGCGGATCGGGAAGCGTTCGGCGGCAGTCATTGAGAAACATCTCGGCATAACCACCGTGCAGGGCCTCCTCAACTACTTCCCGCGCCGCTACATGAGCCGCGGTGAGCTGACCCCCATCACGGAGCTGCCGCTGGATGAGGACGTCACCCTTATTGCCAGGGTTCTGTCCAGCAGCACCCGGCATATGCAGGCACGGCGCGGGACCATCACCGACGTCATCGTTTCCGATGACGACGGGCAGCAGGGGCTTCGTCTGGTGGGTGGCCGCGATTACACCGGAAAAGTTCCGGGGACCCTCAAAATCAGCTTCTTCAACGGGTTCAAGGCGAAAAACGAACTCCTGCAGGGACGCCGCGCCCTGTTTTCGGGCAGGGTCACCAGCTTCAAAGGGAAGCTTGGGCTCACCAACCCGGACTTCCAGCTCCTGGACGAGGATCCCTTCAGCGATGGGGGCCAGGACCCCGAGAAACTTGCGGCCATGCCCATCCCGGTCTATCCGGCCACGGCCAAGCTGCCCAGCTGGAAGATCCAGAAGGTGATCGCCACGCTGCTTGAGACCTCGGACCTGGGCGGGGTGCCGGACCCGGTGCCCCCGCTGGTCGCGGCCAGGGAAAACTTCCTGCCCGTGGCCGACGCCTACCGACTCATCCACGTGCCTGAAACCGCCGCCGACTGGAAGCGTGCCCGCGACCGGTTCCGTTACCAGGAAGCCCTGGTGCTGCAGTCAGCGCTTGCCCGGCGCCGGGCCCAGCTCGCCGCGGAGGAAGCCACCGCCCGGCGCCCTGTCGGCGAAGGCATCCTGGCTGCCTTCGACCAGGCGCTGCCCTTTACCCTCACGGCCGGCCAGGCCGCCGTCGGCAGGACCCTCGCCGGGGAGCTGGCGCAGGACACGCCGATGAACCGGCTGCTCCAGGGCGAAGTGGGCTCCGGAAAGACCGTCGTGGCGTTGCGGGCCATGCTCCAGGTGGTGGACGCCGGCGGCCAGGCCGCGCTCCTGGCCCCCACCGAAGTGCTCGCAGCCCAGCATTACGACTCCATCCGCCGCACGCTGGGTCCGCTGTCCAGCGACGGACTCCTGGGCGGCCTGGCCGGAGGCAACGGGCCGTCCGTCCAGGTCACCCTGTTGACCGGGTCCATGCCCACGGCGGCACGGAAGCAAGCCATGCTGGATGCGGCCTCAGGGACGGCCGGGATCATCATCGGCACCCACGCGCTCCTCAGCGACAACGTCTCGTTCTACGACCTGGGCCTGATCGTGGTGGACGAGCAGCACCGCTTCGGAGTGGAACAGCGCGATGCACTGCGGGCCAAGGCCCGGAAGCCGCCGCATCTGCTGGTCATGACCGCCACCCCTATTCCGCGCACCGTGGCAATGACCGTGTTCGGTGACCTCGAAACCTCCACCCTCGATGAACTGCCCAAGGGCAGGGCCCCCATCACCACCCATCTCGTGGGCCTCGCCGAGAACCCCGCCTGGGCGGGACGGATCTGGGCGCGCGCCCGGGAGGAGATCGACGCCGGCCACCAGGTGTACGTGGTCTGTCCCAAGATCGGAACGGACGACGACGGCGACTTCAGCCCCGGGGAGGCCGCACCACCGGGGGTGGAGGCGGAGGAGGCCAGGGAACTGGCGTCCGTCACCGCCGTCGTGGACCACCTGCTGGCTGAGCCCTCACTGGCGGGGGTTCCGCTGGCGCCCCTTCACGGGCGCCAGGACCCCGAGGTGAAAACGGACACCATGGCCGGGTTCACCGCCAACCGCATCAAACTGCTCGTCTCCACCACCGTGATCGAGGTGGGGGTGGATGTGCACAACGCCACCCTGATGGTGATCCTGGACGCCGACAGGTTCGGGATCTCCCAGCTGCACCAGCTTCGCGGGCGGGTGGGCCGCGGCGGGCTGCCCGGAACCTGCCTGTTGGTCACCGCCCTTGAACCCGGCCACCCCAGTCGGAGGCGGCTGGAGGCCGTGGCTGCAACCACTGACGGTTTCGTCCTGTCGCAGGAAGACCTCAAGCTGCGGCGCGAGGGCGATATCCTTGGTGCTTCCCAGTCCGGCGGCCGGTCCACCCTGAAGCTGCTGCGGGTCCTCGAACACGAAGACGTAATAGCCCGGGCCAGGGACGACGCCCAGGCAATCGTCGGCGGTGACCCGCTGCTGGCCGGCCACCCCGGCCTCGCCGATGCCATTGAGCAGTACCTCAACCCCGAGAAGGAGGCGTTCCTTGAACGCGGTTAGCAACGAGGGCGCACCGGGCGCCGCCGGATCGCGGTGGGCGCCGTGACGCGGATCATCTCCGGGTCCGCCGGCGGCACACCGCTGGCAGCTGTTCCAGGATCGTTGACCCGGCCTACGACGGACCGGGTCAAGGAAGCGCTCTTTTCCCGCCTCGATGCCTTCGACGTGATCGCCGGCGCCCGGGTGCTGGATCTTTATGCCGGTTCCGGTGCCCTGGGCGTGGAAAGCGGCAGCAGGGGAGCGCGGGCGGTGGACCTGGTCGAGTCGGACGCCAAGGCCAGCGCCGTGTGCCAGCGCAACGCTGACCTCATCAATGGAGTGCTGGGCCAGAAAACCGTAACCGTCCACCGCTCCAAGGTGGAGCCGTTCCTTGACCGCGCGGCGGCAACGGCTGCCTGGGACCTGGTGTTCCTGGACCCGCCGTATCCGCTGGAGGACGGCACGCTGTCGGCGGTGCTGCAGAAGCTCGCGGTCCACCTGGGCCCCGGAGCCGTGGTGGTGGTGGAACGCTCCTCGCGGTCACCGGAACCGGGCTGGCCCGAGGGGATGACCAGGTTCGCCGAAAAGAAATACGGGGAGACCAGGCTGTGGTTCGCGGAGCCGTTTGTTCCCGACGCCATCGCCCCCGGTGACTTGGCTGACGGTGACCTGGCTGACGCTGACGGGGCTGAGTCCCCGGGCGCCTAGGCCGAGAAAGGGTCCAGGTCCACTCCGGCCAGGACCCTTGCGGGGTGGGGGCCCCGCGATGTCAGCTCAGCTGTCCACGATTCCGGCCAAGGGCCCTGGGTCCCCGCAAGGATGATGTTTCCCGGATACCTGCCCTGGAACATGCCGGCCTCGGCAACGGCGCCCACATCGGCCATGGCCCCGCGCATCGCCGCCACCTGGCTCCTGACGAGCGTGAGCGCCGGCTCGTCACCCACATTCACGATCAGGAGCCCTTCCGGGCCCAGGCGCTCCCCGGCCTCGCGGTAAAAACCGCTGTTGGCGATGTGCGCCGGTGCCTCCGGGCCGGAGAAGATGTCGAGGATCACGACGTCGAACGTGAGGCGCGGGTCAAGCGCACCGAGTGCTTCGCGGGCATCGCCGATGACGGTGGTCAGGTTTGTCCCCTCGGGCATCGGAAGGTGCCGCAGGACAAAGTCCAGCAGTTCACGTTCCAGCTCCACCGCGTACTGGGTCGAGCCCGGACGGGTCGCCTGGATGTACCGCGCCAGCGTCAGAGCCCCTGCCCCCAGGTGGAGCGCCCTGATCGGTTCCCCGGCCGGTGCCGCCAGATCCACCAGGTGCCCGATCCGGCGCAGGTACTCGTAGAAGATGTCTTCCGGCCGGTCAAGGTTGACGTGTGACTGTTCGGCGCCGCCGATGCGCAGGACGTAACCGCCATCGGTAAAGGCGTCGGGTTCGATCGTGGCGTGCTGGCCGGTGGTCCGCAGGAAGCGGCTGGCGCCACTGCCGCCGCGGCCGGACATCAGAGCCTGCCGCGCAGGGTTGCCAGCCGCTCGGCGGCCTCCTCCAGGACTTCGGTCCTCTTGCAGAAGGCAAAGCGGAGCAGGCTTCGTGTCCGTTCCGCGCCTTCCGGGTGGCAGAAGACCGGAACAGGGATGGCGGCGACCCCCACCAGTGCCGGCAGGCGCCGGGCCAGGTCCAGCGCGTCCGTGATGCCCAGCGGGGCTGTATCCACATTGACGAAGTAGGTTCCCTGCGGAGAAAAGACGTCAAAGCCGGCAGCCCGGAGCCCCGCGCTGAGAATGTCCCGCTTCTGCTCCAAAGCAGAGGCGATGCCGGTGTAGAAGCCATCCGGCAGGGCCAGTCCCCGGGCGATCGCTGCCTGGAAGGGGGTGCCGGAACTGTAGGTGAGGAACTGCTTTACCGTCCGGACCGCCGCGACCAGTTCCCCGGGGCCGCTCAGCCAGCCGATCTTCCAGCCGGTGAGGGAAAACGTCTTGCCGGCGGAGGAAATGGTGATGGTCCGGTCAGCGGCGCCCGGAAGAGTGGCCACGGGGGTATGGCTCACGCCGAAGGTGAGGTGCTCGTACACCTCGTCGGTGATGATCATGCTGCCGTGCCTGGCCGCAAGATCCACCACCCGCTGCAGGATTGCCGGCGGAAAAACGGCTCCCGTGGGATTGTGCGGGTTGTTCAGCAGCACCACCCGCGTCCGTTCGTTGAAGGCTGCCTCCAGCGCCGCCAGGTCCGGCATGAAGTCCGGGGCCGCCAGGGGGACAGTGGTGTGGGTGGCTCCGGAGAGTCCAATCACCGCGCCGTAGGAGTCGTAGAACGGTTCAAACGTGAGGACTTCATCGCCCGGCCCGGCGAACGCCAGCAAGGAGGCGGCGATGCCCTCGGTAGCCCCGGTAGTGATGATGACTTCCGTTGCCGGGTCCGGCGCCAGCCCGTAAAAGCGCTCCTGGTGCGCGGCCACCGCCTCCCGGAGTTCCGGAAGGCCCTTGCCCGGTGCGTACTGGTTGGCACCGGCCGCAATGGCGGCCCGCGCCGCCTCCCTGATTTCCGCCGGCCCGTCCTCATCGGGGAAGCCCTGTCCCAGGTTGATGGCCCCCGTCTGGACGGCCAGGGTGGTCATCTCTTCGAAGATGGTGACTCCGAGTCCGCCGTCCGGGGCCAGGAGGTTTGCTCCGAGCGCGGTGCGCTGCCACGGAGCAGGTGCCAGGGGTGTGGAAAGTTCCCGTGCTCGATGCATCCAGTCATGGTATCCCGGCCTTTCCATGAGGTAGGTTCGGAGCATGAGACGCGCTGTGTGCCCCGGATCCTTCGACCCCATCCACAACGGCCATCTCGAAGTCATTGCACGGGCTGCCGGTCTTTTCGATGAGGTCATTGTGGCCATCTCCACCAACTATGCGAAAAAGTACATGTTCAGCCTGGAAGAGCGGCTGGAGATGGCGCGCGAGACCCTGGCGTCGCTTAAGGGAATCGTGGTGGAACCGGTGGGCGAGGGGCTCCTGGCGGAGTACTGCCGCCAGCGTGGTGTCTCCGCCATTGTCAAAGGACTGCGGTCGTCGTCGGACTTTGACTACGAGCTTCCCATGGCCACCATGAACCGGCAGCTGAGCGGGGTGGAGACGGTCTTCCTCCCGGCAGAGGCCAGCTACGTCCATCTGTCCTCCACCCTGATCAAGGAGGTGGCTGTCCTGGGCGGCAGCGTCTCGGACTATGTGCCCCGGTCGGTGCACCGGCGCATGGTTTCCGGCGAGCCTTCGCCGGATCAGCAGCCAAAGCGGTAGGCTGGATCGGTACTTCGGCGCTGCCCGCTGCCGGTTTGAGTCACCATGGCTCTTCAGGCTAAGATGGTACGTCGGTCATATGTTCAACAGGAGTTCTCATTAACAGAGATGCTGGTTCGCCCTTGGCGTTCGACGTCAAGGACCTCGGGCGCAGCCCGGGAAGCATGCGGACACTGAAGGAACATGTACCCGCACCGGGTGATCTTGGTGTGGCGCTCATTGGTGTTCAGGAAGGCTCGGATGTCGAGCTCGACCTGAGGCTGGAGGCCGTACACGAAGGAATTCTGGTATCAGGAACCGTTATCGCCGAAGTAACCGGCGAGTGCGGCCGATGCCTGGATCCCCTTGCGTATGACCTTGAGGTCAATGTGCAAGAACTTTTCTTCTACGAGGGCATTGAGCTCTCGGATGGAGAAGAAGATGAAGAGCAACGTCGAGTCGAGCACGATGTAATCGATCTTGAACCGGTGTTGCGGGACGCGGTTGTCACCAATCTGCCGTTCCAGCCGGTGTGCCGGGAAGACTGCCAGGGCCTTTGCTCCGAATGTGGAGTTCGCCTGGAAGACGAGCCGGGGCACCACCACGAGGTCCTGGATCCTCGCTGGGCTGCCCTAGCTGATATGGCTAAGCCTGACCGGCAAAATTGATTTGTACGTGTTTGTCTAGAGAGAAATGAGTTAGCCGTGGCTGTTCCCAAGCGGAAAATGTCTCGCTCGAATACCCGCGCCCGCCGCTCGCAGTGGAAGGCGACCGCCCCCCACCTGGTGAAGACCGTTGAGAACGGCCAGGTCACCTACAGCCTGCCGCACCAGGCAAAGGTCGTTACCGACTCTGCTGGCACCGCGCTGTTCCTTGAGTACAAGGGCCGCAAGGTCGCTGACGTCTAATCGGCCCCAACAGGCTGACTGATGTCTTCAACTGAAGAGCTTCTGAAGCGTCTCGGTGTCTCTATTGACGCCGGGACGCTTCGTCTTGCGCTTACCCACCGCTCGTACGCGTACGAGAACGGCGGTATCCCCACCAACGAGCGCCTCGAGTTCCTGGGCGACTCCATCCTGGGCTTTTCCGTCACTGATGCCCTGTACCGGGACAACCCGGACCTGCCCGAAGGCGAACTCGCCAAGCGCCGGTCCGCCGTCGTCAGCACCCGTGCCCTTGCGGGCATCGGACGCAGCCTGGGCATTGGTGAGTACATTTACCTGGGCCAGGGCGAGAAACTTACCCACGGCAAAAACAAGGCATCCATCCTCGCGGACACCATGGAGGCCCTGATCGGGGCAACCTACGTCTCCAACGACATCGAGACCGCGCGGCAGCTGGTCATGCGGCTGATCGGACCGCTACTGAAGGATGCCGCCGTCCTGGGCGCCGGCACCGACTGGAAGACCAGCATCCAGGAACTCGCGGCCAGCCGGCAGCTGGGCAGCATCCATTACGCAGTGGATGGTTCCGGCCCGGACCATGCCCGCACCTTCACCGCTGTGCTGAACATCGGTGGAACGGCCTACGGCAAGGGCTCCGGGCATTCCAAGAAGGAAGCGGAGCAGGAAGCCGCGGCCGACGCCTGGCGTGTACTTTCGGGCGCCGAGACACGGAGTGCAGCCGGCACGTCCGCGGGCTCCGTGACCGCCACGTAGTGTTCCATGCCTGAACTGCCCGAGGTCGAAGTGGTGCGCCGCGGCCTGGTGAGCTGGGTCCGAGGCCGGACCATCAGTGCTGTCGACGTCCTGGATCCGCGCTCCGTCCGGCGCCATGCCCTTGGGCCCGGGGACTTTGCCGGCAACCTCGAGGGTGCAACGGTGTCCGACGTCGTGCGCCGCGGCAAGTTCCTCTGGATGCCGCTGACGGACGGCCCCGCTGCACTGGAAAATCCTGGGACCGCACCGGTACCGGAAGTCGCGCTCATGGCACATCTGGGGATGAGCGGGCAACTCCTGATGCAGGATCCGGACGTCCCCGATGAAAAGCACCTCAAGGTCCGCCTCCGCCTGAGTCCACGGGAGGGCATGCCGGACCAGCTGCGGTTCGTGGACCAGCGGATCTTCGGCGGCCTGTTCGTTACCGCTTTAATTCCCACGGACGACGACGGCCCCGGCGGCCTGGCAGAGTCCCCCCTTCCGCTGATCGCCGCTGAAGCTGCCCACATCGCGCGCGACCCCTTGGACCCGTCCTTTTCCTTCGACCTCTTCTACCAACGCCTCCGCAAGCGCAAGACGGGCTTGAAGCGGGCTCTGTTGGACCAGGGGCTGGTGTCCGGCATTGGCAACATCTACGCCGACGAAGCCCTGTGGCGGGCCCGCCTGCATTTCGCCCGGCCCACCGACACCCTTCGCCGCAGCGAGGCGCGGCGCGTCCTGGACAGCGCCCGGGAGGTCATGCTCGATGCCCTCGCCGCAGGAGGAACCAGCTTCGACTCGCTGTACGTCAACGTCAACGGCGCCTCTGGCTACTTTGACCGGTCCCTCAACGCCTATGGCCGCCAGGGTGAGCCGTGCAAGCGGTGTGCCGCGGCGGGGATCAACGCGGTCATTCGGCGGGACCAGTTCATGAACCGCTCGTCCCACACCTGCCCGGTCTGCCAGCCACGGCCACGCAACGGCCGCTGGTAACTTGGCCTGACGAAACGGCGGGACTCTGCGGATTCTGCGGTTCCTGAATGTGGAATCCGCTGGAACACTGGGGTGATGAAGCCCGCGGTTCCATTCACCAGCACGAGGTGGCCCTCATGACGGTCCTGAAACGTTTGTGTCTTACAGGGGCGGGTGCAGCCGTCGCGCTTGCCGGCGTTGCCCTGGTGCTGAACCAGGCCACGGCTGAACCCCTGAAGACGTCGGCAGTAATGCTGGCGTCCACGGAAACCGGAAGAGTTGCCGCGCTCAGCCAGCCGCAGGCGTCCCTGCCTGCTGCATCCGGTTCCGGGCAGGGGCAACGGCCATTGGAAGTTCTGCCACCCGTCCAGGCCCCGCCGCGCGCCCTTCCGCTGCCCGCCGCTCCGGCCCCGCTGGTGCGGGCCCCGCTTCCGGCGGCGGCGTCGGCGAGGAATTCGGTAGTCCGTGGCTTTCCGTCCAACATTGTTTCCTTTCCGGACAAGACCGTGCCGGTCTTCACCGCCGTAAGTCCGGGGGAGGGGGCCATGGAGTTCACAGCGGAAGGCATCACTCCGTTGACTATCGACCAGGCCCTTGCGCACTTCCAACAGAGCCTGTTCAAGACTGGATTCCGAAGCGAAGCTGCCCAGGCCGGCCAGAGCGGGGCTGCCATAAATCTTGTCCGGGGCAAGGACCAGATAACTGTTTCCGCCACAAGCACGGGAACCGGCGCCACCCACTTCAGCCTGCTCGGAAGATTCCACACCAGTGCGGGTAAGTAAGCATGTATATTTCCGTCTCTGACCGTAACGGCGGCCAAGGCGGGACAGAACAGGCACGCGCTGCTGTTCCCTTCAGGTTCGCCTCGACCATCGTGTGGCTCGGTATCGTCAGCCTGTTTACCGATGTCTCCTCGGAGTCAGTGGCGGCGGTTCTTCCCCTGTACCTCACAGGCTACCTGGGCCTCTCGGTGATCGCCTTCGGTGTCCTGGACGGTATAAACCAGGGCGCGGGTTCGCTGGTCCGGATCGCGGCCGGATGGTATTCGGACCGCGCCGGCCGGCCGAAATATGTTGCACTGGCCGGTTACGGCCTGTCCGCCACGGCGAGGTTGGCATTGCTTTTTGCCGGGGGATTCTGGAGCCTCACCGGCACTATCACCGCGGACAGGATCGGCAAGGGAATCAGGACCGCGCCGCGGGACGCCCTGATCACAGTCAACGCGCAGCCTGAGCACCTTGCACGGCATTTTGGCGTCCACCGCATGCTCGACACCGTCGGTGCGGCGCTCGGTCCCCTGCTGGCCGCCGCCATCCTGCTTCTCATACCGTCCGGATATTCCACCGTCTTTGTGGTTTCCCTGGCCTTTGCCGTGATTGGTGTGGCGGCACTGGCGCTATTTGTCCCGGACCTGCCGGCCCTAAAACTGCGCACCGCGTCCGGAAGCAGAAAGGCGGGTCCTGCACCCATCATCCGGTGGAGGACGCTGCACCGCAGCGGACTCGGCCGCCTCCTGATCACCGCGGGACTTTTTGGCCTGCTAACGGTCGGTGACGGCTTCATCTACCTGGCACTCCAGGACCGCAATGCCTTCGAACTGCAATGGTTTCCCATGCTGTACGTGGGCACGAACGCCGTCTTCCTGGCGCTGGCCATCCCGCTCGGGAGGCTCGCCGACCGCTGGGGACGGACCAAGGTGTTCGTCGCCGGCCACCTTGCCCTGTTGGCCTGCTACCTGCTGGCTGCCCTCCCTTTCACGGGCGCAGGAGCAGTTGCAGGGTGCCTGGTCCTCCTCGGCATCTTTTACGCGGCGACTGACGGGGTCCTGACCGCATTGGCAAGCCAACTGGTTTCTCCGGAGCGTCTGGCCACAGGAATAGGTGCAGCCCAGACGGTTGTGGCGGTGAGCAGGATGGTTGCTTCGGCCGGATTCGGTGTCCTGTGGTTCGCGGTGGGGCCCACCGCAGCTCTGATCCTCGTGGGTTGCCTGCTGGCCCTCGCAGTGCTGGCCTCGCCGCTGCTCCTTGGCCGCGCCAAAGCAGCTAAGGTGCATGCATGATCCTTCGTGCCAGGCCCACCGGTGACAAAGGCCGGTGGGCCGTAATGCTGCTTGTCGCTGCCATGGCCCTTGCGGGAGCCGGTTTCTTCGCCTTCCAAGCCGTCCAGCGTTTCCAGGAAAGCCAGGCGGCGGCCTCCGAATCCGACGTCTCCGCGGGAGGGTCTCCGTTGCCCGCGGAACCGTTCGTCCTCTTCCGCAACACGGCCTCGGGCCAGGCCTACGGTCAGGCCGCCACGGTTTCCTTGTCCGATCCGGCCGGCGCCCGTGCGGTCAGCGGCGTGGACTGCGACCGGACCTATGGAACCAGGAGCGCGGTCATCTGCCTGCGCACCCAGCGGGGCCTCGTTACCCGTTTTGAGGCTTCCCTGTACGACAGGAATTGGCAGCAACAACGCAGTTGGGCGCTGCGCGGCATACCCAGCCGGGCCAGGATTGACAGCACGGGAAACTCGGTCGCCACCACAGTCTTCGTCACAGGCCATTCCTACGCCGGCGCAGGTTTTTCAACCGAAACTTCAATCACCCCGCTCGGGGCCGGCAGTGAATCGGGCAGCCTGGAGGAGTTTGCCCTGGTGGTGAACGGAGAAAAGGTCATGGCCAACGACCGCAACATCTGGGGGGTGACGTTCGTCCCCGGCCAACCGGATGCCTTTTATGCCACGGCTGCATCCAGCGGCCGGATCTGGTTGGTCAAGGGCAGCGTTTCGGAACGCACCCTCACTGCTGTCTACGACGGAGCGGAGTGCCCCTCCATCTCTCCGGACGGAACACGCGTGGCCTACAAGAAGAATGCCGCCGGCCCGCTCGATCCCCATTGGAGTATCGCTGTCCTTGACCTGGTCAGCGGCAGGGAGACCGTTCTTCGGGAGACAGCGAGTGTTGATGACCAGGTGGAGTGGCTCGACAACGCCACCCTGCTTTATGGACTTCCGCGGTCCGATGAGGCGGGCGACAGCGATATCTGGCAGATCGGCGTGGACCCGGCCGCCAATCCTGCGCTGTTTATCGAACATGCCTGGTCACCCTCCGTTGTCCGCTGATTCGCGGCGGACGTTCAGGCCGGATCCGGCGCGAAGACAACGTCGACAAAGTAGTTGGTGCCGGACGATGTCCGGTTGGGCACAGCCGTTCCCGTCCCATACCTGAAGAGACCGTTTTTTGCGGCTGGAGCCACGAGCACCCCGCTGGTCCAGTCTTTGGTAAAGAAGTTGCTGGTGTACGAGTACTTGCCCGCTGGGGCGTTGTAGGACACCACATACGTGGACCCCACCGTGAGCCTGACGGGCGTTGAGAGGACGGCTGTCTGCCATCCGCTCGCTGTCTCGTTCGCGTAGGTCACCCCCGCCACCTTGACGCCGGACGGATCCCACAGGGCGCCCGTATGGACTCCGGTATTGTTTGGCCCCTTGTAAAAGCGCAGGGCAGTAACCGTCCCGGGCGCCGTGGTCCGGAACGCAGTACCCAGATCGATGGCCCGGGTCTCCGTAGACGTCGCAACCTGCGGCTGAATGCTGGAGAAGAGCGTCTGGCTGGGTGGCGGGGGGCTCGCGGTGGTGAACTGCCAGGAGGTGGGCGCGAGGACGGCGCCGCTCGTGGAAACCACGTTACTGGCGCTTGCCGTGATGGCAGCGCCCGCCGGCAGGAGTTGCGCGGGGCTGAAAGTGATGGTCCGCCCGTCGGCCGACAGGGCGGAACTGCCCGTAATGCTGGTTCCTCCGGTGGAAAGCAGCAACGCCGAGCCCGGCTGTACCGCCGCTGACAACGTCAGTGCGGGTTTGGTGTCCACCGCCACCCCCGTTGCGTTAGCTGCGGGTGAGAGGGAGCTGACCGTCAGCGACGCTGTGGCTGTGCTTGTGAAGACCACGTCCACAAGGTAGCTGTTGCTGGACGAGTTGCCGGGGAAATCACTGCTGTACGAGTATCCGCCCGAGCCCTGCGTGGTGCGCAACGGGCCACTGGTGAAGCCGGTGGAGAACCCGCCCTGGGTGTAGGAGTAGGTGCCGGTGGGGGACTTGTAGGCGGCTATGTATTCAGTGTCGGCGGCTATGGCCACTGGTTGGCTGAAGGTTGCCGTTTGCCACCCGGCGGTGGATTCCCCGGAGAACGTGACGCTGGCCAGTTGCTGCCCTGCCGCGGTGAACAGCGTTCCCGTGTGCGTTCCGGTGTTTCCAGCGGCTTTGTAGAACCTGATTCCGGTGATGTTGCCACTGGCGGAGCTGGCGAACCGCACTCCCAGTGACAGCGGGACACCGTCTTTGACCTCGAGGGTGGTGGGCGTCACCGTGTCCTGGTAGAGCGTGCAGGGGCACGTGCCTTCGACCCGTGGCGGAGGAACCGTGGTGAAGGTCCAGCTGCCGCCGGCGCTGAGCTGCTGCCCTGTGCTGGACGTGGCAGTGACGGTTGCCGTGTAGGTTGAGGACGGGTTCAGGGGAACGGACGGTGTGAAGGTCACCTTTCCGGCCGTGGAGTCGAAAGCCGTGGCCCCTGGCACTCCCGCTCCATCAGGCCCGGTAAGGACCAGGGCAACCGTTGAGGCTGTGGCCGGCTTGGAGAACGTAGCCGATACCAGGGTGTTAAGGGGAACACTCGACGAGCCGGGAAGCGGCGTTTGGCCGGTCGCGGTGAACGGCGGATCCGGATACTGGACCACGACGTCCACCAGGTAACTCGTTGTCGAGCGGTTGGCCGGGAAATCGCTGGTGTAGGAGTAGGCTCCGGCGTCGGACACCGCCCGGAGGTTGCCCGACGAGAGGCCGGAACCAAAGCCGTTGACAGTGGCCGAATACGTGCCGGTGGTGCTCTTGTACGCCATGATGTATTCGGTGTTTGCGGTCATTGCCACTGGCTGGTTGAAGTAGGCCGTCTGCCATCCCGAGGTTGACTCATTCGCAAACGTGACAGTCGCCAGGGCGGTGCCCGACCCCGAGAAGAGCGTTCCGGTGTGGGTTCCGGTGTTGCCTGCCGACTTGTAGAACCGCACGCCGGTCACAGTGCCGTCAGCGGTGCTGGAGAAGCGTATGCCCAGGGTCAGCGGCGTCCCGTCCTTGACCTCCGGGATGCCGGGCTGGACCGAGTCGTCGTAGAAGCTGCATGGGCAGGTGCCGGGGGTCGGTGGAGAGACGACTGTGGTAAACGACCACGTCCCTCCCGCCGTCAGGGTGCCGCCCGTGGAAGCAGTCGCCGAGAGTACGGCGGTGTACGTCGTCGCCAGCGCCAACGGGGAGGACGGCGTAAAGGTCGTCTTGCGGCTCACGGAGTCGTACACCGTTGTTCCGGCCACCTGGGTACCGTTCGCGGCCGTGAGGTTGAGCTGTACGCTGGAGGCCGTCACGGGCTTGGAGAATACAGCGCCCACGGTGGTCGACTGGGGAACGCTTGAGGATCCCGGCAACGGCCACTGTCCCGAGGCCGTCAGGGGAGTGTTGTCCGTGGTGTCGAAGACTGCGTCCACGAAGTAGTTTCCGTTGCCGTACGAGGCGGACGGATACGTATCAGGGCTGCCGTAGACGCCTGCCGCCGGGCTTCCGAATCCTCCCGCCACCGTCATGGGCGGATCGCTGAAGCCGAAGTACGCCCACTGGTAGTCCTTGACCGCGTAATGTCCTTTCGGATCGGTGTAGGAGACGGTGTAGGTCGTCCCTGCGGTGACAGCCACAGGCTGGGTGAAGAGAACCTTTTGCCAGCCGGTTGCGGTCTCGGAAGCGAAAGTAGCGCTGGCAAGCCGCTGTCCGTCAGGGCTCCACAGCGAACCGACATGGGTTCCGGTGTTGGACGTGCTCTTGTAGAAGCGCACGCCGGTAATGAAACCGTCGGTGGTGGGGGTGAACTTCATGCCGAGTTCGTAGGCTCCGCCGTCCTGGCCGTCGTCCACCGCGGGGACTTGCTGCCCGAAGACGGTGTACGGGCCGCTAAGCGAAATACTCCGGGTAGCCGCGGTGCCGGCGTTCGCGCTGTCGTCGATTGCCCGGACCCGGATGCTGGCGGTGGACAGGCCCTTCTGGATGTAGGTGTACGTCCAGTTCTGCTTTCCCTGGGCAGGGTGCCAGGTGTTGCCGCCGTCCGTTGACACCTCGACGCCGGCCACGATGCCCCCGGTGTCGGTGGCGGTTCCGGATACCGTCACGGACGATCCGTGCGCGATGGTGGTGCCGTCTGCGGGGGAGGTGATGGACACCGTCGGTCCTGCTGTGTCGGTGCTGGCGCTCGCAGCCGTCAATGCCGCGTCAAGAGTGGCGGGTTGGGCTCCCATGTCCGCCAGAAGGTTGACCTGCGCCTGCTGCATCCGGGGATCAGGAGCCGCGCCGGGGCCGTCATGTTGCTGGTCGAGCCCCCAGGTCCACTGCACGCTGCCTGCAGAGAACACCAAGGCCCCGCTGGCGGCCTTGTACAGCGTGACGTTATGGGTTGTTGTGCCGGGCTTCACGGTATTGCCGAAGTCCTGCAGGTACTGGTCCACGGCCCCGGTAGTGGTGGAGAGCCTGACCAGTCCTGCAGGCCTGAAACCGTTGTCCAGATCTTCGTCCGATTCGTAGCCCACTGTGTGGGGCGCAAGCTGGGCGGAGCCTCCCACGGGGAGCGAGGCAAGGGACGTGTTGCGCCACAGACGGGACTTCCCCTCCGCTGCGCTCACCGTGACCGGCAGGTCCGTGAAGTTGGACATGTACATCGTGCCTGTCAGGCCGTTCTCCGGCCGTCCGCCGCCATTGGCGGGTGCGGCATAGCGGGGATCGCGCCACGTTCCCGTCCATTCAGTGCTCGGATCGATTTTGGCGTTCGACCAGGTTTCCTTATAGGAGACCAGGGTGCGGTACGCCGCCCCGTCCGTTTTCGACGGTTCATATCTGGTGCGCCAGTAGGCTTCATTGCCGGACAGGAACTGCAAATTCACTCCGGCATCGCGCGCTTTCTCGACATTGGCGCGCTGGGCGCCGGACCAGTACTCGTCGTGGCCCACGGACAGGAACACTTTGTGGTTGAGCAGCAGCGAACCGTTCCGGTCAGTGTCCACGCCGCTGATGTAGGAGACGTCATAGCCGTTCTTTTCGAGGAACCTGACCAGGGGGTACTCATTGCTGAAGTAGAAGTCACGTCCATCGGGACCGCTGCGGGTGGCGACGGGCCGGTTGTAGCTGATCTTGTAGGCGCGCCCGTTGCTGCCGCCTTCATAGAAATCGGAACCGCCGTAGGTGTTGTAGGCCTGCCAGGTCGGGTCGGAGGTCTGGAAGACCACAGGGGCCTGGCTGCTGTCGTTGCGGACGATGAAGGTGATGTGGCTCCGGCCGCCGGTGTCGGGACGGTTGAGGACTGCAAGGTAGATGCCGGAGACGGCTGTGGACGGGACCTGCCACGTGGCGGAGACGGCCCACGTGCCGCAGTCGTAAAGTCCGGTGGCCACGTCCGAAGTACATTGCGGCTGGGCCTGCCGGAGCGCGGAGGGAACCACATCGGCGACCTTCCGGGCACCAAGTCCCTGGTACCACCCGGTCCGGTAGATCGCGATGGTGTAGTTGCTGGCGGTTGTATCGATTTTGAACTGCAGCGGTTGGCCTGCGTTGACGCTGATGTCCGTCGAAAAGCCCTGCAGGGTGCTGTCACCGGCTCCGTCGATGTCCCATTCCGAGGACGGGCTGCCCGGTTTCGAATTCTCGCACGCAATGGGATTGAGCAGCGGCGCGCAAGGGTCCGCGGCGTAGGCGGACTGGAGGACTCCCAGGGGTGCAAATGCGGGAAGCAATGCTGCAAGAAGAGCGAGTACCAACGTGGCAGCTGTCCTTTTCAGGACCAGCCGGTGATGCGCCTTCGATGCTGGCATTGTGAACTCCTGGGTTGAAGCGAAAGTATCGGCGGGACATTGGCGTCCCTGCCGAAAGCCGCTCCCCCCGGGGCAGCCAAACCAAGATATTCAGTTGTCCCTGCGTCAGGACCCAATAACCGGAGCTGTCTGCACTGGCAGTTGGAAAGCGTTGGCGGGAACCGGTCCGAAAGACCTTTTGAGACCACCAACGCCAGCCAGCAGGCAGCCCTGTAAGCGAGAGTCTAGGGGCGGCCGGGACGCGCCTGCAGGAAATGGAAAACCATTTCGGGCAGGTGTGTGGAAATCCACACAGGCCCCTGGGGCCCGTCGTCACCGGGATATGGGCCCTGCGCCCATGAGCTGTCCCGGCAACGTCACGGGAGCCTGGCGCCCCAGCGCCGGTGAAGCGGCTCAGCGGGAGCGGTAGTAGTCCGCCAGCCGCTCAAGGCCTTCATCGATGGAGACGGCGGGAGTCCAGGCAAGGAGTTTTTGGGTCTCACGCTGATCGAACCAGTGTGCCGTGGACAGCTGTTCAGCAAGAAACCTGGTCATGGGCGGTTCGTCCTCTTTGCCGAGCCTGGGCCACGCTTTTTCCACCACTGATCCCGCAATTCGGGCAAGCTTTCCCGGTACGGACCACGACGGCGCGGGAACGCCCCCGGCGGCGCAGATGCCGGCAATCAGTTCGCCTACCGGCCGCGGTTCGCCATTGGTGACAACCAGCGCCCTCCCGTGGATTTCACTGATACGGTCCAGGGCCGCAACGATCGCCGCCGCCGCATTGTCCACGTACGTGGTGTCGATAAGCGCGGCGCCCGCGTCCAGCAGCGGCAGGCGGTTCCGGGCCGCCCGCGCCAGCACGCGTTCCACCAGCTGGGTGTCACCGGGTCCCCAGACCACGTGCGGCCGCACGGCGGCGACGCGGAAGCCCGGGGCGTCCGCGTCGAGGGCCAAAAGCTCCGCCTGCGCTTTGGTGCGGGCGTAGTCGCCGTGGGCGCGTGCCGGATCGGCCGGTTCTGCGCCGAGTCCGGCGATGGCGGCGCCTGAATTGGCCACCGACGGTGAGGAGACAAATACAAAGTCGCTGACTCCGGCTTCGCGCGCCGCCAGGACCAGGCGCCGCGTTCCCTCCACGTTCACCCGGTCAAACTCGTCGGCCCGGCCGGTGAAGGATACTTTGGCCGCGAGGTGGATGACTGCCTCGGTGTCCCTCACGGCAGTCCTGACGGCGGCGTCGTCGGTGAGCGAACCGCAATGGTCCGCCGCGCCGTCGATCTCTGAGGGACGCCGCTGGAAGGTGGTGACGGCGTGGCCCCTGCGCACCAGCAGCCCTGCCACTTCTCGTCCCAGCAGGCCGCTTGCCCCGGTGACCAGGATTTTCACGGCGCCACCCGACGGCCGCCGGCCAGCACTGACGAGGCCCATTGGGCCAGCCGCGACCTGTCGATCTTTGCGTTGTGGCGGATGTCGGTGGGCTGCGCGGGGACAACCAGGACTGCCGCCACGGACACGCCTGCACCCTGGGCGGCGCTCCGTACCTTCCTGGCCAGGTCCGTGCCCGCAGGGCCGGCCTTACGGGCCGGCGGTACGGTTTCGACGACGGCGGCGACGGCCTGGGTGCCCGCGGGCCCCACGCCCACGACGGCTGCCATCCGGACACCGTCCAGCCGTTCGATGGCCTGTTCGGCGCCGACCGGGGTGACCACTCCAGGGGGCGCCGTGATGATGTGCGCCAGGCGCCCTTCCACCCACAGGCGGCCATCGGCGTCGAAATGGCCCACATCTCCGGTGCGGTGCCAGCCGGCCGGCCCGGCGCTCGCCTGCCCGGTCAGCCAAAGCCTGTCGTAGCCGTCCTTGACGTGCGGCGCGCTGACCAGGATTTCCCCCGTTACCCCCGGTTCCGTCACCGGCTCAGCCCCCGGGGCGGTACCGTCAGCCGCCAACGGGATCACGGCTATGCGGGCGCCCTGGACGGGATGCCCTACGCAGACGCCGTTGCCGGCCCCTGGCGTTCTTCCGGCTTCGGCGTCGGCCGCCGCGGCCTGGACCTGTTCGAGGCTGATATCGGTGACAGGCAGGGCCTCGGTCATGCCGTAGGGGGTATGCAACGAGGCGGCGGGCAGCAGCTGCTGCACCTCCGCAAGGAGAGGTTCCGGAACCGGTGCGCCGGCAGAGAGCAGCAGCTGGACGCGGCCGAGTGCAGCGGTGCCCTCCGGGCTGAGGCCGTCCCGGGTGGCGACGACGTTGCGCAGGGCGGCAGGGGACGCGAAGACCACCGTGGCGTCGATGGCCGCTGCAGCATCGGCCAGGGCGCGCGCGGTCAAGGTCCGGGGCGCTGTGACATCCATGGCCGGCGTTACGGATACGGTTCCCAGCGCCGGCCCCAGCAAGGCGAACGGCGCAAAGCCTGCCACCAGCTTCTGGCCCGGCTTGATGCCGAAGGTTCCCGCCACGGTGTCCCGCATGGCCGCAAGCTGCCGGTGGGTGTACAACACGCCCTTGGCGGGACCGGTGGAGCCGGACGTGAAAAGGACGGCGGCCGGGGAGTCTGCGTCCGGGCTGGAGGCGGGAGCGGTGCCGGCAGCGGCACGCCCCGCGCCTGCCCTGGCCAGGGCGGCGAGTGAGGTCTCCACCCCGAGGAGCCGGCGCCGACCTGCCGGCAGGTCCTGCACACTGATGCGCCTGGACGCCCAGCCCAGTGCCCGGGCAGCGGCAAGGGCTTTGTCAATCCCGATCAGGACATCGGGCGTCGCTCCCTTGACCGCCCGGCTCAGTCCCTTGGTGCCCAGGCCGGCGTCGGCAACCACCACCACGGCTCCCAGCCGCAGGCAGGCATACAGGGCCACGGTCAGGTCCACCCCGGGCGGGACCATCAGGCTCACCCGGCTGCCCGGTCCTACTCCGGCCCCCTGCAGGCCTGCGGAGAGGTGCCCGACGCTTTCTTCCAGCTGCCGCCAGGTGAGCGAACGGGCCACCGTGCCATCCGGTGCCATTTCGACGACGGCCCTTCCGCCCGCGGACGGGCCGCCGGCCAGCTCCCCAAGAAGCGTCCACAAGGGCGTGAAGCCACGGCCGTCAGCCGGGGCGGCGGGTCCAGTGACCGCGTCGCCTTCAGCAGCTGGGCCACGGTCAGCAACACTGACCCCGCCGTGCGTGAGGCGGCCGGCAAGCCAGTCGAAGACCGCCGGCGCGATGTTCCGGTCCTCTGCCACCAGGTGCCCCGCACCCTCGTAGCGGTGCACGTCCGCGTGGGGGAGGCGGGTGAGCAGGTCCTTCAGGTAGCGGTCGGAGAAGATGGGGTCCCGTGGGCCCCACAGCATCAGGACCGGCACCTCAAGGCCGCGCACGCCGTCCGCCACGCCGTTGAGGGCAGCAAAGCTGGGGTGTGAGGCGTCAACGGGAATGTCCGCCACGAAGTTGCCCACCCCCGCACGGCGTGGGGCGCTGCGGTACGGGGCCATGAAGGCGTTCCGCACGTCCGCGGGCAGCGGCGGGTGTGCCAGCGAATGCGTCACCCGCAGGAAAGCATCGGTAGTGGTGGTGCCCCAGCGGTGCACGGCAGGGTGGAGGGCAAGGCGCAGCGCCGGCGGGATGGGGGAGCCGGCGGGCTGGTGGACGGCGGTGTTGGTCAGGACCACGCCGGCCAGTTGGTCGGTGTGGGCCAGCGCCCAGCCGAGGCTGATGACCCCGCCCCAGTCGTGGCCCACCGAGACCACGGGCCCTGCCAGGTCCAGGGCGGCGGTCACGTCGCCAAGGTCGTTGATCCTGTCCGCCAGCCGCCGGAAGGTCCCGGTCCGCTCCGAGAAACCCATGTCCAGCTGGTCCACGGCCACCACGCGCCACGGGTGCGCGGGATCCGATCCGGCGGCCAGCAGGCTCCGCCACAGGTAGGACCACGTGGGATTGCCGTGAACGCACAACAGGGTTCCCTGGGGAGCCAGGCCGCGGCGTGCCAGTTCCCCGCCATTGTCCAGCAGGTGCCAGCGGCGCACCGTGCCGGGGGAGTCAGCCCCCGATGTGGAGGGGACATCGATGTGGCGCGACCACTCGGGGTTGACGCCCGGCCAGTCCGCGATCACCAAACGATTTCCAGCATTGCGGTGTTCAGGCCGGATCCGACGCCCATGCACAACACCCTGTCACCGCTGCCCAACGACTGCGCCTCGGCTGCGAGCGTCATGGGGAGCGATGCCGGACCCACATTGCCCCAGTGCGGGAACGTGATGGGCACCTTGTCCGGGTCCAGGTCGATCGCATCGATGATGGCCTGGGTGTAGGCGTTGCTGACCTGGTGCGTGACGTAGCGGTCCATCGCGGCCCAGTCCCATTCGGGCTGGGCTTCCTGCCATGCATCGACCACGAGCTGGAGGCCGCCGTCGAGCAGCCCCTTCGTGTCGGTGTTCATGCCGTCGATGCCGCCCACGCACAACTCGTGGTGTTCGGTGCCGGCGCGCATTACGCCGCCCACCACCCGGTGTGCTCCCGGGTGCTCGTCGGCGGGCCCCAGGACGGCCGCGGCCGCCCCGGATCCCAGGGTCAGGGTGGCGAACTCCCGGTTGAAGTCATCGCGCGTTGTCTCGGGCCGCTGCAGCCGGGCCAGGGTGGCCTCCTGCGTCAGCTGGGCGTCCTCGCCGTTGACAATGACGGCGTAGCGTATCTGGCCCGAGTCGATCATGTTGGCTGCCAGGGTCAGGGCATTCACGAAGCCCAGGCAGGCGTTGGCAAGGTCGAAGTTCATGGCTGACGACGGCAGGCTCAGGCTGTGGTGGATCTTCACCGCCACTGATGGTTCAAGGTTGCGCCGGGTCACCGAGGTGTTGATCAGCAGTCCGACGTCGGAGGCTTCGATGCCGGCCTCGGCGAGGGCCTTGGCGCCGGCTTCCACCGCGGCGTCGTCGAACGATGTACCGGCAGCCCACCACCGGCGGTGCGTGATGCCCGCCACGCGCTCGAGCAGCCGCGGCGGAAACTTGAGCCGCTGCAGGGTCGATGCCAGCCGCCGGTCAAAGTCCGTGGAGCTCACAATCCTTGGAGCCTCGACGCTGCTCACCGAGAGCAGCGCGGTGTTGCTGTGGCGGAAGGTTGCATTACCTGCCAATTCAAGCCCCTCTTCGTTTTCGTCCCGCGTTCCTGCGGTGACCGTACCCACATCTGCGCAGGCTCAAGAGCTTAACTATGCCTTTGCAGTGCCGGAACACGCATATCCACCTCCGGTGCCCGCGCCGGTTCCCGGGTGCTGCTGCCGGGAAATGTCGGTCCTGCGCAGTAGATTGTAGTAACCCGGTTCCAGCAAAATGCCCCACCCGCTCCAGGAGACCAGAAAAGCCTTGCACCTCAAAAGCCTCACCGTCCGGGGGTTCAAGTCCTTTGCGTCGTCCACCACCTTCGAGTTCGAACCCGGCGTCACCGCCGTCGTGGGTCCCAACGGATCCGGCAAGTCCAACGTGGTGGACGCCCTGGCGTGGGTCATGGGCGAGCAAGGGGCCAAAACCCTGCGCGGCGGCAAGATGGAGGACGTCATTTTTGCCGGCACGTCCGGGCGTCCGCCGCTGGGCCGCGCCCACGTTTCGCTCACCATCGACAACACCGATGGCGCACTCCCCATCGAGTACAGCGAAGTCACGATTTCCCGGACGCTGTTCCGGACGGGCGGGTCCGAATATGCCATCAACGGCGCAGGCTGCCGCCTGCTGGACATCCAGGAACTGCTCTCCGATTCCGGCCTGGGCCGGGAAATGCACGTCATCGTGGGCCAGGGCCAGCTGGACCGCGTCCTGCACGCCACTCCCGAGGACCGCCGCGGCTTCATTGAGGAGGCTGCCGGGATCCTCAAGCACCGGCGCCGCAAGGAACGGACGGTACGGAAGCTCGAGGCCATGCAGGCCAACCTCCAGCGCCTGACCGACCTCACCGGGGAGATCCGGCGGCAGCTCACGCCCCTTGGGAAGCAGGCCGAGGTGGCCCGCCGCGCGCAGCGGGTCCAGTTCGACGTCCGGGACGCCCGGGCGCGCCTGCTCGCCGACGACCTGGTGCAGCTGCAGCAGGCCCTGGAGCAGGATGTGGCGGACGAAGCGGCGCTCAAGGCGCGCAGGACCGCCGTCGAGCAGGAACTCGAGGCCGGGCGCAGGCAGCAGGCAGCGTTGGAACAGCTCGCAGCCGAGGCCACACCGCGGCTCAATGCCGCCAGGGACACCTGGTACCGGTTGTCCACGGCCCGTGAACGGCTTCGGTCGCTCGGCTCGCTCGCCACGGAACGGAGCCGGCTGCTGGGTTCCGACGATGCCGCGCCGTCTTCCGGCCGGGACCCCGAACAGCTGGAGCGCCAGGCAGCCCGGGTGCGGCAGGAACTGGCCGAACTCGAACAGGACATCCAGTCCAGGCGGAGCACCCTGGACGCGGCCAGCGCAGCGAAGGTGGAAGCGGAGCGGGCCGCACAGGCCGAGGACCAGCGGCTCACCGCCCAGCTCCGTGCCGCAGCGGACCGGCGCGAGGGCCTGGCGCGGCTGGCCGGCCAGGTCGCGGCGGCCAGGTCCCGGGTGGAGTCCGCCCAGGCGGAACTTGGAAGGCTGCGTGAATCCCTTGCCGCCGGAACTGAACGCCGGGCCCGTGCCCAGGCCGAGTTCACGGCGCTGGAAAACCAGGTGGCCGGCGTGGAGGAGGGAGAGGAATCCCTTGACGCCGACTATGAGGCCGCCAGCGATGTCCTGGACGCCGTGCTGGGGGAGATCGCGGACCTCAAAGCCGCCGTCAACGAGGGGGTCCGCAAGCGGGACGCCCTCGCCGCGCGCCTCGATGCCCTGAAGCTCGGCCTTGACCGCAAGGACGGTGCCAGGCACGTGCTGGAGTCCGGGCTCCCCGGCGTGCAGGAAAGCCTCGCTGCCGGGATCACCGTGCAGGGCGGGTACGAGCCGGCCGTCGCCGCGGCCCTGGGGGAAGCGTCAGAGGCAGTGCTCGTCCAGGACGGGGAGGCGGCGGCCGCTGTGCTGAGGCGGCTCAAGGACGACGACGCCGGGCGGGCGTCGCTGCTCCTCGCATCCGCCGCGGAACCCCGCCAGGGGGATGGCGGCCAGGTGACGCTGCCTGAGGGAGCGCAGTGGGCCGCGGGCCTGGTCGATGGGCCTTCGGGGCACGTCGCCCTGGTCCGGCACCTGCTGTCCCGGACCGCCGTCGTAACCGGCATCGACGCCGCGGCTGCCCTGGTTGACGCACTGCCGGACATGACCGCCGTCACCCGCGAAGGGGACGTCTTCACCGCCGTCTCCGCCACGGGCGGCTCTGCCAAGGCGCCGTCCCTCCTCGAGGTGCAGGCGGCCGTGGACGACGCCGGGCGCGGACTTTCCGCGGTCACGGCAGACCTGGAGCGGAACAGGTTCGCCCTGGCCGCCGCGGAGGCACGGCGCACGGGGGCGCAGGAAGAGGCGGACGCTGCGCTCGACAAACTGCACGAATCCGACGCCCGCCTCGCCGCCGTAGCCGAACGTTTGGGCCACCTGAACTCTGTCCTGCGCAGCGCCGTTGGCGAGAGCGAACGGCTGGCAGCGTCCCTGGCACGGGCCGAAGGCAACGTCGCGGCGGAGGAGGAAGCGCTCGCCGCCGTCGCTGCCCGGTTGGCCGCGGCGCAGGAAGCGCCGGTGGAAGAGGAGCCGTCCACGGAGCAGCGCGACGCCCTGGCGCGTGCAGCCTCCGCCGCCCGCGCGGCCGAGGTCGAGGCACGGTTGTCGCTGCGCAGTGCCGAAGAGCAATTGGTGGCCACCCGCAACAGGGTGGCGTCCCTGGAACGCGCCGCCGCCACCGAACGCCGCGCCCGTGAGGAGGCGGCAGAGCGCGCCCGCCGCCGCCGCATCCAGGCCCGGCGGGCGGCCGCCGTTTCCTCGGGGGTGGAACTGGCTCTTGGCTTTGTGGACGTCTCCGTGGACCGTGCGCGGCACGAACGGGACCTGGCCGAGGAGAACCGCGAACTCCGCGACCGCGGGCTGCGGGAGATCCGGGAGGCGAACGATGCCCTGGCCAGGGAGCTGGCCCAACTCACCGACAACGTGCACCGCGACGAACTCGCCCGCGCCCAGCAGCGCGCCAGGATCGAGGCGGTGGAAACCCGCTCCGTGGATGAGCTGGGCATCACCCCCGAAGCGCTGGTCAACGAATTCGGGCCGCACGTGCCGGTGCCCGTTCCGGCGGAGGAATCCGGTGACAAATGGGCGGCCCTGCGGGCCCCGGTTGACGCGGACGGGGAAGAGATCAGGGATGGCAAGCCCTATGTCCGGCAGGAGCAGGAGAAACGGCTGCGGAAGGCTGAGCGGGACCTCGCAAGCCTGGGCAAGGTCAACCCCCTGGCGCTGGAGGAATTCGCGGCGCTGGAGGAGCGGCACCAGTTCCTCAGCACCCAGCTTGAGGACCTGAAGGCGAGCCGGCGGGATCTGCTGGACATCATCAAGGAAGTGGATGACAGGGTCCAGCGGGTCTTTGCCGAAGCGTTCGAGGACACGCAGGCCCAGTTCGTCCGGGTTTTCGGGCGGCTCTTTCCCGGCGGCGAGGGACGCCTGGTCCTGACCGACCCGGCGGACATGCTCACCACCGGCATCGAAGTGGAGGCCCGCCCTGCCGGCAAGAAGATCAAGCGGCTGTCCCTGCTCTCCGGCGGCGAACGCTCCCTGACCGCAGTGGCGCTCCTGGTGGCCATCTTTAAGGCGCGGCCCTCGCCCTTCTACGTCATGGACGAGGTGGAGGCGGCCCTGGATGACACCAACCTCGGCCGGCTCATCACCATTTTCGAAGAACTCCGGGAATCCAGCCAGCTGATCGTCATCACGCACCAGAAGCGGACCATGGAAGTGGCGGACGCGCTGTACGGGGTCACCATGAGGGGCGACGGCGTCTCCACTGTCATCAGCCAGCGGTTGGGGGCCGAGGTATAGCGGCTGGTCAGCTGCCTGATGGCTGCCGGAAGCGGGCGGCCCGTTTGTGAGAAGCTAGGGGAGTGAATGACATCCTTCCCATTGTTCTGTCCATTCTTGCTGCGCTGGTGGTCATCGGCGGGCTGATTCCGGTCCTGCTGAAGACGCGGAGGAACATCACCCGCTACCCGGGCACCAGGGATGCCAACGACCCCGAAATCCGCTCCGGCGGAAGCACGGCGGTGGCGGACCGCGAAGGAACCATCGAAGGCAGGGCTCCGGAGGGTGTGGACCTCGAAGGGCTGGACACCACCACCGTTCCGGACAATGCGGCCGGGCTGGAAACCATTCCCGTCGAAACCCCGCTGCCCGTCGCCGGCCGCCTGGCCCGGCTTCGGGAACGGCTGGCCCGCTCCAACAACGTCATGGGCAAGGGCCTGCTGGCGCTGCTGTCCAGCGACCGGATCGACGAGAGCGTCTGGGATGAAGTGGAGGAAACCCTCCTGCTCGCGGACCTGGGCACCGAACCCACCATGCAGCTGGTGGACGCCCTCCGGGAGCGCGTCAAGGTACTGGGCACCCGCACCCCCGAACACGTCAAGACCATGCTCCGGGAAGAACTCATCAAGCTTGTGGACCCCACCATGGACCGCAGCCTCAACGTACAGCGGCATGCCGACAAGCCCGCCGTGATGATGGTGGTGGGCGTGAACGGGGTGGGCAAGACCACCACCGTGGGCAAACTTGCCCGCGTGCTGGTAGCCGAGGACAAGGACGTCCTGCTGGGCGCCGCGGACACGTTCCGCGCCGCTGCCGCTGAGCAGTTGGCCACGTGGGGCCAGCGCGTGGGCGTTCCCACCGTGAAGTCGGACATCGACGGCGCCGACCCGGCATCGGTTGCCTACGAGGCAGTGAAGGCCGGCATCGAGCAGGAAGTCGACGTGGTCATGATCGACACCGCCGGGCGCCTGCAGAACAAGGTGGGCCTGATGGACGAACTGGGCAAGGTCAAGCGCGTCGTGGAGAAGCTGGCCGAGGTGGACGAGGTCCTGCTGGTGCTGGATGCCACCACCGGCCAGAACGGGCTCAACCAGGCGCGGGTCTTCTCGGAGGTGGTCAACATCACCGGCATCGTCCTGACCAAGCTGGACGGAACTGCGAAGGGCGGCATCGTCGTCGCCATTCAGAAGACCCTCGGTGTGCCCGTCAAGCTCATCGGGCTGGGCGAAGGCGCCGACGACCTTGCCCCCTTTGACACCGAAGGCTTTGTTGACGCCCTGCTGAACTGACAGGGGCGCTTAGGAGCCGGCCGCGCGCAGTGTCTCGCGGGTGGGCAGCCAGCCGGCGGCTGCAAGGAGCATGACCCCGCCGGTCACGCCGAAAGCCCAGCCGAACCCCAGCCTGTCGGCCAGCATCCCCGCCACGAGCGGCCCAACGATCGCTCCGACGTCGGACGTCATCTGGTACACCGCCAGCACCTTGCCCCCGGACCGCCCGTTGCCAATGACATCGGCGACGGCGGCCTGCTGGGCGGGACCGAAAAGACCGGACCCCACGCCGGCGAGCGTCGACGCTGCCAGGAACCAGGGCAGGTCTGAGGTGATGCCGATGGCTGCAGTGGACAGGGCCGCCACCAGGAGGCCGGAGATCATCATGGGCTTCCGCCCCACCGAGTCCGCCAGCCGTCCCGAGAAGGTCAGGGCAGCGGCATTGCCGGCTGCAAATACTGCCAGTGCCAGGCCGGCGGCCTGCGGACCTGCTCCGAAGGCCGCCGCAGCGAACAGCGGCACCGTTGCCATCCGGACGCCAAAGGTCGCCCACCCATTGGCAAAGCTGGAGACCAGGGCGGACCTGTAGGTTCCGGCAGCCAGCGCTTCGCCAAAGCGCATGTCCGGGGCGCGGTCCTGTACCTCGGCGCCTCCCCGGCGCTGGTGGCTCAGCTGGGTCTGGACGACGAACGCGGCCACAAGCAGTGCGGCGGCGTAGGCAAGGAACGGGACCCGCAGGCCCAGTCCCGCCAGCAGGCCGCCCACGATCGGCCCGCACACATTTCCGATCAGGAAGGCCGACGCGTAGGCCCCCGAGACCCTGCCCCTGCTGCGGGGCGGCGCCAGCCGGACCACCAGGGCCATCGATGCCACCGTGAACATCACAGACCCGGCCCCGCCCAGCCCGCGGAAAAGCAGCAGCTGCCAGTAGTCCTGGGCAAAGGCGCACGCCGCAGTGGACAGCGCCACGATCAGCAGCCCGGCAACGTAGATGGGGCGTTCCCCGCGCCTGCCGATCAGGGCGCCGCCGGCAGGGGCGAACGCCAGGCGCATGAAGGCGAAGATGGCCACAATGACAGCGGCCTCAGTGTTCCCCACCCCGAAGGTTGTTGCGAATTGCGGCAATACCGGCGCAACAAGCCCGAAGCCAAGCGCGATCAGGAACGCAGCGGCCAGCATCACCTTAATGTCCCGGGGGAGTTTCTCCCGCTGGGGCCTCAGCCGGGCCAAAAACCTCGAAGTGGCGCCGCTTGCGCGGGGTGGTGCCGTCATGGTGCAGGAGTCCTTGCTGGAAAGGGAGCCGGGTGGCTGCGCGGGTGCGGAAACATAACCGTAACAAGGCGGATATGCACCATTTACTTCCTAGAGGTTGTTGTAACAGGCCCGCAATCTAAATCCTCCGCGGGCGAAACACGCCGACCACACACTCATTACAGGACGCAAAAAGGCGTTGGCAGGCGGAGTATTCCGCAAGATTCGATGAGAGAGGACGTGCACCATGGAACTTACCGCAGGTCACGTTTGGGTCATGGTAGCGGCAGCTCTCGTGCTGTTCATGACACCCGGTCTGGCATTTTTCTACGGCGGCATGACCCGCGCCAAGGCAGCCCTGAACATGATGATGATGAGCTTCATCTCCATCGGCATGGTGGGCGTTGTCTGGGTCCTGTGGGGCGCCTCCATGAGCTCCGGGGAAGGGTTCATGGAAATTGTGGGCAACCCGTTCGCCACATTCGGCCTTGAAGGGATCACCACCCCCGACGGGCTGATCAAGGTGGGCTACGCAGCCACCTTCGCCATCATCACCGTGGCACTGATCAGCGGCGCCATCGCCGACCGCGCCAAGTTCGGCGCCTGGTCCGTGTTCGTTCCCATCTGGGTCACGCTGGTGTACTGCCCGTTGGCCTACATGGTGTGGGGCGGCGGCCTCTTCGGCCCCGAAGGCGCCATCGGCAAGGCCCTCGGCCCGGCCATCGACTTCGCCGGCGGCACCGTGGTCCACATCAACGCAGGTGTGGCAGCACTGATCCTGGTCCTGATCATCGGCAACCGCAAGGGCTTCGGCAAGGACCCCAACCACCGCCCGCACAACATCCCGTTCGTCATGCTCGGCGCAGCCATCCTTTGGTTCGGCTGGTTCGGCTTCAACGGCGGCGCGGCCACCACTGCCGAACAGGGCGGCCTCATCTGGATCAACACCCTCGCAGCCCCGGCCGCGGCCATGCTCGGCTGGCTCGTCACCGAGCGCATCCGCGACGGACACCCCACCTCTCTCGGTGCCGCGTCCGGCGTCGTGGCTGGCCTCGTGGCCATCACCCCCGCCTGCGCCAACGTCAGCCCGGTCGGTGCCCTTGGCCTCGGCGTGGTCGCCGGTGTCGCCTCAGCCCTCGCCGTTGGACTCAAGTTCCGCTGGGGCTTCGATGACTCCCTGGACGTCGTCGGCGTCCACCTCGTCTCCGGCATCATCGGCACCGTGGCCCTGGGCTTCATCGCACTGCCCACCGACGGTGTTGGCGGCGGCCTCTTCTACGGCGGCGGACTCACCCAGCTGTGGGCGCAGCTCGCGGCAGCCGGCATCGCGATTGCCTACTCAGCGGTCCTGACGTCCATCATTGCGCTGGCCATCCACAAGACCATGGGCTTCCGGGTCTCGCAGGAACAGGAAACGGTGGGTGTGGACCTCAGCCTGCACGCCGAGACTGCCTACGAGTTCGGTCTCAGCGGCCACGGTGGAAGCTTCCAGCCGCTGCACGACATGATCACCGGCAAGGGCCAGGGCGAGACGGTTCAGGCAGCACCGGGTGCGCAAAAGGCACAGCCGGCAACAGGTAAGGAAAGCGTGGGGGCATGAAACTGATCACTGCAATCGTCAGGCCGGAAAAGCTCGAAGCCATCAGGGAGGGCCTGGAAGCCTACGGCGTGCAGGGCCTGACCGTCAGCGCGGCAAGCGGGTACGGCCGGCAGCGCGGGTACACCGAGGTCTACCGCGGAGCGGAATACAACGTGGACCTCCTGCCCAAGATCCGGGTGGAAGTCCTGGCCACTGACGAACAGGCCGACGACATCCTGGACGTGATCATTGCCAGTTCCAACACCGGCCGGGCCGGGGACGGCAAGGTCTGGACCATGGACGTCCATGAGGCAGTGCGCGTCCGGACCGGGGAACGCGGAGTGGCCGCCATCTAGGCGGGGCGGCACGGTCCCCTGCAGGGCAACAACTGAAGAGTGATACAGGACGGGCGGGAACCGAAAGGTTCCCGCCCGTCCTGTCTGCCGTGAAGGCTCAGTCCTTGTGCCGGTTGGTGGGCCATGACGCCGGCCCGGCCGATCCGGCGTCGTACTCCTCCAGGGGAACTTTGCCCTGTTCCCAGGCCTTGAGCACGGGCTCGACAATCCGCCAGCAGTCCTCGGCAGTGTCGCTCCGGACGGACAGCAGCGGGTCGCCGGTCAGGACACCTTCGAGCACTTCACCGTAGGGCAGGAGGTCGGAGGCGCTCAGTTCCGCTTCCAGGGTGACCCGGCCCAGGCTGAAAATGTTCCCGGGACCGTTGACGTCGACGTCGAACTCCAGCGTGTCGGGACCGAAGCCGATCCGCAGCTGGTTGGGGGAGTCCACCCCGGTAAAGCCCTGCGGGAGGTGGGGCACCGGAAGGAAGGTGACCACCGCTTCCTTCCGCTTGTCGCCCAGGGCCTTGCCCGAGCGGAGGATGAAGGGGACGCCCCGCCAGCGCCAGTTGTCGATGTCCACCTGGATCTCGGCGAGGGTTTCCGTGCCCCGGGCCGGGTCCACCCCGTCCTCCTTGGCATAGTCCGGCACCTCCTTGCCTGCCACGGAACCCGCCGTGTAGCGGGCCCGCCGCGTTGAGTCGGTGAAGGGGGTCCTGACGCTGCTGGCGCGGAGGACGGCGGAGACCGCGTCCCGGAGGTCGCGCTCGCCGATGGTGGCGGGCGGTTCAATCGCCATGATGGCCATGACCTGCAGGAGGTGGCTTTGGATCATGTCGCGGAGCGCGCCGGCGCCGTCGTAGTACCGGGCACGCCCTTCCAGCGCCAGGTCCTCGTCGAAGAAGATCTCCACCTTTTCCACGTGCTGCCGGTTCCACACGGGTTCAAGGAAGTTGTTGGCAAACCGCAGGCCCAGGATGTTCAGGACCGTGGCCTTGCCCAAAAAGTGGTCCACCCGGTGGATGTGGTCCTCCGGGACAAGACGGCTCAGGGTCCGGTTCAGGGAACGGGCCGACTCCTCACTGGAGCCGAACGGCTTCTCCATCACCAGGCGGGTCCCTTCCGGAACCTCCGCCGGCTGGAGCGTCTCGCAGGCCAGCTGGCTGATCCGGGGCGGAAGGGCGAAGTAGACGGCCACCGGGCCGTGCAGCCCGGCGAGCAGGGCAGCAAGGGCACCCTCGGCCGTGACGTCCACCTGGTGGTAGGCCGTCTCCTTCTGCATGGCCTCCAAGGCGTCCTTCCCCGGCTGGTCAGCTGTGCCGGCCGCCGCGGCAAAGGACGACTCCACCCGCTCCCGCCATTGTTCCGGTGTCCACGGATCCGAACCTGCGCCCACCAGGCTGAGGCCCTCCGCCCGGCCTGCCGCGACAAGGCGGGCGAGGCCCGGCAGGAGGAGCCGGCCCGTGAGGTCGCCCGAGGCGCCGAGGATAAGCAGGGTCTTGACAGTTGTTTGGCTCGTCATTTTGCCAGCATGCCATCTACCGTGCCTGACTTGATACCCTAGATAGTCGAGTCCCGATCATCTCCTGAAAGAAGTTCACGGCGCGTGTTCAATTCACTCTCTGACCGGTTGACAGCAACCTTCAAGAATCTCCGCGGCAAGGGCCGCCTGACGGAGGCCGATGTTGATGCCACTGTCCGCGAGATCCGCCGTGCCCTTTTGGACGCCGACGTCGCCGTTCCGGTGGTCCGTGAATTCACGGGCCGCGTCCGCGAACGCGCACTCGGCGCCGAGGTTTCGGCTGCCCTGAACCCCAGCCAGCAGATCGTCAAGATCGTCAACGAGGAACTCGTGGAGATCCTCGGCGGCGAGACCCGGCGGATCCGGCTGGCAAAGAACGGCCCCACCGTCATCATGCTGGCCGGCCTCCAGGGTGCGGGCAAGACCACCCTGGCCGGCAAGCTGTCCAAGTGGCTGAAGGCCCAGGGCCACAGCCCCCTGCTGGTGGCGTGCGACCTCCAGCGCCCCAACGCCGTCACCCAGCTCCAGGTGGTGGGCCAGCGCGCCAACGTGCCGGTCTTCGCCCCGCACCCGGGAGCCACCTCCACGGAGCTGGACCAGCCCGCCGGTGACCCGGTCGCCGTCGCGCGCGCCGGTGTGGAGGAAGCACGACAGAAGCTGCACGACGTCGTCATCGTGGACACCGCCGGCCGCCTTGGCGTGGACGCCGGCATGATGGAGCAGGCCCGCCAGATCCGCCGGGCCATCGTCCCCAACGAAGTCCTGTTCGTGATCGACTCCATGATCGGCCAGGACGCCGTCAACACGGCCCTGGCGTTCGACGAAGGCGTGAACTTCACCGGCATCGTGCTGTCCAAGCTCGACGGCGATGCCCGCGGTGGTGCCGCACTGTCCGTTGCGTCGGTCACCGGCAAGCCGGTCATGTTCGCTTCCACCGGTGAAGGCCTGGACGACTTCGAGCTGTTCCACCCGGACCGGATGGCCTCGCGCATCCTGGACATGGGCGACATCCTCACGCTCATCGAGCAGGCCGAAAAGGCCTGGGACAAAGACGAAGCTGCCCGCATGGCGAAGAAGTTCGCCGACCAGGAAGACTTCACCCTCGAAGACTTCCTGGCCCAGATGCAGCAGATCCGCAACATGGGCTCTATGAAGAAGATGCTCATGATGATGCCGGGCGCGCAGAACATCCGGCAGCAGCTCGAACAGTTCGACGAGCGGGAGATTGACCGCGTCGAGGCGATCGTCCGGTCCATGACCCCCCACGAGCGGCTGGCACCCAAGATCATCAACGGCTCACGGCGCGCCCGCATCGCCCGTGGTTCCGGTGTCCACGTCTCCGAGGTCAATGGCCTGCTGGAGCGCTTCGCCCAGGCCCAGAAAATGATGAAGAAGATGGCACAGGGCGGCATGCCGGGAATGCCCGGGATGCCCGGCCTGCCCGGAGCCGGCGGCGGTGCGCGCAAGAACGCCAAGAACGCGCCGAAAAAGAAGCCGAAGTCGGGAAACCCGGCCAAGGCTGCGCAGGAGCGCAAGGAGGCCGAGGCCCGCCGGGCCAACGCTGCCAAGGCACTGCCCACCGGCGCGGCCTTCGGCCAGCAGGGCGGCGATTTCGACCCGTCCCAGCTGAACCTTCCCAAGGGCTTCGACAAGTTCATGGGCAAGTAGCAACCAACTGAGTAGCGCCAGGTGCCGTTTTGACCGCTCAAGACGACACCTGGCGCTTTTTCGTTGGGATGCCGGCACCGTGGAATAGGGTTGGGATATGTTCAAGCAGAGGGTAGTGTTCGTGCACGGCGCCGGTACCTTTGGCGCCGCCGCATGGCCCCGCCAGCACGGCATGGGACTTGCCTATGATGCCCTGTTCCTCCGCAGGCACGGCTACGATTCCGCCGCGGAGCCGCTGGAATCCTCCTTCACGGAAGACACCGCGATCATCCTAAGGTCGCTTGCCGACGATGGCCGCGGCGCCGCCGGCGGACATGTGGTGGCGCACTCCCAGGGGGCGATCCCCGCCATGATGGCCGCGGTGGAACGCCCGGACCTGGTCTTTTCCCTGACCCTGGTGGAACCGGCCTGCCTGTCGCTGACGGCGGAACTGCCGGCCACGGCCGCGCATATCAGCCTGATGCAGCCGCTTTTCGACGTCCGCCACCAGCTCAGTGACGACGACTTCCAGCGCGAATTCGTCCGCCGCGTCTACGCCACCGACCTCCAGCAGCCGGCCACCATCGAGGAAAAACGCTCCGCCCGCAGGCTGCGCCTTCAGGCGCCGTCCTGGGATGCGCCGCTGCATATTGTTCCCGGTGTCCCCACGCTGGTCCTGACCGGTGGCTGGGAGCCGCTTTATGAGGAAATTGCCGGGTACCTCAGGGAGACCGGTGCCCTGCACCGCGTTGCCGCGGGAGGGCACCGGCCCCAGGACTCCCTGGACGGGGACCGGGCCATCCGCCAGTTCATCAGCGGGGTCAGCCGAAGCCAGCCCGCCCGGGCGTCCTAGCTGCCGGCAGCGACCGTCGGTTCCGGCAGGTACACCTTGCCGCCCTTGGCCAGGAACTCCTGGCTCTTCTCCCGCATGCCGGATGCCATGTCCGCCAGTGCCGCCTGCGAGTCTGCCGACCCGTATTCGTCACGGATGTCCTGGCTGATCCGCATGGAGCAGAACTTGGGGCCGCACATGGAACAGAAGTGCGCCGTCTTGGCCGGTTCAGCGGGAAGCGTCTCGTCGTGGAACGCCTCCGCGGTCACAGGATCCAGGGACAGGGCGAACTGGTCGCGCCAGCGGAATTCGAACCGTGCCTTGGACAGGGCGTCGTCCCGTTCGTGCGCCCCCGGGTGGCCCTTGGCCAGATCCGCCGCGTGCGCCGCGATCTTGTAGGTGATGACACCCGTCTTGACGTCGTCCTTGTTGGGCAGGCCCAGGTGTTCCTTTGGCGTGACGTAGCAGAGCATGGCGGTCCCGTACCTGGCAATCTCGGTGGCGCCGATTGCCGACGTGATGTGGTCGTAGCCGGGAGCGATGTCGGTGACCAGCGGGCCCAGGGTATAGAAGGGCGCACCCTTGCACAGCTCCTGCTGCCGTTCCACATTCTCACGGACCAGGTGGAAGGGAACGTGGCCGGGCCCCTCCACCATCACCTGGACGTCGTACCCCCAGGCCCGCTGCGTCAGCTCGGCGAGCGTGTCCAGCTCCGCGAACTGCGCGGCGTCGTTGGCGTCCGCCGTGGAACCAGGGCGGAGGCCGTCACCCAGGGAGAAGGCGACGTCGTATTTGGCGAAGATTTCACACAGCTCGTCGAAGTGCGTGTACAGGAAGTTCTCCTGGTGGTGGGCCAGGCACCAGCCGGCCATGATGGAGCCGCCGCGCGAGACGATGCCGGTCACCCGGTTGGCCGTCAGCGGGACATAGCGGAGCAGCACGCCGGCGTGGATGGTCATGTAGTCCACACCCTGCTCGCACTGTTCGATCACGGTGTCGCGGAAGATCTCCCACGTGAGGGCGTTGGCCTCGCCGTTGACCTTTTCCAGCGCCTGGTAGATCGGCACCGTCCCGATCGGCACGGGGGAGTTGCGGATGATCCACTCCCGCGTGGTGTGGATGTCGTCGCCGGTGGAGAGGTCCATGACGGTGTCGGCACCCCACTGGGTGGCCCACTGCAGCTTGTCCACCTCCTCCGCGATGGAACTCGTCACCGCGGAGTTGCCAATGTTCGCGTTGATCTTCACCAGGAAAGCCTTGCCAATGATCATCGGCTCGGATTCCGGATGGTTGATGTTGTTCGGGATGATGGCCCTGCCGGCAGCAACCTCGCTGCGGACCAGCTCAACGTCGCAGTTTTCGCGCAGCGCCACGAAGCGCATTTCCTGCGTCACGATTCCCTGCCGGGCATAGTGTATCTGCGTCACCGTCCGGCCGTCGACGGCGCGGCGTGGCACCGGCTGTGCGCCCTTCCACTCCGCGGAGGCAGCACCGCGGCGCACGGCCGAGCGGCCGTCGTCGAGCAGGTTGCGCTCCCGGCCGCCGTAGGGTTCGGTGTCCCCGCGCGCGGCGATCCACTCTGCGCGGAAGGGCTGCAGCCCGCGGACGGGGTCGCTGCCGGGTCCGGCAGTCCGGTAGGTCCGGAAGGGTGCGTTCGGCTGGCCGTTGGGTGATGGTTCAAGGGAAATTTCCGTCACCGGTACCCGGATCCCGGACGCCTCATCCGCAAGGTAGGCGAGGGAATGGGACTTCAGGGACTGGGTTACCTGCGGAACGGATGTGTCGCCGGGCTCCCCGGCGGACGGCAGCAGGGCAGGGTTCAACTGCGTGTTTTGCGTACTCAAGGGAATACTCACTTCCTTCGCCGGCATTACCCGGACAGGTTCAACGGTCGCAGGCTGCGTCAGCCCGATCTCAGCCCCTGCAAGGGCACCCGTGTGGTCAGGAACGAAGCTACCACAGGCCCCTGAACCAGGCTTGTCATAATTGCGGTGCTAGCCTGACCGGGCATCGAAAGGAGCCCCATGGCAGACATCATCCACTTCCGTGGACCCGTCCTGACCGCGCCGGACCGGGTGCGGCATGGACTTTGGTCGGTGGACGGAAGGCTCACGTTCAACAAGCCGGACACTCCTCCCGGCCGGGTACTCGACGGCTGGGTCCTGCCGGGCTTCGTGGACGCCCACTGCCACATCGGCCTGGGCCCCGCGGGCCCCGTGGAGCCCGCAGCCGCCAGGGACCAGGCGCAGGCGGACCTCAACGCCGGAACCCTCCTGGTCCGGGATGCCGGCTCGCCGGCGGATACCCGCTGGATGCAGGGTGGCAGGGACTTCCCGGTGTTGATCCGTGCCGGGCGCCATATCGCCCGGACGCGCCGTTACCTGCGCGGCTTCGCTGAGGAAGTTGAACCGGACGGCCTCGTGGAGGCCGTCCGCAAGCAGGCGCGCGACGGCGACGGCTGGGTCAAGCTGGTGGGTGACTGGATTGACCGCAGCGCCGGTGACCTGGCGCCATCGTTTCCCGCCGCCGTCGTCCGCGATGCCGTCCAGGCGGCGCACGACGAAGGCGCCAGGGTGACGGCGCACTGCTTCGCCGAAGACACCCTGGACCAGGTGCTGGACGCCGGCATCGACTGCGTCGAGCACGCCACCGGGCTCCTGTCCCGCCACCTGCCCCGGTTCGTGGAGCAGGGCGTACCGATCGTGCCCACGCTCATCAATATCGCCACCTTCCCCGACATTGCCGCCCAGGCGGACGCGAAATTCCCGCGCTATGCAGCCCACATGCGCGCCTTATGGGAACGCAGGCTCGAGCGGGTGGCGGAAGCCCACGCAGCGGGTGTGCGCATCTTTGCCGGCACCGATGCCGGCAGCGTGATCCGGCACGGCAGGATCACCGACGAAATCCTCGCCCTGCACGGCGCCGGCCTCCCCATGGACGCGGCCCTCGACTCCGCCTGCTGGGCAGCACGCAGTTGGCTGGGAGCGGATGGAGTGGAAGAGGGGGCCCGCGCCGACGTCGTCGTATGCCGGGAAGATCCGCGGGCTGTACCGGAGACCATTACGGCGCTGGAGCACGTGGTGCTGGGCGGGCGGATCATTCGCTGACAAACGGTTCCCGGGGACTTGGAATAAATTGAAGCTTCAAGTAATTTTAATAGGTGACAGGCCGCCAATGGGACGGCCGCCAATGCAAGGAGCCTTCAATGACCGCATCAGCCAGCAGCCAGGATCTTCTTCCTGCCGACCTCGCCATGGGCACCGTGATGCTCAAGGTGGGCGACATGAAGGTCATGACCGACTACTACCAGCGTGCGCTGGGCCTTGAGGTGGTGGCAGAGCAGGACGGCGGGCTCTACCTTGGCCGCCTGGGCCGGCCGTTGGTCCACCTTGCGCCGGCTCCCGGACTGCACCTTCCCGGCAGGGGAGAGGCGGGCCTGTTCCACACCGCGCTGCTCTTCGAGGACCAGGCCTCCCTGGCCGCGACCGTCGCCACTGCTGCCCAGTACGAGCCGCGGGCCTTCACGGGCAGTGCCGACCACCTGGTCAGCGAAGCCTTCTACTTCACCGACCCCGAGGGCAACGGCATCGAGCTGTACTGGGACCGCCCCCGCAGCAACTGGTCCTGGAACGGGACCGACGTGGTCATGGACAGCCTGGCGCTCCCGCCGCAGCGCTACCTTGAGCAGTACCTCACCGAGGAGTCCCTGGAAGGCCAGCGGCAGACGGCGGCCGGCGTAGGCCACGTCCACCTCCAGGTTGGCGATGTGCAGACCGCCCGCGACTTCTATGTGGGAACGCTCGGTTTCGAAAAGACCGCGGGTTGGCACGGGCAGGCACTGTTCGTCTCCGCAGGCCGCTACCACCACCACATGGCCATGAACGTCTGGAACAGCCGCGGCGCAGGTCCGCGCAAGGACACCCTTGGGCTGGGTGAGGTGCTCATCGAGGTTCCGTCAGGGGACGACGTCGGGGCGCTGACCGACCGCCTGAAGGTTGCCGGGGTGCCCGCCCACCACACCGGTTCGGAACTCAGGTTCGAGGACCCGTGGCGGAACCGGATCCGCGTGGCCGTCCGCTGATTGATCCCGCCCCGGGCCGCACTGCGCGGGCGGCCCGCGGGTGTGCGCCGGCCGCCCCGCAGCTACTAGGCTAATCCCGTACGGCCGGGCGGCAGGCAGCGCCCGGCGCGCAGCTCCGCCAACGGAAGAAGGGCACCAGCCATGGGCTTCACCGAGATCTTTGTCGCCACCCATGACGCCGCGCTGAAACGCGCCGGCCTCCTTGATGAAGGACGCGGCTCCGCGGACGGCGCAGCTGCCGGCCAGGCCGTGCGGATCCAGGGCATTAGCGACTTCGAGGTGGAGCAGCTCGGCGATCTTGCCGGGACGGCCGTCCACGCCGGCGGGGCCGATTATGAGCTGACCATGGTCGATGTCGCCAGCGACTCCCTCCTTGCCGTTCCGCCGGCAATGGTCCGGGCTCTGGCCGACCTGCTCACCTATGAAACCGAGGGCGAAGGCAACGTCCTTGACGACGTGGCGGAGCAATGGGCCGCCCAGGAGGACATGCCGTTTGATGCCGCCCAGGCGCGGACGTACGTGCAGCAGCTGGCGGAACTTGCTGCCGGAATCGACGATTCCGAACGTACCGGGCTGTACGTCTGGTCCGCCTGACCCTTCCCGGCCCGTTTTCGGAACTGCCCTGCGGGCCGCAGGCAGTCTTCGGGCGGCCTGCGGCGCCACGGACGGCAGTGCCAAGTCGAAATAACAGCGCTCATCTGGCACAATAAACAGGTACTCGATCTGCGTGGCCCCTCTCTCCGCGTCCGGATCCTGTCCTTCGAGCCCGCAAGTATGGCCCGCCCCACGGGTGCAGAACGCCGGGTTCACCCCTTTTCTGAAACAGGAGTGACCACAAAAGTGGCCGTAAAGATTCGCCTTAAGCGCTTCGGCAAGATGCGCGCCCCGTACTACCGCATCGTCGTCGCGGACTCACGCACTAAGCGTGACGGCCGCGCCATCGAGGAAATCGGCAAGTACCACCCCACCGAAGAGCCCTCGTTCATCGAGGTCAACTCCGAGCGTGCACAGTACTGGCTGTCCGTCGGCGCCCAGCCGTCCGAGCAGGTTGCCGCGATCCTGAAGATCACCGGTGACTGGCAGAAGTTCAAGGGCCTGCCGGGCCAGGAAGGCACCCTCAAGACCAAGGTCGAGAAGGAAGCTTTCGTTGCCCCGGAAAAGGGTTCGGTCATCATCCCGGAAGCCATCACCAAGAAGGCATCCAAGTCTGACGCTGCCGAGGCCCCGGCCGACGCCGAAGCTGAGACCACCGAGGCTGAGTAGATTGCTGGCAGAAGCGCTGGAGCACCTGGTCCGCGGAATCGTTGATTCCCCGGACGACGTCAAGGTCAGTTCCAAGAGCAACCGCCGCGGGGACACCCTCGAGGTGCGCGTTCACCAGGACGACCTCGGACGGGTGATTGGCCGCCAGGGCCGCACCGCGCGCGCTTTGCGCACCGTGGTGGCTGCACTGGCCGGCGGCGAACCGGTACGGGTCGACGTCGTCGACACCGACCGTCGCCGCTGAGCGCTCGGCAATACCAGTTTTTGCTCCGGCCCCTCCACCACCAGGTGGAGGGGCCGGAGTTCTTTCACAACAAAGTGCTTTCAGTAGAAACACCAGAACGCGGAACAGAGGAACAGATGCAGCTACAGGTGGCACGGATTGGCAAGCCGCACGGCATTCGCGGGGAAGTCACCGTCCAGGTGTTGACCGACGCCCCGGAGGACAGGTTTGTCCCCGGAACGGAGTTCGTGGTCGAGCCTGCCGCGGCCGGTCCCCTGACCGTGAGCAGTGCGCGCTGGAACAAGGACATCCTGCTGCTCGGTTTTGAGGAAGTGGCGGACCGGAACCGTGCCGAGACCCTCCGCGGAGCCAAGCTCTTCATCGAAACCGAAGAGCTGGACGAGGACGACGACGAGGGCTGGTACGAGCACGAACTGGTCGGCCTGGAAGCACGGGTCGGGTCCCAGGTGGTGGGCAAGGTGACAGCCCTGAACACCATGCCGGTCCAGGACCTGTTGGTGGTCACCACCCCGGGCGGCGACGAAATCCTCATCCCGTTCGTGGAGCAGATCGTCCCTGAGGTGAACATCGAGGAAGGCTTCATCCTCCTCACCCCGCCGGACGGCCTCTTCGACGTCAACTCGGACGAAGCCGCCGCCCCGGAAGCCGAAGGCAACGCCTAGATGCGGATCGACGTCGTCAGTATCTTCCCCGAATACCTTGCCCCGCTCGAACTCTCACTGATCGGCAAGGCCCGCCAGGACGGCATCCTGGACCTGCACGTCCACGACCTGCGCAGCTTCACCACGGACAAGCACCGTTCCGTCGACGACACCCCGTACGGCGGCGGCGCCGGCATGGTCATGAAGCCCGAGCCCTGGGCTCAGGCACTCGCGGCAGTGGCCGACGGGCGCCCGGACCCGGACCGCAAGCCCGTGCTGATCGTCCCCTCGCCCGCCGGCGAGCGGTTCACCCAGGCCCTTGCTTACGAACTGGCTGAGGAACAGCACCTCGCTTTTGCGTGCGGACGGTACGAGGGCATCGATGAGCGGGTCATCGAATGGGCGCAGGAGCACTTCACTGTCCGTCCGGTGAGCCTGGGCGACTACGTCCTCAACGGCGGGGAAGTGGCCGTCCTAGCCATGGTGGAGGCCATTGGCCGCCTGCTGCCCGGGGTGGTGGGAAATCCCGAGTCGCTGGTGGAGGAATCCCACTCTGACGGGCTCCTGGAGTACCCGGTCTACACCAAGCCCTCCGTCTGGCGGGACCGCGAAGTGCCCCCGGTGCTCCTCAGCGGCAACCACGGCCGGATCGCCCAGTGGCGCCGCCACGAACAGTACCGCCGCACCGCGGAGCGCCGTCCGGACCTGCTGGAAGGGTTCGATGCCGGCAGCCTCCCGCGCGCCGACCGCACCGAACTGCACAACCTTGGCTACGACGTCGTGGACGGCAGGCTCTCCCGCCGCCCCGGGACGGCCGCTGAGCACCAGGACTAGCGCCGCCGGAATTGGCGTAACCCTGCCGTTGTGGCAAAATTAACCCTTGTGTCTGCTGGGTCCGCACCTGCCACAGGGGGTTGCGCGGCCAACAGCCGGACAACCGGCCCCATCAACCCTTGAAGCGGCCGGAGACTTTACTTCGGCGGCGAGACCCGGCCTGCATTCCAGCAGCCCGACTTGCCTGCCGTGACCCAAAGTGAATGACCTGTGGCGTTCACCAGGAGTGCAATTATGCATATTCTCGATTCCGTCGATGCAGCCTCGCTGCGCAACGATGTTCCCGAATTCCGCGCGGGTGACACCCTCAAGGTGCACGTGAACATCATCGAAGGCAAGAACACCCGTGTCCAGGTCTTCCAGGGCTTCGTCCTGGGCCGCCAGGGCGATGGCGTGCGCGAAACCTTCACCGTCCGCAAGGTTTCCTTCGGTGTCGGCGTGGAGCGTACCTTCCCGGTGCACTCCCCGATCATCGAAAAGATTGAGGTTGTCACCAAGGGTGACGTCCGCCGCGCCAAGCTGTACTACATGCGTGCACTGCGTGGCAAGGCCGCCAAGATCAAGGAAAAGCGCGACTTCAGCTCCGCCAAGTAAGTCCTTACCGGACTTACCGCCAGGCAGGAGCGCGGCCGTACCCGGCAAGCGCCGGAGCACATGCACCAGCGCCAGGATACGGACCATGCACCAGACAAAACGCCAGCCCCGCAAAATGGGCTGGCGTTTTGTTTTTCTGGCGCTGCTCCTTGCGGTCGCCATCAGCGGGTTGGTGAGGTCTTTGTGGCTGGATGTCTACTTCATTCCGTCCGAGTCCATGGAGCCGCTCCTGGAAGGCGGGGACCGGATCCTGGTTTCGCGCACTGATTTCCAGTCCGACCCCATCCGGCACGGGGACGTTGTGGTCTTCGACGGGCGTGGCAGCTTTGCGCCCCTGAACAGCGGAAAGGGCCCGCTGGTGGATGCCGCAGCCTCCGCCATGCAATGGCTCGGGCTGACCGGCAGCGACACCACCTACGTCAAGCGGGTGATCGGCCTCCCCGGTGACACGGTGGTCTGCTGCGACGCCGGCGGAAAGGTCACCGTGAACGGGGCTGCCCTGGATGAGCCCTACATTTTCCCGGGAGATGCGCCAAGTACGCAGAAGTTCAACACCGTGGTTCCCGAAGGCAGGCTGTGGCTGATGGGGGACCACCGTTCGGTGTCCGCCGATTCACGGAGCCTGCTCGGCGCCCCCGGCGGCGGACTCGTCCCGCTGGACCGGGTCATCGGCAGGCCGGTCCAGATCCTCTGGCCGCTTGATAGATTTGCCCCAGTAGCACGGCCGCCCGCACCGGGGCCGACAACACAGAACGGACGGTAAATGCCCGAGAACCACGCGCGGAAACCTGAGCCCCGCCACGACGGCGCTTCAGAAGTACCGACCGTTCCAGTTTCCTCCACGCCCGCCGAGGGTCCGGAGGCGTCAGAACCCGTCCACCGGCGGGACCGGCAGGGGTCCAAAGCTGCCGGGAAGTCCGCCGGCAATCCCTTGCTGGGATGGCTGAAGGAAATTGCCACCGTGGTGGTCATCGCGGTGGTGTTGTCCTTCCTCATCAAGACCTTCCTGTTCCGGGCCTTCTTCATCCCCTCCGAGTCCATGGTGAACACCCTGGACGTGGATGACCGGATCTTCGTCAACCTCCTGGTCCCCGAGCCCTTTGCCCTCAGCCGCGGGGACGTTGTGGTGTTCCGTGACACCAAGGGCTGGCTCGGTCCCGCCCCGGCCAAGGCACAGGGCCCGTTCACCTGGGTCCAGGACGGCCTGACCTTCGTAGGCCTCCTGCCGGACAATTCAGAGCAGCACCTGGTCAAGCGGGTCATCGGACTGCCGGGCGACCACGTGGTCTGCTGTGACGCGGGCGGTAAACTGACCATTAACGGGACCTCCGTCGACGAGACCTACATCAATCCCGCCGAAGTCCCGCAGGTCCGCAACTTTGACGTCACCGTCCCGGAGGGCAAGGTGTGGGTGATGGGTGATAACCGGAACCACTCTGCGGACTCCCGCGCGCACATGGAGACCGACGGCGGATTCGTCGACCTCAAGGACCTCGAGGGCAAGGCCGCAATCATCGCGTGGCCGCTGAACAGGATCAAGACGCTGGACAACTACCCGGACGTTTTCAAGAACGTGCCGGCGGCCCGCTGACCATGTCTTCCGCAGTACAGGCCTCCCCGGCCGCCACGTCCCGTCCCGCCACCAAGCCCGCGCCCCGCGGAGCCAAGGCGCCGACGCTGCGGCACGAGCGAACCTTCAAGGCACAGGGGATACGGTTCCTGGCAGGCGTTGACGAGGTTGGCCGCGGTGCCCTCGCGGGCCCTGTCAGCGTGGGAATCGCCGTCGTGGACCTGGAGCGCCAAAAACCGCTTGCCGGCGTGCGGGACAGCAAACTCCTGAGCCCGGCTGAACGGGAACGGCTGGATCCGCTGGTGCGGCGCTGGAGCGTCGCATCCGCGGTGGGGCACGCCACCGCCGGCGAGATCGATTCGCTCGGCATCATCGCGGCCCTGCGGCTGGCCGGAACCCGGGCCTGGGGGAGCATCCTCGGTTCAGGCATTGTCCCGGAAGCGGTCCTGCTGGATGGAAGCCACAACTGGCTTTCCCCGGCGGAGCAGCTGTCCCTGTTCGACCAGCCCGTCCTGGAGGCCGCGTGCGAGGCCCCGGTCCACACCAAGGTCAAGGCCGACATGCAGTGCCTCAGCGTGGCCGCCGCAAGCGTCATCGCCAAGGTGGAGCGGGACCGGATGATGCGCGAACTGCACACCGAGTACCCGGACTATGGCTGGGACATCAACAAGGGTTATGCCACGGCAGCCCATCGGAACGTGCTTCGCGCAGCGGGACCCACCCCCTACCACCGGGTCAGCTGGCGGCTCCTCGGCGGGGAACTGCAGGCCGCGGAGGTCCCCGACGGGGACGGGCCCTACGGAGACTGACTCCCGCCGCCCGGCGCCAGCCGTGCCGGACATGGTGCAAGATGGAAGCATGAGTGCTGAGGATCTTGAGAACTATGAAACCGACATGGAGCTTCAGCTCTATCGTGAATACCGCGACGTGGTCGGTCTGTTCAGCTACGTTGTCGAGACCGAGCGGCGCTTCTACCTGGCCAACCACGTTGACCTCCAGGCCCGCAGCGCTGACGGCGAGGTCTACTTCGACCTGACCCTGCAGGACGCCTGGGTCTGGGACGTCTACCGTTCAGCCCGCTTCGTCAAGAGCGTCAGGGTCCTGACGTTCAAGGACGTCAACGTCGAGGAACTGCCCCGCAACGAGGACCTGGCGTTGCCCAAGGACGTGGACCTGGGGAACTAGACACCCCGGAATTCCCGACTTTCCCTCCACACCGGCCCCTGTCCACATAGGACAGGGGCCTTCTGTTCTCCGCTTGCCTCCGCCGCCAGGCTGGTTGCGGAGGTAGAAATGAAATCGAAAGACCTGTTGGGCAGGCACGGCGAAGACCTCGCCGTGGGGTACCTTGAATCGCTGGGCATGCTGGTGGTGGAGCGCAACTGGAGGTGCGCCGGGGGCGAGATCGACATCGTTGCCCTGGACGGTGACGCGCTGGTCATCGCTGAAGTCAAAACCCGCCGCTCCCTGGATTACGGCCACCCGTTTGAGGCGGTGGGTCCGGAAAAACTGGCGCGGCTGCACCGGCTTGGCGCCGCGTGGTGCCGCGACCGCGAGCTGCGGATGCCGCTGCGGCGTGTGGACGTTGTGGCGGTGCTGGACGACGGCGGCGGGGAACCCCTGGTGGAACACCTCAAGGGGGTGGGGTGATGGCGCTGGGCCGGACCTATTCCGTCGCCCTCGTAGGGCTCAATGGCTACATGGTTGAGGTGGAAGCGGACATCGGCCAGACGCTGCCCGCTTTCGTCCTCCTGGGATTGCCGGATGCCTCCCTCAACGAGGCCAAGGAGCGCATCCGCTCAGCCGCCAAGAACTCCGGGATCCCGCTCAGCCGCCGGAAGATCACCGCCAACCTCATTCCCGCCTCACTTCCCAAGCGCGGTTCCGGCTTCGACCTTGCCGTCACCATGGCCGTACTCCGGGCCGCGAACGACATCAAGCCCACGGGGCGCAGTGTCTTCATCGCGGAACTGGGGCTCGATGGCAGGCTCCGCCCCGTGCGCGGAATCCTGCCGGCCGTCATGGCGTCGGTGCAGGCCGGCTATCCCGAAGTCGTGGTGGCGCAGGCCAATCTCGCCGAGGCCTCCCTTGTCCCGGGTGCCGTGGTGCGTGGATACCGCACGCTTGCCCGGCTCGCCCTCGACTTCGGGGCAGATCCGCAGGAACTTGCCCTGGACTTCGAACCCGATGACGCGGATGGGGGCGGCGACGGGCCCGCCCTTCCCGGCCCGTCTCCCGACATGGCAGATGTCTCCGGCCAGGGCGACGCCCGCAAAGCCCTGGAGGTGGCCGCCGCGGGTGCCCACCATCTGCTGCTCACCGGGCCGCCGGGCGCCGGCAAGACGATGCTGGCGGAGCGGCTGCCCGGTCTTTTACCCGACCTTGGCGACCATGAGTCCATGGAGGTCACGGCCATCCATTCGCTGTGCGGCCTCCCGTCGTCCACCGTGCAGCTCCTGCGCCGGCCGCCCTTCGAGAACCCGCACCACTCCGCCACCGCTGCAGCCATCATCGGCGGCGGGTCGGGCCTGCCCAGGCCTGGAGCGGCATCCCGTGCGCACCGGGGCGTGCTCTTCCTGGACGAGGCGCCGGAATACGAGCGGCGCGTCCTGGACGCGCTGCGGCAGCCCCTGGAGAGCGGGGAACTGGTGATTCACCGATCCGCCGGGACTGCGGCGTACCCGGCCCGGTTCCAGCTGGTGCTTGCAGCTAATCCCTGCCCGTGCGGCAAGGCCTCCGGCAAAGGGCTGGACTGCACCTGCACTCCCGTGATGCGCCGCCGCTACCTTGCCAGAATGTCCGGGCCCCTGCTGGACCGAGTGGACATCCAGCTCCAGGTGGAGCGGGTTTCCCTGGCTGACTTCGGCCAGGCAGGGGCCGAGGAGGACACCGCTTCCGTGGCGGACCGGGTGCGGGGTGCCCGTGCGCGGCAGGCGGATCGCCTGCGATGCTTCGGGCTTGAGACGAACTCCCAGGTACCGGGGCGAATCCTCCGCGGTGACCTGCGGCTCGCGCCGGCAGCAACCCGGATCCTGGACCAGTCCCTTGAGCGCGGCATCCTGACCGCCCGCGGGTACGACCGCGTCCTTCGGCTCGCCTGGACCCTGGCGGACCTGGGTCGCCGGGATACGCCGGACACCAACGACATCGGACAGGCACTGGGCCTGCGGCAGGCTACGGCGGCCGCGGCATGACAAGCCTCCAGGAACGGAACGAACCAAAGGAACTGCGGGTGGACAAGGAACGGGTCGTGGAAAAGACGCGAAGCATTGATAAGGAACGGCTGGCCCGGGCCGCCCTCTCACGGCTGATGGAACCCCAGGACGCGGCGGGCCTTGCCCTCGTTCGGACTGCGGGGGCAACAGACGCCCTGCTCATCGCTACCGGACAGGTGTCGGCCGGCCCTGGCCTTGAGCGGGAAATCACCGCATTGCTGGCGGACACCGCGGCGGCCGGCAGTTGGGCCGGCCTTGCCGCAGCGTTGAAGCGGTGGCAGCCACGGATCCCTGACCTCGCACCCGAACGTGACCTTGCCACCATGGCCCGGCTGGGCGGCCGCATCATCATCCCGGGCGACGAACTATGGCCGGCCCAGGTCGCAGACCTGGGCATCCAGGAGCCCATCTGCCTCTGGTGGCGGGGAGAGGAACAGCCATTGCCCGCACTGGATAAATCCATCGCCCTGGTGGGGTCCCGGGACAGCACGAGCTACGGAGCGGCGGTCACAGGCGACCTGGCCTACTCGCTGGCGCAGCGGGGCTTCACGGTCGTTTCGGGAGGAGCCTACGGCATCGACGCCCATGCGCACCGGGCAGCCCTCGCCGGCAGCTCCACGGCGGTACCAACGGTCGCCGTCATGGCCGGGGGAGTGGACAGGTTCTATCCGTCCGGCAATGAGGACCTGCTGCGCGCCGTGGCCAACCAGGGAGCCGTCCTGGCCGAGGTGCCACCGGGATCGGCCCCCACCCGCTACCGGTTCCTGCAGCGGAACAGGCTGATTGCCGCCCTCTCCGCGGTGACGGTGGTGGTCGAGGCCCGCTGGCGTTCGGGAGCTCTTAATACGGCCCACCACGCCGAGACCCTGGGCCGTGCGGTTGGTGCCGTTCCCGGATCAGTCCACAGCGCCAACTCCGCCGGCTGCCACCGTCTTCTGCGGGACGGAGGGGCGGTCTGCGTCACCGATGCGGCGGAGGTGGCTGAACTTGCCTCGCCCAGCGGAACTGCCCTGCCAGGGCAACGGACTACGGAAGCGGCAGTCCAGGACGGCCTGACCCTGGAGGACTTGATCCTGCTGGACGCACTGCCGCTTCGCTCCACCACATCCGTGGAAAAGCTCTCCGCCGTGGCCGGCCTGGGACAGGACTCGGTGCGGGCCGGACTTGGCAGGCTGGGGCTGCTGGGCCTGGCCGTGTCGGAGCGGGGAGGCTGGAAACGCGGCAAAGGATAGCCGTGTCCGCGCACGGTGCAGGGCCCGCAACTGGGAAAGTAGAGGAGTGGAACATGAAGAACTGCCCGGGGCACTCGGCAAGGCACTGGACGCGTTCGCCGGCTACCTGTCGGGGGAGCGTGCGGTGTCAGGCCACACCAGGCGCGCCTACCTGGGCGACCTGCACAGCCTCCTGGTCCATGCGGCATCGGAAGGCGTGGCAGAACTGAAGGACCTTGAACTGGGAACGTTCCGCCGGTGGCTCGGAAGCCAAAGCTCTGCGGGCGCCTCGCGGGCGACCCTTGCCCGCCGGTCCGCCACGGCGCGGGTCTTTACAGCTTGGGCACTCCGGGAAGAGCTCATCGACACAGATCCCGCCCTTCGCCTGAAGGCACCCAAACGGGAAGGATCCCTGCCGGGGGTGCTTCAGGCGCCGCAGCTCACGCGCCTGCTGGATGGTCTGGAGGCCTCCGCCACGGACGGTGAGCCACTCGCTGTCAGAAACCGCGCCCTGGTGGAACTCCTGTACGCCACGGGCATCCGGGTGGGCGAACTGGCCGGGCTCGATGTCGACGATCTTGACCCTGACCGGCGCACGCTCCGCGTGATCGGCAAGGGCAACAAGGAACGCACAGTTCCCTTCGGCGTTCCCGCTGCCGTGGCGGTCGACGACTGGCTTCGGCGGGGGCGTCCGGCGCTGGCGAAAGGCAACAGCGGGCCTGCCCTTTTTCTTGGAGCCCGCGGCGGCCGCATTGATCAACGGCAGGTCCGTGCCCTGGTCAACACGCTGTTCGCGGCACTGGGCGACACCTCGGCGTCCGGGCCCCACGCGCTGCGGCACTCGGCCGCCACGCATCTGCTTGATGGGGGCGCGGACCTGCGCGCGGTGCAGGAGATCCTGGGCCACAGCAGCCTGGCGACCACCCAGATTTACACCCACGTCTCGGTTGACCGCCTTCGGAAGAGCTATCAGCAGGCGCATCCAAGGGCCTGATCCGGTGTGGCTAATCGCACTGGCGTAATTCTGCGGGGTACGGCACAATAAGAGTCACGTCCGGCAACTTTCAAGTGTCGCTTGAAGCTCCCTGAGCTTTGTGCGGCGCGGCAAGTCCGGACTCAGCTTTATGTGATACATCTGAATACGCGCAGGGAACCACCGCCGCAGAGCAGGGCACGGCAGTTCCATCCAGGCAGAGGTCGTTGGGGAAGACGTACCTATAGCTATGGAGGATGGAATGTCTGTTGCAATGACCCGCGGTGTGCTGTTCGTTCACTCGGCCCCTACGGCGCTGTGCCCCCACGTTGAGTGGGCGGTTGGCGCTGTGGTGGACAAGCGGACGGACCTTGAGTGGACCCCGCAGCCTGCCGCGCCCGGCATGTTCCGGGCCGAGTTGTCCTGGACCGGTACCCCCGGCACGGGAGCCAAACTGGCGTCCTGCCTCCGTGGCTGGGCGCATCTTCGGTATGAGGTGACGGAGGAGCCGAGCCAGGGCGTGGACGGCGGCCGCTGGTCGCACACTCCCGAACTGGGGATTTTCCATGCCGTGACGGACGTCCACGGCAACATCATGGTGTCCGAGGACCGGATCCGTTACGCCTATGAGTCCGGCGCCGGGGACCCGGCTGCGGTGTACCACGAACTCTCGCTGGCCCTCGGGGAAGCCTGGGACGAGGAACTCGAACCGTTCCGCCACGCTGCCGAAGGCGCCCCGGTGCGCTGGCTCCACCAGGTGGGCTGACCGCCGTCGTCCGTCCCCGGTGACCTGGGGTACTGCAACACTTCCATAGCAAAAAAGGGAGGCCCCGCCAGTTGGCGGGGCCTCCCTTGCGTTTCCGGGGCGCTTCCCCGGCAATGCCTAGACGCTGCGGATTGCCACGACGGCGTTGTGGCCGCCGAACCCAAACGAGTTGCTCAGCGCCACGATATTGCCGGCAGGCAGGTCGCGGGCGGAGGTGACAACGTCGAGCGGGATCTCCGGATCCTGGTTCTCAAGGTTGATGGTGACCGGTGCCTTGCGCTCATGGACGGCCAGCACGGTGAGGACAGCCTCCACCGCGCCGGACGCGCCCAGGAGGTGGCCCATCTGCGACTTGGTGGCGGAAACGGCCACATTGTCCACGTGGTTGCCCAAGGCGGCACGCAGGGCCGTGTACTCCGGCTTGTCACCAACAGGAGTGGAGGTTGCGTGGGCGTTGACGTGAACCACGTCTTCAGCCTGGATGCGGCCATCAAACATGGCAGCCTTGAGTGCACGGGTGGCACCCAGACCTTCGGGGTCCGGTGCGGTGATGTGGTAGGCGTCGGCGGTGACGGACGTGCCGGCAAGTTCGGCGTAAATGCGGGCGCCGCGCGCCAGGGCGTGCTCCTCGGCTTCGAGGACAAGGGCGCCGGCACCTTCGCCCATGACAAAGCCGTCACGTGCGGTGTCGTACGGGCGGGAGGCGCGCTGCGGATCGTCGTTCCGGCGGGAGAGTGCCTGCATGGAGGCGAAGGCCGCCAGCGGCATGGGGTGAATGGCGGCTTCTGCTCCACCGCACATCACCACGTCTGCCTTGCCCGAGCGGATGAGTTCCAGGCCCAGGTGCATGGCCTCCGTCCCGGAAGCGCAAGCGGAGACGGGGGTGTGGGCGCCGGCGCGGGCGCCGAGGTCCAGGCTGACGGCTGCGGCAACGCCGTTGGGCATCAGCATGGGGACGGTCATGGGCAGGACCCGGCGGGGGCCCTTTTCCTTCAGGGTGTCCCAGGCGTCCAGGAGGGTCCAGACGCCACCAATGCCGGTGGCGAAGGCGACTGCCAGCCGGTCCTGGTCGATTTCCGTGATGCCGGAATCGGCCCAGGCTTCCCGGGCAGCGATGACGCCGAACTGGGTGGAGGGGTCCATCCGCTTTGCTTCAACACGGCTGAGCACGTCCAGTGCCGGGGTGCTGCAGCGGGCGGCGAAGTGGACGGGGAGCTCGTACTTGGCTACCCAGTCGTCCTCGAGGGTGCGGGCACCGGAGACCCCTTTAAGGGCGTTGTTCCACATCGTGGGTACATCGCCGCCGATGGGCGTGGTGGCACCCAGACCGGTAATGACTACTTTGCGCGTCATGGGATCACTCTTTCGTCGGTGGGGAGTCCGTCTGCGCCTGTCGCAGGGTCCCGCACATGTTGATGATCGGCCAGTCCCGGTCGGGGTTCTGCCCGGATAAATGCGGCGGGCTGCCGGTCCGGTCAGTCCGGACCGGCAGCCCTGCCAAGCCGTGAGACGGCGGAAAGCCTGTTATTAGGCCTGTGCTCCGGCAATGAAGCTGACGGCGTCGCCAACGGTCTTGAGGTTCTTGACCTCTTCGTCGGGGATGCGCACGCCGAACTTCTCTTCAGCGTTGACCACGATGGTCATCATGGAGATGGAGTCGATGTCCAGGTCCTCGGTGAAGGACTTGTCCAGCTCGACGGCCTCCGGGGCCAGGCCGGTTTCTTCGTTGACGATTTCAGCCAAGCCGGCCAGGATCTCTTCGTTGCTAGCCATTGGTGGCTCCTTTTCTTGTATTGCCGGCAGGGGCTGCCGGAAACGGTCCGGGCCGCGGTTGCGACCCTTGGGCGTATCTAGGGAAGGACAACTACCTGTGCGCCGAAGACCAGTCCGGCACCGAAACCGATCTGCAGGGCCAGCCCGCCGCTCAGTCCGGGGTTCTCCTGCAGGAGCCGGTGGGTTGCGAGCGGGATGGAGGCAGCGGACGTGTTGCCGGCCTCGGCAATGTCCCGTGCCACTGTAACCGTCTCGGGCAGCTTCAGCTTCTTCACCATCTCGTCGATGATGCGCATGTTGGCCTGGTGGGGGATGAAGGCCACCAGGTCTTCCGCCTGGATCCCGGCGGCATCGAGTGCCTGCTGGGCCACTTTGGCCATCTCCCACACGGCCCAGCGGAACACGGTCTGTCCGTCCTGGCGAAGGGTGGGGTACAGCTCCTGGGCTTCTTCCAGCAGTGCGAGATCGCCCGTGGAGTCCGACTGGCGGGCAGCCAGGCCGAGGTCGCGGACGTCAAGCATGGAGCGCGTCATGCCGATGGCGTCCCACCTGCTGCCGTCCGAGCCCCACACGGACGGGGCAATGCCCGGCGTGTCGGAAGGGCCTATGACGACGGCGCCCGCGCCGTCGCCGAGGAGGAAGGAGATGGTGCGTTCCCGGTTGTCGATGACGTCGGAGAGCTTCTCCGCACCGACCACGAGGACGTACTTCGCGGTGCCGGACCGGACCAGCGCGTCGGCCTGGGCAATGCCGTAGCAGTAACCGGCGCACGCAGCGGAGATATCGAAGGCAGGGGCCGGAGTGGCACCGATGCGGTCGGCCAGGCTGGCCGCGGCGGAGGGAGTGGCGTAGGGGTGGGTCACGGTGGACACAATGACTGCACCGAGTTCAGAGGCTTCAATGCCTGCCTTCGCCATGGCTTCACGGGCTGCGCCTTCGGCCATATCGATCACGCTGACGTCGGCCGCGGCACGGTGGCGGGTCACGATGCCCGTGCGCTGGCGGATCCATTCGTCGGAGGAATCAATCCACTGGCAAACATCTTCGTTGGTGACGATGACGTCCGGCCGGTAGGCGCCGAGGCCGAGGATGCGGGTGTGCTCCTGGATGGGAGCCTGTTTCAGCGTGGGAACGCTCATGCGTTGCCCTCCAGTTCTGCGAAGAGCGCCAGTGCGGCGGACAGGTCATCGGGGGTTTTGACGGCAACGGTCTTGACGCCGGGCATGCCGCGCTTGGCCAGGCCCGCCAGCGTGCCGGCAGGCGCGAGTTCGATCACGCCGGTAACACCGCGCTTCACCATGGTTTCCATGCACAGGTCCCAGCGGACCGGCCGGGAAACCTGGGCGATCAGGCTTGCGACGGCGGCACCACCGTCGGTGACTTCGCCGCCGTCGTAATTCGACAGGAGGGGCACCTTGGGGGCAACCGGGTTCAAGGTGGGTTCCAGCGCCTTGAGCGCATCGACGGCGGGCGACATGTGGCTGGTGTGGAACGCGCCGGCCACCTTGAGCGGGATGACCCGGGCTTTGGCCGGAGGGTTGTCGGCAAGGGCCTTCAGCTGTTCGAAGGTTCCTGCCGCCACCGTCTGGCCGGCACCGTTGACGTTGGCGGGGGCAGCGCCGGCGGCTTCAATGGCGGCCAGCACCTCGGCGGGGTCGCCGCCGACGACGGCGCTCATGCCGGTGGGGGTGACGGCTGCCGCGGCGGCCATGCTGTTGGCCCGTTCACGGACGAACGTCATGGCTTCCTGTTCGGTCAGCACACCGGCCAGGGCTGCTGCGGTGATCTCACCCACGGAATGGCCGGCGAGGATCACCGGGAGGGAGTTGAGTTCCACGTCGAAGAGGGAAGCCGCGGCGACAAGCCCGGCAGCAACGATCAGGGGCTGCGCCACGGCAGTGTCCTTGATGGTTTCCTCATCGGAGGTGGTTCCGTGGGCTATCAGGTCGATGCCTGCGATGTCACTCAGGGAGGCCAGCTGGCCTGCCACCGAGGGAAGTTCCAGCCAGGGGGCAAGAAAACCCGGGGTCTGTGAGCCCTGTCCAGGGCAGACTATTGCAAGCACGTAACCAGCTTTCCAAATTACTGTGTGATCCAGCGGTGTTTCTCCGCACCAAGCTCACGGGGTCAGGTTGTAGGAAGTCTACAATGCCTCAGGCCTGGTTCCGGGACGCCTGGCGCTCCGTGGCGGCCTTCGGCGGCGCCGAAAGGCGGCCCACCACCAGTGCTGCCTGCAGCACGAATGCCTCCCGCGGCAGCAGCGGGTCCCAGCCTGTAACATCGCAGACCCGCTTCAGCCGGTAGCGCACCGTGTTGGCATGGACGAAGAGTTCCCGGGCCGTGGCCTCCAGCGAGTGGCCCAGTTCCAGGTAGGTTCCCAGGGTTTCCACCAGCCCGTTGGAGGCGGCCAGGAGCGGCCGGTAGATGTTCTTAACGAGTGAGCGCCGGGCAGCGTCATCCCCGGAAATCACCCGCTCCGGCAACAGGTCGTCCGCGGCCACCGGACGCGGCGCAGACGGCCACGCCCGGGCTGCCGTCAATCCGGCGAAGGCGGATTGGGCGGATCCGCTGGCCTCCAGCAGCGAACTGGCCTCGGGTCCATAGACCACCGGCCCGGGGGCGAACATGTCGCTCAGCTTCACATAGGCGGTTTCGCGGTCCTGCACCCCGCCGAGGATGAGGATCAGCCGGTCGCCCTGGATGCCCACCAGCGCGTCCTCGGCATAACGGCCGGCCATCCGACGCAGTTCACTGACATAGCTGGCGCTGGGCTCAGACGGGGAGTTGCCCACCATGACGGTGAAGCGCTCCTGCGCCTTCCAGCCCAGCGCGGCGATACGGGAGCGCAGGGCGTCCGTGTTTTCGCCGCGCAGGATCGCATCCACAATCAAAGCTTCCAGCCGGGTGTCCCAGGAGCCGCGGGACTCGGCGGCGCGGGCGTAGACGTCCGCGGCAGCGAATGCGACTTCCCGCGAATAGCGCAGCACGGCCTCCCGCAGGGATGGCTGGTCGGCCTCGGGCGCAATGACGGGAACCTGGTCCTCCACCACCTCCACCACGATCCTGATCAGCTGCAGCGCTTTCTGCAGGCTGATGGAACGGGTCAGCTCCGTAGGTGCCGTCCCGAAAACGTCGGTCAGGATCCACGACGGTGAGCTGGGCCGTTCGTACCAGGTGACAAAGGCTGCAATACCGTTTTGCGCCACCATCCCGAGTGCGGAACGCTCGTCTGCACTGAGCCGGCTGTACCAGGGGAGGGACTGCTCGAGCTTGCGCATGGTGGTGGTGGACAGCTGGCCCACGTTGGCGCGGAGCTGCTTTAGGGTTTCGGACTTCTCCGGCGTGACCTTCGGCGGCGAGGGTTTCCGCTTCGAGGACTGGCTGGCTGGTGCTGGCATTCTCTGAGCATACGGCCACCGCCGCGCAAGCTCCATTTGTGCGAAGGCTACAACGCGCCTTGCGCTGCGTCACAGCCTCCGTCACCTGCCGGCGGCTTACCCCGGGACAGAACGACGGCGGCCCTCACCTTGTGGGGTGAGGGCCGCCGTCGTGTAGCGCTGCTGGTTCCGATGTCCAGCCGGAAGGCTAGGCTTCGCCTCCGGCGTTGCCGGTGGTGCCGGCGTTGACGTTGAGCAGCTTGTACTTCTCGATCGCCTTCACCGGGGCGTCGACATCCACCTCGCCGCGGCGCGCCAGCATTTCAAGGGCACGGACCACGATGGAGTGGGTGTCGTTCTTGAAGAAGCGGCGGGCTGCTGCGCGGGTGTCGGAGAAGCCGAAGCCGTCGGCGCCGAGGGTGGCGTATTCGTTGGGGACGAATTGCCGGATCTGGTCGGGGACGGCTTTCATGTAGTCGGAGACGGCGACGATGGGGCCGGTGGCGCCTTCGAGTTGCTGGGTGACGAACGGGACGCGGGCGGGTTGGCCGGGGTTGAGGAAGGCTTCCTCTTCGGCGGCGAGGCCGTCGCGGCGCAGTTCGTTCCAGGAGGTCACGGACCAGACGTCGGCGGAGACGTTCCAGTCATCAGCCAGCACGCGCTGGGCTTCGATGGCCCAGGGCACGGAGACGCCGGAGGCAAGGATCTGGGTGCGGGGACCGTCGATCTTGGCCGGGGCGAGCAGGTAGATGCCCTTGATGACGCCTTCGACGTCGAGGTTCTCCGGTTCTGCGGGCTGGATGATGGGTTCGTTGTACACCGTGAGGTAGTACATGACGTTCTTGTCCGTCGAATCCGCACCGTACATCCGTTCCAGGCCGGAGCGCATGATGTGTCCGATTTCGTAGCCGTAGGCGGGGTCGTAGGTGAGGACGGCGGGGTTGGTGGAGGCCAGCAGGGGGGAGTGTCCGTCGGCGTGCTGGAGGCCTTCGCCGGTGAGGGTGGTCCGTCCTGCGGTGGCGCCGATGATGAAGCCGCGGGTCATCTGGTCTCCGGCGGCCCAGAAGGCGTCGCCGGTGCGCTGGAAGCCGAACATGGAGTAGAACACGTAGACCGGGACCAGGGGTACGCCGTGGGTGGCGTAAGAGGTTCCGGCGGCGGTGAAGGCTGCCACGGCGCCGGCTTCGTTGATGCCGGGGTGGATCAGCTGGCCGGCGGGGGATTCCTTGTAGGCCAGGACGAGGTCCCGGTCCACCGACAGGTAGTTCTGCCCCTTGGGGTTGTAGATCTTCGCCGTCGGGAAGAACGCGTCCATGCCGAACGTGCGGGCTTCGTCCGGGATGATCGGGGCGATGTGCTTGCCGAAGTTCTTATCCCGCATCAGGTCCTTCAGGAGCCTGACGAACGCCATGGTGGTCGCGGCCTGCTGCTTGCCCGAACCGCGCTTGGCCACCTCGTAGGACTTGGCCTCCGGCAGCACGATCTCGGCGTGGGTGTCGCGGCGCTCCGGGACGGATCCGCCCAGGGCCGCCCGGCGCTCCATCATGTACTTGATTTCCGGGGCGTCGTTACCGGGGTGGTAGTACGGCGGCCGGTAGGAGTCCTTCTCCAGCTGCTCGTCGGTGACCGGGATCCGCAGGTGGTCGCGGAACTTCTTCAGGTCATCGAGGGTGAGCTTCTTCATCTGGTGGGTCGCGTTGCGGCCCTCGAAGTGCGGGCCCAGGCCGTAGCCCTTGACGGTGTGGGCGAGGATGACGGTGGGTTTGCCCTTGAATTCGGTGGCGGCCTTGTATGCGGCGTAGACCTTGCGGTAGTCGTGGCCGCCGCGTTTGAGGTTCCAGATCTGGTCATCGGTGAGGTCCGCGACGAGGTCCTTGGTCTGCGGGGTCTTGCCGAAGAAGTGTTCGCGGACGAACCCGCCGGACTCTGCCTTGTAGGTCTGGTAGTCGCCGTCGACGGTTTCGTTCATGATCTTTACCAGGGACCCGTCGGTGTCGCGGGTGAGCAGGTCATCCCACTCCCGTCCCCAGACGACCTTGATCACGTTCCAGCCCGCGCCGCGGAAGAACGCTTCGAGTTCCTGCATGATCTTGCCGTTGCCGCGCACCGGGCCGTCCAGGCGCTGGAGGTTGCAGTTGATCACGAAGTTCAGGTTGTCCAGGTTCTCGTTCGCTGCCAGCTGCAGCAGGCCCCGGGACTCGGGCTCGTCCATTTCACCATCGCCCAGGAACGCCCAGACCTGCTGGTCCGAGGTGTCTTTCAGGCCCCGGTTGTGCAGGTAGCGGTTGTTCTGGGCCTGGTAGATCGCGTTCATCGGCCCGATGCCCATGGACACGGTGGGGAATTCCCAGAACTGCGGCATCAGGCGCGGGTGCGGGTAGGAGGACAGGGCGTGGCCCTCGCGGGACTTTTCCTGCCGGAACCCGTCCAGGTCTTCCTCGGACAGGCGTCCTTCCATGAACGCCCGGGCGTACATGCCGGGGGAGGCGTGGCCCTGGAAGAAGACCTGGTCCCCGCCGCCGGGGTGGTCCTTGCCGCGGAAGAAGTGGTTGAAGCCGACCTCGTACAGGGTCGCGGCCCCGGCGTAGGTGGAGATGTGTCCGCCGACCCCGATATCGGGCCGCTGCGCCCGGTGCACCATGACCGCGGCGTTCCACCGCATGTACGCCCGGTACCGGCGCTCGAACTCCTCGTTGCCCGGGAACGCAGCTTCCTGGTCCACCGGGATCGTGTTCACGTAATCGGTGGTGGTCACCATCGGCACACCCACGCTCTGCGCGCCGGCGCGCTGCAGCAGGCTCCGCATGATGTATTGGGCACGCTCGGTGCCCTGTTCCCTGATCAACGCGTCCAGGGACTCAACCCACTCGGCAGTCTCTTCCGGATCACGATCAGGCAGCTGGTTAGTCAACCCGCTGAGGATATGGGAGGTATCTTCTCCTGCAGCCACGTCCAACCTCTCTTTGCGCGCATGAATCGGCGCACTCAGGCCAGGCAGGGTGACTGCCCGGCGTATATACGCCGTGTGCGACGTATCGGTTACAACAGCCCGGTCATGTGTGCCGGGCAGCTTCCTAGCGCTCCTATGTCTGCACGGAGTCACAAGGTCGTCGTCCGCAGGCATAGTTGTCATCAGCCACTCTAGCCGTCACGGCAAGACGATGCGTAGCTGCGGTCCGGGTGCTGCAGTTGTATTTCGTTCGTCATACTGGTTGTGTGACGAAAAGCCCCTGTGCCGGGGCCGCTGTGGCCCGATGTGACGCAGAATATGCGCAGTCCAGGGGGCGGCAGCTTGAAGCGCAGGCACAAAGGGTGTTGGCTTGGGAGTAATGGAAATCACTATGCACACCGCATATATGAGGTATTGGAGGAACACGTGAGCGAGGCCGACGCCGCCACTTCGGTAAATGTGGCGGAAAAATTGGGTTTCAAAAATGGGGATCTGATTCAGGAGTTCGGTTACGACGACGATGTCGATTTCGACTTGCGTGACGATATTGAGGACCTCACCGGGTCCGAAATGCTTGACGAGGACGACCATGAGGTGGCGGACGCCGTCATCCTTTGGTGGCGCGACGGCGACGGGGACCTGGTGGACAGCCTGATGGATTCCCTCACCACCCTGAGCGAAAACGGCGTTGTCTGGGTGCTCACCCCCAAGTCGGGCCGGGACGGCTACGTTTCGCCGGCGGAAATCCAGGAGGCTGCTCCCACGGCGGGCCTGCATGTCACCACCTCAGCGGGGGTCTCAAAGGACTGGAGCGCCGTCCGCCTGGTCAGCAGGAAGAACAAGTGACGGCAGCGGTTGAGGCCGCGTCTGCAGCTGTTCCTTCGCTGGGCGCCGCAGCTCCCGATTTTGAGCTGGCCAACCAATACGGCGAGCCGGTGAAGCTCTCCTCTTTCCGGGGGCAAAACGTGGCGCTGGTCTTTTACCCCTTTGCGTTTTCGGGTATCTGTACCGGTGAACTTTGCGAAATCCGGGACAACCTGGGCATGTTCGAGTATTCGAATGCGGTTGTCCTGGCCGTGTCCGTGGACAGCAAGTTCAGCCTCCGGGCCTACGCGGCGCAGGAGGGCTACACCTTCGACCTTCTGGCTGATTTCTGGCCCCACGGCGCCGTGGCGAATGCCTACGGCGTGTTCGACGCCGGCAGCGGCATGGCGAAGCGGGCCACCTTCATCATTGATGGTGACGGGAGGGTCCGCTACAGCGTGGTGAACCCCCGCGGCCAGGCCCGCGACTTCAGCGAATACCGCGCCGCGCTGGCGGATCTTAAGCAGGCCTGAGGCAGCATGGCTGGGGAACGGCGGGGGACGGGCCTTACCGGCTTCGCCAGCATGCCGCCGGTAGCCCCGGCCCCGCCTTCCGGCAATGACCTCCACGTTCTGGCACGGATCCGGGACCTTCTCGCGGGCGCCCCCTTCGCCCTGTTGACGGGTGCCGGCCTCAGTACCGACTCCGGCATTCCGGATTACCGCGGTCCGGATTCGCCGCCCCGTTCGCCCATGACGTATCAGGAATTCGTCCGGGACGCGGCCAACCGGCAGCGGTACTGGGCCAGGAACCACATCGGCTGGTCCCACATGCGGCATGCAGACCCGAACCAGGGCCACTATTCCGCCGCGGCGCTGGAGCGGCGCGGATACCTCACCGGGCTGATAACCCAGAACGTCGACCGCCTGCACCAGGACGCCGGCAGCGCCAACGTGGTGGATCTCCACGGAAGGTATGACCAGGTGGTTTGCCTGGACTGCCGGCGCACATACTCCCGTCGCCTGCTGGCCGGTGTGTTTGAGGAACTCAACCCCGGCTTCCTGGAGCGGGCAGCGGCCGGCGGACTCGTGGAAATGGCCCCCGACGCTGACGCCACCGTGGAGGACCAGGCCCTCATCAGCAGCTTTGTGGTGGCGGTGTGTCCCGCCTGCGGCGGTACTCTGAAGCCGGATTTCGTCTACTTCGGCGAGAACGTGCCCAAGGACCGCGTGGAGCGCTCGTACGCAATGGTGGACCAGGCTGCGGCGCTGGTGGTTGCCGGGTCGTCGCTGACTGTCATGAGCGGCCTGCGGTTCGTCAGGCACGCCGCCAAGGAATCCAAGCCCGTCGTCATCATCAACCGGGGCGCCACCCGTGGCGATGACAAGGCAACCATCAAGCTGGAAACCGGTGTCAGCCAGGCACTGGATTACCTCGCCGCAGAACTTCCTTCGCTGTAGGCGGGACACTTCTTCCATGGATTCGCGTTTCCGGCCCACAGTCGGGTAGAGTCTATGTTCGTTGGTTACGGCGGAACGGCCGGAAACCACGCGATTTGGGTCTTTAGCTCAGCTGGTAGAGCGCCACGTTTACACCGTGGATGTCATCGGTTCGATCCCGGTAGGACCCACCAGCAAAACCCCCGTTGCCCCCGCCTGATGGCGGAGGCAGCGGGGGTTTTTTTGTTGTGCCGCCCTCCGGCGCCATTGTCAGTGCCTTGCCATAGCTTGCAGGAATGGAACACGTCATAGTGCACACAGACAGCGATGGAATGCCGACGGCGGTGCTGAGCCGGGGAAGGGAATGGGCTGTTGGTGCCGAGCCGGTGAGGTGGTTCGAGCGCGTCAACTGGTGGGAGACCAGCCGCCGGATGCCCAAAGGCAGCAGCGGTGTGGACGTCGAAGTCCTGCAGGTGCAGGTCAGGCTGGGAAACAACTCCAGGTCGGCCCTGACCACCATGTATCTTCAGCGGGACGGGCTGGGCGGCGGCTGGCGGCTGAGGGAACCGGTGGCCGGCGCAGCGTAGGAGGTCAGGCTCCGCGCCTTTGTCCGGGCATTGGAAAACCCTCCACCGCGACTATTGGGGGATGCCGCGGTGGAGGGCCTGGGATGAATATACCGTGAACTCCCGGAAACAAAAAGTCACATGTCGCGGGTATTACACGTTTCTTCCCGGTTCCCGCTGATGCTTACTGCCGAACAGGAATAAAGACCCGCGGCTGTTCCGTCCAGGTATCGGCCATTTGGGACATCGTGCGCCGCATGATCCGGTCCGAGGCCTCACGCGCGGACACAGCGTCGCCACGGGCGATCGCTTCCGCCACATCCTCATGCCACTGCAGGGCGGCCTGGTGCGGGTGGTCGGGCATCAGTCCGTGGACGGTGCGGCCTGTCAGGGTTTCCGCCACCTGGCCCATAAGGTTGGCGAACATCTCGTTTCCGGAACCGGAGAGCAGGAGCGAATGGAAGCGGATGTCCAGTTCCAGGAACCGGGCCACCTCGCCGTTGTTGCCGGCCTCCCGCATGGCCCGGGCCACGTCCACGAGTTCCATCCGCAGCGCTGCCGGAGCGTTCTGCGCGGCCAGTTCGGCAGCCGCAGGCTCCACTGCTGCCCGCAGTTCGGCAAGGGAGCGCAGCTGGGCGCCGCGTGCATCGCTGGCCAGGCGCCACCGGATGACCTGCGGATCAAAGGGATTCCACCGGCTGGCCGGCAGCACCCGGATACCCACCCGCTTGGTGGTTTCCACCAGGCCCAGGGACTGCAGGACCCGTACCGCTTCCCGGATCACGGACCGGGAAACCTTCAGTTCAACCTCAAGCTGCTCCGCGAGCATGACATGGCCGGCAGGAAGATCCCCCGAGATGATCCGCGTGCCCAGGTTGTCGATGGCACGGTGGTGGAGGCTGCTGGTCATGAAGCTAAGCCTAGTTGTTGGCAGGCGTCCGGAGCTCAGGCAAGCCCACGGCCCAGGACACTGCAAGGCAGCAGCCCTAGACTGGCACCGACACAAAGGGTTCCATGACGCGGACGTTACTTTCGCGTCACCGCCAGAATATATATGCTTTATTCCGACCCCCTGATCTGGCCCGGTGACTTCCCGCCTGCGGAAGCCGGCAGCCGAGGCCACCAATGAATTGGAGTTATTGATGTCTGCACACATCGGTGTCACCGGACTCGCCGTCATGGGCGCCAACCTCGCCCGGAACCTGGCCCGCAACGGCTTCACCGTTGCGCTGCACAACAGGTCCGTGGAGAAGACGGATGCGCTGCTGGAAAAGCACGGCTCGGAGGGTGACTTCGTCCGCACCGAGACCCTGCAGGAACTGGTGGACTCCCTGGAGAAGCCCCGCCGCGTCCTCATCATGGTCAAGGCCGGCAAGCCCGTCGACTCGGTCATCGAACAGCTGGAGCCGCTGCTGGAGCCGGGCGACATCATTATCGACGCCGGCAACTCCCACTACGAGGACACCCGCCGCCGGGAAGCGGCCTTGGCCAAGAAGGACCTGCACTTCGTGGGCGTCGGCGTGTCCGGCGGCGAGGAAGGTGCGCTGAACGGGCCGTCCATCATGCCCGGCGGTTCCAAAGAGTCCTACAAGGCACTTGGCCCGCTGCTGGAAAAGATCTCCGCAAAGGTCGACGGCGAGCCCTGCTGCGCCTGGATCGGCACCGACGGCGCCGGTCACTTCGTCAAAATGGTCCACAACGGCATCGAATACGCCGACATGCAGGTCATCGGCGAGGCTTTCGACCTGCTGCGCTCCGGCGCGGGCATCGAGCCGGCCGAGCAGGCAAAGATCTTCTCCGAGTGGAACCAGGGCGAGCTGTCCTCCTTCCTGATCGAGATCTCGGCCGAAGTGCTGGGCCACGTTGACGCCAAGACCGGCAAGCCGTTCGTGGACGTCGTCGTCGACGCCGCAGGCCAAAAGGGCACCGGCCGCTGGACTGTCATCTCCGCCCTGGAACTGGGCTCGCCGGTGTCGGGGATCGCTGAGTCGGTCTTTGCCCGTGCACTGTCCTCCCAGGCCGCGCAGCGCAAGCTGGGCCAGGAACTGCTGGCCGGCAACGAGGTCACAGTGGAGATCCCGGAGACGTTCGTCGAGGACGTCCGCCAGGCGCTCTACGCCTCCAAGCTGGTCTCCTACGCCCAGGGCCTGGACATGCTCACCTCCGCGGCCAAGGAATACGGCTGGGACCTGAAGCTGGACGAAATCGCGTCCCTGTGGCGCGCTGGTTGCATCATCCGCGCCGAGCTCCTCAAGGACATCACCAAGGCGTACGCCGCCGACGAGAAGCCGGCCAACCTGCTCTTCGCGCCGGCGTTCACCAAGGCCATCGCAGACGCCCTGCCGGCCTGGCGCCGCGTTGTTGCCACCGCCGTCCAGCTCGGCATTCCGGTGCCGGTGTTCTCGTCGTCCCTGGCGTACTACGACGGCCTGCGGCGCAAGCGCGTGGCTGCCGCCCTGATCCAGGGCCAGCGCGACCTGTTCGGCGCCCACACTTACGGCCGCGTCGACGCCGAGGGGACCTTCCACACCCTCTGGGGCGAAGACAAGTCCGAGGTCGAAGCGGTGGACACGCACTAGTCCGCACCGTTTCCGGCCCGGCGGCCGGCGCTACCCGATACTCTGGGGGCGCCGGCCGCTGGTGTTTCCTGCCGGAACGACCGTCGATCCGCGCTGCCTGCCCGTCCCGCCGCACCGTCCCAAGGAGTCCCGCCCATGAGCCAGCCTGTCGTTTTTGTCACCGGCGCGTCCACGGGAATCGGCTTTGAAGCCGCAAAAAAGCTCGCGGCCCACGGTTTCACCGTCTACGCCGGCGCCCGCCGGGTGGAGAAAATGGAACCGCTCAGGGCTGACGGCGTTCGGATCCTGCCGCTGGATGTGACAGACGAGGAGTCCATGGGTGCGGCCGTGGGGGAGGTTCTCGCAGCCCACGGCAGGATCGACGTGCTGGTCAACAACGCCGGGTACGGGTCCTACGGGTCGCTGGAGGAAGTGGAGCTGGCCGAAGGCCGGCGGCAGTTTGAGGTCAACCTTTTCGGGCTGGCCCGGATGACGCAGCTCGTCCTGCCGGCCATGCGCGCCGCCGGCAGGGGCCGGATCATCAATATCTCATCGATCGGCGGAAAGATGTACGAGCCGCTGGGCGCCTGGTACCACGCCACGAAGTTCGCGGTGGAGGGCCTCAGCGATTCGCTCCGGGTGGAGCTCAAGCCGCACGGAATCGACGTGGCCATTATCGAACCGGGCGGTACCCAGTCTGAATGGGGGGCTATCTCCTCCGAGGGCCTGTTGGCCAATTCAGGCACGGGACCTTATGCGGTGCAGGCCAAGGTCGTGGCAGCCGCGCTGGCCTCCACCGACGGCTCGGCAATGTCCTCGCGCCCGGAGGTTATTGCGGAGGCGATTGTCCATGCCGCCACCTCGCCGCGGCCCAAGACCCGGTATCCGGTGGGTAAGGGCGCGCGGGCCATCCTGCTGCTGCGCCGGCTGCTCCCGGACCGTGCCTTCGATGCCGTTCTGTGGGCCATCTACAGGCGTTTCCCCGGTTAGCAACGCAGCGGGCCGGGCCCGAACTGCGTCCGCTAGATCCGGTACTCGATGTCGTATTCGGCCGGATCCACCGCGGGCTTGGTCTCCCGCTGGGCATCCCGGTGCCGCCACTTGGCGGGAACTCCGGTGATGATGGACTCCGGCGGCGCGTCCTTGACCACCACGGCGTTGGCTCCCACGGCACTGTCCCGGCCAATGGTGATGGGCCCCAGGATCTTGGCGCCCGCACCGATGGTCACGCGGTCGCCAATCGTGGGGTGCCGCTTGATCCTGGCCAGCGAACGGCCGCCCAGCGTCACACCGTGATAGATCATCACGTCCTCGCCGATCTCGGCAGTCTCGCCGATCACCACCCCCATGCCGTGGTCGATGAAGAAGCGGCGGCCAATGGTGGCGCCTGGATGGATCTCGATCCCGGTCCAGGACCTGCCCAGCTGCGACAGGAGCCGGGCCGGGAAACGCAGCTCCGGCTTCTGCCACATGCGGTGGGTCAGCCGGTGGATCCAGATGGCATGCAGCCCGGAATAGGCGAAAAAGTTCTCAAAAGAACCTCGAGCCGCCGGGTCGTGGGACCGGGCGGCGTCGAGGTCTTCCTTTAGTCTTGCGAAAAAGCCCACAAAGTTCTTTCTACAGGAATCGGGCGGAGAGCGGACTGATCAGCCGCGGATGTCGTCATAGAGCACGGTGGAGATGTAACGCTCACCGAAGTCGCACACCACGGCCACGATCAGCTTGCCGGCGTTTTCCGGCCGCTTGGCCAGTTCCAGGGCAGCCCAGACGATGGCTCCGGAGGAGATGCCGCCAAGGATGCCCTCCTTGATGCCCAGGTCGCGGGCGACGCGGACCGAATCTTCGAGGGTGGCGTCGATGACCTCATCGTAGACATTGGTGTCCAGCAGTTCCGGGATGAAGTTGGCGCCCAGGCCCTGGATCTTGTGCGGGCCGGGGGCGCCGCCGTTCAGGATGGGGGAGTCCTTGGGTTCCACGGCCACGATCTGCACGCCGGGCTTGCGCTCCTTCAGGACCTGTCCGACGCCGGTGATGGTTCCGCCGGTGCCGATGCCTGCCACGAAGATGTCAACGGCGCCGTCGGTGTCGGCCCAGACCTCTTCTGCCGTGGTCTTGCGGTGGATCTCCGGGTTGGCTTCGTTGGCGAACTGCTGTGCCCAGATGGAGTTCTCGGTGTTGGCCACGATTTCCTGGGCCTTCTCCACGGCGCCGCGCATACCCTCTGATCCCGGAGTCAGCACAATCTCGGCGCCGAAGGCACGCAGCATGACCCGGCGCTCTGTGGACATGGTCTCGGGCATGGTGAGGATGACCTTGTACCCGCGTGCGGCACCCACCATGGCCAGGGCAATGCCCGTGTTGCCGGAGGTGCCTTCAACAATGGTGCCGCCGGGCTTCAGGGCGCCCGACTTTTCCGCGGCGTCGATGATGGCGACACCGATGCGGTCCTTGACGCTGTTGGCCGGGTTGTAGAACTCCAGCTTCACGGCAACGGTGGCGTCCAGCCCTTCGCTGAGCCGGTTCAACCGAACCAGCGGGGTCCCGCCGACCAGCTGCGTTACATCGTCATAGATCCGTGCCATGTACATACGCCTATCTCTAAGGGGTGGATACTGAGGTCAGCCTAACGAGGCCGCGTAACGCCGGGCTAAGCGTTAAGCCATGCAGAGTAATATTTCCTGGCCTTGGCCAGCTTGGGGTTGATGATCACCTGGCAGTACCCCTGTTCCGGGTGCTTTGCGTAGTAATCCTGGTGGAATTCCTCCGCCACGTGGAACCGCGGCAGCCGGCTGACCTCGGTAACGATGGGGTGGGACCACAGGGCCTGGTTGCGGTCGATGGCTTCCTCGAACAGGATCTTTTCCTCGTCGGTTTCGTAGAACATCGAGGAGCGGTACTGGGTGCCGACGTCGTATCCCTGGCGGTTCAGCGTGGTGGGGTCATGCAGGGCGAAGAACATGTCCAGGACCACCTCCGCCGGGATGATGTCCTCATCGAACGTCACCGCCACAACTTCGGCGTGCCCGGTGGTCCCGCTGCAGACCGAGTAGTAGTCCGGGTGGGGGTCGTGCCCGCCGGTGTAGCCGGATACAACGGAGGTGACGCCCCTGGTCTTCTGGTAGACGGCGTCAAGGCACCAGAAGCACCCTCCGCCAAGAACAAAAGTTTTCATGACCTCTTCAATGGTTGACAGCGCCGGAAGATTCCCCGGGTACCCCGGCACAGCGCCGTAAACTGCGGCGGCGGGAAGCCCATGGGGTAAAACTAAGACTATGGAACCTGTGGACACCGACGTTACCGGCCAGGCAGATCACGACGGCGAGGCCTCCTCCGACACGCCGCCCGCGGCCGGTTCCGCGGACGCCCCGACTTTGGCTGAGCTGCTGCTTGCGGTTGAGGAGCTGTGGCCGGAATCCCTGGCGGAGACCTGGGATGAGGTAGGGCTCGTCGCGGGCCACCCGTCCGCCACGGTCACAAAGGTGATGTTCGCGGTCGATCCCACCCTGGAAGTCATTGAGGAAGCGGTTGAGTGGGGAGCGGAGCTGCTCATCACCCACCACCCCCTGCTGTTGAAGGGCGTCACGTCCGTGGCAGCCACGTCGGCAAAGGGGCGGGCGGTGCACCGGCTTATTGAGTCGGGGACGGCACTGCTGACCGTGCACACCAACGGCGACTCCGCCGTCGGAGGTGTCTCCGATGTCCTGGCTGACGCCCTGGGACTCCAGGACGTCGCCCCGTTGACCGTGGCGGCCAACGGGCTGCCGGAGGAAGGCATCGGGCGCGTGGGCGACCTCGCGGATGCCATGAGCCTGGGCGACTTCGCCGCCCGCGTATTCGGGATCCTTCCCTCCGTGGCCGGGGGAGTGCGTGTTTCCGGCGATAAGGACGGGCTGGTTCGGCGCATCGCGGTGTGCGGCGGTGCCGGCGATTCGTTGTTCAACGAAGTGCGGGCCAGCAATGCCGACGTCTACGTCACCGCCGACCTTCGCCACCACCCGGCGTCGGAGGCGCGCGAGGCCGCCCTCAATGGACGGCCGTACCTGGTGGACGTGTCGCACTTTGCCAGCGAATGGCTGTGGCTGCCTGCCGCCGCCGCGGCCCTGGGCAACGTCCTGTCCGACCAGGGCCATGACGTTGAGATCCTGGTCAGCACCACCAACAGCGATCCGTGGGACTTCATCCTCACTCCCGGCTAGAGTCTAGGAAGCGCCGGTTCGGTGCCCGGCCCCGGCCGGAAGGGATCTAGCGGAGGTAAACGTGGCTAAGGCAGCACCGGCGGAACAGTTGAAGTTGCTCGAACTGCAGGGGCTTGATGCCCGGCTGAAGGGCCTCGCCAACCGCCGCCGCACGCTGGAAAACGATCCCCGGATTAAGGACCTCGAGGCCGCCCTGTCCGTCGCCAACGGTGAACTGGGCGCAGCCAAGGTGGCCGTGCACGACGCCGAGGCCGCGCTGAAGCGGGCAGAGGCCGACGTCGAACAGGTTGCCTCGCGCATCGAACGCGACGAAGCCAGGCTCAACAGCGGCACCGGCCTGTCCAAGGACCTGGTGGCACTTCAAAAGGACATCGCGTCGCTGAACAAGCGGCGCTCGGACCTTGAAGACGTGGAACTGGAAGTCATGGAGCGGCTCGACTCGCTGCGGGAGCGGCAGGCAGCCCAGCAGCAGATCGTCGATGACATCCAGGGGTCCTTTGGAACCATCAGGGCCGAGCTCGATGCGGCCCTGGCCGAAGTGGAAACGGAAGCGGCGGGCCTGCGTGCCCAGCGCGGCGAATTTGCCCAAGGCCTGGACGCGGGCCTGGTGGCGGTCTACGAGAAGACGCTGGCCAAGCGGGGAGTGGGTGCGGCCCGGCTCTTCCACGGAACGTCGGAAGCCTCGGGCATGAAGCTCAGCCCCGGCGACCTCGCCGAGATCAAGGCAGCTGCTGCCGACGACATCGTTTTCTGCCCGGACTCCGGCGCCATCCTGGTCCGTTCGGACGAGTGGTCCTAAGCAGCCCACAGGCACCCTGCCGGGCGGTCAGCCCGGCAGGATGATGTTCAGGGCGTGCGGCTTGCGTGCGGTCCCGGGCACCAGTTCGGCGTCCCACTGTTCGCGGGCAGCTCTCAGGAGGTCCGACGGCGTGGCCGGGGCTTTGCCGCGGCGCACCAGCAGGTGCCGCGCCAGTTCGCCGCGCGTGTGCTTGGCGAAGTGGCTCACTACCTTGCGGACTCCTGCACTCTCGGTGAAGACATTCACGGAGACGGTCTGTTCCGCCGGGGGCGCCCACGCCGCTGCGTACGTGCTGGACCGGCAGTCCACCACAAGGTGTCCCTGGGCTGCTGCGCCCAGGGTGTCGGCAAGCTGCGCCTTCCAGAAGGGAGCCAGCCGGCCGACGTCGGGCAAGGACGTGCCCATGGACAACCGGTAGGCAGGAACGCTGTCGCCAAAGCGCAGGGCCCCCCACAGCGCCGAGATCACCAGGACGGACTCATCGGCCTTCCGGCGCTGAACCGGCGTCAGCGTCCGGTAGCCCAGGGCGTCATACAGGACGCCCGAATAAATGCTGTGCGCCGGCGCCGCCGGTTCGGCATGCAGTCGCGTATTGCGTTCGACGTCGTCCCGCAGGGATGCTCCGACGCCCAGCAGGGCGAGGGCATCCTGATGGGCGCTGACTGTTCCCAGCGCCTCAAGGACCTTGGCGCGGTACGGGTTGAGCTCCGGGAAGCCCAGGGCGGTCCAGTCGACGGCGGGGCCGCGGAGCGCGGGTGTCTTGCCTTCGGAAGGGGGAAGCAGAATCAGCACCGTCCGATCCTACCGGCGGCAAAAGGCGGCCGGCGGCGCCGGTAGACTGGGACCCGGATGGGACAGCCAGACGGCCGCGCGCCACGCAAGTGGCTCGAGGAACGTCCGGGCTCCGCAGGGCAGGGTGGTGGGTAACGCCCACTCGGGGTAACCCGCAGGCCAGTGCCACAGAAAACAGACCGCCTGCATTTCCGGCTCCGGCCGGGGAGGGCAGGTAAGGGTGAAACGGTGGTGTAAGAGACCACCAGCTTCCCGGGTGACCGGGAAGGCTAGGTAAACCCCACCCGGAGCAAGGCCAGACAGGACACGTTCGAGGGCTGCCCGCCCGAGTGTCCGGGTAGGCCGCTGGAGGGTGCCGGCAACGGTACTCGTAGATGGATGGCCGTCGCTCCCTTTCCGGTAACGGCAGGGGAGAACAGAACCCGGCGTATCGGCTGTCCCATCCTTAAACCGCGTTTGACCACGGGCTATGCGTCGGGGATCCTGAACCGTGCCCGTAATTCCTGAAACCCGTCCCGCACCCGCAGCGGGCATTCCCGGCGTCCGTTCACAGGGTGTTGCCCTCGCCGGTTTCCTGGCCCTTTCCGCGCTGGCCTGGGTACTCGCCTCAGTTCCCATCATCCTTAACTCCAACGGCTGGTACGCGGGCTCGCTGAAAGCTCCGTGGATGCCGCCGTCGTGGATGTTCCGCACCACCTGGATGGTGCTCTATGCCGGCGTGGCGGCAGCGGCCTGGCTGGTCTGGCGCAAAGGGCGCCTGTCCGGGGGCACCCTTGCCGGCTATGTGGGGCAACTGCTGCTCAACACTGCGTGGCCGGTGACGTTCTTCGCGATGTATCCCATGCTTGGAGTGGTGGCCCTGTGGGCAGCCTTTGCTGTCATCTGCGCGCTGACCGCAACCCTGGCGTTCCTGATCCTGCGCTTCGGACCGGTGGACGCCACCGCCGGGTACCTGGTGCTGCCGTACTTTTCCTGGCTCGTGTTCTCCGCCAGCCTGAACCTGTACTCTGCCATCCACAACTGAAGGCCGGCAGTCTGCGTTGTGCGGTCCGCCCCGGGCGTGTGAGTGATTTCACGCATCCCGAGCGTGTTCCGTGGACCGTGCCAAATTAGAATGGATTCCGGACGCAGGAGTTCTACCGCCGAAAGTTGCGTCCGCAACCGGCGGTTTTTCTTTGCACGCGATCCAGGCGCCTGGGGACCATCCCCTGCGGGCGCCGGTGCCCCTGGACATCATCAGGTGGCCTACATCTGTGTACGACGACGTACACGGCTGAACCGAGGAAGGTATTTCTGTGAGCCAGACGTCTGATTCTTGTCTTGATACGTGGATGGGCCGGGAGGCCCTCGCCGAGGCCATGATCCCGGTGATCGGCAGGCTGTACCGCGAAAACAACGTGGTGACCAGCATCCACGGCCGGAGCCTGATCAACAAGTCCACCATGAACATCCTCAAGGCGCACCGCTTCGCGCGCCGGATGAGCAAGGACGAACTGCTCCTGGAGGACACGGCGCCCCTGCTGAACACGCTGGCCGGACTCGAACTGGGTGCCGCCGCGATCGACATCGCCCGCCTGAACCAGAAGTTCAAGGAAGAAGGCAACGGCGCCACGCTGGAGGAATTCCTCCGCGAAGAGCTCGCCGAAATCGTGGGCAAGCGGGGCGGCGATGACCGCACCAGCACCGACGTCGTGCTCTATGGCTTTGGCCGCATCGGCCGCCTCCTGGCCCGCCTCCTCATCGAAAAGGCCGGCGGTGGCCACGGCCTGCGCCTGCGCGCCATTGTGGTGCGCCGCGGATCCGACAACGACCTCTCCAAGCGGGCCAGCCTGCTGCGCCGCGACTCCGTCCACGGGTCCTTCGAAGGCACCATCCGGATCGACGAGGCGGCCAACACCATCACTGCCAACGGTGTCCAGATCCAGGTCATCTACTCGAACGACCCCGCCACCATCGACTACACCGCCTACGGCATCAACAACGCCCTGGTGGTGGACAACACCGGCCGCTGGCGCGACGCCGAAGGCCTGTCCCAGCACCTGCAGAGCAAGGGCGTTGCGCGGGTCCTGCTGACCGCGCCGGGCAAGGGTGAACTGAAGAACATCGTCCACGGCATCAACCACCGGGACATCACCGACTCGGACAAGATCGTTTCCGCGGCGTCCTGCACCACCAACGCCATCACCCCGGTCCTGAAGGCCATCAACGACAAGTTCGGCGTGGTCCACGGCCACGTGGAAACCGTCCATTCCTTCACCAACGACCAGAACCTGATCGACAACTTCCACAAGGGCGACCGCCGCGGCCGTTCCGCTGCGCTGAACATGGTCATCACCGAAACCGGTGCCGCCAAGGCAGTGGCGAAGGCCCTGCCCGAACTCCTGGGAAAGCTCACCGGCAGCTCCATCCGCGTCCCCACCCCGGACGTTTCGCTGGCCATCCTGAACCTCACCCTTGAAAACGGCACCACCAAGGACGAGGTCAACAACTACCTGCGTGAAATGTCGCTGCACTCGGACCTGCGCAAGCAGATCGACTACATCGACTCGCCCGAGGTTGTCTCCACCGACTTCGTCGGATCCCGCCGCGCCGGGATCGTGGACGGCCTGGCCACCGTGTCCACGGACAAGAACCTGGTCCTCTACGTCTGGTACGACAACGAGTTCGGCTACAGCTGCCAGGTGGTCCGCGTCATGGAAGAGATGGCAGGCGTGAACCCGCCGTCCTTCCCCGCCAAGGAAAGCGCTGCCGCCTTGGCCGCGATCGCCGTCTAGCCACATCCGCCCGCGTCCTGCGAATTCCCGGCTGATTCTCTGGAATCAGCCGGGAAACGGGACCACACTGGTGGCATGGACAACGAATCGACACTTCAGCACGAAACCACCCTCGAGCACGCACTGGACGTGGCCAAAGCCAACCATAAGGAAGCCGTGCGGCTTCTGGAGCGCGCCCGTGCCGCCCAGAGGACCGGCGACGTCACCGATGAGCGGGTGCGCCAGCTCGAGGACCTGCTGTCCATCGCGGAAGAAGACCTGCGTAGGGTCACCAGGGAACAATAACCCGGCGGCCACCACCGGGCGCTGTGACCCATCACTCGTCCTCAACAGTGTGGATATCAGCGGCCGCCCGCGCCCTGTGTCCTAGGCTCTTGGGGTGCCCGACTTTCCCCTCCCGGCGTCAACCCCGTGACCGTCAGCTGGTCCGCCTACCGCCGCGCACGCCGCCGTTCCCGGCAGGCCTGGGCGCTTCTGGTGACGGCCGCGGTCTCCATCCTTGCCGCACTGTTCTGGTTCTTCACCGCCGGACAGTTCGCGGCAGCCGGGCCCGCCACGGAGGGGCCCACGGAGGCGCCGGTCTTCGACCCCGCCTGGATGAAGCCCGTCCAGGAACCCAACCCGGTGCCGGCCGGCAGCGCCCTCGCAGCCCTTGACGGCCTGGCTGTCAAAGGGCGGGCGCCCAGCACCGACTACAGCCGGGACGCCTTTGGCCAGGCCTGGCTCGATGTGGACCGCAACGGCTGCGACACCCGCAATGACATTCTTCGCCGGGACCTCGCCGATGTTGTGTTCTCGGAGGGTTCCTCCTGCAAGGTGACGTCCGGGCATTTCCGGGAACCCTACACGGGGCAGGATATTGATTTCCGGCGCGGTTCGGACAGCAGCCGCGCGGTCCAGATCGACCACGTCGTCGCCCTGGGTGATGCCTGGCAAAAGGGCGCCCAGCGTTTGGCGCCGAAGGAACGCCAGAGCCTGGCAAACGATCCCCTGAACCTCATCGCGGCGGACGGCGCCGCCAATCAGCAAAAAAGCGCGGGGGACGCCGCTACCTGGCTGCCCAAAAACACGGCAATCCGCTGCCATTACGTGGCCCGGCAGATTTCCGTGAAGGCCGCGTACGGGCTGTGGGTAACGGCAGCGGAAAAGGACGCCATGAAGCGGGTCCTGGCCTCCTGCCCCCAGCAGCAGACCATTACGGCAGGCTGACCGGCATCCGCCGGGCCGGGTCGGTGGCCGGCGGCCCCGTGGCTGAACCGGTCAGTGTCCGAAGGGATCCGGGTCAACGCCGGGCATCCAGGTCAGCCCCGGCACGCCCCAGCCGTTCTTCTTGGCCTGCTTCATGGCCTTGCGGGAATACCGGTCCAACAGCCGGTTGACGTACAGCTTGCCGTCCAGGTGGTCATACTCGTGCTGGATGACCCTGGCAAACCAGCCTGTGGCCTCGAAGCGGACCGGTTCCCCGAACCCGTCAAAGCCCTCCACCCGGGCCCATTCGGCCCGCTTGAGCGGATACTGTTCGCCCGGGAAGGACAGGCAGCCCTCTTCCTCTTCGTCGGGATCGGGAGCAGCACCTGAGACCTTGGACAGGGTCAGGACGGGATTCACCAGGACGCCGGTTGGGGGAGCGCCGTCGTCATTGGCGTACTTGTAAACGAAGATCCGCTTGCCGACGCCGATCTGCGGGGCGGCCAGGCCCACCCCGTTGGCGGCGTCGTTGGTTTCGAACATGTCGGCAATCAGGGTGCGCAGTTCGTCGTCGAAGACCTCCACCTCGGCGGCGCGGCGGTGCAGGACAGGCTCGCCCCAGATGGTGATCGGCAGAACGGTCATATCAGTAGTCCTTCGGCTTCGCGGTGTCCCCGGCTGCAATGCGTGTGCCCGGTGGGGCACGACAAAGGAGGCCGCACCGGATATCCGGTGCGGCCTCCTTTGTTGACGGCTGCATGTGCCGCCCCGTGAGGGTGAGCGACGGGGGTTGAACCCGCGACCTCCTGGACCACAACCAGGCGCTCTGCCAACTGAGCTACGCCCACCATGTGCCTCAAGGGAATTCCACCGGAGCGGCTCCCTGGAAACGCAACTCAAATAGCTTACCTGCTCGAACAGGGTGCTTTGTCCACTTTCAGCGATTTGAGCGAAATTTCCTCAAAACGTGGCGCAGATTACTCCGCGGACTGGTTCCCGGCGTCCCCGTTGGTGATTCCCCTGGCAATCTTCTGGGCGGTGGCGCTGTCCGGCCCGGGGGCGGGGACGAACACTGCCTCGCGGTAGTAGCGGAGCTCGTCGATGGAGTCCTTGATGTCTCCCAGCGCGCGGTGGCCACCCTTCTTCGCCGGCGACTGGAAGTACGCCCGGGCGTACCAACGGCGCGAGAGCTCTTTGATGGTGCTGACGTCAATGACCCGGTAATGCAGGTGCTCCACCACGGCAGGCATGTCGCGGGACAGGAACACCCGGTCGGTTCCCACGGAGTTGCCGCCCAGAGGTGCTTTGCGCGGATCCGGGACCCACGTGGAGATGTACTCCATGACCGCGGCCTCTGCTTCTGCCATCGTCTTGCCGTGCGGCAGCTCCGCCAGCAGCCCGGACTTGGTGTGCATGTCCCGGACGAAGTCGGACATCTGGGCCACTGCGGCATCGTCGGGTTTGATGACGACGTCGACGCCCTCACCAAGGATGTTGAGCTCCGAGTCGGTGACCAGTGCTGCCACCTCGATCAGGGCGTCGTTCTTGATGTCCAGGCCGGTCATTTCGCAGTCGATCCAGACGATTCGTTCGTTAGATATAGGCACCGGACCAGCCTACCGTTACACTTCCGGGCACCCTGCCGATGCTAGGATTTCGGTACGCGGCGGGTCGCCCTTCCGCCCCTTAATCGTGTCCCGGCCGGCCCGTGCGGCCCGCCGGATCAACAGCGGAAAACGCAACAAGATTGGACGATCCTGAGATGACGGCGCCTGTGCCCGCAACGGGGGAGATGGCGGCGGCCGGTATTGCCGGAACGGGCAGTGCCGAGGTGGACAATCCGCGCTCACCCCTGCTTGCCGGTTTCCTGGGCTCCATGTTCATGATGATTGGCTCCATTGGCGTCGGCTGGCTGGCCCCGGTCTCGGAACTGCGGCGGATGCCCGTGTTCATCTGGATGCGGACGGAGGCTCCCGGCGTGGCGCTGTCCATCGTCCTGGTGGCCATCGGCGGCATGCTGCTGGTGCGTGCCTGGCTGCGGCTGGGCCAGAAAGTCCGGGTGTGGGGTGAACAGGCACGGCGGGCAACCCTGTCCGCGGTGGTGGCATGGGGTCTTCCCATGATGTTCAGCGTGCCGCTGTTCAGCCGCGACGTGTATGCGTACATCGGGCAGGGGCGCCTGATGGTGGAGGGCTTCAATCCGTACGAAAACGGCATTTCCGCGCTGTCCAACTACTTCCAGCTCGGCGCCGACAAAATGTGGACCGAGGCGCCGGTTCCCTATGGCCAGCTGTTCCTGTGGATCGAGCAGTTCGTCGTCTGGGTGACCAACGTCCAGCCGGAGGCGTGCGTCATGCTCTTCCGGCTGGTGGCGCTGGCCGGTGTGGTGCTCTGCGTCGTCTACGTGCCCCGGCTCGCCGAACTGCACGGCGTGAACCCGCACCGCGCTCTCTGGCTGACCGTGGCCAACCCGCTCTTCCTGACCAATTTCATTGCCAGTGTCCACAACGACTCCCTGATGATCGGGCTCGCCCTGGCAGGCTTGTACCACTCCGCGACCCGGCGCCAGGTCCGTGGCATCGCCTTGGTGACCCTCTCCATCGCGGTGAAGCCCATCACCATTGTCTTCCTGCCCTTCATCGGCCTCCTGTGGGCAGGCCGGAACGCGGGCTGGCTCCGGAAAGTGGCGTTTTGGGCCCTGACGGCCGGCCTGAGCCTGGCGCTGTTGACCGCCTTGAGCATGGTCAACGGGTTCGGCTTCGGCTGGATCAACGGCCTGTCCGCGCCGGGCAGCATTTCGATCTGGTACGCCCCGGTGGGCTTGATTGGCATGGTGGTCGGATCCCTGGCCACCGCTTTCGGCTTTGACGGTTCGGTCCCCGCGGGCTGGGTATTCGACGCCGGCAAGCTGCTGGCCGTGGGCATCGTCGCCTGGCAGATCTTCAAGGGTGACTACGACCGCCTGATGCGCCGCCTCACGCTCGCCCTGGCGGCCGTGGTCCTGCTGGCCCCGATCATCCAGGCCTGGTACGTCGTCTGGCTCATACCGCTCTTTGCCGTGACCGGCATCAGGAACGACTGGCAGGTCAAGGCCCTGTACTTCGTGGTGTCCTTCTTCATGATCTACGCGATTTCGGACCAGTTGGACGTTTTCCCGTACCTCCAGACCCAGGACCTCGGCTTCGCCCTCGCCCTGGCCCGCGTTGCCGCGGCGCTGACCGCCCTGCTCTTTGCCCTGTACCTGATCTTCTGGGACCCCGGCACCCGCAGGCTGTTCCGCAAATCGCACCAGCCCGTCGTCGAACGTCCCGTGATCTAGCGGCGGCTATTGCTGTGCGGCCCCGGCGCTGATCCTGCGCAGGGCCTCCCGCCGCGACAACGGACTCATGGCGTCCTTGTTGCGGGAAACGAACGCCTCCACCCACTCCGGTGCGGTCTTGGCGTACTCGCGCAGCGCCCAGCCGATGGCCTTGCGGATAAAGAACTCCCGGTCCGCCAGGTTCGGCTCGATGATGGCGGCGAGCAGTCGCGTGTCGGTGGCCTTCCCGGCGCGCAGCTGCGACGTGATGGCGGCCCTGCGGATCCAAAGGTCGGGGTCCTTGCTCCACCGCAGCAGGAGACCCGACATCTCCCGGGGGTGCGCCTGCAGCAGGGTGCAGATCCGGCCGGACACGCCATCGGCAAAGTCCCACCATGCGCCTGTCCGGATCATTTCTGCGTACACAGGAAGCATGTCCAGGTCGGAGGCCACCAGCCGGTGTGCTGTCAGGTCGATGGCCGCGTACTTCTCCTCCCGGAACGTGGAGGTGCGCCACAGGTCCAGCACGGTGGCGCGCAGCTGCCCGGCGGAAACCGGCGGATGCTCCCGGGCAGCCCGCTTCGCGATGCGCCGCACCTCGGGAACCCGTACGCCGAGCGAGGGGAGCTCGGACTTCATGTAGGCCTGCGCTCCCGCAGCCCGGACAGGGTCGGCCAGCCCGTGGAGTGCACCCCTGACGGAGGCGATGAGGTCCTGGTCGGCGGCGGTATCCATGGGGCAACTGTAGCCAGTGGACAGCGCCGGCGGTGCGGTAGGCTGGTGAGCGCTAACACACTACGACGCAGAGGTAACCATGCCCGGAACTGAAGTCCACCTCGCCCACGGACCCTACTCCGCCGTCGTCACCCTCCGCGGCGGGGCGCTGAGGGAACTCCGCCACGGGGACAGGGACTTGGTGGTGGGCTTTGGCCCCGACGGACCCGTACCCGACTACCGCGGCGTGGTCTGCGCGCCCTGGCCCAACCGCCTCGCGGACGGCACCTACTCGTATGGGGGCAAGTCCTATGCCGCTGCCGTCAACGAACCGGAACGCGGCGCTGCCCTGCATGGCCTTGCCATCCACAGGCCATGGAAGGTGCTGGAAGCGGCCGCGGACCGCGCCGTCCTGGGTTGCCGCATTCCGGCCGGCCCGGATTACCCGGGGGACCTGGAGTTGTCGGTGACCTATACGCTCTCCGCCGACGGGCTCCATGGCATGGTGCGGGCGGTCAACACCGGTGCCGCTGCCGCCCCGTACGGGGTGTGCCCCCATCCCTACCTGGTGGCCGGTCCGTCCCCGCTGGATGACTGGACGCTGGATCTGCCGGCCGCTGCCTACCTGGAGGTGACCCCTGACCGGCTGCTGCCGGTGGGCATGCGGCAGGTGGACGGGGATGCCTTCGACTTCCGTTCGCCGCGGCGTCTGGGGCCGGTGAAGATCGACCACGCCTTCACGGACATCGCCCGGGACGGTGCGGGCCTGGCCCGGGTGCGGGTACTGGACCCATTGGGTACAGGTGTGGAACTCGAATGGGGCGCCGAATGGCCCTGGGTCCAGGTGCACACCGGCGACAAGCCCGCCCGCCCGGACCGGCTGGGCCTGGCTGTTGAACCCATGACGTGTCCGCCTGATGCCCTGCATTCAGGCACGGACCTGGTGCACCTGCAGCCCGGCCAGGCCCACTCGGCGGGCTGGACCATCCGCGCTCTGGGCTAGGCCGGTCCGGCCTCGGCGGGCGCGGGGCTAGGCGGGGCCGGCCGTGGCGGCTTGGTGGACGGAGTCCGTCCATCCGGCACGCTGCAGCCAGGCTGCGCACAGTGCGGTCCACTGCCGTGGTCCGGGGTGGTCCGCGGCAAGCCCCAGCCCATGCCGTCCCTGCGGGAAGACATGCAGTTCCGCCGGAACGCCGGCGGCAAAGAGCGCCCTGGCATAGTTCAGGCTGTTGCTCACCGGAACGGCGTCGTCATCGGCTGTATGCCAGAGGAAGGCCGGCGGCGTCCGGGGAGTGACGTTCAGCTCCGGCGAGAGGGCCCTGAGGAGGCCCGACGGCGGCGCGCCGCCAAGGAGGTTTGCCACCGATCCCTGGTGCGCCTCGTGGGTCAGTGATGCAACCGGATAGCAGAGCACCGAGAGGTCGGGGACGGCTGCGGGCACATCCAGGTCCGGGTTTCCGGTGGCAGCTGCCGTGCTGAGGGTGGCCGCCAGGTGGCCGCCGGCGGAGAAGCCCAGGACGCCGATGCGCTCCGGGTCGACGGCGAACCGGTGCTGTCCCTTCCTGATGTGGAGCATTGCTTCCTTTGCGTCCTCCAGGGGAGCAGGGTGCCGGTCAGGGGCCACCCTGTAGCGGAGGACGAAGGCGTGGATTCCCAGGGAGGCCAGCCACTCTGCAACGGGCTCCGCTTCGTGGTCAGCCTGGCGGGCGTATCCTCCTCCCGGCAGGACCAGGATGGCCGGCCGGGCGCCGGCAGCCCCCGGACGGGCGGGAACTGCCGTAAGCGCACGCGCCGCCATCAGGCGGCAGCTTCGGTGCTGCGCCGCAGCGTGACCTCGCCTGTGATGTCACCGGGTGAAGCGTCGTCGGCGCCGTCGCCGTCGTCGCCGTCGTCGCCGGCAAGCCTCCGCTGGGTGGCCCGGGTGGCCACGCGCCCAATGTCCTCCAGCGGCAGGCGGACCGTGGAAAGGGCCGGCCGGAAGTCGCGGAGGGTCTCAATATCGTCGAAACCGGCGATGGCGGCGTCGCGGGGGATGCGGAGCCCCTCGGACCGCAATGCTGCCGCGGCCCCGATGGCCATCACGTCGTTGACGGCGAAAATGCACAGCTTGGGTGCGCCGCCCCCCTCGCCGGACGGGCCCGCGTTGGTCCGGGCTGCCTTGATCCGGGCGGCCAGTTCAAGTCCGGCGTCATATCCTCCGGACCGGTTGAACGCGCTGCGGAGCACTTCCGCCGGCCGCCGCCCGGCCCGTTCCAGTCCCTCCTGGAAACCGCGGACCCGGTCATCAGAGGTCAGGAGGCCTTCGGGACCGCCGACAATGACGAAGTCCCCGTCCCAGCTGCCCGCAAGTTCGGTGGCCAGCCGGCCGGCCAGCTCCTGGTTGGGCACTTTCACCACGTGGTACCCCTCCGGAGCAGTTGCACCCACGACGGGGTGGCCCACCACCGCCACTTGGCCGCCGTTGCGGCAATACCGGTCAAGTTCGGCTGCCAGCTCGCTGTTGCCGTCCTTGTCCTCGTCGCGGCTTGAGCGGGAACCGGCGATCACGATCGAGTCTGCCCGGCGCGCCGCGAACGCAGCCACCGCTTCCTTTTCCTCCGCGGGGCCGCCGCCGGTGGTGGCAAGGAGTACCATCTTCCGCTGTTCCCGGGCGGCTTTCTGCACGCCCCTGGCAATGGCCGCGAAGTAGGGATCGGCAATGTCATGGACGATCAGGCCGATCAGGCCGGAACTGGATTTCGCCAGCCCCTGTGCCTGTGCGTTGGGGATGTAGCCGAGCGACTCAGCCGCCTGCCGGACCCGTTCGGCAATGTCCTTCCCCGGTTTGCGGGCGGATCCGTTCAGCACGCGGGAGGCCGTGGCGGGGGAAACGCCGGCAAGGCGGGCCACCTCGGTAAGGGTACTTGCAGCCACTGCATCTCCTGGTCTTGTACGGGCTCGAAGGCTAAAGCACATTATGGCAGTTCAAACTAGTTCCGGAAAGCGCTTGCCAAGGGGAAGCGCGCCGTGCATCATGGAAGCAGTGGGAATGCGCTTTCCCAATCAGCTTGACTACCTTGCTCACCCACCGTGGAGGACACATGGGCTTCGAAACAAAGACAATCCGCATCGCCATGAACGGCATCACCGGCCGGATGGGCTACCGCCAGCACCTGCTGCGCTCCATCCTGCCCATCCGCGATGCCGGCGGCTTCACCCTCCCGGACGGCACCAGGGTCCAGGTTGAACCCATCCTGGTGGGCCGCAACGAGGCCAAGATCCGGGAACTGGCGGAAAAGCACAAGGTGTCCGAGTGGACCACGGACCTGGACGCCGTGATCAACGACCCCACGGTGGACGTCATCTTTGACGCCTCCATGACCAGCCTGCGCGCCGCAACCCTGAAGAAGGCGATGCTGGCCGGCAAGCACATCTTCACCGAGAAGCCCACGGCCGAGACCCTCGAAGAAGCCATTGAACTGGCCCGCATCGGCAAGGAGGCAGGCGTTACTGCCGGCGTCGTCCACGACAAGCTCTACCTCCCGGGCCTGGTCAAGCTCCGCCGCCTGGTGGACGAGGGCTTCTTCGGCCGCATCCTCTCCATCCGCGGCGAGTTCGGCTACTGGGTCTTCGAAGGCGACATCCAGGCCGCGCAGCGCCCGTCCTGGAACTACCGCAAGGAAGACGGCGGCGGAATGACCACGGACATGTTCTGCCACTGGAACTACGTCCTGGAGGGCATCATCGGCCAGGTCAAGAGCGTCAACGCCAAGACCGCCACCCACATCCCCGCCCGCTGGGACGAAGCCGGCAACGAGTACAAGGCCACCGCCGATGACGCCTCCTACGGCATCTTCGAACTCGAGACCCCGGGCGGCGACCAGGTGGTCGGCCAGATCAACTCCTCGTGGGCAGTGCGCGTCTACCGCGATGAACTGGTGGAATTCCAGGTGGACGGCACGCACGGTTCCGCCGTCGCAGGCCTGAACAAGTGCGTCGCCCAGCAGCGCGCCCACACCCCCAAGCCCGTGTGGAACCCGGACCTGCCCGTCACCGAATCCTTCCGCGACCAGTGGCAGGAAGTTCCCGCCAACGCTGAACTGGACAACGGCTTCAAGCTGCAGTGGGAAGAGTTCCTGCGCGACGTTGTGGCCGGCAGGGAACACCGCTTCGGCCTGCTGTCCGCCGCCCGCGGTGTCCAGCTCGCCGAACTTGGCCTCCGGTCCAATGACGAGCGCCGCACCATCGACATCCCGGAGATCACGCTCTGATGACTTCCCTTATCCTTCCCTCCGAGGACGGCGGCACCAGGGAGTACCGCCTCCAGGGCGCCACGCCGTGGGCCCGCCCCACCGCCCCGCTTACCGCCCGGCGCGCCTACGCCGCGGCCCACGTCATCCCCGAGGTCCTCGCCGACAACACTCCCGGAGCCCCGGCGCGCCTGGACTGGGACGCCACCATGGCGTACCGCCACGAGCTCTGGTCCTATGGTCTTGGCGTGGCCGACGCCATGGACACCGCCCAGCGCGGCATGGGCCTTGACTGGGCCGCCACGCAGCAGCTCATCAAGCGCACCGGCGTCGAGGCAGCATCGGTGGTCTCGGCCAACAACCCGGCCACCGCCGGCAAATCGGTCCGCGACCTCGTGTCCTGCGGTGCCGGTACCGACCAGCTGGACCTCGACACCCTGCCCACGGGTGAGGCCGGCCTGAAAGCCGTCCTCGAGGCATACCGTGAGCAGATTGCCGTGATCAGCGAGGCCGGCCCCAAGGTCATCATCATGGCCTCCCGGGCACTCGCCAAGGCAGCACGTGGGCCGGAAGACTACCTGAACGTCTACTCCACACTCCTGCAGGAGGTTGACCAGCCGGTCATCCTCCACTGGCTGGGCACCATGTTCGATCCCGCCCTGGCGGGCTACTGGGGCTCGGACGACGTCGCCACCGCCACTGAAACCTTCCTGGGCCTGATCAGGGACAACGCGGCCAAGGTGGACGGGGTCAAGGTCTCCCTGCTCGACGCCGGCCACGAGGTGGCCCTCCGTGCCGCCCTACCCGATGGCGTCCGCCTGTACACCGGGGACGACTTCAACTACCCGGAGCTCATCGACGGCGACGGCAGCCACCACTCCGACGCCCTGCTGGGCATCTTCGCGGCCATCTACCCGGCCGCTTCCGTGGCCCTGCAGAACTATGACGCCGGAAATCCGGCCAGGGCACGGGAAATTTTGGACTCCACCCGTGAACTGGGCAAGCACATTTTCAGCGCCCCGACGTTCTACTACAAGACCGGCATCGCGTTCATGTCCTGGCTCAACGGCAAGCAGCCCGGGTTCCAGATGGTCGGCGGCCTGCACTCCGGCCGCTCCGTCTGCCACCTTGCCCGGACCTTTGAGCTGGCCGACCAGGCCGGCTTGCTGAAGGACCCGGCGCTGGCCGCCTTCCGCATGTCCGATTACCTGCGGATCAACGGGGTGGGAGTATGAGCGACTTCTCCCGCCTGTCCATCAACAGCGCCACCACCAAGAAGTGGACGCTTGCCCAGGTGGTCGAGGGCTGCGTCAACGCCGGCATCCCCGCCATCGGCCCCTGGCGCGACCGGGTGGCGGAGGCCGGCCTGGACAAGGCAGCACGCCTGATCAAGGACGCGGGCCTGCGTGTGTCCTCGCTGTGCCGCGGCGGGTTCCTCACGGCGGCGGACGCGGAAGGCCAGGCAAACGCGCTCGCCGACAACCGTGCAGCGATCCTCGAAGCCGTGGCGCTGGACACCACCGAACTGTTCCTGGTGGTGGGCGGACTCGCGTCAGGGGAGAAGGACATCGTGGACGCCCGGCAGCGTGTGGCTGACCGGCTCGCGGACCTGGTCCCTTTCGCACAGGAAAACGGCGTCCGCCTGGTGCTGGAACCGCTGCACCCGATGTACGCCGCGGACCGCGCACTGATCTCCACCCTGGGGCAGGCCCTGGACCTCGCAGCGCCCTTCGACGCATCGACAGTTGGCGTCGCCGTCGATACATTCCACGTCTGGTGGGACCCGGAACTGAAGGCGCAGATCGAACGCGCCGGCCGGGAGAACCGCATCGCCTCCTACCAGGTGTGCGACTTCAACATGCCCATCGCCGCCGATCCGCTGCTCTCCCGCGGGTACATGGGCGACGGCGTGGTGGACTTCGCGACGATCGGCACCTGGGTCCGCGACGCCGGGTACACCGGCGACATCGAAGTGGAAATTTTCAATCAGGAGATCTGGGACACGGACGGCAACACCGTCCTGGCCACGGTCAAGGAGCGGTACGCGGAGCTTGTCCTGCCGTACGCCTGACCTGATTCAAGACCGCGGGCTCCTGCTGCGTCACGGCAGGAGCCTGCGCCCCACATGAAAGGACCCGGACCAGGGGAGGCTTTCCCACCCTGGTTCCGGGTCCTTTTTCCTGCCCGCTGCCCTGCTGCAGCCCTATGCGTAGAGCGAGGCGAACCGGCGGTACCTTGCCAACACGCCGGCGTCGTCCTTTCCCAGCGGAAGGTCGCCGGCGTCGTCCTTTCCCAGCGGAAGGTCGACGGCGTCTGCCGCCCACTCGGGGAAGCGTCCGGTGAGTGCCGCCGCAGCCTGGCGCGCGGCGCCGTCGGCCACGTACTCGCCCGGCTGCGGCACCGTGACGCCGGTTCCCAGCAGGCTGGCGGCCACTTCCTGCACGGCTGCTGACTGGGCCCCGCCACCCACCAGGAGGATCCGCCGGGCGGTCACGCCCTGGTCCTGCAGTGCCGCCAGGCCGTCCGCCAGTGAGCAGACAACACCCTCGACGGCGGCGCGCGCCACGTTGGCGGGGGTGTAGTTGGCCCGGGTGATGCCGTGCAGGGAACCGGTGGCGTCCGGCAGGTTGGGGGTCCTTTCCCCATCGAAGTACGGGACCAGGGTGAGGCCGCCGGCACCGGGCCCGGCAGACAACGCCAACCTGTTGAACGCGGCCAGGTCCACGTCCAGCAGGGCGGCGGTGGCATCGAAGATGCGGGTGGCATTCAAGGTGCACACCAGCGGCAGGAAATGCCCGGCGGCGTCGGCGAATCCGGCCACCAGTCCCGAGGCGTCAGCCGCCGGTGAATCCGAGACCGCGAAGACGGTCCCGGACGTGCCCAGCGACATCACCACATCGCCCAACCGGGCCCCTGCACCAAGCGCGGCCGCCGCATTGTCCCCGGCGCCTGCCGCCAGGAGGGTGCCCGCCGGCGTCTTTCCCGCCGCTTCCAGGGGCCCGAGGACCCGGGGGAGGACCGGCACATGGCCGAGTGCCGCGGACAGGACGTCCGGCAGGTAACTGCCTTCCGCCGTCGAGTAGTAGCCCGTACCGGATGCGTCCGAGCGGTCCGTGGCCAGGGCGGCCAGCCCCTCTTTACCGCTGCCTGGCCCGTGGCCTGCGAGCCGCCAGGTGAGCCAGTCATGCGGCAGGCAGACCGCAGCCACCCTGGCGGCGTTTTCCGGTTCATTGTCCGCCAGCCAGCGCAGCTTGGTCAGCGTCAGGGAGGCCACCGGCACCGTACCGGTGGCGCGCGCCCAGTACTGCGCGCCGACGGCTGGATCGCCGCCGCCGGCGGATTCGATGAGTTCCAGGGCGGCGCCGGCGCTGCGGGTATCGTTCCACAGCAGCGCCGGCCGGATCACCGCACCGTCGCTGTCCAGGCAGACCATGCCGTGCTGCTGGCCTCCGACAGACACGGCGCTGACGTCATCCAGTCCGCCGGCGTCTGCCACCGCCTTCTGCAGTGCCGTCCACCAATGGTCCGGGTGGACCTCGGTGCCCTCAGGGTGCGGGGCCCGGCCCTGGCGGACCAATGCCCCGGTATCCGCATCGCGGATCACCACCTTGCACGACTGGGTGGAGCTGTCGATGCCTGCGACGAGCACCATGGCCTAGTGGGCGCCCAGGAGGTGCTCGATGGCGAGCTGGTTGAGCCGGACGAACGCGAAGGAGCGCTCAGCAGCCTTGTCGGCGTCGAAGTCCTCGAAGGCTGCGGCGTCTGCCAGCAGGTCTGCGGTGCTTTCGCCGGCACTGAGGGTGGGCTCGCCGAGTTCGAAGACGCCGGAGGTCTTGAGTGCTTCCTGGACCTGCGGGTCTGCGCGGAACGCCAGCGCCCGTTCCTTCAGCAGCAGGTACATGGCCATGTTGGCCTTGGCGGACTCCCACACGCCGTCGTAGCCGTCGGTGCGGGAGGGCTTGTAGTCGAAGTGGCGCGGGCCGTCGTACTTCGGGCCGCCGCCCGGGAAGCCGTTCTCCAGCAGGTCGACCGTGAAGAAGGCGCTGGTGAGGTCGCCGTGGCCGAACACCAGGTCCTGGTCGTACTTGATGCCGCGCTGGCCGTTGAGATCGATATGGAAGAGCTTGCCGGCCCAGAGTGCCTGCGCAATGCCGTGGGTGAAGTTCAGTCCCGCCATCTGCTCGTGGCCGGTCTCGGGGTTCAGGCCCACGATGTCCCCGTGTTCGAGCTGGGCAATGAAGGCCAGGCCATGGCCGACAGTGGGCAGGAAGATATCGCCGCGGGGTTCGTTCGGCTTGGGTTCAAGGGCGATCCGCAGGTTGTAGCCCTTGTCCTTGATGTAGCCGGCCGCGGTGTCAACGCCTTCCTTCATGCGGTCCAGGGCGGCTGCCAGGTCCTTGGAGCCGTCGTATTCGCTGCCTTCGCGGCCGCCCCACATGACGAACGTTTCAGCGCCGAGCTCTGCGGCGCGGTCAATGTTGCGCAGGACCTTGGAGAGGGCAAAGCGGCGGATGGAACGGTCGTTTGAGGTGAAGCCGCCGTCCTTGAAGACCGGGTGGCTGAACAGGTTGGTGGTCACCATGGGGACCTTCAGCCCGGTCTCCGCCAGGGCTGACCGGAAGTTTTTCAGGATCAGGTCCCGCTCTGACGCGGAGGCATCAAAAGGAACAAGGTCATTGTCATGGAACGTGATGCCGTAGGCGCCCAGTTCTGCCAGGCGGTGGACTGCCTCCACCGGATCCAAAGCGGCACGGGTGGCCACGCCGAACGGATCGGCGCCGGTCCAGCCGACCGTCCAGAGGCCGAAGGTGAACTTGTCAGCGGGCGTGGGGGAGAGAGTCATGATGCGTCCTTGCGATCGGGTTGCGCCGCGGAATTGCGAAGCTTTAGTTCATTGCCTGAACTATATGAGCGGACGTAGGGTGGGGTCAATAGTCCAGCGTGGAGACCGCCGAAAAACTTGGCGGAAGCGTCTAACCAAGGAGCTTTGTCATGGTGATGCCCGCGCCTGCAGCGGCGGGGTCCGGATCCCCGGCCCCCGGAAACGTGGGGGACGTGAGGCGCAGCAATCTTGCCCTGGTCCTCGGCGCGATTGCCGAGTTCCCGCCCGGCACCCATCCCAGCCGTGCCCAGGTTGCCGGCGCCACCGGATTGACCAAGGCGTCGGTGTCCAGCCTGGTGCTGGACCTCCTGGACGCCGGGGTCATCCGCGAAATCGGGCTTAACCCCCAAGGCCGCGGCCGGCCGGGCGTGGGGCTGGAGCTCAGCCCCAGCCGTGCTGTCATGGGAATGGAGGTCAACGTCGACTACATTTCCGCCGCCGTGGTTGACCTGTCAGGGAAGGTGCTGCGGCGCGAGGTACGGGAGCGCGATAACCGGAACAGCCCGGACAAGCCGGTGCTGGCCGCACTCGCAGGCCTGGCGGCCAGGGTGCGGGGTGCTGCCGGTGAACAGGGCGTCGACGTCGTGGGCGGCGGGCTGGCGGTACCCGGACTGGTGGACCCGGCCAGGGCGCGCGTGCTGACCGCTCCCAACCTGGGCTGGGTCAATGTTGACCTCGACCTTTACGCCCTGCTGCCCGAAACAGCGCTGGGGGTTGCACTGTTCAACGAGGCCAATGCCGCAGCCCTGGCCGAACTGCGGCACCGGCCGGACCGCGCAGCGAACTTCCTTTTCGTCTCCGGTGAGGTGGGCGTGGGCGGCGGGATTGTCATCGGTTCCGAGCTGTTCACCGGCCCCGGAGGCCATGCCGGCGAAGTGGGACACATCGTGGTGGATCCGGACGGCGGCCATTGTTCCTGCGGCGGGACCGGCTGCCTGGAGACGGTGGCCGGCCAGGACGCCATCTTCATTGCTGCCGGCCTGGCCCCGGACGGGAGTTCACGGTCTGCCGCGATGTCAGCGCTCCTGCAGGCACTCGAGGGCGGGGCACCCAAGGCGGTATCCGCCGTCGAACGTGCGGGCCGCTGCCTGGGCATAGCGCTTGCTTCAACGGCCCGGGTGGTGGATATCGATTCGGTAGTACTGGGCGGCCATTTCGCAGTCCTTGAGCCCTGGCTGCGTGCCCCGTTGCTGGACAGCCTGCAGAAATATGCGCCCGGAAAGTATGCGTCGGAGCAGGTAACGGTGTCCGCGGTGGGGGAGTTTGGTGCCCTGCTGGGGGCTGCCGGCAGCGTGATCCGGTCCCTTGTGGACGCGCCGCACCGGCTGCAGGCATAGCGGCGGGTGCACAACGCCCCGGTCCGAAGACCGGGGCATCAGCCACCAAGGTGCCCCAGGAGGGAATCGAACCCCCGACCGGCGGATTACAAGGTTGGCGATTCGGCAAAGGTTGTTGAGTTCCCTGTCCGCCGTACGTTTGACCTCCCCATGGAGGTAGCAGCGTGAGCCCGGCAACGGTGCCGGCCGCTGTGGGAGCCATCCTCACGACCGTGGAGGAGCTGGATGCCCTGCCGCCGCACTCGGTGGTCATAGCCGATCCGGAAGGCCGGAGCGCCCGGGAGGAAGATCGGCAGCTGGCGATGCAGAAGCGAAGCGACTTCGACAGCACGCCCTACTGGTTCGTCGCCAAGGACGCCGGCATGTTTGATGCCATCGCCTCGGAAGAAGCGGTCTACCGATTCCACTACGGACCGTTCCTGGTCACCTGGCTCCCCGCCACATGACCCGCGAGCAGCGTCTCGCTGAACTGCTGGCCCTGTACAACAGGCTCCGGCAGCAACCCAACGCAACGCAAAAGTAAAGGCCGGCTGGATGTCCTACCATCCGCCGGCCATGCAATCAGTCCCCGGCTACGGACCCTGATCGCGCCACCAGTCTAACCACTGCCACCGCACCAGTCCATAGCCCGTGACGCCCTCATACATCTTGAGGCGGTACGGCTACCCCGCCTGGTGCTTTCGTGCACCCAAAAACACGCTAAGCCTTCATTTACGGGCTGCTTACTGGGTCAGAGCCAGTTCCTTTTTCGAGCGCACGGGCAGGGTCCATAAAGCGAGCCGGAAGGCCGCACATGCGAAGGAGTGCCAAGACCGATCGTGAGACCACCACTAAGGGTGTATCACCAGATCCGTGCGCACATGCCGCCACTGCCCAGGAGTAATGCCCTGGGCCTAGCTTGCTGCCCCTCCGGGCAGCCAACCGACGACAACCGACCGACTGACGCGGTGTCTCACCAGCTTGCCTTGAACGACCACAAACTCTTTTTTGTTGGTCGGACAAGGGCAGGCCCTGCCCTCCTCGCCCCTCCCTCCCTCTGCGGTGATGGAAAAGCAAAACAGCCCTGCTTTGCAGGGCTGTTGAAGGTTAAACGATCCAGACTATCGGCCAGAAATCAAGGCCAAATCAGTGTAGAAACTACACCGGAAACACACACTAGAGCAGGGGGCTACTCATGGAGACCAACGACACGCTGAACTACTGGACCGCATGCATGAAAGCGGCGGACCTCACCGACAAGACCATCCGCGAGCGCCTGATCTTCGTCCGGCAGCTGGCCCGGGACGTGGATCTGGAGACGGTGACCAGGAAGCAGCTGATCATGTGGATGGCTGGACAGAATTGGTCCAACTCCACCCGCGTGCATCGTAGATCGGGTCTCCATACGTTCTTCGCATGGATGCAGGACGAAGGTTTGAGGTTGGACAATCCGGCGTACCGGCTGCCCAGGGTGGCCACCAGGAAACGCGAACCGAACCCGTTCACCGTGGAGGAGATCAATGCGCTGCTGGAATCCGGGATCTACCGGAAGACCCGCGTCATGGTCGCGCTGCACTATTACCTTGGGTTACGAGTCTCGGAGATCGCGGCCGTCAACGGCGGCGACATCGACTGGGACAACCGGACGCTGTCCACCATCGGGAAGGGCCGCAAACCGGCCACGCTGCCCGTGCCAGCTGCCGTCTGGCCGCTATTCCTCCAGATGCCCAGGACCGGTTACTGGTTCCCCAACCGAACCAAGAACAAGCTCCACGCTGCCGGCGAGGGACACATCATGGGCAACTCAGTCTCTGGCCTGATCGGGGAAGCCATCAAGCGCATGGGTCTCAAGCACCGGCCTCATGACCTGCGAGCCGCCCTGGCTACCGAGATGCACGAAGCCGGTGTCAGTGACTTTGTCGTCCAGCGCAGCATGCGGCACTCCAACATGGACACCACCACCCTCTACCTGAAGCTCAAGCCCGAAGGCATCCGCCACGGATTCGACAGCCTGCCCGTGATCACCATCCCGGAACGCTCCGGCCGGCGCCGCGCCGCCGACCGGAACGAACCACTTGCCGCCTAGGCACGACAAAAGCGCCGGCCACCATGACGGTGGCCGGCGCTTTTCAATGCGTGCCCCAGGAGGGAATCGAACCCCCGACCCGAAGATTAGAAGGCTTCTGCTCTATCCCCTGAGCTACTGGGGCGAGGCGCTACCCAGTGTAGCGCCGCCGGAACTGCGCCCCCAAAACACAGGAGAGGCCCCCGGCGTTCCAGCGCCGGGGGCCATTGTCTCCATGTGTCTTAGCGGTCCAGTCAGTCTACGCCGAACGGGCCCGATCCGGCAGGGGAACTTAACCGGTCTATTGGCCCCTGCGGAGAGCCTTCCAAGCGGCATTGCCGAAGCCGATGAGCAGGATGACGGCGATCGTATAGATTGCGATGTCGTTAAGCGGCTGAGGCAGGAACTGCGTTGCTTCTATATCAATGTCCACGTGGAGGCCTTTCGCGGGCTTGTTGGGTTCGCCATGATCCTAGCCCGTATTATTGGCGGGGACCTAGGGGGACGTTTGAAGTACGCATTTCCTGTTGCAGCTATCGCTGGCGCCTTTGCCATATCGTTTTTGGGGATGAGCGCCGCTGCCCTTGTCGCGCTTGGCCTAATCGCCGCAGTGCTATGGGCGCGAGATTCGGCTTCCCGCATCGGGGCCCTCGCCGTCTCATTCGCTATAGCCATACCACTGGTGCCCGGCTACCAGGAGACGCGCACGCCCCAGGTAACTGCCTACGCTGTGGTTTTCATTGTGCTGCTGGGCTGCGTTCTGCTTCTCCTGAAGCGCCGCGGGAGGCCCCTCCGGCTACCTTTGTCCGTTCTCGGCATCCTCGGTGGACTCGCGTTGCTCACCGTTGGGCTGCTGGGTTTTGATCAGTTCCGCCTTGTGGCCGGCATTGCGGTAGCCGCCGGCCTTGCCCTTGCAGGGGGCGTTGGCGTTGCGACCGATGCCGCCGAGCGGCAGAACCTCCTGAAGACGCTAACCTTCATCGCCTACGCCATGGCTGCTATCGCCATATACGAGGCCATCGTCAAGCATCCCTTGTATGAGTTCACGAATTTCCAGGTGCAGGCAAACGCCCGTTCCGCTTTCCGTGCAGCAGCGCTCTTCGGGCACCCTCTAGTCCTGTGCGTTTTCATGGCCTTTGTCGCCGTCGCAAATATGGCCCGCCCGGTTTGGGGCAAACGGGAATGGCTGTTTGCTCGGGTTCCTTCTGTCGCGGTACCCCTGGCTGGGGCAGCCGCGAGCGGCTCCCGCAGCATCCTGCTAATGGTTGGAGTCGGGATTCTCGCCATGCTCGTTGCCCGCGTTCACGCAGGTGGCAGCAAGGTTGGCCGCTTTGCGGTTGCCGTCCTCGCCGTGGTCCTTGGCGTCCTTGGCCTTCAGCCTGGGAGCTTGCTCTCCGGCCGACTGGACCAGCTATCAGCTCAGGAGCAAGCGGTACGGCTTGGAGGATTCGAAGTGGTCACTAGAATCACGTCCGGGGCCAAGGTGATTATTGGCGGGGGACCCCGCGCAGTTGCAAAGGCCGCCAACACCGACAACCTGGCATCCTTCGGCACCGTTGATAACCAGTTCTTCACCGCCTATGCAGACTATGGGCTCGTGGGTTTCGTTCTGGTTGCCGTGCTGGTCCTGACGGTTCTCGCCGGACTCCGGCGCCGCGGGCTTGACCCGTGGCAACGGACGGGCGCAATAGCGGGTTCCATTTTCCTGCCGGCATTCTTCGTTATGGAGCCGTTGTCCTGGCCTGCCGTTGCTGTTCTATTCGGATTCGCCCTGGGCTTCTGCAGTTTCGGAGCCGGGGCATCCCCTGAGAAGATGCCCCGGCCAGACGTTCTCGGCAGTGATCTGTCGAGAACTACGTCAGCTGGGCCAGCACTCGCGGCACGGCGGAAGTAAAGCCAAGCGCCGTGGTGAAGTTCGCTGGTGCCGCGCCTGTCACTGAGTTCTGGGCGGCCCCAACGTTGAGCGTTGTCACCGACGCAGAAGTGGTTGGCATAATGATGGCCCCGGACGTGCTGACGCAGCGGACGACAGGCGCGGTTGTTGGTGCCCCTTGGCTGGCCCCACCAATCCAGTAGCGCCCGGGCGGGAGCGGGATAGGCGTTGCGAGCGTCAAGGTTGCCGCGCCTGCCACGGTCGCGTCGATGGTTCCTGCGTCGGCTACGAGCGCCCCAGGGTAGGTGCCTGTTCCATCGTCGGCGTAGATCGCCAGCCGAAGCACAGCGCCGGCTGTGCCAACCGTTGCAATGTCTGCGACCAACGCCGTCAGGACACAGACCCGGTTGATGTCCAGTGGTGCCAGGGCGAGCTGGCCTTGGCTGGGTGTGGCCGTGGACGTCAGCCCTGGTGCCGCGTAGTACATGCCCGCGCCGCGGCGGATGGGCACGCCCTTGGGGTAGGGGGTGGCTTTCAGGTTGCGCCGGTCTGCAAGCTCAACTGTCTGGATCATGCTGCCACCACCTTGTAGACGCCCATGCGGGCGATCCTTGTTGTTCCGATGCCGTCAAATTTGTAGGTCAGGATGATCTTTCCCGCCGCCGCCGTGGTCACACCTGCCGGGACGGTGATACGCGGGGTGCGCATGATCCCGCGGCGGGGGTTGACGCTCAGAGCCGGGACGCCGGCGCTCTGGAACATGTCCACTGCCCGGTTTACGGCGGTGTTAACCGATGCGTCGCCGGCCATCTGGATCGACAAGGACATCTCGGTCGCTGCGGTCCAGTCGTCGTCAGTTTCGAATTCAAGCTCAGCGAAGACGACATCACCAGGCGTGAACGTCCCACCAGAGACGCCTACGTTCTGGACCAGCGTGGCCCCGCCCGCAGCAGCGGAGATGAGCATCTGCCATTCCCCGGCACGCCCGTCATAGCGGGGCATCTTGTAAGCGGTGAAGCCAGCCTGGTTATACCCGGTGGCAACGCCTGAGACGCTGCCGTTCAGCATCGGGTTGGCGCTGACAACGGTGGAGCTGTTGCTCATCAGCAGCCGCGACGAGGCCGGGACGAGCGGGCGCAGCACGTCGGCAAGGTACTGGCCCATAACGGCGGCGCCGAGTGGCGCTGGGTGGAGGCCGTCCGACGTGTACCCGGTGCGCGGGTTCCCGTTTGTGGGATCGAGGAAAGCCTCGTTCCAGTTGACCAGGATGAAGTTCGGTGTCACGGCAGCGTATGCCTTCAGCCAGTCGTTCACTTGGTCGATGGTCCACCGCTGCCCGGTGTTACCGGCGTCCGGGGTGATCGTGCCCCACACGATGCGCTTATAGCCAGCGTCGAATGCCTTAGTGAAGATCGCCTTCAGGTTGCTGATGGTGAGCGCCGGGTTGAGCGCGCCCTGGTCGTTGATGCCGCCGAGGCCTAACAACCATGCCGGGAGCGGGTTGATGGCAGTGATGTCCGTGATGCGGGCGAGCATCTGGGTTGTGGTGTTGCCGCCCACGCCAGCGTTCTTGACCAGGTCGAACGGATGCCCGAGCAGGTTGTTCGCGTGGTGGAACCAGCCTCGTGAGTCGTTGTAGATCGTCGTCTCGCCCGATGCTGGGGTCCATCCGCCGAAGTTCCTGGCCGTGATCGAGTCACCGAACAGGGCGGCGGTGAACTGCGGCGCTGGTGCCGCCGCATACTTCTTCTTGGCGTCGGCCTTGGCCATGCCGAGGGTTACAACGTCCATCAGGCCGCTCCTGTCACGTTGCCGTTGGTGTCGTAGGTGAACGTCTTGGTTACCCCGGCGCGGGTCTGCGTGTTCACGGTGCCGTCAGCGTTGTAGGTGAACGTGGTCAGCACGCCATTCTCGGTCGTGGACGCAACGGAACCGTCACTGTTGTAGGTCACTGCCAGCGTCGGATTACCAGGGACATAAGTGGCAGATAGTTGAGCATCCGAGAGCCGTTCCGGCAGGTCCGAATCCTGCAAGGTGATGAACCCGGTCCGGCCGTTGAAGCCCAGCACCGAGGCCGTGGGAGCCGTGACCGGGATGGAGACCGGGCCGTCCGGGACCAAGTCCAGATCGATGGGCCCGGTCTGCCCCAGCAGCGGCTTGAGGTTCTTGGACCAGGTGATCGGGCGGGCGTTGCCGAACTGCCATGACGCCGTTACCTGGTAGGCGAAGTCCGTCACCGCGTTGCCCAGGGAATCGATGAACCCGGGCTGGTCCACGAACGGGACCTGGAACTGGCCGAGCTGGCCGGCCTCGGCCGTGAAGCTGTCCTCAAACTCCGGAAGCGGCTGGCCGGTGGCTGCCCAGATCAGCCGCGCCGTGGGCTTCACCGTCACGTTCGTGACCACTTCCTTGCCCGTCGCCGTCAGCGGAATGCCGAACGCGATCGTGGCCAACTGCATGCCTACGGGAAAGCCCATCGAAGATGCTCCTACTCTGCCCGGTGTTCGGGCGCGTTGGTCGGGGAGGTTACACGCTCAATCGCCGGGCTGATCCCGGTTGGTTTCCAGAGCGTCTTGTAGCTGGTGCCGGCGGCCAGGAAGATCAGCAGCGCCAGCCGGAAGATGTCCCCGATGGCGAACAGGCCCAGCACGTACGCCGTCACGGCAGCCACCACCAGGTAGAAGCCGAAGGCCACCAGGGACTGGATCCGGGCCGACCAGCGGGACTGCTGGATCGTGCTGATGACCGGCGGGCTGAAGAAGCCCACGGCGAGCGCCCAGAGCGCCGGGTTGTCCAGGTTCAGGAACTCGTTCACTGGCCACCGCCGATCAGCTTGACCAGTTCGTCGCGGACGTCCGCGGCAATGCCCGCTGCGTTCAGCTGCGATGCGATGTCTGCCGCGGGGCGGTGGACCAGGTCATCGACGCCGCCGTTGATCTTGTCCACGGCGCCGATCAGATCCTTCCAGTAGTTCTCGCCGGGGATCTGGGTTCTGGCCAGATCGCCCAGGTTGTAGCCGAAGCAGCCGATGGGCTGGTTCTGGACTTCGCCGTCCCTGAAGAGTTTGAGCTTGCCCTCACGGGCCAGCTTCTGGATGTCGGCCAGCTCGTCGGGGCTGCCGATGTGCCGGTGCGAGATGGCGTCGCCCACGTAGATCGCCTCCGGGTCAGCGGATGCGGTGTCCCTGAATACGGTTTGCATATCGTCGTCCTCTTCCTGTGCTTGGGTGGTTGCTGCGTTGGTGATGGCACCTTGCAGGACGATGCCCTGGGTGCCGAATAGCGGGGTGGGGTCGATGCATCCGAAGATGAGCCGGGGCCAGTCGGTGGAGTAGTTCACCGGGTCGGCCACGGTCACGACGTGCAGGTGCGGGCCCACCTTCTGGGTGCGGGTCTTGGTGTCTCCGGACGCGCCGATGACCTGGGCGTCGGAGACGTGCATGCCGACGCTGACGGCGTCGTTGCTGGACTGGTGGCCGTAGATGTCGAACTCGTTCACGCCGTCCGCCTTGATGACGGTGACGATGCCGGGGAAGCTCTTGTACATGCCCCAGCGGCGGAAGTACCCGGACGGTCCCCAGGAGTCGTCGCCGGGCAGATCCTCGCCCCAGCCTGCGTAGACGACGGTGCCGGCGCGCATGGCCCGGATGGGTGTGCCGACCGGGCAGGCGATGTCCACCCCGGCGTGGCCGTACGGCTGGTAGTTCCCGTAGAGCCAGACCAGGTATTCGACTTCCGTACCGTCCGGGCGGCCCACGACGCCCGCGGTGGCGAGGCCGGCGAAGAGCTGGCTGATCGGGAACTTCTCGTCAACTGGTCTTGTCATCGGGGGTTCCCTCCGGGTCGGTGTCGTTGATGGTGGCCACGGTGACGATGACCGGCCCGGTCGGGCTCTCCGGTTTCTTCTCCCGTAGCCGGGCAGCTCCCCGTTTCATTTCCCGGTGGATGGTGGCGAGGATGACCAGCAGCGCGGCCTCGAAGATCCCATACAGCACGAAGTAGGAGATGATCTTGAAGTCGTACCGGGGCGGCAGGACCAGGGTGTTGAGCCCGGCCCAGGCGGTGATCAGCGCGATGATCGCCAGCAGCCCCATCAGGGACCGGCCGGCGGGCCACTGCATCCAGGACCCGCGGGTGACGATCCACCAGTAGGTCATGACGGCAATGGCCGTGCCGGAGACGATGAACATAAAGATGCCGTTGAGCGGCAGCAGGGTTGCTTGCATCAGACAGTCCTCCCCCGAAAGGACTGGGTGAGTCCTTCTGAATAGTGGTTGCGGTGGTTTGCCTCGCGCAGCTTCGCCGCCTGCTCTTCGGTGCGGGCCCGGATTTGCGCGATGGTATCGGCCTCAGCCTCGGCAGCCTGGAGCACGGTCTTGTTCGTCTCCAGCGCTTCCTTGTTCTCGGCGTGCATGGCGGAGAGTTTCTTCCAGAGAAAGTTCATGCCGTCTCACCGGCTTTCTGACGGGTCTCCTGGATAGCGGTGACCAGCTTCTCGACGGTGTCCCCGACGGCGGTGTTGCGCACCGCCGCCTGGGTGAGGTCTGAGTTGTTCTGGAGCAGCTTCTCGTTCGATGCCTCTGCGGCGAGCGCCCGCGCCATGAGGGTGTCGTAGTGGGGCTTGGGAATGATCCAGCCCTTGAACACGCCGTAGAAGATGAACGCGACGACACCGACCAGCAGCCCCCAGGGGCCGACTTCCACCAGCCCGGTGGGGATGATCCAGCCGTCCATCACGAACCGCTTGTCTGGTAGGTGATGGTGATTTCCATGTAGTCTCCGCTGCCGGAGGGATAGCCTGCCGCGCCGGGTGTCTGGATGCGTCCGGCGGGCGCTTCCTCAACCGGGGCCCATACGGCTGCGGTGGTAGGGGATCCGGCCATGACGACGAGCCGCCGCGCGAACCCGTTGGACCCCACCACGTGGACGCCAGTCCCAAGGTGGTATGCCTGGCCGCCGGAAATCGGCAGGCCCGGCGGGAGTGGGCAGTACACGGCGTTGGTGCCCATGGTTCCGGCTGCCCCGAAGGTGGCCCGCGCCTTCAGGGTGACCAGGTCCCCGTGGACCCAGTAGGTGCCGGTCAGTGAACCGCCGGAGCCGAAGTCAGCGACACCGGTCCAGATCGGGGTGTAGGGGATGCCGGAGCTTACCGTGGTCAGCCACTTCGCTCCGTTCCAGATTTCCAGGGAACCGATGTCCAGCCGGAGGACACCCTGCCCCGGGGCAGGGGTGGTGATTTCCGCGCGTTCGGTGGTGTTCCGGACGGGGATGTCCCCGCCGCGGGCGGCGGTGTGCCGCCAGACCTGGGAGACGGTGTTGGACCCGCCGTTGGTGGCGGTGGTCCCGGCGAAGATCCGCGCCTCAGCGAGGACCATGGCACCGGCCGGCAGCGAGCCGGTGGGCTTGGTCGGGGACGCTGCGGCGGTGCCATTCACGACGCCGACGACGGCGAGGTTATCGGCGTCGCCCTTGGCGATGTCGTTCTGCTTGACGTAGACCAGGTCCCAGCGGGAGTTCGTGGCCGGAGCGTCGGCAGTGGGCACGTTGGTGGTGCCGGTCAGCGTCGGGGTGTAGACGCCTTCGGATGCCGTCCGGCTGATCACCGCCTGGAAGGGGCCGATGTCGTAGGACATGTCTGCCCGGGCCGAAACCAGGACGGCGGTTGCCTGCGCGAGGACGCCCGAGCGGGGGACGCCCGGGGCGTTCTCGGCGTACTGGCCGGCCAGCTGGAGGCGGTGCTCCAAAGTGGTGACGCCGACGCTGCCGTTCTTGGCGACGCCCGGTCCGCGGTTGACGGTCATAGTGTTCCTCCCATAGCGGTAACCGCCGCCTCGAGGGCTGCGAGCCTTTCGGCGTTTTCTTTCAGTTGCCGTTCCTGGTCCTTGGCGACGTCCAGCAGGGCGAGCGCCAGCAGGTCGTACCTGATGCCGTCAATCTCGCCGTCGTACCAGACCACGATTTCGGGGACGAGCTCGTGGACTTCCTCAGCGATCAGTCCGTATTCGTCCTTGGCGCCGGTCACCATTTGGTCCGGGCCTTCCTGCCCTTCCGGCGTGGGGATCCGGACAGGTTTACGGTCGAAGATCTTGGGCTCCAGCTGGAGGACCTTGGACGGGTCCACGGCGTAGGGCCGGACGTTCTCCTTGTACCGGAGCGAGGACGTGTTCTTGCCCAGATGGTTGCCGCCGTCGTTGCCCACCCACACGGCGTAGAACGTCGTGCCGGCCACGTTGTTGTTGAAGGCGTACGACGAGCCATCAGCGAGCGCCACAGGGCTTGTGACGTCCGAGCCGGGGTGCGTGTGGGCGGATGGGGTGAAGGTGGCGGGCTTGCCGGTGACGGCGGCCCAGGAGGTAGAGGCGCCGGTGACGAGCTTGACCCAGATGTTGTTGACGGTGTCCCAGATTTCGCCGCCGAAGTGTCCGGGGTCTGAGAGCAGTTCACCGAAGCGGGCCATGGGGTTGCCGGCGGAGTCCTTGATGACGAAGGTTCCGTCCGAGGTCTGGAAGATCCCGACCGTGTTGCCGTTGGCATCGACGGTGCGGAACCCGGTTTCGTCCACGCGGATGCCGCGGCCGGTGTCGTCGGAGATGGACATGGACCGCTGCGGGGCCCCGCGTTCGAGTTCGCTGGTTCTTCGGTCCTGTTCCCTGGCGTTCTCTCCCAGGCGGGAGATCGGGTCCGGGTCCGGGATGGACCGTGGCGCGTCGATGGTCATTACACTCCTGCCGGCATCGGGGCTGGGGTCAGCTTGACGTTCATGGTGTTGTCCCCGTCTATGGCCATGACGCGGACGCGGCGGACGCCGGGGTCGATCATCTGGTTGGTGGCGGGGACGTTGATCTGGGCGAAGTCGCCGGGCAGGTACTGCCCGAGGTAGGGGCTGGTGTTGGCCCGGACGGACATGTCCCAGGTTTCGACAGGCCGGCGGGCCGCGGCCATCGCTGCGTTGGCGTGGCCCTGGAGGATGCCCTGGTCCTCAACGTCCTTGGACGCTGCGTCGCCTTCGGTCCAGGGGTAGCCGGCGTTGGTGAGCAGGGTGTAGTCGCTGGCGGTGGCGAGTTTCATTTCCAGTTCCGAGCCAGCGCCCGGCTGCCAGACCCGGTCGGCCATGTCCGAGCCGTCCTCGCTGGTGGTGATGTCGGAGACGCCGGACTCTTCCACGGTCCCGTCCCACCACCAGTCGGGGCCGGTCTGGTACAGCAGGGGAGAGGCCGGGCTGCCGTGCGTCATGACCCACTCGATGCGGGTGGGGTCGGCGCTGAAGCGCGGCTGGAACCTGATGTCGGGACCGTCCTGGACCTGCGTGAGTTTCCGCAGCAGGTCGCCCAGGTAGGGCAGCTCGTAGCCCTTGTAGTGCCGTTCGTTGGTGCCGGCGTCCACCATGTCAGGCAGGACGATCGGCAGGCCCGGGTTCGCCGGGTTGCCGAACACGGACAGGCGCACCAGTTCCCGGGCGATCGATCCCAGCGTCAGCCCGTTGAAGTCCAGCGAGGAGCGCTGGACGCTCACCCCGGAGTTGATCTGCTGCCAGTTCAGGGCCTTGACCTTGTCCAGCAGGGACCAGATCCCCTGCGCGCCGAGCTTGAGTTCACCGTTGGTGTTCTTGTTGCTGCGCTTCCAGATGGGCCCGGCCTCCAGGATCGCGTTCCCGTAGGACACGGCAAGGTACTGCTTCTTGGGGGCGGTGATGTTGCGCAGGTCCTTGTTCCGCAACTCCAGCGCGTAGGCCTTGACCGTGGCATCTACCGGGCCGGGCCCGTTGAGCCGCATGCCCCACTTGACGCTGGACACCGGAAGGTCAGCGGTTATCTGCCCGGTGACCATGCTCCCGACGAAGACTCTGTATTCGGGGGCTACCACCATGCAGGCCTCATTTCCACGATCAGCTGGGCGCCGACCGAGCCAGCGGATTCGAACAACCAGGTGGCCGTGGTCCGCTTCGGGACCCGGACCCACTCCCGGACGGTGAGCTTGGAGGACCGGTCAGCGTTGCCTTCCAACCAGACCGACCCGTCGGCCGCATCCAGGCGGATGGTCTGCCCAGCCAGTACCGCGTCGGAATACACCAGCTGGCTGCCGGACTGGACGTGAGTGATGGTGAAGCCGTTGGGCATCGCCCCGCTGACGGTGAATGCAGGCGCCGTATCGGCCGTCCCGGTGTTCGTCAGCGAGACCGTCCCGGGATCCCCGGGTGCGCCGTAGTCCAGCGGGTCGGTCAATGGGTATTCAAGTGCGCCGCCAGGGGTGGCCACACCGGTCTGGTCATGCATGGCGGCGCCGTACTTGCGTGGCTTCGGGCAGAGGAACTGCAACTGGTATGTCGCGGTGGTGTCGTTCTTCCACTCGATCTTCGGTTCAGCGAACAGGTACGCGCCGATGGACATGTCCACGGTGGCCGTGTCCGTTACTTCCAGGACACCGTCCAGCCCATCGCCCAGGACGGCCGCGAGCTGCTGGGCGGCGAGCGCTGCTATCTGCTCCGTGGGGCAAGTGGCGTCCCCCTCGGCGGTGACGAGCCGGGCGCCCCGCCAGCCCCGTTCGGAGAATTCGCCGTGGGCGTTCATCCGTTCGGTGCGGTCGCGGCGGACTCCCGGCCCGTCGTCCCACCCGGTGAGCTTGTCGAGCCACAGCGTGTACCCGTCCGGGCTGGTCCAGCCCTCGGTGCTGAAGGTCAGCCCGTCCACCGTCACCGTGCGTTTACCTGGCATGTCACCCTCTCCAGTGAATTTGCTCTGCGGTGGCCCGCGCGAGTAGTTCCTCATCCATGCCGGGTGCCCCGTTGACCTGGATCGGGCGCTGCTCACGGATGGCCCTGATCAGGTCATCGATCGACCCGCCACGGGATCCGCCGAGGACACCGGAACCGGAGCCCAGGCTGCCCGCCCCTGTGGATCCGAGGTCCGGGACGGTGACCAGGGTGGCCATGCGGTCATCGATGCTGGCCTGGGTCCGGCCAACACCGACCAGCACGCCTTCACCGATGTTCTCGCCAAAGCCGGCGAAGACCCGGGACGGGGAGTGGATGCCCAGGGCTTCCTTGAACGGGCCGACGATCCAGCCGGGGACCATGTTCAGGAAGGCGTTGCCGATGTTCCCGGCCAGCGACTGGACGCCGCTGATCAGGCCTTCCACGATGCTCCGGCCGGTGTTGTACAGCCAGCTGCCTGCCCCGGACAGGACGCCCATGATCTGGGAGCCGAGGCCGCCGAGGACCCCGAGGACGTTGCCGACCATGCCGGAGACGCCGGAGACGATGCCGCCCCAGACACCGCCGAGGAAGCCGGCCACCTGGCCGAACACCCCGGAGATGAATCCCCAGGCTGCGGAGAACCCGGCAACGATAGTGCCCCACACGGCAGACACTGCCCCGGAGATCACGGCGACGATGGTGTTCCACACCCCGGCGATGAATCCACCAATGGCGGTGAAGACTCCGGCGATGAATCCCCACACCGCGGTGAACACGGCGGCGATGACACCCCACACCGCCTGCGCAGCAGCGCTGATGACGCCCACGTACCAGTTCCAGACGCCGACCAGGAAGTCACCAATCGCGGTGAACACGGCAGTGATGAATCCCCAGACGGCGGTGAAGACGGCGGAGACCGCACCCCACACGGCTTGCAGCGCGCCGGTGATGATGCCGATGTACCAGTTCCAGATCCCGACGAAGAAGTCACCAATGGCTGTGAAGACTCCGACGATGTTGTTCCAGATCTCGGCTATCTGCTCACCGTGGGTGGCGACGAAGGCCTTGATGATGTTGCCCACCAGGCTGGCGATCCAGTTCCACGCGCTGGCAAGGAAGTTGCCGATGTTGGTAAACACGGTGGCGATGAAGTTCCAGACCTGGGTGACCCCGTTCACGATGGGATCCACGAAGGCATGCACCCCGGTCATGACCCCGGTAACCAGTGCCGCCCAGACGCCGGCGAAGAAGTCAACAATTCCTGACCAGTTGTCCACGATCCACTGGATGGCCAGCCCCAGAGGCCCGATAAAGAATGACAGCAGCAGGCCCCAGTTGGCGCCGACCCATGCCAGGACGTTCCCGACGATGTCCTGCACCAGGCCGACGAGCCCGGACCAGACCCCGTCCCACCAGCCGAGGAAGCCTCCCATGACGCCTTGGAACCAGCCGATGAAACCTTCCCAGGCTCCGCGGAGGAACGCCACGACGCCGTCCCAGTTCATGACCAGGAAGGTGATGGCAGCTACCAGCGCCATGACGCCGAGAACAATCCCGCCGATCAGGAGGGCGTGGGGCATCATGGCGAGATTGACCAGGGAGATGGCCCCGGCCATTGCCCCAAGTGCGATGACCACGGGGACGATGACCGGTGCGAACTGGAGCAGGCCTTGAATGATCGGGGTCAGGACCGGCAGGAACTGCGCCGCCATCTTCCCAAGTTCGGTTTCCACGGTGCGCTGGAGCTGTGTGAAAGCCGCGGCCGGACCGCTGTTCAGCGTGTTGCCGAGGTTGCCTGCCGCGCCCTCGACGGTACCGAGGGCTTCCTGGGAGTTCAGCAGCGAGTCGATGAACTTGGGAATCTCCGCCGTACCGAGGTCCTCAAGCGGTGTGCCGAAGAGCGCAAGGGCTGCCTGTGACTGCTGGGCCGGGTCCTTGATGTCGGCCAGGCCCATGATGATCTTGTCGAAGGCTGCGCGGGCGGTGTCCCCGCCGGCCAGCATCTGGTTGGCCATGTCGTGGGCGTTGAGGCCGATAGCCTCCATGGCGCCCTCTGTGGACTTGGACCCGTCAGTGGCCCGGATGGTGAGCTCCTTCAAGGCGTCACCGGTCTTGTCAATCCCGTACATGCCCTTGGCAGAGGCGTCTGCCAGCAGGGTCATAGCCTCGCCACCGGACATGCCCAGGTTGGCGAACATTGGCCCGTACTCATCAATGGCGTCCATGACGTCCTCACGGACGTTGACCGGGACCTTGGACAGGGTCGCGGCGAGCAGGTCAACCGCTTCGGTGCCGTTCTTCGCCAGCCCGGTTTTGATCAATTGCCCGGCTACCTGCGAGGTGCGGCCGACATCGAATTCGAACGCGCTCGACAGGTTCATCACGTCGGCGGTCATCGCCTGGATTTCCTCGGAGGACGCGCCGCGCATCCCCGAGATGGAGGACATCACCGCGCCGACCGCGTCCGCGACATCACCGAATGATTCACCGTAGGCGCTCGAGTACAGGTCGCCGGCTACCTGCCCGGCTTTCTGGGATTCGGGCGCCGTCAGGGCGAGCCCGGCAGCCATCTTGGATGTGACCGAATCCATGTCGATGGCCGTGTGCAGGCCGGTCATCAGGGCTGCCCCCGCGATGCCGCCGGCTGCGGCGGCGGTCATCGGGGAGAACAGCTTCTCGGTGGCCTTGGCCCCTGCCGCGCCGAGCTTACCTGCCATGGATTCGGCGGAATCAGCGACTTCCTGGAACGTCTTATCGACGCCCTTGGACGTTGCCAGAATGTCGAACAGCAGCTGCTGGGTTGCCACCAGGGACCACCTTCCTTATCGTTGGTTGGCTTTGGCCTGTTGCTCTTCCCAGGCACGGGCGTTCGCAACGAACTTGAGCCACATCAGGTAGGGCAGCTCCCACACGTTCAGCGGGGTGATGCCGGGCCAGACATGGGAGATCGTGGTGATCCACCGATAGATGGACGCCTCAATGTCGTCCGTCTCCTCTAGCTGATTGCTGCTGCTGGCTCTTCGCCCGGAGCGGTATCCGTCCGGGCTGCCGTAGGGTCCTCGGCCAGGGGCTCCTCCTCGGCTTCAAATCCGATCTGGGAGAGAGGGAAGTCGTTGGCATCGCTGACCGTCACCGACTCACCGGCGTGACGCTTGCACAGCCAGACCATGGCCTGGAGCGCGAGGAGGTTTTCCTCGTCCTCCAGGAAGTCCAGAGGGTCAGCCTGGCTGCCGTCCTTCGGGGCGCTGTCCTGCATGCGCTTGAAGGCGTCCCGCAGCGACTTGATGCCGATGCCGGACTGGACCTTCAGGACGTAGAGGTTGCGCAGGGTCGCGCCCTGGATCGCTTCCTGCAACGGGTACTTCTTATCTCCGACAATGAGCTTCACGCTTTTACCCTTTTCCGTTGAGTGCGTCATCGATGGCGGCGAGCGCCTTTTCCTTTGCGGCTACCTGGCCGCGTTTGATCGGTTCCCACCAGTAGGGTTGGCCGAATTGGGAGACGAACTGTTCCCTGTTTCCGAACACCGGGTGCCGGATGACTTTCTTGTTCCAGCCCTTGACCATCACGCCGCCCACTGATTTGTCGGCGCGGATACTGATTCCCGAGCGGGTGGTGCCGGCGACGACGCGGGTCTTCAGCGCGGCCTTGATCCGCTTGCGCATCCCGGTGCTGCGTGACCTGCTGGCGGCCTCGGCTTTGTAGACGTTTACCGCCCGCATGTACGACTTGCCGCCGCCCTTGCGCTGGATCTTCTTGATCCGCATGCCGGCTTTCCGGGCGTTGCCTGGTTTGGCGCCGTCAAGGATGGAGCGCTGGTCACGGATGATGTCGTCGCCCACGCCGCGGAGGTCCCGGCGGAGGTTCCGCTGGACGGCGGGCCCGATCTCCTTGGCTTTCGCCAGCGCTTCCCGGATGTTCGGGGAAGTGATGGTGATTTCAGGGAGGTCAGGCCCGCCGCCGCGCTGGTGCGGGGCGCGTGCCACTGGCTACTCGGCGCGTTCGAACGTGAGCAGGTAGCGCCCGCCCTGTTCGAACTTCTCGGCCACCGCATTGGTGACCAGCATCTGGGCGGACATACCGGGCGTGTACTTTGACCATGCCTTGTTCCGCTCGTCGTTGTAGTCGGCGTAGAAGTTCAGGGTCGTCTGCCCGTCGCTCTGCGGCATCTTGGTTCCGAGAGTTGCTACTGCGGTGATCTGGGTCATGGTGGTTCTCCTTAGATGGTGGCGTCGGTGGTGACCAGGGCGACGTAGATCGGGGACGTGCCGGCGGCCAGTGAGTCCAGGACGGTGAAGTCGATGGACTGCTTGACCGGGGATCCGGCTGCGGACTTGGGGAGTTCCCCCTCGAGGCGGATGTCCGGGAAGTGGAACTGGAGCGCGTACTTCGCGGACGTGCCGATCGTGGTGGCGGACAGGAACGTCAGCGTCAGGGCCAGTGCCGTCTGGTTCAGGTAAGCGTCCCGGAGCACGGTGTCGGTGTACTCGGCGGTGACCTTGCCCTTGGCATCTGCCCGGCCGACGACGGGCTTGCGTGCCCGCTTGCCGCCGGCGCCGAGGGTGAAGCCGCCGTCATCAATCTTGTTGTCGAAGCTGACGGTGAAGTCCTCGATCGTCGCCACGCTGGCACCGCCGGTGGCGAGCGCCGTTGCGGTGGGCGGGGTCTGGGATCCGCCGATGGTGATGGCACCCTGCGCGAAGTGGAACAGCTCGCCGCCGACCACGTAGGAGGGGGCAGCGTAGGCGATGTCGGTCTTAACTTCCTTCGCGTCCCAGCTGGTCTTCAGCTTCACGATGTCCGCGTTGGACGCGGAAAACTCACCCGAAGTGCAGACCGCGCCGAGGAACGTCATGGCCGTGGCCGGCCCGCCGCCCAGGGTGGGGATGCCCTTCTGGATGGTGTACGAGTTCAGCGGGTCCGTGGTGGTCGGGGTGTAGAGCTGCTGGAAGACACCGGACTGGCCGGGTACGGCGGTGGATACGCCGGTTCCGAACAATGCCTCCAGCAGGATGCCGAGGCCCTTGCTGACCAGCTCGACGTTGATGTCACCGCCGGCGGACTGCTTGGCCAGGACGCGGCGGCCGGAGCGGGCGACGCGGCTGCCCACGCGCATGCCGGCGCCCTGGACAAAGGTCGGGTTCCATGCCAGCGACTCGTCAAGGAATTCGGGGAAGCGGTCCACCGTCACGGCGGTGCCGTACGTGGTTTCCTTCTTCAGGCCTACGGAGCAATCGAGCTGCGTCGTCACTGGTCTTCACCTTCCGTTCCCTGGCCGCTGGCCGGGGTGCCTGCGTCCTCGTTGTTGCCGTCGTGGCTGGTTGCCTCGCCGGGATCCTGCTGGGCCGTCAGATCGGCAGCCAGCGCGTTGGCTGCCTTGTCCGTTGGCTGGTAGTTGTCCGGCTGGAGGAGCAGGACGCGGGCCTGGTCCTCGGTGACGTCGATGATTTCTTCAGCGTCGACAATCCTGCGGAGCAGCGGCACGTCCAGCGCGCCGAGCGGAGAGATGTTTTTCAGTCGTGGCATGGGGGTCTCCTAAGCCGAGATACGGGCGTTGGCGGTGAAGGTCGCAATGACTTCGGTCACGCGGCCCTGGTCGGTGAGGTCTTCGGGGGTTGCGCCCTCGGACTCGTGGGCGGTGAGGAAGCACTGGCGGACGGTGCCGCCCACGGTGGTGTCGGCCATCCGGACGTAGCGCTCGATCCTGCGCAGCAGTTCGTAGGCCCGCTCAGCGGTGGCGATTTCTGCTTCCTCGTCCCCGCCCAGGAAGCAGGACACCGTCACCTCCAAGGTGATGGTCTCTTCCCGGCTGCGGTTGGTGGACATGGTCGCTGCCGCCTGCCCCACGGAAAGGCGGCCGAAGGACACGATGTCTTCGGGCTGGTAGGTGGCCGGCTGACCGTAGACCACGTACACGTGTTCGGTGTCGTAGTCCTCGGCCATCAAGTCCTTGACCGCGAGGTAGAAGGCCTTCTTGAACGCGAGGCCCACGGTGGCCTGGGTGAGGTCCATCATGCGAAGCCGCCCATCTGCTGGTGGGGTGCGCACAGCTCCATCACCCGGCGGGGGACTGCGTAGCCCGAGGGGGTGAAGACGTCACTGTCGGGCTGCTGGCTGCGGATGTTCCCGCCAGCGCCCTGCATGCCGCCCTGCCACCAGAACCTGACCAGTTCACGGGCTGCGAGCTTCACGTTCGCCGGGATCTCGAAGCTGCCCACCCGGTAGGTAATGACCAGTTCGCCGCCGGGGAAGTTCCCCACAGCGGCGCGGGTGCCTGCATAGATCAGCCCGGACGCGAGGTCCGGGACGTAGTCCAGGACCGGGGCCCCGTCCGCAGTGATGCCTAGGATCTGGTTCGGTAGATGCGGAAGGATCACCGTGGAGCCCCCGCCCCAGCTGGTGAAGGTCTTGGTGGCCGCCACCATAGGGCCTGTGATGTCCTCAATGACGGGGGTAGCCGCTGCGAGGTACAGGCGAAGGTCCTGCGCCTTGGCGGGGTCCGCGTTGGACGGCAGCCGCAGACCCGCCAGAACCTCGTCCAGGGGGATGAGGAACTGCGGGTCTGCCGGCCATACGTCCAGCACGTCGGTGTAGGCGCCTGCTCCGTTCGCCGTCCAGCTCAGCAGATACCTGCCGGGCATAGACGGGACGAACTCAGCCTGGACGGACTCCTTGTACCCGGTCACCACAGGCGCCGGGTCCAAGGTTGTGCCGTCTGGTCTCTTGACCGCGAGCACGTAGGGTCCGGTGTCCGGCGCGGTGGGCCACCTCACCGTAGCCAGTGCGCCGAGGTCAAGGGAGGCCATTACTTCTTAGCCGCGTCTTTCGACTCGGCGTCGGCGTCAGCCTTGGTCTGCTTGGCCTGCTCCTCCAGGAGCTTGGCGGCAGCAGCCTGCGCGTCCGCGTCAGCCTTGGCCTTCGCTGCGGCCTGGTCATCGGCAGCGGCCTTGGCCTGTGCTGCGGTCACGCGCAGCGGCTGGTTGCCTCTGGTCGTGGCGGTCTCGACAGCACCGGTGACGGTGGCCGTCTCGGTGTCGGGCTTGACGGCGATGCCGCTGGCAAGCAGCGTGTTCGCTTCGTCCTCGGGCAGGGTGATGGTCTCGCCGGCGGCGGGCCAGTCTTTGCCGTCGCGGGTGCCGGAAATCTTCCCGACCATGAGCACGGTGGTCTTCTTTTCAGCCATGATCTAACTCCTTTGAAAGGTGTGTTCTGCTGGTCTTGGAGATGGCGGGCGGCCCCGGTTATCAGGTGCCGCCCGCCACGTCTATGCGTCGGTTAGGACGCGGCGCCTGCGAAGTGCTTGACCGCGCCGGTCTGATCGACCAGGACGCCGTCGCCGCGGATGATGGCGCGGTAGGTGATCAGGTCCTTGTCGAACGCGAAGTCATCGGAACGCTCGAAGCGGACGCCGTTGACGATGCGTGCGAAGTAGGCGGACATGTCACCGAACGCGATCGACTTGTTGCCCACGCCGATGCCCGGGACGTTCGGGTCGGTGAAGACCGGCTTGCCCTCGATCAGGTCCGGCTGGCCGGCGATGACGGAAGGCTGCCAGATGTAGCGGCCTTCCAGGTCCTTGATCTTGCGGAGGGTGGCGGCGGTACCGTCCTTGATGAGCCAGCCGGCGTTCGGGCTGTTCCGGTACGGGCCGATGACCGAGTAGAACAGGTCGATCAGATCGTCCCAGGTGGGAGCGCCGCCCTGACCGGTCGCGCCAGTCTTGCCCAGGGTGGTGGAGGTCATGAGGCCGGACGGCTCGTTGGTGCCCGTGCCGGAGACCAACTTAGCGCCGAAGGCGTTGCCGATGGCCCGGCCTGCCTGGCGGGCGATGAAGCCTTCCAGGTCGAACGCGGAGTCGTCGGCCAGCTCCCGGCTGATCTGGGAGAGGTCGCCGTACTTGTAGGCGTACAGCGAGCGCTTGCCCAGCACGGGCTCTGACGTCGGGATGGTCTGGCCTTCACCGACCTGCGCGCCGGTGGGGGCGGAGACGGTGATCGGGACGCTGATCTCTTCACCGCTGGTGGTGTAGAGGATCGTGGCGCCGGCGGACAGGATGGCGGACGTCTCGATGGCGTGCTCCATGAGCTGGCCGTAGAACGTCGTCGGGACGGTGACGCCGCCGGCGGACGGGGTGCCCTTCACGAGCGCCCGGACTTCCTGGCGTTCCTCGTGGGTGGGGGAGTAGTCCCATGCGCCGTTGCGGCCCTGGAGGACCTTGCGGAGCAGGACCTCTGCGCTGTCCTGGTTGCGGTCGTCGCCGCGGCCGGGGATGCGGTTCATCGATGCCTCGATGTCGCGCTGCTCGTCCTCGAAGGCGACGAGGCGGTCAGCCTGGGAGCGCAGGGAGTCCATCTCTGCGGTGATGTTGTTGAAGGAAGTCTCTTCCTCCGCGGTGAGCGCGCGGCCTTCGGCCTCGGCGCGGTCGATGATTTCCTTGCCCTTTTCGTGGGCGGCTGCGCGCTTTTCGAGCAGCTTGGTTGCGAGCGTTTTGCTCATGGCATTTTCCCTTCAGGAAATGACTGAGACCCCGCGCTTAGGGCTGGGTCTCGGATGACGGTTATTCGGTGAGGTGCGGGTGGATTTCGTCCGGCCCACGGGGCATTGCTAGGAGCGGCTGAGTAGTTCCAGCCGCTGCCGGAAGAGGGACAGCTTCGGGTGGATTTCGTCCGGCCCTTGCTGTTCCTTTGCCCGCTCCTCATCGGTGCGGGAATCTGGGGGTGTGAGGAGCAGCTTGCGCAGCTCCTCAGGTGCGGTGTCCTTGACCTGGGCGACGTCCATGTGGAGGCGTTCGGCCAAGGAACGCAGCCCGGTCGTGGTATCCCGGTAGGCGGGGTTGTTGACCGGGGCGACATCGACCAGCTGGACATCCAGCAGGGTCCGCATGGGGAAGCCTTCGGGGGTGAAGTCCCAGTCGTCGGCCACGGTCCGGAATGCGAACGACGAGTAGCGGAGGTCGCCGCGCTTGGCGAGCTCCCGGACATCCCGGCCACTGCTGGTGTCGGGCAGGTTCACGTCGTAGCGCAGGCCCGTGCCGTCCACCTCCAAGGTCAGGGTTCCACCCTCGGTGGTTCCCAGCAGGTGGTTGTCGTCGTGGTTGTACCGGGCGAGGACGGGCCCCTGGTCGGTAAGGGTCTTGTTGAATGCCGCCGGGTCCACGCGCTCCACGAAACCGCCGAGATTCTGGGACATCCTGTTGAAGACCGAGGCGTACCCGCTGAGAGTGCCGAGGCCGTTTGCCGTCTCACGGAATTCCACGGGAAGGCTGATATGGCGAAGCTCCAGTTCACGCACCGGAACCACCTCCGTTCTGTAGTTTCTTCACGTTGCCGAACCAGAGTTGCCACTGTTCGATCTCGGGTTGGGTGAGCATTTCGAAGTCCTCGAAGTCGCGGACCTGCTCCAGGGTGTAGGCGCCGATCCGCAGGCCAACCTCGTAGGCGTCCATGCGGGACTTGAGGTCGCCGCGGACGTTGGCATTGAGGTTGAACTTCACGTACAGGCCCGGGTTCAGGAGGCGGTTCAGGTGGTGTTCCAGCCGGACGGCGGTGGGCTGGAGCGCCCGCCTGCTGAACTTGAGCTGGTTCAGTTCCTCGGTGGTGTACTTCAGGCTGGATCCGGAGTCGCCGCCGATCTCTTCGGGTGGCACCTTGTAGATGGCGGCGATCTGGTTGGCGGTGGCCTTGATCGATTCCAGGAACTGGACGTCGGCCATGGTCAGGCCCAGCTTGTTGTAGTCCCAGTCGTTACCGGAAACGAACACGTCACCGTTGGCCACCGAGGACTTGAACCGGCTCTTCACCACGGACGACTCCATGGCGGACAGCTTCTGCGCGGTGTTCTTCAGATGGCCGGACGGGACGCCTGACTTGCGGTAGACATTCGTGCCGAACTGCTGCGCGCTGTGGGCCATGTCCAGCTGCACCTGGAACTGCTCGATGGGGGAGAGCCCCACGATGGAACCAGGCAGAACGTACTCCGCGATGTGCACCACCGAGGCGTACTCCAGGACCTTGCCGTTGTGGATGTACTGCGGGATCGCCTTGGACTCATCGACCCTGACGCTGTCCGGGTGGAGCCACTGGACCTTCGACGCGCCAAAGCGGTCATAATCCAGGATGGTTCCGAATGCGTTACCCCGCAGCTTGAGCGACGTCACGCACTGGTGGAACCAATCCACACGGGTGCCCAGCAAGTTCGGGTTGGGGTTCGTGACCAGCCCTGGCTGCACCGGGAGGCCGGACCGGCCGCCCGTCTTGGATTGCTCGAACGCGGAGATGGGTGTGACGGCCAGTGAGTCAGCGATAAGGCTGGTCGCGGCGTACACCGGGACCACCCGCAGCGCCGATTTCATGCCCTTGGAACCGAGGCCGGCGCCGCTGGCGAAGCTGCCACCGAGGACACCGTCAAGGCTGGAGCCCATGGAGCGCTCCTCATTGCGGAAGAAAAGGCTCATCGGCTGGCCCTCCACGAGATCAGGAGGCACGCGACACCGGCCACGGCGAGCGCAGCGGGCACGTAGACCAGGGCAACGGCGGTCACAATCAGTGCTGCGCCGAGCACATCCAGGACAGTTGTCAGCCAGGCGCGCATTTCTCAACTCCTTCTAGAGCACTGAATCCAGTGCGTTGTAGGTCGCGCCGGCCTTCTCTTTGAAGAGCCAGCGGGCGAAGACCACCGAGTACAGGCCGGAGATGTCCGCCAAGGTCCGGTTGCGGGCGAAGATCCAGGCCCTGCCGCCGACTGATTGCTTGACCGCGTTGGACATTGACGTGTTCAGCAGCGGGTCATTTTCGAACCTCAGCGCTGCTACCAGCGCGTCGTCGTAGAAGCCGCCGCATGCATCGACCCGTTGAGGCCCGGACGCAGGGATGACCTCGAAGCCCTCGGCCTCCAGATCCTTGCGCAGGGACTTGGCCGCGCCGTTGCCGTCCAGCGCAACCTGGTTGCCGCCGAACTGCGAGCGCAGTTTCACCAGTGCCGGCACGACTCCGGCCGTCCCCAGGAGCTGGTCGTACAGCTCCAGGTAGCAGGTCTTACCGGGCACCGTGGACTCCGCGGCCATGGCGATGGATGTTGTCTCACGGTCAGGGGATGTATCGATCGCCCAGAACGGGTTTCCCGTCCAGGCTTCCTCATCGCCGGTGGTGTAGTTCGACTCCCAGGCCGAGGTTGGGATGACTCTCGGCGGGGTCTTCGGTTTCGCCCACCAGCCCAGCCATGCGCGTTCCCATTCGCTCATGTCCTTGGATGCATCCCGGAGGGACATCACACGTTCAAGGCTGATCGTGTGACCGATGCCCGGGTGGGTGTTCGCCACCGTCTCCGGGTCCGCTGGGTCCCAGTCTTCCGGGGCCGAATACTCGATGTAGCAGGTGCGCGTCTCCCGGCCTGACTCGACCAGGGCCCGCCCGACCTCCACCTTGTCCCGGAGGTAGCCGGAGTGGGCCTTCCCAGCGGCGGACAGAACCCACAGTTGGGACCCCTCAACGGTCATCAGCGTGGGCTGGAGACCGCCTTCAAGGGTGTTGTCAGCATGCGCGTAGGCCTCATCGATGTGCCCCTCATGGTTCATGTCGCCGTGGCCGGCGTTCTCGGACACCGTATCGATGGCCAGTTCGGCCCCGGTCTTCCACCTGACCGCCTCTTCACCACCGCGCCAGCGGGGCTTCTCCAGCGTCTCCCGCAGCGGGGACCGGAACAGGGGCAGATAGAAGTCATCCCGCAGCCGCTTGAGCGCCTTCAATCGGTTCTGCGCGGTGTAGATCATGCGCCCGTCGATGGTGGTCAGAGCCCGATGGGTGAGCTTTGCCCGGCTGATCGTCGTCTTCCCAGCACGCCGGAGGACTACCAGGATGACCGTGTCGTACCAGAACGTCCCCGTTGCCGGGTCGATCTCGCAGGCGACAGCCAGGGCATCGCGTTGCCACGGCATCGGCGCACGGCCGGATGCCTCCATGACCTTGCAGACAGCACCACCCAGAGTCTTCCGTGAGTAGTTTCGCTGGGTAGCAAAGCGGGGAGGAGGGTTCCTTGCATCACTCATCCGTGGTCAGGAGAGCCGACATATCCCAACTGCTCGACGCGCCGGCCGCAGTTTCAGTCCTGCGCAGGCGGTCAAAGACGTTGAACAGGCGGGACTGCATGCCGCTGATAAGGTCCGGGCGCTCGAGCTGCGGGATCTGATCCAGCACCCGGGCGTTGTACTTGGCCAGAACCAGCAGCGTCTTCTTGAACGGAGGCTCACCAATCAGGGCATCAAGCTCCGAAATGAGCGTGGTTTCAATGGGGCCGGCCGGAGCGTTCCAGGCGATAGCCATGGAGGACGGCTCAATATCGGGTACGGACGGCAGCAGATGCTGCGACTGCTCCACCCCCGCAGCCTCCTGCAGCTTCTTCTTCGCACGGTAGGCAGCGTTGTCGTCGCTCTTCGCCTGACCGCAGACGTCGCAGCGGCAGCCCTTGCGGTAGCCGGTGAGTCCAGGCTTGTCTCCGTGCTTGATCACTTTCGATCGCTGCTTAGTCAAGGTCGCCTCCGTCCAAAAGTTCGAGCAGGTCCGCCCTTTCAAAAAGGGAAGATCAGGTGATTCCCAAGGGAGAGAAAAAATGGAAGACGCGCGGGTCGCCCACACCCCGAATTCCTAAAAAATCCGCGTATTTCTGCGGCTGTCAGCGAGGCCGGAGCTTGGTGCGCGGCCGTTCGATGCGCTGGGCACCTGCCTTGACCAGCCGCCGGCGCTGGTTCTCCTTCTTGACGTTGCATCCCAAATGCATGGGCTGAAGGTTCCACGGTGCAGTCGGGTGGCCGCCATCGACCAGGGCAACGATGTGGTCAAGCGAAGGACCGAGAGGATGCCGAGGCCGGAGACCGAACACGATCTCTTCATGACACCACGCGCAGATCGAACCAGGCGGGCAGTGAGTCTTCACCAGCCGCTGCCATGGTCTGCCGGACCTGCCCCGTCTCGGGTCCCACTCGTCAAGCAATGAGCACGTAGTCTTCCTGCGACTGGTCACGCTCGATGCCGTGAATCCAGCGCAGAATGTCGGCAATCAGCTCGTCCACCGCTACCTCCCCGGACATGGGAAGAGCCCCGCCGGTTACCCGGTCGAGGCTCTGAGTTTGTGGCTGGATGCGAAACACCAGCTCACCCCATAATTTAATTCCTTATGTCAAGCATCCCCGGCATCTGCGGGATGTCGGCGCGTCGTGCTAAGCAGCGTGTCCAGGAACTCCTGCGATACCAGCAGTTGGCTACCGGCCTTGATGACGTGGATCTGTTCGCCGGGCTTCGGCCCCACGTCCTCGCCCAGCCATTCCAGGACATCGGCCAGCCCATGCCGGACTGTTCGGATTACGTTATCTTCTGCACTGGGCGGGATCGGCAACAACTGGCTTACGAACACGTTCACTTCCCTACCTTCAGGTACTTCTTTGCTAAGGCGGCCCGGGCCCGACCGGGCCTGCGGTTTGCGTGGGTGTAGAACCACTGATCTGCTGGCACTCGATGCGTGATGTCCACGCTGCACCTGACAACCTTGCGGCCGTCGCCCGGGTCCACTGCCAGCACTTCACCAGGGCACGGACTCGACACCGTCTTCCCGTCCGGTCCTTTGCTGATCACCTGCTGCGGGCACCGGGCCGAAGGCACCGAGACCTCAACCGGCTTGCTGCGGTAGATCACCCCGCGTGCTTCCCAGGCAACGGCGGCGAGATCGAGGGACACGGCGCGCAGGTGGTTCGCGGACGGGTGCGTGACCAAGTAGCCGACGTGCCAGTTGAGCAACCAGCTGGCCAGCACTCCGGCCGACTGATCGGCTGGCAGCTTCCGGTCCGGCAAGTCTTGGATGAGCTGGCCGACGATGCACCAGACGATGGACCGGATTCGTTCCCGGACATCGGCCACGTCAGTGTTGATCGGTAGCGGTGGATAGAGTTCCTTGCCGCCGCTGACTGGTTCGGAGCTGGCTGCCCGTCCGCCTGGAAGCATTGCGGCTTCGAGGTCGGTCCAGGATTCGGCTATGTCGGCCACGCTCTTGCGGAGACCTTCCGCGCAGTCAGCGCACAGGTGGCTACCCTTGACTGCCGGCAGCGGGGCTTCGTCGTGGAAGATGCAGGCAGCCGAGTAGTAGGCGGCCTGCTTGAGGGCGATGCGGTACGGAAGCTTGATCACCCGGCCATCGGGCAGCTCGGTCCGGTATACGTAGCCCAGGTCGCAGGAGTCCATCAGGCTCCTCTCAGGTCTTTGAGGATGTGGCCGTTGGTGAGGTCTTCGGGGCGCCAGACGCCGGCATTGAGTTTGGCGAGCTGCATGCTGCTGATCCAGTCGAACTGCTCCTGGGTTAGCCGGCCTTTGGTTGTCTTCAGCTCCCGGAACAGTGCCCGTTGCCGGTGCTCACTAACCAGGACCAGATCAGGGAAGCCCTTCTGGGACCGGCGGGAATCATGCGTGTGGTAGACCAGCCGGTAGCCGTTGAGCTTGGCCAGTTCGATGACGGCGGACTGGAACTGGGATTCGGACATTGCGGGGGCTTGGGTTGCGTTCACTTGCCGGAGTCCTCCTGGCATTTGCGGCAGGGCTGTTCTTCGTTGTGCTCGGTGCAGGTGGTCTCGGTGACGGTGGAGGGCTTGCCGCTCCAGCCATGCCAAGGGGATCCGTACCTGCCGGGTGCATTCACTGCCGGGGTTGGGCCTGCATCGTGGCGAGAGGTAGAAGCAGGGGCATGCGTCCCTTGCTGCCTAGAGGCAGCAGCGGGCTGGGGTTTGCCCTTGCCTCGCCTTCTTCTGTTGCGGGATGGTCTGGAGGATTCAGGAGCGGTAACCCCATCTCTTAACCCTTCGGTTACCCTGCCCTGCCCTGCCCTGCCCGGGCGCATGCCCGTACGCGCGCCCACGGGGATAGCTTTTTCGTCGGATATCAGCTCTGGTTCCTCCAGCGAATCAGATTTGATATCCGGCCTGATCGGCGCTTCAGCGGCGGCGTCCGGGGCCTGGGGCATCTCAGCGGCCGCAGGTGCGGGCGAGACGTTCTCAGAGGCTCCAGCGGACTCCTGCGAGCGCGGGGCGGGGTGTAGGGTCATGCCGGCTTGCTCGGGGGTGCGTGCGCCCTTCTTGCGGTTGCATGCGAGGCAGGCCAGGACGATGTTGCGGGTGCCGCAGTAGAGGTTGGGTACGACGTGGTCCATCTCGCCGCGGAACTCGGATTTGCGGTCTGCTCGCTTGATTTCGCGCTGGCAGTAACGGCAGAGACCAACGGCGGGGTTCGCCGGGTCATCGATGCAGTCACGTGCCCAGACGGCGGCGATGATGGCCGGGTCCTTGAGTTCCTTGCGCTTCCCTCGGGTGGTCTTGACCTGGGCTGCGGTGTCGTAGCCCATGGCGAACCAGTCGTGGTAGATGTACGTGCCGGGTTTGACGGCGGGGCAGCGTTCGCAGGTGTGGCCGGTGGTGTGCCAGAGTTCAGCGGAGACCAGGAGGTCTGCGAGCTCGACAGCTACACCATGGTGCAGGGTGATCGATACCAGGTCCTCTACGGTGGACACGCCGTCGTTGAGTGCCGCTTGGCACATCGATCCGGCCATGGTCCACAAGCCCAGGGCGGCGAGGCCCCGGACATCATTCATCAGCGCTTTGCGTGCAAGTGTTTTCGCTTTCTGGTTGACGTGGAACTGGTCATCGATCTGGAAGAACATGGGTTAGGTGCTCGCCTCCCCAAGCGCCGCACCGATTGCCTTGCGGATATCGACCGCGAACACCAGATTGCTACCGTGCTCTTCTGAACCGGCGGCCAGCTTCTCAACGGCTTCGACGGCGGCGATCAGCTTCGGAGTTGTATCGAGAAACTGTTCCGCCGCCGCATCAAGGGCCGAGATGTAGGACCCGTGATAGTTGCGGACGTTGAATATCCCGAAGTCGTCCTCGGCTTCAACTGTGGTGGCCCGGACCCTCGCAGGGTCGCGGCCGTCCCATGATTCGAGCCGCTTAGTAATTCGTTCTAGGCGGTCTTTGATCCCGTCCAGCACGCCGCTCATAGGTGGGGCTCCACAATCTCTACTACGCGGTTGAACACGGCATCGGTGATGTCCTGGACTTTGCTGCCGGAGCTGATGGTTACGGACCCGTGGAAGCCGTGTCCGTCGCGTAGGAAGTTCGCGTCCCCTGGCTTGGGTGATTCGGGCAGCTTGCCGCCGCCGGCGTGCGCCAGCTCGGGGAGACGGTTCATCCACCCTTCCCGGAAGGCGTTCAGCTCGTTGGCGACTGTGGAGCCGTCTTCGGAGCGGATGGGCATCAGCAGCCCGAGGAAGGATTCGCCGCAGCTAATCAGGATGCGCTTGGCGTCCTCGGTAGGTTCGATGACGAGCGGTTCACCGTAGGCCTGCGAGGCCGTGGCGAAGAGACGTACCAGTCGGCCGGCGGCCACCAGACGCTCCGGCATCACGCGGTCGGACAGGACTGCCTGGATGAGGAGGCGGCCGAAGGCGAGGGGGAATTCTCCGGTGTCGTCTTCCCGCGGAATCTTGAACTCCTTGCCGGGGAAGAGGCCGGAGACGTCCATGAACGTGATGCTGGAGTCGCGGACGGTGATGCGGAGCGTGTCCCCGATCTCGTCCTCCGGCTGCTTGCCCTTGGCCTTGAAGATCGTCAGAAGTTCCTTGGCGACATCGGCCGGCAGGTTGAAGGCGTCGTCGTTCACGTCGCCAGTGAGGCCCTCGGCTTCCCAGACTGATGCCACGGCATGGCCCAGGGTGACGGTGTTGCAGGCGGTGACGTGGAGCATGCCGTCCGTGGCGGTGAAGTGGACAACGGCGAGCGCCTGGCTAAGTTTCGGGTCTCCAGTGTGGGGGGTGACGGCCATGAGGGCCTGTCGGAGGTCCAGGGTGTTTACGGTGAGGATCATGCGGCTCTCGCTTCTTGGTGGCATTCGCAGGGGCATGGTGCTGGCTGGTCAGCGGTGGCGTCCCAGCCGTCGCCGCTGCATGATGCGTGCTTTCCGTCTCGGCAGTCAGGGTTCATGCTGGGTCTCTCCGTGTTTCGGACAGTCGGGGTTGGTGGGTCTCGGGTATGCCGGGTGGTACCGCCACTCGGGGCAGGTGCATCCGGGGGTGGGCTGCCGGCGGTGGCTGGATCCCATGGCGCACAACTCTGGGCGCTGGCTGCTGCTCACGTTCTTTGTCGCTCCGACACAAAACGGACCAGGTCATTTCGGCCGTGGCGGTAGGCAGCTCGCTTGAAAGAGTCCACAGCGTGGTATCCGGAGCGACTCAAGGCTTCGTCTACTGTGCAGCCGGCGTTGACCAGATACTCGATGTTCTCCAGCCGGTCAGTGGCTTTGGCGTCCTTGGGTAATTTGCCGGCTACTTCGAAAGCTGCTGCCTTCAGCCTGCGTTCAGCTACACGCTTCAGCACTGCTTCTTTTGCCAGCTTCCGGTCGGCTTCACGTTCGTCGCGCCTGGCGTATTCGCGCTCAGCGAGCGCAAGGCCTTGGTCGTACGCAAGTTCGTGGATGAGTCTGGCTTCCTGCATGGCTTTGAGCTTGGCCGCGGCGATGATGGTCTCTGCCTGGGCGCGAGCCATGTCCAGGAGTTCTTCGGCGGTCATCGGTTGATCGCCACGGTATCGGTAGCCCATGCTGAGTTCCCCTCCTTCCGTTAGGAGCAGCGGCATTCGCCGGTCTGCAAGTTGATCGGGGCGTTGCAGGATCCGCAGCGCTCCACTTTCTCGGGCCTTGTGGCCTCTACTTTGGGGCTCATACCTTGGCCCATCCGTTCAGGTTGGTGCCGGCTTGTCGGCAGGCTCCGATGGTCATCCAGCCGTAGTCGAAAGCATCCTCACGTCTCGGGAAGGCCGGCTCGTCAATGTGGTGCTGAATGCCCATGCCGTCCCAGAGCGTCAGGAGCCACTGGCCGTCCGCGGTGCGGCGGACGCCGGCACGCGGGAACTCGGCGTGGTCCACCAGGAATGGGTCCGAGGGCGTGGGAGCGGGGGCCTCGCTGAAAGCCTTCACGTGGTCCAGGACTACCTGCCGGGCCATCCACTGCTTGCCGATCGGGGCGAAGTCGTCCAGAACTTCGGGCCGGTAGCCGCAGCCGCAGACGTGCTCTTGGTCCGGGTTCTCGGTGAGGAAGTGGTTACTCATCGTCGGCGTCCTCGTCTTCCTGGTCTTCGGTTGCGGTTTCAGCGAGGCGGGCATCATGGGCCTGCTGGAAGTGGTCCAGTACTTCCTGCTCGACCGCGGACAGCTCGTAGTGGTAGACGCTGCCCAGGTCCTCGATCCAGCCTTTGGGGCCCCACGTGTGGCGGTAGTCGCCGGCGTCCCATGCCCAGAGCTTCAGCAGCTCGTCTTCCTGGGACCGCTCGGCCATGTGCAGGAGCAGCGCCATCTGCTCCACGGTCATCGCGGCGAGCGCGGCCTTGATGCCTTGGTGGTCGCTTTCGCTGTCCGGGTGGCGGCCGGTGATTTCTGCGAAGAGGTTGACGTGGGAGTGGAGATGGCGGACCAGGAGGCGGTAGAGGGCTTCGTCTGCGGCGCCTTCGGGTGGGTCGTTGATGACGCCTTTGAGGTGTTCGGCGCGTACGGCGTGGGCAATGTCCAGGGCGGCGGTGAGCTGAGCTTCGCGGCGCTTGGCTTCCTTCTCTTCGTCGGTCAGTTCCGGCGTTACCTTGGGTGCCTTGGCGGGCTTTTCGAACCACTCGATGTCGCCCCACATGCTGATGAATGCGCGGTGGCCGGCGGCGGCATGTTCTTCCATCGTGCGCGCAGCTTCGTGCTCGTAGAGCCGGTTCCACGGGCCCGAGTAGCGGTGCTCTTCGGGGATCAGTTCGATGCCAGCGGCCTCTAGCGCGGCCTTTGCATTGGCCACCTTCACCGGTGCGTTCCGGCGGCGGGTCTCCATCTCGACGGTGTAGTTCCAGTTCCGTCCCTCGGCGGCTGCCTCAAGGAGTTTGGCCGTGGCCTCTTCGTCGTCGGCAAAGTCCACAAGCACCAGCGCCTGGTCAACGTTCAGGGTCTGGTCTTCCAGCTTGCCCTTGGCGTCCCCGTTGAGCTTGGTCAGCAGCAGGCGCTTCCGGACGTGGCTCTGGGATCGGCCCGTGGCCTTGGCAACAGTCTTGACGTTGAAGCCGTCCCCGAAGTCCAGGATGGTCTGATAGGCCGTGGCCTCTTCCACCGGGGTCAGGTCCGCGCGCTGGGTGTTCTCCACAAGCATGGCCACCAGCTGCTTCGGCTCGGTGTCCAGGTCTTCGCGGATGACGCACGGCAGGGAATCGACGTTGGCGAGCTTCGCCGCGGCGTGCCGGCGGTGCCCGGCAATGATGGTGTACCCATCACCGGCGAGCGCGGGGGCGACGACGAGCGGCTGGAGGATGCCCTGCTCGGTGATGCTGTTCGCCAGGTCGGTGACGATACCTACGTCTTTGCGGACGTTCTTGGCGTGGATGACCAGCTGGTCGATGTGGAGTTCCTGGAAGGTCGCGTTCACAGTCCGGTGTCCTTCCGGGTGAAGGCCACCAGCGCTTCGTTGGCCGCATAGACCTCTTCGGCTGCCTGGTTCTCGACGTCCAGCGCCAGCTTGAGCGATTCCTCAGCCCTGACAGACTCTGCCTTGGCAATGGCCAGCTTCCGGTTGGCCACTGCGCTCTTGCGGGCCAGAGCGGTCAGCTCAACGTTGTCCACTGGTGACCATGCCGGGCGGCGAAGGTGAGCGTTCGGGGAGTAATGCTGCCGGGGCTGAATCAGATCCGCATGCTTTTCGCCGATGGCCGTCAAGAACGGCGGTTCAACGGCGGGCTGGACGATGGGGTCATTGATCTGGGCTTCATTGCCGAGGAACTGCTGTTCAGTCTCGACGGGCTGTTCGGTCATTTCGTGTGTCCTGTCTCAAGGATGAATCCGGCGGCGCCGGCCAGTAGGAGGGTGACGCCTGCAAGGTAGGCGGAGTTGATGACGGGGGCGGTCTCGGTGGAGGCGAGGAACAGCAGCGCGCCGATGACCAGGAACGGGAGGTAGAGGAAGATGCGGCGGCGATTCCGGCCGACCCGCACTGAAGGTGACTTCATGCTCATGGGTTGCTCCTGTGTTCGTGGATGGAGTAGCTGGCGCTGTGCCGGCCGTTGATGAGGATGTGCTGTGCGTGGACGTCCACCGCGATCTGCTGCGGCATCGGCCACTTGCTCCGGGCGTACGTGGCGATCTGGTCCGCCAGCTCCTTGTTGTCCCGGTAGTGCAGCTCGGCGCGGTCCTTGAACGGCGGCTTCCCCACGGGATGGACGACGGCGAAGCGCCGGATGCGGGTCTTCACGGGCCGACCGAGTAAGCGACGCGGCGGTCCAATGCCCGTTCCAGATTCCGCTGGACCTGGGCAACATCGGCGGGGCTAGGGTAAGCGTGGGCGGCAGCCGCAGGAGCCTGGGGGGTTAGCTCTGCGGCTGCCGCGTTGGGGCCTGCTGCCACCGCTGGGGGTTCGGTGACAGCAGGGGCATTGAGGGCGGCGAGCGCTGCGGCTTCGTCGCGGGTGTGGATGTGGTCCAGCTCGTCGCCGTAGCGGTCTACGGACTTCTCTACCTCGGCGGTGAGGTTGTGGACGTGCTTGTCCAGGTCTTCAAGGGAGGCGTTCAGGTGGTCCAGTACCTGGTCGGCGTTGCCGGTCCGGTCGAACTTCCGCATGGTGCGGATAGCGTCGGCTACCTGGATGGCCGAGTCGATGACGCGCTGGGCCAGCTGCTGCCGGCGGCGCTGCTCGGTGTACAGGTACTTGTCCGTCAGGCCGGCGGGCCCGCCCAGCTTCCGGTCTTCAACACCGAAGAACAGGTTCCGGGGCGGGTCCACTTCAAGGTTTTCCTGCGTGGCTGAGGGCACCATTGATAGACTCGATTCTGATTCGAGGGTCGGCAAAGCCGGCGTTTGGATTGGTTATGGGCGGTCCAGTGATTCTTTGGCGAGAGGTACTGGACCGCCTTTTTGTGTGCCGAGTGGCTAGGGGGTCTCGGCCGGCGGCTCAGCTGGCGCTGGCTTTAGGGCCTCGATGTCGCTGGGGTGGAACAGGTAAGCACCGCGAAGACCAGGAAGCTTCTGAGCGGGGCTGAGGTCGCCCCGTTCTACAAGCCGAATGATGGTCCGCCAGTTCTTGCCCGAGACCTTGGACGCTTGCGCCGTTGTGATCAGGCTGGGTGCGGTTTTTGGCATGTGTCAAAGATAGCGCACTGTTGGCATATGTCAAAGACTTGCATCAAGGAAGTATCAAGGCTTGTGTTTCGAATTACACGAAAACTTGTGTTTTGGAATGTAGACAAAGCTTTGTCTGTGACATAGCTTTGTCTCATGAGCACTCAACCGATGCACAGCCGAACCCCGGAATTTCAGCTGAAAGACCGGCTCCGCCTAGCGCGTGAACTGAAGAACTTTGAACAGGCAGACATAGCCGCGGAGTTGGGCATCAGTCGCGCTACGGTGTCGAACTACGAGCGTGGGGCAACAGCGCCAGGCAAGCTCGTTATCAATGCCTGGGCAGTCGTCTGCGATGTTGACGTGGAATGGCTGAAGACGGGGAAGGCCTGCGAGGCCCTCAACCCGACCGATCCCGGTGGAGGCGAAACCGCCCCAAAACCTAAGCTGGTCTCAGATCGCAAGCCTTTGGATTAGAAGGCCGCTGCTCTATCCCCTGAGCTACTGAGGCATCAGCTACCGGCCTGCAGGCCGGGCGCCTCAAAAAGTTTACATTGTCCGACATGGCGGCGGCGTCATCCGGCCTGCACTGTTCCTCCCCATGTGGCGTGGCGGGCCCTGTTGTCCACATACGGGAACCCGTGCCTCCTGCCCGCGGGCATCCGGGGCGATGCTGGTCATGCCTGCTACAGGCGCCACCATCCAGACAGGACGTAGACATGAGCGAAACGATTACCATCCGGGGCTTCGTTGCCACTGAGATCACAAGTTCCACCACGCCGGGAGGAGTGGCAACAGCCTCCTTCCGGCTCGGTTCCACCACGCGCCGCTTTGACCGGGAATCCAAAACGTGGGGCGACGGGCACACCAACTGGTTCACCGTGCAGGGCTACCGCAACCTCGCCGGGACCCTGGGCTGCAGCATCCGGAAAGGCCAGCCGGTCATCGTCGTGGGCAAGCTGAAGATCCGCACCTGGGAAAAGGAAGGCCGGGTCTACCACTCCACCATCATCGATGCCGAGGCCGTGGGGCACGACCTTACCTTCGGCTCGGCAAACTTCATCCGGACCGCTTCAAGGCCTGCGCTTTCCCTCGTGGAGCAGCCGCAGTCCCCGGAGGATGCCCCTGCCATGGACCCGGCCCTTGACGAACCGGAGGACCGTGAGGACGACCATCCCGGGGAGCTTGGCCATGCAGCGGTCGTCATCGAGGACAACGACGGCGGACTCGCTGCCCTTGACCTGGAAACCGGGGAACTCGCCGAAGTCTAGGAAACACGCATCAGCTGTCAACGTTCCCCGTTCAGTCCCGGGCGGACGGACCGGTGGCACCCCCCGCCGCCGGCCGTCCGCCCGCCTCCATCCCACCCCCGCCACCACGCGTCCGCACCGGCGCGCGGGTGGCCACTTGCAGCCGGCCATACCGGCCTGGCGTCCGGCGCATGGCACAATGACACCATGCGTCCCACCCCTCACCGCCGGCAGATAAACCGGGCCGGTGCAGCCCTGACATGTGCTGTCCTGGCCGCTCTCGTGTCGGGGTGTGCAGCCGGTCCCGCAGCGGACAATCCGCGGGTCGAGGGCAGCGGTGACGGATCGCTGAAGGCACCGGCAACGGCAACGGCAACGGCGGCGGCAACGGCGCCGGCGGCGCAGGAAGCTGCAGCCCAGGGTGCCAATCCAGCGGCCCCAGGCAGCGCCGCCGACGGGGAAACGTTGGCCAACACGTCAGCCGGTGCCAGCACCTCGGCCGCCGCGGCCACCGAAACCGTAAAGCGGACCGTAACCGACACCCTGGCCAAACTGGCAGCAGGAACACCCAAGCCGGCCACGGCCCAGGTCAGCGACGCCCTGACGGGAGCCGGCATCGCGCCGGCAGTGCTCCAGGTCTCGCAGAGCCGGACGCCCACCGGCCTGGAGGCGGACGCCATCGAGGCTGCCGTGCTGCAGGGCAAGGACTGCGTCATTGGACAGGTGCGCGAGGGTGCAGTGACCGTCACCGTCCTTCCGGTCCTGGCCAGCGGCAAGTGCTTCGTGGGTTCCTGATCCTGCTGACTTTCCGGCTGTAAATGTGAGATCTGCCCGCCAACCCACTAGATTTGAGACCATGGCGGAATTTATCTACACAATGACCAAGGCCCGTAAGGCCGTTGGCGAAAAACTCATTCTTGATGACGTAAGCATGTCCTTCTTCCCGGGCGCCAAGATTGGTGTTGTGGGCCCGAACGGTGCCGGTAAGTCCACCATCCTCAAGATCATGGCAGGGCTGGACACGCCCTCCAACGGTGAAGCCAGGCTCAGCCCCGGCTACAGCGTGGGCATCCTTCTCCAGGAACCGCCCCTCAACGAGGAAAAGACAGTCTTGGGCAACGTCCAGGAAGGCGTGGGCGAGATCTACGGCAAGATCCAGCGCTTCAACGAGATCTCCGAGGAAATGGCCAGCCCCGATGCTGACTACGACACCCTCCTCGAAGAAATGGGCAAGCTGCAGGAAGCCATCGATGCCGCCGACGCCTGGGACCTCGACTCCCAGCTGGAGCAGGCCATGGACGCCCTCCGCTGCCCGCCGGCCGATGCCGACGTCACCAACCTCTCCGGTGGTGAGCGCCGCCGCGTAGCCCTGTGCAAGCTCCTCCTGCAGAAGCCGGACCTGCTGCTCCTCGACGAGCCCACCAACCACCTGGACGCGGAAAGTGTCCTGTGGCTCGAGCAGCACCTTTCCAGCTACCCCGGCGCCGTCCTCGCCGTCACCCACGACCGTTACTTCCTGGACCACGTGGCGGAATGGATTGCCGAAGTGGACCGCGGCCACCTGTACCCGTACGAAGGCAACTACTCCACCTACCTGGAGAAGAAGCGCGCCCGCCTCGAGATCCAGGGCAAGAAGGATGCCAAGCAGGCCAAGCGCCTCGCCGAGGAACTCGAGTGGGTCCGCTCCAACGCCAAGGGCCGCCAGACCAAATCAAAGGCCCGCCTGGCCCGGTACGAGGAAATGGCCGCAGAAGCGGACCGCACCCGCAAGCTCGACTTCGAGGAAATCCAGATCCCGCCGGGACCGCGCCTGGGTGGCCTGGTCCTGGAGGCCAAGAACCTCCAAAAGGGCTTCGACGACCGTGTCCTGATCGACGGGCTCTCATTCAGCCTGCCGCGCAACGGCATCGTGGGTGTCATCGGTCCCAACGGTGTGGGCAAGTCCACGCTCTTCAAGACCATCGTGGGCCTGGAACCGCTCGACGGCGGCGAGCTGAAGATCGGTGACTCGGTCAAGATCTCCTACGCCGACCAGAGCCGCGGCGGCATCGACCCCAACAAGACCCTGTGGGAGGTCGTCTCCGACGGACTCGACTTCATCCAGGTGGGCAACGTCGAGATGCCGTCCCGTGCCTACGTGGCAGCCTTCGGGTTCAAGGGTCCGGACCAGCAGAAGAAGGCAGGCGTGCTCTCCGGCGGTGAGCGCAACCGCCTGAACCTGGCCCTGACCCTCAAGCAGGGCGGGAACCTGCTGCTCCTCGACGAACCCACCAACGACCTCGACGTCGAAACCCTCAGCAGCCTGGAGAACGCGCTGCTCGAGTTCCCCGGCTGCGCCGTGGTGGTCTCGCACGACCGGTGGTTCCTTGACCGGGTGGCCACGCACATCCTGGCCTACGAAGGTGACGACGAGAACCCCTCCAAGTGGTACTGGTTCGAGGGTAACTTCGAATCCTACGAGGAGAACAAGGTGGAGCGTCTGGGCCCGGACGCTGCCAAGCCGCACCGCGTCACCCACCGGCGCCTGACCCGCGACTAACAGCGCGGAACCGGGCCAAAAGCCTGACAGCACAAAAGAAGGCCGGCACCCCGACAATTTTCGGGGTGCCGGCCTTCTGCGTGCCTGCGGGGTCAGCGTGCCTGCACGGATGCGGTGCCTTCGACGTCAGGCGCCCGCGGGGTCGGTGGGAATGCGCACCATCCCCTCCTGCGCAACGGTGGCGACATGCTGGCCCCCGCGGTTGAAGATCTTGCCGGTTGCCAGGCCGCGCGCGCCGTGGGCGCTGGGGGATTCCTGGACGTAGAGCAGCCACTCATCAACCCGTGCGGGCCGGTGCCACCACATCGCGTGGTCCAGGCTGGCAACATTCATTCCAGGCGTGATCCAACTCAGTCCGTGCCGCCGAAGGATGGATTCAAGCAGCGTGTAGTCGCTGGCATAGGCCAGGGCGGCCCGGTGCAGGTTGGAGTCGTCCGGCATCGGCCCGAAGGTCTTCATCCAGACAGCGTTGCGGGCTTCCCGCGGGCCGGCCGCTGAAACGTACAGCGCCGGGTTGACGTGCCTGATGTCGAAGGGCCGCTCATACGCCCAGTGCCGTGCCACCGGATGATCGAACTTGCCCAGCAGGTCCGCCGTGCTGGGCAAAGAGTCGGGGTCCGGGATTCCTTCCGGCATAACAGACGAGTGCTCGACCCCTTCGTCCTCTCCCTGGAACGAGGCGATCATGGACAGGATGGGCACGCCGTCCTGGTAGGCGTGGACCCGCCTGGCCGAAAAAGACCGGCCGTCGCGCAGCCGCTGCACCCCGAAGGTGATGGGTTTGTTGGCGTCGCCGGGCCGCAGGAAATAGCCGTGCATGGAGTGGACGAACCGTTCGGGGTCAACTGTCCGGATCGATGCCACCAGCGACTGCGCCAGCACCTGCCCGCCGAATACCCTGTGGTGCGGCTGCTGCTGGGAGGGGCCCAGGAAAATATCCTCATCCGTGCGGGCGCCCTCAAGCTCACCAAGGTCCAGCAGTTCGATCAGCGATGAGGTGGGGTCGCCAGTGGGCGGCGCCAGCAGTCCGGCTTCGGCTTCAGTCATGGTCCGACTCTAGACGGCGGCCCGCAAACCACTCAACCGGAGTGCAGCCGGTAGTGTTCTAGATGTGTCTGAACTTCTCACCTCGTCCTTCCGTTTCGCAGACCCGCGGGATCTCGCCGACCTGAAGACCTTCGCCACCCGGGCCAAAGCCATTGATGACGGTGCCATCCGCCTGCAGGCCGCCGGCTCCGTCCTGGCCGCCTACGTGTGCGTCCTGCGGCCAAGGCTCCTGGGCGAATCCACCCCGACGATCCTGGGCCTGCGCACCATGGCACTGGCGGAACCGTCCGGAACGGATGTCACCGTTGCATTGTCATCCGTCCTGGACAGGCTGGCACGGGCAGGGGAGGGCGACGTCGAATTGCCGGTTCCACCCACCACCGTCACCGAGTCCTGGACCGGGGTAGGCGCCCCCCGGGGCGGATGGGAACTGTTGGGGTCCGTCAGCGATTCCCGCCTGCGGGCGGCAGCCGAGGCGGGCATCGCCGAGGTGGCCGGCATTGTGCCGGACAAACCGGGCGCACTCATCGTGAACAACGCACGGGCCGCGGTATGGGGGCGGGAACTGGACGACGCCGGCCTGCCCGCCGGCGCTGCCTTCGCCGCCTTCGCGCTGGGGTTCCTGGGCGACGGCGACCAGAAGCTCTACCGGGCCGGCCGCTGGTTCCGGCTTACCGGACCCCGCGGCCACGTCCTGGCGCGCACCGGCAGCGGCCTGCTCTAGGCCAGACCGCAGGGCGCCGGCCGGATAAGAGACTCAGGAACCGGAGGGGCTGTTCACCATGGACAGCGCGGCCCGCTCCATGTAGTCCCACAGTGTTCCCTCGTACAGCGGCGGCAACTCCAGGGCGTCCACGGCGGTGCGCATGTGGAACAGCCACCGGTCCTTTGCCTCCGGCGTGACCTTGAAGGGCATGTGGCGCATGCGCAGGCGCGGGTGGCCGCGCTCCTCGCCATACGTTGTGGGCCCGCCCCAGTACTGCTCAAGGAACATCAGGAAGCGGCGCTTCGCGGGCGCCAGGTCCTCTTCCGGATACATCGGCCGCAGCAGGGGATCGGTGGCCACTCCGTCGTAAAAGACGTCAATGAGCTTCACGAAGGTCTCGTGGCCGCCCACGGCGTCGTAGAAGCTGTCGGTGTAATCCGGCTTGCTGAAGGGATCATTCTGCATCAACTGGGGCCGCTGCCCGGGGCGCGGCTCAATGGGAAGCGACATGCTAGTCCCCGGCTTTCTGGTCAGTCTTCTTGGTCTCAACGTGCGCCGAGCCCTGGTCGGTGGTGCCGTCGTCGGACTCATGCAGTGGAACGTACCGTCCCTGCGACCGGTTGCCCACGCGCAGGATCTCGCCGTTGCGCAGGTACCAGATGGCGCCGTCGTCCGAGCGGACGCGGGTGATCCGCAGTCCCATGGACTCCACAACGCCCACCACTTCGCTGGTTTCGATCACATCACCGATCCCGTACTGGTCTTCAATGGTAATGAAGATCCCGGCCAGGAAGTCGCGAATCAGCTGCTGGGCGCCGAAGCCGATGGCCACACCGAGGATACCCACGCTGGTCAGCAGCGGGGCGATGTTGATGTCCAGGTTCTGCAGCACGTACATGCCGGTGATGATGACCACCAGCACGCCCACCACGCTGTTGAGCAGTGAACCGATGGTTTCGGCACGCTGGACCCGGCGTTCGTGGTCAAGGGCCCTAAAGGCCGGAGCAGCCCACCTGAACGTGGGCTTCTTGAAGAAATTGCTCCCCGACGCCACCCGCTTGGTGATGCGGGAAATGATGAACGTGGCCACGAGCCAGACGGCAACGCCGACGCCGAGGCTGATCACGATGCCTGGGAGGCTCACGCCACTCGGCTGGCTGGTGGCTGGGGGAAGGATGGACAACATGCTGACCATGGGTGGAAATAGCTCCTTGGGATATTGCGCTGTTCTCTTTCAACCCTAGCGCCGTAGCGTGGAGCAATGCGCATCCTCATCCTCGGCGGAACAGCCTTCCTCTCCCGGGAAATCGCCAGGCAGGCGGTGGCCGCGGGGCACCACGTCGCGTGCCTGGCCCGGGGAGTGTCCGGTGAGCCGCCGCCCGGCGCCGAGTGGGCCAGGGCGGACCGATCGGCGGGCCCGGCAGCGTACTCCGGCGCAGCCGGCACGTGGGACGCCGTGATCGAGGTTGCCCGGGACCCTGCACCTGCCCGGGACGCCCTTGCCGCCCTCGCTCCGAAGGCCGGCCACTGGACCTTCGTTTCCAGCTGCTCAGCCTATGCGGACCATTCCGTCCCCGGAGCGGCAGAGGACGCCGCGCTCCTGCCGGCGCTTGCCCCCGGAACTCCTTCCACCCCCGGGAACTACGGCGAGTCCAAAGTGGCCATCGAGCAGGCCACCCTGGACGCCACACGCGGCAGGGCCCACATCTGCCGCGCCGGCCTGGTCAGCGGCCCTGGCGACCCCACCGACCGCTACGGCTACTGGCCGGCCCGCTTTGACCGCAAACAGGGGCCGGTGCTGGTCCCGGACATCGGGCACCAGCCCACCCAGGTCATCGACGTCCGGGACCTGGCGGCGTGGATCCTGCGTGCAGCCGAACAGGGAACCACCGGCCCGCTGAACGCCAACGGAGACCAAGTGGCCTTCGCAGAGCTCACCAGCGCCTGCGGCGAACTCTCCACCGCCGGCACGCCCGCCACCGTCACCGCCGGTGAAGAATGGCTGGTGGCGCAGGGCGTTAACTACTGGTCAGGGCCCGATTCCCTTCCGCTCTGGCTCCCGCCCCATCACGAGGGCTTCATGGCCCGCAGCAACCAGGCAGCCAAGGCTGCGGGAATGGTGCTGCGGCCCTGGCAGGAAACCCTGGCCGACACCCTGGGAGATGAACGCGTCCGCGGGCTGGACCGGTCCCGGAAGGCCGGCCTGCAACCCGCCACGGAGCATCGGCTCGCCAAACTGCTCCAGGGCAGGGAAGCCTAGGCGGCCACCGTCACCGGTTGGTGCTCCACCGGGAAGTTCACGCTCCGGGCAATGAAACAGACCTGGTTGGCCTCATGGTGCAGCGAGGCGGCCAGTTCCGCCTGCGCGGCGTCGGCCACCGTCACGTGCGGGTGCAGGGTGACCCGCTCGAACTGGCCGCTGCCGTCCCGGTTGAGCCGCATCAGTCCGGTGGCCTCATCCCGGTAATCCGTGACCAGCACGCCGTGCTTCACCGCTACGTGCAGGTAGGACAGCATGTGGCACTGGGCCAGCGCAGCCAGGAGAAGCTGCTCCGGGTTGTACCGTTCCCGGTCTCCATGGAAGGTGGGATCTGCCGAGCCCTTGAGGACCGGCAGGCCCGGAACCAGCACGTCATGGTCCCGGGAGTAGCTCCGGTAGGACGACGTGCCGCCGCCCCGGTTGCCTGTCCACTGGACGGTCAGCGAGTACCGGTGTTCGTTGAGGCTCACGCCGGGCTGCCCTCCTGCAGGACATCGGCGGCTCGGGCACGCAGGGCGCGGGCCACGCCGTCGCGGTTCTCCAGCATCATCCGCCGCAGCGCAGCGCTTTCCGCCGGCAGCGACGCCAGGAAGGCGTCCGTCCGGTCGATGGTGGCCTGCGTGGTCAGCAGCGCCGGGTAGAGGCCGACGACGATCTGCTGGGCGAGTGCGTGCGTGCGGGTTGCCACGATGCCCGGCACAGCCGCGAAGTACAGCTCCGAGTACGGCTCCAGCAGCGAACGGTCCAGCACCCGCATGAAGCCGGTCACCGCCGATCCCTGCAGTGCGTTGGACAGTTCTCCCTTGACCACAATGGATTCCCAGGCCGCGGCCTTCGCCTCCGGGGTGGGGATGGCAGCCTTGGCCAGTGCGGCCGCGTTCTGGCCGCTGGAGGTGTTGTCCCGCTCCAGTTCGGCGTCGATGCCGTCCTGCGCCATCCGGCCGCCGGAAACTAGCGAGGCCACCAGCTCCCAGCGGAGGTCCTGGTCAACGCTCAGGCCTTCCAGGACCACGGACCCGTCCAGGAGGCCGGACACCCGGTCCAGCTGGGACGCGCTGCGGGCCAGCAGCGCGAAGGACTTGATGAACTGCAGCTGGCCGTCGGAGCCGCCGGGAACAGTCGAAGCCAGATCCCACAAACGGTCCACGGCCGCAACGGTGGTGGCTTCGCGGTGTTCCTCGGCCACGTAGAAGTTCAGGGTGGTGGCCAGCTGCCGCAGCTGGACCAGGATCACGGAAGAATCCGTCTCCGCAGCGACGTTGGCCAGGATCAATTCCACGTACTTCCGGGCCGGACTCTCACCGTCACGGGCAGCATCCCACGCGGAGTTCCAGACGAGGGTCCGCGGCAGGCTTGCAGCGAAGTCCTTCAGGTGCGCGGTGGCGGTGGCCAGGGACGCCGGGTCCAGCCGCACCTTGGCATAGGCAAGGTCGTCGTCGTTGATGAGGATCAGATCCGGCCGGGCCAGGCCGGCCAGCGCCGGCACCTCCGTGCGTTCGCCGTCGACGTCGAGTTCCTCGCGGTGCACCCGGGTGAGCTTGCCGGCGTCGTCCAGGTTGTAGAACCCCACGGCAAGGCGGTGCGGGCGGATGGTGGGCCACTCCGGAACCGCGGACTGCAGGATGGCAAAGGACCGCAGCTTTCCGTCGGAATCCACCTCCACCTCGGGAGCCAGCGTGTTCACTCCCGCGGTCTCCAGCCACTGCCGGCCCCAGCGGTCCAGGTCGCGGCCGCTGGCCTTCTCCAGCTCCACCAGCAGGTCCTGCAGCTCCGTGTTGTGCCAGGAGTGCTTGGCGAAGTACTCACGGACACCCGCCATGAACTGTTCCGGCCCAACCCAGGCCACCAGCTGCCGCAGCACCGAGGCGCCCTTGGCGTAGGTAATGCCGTCGAAGTTGACCTCAACATCCTGCAGGTCGTTGATCTCCGCGAATATCGGGTGCGTGGTGGGCAGCTGGTCCTGCCGGTACGCCCAGGACTTTTCCACGGAGGCGAAGGTGGTCCAGGCGCTGGTGAAGGACGTGGCCTCCACCGCCGCCAGGTGGGACATGTACTCGGCGAAGGACTCGTTGAGCCACAGGTCGTTCCACCACCGCATGGTCACCAGGTCCCCGAACCACATGTGCGCCAGTTCGTGGAGCACAGTGATGGCGCGCCGCTCGATCTGGGCGCCAGTGACCTTGCTGCGGAACACGTAGCCTTCCAGGATGGTCACCGCTCCGGCGTTCTCCATGGCCCCGGCGTTGAACTCGGGAACGAACAGCTGGTCGTACTTCTCAAACGGGTAGGGGCAGCCGAACTGTGCTTCGAAGAACCCGAAGCCCTGCCGCGTGAGCTCGAAGATGTTGTCCGCATCGAGGTACTGCATCAGGGATTTGCGCGCGAAGACGCCCAGCGGGATGACCCGCCCGTCTGAGCTGGTGACCTCGCTGCGCACAGACTCGTACGGGCCCGCGATCAGGGCGGTGACGTAGGAGGACAGCCGGGGCGTTGGTGCGAAGGTCCACACGGACCGGGCGCCGTCGCCGGCCTCCACGGGAGCAGGTGTGGGGGAGTTGGAAATGACATCCCAGTGGGACGGCGCGGTGACGGTGAAGGCGAACGTTGCCTTCAGGTCCGGCTGCTCGAAGACGGTGAACATCCTGCGGGAATCGGGAACCTCGAACTGGGTGTACAGGTAGACCTCGTTGTCCACCGGGTCCACGAACCGGTGCAGCCCTTCGCCGGTGTTCATGTAGGGCATGTCCGCCACGACCGTCAGCTCGTTGTGCTCGGCCAGGTCCGGCAGCTGGATCCGCACGCCGTCGGCCACGGTGGCCGGATCAAGGGACCGGCCGTTGAGGGTCACGCTGTGCACGGTGCGGGTGACGGCATCGATGAAGCTGGCCGACCCCGGCGCCGCCGTGAATTTCACGGTGGTGGTGCTGCCGAAGACCTCTCCGCCGCGGGTCAGGTCCAGGCTGACATCGTAGGACTCGACGGTGATCAGTTCGGCGCGCTCACGGGCTTCGGCGCGCGTCAGGTTCATGCCTGGCAAAAGAGGGCCTCCAGAGAAGTTTCGGCTGCCGGCCGGTGGTCCCGGTTCCGGCACTGTCATGCATTCTTTCATCCCTGGGGTCCTTGGCAAGTTGCGCAGCTCACAGCCGCCTCCGCCCGGGCGGGGCGCTTGGCCGGGCAGCCACAGGGGTAGCGTTAAATGCATGGGAAAGCTGCTGGATTCGGTGGACACCAAGGCACTGCGCTTCGCCGTCGGGTTCCCCGTCGTCCTGGCCGCCGCCTTTGCCTACTGCGCGTCGCTGCTGCGCCCGGACCTTCCGGAGCCGGTCGCCATCCGCTGGACGGACGGCGGCGGGGCCGACTTCGCGCCCTTCGGCGCCTACGTGGGGGTTGGCGCCGCCGGAATTGTCCTTGCCGGCTGGCTGGTCCTGCTCCAGGCCGTGCCCCTTGGACGGCCGGTCATGATGCGGCGGATCATGATGGGTGCCGGACTCTTCCTCAGCCTGTTCATCACCTCCGCCCTTGCCGCGGGCCTGATCGGCCAGACCGGGCTGGCCGACGCCCGGCAGTCACATGTGGACATGACGGTGCTGGCCCTTGGCAGCGGTGCCGCGGTATCGCTCGGGGTGACCATGGCCATGGTCTACAAAGCTGACCGGCAATGGTCGCCGGATGATGACAGGGCGCTTCAGGTCGCCATCGCCAAGGAACTTGACCCCGACCTTGCCCGGGACAGCATCAGGCTCTGGGTCCACGCCCGCAGTTCCGTCTTCGTCATGATCGCCATCGCCTCCCTGTTCCCGGCGGCCCTCATCGCCGTCGTGGTGCCCTGGCTGGGGATCCTGCTCGTGGTCCTGGCCCTGGTGGGGACAGCGTTCCTGTTCGCCCGCATCAGGGCGGACCGGCGCGGACTCAAGGTCCTGCTGGCCGGGGTGGTGCCGGTCATGGACGTGCCTGCCGGGGCCATTTCCGACGCCAGTGCCGCAGAGGTGAAGGCCGCGGACTACGGCGGGTGGGGCTACCGGCACCACCACGGAACCGCAGCCATGCTGGTCAGCAGCGGCCCCGCCGTCGTCGTCAGCAAGACCGACGGCCAGCGCCTTGCCGTCAGCGGCGGCAGCCAGGCCTCGGCCGCGCGGCTTGCCGAAGTCCTGACGCGGGTGGCCGCCAGGGCCCGCCGCGGGGGTGGAACGCCGCCACAGACGGAAGGCCAGAGCCCCGACCCCGGGCTGCCCTAGTATCCTTATCCGTGTCGTTCCGGCCCCCGCCCGGTGGCCGCCAGCTCCCACAACCGAACGGACTTAGCACGTGACCACTACCCCTGCCTACCCGCGGGTCCATATCGCCACCGACCATGCAGGCATGGAGCTCAGCGCCCACCTGGTGTCCCACCTGACCGGGAAGGGATACGAGGTGGTTGACCATGGCCCCAAGGTCTACGACGCCCAGGACGACTACCCCTCGTTCTGCATCAACGCGGCACTCGCCGTGGTGGCTGACCGGGAGGCCGGTGTCCATGCCCTGGGCATCGTGCTGGGCGGCTCCGGCAACGGCGAACAGATTGCCGCCAACAAGGTGAGGGGCATCCGCGCCGCCCTCGCCTGGAACCTTTCCACGGCCACCCTTGCCCGCGAGCACAATGACGCCAACGTGGTGGCCCTGGGCGGCCGCCAGCACACGGTGGAGGAAGCCACCGAGCTGGTCGAGGCATTCCTGGCCGAGCCCTTCAGCAACGATGAACGCCACATCCGCAGGATCGAAAAGATCGCTGTTTTTGAGGCCACCGGCGAGGTCATCGAGTAGTGCCCGAGGGCCATTCCGTCCGCAGGCTCGCCCGCCAGTTCGGCGACGTATTCCTCGGCGAGGCACTGGCTGTGTCCAGCCCCCAGGGCAGGTTCAGCGGGGGAGCGGCGCTGCTGGACGGCCACACCATGGTCGCTGCCGAGGCTCACGGCAAGCACTTGTTCCTGCACTTCGACAACTCGCTGGCGCTGCACGTCCACCTTGGCCTGTACGGGGCCTGGAGCTTCGGTGGTGACAGCACCTTCGCCGGCGCGTCAAGCATCGGTGCGCCGCGGCGGGTAGGGGAGCAGGAGGCGTTCTCCGACGGGGACGACGACGGCGGCGCGCCCTACGCAGGTCCGCCGGCGCCCGTCGGGGCCGTCCGGGTCCGGCTCGCCGGCAGCCACGGCTGGGCGGACCTTCGCGGGGCCACCACCTGCGAGACCATCACCGCAGCAGAGGCCGACGCCGTCCTGGCGCGGCTGGGGCCGGATCCGTTGCGGAACCTTCGCGGGGACGCCGGGCGGTTCGCCGCCAATGTCCGGACCCGGAAGACCCCGCTGGCGGCCCTGCTCATGGACCAGAAAGTGATTGCCGGCGTCGGGAACGTCTACCGTGCCGAAGTGCTGTTCCGCCGCCGCCTCGATCCCTTGCTGCCCGGCACCGCGCTGCCGGACAACGACGCCCGCAGGCTGTGGCGCGACATCGTCGCCGTCATGAACGACGGCGTGGCCGATGGGCGGATCATCACCACCCCGCCCAAATACTGGGCGCTCGATGGCACCACGGCCGCCAAGGCGGCCGCGGCAGGGGAACCGGTGCCGCCCAGGAGCGCACATTTCCCGCACCGCGACGACGTCCACTTTGTCTATAAAAGGCACGGGCTGCCCTGCAGGGTGTGCCGCACCATCGTGCTCATGGCCGACCTTGCCGGCCGGAACCTCTACTGGTGCCCTTACTGCCAGCAGCCGCAGGCGTAAAAAACAAACGCAAAAAGGCCCCTCGATCGAGGGGCCTTTTTGTTGTCCTGGAGGGGACGACGGGAATCGAACCCGCGTAATCAGTTTGGAAGACTGAGGCTTTACCATTAAGCTACGTCCCCGAAGGAAGATCCGATTTCCAGCGGAAACTCCGGGCTGGCTGTTCAAGCCGGATACAACTAAACCTAATCCATGGCCTACGTGTCAAATGTGCAATCGCGACGCGTATCACCGTAGACTTGCCTGTGCACTTACGGGGTGTAGCTCAGCTTGGCTAGAGCGCCTGCTTTGGGAGCAGGAAGTCGCAGGTTCAAATCCTGTCACCCCGACTCTGCGGCCAGGACCAGCAGGCCTGGACACACATTGCGTTTGCAGAAAACCCCCATCCCACAACCCAGGAGTACTTAGACCGTGAAGAGCGCTGTCGAGAACCTCACCCCCACGCGGGTCAAGCTCAATGTTGAGGTCCCCTTTGAGGAACTGAAGCCCAGCATCGACTCGGCCTACAAGACTGTTGCCTCGCAGATCCAGGTCCCCGGGTTCCGCAAGGGCAAGGTTCCCGCCAAGCTCATCGACCAGCGCGTTGGCCGTGGCTACGTCCTGGAGACCGCCATCAACGACGGCCTCAATGGCTGGTACCAGGCTGCCGTGCAGGAATCCGGCATCCGCCCCCTGAGCCGCCCCGATGTGGAAATCACCGAGGTTCCCGACCCCTCCGCCACCGACGGTGGCCTGAAGTTCGCCGCCGAGGTTGACGTCCGCCCCGAGATCGAACTGCCGGACTACGCCGGCATCGAGGTCCAGGTTGCGGCTGCGGAATCCTCCGACGAAGACGTGGACAAGGCCCTGGACGAACTGCGCGGACGCTTCGGCACCCTGAAGTCCGTTGACCGTCCCGCTGCCGACGGTGACTTCCTCACCATCGACATCACCGCCACGATCGACGGCGAAGAGGTCGACTCCGCTGCCGGCCTGTCCTACCAGGTTGGCGCCGGCACCATGCTCGAGGGCATGGACGAAGCCGTGACCGGCCTCAGCGCCGACGAGGACGCCATCTTCGACACCACCCTGGTGGGCGGCGACCACGCCGGCGAAGCCGCCCAGGTCAAGGTCGTCGTCAAGGCCGTCAAGGAACGCGAACTGCCCGAAGCGAACGACGACTTCGCCCAGCTGGCCTCCGAGTTCGACACCCTCGCCGAACTCCGCGAAGACCTGGCCAAGCAGGCCGCAGAGTCCAAGATCGTGGAGCAGGGTGTTGAAGCCCGCGACAAGGTCCTGGACAAGCTGGTGGAACTCGTCGAGGTTCCGGTTCCGGACTCCGTCGTCGAAGAGCAGCTCGAAGCCCACTTCCAGGAGGGCAACGGCCACGGTGACGGCGAGCACGACACCGAAGAGCACCGCGAAGAGGTCCGCGCCAACACGGCCCGCGCCTTCCAGAACGAGATCATCCTCGACGCCATCGCGGAGAAGGAAGAAGTCAATGTCAGCCAGAACGAGCTGATCGACTACATCGTCACCACCGCCAGCCAGTACGGCATGGACCCCAACCAGTTCGCCCAGATCATCGATCAGAGCGGCCAGGTCCCCATGATGGTTTCCGAGGTCCGCCGCCGCAAGGCACTGGCCGTCGTGCTGGGCCAGGCCACGGTGACCGACACCGAGGGCAAGACTGTTGACCTGAGCGACTTCGTCCGCCCCGCCGGCGAAGAGGCACCTGCCGCAGAAGCGGCCGACGCCGACGCCACCGAAGCTGCCGAGGCAGAGGTTGTCGAAGCCGAGGACACCACGGCTGACGCCAAGGCATAGTCCTTTTTGAACCGCAGCAATGGCCCCCGGATCCTTTCGATCCGGGGGCCGTTCGCGTTGGACCGGAAGCGGCACGCTGCTGATTCGCTGATCGTGCGCCGTCAGCGAACAGCCGTCGGTGCGCGAACAAAACACATGTGAAACCGGTTAGTGTCCAAGTAGTGATTTTCAGTGATGTCACCGTCACCAGTGAGAGGTAAGTAAACATGTCACAGCACTCAGAGGCCCCCCGGATGGCGACCGTCGATCCTGCAGCCCAGGACAACTACATTTACAACCGCCTTCTCAAGGAGCGGATCATCTGGCTGGGCTCGGAGGTGCGTGACGACAACGCCAACGCGATCTGCTCGCAGCTGCTCCTGCTCTCGGCCGAGAACCCGGAAAAGGACATCTACCTCTACATCAACTCGCCCGGCGGCTCCGTCACGGCAGGCATGGCCATCTACGACACCATGCAGTTCATCCCCAACGACGTTGTGACCGTCGCCACCGGCCTTGCCGCGTCCATGGGACAGTTCCTGCTGTCCTCCGGCACCAAGGGCAAGCGGTACGCCACGCCCAACGCCCGCGTGCTGATGCACCAGCCGTCCGGCGGAATCGGCGGCACCGCTTCCGATATCAAGATCCAGGCCGAACTCATCCTGCACATGAAGAAGGTCATGGCGGAACTCACCGCCGAGCAGACCGGCCAGACCGTTGAAACCATCCTCAAGGACAACGACCGCGACAAGTGGTTCACAGCCACCGAAGCACTCGAATACGGTTTCTTCGACAAGATCGCCGCGCACGCCGGCTCCGTCTCAGGCGGCGGCGGAACGTCCAACGGTTCCTCCGGCGAGTCAGCCTCCCAGAACTAACCGGCATCCAGAACCCCTTTCGATCAGGAGCAAACACAATGAACTACAACTTCGGGTGGTCAGCCGGCAATCTTCCGTCCAGCCGCTACGTCCTGCCGCAGTTCGAGGAACGCACCCCGTACGGCTTCAAGCGCCAGGACCCGTACACCAAGCTCTTCGAGGACCGCATCATCTTCCTCGGCGTGCAGGTGGACGACGCTTCCGCTGATGACATCATGGCCCAGCTGCTGGTCCTGGAGTCCACGGATCCGGACCGCGACATTACGCTCTACATCAACTCGCCCGGCGGCTCCTTCACCGCCATGACGGCGATCTACGACACCATGCAGTACATCCGCCCCGAGATCCAGACTGTCTGCCTGGGCCAGGCCGCCAGTGCGGCTGCCGTTCTGCTGGCGGCGGGTACACCCGGCAAGCGGCTGGCACTGCCCAACGCCCGCGTCCTGATCCACCAGCCGGCACTGTCCGGCGGCCAGGGCGGCCAGGCCTCCGACCTGGAGATCCAGGCCGCTGAAGTCATGCGTATGCGCTCCTGGCTGGAGGACACCCTGGCCCAGCACTCCGGCCGTACGTCGGAGCAGGTTAACAACGACATCGAGCGCGACAAGATCCTCACCGCCGACGAGGCCCAGGCATACGGCCTGATCGACCAGGTTCTTGATTCACGCAAGATCAAGCCCCAGGCGATCACGAGGTAGCAGTACCGAAAGCCGGTGCGGTCCAGTTCATTTGGCCGCACCGGCCTTTTCATTCCACCCTTGGGGCCGAATGTGACCTAGAGTGGATGTTGTCACAAACCGTGCCGTGCCGGCCGGGAAAGATTTCAGCAATGGTGCAGGGCTGCCTGGCAGCAGGATACTAAGGGGTTCATATATGGCTCGGATTGGCGAGAGCACGGATCTGCTGAAGTGCTCTTTCTGCGGAAAGAGCCAGAAGCAGGTGCGCAAGCTCATTGCCGGCCCCGGTGTCTACATCTGCGATGAATGCATCGAGTTGTGCAACGAGATCATCGAGGAGGAGCTCGCGGAGGTCGCTGATCTCGGCAGCTTCGAACTGCCCAAGCCGCGTGAAATCTTCGACTTCCTGCAGGAATACGTCATCGGCCAGGAGCCCGCCAAGCGGTCCCTCGCCGTCGCGGTCTACAACCACTACAAGCGCATCCAGGCGGGCCATGCGCCGAAGTCCGGAAATCTGGGGGACGGCGGCCATCACGACGACGTCGAGATCGCCAAGTCGAATATCCTCCTCATCGGACCCACCGGCTGCGGCAAGACCTACCTGGCCCAGACCCTCGCCCGGCGGCTGAACGTGCCGTTCGCCGTGGCGGACGCCACCGCCCTGACCGAGGCCGGATACGTGGGTGAGGACGTGGAGAACATCCTCCTCAAGCTCATCCAGGCCGCTGACTATGACGTCAAGAAGGCCGAACAGGGCATCATCTACATCGACGAGATCGACAAGATCTCCCGCAAGAGCGAGAACCCCTCCATTACCCGCGACGTGTCCGGCGAGGGCGTGCAGCAGGCCCTCCTGAAGATCCTCGAAGGGACCGTGGCCTCGGTACCGCCGCAGGGCGGACGGAAGCACCCGCACCAGGAATTCATCCAGATCGACACCACCAACGTGCTGTTCATCGTCGCCGGTGCCTTCGCCGGCCTGGAAGAGATCATCGGCTCCCGCTCCGGCCGCAAGGGCATCGGTTTCGGCGCCCCGCTCAACGAGGCAAGCAAGAAGGTGGACTCCTACGGTGAGGTCATGCCGGAGGACCTGCTGAAGTTCGGCCTGATCCCTGAATTCATTGGCCGGCTCCCCGTGATCACCACCGTCTCCAACCTGGACCGGGACGCCCTGATCCAAATCCTTTCCACCCCCAAGAACGCCCTGGTGAAGCAGTACCAGAAGATGTTCCAGATCGACGGCGTCGAGCTGGTGTTCGACGACACCGCCCTGGAAGCCATTGCCGACCAGGCATTGGAGCGGGGCACCGGTGCCCGTGGCCTCCGCGCCATCCTGGAGGAGGTCCTGCTTCCCGTGATGTTCGATCTTCCCAGCCGCGAGGACGTGGCCAGCGTGGTGATCACCGAGGACGTGGTCCTGCGGGGAGCCGAGCCCACCATGATTCCGCACGTGGCCAAGCGCCGTAAGTCTGCCTGACCGAGAGGACTCCGTGACTTCACCTTCCAAGAACAAAGCCGACTTCTGGTTCGACCCCCTCTGCCCGTTCGCCTGGGTCACCTCCCGCTGGATCGGGGAAGTGGAAGCCGTCCGGGACATCGAGACGGAATGGCACGTCATGAGCCTGGCTGTCCTGAATGAGGGACGTGACCTGGAGCCCGGCTACCGGGAATCCATGGACAACGCGTGGGGCATGGTCCGCGTGATCATTGCCGCCCGGGAAGAGCATGGGCCGCAGGTCATCAAACCGCTGTACGACGCCATGGGAACGCTGATCCACAACCAGGGCGAAAAAGACCGGGCCGTGGTCATCACCAAAGCCCTTGCCGAGTGCGGCCTCCCCGCCTCCCTGGCCGACGCCGCTGCCACGGACGCCTACGACCAGCAGCTCCGGGCCAGCCATGAGGAAGGCATTTCGCTGGTGGGACAGGACGTTGGAACCCCGGTGGTGGCTTTCAATGGAACAGCCTTCTTCGGGCCGGTCCTGACCCGCATTCCCCGTGGTGAGGAAGCCGGCAGGATTTGGGATGCCACCACGGTTATCGCCGCGTATCCGCACTTCTTCGAGCTGAAGCGCAGCCGCACCGAAAGCCCGGAATTCGACTGAAACGCCGGACACTGACGCGTTGCAAGGGCCCCGGGATAACTACCTGACTGTAGTTATCCCGGGGCCCTTGCACGTGGTCCGGCGCAGGAGAACAATAGTTCCTACCACTTCGAAAGAAGTGGACGCAGGAACCAAAGATTCAGTGATATGTAAGTCGACGCAGCCATCGGCAAAGTTGAATGCAAGCTACCAGTGACGGGGTAGTAAGACCTGAAGTTCAGCGGATCCTGCCAGACCATCAGAGCACGTCACCGAATGGCCGAAAAAGTCGAAGCCCCACCAACGGCAAAACGCTGATGGGGCTTCCCCTTTGCCCGGAAACCGGGGCTGGCCCGTATCCGGTCCGGTGTCAGGCCTTGGCGGGCTCGTCGCTTGGAGCCAGGGCGACGTCAGTGACCGTGAGGTCACCGTCACCCACGGCCAGGGTGATCTCCCGGGCGTTGGACGCAGCCTTCAAATCAGCCAGACCGGCCTGCAGCTGTGCGGTCAGCGCCTCCGGGGCAGTGATGGTCGCCGACAGCACTTCGGTGCGCTGCTTGACCTTGGCCTCGGACTTGGCCTTGCGGACACCGCTGAGTGCCACGCCCACGGTCGCAAGCATGGTGGTATCCCCGCCGGGGATCTCCAGGGCGGCAGGCCACTGGGCCCGGTGCACCGACCCGGTACGCCACCAGCTCCATACTTCCTCGGTGGCGAAGGGCAGGAACGGGGCGAAGAGCCGCAGCAGGGTGTCCAGCGTGGTGGCCAGCGCGGCCAGCACGGAAGCCTGCTCCGCTTCGCCTGCGGCCCCGTAGGCCCGGTCCTTGATCAGTTCCACGTAGTCGTCGGTGAACTGCCAGAAGAACGACTCCGTGAGCTGCAGGGCCCGGGCGTAGTCGTAGTTGTCGAATGCCTTGGTGGACTGCGCCACCACCTCGGCCAGCTGGGCCAGCAGCGCCCGGTCCAGGGGGTTCGCCAAGACGGAAAGATCGCCCGACAGTACCGAGTTCTCCGTGGCACCCAGGTTCAGCACGAACTTGGAGGCATTCAGGAGCTTGATGGCCAGGCGGCGGCCGATCTTCATCTGCGCGATCTCGTAGGCGGTGTCGGCGCCCAGGCGTGCAGAGGCAGCCCAGTAGCGGACGGCGTCCGAACCGTACTCGTTCAGCACGTCCGTGGGCACCACCACGTTGCCCTTGGACTTGGACATCTTCTTGCGGTCCGGGTCCAGGATCCAGCCGGAGATGGCCGCGTGCTTCCAGGGGGCACAGTCCTGGAGGGCGTCCGCGCGGACCACCGAGGAGAACAGCCACGTGCGGATGATGTCGTGGCCCTGGGGGCGCAGGTCGAACGGGTACACCTTGGCGAACAGGTCCTCGTCCCGGCTCCAGCCACCCACGATCTGCGGGGTCAGGGAGGACGTGGCCCAGGTGTCCAGGACGTCGGCGTCGCCGGTGAAGCCATTGGGCTGGTCGCGCTGTGCCTCGTCGAAGCCGGGGGCGGCGTCCGCGGCGGGGTCGACGGGGAGCTGCTCGTCCGAGGGCAGGACGGGGTTGTCGTAGTCCGGGTTTCCCTGCGCGTCGAGCGGGTACCAGACGGGAATGGGCACGCCGAAGAACCGCTGGCGGGAGACCAGCCAGTCACCGTTCAGGCCGGCGATCCAGTTTTCATAGCGGGAGCGCATGAAGGACGGGTGGAAGTCGATGTCCTTGCCGCGGCCAATGAGGCGTTCGCGGCGGTCCTCGTCGCGGCCGCCATTCCGGATGTACCACTGGCGGGACGTCACCACTTCCAGGGGCTTGTCGCCCTTTTCGAAGAAGTTCACCGGGTGCGTGATCTTCTTGGGCTCACCATCGAGCAGGCCGGCTTCCTTGAGCAGCTCCACCACGGCTTCCTTGGCGGAGAAGGCAGTCTTCCCGGCGATGGCCGCGTACGCCTCCTTGCCGGCCTCGCTGGTGATCCACTCGGGGGTTTCGGCAATGATGCGGCCGTCGCGGCCCATGATGGCGCGGGTGGGCAGCTGCAGTTCGCGCCACCACGTGACGTCTGTCAGGTCACCGAAGGTGCAGACCATGGCGATCCCGGAACCCTTGTCCGCCTTTGCCAGCGGGTGGGCCTTGACCTCGAGCTCAACGTCGAACAGCGGGGACTTCACGGTCTTGCCGAACAGCGGCTGGTACCGCTCGTCGTCGGGATTCGCCACCAGCGCGGCACATGCTGCAAGGAGCTCCGGGCGGGTGGTCTCGATGAAGATCTTCCCGCCGTCTTCGGTGAAGAAGGGGTAGCGGTAGTAGGCGCCCGGGACCTCACGGTCCTCAAGCTCGGCCTGGGCCACGGCGGTACGGAACGTGACGTCCCACAGCGTGGGAGCCTCGGCCATGTAGGCGTCACCGGCGGCCAGGTTGGCCAGGAAGGCACGCTGGGACACGGCGCGGGACGTGTCATCGATGGTGCGGTAGGTCAGGTCCCAGTCGACGGACAGGCCCAGGGTCTGGAACAGGTTCTCGAAGACCTTCTCGTCCTCAACGGCCAGTTCCTCGCACAGTTCGATGAAGTTCTGCCGGGACACGACGTCGAAATCGCGCTGGTTCTTGGCCGGCTGGGCGGGCGGCCGGTAGTCGGCGTTGTACGGGATGGCAGGATCGCAGCGGACACCGTAGTAGTTCTGGACGCGGCGTTCGGTGGGCAGGCCGTTGTCATCCCAGCCCATGGGGTAGAAGACGTTCCTGCCGGTCATGCGCATGTACCGGGCCTGGACGTCCGTCTGGGTGAAGGAGAACATGTGCCCCACGTGCAGGGATCCCGACGCGGTGGGCGGGGGAGTGTCGATCGAGTAGACCTGCTCCCGGGTGGTGTCGGGGTTGAACTTGTAGGTTCCCTCGGCCAGCCAGCGCTGGGTGAGCGCGGCTTCGAGGCCTTCGAGGGCCGGCTTGTCCGGAACATTGATGGGGGCGGTGGTGGGCGTGTCTGTACCCTGCGTGTCTTCAGCCATTTGCCAATTCTTTCATGCCCGCTTGAGTCCCACCCAACCCGTGCCGCCCCCACGGACGCGGACACGGGTGGCATGCGGGCCATGGGAGAGTTCCGGGCAACCTTCGGCGTGAAGCGCATCTACGACCCACCGGCGGACGACGACGGCTTCCGCGTGCTGGAACTGCGCGCGCACACCCCCGGATCACCCTCCTCTACACTGCCCGGAACACCGAGGCGAACAATGCGCACGTCCTGCTTGATTACCTCCGGGGACAGTCCCCCGGCTGATCCCGCTAGGGTGGTGCCATGACTGAGGACTTGCAGAAAAAGGCAGCATTGGTGACCGGCGCGAGCAGCGGAATCGGAGAGGCAACAGTGCGTGCGCTGCGCGCCGACGGGTGGACGGTCTTTGCCGTGGCACGCCGGGCTGACAGGCTCGCGGCGCTGGAAGGCCGGACAGGCGCCGTCGCGATTCCCGCAGACATTGCAGAGGACGACGACGTGTCCCGGCTCCTCGCCCAGGTCACCGAAGCGGGCGGCATCGACACGCTGATCAACATCGCCGGTGGTGCCCGGGGTGCTGACAAGGTAGGCGATGCCAACACCGCCGACTGGGAATGGATGTACCGCGTCAACGTCCTGGGAACCCTCAAGCTCACCCGCGCGTTCCTTCCGATGCTGCGGGCCACCGGCGCGGGAACCGTCCTGAACCTCACCTCCACCGCGGGGCTGGACGCCTACGAAGGCGGGGGCGGCTACAATGCTGCCAAGTTCGGGCAGCACGCCATGACCAACGCCCTCCGGCTCGAAGAGGCTGAGCACAACGTCCGGGTCATCGAGGTGGCGCCCGGGCTGGTGCAGACCGAGGAGTTCGCCCTCAACCGGCTCGGGGATGCGCAGTCCGCAGAAAAGGTCTACCAGGGCGTGGAGAAGCCGCTCACCGCGGAGGATGTGGCCGACGTCGTCCGCTACGCCGTCAGCGCCCCGCACCACGTCAACCTTGACCAGATCGTCATCCGGCCGGTGGCCCAGGCGGCCACGCACAAACTCATCCGGAAGGCCTAGGGCACGGGGATGCGCAGGGTGGCCACCACTGCGGCATGGTCCGTTCCCTCGATCCGGTGGACTGAATAGCCGGAGGCGGTAATGTCGCGGCTGGTCACCAGATGGTCCAGCGTGATCCCGGGCAGGCGGTACCCACGCATCGGCCAGGTGGGCACCAGCCTGCTGCCCAGGGAGGCGGCCACGTCCACCAGCGTCCGGCCGCCTCCCTGGCCCGCCAGCAGCGCCCTGAATTCCCGGTGGTCGTAGGTCGCGTTGAAGTCCCCGGCCAGCAGCAGGGGACCGGACCCGCTGTCCGCCCTGGCCACCGTGGCCAGGTCCCTGCGCCACTGGCCAAGGGCGTCACCCACCGGCGCCAGGGTGTGCACAGCCACCACCCGAAGGGCGGCCCCACTGCCGTCCGCCAGGTCCAGGCTGGCTACCGGCATGGTGAATTGGGTGGCCGGAAGCACTCCGCCGTCCTTCAGGCTTAGCGAGGAATAGATGGCCGTACCGCCGGCGCCGTCCCTGGGATGGGCAACCCGGTGCGGGAGCAGCCCGTCGAGGCCCGCCGCGGTGAGCCGCCGTGACAGCTGGGGCGTGTATTCCTCCACCGCCAGCAAATCCACGTGCTGTTCACGGACCAGGTCCACGATGCCGGCAGCGTCCGCATCCCCCAGCTCCGCGTTGATGCTCATCGCCACGAGGGAAACCGGCCTTCCGGCGGCCTCGGCCGCAGGCCCGCGGACGTCCACCGGGAAGAGCCAGAACGCCTGGCACGCCAGCAGGGACCCCGCCAGGACCCGCTGCCACCGGCTGCGCCCAAGGAAGGCCAGGACCAGCGTTGCCGCGGCAGGCACTGTGAGCCAGGGCGTGAAAGCCACCAGCTCGACCCCCAGGACGGGCCACTCGACGGGGACAGCGCGCACTACGGACACCGCTGCGACGGGCAGCGCAAGGGGAATGAACAGCCACCGGCATGCGGCGGCCGCGCGCCTCCGCCCGGCAGGGCGCCCGGAAGCTGTCATGAGCCGAGTCTAGGGAATGCGCGGTGGTGGCGTCAGCCCCAACGGCCCCTGGATGCTCTGAGTGGCACGGGACGCTGTGAATGGCGGGGATGCTCTGAATGGCAGGGACGCGCTGAATGGCACAGGACGCTGCGGCGATAGTAGACTCTTTATGGCTATGACCCGGCAATCACCGGTGAGCTTCCGGAAGAACGCGCAGTGTGCCCCTGCAGGGTGGCTGTGCCAGTAGAACCGGACGGGTAAGCCCGTCACAGCAGTAATGAGAGGCCGGGGCGGCAGGTGTTCCTCACGGAAGACACGCGGCGCCGGTAAGTGAGGTGGTACCGCGGTGGGCGTGCAGTCTTTTCGGGACGGCGCGGCAGCCGTCCTCGCATCCTGAACGGAACCTCCGGCCCCGCCGGGGTTCACCACGCTCAACCCAGGATGTCGAACATGACGTTTTACCCCAAGGCCTCAGCCTCCAGCACCTCGTCCAACGGCAGTGCCGGCGTTTCCGCCTCCGTGAAGTTCCCGGAGATCGAAGAGCGCATCCTGAAGTACTGGGACCAGGACGGCACCTTCCAGGCCAGCATCGACCAGCGCAGCGCCGACGTCCCCGGCGGCGAGCCCGGCAGCAACGAATTCGTGTTCTACGACGGCCCGCCCTTCGCCAACGGCCTGCCGCACTATGGCCACCTCCTCACCGGCTACGCCAAGGACCTGGTGGGCCGCTACCAGACCCAGCGCGGCAAGCGCGTGGAGCGCCGCTTTGGCTGGGACACCCACGGCCTCCCCGCCGAACTTGAAGCCATGAAGCAGCTGGGCATGACGGACAAGACCCAGATCGAAGCCATGGGTATCGACAAGTTCAATGACGCCTGCCGCGCCTCCGTGATGAAGTACGCCGACGAATGGCGCAGCTACGTCACCCGGCAGGCGCGCTGGGTGGACTTCGACAACGACTACAAGACCCTCAACGTCGAGTACATGGAATCGGTCCTCTGGGCGTTCAAGCAGCTGCACGACAAGGGCCTGACCTACAACGGCTACCGCGTCCTCCCGTACTGCTGGAAAGACGAAACGCCGCTGTCCAACCATGAGCTGCGCATGGACGACGACGTCTACAAGAACCGCCAGGACCAGACCGTCACCGTCACGTTCCCCATCCTCGCGGGGGAGTCGGAGGTTTCCAGGGAGCTTGCCGGCGTGCAGGCCCTCGCCTGGACCACCACCCCCTGGACGCTGCCCACCAACGCCGCGCTCGCCGTCGGGCCTTCCATCACCTACGCCGTGCTGCCGGCCGGCCCCAACGGCATCAAGGCGGCCTCCGCAGACGCCCCGGTCACCGGGAGCTTCATGCTCGCAGCGGACCTGCTGGGCAGCTACGCCAAGGACCTTGGCTACGACAGCTTCGAGGACGCGGAAGCCGCAGTGGTCTCCACGCACACCGGCGCCGAGCTGGAGGGACTGGAATACCAGCGCCTCTGGGACGACTTCGCGGACAACGAGAAGTACGGCATGGAGAACGCCTGGCGCTTCTTGGTGGCCGACTACGTCACCACCACGGACGGCACCGGCATTGTGCACCAGGCGCCCGCCTACGGTGAAGACGACCAGAAAGTCTGCGAGGAGGCAGGCATCCCCGTGGTGCTCTCCGTGGATGAGGGTGCAAAGTTCCTGCCACTGTTCAAGCACGGCGACCTCCACGACATCGTGGGGCTGCAGGTCTTCGAGGCCAACAAGCCCATCACCCAGGTGCTCCGTGCCCAGGGCCGCCTGGTCCGCCAGGCCAGCTACGAGCACAGCTACCCGCACTGCTGGCGCTGCCGCAACCCCCTGATCTACCGTGCGGTGTCCTCCTGGTACGTGGAGGTCACCAAGTTCAAGGACCGGATGTCCGAACTGAACCAGGAGATCAACTGGATCCCCGGCAACGTCAAGGACGGCCAGTTCGGCAAGTGGCTGGAAAACGCCCGCGACTGGTCCATCAGCCGCAACCGCTTCTGGGGCAGCCCCATCCCGGTGTGGCAGTCAACGGACCCCGAGTACCCCCGCACCGACGTCTACGGCTCCCTGGCCGAGATCGAGGCGGACTTCGGCCGGCTGCCGCTGAACAAGGCCGGCGAGGTGGACCTGCACCGCCCGTTCATCGACGAGCTGACCCGGCCCAACCCGGACGACCCCCGCACGCCCGAAGAAGGCCAGTCCGTGATGCGCCGCGTGGAGGACGTCCTGGACGTCTGGTTCGACTCCGGCTCCATGCCGTATGGCCAGGTGCATTACCCGTTCGAGAACGAGGCCTGGTTCAACACCCACAACCCGGCTGACTTCATCGTCGAATACATCGGGCAGACCCGCGGCTGGTTCTACATGCTGCACATTCTGTCCACGGCACTGTTCGACCGGCCGGCGTTCCGCAACGTCATCAGCCACGGCATCGTGCTGGGCTCTGACGGCCAGAAGATGTCCAAGAGCCTGCGTAACTACCCGGACGTGTCCGAGGTCCTGGACCGCGACGGCTCCGACGCCATGCGCTGGTTCCTCATGTCCAGCCCCATCCTGCGCGGCGGCAACCTGATCGTCACCGAGCAGGGCATCCGCGACGGCGTCCGCCAGGTGATCCTGCCGCTGTGGAACGTGTACAGCTTCTTCACGCTCTACACCAACGCGGCAAACAGTGGCGGGGGATACGACGCGAAGCTGCGCTACGACGGCTATGCGGACACCCTGGACCAGTACCTGCTGGCCAACACGGGCGACCTGGTTCGGAACATGACCGTGCAGCTGGACACCTACGACATCTCCGGTGCGTGCGACTCCCTGCGCAGCTACCTGGACATGCTCACCAACTGGTACGTCCGCCGCAGCCGGCAGCGCTTCTTCGACGAGGACCAGGACGCCTTCGACGCCCTGTTCACCGCGCTGGAGACCGTCACCCGTGCTGCTGCGTCGCTGCTGCCCCTGGTCTCCGAGGAGATCTGGCGCGGCCTGACCGGCGGCCGCTCCGTGCATCTGGCTGACTGGCCGGACGCTGACCTCTTCCCGGCCAACCCGGCCCTGGTAGAGGCAATGGACCGGGTCCAGCAGATCTGCTCCACCGGGTCCTCGCTCCGCAAGGCAGCCAACCTGCGTGTCCGCCTGCCCTTGCAGGAACTCACCGTTGTGGCACCCGGGGCGGATGCGCTGGAAGGCTTTGCCGCCGTCGTCGCCGATGAACTCAACCTCCGGTCCGTCCGCCTGCTGGACGCGGCCACCGCTTCCCCCGAGGAATTCGGCATCCAGCAGAAGCTGGTGGTGAACGCCCGTGCTGCCGGCCCGCGCCTGGGCAAGAATGTCCAGGTTGCCATCAAGGGTTCGAAGTCCGGCGACTGGTCAGTGGACGACGACGGCGTGGTTACCTCCGGGGGCCTGCAGCTGGAGCCCCAGGAGTACACGCTGGAGACCGTGGTGGCAGAGTCCGAGGGCGGTTCCGCCGCTGTCGCCGTGCTGCCTGGAGGCGGGTTCGTGGTCTTGAACACGGAAGTCACCCCCGAGCTGGAGGCCGAAGGCCTGGCACGCGACCTGGTCCGCGCCATCCAGCAGGCCCGCAAGGACGCCGGGCTCAACGTCAGCGACCGGATCCGGACCACCGTCACGGCCCCGCAGAACGTGGTGGACGCCCTGCTGGCCAACGCTGAACTGGTCAAGGGCGAGACCCTGACGGTGGAGCTGGCCGCTGAGCCGGGCGATGTGCCAGAACCGGCCGTCGCGGTCGAAAAAATGGAGGCCTAGGACATGACCGACGAATTTTCCGTGGAAAGCGTCTACGCCGAACTGCTGGGCCGGGCGCCGGAAAACAAGATGGAGCCGCGCCTGGCGCCGCTGTTCCGCGCCATGGACGTGCTCGGCGAACCCAACAAGGCCTTCCCGATCATCCATGTGACCGGAACCAACGGGAAGACCTCCACCTCCCGGATGATCGAATCCGTGCTCCGCGCCCATGGCCTGAGCACGGGACGCTACACCAGCCCGCACCTGTCCAAGGTCACCGAACGGATCAGCATCGACGGCCACCCCGTCTCCGATGAGACGTTCGTCAGGATCTGGGACGAAATCCGGCCCTACCTGCAGATTGTGGACTCCGAGCTGGAAGCCGAAGGTCAGCCGCGGCTGACCTACTTCGAGTGCCTCACCATCCTGGGCTTCGCCATCTTCGCCGACCAGCCTGTCAACGTGGCCATCATCGAGGTGGGCCTTGGCGGCATCACCGACGCCACCAACGTGGGCGACGGCCAGGTGTCGGTGGTGACGCCGATTTCGCTGGACCACACCGACCTGCTGGGCGACACCACCGAGGACATCGCCTACGAAAAGGCCGGCATCATCAAGCCCGGCGGCTACCTCATCAGCGCAGCGCAGCCCCTTGATGCGGCCCAGGTGCTGCTGGAAAAGGCCAAGGAAGTGGGCGTGCCCTTCCGCTTCGAAGGCGTGGAGTTTGGCGTGGAGTCCCGGACTGTGGCCGTTGGCGGCCAGATGGTCACCATCCAGGGCATCGCCGGCCGCTACCCTGACCTCCTGGTACCGCTGCATGGCGCCCACCAGGCGCAGAACGCCGCCGTGGCGGTAGCCGCCCTGGAAGCGTTCTTTGGCGGCGAAAAGGAGCTCGACTTCGAGGTCCTGCAGGAAGGCTTCGCCGCAGTGACGTCACCGGGCCGCCTCGAAGTGGTACGCACGGCACCCACCATCATTGTGGATGCCGCGCACAATCCCGACGGCATCAAGGCCTCTGCTGCAGCCCTGCAGGAAGCGTTCACCTTCACGCGCCTGGTACCCGTGGTGGGCGTGCTCAAGGAAAAGGACGCAGAAGAAATCCTGCGGGAGCTGAGGGAATCCCTGGGGGACGTGGCCGTGGAGTACTGCTTCACCCAGTCCAACTCACCGCGCGCCGTACCGGCAGCGGAACTGGCAGAGCTTGCCATTGACCTGGGCTTCGGCGAGGACAACGTCCACGTCGCCGAGAAACTGGATGACGCCCTGGAATGGGCCGTGGAGCGGGCCGAAGCCAACGAGGACCTGTCCGGGGCCGTCCTGGTCACCGGATCGATCACTTTGGTGGCCGAGGCCCGGATCCTGCTCGGAAAAACGGAGGCGTGAGCATGGCCAGACTGACAAAAGCCCAGCGGGAATGGCGTCCCGGCATGCCCAAGAAGCGCCGTTCCACCAAGGTGATGTTTGCCTCCACGGTGCTGCTCCTGGAAGCGTTCGTCATGTTCTTCGCCACCCTGGTGGTGTTCGGCCTGCGGCGCGGGGAGTTCCCGCCGGCCCTGATCCTCGGCGTGGGCATCGCCCTCAGCGTGGTCATGATCTTCGCCTGTGCAGTCCTCAACAAACCCTGGGGCATCGGCCTGGGCTGGATCCTGCAGCTCGTCCTGATCCTCACCGGCATTTTCGAGCCGGCCATGTTCCTGGTGGGTGCACTCTTCGCCGTGGCCTGGTGGTACGGGATCCGGACCGGCATCCGGCTGGACCGGGAAGCCGCGCAGCGCGCACGCGAACAGGCGGAATGGGAAGCCGCCCACCCGGAAGAGGCCACCGGTCCCGCCCAGCCCCAATCCCCGTAAGCCCGTCCCCGTAGACTTATCCCGAAACCCCACCAACGCATTGGAGCAGTTGTGACTACTGAGCGCACCCTCGTCCTGATCAAGCCCGACGGCGTCGCCCGTAACCTGACCGGCGCCATCCTGGCCCGGATTGAAGCCAAAGGCTACAGCCTTGTTGAGCTGAAGAAGGTCGACGCCACCCGTGAGCTGCTGGAGCAGCACTACGAGGAGCACGTGGGCAAGCCGTTCTACGAGCCCCTGGTGGAATTCATGCTCAGCGGCCCCGTGGTGGCGGCCATCTTCGAAGGCCACCGCGTCATCGAAGGCTTCCGCTCCCTGGCGGGCACCACGGATCCCACGACGGCGGCCCCGGGCACCATCCGCGGTGACTTTGGCCGGGACTGGGGCCTGAAGGTACAGCAGAACCTGGTGCACGGCTCCGACTCCACGGATTCCGCGGACCGCGAGATCAAGATCTGGTTCCAGTAAGCCAGGGGAAATAACAGATAAGGCCAATGTTCTTCGTGAACATTGGCCTTATCTGTTATACGTATGCGGCGCAGGGGAGCTCGGGGATTAGGGGTCTAGAACCCCGACGTTCCTGCGAAGACCTGGATGAACGCGAAGAAGATGGTGGCGATGACGGCCACGTACAGCAGCGCGGTGATGATCCAGCCGGAATCACCCAGGACCCGGGCTGCACCTGCAGGCATGGGAATGACACCGGCCGTGATGTTCCGGATGGTTGTCCACACGAAAAGCGGGATCATGGCCGCCCAGACGATCATGCAGAACGGGCACAGGATGTGGATGGCGTACAGAGCCTGGGACCACAGCCAAACGACGAACGCGAAGCCGAGCGTGACGCCCACCTGCAGTCCCAGCCAGTACCAGCGGGCGAAGGTCGCCCCGGACAGCAGGGCCATGCCCACCGTGATGGTGATGGCGAAGGCCACGATCCCGATGAACATGTTGGGGAAGCCGAACAGCGAACTTTGCCAGGTCTGCATGACCTGGCCGCAGGAGATCCAGGGATTCACGTCGCACACGGTGGTGTGGTTGGGGTCCTTGAGCACTTCGAGTTTTTCCAGGACCAGGGTCCCGGAGGCAAGCCAGCCGACGATTCCGGTGATGACCAGCAGCCAGCCGAAGGGCCGGTTCCGGGCCATGCGCGGGATGCTGCCGGCGGCGCTGGTCTGCGGATCGGCGGCGCGTTCCTCTTCATGGGCGCTGACGGGGGAGATGCTGGGCATGGGTGTTGCGTCCTTTTCGTCCGGTGCTCCTGTGCCTGATTGTAACGCCGGTGGCTGGACCCACCACACAGCAACGGGAACAGCAACGCCCGCTTCCGCGGCGATCCAGCGCGGGTATGAGAGAATGAACGTGGCTGGAAGCCGATCCACATTCGGACTCCGGTCCGGTGGTTTGTTCCCAAGACCGCCAATGATGAGCAGGGCAGGCTTTGGATTCTTCCGGCACACCCGCGACTCCATTGGGCGGCACCTGGTTGTGGCACGCAGAACAACGGGTTTTCAGAACATCCACCGGCTCCCACGGGCTGCCGCACCCCAATGACGGTGCGAACCTGGGAGTATCCACTTGACTTCTGTCAATGCCTGCGGGTGTTGACAATATGTGCCCCAATGGGTGCCGGATGTGGCGGTACGTCAGGGGCAGGAGTGTTGCCACATATGGACAATGATCAAGAGCTGGCCGTTAACGACGAAGCAGTGGCTGCCGGCGCTGCTGCCCCCAAGAGGGCTCCGCGGACCCGCCGCAAGGCGGCTTCCAGGGCCGGGGACGCCCCCACGGATGCCGTGAGCACGGCACCGGAAGTTGCCGAAGCACCCGCCGCTGAAGAAGCCGGCACTGAAGAGGCCACCACAGCGGCCAAGGCTCCCGCCCGGCGCACCCGGTCCCGGAAGAAGGCGGACGCAGCAGAACCGTTGCCCGCTTTCGCCGCCGAAGCGGAACCGGCCGCCGCTGCCCCCAGTGGCACCCCCGCCACCGCGTCGGGTGCAGCTGATGAAAGCGCCGCTGCCGTTCCTGCCCCGGACACAACGGCAGACGCCGAAACCAAGCCGGTCCGCCGCCGTCGGGTAGCTACCCGCAAGGCTGCGTCGCCGGTTTCCGCCCCGGAAGCGGCCTCCGCAGCCGCCGCCGAAGTGGCGCCGGAACCGGCCGGGCCCGAAGCCGTGGTGCCCGAAGCCGCGGACCAGGCCGCCGCGCAGAACGTGGAGCAGGCGCAGGAGCCCGCCGCCCAGGAACCCGCCGCCGCGCCCGCAGCTGCCGCCGCACCGGAGGCCGCCCGGCAGGAGCAGGCGCCTGACGCCGCCGGAACGAAGGACGGCGGCGCCGCCGCCAGCCCGTTTGGCTCCCTCTTCCTGGAACCGGCGTCGCCGACGTCGGTGCTCTTCCAGGCACCGGACCTCAGCACCGTGGTCCGGCCCGCCGCGCCCGTCGCGGAGGAGCCTGAAGAGGAAGAGACCGAAGACACCGACGATTCCTCCAGCCGCCGCCGGCGCCGCAGCCGTGGCCGCAGGGGCCGCAGCCGCATCGGCGACAGGACGGAAGAGGACAACGAGGACGGCAGCGCTGAGGCTGACGCCGAGGACGAGGCTGACGAGGATACCGCCGGCCAGCTGGAGGACGGTGTAACCTCCCGCCGCCGGCGCCGCCGCCGCCGCGGGGACCAGGACCTTGAACTCACGGGCGGCGGGGATGACGACCCGCCCAACACGGTGACCAGGGTCCGTGCGCCGCGCGCCGTCAGTGAAGCACCCGTGAGCAACCGCGTGACCAGCGTTAAGGGCTCCACCCGCCTGGAGGCCAAGAAGCAGCGCCGCCGCGAATCCCGTGACACCGGCCGCCGCCGCACGGTCATTACCGAGGCCGAGTTCCTGGCGCGCCGGGAGTCCGTGGACCGGCAGATGATCGTCCGCCAGCGCGACGACAGAATCCAGATCGCCGTCCTCGAAGACGGTGTCCTGGCCGAACACTTCGTGTCCAAGACGCAGCAGGACTCGCTGATCGGCAACGTGTACCTGGGCAAGGTCCAGAACGTGCTGCCGTCCATGGAAGCCGCATTCGTGGACATCGGGCGCGGCCGCAACGCCGTCCTGTACGCGGGCGAGGTCAACTGGGAGGCCGTCAACCTGGAGGGCAAGCAGCGGCGCATCGAAAACGCGCTGAAGTCCGGTGACACCGTCCTGGTCCAGGTGACCAAGGACCCGGTGGGCCACAAGGGTGCCCGCCTCACCAGCCAGATCTCCCTGCCCGGCCGCTACCTGGTGTACGTACCCGGCGGTTCCATGACCGGCATCTCCCGCAAGCTGCCCGACGTCGAACGCAACCGGCTCAAGCGCATCCTCAAGGACCGCCTGCCGGAGCACGCCGGTGTGATTGTCCGTACCGCGGCCGAGGGCGCTTCCGAGGAAGAGCTGACGCACGACATCAACCGGCTTCGCGCCCAGTGGGAGGGCATCGAAAGCCAGTCCGCGTCCACCAAGATCCTGGCTCCCGAGCTGCTCTACGGCGAACCCGATCTGACCATCAAGGTGGTCCGCGACGTCTTCAACGAGGACTTCTCCAAGCTCATCGTTTCCGGTGAGGAAGCCTGGGACACCATCGAGGCCTACGTCACCTATGTGGCGCCGGACCTTGTGGGCCGCCTTGAGAAGTGGACCAAGGACCAGGACATCTTCGCCGCCTGGCGCATCGACGAGCAGATCCACAAGGCGCTTGAACGGAAGGTCTTCCTGCCCTCCGGCGGCTCCCTGGTGATCGACCGTACCGAGGCGATGACCGTGGTGGACGTCAACACGGGCAAGTTCACCGGCAGCGGCGGCAACCTTGAGGAGACCGTCACCAAGAACAACCTTGAGGCAGCCGAGGAAGTGGTGCGCCAGCTGAGGCTGCGCGACATCGGCGGCATCATCGTGATCGACTTCATCGACATGGTGCTCGAATCCAACCGCGACCTGGTCCTGCGCCGACTGGTGGAGTGCCTGGGCCGTGACCGGACCAAGCACCAGGTGGCCGAGGTCACCTCGCTTGGCCTGGTCCAGATGACCCGCAAGCGCATGGGCACCGGACTGCTGGAAGTCTTCGGCGAACAGTGCGAGGCCTGCGCCGGCCGTGGCGTTGTGACCCACGACGATCCCGTGGAGCACCGCCGCGCCAACATCGTTGCCGCCGAGCACCACGTCCAGCGCACCGACAACCGGCCCGAAGCCCGCGCGGAAGCCCGTCCGGAAGGGCAGCGGAACGACAATACCCAGCCCGGCGTGCGTACTGAACGCAAGCGGCGGCGCGGACGCGGCGGGCAGCAGCCCGAAGCGGCCCCGGCACCTGCCGTCCACGTGCACACGGTCCAGCCGGACCCGTCGGACGCCGAGCGGCACGCCAAGGCGGAGGCCACCAGGCTTGCCCTGGCGAACATTGCCGCTGCGGCCCACGCTGCCCACCTGCATGACGATGAGGTGGCGGCAGCCCGGCAGGTGCCTTCCGTAGAGCCTGCGCCGGCGCCCGTCGAGGAGAAGCACGACGCCGATGCCCCGGCACGTCCTGCGGCTGTCCTGACGTTCGGCGGCGAGGAAGTCCCGCTTCCGTTCGTGGAGCATGCTGAGGAACAGCATCCCCTGCCCGCCCTCACCCTGGACCGGCTCGCGGAAGCGTTCGCCCACCTTGGGCAGCCGGCTTCCCCTGTGGAGAACGCGCCTGCCAAGACCGCCGAGGCCGTGAAGGTGCCGGAGGCTGCGGCGCCGGAACGGCAGCACGACGGCGGGGGAGCGGAAGCCCGCGCCGCCGCAACGGAAGCTGCAGCCGGAAAGGACTACTCCGACCACACGCTGGAGCAGTCGCGGCAGCGCAGGCCGCGGCGCCACCGTGCCGCCAGCCGTGCCCAGGGTGCCGCCAACGAGACCGCCGTCCAGCATCACGAAAACGTCCAGGCGGCAGGCGCAGGCCATTCGCACGCGGCCAAGGCTCCCGAACCCGTGAAGCCCCAGCAGGCACCGGCGGAACCGGGCAAGGCGCCCGAGGAACCCATCATCCTCGGCGTGGGTGTGCCTGCCTCGGAGCTCTAGGCGCAGGAGTTACCGGCCAAACGGCCACGCAGTAAGGAATCCCCGTCCTGCGGACGATTCACCCGGGAAGCACCGTGGGAATCGGCCGTGTGGCGGGGATTCCTGCTGCTGCGAGGTTGTTGTTTCCTTGACCCGAGGGCTGTCATCCTTTCCTCCTGGTGCGGCCTACGGGCTAGGGTGGAAACCGACACGGGGTGCCGCGCAGAAGGCCGGCTGAGATCCAGACCCGTTGAACCTGTCCGGCTAGTACCGGCGAAGGGATGTCTCTTGTCTTCGACCCTTTCCATGCCCCTTCCTGCTGCCTCCGGCGTTCCCACCGCGCTGCCCCCGGGCCGGGACGTCCCGCGGGTCCTCTCGATCGCGGGCTCCGACCCGTCCGGTGGCGCCGGCATCCAGGCCGACCTCAAAAGCATTGCCGCCCACGGCGGATACGGTATGGCTGCCATCACCGCCCTGACGGCACAGAACACCCGTGGCGTGCAGGCTGTCCACGTTCCTCCGGCCGCTTTCCTCGCCGAACAACTGGACGCGGTCAGCGACGATATCTCCATCGACGCGGTCAAGATCGGCATGCTGGGCGACGAGAGCGTCATCCGCACTGTCCGGCATTGGCTGGAGAAGGTGCGCCCCGCCGTCGTGGTCCTCGACCCCGTGATGGTGGCCACCAGTGGTGACCGGCTGCTGAAGGAATCCGCGGAGGCTGCCCTCCGCGAACTGCTGCCCCTGGCGCACCTCATCACTCCCAACCTTCCGGAGCTTGCCATGCTGGTGGGCGGGGACCCTGCCGGGACCTGGCCGGCGGCGCTGGACCAGGGAAGGCGCCTTGCCGAAGCCACCGGAGCCACCGCGCTGGTCAAGGGTGGCCACCTCGCGGGTGCAGACTGCCCGGACGCGCTGGTCAACACGGCCGGCCTCCTGTCCCAGGAAGTGGTGGAAGTGCACGGCAAACGAATTTCCACCCGCAACAGCCATGGCACCGGCTGCTCCCTGTCCTCCGCGATGGCCACCGTCCAGGCACGCCTTGGGGACTGGGAGGCATCGCTCCTGACGGTCAAGCCATGGCTGGCCGGCGCCCTTGAGAACTCGGAGCAGCTTGAGGTGGGCCAGGGCAACGGCCCCGTGCACCATTTCCACCATGTGCGGCCGGCCCCCGCGGAAGGCGCTTTCGCTGCCCGGCTGTGGACGGAAGCCCAGCAGGACGTGGCGGACATCTACGCCCTGGACTTCATCCGCGGCCTGGCCTCCGGAGACCTTGCTGAGAAGGACTTTGCCTACTACCTGGCGCAGGATGCCCTGTACCTGAACGGCTACTCCCGCGTCCTCGCCCGGGCCAGTGCCCTGGCCCCCTCCGAAGCGGAGCAGCTGTTCTGGGCCGGATCCTCGCAGCAATGCCTGGAGGTGGAGTCGGAGCTGCACCGCTCATGGCTCAGCACCCGCCCTGCCCAGGGCGGACTTGGCCCCGTCACCAAGGCCTACGTGGACCACCTCACTGCAGCGTCGGCGTCGGGAAGTTACGCCGTCCTGGCCGCCGCTGTTCTGCCCTGTTTCTGGCTCTACGCCGAGGTAGGGGAAAAGCTGCACGCCCAGTTCCTCGCCTCGGGAGCGCCTGACGGCCACGCCTACGCAGCCTGGCTCCGGACCTACGCCGACGAGGGCTTCGCCGAAGCCACCCGGCGGGCCATCGCCATCGTGGACGCGGCAGGGCGGAAGGCCTCCGACCATGAACAGGCGGCGATGGTGACCGCCTTCAGGCAGTCCTGCCGCCTGGAAGTGGAATTCTTCGACGCGCCGAGGCTGCATGCCTGACCCCTGCGGGCAGCACCGCCGCTATTATGGAGGGGCATGGTTGCGGTGCTGCTTGTCGGGGTGTGGTTACTACCACAGCCGGGCCGCCGGAACCAGCCTCATTTGCGGCCGTAGATGGATTTAGCGTATTCTGGATCTTCGGTGCTTACGCCAACACTTGGGTTATGACCCCACGGCGTTGAGGCACAGCGAGAACCCTGGCTTTTCCGAGTCGGTTCCGCACGCAAATTTTGTAATAAACGTCGAGAGAAGTGAGTTCCCAAGTGGTGTACGCGATTGTCCGCGCAGGCGGCCGCCAAGAGAAGGTTTCCGTTGGAGACTTCGTTACCCTGAACCGCGTCGCCGGTGGAGCCGGCAGCACCATCGAGCTGCCCGCACTGCTCCTGGTTGATGGTGACAAGGTCACCTCCGCCGCCGCTGACCTGGCCAAGGTAACTGTTACGGCTGAAATCCTCCAGGACCTGCGTGGTCCTAAGATTGTCATCCAGAAGTTCAAGAACAAGACCGGCTACAAGAAGCGCCAGGGTCACCGCCAGGAACTGACCAAGGTCAAGATCACCGGCATCAAGTAACCACCGGTTACTGTTCAGGTATTTCAACAGATTCCCCAGAATTTAGAGGCAGGCATTTCAGATGGCACATAAAAAGGGCGCGAGCTCCACTCGCAACGGTCGCGATTCCAACGCTCAGTACCTCGGCGTCAAGCGCTTCGGCGGCCAGGTAGTTTCCGCAGGCGAGATCATCGTCCGCCAGCGTGGCACCCACTTCCACCCGGGCGCCGGCGTTGGCCGTGGCGGCGACGACACGCTGTTCGCACTGACCCCGGGCGCCGTTGAGTTCGGCACCCGCCGCGGTCGTCGCGTCGTCAACATCGTTGCTGCTGCAGCTGCAGAGTAACAACCAGTTCTGAAGCGGTGGAGCGGGCCTGAGGGTCCGCTCCACTGTTCTTTTAACCGCATTACAATCGATGTGGCGTCCGCGGGCGCCCATCTAAACAGCATTTGAGGAGATCCACGTGGCCAGCTTTGTAGACCGGGTAGTCCTGCACGTATCCGGTGGAACCGGCGGCCACGGATGCGTCTCCGTCCACCGCGAGAAGTTCAAGCCGCTGGGCGGGCCCGACGGCGGCAACGGCGGCAACGGCGGCGACGTCATCCTCCGGGTGGACCACCAGACCACCACCCTCCTCGACTACCACCACGCACCCCACCGGCACGCCAGCAACGGCGGACCCGGCATGGGCGACTGGCGCGGCGGAAAGAACGGCGAGACCCTCGTGCTGCCGGTGCCGGACGGCACCGTGGTCAAGACCAAGGACGGTGAAGTCCTGGCGGACCTCGTCGGCGAAGGTACCGAGTTTGTGGCAGCCGCCGGCGGCATCGGCGGCCTGGGCAACGCGGCCCTCTCCTCCCAGAAACGCCGTGCCCCGGGCTTCGCGCTGCTGGGCATCGAGGGGGATTCCCGGGACATCGTCCTGGAACTGAAGTCCATTGCCGATATCGCCCTGGTGGGCTTCCCGTCCGCCGGCAAGTCCAGCCTGATCGCGGCCATGTCCGCTGCGCGCCCCAAGATTGCCGACTACCCGTTCACCACCCTGGTTCCCAACCTGGGCGTGGTGCAGGCCGGCGAAGTGCGGTTCACCATCGCCGATGTTCCTGGCCTCATCGAAGGCGCCAGCGAGGGACGGGGACTGGGCCACAACTTCCTGCGCCACGTTGAGCGCTGCGCGGCCCTGGTCCACGTACTCGACTGCGGCACGCTGGAATCCGACCGTGACCCGCTCACGGACCTCGCCATCATCGAAGGTGAGCTCGAGAAGTACGCCGTCGACATGAGCTACGCGGGCCAGGACGGCGAAGTGGTTCCCCTGAACCACCGCCCGCGGCTGGTCGCGCTGAACAAGGTGGACCTGCCCGACGGCAAGGACATGGCCGAGTTCGTGCGCCCGGAACTCGAGTCGCGCGGCTACCGCGTCTTCGAGGTGTCCGCCACCAGCCATGAGGGCCTGCGCCAGCTCGGTTTCGCCATGGCGGAGATCGTCAAGGCCGCCCGCGACGCGGTGGCGGCGGCCCCGCCCAAGGTACAGCCCGTGGTGCTGCGTCCGCGCGCCGTCAACGAAGCCGGGTTCAAGATCCGCCGCGAGGAAAAGAACCTGGAGCCGCTGTTCCGCGTCCTGGGCGAAAAGCCCGAGCGCTGGGTCAAGCAGACCGACTTCACCAACGAAGAGGCCATCGGCTACCTGGCGGACCGGCTTGCCCGGCTCGGGGTGGAAACCGAACTGTTCAAGCAGGGCGCCAAGCCCGGCGACACGGTGGTCATCGGTGACGATGACGGCGTCGTCTTCGATTGGGAGCCCACCATGATGGCGGGGGCTGAGCTGCTGGCCTCGCCGCGCGGCACCGACGTCCGGTTCGCCGACATCGGCGACCGCCCCACCCGCAGCCAGAAGCGCGAAGAGCAGCAGGAGCGCCGCGATGCCAAGGCTGCCGCCCGCGCCGAACTTGAGGCGGAGCGCAAGGCCGGCATCTGGACCGAGTCCGTCAGTGGCCGCCGTGCCGCCCGACCCGTCAAGGAAAGCGGACTGGAAGCGGACGATGACCTCTAGGGGCATGACCGCAGTACCGGCCGGACGTGCTGCGGACAGAAGCGCGCTGGCCGGTGCCCGCCGGATCGTGGTCAAGGTGGGATCCTCTTCCCTGACCAGCATCAAGGGCGGCATCTCGGAGGAATCGCTGACTGCCCTGGCTGACGCACTGGCTGCCAAGCGCAACGCAGGCGCCGAAATCATCCTGGTGTCCTCCGGTGCGATCGCTGCGGGGCTGGCTCCCCTCGGGCTGGCCAAGCGTCCCCGTGACCTGGCTACCCAGCAGGCCGCGGCCAGCGTGGGCCAGGGGCTCCTGATGGCCCGGTACACCCAGGCCTTCGGTGCACACGGCGTCACCGTAAGCCAGGTCCTGCTGACGGCAGAAGACCTGATGCGGCGCAGCCAGCACACCAATGCCCTCCGCGCCATGGACCGGCTGCTGAACCTCGGGGTGGTCCCCGTGGTCAACGAAAACGACACCGTGGCCACCCACGAGATCCGCTTTGGCGACAACGACCGGCTCGCGGCCCTGGTGGCGCACCTGGTGCGCGCCGATGCGCTCGTGCTGCTGTCCGACGTCGACTCCCTCTACGACGGTCCGCCCGCCCAGGGTGCCAAGCGCATCCCGCTGGTCACCGGCGCGCACGACCTCGAGGGCGTGTCCATCGGCAAAGCGGGCAAGGCCGGCGTGGGCACCGGGGGCATGATGACCAAAGTGGAAGCTGCCAGCATGGCGGCAGGATCGGGGATCCACGCCCTGGTAACCTCCACGCCCAATGCTGCCGCAGCCCTGAACGGCGAGGACGTGGGCACGTGGTTCTCCGTCAACGGATCCCGCAAACCGGTACGCCTCCTTTGGCTGGCACACGTTGCCTCGGTGCAGGGCCGGCTGGTTCTGGACGACGGTGCCGTGCGCGCCGTGCGGCACCACCGCACGTCCCTCCTGCCGGCTGGCATCCTCGCGGTCCACGGCGACTTTGAAGCGGGAGACGCCGTCGAACTGGCTGGAGCCGACGGCACCGTCGTTGCGCGCGGGCTGGTGAATTACTCGTCGGAGGAACTGCCGCGGATGCTGGGGCGGTCCACGCACGAGCTGGGCGAGGCACTGGGCAGCGGCTATGACCGTGAAGTTGTTCATGTTGACGACCTGGTGCTGGTCTGAGCGGCCGCCTCGCCTAAACTTGGATCATGACTGAAGCCCTGATCCATACTGCTGAAAATTCCGGAACCACCGCTGCGCAGACGCAGCCGGGTCCCGCAGCAGAACCGGCATCGGCTGAGGTGCCCGTTTCGGGTGCGGACGTGTCCGCCGCGGAAGTGGAGGCGGCTGTCCACGCCATCACTGACCAGTCACGCCACGCTGCCCGCAGGATGGCCACCGCCAACCGGGCCTGGAAAGACCGGGCCCTCCGCGCCGTGGGCGCCGCCCTGCAGGAGAACGTCCCGGCCATTCTTGCCGCCAACGCGATGGACGTGCAGCGGGGCAAGGCCAACGGCACCTCCGCCGCCCTCCTGGACCGGCTTACCCTTACCGAAACACGCGTAGCCGGGCTCGTTGCCGCCCTCGAGAACCTGGCCAACCTCCCGGACCCCGTGGGCAACGTGGTGCGCGGGCAGACGCTCCCCAACGGGCTGCGCCTCCGCCAGGTCAACGTGCCCATGGGTGTGGTGGCAGCCATCTACGAGGCACGGCCCAACGTCACCGTTGACATCGCAGGGCTGGCCCTGAAGAGCGGAAACGCCGTCATCCTCCGCGGCGGCAGCGCAGCAGAAGCCACCAACCAGGTGCTGGTCCGGATCCTGCGCGAAGCCCTGGAATCCGTGGGCCTGCCCGCTGACGCAGTCCAGACGGTGGACCAGTACGGCCGTGCGGGCGCCGCCGTCCTGATGAAGGCCCGGGGCAGGGTGGATGTCCTGATTCCCCGCGGCGGCCGGGACCTGATCCAGACCGTGGTCACCAACTCCGCCGTGCCGGTCATCGAAACGGGGGAGGGAAACGTCCACATCTTCATCGATGAGTCCGCCGACGAGAACATGGCCGTGGAGATCCTGCTCAACGCCAAGACGCAGCGGCCCAGTGTCTGCAATACCGTGGAGACGCTGCTGGTCCATTCGGGCTCAACCGTCTTGCCCGCCGTCGCGGCTGCCCTGCGCAGCGCCGGTGTCCGCCTCCACGTGGACGGGCGCATCAGCGCCGCGCTGCCTCCCGCCATCGAAACCGAGCCGGCGACGGACGTGGACTGGGGAACCGAATACATGGACCTGGACCTGGCTGTGGCCATGGTGGACAGCCTGGACGAAGCCGTCCAGCACATCCGGACCTGGTCCACCGGACACACGGAAGCGATCCTCACCAACAGCCTCGCCAACGCCGAGCGGTTCATCGCCGAGGTTGACTCCGCTGCCGTGATCGTCAACGCCTCCACCAGGTTTACCGACGGCGGGGAGCTGGGCCTGGGTGCCGAGGTGGGCATCTCCACGCAGAAGCTCCACGCCCGCGGCCCCATGGGCCTGACCGAGCTCACCACCACGAAGTGGATCGTCCAGGGCGAAGGCCAGGTCCGCGGGTAGCAACGCGGTAACATAGACCAGAACCCGGAAGGCAGTGGAAAGTTCCGCTGCCTCTAAATCCTTGAACAAAGGGAGAAAATGCTGCTCCAGCAGATTGCCACGTCCGTCGCCGCCGCAGGTGAATCAGGCCATGAGGAGCTTGCGCCGCTGTGGGCCGAGCCGTGGGTCTTTGGCGTATCCATGTTCGCCATCCTGGTCGTGCTGATGCTCATCGCCTGGTCCTACAACAACCTCGGCAACCGGCACGCCGCCACGGACGAGCACGCGGATCCGCACCGCCAGCACCCCAACAAGCACGATCGCGGGCAGGGCCACTAAGATTTCCCACAACCTGCAACGCAATGGGGCCCGGGGGAGGCTGCGGCTGGGCGTGATGGGCGGAACCTTCGATCCCATCCACCACGGCCACCTTGTGGCTGCCAGCGAAGTCGCGGCGGAGTTCGACCTCGATGAGGTGGTCTTCGTCCCCACCGGGCAGCCATGGCAAAAGTCCCATAAACAGGTCAGCGAGCCCGAGCACCGCTACCTGATGACCGTCATCGCGACGGCGTCCAATCCGCGCTTCACCGTCAGCCGTGTCGATGTTGACCGCCCGGGTCCCACCTACACCATCGACACCCTCCGCGACCTGAGGGCCCAGCGCCCCGACGCAGACCTGTTCTTCATCACCGGCGCGGACGCCCTGGCGCAGATCCTGTCCTGGAAGGACATCGACGAACTGTGGTCACTCGCGCACTTCGTGGGCGTCACCCGGCCCGGCCATGTCCTTGACGGCATGGGCCGTGATGATGTCAGCCTGCTCGAAGTGCCCGCCATGGCCATCTCGTCGACGGACTGCCGTGCCCGCGTGGCTGCGAACAACCCGGTCTGGTACCTGGTCCCGGACGGGGTAGTCCAGTACATCGCCAAGTACGGCCTGTATTCCGACGCACCCGCAGGCGCGGATGACCCAACTTCCGAAGCACGCGAACCAGCCAGTACTGAATGAGTTCTCAATGAGTCAGGAACAGCCCCCAATCCGCAGCCGCCGGGAACTCCGGAAGGCCAGGGACGCCCAACAGGCTGCCCTGCCTGCCACGGAGCAGCGCCCGCCTGCCGCAAACCGGCCGGCTGACAGCGCGCCCTCGCGGGACGGCAAGGACCCGGCGGCCCGTCCCGGTCCTGCCGCGGGAGCCGCCCCTGCAGCGCGCCCGCAGCCAGCTCCGGACCCGACGGCTACGCAGCGCTCCTCCCAGATCCGGGCCCGCGACCGCGCCGCGCTGCGCACCATCAAGGAGCTTGAGGAAAAGGAAGGGCAGCTTGCTGCGGGCGGCCCGCCTACCCGGCGCCAGCTGCGGTTGCAGCAACTCAAAGAGCAGGCGCTGACTGCCGCCAATCCCATCGTTCCGGCCGCCGCTGCTCCGGCACCCAAGGCCGCGCCCGCACGTGAAGACGGTGCGGCGGGGGAGAAGGCGGAGGATGTAAAGACTGCGCCCGGAACCGCTCCGGACGGCATGACGGTGGAACAGGCCCTGGAAGCGCGCGCCCTCATCGCCGCGCAGGCCAGGAACCAGATCGCCAAGATGGAGCACATTGCCTCCCTGGATCCGGAAGTCGTGGATCCGGACATCCTGGCGGAACAGATTGCCCTTGCCGAACGGGCCGCGGTCATGAACCGCCGGGCCATGGCACGGCAGAAGCTTGCCGAACAGGCCGGCAGCCCCGCCGCCACCGGCAGCCCTGCCGCTCCGGGCAGGGACTCCGCGCCGAAGGACAAGCCCGGCCCGTCCACCGCCAGCAACCTGGCCATGGTGACGCCGCTGGAGTTCGTGCAGGTGCCCGGCGTCGAGCGGCCGGTCATGAAGCCGCCGGCCACCTCCCATGTCCCGGTCACCACCCGGCCCGGAACCAAGGTCCCCGGAACCAAAGTCCCCGGCGCTGGAAAACGGCGGCCTGCTGCCCGGCCCAAGGCACCCGCCCCGGACTCCGCGACCGGCCGCTCCCAGGTCATCGCGCGTGCCGAGGCAGCCGCCAAAGCCGCCAACCGCCCTCAACCCGTATCGCGCCCGGCAGAACAGTCGGAGGACCTCTTCGAGGACCTTCCCCGGGTTCCTGCCCGGTCCGCCTACGGACTCGATCCCCTGGACGCCGCCACGGCGGGCCTGGGCAGGGCCCGCCGGAACCGGATCCTCCAGTTCTGCATCCTCGCGTTCGGGATCCTGGCCCTCGTCGCCGGCATCATCCTGATCGTCAGCGGCATGTCCCGCTGACCCGCCGGCCGGCACCAACACTTAACCCAAACAAGGAGTCCCGTGACTGCAACAGAATCGTCCATCGCCATAGCCCGCACGGCTGCCAAAGCTGCCGCGGACAAGATCGCCCAGGACATCGTCGCCATGGATGTGAGCGAACGCCTGGCCCTCGCCGATGTCTTCCTCATCGCCTCGGCGCCCAGCGAACGCCAGGTCAATGCCATCGTGGACGGCATCGAGGAAGAACTCGCCAAGCAGGACCTTCGCCCGGTCCGCCGCGAGGGCCGGTCCGGCGGCCGGTGGGTCCTGCTGGATTACGCCGACGTCGTGATCCATGTCCAGCACGAGGAAGACCGCGTCTTCTACGCCCTGGAACGCCTCTGGAAGGACTGCCCCGTGGTGGACTTGCAGCTCGGCGACGACTCCTCCGCCAAAGCCGCTGCGGTTTCCGACAGCGAGTAGCCTCCGCCCGGCAGTGAATATTCCCGATTTGGAATTTTCGGAATTGCTGTTCTAAGATATTTGAGTTGCTTCGGGGGAGACCCCGGGGAAAGCAGCACAGAGCAGCAACAATCCGGGGCTGTGGCGCAGCTGGTAGCGCACCTGCATGGCATGCAGGGGGTCAGGGGTTCGAGTCCCCTCAGCTCCACCGGTAAGTCCGCCGGAACCACTTTGGTTCCGGCGGACTTTTTTGTGGCCACATTCCGGATGCCCGCAGCACCTGCGGCCGGACTTTGCAACCCCCGCGTTCCCCGGTGATTTATCCACGAGCGGGTGCATTCTGGGCCTGGGCGGCGGCAGATGGCGGCCGATTGGCGTCCAGCGGAAAAGTGCATTACTCTGGTCAGGTTGCTCCGGGGAATTCGACCGGAAGCGGCAAAAGTACGGGGCTGTGGCGCAGCTGGTAGCGCACCTGCATGGCATGCAGGGGGTCAGGGGTTCGAGTCCCCTCAGCTCCACCGAAACACCGGAAAAGGGAACCATCACCACGTGATGGTTCCCTTTTTTGTTGCCACCGGCAACCGATAGGGGGACTAACCCTTCCGGCGCAGGTCAAAGCGCGGTACAACTGTGATTGAGGGCACATCGTCCCGCCTCCGGACTGCTTTCATCCAAGGCGGCGGCCGCGGGACGGGCTGACGAGGAGGTCGCAGATGTCCCACGCAGACGGCTACAGGCCGGACGGCGAAGCCTTTCCCGAAGAATCCCGCCTGACGCGGGACACCGCCATCCGCGGACCGGCCAGGCCCGCTCCCTACATCGGCGCCGGCATCCTGCTGGCCGCCGCCATTCTCTTCCCCCTCATGCCGCAGCTCTACGCTTTTGATGCGCCACGGCTCGGCGGGATGCCGTTCTTCTACTGGTACCAGCTGCTGTGGGTGCCGGTCTCCGCGATCCTGACCGGCAGCGCGTACTGGCTGGTCACCAGGGAAGACCGACGACGGCGGGCCGAGGCCCGTGCAGGCGGCCCGCCCCAGGCAGGGGCTGCCTCCGCCGGGACCGGCTTGGGAGGGGACCGGCCATGAACACCCGCGAGATCAACTGGACAGCCCTGATCATTGTGGTGCTGCTCTTCGTCATCGTGGCCGTGATGGGCTTCCTGGCCGCCAAGTGGCGCCGCAGCACGGAAGTGGAGGGGCTGCACAGCCTGGATGAGTGGGGCCTGGGCGGGCGTGGCTTCGGCACCTGGATCACCTGGTTCCTGTTGGGCGGAGACCTCTACACCGCTTACACCTTTGTGGCAGTGCCGGCGGCAATGTGGGCCACCGGCGCCGTGAGCGGTTTCTTCGCCGTGCCGTACACGATCGTCCTGTATCCGATCATCTTCATCATCATGAGCCGGTTGTGGTCCGTCTCCCACCGCCATGGCTACGTCACCTCGGCGGACTTCGTGGGCGGCCGATACGGCAGCCGCTGGCTGTCCCTGGCCGTCGCCGTCACCGGGATCGTGGCCACCATGCCCTACATCGCGCTGCAGCTGGTGGGCATCAAGGCGGTGCTGACCGTGCTCGGTTTGGGGAGCTCCGGCAACGTCCTGCTGACCGACCTGCCGCTGATCCTCGCCTTCGTGGTCCTGGCCGCATACACCTACACCTCGGGCCTGCGCGCCCCGGCGATGATCGCGGTCGTCAAGGACCTGCTGATCTACCTCGCCGTCATTGTGGCCGTCATCTACCTGCCCATCAAATTCGGTGGCTGGGACACCATTTTTGGCGCAGCCCAGACCAAGCTCGGCGCGGTGAACCAGGCCACGGGCAAGCCGGCAGGGGTCTTTGTCCCCGGCGCGGCCAACTACTCCGCCTACTGGTCCCTGGCACTCGGCTCGGCCATGGCGCTGTTCATGTACCCGCACTCGGTGACGGCGGTGCTGGCCTCGAAGGCCCGCAACACCATCCGCCGCAACGCCGCCATCCTGCCGCTGTACTCGCTGATGCTCGGCTTCCTGGCACTGCTGGGTTTCGTGGCCATCAAGGCAGGTACCAAGCCGATCGACCTGGACGGATCAGTCAATCCGCAGCTGGTGGTTCCCCAGCTGTTCCTTGACCACTTCCCGGCCTGGTTTGCCGGGATCGCACTGGCCGCGATCGCCATCGGGGCCCTCGTGCCGGCAGCGATCATGTCCATTGCCGCGGCAAACATGTTCACCCGGAACATTTACCGCGACTTCATCCGCCCGGACGTCGATCCAAAGACCGAGGCAAAGGTGTCCAAGATTGTCTCCCTGGTGGTGAAGGTGGGCGCCCTGGTCTTCGTGATCGCCATGGACCAGTCGGCGGCCATCAACATGCAGCTGCTGGGCGGCATCTGGATCCTGCAGACCTTCCCCGCCGTCGTGGCCGGCCTCTACACCCGGTGGTTTGACCGCTGGGCCCTCCTGGTCGGCTGGGCGGTGGGCATCATCTTCGGAACCGTCTCCGCCTACAACGTGGTCAACCCGGTGACCAAGGCGCACTTCGGCGGGTCGGTGGCACCGATCCCCGGCACCGACTTCAGCGTCTACATCGCGGTGTCGGCGTTCGCGCTGAACCTGGTGGTCGCCGCCTTGCTGACCCTGGTGATGCGGGCCCTCAAGGTCCGGACCGGCGAAGACCTCACCCGGCCCACGGACTACGCCGCCGACGAAACGGATCCTAAAGTGGTGCAGATCGAAAAAACCCAGCATTTCACCCAGCCTGGCGGACCTTCCCCGGTGGCCTAGCCGAACTGAGGCCTGGCCCCGGGGTCACCAAGCCACCCTCCTGCCGGGTTACGTCCCGGCAGGAGGGCGCTTTCGCCACAGCGCTTTCGTCACAGCCAGGAAGTCCGGCGCAACGGCGGTTCCTCCCCGCCCGGCCGGCGGACCAGGACCTGGTTGACTCCGGTGAGTCCATTTTCGAATCCAATGGCGCTGGCTGCCATGTACAGCCGCCACACCCGTGCGCGCCCCTCCCCGGCCAGGCGTATCGCTTCCGCCCAGTTCTGCTCCAACCGCCTGACCCAGGCCCGGAGGGTCAGTGCATAATGGGGCCGCAGCGCCTCCACGTCGAGGACTTCGAACCGGGCAGTTTCCAGGGCGGACACCATCTCGCCGAGGCTGATCATTTCACCGTCGGGGAACACGTAGCGGGGGATGAACGAGTCGGGATCGGGGGCGGTGGGGCCCGCGTTCCAGGAGATGGCGTGGTTCAGCAGCCGTCCACCGGGGCGCAGCAGCCCGAAGAGCGCGGCGGCGTACTCGGGGGTCTGGGCCCGTCCCACGTGCTCTGACATGCCGATGGAACTGATGGCGTCGTACGGCCCGTCCTGCACGTCGCGGTAATCCTGGACCCGGATTTCGATACTGCCCGTGAGGCCGGCGTCTGCTGCACGCTTACGCGCCAGCGTGGCCTGCTCCGTTGACAGCGTCACGCCCACCACCGTGGCGCCATACCTGGCCGCAGCGTGGAGGGCGAAGCTGCCCCACCCGCATCCCACGTCGAGGACCCGCATTCCGGGCTGAAGGCCCAGCTTGCGGCAGACAAGGTCCAGCTTGTCCTCCTGCGCGGCGTCGAGGCCATCACCCAAGCCATCATCAGCCCCAGCCTCCGGTTCCAGACCCGACCCGGCAGCTGCTGCGCCCCCGGTGACAGGGCCGTCCGGCCACACAGCGCACGAGTAGACCATGGACGGTCCCAGCACCAGGGCGTAGAAGTCGTTGCCGACGTCGTAATGATGCGAGATGGCGGCCGAATCCCGGCCCCGGGAGTGCATCCGGCCCTTCTTCGCGACGCGCGCCTCCTCGGGTGGCGGAGCAGGGTTGGGTCCAATGGCGCCAAGCCGGGCTGCGGAGCGCAGCAGCAGCCAGAGCTCACCGGCGGACAGCGGGCGGAACGGACCGGGCTCCGCGAACTTGCCCGCTGAACTCAAGGCCGTAAAGGCTGCGAAGATGTCACCGGGGGCCTCGATGTCGCCTGCCACGTACGCCCGGCTCAGACCCAGCTGCCCCGGTGACCAGAGCATGCGCCGCAGTGCCTTGCGGGACTTGAACTCCAGCACCGGCGCGTCCGGCGGGCCGGCTTCCGAGCCGTCCCAGGCCCGCAACCGAAGGGGTATCTGCCCGGTCCCCAAAACCACTCCCAGGGCCTTTTCCAGCCGGGCGGCGTGCCCAGTGGTTCCGGTTCCCGCTGATGCTGCGTCAGTGTCCATGCGCCCACCCTACGGCCGGGCTGCCCTCCACGACTATCATGAGGGAGTGATTCCTGACCCAACCGATGTGGTGGTCATCGGGGCGGGCCAGGCAGGCCTGTCGGCCGCGTACCACCTGCAGCGCCGGGGGCTGGACTTTGCCGTGCTCGACGCCGAGGAAGGTCCCGGGGGCGCATGGCGGCACCGCTGGAAGAGCCTGCGCATGGGCACCGTCAATGGGATCAGTGACCTGCCCGGCATCGCCAAACCCGACGTGGATCCTGCCGAACCCAGCTCCGAGTTCCTGACCCGCTATTTCGGGACCTATGAGGCCGAGGTGGGCCTTAACGTCCACCGCCCCGTCAAGGTCCGGGCCGTCAGGCGTGAAGACGGCGATCCGGCGGGGCGGCTGCGGATCGAAACGTCCGACGGCGACTGGAGCGCCAAAGCACTCATCAACGCCACGGGCACGTGGACCCGTCCGTTCTGGCCCATTTATCCGGGGCAGTCAACGTTCCGCGGCAGGCAGCTGCACGTGGCCGACTACGTCTCCGCGGAGGAGTTCCGCGGCCGGCATGTGATCGTGGTGGGCGGGGGCATCTCCGCCGTGGGTCTGCTCGAGGAGATATCACGCATCACCACCACCAGTTGGTTCACCCGCAGGGAACCGGTCTGGCGCGACGCTGGGTTTGATGCCAGGGCGGGCCACGACGCCGTGGCGCTCGTGGAGGAGCGGGTCCGCCAGGGGCTTCCGCCGCAAAGCGTTGTCTCGGTGACGGGCCTTATCTGGACGCCCGCCCTGCGCGCAGCCAGGGAGCGGGGCGCCCTGGACCGGCAGCCCATGTTCACCTCCATCGAACCCGGGGGTGTCCGCCGCGCCGACGGCAGCCTGCTGAGGGCCGACGTCATCCTCTGGGCCACCGGCTTCAGGGCCGAACTGGAACACCTGGCGCCGCTTCACCTGCGGGGGCCGGGCGGCGGGATCGCCATGGACGGAACCCAGGTGGCAGCCGAGCCGCGCGTCCACCTGGTGGGTTACGGCCCGTCGTCGTCCACCATTGGCGCCAACCGGGCGGGGCGCGCAGCAGTGGCTGCGATCCTGAAGCTGCCGGGCATTGCGGCGGCAGCGGAAACGGTAACGTTGGGGTGATGCCCCGGGTCCCGGGGCCGGCAAAAGCAACAGAAGGCGGCAGGACACCGGTGGCAGTAAACACCCTGGCGGACATCTTCGACGCACTGCGCCGGCGGCCCGATGTTGAGGCCCCCAACCTGCAGGCGTGGGACGCCACCGACAGGCTGCTGCTGGAGACCGCGGTGCAGCTTGGGCGGGCAGGCACTGCCGTGGCCGTCATCGGGGACCGCTACGGGGCGTTGACGCTCGGCGCCTCCGAACTGCTTGCCCCGGACTCGCTGCGCGTACACCAGGACCTGGTCACCGGGGAACGGGCGCTGCGGCTTAACGCTGCCGAACTGTCGGCCAGGCGTGAGGCTGCCGGGCTTCCGGCGGACAGCGCCGGGTCCGGTTTCGTGCAGCTGCCCCTGGGGCCCGAACTGCTGGCCGGAGCGGACACCGTCCTGCTGCAGCTCCCCAAGACCCTGGCGGAGCTGGAGGAGATCGCTGCCGCCGTGGCCGGGCACGCCGCGCCGGATGTCCGCCTGCTGGCGGGTGGCCGGGTGAAGCACATGTCACTGGGCATGAATGCGGTCCTTGAACGGTACTTCGTTTCCGTGCAGCCCCAGCTCGCACGGCAAAAATCGCGGGTTCTCCTTGCTGCCGGCCCCAAAACCGCCACGGCCGCCCCCCGCTTTCCCGTGGTGGAGCACCTTGACGGGCTGGACCTGGACGTGGCCGCGCACGGCGCTGTTTTTGCCGGCGCCCGGCTGGACATCGGCACACGCTTCCTGCTGACGTTCCTGCCCGCCATGAAGCCGGCGCAGCACGCCGTCGACCTCGGATGCGGCACCGGCATCCTCGCCGCGATGTATGCCAGGCAGTTCCCTTCCGCCGCCGTCACTGCAACGGACCAATCGGCGGCCGCCGTGCAGTCCGCGCTGGCCACCGCCCGCCTGAATGGACTTGCGGACCGGATCACGGTGCTGCAGGACGACGCGCTCAGCACCTTCCCTGACGGCTCGGTGGACGCCGTACTCCTGAACCCGCCGTTCCACGTTGGTGCCGGTGTGCACGCCGGTGCGGGGCTGAAAATGATCGAAGCGGCGGGACGGGTCCTGGCGCCCGGCGGCGAGCTGTGGACGGTCTACAACCGGCACCTGGCCTACCTCGCGGCCCTGGAGCGGCACGTAGGACCCACGGTGGTAGAGGGCCGGAACCCAAAGTTCACGGTCACCCGCAGCACACGCAGCTCACGGTGAGCCAATCCCCGGCCTCACCGGCCAAAACATCCGCCGCGCCGCTGCCCGCGCATGTGGGCGCGGGCGCACGCTTGACGTACGATTCAAAGCATCACCACCGCCAGGTAGCCGAAGACGTTTAGGGGACACAGTGTCTGAGATCCGCCAATCCTCTCCGAGGCGCGGAACCAACTTGCCCAGGATGGGGGACTTCAACCTCACCGTCATCCTCGACGCAATCCGCAGGACGTCCGGGGGACTCAGCCGGGTGGAACTCGCCCAGATCGTCGGCCTGTCGCCCCAGACCATTTCGAACATTTCCCGCCGGCTGCTGGACCAGCACCTGATCGTCGAGGCAGGCAAGGAGGGCAGCGGCCCCGGCAAGCCGCGCACCATCCTCCGCCTCAACCCCGGTGGCATGTACGCCCTGGGGGTCCACCTGGACCCGGCCGTGACAACGTTCGTGGTGCTGGACCTCGTCGGAGCGGTGGTACGGCACTCACGGATCAAGACCCCCGGCGGAAACGATCCGGCCGCCGTCATTGCCACCATCGCCGCGGAGCTGGCCCAGCTCGTGGAGGATTCCGGCGTGGACCAGGGCCGCATCGCAGGACTCGGAGTGGCCGCTCCCGGCCCCATCGACCTCGACCACGGCACTGTGGTGGACCCGCCGCTTCTTCCCGGGTGGGACCGGGTGGAACTGCGGGACGCCCTGGCCAAGGCCACCGGCTACTCCGTGCTGGTGGACAAGGATGTGACCAGCGCTGCCGTGGCGGAAACGTGGGCCGGCGGCCCCAGCGGCGCCGGCAGTTTCGTGTTCATGTACATGGGTACCGGCATCGGCTGCGGGATCGTCCTCAACGATGAAGTGGTCCGGGGGACGTCCGGCAACGCCGGCGAAATCGGCCACATCATCGTGGACCCGGGCGGACCCCTTTGCGACTGCGGACAGCGCGGCTGCGTCAAATCCTCCGCCATTCCGCAGGTCCTGGTGGCGGAAGCGGTGGCCGCGGGAATCCTGGAGGGCGCGCAGGCCGGGAGCGCCGCCGAAATCCAGCAGAGCTTTTCCGAGCTGTGCGCCCGTGCGTACGCAGGGGACGAAGGTGCCGCCGCCATCCTGGACAAATCCGCCGTCCTGGTTGCCCGGGCGGTATCGGTGGTCACCAACACCCTGGATGTTGAACGGGTGGTTTTCGGTGGCCCGTTCTGGACCTGCCTGTCGCAGCGCTACCTCGAACTGGTCCCGCCGCTGCTGGATGCCAACAGCGCCGCCCGCCTGATCCACCCCATCGAAGTTGTGGGCACCGGGGTGGGGGAGGACGTGGGCGCCATCGGCGCAGCCTCGCTGGTCCTTGAACATACGCTCGCGCCCCGCGCCCAACGGCTCCTGCTGGAAAGCTGACCGCGACATGTTTCGCCGGGCATCCAAGACATTATCCGTGGTGGCCGCCGCGGTCATGGTCCTCGCAGCCTGCACGCCTGCCGATCCGGCGGGCGGAAACAGGACCATCAAGGTGGCATACCAGAAGACAGACTCGTTCACCGCGCTGGACACCATGTTCCAGAACGCGAAGAAGGAGTTCGAAGCCGCAAACCAGGGCGTCACGATCGAACTGCAGCCCATCCAGGCCAATGACGACGACTACGGCACCAAGCTGGCCCTGGCGCTGCGGTCGCCCTCCACCGCCCCGGACGTCTTCTACGAGGACACGTTCAAGGTCCGCTCCGACGTGGACGCCGGCTACCTCCTGAACCTCGACAGCCGCCTGTCCGGGTGGGGGGACTGGAACACGTTTGACGCGGGCGCCAAGGAAGCAGGCAAAGCGGACGACGGCGGCACGTACGCGGTGCCGCTGGGCACCGACACGCGCGCCATCTGGTACAACAAGAAGGTTTTTGAGGCTGCCGGCATCGGCCTGCCGTGGCGTCCGTCCAGCTGGCAGGACATCCTGGACACCGCCAGGAAGATCAAAGCCTCCCAGCCGGATGTGATCCCCTTCAACATGTATGCCGGCAAGGGCACCGGTGAAGGAAGCGTGATGCAGGGTTTCTACGAGCTCCTGTACGGCACCGGCGCGGGCCTTTATGACCAGGATTCGAAAAAGTGGGTCGTTGGCTCGGCCGGCTTCAAGGATTCGCTCACCTTCCTCGAAACCCTCTATGGGGAAAAGCTCGCAGTTCCCCCGGCCGAGGCGCTGGACCCGAACATCTGGAAGAAGGTGTTCGGCGAATGGTTCCCCAAGGCAAAACTTGGCGCAACCGTGGAAGGCTCCTACGCGCCGTCGTTCTGGCAGGACGGCGGAAGCTATGCCTGGCCGGGCTACGGGCAGGACATGGCAGTGGCACCGTTCCCAACCCAGACCGGGGCCGAGCCCGGTGCAGTGAGCATGTCCGGAGGGTGGACGTTGGCCCTGGGCGCGGAAACCAAGCAGCCCGACCTCGCGTTCAATTTCCTGACCACCGCCCTGAACGCAAAGAACTCCCTGGCGTTCACGGTGGACAGCTCGCAGATCGCCGTCCGCACCGACGTCGCCGCCGACCCCGGCTACCAGTCGGCCAACCCGTTCGTGAAGGACGTGTCCAGCCTGGTCGCGGTCACCAGGTACCGGCCCGCGACGTCCGACTATCCACGCATCTCCGCTGCCGTGCAGGAGGCCACCGAGGCCGTGATCACCGGCAGCAGGACGCCGGAGCAGGCGGCGGCGGATTATGACACGGCCGTGGCCGGCATTGTGGGCGGCGACAAAACCATCCGGAAGTAGCGGTGCCCGCCAGCCACCGCACACGGCAAGTGCTTCGCTATCTGCCGGTCCTTCCCGCCGCCGTGCTCCTGCTCGTGTTCCTCGCCGGCCCCGTGCTGTGGGCTTTCCACGCCTCGCTCACCAACGCCGGACTGACCGGCCGGCATGCCAGGAACCCCGAATGGGTGGGGCTGGACAACTACCAGCGGCTGCTGCAGGACCCGGTCCTTCCGCTTTCGCTGGCCCTGACCGTCCTGTTCGTCGCCGGTTCGGCGATCCTGGGCCAGAACGTACTGGGGCTCGCCCTTGCGGTCCTGATGCGGCGTGCACGGCCCGTGGTCTCCGCAACCGTTGGGACCGCCGTCGTGGCCGCCTGGGTCCTGCCGGAGATCGTGGCGGCGTTCGCGGCCTACGCCTTTTTCAGCCGCGACGGGACACTCAACCAACTCCTGGGCAGGCTGGGGGTGCCGGAAACCGACTGGCTCTATACGGTTCCCATGGCGGCCGTGATCCTGGCCAACGTGTGGCGCGGAACCGCCTTTTCCATGCTGGTGTACCGGTCCGCACTCAGTGGGGTCCCCGGCGAGCTGACCGAGGCCGCGCAGATGGACGGAGCGGGCGCCTGGCAGCGGCTGGCGTTCATCACGCTGCCCGTGATCCGGGGCAGCATTGCCACCAACCTGATGCTGGTCACGCTGCAGACACTCGCCGTCTTCACCCTGATTTGGGTCATGACCGCCGGGGGCCCTGCCAACGGCAGCACCACGCTCCCCGTTATGGCCTACCAGGAAGCCTTCAAATTCGGGGACATCGGCTACGGCACTGCCGTCGCTACGGTCCTGATCCTCATCGGCGCAGTGTTCGGGGCAGCCTACCTCCGCCTCCTCAGGGAGCAGAGACCGTGACCGCCCGCAACGTACTTGCCCGCAGCACCTGGGTGGACGTGGCCCTGCTGCTGACCGGCGCCTGCTTCCTGCTGCCCCTGCTCTGGCTGGTCCTCGGTTCAGTGGACCCCTCCGCCGGGCACGCGGTCAAGGTCCCCCAACAGCCCGGACTGGATAACTTCGCCGCCGTCCTGACTCCTGAACTGCTCTTCCGCCCGCTGTGGAACAGCCTCCTGCTGTCCGCGGGTACCGGGCTGGTGACGCTGGCGGCGGCCGTGCTTGCCGCCTACCCCCTGTCCCGCTACCGGTCACGCTTCACGACGCCCTTCATGTACGGCATCCTGTTCGGTACCTGCCTGCCCATCACGGCCATCATGGTGCCGGTTTACGGCCTGTTCGTGCAGCTCCGCCTGCTGGATTCCCTGCCGGCCACGGTGCTGTTCCTGGCCGCCACCAGCTTGCCCATGGCGATCTGGATGACCAGGAACTTCATGGACGCCGTACCGCTGGCTCTGGAGGAAGCAGCCTGGGTGGACGGCGCCTCCAGGCTGGCCGGGCTGCGTTCAATCGTGCTTCCCCTTGTGGGCCCGGGCCTGGGCGTAGTGTTCATCTTCGTGTTCATCCAGGCCTGGGGGAACTTCTTCGTCCCGTTCGTGCTGCTGCTCTCCGAGGGAAGGCAGCCGGCAGCAGTATCGATCTTCAGCTTCTTCGGTCAGCACGGGGCAGTGGCGTACGGCCAGCTGGCCGCATTCTCCATCCTCTATTCGGTTCCTGTCCTGGCCCTTTACGCCATCGTGGCGCGCGGGTCCGGCAACTCACTGGCCCTGTCGGGAGCTGTCAGGGGCTAATCGATGTCTTCAAGCACCACACCGAACGGCAGGGTGTCGTCCAAGTGGGCCTGGTGGCCGTGATGGGTGTCCACCACGCGGACGCCGTGCAGCTTTTCGGCCGCGGACTGCATCAGGACGGGCCTGACCGTGTCGATGACCACCTGGCTCTTGTCGGCGAGATATTCCTTGTAACTGGCTGGAAGCTCAATCATGGCAAAAGGATAGACCTGCCGGACCCGCATGGGGAGGGGTGCCCATTGCCGGACCCGGGCTGCCCGGCTTGGATAGGATGGCGGACGGGACCCGGCCGGCCCGGACCGCGCGCCCAAAACCGTCATCAGGGGGAAACCAGTGCTTTCGACCAGTGTGCCCGCAAGAATCCAGCCTGCGGAGCTGGCCAGGGCGCAGCAGGTGGCCGCCAACATCTCACGCAGTTTCGATGCGAAGGTTGTGGGGCAGTCCCGGCTGCGGGAATCGCTGCTGGTGGGCCTGCTGACCGGCGGCCACATCCTGCTGGAGAGCGTCCCGGGACTGGCCAAGACCACCGCCGCGCAGACCCTGGCCGACGCCGTCAGCGGTGAGTTCCGCCGCATCCAGTGCACCCCGGACCTGCTGCCCAGCGACATCGTGGGAACCCAGATCTACGACGCCGCGAAGGGCAGCTTCCACACGCAGCTCGGCCCGGTCCACGCCAACATCGTGCTGCTGGATGAGATCAACCGCTCCAGCGCCAAGACGCAGAGCGCCATGCTGGAGGCGATGCAGGAACGCCAGACGTCCATCGGCGGCCAGGACTACCGGCTGCCCTCCCCGTTCCTGGTCCTGGCCACCCAGAACCCCATCGAGCAGGAGGGCACGTACCAGTTGCCTGAGGCGCAGATGGACCGCTTCATACTCAAGGACGTCCTGGACTACCCCAGTCCTGCGGAAGAGGCCGAGATCATCCGCAGGATCGACGCCGGCGTCTACACACCCGGACAGAAGCCCGCCGCAGCCGCCTCCCTGGATGCCGTCACCGAGATCCAGGAACTGGCCACCCGCATCTACATCGATCCGGCCGTCATCAACTACATCGTGGGACTGGTGTACGTGACCCGGAACGCGTCCCAGTACATCGACGCCAGGCTTGCCGGGTTCATCGAGTTCGGCGCCAGCCCCCGTGCCAGCATCGCCTTCAGCCGGGCAGCCCGTGCGGTGGCGCTGCTGAACGGCAGGGACCACGTCATCCCCGAGGACGTCAGGTCGCTGGCCCACAGGGTGCTGCGGCACCGGCTTATCCTGAACTTCGATGCGGTGGCCGAGCAGGTTCCCGTGGAATCGGTGATCGACGCCGTCGTGGCCGCCGTCCAGACTCCTTGACCCCGCATGGCCAGCCTCCTCCAGCGTGTGAAATCGAAGATGGCCATCTTCGCGCACCGCAAAGCCCGCGGCATGCTCGACGGCGAGTACGGCTCGGTGTTCAGGGGCCGCAGCCTGGACTTCGATGACCTGCGCGCCTACGTGCCCGGCGACGAGGTCCGCGATATCGACTGGAAAGCGTCGGCGCGCCACGGCTCACCCCTGATCCGGCGTTACGTGGCTGTCCGCCGCCAGACTGTCCTCCTCGTCACCGACACGGGGCGCAACATGGCCGCGGAGGCGCTGTCCGGGGAAGTGAAAAAGGACATCGCCGTGCTGTCCCTCGGCGTCCTGGGCTACCTGGCCCACCGGCACGGCGACGTGGTGGGGCTGGTATGCGGTGACTCATCGGCCACCCGTTCCTTCCCGGCTAAAAGCGGGGAGGCCCACCTGGAACGGCTGCTGCGGCACGTGGACTCCCACACCGGCCTGGAAGCGGCAGCCAGCAGGATCCAGGACCAGCTCGACTACGTGGCGCGCAACATCAAGGGCCGCTACCTGCTCTTCGTCGTCGCTGACGAACTGGCCGCGGACGATGCCACCGGCCGGCTCCTGCGCCGGCTGCGCGCCCAGCACGAGATCCTCTGGCTGACGGTCAGGGACGCGGAACTGGCGCCCTCACCCGTGGCCGGGGCAAGCCCACACGCCGGCGGGGACTCCTACAGCGTGGCCGATTCCTCCCTCCTGGCCTGGCAGCCGGCCACGTCCGCGGCAGTGGCGGCCGCCTACGCCACAGCCGCCGAAGAACGCGGCGCGGGCCGGAAGGCCATGTTGCGCGCGGCCGGGATCACGGAGGGTGAAGTGGCCGGCAGCGGGGACGTCATCACCGGCCTGTTCGCCCTCCTGGAAAGGCACCGGCGTGCAGGCTGATCCCGGCTTCTACGGCCCGTTGCAGTACAGCCCCGCCTGGATGTGGTGCGGCGCGGCACTCCTGGCCCTGGTGGCCGGGTGGTACGTCTTCGTGCTTGCCACCACCCGCCCGGCTGCCCGCTCCCAACCCGGCAGCGCCGGCTCCCGGTCCGCCCTGACGGAACTGCCTGCACTCAAGGCGGCGTACCTCCAGCGCATCCAGGATGTGGACCGGGAAGCGGCGGCCGGAAACCTTGCCGAACGTGCCGCGCACCAGGAGATCAGCCTCCTGCTGCGCGGGTTTGTCCGGGACGCAACGGGTGTCGATGCCACCAGGATGACCCACCAGGACCTGGCCCGGCACCCCCTCCCGGCGGCCGCCGCTGTTATCGAAGCCCTTTACCCCGCCGAGTTCGGGCCCGGCCCGCTGCCATCTGTCACTGCGTCGGCGGCAAGGGCTTCCGAGGCGGTGCGGGCGTGGAACTGATCTTCTGGTGGCTGCTGCCGCCCGCCGCTGTTGCTGCCGGGGCTGCGGCATGGATCGCGTTGCGCAGGAACCGGCGCCCCAATGAACGACGACGGCCCGTGGCGCACGCCGACAGGCTCACGCGGCTCCCGGAATACCAGGCAGCCCTCAGGCGCCACCGCCGCCTGCTGGCCGCGGCCGGAACGGCCTGCGCGGTGCTGCTGGCCTCTGCGGCTGTTGCGGCAGCACGGCCGGCTGACGTGACCACCATCCGCCCGGAGCAGCACAACCGCGACATCATGCTGTGTCTGGATGCGTCCGGCTCCATGAGCAGTGCCGACGCCGCGGTAGTGGACGTCTTCGCCGGGCTGGCGAAAGACTTCGACGGCGAGCGGATCGGCCTGACCATTTTCGACAGCAGCGCCATCCAGGTCTTTCCGCTGACCGACGACTACGCCTACGCCCAGGAGCAGCTCCAGGGCGCCAAAGACGCCTTCAACGGCAAGCCCGGCAGTTCCGGATTCCTGGACGGCACCTGGAGCGGCAGGGGATCGTCCCTGATTGGTGACGGCCTGGCATCCTGCCTCAACAGCTTCCCAGGCAGCACCGGCGGATCCTCCGCTGCTGCCGGGACCGCCGCAGGCGGGGGCAGTACGCCGACGCGCTCGCGGTCGGTGGCGCTGGCCACGGACAACTTCCTTTCCGGCAAGCCGATCATGACCCTGGAGCAGGCTGCGCAGCTGGCCAAGGAGCGGTCCGTGCGCGTCTACGCCTTGAATCCGGGCGACCTGGACTACGGCAGCGGTTCCGACCAGCCCGGTGCCCAGCTGCGTGCTGCAGCGGAGTCCACCGGCGGTTCGTACTACGCCCTGGACAGTCCCGATGCTGTGCCGGGAATTGTCGCCGCCGTGGAGCGAACCGAAACGGCGGGGATCCAGGGGGCGCCACGCGCCGTGTTCTCAGAAGTTCCGGCCCTGCCGCTGGGTGTTGCGTTGTTGTCCGGGCTGGTCCTGTGCGCAATCCTGTGGCGCCTGCAGCCGACACCGCTGCGCAGCAGGGCGTGGCTGCGGCGGGGGGCCATCGTCCTGGTGCTCCTGGCAGCAGTCCTGCGGCCCAGCGTGCCCGGCGGCTCCGTGCAGGCTGCCACAGCCGACCTCAACGTGTTCTTCGTGGTGGACACCACCACCAGCATGGTGGCCGAGGACTACGGCAATGGCTCTCCGCGCCTGGAGGGCGTCCGCAAGGACATCAAGGCCATCGCAGAACGGCTGCCCGGCGCCCGTTTCTCCGTGATCACCTTCGACACCACCGCGCACGTCCGGATGCCGCTCAGCACCGACACGCTGGCGCTTGAGACCATCACGGACGTCATGGAACCACAGGTGACCGCCTATGCGAGGGGCAGCAGCATCACCGCCGCCAGGGAGGTGCTTTTCGAGCGTCTGGCCGCTGCCCGGGACAGCCAGCCCGGGCGGCCCAGGCTGGTGTACTACCTGGGGGACGGTGAGCAAACCAGCGGCAATGAGCCTGAGGCCATGAAGGTCGACGGCGGATTGGTGGCCGGGGGAGCGGTGCTGGGTTACGGGACGCCCGGCGGCGGCCGGATGAAGGAGAACACCGGCCAGGCCTCCGACGGCGGGGGAACCGGGGGAGGGAACGTTCCGCGGGCGCCGGCGGAGTACGTGCAGGACACCCGGGCTGGCGGCGCGGGGGACGCACTGTCGGTCATCGACGAAGGCCGGCTGCGGACCGTTGCCTCCCAGCTGGGCGTGCCCTATGTCCACCGTGCTGCCGGCGATCCGGTGGCGGCCATGATGGAACAGGCGCACCCCGGCAGGGCCGAACGGTCAGACCAGGACGGTTCGCTGGCCGCGGCCACTGAGCTTTATTGGATCTTCGCCGCCGGAGCTTTCCTGCTGGCCGTGCCGGAAGCGGTGGGCATCCTGCGGCAGCTTCGCGGGTTTCGGCCTTCTCCCGGCGAAAGGGGGGTACGGTGAACGCCACGGTCCGCAGGCGCCGGCTGCTGCTGTGGTCCGTGCTGCCGGTGCTCCTCATACTGTGCTTCGCCGCCAAGCTCCTCAGCCTGGGTATCCTCGCCCGTCAGGCCGCCGCCGGTTTCGAGGCCGGAAGCGCATCCACTGTGGGCACGGCGGCCGGCGGCCTGGGAATAGCCAACCTGGTGGAGCCGCACAAGGCGCCGTTCGCCGCGGGGGACGCTTCCGTGCTGGCCGGTGATGACGGGGCTGCCAGAGCCCTGTTTGAACAGTCACTGCAGATGGTCCCGGCAGGCTCGGGCGACGAATGCCTGGTTCGGGTGAACCTGGTCCTGGTGATTGAACGCCTTGGTGACCAGCGCCTCCAGGCCGGCGACCCGGCGTCGGCCGTTCCACTCTTCAGGCAGGCGCTGGACGTTGCCGGGCGGGCGCCGGAAAGCTGCCGGTCCAACGACGCGGAGGATGGAGCGGGCAGCCGGTTGTCGAACGCTGAAGGGCGGCTCGAAGACAAACTGGGGGCTGCGGGACAAAAAGCGGCGCAGGACCCTGCGCAGGCGGGCGAGCCGTCTCCGGACCCATCCGGTGACACGCGGCAGAGCCAACTGGGCCAGCTGCAGGACAGTGCGCGGCAGGCCGAGCGCGAGCGGAACAGCGGGCGCGAACGGGAGGAGTTCCTGGACAGCAACGGCGGGACCGCGCCGGAGCGGCCCTGGTAGGAACGGTTGTGGGCGAAGAAAATTCTGTTGGCGGAAGAAACAACCTGTAAAACTGCGTCTTAATTCGGTGCCGACTTGTCCCCGGACCGCCTGCCCCCTAGAGTCGTAGACAAGTTACCGCGGTAACGTGTCAGCGATCCTCCGCTCCGGAGGGTGTGGGTGCCCCCATGTGGGCCTGACATTTGCTCACGGACTACTTCATTCCAGGCGTGCAGTCGCGGCTGCGTCCTCGTGGAGTCCCTCCGTGTTCCCAAACTCAAATTCATTGCCGGTTGTCCGCCCCCTTCAGGCAGGCATCCCCAATGGCCCAAAAGCCAAGGACGCAAATGTCACCACCAAGCCTTATTGACGCACATCCCCAGTTGCCCGAGACCGCCCCGGTGGCGCTCTCCTATGAACTGTTCCCGCCGCGTTCGCCCGCGGCGGCGGAAACCCTCTGGACCACGATCCGCGAGTTGGAGACCACCGAGCCCGACTACGTCTCCGTGACGTACGGCGCCAGCGGATCAAACCGGGACACCGCCCTCGAGCTCATCAACCGGCTCCTGGTCGAAACCACCCTGCGGCCCCTGGCCCACCTGACCTGTGTGGGCAACACCCCCCAGGAACTTGCGGCGATCATCGGCGACCTGCTGGACATCGGGGTGCGCGGCATTCTCGCCTTGCGCGGCGACCTCCCCAAGGACAGTGCCCAGCCGGCGGCCGGGTCCCTGCGGTACGCCCAGCACCTGATCGACCTCATCCGCCGCGTGGAGCAGCGCCGTTCGGCCCTGCTCTGTGCCGGAAAGATCGCTGTTGGCGTGGCTGCCTATCCCACCCGCCACCCGGAGTCACCCAGCGAGGACCACGACGTCGAAGTGCTTCTCGCCAAGCAGCGTTCCGGCGCCGATTTCGCCATCACCCAGGTGTTTTTCGAAGCCGCGCAGTATGAGGACCTGCTCACGCGGGCCCGCCGTGCCGGCGTGACCATTCCCATCATCCCCGGCGTCATGCCGTTCACCAGCCTCCGCCGCCTCAAGCGGCTGGGGGAGTTGGCAGGAGTGGAACCGGCGCCCAGGCTGATGGAACGCCTCGCGGCTGCGGACAACGACATTGATAGGCTCCACATCGGCGTAGACGCCACCGTCGACCTCGCCAACGCCGCCCTCGATGCCGGCGCCCCCGGAATCCACCTCTACACCTTCAACGAGCACCAGAGTGCCCTGGAAGTGCTGGACAAGCTGGCCCTGCCGCGCCACCACCGCAGCAGCCACGCCCGGGCTGCCGTTGCCCGGCCCCAGCTGGCCAGCTGAACGCCGTCCCGGCACCGCTCCATCGAGGCCGCCCGTTCCCGCATGGAGGTTGTCCACGACCTTGAGGCCACGCGGCTTTGGCCGCGGCGTCTACGACATCCACTCCCCGCGCGTTCCCGGCGAGCAGGAAGTCACTGAGCTGATCAGCACCGCCGTCCGGCATGTACCGTCCCGCCAGCTCTGGGTCAACCCTGACTGCGGCCTGAAGACCCGCGGCCACGCCGAAACTGAGGAATCCCTGCGGAACCTGGTCAAGGCCACGCAAGCCGTCCGGGCAGGACTGCTGGAAACGGCACGCTGACCGAGACGGGCCGCACGCCGGCAGGTCACCCCATGTGGCCTGCCGGCGCCGCCTCTTTCATCCTCAGGGCGCTCACCAGCAGCCACACGGTCCATGCGAGGATCGCCACGATGCCCACCAAGGTGGGCAGCGTGTTTGCCGCCGAAAATCCTGATACCCCGATGATCCAGCCCTGGGCCAGGTATGCCAGCCCGGACAGTGCCATGAGGTAGCCGATCATGCGGGAAACGTCGCGGGCCGCTGCGACAACAACACCCAGAAGCACCAGCGCGGTGCCCAGCAGGAAGTTCTGGTAGCTGCGCATTCCCCATTCCAGCCACCGGATGCCCTCTGCCGTGGCGAACCGTGCCGGTTTCTCCGGCTCGGGCGCGGCGGCCCAGGCATCCACCGCCTGCTTCAGTGCCACGCCGTCCACCGCCTGCAGGGCTGCATAGAGCGCCAGGGCGGCAGCTGCGGAGAGGACACCGAAGCGGGCAGTCCAGGACACGGCGTGCCGCTGGATGTCGACGGCGGGCCAGAGGGCAACCAGGCCGGCGCACACCAAGGCCATGCCTATGAACTGGCCCAGATGGACAGCGGTCCACACGCCGCTTTCGGCGTAGGCGGTGAATGAGGCAACGTGGTCGTTCGCGTCGTGGGATTCGGCGTGGAACACGCCGGCAAGAATCGAGGCCGCCACGCCGGCGAGAAGGAGGGACGCAGCCAGCCGCCAGGTCCTGCGCCTGCCCTGGATCCCATCCATGGACGCCCACCATCCTCTGCGCGGGGGGTTTCGTGGAGCCCTGTTTCAGGACTCCCAGACGATTTCGTCGTCCACCACGCCGTCCTGGTCCGCGGACGCCACCAGCACCTCATCGGTGAAGTGCTCCCCGAGGGTGAAATCAAGAACGAAGTAGCGCTCCGGCTGACCGGGGTAAATGGCCACGTGCCCCAGTTTCAGGGCCTTGAGGAACACCTCGTTGGTAAGCTGGCTCCGGTCCTGGACGCCGAAGACCTTGTGCAGCTGTTCTTCCTTGAGCGCGTTGCAGTGGAAGTGCAGGTACTCCTGCGGGCTGGTGCCCTCCTGCTCCAGTTCCTCCGCAATCATTTCCCGGACCTCGTCCACCAGTTCGGGCAGGAACCGCAGCCGGTACTCGACTTTGCGCAGCGCGGCTTCATCGAAGTGGTCGTGGGCGTTGATGTTCAGGTCGAGTTCCAGCGGATGGCCGCGCAGCTCATGTTTGGCGGCGAAGAGGTGATCCATGCCGTGGTTGAGCTCAATCTCCCCAAAGTGCTGGCTCGCTACCTTGTTCATATTCTCAACATAGACCCGAAGGGCAGACCATTCCAGCGTTCCGGGCTAATTCACCGCGGTGCGCATCCCCGCGAGCGTTTCGGCCAGCAGGTCAACGAAAAGCTGCACCCGGGCCGTTTTCCGGTCATTGATCAGCAGCGCAAAGACGTTCCGTGCCAGCCGGATTTCGGGGACGTCCAGCACCACCACGCCTGCGGGCTTGTTCCGCAGCGCCAGTTCCGGAACCAGGGCAGCGCCCAGGCCGGCAGCCGCCATCTCCAGGCTGGCATGGAAGTCATCGCTGTGCGCCACCACCCGCGGGTGCAGGTTGCAGCCGGCGAAGAGGCGCTCAATGACCATGGCGTCACTGGTGCCGGGATGGTGCATGATCCAGGGCATCTCGGAGAGGTGGTCGGCCGCGACCTTCGCATCGGCCCGGAAGCCCCAGCCGGCGGGAAGCACCACCCGGAAATCATCGTCGCCGATCCACTGCCGGTTGATCGTGTTGGGCCACGCGAAGCCGGTCTGGCCCACCTGGAACACCACGGCCAGGTCCAGGTCGCCTCCGGTGCGCAGCCCCTGGATGGTCTGGCCCGGTTCTGCGACGGATACCCGCAGGTCGATTCCCAGCTTCTTCCACGCGGGATTCTTGAGGATCCGCGGCAGGACGTACGTTGCCAGGCTGGGAAAGATCCCCAGCCGCAGTTCCTGGCTGCCGGTGTCCTGCGTCCGTGAGGCGGCGGCCATCAGTGCTTCGATGTCCGTGAGCACTTTGGCGGCGTGCCGGGTCATGACGACGGCGGCTTCCGTAGGGATCACGGCGCGCGCCGACCGCTGGAAGAGGGTGACTCCCGTTTCCCGCTCCAATGCTGACATCTGCTGCGAGACGGCGGAGGCCGTGTAGCCGAGTGTTGCGGCTGCCGCAGCGAACGATCCCAGCCGCGTGACCTCCAGTAAGGTCTTCAGGTGTACGGGGTTTACCACCAGTTCACAGTACTGCACCCATCCGCCGCCGCGACCGCGCCGAATAGCCGTCTGTATAACCAGCACAGCGGCAATGTTCAGCAGAGGAGCCTGAAGTGTCACTTGACCCAGCAGTAAGTGCAGGCGGCCGGCGGCGCGTAGCCGTGATCGGCAGCGGGGTGGCCGGATTGACCGCCGCCTACGTACTGAACAGGCAGGACGACGTCACCCTGTTTGAGGCCGATTCGCGGCTGGGCGGCCATGCCCACACCCACGACATGCCCCAGGCCGACGGAAGCGTCATCGGCGTGGACACCGGGTTCATCGTGCACAACGAACGGACCTATCCCACCCTGCTCCGGCTCTTCGCGGAACTTGGCGTCGAAACCCAGGACTCCGAGATGAGCATGTCCATCCGCTGCGACGGCTGCGGACTGGAATACGCCGGCGCCCGCGACGGCGCGCGCGGAATCATCGCCAAGCCCTCCAGCCTGCTGCGCGGCCGTTACCTGCTGATGCTGCTGGAGGTCACCCGCTTTTACCGGAAGGCGAGGGCACTGCTCAGGACGGCGCCGCCGTCGGCCGTCAGCGACGAAGTCGACGTGCCCGAACTGACGCTGGGGGAATTCCTGGCGCGGGAAAAGTTCAGCAGCTACTTCATTTCCCACTTCATGACCCCGGTGGTCAGCGCCGTCTGGTCCTGCGATCCCACCACCGCCCTGGCCTATCCGGCGCGGTACCTCTTCACGTTCCTTGGCCACCACGGCATGCTGGGAGTCAAGGGCTCGCCTCAGTGGCGCACCGTGACCGGCGGCTCGGCACGGTACGTCGAAAAGCTTGCCGCCACGCTCCCCGACGTGCGCCTCAACACTCCCGTGACCGCCATCCGGCGCCTGCCCGAGGGCGTGGAGCTGGCAACGGCCGGCGGGCTGGAAGGCTTTGACGCCGTCGTGATCGCCACCCATCCCGCCCAGGCACTCGGCTTCCTGGCCGACGCCACGCCGGAGGAAAAGGAGGCGCTCGCCGGCATGCCCTATTCCGTGAACCACACCGTGTTCCACCAGGACCCGGCGGTCCTGCCCGCGGCGGACAACGCCAAGGCGTCCTGGAACTACCGGCTCCCGGCCTGCGACGCCCGGCCGGACAAGGTGCTGGTGAGCTACGACCTCACCCGGCTGCAGCGGCTTGAGCCCGCGGACGGCCGCCCCTACCTGGTGAGCCTGGGCGAGTCGGAGCTGATCTCCGACGACGCCGTGCTGGAACGGATGGTGTACGAACACCCGCAGTACACTCCGGAATCCCTGAAAGCCCAGCAGGCCATCGCGGCGCTGGGCGACGGCAGGATCGCTTACGCCGGGGCGTACCTTGGCTGGGGCTTCCACGAGGACGGAGCCCTCTCCGGGGTACGCGCCGCGGAGAAGCTGGGCCGCACCTGGCCGGTGGCCCGGGCCGACGATTCCACGGACTCCACCGGCGAGGGGGAGCGGGAACTGCTGTCCGCAGAACCTGTATGACCATGGAGGCCTCGATCTACCGCACGTCCATTTCCCATGTGCGGCGCACCCCGTTGAAGAATGCTTTCACCTACCGGAGCTACAGCTGGTTCGTGGACGTCGACAACCTTCCCCGCCTGCCCGGGCTGCTCCGGCCACTCGCGGTGTTCCGCGCCGGAGACCACCTGGGCGATCCGGACGCGGACATCCGCTCCAACGTGGAGCGGTACCTGCGCACCCAGGGAATAGAGCCCGACGGCGGCGCTATCCACATGCTGACCAGTGCCAGGGTTTTTGGCTACGTCTTCAATCCGCTCACGCTGTTCTGGTGCTACCGCTCCACCGGGGAACTGCAGTGCGTGGTGGCCGAGGTCCACAACACCTATGGCGAGCGGCATTGCTACCTGCTGCACACCGATCCCGGCGGCCGTGCCTCGGTGCCGAAAGCGTTCTACGTTTCACCTTTCAACGACGTCGACGGGCAGTACCGGATGAAACTCCCTGCCCCCGGGGACAGGCTTGCGGTGTCCATCGTCCTTGAGCGCGAAGGGCACCGCCCCTTCGTGGCCACCATGGACGGCCGCCGCAGGCCAGCCACCATTTCCAACATCCTCGCGGCGGCTTTGACGGTGCCTGCCGCGCCGCTGCTGGTATCCGCCCTGATCCGGGTCCAGGGCATTAAACTCTGGGCAAGACGCCTGCCCGTCGTTGCCAGACCACATCACCCCTCACAGGAGGCAGTTCAATGACAATGACTGACGACAACGGAACTGCTTCAGCTTCCGTCCACAACAAGACCCACGGGCCGGCCGCCACCCACCCGCCCGCAGCCTGGACCGCCGGCGGGGTCCCGGCTGCGCCCGCCACCATCGATCCCGCCCTGTGGCCCGGTGTTGCCCAGCCGCCGTCGGGCCTCAAGGCCGATGTTGCAGGGAAGGCCGCGGGCCTGATGTTCAGGGGTGCAGTCAAGCGGCTTCCGCTGCGCGTTGAATACCCTGACGGTTCGGTCCTGGGGATGGGCGGACCGGACGCCCCCGTGATGACCATGCTGCGGCCCGCAGCATTCGAGGCGCGGATCGGCGACAACGGGCTGATCGGGCTGGGCGAATCCTTCATGGCCGGTGATTGGGAGGCATCCGACCTGGCCGCGGTGCTCGAAGTCTTCGCGGCCTCGGTGGACACGCTGATCCCCATGCCGCTGCAGAAGCTGCGCTCGCTGTACCTGCCGCGGACGCCGCGCCAGGAACGCAACGCCGAACAAAACACCCGCAGCAACATTTCGCGGCACTACGACCTGTCCAACGACCTGTTCTCCAACTTCCTGGACACCACCATGAGCTACTCGTCGGCGCTGTTTCCCGGCGGGGCCGGGCCGCTGTCCTCGGTGGCGTGGGATTCCCTGGCGGAGGCCCAGCAGGCCAAGATCGACCGGCTGCTGGACAAGGCCGGCGTAGGCGAGGGTACCCGCTTGCTGGAAATCGGCACCGGCTGGGGTGAGCTTGCCCTGCGTGCCGCTGCCCGCGGCGCCACCGTCTACAGCGTCACGCTGTCCAGTGAGCAGCAGGCGCTGGCGCAGGAACGCATTTCGGAGGCTGGCTTCGCGGACCGCGTGACGGTGGCCCTGCAGGACTACCGCGCCGTGGAAGGGGAGTACGACGCCGTGGTGTCCGTCGAGATGATCGAGGCCGTGGGGTATGAGTACTGGCCCATTTATTTCCAGACGATCGACCGCGTCCTGGCCCCGGGTGGAAAGGTGGCCATCCAGGCGATCACCATGCCGCACGGGCGCATGCTGGCCACCCGCAACGCCTACACTTGGGTGCACAAGTACATCTTCCCCGGCGGCTTCCTGCCGTCCGTCCGGGCCATCGAGGGCGTGACGCAGCAGCACACCACCCTGCGGGTTCGGGAGCGGATGGGCATGGGCGACCACTACGCTGCCACCCTGCGGCTGTGGGAGGAACGGTTCCTTGCCCGTTCCCGCGAGGTAGGGGACCTGGGCTTCGACGCCGTGTTCCAGCGGATGTGGCTGTTCTACCTCTGCTACTCGCGCGCCGGGTTCCAGTCCGGGTACCTTGACGTGCAGCAGATTGTGCTGGACCGCCGGGAGGCACAGCTGTAGGTTTCACCGTGTACCCAGCGGGGACAGGAGGACGCATGAAACTGAAGACGCTCGCGTGGACCACCGCGGCAACGGTGGCCACCGCCGCCGCGGGCGGTGTTGCGACGGACCCCCGGAGCAGTTGGTACCTTAAGCTGCGCAAGCCGGACTGGCAGCCGCCCGCGATTGCCTTTCCCGTGGTGTGGACGGCCCTGTATGCGGACCTTGCCGTGACGTCCGCCGCCGCACTCGACAACGCGGTGGAGCTGGACAGGGCTGCCGACACTCCGGGTCCGGTCAGGAAGGACCACAGCCGGGAACTGCGCGCCTACAGGGGTGCACTGGCCGCCAACCTGGTACTCAACGCTTCGTGGAGCTGGTTCTTCTGGCGCTCCCGCCGGCCGTGGCTGGCCGCTGCCGAGGCGGCGGTACTGGCGGCCAGCAGCGCAGACCTGGTGCGCAGGACGTACCGGCTGAACCGGGTTGCCGGAGCATCGCTGGCTCCGTATGCGGCATGGTGCGGCTTCGCCACTGTGTTGTCCACCGCCATCGCCCGGCTCAATCCAGCCAGGCCTTAGGCGGAAGGGCTGCCGGTTCAGCGTCCTCCGGGGGTGCTGCAGGTCCCAAGGGTCCCTGACCACTACATGTAGTGGTCAGGGACCCTTTTCCTTGTGGCCGGACGGCCGGGCGACACGCCGGGAATCACGACACGCGGACTGTGCATATGTGTTCAACCCCATCCACAGGGTGTGGACCAAGACGGCAAAAATCCCGGGATCCCGGGCATTTTTCCAGTCCCTGCCTGTGGATTAACGGTGCATTAAATGACATACTTGTAATACATCATCTTGGGGTTCCAAAGAGGTGTCTGCACTACATGTAGTATCTACATACAGCTGGACGGGGACACCGACCCAGCAGAAGAGTTCAACTAAGGGGACAGGGACAATGACCGTAACGGTTTACACGAAGCCTGCTTGTGTTCAGTGCAACGCCACTTACCGCGCGCTCGACAAGAAGGGCATCACCTACCAGAGCGTTGACATCTCCCAGGACGCCGAGGCACTCGAGCGCCTGAAGGCATTGGGCTACATGCAGGCTCCCGTTGTGGTCACCGACCAGGACCACTGGTCCGGCTTCCGCCCGGACAAGATCGAGGAACTCGCGCTGTCAGCCGTTTCCTCCGTGGCCTAGGAGCCACAGCTTTTCCTGCCGGCAACCATCAACCAGCTGAGGTGACTCCCATGGCAGCACCAACAGCACAGCGAAGCGCTTCGCAACACCACGCGGCTCAGCGCGTGGAGGTGTCCCCGCCGGCCACTTCGCACCACCAACCGGAGCAGGTCGTCACGGACAGCCCGCTCATCTACTTTTCCTCGGCATCCGAGAACACCAGCCGCTTCGTCGCGAAGCTTGGCCGGAAGGTGGCCCGGATCCCGTTGTATGCAAAGGACGCACCCCTCCTCGCCACCCGGCCGTTCGTGCTGGTTGTGCCAACCTACGGCGGCACCGGGGGAGAGGGGTCCGTTCCCAAGCAGGTCATCCGGTTCCTGAACAACCCGCAGAACAGGCAACTGCTCCGCGGCGTCATCGGCGCCGGCAACACAAACTTCGGGGAAAACTACTGCATGGCCGCGGACATCATTGCCGCCAAATGCCAGGTACCCCACCTTTATCGATTCGAACTTATGGGAACGCCGGAAGACGTCACCCGGGTCAACCAAGGATTGGACACGTTTTGGACACGACTGTCGCAGACACAGAAGTAACCAGGGCCCAGAAGCCTGAGATGCCCGCCGCCTACAAGGGCTTGGGTTACCACGAGCTGAACGCCATGCTGAACCTCTACGGCCCGAACGGCGAAATCCAGTTCGACGCCGACCGCGAGGCCGCCCACCAGTACTTCCTGCAGCACGTGAACAACAACACCGTGTTCTTCCACGACCTGGAGGAGAAGCTCGACTACCTGGTGAAGAACCAGTACTACGAGCGCGAGACGCTGGACCAGTACACGATGAACTTCATCCGTGACCTGTTCAACCGTGCCTACAAGAAGAAGTTCCGCTTCGAGACCTTCCTGGGCGCCTTCAAGTTCTACACCTCATACACGCTGAAGACGTTCGACGGCAAGCGCTTCCTGGAGCGCTACGAAGACCGCGTCTGCATGGTGGCCCTGCACCTGGCGCGCGGCAACGAGCAGCTCGCCCTGCAGATGGTGGATGAGATCATCGACGGCCGCTTCCAGCCGGCCACACCCACCTTCCTCAACGCAGGCAAGAAGCAGCGCGGCGAGCTGGTCTCCTGCTTCCTGCTCCGCATCGAAGACAACATGGAGTCGATCGGCCGCTCCATCAACTCCGCACTGCAGCTGTCCAAGCGCGGTGGCGGCGTGGCGTTCGCACTGACCAACATCCGCGAGGTGGGTGCGCCCATCAAGCAGATCGAGAACCAGTCCTCCGGCGTCATCCCCGTGATGAAGCTCCTCGAAGACAGCTTCTCCTACGCCAACCAGCTCGGTGCCCGCCAGGGTGCCGGCGCCGTGTACCTGCACGCGCACCACCCGGACATCTACCGCTTCCTGGACACCAAGCGCGAGAACGCGGACGAGAAGATCCGCATCAAGACCCTCTCGCTGGGCGTCGTCATCCCGGACATCACGTTCGAGCTGGCCAAGAAGGACGAGGACATGTACCTGTTCTCGCCCTACGACGTGGAGCGCGTCTACGGCATGCCCTTCTCCGACGTCTCGGTCACCGAGAAGTACTACGAGATGGTGGACGATTCCCGGATCAAGAAGACCAAGATCAAGGCTCGGGAGTTCTTCCAGACCCTCGCCGAGATCCAGTTCGAATCCGGCTACCCGTACATCATGTTCGAAGACACCGTGAACCGGGCCAACCCGATCGACGGCAAGATCATCATGTCCAACCTGTGCTCGGAAATCCTCCAGGTTTCCCAGCCCACCACGTACAACGATGACCTGTCCTACGACGAGACCGGCAAGGACATTTCCTGCAACCTCGGTTCGCTGAACATCGCCAAGACCATGGACTCGCCGGACTTCGGCCTGACCATCGAGACGGCCATCCGGTCCCTGTCCGCAGTGTCCGACATGTCCAACATCACCTCGGTGCCGTCCATCGCCAGGGGCAACGACCAGAGCCACGCCATTGGCTTGGGCCAGATGAACCTGCACGGCTACCTGGCCCGCGAGCGGGTCCACTACGGTTCCGAAGAGGGCCTGGACTTCACCAACATCTACTTCTACTCGGTGGTGTACCACGCCGTCCGTGCCTCCAACCTGCTGGCCATCGAAACCGGCCAGACGTTCGGCGGCTTCGAGAAGTCCAAGTACGCCTCCGGCGAGTTCTTCGACAAGTACACGGAGCAAGAGTGGGTGCCGCAGACCGAGAAGGTCCGCGACCTGTTCAAGAACGTGCACATCCCCACCCAGGCTGACTGGCAGGCGCTGAAGGCCTCCGTCATGGAGCACGGCATCTACAACCAGAACCTGCAGGCTGTTCCGCCGACGGGTTCGATCTCCTACATCAACAACTCCACCTCCTCGATTCACCCGGTGGCGTCCAAGATCGAGATCCGCAAGGAAGGCAAGCTGGGCCGCGTGTACTACCCGGCGCCGTACCTGACCAACGACAACCTGGAGTACTATCAGGACGCGTACGAGATCGGCTACGAGAAGGTCATTGACACCTACGCCGCCGCGACGCAGCACGTGGACCAGGGCCTGTCACTGACGCTGTTCTTCAAGGACACCGCCACCACCCGCGACATCAACAAGGCCCAGATCTACGCCTGGAAGAAGGGCATCAAGACCATCTACTACATCCGTCTCCGCCAGCTCGCGCTGGAAGGGACCGAGGTCGAGGGCTGCGTCTCCTGCATGCTGTAGCCCCGCTGGTCGGGCCTGTCGAGACCAAAGGTTGAGTACGACGGCGGGTGCCCGCCCGCCGTCGTACGCTTTAACTTAGAGAAACCCACCCAACGCTTAGGGGATGACATGACCGAGAAGGTCAAGCTGCTTAGCCACGTCGAGGCCATCAACTGGAACCGGATCCAGGACGACAAGGACGTGGATGTCTGGAACCGCCTGGTGAACAACTTCTGGCTGCCGGAGAAGGTGCCGCTGTCCAACGACGTCCAGTCGTGGAACACGCTGACCCCAGTCGAGCAGCAGCTCACCATGCGCGTGTTCACGGGGCTCACCCTGCTGGACACCATCCAGGGCACTGTGGGCGCCGTTTCCCTGATCCCGGATGCGCTGACCCCGCACGAAGAGGCCGTCTACACGAACATCGCGTTCATGGAGTCCGTGCACGCCAAGAGCTACTCCTCGATCTTTTCCACGCTGGCCTCCACCAAGGAGATCGACGAGGCGTTCCGCTGGTCCACCGAGAACGAGAACCTTCAGAAGAAGGCGCAGATCGTCATGGATTACTACCAGGGCGACGACCCCCTGAAACGGAAGGTGGCCTCCACCCTGCTGGAGAGCTTCCTGTTCTACTCGGGCTTCTACCTGCCCATGTACTGGTCCTCGCGCGCCAAACTCACGAACACGGCCGACCTCATCCGCCTGATCATCCGTGACGAGGCCGTGCACGGCTACTACATCGGCTACAAGTTCCAGCGCGCGCTGGAGACCGTGTCCGAGGAGCGCCGCCAGGAAATCAAGGACTACACGTTCGAGCTGCTCTTCGAGCTGTACGAGAACGAGGTCCAGTACACCCACGACCTGTACGACGGTGTGGGCTTGGCCGAGGACGTCAAGAAGTTCCTGCACTACAACGCCAACAAGGCCCTGATGAACCTGGGCTACGAAGCGATGTTCCCGGCGTCCGTTACGGACGTGAACCCGGCCATCCTTTCGGCCCTGTCCCCGAACGCCGACGAGAACCACGACTTCTTCTCCGGCTCCGGGTCTTCCTACGTGATCGGCAAGGCCGTGAACACCGAAGACGAGGACTGGGACTTCTAACTGGTTGTGAGACGCAGACCTAAGTGGAAGAACCGCACCTAAATGGAAGAAGCTGCCAGGCTAGTTGGAAGTCTTCCAACTGTTGCTGTAGATGGACAGCCCATTTGGTCCCTTTGACAATACAAATGGTGTGAGATCGGAAGCTAGTTCGCGGTTTGGCAACTAGTTGGCGATTTCATCCTAAGTAGTCGGCGAAAAACTGGCCTAGCTGGCGATTTAGCCCAACCGTTCGAAGCTCCCGTCACGGCTCGATGGGAGACGTATTTCTTTCCTTTGTTCGACCTCATGAACCAGGAGTAAATGACATGGCCGATTACAGCGTAACTAAAGGTGAAGGCGGAACGTGGCAGGCAAAGCGCGACGGCGCTTCAAGGGCCTCGTCTGTTCACTCAACACAGGCTGGCGCTGCGAAGGCGGCCAAAGGCTACTCGGGTAACAACGGGGGTGGCGAGGTAAGGATCAGTGGAACCGACGGGAAGATCCGAGCTAAGGACACCGTGAAGCCCGGCAAAGATCCCCGAAATATCAACGGCTAACCGCGGGCGGCGTGAGGTCCGATGGAGCTTTGGCATTTTCCACGTTAGACGTCCACGCTGACACTTACTTGGCCAACTGTTCATACAGTTGGCCAAGTAAGTGAAAGTCGGAAGGCCGACTTATGCCTCGACCTAACTGTGCAATTTCTCTAGCTGGGCAGATGAGGCCATTAAATCCCCCCGCTTAAACCAGAGCAACTTTGACTGAGCCTGGAGTTCCTGATGGGTGACTATACGACTACCGACTTCGGGGACACCGTGTTGCGGGACTACCGTGCGCGGCGAGGCGACTACGTGGTGAAGGAGGCCCTCCGGGCGTCTGCCGCACTGGAATCGAAGGCATTGGGGCACCCCGCCTTCGAAAACCTCGCCGTCGGCGAACGTCGAGCGGCCTCGATCGTAGCCGTGTTCATAGACTTGACCGATTTCACCGGACGCAGCTTCTGGGATGAGGAAACCGAGGTCGTAGATCTCGCTCATGCAGTTCTGTCCGGCTTCGTTGAGACTGTCGTCAACTTTGGTGGATTTCCATTAGGCCTTCGCGGTGACGGACTTTTTGCAGGATTCGGTCCAGGAGACCCGCAAGTGGCTGGTGTGATGGCGCTAAGCGCATGTTCATTTGCGCTCGACGCTGTTGAAAACGTTGTCAACCCTCGCCTCGAGCGGCTCGGCGTTGCCCGAGTACAGGCGCGTGCCGGTCTCGATTACGGGCGGATTACATTCGTACGCAGCGGAAGTTCGCAGCAAAGTGAAATCAACCCGCTTGGCTTCGCAGCGAACTTCGCTGCGAAGTGTGAAAAGAAAGCCGATTCTTGGGAAATCATCGCGGGTGAGGGGCTTGCAGGCTTGCTGCCGGGCACAGATACCTTCGTCGAGCACAAGGATTCGCCAAAGGTCTACCAGCGGGACTATCGGCGCAAGAATTACAAGTATTACGACTACCGCTGGCGTCGCACCCTCCGGCACATCCCGGGGACTGTTCAGCAACTAAACGGCAATTCGACCGAAAGCATAGTCATCTCCTAAGGAGCACGCATGACCATTCCCGCGCTGCTGCGCCATCACGGTGTCACGGTTCCTCGCTTCGTGACCGTTGATGGACGAATTGTCTTTAATGATGTCACGGCTACCGGCGCCGGAGACCATTTACACTCCACATTCGGCCCCGTCACCCCTGTATCCAGTCACACCTTTCATGGTGGAGTTGAAGAATTCGACGCTGCGGATGGCCCACCAATCGCATGGTGGGCTGACGAGAACCAGATCAGCCGCCACGTCAACGCCATGGAAGGCTCGTTTCCAAACTTCAGGTACCTTCCACCCGGGGCTGGGGTCAATCCATGCTGGGTCGGCGTTATCGACACAGGGCGGGGCCGTTTCCAAATCGCCGTCATCCTGCGGAAAGACGGGCAGCTTCCTCGGGTTACCGTACTTGGCGGTGTTCGTCTCGGCGTATCAGCCGGGCGGCGGTGGCAACCTTCGCCCCACCTTTACGACAACGGCAACTTGTGCGTAGCCGACAATAATGATTGGAATCCCGAAGAACACACTGTTGCGACGGTGACGGGCTGGGCAGCGCACTGGTTGTCGGCCTATACGGAGTGGCGGATGACGCGACGATGGCCGGTCGAAGGAGTTCACCTTGAAGTGGCCTAAGAGTTCAACAGGTTCCCGACCCAGTCCGGCTACAGAGTTCGGTGGAGCCGATGATAAATGGGACGGAAAGCCCGCAGACGGCGGATTCCAGGCGATGGATCAGATGGCAAACTGGGTTCGTTTTGCCGACACGAAGGCCACGATTCTCACTGCTGGGCTCGGTGTCATCCTGACCATGCTTATTACTAATGCAAAAACTGTGACAGCCGCTATAGGCAAAGGAAGTATCCAAGCTTTCGTTGTGGGCCCGCTGGCTCTAGGTGCACTAGCGGCCTTCTTATGGACGCTCTACTGGCTGGTGAGGGCTATCGGTCCGCAAACCGCGACCAGATACGCCCAGCTCAACCGGTTTGCATGGCCTGCGCTCCAAGCGGTTACCGCGGAGCAAATGATCGAGCACACCAAACGAGTAGATGTCCGAATGGATGCCTGGCAGCAAGTACTAGACCTATCCCATCTCGCGGGTCGCAAATTCGAGGCCTGTTCTATGGCCGTGAAGGGGTTCGCCCTCCTCGCCATTCTGGGGCTCTTATGTGTTGCTATAAGTATGGGCCTGACCGCATGAGGCATTGGCTATTTATCACCCAGAGGAGAGTGCAGCAATTGTTACCACCGGCTGTTTCCTCTAGGTCCGACCGATAATCTATATAGATCAAGGTTTCATCGCTCAGATCAACAATAGACTTTCGTGTGTGGCTAATAACGGCAACCAGTCCCTCAACGGGCCGAGGCGGCGGGACTTTTCCGCGGGCACGGAAGTCAGTGTCGCGGGAAATGTGTGGAAAAATGACTAGTTCACCCGGGAGGACTGTCCCGGCCGGGCTTGCCCGGAAGATCAAAGAAGAAGCTGGCTACAGGTGTGCCGTCCCCACTTGCAGGGGGACCTCTGGGCTGGAGATGGCGCATATAGAACCGTGGGCGAAAGTGAAGGAACACTCCTTCGAAAATCTGATTCTCCTGTGCGCTGTGTGTCACATACGCTTTGACCGCGGGGAGATTCCTGCGGCTTCTGTGCGTCAGTACAAAGCCAACCTCCAACTCCTTAGCCACCGATACACGCAGATGGAGTTGAGGCTGTTAGCGGCCTTTGTTGGGAAGGGCTCCGGCACTACGATCCATTTGGCCGTTGATCCCTTTTTCTTCCTCTCCCTTTGCACTGAAGGACTGGTATCCGCGGCCGGCTATGGGGGAGTTACGACAATGGGCCCGAATAGCCCGGAGATCAGAGCCGCATACGTATATAAGCTCACCGAACAGGGCATTAGATTCGTGGAAACGATGGCGACAGCGGGCAACTTGGAAGCCGTCTAAACAGCGTCCGCCCTTACGTTTTGGGAATGTTTGCGCCGTTCACGAAGCGGTCTGGAGAGTAGTCCAGATGACCCCGCCCCGATGGCCGGGAGGTTGACAGTCCCCTGTGGGGAACCCGGTGCTCCTCAGATCTTTCCGGTCAGGCGCTCGGAGGAAGCGTCCCACGTCACAGCTGCTGCTATGTGTGCTTACTCTGCGGACAGGTAGTCGTGAGATGTGTCGAGGTCGTAATGCCGACCATTGAACCAGGTGAACTATCAGTTGCCTCGGTAGGGGCGGGCGGTGCCCATGAATTTTCGTCTCGCCTCCGTGATGCCTTCGGGCGAATCGAGCTCCTCCCATGTCTTTTGCGGTCTGTTTGCAGTTTGTCTGGCACCCCCTGTCTGTCTTCGTAGGTTTCTTTCGACCGGCGCGAGGGAGGGTGGTCGCTGCTTTTGAGGCCTTCCTTTTCGGGGGTAAGGGTGCGTTGGTTGTTTGGTCTGCGTTCTCGTCCTTTTCAGCAGTGGGGCGCTGATCAGTGACCATTTCTCTACTCGGATGCATGAGACGAACGTCTGACCGATCAAGGCGTCGCAAACAGGGGAGACGAAAGCGCTGTATTCCGCCGCTTTCGTTTCGCTGCGCCGGGTCTTAATTAGCGCTTTATCCACATCGGCATGGATGGGCCTCATCCAGTTGTTCAGGACTTTATGGACGTCCGGGTGGTTTTCGTAGCGCTTCACTCCGACTTCGCGTTTCAACGCCAGCGGCGGGGCTGACATGTGCTGGACTGCGGGCCGGACTGGTTGGGCGTTCCAGAGCAGCATCGGGTGTTCGCAGCTCCAACATTCGGTCATTGTCGCCCAGACGAACGGCCCGTCTTCGGTGTGCACGGTGTGGGCCCCGTACGCTGTCTCGGGCGAAGCGCTTTGCTGTTCATCTCCTCGATTCGTGCCTCAATTGCTTCGAGATGCCGTCGTTCCTCTTCCCTTACCCTTGCCTCGCGCTCGATTTCCCGCCGCCGAGCAGCAACCTGGTCGTCCGGACTACCAAAATCCCACCTTGGCCCGCGTTGGAGTATCGCGTCGACAAACAGCCGGTCTGCAGTTGCGAAGTCCCCGAAAGCGTCCAGATTCATCAGTTCAGCGGGATTTTCCGGAATCTCTGAACTTTCCCAAAACCCGTGACGATAAGGGGAATCCTTATGGGTGACCCGATCACGCAGTGCCGTCTTCATTGCCAGGTGCTGGAGCGATTCGCCGCCATGATCGACTTTGCATTCAGCGGTTCGATGATGGGCAGGAACAAGGTCGTGACGCGGGATTTGGCTATCGCCCGGATCCCGCACAAGGGCATGTGACTGGCCGTGTAAACCAGAAGGACGAAGAGGGTGATGCGACCCTTGCAGCCATCACTGACTTGTACGGTTTCCTGGAGTGGAAAAGTTCCCACACGGGACTATGCCCGAGTCGGGGTTGCGAACGATAAAGCCGCCCGTATGTTCTCAAGTAGGTGCGGGGTTGTAGCCTCAGTGCATGAGGCAGGCAGAGGAGCGCCTACTATGTTGATGCCCAAGATGATTCACCGGACCTGTCGCCCGCACTTGTCCTGTAGTCAATCTGGGGTGTCAGTCATCCTGCTTCGGCGGGAAGGTGAAGAGACGGCTGCAGTGCCTGCCTGGCCAGGCGAACAAGCGACCCTGCGCTCAACATTTCCTAGGCGCCGGGGCGGTATAACTGCCGGCGCCGCCGACCGAAAGTGCCTCTCCAAGACCGGGACCTGGATGGACTGCTCGTACTTGAATGACGCGTCTTCCTCCGGGCGGTCGCAAGCGCCGCTGGTCGTGGTGGGCAATTTCATCCCGCGCCAACGGATGCCGCTCTCGTCGCACCATCCCCTGCCAGCCCGGATCTGCAAGTTGCGTGCCTTCCTGCCCGGTACTGAAGCGCAAATCAGCTCACTGACTTCTTCTGTAAGAGTCAAAACCTCAATCGGACAGCCGGAAATGGCGAGTCTGACCATCATGATCGACAAATCGAGCCGGTCGATACCGGCAACCAGCGTCCAAGTAGGGGATAAGAGGCCGGACGTAATCAACCTCATTGACCAAGCATCAGCGCCACCAGGGGCCAGACCCGTTGGGACGCTGCTCCGGCCCGAGGAATTGCAGCGGCTGAAATTTCCTTGGCCGGAACTCCTTGATGATGCGAGGCACGCTGCTGCCGCTGCCCGGCGTCCCCCCATCCGGCCCTCCAGAGTGCTGATCGACGAGGATGACGGCTCTCCCTCGCCCGAGTCCGCTTGCCGAGGACTCGGTATAACACTCGTCATCACCCCGAAGACACTCTGGGCCAATGCGATTGTTGAACGGGCCTTCATCACCATCCAAGATCAGTTCATTGACAAGTTGCCTGGGCAGTCTCGGAGCGGTCAAAGAGACGTGAGCGCCAGTGAAGACGACCTCATCCTGGTTGATGATTTATCTGTAATTTTTGATCGCTGGGTGGTCCAGGTGTGGCCATCCGTCCGGGGAGATTACTAGGAAGGGTTGCGGCCGTGGCCTGTCCGGAGCACCGGAGCGCCTAAAGTACGAGTTAGATCCAGAGGCATCTCATCGTCCACTCTCACTCCGCTGACGACATAGACACATCGTCCTAATGTTGCTGTTCTTCCCCCTTACGACTTACGTGCCCTATTACGACTTGCTCTTGCAATGACAGAATTGTGCAGCTTGTTGTCTGTCCAGAGTGGCGGAACGTTAACAATTCCGGTACAAGTCTTTTTCATCTTGACAATTGTCAATTTGTGCGAGGTGGGAAGCATGGGTCGAGCTTTTCGAAGAGCTCCTCCAGAAGCCTCGCCGCTCGGTGGTTGCCAGTTATCCCGCGCCGTGGCGTGCCCGGGGCGACTTCCGGGAGCTGGGCGGTGCACGAATTCGTCTAGAGTGATCGCCAGACACATCAGGGGGAGACATGAGCACTGCAACACCATCGGCATCAACACAGCAGGTCTGCTCAACCGACTCCTGCGGAAACGTGGCCGCCTTCAGGACACGCAGCAAGCCGGCCTGGTGCGACAGCTGCATCGACGACATCCTGCGCCAGGGCGGGCTCCGAGCGGACGAACCCTTCGTTGGCCCCAAGGAGTGGCGTCTGACCACCTGCCTCGACTGCGGGGTGCAGGCCCACTACAGGTTCGAATACACGCTGGACAAGAATGCCGTCGGGGAGAAAACGTGCCGGGCCTGCTATTGGACGGAGTGGGCGAAGTGGGTCCGCCAGATGTCCGGAAACGAGCTTCCCCGGCGCATCTATTCGCGCGAGGAGATCATCGCCCACCTGGACCGGAACGAATACGACTTCATCCGCACAATAGTTGATGTCAACGATGGCAGCGATCCGATTATTGCGCGCTGCCGCGCCTGCAAACGCATCTCAGCGGAGCGCATGTGGGACATCGGGTGGGGCTGCTCCTGCTCCCGGAACACCCGGTCTGCCAGTCCCACCTCATCTGAAACTGGGAAGGTCGCTGCCAGGAATATCCGCTCGGGCAATCCGACCAGCCCCAAGAAGCCGAAGGCCATGCTCTCGGAGTCAGACGACGCCGCCCTCGACTGGTGGGACCACGAACGCAACAGCGAGAAGACCTTCCGCACCGTCACGCTCCGCGCCACACGGGAATGCCACTGGACCTGCCCCGACTGCGGGCACCAGTTCACCGCCAAAGTCCTGGACATGACCGCCGGCCGCCACTCCTGCCCTGAATGCAGAGCTATTCGGAAAGCGGAATGGGACAAGAAGTACGAACAGTGGAAGATCACGCCGGTCGCCGAAGTGCCAGAACTCAAGGATGCATGGGCAGACGAGGATGACCCGGCAACTGTCATGGTCGTCGGGGACTGGCGCCTCCGGCGCTTCCGCTGCCCCGCCGGCCACCATCCCCGCATCAGCCCGCTCACTTTCCTGCAGTCGGGCTGCCCGAGCTGCCGCGGCGCAGCAACCCGGGCTACACAGAAGAACTGGCTCGCGGACACCCTGCCGGAGATTGCCTCCCAGTGGCACCCGACCCGTAACGGCAAGCTCACTCCCCGCGACGTTGTCTGGGATTCGAAGCGCGTCGTGTGGTGGCTGGCAGATTGCTGCGGCCATGAATGGGAGGAGTCCCCGCGGAACCGCGACAAGTACGACCGGTTGCGCTGCCCGCGATGCCGCACCATCCTCGGATCACTGGCCTGGCAGGACCCCGGGCTGGCGGCAGAGTGGAGCCCGGCCAATCCGGTGATCGCCTGGCACGTCCGGCCCCATGCGGCGACGCCGTTCGTGCCGGAGTGGATCTGTGCCATCGACCCTGCCCACGTCTGGACGAGCTCCCTTAGCGTCCGGTCGAACGGGGCTGAGTGCCCGGAGTGCCGCAAGGTCGGCAAGTCCAAAGTCGAGCTGGCTCACCACGCTGCCGCGGAGAAGCTCTTCCCCGGGGCACGCTCAGGTGCCGTGCTGCGGGAAAAGGCGTTCACGACGCGCAAGTCCTGGTCGGCTGACATCAGCGTCAAGATCGACGGCCGGCTCCTGGTTGTCGAGTACGACGGAGCCTACTGGCACAAGGAACCTGCCAAGGTCATGACGGATGAGCGGAAGACCGCCGACCTGTTGGCGGCCGGCTATCTCGTGGTCAGGCTGCGGGAAGACGATCTGCCGCCGCTGGGGATCAGCCACACCGGCTACCTTGAGGTCCGGGTATATTCGGCAGCGCCACAGCCGCAGAAAGCGATGGAGGAGATCTCGTCCTGGCTCGATCGGCAAAGGGTCCAAGTGGCGAGTAATCAAGCCAGGGCAGGGCATGAATAACGGCAACTCGGGCGAACTGAGCCTCGGTGATCTTTTCCCGCGGCGGGGCTGGCGCCGGAGAATGTGCAGGTCATCCGGCACACGCTCAAGCCGGACGGGTTGGTGACACGGGCCGATGCGATAGGGCCCACCCTGCTGCCCTACGTGCGCGAACAAGGCATTACGTAGTCACGAAGGCGAGCTTGGGCGGTGGTCATGGCGTCAGTCTAGGAGCAAATAGGGGAGCGAGGAGCCGTGGTCGCGGCAGGGCGTCCATTCAAGAAGAGCTCTAAGAAGAAGAAGAAGAAAAGACCCAATCGACAATCCCTTTGACTTCCTCAGGGCTCGACAAGAACCATTCTGACCCCGGCGCGTCTTCAATCGTCTGACCCCGAAAGTGAAGGACGGAGTGCACCAAGCGCTCCAGCTTGGCGGGGGTGTCGGTCCGACGGATGTAGGCAATAAGAGGGGCTTCCGGCAACGCCGTTCCTACTTGATCTGAGATCCGGGACGCCGCACTTCCGGTTGCGGTCATACCGATCTTGATGGGCCACCTGGCCTCGTTGCGAGATTCTGCAAGCTCCTTGTAAGTCGGAAAGAAGTAGACATAGAGATTTCCCGTCCCCACTCCTTCAGTAATCACGTCATCGCTTATGTCGAAACCGACTTCGCTGTCGTTCTCTGGCTCCGCTGCGACCTGGACTATGTCGGAAATGACTTGATCACGGGTGTTGGTCCAGCGCCAGTATTGCCCTCCAGCCGGTTCGATGATTCCCTTGCTGTAGAGGTCGCTAATAGCCTTTTTGGCCTGCTGTGCCGGCTGCGCTCCGTTCGACTTAAGCCCGCCATTAGCCAGATGGAATTCTTCCCCGGCACTTGCAAGCTCTGACCTGCGAAACGTGTCAGCGGCGATAATCCGGGGTGCCAAAGTGACGAGCATAGACGGCACAAGTGGAGCTCCCCGGAATTCATAACTCCGGTCATTCTCTGCTTCTGGCGCAGTTTCAGTCATGGTTGTCTTTCATTGATCAGTTCGCTTTGGTCCCACAATATCCTCACTCCACAACGCTGTTCACCACTTCCAATCAGCCTTCGTTCTTCGGTGAATACCCCCTTTACGCATGCCTGTCGGGGACGAATCTTCTTGCCACAGATAGGCTTGAACCATGACGTTGGGGGACGCGGCGGAGCCGCTTGTGCACATTAAAGACTTCCGGATGGACTTCGGGGATACCACGGTGATCCGTGACCTGTCCTTTGACGTGAACGCGGGGGAGACCTTCGGGTTCCTGGGGTCCAACGGGTCGGGGAAGACCACGACGCTGCGGGCCCTGCTGGGCATCTTCCAGCCCACTGCCGGGACCCTGCACATCGGCGGGAAAGCCTTCGAACCCAGCGACGGAGCGCGGCTGGGGTACCTGCCCGAGGAGCGGGGCCTGTACAAGAAGGAACCGGTCCTGGACGTGATGGTCTACTTCGGCCGGCTTAAAGGCCTGTCCAAAGCCGCGGCCCGGTCCTGGTCGGAGTCCTACCTGGAGCGGGTCGGGATCCCGGAGAAGGCCAAGACCCGCCTGGACAAGCTCTCCGGCGGCCAGCAGCAGAAGGTCCAGCTCGGGGTGACCATCATGAACAACCCGGAGCTGCTGATCCTGGACGAGCCGACCAAAGGCTTTGACCCGGTGAACCGTCGCCTGCTGATGGACATCATCGAAGAGCACAAGCGGGCCGGGGCGACCGTCATCATGGTCACCCACCAGATGGAAGAGGTCGAGCGGCTCTGCGACCGGGTGATCCTGCTCAAGGACGGGGTCTCCCGCGCCTACGGCACCGTCGAAGAGGTCCAGGAAGTGTTCGGCGGCACCGTCTACCGGGTCGCCTACGACGGCGTCCTGCCCGCCTCCGACCTGTACGAGATCATCTCGACCAGTGAGGGCCGTGCTGAGCTGGCACCTGGCCACGGGGCGTCCGAGGAGAAGGTCCTACGCGAGTTGGTCGAGGCAGGGGTCAGTCTCCGGTCGTTCACACCGGCACGGATCTCCCTAGACGAGATCTTCATCAAGGTTTACGGCGAGCAGCACGAACTGGCGGAGGCAAAGTGATGGCACTGGCAAGGCACAACCTCGGCACCGTCATCGGGTTCGAATTCGTACGGACCATCAAGAAGCGCGGCTTCGCCATCGCAACTCTGGCGATCCCACTGCTGCTGATCCTGGTCTTCGCCCTCGTCTACGCCTCCAACGCCAGCTCCCACGCCAGCGCGGATGCCCAGAAGAACGCCCAGTTCTCCTTCACCTATGACGACGCATCCGGCATCATCAAAGCCCCTGGCGCCAAGGTCGCCGGCGGGACGTACACGGACAACCCGGCGGCCGCGATCGAGGCGGTGAAGAACGGGACCTCGGATGCCTTCTTCCTGTACCCGGTTGACCCGTCCAAGGAGCCGGTGAAGGTTTACGGCGCCGACAAGGGCATGTTCGAGAACGGCAAGTACGAGGCTGTGGCCAAGCAGCTGCTGGAAGCCTCGGCCCAGTACGACGTGGGGTCACCCAAGCTCACGGCGGCCCTGACCGGGACCGTGAAGTTCGACTCGGAGACGTTCAAGGACGGCCAGGTGGCCGCCGGCGTCGGGGGAGTGATCCCGCCGATGATGTTCCTGGTCGTCTTCTACATCTCGATGATCCTGCTCTCCAACCAGATGTTGAACTCCACCCTGGAGGAGAAGGAGAACAGGGTCACCGAGATGATTTTGACGACCCTGAACCCGACCACGCTGATCACCGGCAAGATCATCTCCCTGTTCATGGTCGGGCTGGTGCAGATCCTGGTGTTCCTGGCGCCGGTCGGGCTTGCTTACCTGTTCTTCCGCGACTCCCTGGCCCTGCCGGACTTGGACCTGTCGTCCCTGGTCTTCGAACCGGGCCCGATGATCATCGGGGCCCTGTTGTTGGTCGGCGGGTTCACGGTCTTCACCGGCGTGCTGGTGGCGATTGGGGCGATCATGCCGACCGCCAAGGAAGCCGGCACCATCTTTGGCCCGCTGATGGCCATGATGTTCATCCCCTTCTACACATTCAGCCTGGTCATCTCCAACCCCGGTGCCCTCATCGTGCAGGTCTTCACCTACTTCCCGCTGACCGCCCCGGTCACCGCCCTGCTCCGGAACGCTTTCGGCACCCTCAACACCGTCGAGGCGACAATCGTGATCGTGGAGCTCCTGGTCGTCGGGGCCCTCATCATCCGCCTCGCCGTCCACCTGTTCCGGTACGGGTCCATCGAATACGGCCGCAAACTCTCCATCGCCGGCACCTTCCGCCGCACAGAACTGGCTGCCAAGTAGATGCGGAGTTTGTGCGGAGTTCGCCCTGTTCAGACCGGAGGCGCTGTGCAAGACTTCCGGCATGGATGACCCGCGAAGCCGTATCCTGCCGCTTCTCCGCCAAGGTGAACACCTTTTATGGGTTGGTCGTCCTGATCCACGGGTTCGCTTCACCGGCGCGGACGCCTTTCTAGTTCCGTTCAGCCTCCTCTGGGGTGGTTTCGCGATCTTTTGGGAGTTCATGGCTGCCACCACGGCCAAACAGCAGCCGTTCTTTGCCCTTTGGGGAATCCCGTTCGTCCTGGTGGGCCTCTACTTCATCTTTGGGAGGTTCATTTACAAGAAGCGGCGGAAGTTGCGCACGGTGTACGGCCTCACAGATCGCCGGGCAATTGTCTGTATAGGCGACAATTCGGTTTCCGATTCACCCGTCAACGGTATGCCCACCAAAGTCGATCGGTCCAAAGACGGGCGGCATGTCAGCGTGACTTTCGGTTCGCAGGGCATGGCCGGGGCCTTCGGGATGGGAATGTACCAAAACACAGGGATGGACTTCTTCAGCCTGGGGCAAGCCGTGGCCTTCTTCGATGTCCCGGACCGTGATGGGCTGCTCCGTGCATTGGATCAAGCAACAGTCGGCTAGGAGCCACCGGGTGGCGGCCCTCCCTCCGATCTTGGCGCGGCTTGACGTTACCGCACTGTTCTCCCAGGATGCGTGAGATTAGGAGGGCCGGGTTGCGGCACGAAGATGACGAGGAGAACCGAAGTTCGCTGCTGGGTCGCGTGGTTGCGTTCTGCCTTGTCTACCCGGAATTGATTGCATTCGTCGTGGTACTCATCTTGGCCGTAGCTGGCCTTGCCCTTATGGAATGACTCCCCGGCTCCGCCCTGCCTTTGTTTCGACGCGTGGCTGGCCGGCCTTGGAGGACCTCCTCATCCAACGCGGTCCAGATGTTATTGACTTGCGTCGACCTCCGCTGCCGGTGCACAAAGCGGGAAATGGCAGTTAGGGCAGCGCAGTTGGTCAATGCCGCGGTTAGGCCGTCTGATTGAGGAACCGTCCGAGCGCCAGGAACTGACGAACCGGAACGATCAAAGAGACTGTAAACGCGATCCCGACGATCGCAGACAGCCACCCGATGGGATTCCTGTTGTTCAGCACCTGCACCAGGAACTGGAATTCAAGTATGGGGGCCAGCACAATGAGCTGCGTTGCCAGCGCTTTCCTTAGTTGCACTGCTGCCGCACGTTTCACGGCAACGTGTTCCGGCCTGAGCGTGACTTGTCCCAGGATTTGGCGTCGAATCGCCTTCTGCTCATCGGCATTGAGGGACATCGTGACATTCATCCTGCCCATTTCCACTGCGGAAGAAATGACTTTCGTGTTGTAGGTGATGCCCGCGATAATGGCGCCAATCCCAGCGAGCATAGTCCCAGCGAACAGGTACGTCCGGGCGTTGGCCCACTCGCCCTGGAACAGCAGCATTCCGAGCGCAGCCCCGACAATGAACAGCAGCACGACAGCGGCGGGTAAGTACAAGCTGAAATAGGTCGTAAGGGCTTTGCTGAGACCCTTGTCGGCGACCCCCTGAGCGCGCCGTTCCGCCTTGGCCCAGCGATCCTCGGACTCAGCCAGCAAGTCGTCCAGCCCGCCCATCCGGTCCACCCCCTTGCTCGGGCTGCGCCCCAAAGCCGACGCTATTCGCGGGCTGGCTGTGAGGCAAGGATCTTGATCAAAAATTCGGGAGCAAATCGACTGTCTTTGATGGGTCGAAGTGCCTGCTTCTACGGGGGAGGGGGCCACGGGAGATGGAAGATGTTGGTCAGGAGCCAGCCGACACCGCTGAAGAGGAAGAACATGATCATCAGGAAGTAGAGCCACCCGAGGTCGCGTTTTCGTCTTGCCATGCCTACCTCTTAGACCAAATTCAGGGCTTCAGTGCAGAGACCTTGGCACCGGCCTGAGTGAGTTGGTCAAAGGGTGGGACTGCCACAAATAGGATGACCGGGTGAGTGACGAACCCAAGCCCCGCTTCCTGACACCCACCCAGGTGGCTGAAGAGCTGAACGTGAAGCCAAACCAGGTCCACGCACTGATCAAGGCCGGTGAGCTGCGGGCTTTTCAGGTTGGTGGACGGGGCATGTGGCGCATTGGCCGCCAGGACCTCCAGGACTACATCGCCGAAGCGTACCGGCGCACCGCTGAGCGGATCACCGCCGGGGATCTCGAGGACGCTGGCCCGGAGGCTGAAGAGGCGTGACTCAACTGAGCCCCGACCGGCCCAAACCTCTCTGTCGGAATCATTGTCGGCGGGTTTACTACCGAGAGCAGGAACTGGCGGGAGGCACTCATGCTGCTCTCGCGGCGCGTTTCCGGTCTACGAGACCAACTCGAGTCGGAATTGAACCTGAACATAGAGTTCTAAGTTCCCGGGCACCTCCTGGCCCCCGATTTTCAAGGTGCTCGCACCGGAGCCTTCCGGAAAGCTGACCGTCTCCTCAAGATTCAGGTAGCCCTGCCGGTCACCCCGCCGGAGGACCCGTATGCGTATGGACTGCAGGCCATTCGAGAGTCGGTTTACGCGGCCGAAGCCTGGGCCAGGCGTCGTCGCGTCGAATTCGATCCCTCTCCGTTTCGGTGCCTGCTGGCCCTACTGGAACCGTAGCGCAGGCACGGTGCCGCCTTAAGACTCTCGCCATGAGGAAGTGGTGGCGGGATCTGCCCCCGGGCCTACGAGTGGCACTCATCGCTATCGTCGCCTTTGCGGTCTACACGGGTGGCGGCCTGATTTTTGGAGAAGCATTCGATAGCGCCCTTGTGAACGGGCTGTGCTATGCGCTTATTCTCGCCGGAGGTACGTATTTCACCCAGAAACGATTCCGTAGAACCGCCGCCAGGCTCGAACAGCGTGGTCAGTCACTGATATTCCTGCGGTACCCCAACTCGCTGCCGGGCTCGTTGAGCGGTGTCTGGCAGATGGGTATTGCCACCCCGTCACCTGGCCGAATCGACTTCCAGCCAGCCGTCTACGACGAGCTCATCCCGAGTGGACGGAGTAGGGCCCTAACCGGACTCCTTGTCTCCCCGGCGCCTGCGCGGAAGGCTGACCGGCACGACAATAAGCAGGCCGTGCCGTTTGGCTACCAGATCATCACCCTGGAATCAGATGGCGGGGTCATCGAGATCGCAGCCAGTCCCGGGACGCTGCAGAAGATTCTCGAATCCGTCGCGCCTGCACCGTCATAGTCTGCAGCGAAAGATCCGGTCAAGCTTCTTGCCCGGGGTAAGGTGCGGTGGTTCAGTTCCCGTATGGCAGCATCGTCCACGGAGCCTCAGGGAAGTGAGCCTGCTGCCTCGAAGGAGGAGGCCCGGCGCAGAATTACCCGAATCACTTACTGGTCGCTGCCTTTCCTTGTCGTGTTCGGGGTGTGGAACCTGATTCCGAGCATTCCGAATGCTTGGCGCTTTGCAGTGATGCCTGTGGAGATCGTGTTTGTCGTCGTCTATGGAACGGCCGTGATCCGGTTCTCCCTATGGCAGCGCGACGAGTACTGGCGGGAGCGGGGGAGAGACCCCAAACATCCCGAGTGCTTTCCGAAAGACCATACCGGAGGTGAGTCGGGCTAGGGGATGGGTGTTCACCTCACAGTACGAGGATGTTGTCGGACGACGGGATGGCTTGGCAGTCGGGGGCGGAATCGCCAAGTTCGAACGTGATGGTCGACGCAGCGAAGCGGATCTGTATCTGGGGGCACCAGAACCCGCCGCCCTCACCCCAAGGCTCGTACCGGAGCTCGACATCGGAGATGAGCTGATCGCGTACCTGGTGCCATCGCCCATGTCCGGTGACATCCCAAACAGCATCGTCGGCGTCAGAAGCTACCCCGGTACCTATCAGGGGCACAGCGCTTAGGCCGATACCTTCGATCGCGCCCGGAGGATCCCAGGTCAGCGAAGCTACCCGTCCATCCGTCAGGGCTATCTCGACGCCGTAGTCGACACTGTCAAAATCGGGACATGACCATGGCGGGCTAAGCCATTCGGCCTTGCCCATTACGTTGCGCGGCCCGATTCCCTCCAACTTTGGAAACCGCTCTGCACGCTCGTAGTCGATAGTCATATACCTGACCGCAGCCAGGGCCCCACCAACCAGGAACTTCGCGTGCCGTTCTCGCTCTTCCACTTCTGCAGGCGATGCCGCCCACGACCAAACCCTGTTCAGCCTGCTCAACGCCCGTGTCCTGTTGAGCCGAAACTTTCGTCACGAGCGTGCTCCACGGCGGCGCTCTGCCGCCGTTCATCTGCCTGGAGGATGCCGTCACGGACGGCGGCGAGGATGACGCCGTAGAGGACGTAGAAGAAGACCGCGGCGAAGAGCGCAGCCAAGACGAGGGTGTTGAGGGCCATCACGCCGGGGCTCCTTCCGGCCAGTACTTCTGGGCGCCGGCTGCTGCTTCGCGGAGCTGGGTGCCGTCCAGGGTGATGGAGGATTCGGAGATGCCCATGTCGGTCCACTGGGCGACCAGGCGCAGGTCGCCGGCCGGCGGCAGCGGCCACATCCAGATGGTTCCCGACCCTCCGAGCTCGTCACCTCCTCCGCCGCCGCCTCGGTTCTGAAGATAGAGGACCGGTGGGTCCGGGCGGTAGGTCGGGTCCTCCGGCATGAACGGTGATGTGATGCTGCCGGTGCTGGCTTTGGATCCGTCGGGGAATTGGACGCCGAAGAGCAGCTCCGTGCCTTTGCTCGCACTCATCGGGACGTGCCTCGAATTGAAGAAAGTCGCGTGGGTCATGGCCCATTCCTGATCTGTCTCATCACCGCGCCGCAGTAACCAGGAGACGTCGATGAGTACGGTGATCTGGGGGAAGAGCCGCTCAAGCAGCCGGAAGTTGCCGCGGGTGATCCGCTCGATCGCGGCGATTGCTTGGGCGTCGGTGAAGTCGTCCATGTTTGCTTCCCTCGCCGAATACGAACGATCGCGGCTGTCGGAAAGAACAAAGGCCGGGCTGGCCGCAGCAAAAGCCCGGGGCCGGCTCGGTGGCCGCCCGCGGTCGATGACGCCAGGGAAACTGGGAACCGCCCGGCAGTTGCGCAACGAAGGAAAGACTCTGAAGGAAACGGCTGAGCGGTTTGGCGTCAGCGTTTCGTCCAGCCGAGGATGCACCCCTTTGAAGCGACCAGTTGCCTATGACTCATAAAGCCTCTGCTGCCTTCCACGCCGCGCCCGCAAGTGCAAGTTCAGGGCCTGCCAAGCCGGCTGCTACGACTGCGCCAGCAATGAGAAGGGCATCCCATGCCGTAATTCCCCCCTCGTTATTGGGGGCCGTACGGCGGAACGGGCCACCTCCCGAGGGGGGCGATTCCTCTTCCGGTGGCTTGGGCCGGTCCTTAACTTCATCTTCCGTACCCGGCGGCGCTTCTTCAGTTACCTTTTCCGGCACGGTGGGGTCGGGCCGGCCAGACGGCCATTCCACCTCCTGTCCACGTATCCACCCGGCAAGAAGACGGCCACGGATACCGTTTACGAACGAGTCCCACCAGCCCCCCTGCTCTTGTGGGCTCAGGCCGGCTGGGTCAATAAAGTTCAGAGGATTATTGCCCGCGTAGATGTACAGATTTTTGATGCTGGTGATCAACGGCTCTGGGGAACGATAGCCCATTAGTACTTCTGCCATTGCTGGGTCTTGAGACATCCAGCGCCCTAGAACGGGGTCGTACCAACGCCGGCCGAACCTCAAGAGGCCTGTCGCGCGGTCCGCGAAACTGCTGCGGTACCGAAACAGATCACCGTGTGCCGTGCCGATGTCATCGCCGACTCCCCAGGCGTCGTAGTCCACAGATAATCGCACTTCGCCGTCCCAGTCCAGAAGCCGGCACGTACTTTCATGTCCATCTTGAATGTAAAAGAGAGAATGTGGGTGGCCGGTCGGTTGCGGATCCAGGGCATCTCCACGCAGGCGAAGCAGTCTGCCGGCGTCTGAACGGGTATACAACACCTGCACGCTGTTGTTTGTGTCTATCTCAGCTCCAATGAATCCGTTGATATACACATAACGTGCGACTTCGATCGCTCCGCCGTCAATCCGCCGAGTCCTCTCCAGCAAGCGCCCGTCGAGGTCATAGCGATAGGCTGTTTCCGTTCCACCGCTCAAAACTCGCCGGAGTCGGTTGGCGCCATCGTACTGGTACTCGATAACCCCTCCGCCGTCAGTTCTTCGCGCTACATTGTTGCCGTTGATGTCGTAACTGTAAGTGGTAGCCGCTGCCGGCTTCCGAATTAGCTTGTTGTCGTTGTCATACATGTCCTGCTGGGCAGGTGGCAGCGGGTTGGTCGCGTGCCATAGTCGGTTACCGGCGCCGTCGTATCCGTCCTCGTAGCCAGAGTCTGTCTCCTGTACTAGGTGTTTGGCGGCGTCGTAACCGTAGCGGCCGATGTGATCACCGGTAGCTTCGCCAATGAGCCCGTCATTCCGATAGTCATATCCATAGATCGCCACGGGGTTTCCATCAAACGTGTTTTCCACACGCGTGATTTGATAGTTTTCGTTGTAGTCGAAGCGGGCGACGATGCCTGAGGGATTCTCCACGCGATAGAGATTGTTTACCAGCCCGCCCTCACGTCGGATGAATTGGAATTCCTGGGCAGGATCGCGCCACGCGGAGTCGGTCACTTTTATAAGGTTTCCAGCGGCATCTCGATCAAGCTGGATGTCGATAACCCCTTCTTGGTCCTGTACTCCTACAACTGCGTTGCGGGCATCGTAGGTGTAAACCAGAGTGGGACCAAAGGGAGGTACAACCGAAGTAAGGTTTCCGGCAGGGTCGTACTTGTAAGAGCTTATTCGGGGTAACTCACTGTCCTCTAGGTGCAGACGGTGGCCGAGGGCATCATATGAAATCCCGATTTTCTTTCCAGCGTTGGCTGGAGCATCGGCTGGCCAGTCTGGTTCGTGGAGTGCGACCAGACGCCCGACAGGGTCATAATCGAAGGTCGTTATTCTGCCATTGCGATCAACCATCTCAACTGCGTGCCCAGCGTGATCGAAGCGCATCCGAATGGAGGGGTGGTTGGAGTCGTGTCGATAGGTCTCGTAATACCGTCCGGCTTCGTCCAGGCGCAGGAACGTTGTGTTGCCCTGCGTGTCTGTAATTTCAGTCAGTTCTCCTGCGGCCGCATAAGCAAACGAGGTCTTTTCTGCGACGGGAGCTGTTCTCGCAATAGAGCGGACGCGGCGATTAGCGAAGTATGCATACTCAATTCTGTTTCCCATAGGGTCTACTACTGACACGCACCGGCCCGCATCATCGTAGTTGTAACTAACCGAGTGGGCGGGGTCCTCCGGTGCCGCACCACGGGCATCCATTGTCGCCGTTAGCCATTGCGTTCCTCGGTCGTAGGACCAGGTCCGCTCATTTCCGTTGGGATCTACCAGAGCCGTTAGTAGTCCTCGTGGGTTATATCGACGTCGCCAGATGATTCCTTCCTCGTCGACTTGGTCTAGGAGCGCTCCGGCTGGGTCATAGACGCGGGTAAACACTCCCCCAAGGGGGTCAGTGGTCTCTGTCGGAAGTAGAGGAGAAAAACTGCCGACATTGTCGTATCCGAAGCTCCACACTGCACCAAGTTCATTGGTCTGCGTTGCTATTCGATGAGTGCTCTGGGCGGTATCGTCGACGTCGAGACTTGTGGTCCCGTCGTAGCGGTCGAAGGACGCATTCGACCTTACTGGAAACATCACGCCATCGCCGTCGACGTTCGTTTCAGCAACCTCCAAAAGATCATAGCAATTCGGGTTCTGAGGAGTTGGTGCCGAGCGTACGTCGTACCGATAATTTCTGGCGTGATCTGCAGCGTCAACGATGCGGGTGACTTGGTTGAAATCGTTGTATTCGAAGGCAGTCGCGTTGCCCAGAGGATCAAGAATTTTGTTGACTTGGTATCGGTCATTCGCGCTGTAGTGCCATTCTGTCCGAACTTGCTGGTTGCCCGAATAGCCACTTGTGACGGACATGGTTTGTGCCGTCACGTACCGCTGACGGGTGTCGGTCAGATCCTCGGTGTATGTATACGACACGGTCCTCGCGTCACCGGCTGCGCCGACCATAAACACACTCACGGTCTGTGCCGCATGGTCGTATTCGTATCGAGCCTCGTTGCCCTCAGCGTCTACTAACCTGGAGACCTTTAGCCGCGACATCAGTTGTTCGTCGGGGTCTAGCGAATCCTCTAGATACTCAATTTCAAACCAGTCGCCCACTGGATCTGAGATCCGTGTCAGATTACCTGCGGCATCATAGCTGTATCTATAGGAGCGCAGGGGGCCACCAGCATGACCAGGGTAACTGACTTCAACCAGTTTGCCACGGTCATATCGATAGATAATATCGTTGGGAGCCTCGCCTGTTTCGTCGATGACGCGGGTGATGACGCGACTGCACACCGGACTTTCCGGCTGATTCCCGTCTAGGTAATCAACCTGGTCATTCAATTCGAAGCGCAGACTCCGGCCGTTACCATCGACTAGTCGGTAGGAGCGGTAGGGGGGTTGAGCCTCTATTGGGATGAACTGAACGTTATGCCCTAGCGAGTCGGTGACGTTTACGACAAGCGCGGGGACTGTCACCTCCCGTTCACCATTTTCGTTGATGAGCTGCCGGTATGCGAATTCTGATGAGTATTTGTAAGCAACGCCGGAGGGGACTTCAAAACGGAAAAGTCGCACATCCGCTTCGTCAACAAAGGTTTCGGCCCGGTAGCCACCACTAAGGATAGAGAAAGTACCTTGAATGGTTCGCAGTATCCCGTCGTACGGCTCGTATTTGTAGCCGAGCGCGTTCAAAGTCCGCCCAGGGATGCCGTAAGCGCGCAGCCGGTGCTGAACACTAGCACCATCAGTTGTGTTGAGCTCGAAGTCGGGGTGAATGCGGTAATAGAGGGCGCTTCCGCCGGAGCCGTCTGCCACAAGCAGCTCGGGAACAACGCTCATCCACACCGGGCTTATGTTCACTTCTCGAGAGGACTGCCAATTGGCGAAAAGGTGAATACGAGGGTCGGTGTTGGGATGGGCAAGTAGGTAGCTAGCCTGGGCGTGCTGTTCTTGGGCGTCATAACTCCTTGCTGCCTGAAAAGGTAGTGCGTGATATGGCATCGTCGTGTCGACTGCCGAAATTGTCAGGCCGCCTGTGCAGACGTTGATTGCAAGCTGATGACCGAGTGCTGTCAGACCTGTCGGGGTCCAGCCACCTGCACCTAACAGTTCGGGGCCATGTTTGCGAACAGGATCATCAATCGGGGCATTGGCAGCGTCTCTGGGAACACCGAGCCTAGTTGCACTGATGACAGGCATTGGTCATCACTCAGAGGTGGCAGGCGGCACGAAGGAAGGCCAAGTCACCTTGGTTCGAGCCGACCAGGCTTTCATCTGATTCGGATCCGCATCGAGGAGCGTGGCTAGTTCGGCCATGTTGCCAAGTTTGGGCAGTTGGGACCCGATCAACTGGACTTGATCCGATGAGATGCCTAGAGCTTCGCTTACCTCCCACAAGGGCGCGATGGAGAGATTTAGCACGCGGCGTACGCGGCTGAGGTCCTTTCGATCCGGAGTTATGGACGTTGATATTTTTTTTACGGTCAGTTTGGCTCGGCGGTCCCCTGCCTCCAACGTATAGTCCCCGGGGCAAAGGTTGGCAAAGTGGTACTCGCCCCGAACCGTGGTCGTCGTCGCGTGCACTGTTCCTTTGTTATCAGTCAGTGTTACCGCAAGCCGACGCAATGGCAGCCCCTCAACGTCAAAGACCCTGCCCGCAACCGCCCCCGCACATAGACCGGGCTCCCTGGGTCGGGCTAGTACGCGCCGGAACATGAAAGTACTGAAGATCTTGTCATAGTAGATTTCGACGCCATCGAGGTCGCGTTCGTTCTGGTTGTGCATGAGGAAGCAGGACGCCGTTTGTGCGAACGATCCCTCAGCTTCCTTCGAGGTTTGGTAGCCAATGCTCGTAGTGCTGCTTCCGCTAAGATCAAGCGCTGCTGTCAGACCATCGAGGTTTGGCCCGACTGAAGCGTTGGTGGTTACCGTACTTGAGAATGTGGTTTGGGTGGCGGAGTCTGAGAGCAGTTGCTGACTCTCTCCCACGGTGTAGTTCAGTTCAGTACCACTATCAAGCCACCATCGTCCTATTAGTTCTGCACGGTTATTCGGGGATGGATCGGCAAAGGGGTCACTGGCAACTGCAAGATCTTTCCCTTTATCGGGGAAAAACTGATCCAGGTTTTTCAGAAAAGGGTCAAGCTCCAGTAATTGACGACGCACGTCGCCCGGAATGGACCCTGCGATAGGATCACGATCTGGACGGAGGAGTCGGTAGGCCGGAACCAGAAGGACTTGTTTAATTTCCTGAAGCGAATACAAAATTGTGCCATCGGCCCTGCGACTGGCAGCAAAAGATGGATTCACGAGAATGACAAAAATATCATTCAATGGTCCCCAATATGCACGTCCAATGGCTCGCTGGTTGTCCGCTGTCAACACAGTGTTACGGAAGTATGAAAGCTGGATTCCGCTTGTGGACTGATTAGTCATGGTCTGCGAGTCAGAAGTGCCAATCCCTTCACTGAAGAGGCCAAGGACGTCGATCTTCGCCTGGACGCCGCCCTGAGCTTGCATTCTGGAACTCTCACCGATTGTAAAGCGGGTTCCATATGACAGGGACTGCAGCAGCGACGCTGTCATGTCCTGGCCAGGTGGACAATAGACAATGCTCATAGGTATGAAGTCCAGAGTGAAGTCTCCAATAGCTGATGACCCCTGTATTGCCTGGAAGTAGGCCTTCTCAGTTTTCTTGGTGCCCCTACTCGTTTTGCTTGTCTTGGCACGCAACCGGACCCGATATTGCTCAACCGGATCGGTCATCGTGGTGGAGACGATCAGCGTCTTGTGCCAATCACCGTCGTGCTCATCGTCGCCCAGAAAGTGGTTGTTGTAGTCGACCTGTTCCCAAGTTCCACCAGTCGTTAGTTTGTCGAGGTATGCGGAGAAGTAGCCCTGGCCGTTGTCCCAGGCCGGATGGTCATGAAATTCTGTCGCTATATGGAACTCGATTGCAGCATCATTCACTACCTGTTGCAGCGGGGCAGCTTCGGAAATGTCGATGTGAGAATCACTCCCGAAGCGGCGATTGTATACCCTCATGCGTGCTATCGGGTTTCCTGGCCAACGGCTCATGCGGGCCTCCTACAATGACTTTCACCGTATTAATTTGATTCGAGGAGGCGCGGTTCGGAACAGCCCCAGAGGGCGACGCACCCTCTCCCACACGATTGAGGCCCAGATCGGCTGCAGGGGTTCTTTATACCTCGGCAGGCGTGCCAGATCGAAGGTCAAATATGCCATCCAGGACATGAACCCTTGGTGTCGTTCATATGGGCAGTCCCTAATGGGTACGTAGCGAATAGAAAGAATATTCCTCCATTGTTTTTGAATTGGCAAGTCAGTGATGCTCATAGACCTTCGAAGGGTAAGGGCAGGCAGTTTGGGCTGTAGGCAGCTTCTGCCTGCACCCGGCCTGTGTGGGGGAGGGCTGACACCAAGCTATGGGCTGGACGGGCTGGACCCATACCCCGTCAGAACAAGCCTGTTGGAGGAGCGTCGCACGGGAGGGGTTTAAGCTTGTTGGCTGCATGACCGCTGCCACGGGCTTGCAGCCTTTGAAGGGGCCGTCGGCTGAAAGCAGGACGCAATGTGGTGGTCGGCGTGGTCACGCCACCAGATGCTCATCCCTGTTGAGCCGTCGAGGCGGAGGAACTGCCAAGACCGCCACAACGCTTCCAGCCGGCTGATGGCTTCTTCATGTTTCCACCACGACGGGCACCAGGTCCGGTCTGTTCCGCTGAGGCTCCGGCGGTAGGACGGGGCAAGGTGTTCTTGAACGAAGCTGACCAGGTCAGCGTAGAAAAGCTACGGTTCACGAGCTTCTCCTACTTCTACCTCCCCGCTTTCGGGATCGGGAGGCTTCGCCGGAAACCTCGGGCTCGTCGTCCCATTCGCCTAAGTCACTCATCGGCTGCACCCCTGCTGGATGCTGCGACGGTGACCCACGGATTCACCGTTTCTGTGGCACCGGTAGCCGCTGTGACTGGCCGCTTGGAGGGATCGTGGGCTGCGATGGATGCCCGGATTTCGCTGTCGTGCTTGCCGCCCATCCATGGCACGGTTTCGAGCAGCGCCGCGGGGGCGCCGGAGGCGAACATGATGGCGCGGCCGCGGGGGAATGATGCGAGGTCGAATCCGCCGTCGACGTTGCGGTTGCGCCGCTGCCCACGCCTGGAGGCCTGTAGCTCGCACACGGATCCCGGGACCGGCCGGTTACTGCCTCAAGATCAGACGTCAGTGATGCTTGTGGGGTCTCCCGCCTAGAACCTAGGCGATGGCCCGTCATTGAGCACCAATACCGTGTGGTTTGAAAAGTCTTTAGCTGATCCTCGTTTGACCGCCCAAAGCAAACAGGGCCAGGTCCACCTGACGGGGAGACCAACGGTGCCCACGACGTTCGGCCTCGGACGCCAGCCCAACGACGATGGTCATGTACCTCCCGTACCGACCGCTTGCAGCGGAGAGCGAAAGCCCAAGCTTTTCTAGGCCCGTTTGGGCCCGCCGATCGTAGACCGCCATGCGGTCCGGGGCGGCCGCTGTGAGCAGCGCCGAGGCAAAGGCATCACCGCGGACGAAGCCTGGCAAAGGGCTAAGAGCTTTTCGGCCTTCAGCAGCTGCTGAGGCAACGTCCAGGGCAGTGTCGTTGACCGCTGAGACGGCGCGACCCGTAGTGTCGCGTACTTCGGAATCGGCCATAACCATGAGTTCCCGGACCCACCGGGTGTCGGCGCGGAGACGCTTCCAGAAGAGCAACGCCCCGATGTCGGCCTTGCCGATCGACCCCGAACTGCGGATACGGTCCGACACCTCAATAAGAACCTCGTCGTAGACCGCTGACGCCTCGGAGTGAAAGTCGGCATATGCCTGGCGGAGGAGGCTCCAGGTGTGCTCATTCAAAAAGGGCGCTGTTGCATCAGGTTTTGTCATGGGCTGAGCCTCTCACACGACGTCGACTTTGATCACCGCAGGTAGCCCACTTGTCCGGGCTCAGTCAGCGATGTGAGAAGGCGGGCGTCACAAGGGCCGTCTGGACCTGTGCGTCACTGACCGCCTCCATCTTCACGCCATTCGGATCCGAGAAAATGACTTGATGAACATCCGATGCTGCGAGATTGGTGCTGGGCGTGTTCTGTATTTCCGTAGCGGCCTTCACAGGCATCATGTCTACGCCAAAACTTGTTGCGCCGCCACCGACCCGCCGCGTGGGGCATACAACTTCGGTCATACCCGAAGCGGCCCAGCCGAACGTCTAGGTCGGGCAGCAACACAGGAGATCTAGATCGAACGCTTCGCGTGAATGTTTGGCTCCAAAGGGCCGTTGCACATTCGTAGCGATAACGCCAGGAATAAGCTGCACCTGCTGCAGGATTGCACGTCAGATCAGAAAATCTTGGCATGGGGCGTTGGGCGTCTGGCGTGGAGCATCGAGCTTGCGTATTAGCGTGGCTACAGGGGTCAGGCTTCCAATTGGTCCAGGGCAAGGATGCCCACCACGGGTGAGGTGGTTCGGAGCGTCACGATATGGTCGTCGCGTATTTGGAGCCAGTACCGTGCGGGTGAGCCTACGCTGCAAGACTCAAGCATGAGCAGTTCAAGTGTTTCCCCGTCGCGGCGAAGCTGCGAAAACCCCACATCCAGATACTCGATGAGGGAAGCGGTGGTGGCCATAACACGTTGGACTGTCCTGGCTGTCAGGTCCAGCAGATAATGGCTGCCCGTCGCAGTGGTCACAAGGTAGCGCCCCGCATCGTCATTGCGTAGCTCTTGCACCATGGTGAGAGTGTAGCCGCGGCCTCAGACACCGTTCGTGGTGCCAGCGGAGTCCAAGAGTGCCCTGCCTTGATGCCTGCGAGTTCGTAGCGCCGAGGACAAGTGGGCTGTGTTTACCGAAGGCTGGTCCCACGCTAGTTCTGTACTACCCACTCGGCGCGGCTGAGAAAGCCTAATCCTGGATGTCTCCGCAGGCCCTTAATTCCGGCAGGAGACCCGACGATGAGGAGACCCACGGGCAGGCCCCGACTGATATTTGGTTGGTGAGCGCCAATGAGAACCGGGACGGCTGGGGCTAACGGTTGCCGAACGTCCCGAAGGATTAGGAAGCCGCTTTCGCGCAGAAGTGACGGATCAGGGGCTACCTCGCGAGCGACAAGCTCATAGAGCGGCCATCCGGCCTCCCCGACCACTCGTTTGGCCGTTTCTATAACTTCCCTGCTAGCAGCGGGCCCGGCACACGTCGCGATTGTCAGTAAGGAAGGTGTTCCTAGGCCAACGCGCAAGCAGTAGGCCAGTTCGTGCGCCCATTCGGCCGCGTCCATGCAGCTTACTTTAGGTCAGTTATCGCGAAGAAGCAGGTACCTGCAGGTCCCTGATTTCGAGCGGTTCAATCCGAAGCGGAGCCTTGCCAGGCCAGACGAGCACTCCGTTACCATGACGTGAGTTTTCCATGTTGAGTACGTCTACCCTCGTGACCATTCCAGTGGGATGGCTCAATTCGTGAATTCGCCGCTGATGCCAGTGGCCGCAAAACAGATGAGGCACGGCCAGCGCATCGACTACTTCTCTCAGAAGCCTGCGGGTCTTGTTCGCCTTCTCAGTTAGTTCCTCGCTGAGTTGAAAGTCTCCCTTCAGCGGAACGCCTTCAGGTGCATCGTGGGTTATCAGGATGTCGACGGGGCCCCCGGCGATGAGGGCTTCAGCTTCTTGACGGGTGGGTTCCTCATTCGGCCACCAGTCCTTCCCCTCGACCCTGTACTGGTAGTCGACGCTGAACGCGCCGCCCAGGCCGCCGATGATAAGGCCATCGATGACGGTTCTGCCGCCACGGGGTAGTACCTGTATGTTTGATCGGATGGTTGCTAGGCCGTCATCTTCGACGACGAGCTTCTCAATCGTGTCCCAGTTGTCGTGGTTGCCACCGGAGACGACGAGCGTGACCCCCAAGTCCATCAGGTACTTGTTGAGTTTTGCCTCGTAACGCCCCCGCTTGGCGCCCGGCCAGTCAAGACCGAAGTCCCCAACGTGGATGGCAGTGCGGACACCTTCGCGTGCTGCTGAACGAATGGCTGTCAGAGCCCAGCCGGATGCGCCATGCCAGTCCCCGAAGGTGCCGAAATGGGAACGCCGGGTTTCTCTGACCGGTAGGTGACAGCAGTTACGCTGTGGCTGTGGAGCGCGTGCTGTTGGACCAGGTGATCTACACCGGTTACGGTCAGTTGGACCATGCATGGGGTGAAGACGCCTGCTCGAGCAGCGGGGCCTGCTGGGGGCGGGTTGTTCGTCGAGGAGTACACCGGGATCCATTCCTGGGTGGAAGGCCTGACCCGGTACACCGTGGTCCACTCCCGGGAGGTGGCGGTCCTGTTCGTGGACACCCGGCCGCTGGACGCCATCGTCTTCCATCACGACCTGCTCGGTGCGGACGATCCGAAGAGCTTTTTCACCCTGCCTGAGTAAGGAGACGCCCCGCCCCGGGCAGTGAAAGGTGTCGTGCGTCCTCAGGACGCGCGTGGGTGCGGCTTCTCGGCCGCCAGCTGCTTGACCCACTCCGGAGTCTGTTTGCCCAAGCGCCGGTCCGTGACGAGCCGGAGCTGGGCGGCGGCGATCTGTATGGCCCGTTCGTCGGGGTCCACGCGCTTCTGGCGTTCAGCTTCAGGGGACTTTTCAGCTTCGTGCCGTCCTAGGTGGGGTGCTGCGCACATCGGTCCTCCTCCAGATGGCCCCGGCGGATGGTTGTCCTCATTGTCCCGTGGCCACGGGCGTAGTGTCCACCGCCGTGTCATCGCATCCAGGGCGGTGTCGTAGGCGGGGCAGAGGGTGCCTGCAGATGCTTTCCTTCGGCGGCGGACCAGTGACCCGGCCAGCGTCGACCACCCGACGGTTTCTTCACGCCTCCTGGCTGAGGCATACTCCTGCTGGTCCTGACAAGGGATCGAGGACCAGCAGTTCCTGCTTCCGCCCGGGCGAAACCAGGGCCATCATTAAATTGCCGGAGCGGCACAGGGCACCGATCGGAGAAGGCCATGTTTGGGGCCCTGTTGTGCAAGCTGAATATCAGCCATAAGTGGCACGCCGAACACGCCGAGGACGGCAGCCTGTATAAGCGCTGTCTCCGCTGCGGAAAAGACGATGATGAGCGCCAGAGGGGAAGCGGAATTTCAGTGGCTGGGTAGAACCAGTCGGAGGAGGCGGGGGTTAGACCGCCGGCCTTCTTCGTCGAGCGGCCATCAGTCCTCGATGCCAGGGGTGCCCCACATCCATCTCACTCGGCGGCATGTGTTGTCAGTTGGCTGGTTTGCAGATGCGGTCCAGGGCCTCGTTGAGAGTCGACTCCATCCGGCCGTTAAGGTCACTGCGCTTTCCTTCAGCGGCTGGGTCCTCGAGTCCGGTCGGCAGCGGTGGGGCTGTCACGGTCATCGTTGCCTGGTAACGGCCGTCAGCGCTGCTGACGGCTGTCGTTTGGTGGCCCCAGAGCGAGCCCAGGCCCTCGTATCTCGACTCTTTCGAGCAGCCGTCCGCATGCTGCCACATGCCCAACCCGTAGGGTGCGAAACCAGGGCTGGTCTTCATTTCCTTCAGCGACGCCGACGAGACCTCCCGGCCGGTGAAGAGGGCGGCCATGAAGAGGTTCACGTCTTCGACCGTGGAGCTTGCCCCTCCGGCCGGGTTACCCGCCCAGGCGGTGTTATCTGTGACGTCGACCCGTTCACCCCGGATGGTTGCATAGCCGTGCAGAAGTCCAGGCGAGGCGAGGTCTACCGGTTTCAGGCTCGTGTTTTTCAATCCAAGGGGTTCAAAGACCTGCTCCTGCATGACCTGGTCGTACGGCTTGTGCCGCAGTTTCTGTAGCAGGAGGCCGAGGGCGAGGTAGTTCGTATTCGAGTATTTGAAAGTTCCGACGCTGGCTGCGGGCCAGGGGAGAGTCCCGGCCAACTCCAAACCACTCTCCATTGTGAGCTTCTGCGAGAAGAACGCAGGGCGGAAGTCAACATCTTTTGACGCAGCATCGTTGACCTCGGGCATGCCGGACGTATGGCTGAGCAGCTGCCTGACGGTAATCGGCGCCGACGGCTTGAGGACCGACGTGAACCCGGGTATCACATCATTGACGGGATCGTCGAAGCCGATGAGGTGGTCCTCAACGAGCTTCATCACCGCCACGGCCGTCATCGTTTTGGTGACACTGGCAATCTGGATCCGGTCCGTGGGCTGCGCCGGCGTCCTGGTCTCAAGATCCCTCATACCGTAGGCCTTCGACCACTCGCCCTCGGGCCAGCGGATCTGAACAACGGCGGCGACCGCGCCCTCACAAGGAACAGCTGAACCTGATGTTCCAAGAGTGCGAAGGCGCTCGGAGAGCTTGATGACGGTGCGGACTGATCGTTGGAATAGGTACAGCCTGCCAAAAGGAAAACGACGGCGAGGGCTGCCCGATACCAAACGCAATTCTTCGTGCTCATTGCCGCATCCGCTCGGGACGACGTGACAGGTTGTGGCCGCCTGCGGCACCCCATCCGGCCAGACCTGCGATGGCACCGCCGTCCCAGCAGCTCAATCTTACGATTGGCCCTCGTGGCACGGAAGGTTCAACCCACTGGCCTGATTTCTGTTGGCGACCCAGCCACGCATTGCCGCACGCGGGCTCGCCCCCTAAGCGGTATGCCGGCTGTTCCCGCTCCGCCGCGCCCGGCCCTGCCGCCAGCCGGGGATGACATCGTTCAGCTGCTTCTCCTTGGCCGCGGTGAGCTTCCCGGCCCGGTAGTCGATGCGCTGGGTGTGCAGCCACACGCCCAGGGTGCGCTCCTCCTGGTCCTCGGTCTTGTTGTGCCGGGGCCAGTCGTTCCCGCCGGCCAGCCACGCGGCGACCTCGACCAGGCGCTGCTGCCACCGGGCCGCGTCGGCGTCCCGCTTCGTGGGGTAGTCCCGCCAGCCCGGGATCGTGTCCAGGGCCTGGGCATAGACGGGGGAGAGGCCGCCCTCCGCGGCCTCCCGCCGCCGGCGGGTCAGCCACCCCGCCAGGGCCGACTCCTGCGGTGACCGGCCATTGACCGGCAGCCGGCCCTCGGCCTGATAGAACGCCAGGACGGCAGCCAGGTTCCGCCTGCCCGCATCGGTCACCCGCGGCGGCGGCGCGGGCAGGGCCGCCTGGTACTCCTCACGCAGGCCCGGCTCCTGCCGGGCGGCGATGGCCAGGTGGTAGCGGACCACGGAAGCAGCGACGCCTGCGCCGGCGGCGATCTTCGGGGCGGGGATGCCCTTGCGGTACATCAGCACCCACTCCGGGTTGGGCGCCGACCGCTTGACCTGGGTCATCAGCCAGATGCCGGGCTCATGGCTGCGGCCCTTCAGGATTCGCGGCCCGCTTCAGTTCGGCGATCCGCAGCCGCAGGAAGATGATGACCAGCACCAGTGCGTACACCGCCAGGCCGGCAACGACGAGCGTGAAGACTGCGTACAGGATGCCGAGAATGCCAAAGGCTGGACTGAGACTGAACACTGCTACCCCCAAATAGTCGTTGGACCCTAGGCTACGTGAGGAGCGGATAGGGGCAGGCAGCGTGACATTCCAAGGGGCGCCGTGGACCGCGTGAAGTGGAGGCGATGGGCTACGGTCGAGTCTGGCTTGGGGCTGAAGATGAGGAATGGCATGAACAAGGTGGACATCAAAGGCAAGGGCACCATGGAGTTGTCCAACGGGGTTCTTCCTCTGCGGTGGAAGCGAGGGGTGAACATCGGCATCGACGTGGCCAACGCCGCCATTGAAGCCATCACCATCCTGGGCAAGGGTGCCAGACTGCCGATGCTGGTCGAAATACAGGGTGTCACGCACTCGGCGGCCGCGCGAAAAGTCTTCCCGGCCCCATCCCTCATTTCGCGCATGGCGCTGCTGGGCAACTCGCCTGTTGATCGGGTGATCGCGATGTTCCGCCTGCCCCTGGTGCCTGCCGGGTTCCCGATCAAATACTTCACCTCCGAGGAGCAGGCCATGGCGTGGCTGCTGGAGACCACAGGAGAGCCACCTGCCTAGCGGGTCTGCACCGCCCTCTGAAGGCACAGGAAAGGCGCGCCCCGTTCGCAGAGCGCGCCTTTCGCTTTCCCATGTCCCCAAGCCGATCCCCTTCGGCTAAGAACATCATAAGCAGGCTGATAGTTCGGTCGTCGAGGTGATTGGGTGTTTGTGGCTGTCTCGCCACTCCTTCGGGTCAGGCTGAAGAGTCCGCGATCGGCCACACCTGTGTGCCAGTGGAGGATGAGGCTGGAAGGTGGGCCGGCAAGGCCAGTTATCTCCTGCGGTCGAGGAGCCAGGACGGGTCCATGTCCGGTGCCGCGCGTCGGCGGAGCCTCCTGAACAGGGCGATGAACGGCAGCAGAAGTAGCTCTAACAAGCCGCCAGCGATCAGCAGTGCAACGAGCAAAACGATGACCGGCAGGTACAGGAGGAACGCTCCTCCCATGGCTGCGATGTAGCCCGCGGCGTACCCGAGGATGGTCCCGGTATCCATGACTCTCCCTAGCTCTGGTGCGGACGGCGGATTCTTTGAAGCCTCAGCCGGCGCCGCGGCACGGGGATCTGCCCTGTCACGGACGGGACCCGTCGCCATGGCCTGTGCGGCCTGGAGCTGCTGGGGTCGGGGGGTGGTGGGGCCGTGGCAACCACTGACGACCCTTTCCTTCGGCGGCGCAGCGTCAGGAGGACAAGCAAGGTCAGGCCGATCCACACGAAGGCAACAACGAAGATCAGCGACACCGTCTGGGCTGTGCTCATGACGGGACTGTCTGAAGAGGGCTCGGATGCACCAGCGGAAGATTGGAAGCTGGGCTAAGGTCAGCGTTGGTCATGGTGCCCCGGCTCTGGGTGACTACCGTGCTGCCTGCATAACGCGGTAGGGCAAGTTTCCGCCCGCCGCATCAGGGCGGCAAGAGCTCAGGGCCTAGACGACGGCCCCGTTACCGAACTGCGGCCTTGGTGACGGCCCGGCGACTCCCGGGCCCAATACGAGATCATCAGACCCACCGTCGCGGCCCCGCCGGCGTGGGTCCAAGGTGAGGACCATGCCCCTTCAGGGGTGGGGATGGCGAAGGCAATCCAGACCGTGGCGATACTCAGGAGAAGCTCCACCGCCGCCTGCAGCCGGCGCTCCGGGTACGCCAATCGAACGAGGGGAATGACCGGCAACACGAACAGGCCAAGGCTGGGAATCGGATAGATGGCATTGAAGGTGAAGATCACCAGGCCCACCACCAGCAGGCCCAGGAACTTCAGCAGCTGCATCGGCCGGAGCGGGTTTCCAGACGTCCACCGGCTCAGCAGCAGTCCCCAGGCCGGCAAACCGAGCAGCCAGCCGCCGGCCCAGAAGCCCAGGTTCAGTAATGCCAGGGGAACGAGCAGAGCGCCTGGCAGCAGGAACGCCACGGCCTGCCGCAGCGACAGCCACACCCCCAGCGGGCCGAAGATGCAGACGCCGACCAGCAGGTAGGCGGCGGTGTAGCCGGGCAGCAGGTTGATTGCCGGCACCCGCGACAGACCGAAGATCAGCACGCCCACCGCGACGACCATCACGCAGACCCCGGCTAATGGCCACGCGCGGGGGACCGTTTCCGGGGTTAACAAATGAGAGGCGATGTCACTGGAGACCGCCGTGGTGCGAGCAGGCGCCCTGTTTGCCGCCACTTGAGGAAACCCACCCATCAGCGCACACTGCTGAATTCCCCGACCCACCTTGCAGGTAGGCATCTACGGCCGCAAGGCGGAGGGACACGTCTACGTTGTAGCGTCTGCCGTAGGTGACAAGTTCTTCCTCATACCGCATAAGGCTGTTCCGGTACTCCAGGTCCACACGCCCCAAGTCCGCACCGGTCGCGTAGATGATGTTCCATCCAATGTCGGAGCCGTAATAGTTGCCCTGCGGGGCTGGCGGTTTCTTAGACCCCAGACACTTCCCCTCCGTGGCACCCTCGAGGTATAGGTCGGTCAGCGCCCATTGCTTGCTTTCTGGAAGAGCGGCGGCACTCTGCGAGAGAAATAGACCAGAACCGCCAGCGGTGAGGTTGGAGCAGATCGTTGAGCTGAGACTTTTCCATTCAGTCTCATCCAGTGGGGCTCCCAGTTGTTTCGACTGGGTGAGCACGATACTGGTCACTATTTCCTCCGCCGATTTTGGAGCTGGCTTTGACGGGATAGACGGTGGCGCAGGTGCAGGTGCCGGCGTGCTCACGATAGGCCGGGGTGTGGGTGCTGACGACGAAGTTGCCGAAACTTGCTGAACACAGCCAGCAGACCCTAAAACAACCGCCGCAGCCAGCATGGCCACATTGCCAAATCGTCCGGCGCGCTTCATAGTCCCCCAAAGTCCGAGGCCCCAAGGGCCATTCACCAGTAATTATCAGATAGACGGTGGTGACGGATCGAATATGTCGCCCGAGTTCTCACAAACTGCGGAGTGGAATGACCGAAGGAGAGCCGGGGACCGTCTCAAAACCAAAGCATAGGTAATAGGACTGAACGCCAGACAGCCGTTTCCGCGCCGTTCTACCGACGTCTGGAGCAAGTACCCGGGGTCTGCCGGGCGGGACCAGCGGAATTACTGTCAACAGGACCAGGCCCAGGCGCGGGAATGCTTTCATGGCCCCGTCCAGCGTATGTGTGCGTGCAGCCAGGAAGTACCGACACCAGGAGCCCGGCGAGCAGCGCACGTCGAATCAGTTTTATCATTCCCCGATGATTCGTTTCCTGGCACCCTGCCCGAAGCCATGCAAAGCCGATGCCACAGATGAGCGGCAAGACCATGCAGGTTTAACCGTCTTAGCTGATCTTCTTTTGACCGCCCAAGGCAAACAGGGCCAGGTCCACCTGACGGGGAGACCAGGGGTGACCACGACGTTCGGCCTCGGAGGCCAGTCCAAAGACGATGTTCATGTACCTCCCGTACCGCCCCCTTGCGGCGGACAGGGGTAGCCCAAGCATTTCCAGACCCGTCTGAGCCCGCCGATCGTAGACTGCCATGCGGTCCGGGGCGGCCGCTGTGAGCGGCGCCGAAGCAAGGGCATCACCTCGGACGAAGCCTGGCAAAGCGCTTAGAGCTTTTCGGCCCGCAGCAGCTGCTGAGGCAACGTCCAGGGCAGTGTCGTTGACCGCTGAGACGGCGTGACCCGTGGAGCCACGAACTTCGGAATCGGCCATAACCATGAGTTCCCGGACCCAACGAGTGTCGGCACGGAGACGGCTGCAGCTGTGTCGAAGGGGATCTGCGCTCAGAGCGAACTGACGCGTAACCAATTTGACTTCGTTCTCCTCCGCGACTAGTTTCTTTGTATTACTCCCCACCGTCCTAACGGATTGGTGGGGCTTTTTTTACCCAGAATGAGGGTCTATGCAGCAAGTGGCTGTTTTCTTCGACTACGAGAACGTTCACCGCGTTGGCCACGGTCTCTACTCTCGATTAGGCGAGCAAAAGTACGAAACTGTCGTAGATCCTCGGGCGTTAGCCGGGCGGCTTGTCGGCATGAGGCGGCCGCTGAGTGAGCTTGCGCAGGTGCTCGTGTTCCGAGGGCGGCCAGTTCCCGCTCACCAACCTGAGGCGGCCAGCGCTAACGATATTCAAAAGACAGCCTGGGAACAGGACCCGCGCGTCCGAGTAATCCGTCGAGACCTGCGCTACGACTTTGACGCCGATGTCTCGAATCGCTTTGTCGCGCGCGAGAAGGGGATCGACGTGGCATTAGCAATAGCCATCGTCGGCGGGGCAATCAGAGGCGAGTTCGATGTTGCCATCGTGTTCACAGGCGATACAGATGTGATGCCCGCCCTGGAGCTTGCCTTCTACGGTACAGAGCCCCGCATTGAGATAGCCTGCTGGCAAGGGTCCAAACCCCTTTGGTTCGCTGAGGGCCTCCGCCAAAGGCCACCACGTCGTCTGCCGTACTGTCACTTCCTGAAGGAAGACGACTTTTTGGCTTGCCGAGATTTTAGCGCTGCAGACCTATAGCTTTCGTTGTCCTTTCGCGGTTTGTGCGAGTTTCGTATCTTGAAGATGCCTCTCTTGCGGAGGATGCTAAGCGACCCGCGAGTCGCCGGGAAACGATCAACCCACTACTGCGCCTTTAGTTAACAGAGATAGACGGCGAAATCCTAAGCAGCACTGTTGGATTCTCACCCGCCTGCGCCACTGCACGGCCATCACGATTCTCCTTTTCGCCGCCCTACCAGATCAAAAGACAAAACCTTCCTAATGGAAGGACAGAATTAGGGCGCCCTAGTAGATAGGCGAACTTACTTCGCTTAGGACAAGAACCCCATCAAAGCAGCTACGCCGAGCACACTGTAGAACGTGGCCTGAATGAGGTCAATGAGTTTCCAGCGTACCAAGAATGATCGTCGGTACCGGGTAATGTCCATGGTGTAAAGGATTGCAAAGAAAATGAAGGAACACACCCCGCCTGCGATGTATAACAGCGGACGAAACGGAGCCAAACCCGAAAGTGTTAGGCCTGCAAAAACGATGAACATACCAAATGCAGCCACAAATGAGCTTGCTTCAACGAACGATTTTTCGACTCGCGAAATTATAAATCCGCTGGTGAGTTTAGTAGTAAGGCACTCCCTGACAGTAAGTGGGGCCGCCTTTGGCGAGGTCTTAACTTCTTCGGAGGACAGGTACTTGCGAAGAGAATAAATCGAGATTTTTTGGCCGCCCCAAGCGCCGAGAATTATAAAAACAGACACAAAAAAGGGGCTAGCAGCCGCCAGCCTGATGGGGTCCATTACGGTGCTTTACAATCGAACTGAAACACTCCGGCTTCGACGTCAGGAGGCCCACCGTTATTCGGAGTGCAGGTGGTCTCAATTTTCAGTTGGTGGGTCCTGGAGGTTTGACATCCCGTCGAATCATGGTAGAGGACTGCGTGGTCCCGTATTGGACGGACGCGCGTCGTGTTGCCATCGACTTCGAAGCCGGTCTTCCACGAGTCAGGCGAGCCGGTGCCGTCGTAGGTAAGGCGACTATCAGCATGGGTGCTTAGTATGTCTGTCTTTTGTGACCTGATAACCAAGGGAAGCGCAACGAGGTGATGGAGAGCATTCTTTTGGTCGTAGCTCGACTTCAGAAATACTTCGAGAGTGCTCTTCACTGGGCGAATTTTCCAGTGCTTCAAGCGCTTCACCGGCTAGACTCGCCGTCTGGACGTTCCCTTGCCGCAGTTAGCGCCTCATGTGGATAGGTTGAGACGAGTTCCTCAAAGTTCGCGAGAACGTCGATCTCGCCCGCACCAAGGCCCTCGGTAGCTAGCTCGTGAACGAGCGAAGAATTCAAGTTATCGTCCAGAACTGAGGTGACTACCGAGCATTCATGAACTCGGATTTGGCCGATGTCAATCCGGCCTATGTCTGATCGCCAAGAAAATGCAAAATTATCAGATTCCAGACGGAAGAACGAAACGTCCTGCGGTCGTTGGTCTACTGCCGCTAGAGTATGCGAGTAGCTACCCTCGATCAACTCGTCGTCACTTATGACGGCGAACCCATTAGTGAAGCGGACTTTCCCTTTGGTGAGCGTCAGCATTTTGGACAAGACGGTAGCGAATGGCAGTGCGCTGGTCCAAACAAGACCAACCGCCTCCACGCCCTGTTCGCACTGAATATACTCGCCGCTGGCAAAGGTTATAACGCGCCCATGCCGCTCATTGACCGGATAGTCCTTGACTCTCATTTGATTCCCTGCATTCTTATGTATGTTCGGAAACTTTCCCTTTTGAAGCGCCGATGCGCTGGATGCGCTAAGGGGGACAACCTGAACTAGGTGTTGCACTTTTTTTACTTGGCCCAGCCACGAGGGATCTTCAGTGGAACCGAATGTAGGATTTCCAATTCCTCGCATTCCCATTGACCATAGTAACTTGGCCATTCTGCCGGATGCGTGTCTAACCTGTATAACCAGAAAGTCACCTCGTAAACCAGTGCGACGAGGGCGTTTCGAACCAGTAGTTCTTTTAACCGATTCGGCGCTTTCCTTCCTGTGACGAACGAGAATAGCGGGGTACAAAGGCGCATCCTCCTGGTTTGGTTCGTTGTGTCTCGGCTGGTAAAGATGCAGCTTCACACGCCACCTCTTAGTCGAGTGTGCGCCGTCCCATCCCCGCGGTCAACGGTCTTGCCAGCCGATCGACGGACTATATCTCCTCTTCGTGCCCCCTACCATTTCTCATGCACGGCAATGGGATCCTTCACCTAATGCCTCGATTGTCCACCTCGAAGCTTCCTTTACGGTAGACATGAAGGGGCGTTTCACGCGGTCGGCTAAGTTAGTGGTGACAAGTCGCCGGGATTGCCGGACGTTGCATTACCACTTGCCCGGTTGACTGCCATGTACGGCGGATAGGTCTCAAGTGCCAGGCGCCAACCGGAAAGTTTGAATTCACTAGAAATGCCAGGGGTCGACTTCGTTCTCATGGCGGGCGACAATCGTTCTAATTTGCTCCGCGTTTGTCGCCGCTCGGCTGCCTGGGAACAGAACAAAGTCGTTGCCAATCAGAGCTATGGTTGCCTGTTCCGCGGAGCTCGACCACGGTAGTGTTCACCTACCAAATCATCCAACTCAGGAGGCTCTGATGCCGCTCAAAGCCAAGGACAGGGTCATCGCCCATTCAGACATCAAAAACCAAGGCAAGACAATCGTCAAACGCGGAGATAGGGGTGTGGTCGTCAGCGCCAACGGTAGTTGGGGCAAATCCTACGTCGTCGCTTTCGTACCGTCGGAAGCTGCTGATGGCTACCCTGTACTCGTCGAAGCAGTTGCAGAGGACCAGATCACACCGGGCTGAGCGTACTTATTAACTGACAACGTAAACACTCTGGAACAGTTTTCGACATAGAAAAAAGTGGTTGGTCTGAGGTCGAAGTCGATTACGGATCTTGAGGGGCTCCTCCGCGGTCCCGTAGGTAAAAGCATGCCCATTACCTGCGAATCAAGGAACTGGCGGTGAGTGGGCCCCTGCCTGCGGTACGCCACCGTGCAGGTCAACCGCCCCGAACACCCGAACGGAAACGGGACAAGCGCGAGTTGGCTTCGGCAGCAGTAACACGCCTCCGCCGCACCCCAGAACGACCCATACGCCGCCGCACATAAACATCAGTGGGGGCAGTTGGGGAAACGGTTCAGATGTCTCCCCCCTCTGAGCCCCTCGTTAGGTTCGGTAGAAGCTTGCTCATGAGTAGCGCACCAACATGACAGATCCCACCTTCATTCGCGAGCAACGGCATCTTCTGCACGACGTCAACGAGTTCTGATCAACGTCCGACCACTCGCTTTCAGCCACCGCGCAACCGAGACTGTATTGCGGCATCCCGACGCAAGGAGCATCTACGCTGAACAAGGGGGCGTACTTCAGCGGCTCCGGAAGTTGAAATTATGGCGGACAGGTGCTGCCGCGAGAGCTTCCGGCTGCAGCACCGTAAGTAGTATGTCCTCGTTGCCGAGGGTACGCCGCGAGCAGCCAGGCCGGCGCGCCAAAGCGAATCCGCGTCCTGGTTTCTCTAGGCCGACCCCTTGCCAGCAGAGTTTGGGCTTACAACTTGGCTGCTCGCACACCCATGGCTTCAGCGGGGGACATCAGCCGAATTGTTAGTTTACAGGCGAAAAGGCCGGGATGAAGGGCGGCTATGGGAGTTCGCCGAGGGCACGGTGGATAACTACCTTCTCCAATTCTGGCCAGCACCGTGGCAGGCCGATTCCATTCTCCGCACCGGAAGCGAGGACGCCAGGTACTGGCATCGAGAAGTTTGCAGCCGCCGGCCGGAATAGCTCTCGACCTTTCGCCGGACGCATCAAGTACACGCCCGGCCCCCTTCCGCCGACCGTGGATGCCCGGGCGCACCATGGAGGTATGACGGCTCCAACAGTCGAAGCAGCCATCCATGAACTGATGGATCTCGCCTGGAATCCTGTCTACGACCTGCTCGAGGAGCGGGGCCTGCTCGGTGACGGGTTGTTCGTCGAGGAGTACACCGGGATCTATTCCTGGGTGGACGGGCCCATGCGGTACACCGTCGTCCACCTAGGGACGTGGCCGTCCTGCAGCTGCAGCTCCTTAACCGGCTCGTACATCTTCAGCCCGGCTGGGCTGTCGTGCCCCGCGCTAGCAGCGGGAGCTGAACTTACAGAACTTCGTCGCGGTTGCCGCCAGCCCCTCCAGTAGGCCCGTAGACTTTTGTGCGAGCTCCCCGCCCCCTTTTAACGCGGTTTCTGCCTCTGTGGTCAACTGGGCATAGGGGGGCATCGGGGTGGCGGCTTCAGCGGCTCTTTGTGCCGCGGTTTTCCAGGACTGCGCGCATGTCACTGATGATTTCGTCATACCCAGCCCTTCCTTCAGCAGTTCGGCTGGGTCATATTGTGAGGAAAGGACTTTTGGCACCTTCATTGAGGCGTCATAGACAGCTTTGCTGCAATCCCAGATGGCTTGGCGAACAGGTGACCCGGATGTCAAGTACGTTCTAGCGGCGGCCACCGCTTTCTTTTCGACCTGCTTCAGAGCAAAACTTTGCAGAGTCCAGGCAAGGCTGAGATCAGGGTTGATGACCCATTCGAACGTACTTGGTGGGGAACTGACACTTATTGTCTCCGTTGGTGCCATGAAGCTGTATGCGTACAGCCTTGTGGCTACGGCCATTTCATGAAATGCCGTGACTTCAGGCGCCGCCTTTTCTTGAGACAGGGTCACGGGAGGGGTCGATTGAAACACCCAGACCATGTCGCTGTTATTAGTCAATGACAGCGACCCCGTTGAGTCGTTCACGCAAGCAATAATGAGATCGACGTATTTAAGTTCCCCTGCAGTTTGAGCATTTGGGCGCACCCTACGCGGCCACTTGGCATCGCAGCCGGTGTCAGGGAGTACCGCGGCAGCCGTGGTTACAGGCGGCGGAGGGACGTACGGCGCTGGCGCGGGAGCGCTACCACGTGACCCGCTACCGCTGTAGTCCTGGGGCGCCTGCTGCACGTCGCCTTGGCCACCACCGGAGCCTCCACCCCCGCCATTACATGCGCTGACCTGTATCGCGAGGATCAAGACGAGGCCGACCGCCAGTAGGCGCCCTACGATCCCATCGCGAAGATATTTGTCGCAAAGGTATTTCTCGGCGCGATGTCTCCCCAGCTCGTGAATGATGCTGTCCATACCGCTACCCCAATGGAGACTAGTTGTGGGAAGAGGTTAGGCTGGCTGAAGGGCTGTGTTCAAGGGGCACTTGCCCCCTATCACGATTAGGGTGACCCTAAGCGTCTGACGACAAGTCAGGGATGTGTTCTGAACCTATGATTACCCCTACTGGAGCAGGGGTAATTTACCTGGCGACGGAATGTTTGCCGAGGGGTACGGCATGCGCCCCCAGCTGAAGGGCACAGGCTGTCCACGGAATCCGCTTAAGGAAGAATTGCGGTCCTATTAATCGAGCGGACCGGGGAACGTCACAGCCTTTCCGCTATGCGGCCAGAACCAGAGGCTTAGGCAAAAGATGGTGGCCCTGTCTCGGATGGCAGGGCCGCCATTCCTCGTTGGTTAAGACACAGGGAGGATTAACTTCAGCATCTCGGCGTTGGTTAAGACACGGGGAGGATTAACTTCAGCATCTCGGCGATCTCGCCGTACTGAATGTTCTTCAAGGCGCCGTCCCGCTGCTCTGCAGATTCGAGTTCTTCCGGGCCGAACCCGTTTTCCTGATCGGATGTCGAATCGGAGCGTCGGCACCAGAGTTGTACTCTCTCGATCTGCTGCCGCTTGCACAAGCGATGTAGCCGGAAGGGAGGCAGCACATAGACAGGCTGTCCCGATAACGGCCAGCTGGACTCCGCCACATTTACGTTTGAAACGGCTATGCTACTCGTCGGGCTGCCAGCCCCTCTAGACCGATGACGCGGCGCGTCCTACTCTGGTGATTCCGCCGGCACCACCAGTATTGGGGGAAACATGAATCACCTCGCTTCAAACCGGGTATCGGGACTTAGGATGCGTGTTTCATCAAGTCCTCACATGGGGAGTGCCGAGCTTAGCAATCTTCTGTTCAGACCAGAGATGCTCCAGAAATGGATCGGTCCTGACGTCAAGATGCCTTTTCGTAAGGGGGCGCTAACCACGCTGCCCGCGCCGGACGGCTCGCTGGCCAAAAGCCTTGTTACCAGGATTACAAAGACGGATGACGGGGCGTCGATAACAACCGAAGGCGCAAGAACATGCTTGACCATTACCATCGCGTCGGGTCGCAGTGCAGATTTGAGTGTCGTTCGCATAACGGTAGGACAAATCGAAACCGCGATGGATGTCAGGAAAAGTCTGGCGTTTTGGCAGGGGGCTCTCAATCGACTCGTGAGAATTATCGAAGAAATCCGGCGTCGACGGAATTCTCCCAAGCAAGCGGTGATAGTGATTCATGGCATAGGCGAACAGCAGCCGGGACAGACGCTCCTGGATTTCGTAGATGCGGTGTTTGGGGGTGCGACGAGGGGCAGTCGGTGGGTGAAGCAGGACACTCTATCGGGATCGTTTGAAATGAGAAAAGTCACGATCCCGGCTGTGGCTGGGACTGAAGGCCGGGAAGGCATGCCCACGACTCACGTCTACGAGTTGTACTGGGCCCATCTCATCGTAGACAGCACTATAGAACAGGTGTTGGCATGGATGAGGAGCCTGGTGATGCGGCGTGATGTACCGCCGCTATTGGGCGTGTATGTATGGATTGCGCGGATTCTTGCGTCCATTGCGGTGCTTGTTGTCCTAGGCTTGGCATTGTGGTCTGCGGTTCGGGACCCAACGGCAGCGGCGGTGGGTGGGGGTGTGGCAGCAGCAGTAGTGGCAGTCGTCGGGATTATATGGAAGCTTTTCAGGCCAGCCGGCATGAGGTTGTTCACGGGTTTCTTGGGCGATGCGGCACGCTACTTCCAGCCGAAGCCGGAAAATGTTGCACATCGCCAGGAAATTCGTGAAGCAGGCGTCCGCCTGCTAGAGCGGCTACACGAATCAGGTGATTATCAGAGGATTGTCATCGCGGCTCATAGTCTTGGCAGCGCCATCGCATACGACATACTCACTTTCGCTTGGAACAGAATCCGCTTACAGGATGCAAAACCTGATGACCGTTGCTACCACGCGCTCACGGCGGTCGAAGACGCGCTCCAGAAGCAACGGGAGGACTTGTCGATCGATGACGCTCGCAAGCTCCAGGTTGCGGCATGGCAGGAACTTCGGATAAACACCAAGCCGTGGCTGGTAACGGACTTGGTAACCATGGGCTCACCTCTAACACACGGTCCGTACCTAATGGCGAACAGCAGCAAAGACTTCTCTGCGCTGATAGAAAGCCGATTGTTTCCGACCTGTCCGCCACAGTCGCAAGGAAATAGGGGGCGCCCCCTCAGCTACGTCTTGGCGCATTTGTCAACAGATGGCACCACGCACGGCAGTTCTATTGTCCCGGATCATGGTGCTCTATTTGCATTTACTCGTTGGACCAACCTGTATTTCCCTACACACGGTTTCATAGGAGGAGATCCGGTCGGAGGGCCTTTGCAACAGTTCTTCGGTCGCTGGGTTTCGGACCGTCCCGTACAGGCAAGGAAAGCCGGAATTCTGGGCTTCGCCCATACATACTACTGGAATGTGGACGGCCCGTCGGGGGATTACGTCGGACGCCCTGGTCAGGATCACATTGACTGTCTTCGAGATTCCCTAGACCTTTACGCAGATTGCAGGTTACGTGCCCTCGCCAATAGGATACCAGCGCATACATACCTGCGAGCGGAATAAGTGGAACGGGGCTGCGTCCTTTATCCCCCTTTATGGGTTAGAGACATGCTCAGACTACACACCCCGTCCACAAGTGCAATGATAGCCCGCAGCTTCACAATCCAATAGCGAGAAGCTGAGTTTGGTCTGACAAAGGGCTATCCGACTGTTCCGCCGTCCACGAGCGTCGCATGCACCCTTGAGTGAGCTAGCTTGGACGGACTTGTCATTCTCGGTGCGAGTTATCCCAAAAGCAAGAAGAACGGTGCCACCTGGAGCAGGGGGTACTTTCCGGGAGACAAGCTCGACCCGGGTCGCCGCCACCCAAACCCAGGTCAACGACGCGCTCAAGGCTCTCGACGCCGGTGACCCGACCTCCGCCATCGGCCGCCACGAGGAAAACATCCGCGCAGGAAAACCACCGTCCGCGGCCAGCAGGAACTCGCCGCCTCATCCCTCGACGCCCAGTTCGCCTCCCTCGAAGACCTCGGCGAGCAGACCGAAGTGGAAGCTGTGCCTAGGGTTGGGCGTCAATAGTGCGATTCCGGGCCCTGATGAAGGTGTTCTTCCGGCGAAGGTATTCCAGGTATTCGTCTTTGGTTTTCGGGACGGCAGGCGTCTTGAAGTCATCGAAATGGTGAAAGTACTTAATCGTTGCACCGTCTTCTTCCAGAAGGTCCTTCAACAGGAAGAACTCGACGTAACCGTCGAAGTCGCTGAACAGTTCGAAGAACGTCCCATACCTGTTGAGGACATCCCTGAGTGGGTTCGGCTCGATTCCGAGATAGTGGCGGCGGATGCACTCTAACGTGAGGTCAAAACGGTCGGCGATTCGAGGGTGGAACCCCCGGGCGCCGTTGATCGTCATCTTTCTGCCGATGATGTTGCCAGGGAACACCAGCGCGCTTCCGGCCGTATAGCCGCGGTAGAGAGGAATTTCTGCCTCGGGAATGGTTCGTATGACACGGGCGGCCCTGTCCAGCAGCCTGGTGGTAATGGCATCGCTGGAAAGGTAGAAGGTTCCCAGCGAGGACCTATGCGTAAGGTGGGATCGGCCTTCATACATTAGGTCGAAGCGGCCGCGGCCCTTGGGCAGTTCCTTGCTCCAAAGGATCTGGTGATGCCTGCGGAGGGTCGCGCTGTACTTGTCCGGATCCTTCCCGCCGGAATCGTCGTGATAATTGAAGGACGTATCAACGCCGGCGGTCATGCTGTTCTCCCTTGTCGGTTGGCGGCCAGTTCGGCCAGGTCGCGGATCAGCCGCCGGACTTCATGCTCACGCCCCCGGGCAGTTGGGGCACTCGGTACCGCCCGCGGCGGGGACAACGACTTCTTGGGCGGCCCTGGAACTGGCCGCACCGTACGTGCGTGGTTACCGGATTGAATTTCACTCATGCGAATACGTCCCCCTGGCGTACTTAGCTCCGCTGCTAGTTGTGGCAACACTCTATGAACCGCGAGGATCGTCGCGGTAGAGATTCCCGGAATCCTAGGAATCTCTTGTGCCGATCTTGAGCGGGGGGCTCGCTAGTCGATAAACCTCAAGGCGGGTGCGCGGGCGGCAAGTCACAGCCTGGCGTGCTGGCCCGCACATAGGATGAACCGGTGACCGACGTACCCGAAACCAAGTCCCGCTTTATGACCCCCACCCAGGCGGCTGATGAGCTGAACGTGAAACCCAGCCAGATCCACGCCCTCATCAAGACCGGGGAGCTGCGCGCGCTCCAGGTTGGTGGCCGGGGTATGTGGCGCATCGGCCGGCGGGACCTTGAGGACTACATCGCCGAAGCGTACCGGCGCACCGCCGAGCGCATCGCCGCCGGCGAGATCGCTGATGACGGGGACGCTGAGGCAGACAGCAGACTCTGACGCGGGGGAGTAGCGGGCTACTCGCCCGCGTCAGCCGCAGTCGCGGTGATGAACGAAGTGTGTGTGTGTGTGTGGGGGGGAACCAGTGAAGCGAATAACCGGCGCTGTTCTGGCGGTGGTGTTTGTCGTGGGACTCGCTGCGTTTTTCATCATCAGAACCGCCGAGGACAGAGTGACTGCCGACATGGTGTCCCGCGCGGGCAGGTTCGGGATTCCTGCTGACTGGAAGCTGGCCCAGGAGATCGTTCGCCCGGAGCGGTTCATGTGCATCAGCACGAACCCGTGCCCCAGTCTCTACCGCCGCTGGGAGGCAGGGCGGGAGCTTACCGACCAGGACGTCCTGGCAGTGGCGTCGGGGCTGAGGGGCCCCATGACCAGCGACCATCCGTGCAAGCGGCCGCCGAACGTCAGCGGCACCATCACCATCTGCGCCTCACGCGGTACTGACGGAGAGTACAACTACCACCTCACCGTCACGAGCCCCGGTCTCCAGGAACCTCAGCTCGTCACCCTGATCATCCGCCCGGTGCAGTGAGGCTACGCTGGCCGTTGTGGAACAGGTGCTTCTGGATCAGGTCATGTACACCGATTACGGGCAATTCGACATCGCGTGGGGGCGAGGACGGGTACTTCGACGGGGATTTCGACCGTTCCTACCAGGGACAGGTCAAACGGGCTGGTGGGTGCTGCCAATCCGCAGGGAATGCACATCAACCTCGCCCGCCGGTCCGCATGGTTCTATGCGACTCTCAGCCGGTCCTTGATGCAGCCCAGTGGGAGGACATAGTGGAGGTATCCATCGGGGTCCGGAAGGACGCCAAGTGACCTGGAGTACCTGGGCAGGCATGGACACAGGTGCGCTGGTCATTCCCCCGGGCTCCTACCGGGTGCGGGTCTGCGCCCGGGGCCGCGACGAAGGTCACGCCGGAGAACTGTCAGAAGGCACGGTGGACGACTATCTTGTGCAGCTGTGGCCGGCGCCATGGCAGCCCGATGAGGTACTCCAGGTGCGGAGCCACGACGCCAACTACTGGCACGAGGAAGTCGGCTCCCGGCCGGTAGCTCGCGCGCCGGTGGACGGGCGGATGTGTACTGGTTTTGTCCTACTGCTCGCGGAGGCTCGCGGCCTCGTCCGCGGCGCCGTCTCCGTGTTGGTAGTAGCGGACCTCAAACAGTCTGGGGACGACGAATCCGTCTAGACGAAACCCCCAAGGTCAAGAGAACGAGTGGGTTTGTCACTATCTGGTCTACTCGAGGTGGCACCAGGGGAACTTCCACGGCGCGCTCATTCGAATATATGTTCTAAGATTGGGCCTGTGATCAAGCATGATGAGGGCGGGTTCGACCGCATGATGGCTCGGCTGAATGCCGAGTCCAAGCACCCCAAGCCTGATGACGGCAAGATCATGGAGTTTCCTGGCGGCGAGATGCCTCTAGTCCGTGCTGGCGAGATCTACGGTCGCGCAATCCGGTACACCCGGACCTACGGACTCATCGAGTGGGTGGATGAACAGCGGAATTATCAGGTGGAGTGGCTTCCTGCTCGACAGATCAAGCGCGTGGACAAGGAGTCGTGGAGCGGCCGGCCACTCTAGATGCCAACAATAAAGGGGAGCTTAGTTGCTCCCCTTAGGTAATCTGCTGATGGCAACGGCCACATCGTACGAATTGCCCTTGCCGTCCCAAAGATGAATCTTCGCCTCGTCGTCGGTGTCTTATCGATTTGCGCTGAGTAGACCCCGTGGCACGGTGTTGAGCTGATGGAGCACGTCCCGCTCACGCTCACGTCGTCTTTGATCACCGCAGGCAGCCCACTGATCGGGGCTCAGTCAGCGATGTGAGAAGGCTGGCATTAGCAGGGCCTTTGGAACCGGTGGGTCACTTAACGCCTTCATTTCCATGTCGTTAGGATCCGAGAAAATGATGTGATGAACATCAGATAGCTCTAAGACGTAGGCGCTGGGCATGTTCTGTGGTTCGGTCGCGGCGTTCACAGGCATTATGTCTACGTCAAAACTAGTTCCCCTGCCACCGACCCGCCGATGGCAACAAAATTTGAGCAGCACCCCGTAAGCGGCCCAGTCGAACGTGTTGTTCGGGCAGTACCTCCGGAGATCTAGATCGGACCTTTCGCGTGCGCGGCCCGGTGCAAGGGCCGTTGCATATTGGTAGCGGTAACGCCACGAATACGGCGCAGCTGCTGCCGGATGCACGTCCTTAGATTAGGGGGTGCGACGGGCCATGATCAGCGGTCCGTCCCGAGGCTGTATTTGATGCGATGACTCGGATCGTCTTGCATCGGGACAGCCGCTGTGGCAGCCGGGCCGACAGATTAGCAGCCGTGGCGAGGAGCATGACGGTGGCCTAAACGATGCAGTGCCGGCCACGCTCATCAAAGGTAGCAATAAACCCGGTATGAAGCCGTGAAGCTGTGAAGGCGTGAAGGCATGAAGGGTAGGAATTAGCGCGGCTCTGCAGGTCAGCCATTCAACGGGTCCAGGGCAATGATGTCCACCACGGGGGAAGTTGTTCTGAGTGTTACAACGTGGTCGTCGCGGATTTGGAGCCAGTACCGGGCGGGAGAGCCTACGGTGCACGACTCGAGCAGGAGCAGCTCCAGTGACTCCCCGTCGCGGCGAAGCTGCGAGAACCCCACATCCAAATACTCGACGAGTGGAGCGGTGGCGGCCATAACCCGTTGCACTGTCCTGTTGGTCAGGTCCAGCAGATACTGCCTGCCGGTCGCTGTGGTCACAAGGTAGCGGCCCGCATCGTGATTGCGTAGCTCTTGCACCATGGTGAGAGTGTAGCCGCGGCCTCAGACACGGCTCCTGGGGCCAGCGACGTCATCAAGGCCGTGCCTGGACATCATGCCGGGCATTTGCATAATGCCGAGGACAAGTCGGCTAATTCAAGCGGAGGCTGGTCCCTCGCTAGTTCTGTACTACCCACTCGGCGCGGCTGAGAAAGCCTAATCCGGGATGTCTCCGCAGGGCCTTGATTCCGGCAGGAGACCCGACGATGAGGAGACCGACCGGCAGGCCCCGACTGATATTTAGTTGGTGAGCGCCAATGAGAACCGGCACGGCTGGGGCTAACGGTTGGCGAACGTCCCGAAGGATTAGGAAGCCGCTTTCGCGCAGAAGTGACGGATCAGGGGATACTTCGCGAGCGACGAGCTCATAGAGCGGCCATCCGGCCTCCCCGACTACTCGTTTGGCCGTTGCGATAACTTCCCTGCTCGCAGCGGGGCCGACACACGTAGCGATTGCCAGTAAGGAAGGTGTTCCTGGGCCAACGCGCAAGGAATAGGCCAGTTCGTGCGCCCACTCGGCCGCGTCCATACAATCTACTTTAGGTCAGCTATCGCGAAGATGCAGGCACCTGCAGGTCCCTGATTTCGAGCGGTTCAATCCGAAGGGGAGCCTTGCCAGGCCAAACGAGCACTCCATTACCGTGACGGGAGTTTTCCATATTGAGTACGTCTACCCTCGTGACCGTTCCAGTGGGATGGCTCAATTCGTGGATGCGCCGCTGATGCCAGTGCCCGCAAAACAGATGCGGCACGGCCAGCTCTTCGACCACTTTTCTCAGAAGCCCGCGTGTTCTGTTCGCCTTCTCATGTAGTTCTGCGCTGAGTTCAAAGTCTCCCTTCAGCGGAACGCCTTCAGGTGCATCGTGCGTTACCAGGATGTCGACGGGACCACCGGCGGTGAGAGCTTCAGCTTCTTCACGGGTGGGTTCCTCATTGGGCCACCAATCCTTCCCCTCGACTCTGTGCTCGTAGTCGACGCTGAACGCGCCCCCCAAGCCGCCGACGACAAGGCCATCGATGATGGTTCTGCCGCCACGGGGTAGTACCCGTATGTTTGATCGAATAGTTGCCAAGCCGTCATCTTCGACGACGAGCTTCCCAAGCGTGTCCCAGTTGTCGTGGTTCCCACCGGAGACAACAAGTGTCATGCCTAGCTCCACGAGGTACCTGTTGAGTTTTGCCTCGTAACGCCCCCGCTTGGCGCCCGGCCAGTCAAGACCGAAGTCCCCAACGTGGATGGCCGTGCGGACACCTTCGCGTGCTGCTGAACGAATGGCTGTCAGAGCCCAGCCGGATGCGCCATGCCAGTCCCCGAAGACGGCAAGGGGATGAGTATCAGGCATATAGCCAGCATACGCAGCTGACAGGTTTCATGTTCCAAATTTTAATACTTCTATTTCTTCTAATACTTCTATTTCCTGTACGCAAAGACATCTAGTTCAGAAGCAAAATCTTTCTACTGCTCTTGCAAATTAGTGTGGAAGGCGTAGCTTTATTGAAGAACCTTATTTTTGCGCTGCCTGGACCGTCAAGAGTCCTCGCTTGGTGGTTTGGAGCTATGGCCCTATGTCACGCGGGATTAGACTAACTTCCCTCGGCCTTCGCCGAATGCAAGCTCAATTCACATATGCCAGACGAAGCTCGTGGTCTACGACTTCGTGAAAGGGCAAATTTAAACACCGCGTCTTCCGTCCTCAGCTTATGGCGAGAAGACGAATCAAGAGAACGATCAAAAAAGTGCCCACCCTACACAACAATCCGTACGCTGACGTCGTCAACGACACGCCCTATCCTTTGTTGATCACCAAGGGGAAGGGCGGAAGGCGCAAGTGGTGGTTTCTGAATGAACCCGCCCGCGACTTGGATCCGGTCACCTTTGAACCGTGCCGAAGTAGTAACGAGTTTCCGCACAGGCGCAACTATCCTGGGCTATATCCCTTCGGCGAAGATCGACACATGGTCATGTTCGAGTCGCTGACCGAACTTGCTTGCCTGATGGAGTTGGATCACAGGGGAGAAGTCGTGCGTGTCGCCGCGCAACCCTTCGGCCTTGTGTTCGGCGACCGGACCATTCACTACCCTGATTTCGCCGCACGGCTCCGCGATGGGACGACCTTGGTTATAGATGTCAAGCCTCTGGAATTTGCCACTCACGACAGGTTCGTCCACGCCGCCGTTCTTACTGAAAAGGCCTGCGCTAGTCAGAAGTGGCGATATTGCATTATGCACGGTTGCCAAGGGTGGCAGAGAGACAACCTCGAATGGATGTGCGCTTTCAGATACGAGGAGTACATTCCTGCCCCAGCTTTAGCGACTGAGCTTGCTGACTTCCTGGCGGTACCGCGGACGATGGAGGAAGCAGCCCTTCGTCTCGACCCCCGTGCAGACCTTGGCATTGGCTACGCGCTGCTATCGAACATGATGTTCCACCGCCGCGTCGTGCCGCTCGAGCAGGGCCCCTTATACCCCGGTCTCATGGTTATTGCAGGAGATGGGAAAGGTAAGAAATGAACATCTTTAGTATCGGCGACGTGGTGACGTATCTGGAGCGACCGTGGGAAATCACAGACATCGCTGGAAGTGTCCTAGGCCTTTACGACGCTGACGGGGACGAGAGATTGAGCGCGTCCATCAGCCGAGTGGCCCAAGAGAACCCGCCCAGCGACCGGCTCAGCCAAGGGACAGCAAAGCTGAATGCAGCCGAGTCGGAACTCAGCCGCAACGGAAGCAAGCCAAAACAGCAGACCGAGATCCTGAAGGACATCGAACGCAGCCTTGCCGACATCGAGGAAGTAGCCCTAGGTAAACCGGCAGGAGCAGAAAGCTACCGGGAAGGCTACGGCTTAGGTTCTTCGACCTGGTCCCGCGCGGGTCTCAAAGCTGCCGAGTTAAAAGCACTCGGCCAACAATTGAAGTCACGGGATCCCCAGCTGGCCAAAAAAGTGGCCGTATCTCGTTCAACGCTATTCCGCCGAGCAGCAGCCTATTTGCAGGACGGTCCGGCGGGCCTGATTGACGGACGCAAAACAGTTAACCACCGAGTGACCGATGGAATTGCCCCGGAAGTGCTGGAAGTCTGTGCACGTGTCAACAAGGAACTTGTGCGCCGGCCAAGGGTTAGTAAAAAACAGCGCGTCGATATGGTCCGGGCGCGCTTAGAGAAAATGAAAGAGAGAGACTTCAGCATTCCGGGGGACCGGCGATTGAAGCAAATCCTGGACGAACTCTCCCATGGGATGTATTTGGATGGCGATGCCGCAAACCGCCGCTCAGCAGCCAACGCCCCGAATTGGATGTATCGCTCCCATCCGGCGCTAATGCCGGGATCCCGCATGCAGGTGGATTCCACCCGCCTTGACATAATGCTTATATTTCCTGACGGCTCGGTTCAAAGACCCGATGCGTCCATGATGAGCGACCAAGGAACCCGAACAGTAAGCGCCTTCGCGTTGGCGAGGGATATATGTGGAGCGGATCTTGCCTTCATGATCGCCCAGGCGATGACGCCGCGCCCCCGCTACGATTTGCCAGAGGAGTTAAAGAACCGGTGGGAAACGGGGCGCCGGGACTTGCCCTGGGTTCAGATGTTCGACGCCGAAGAGCGGGACCGCTTTGACGGAATGGTCCCGCTGATCCGGCCCCGGCTCATCATGACCGATAACGGACGCGATTATCGCTCGAATGTGGTGGACGCGACGTGCCGGCAGTTAGGCATCACCCTCGTCAGGGCAGCGCCATATTCCCCCACAGATAAGGGAATTGCCGAGCGCTTGTTCGGGACACTGAAAACCATGTTCTTGGCGCACTTGCCGGGGTTCACCGGGGGCTCGACCTCAAGTGGGGGCGACAAGAAACCGAACAGGAAAGACTTGTTGACCTTGGGAGAATTTGCGTGGTTACTGGACAGGTGGCTTGTCCATTATTGGCAGAACACACCCACGGACGGGTTACGCGATCCCCGCTTGGGCGGTGGTGCTCTCTTGAGTCCAAATGCAGAATACCGGGCCATGTTTCCCTATGTCGGGTTTGTACCCAAACCGCTGAGCCGCAAAGACTACGTTGGGCTCCTGCCTGTCGTTACGCGAACAATCCAAAATGACGGCATTCAGATCGAATACCGAATGTACGACGCTCCGGGCCTGGGGCACCTCCGGCAACGCACGTCAGGTACTGAGCTGAACGGAAAGTGGGAGGTTCACTACATGCCAGCAGATCCAAGGGTTGTCTGGGTCTACGACCCGGCCGTCCAGGACTACATCGCCTGCGATTGGAAAGAGGACCGGCTCGACAAGCCGTTTTCAAAAGACGTCCGTGATCTCGCACTTCAAATTCTCGATGATGGAGGCGTGGATCCTGCCTTCACCGAGGCTTCAACTACGAGGAACTTCGTTGAAGTTGCGCTGCAGGAGCTCAGGCGGCAGCGGAAGAAGCAGGCATCTATGGACCTCGAACGTGGAATCCAGGACGCACAGCGGGGGACCTTGCCCAACATGGTTAGCCTACGCGGTGAGGAGGGTTATTCATCTCCGGTCGATGAACACGTCCAGGAGGTGGATGACGAAGCCGACGACGACGATCTGGATGGCTTCGAGGGTGTGAACGGGTGGGGAACATGATGGAATACCCCCTTCGTGTGCGTAGCGGGCTGGACCTCAAAAACCACCGCGGATTTACAGAAGAGCTCCTAGATCATGGTAGGCGTACTGCCCCGGTGAGCCTTAAGGAATATTTATCCCTGCCTTCGCTCCAAAGGATTGCATTTGACGACATGCGCCGGCGAATCATCACTCGTGGGGTAATGGTTAAAAACGACTCATACCTGAACGTGCAGGGGGTGCTGGCTAGGGTTATGCGCGAACACCAGTATGCCAGCGGTGGCGGTCATGGCGTGCTCGTGACCGGAGACTCGTACACGGGCAAAACAACCGTCGCCCGAATTCTAATGCTGGACCTGCTGACACAACGCCTGAATCAGGATTCTCGCTGTGTTGAACGCGGTGAGGTGCCCGTAGCCTACGTGAACCTTCCCTCGACCGGAACGCCATTGGGGCTGTATCGAATGATCGCCCAGTTCTATGGGCTACCGATCGGCCATCGCGAAACCGAGGCACGGTTAGAGGGAATGGTTCAGCACGCGATCAACGACTGTCGCACAGAATTGCTCGTGATAGATGACGTTCATAATCTCAAGTACGGCGGAGCGCATTCCCGTAAGGTCAGTGCAGCCATCCGACGACTCGGCGATGACATAGATTGCCCCATACTCCTGATAGGAATCGGGCTGCAGAACACCAACTTGCTTAGCGGACCGGAAGGAGCACAGATTGCAGAGAGATACCGGGTGGCGGAAATGGTTTCCTACGAGAAGAGGAGTTCCAAGGGCTGGAAAATGCTCGTCAGCAGCCTTGTCAGCTCGATGCCCCTGTTCGGTGAAAACCAACTTGGGCTAAAGGCCCTAGGCGCTGACTTGCACACACTTACGAACGGCCGAATAGGTGCACTCAACTCGCTCGTCAGCCGCGCGGCACTGGACCTCATAGATCTTCGTAAGCCTGAAGATGAGGTCCTTACATTCGGAATTGCGAAGGATAAAGCGGCAGAAATTGCCGAGGAAACTCTCTTTAGATCCGCTATGCGGCGTGGAGCGCACATTGGACATTGAAGAAGTCGGCGACCTGCCTCTGACTATGACACCAGTTCCTTTTCCCGGGGAAACTGTCGCAAGCTATGCGGCTCGGTTAGATGGCGCGACTGCCGCCCACCAGGGGCACCTCTGGCGCCTTGCCGTTTCGACCTACAGACAAAACCGAAACCTACCTGCCCGTAGCCGCATCAGTCAGGAGATTGCAGAGCGCGAAGCACTAGCTCTCTGCCGCAAAGTAGCCGGGAGCATGGCCGACAGACTGGTACTACAAGGGCGCACCTTAAGGAACGTGTGGCATGCGTGTCAGAACTGCAGCAATGGAGCGATCCTCTCGCTCCACCCAGACCACGGACAACTGGTCTGCCCCGTCCACCAAACATGGACCGGACCGACAGTAATTACGAGCCGGAATACGCCTCCCCCTTGGGCTATCCCACCGCCGGCGGCAGAACATTCGCAACCAGTGGGCAAGGAAGTTGCAGAAGCCGCCGCACGCATCGGCCTCAGCAGCGCGCCGAGGCTAATCATCGAGGAAGTACTTCGCCGAGCAGCGTCCGCGGTCCGAAACGAAAACAACTCAGAGCCAAAGCCCGGAGACCTCACAGCAGCGGCGGCCATACTCGAATCCGTTACAGATTCAGGCGTCATTCACGCCATTAGTGACCACACTCGGCCGTACAGTAACGCGTACGAGGAAGTCTCGCGAAGGATGTCTGAGGCTGCAAATCCCGTCGGAGACGCTGGTACAGATCAGGCTTGGTTAATGCTCCGGTGGACAGCGGCCGCCAGCCGTTATCGATTCGGAGGTGAATGGAACACAGAGGACCCTTGCCCTCTGATTGACCCTGTTGATGTGAGAAGCAGCGCGGGGCCACCTCTGCAACCTTTCCATACATTCCTTGACTGCCTTCGAGCACGCGAGAGGCAAGACCAGCAATGGTGGGCCGATCGATACCGGCAGAGAGGAATCATTACGCGATACCTGTGCCCGGCAGGACACGTGAGCAGGCGACACCCGCCGAAAAACTGCTTCCGTGATCCCTACGACACCGCCTGCTCGATTTGTTCCGGTCGTCAGGTGTATGCGGGATACAACTCACTCGCTGACAGGATGCCCTGGCTAGCTGCCGAGTGGGACCCTGACGCGGATCATGGACCAACGCCATGGACAGTGTCAACAGGCAGCAATAAATTAGGGCACTGGGTTTGCCCGCAAAACCACCATTATGACGCAATCTTCGCTCAACGTGCCTCGAGGGGAACCGGCTGCCCCCACTGTGGATTTGGCAAAGTGCTCGTAGGCACAAATGACCTCGCTACCACTCACCCCGAGTTAGCAAAGTTGTGGGACTCTGAGAGCAATAGAAAGACACCCCAACAAATCTCAGCAGGAAACGCAAAGGACCGCATCAACTGGCGGTGCGCCCAGGGACATCGCTTCGTTCGGACACCAGTCCGCCTTGTTTCCTCTGGCGGTCGCTGCAACATCTGCACGGGCCGCACTCTACTAACGGGCTTCAATGACTTGGCCACAAAGCGTCCGGATGTCGCGGCGCAATGGAACGACGCCCGCAACGGGACACTAACCCCCGATCAAGTCCTGGCCGGGTCAGACACGAAGGTGTGGTGGGTTTGCCCCAATCGCCATGAATTCGAACGGCGAATCTCAAACCGCTGCAGGTACCCGAAACTGACGTGCCCTGTGGAGACAGGGAAGAGCCTGCAGCCTGGGGTGTCCGACCTCGCCACACGCGAGCCATTACTAGTCCGCGACTGGGACCACGATCGCAATGGCTTTGCTCCTGCAGAAGTGGTGCCAGGAACAAGAAAATATTGCTGGACTTGCCCAGCTGGCCACACCAAACATGTCTCCGTCGTCAACAGGCGCAGGGCAGGCGGATGCACAAGCTGCCCGCCCGCCAGCCGGGCATTACCAAACAAGGTGCGGCAGCGCCGCTCCGGCGGGTCCGGATCCTAGACGGGGCAGGCGCACACTCCCTCGGACACATAGCGCCACGTGCGGGGTTCATTGCTGCCGCCTACTGAACGACCCCGCACACTACAGGGCATGCGGGGTCGTTCTTTCTAGAGGAAAGTGGCTTGTATTCCCAAGGAGCTCAACATGCCCGTTAACATAGACCTAGTGTTTTGGGCGGCCTGTTCACGCAGTTTCGATTCCTCCGCGGCAGAGGCCAGCTTTGTTTCGGCAAGTTTAAAGAACTGTGCCTGTTGGGGCGCCTCCATGGCGTCGGCGATTCGGTCCAAAACACCGCGGTCCTGGCTGAACACATATGAACGATCATGGTCCAGGTTGGGCTTGTCCAGCTGTGGCTCGGGCAACCGAACAGTCACCGACTTCCCGTCGGCTGACAGTGTCAGGTCGTTGTCCGCGAAACCAGAGAGATCGACATAGGCGTCGACCGTGCCGACGGCAACGAACAAGGTCCGCCGTCCAGTAATGAGGGTTGGGATGCCAGCGATGTTGTCCTCGACGTCCAGCACTGTTTCAAAGTTACCTACAGCGGCGTGATACTGGCTGATGTCTTTGATCGACTTCAGCAACGTGGGCTGGCTCCGGTCGGTCCGGTGCGACTGAAATGGGTTGAACCCTGCCATATTCGATACGCCCACTACGGCTAATCCCAAGATGATGGTGCCGACCAGCACCATCATGATGCGCTTGATCACTGGATGTGCGTCCTTTGCGGCGTCCCGGCGTTCGCCGTCGAAAGTCGTGCACGATCGAGTCCTCGAAGGATCAGCTCACCAGCAACTCCGAGGCCGAGCAGCGTCAGGAGGGTGCCGTTCCGGGCGGAGCTGGCGGCGATGTAGGTGTTCTGCGTGGCTGTGATAGCAGCAATATCGTTGGCGTACCAACCGTTGACCACCGACTGCTGCGGGGCTCCCTTTGTTTCCCCGTTATTGACATCGTTCTTGACGCTTGCAGCAGCGAGGTCGGACTTCCACGTGGAAGGGCTGCCGGCGTCGACAGCAGCAGGTCCGGTGCCGACCCAGGTCAAGATGAACAACAATCCGAGGACTGCGCCCAAGATGACACGGGTCAGCTGGATTGGCCCTGCGGACGCTGCAAATTTTCTAATCCGGCCTTTACTTTTGCCGACGTTCACTTGGGGAGCGCTCTCCGGGGCCGGAGGAACGGAGGGGTTGTTGTAGCTCGTAGGCGGATCGTAAGACGACATAGTTTTCCTATTTTCGTGATTTGTTGCTTGCTGCCCGTTGGCAGAAGATCTAGTTGCTAAAGGCGGGCCTCTGCAAAGCGCGGCGCCATCGACTCCATCTGCTCCATGACCAGCTTGATGGCCTCCGGCTGCTTGTCCGGCGGATACCCGAACCGCACCAGCAGTCGCTTGATCGAGGACCGCAGCTTCGCCCGGACGTCATCCCGGACAGTCCAGTCAGTGCGGACGTCGCGCCGCATGACGGCAACCAGTTCACGGGCAATGTCGGCCAGAACGCCTTCGCCTTGGACCTCTACGGCCGACTCGTTCTGTGCCACCGCGTCGTAGAAGGCCAGCTCGTCCGAGTTCAGCGGGGGAGTGAACTGCTCCCCACGCTTCCCCTCCGCGGCCACCTCACGAGCCAACTCCACCAACTCCGCGATTACCTCAGCCGATGTCAGCTGCTGGTTCGTGTACTTCCTCATCAGCTCGGTGATCCGTTCCGAGAAAGCTCGTTGCCGGATCACGTTGTTCCGCGTGGAAGAGGCAGATTCATCCGCAATCAGTTTCCTCAGTGCCTCAATGGCCAGCTGTGGGTTCCGTGCCTGTTGCGTCTTGGCGATGAACTCGGGCGTCAGGTCATCCAGCGACGGCTTGGGCATACCGGCGGCCTCGTAAATGTCGAGCACTTCACCGGAGGAGGTGGCGGAAGCAAGCAGATTCCCGAGCAGCCGTTGGATCTCTTCGGGCACCGGCTCGCCGCTGGCCTGCCGGTCCGCGGCGTCGTACTTCGCCATCCAAACCCGGATTTCCTCATACACCTGGATCTCGGGACGCAGCTCGGCCAGCGTGTCCGAGCCAGAGCACAGCGCCCACGCACGGGACAGCTGACCGGAGAACTTGCGGTACTTCGCGGCGAGTGACTCTTCACCATCGGCAGGCTGATTACCGGGGGTGGCGGGATTCCTCAGGTAACTCACGGCTCCGGTTACGGCGTTCAGGAAGGCCTTGTGCCCTCCCTTCATCAGGACGGATTTCCAGTCATGGCCAGCCAACAGGGAACGCAAATTCTCCACCAGAGAAACCGTCAGACCCACAGCCTCCTCGATGTTCTTGCCCACCGGCTTGTTCGCCTGGTCAGACTGCGTGTATTCGCTCAACGCCTTAGACAGGTTCTCGGCCAGCGGCGCATACGCCACCAACAGGCCGTCTTCCTTGCCACGGAACGTGCGGTTGACCCGGGCTAGCGTCTGCATCAGCAGCGCGCCTTTCAGCGGACGGTCCAGGTACAGGGTGTGTAGCGGGGGAGCGTCGTAGCCGGTGAGCATCATATCTTTGACGATCACCAGCTCTAGCTCGTCGTCGACGTCCTTGAGCCGTTCTTTTACCTGGGCATTCAGGGAATCACGACGCACATGATTAGACACGGGCGGCACATCGGTCGCGTCGCCTGAGTACACCACCTTGATCTTGCCCTTCGACAGGTCGTCGGAATGCCACTCGGGCCGCAGTGCGACGATGGCCGAGTATAGGTTCGCGCAGATCTCCCGTGTCCCGCCCACAATCATCGCCTTGCCCGGGGCCTCAATAAACTTCAGCATCCGTTCGCGTCGGCTCTCCCAGTGCGCCACGAGGTCCTCGGCCAGGGCAGCGATGCGCTGCGGCGCACCATAGACAGCGTTGACGACGGCGACACTCGCCTCGATGCGCGCCCGTTCCGTATCGTCGAGTCCGAGGGTCAGTTCATCGGCGGACTTGTCCAGGTCCTCTTCCGTGACGCCTTCGGAAAGCCCCACCCTGATCAGCCGCGGCTCGAAGTACACGGGCACGGTGGCGCCGTCCTCCACCGCCCGCGAGAGGTCGTAGATGTCGATGTACTCGCCGAAGACGTCCTGGGTGTTCCGGTCGTCGAAGGAAATCGGAGTTCCCGTAAAAGCAATGAGGGTGGCGTGGGGGAGTGCGTCGCGGAGGTGCCGGGCGTAGCCGTCCAGGTCGTCGTAGTGGGAACGGTGTGCCTCGTCCACCACCACGATGATGTTGCGCCGGTCGGAGAGCAGCGGGTGGTCGGTGCCGGCGTCTTTCTCGGACTTGCTGCGGCCGAACTTCTGCAGGGTGGTGAAGTAGATGCCGCCGGTGGTCCGGTTGCTCAGCTCATTCCGCAGCTCGGAGCGCTTCTTGATCTGCTTCGGTGACTCGGCAAGAAGAAGACTACGGTCGAAGCCCTCGAACAGCTGGCCGTCGAGCTCATTCCGGTCCGTGATGACCACGACGGTGGGGTTCTTCAGCTTGGGCGCCCGCGCCACCATGTTGGCGTACAGCTCCATTTCCATGGACTTACCGGAGCCCTGGGTGTGCCAGACGACTCCGGCCTTGCCGTTGCTTTCAACCGCCTGGATGGTGCTGGCCACGGCCTTAGTCACGGCGTAGTACTGATGTGGCTTGGCGATCCGCTTGGCCAGACCGCCGGAGCCCTGGTCGAACGCTGTGAAGTTGCGCGTCAGCTGCAGGAAACGTTCCTGGTTGTAGAGGCCATCCAGTGCGGTGTCCAGCACGGTCACCGCATCGCCGTCGAGCATGTAGCCCTGGGGGACGGGGACGCCGTCGTCGTCGACGTTCCACGGTGAGAAGTGGTTGAAGGGGGTGAACGGCGTTCCGTACTTGGCCTGGATCCCGTCGGTGGCGAGTGTGAAGACGCAGAAGCGGAATGCCATGGGGAATTCGCGGAGGTACGTCTGGAGCTGGGCGTGGGCGCCGGGGAGGTCGGCGTGGGCGCTGCCGGCCTTCTTGAGTTCGATGATGCTGACGGGCATGCCGTTGCAGTAGAGCACGATGTCGAAGCGCCGTTTGTAGTCGCCCTGGACGAGCGTGACTTGGTTGACGGCGAGCCAGTCGTTTTGGTCCGGGGCCTGGCTGAGGAGCCGGATGGTGGGGTTGGCTTCGGTGCCGTCAGAGTCAATGTAGGTGAGCCTGTAACCGTCGACGAGGCAGTTGTGAATTCGGTGGTTCTCGGCAAACGCATCGGTGGACTTAGGCGATGCGATTTCCTCTAGCGCCTGCTGCAGGTACTGTGCGGGGACTGCTGGGTTGAGTCGCTGGAGGGCGGCAAGCAGTCGCGGCCGGATTAGCAGCTCCGACCACGACTCGCGTTCCCCGGTGCCGGGCGCAATAGCTTGACCCTCCAACGGCTTCCAGTCCAACTCGCCGAGCCGCTCTTTCGCGGCGCCTTCCCAATCGGCCTCGGAAAAGGCTAGTGCTGGTGCTGTCACGGTGATTCCCCCAAAATCGATTTGTTGTTCAGCTTACTCAGGCTTCGGGGACTATCCCCGGTTGCCCACCAGAACCGTGTTGGACCCTTACACCCCGGCGTTCTCTAGGATTTTCTCCGCATCTCTGACCCGGAGCTTTCCGGACATGAGCGGGGGGAGGAGCGCGTCGCGTGTTTCGGCGAGCTTGGCATTTTCGCGTAGCGCGTTTCTGGCAATTGCGTGGAGAGTCTCGGCCTGGCGACCGAACTCTTCCATGACTCTCGAATCCGCGAGTCGCACCTTGATCTTCTTGAAATTTGCTCGGTTGAGCTCAAGGAATGTTGCGCCGTTTGCGAGAGAAATGAATTCATCCACACGGCTCCGCATCTCGTGAAAGACCCAGTACCTAAGGGCGGGATCAGTTGGCTGCACGACGATGAAGCCTTGATTCACCGCCATGGGCGTCTGTGCGATGGCGAAGGCCCCGATGGTCGCCCTGGACGTCATGAGGATTGAACCGGGTGGATACAGTGAAGAAGCACAGGCCGATAGGCCAGCGTGGGAAATCATCCGGTTTGTAGTTTCGAGATACGGCCCCTGCAGCGGCGTGACATCGGTCGGGGTTGCCCAGTGGATGTCGCCGTCCCAGTACTCAAGAACCGTTGTACTCGGCGTACCTCCACCGGAAACCATAGCGATGTCGCCAAAGTTCTGGTCCGAGACTGCGATGCCATGCACTGCCTTGTGGAACTGTGTGGTCGCCAGCGCATCGGCCGTCGCTGCAAGTTTGGTGTTGGCGGCGATCTTGTCGTCGAGAGCGCCCAGAACCTGTGCGATTGCCTGCTGTTCATCAAGGCTCGGGATTGATACGGGCCATGCGCCCATGGTGGAGAGGCTGATGCGGTTTACGGTTGCGCCGTGGATAGTGTGTTGTTCAATCGTTCGCTGGAACCCTGGGCTCAGATAGTAGTAGAGGAGAAACTTGGGATCTACCACTGAACGGTTCGGACGAATAAGTGCCATGCGCCTGCCGAGGCATGCGCGAACGTCCGCAGGCATGAGGGCTGCCTCCCCGAGTCGCGTCTCATAGGAGAAGAGAAGGTCCCCCTCTGTGGGCTCAACGCGCTTGGTCCATTTCTGAAAGTCCATTTCTGATACGTGATCGGACTGGTCCAGTTCCAAACGTCCGCCGTTCAAACTGGCGATGTTCAGGAAGTAGGGCCCCGATTCAATCCGCTTGGGTGTCGCGTGGGGACCGTCAAAGAGCGTGCCAAGGTCCCGAACGGTCAGATCAGACATCAACCCTCCCCAACTGCTCGCGCACAACAGCCGCCAGGCGCTCGGACTCCTCAAACTGCTCAAACAGCTCCTTGGACAGCCGGGCGATCTTCTCCTCGATCGGCTCTCCGTCGTCCTCAACTTCTGCAGCGCCGACGTACCGTCCGGGCGTCAGCGCGTAGTCCGCTGCCTTGACCTCGGCAAGTGAAGCCGAATAGCAGAAGCCGGCCTCGTCGTCGTACGTCAGGCCCGCCTCAACCGCAGAAGCGGTGCCGCGCCACGCGTGGTAGGTGTTGGCGATCTTGGCGATGTCCTCGTCGGATAGGGCGCGCTCGGCGCGGTCCACCATGTGGCCCAGGTTCCGGGCGTCGATGAAGAGCACCTGCCCGGTCCGATCCACGGAACCGCGGGGACCGGCGGTCTTGTCCTTCGCAAAGAACCAGGTGCACACCGGGATCCCGGTGCTGCGGAAGAGCTGGGTGGGCAGCGCCACCATGCAGGAGACGATGTCGGCTTCGACCAGCTGGGCGCGGATCTCGCCTTCGCCGCCGGAGTTGGAGGACATGGAGCCGTTGGCCATGACCACGCCGGCGCTGCCGCCGGGCGCCAGTTTGGAGATGATGTGCTGGATCCAGGCGTAGTTGGCGTTGCCGGCCGGCGGGACGCCGTACTTCCAGCGCGGGTCGGAGTCGGAGCGGGCCCAGTCCTTGATGTTGAACGGCGGGTTGGCCATGATGAAGTCCGCGCCGTTGTTCCCGGTCAGCTCCGGGTGTTGGTCGCGGGCGAAGGTGTCTCCCCAGCGCGAGGCGAGGTTGGCGTTGAGGCCGTGGATGGCGAGGTTCATCTTGGCCATCCGCCAGGTGCGCTCGTTGAGCTCCTGGCCGTAGACCGAGATGTCCGAGCCTTCCAGGTGGTGGGCCGCCAGGAACTTTTCGGCCTGCACGAACATGCCGCCCGAACCGCAGCAGGGATCGTACACGCGTCCGCGGTGCGGCTCGAGCACTTCCACCAGCACCCGGACCACGCCGGCCGGGGTGTAGAACTCGCCGCCGCGCTTGCCTTCGGCCTTGGCGAACTTCTCCAGGAAGTACTCGTACACCTCGCCCAGCAGGTCGCGGGCCTTGCTGGCGCCCTGCCCCGTGAAACGCGCGGAGTTGAACAGGTCAAGCAGCTCGCCCAGACGGCGCTGGTCAACGTTGTCCCGGTTGTAGATCTTGGGGAGCGTGGCGGCCAGGGACTTGTTGTCGGTCATGATGAGGTCCATCGCTTCATCAATGAGCAGCCCGATGGACTTGGGCGCCGCGCCGTCCACGGCATCCAGGCCCTTGGCGTTCTCCGCAAGGTAGGTCCAGCGTGCCCGGGGCGATACCCAGAACACGCCGCGGCCGGTGTACTCGTCCACGTCGTCGATCAGCTGGGCGATCTGCTCCTCGTTGAGCCCGTCCGCTTCCAGCTCGGCCTGGATCTGCTCCCGCCGCTCCTCGAACGCGTCCGACACATACTTCAGGAACACCAGCCCCAGGATCACGTCCTTGTACTGCGAGGCATCCATCGAGCCGCGGAGCTTGTCCGCTGCCTTCCAGAGTGTGTCCTTGAGTTCCTTCATGGTGGACGGGGCGAGGTCCACCTTCGCTTTCGGGGGCATTATTCAGTTCCTTCTTCTGGTCCGGCGTGGGTCATAGGGTCTGTCAGGGTGAGGCTTCCGCCCGCTACGCCGTCCGTAATCAGGGTAGCGAGTTCTTCGAGTTGTTTGAGTCGTTCACGCGCGCGGGCCTGCTCGTGTTGCAGGGCTCCGAGCGCGGTGGCGAGCGGCCGGCGCTGCCGGTCAGGGCTCCGGCGCAGCTGCCAGGTCCGCCAGTTTTTGTCCGCGTCCGGCCGCACGTTGATGTCCGCAGCCACGACGTCCGGCACCAGGCCGCCGGGGTCGCCGCGGTCTATCCTCAGGATCCGGGCAGGGAAGACGACGACGGCGCCGCCCTCCGTATCGACCATCGCGGCGGGACGCGGGCTGGTACAGAAGATGACGTCGCCCGGTTCGGTGAGGCGCCCGGCAGGGTATTTGGCGGCAAAGTCCAGCAGGGCGATGAAGCGGGGCCGGCCGCCGTGTGGTTCCAGCAGTTCCTCGCGGCCGAGGATCCTGCTGCCGGCGCGGAGGTTGATGTGTTCTGCCTGCAGACGGACCCCTTTGACGTACTTCAGGTTTCCGGCATTGAGAAGGTCCTGGACGGCTGCCGGATGGAGCCGGTCGCCGGGGCCGTTGGCTTCGACGGCGGGGAGCAACGACCCGGAGGCGGGGGATGACAGGGCATGGAGCAGTTCCTCGATCCGGAGCGCAGCTTCAGCGCAGGGTGCCGCCGTCGAACTTTTCGCAGCCGCTCCCTTCACCAGCGAGCCGTGGCGGGCCAGCAGGATGCGGGTCTGCACCAGCCGGGCGAACCGGAAGGAGTGGGCGCGGATGGTGGCCCTGTCACCCATCGAGGCGGCAACGTCGCTGATGAGGTCCTGGCTCACATCAAGGGTCAAGGCGGTGGTGCTGACGTCGGCAACCATGGTCCAGCGGTCTGCGATGGGAACGTCCGCATATGAGGGGCCCAGCACCCACAGCGCCTGGGGCTCGCGGGGCTTGGCCCGCAAGAGTCCCGGCTGCAACTTGACGATGGCTCGCAACCGGCCGGAGCGCAGCAGATCGGAGCGGAGGTTTCCTGCCTCGCCCGACAGCGCATCGCAGAGGACGCGGGCGGGGGCAATTATGACGGCCCTCTGGGAGTCGTCCATCTGCAGCGCGATGTTCTCGATGCCGGACAGGATGCCCGTCGTGTCTGCCTCAGGATTTCCCGGGGCCGGATACTGGGCCACGTGCACCGCGGGACCGCTGACGGCGAAGGCGCCGTTGGAGTCGATCTTCACGGGAGCGTTGTCTGTACCGTGCACTGCCAGGCGCCTGCGGGCAAGCCGTGACGCGCCGCCGTCGAGGTCAGCTGCCAGGAAAGTAGCCGCCGTTGTTTCCCCGGCCTGCTGCGCAATGCGGAGCATCACGTCGCTTCCGCCTGGCGTCGAGTCGACGTAGACGGGCCTGCCGTCCAGTGTGGCTGCCAGCTCCCTGGCTGCCGCGCCGACAAGCTTGAGCGCAGCGTCTGTGAGTGCAGTGTCCGACTGTTCGCGGAGGCCCTCCTTGAACCGGTGGGCCAGCAGCTTTTCGAAGGCTGCGGGGGCACTGAACGCGCTGTCCGCGAGCCTGTCCGCGAAACTGGCGAGCCCCGTCAAGGCGGAACCAAGCGCCTCGAGCTCGGTATAGAGGAAAACGTCGTCGGGGTCTGCTTCGTCAGCGGCGTCCAAAAGCTGGGCTGCACTCATGCGGCCGAGGCTCTGCCCGCTGATGACCTTTAGCGTCAGCAGGGAGGTGAGCCCATCGAAGGTCTGCCGGCTGTCCCGGGGAGCTTCCGATGCAGGGGAGGCCAGGCGGGCAAAAATGGCGACGTCGTTACGCGCCTCGGGATTATTCCCCCGCCCGGTTGCGTGGAGCCATGCGGTGACTTCAACGGCGTCGAACAGTTCGACGCCGTTGAGATGTCCCTTCGCTGCGGGGAACGGCAATGCGGTGCTGCTGCTGCGCTTGCGCCACATGGAGACAACCGGGCGTTGCACTTGCGCCAGGGCGGCGATGTCGGACAGTGACATGCGCAGCGCCGTACCTGTTACTTCCATTACTGCCCCCATCAGTCGTGATCGTTCATCAGCCTAGCGACCGACGCTGACATTCCCCCTTTGCGGCTGATAAGGGGGGTTATCAGCATCTTCACGCCTGCCATATCTGGCCTGGTCGTACGTTCGTTCTGCAGCCACGAAGGAATCTTCCGGAGCTGCGGCGGCGGCGGGAAACCGCACATTGGGGGAGCAGGATCCCGCCGCCGTTTAGCGGTCATCCACGAACAAAGGAAGAGAACATGGCCAACACTCCAACCAGTCCAGGTCCAGGGTCGCATGAGGCGTCCATCGAGGAAGTCTTCACTGATCCCGCAAGCAGCCATGCTGCTCCGGCAGCGAAGCCCCGACGGAAGAAGCGCGTCCTTGTAGCGGGCGCCGCCGTCGTCCTCTTCGCCAGCGGGGTTGCCGTCGGAACGGCGCTGCCAGACCCAAAGGCGAGCCCGGCCTATAAGTCCCTCGCCGGCGAAAAGTCCACCGTTGAGACGGAACGTGACGCGGCCCTGTCCAGCTACGCATCGCTGAAGGGCAAGTACGACACCCTGCAGAACGGCATCACAGGCCGCGAGTCCACGGTCTCGGCCCGCGAAGCCGAAGTGTCCAAGGCTGATGCTGCGGTGAAGGCTGTCGAGGCCGCCGTCAAGAAACGCGAGGACGCGGTAACCGGCGCCGAAAAGGCCAAGGCCGCCAACACTGTGGCCGACGGCACCTGGACCGTGGGCTCCGACATCGAACCCGGCACCTACCGCGCCGCAGCAGCCGTCGGTTCCACCTGCTACTGGGGCATCTACCAGTCCGGCACCAACGGCAGCAAGATCATCGAAAACGACATCCCCGGCGGCGGCCGGCCCGTCGTCACCCTCTCCCCGGGCCAGGACTTCAACTCAACCCGCTGCGGCAAATGGGAAAAGCAGTAACAACCGCAGCACCCACTCTCGAAAGGCACCACCATGACTGACCAGAACTTTGCATTTCCCACCCCGCCGGCAGCTCCGGCACTTGCCAAGCGCGCCTTCTACAAAAAGAAGCGCTTCGTCCTCCCGGCCGGCGTCCTGCTGCTCGGCATTCTCGTGGGCTCATGCGCCGGCGGCAGCAAGCCGGCCGCGGACTCCAGCCCGATTGCCTCAACTACAGCCTCTGCCGAAGCAACGGCCCCGGCCGCCGCTGCTCCTGCCGCCCCGGGGGCGGCAGCACCGCCGTCGTCCGCTCCTGCTGCTCCCGCGGCACCTGCTGTCGGCGTTCCGTTCTCCGTGAAGATGCGCAACGGCAACGTCGCCAGGGTCACCGTTGTGTCCGCCGTCCGCACCGACTCTGTCACCAACGGCGCCTTCGCCACACCATCAAAGAACGGCACCTACCTGCTCCTGGACGTGCTTTGGGAAACGGAATCTGGCAAAACCAGCTCCAACCCGCTCTACTTCTCGGCAAAGGATCAAAACGGACGTAAAGCCGACATGAGCCTGTTTGCCGACAACCAGCTCGGCTCCGGCGAGATTCTTCCCGGCGACAAGGCACGGGGAAACATCGCTTTCGATATTGCACCGGGAGCTGCCACCGTCATCATTTCTGATCCGCTGCTGCAGGAAGCTGCACGGATCCAAATCCCGGGATAAGCTCGCTTCCGCCCGTGCACTCTGCCCGGCGGAGGCCGGTGCAGCGTGGCGGGCACGATGTTGCCGCCTCATGCGGGACACTGATGACGGCGCGCCGAGGAGCCTTGGCTCCTTTGCCGCGTACTTGAATTGCAGCGTTGATAGAAGGGCTCAGGGTTGAGCCTGTGGTTTAGAGGGGGACAACGTAAATGATTGAGAGCGAAGCTGTCACGCTGGAGACCCAGTTGGATGACGAGGAAGCAAACGCAGACATCGCGAAGGCGGTTAGTGCCCGTCACTCAATTGCGCGCAAGTACGTCATGCGGATTCGGCGCCGGCGTCCGGAGGCGACACCTGCGGAGGTTATTAGGTTGCTCGAACGCCACTACAGCACGTCAATCACGGCTGCAGGGGCCGCGATCACCGCTGGGTCGATCGCCGCGGAAGTTGGAATTGCCCTCATTCCGGGCGGCGGAGTTGCAGCCGCCGGTATCAAGACCGCAGGCAAGCAGGCCGCCAAGAAGACCGTACAGGTAACCGCCAAAGAGGCGGCCAAGGTCGCTGCCAAGAACATGGCCATGGGCGCGGCGAAAAGCGGCGCCAACCGGATCGCTGCACTGCTCCCTGCCGGGGATCAGCAGCTCCAATTCGAGCTGACGGCGATCTTCGGCCTGGCCCTCGCTGACATCCACGGGAAGGCCCTTGACCAGGACCAGGCCCATGCCCTGGTCTACGGGCTGACCAATGAGCGGGTAAGCCAGGAGCAAATTGCCATCATGGCCAAGGACGTCGCGGAGACTTCCCCCGACGGTGTGGTGGGCGTTGGCCACAAATTCGCGGCTGCCAGCGGGGATTGGTCCCACTGGGCGACTACCCTGGCTGATACCCTGCCCAGCGGCGCCGCGCAAAGCCTCGTCCGGACCATGCAGACGGGTCAGCTGGACACGGTGCGGGAAACCTTGAACGGAAAACATCAGACGGCGATCGAATATGGCGTGGGTGCGCTGACTGGAGGCGTGAGCCGTTTCGTGTTTGGCCGGGACGTCGTTGAGTCCGCCCGTAAAGCATTCCCTGAGGCTCCGGCGGAGTTCCCGGCTCACCTTGCCCTGCATATTGAGTTGTCCGACGCCGAGGACCAGGAGTCCGAACCCAACCGGGCACTTGCAGCCTTGGAGGATGCTGCGAAGTCCACGGGAAGCTGGATCACTGGGACGGCCAGCACAGTTGGAGAAGGGGTGGCAACCGGTGCCTCCGCCGTGGGCTCGGGGGTGGCAAGCGCTGCCGCTGCGGTGTCCCGCCCGTTCCGTGCCGTGGATGTTGACGGCGACGGTATTCCGGATGAACCGCAGGCCCTGTCCGCGGTCAAAGGCCTTGGTGGTGCGCTGGCCGGCGCCACCGGCGCGGCGGGTGGAAAGGTTGCTGGTTTGTTCAAGTCGCGGAAGCGAGACGCGGCAGACACCCCGGAGAGAGCGTCCCAGGAATGAATCCAGACGCTCGTTGTGCCGAACTGGCCGCGGCCATGGAAGCTGGCTTTTTGAAAAACCACTACACCGGTGAGCACTGCCATAGCCTTGCCGACGCATACATGGCTTCTTTGGCCGAGAGTTCCCTACCTGAGGACGTAGAGGCGCGCAAGGAATACGACGACCTCGTTACGTGGTCCCTGAATACCAACGCGTCCCCGGGAGAAGTCGTGAGGACGTTCAACTACATCCGTGTTAAGGCGGTTCGAGTTGCTATGAAAGTTGCCCAGAGGCGCGGCGAGGTCGGCCAGCACGAGTTCCTTTATTAGGCACGGGGACGCCACAGTACCTAATCGGACAATTTGGGCCGCACATAGGCGGCTTCACTGAAGCTCAGCCGGGACGGCCTCCGCGAGCCCCGCAAACTTTCAAATGAACGGGACGTGATTGCGGTGCTTTCAAGCTCAGGTCCTGGCAAGATCGGGGCGCTTCTGGTGGAAGATCTTCCAACTGGACCCGCAGCTCACACTGGTTATTTCGATACGCAGGCCGGCGGCACATTCTGTACTGTGACAGCCGGTTTCAATGGACCCCGCATGTTTTGTGCGGGGTCCATTGCGCTTCCCGGGCGGCACGAACCGACAGCACACGTTGAGCTCACCGCGCGGCGAGGTACGCAGCCAGGCAGTCCTCGCCGAGGGACCGTGGCAGGCGGAAGTAGTCCACTGTGCCTTTGCCCGCTGGCATCATTGAGTTGCTGCCTGATTGAGAGGGGATGCCAGCGCGCGCCTGCGGGCGCGAAGGCAACTTCGGTGGCTCCCAGTCCTGGTGCTCACTCTTGTATTTGCGCCCGGAGGGTGAAACCCAGCCGGGCGGCTCATCCTTTGACGCCGCCGTCGGCCGCCACTGGCTGATGTGCCGCAACCGATGGTGCTTGGGACATGGCTGTCCCAGGTTGCTGATTCCGGTGGTCCCGCCCTGGTGCCAGGCGAGCAGATGATCTGCTTCGTTGTCCAAAGAATTGTTGTTGCAGCCGGGGAAGGGACACTTGCCGTCCCGCAAACGCAGCCACGTCCGCATGGCCTTTGTGAGCCGGTAGCTGGTGCGGCCTATTTCCAGCGGGGCGCCGTCCCGGGGATCCACGAGCACGCGGTAAAACGAAGCGGCTCCGTTGGCTACGAGATCCCGTGCCATGGCAGCCGGGATGGGGCCATAACCGTCCAGCATCGCTGGTTCGTCCGTGGCACCGAGGAGGGAAAATACCGGGACGGTGACCAGGACTTCGGCGCGGGGAACGGGGATGTCAGCAAGCCCCTTCGACGCGGTACCGGCGTCGTCAGTTCCCGCGGACCCGCCGCAGCAACCGGTGCAGCCGCTGCCCCCGCGGAGGGCCGTAGCGGCGAAAAGATCCGCGCGAAGTTGGGTGAGGGTGCGCTCCTCGTTGGGTCCCTGGAAGCCCCGGGCTATAGCGGTGTAGCGGTTCCAGATGGCCGTGGCCTTGTCTGCCGGCAGGTATGCGGACAAGCGTGCCATGCCGTCCTGCTCCGGAGCGAACTCAAGGCACCTCTCCTCCACGCTCTTTGCGTGCCGTATTTCGATGCTGTCCGGATGATTGCGTTCGCGCCAGACCCGGGCCTTGCGCCGGAAGCGGTATGCGGGCATCTCCCCTGCGGGGCAACCGCGGGCAGCGTCCGGCGCGTCCGGGTCGAGGAAGTGGGCCTCCAACGCGGTCGCGGCGTCAGGGTTGAGGGTGGCGGCCTCCTCCACCATGACGCGGGCGTGCTGCCACGACATAGTTCCAGCCTTGAGTGCTTCCATAGTCCGGGGCAGCGAGGTCGTGAGCGCGTAGGACTGTGCCAGAAGTACACCGGCGGCACGGTCGCCGATGGCCAGGAGGCAGCCTACCTCCGCGGCGATGGCCATTTCCTGCGCCTGCACCGGGATGTCCGGGGGAGCGATGGACCGCGCTGACTCCGCGAACGTGGACACAGCCTCGGCCTTCAGTGCGGCGACACGGGCCTCGGTCCGAGCCAGTCCGGCCAGGATGTCCAGGCATTCGTCGGCGCCGGCGGCCAAGGGATCGTTGGCTGCGGGCGCTCCGCATGCGGCTTTGGCTACCTCGCCACGGACCACGGCAAGGGCGGCGTCGATCGCCTCAAATGCCTCTGCCACCGCGTCCCGTCCCATGTACTAACGATGAAGGGAGGGTCTGACAATTTGAGCGGGTAGTGGACTGCACCGGAAGTTTTCGCTACTACCCCCGGATAGTCGTTGCCCATAGGCTATGTGAGCAGATGAAAGGGTTGCGCACAGTGGCCCACGGCCTGTGGGTCCGTTCTGCTGCAAAGGCGACGCCGTTCAGCTACGGTCAGGAGCTGCGCTGCACTTCCACGACAGGGGACACATGAGCACAGTGGACATCAAAGGCAAGGCGACGCTGGAGTTGTCCGATGGAGTCCTTCGCTTGAGCTGGAAGCAGGGAACCTACGTAGGCATCGACGTGGCCAACGCCGCCCTCGCGGCCATCTCCTCCTTGGCCCAGGGCACCAGGTTGCCGATGCTGGTCGAAATCCACGGTGTGACCCACTCTGCGGCCGCTCGAAAAGTCTTTCCCGACGCAGCCAGCATTTCGCGTATGGCATTGCTGGGTTCCTCTCCCGTTGATCGCGTCATCGGCATGTTCCGCCTCCCCCTGGCACCGACGGGATTCCCGGTCAGGTATTTCACGTCTCGGGACAAGGCAATGGCGTGGCTGCTTGAGGACTCGGAGGAGGAAGCCACGGAACTGGGCGACACCGACTGATCGCGGTTCCCATCCAGGCAACACCCGCGAGGAATGCCCGCCGGTCCGCATCTACGGGCACGGGGCCGGCGGCGGATTGGGGGGTTGCATCCGGTCTCGGGATGCTCCGGCCGCCGGCCCTGGCTCGATGTGCAGACCCTGCCCCAGCGGCAGGATCTTGACCTCAACGATAGGACCCGTCACTGAACGGCAACCCACGATGGGCACAAGGTTCGCTCAAGAGTGGCTCTGGCATTACCACTGGTTTTTGGATGACGGCGGTCAGATAGGATGCGAATTCCATCAACGATGGAAAGACCCCGTGAAGCAGAGTATTTTCGCCCGCGTTGCCCAGCTCGCCAAGGCCAACCTGAACACCCTCCTGGACTCAGTCGAAAACCCGCAGAAGATGTTGGACCAGATGATCCGGGATTACTCGGAGAACATCCGCGAAGCCGAGGCAGCCGCGGCGCAGACAATCGGCAACCTCCGGATGGCCGAAGACGACTACACCCGGGCAGTGAACGACGCGAACACCTGGGGCAGCAAGGCCGTAGCCGCCTCACGCAAGGCCGATGAGTTCCGTGCCGCCGGCAACAACGCGGACGCCGACAAGTTTGACGCCCTGGCCAGGCTCGCCCTCAGCCGGCAAATGACCGCCGAATCAATGGCCAAGTCCCAGGCGCCCACCTTGGCCGCGCAGAACCAGGCTGTCGACCAACTGAAGAACGGCCTGGACCTGATGCGGGCCAAGCTCCGGGAACTGACCGTAAAGCGCAACGAACTCGTTAACCGTGCCCGGGTCGCCGCCACCCAGTCCCAGGTCAACGACGCCCTCAAAGCCCTGGGCGGTGGAGACCCGACATCGGCGACCGGCCGTTACGAAGACAACGTCCGGCGCCGGAGAGCAGACCGAAGTGGAAGCCCGGCTGGCGGCCCTCAAAGCGGGTGACCGGAAGGCCCTCGGCTCCCGGGATGGGTGAGGATGGAGCCGTAGCTGCTGGAAGATTCTGCCCCTAGGATGGCGCCATGAGGAAGTGGGGCGAGATGCATCCCGCGCTCCGTGCCGTTCTGGTTGGCGCACTCGCTTGCGCCGTCATTCTGGCAGCAGGACTTATCGCCGGGGGAAGCCTCGACGACGCCATCGCGAACGCCGTCTTCTACGCGCTGATGGTCGGTGGCGGCGTGTTCTTCCTGACGAAGCGGTTCCCGACCACGGCGGAGAAGCTTGATGAGCACGGCGACCTGGTCGTCTTCCTGCGATTCCCCGATTCATCGCCGGGCTCGTTGAGCAGCATCTGGCAGATGGGGATTGCCAGGCCGGGAGCCAGGCGGATCGATTTCCAGCCCATCGTCGACGACACGCTGATCCCCAGTGGCCGCAGCAAGGCTCTCACCGGGCTGGGGACATCAGGCGTTCCGGTGCGGAAAGTTAACCGTCACCACAATCAACAGGGCGTGCCGTTGGACTTCCGGATCCTCACCCTGGACTCAGACGGCGGCGTCATAGAAATCGCAGCCGGCCCGGCTAACCTCCAGAAACTCGAGCACGCCGTCGAGTCCGCGTCGCCGTAGCCTGTGGCTGGCAGATCGCCGGAATCATAGCTCAGGAGGAGTACAGGCATGCCCGTCGGCGTCGATCGGGTTTCCGCAGAGCGGGCAAAGGGGCCGCCCGGCGCCCACCACTTCACGTGTGCGCTTGGTGAAGGCGCGGGCTGTCCCTACTGGCATCCGCACCAACAGCATTTCGGGAGCCTCGGCCCCGTCCTCGCCAACGGACTCGTCGTCTGGATCAACATCGGCATCGGAGAGGGGATAGGCCTCAATCACCACCTGCGCCGTCGCTGGGTCCCAGCCCAGGCCCATGGCACCGGTCCGGAACTGCTCCTCAACAGCCTCAAGCGGATCGTTGTCGACCAGCTCAATGGGCGTGCCGGTGGGGACGCTGAACGGGTTCCCTTCGAGGGTGATGAGTTGGTCGAGAATTTCATCGATCTTCTCGGCGAGCAGGGCAGATTGCTGCTTCTCCATGGCGATGCTCACCAGCTGCGCCCCCGCGCGTACCTGCAAGTAGAACGTGCGCGCACCCGGAGCTCCGACGGTGCCGATGACGACCCGATCCGGCCAGGCAAACTCGTGAACAAGTGTAGGCATGTGAGTATTTTAGGGGAGATGGCGTGCGCGGCGGGTTTGCCCTGCCGCACGGGAGTTCACGGAGCGCGCAAGTGAGCCAGCACCAGCCCGATAGGTATGCTGACGGCGATCACCACCAGCAGGGCCCGGTATCCCCACGAAAACCAACCGGACGTTGGGCCCCGGCCCTGAACGGTCCGGAACATCAATGCCAGCGAAACAACCAGCAGCGCCCCGCCGGCATCAACAACCCACGGGTTGCCGGTCAATGTCCCGCCAATGACGGCCGCAGAGGCGCCGTTCCAGGCCACCAGCTCCGCAACTGCTTTCCACCCCACAAAGCGTTGCGGGGCCAGGAAGTACTGGGCAATGCCCAAAGCACCCTGTGCCACTCCTCCGACGAGCACCAGGTACGCAGCGGCCCACGACCCATGCTCAAGACGGAGCGGACCGGTGACTGCCGCAACCAACCCGCCCGCCACAACGCACAACAGCGCGACCGCGCCGAAAGCCACGGCCCCCTTCATAGTGCCTCCCGGCATCACACGTGACGAGTCGCTCATGCGCTCCAAGCTACTGCACTGCTTCAAAGGGCACGGCGCCGGCTACTCCATCAATGAATAGGACGAGCCCGTGCGCGTGCGCTGCAAAAGGCCGAAGTCGACCAGGTAGCGGCGCAGCAGGACGACGTCGTCGGTATAGCTGAGCAGCCGCTCATTGACTTGCCGCTCCGTCAGCGTTTCGCCAGGTTCGACGATCTCGTTGGCGATCCTTGCCAGCAGGGCCCGCCGCTCGGCAACGTTCGCAGGGTATCGCTCGATCCGCCCCAGCCGCATGAACCTGTCCAGCCCAGTCCGCGGCTGCCGGCGCGGCTGCTGGGCCAGCAGGTCGCGGAAAATCGAGTCCACTGCCACCAGCCCACCCGATGTCTGCTGTTGCACCAGCCCCGACTCAGTCAGTGCTGCGAGCGCCCGCACCCGCCGCTGTTCCTTCACCCCAGGCAGGACGTCCTTGGCCGCCGCACCCAGCACAATCTGAGCGTAGGCAATCCTCGCATCGGCATTGCCCAGTGCTGCCAGCACCCGCCGCCAATGCGGGCCGTTCATTCCTGTGCCTCCGGCCACCTCGATTTTCTCCTCTTCACGTACTCACACCCAGGCATTGGAGTGTGCCGCAAAATCCTAGCCCTGGTGCCGTGGTCCCGGGAAGCGGTGGTGAGGTGGATCTGTACCGATGCCCTGTCCGCAGGGTTCGCCCCTGGCAGCACCGAAGGAGGCACCGGAGCGGGCATCCCGGAAGCGCGTTACGCGTCCCCGTCCTTGGCGTAGAGGGCCAGGAGATCGCGGCTGAACTCGTGCGGGGATGTTTCGCACGGACTGTGCCCACCGCGGTACACCCCTATCCGCGCCCGGATTGCCTGGGCGAACAGCCGGTGCAGCCGGAGCGGCCACAGGTCATGTTCACCCACCGCCACGAACTTGGGAAGCGGCGCCTCCGCCAATGCGGCCCGAAGGTCCGGGACGTTCTGCATCAGGGTGTAGATATCGCGGACGGAGGCGCGGCGGGTGAAGCGGAAGCGGTAGTTGACGAACCGTTGCCGTCCCGGCGGTACATGGGCCACCCTGCCGCTCCGGATTCCCCAGATCAGCAGGGCAGCGCCGGCGCGACCGTTCACCCAGGTGCTGAACCGGCCAATACGGCTCACGCCCCGGAAACTCTGGCCCGGTTCCGGCGGGCACCCCAGAAACGTGATGGACCGGAACAGTTCGGGCCGCTGCACGTAGGCAAGCTGGGCGATGATGCCCGCGAAGGAATAGGCCACGATGTGGGCCGGGGTGGTTGTGGTTTCCAGGACGGCCAGGAAGTCATCCACGAACAACCGGTAGTCGTAATGCTTCCGGGGCGGCACCAGGTTCTCGGGGCCGGCGCCGGCTGACTGGTATTGGCCCGCCAGGTCGTAGGTCAGCGCGTAGTAGCCGGCTTCGGTGAGGTCCGGCATCATGAGCGAGAAATCCTCTTTCGAGCCCGTGGCACCGGGTATGAGTACGACGGAGGGATCTTCCGGATTTCCCAAGGCCATGGCGGCCAGCTTTCCGCTGGGAACGTCGATCGTGAACTGCACGGCGCCCAGTGGCGGGACCGACCAATCGACGTCGCCCAACCCGGCATCCAGCAGTGCCGCTGCATCTACCTGGGCAGAACCGAACTCCTCGGGGTCAACCCCGTACTCTTTCCGGCCCGGCTCCGCCATGGTCCCAAGATAGTCCAGCAACGCTACATCTGGCCGCCCTCGAGGATCCGCCGCGCATCCTCCTGCGCCCGGAGTGCCACGTCCGTGACCACCTCACCCTTCACATGCCCGGCCGCGGAGATGATGCTCCGGAGTTCGGTTACGGTCAGGGGCGGACTGGTGCTGTGCGCCACGGCATGGCAGTTGTGGCAGAGCGGAACGAGGTCGGCAACGGGGTCAAGCTGATAAGGGCCGTCAAGCATGGATGGGGGAGCCAGGTGGTGGACGCCCATCACCCCCGTCCCCGCCCCGCTGTAGGCGGACTCGAAAGAGAAGCCGCAGGAGGCGCACGACGTGCCATGGAAGGCCAGGCAGGCCCGGCGCGCATCGGGGTCCCGCTCGTAGCGGCTCACCTGGATGGTGCTGACGGCCTCCGGCGGGAGGGTCCCGCCCGCCACCTCGGCAGGGTCCGCCGTGGATGGCCCGTGGTCCCGCCACAGCCGGCGCAGTACAGGCACGGACGACGGCGGCAGGGTCACCAGGGGCGGGCCCTTCACCCTGGCACGGAGGTCATTGGGGAGGGCCCCGCCCAGGATGCCGGGACGGATCTGCTCGCCGAGCGGCAGGAGTGAATCCAAAGCGAGCGCGAAGGACCAGCCATCGGGGACGGCATCCACACCGGCGGCAGCCTGATACGGCTCGGATGTCACGAACCCGTGGCCGATCAGGCCGCTCGCGGCGTCATTGCTGCCCTCCAGGAGGAGCCAGGCCTCGGTTCCCGGACTGACGTCAGGACGGAAGCCGGTGTGCCAGCGGTCCAGGAAGGTTCCGGACCCGGAGACCTGCGCGACGGCGGCACGGTAGTTCCAGCGGCGCAGTGTGTTGGCGTCGCAGCCGAGAATTACAGCAGCCACTGTCCACCAAACCCCGCCATGCGTCGTCGACCCCCACGCTCTGAAGGCGGGTTAGATCGGTTCCTTGGCGAGTGCCTTGGTCTTTGCGGGCGTCTCGCGCCCCAGGCGTTCATCCAGGGTGACGCGCAGCCGTGCGGCGGCAACCTGGACACGGTGCTCGGCCGGGGAGGCCTTTTTCGTGGCGGGCTTGGCAGCGCTGTTCCGGGGAGCGTGGACAAACCGGTGTTCAGGCGACGTGGCGCTCATGGTCCAACCTCCTTGGTACTGTCTTCATCCGTCGTTCCATTCTCGCCTAAGTTGCCGCGGCCGTCCACGAAGGCGGGTTCCTGCCCGGAGCCGGCGTCAGCCTCAGCCTCGTCGCCGTTATCGTCTCCGTCTCCGGACACGCTCTTCCAGGCGATGTCGAACAGCTCGAGCTCCTCGTTGCGGGCCAGTTCGCTCCGGGCCAGGACTTCCAGCGTCGCCAGCCCCAGCGCCTTGGTCCCTTCATCGGGGTCGAGTGCCCGGTCCAGCGCCCACTGGGTCCGTCGCCACCACTCGGCCCGGCTGTCCGACTCGGTCTTTTGCTGAAGGGCGTTGGCGTCGGCCTCGCGCTTCTGCTCCAGCGCTGTTTTGTCGGCGGCCGTGCGCTGCTTGAGCGTGCGCCAGTTGATGTAAAAGGCCAGCAACGCGGCGATGAGGACTGCCAGGGGTCCGAGGCCGGCCAGGATGACCCACCAGTCCGCCGGGCCGGAATGGACCACGACATCCAACGGGCCGGGGGAGGGAACAGGGGTCACCCGACCAGCTTAGGCCGCAGTGCGGCCGGCAGCCGGGTCGACACCCGCAGTCCGTTGCATCAGCCGCCGTGCCGTGAGATGAGGACAGGTCCGCGGGCGTGGTGCAAAACGGCGTGTGCGGTTGAACCGATGGTCTCCCTGAGGATGCCCCGGCCCTGGGACCCCACCACAACCATCCGGGCTTCCCCGGCGGCTTTGAGGATGGCGTGCGGGACCGACGTGTCCGCAAGTACTTCACCGTCCACGCGCACATGGGGCCCTTTGGCAGTTGCGCGGTTCAGTGCGGACGCCAGAACTTCCCGGGCTTCGGCGGCGTCCCGTCCTTCAGGCAGTTGATAGCCTGCGGGCTCGTGCCGGACGTGGACCACCTTGAGGGGTGCCTGCCATGCCGACGCAAGGGCGCATGCATCATCCAGTGCCGCCGGGGAACCCGAGGCATCGACGGCGGCGACGACCGGACCGTCCGGGTGGAGTTCCGGCCGGATCACGGCAACAGGGCAGGTGGCGGTGGCTGCCAGTTCCAGGCTCACGGAGCCCACCAGGAGGCCCAGGAAGCCGCCCAGGCCGCGGCTGCCCACCACGAGCATCCGTTCACCTGCGGAAATTTCGGCCAGAAGCTGCGCGGGCAATCCGTGCAGCAGGGTGCTCCTGACCTGGAGCCCGGGTACCTCCGCGGTGGCCACCGCCACGCCCTCCTCGAGGATGGACCTGGCCGACTGTTCCAGGCCGCTGCCCGACACGCCCGGGACCGGACCGAGGTGCCGGGTCAGCAGCGGCCACAGCGAACAGTGCACCACATGGAGGGAGGAGTCGGTGGCGTGTGCGCAGCGTGCCGCCCATCGGACGGCGGCGGCAGCCTCATCCGACCCGTCAAAGCCGGCCACAATGGACCCTGACTCCTGCGTCACGTCTCAGCGCTCCTGACCATCACGATCTTCACCGGCGGGACCTTCGGCCCTTTGGCGGGCCTGCTCGTTGGTTTCATCCTGATTCTAGGCAGTGGGGAGGGACATGGGCAGCATGGTGCGCCGGATCGTGTTGATGGTGCTCGCCCTGGCTGTCCTGCTGGTGGGGGCGGCCGCGCCAGCCACCGCTGTAGCGCCGGTGGCCGTCATTGTGGAGGACACGGCAGGGGTGCTCGACCAGAACACCCTGGTGCCCGCCGTCGAACGCATCCAGTTCTACGAGCCCACCCGCGTTGCCGTCTTCACCTACAACGGCAAGGCGGAGGACAACCTCAATGAAGAGGTCCTGAAATTTGCGCGGTCCAGGCATCCTGAGTGGATCAGCCCCGACGGCCAAAAATGGGCCGACGGACTGTTCATCTTCGCGCTCGACCCCGTGGGCCGGCATGTGGGAACGTACATGGGCGAGGACCGGAAGGTGTCGCTCGAGCAACGCAGTGACATCCAGGACGCCTCCAAGGAACTCTTCCGCGACGCCCAGTGGACGGACGGAACAGTGGCCGGCATCCGCCGCGGCGCAGAGCTCATCAACCAGCCCTGGTACCGCTCCGCGGCCTTTCTGGTCACCGCCTGGGTTACCGCGGGAACCGCGGCGCTGGGCGCAGCCGCATGGCTGATTGTCCGCGCCGTGACCAGGACCGGATGCCGAAAGCAGATAGAACGCGGGGACCGCAGCTACTCCAACGTGAGCATGGACCTGGACGTCACGGAACTGAATGCCGGAACCATACCCGAGTCATCCCGCTACGGCAGTCAGGTCCTGGAGAAACACCGCACGTTCCTTAGCCGCTATGCCACCGTTACGCAGCTTTCCAACCAGGTGCACGCACTGGGCAGGCGGGCCTTGAGCAGCCGGAAGAACCTCAAGCTTGCCCGGCAGTTCGCGGACAGCGCCGCCGAGCTGGATGCCCTGGATGACGTCATCGCGGACAGCAACGCCTTCCTGAACCGCGCCGACACTTGGCCAACGGCCTGGGACCGGCAGTTGGCCCCGTTCCGCAAGGACCTGGCCGGACTGGAGCAGCTCCTGGCCAAACGCCACGGGCAGGGGGACTCGGCAACGGCTGCCGCACTGCGGTCCTTCCGCGACGAAAGCCTGCGGGAGATCGAGCGGTGGACCGCCGAACTGGCCGACCGGCGGATTAGCCCGGAAGAGGCCCTGGACCGGCTCTATACGGCGCGTTCCCGGCTGTCCGAGCTGCTGGAGAACCATGCCGAAACGGTCATCCAGGGATTCGCCAGGAACGACCGCGAAGCACGCCTGATGCGCGAACAAATGGAGACGGCCCATGAGGGCACGGACCACCGGAGGCAGCGGACTTACGAACCGAGCATCCTTGGCACGGTGTACCCGTCCTACACGTTCTTCTCCGTGGCCACGTTCAACTCCGGCTTCAATACCGGGGTCAGCAGCGTCAATTCCGCCAGGGGCGGCGGCAGCACCACCGGTTATGGCAGCAGCGGTGGCAGCTTTTCCGGCTCCGGCAGCTCATCAGGCTTCTAGCGCAGCGGATACACAGCGCTGGCGGACACACAGTAGTGGGGCCCGTCGTTGGACGTGCCCCCACTGCCTGAATGCCTGGCCTGACCGGCGGGTTCCGCCGTCGGCTCTCTACGGCCCGGACCTAGGCGGCGCCGAGGGAGTTGAGCCTGCGGGTCCCGCGGCGGACGGTGTAGCGCGGGTGCGGCGGGGTAGCGAGGAGAACGTTTGGCGGAGGTGGCGCTACGTCCTGGATCAGGCCGGTACCTGCACACTCCCGTACTTCCTCGATGGCGGCCGCCGCCGCATGCTTGTCCGTGAACTGTCCGGAAACCGCCAGCACATGTCCATCGGGCATCACAAGCCGGAACCGAATCTGTGAATCATCATCGACAAACAGTTCGAACGTACCTGCCATAAGCCTTGTTCTCCTCAATCGTCCTGCCTCCATTGGTGAGGCTGCATGCCATGCCGGCAACGGCACGGCAAAACCCAGGGCGCACTACCCCATCGTGGTGCGCCTTTCGACCTAAACCACCATCTCAGAGGCCACGCGCCGGCTTTTAGGGACCAAGGTCCCTGATCACAGGTGCCCCGGGAAGTCAGGCCGTCACCCGGGACAAACGGATCAAGGCAACTCCGGTGGCAATGAACCACGCCCACAACAAGATGCCGTACCCCCAATAGAAGCCTGGGACTGCGTGGCGAAGGACCTCGCTGGCCACCCCCAGGGCACCGGTGGCGATGCCCAGCCATGCCAGATATCGCGGGAAAGATGCCTTGCCGGGCGTAAGCATCGCCAGTCCCATCAGCAGGATCCCAAGGGCGGAGAGGACGCCAACGATGGCCGGGGTGTTGTTCTCGGCGATGATTGCTTCGGCGGCGGTGGCATAGGCCCTGCGTTCCTCCTCGGTCCCGGCGGCCACGAAGCGGTCGCTGAGATAGACCAGGTTGAGGGAGCCCCGGCTGCTGACCGGAACGGCAAGCAGCAGCGCCCACGGCAGTGCACCAAAGACCAGTGCTATCAAGGGCAGGCTTTTCCGGTAGGCCGAGAGGGCCACGTAGAGGGCTGCGAAAACAAGCACGGGGAAGACGTTGGGCAGGATCCACAGGATCTGCTCGGCCACATAGCTGGCCTTGTTCGACGCGATGAACTCAAGGGTGGCCGCTCCGCCGTAAACGGGCGGGGGAGTCATGAAATCAATCACCAGGGCAGTGATCAGCAGAAACACAAACAGGATCGACGACGCCCCCGCGACGAGGAAGAGGAGCTTCCAGCCCTGTCGGTGCCCAGCGTGGCCAGTGGCGGCGCTGGCGGGACCTGGCACGATCCCTCCACGGTTCCGGCGGATTCCGGTGCGACTAATCCGGGCCTCAGGCGACCGGCCAGACCACCCTGGTTTGCCAGGTGGCAGGATCCGGCTGCTGTTCCGGATCGGTCAAGTAGTACTCCCACATGGAGTCGGCGGGGGAGGCGCCGTCGGCTTCGATGCTCTTCCTGATCGCATCGTACGTGGTGCCCAGCGTGTCGTACGGGCCCGTGTGGATGGCTTCGAAGGCATCCGTATTGGGAAGCGTGCTGCTGGCCACCTCACCGGTGCCGTGGAAATTCCCGGCGACCGGGAACCCGGCTTCGACGTCCACCGTTTCGCCCGGCATGCCGTGATACAGCGCGAACGGCGGCCCGGCCGGGCTGGCGCCCTGCATCTGGACCGCGGCCATCACGGCACCGAAGGCCCGGCCAAAGAAACTGGTCAGTGCATCCATGGGAACACGTTCGCGGACCACGGCGACGGGTTGTTCGGTGATGTGGATCTTTTGCGGCTGCTGGCCATTCTCAGTCATGCCATCAGCCTTGCCATCCGCGCCGGGAAGTGACAGGGCCATAGGACCCTAGGGGGCCACCCCTGATCATCCGGCTGCCTCGTACGCTTCAAGCATCCAGCCGCGGACCTCGGCATCGAGCTCCCTGCCGTCTGTGAGCTCCAGATGATGCATCCAGGTTCCGGGTGCCGGGTGGACGACCTGCTTGAAGCGCGGTGAGTCCAAGGCGCGGGGCAAGGCAAGGGACAGCACCAGTGGAACCGCGGATTTTACGTAGACCCCCGGCCGCCAGAGGTAGGCGTACCCGCGGCGCCGGCGGAAAGAGACCTGGCTCTTGCTGACCCGGACCTCATGGGGACCCAGTTCCGCTGCCATCTGCTCCGCTGCCCGGTAAAGCGCCAGGGCCACCGGGGCGCCGTCGAAAAAGCGTTCCACCGTCCAAGGCACGGCATTCATGGTGGGCTCCGGTTGTGCGTACGGATCAGGGCGCCTTCAACTCTCGCCCGGGACCCAGCGCCGGGGGAGTGCCAAAAGTCATGCCGCAGGGGTGGGCGGGGCCAAATGCCCTACCCGGGTTGACAGGATCAGGGTAGGTTCGGCTCTATGTGCGATGACCGTTTCCATCCCCTGCCGAAGTGTCGCGGATGAGGAAGCAGGCCGCCCCGCCTGCGGCAACCGGTGGGAGCGCCGGCAGCTTTGACGACGAGGGACCTGCCCGCTCGCCCGTCGAAAAGGCCAGGGGCTTCGTCCGGCGGTATCCCGTCGTCGCCCTCACCTGCCTGGTGCTCGCGGCCACCCTGGTGCTGCTGCCGTTCAACCTGGAACTCCAGGTCCGCGTGCTCGCGTCGGCCTACGCGGCCGTCATTGTGGTGGTACGGGCGGCCGGCATGGTCCGGTCGTTGCGGGAAGGACGTTGGGGGATCGACCTCCTGGCCCTGATGGCGATCGCCAGCACGGTAGTGGTGGGCGAGTATCTCGCCGCGCTGGTGGTCATCTTGATGCTCACGGGCGGCGAAGCGCTGGAAAACTTTGCCCAGGGACGGGCCGCGCGTGAACTGCGGTCCCTGCTGGACCGGGCCCCGCGTTTTGCCCACCGCGAGGGGTCGGGTGCCGTACTCGAGGAGACCCCGATCGGTGATGTGGCCCCGGGAGACGTCCTTGTGGTCCGGCCTTCGGAGCTGGTGCCCGTTGACGGTGAACTCCTGTCCGATTCAGCCAGCCTCGACGAATCATCGCTCACCGGCGAAAGCCTGCCCGTGGAACGCACCAGGGGGCAGGCACTGCTCAGCGGCGCGGTAAACGGAGTGGCCGCCATCCGCATGCGTGCATCGGCCAGCGCGGCCGACTCCCAATACAGCCGGATCATCGCCTTGGTCGAGGAAGCGTCCAACAGCCGCGCGCCGGTGGTCCGCCTGGCCGACCGCTATGCCGTTCCCTTCACCCTCCTGGCGCTGGCGATGGCCGGGACAGCCTGGTTCCTGTCCGGCGAGCCGCTCCGCTTCGCCCAGGTCCTGGTGGTGGCAACGCCCTGCCCGCTCCTCATCGCCGCCCCTGTGGCCTTTCTTGCCGGCACCAGCCAGGCCGCCCACAAAGGCATCATCATCAAGAACACGCGGACCCTCGAGCAACTTGCGAAGGCACAAACGGCGGTCTTCGACAAGACCGGAACGCTCACGTCAGGGCACCCCGTCCTGGACGACATCCAGCTGGCCCCGGGCTACGGCGAAGCCCTGGGGAGCCGAAGGATCCTGCAGCTGGCCGCCTCCGCTGAGCAGTACTCCTCGCACGTGCTGGCAGGCTCCGTGATTGAAGCCGCCAAGGCCGCCGGCCTTGGACTGCTGACGGTGCAACAGGCGACGGAGAGCGCCACCCACGGCGTGGACGCCGTTTGCGACGGGCAGCGGGTGGTGGTGGGGAAAGCAGGGCTGGTGCGGAGTTCATCAACCGGATTCCGGGAGGCAGCCGTGCGCAGCGGCCAGCTGGCTGTCCACGTGGCGGTGGACGGCCAGTACGCCGGCGCACTGATCATGAAGGACCCGTTGCGCCGCAACGCCGTGGACACCCTGGCCCGCCTGTACAGCCTGGGTGTCCGGAACACCATGCTCCTGACCGGTGATGCCCACGCCACGGCTGCGCACATCGCCGAGGAAGCGGGCATCGGCCGGGTCCAGGCCGAATGTCTTCCGGAGGACAAGGTCAACACGGTGGCCGGCATCCAGGAACGGCCCGTCCTGATGGTGGGCGACGGCGTCAACGATGCCCCCGTCCTGGCTGCGGCGGACGTGGGGATCGCCATGGGCGCCAAGGGGGCCACCGCCGCAAGTGAGTCCGCTGACGTGGTGGTCATGCTCGACGACGTCTCGAAAGTTGCGCAGGCCGTCGCCATTGGAAAGCGGACAGTGGCAGTGGCCCTGGTAAGCATCTGGACAGGAATCGGACTCAGCCTGGTACTGATGGCCATCGCCATGACGGGATACATTCCAGCCGTCGCCGGCGCCCTCCTGCAGGAGCTGGTGGATTTGGCAACCATCCTGAACGGCCTGCGGGCACTGCACGGTGCCGAGCCCAAGAGATAAGGCCAAACCTAAAAGACAGGGCCAAACTTAGAAGACAACGCCGATCAGCGTGGCAGCATGCCCCCAGCGGTGCCGCCCGGCATGACCTTTGGCCCTTCCCACCGTAATTCCCAGCCGGGATCGTGGTGTCCATGAATGCAGAAACAGGGGCCAAGCCTGTCATTGTGGGTGTCGACGGTTCTGAATACTCCTCTGCCGCCCTTCGCTACGCGGGCATGCTGGCAGCCCGGCTCGGCACGAGGCTGGAAGTCATCTCATGCGTTGGGATGCCGGACTACCTGGTGATGTCGCGTCTTGAAGGGGCGGACCGGCAGTTCACCGCCAGGCTTGAGGATGCTGCAGGGCGCCTGGTCGAGGACGCCCTGGGCCGGGCCTTTACCGCGGAACGGCCGGAAAACATCGACGTCACCATCAGGTTCGGGCCGCCGGCAAAGGTGCTGGTGGAGGAGAGCCGGCGTGCGCAGATGCTGGTGGTTGGCAGGCACGGCGAGGGCGGACTGCTGAAATCGTCCATGGGCTCCGTCAGCAAGGCCTGCGCTGCCCACTCCAACTGCCCGGTGCTGCTGGTAGGGCAGGAGGCGGACGCTGTGTGAGGGCCGCGGAGGGCCTGAGCTCTGAACGGGCGGCGGAACTCCTGAGGCAGGCGGGCCCCAACCAGCTTCCGACGGAAAAACCGGTATCCCAGTGGCGGAAGCTCTGGGGGGAGATGACGCATTTCTTCGCCCTCATGCTCTGGTGCGCCGCCGGGCTGGCCTTTATTGCGGACATGCCCCAACTGGCGGTGGCGATTATCGTCGTCGTCATAGTCAATGGGGTGTTCGCCCACATCCAGCAGGAACGCGCCCAGCACGCCGCCGCAAAGCTGCGGGGACTGCTGCCCGCCGACGTGGTGGTCCGCCGGGACGGGAAAGTGCGCAAGGTCGACGCCAGTGAACTGGTGGTGGGGGATGTGGTGCTGCTGGCTGCCGGCGACCGTGTGCCGGCAGACATGGTCCTCCTGACCGCCTCGGCCTGCGCGGTGGACGAATCGATGCTGACCGGAGAAAGCGAGCCGGTACCGAAAGCCCCAGGCGGCCAGGCGTGGGGCGGCACCTTCCTGGTTAATGGCTACGGGGAGGCGACCGTTTCCGCGACTGGTGCCGGCACCAGGCTGGCAGGAATCGCCGCCCTCACCAGCGGAGCGGTTGCACCGCCCACACCGCTGTCCATGGAACTGCGGCGGATTGTCCGGGTGACGGCCGGCATGGCATTGGGCATCGCCGCTGTCTTCTTCCTGGCATCGCTGCTGGTGGGTTTCCAGTGGCGCGATTCGTTTCTGTTCTCCATTGGCGTTGCCGTAGCTCTGGTGCCGGAAGGACTCCTGCCCACCGTCACGCTGTCCCTGGCCATGGGCGCCCAACGCATGGCATCGCGCAAGGGACTGGTGCGCAACCTGGAGGCCGTGGAAACCCTGGGCTCGACCACTTTCATCTGCACCGACAAGACCGGGACCCTCACGCAGAACCGGATGAACGCCGTCGAGGTCTTCACACCGGAAGGGTCCATCCAGGTGACAGGCGAGGGGTATGCCCCGGAGGCGCAGATCGAGGGCCGGGGCGTGGAGAAGGCAGCCCAGGCTGCGCTCGCCGCCCGGACCGCCTCACAGGGCCGCGCTGAATTGCACGACGGGCAATGGCGTGCCCAGGGTGACCCGATGGAAGCGGCCATGGACGCCCTTGCCCGCAGGCTGACCGGTTGGGTGTCCGCTCCTGTACCGTCGCGGAGGCTGCCATTCGACCCGGTACGGCGCAGGGAATCGGCAATCGTGGGTCCCGACCTGTACTGCAAAGGCGCCCCCGAAACCGTCCTTCCGGTGTGCGGATCCGTGCCGGGGCCGGTCAAGGAACAGGTGGAGGTGATGGCGAGACGCGGCCTGCGCGTCATCGCGGTGGCCCGGCGGCGGCTTGGGGGAGCCCCTGAAACATGGCAGTCCGCGTCAGCAGCGGAGCTCGAAACGGGCATGGAACTCCTGGGCCTGATCGGGCTGCAGGACCCGCCGCGGCCGGACGTTGGGGACGTGATCCGCACCGCGCGGCAGGCAGGGCTGCGGGTAGCCATGATCACCGGCGACCATCCTGCCACCGCGGCGGCAATTGCCCGGCAGATCGGCCTGACCGGGACACCCGAATACGTTCTGGAAGGCGCAGACCTCCCGGACGACGACCAGGTGCTCGGAGCACTCCTGGACCGTGACGGAGTGGTGGTCAGCAGGGTCTCACCCGAGCAAAAGCTTCGCGTCGCCAAGGCCCTGCAGTCCCGCGGGCACGTGGTGGCCATGACCGGCGACGGCGTCAACGACGGCCCGGCACTGCGCGAAGCCGACATCGGGGTGGCCATGGGCCTGAGCGGAACCGACGTGGCCCGCGAAGCCGCGGACCTGGTCCTCCTCGATGACCACTTCGGCACCATTGTGGCCGCCATCGAACAAGGCCGGGCAACCTACGCCAACATCCACAGGTTCCTTACCTACCACCTCACCGACAACGTGGCCGAACTGACCCCCTTCGTCATCTGGGCGCTCTCCGGCGGCCACTTCCCGCTTGCCCTGGGCGTCCTTCAAATCCTTGCCCTGGACATCGGCACCGACCTCCTGCCTGCGCTGGCCCTGGGCGCTGAGCCGCCGGGCAGACGCGTGCTGGCCCGTCCGCCTGAACGCAGGCACCTGATGGACCGGCGCTTGATCATCCGGGTCTTCTGCATCCTGGGCCCGGTGGAAGCCGCCGTGGAAATGGCAGTGTTCTCAGCTGTCCTGGCCGGTGGCGGCTGGACCCGCGGGCAGGTACCCCCGGCGCCCCTGCTGATGGCCGCGTCCGGTGCCGCCTTCACCGCCGTCGTCCTGGGACAGCTCGCCAACGCCTTCGCGTGCCGGAGCGCTACGGTGCCCCCCTGGAAGCTGGGCTGGGGCACCAACAAGCTGCTGGTGTGGGCCGTGCTGGCTGAAGCGGCCATCCTTGCCGTGTGCCTGTACGTGCCTTCCCTCGCCGCATTGCTGGGCCAGTCCCCGCCACCCCCGGAAGGCCTCCTCCTTGCACTCCTCGCAGCCCCGGCGGTCCTGCTTGCGGACTGGATCCATAAATCAGTCCGGGGGCGGCTGCGCCGCATCTAGGCGTGGCCGGCCGCCGGGACCAAAGCCTCTGACTGCCCCTGCTGCCCCGGGCAAGAATCAAGCCATGAGCGCCTCCGCAGAAACGTCCCTGGCCAACGTCAACGTGATGTGGATAGAAGACACCGGGATCGCGGACATCCCCTCGGTGGGAGGAAAGAACGCTTCCCTCGGGGAACTCAGCCGGGCACTGAAGTCCGCCGGTGTCAGGGTTCCTGAAGGGTTCGCCACCACGGCCTCCGCCTACCGCGCGTTCCTCGCCGCCAACAACCTGGAACCTCGGATCCGGAAACACATCGAGGACCAGCGGGCCGGGCGGTCGACACTTCGCCAGGCCGGGGCGGCAATCCGCGAACTGTTCCTGCAGGCCACCTTCCCGGAGGACATCGCCGGCGGCATCCAGGAACATTACCGGGCCCTGTGCCAACGCGCCGGACAGGCTGAGGCCGCTGTTGCTGTCCGCAGCAGCGCCACCGCCGAGGATCTGCCGGACGCCAGCTTCGCCGGCCAGCAGGAAACGTTCCTGAACGTGGCAGGGGAACGCGGCGTCCTGGAGGCATGCCGGCGCTGCTACGCCTCCCTGTTCACGGACCGGGCCATCAGCTACCGCGAAATGAAGGGCTATGACCACCTGGACGTTGCCCTGTCCGTGGGGGTCCAGCGGATGGTCCGATCGGACCTCGGGGCGTCCGGGGTGATGTTCTCGATCGACACGGAATCTGGTTTTCCCGGCGTGGTGGTCATCAGCGCCGCCTGGGGGCTGGGGGAGACCGTGGTCCAGGGGACCATCAACCCGGACAAGTTCCAGGTGTTCAAGCCGCTCCTGGCGGATCAGCGCTTCAGCCCGGTCATCGAGCGGGAACTGGGTGCAAAGGAACGCAAGATGGTTTACAGCCAGGGAGGGGATGCGCGGACCCGGACGGTCGAGACCACCGGGCGGGAACAGCGCTCGCTGGTGCTGGACGACCGGGAGATTGTCCTGCTGGCCCGCTGGGCGGTGGCGGTGGAGGACCACTACGGGCGTCCGATGGACATGGAATGGGCCAAGGACGGGATCACCGGCGAACTCTTCATGGTCCAGGCAAGGCCGGAAACAGTCCAGGCCCGCCGCAGCACCTCCACCTTCCGGACCTACCACCTGGACCGGCCCGGCCGGGTGCTGGTGACCGGTGCCGCGATCGGTGACTCCATTGCCAGCGGCCAGGCGTGCGTAGTCAGGGATGCGAAGGACATCGAATCCTTCGTGGACGGCTCAGTCCTGGTTACCCGCATGACTGACCCGGACTGGGTGCCCGTGATGAAGCGGGCCGCGGGGATCATCACCGACCACGGCGGCCCAACCAGCCACGCCGCGATCGTCAGCCGCGAACTGGGGGTGCCCGCCGTCGTGGGGACGCGCAACGCCACCGAAGTACTTCCCGACGGCGCCCAGGTCACCTTGTCCTGCGCGGAAGGGGAGGAGGGCCACGTCTACGAGGGGCTGCTCGAATTTTCGGTGGAGGAAGTGGACATGCAGGCACTTCCCGCCACCCGCACGGCCGTGATGATCAACATCGCCAGCCCGGCTGCCGCGTTCAAATGGTGGCGCCTGCCCGCGGCCGGCGTGGGCCTGGCCCGGATGGAGTTCATCATCAACAACCTGATCCGGGTCCACCCGATGGCCCTGGTCCATCCGGAAAGGGTGGCGGACCCGGAAGAGGCGGCATTGATCCGGAAGCTCACCAGCGGCTACCAGGACCCGCAGGAGTACTTCATTGACGTCCTGGCCACCGGCATCGCCAAAATCGCCGCACTGTTCCATCCCAAGCCGGTGATTGTGCGGCTCAGCGACTTCAAGAGCAACGAGTACAGCCACCTGATCGGCGGCAGCGCGTTTGAGCGCCCGGAGGAAAACCCCATGCTGGGGTTCCGCGGGGCGTCCCGCTACTACAGCAGCCACTACCGGGAGGGGTTCGCCCTGGAGTGCAGGGCCATCAAACGGGTACGGGAACAGGCCGGGTTCAGCAACGTCATTGTCATGGTGCCCTTCTGCCGCACGGTGCGGGAAGCGGACCAGGTCATCCAGGCCATGGAAGAGCACGGTCTGGTGCGCGGCGTGGACGGGCTGCAGCTGTACATGATGTGCGAGATTCCTGCCAACGTGGTCCTGGCGGAGGAATTCGCCAAGCGCTTTGACGGCTTCTCCATCGGGTCCAACGACCTCACCCAGCTGGTGCTTGGCGTGGACCGCGACTCGGAGGAACTTGCCGGACTGTTCGATGAGCGGGATCCGGCGGTGATGTCCATGATGGGCCAGGCGATCAGCAAGGCCCACGCCGCCGGCATCAAAATCGGCATCTGCGGGCAGGGGCCAAGCAACCATCCGGACCTGGCGGAGTTCCTGGTCAGCCAGGGGATCGATTCGGTGTCCCTTAACCCTGATACCTACGTAAAAACGTTGCCCGTCATTGCAGCGGCGGAGGCCGCCGCTGACAGGGTCCGGGCGGCTGGCCGGCCGTCGCCGTGAAAGGGCCCGGCTGAAAGTGCCTGGCTGAGGTGCCTGGCACCTCAAGGGATGGTCCCCTCAGGGAGCCAGGCACCGGCGTCGTACCCTGGCTGTCCTCAACCCCTGCTGATGGGGATCTTCGACGCCGCCGCGGCTGCCTGTCCCTGGTCCGGCATGGGCGCCCGGACTTCAAGGACGCCGTCCTTGTAGGAGGCGGTGACGTCACCCTGCTGGACGCCGCCGGGAAGGGGAATCCGCCGGACGAAGGACCCGTACCGGAACTCGGACCGGTAGCTGTCCTTGTCCTTTTGCTCCTTCTTCTCCTGCCGCTCCGCCTTGATGGACAGCACGCCGTCGGAAACCGTCACGTCGACGTCCTTTTCCGGATCGATGCCGGGCAGTTCGGCGCGCACCACGAGTGTGTTGCCGTCCACCATCTCCTCAACCCGGATGGCCGAGGAACCCACGTCGCCTTCGAAAAGCCTTTCGATGACATCCATCGGGGAACGGCGGCTTTCGAACCATTTCATCAGGTCAGTCATTGTTGCCCCCTGCTCATCTGGATACCGGACCATCGCGGTGCCCGGCATTTCCACCATCCGCTTCCCGGGATGCCGGTTCCAGAGTCAAAGGTCCCAGCCCCGGCCCATCGGCGGCGGCGGGCCGGCGGCGGGTCAGACGGCCGATGATTTCGATGGCCGCGCACCCTGCCGCGGCCACTGCAACCGCGGGCACCAGCAGCCCGGCTGGCGGCCAGTCCACGCGGAAGAACTCCTGCGTCAACGGCACGGTGAACAGCAGGACCAGGCCCGCGTACATCCCGGCGAGGATCAGGACCTTGGTCAGGTTGAGGGGACGGGATGCCATCACCAGGATCCACGCCGCCACCAGGCCCAGGGTCACGGTGGCCGCCGATTGCGCGGCTTCCTGGCTGTGGCCGCTCCAGATCTGGGCATAGCCGCTGACCGCGAGGACGCACAGGGCTCCGCAGATTCCTGCCGGTACGGCGAAGGCAAGCGAGCGCCGGAGGAATCCCGGTGCGTAACGCTGGCCGCCGGGCTGCAGGGCCAGGAAGAACGAAGGCAGGCCAATGGTCAGTCCGTCCAGCGCGGACAGTTGCCGGGGAAGGAACGGAAAGGCCAGCAACAGGATGCCGGTCACTATGGAGATGACCGTGGCGTAGACGGTCTTGCTCAGGAAGACCAGGGAGACACGCTCAATGTTGCTGATGGCCCGGCGCCCCTCATCCACCACCGCCGGCAGCCTTTCGAACCGCCCGTCCAGGAGCACAAGCCGGGCCACGGCTTTGGTCGCCGGCGAGGCCGAGTCCATGGCGATGCCCAGGTCCGCCTCCTTGAGGGCCAGGACGTCGTTCACCCCGTCCCCAGTCATTGCCACCGTGTGCCCCCGCCGTTTCAGGGCCTGGATCAGGTCCCGCTTCTGGGACGGCGTCACGCTTCCAAAGAGGTCGCAGGCTTCCACTGCCTCCTCCAGCTGGAGCGGGTCCAGGGGCAGTGTGCGGGCGTCATAGGCAGCACCGGAGCCAAAACCCACCGCACCTGCCAGGGCCGCCACTGTCCGGGGATCATCACCGGAGATGATCTTGACGGAAACCCCCTGGCGCCGGAAATAGTCGAGCGTCGCGGCGGCATCACGGCGGATGCTCTCGCGGAAGGTCAGGATCATGACGGGCACCAGGTCCGTGGGCAGGCCACTGTCCGCGGCGCCGGACGGCAAAGGCGCCGGAAGGTGGGCCAGGGCCAAAGTCCGGAGGCCGGTGGAGGCGAGGGCGGCGGCCTTGCCATGGGCCCGGACGCTTCCGGCAGAACCGAGCACCGCATCCGGTGCTCCCAGGATCCAGGTTCCGACCGCGGCTGACTCCGGCCCGAACGTTGCCGAACTCCACTTCCGGGCTGACGAAAACGGAACGGAAGCCTGCTCCTGCAGCGGTCGCTGGACGGGAAAGGCTGCCCCGATCGCAGCCGCGGTGCTGCTGGCGTCCGCATTGGCGCCGAACCATTCCAGTGCCGCCCGCCACCCGGCCGCCCGGGCCGTCCCGGCATCGTGGATGGCGTCGAACACGATGGAACCGGAGGACAACGTGCCTGTCTTATCGAGGCAGAGGACGTCCACCCTGGCCAGGACCTCCACCGCGGCAAGTTCCTGGATGAGGACCTTTTGGCGGGCCAGGCGCAGGCCGCCCACGGCAAACGCCACGCTGGTCATCAGGAGCAGGCCCAGGGGAATCATGGCCATGATGCCTGCGATCGCCCCCACGGCGGCCGGTATCCACCGCCCCGACCCGAGAGCGCCAGCCCATCCGCCCTGATCCTGCATCTGCGCATTGGTGAGGAGCAGGGCTGTGGGCAGGAGCAACCAGGTGATGACGGTAAAGACTTTTTCCAGGCCCCTGCGGATCTCAGACGTGACCAGGGAAAACCGTCGTGCTTCGGCGGCCAGCCGGTAGGCGAACGTGTCCGGCCCTACCCGCAGCACCGTGGCCCGGCCGTTGCCTGCCAGGATCAGCGACCCGGACAGCAGCACCGCGCCGGCGGTTTTGGGGACGGGCTCCGACTCGCCGGTCAGCAGGGACTCGTCCACCTCAAGCGGGCTGTCGCCCAGAAGCAACAGGTCCGCCGCGACCTGGTCTCCGGCGTTGAGGACAACGAGATCGTCCCGCACCAGATCTTCTGAGGAAATGCTCTCCCTGGTCCCGTTCCTGACCACCGTGCTCCGGGCAGCCTGCAGAATGGCCAGCTGGTCCAGCGACCGCTTGGCCCGGTACTCCTGGACGATGCCGATCAGCGAATTGCTGATGGCTGACAGGCCGAAGAGCGCATCACGCCACTGGCCAAGGAACAGGAGCAGGATGAAGCACCCGCCCACCACGCCGTTGAAGAGGGTGAACACGTTGGCCTGGACGATTTCACGGACGCTCCTGCTGGTTGCCGTGGGCACGCTGTTGATGCGGCCGGAAGCGGTCCGTTCGCGTACTTCGGCCGTGGAGAGCCCGTCCCGGGCATGGCGCAGGTCCATTCCCGGGACCGGCGTCCCGTTTTCCCCGGCTGGTGGCATGGTGCGGCAGGCAGCAGGCCCGGTCAGCCGTTGTGCTTGTGCATGCGGGTGATCACGGTGGGGCACGGCGGCTGGGTCAGCACCGCGTGCGCCGTGGAACCCAGCACGAGTCTTTCGAAGCCGCCCTTTCCGCGGCTGCCCAGGACCAGCAGCCGGGCGCCTGCGGCAGCCCGGAGCAGGGCGTCCGCCGGCTCCAGCACGGTTTCCATCACGGTGTGCACCACCAGGTCCGGATAGTCCTGCCGGAGTCCCGCCTCGGTTTCGGAGAGCACGATCTGCTCTTCCTCGACCACATGGGTGGCAAAGCTGCTCTGCGGGAGCCCGGCCGCGATCCACCGGTTGGGGCCGGTGAAAGCGTAGAGCACCGTCAGTTCCTCACCGAGCGCATCAGCTTCGGCGGCCGCGAACGCCACTGCCTGCGTTGACTCCCGCGACCCATCCACGCCAACCAGGATGCCGCGGCCCTCCGCCTGGCCCTCACCGATGACAGCAACGGGGCACTCAGCCGTGGCAGCCGCCTGCAGCGCGCGGTCCGTCAGCGCACCGCGGTTGTGCCCGCTGGTGCCCAGGACAAGCATGGAGGCGTTCCTGGAATAGTCACCCAGTGCCGCCCCCACTCCTCCTTCGAGGAGCTGGAGCGAAATCTGCAGGCCGGGTTCGGCGGCGACGGCTTTTTCGCCGGCCTCCTTCAGGAGGCCCAGGCCTGATTCACGCAGGACTTCGAGGTAGGGGAGCACTTCCGCCGCCATCCACCGGTCGTCCACAACGTTCACGACGGCGAGGGGACACTTGAGCCGGTTGGCCCGGGCTGCTGCCCACAACAGGGCGGCATTGGACGCCGCAGTGTCTGAGATGCCGACGGCGATTGGCTTGGCAGGTGCCATGGGAAACCATCCTTTGGGGGTTCTGGTGAGGGGTGTCAGGTCGGGCTGGGTGGCTAGTCTGCGGTGGGCTCCCGCGGCGGCCACCAATGGGTGGGAGCGGCGATCACGAACCTCCGGCCGGTGATCTTCTCCGGCGTGATCCGGATCAGGATATTTTTTTGACCCGGCTGCCAGGGGGACAGGCCGGCCTCCATGGCATCCCTGGTTTCCTCTTCATCGGACACCACCATGGCATGGCCCTTCAGGACGACGCTCCAGGCGATGGTGCCGTACTGGTTCATTCCGTCCGCCTCGACGGCGACCGCTTTCCGGTCCGTCAGGGAAGCAAGCTTTGTTCCTTCGCCGGTACGCATGAGCAACGTGCCGTTGGTGGGGACAAAATTCACCGGGTAGTTCTCCACGGTGCCGCCGTCGGTGAAGGCAATCCTGCAAAGGGACGTTGACCTGAGGTATCGCCAGCAATCGTGGACGCCGAGTTCCTTGATTTCCGGTTCTGCCGCTGCGCTGTTCATGGCCGTAGCCTAGGGCGGCCGGCTTGCCAAGGATAGGGAAGAAGGTCCCGCACCCCGCATGCCCCCCATTACCAAGCTCACTGAGGGTATTTTCCCCCCGGCTCTCCTAGAATGGGAGGCGAAGCGTCTTCATGCCCAGGTGAAGGCGGCACTGGGGGCGGAGGCCGGCACTTCCGTTTCGTGCACTTAGACCGCGCCAAGGACCCGCAGCGCCGCAGGTTCCTGCCGCAGGAGGTGGGACGTGAGCACTGAGCGGCCTTGGCACTCTCCGATGAGGGATCCGGTGGAAGACCTGCAGCGGGACTTCACCGTCCGGGGAGATGGCCTGCCGGACAACCAGGAGCGGATTAACGGCCTGTTGGCCGCGGTGGTGGCCCTCGCCGAGGACCTCAGCCTGGAAACCGTCCTGGACCGCCTGGTGCGGTCCGCCTGCGCCCTGGTGGGCGCCAAGTATGGAGCCTTGGGTGTCATCGGCGAGGACCGCCGGTTGAGCCACTTCATCACTGTGGGCATCGACGAACAAGACATCCGTTCCATCGGCGAACTGCCCACGGGCAATGGCGTCCTGGGCCTGCTCATCCGTGACCCAAAGCCGTTGCGCCTGCACGACCTCGGCCGGCATCCCATCACTTCAGGCTTTCCCCCGAACCACCCGCCCATGCGGACCTTCCTGGGCGTCCCCGTCCGCGTCCGGGATGAAGTGTTCGGAAACCTCTACCTGACCGAGAAACAGGGCGGGGAGGACTTCACCGTGGAGGATGAGGACCTTGCCGTTGCCCTGGCGGCCGCGGCCGGCGTGGCAATCCAGAACGCCCGCCTCTTTGAAAACAGCAGCCGCCGGCAGAAATGGCTGGAGGCAGGCATGGAGCTGAGCAGCCGCCTGATCATGACCCCGCAACCGGGGGACGCGGGCAGCCTGGACGCCGTTGCCGAGACCGCCTTGAAGGTGTCCGATTCGGCGCTTGCGGTGATTGCGGTGCCGGCGGGCGATGGTGCGCTGCGGTGCAGGGCCTGCCTTGGCGTGCAGGGCCTCCAGACAGGCCAGGAACTGATAGCCTCCGAGGCGGTCTCCGGCGTGATCCAGAACGGCGGGTCGTTCGTGGCACAGGACCCGCGGCAGGTTTTCGAAGACAGGATGGCAGAGAAGCTCGGCTCCGTCCTTGTGTTTTCGCTGGGGCACAGCGCCGGCGACAACGGGGTCCTCCTGTTGGCCCGCGCACAAGGAGCGCCCGCATTCAACCAGGCTGAGGCGGAGTCCAGTGCCATCTTCGGGAGCCGGATTGGGCTGGCGCTGGACCTGGCGCGGGTGAATGCCCTGCGTGAACAAAACCTCCTGTTCACCGACCGGGAGCGGATCGCCCGGGACCTCCATGACCTGGTGATCCAACGCTTGTTTGCTGCCGGACTCAGCATCCAGACCCTGCGCCGCTACACCCTGGACCCGGTGGCGCACGAACGGATTGCCGCCGTGACCACCGAACTCGATGACACCATCCGAAAGCTCAGGGACACCATCTACTCGCTCAGGACCGCGGATGAGGAACGCGAACCCCTGACGGGCCGTATCCTGCGCGTGGTCCGGGAAAGCTCACGCAGTTACGCCGTCACTCCCAAGGTCTCCCTGGACGGACCGGTCGATTCGATCGGGGAAGACGTGGCTGTCCATTTGTTGTCGGTGGCGTCAGAGGGCCTCAGTAACGCTTTGCGGCATTCCGGCGGAGACGAAATCCAGGTCTCGGTCGCCGTTGGCCAGAACCAGGTGGAGCTCCTCATCAGTGACAACGGCCACGGTTTCACCGAACCTGTCCAGGTAAGCGGCCTTGCAAACATGCGCAACCGCGCCGGGCAACTGAAGGGCAGCTGCGTCATCGAGAGTGTCCCCGGCGGGGGCACCTGCGTGAAATGGTCCGTGCCGCTGGCGTAAGTCCCGGCCAGGGTGCGGTTCAGGCAGAGTCCGTGGAGCTCTTGGTAACGTACACGGCGGCTTGTGTCCGGCGCTCGAAACCCAGTTTGGCCAGGATGGACGACACGTAATTCTTGACGGTCTTCTCGGCCAGAAACAGGTCATCGCCGATCTGGCGGTTGGTCAACCCCTGGCCGATCAGGGCCAGCACCTTTTTCTCCTGCGCGCTCAGGCCGTCCAACCGGGGGTCGGTGGGCACCGTGGACAGCCCCGCAATGATCTGCTGTTCGACTCCCGGATCAAAAAGGGACTCGCCCGCAGCGGCCCGGCGGATACCCGCCAGGAGGTCATCACTCCTGATTTGCTTCAGGATGTACCCTGACGCGCCGGCCAGGACCGCCCCACGGAGGGCCTGTTCGTCGTCGTAGCTGGTGAGGATCAGGCAGCGCAGCCGGGGATCGAGTGAACGCACATCCCGGCAGACCTCGATCCCGGTGCCGTCCGGAAGCCGGCCGTCCAGTATGGCGATGTCAGGGTGCAGGGCGGGGATGCGCCGCGTGGCCTCGGCCGCGGATCCGCTCTCGCCGACCACAAGGAACCCTTCGCCTTCCAGCAGGTCCTTCAGCCCCTGCCGGACAAGTTCGTGGTCATCAAGGATGAACACGCGGACCTGCCCGGAAGATCCTGCCGCTTCATCAGCCCCAGTTTCATGCATCTGCACCGAACGCTCCCAAAATCTTCACCACCCCGTCCCGCCTGCGCGGGCCAGGCCCCGGAAGGGCCTGGGTCCCATTGTTCCCTGCCGGGCGTTGTGCCGGAAGGGACCAAAGTCCGCCGGGCACCCCATGTCGCTGCCGGTGCTGCGCATGGCACCATGGCACTGGTGCACCCGTGATGACCTTTGGCCCTGTTCGAGGCAGCGGTTCAGGGACACGCTGGGGTGGGACGGCGACAGGAGGCAACGTGGCAACAGCAGGGAACGGGGCAGCGGTGCCTGCTTCCGATCGGCCATCCGATCGGCGCCCCAGGATCATTGTGGGGGTGGACGGCTCCGAGGCATCCGTCGCCGCGCTCCGGGTGGCCAGCGCAATGGCGGAACCCATGTCCGCGCCGGTGGAGGCCTGGGCCTGCTGGGACGTTCCAGCCGGTTACGGCGTGTATTTGGCCGTAGGGATCGAGGGGTTCAAGTATGCCGCCCACCAGGTGCTGGAGCAGGCGCTGGCGGACGCTTTCGGGGAAGTGCCGGCATTTGTGCATCCACGCCTGGTGCGCGGCAAGCCCGGCCCCGCGCTGATCGACGCGAGCCGCAACGCCTCGCTGCTGATTGTCGGCAGGAGGGGGCATGGAAACTTCGTGCCCGGGTCCGTCAGTTCCGCGTGCGTGAGCCACGCGCACTGCCCTGTGCTGGTGGTGCACGCCCCGGAGGCTGGAGCCGGCGACAATGCTGCCCAGGCCCAGTCTGCTGTGCTGCCCTGAGCTGCCCTGACGCTGCGGTGACCTGACGCCCACGGGCCATGGCCCCGGGAGACGGGCCCTGGCTCCGGGACCCGGCCCGCCGCCGTCGTCCGTGTGCCCGCGTGTCCGTGTGCCCGGTTGTCCTAGTGTCCGTGGTGGCCCTGCCCGTGGTGGTGGGCCGCACCTTCCCCCACCAGTTCGTGGAGTCCTTCGACCGCCTGGGCGAGTGACAGGCCGGGGGATTCGACGACGAAGGGCATCAGGAGCCGGTTCTCCTTGTCCAGGTGGAGGGCGAAGATCCGCTGGATGGCGCCGGCTGCCACCGCTGCAGCAACGCCGTCGGCCGTCCTGAGTTCATCGACCAGGCCCACGATGACCTGATGCTCGGCCAGCATGCCGTCCACCAGCAGCCGGGCCTCCGGCATGCCGTGCGGCCCGCTGTAGAGGGGTCCTTCTTCTGCCAGCGCGTGCGGCACCAGCTCCTTGTCGCACCAGTCCAGCAGGGCGGCCTGCGTTTCCTGCCCGGCGCCGGGATCGCCCGCCTCCACGGCCTCCGTGAGCAGCCCCACCAGACCGTTCAGGTGCCGCAGCATGTCGGCGTGGTGCGCCTCGACTGCCTGCAGCGCCTGGGCCTCGGCGGAGGCATCCTTTCCGTTCACCGCGTTCATTCGCTGTTGCCTTCCAGTTGGGTGACATGCCGGTTCGTGGTGCGCAGGGACCAGCGGAGGTCCTTGATTGCCCAATAGGCAGCCCCGTTCATCACCGCAAAACCTGCGATGCCCAGCAAGGGGACCCGGACCACCAGCCCAAGAAGCAGGAGGCAGGCGCCCACTGCGACAAGGACGAGCCCCCGCCGGAAGCGGGTACGGAGTGTTAGCGCAAAGGCATCCTTGTTGAGCAGGGCTGCCAGCTTGGGGTCTTCCGCTTCCAGGCCGTGGCTGATCAGGTCGAGTTCGCGTTTTTCGAATTCAGAGAGCATCGCTGCACCCCACTGTCCATTGCCTGCGGGAGCCGCGGACTCAGGTACCCGGGTGGCCGCGCAGGACGGCCAGCCTGTTCTGGTACTCGGCAGCGTCGATCTCCCCGCGGGCGAAGCGCTCAGCCAGGACGTCTTCTGCCACCCGAGGGGGTTGAGGGTGGGCACCGTACGGGGAGGGTCCCCGCAGGGAACGGGCCAGCAGGACAATGCCGGTGATGATTGCTCCCCAGACCACCACCATGCTGATGCTCATCAGGACATAGCCCCACAGGCCCATGCCGTCGTTCCAGCCGTACACTTCCGCGACCTCCGGTCCACTGAAAGGCGGACGCCAGCCGTCTGCTTTCCGTTCCAGTATTGGGCTCCCGCAGGGGTCCGGGGGAGAGTCATTGGTCCTGTTTCGGCCCGCGGCTGCAGGGCTTTCCGGTGGGACCGGGTCCTAGAAGCCGCGGCGCCGGAGCCGCTTGTCCACGGCGACGGCCAGGGACGCGAGCAGGGCCAGCCCAAGGATCCGCAACCAGGCGTCGGCTCCGATGGGGGCCGTGTGGAAGAGCCCGTTCATTAGCGGTGTGTAGGTGAGGGCCAGTTGGCCGCCTGCCTGGACCAGGACGCCGACGAGGAGCCACCGGTTGCCGAATGGATGGATCCGCCAGGCCGGCCGGGTCAGGGACCGGCAACTGAAAAGGTAGAAAACTTCCACGGCCACGAACAGGTTCACGGCCGACGTGCGGGCCTGGGCAACAGAGGCGCCGGTGGCCACCTCGTGTTCAAAGAGCCACCACGTGCCGGCCACCAGGAGGGCTGAAACGAGCAGGACCCGCACTGTGAGCGCCCACGTCAGCAGGGGGCGGTCCGGTGGGCGCGGCGGGCGGGACATCAGTCCCGGTTCCTTCGGCTCGAAGGCGAGCATCAGGCCAAGGGCGACGGCGGTGGTCATGTTGATCCAGAGGATCTGGGTGGGCAGGATGGGCAGCGTCGCCCCCAGCAGGATGGCCACGAGGATCACCAGGCCTTCGGCCATGTTGGTGGGGAGGGTCCAGACGATGAATTTGGTCAGGTTGTCAAAGACGTTACGGCCTTCTTCGACAGCCGCCTCGATGGTGGCAAAGTCATCGTCCGTCAGGACAATGTCCGATGCTTCCTTGGCCACTTCCGTTCCGCTGCGCCCCATGGAGATGCCCACGTTTGCCTGGCGAAGGGCGGGTGCATCGTTGACGCCGTCCCCGGTCATGGCGGCCACGTGTCCGCGGGACTGCAGGGCACCGATGAGCCGAAGCTTCTGTTCCGGTGAAACCCGGGCGAACACCGTGGCCCGCTCTACGGCCTCCGGCAGCCGGTCCGCCGGGATGGCATCGAGGTCCGCCCCGGTCAGGGCTGTCCCCGCGGCGCTGTCAGCAGCCAGCCCCACGGCCGCTGCCACCGTGACGGCGGTGCGCACGTGGTCCCCGGTGATCATCTTCACGCCCACGCCTGCGCGCTGGCACGCCTTCACCGAGGCTGCGGCTGCTTCCCGCGGTGGGTCGTGCATCGCGTGAAGCCCGGTCAGGGTCATCCGGCCCCGCAACTCCGTGGCGGAGAGGGGGCCCGAACCGGCGGGAAGGCTCATCATGGCCGTGGCAAGGACCCGGAGCCCGTCGTCCGCGAGCGCGTGGGCTGCACCGAGCACGGCGTGCCTGCGAACGGGCCTGTCGGCGCCCTGGCCGTCCATTTCGTGGGCGCAGAGCTCCAGGACACGTTCCACGGCGCCTTTCACGAATACTGTGCCGCCGTCCTCCGGGAGCGTGGATGCGTGGAGCGTGGCCATGAACTGCCGCTCGGACGTGAAGGGCAGCTCTGCCTGCCGCGGGTTGGCAGCCAGGAAGTCCTGCACCTTGATGCCGGCCTTTCCTGCCGCCACAAGCATCGCGGCCTCCGTAGGATCACCGCGCACCTGCCAGCCGGACCCCTCCCTGCGGATGCTGGCGTCATTGCAGGCTGCTCCGCCCAACAGCGACCACTGCAGCGCATCATCCTTGGGCAGCGCAGCATCCCCGGGGTGCGTGGCGCCGCCGGGCTGCGCGGCACCGCCGGGACGTGTCACACCGGCGGCCAGGTTCCGGCCGTCCGGGTGCTGTGGGGCGGCGGGGTGCTGTCCGGCCGACGGGGTGATGTGTCCTTCCGGCCCGTAGCCGGAGCCTGTCACGTCGTACCACCCGGAGGGCGTCCACAGCGCACGGATTGTCATCTGGTTCTCGGTGAAGGTTCCCGTCTTGTCCGAGCAAATCACCGTGGTGCTGCCCAGCGTTTCCACCACGGGCAGCCGGCGCACCACGGCACGGCGCCGGGCCATGCGCCGCACGCCGATGGCAAGCGTGACCGTCACTGCGGCGGGAAGTCCCTCGGGGATGGCCCCCACGGCCAGGGCGACGGCGGCCGTGAACATCTGTCCCGGCCGTTCGCCATGTGCCAGTCCGGCGAGGAACGCCACGGCGGCGAGGGCCAGGATGGCGACGGTGAGGGTGGTGCTGAACCGTGCCAGTTTCAAGGTCAGCGGCGTGGCCACGGGCCGGACGGCACCCATGAGCCGGTGGATTTCGCCGAGTTCGGTTTCGCCGCCGATGGCCACCACGATTCCCGCACCGGTTCCCGCGGTCACCAGAGTGCCGCTGTACAGCATGTTCCGCCGGTCCGCCACGGGCGTGACCTGAGGCAGCACCACCTCGTCCTTGGCTACGGGATCGGATTCGCCCGTCAGTGCGGATTCGTCCACCCGCAGGGCGGACAGGCGTACCAGGCGGAGGTCGGCCGGTACCTTGTCGCCGGCTTCCAGCAGGACGAGGTCGCCGGGGACCAGGTCCTCGGACGGGACATGCTTCCGTTCGCCGCCGCGCATCACGGCCGCATGCGTGCGGACCAGTGAATGGAGGGCATCCAGGGCCGCCTCTGCCCGGACCTCCTGGACGAAGCCGATCAGCGTGTTGACCAGGACCACTGCAAGGATCACGGCGGAATCAAGGAATTCGCCCAGGAAGACGGTGACCACGGCAGCGGCCAACAGCACATAGACCAGCGGATTGTTGAATTGGCGTCCGAGTTTGCGCGCGATGCCTGCGCGCTGTGACCGCGGCAGCTCGTTGACGCCGAACTGGGCACGCCGGCGCGCCACCTCTTCCTGGTCAAGGCCCCTGGCGGCATCCGTCTCAAGCAGCAACACCACCTCGTGGACGGGCAATCCGTGGTGGGCCGTATCCCCGGCGTCTCCGGGTCCGGTGCCACTGCCGGACGGGTCCGGCTGCCGGGCCGTCACGTGGCTGTTCCGGGAGGGCCTGTGCTTCGCCACGGGTGCCGCCGCCCTGATCAGTGTCCCAGCACGGCGTCGAGGGTGGCGAAACCGTACCCCGCGGCCGTGATGCGGTCGATGACCTGGGGGAGGGCGTCGGCGTCCAGCGTCGTCCCGTCGTCGGGGTTGGACCCGATGTGCATGAGGACGATTTCGCCGGGCTGCAGCCCTGCCAGGACGCGGTCGGCCACCGTTTGGATGCTGGCGCCGCCGCTGGTGCCTTTCCAGCCGAGGGTGTCCACGGTCCACCTCACGGACACGTACCCCAGGGTGTTGACCGCCGCGATGGTGCGGGTGTCGCGTTCGCCGTAGGGGAACCGGAACAGCGGCCTGGGGTCGGCCCCGGCAGCCAGGATGGCCTCCTCGGCGCCGCGCACCTGCTGCGCGATCAGGTCATCTCCCAGGCTGGTGAACCCCGGATGGGTCATCGAATGGTTTGCCACACGGTGCCCGGCGGCCACGATCTGCGCCTCGGCCCGCGGGTTGTTCGCCGCCCAGTTGCCGGTCAGGAAGAAAGTCCCGGCAACGCCCCGGGCTGCAAGGGCCGACAGGATTTTTGGCAGCCCTGCCGCGTTGGCTCCTGCATCGAAGGTCAGGGCCACGACACGGCCTGCCCCTGGAATGACGGTCAGGTCCTGGCCGCGGAGGGATTCCGGAAACGGCGCCGGCCGGGCCGGTTCCGGAGGCTGGGCCGGCGCTTCAGGCGGCTCCGGTTCGGGAACCGGTGGCACTGGCACCGGCGGAACGGTCACAGGTGGCTCGACCGGAGCCTGGCCTGCTTCGGGGGTATCGGTTTCCTGCGGCTCCTCTGCCGGCGGGGAACTGCCCGGGGCCGGCGGACTTGTTGGTCCCGGCAGCGGCGATGGGAGCGCCGGTGATGGGGACGGGGAGGCCGACGGCGGCCCGGACGTGGGTGCCGGAAGGAACAGGGCCAGGATGATGGCGAGGACCGCCAGGGCGGCGGCGAGCGCTATGGCGGGCGCCCGTCGTCGTGCGTCACTGGCCGGCACCACCATCACCTGCCTTGGAAGTCAGCCGTGCCTGCCGCCGATGTTCCGTTCAGGAACCCTTGGAACCGTCGGCTTCGGTCTCCGCCGTGTGGACCACAAGGACGGGGCAATGGGCGTGCGCAACGATGGCGGAGCTGACCGAGCCAAGGAGCAGGCCGCCGAACCCGCCGTGTCCCCGGCGCCCCACCACGATCATGTCGGCGTCCCGGCTGGCATCGATCAGCGCTTCCCGGGGATGGCTGCGCACAAGGGTCGAGCTGACGTTGGCCGGTGTCTCGTCTCCGAAGGCCTGCGCCACAGCATCGTCCAGGACCTTCCGGGCCCCCTCCTCGAAGCCCTCGACGCCCATCATCACGTAACCGCTGTACATTTGCGGGTACTCCCAGCAGGCAATGGCCTGGACCTTGGCGCCAAGGGGGGTGGCCATCCGCTGGGCCTGCCGAAGTGCCTCCACGGACGCCTCCGACCCGTCGACGCCTACCACGATCCTGGCTATTGGTGCCCCGGCAATGCTCATGTTTGCTCCCTCGTCGGACCCGCGTTGTCAGGCCCATCATGCCTGCAGGCGCGCGGCGGGGCTAGGGCCGAAGGTCATGGCGCACCCGCAGGCGGCACGCCCCCGGTGGGAACCACATCTCCGGGCCCCTCCGGTTCGGTGGCGCCCTGGTCCAGCCGGAACGGCGGATATTCGTCACGCATCAGCGCCGTGTACACCAGGACACGGTAAATCCAGCGGTTGATGCCCAGGATGAAGTCGAACAGCGGCCGCTGGTAGCGGCCGGTGAACAGCAGGATCACTGCCGCTATCAGCACCAGCAGCCCCAGCAGGGACGGCCCGGAGACCCGTTCGTAGGTGGCCCCAAGGACGTTGTCCTCCGACTGCCACCGCCAGACGCTTTCCGTGCTCCCTGCGAAAGCGGCCACCAGGAGCAGATGCGGGATGGACAGGAGCCACCATTTCACCAGGACCAGTCCGCGCGAGAGCCGCTGCGGGTACTCCACGTCAAAATCGGCCGGGTAATTGGCGCGCTTGAGCGTAAACGGCGGGTACAGGTCGGTGCCCACGGCGGCGTAGGCGTAGAAGGCCACACGCCAGTTCCACCGCATGACGCCCACGTTGAAGTCGAACAGCGCCCGCGGATAGCGGCCGGTAAAGAGGATGGCGAACCCCGCCACGATGGTGGTGATGGCGAACGCGAACCAGAGGAAGAAGAGGAGGATGAAATGCGGTATGGCCAGGAACCATTTGACCAGCCACATCCAGCGTGAAAGCCCGGGATCGAGCTCACCAAAGAGGCTGGAGGGGTAGCCGGGGCGCCCTCCCGGTCCCGCCGCGGATGGCTGGGGCGGGGGAACGGCTTCGGGCACTGCCCGCGCTCCCGGATATGCGGTTCCCGGATATCCCGCTGCCGGATACGCGCCCGCACCCATGTCCGGACCACCCATGTCCGGACCACCCATGGGGCGCCCGCCGTCAGGGCGTGCGGCGTGCCGGCCCAGACCCGCGGCCCCGAAGATGATGAGGGGAACGCCGATCAGCAGGGCGATGATCCCGCCCACCAGCAGGCCCGTGGCTGCCGGCCGGATCAGGTCCGAGCGGAAGCCGGCCTGCGCTTGGACATCAACCCCGGGGGAGGCGTCGGCGTTCATCACCACCACTTCCCACGCGCCCGGCGTGATGTTCCAGGTGAGCTCCTGCTGTCCCGTTCCCGACGCGGAGGCGGTCCAGATGCGCTGGTCCGCGGGCGGTGATGCCGGGTTGCCGCCCGGTACATCGCGGTATTCGGCGCGGAACGGCCGCTGGCGGATGTTCAGCAGCTCCGAGTGGTGCACGCCTGAGAGGTACTGTTCGACGTCGGCCTGCCGGCCGATGCCAATGAACACCGGTTTGTCCGGGGTCACTGATTCAACGCGCAGCCGCAGGGTTCCGACGTCGAAGGGCAGCCTGCCGGGAACGTCGTCTCCAATGGCGTCTGCCCGCGGCGAGGTCAGGGCGAATGAACTCACGGAGAAACGCGATGAGCCGGACGTCAGGTATCCGTCCCCCTGGATGGTTCCCACCGCCGACGCCACGGCCCCGCCCGCCAGCGCGGCAAGGCCCGGAAGCGTTATCAGGATCCCGAGGATCAGCATGATGATGGCTGCGGGCTTCTTCATGGGGTGAACCTTCCGCGTTAGGTATGCGGGCAGGGCGGTGGGAGGATCAGCGGGCGGTGCTGCCTAGATGGCATTCGTTACTGCCTGGGTCCGGGTGATGATGGTGGGGCAGGGCAGGTGCTTCAGGACCCCGTGGGCGGTGGAGCCGAGCAGGAGGCGTTTAAAGGCGCCCCGGCCGCGGCTGCCCACCACCAGGAGCCGGGCTCCTGCTGCGGCTTCGACGAGGGCGTCCACGGGGCCTTTGTCGGTTTCCAGCCGCTGGTGCACGGTGAGGTCGGGGTAGTCTTCCTTCAGCCCGGCGACGGTTTCGGAGAGGACAACCCGGTCCTCGTCCACGATGAGGTCCGCGAGGGCACCCGGCGTCAGACCGGCATCGATGATGGGATCGGGCACGCTGACGGCGTACACGACCGTGAGCTCGTCTCCCTCGCGGTCTGCTTCAGCGGCTGCGAAGGCAACGGCCTGGGTGGCCTCCGGTGACCCGTCAACGCCCACCACCACTCCCGACCTGCCCTCAAGGTCCTGGGTTCCGACGACGGCGACGGGGACCTTGGCAGCGGTGGCCACCTGGAGGGCGCGGTCGGCAAGGGCGCCGCCGAGGTGGCCGCTGCCGGACCCAATGACCATCATCGAAGTTTTCTTGGAGTACTTGGCCAGGGAGCCGCCCACGCTTCCGGTGAGCAGTTCCGTGGCGGGCGTGATGGGAACCGCTCCTTCCAGGCGCCTGGCGGCGGTCTTGAGGAGTTCCTCGCCCGCCTGCTGGAGGGTTCCGAACCACGGATAGGGTTCGGCAACCCAGCGGTCGTCCACCACATGGAGGACCACCAGTGGCAGGCCCGCCCGGTGGGCCCGGCGGGCTGCCCACAGGACCGCGGCCTGGCTTTGGGCTGAGTCGTTGGTGCCCGCAGCTATGGGTTTTTGCGATGTCATGGCCGCTCTTCCTGCTCGTCGTGAACTGGGGTTTCCTGCCTTTCAAGACTGGCCCCGGCCTTGGCGGCACTCTAGGGCCAAAAGTCACGGAAGCGCTGCTCAGGCGCTTCTACGCTCCCGGTTCTGCCGGAGCGACGGGCTCCGGGCCCGGAGTGTCCTTTTCCGCGAGGGTCTTGAAGATGGTCCAGCCGACGGCGGTGAGCGGCACTGCCAGCAGGGCCCCGATGACGCCGGCCAGGGTGGCCCCGGCGGCCAGGGCGAGGATGATCACCAGCCCGTGGATCCGCAGGACCCGGCCCATGAAGAGGGGCTGGAGGATGTGGTGCTCGAACTGGTTGGCGGCCACCAGGATCACCAGGACAATGAGGGCGGTTACCGGCCCGTTTTCCACCAGGGCCACCAGCACCGCGAGGCTGCCGGCGGCGGTTGCTCCGATGATCGGAATGAAACCACCCAGGAAGACCACGGCGGCCAGCGGCACTGCCAGGGGGACCCGCAGGACCAGGAGTCCGATCAGGACCATCACGGCGTCAATGGCAGCGATGATGAGCGTCCCGCGGACGTAACCGCCCAGCACCACGATGCTTCGCCCGGCCGCCAGATGTGCCTTGCCCTGGCGGGTTGCCGGGAGAAACCCGATCAGGAAGGACCGGATCTTCTCGCCGTCTTTGAGGAAGAAGAACAGGATGACTGCTGTCAGCACCGAGCCGGCCGCAATCTCACCAGCCGTTCTCAGCCCTGTCAACGCGTCGGCCCCCAGGCTCCCGCCGGCAAGGAACTTCTGGAACTCCTCCCGCGCGGCATTGATCTGGTCGTTCGTCAGCGCCACGGGGCCGGTGGTAACGAACTGCTGAAGCTGGCCTATACCGGCTTCTGCCCGGGCTGCCAGGACGGAGGCCTGCTGCCTGACCAGTGTGATGATGCCTCCCACCACGCCGGCCGCCCCTGCCAGGATCACCAGGAAGGACGACAGGACGGCAAGGGCGCGGGGCCAGCCGCGGGCAGCAAGCCAGCGGACCGCGGGAGCCATGGCCGAGGCCAGGATCAAGGCCACCATCACCGGGATGGTGACCAGGGGAACCCTGGTCGCGGCCGTCACCACTGCCCAGGCGAGCGCCAGTAGGGAGAGCGTCTGGACTGCCCGTATGCTTGCCCGGCCCAGGCCGTCGGTCCACAGGAGGGACATCCGGCCGCTAAAAGACCGCGGACGGGAGCGATCTGCCGCGTCCCCGTCCAGGGGTTCATTGCCTTCCATGGGCTTTCTCCTTGCTGCCGGGTGCACCTGAGGTTCCATCAGCATTAGTTGGTCAGTATGCTTACTATTGTCTGCCCACCGCAACGAGAAAGGCACCATCATGACTGAACAGAACGTCCCGGACGATGAGCTGGAAGTCGTGGAGCAGGACGACGTGCTTCTCGACGAAACTCCCGGCGCGGCGTCGTCCCTGGAACTGGACCCCGTATCGGGGGAGCCTGACAGCTACCCGGGTGCTGCCGAAAACAACCCCGACCGCTGGCAGGAGGACCCCTTGCTGCAGGACGAGGCCCTCTCCGGTGAAGAGGAGGACTTCCTGAGCGACCAGGCGCTGCGGGATGAAAGCGCCCGGGCGCGGTACCGTTCGGGCGATGAGCAGGTATCGCCGGACACCCCCACCCTGGGGGAGGCCGCAGCGGATGTCGATTTTGGGGAAGCCCCCACCGGCCTCGAGGCTGACGGCAGCGACGACGAGGAGAATTTTGGCGGCTCGCCGCTCAGCGAGTTTGAGCCCGACGACCTGGAACGCTAGCAACCCCGCGGGCCGAGCCGGCGTGGCCCGGCCGGCAGGGGAGGGAGACCCATGCAATCCAAAGAACTGCTGCTGGAGTCCTTCGACCGGCTCCCGGGCCTGGTCCGGGAGGCCCTCGACGGGCTGGACGCGGCGCAGCTGCAGCGCCGGCCGGGTGGCAACGGCAATTCCATCGCGTGGCTGATCTGGCATACGGGCCGGGTGGAGGATGCGCAGGTAGCCTCCGCTGCGGGCCTGGAACAGGTGTGGACCGCTGAAGGTTTCGTTAAGCGTTTCGGCCTTCCGCTGGGGGAACGCGACACGGGCTACGGCCACTCCAGTGAACAGGTGGACGCCGTCAGGGCGCCGCGGGAGCTGTTGCAGGAGTACTACGAAGCCGTCCACCGGCAGACCGCCAAGGTCCTGGAAGACATTGCTGATCCGGACCTGGACCGCGTGGTTGACAGGCACTGGAATCCACCTGTGACCCTCGGAGTGCGGCTGGTCAGCATTCTGGGGGACTGCCTTCAGCACATCGGCCAGGCCGCCTACGCCAAGGGGCTGCATGGCGGAACGGCAGGCGCCGGCGGTGCGTGAACTGGTGGTATTGGGCACCGCTTCCCAGGTTCCCACCCGGACCCGGAACCACAACGGCTACTTCCTGCGCTGGGACGGCGAGGGGCTGCTTTTCGACCCCGGTGAGGGAACCCAGCGCCAGATGATCCACGCCGGCGTCGCGGCCGGCCACATCACCAGGATCTGCCTCACCCATGTGCACGGTGACCACTGCTACGGGTTGCCTGGGGTCCTGTCCCGGATGGCCCTTGACGGTGTGCCACACCCTGTCCACCTGCACTATCCGGCGTCGGGTGACCCGGTGGTGCAGGCCTTGGTGGCAGTGGGTTCGCCCGGCATCGACCTGCGGCTCCACCCGCATTCGGGCGCCGGGCCCGTGGCGGACTGCCTGGAGGTGCAGCCCCTGAGGCACCGCATCGAGACCTACGGTTACCAGCTAAGGGAGCCTGACGGACGCACGTTACTGCCGGAGCGGCTCCGGGCGGCAGGAATCGGAGGGCCGGATGTGGGCCGGCTGCAACGCGACGGCGTCCTTGGGGCAGTCAGGCTGGAGAATGTGAGCGTACCCAGGCCGGGCCAGCGCTTCGCCTTCATTATGGACACCGCGCCGTGCCCGGGCGCCGAGGACCTGGCGGACGGGGCTGACCTGCTGGTCACCGAGTCAACGTTCAGTGACGACGACGACGCCCTGGCACGGCAATACCTGCACCTCACTGCCGGGCAGGCCGGGGAGCTGGCGGCCTCCGGCAGGGCCCGCACCCTGGTGCTCACCCACTTCTCCGCACGGTACGGCGACGACGTTTCCGTGCTGGAACAACAGGCGCAGGCACGGGCTCCGGGGGTTACCGTGATCGCCGCCAACGACCTTGACCGCATCCCCGTCCCACGGCGGCGGCAACCAGCGGCAGAGGCTGCGGCCCCAACAACGGCGATAGGGTTGAACCATGACGGCAGCAGCTGAATCCACGGTCACTTTCGATGGCCGTTTCGCCCGGGAACTGGCGGAACTCGCCGTGCCCTGGCAGGCCGAGGAAGCGCCCAGCCCTGAGCTCCTCGTCCTGAACGAGAAACTGGCAACGGACCTGGGCCTCGACCCGCAGTACCTGCGCAGCCCCGAGGGTGTGCGGCTCCTTGTGGGAAACCATGTGCCGGCCGGTGCCACACCCGTGGCGCAGGCGTACGCCGGACACCAGTTTGGCGGGTATTCGCCCCTGCTCGGCGACGGACGGGCCCTGCTGCTGGGCGAGGTCACTGACCGGGCCGGCCGCCTCCTGGACGTCCATCTCAAAGGTTCGGGGCGAACGCCCTTCGCCCGCGCGGGGGACGGCCGTGCCGTGGTCGGGCCCATGCTGCGTGAGTACATAGTCAGTGAGGCCATGCACGCACTGCACATTCCCACCACCCGTTCACTCGCCGTCGTGGCCACCGGCCGGCAGGTCCGGCGCGATGACATGCTGCCCGGTGCCGTCCTGGCGCGGGTTGCGGGCAGCCATTTGCGCGTCGGCAGCTTCCAGTACGCCCGCGCCACCGAAAATATGGACCTCCTGAAGCGGCTGGCGGACCACGCCATCGGCAGGCACTACCCCCACGCGGCGGATGCCGACAACCCCTACCTTGCGCTGTTCGCGGCGGTCGTCTCCGCCCAGGCGGAGCTGGTGGCCCGGTGGATGCTCGTTGGCTTCGTACACGGGGTCATGAACACGGACAACATGACCATCTCCGGGGAAACCATCGACTACGGCCCGTGCGCGTTCATGGATGCCTTCAACCCGGCCGCCGTTTACAGTTCCATTGACGTCGGCGGACGCTATGCCTATGCCAACCAGCCTGTCCTGGCCGAATGGAACCTGGCCCGGCTCGCCGAGGCCATGCTGCCGCTGATTGACAAGGACCAGGAGAAGGCCGTGGCCCCGGCAGTGGAGGTCCTGGGCAGTTTCCGGGGCCACTACAGCCAGGCATGGACCCGCGGGATTACGGCCAAGCTGGGACTGGACAGCGTCGATGAAAACGGCGCCGGGGCCCTGGTGGATGATGTCCTCGACCTTCTTAAGGACGGACCCGTGGACTACACCCTGTTCTTCCGCAACCTGGGCAAAGCGGCCCGCGGGGACCTTCGTCCCGTGCGCGGCATGGTCCTCGACCTGGCCGCCCTCGATGCCTGGCTGGACCGGTGGCAGGCGCTGCAACCTGACCCGGAGCTGATGGACAGCGTGAACCCGGCCTACATTCCGCGGAACCACCTGGTGGAAGAGGCGCTGTCCGCTGCCACCGCCGGAAACCTGGCTCCACTGCAGCAACTGCTGGAGGCGGTCAGCGCCCCCTTCACCGAGCGGCCCGGCCTGGAACGCTACCTGCAGGGGGCGCCCGACGACTTCGGCAGCTACATGACCTTCTGCGGCACCTGACCGCAGCGGGCCGCGGGGGCAAAACGACAGGAGGGTGGCAACCGGTATTCCCGGCTGCCACCCTCCTGCTTCGTCCGGGGCCGCCAAGGGCACCGGACAGTGCGAAGACTAGGCTACGCGCACAGCGGAGTAGCCGCCGAGCCAGCTGATGGAGTGCACCTGCGTGTCGAAGCCGTTGACGCCGCCGCTGACAACCTGGCCGTTGCCTGCGTAAACGCCCACGTGGCCGGAGGTGATGATCAGGTCGCCGGGGGCGGGAGCGCCTACAACGGTGCCGTACTGGAAGAACTGGGTGGGGGCCAGGTCGCCCACGGACTTGCCGACGGAACGCAGCGCCTTCTCGACCATGGCGGTGCAATCCTGCTTGACGCCCAGCTGGCCGTAGGCCGAGGCGAGGATCGCTGCGCCGGTGCCGGTGCCGGTGGTTGATGCCACGGGGGTTGCCGAGGCGTAAGACATGTTCATGCCGGTGTTCGCCGGAGCGGTGGCGGCTGCGGCCTGCACGGGTGCTGCTGCAGGGGCCGGCGCCGGGGCTGCGGTGTAGCCTGCGCCCGGAATCTGGATCTGGTCGCCCGGGTAGATGATCGAGGACAGTCCCAGGCCGTTGGCGGACAGCACGTCATTGAGGCTGACGCCGTAGGCTGAAGCGATGGCGCCAAGGGTGTCGCCGGAAACGACGGTGTGGACGTTGCCTGCTGCTGCAGCGGGGGCTGCGGCCGGGGCAGCGGGTGCCGAGGTGGCCTGGACGCTGGTCTGCTCAGTGGTGTCCGGGCCGGATACACCTGCATGGGCCGGGGCGCCGACTCCGAAGGCAATGCCGGACGCTGCAGCAACGGCGAGCGCCGGGCGGCCCAGCGAGCGGGCTTGGGATTTTGCTGTTACGGCGAGGCCCTCGAGCACAATGGAGCGGGCCGGAGTCGCGCGGTGACGGGCTGAAATGGAATTTTTTGACACGGTTGATCGCCTCTCCCATGCCTGCGGGGTGAGCTGTCGGGTTCGGGCTGGAGATACCCGGCCGGAAGCGGCTCCGCGGTAGGCGGAAGCGCATTCGACTTAACCCCTAGGCCACAATATGGCCGTGGAAACTTGGTTCCCCCGTCCCTGCCAACTGGAGCGGTTGGATCCCATGATCAGCGGCAGGGCTCGGCATGCTGACGGGAATGTCCCGTCTGAGAGGGACACCAGTCGACCATAACCCAGGTGCATCGCAATTGTCACATTTGGATAACATACGAGGTTCTTCTCTCGCATTGCGCAAACGTCTGGACATTCCAGGGCGTTCCTGGGCGGACCTCTGCTGATACTTTTCCTGTTGAGCACGGTAACAATGTGGAAACAGCAGCCTGCGTTGCGCGGGAATCCGGCGGTAAGCTTCCGGACTATGCCCCTGTTCGTGACCATCGCGAGGCTCCCTTGGCAGGGAGGCCTCCTGGCCCTTGCCCTGGCCGCAGGCACCATGCTGCCGGCGGCGGCCGACGAGCCGCCACCGCCCGGCGGGTATCCCTCCTGGGCGGACGTGCAGGAGGCGAAATCGTCCGAAGCGGCAAAAGCCGCAGAAATCGCCACCATTAATGGACTCCTGACGGACCTTGAGGCGGATTCGGAGGCAGCAGGCGGGATGGCCGTGCGCTCGGCCGCCGACTATGCCGCCGCAGACGCCGCGCTGCAGGCAGCCACCTCCCGCCTGGATACCCTGTCCGCCCACGCTGCCCGTGCCAACGCGGAGCTGGCCCGGCACCGGAAGGACATCGGTGCCCTGGCCGTCCAGTCCTACAAGACCGGCGGTACCAATGCAGGATTCTTCGTCGCGCTGGACGCCCTGGAAACCAACAGCGTCCAGGGGCTCAACCTGGTCAAGCTCGTGGGCGACAAGACTGCCACCCTGGTCGCCAATGCTGCCGCCGCCGAAAAGACGGCCACCGCCCTCACCGAACAGGAAAAAGCCGCCAGGAGCGAGCGGGAACGCCTGTCCGGGGAAGCGAAAGCAAAACTGGACGCCGCACGTTCCGCCCAGGATTCGCTGGCCCGGCGCGTCGCAGAGGAGCAGCGGCACGGCAGCGAGCTGACCGCCCAGCTCGCCACCCTGAAAGGTACGACGGCGGCCATGGAGGGTGAGTACCGCCAGGGCCAGGCCGCACTGGCCGCCTACGAGGCGGCCCAGGCGGCCAAACGTGCCGCCGCTGAGGAGCAGGCCCGCGGGCAGGCGGAGGCTGCAGCCAGGGCGGCCGCAGTGGCAGCCCGGCAGCCAAAGGCGCCCGCACCCGCTGCCGACCCTGGCCAGGCCAATCCGGCCCAACCCGGTCCGGCCCCCGGCGCCGTCAGCAATCCCGGCGTCAGCAACCCCGGCCCTCCCGCTCCGGAAGACCCGGCACCGGCCCCGCCAAGCCCTCCCGCCGTCGTCGTGCCTTCTGTTCCCGGCGGTGCGGTGAACGACCCCGCCGGGGCCAAAAGCTACGCGTCCGGACGCCTGCCCGCCTACGGGTGGGGCCAGGACCAGTTCCTGTGCCTGGCCCAGCTGTGGACCAAGGAGTCCAACTGGCTGACCACCGCCACCAACGCCTATTCCGGAGCCTATGGGATTCCGCAGGCCCTGCCCCCGGGGAAGTACGCCAGCGCCGGCGGTGACTGGCTCACCAGCTACCGCACCCAGATCGAATGGGGCCTGGGCTACATCCGCGACCGCTACGGTTCCCCGTGCGCGGCCTGGAACCACTCCGTATCCCTGAACTGGTACTGACTGACGCGTTAGGCTGTCAACATGCCAGATTTCGAACGGTTCCGTGCGCTGCTCGAAGAGGAGCGGGCGCGGCGCCTGGCACTATTGCCGGCGCTGCGGGCGGACATCGAGGCAGCAAACTCGGCGCGCCAGGATTCCAACGTCGACGACGAGCACGATCCCGAGGGTGCCACCATCGCCTTCGAACTCTCACAGGCCTCCGCGCTCCTGAAACAGAGTTCGGCGGGCCTGGACCAGATTGAGGCGGCCCTTGCCCGGCTGGCGGCGGGGACCTATGGAACCTGCGCCGTCTGCGGGGAGCCCATCGCCGAGGGCAGGCTTGAAGCCCGCCCCTGGACCCCGTACTGCATCCGGCACGCGGCGTCCGGGCGCGGACTGTGACCGGTACGGCGGACGTTGTGTCCGCGGCGGCGGATTTCGTGGACCGGACCCTGCAGAACGAGGGCGCCTGGTATCGTGCGGACGACGTCGGCGCCCGGCTGGGCGGGGTACTGGCCTCTTATGGTTCGTCTGTGGGGGCCGTCCGCGGGACCGTGCGTGATGCGCTGCGGAAGTTCAAGGACCTGGACCATGACGGCACGGTCATGCTGGCCTCCGCCCTGTGGGGTCAGCCGCGGCCCGGTTCCCGGCCGGTGTTCGAGCGCCGCCTGGCAGCGGTGGTGCTGCTGCAGTCACGGTTGCGGCTGCTCCGTCACTCTGACCTGACCCGGCTGGAGGGCTTCCTTCGCTCCGCGCAGGCGGCGGACCTGACCGGGCCCCTTCTTACCGACGTCCTGGTCCCGTTGCTGGCGGGGCTGGGGGAGCGCGAGCGGCAGCGGGCAGGTGTTGTCCTGGCGCGGTGGCGGGAAGACCCCGACCCGCAGCTGCGGGCGGCGGCCGGCGCCCTTGAAAAACACTTGTCCATTTGAAACGTACCGAGGAGATCCACATGAATGAACCGTTTGACCTTGAGCGTTTTGTTGCCGCCCAAAACACCGGCGGAACCTATGAGCAGGCGCTGGGCGAGCTGCAGGTCGGCAGGAAGTCCGGGCACTGGATGTGGTTTGTCTTCCCGCAGATTGCCGGGCTGGGACAGAGCGACACGTCCCGCAAGTACGCCATTTCCTCGCTGGCGGAGGCCCGCGCCTACCTGGACCACGAGGTGCTGGGTCCGCGGCTCCTGGAGTGCGCGCTGGTCCTGGCAAACCACGCCGACCAGTCGGCCGAAGACATTTTCGGCGGAATCGACGCCAGGAAACTCCGCTCCAGCATGACACTGTTCCTCCGGGCGGCGCCCGGAGAAACAGTGTTCAAGACCGTCCTGGCCCAGTTCTTCAACGGGGAACCGGACCCGGCCACGGACGAGCTCCTGGCCGGCCAGGACGCGGCTGGCTGACCTCCGGCGGCTGTCCCGCTGCTGCGGGGAGCGCGGGGCGCGCTACGGTGTTGGGCTGCCGCCGTTGACGTTGAGCGTCTCACCCACCACATAGCTGGACTCGGGCGAGGCCAGGAAGACGTAGGCGGGGGCGAGCTCGGCGGGCTGGCCCGCGCGGCCCAGGGGAGTGGACTGGCCAAACTCGGGCAGTTCCTCCTTGGGCTGGCCGCTGCTGACCTGCAGGGGCGTCCAGATGGGCCCCGGGGCCACCGCGTTTACCCGGATTCCCTTGGGCGCCAGCTGCTGGGCCAAGCCCTTGGTGAAGTTGTTGATGCTGGCCTTGGTGGTGGCGTAGTCCACCAGCGTGGGGGACGGGTTGTAGGCCTGGATCGACGTGGTGTTGATGATGGTTGAGCCCGCCGGCATGTGCGGCACGGCGGCCTTGGTCACCCAGAACATGGCATAGACGTTGGTCTTCAGCGTGTGGTCGAACTGCTCGTCGCTGATGTCCTGCAGGTCCTCCTGCGCAACCTGCTTTCCGGCGTTGTTGACCAGGATGTCAACCCCGCCCAGCACGGCCACCGCCGTGTCCACCAGTTCCCGGCACACGGCGGAGTCCTTCAGGTCGCCGGGTACCTTGACGGCCTTGCGGCCGGCGGCCTCAATGAGTCCGGCAATGCGCGAGGCGTCCTCCTCTTCCTGCGGCAGGTAGGAAAGCACGACGTCGGCGCCCTCCCGTGCGAAAGCGATCGCCGTTGCTGCCCCGATGCCTGAGTCCGCGCCGGTCACGATGGCCCGGCGGCCTTCCAGCCGCCCGGTGCCCCGGTAGGTCTCTTCGCCGAGGTCGGCCTTGGGCGCCAGGTCCGCATCGAGCCCGGGCTCGGGCTGGTGCTGCTTGGGCGGGGAGATCTTTTCGTAGGCAGTCACGGGATTACGGAAGGTGTACTGGTCAGTCATGGTGGTACTCCTGTTCGTGCGGGACGCGGGCTGGTTCTTCGCCCGGATGGTGCAGCAGCCCCGGGCTGCCGGGGCAACCACTAAAAACTAAGCATGCTTACGGTTCCTACCCTAGGCAGAAATCCGCCGCCCTGCCAAGCTGCTCCGCGGGCTCAGCCGCGGCTGACCTCCACCAGCCTGACCTCCGCCAACCGCCCGCCGTCCACCACGGCCTCCATGAAGGTACATGCCGGCTGGCGGCGGCGGTCGGTGGGCGATCCTGGATTCAACAGCCGCAGCCCGTTCGGCGACACCGTATCCCAGGGGATGTGGCTGTGCCCGAACACCAGGACGTCGGCGTCGGGAAACAGCGCCTCGCACCGCTGTTCCCGGCCCTTTGCCTGGCCGGTCTCGTGGACCATGGCAAAACGGACACCATCCAGGACTGCGGTGGCGGTCGCGGGCAGCCGCCTCCGCAGCTCCGGGCCGTCATTGTTGCCAAAAACCCCCAGCAGGCGCCTGCTCCTGCGTTCGAACTCGTCCAGCAGTGCCGCCTCCACCCAGTCGCCGGCGTGGAAGACCGCATCGGCGCGGTCAACCGCGTCCCACACCTGCCCGGGCAGGCTCCTGGCCCGTTTGGGCACGTGGGTATCGGCGAGCAGCACAAGGTTCAACGGCATACCCGAATCCTGCCACGGTGCCCTGTTCCCGTGCGGCCGGGAGTCGTAATCTGGGGGCTTGGAGGTGATTGCCATGGAGGCAGCCCAAGGCGACCGCATCGTTGTGCACGGGAGGACGGTGGGGTCCTCGGACCGGCACGGGGTGATTCTGGAGGTCCGCGGCGAGGGCGGCAGTCCGCCGTACGTCGTCCGCTTCGACGACGGGCACGAAACCGTCATGTATCCCGGCGGCGATTTCGCCGTCGAGCACGGACGCGACGCCTGACGCTCCTGCGGGACTCCACCGGCGCCGCTTCACCTGTCAGACTGGACCAATGGATCATTTTCCGTCCGCAGGCATGTCCTCCACCCCGCCGCAGCGCACCGGTCCCCGCGACCCGGGCGACGCCTGGGTGGAAGGGGACCGCGGCAGGTACTGGGGCCGCTTCGGCGCCGCGGGCGTCCTTGCCTGGGACCCCGCCAAAGGCGTGCTCCTGCAGCACCGTGCGGTCTGGAGCCACAACGGTGGAACCTGGGGGCTGCCCGGCGGTGCCCTGCACCAGGGCGAAGAACCCGTTGACGGTGCCCTCCGCGAGGCGTACGAGGAAGCCGCCGTCCCATCGGAGAGCGTGGAAGTGCTGTTCACGTCCGTGCTGGACCACGGCTACTGGTCCTACACCACGGTGGTAGTGAGGGTGCGGGAATCCTTCGAGCCGGTGATCAGCGACCCCGAAAGCATCGCCCTGCTCTGGATCCCGGTGGCAGAGGTGGAAGCCCTGGACCTGCACCCCGGTTTCGCGGCGGCGTGGCCGGAACTGCTGGCGCAGCTGGACACCGGCGAACCCTGGTAGGCCGGCCCCGGACTCCTCCCCGGGAGCTTTCGGCTAGTAGCCTTCGCCGTACTCGGCGGTCACCAGGATGGGCAGGTGGTCTGAATTTCCGCGCGGGAGCGTCTCCACGCTGGCGATGTCCAGGCCCAGCGAGGTGGCGAAGTCGAAGTGGCCCTTGAACACCTTGTAGCGGGTGTACGTGCGCCGGTTGCTCAGGGAGAGGGCATACCCGGAGTTCTTCATGTGCATGTCCAGGTTCTTGGTGAAGAACGGGTAGTTGAAGTCACCCACCATCAGGGTCATCAGGCCCTTGCCCATGCTGAGTAGTTCCGCGTGGGCTGCGTGGATCTGCTTGCGCCGCAGCGAGTTCGACGCCGTCAGCGGGGCTGCATGGAAGGAACCGATCACCAGCTCGTGCTGCGTTTCGGTGTCCATCACCCTGGTGCCGATGAGCCGTTCATGGGCCGGAGCCAGCACCCTGTCATGCATTGATTTCTTCAACGCGAAGGATTGCGTGTCCAGTGCGGTGAAGCGGCTGGTGCGGTAGTAGATGGCCAGGCCCAGCCGGTTGCCCTTGGTGGCATCCGCCAGGTGCAGCGGGCCGAGGGTCTCCGGGAGGTCGCTGGCGTCCACTTCCTGGAGGCACAGCGCATCGATGTCATGGTTGCGGGCCAGGGCGAGAAGTTCGCCGCTGGCCTTGTGCTTGCGGAGGTTGTAGCTGATGACGCGCATGAAACACCTCTTTTGAGGGTTGCTGACAGGACCAGTTCCTTACTCTAGTCCGATTGCCACCCGCACCCTCCAACATTTCGTTGCCCGCGCCGCCGCGCCGTGCGGTGTCCACGGGGGATAGAGTTAGTGGCAATTCACTGAATTTTCGTAAGGGGCCAGCCTTGACTGCAGACCTGCCTGAACTCGCCGAAGGCAATTTCTACTACCAGGACCTGGGCGGCGGGCGGTTCCGCTCCACCATCCACGCCCAGGGTGCCTGGAACGTCCACGAACAGCACATGGCCCCGGCGTCGGGCCTCATGGCAGACGCCCTGGAACGGCACCAGCCACGGGAAGACATGCGGATGGCCCGCCTCAGCTACGAGATCCTTGGACTGATCCCGGGCGGCGAGTTCCGGATCGAGACCACCACGCTGCGTCCCGGACGGACCATCGAACTGGTGCAGGCGGAGCTGGTGGCCGGCGGCCGCACCGCCATCCGCGCCGCCGGGTGGCGCATGCTGACCAGCGACACCGCTGAAGTCGCCGCCGTCGAGGACGCAGGGATCCCCGGCCCCGACGAATGCAAGCCGTACGACGGCGCCGCCGTCTGGCCCGGCGGCTACATCCGCTCCCTCGAAATGAGGGTGGCCGAGGGCCACCGCCCCGGAGCGGGCAAGGTGTGGCTCCGCACCGACCACCCCCTGACCGACCGCGCCGACAGCGGCGACCTGGCCCGCCTCATGGGCATGGTGGACACGGCCAACGGCATCGCGGCCAGGGTTCCGCCGGGGAAAGGCAGCTACGCGTTCCCCAACCTGGACCTGCAGATCCACATGTACCGCCGCCCCCGGGGGGAATGGCTCGGACTGGACAACGCGGTGTCGTTCGGCAGCGACGGAATCGGGCTGACATCCACCGTCCTGCACGACCGGCAGGGGCCGTTCGGCCGGGCTGAACAGATCCTGACCCTGCGCAAATCCTGATGATTCCCACGCCCTGACCTTGTGACTGGTCCTCGCCGTGCGCGGGTCCTGACCTATGGTGCGGGCATGTATCGCTGAGTATCGTTGTATATCGTTCACGATTGGCAAAGGAGTTCATGATGCGTGCTTCATACCCTGCGGGCGGATTCGGCGGGAACAATCTTGACGGTATGTGGCAGGCCGTCGAGGAACTGCGCTCCCGGTTCGAAAAGCGGGCCGGAACCCGCGCCGGGAAAGGTGAGGTGCGGACGGCGGTGCTGGCCCTGCTGGCCGAACGGCCCATGCACGGCTACCAGATCATCCGCGAGATCGAGGAACGCAGCGGGGGCAGCTGGAAACCGAGCGCGGGCTCCGTCTATCCCACCCTGCAGCTGCTTGCGGATGAAGGATCAATCACTGCCGAGGAATCCAACGGGCGCAAAATCTACTCATTGACCGAAGCCGGCCGCGAGGAAGTGGCGGCCCACCACGGGGCTGCGCCCTGGGATCCGGCCGGCCCCCTGCCCGGCGGCGTTGCCTCCCTGCCCAAAGCCGGGATCGAACTGGCACAGGCCGCGGCGCAGGTTGGCCGTACCGGCACCCAGGAGCAGGTGCACCAGGCGGTGGCGGTGCTGGACGAGGCCCGCCGCCGCCTGTACGCGATCCTCGCCCAGGACTGACGGGGGTGGCGTCCACCGTCCAGGACAGGGCGAACCCCCAGCTGCCCCTGCGGGAACACCGCGGCCGCTACCGGCGGATTCTGCGCTTCGCTGCCTGGAACCTCGCCGCCACGTGGTGGTTCGAGCTGTTCCTGCCCCGGATTGGCCTCGGCCGGGTGGCCGCCAGGACGCGGTCACGGCGGATGCGGAGCTTTGCCCAGCGCTTCCATGACCTGGCCGTGGACCTCGGTGGCCTCATGATCAAGGTGGGCCAGTTCCTGTCCTCCCGGCTCGATGTCCTTCCGCCCGAGATCACCAAGGAGTTGGAGGGGCTGCAGGACGAGGTGCCGCCGGTCGACTTCCCGGCCATCTCCGCCCTGGCCGCCAGGGAATTGGGAACACCGCTGGAGCACGTTTTTGCCTCGGTGGACCCGGCACCGATCGCGGCTGCCTCCCTGGGCCAGGCCCACCGCGGCCGCTTGAATCCTGCCGACGCCGGGGACACCGGACTCGACGCCGTGGTCCTGAAAGTGCAGCGCCCGGGCATCGGCGCGATTGTCGACGTCGACCTTGCCGCCCTGCGCAAGGTTGCCGGCTGGCTCAGCCACATCCGGCTCGTTTCCCGCCGCGCCGACATGCCGGCGCTGGTGGAGGAATTCGCCCAGACCAGCCTGCTGGAAATCGACTACCTGCACGAGGCCGTCAACGCCGAGCGGTTCGCCGCGGATTTCGCCGGGGACGACCGCGTGGAAGTCCCGGGCGTGGTGTGGGAACGGACCACCCGCCGTGTGCTCACCCTGGAGGACGTCACAGCCATCAAGATCACGGACGTCCGGGCGCTCCGTGCCGCCGGCATCGATCCCGCCGCGGTTGCACCGGTATTCGCGTCCATCATGTTCGACCAGCTGTTCACCAACGGCTTCTTCCACGCCGACCCTCATCCGGGGAACATCTTCGTCACCCCGGTCCCCCCGGACGCAGGGGGACTTCCCTGGAAGCTGACGTTCATCGACTTCGGGATGATGGGCGAAGTCACGGCCTCCACGCGCAGCGGCCTGCGGAAGCTGCTGATCGCAGCCGCCGCCCGGGACGGCAAGGGGCTCGTGGCGGCCATCAATGACGTGGGCGTCCTGATGCCGTCAGCCGACAGCGTGGGCCTGGAACGCGCCATGACGCAGCTCTTCGCCCGCTTCGGCGGCATGGGATTCGCCGAACTGCGCGAGGTCGACCCGCGGGAGTTCCGTGACTTTGCCGTGGAGTTCGGCGACGTGGTCCGGTCGCTGCCGTTCCAGCTGCCGGAGAACTTCCTGCTGATCATCCGGGCCATGTCCCTGACCTCCGGGGTATGCAGTGCCCTGGATGAGCGTTTCAACCTCTGGGATTCGATGGAGCCCTACGCCGCGCAGCTGCTGCGGAACGAACGGGGCAACGTGGTGCAGGACGTTGCCCGGCAGGCTGTCGACGCTGCCGGTGTTGCCCTCCGCCTCCCGGGCCGCCTGGATGCCCTGGCCGGGAGGCTGGAGGAAGGATCGCTGCAGGTTTCCGTCCCACGCCTGGAGCGCCAGGCTGCGCGGCTGGACCGGGCTGTGCGCCGCTCAGCCTCGGCCCTGGTCTTCGGGGCCCTGCTGCTCGCGGGAGCCATTGTCCGCCCCGACGACCTTGCGCTGGGCAATGTGCTGATGACCGCGTCGGCCCTTCCGCTGCTGCACGCGCTGTGGGTGGGGCGGCGGGGACGTTAAGGCGGCTGCCGCCGTCGGGCGTAACCTAGGGGTGGCCTGCCCGTCCGCGGGCCATGAACCGCCGCCACTGAAACCTGTCGACGTTGAAATTGTCGCCGCCACACCATGGGAGCTTCGCCACAATGCACCACACCGGTACCGGATCCAGCACGCTCACCGTGGTGCGGCAGGACGTGTCGCTCGGCGCGGGCCGGGACCTCGAATTCGGCCTGGAGCTGCTGGCAAGGGCACGGAGCGGCGCCATTGGTCCCACCCTGCGGCTGTACCGGCCGTCGCCCACCGTGGCGTTCGGGCAGCGGGACACCCGGCTGCCGGGATTCGACGCCGCAGCCCAGGCCTGCCGGGACAACGGCTTCGAACCCCTGGTCCGGAGGGCGGGCGGCCGCGCTGCCGCCTACCACCGGGGCACCTTGGTGGTGGACCACATTGAACCGGATACCGACGCCGTCGCCGGGTCCAAAGCCCGGTTCGGCTACTTCGGGGACCTGTTTGCCGAGGCGCTGCGGAGCGTGGGCGTGCAGGCGGCCGTGGGCGAAATTCCCGGCGAATACTGTCCCGGCGAATTCAGTGTCCACGGTACCGACCCCGCAGACAGCTCCCGGAGGGTGAAACTGGTGGGCACCGCCCAGCGGGTTGTCTCCGGCGGCTGGCTCTTCAGCTCGGTGATTGTGGTGGAGGACTCCGCCCCGATCCGGAAGGTCCTTACCGACAGCTATGCCGCGCTCGGCCTGGACTGGGATCCTGCCACCGCCGGCGCCGCCAACGATCTGGTGCCAGGCCTGGACGTCGCCGCGGTCGAGCAGGCCATCCTTAACACGTATGCGGGCCATGCCACCCTGGAAACTGCTTCCTTCAGCAGCCTGGGGGCATGACCCGCAACAGTTGTGGTGCGGCGGCCGGTCAGGCGGCCAGGCGGCTCTTGACCTCCGCGGCGGACGGGTTGGTTGCCGCGGTGCCGTCCGGGAAGAGGACCGTGGGGACGGTGCGGTTGCCACCGTTCAGCTGCTCCACGAGTTCAGCCGTGCCGTCCACCTCTTCGATGTTGATTTCGGTGTAGCCGATGCCCTGTGCGTCCAGCTGCTTCTTCAGCCGGTTGCAGTAGCCGCACCAGGTGGTGGAAAACATGGTGATGGTGCCGGATTCGGGAGTGAAGTCCACAGGGATCTCCTATACGTCGCTTGAAAGGTTTCCTTACTGTCAACCGTAGCGTGGCCGGCGGTATTCCCCCGTGCCGGGTGGCCGCTGCGGTGCCTGGATGACAGTTTGTGGCGGGCGGTGGCAAGCTTGTGGCATGTGTGGACGCTACGTAATGGCACGCGCCGTGGGTGATCTCCTGGCCGAATTCGACGCCGGGCTGGAGGACGAGGTCACCATCCCGCCGTCCTGGAACGTGGCACCCACCGACGCGGTCCCCATCGTGCTGGAGCGGCTGGTGGATGGCGATGCCGAGCCCCGGCAGGTCCGCCAGCTGCATGTGGCGCGCTGGGGCCTGGTCCCGTCCTGGGCAAAGGATCCCGGGATCGGATCCCGCATGATCAATGCCCGGAGCGAATCCGTGCTGGAGAAGCCGGCCTTCCGGAAGGCTGTGCAGTCCCGCCGCTGCGCCGTCCCGGCGGACGGCTACTACGAATGGAAGCAGGGGCCCGGGAAATCGAAGCAGCCCTACTACGTGCACCCGGGCGGGGACCATGGGTTGGTTTTCGCCGGCCTCTACGAGTGGTGGAAGGACCCGTCCGTGCCGGAGGGGGAGCCCGGACGCTGGCTGCTGTCGACGTCGATCCTCACGGCGGACACACCGCCGCCAGGGACGGAATCCACCATCTTCGGGAAACTGACCGAGCTGCATGACAGGGTGCCGCTGCCCATGGACAAGGCCACGATGGAGGCCTGGCTGGACCCGCAGGCGGACGATGCCGCCGCACTCGTTGACCTGGTGCGGTCAGGGGTTAAGGAGGCCGCAGCCGACTGGCAGGTGGACTCTGTCGGCAAGGAAGTGGGCAATGTGCGCAATAACGGCCCGGAACTGATCCGCCCGGTGGAAGCCCTGTTCTAGCAGCCCCGCCGGGGCCGCCGCCCGTCAGACGGTGACCGTGCCGGCGTCGTCCACTGCCCAGGTGGGGTTGTACGCCACTTCCCAGCGGAACCCGTCAGGGTCGGCAAAATATCCTGCGTAGCCGCCCCACGCCTTGGTGACGGGCTCGGCAACGATGGCAGCACCGGCCGCCGCAGCCTGTTCCATGACGCTGTCCACTTCCTGCGGGCTTCCCAGGTTGTGGCTGAGCGTGATGCCGGGGACGCCGGCGGGAGGACTGGTGCCGGCCTCGGCCTGCATCTGGGTGCTGTCCCAGAGGGAGAGCACCAGCCCATGGTTCACCTGGATGAACAGGACTTCCCCGGCAACCTCGCGGTGGACGGGCCAGCCAAGGCCGTCCACGTAGAAGGCGCGCGAGGCCTCGACACTGCGGACACCGAGGGAGATAAAGTCGACTCTGGGCTCCATGCTTCGATACTGTCAGATGATGGCGACAATTCAAGGAAACGATAGGGATGCCCGGGCAGACAGGGAACAGCTCGCTGCCGTCCGGGTTGCTGTTGACGAGGTGGATGAGCAGATTGTCACCCTCATCGCCCGCCGCGAGAGGCTGATCAGGATCGCCGGCACGCTGAAGGGTGATGACGCCGAGGTGCGCGCCCCGGGCCGGGTGGAGCGGATCATTGAACACGTGCGGGCTGCTGCCGAGAAAAAGGACATTGACCCGGACATCGTGGAGTCAACCTACCGGGCCATGATCTCCGCGTTCATTGAACTTGAACTGCGGATCCATAAAGAAAACAGCTGAGGAAGCTTAGAGTGCTTCCTCCACCGGCACCCCGTGCTGGAACTCCCGTCCGTCCGCCTCACTGAAGGCGGACAGGACATGCCCCTGCCCGAGCCCGTTCAACGCCGTCAGGGGAAAGCTGCCGGTGATGCTGCTCTGTGAGTGGGTGACGCCGGACAGGTCGTAATCCTCTTCGATTCCCTGGTCCCGGTTGAACGCGTAGCAGGCGATGGCCTCCCCGTTCATGAACTCAATGCACAGCCGGCGCTGCGCCGAATAATCAGGCGAGGCTCCCATCAACCCCACCACGTAGGCACCGGATACCGGTATGGTGCCGTCGATATCGAACGTGGCGACCAGGGTGGAGTCCTCGGTCTTGATGCTGGCCTGCTTCAGGAGTGCGTCATCGGTACTCATGCCAACATCCTGCTCCCTGCCGCACGCCCCGTCCACCCCCGCCTATGTTTTGATGCCATCCCGGCGTAGACTGGTTTTATTCGAATACATATTCGAATACCTGTTATGGGGAGAATCGTCCGGGAGGTGCGCTTGGGCATGTTCAGCGAGTCTGTTGACGTGGTGTGCAACGAAGCCGGACAGCCGGAATCGTTGACCTGGGCCGGGGCTTCCTACACCGTCTGCGCCGAACCCCTCCGGTGGTACGAACGCCGGCAATGGTGGGCGGAGGACAGCAGGGCACCGCTGGGAAGCGGCCAGGGCGTGGTGGATCACGAAATCTGGCGAGTGCAGGTTCTGCCCTCCCGGGCAACCTCCCGTTCCGCTGCGCCGGAAGAACCGGCCGGCGCAGAACCCCTCACCCTTGACCTGACCCGCCATCTCCGCAGCAACCGTTGGCGGCTGCTGCGGATCCATGACGCCCTCCGCCACAGAACAGCCTGACCAGTCCAGCATGAGCTTCACCCACCTTCACGTTTCCACGGCGTTCAGCGCCCATTACGGTGTTTCCTGGCCGGAGGAACTGGCCATGGCTGCCGCCGCCGACGGTGCCACAGCCCTCGCCTGTACAGACCGGGATGGCCTCTACGGAACCATCAAGCACCTCAAGGCCTGCATGGCCGCGGGCATCGACCCCATTGTGGGGGTGGACCTTGCAGTGTTTGACGACGACGGCGATCACCGAACGCAGGTGTCAGGCAGGGTGGTGGTGCTGGCCCGCGGCCAAAACAACGGTGCCGGATACCGTGCGCTGTGCCGCCTGGTTTCCGACGCCCACGCAAGGACCTCGGGGAAAGCCGGGGGAGCGGTGCCCGCTGCTGTCACCCGCGCCGAACTGGCCTCCCGCACCCTGGACCCCCAAACCCTTAAGCCGGTGCTCACCGTACTGCTCGGCCCTGATTCGGATGTGGGCCGGGCCATGGGCGGACGGCGCTACCTGCGGCCCCGGACCCTCTTCAAGCAGTGGCTCGACGCCATGCCCGCCGGAACCGTGGTGGCTGAAATCGTCTCCCAACTCAGCGCACCTGGTACCCCGATGAGCACGGCGCATGCTGTGCGCATGCTCAGGCTCGCCGAGGAACACCAGGTACCGGCGGTCCTGTCCAATGCCGTTAGGTACTGCGCTGCGGACGGAGCACCAACCGCTGACGTCCTGGATTCGGCCCGGACATTGAAGTCCCTGCCCGAACTGGCAGGGGAACCACTCCTGCAACCCACCGGCCAAGGGTGGCTGAAAACCCCGGCGCAGATGCTGGGGCTGGGCAAGGAAATCATTTCCGCTGCCGGTTATGGTGCCGCCGATCTCAAGCAGCTGATGACGCAGACGGAGGCGCTCGCCGATCTCTGCCGGATCGATCCCACCTCAGACATGGGATGGAAACAGCCCGTGGTGCCCGAAGCATCCGTTATTGGCATCAGCCAGGATCCGCACGCTGAACTCATCCAGCGTTGCCATGCAGGAATCGGCCGGAGGTTCCCGGGCGCCACTGGCAACACGGAGAAGGAGATCATGGCGCGCCTTGACCATGAGCTGGGGATCATCGACAACCTGGGATTCTCCTCGTACTTCCTGACTGTTGCCGAGGTGTCCCGGATGATCCAGGACATGGGGGTCAGGGCAGCAGCAAGAGGTTCGGGAGCATCCAGCCTGGTGAATTACCTGATCGACGTCAGCCATGTGAATCCCCTCCAGCACGACCTGATTTTTGAACGTTTCCTCTCCAACGACCGCGCCACCCTTCCGGACATCGACATCGACGTCGAAAGCGCTGAGCGCCACAACGTCTACCACCGGATCTTCGAACGCTTCGGCTCTGAACGGGTAACCCTGATGAGCATGCAGAACGGATATCGCGCCCGCGGTGCCGTGCGCGACGCCGGCCTGGCGCTGGGCATGGACGACGACGAGGTGGGGGAGATCGCCAAGCAGCTGTGGCGGTTCTCTGCACGGAAATTCCGGGAAGCACTGCAGGAAAAACCGGAACTGCGAGAGTTTGCCGGCCGGGTGGAGCAACGCGACGCCCATGGCAACCAGCAACTGGACCTGCTGGTGGACCTGACCGAACGGCTCGACCGGCTTCCCCGCCACATATCCATGCACCCGTGCGGCGTCATCCTGGGTGATGCCACCCTCCTGGACCGCACCCCGGTCCAGCCCAGCGGTCTTGGACTGCCCATGAGCCAGTTCGATAAACATGACATGGACCCCATGGGCATGCTCAAACTCGATGTCCTGGGTGTCCGCATGCAAAGCGCCATGGCGTTTGCGGTCCGGGAGATCATCAGGATCCATCCCTCCAAGGAGGAAGTGGTCAAGGCGGGGAACCACCCTGCGGGCCCGGAAGGTTCCGGCCCCGATTACATTGCCGCCAACGGCCGGATAGACCTCAACGCCGTCCCCCTCGACGACGAAGCCACCTATGAGCTGATCAGGAGCACGCATACCCTTGGCTGCTTCCAGATCGAATCACCCGGGCAGCGGGAACTGATCGGCAAAATGGCGCCGCGGGAGTTCAATGACCTCATCATCGATATTTCACTGTTCCGCCCGGGACCGATGAAATCGGACATGGTGCGGCCCTTCCTGGAACACCGGCACGGATTCGCCCCTGAGGTCTACCCCCACCCTGACCTCAAGCCGGTGCTGCAGGAAACCCACGGGGTCACCGTCTTCCACGAGCAGATCCTGAAAACCCTCCACGTCATGACCGGCTGCGGCCTGGCAAAAGCCGACGAATTCCGCCGGGCACTCAGCAGCGAGGCCGGAGAAGCGCGGGTGGAGGAGTACTTCCGGCGCCACGCCAAAGCCAGGGGGTACACCCCCGAGGTGGTGGACAAGGTGTGGGGGACGTTGAAGTCCTTTGCCAGCTTCGGCTTCTGCAAAGCCCACGGGGCTGCTTTCGCTGTCCCCACCTACCAGTCCGCCTGGCTCAAGACACACCACCCCGAAGCCTTCCTTGCAGGCTTATGGGAGCACGACCCCGGCATGTACCCCAAACGGCTGCTCGTGGCCGAAGCCCGCCGGCTGGGCATCCCCATCCTTCCCCTGGACATTAACCGCAGCAAAGCCGAATACCGGGTGGAGCGGATCGGGACAGGCAGGGACGCCGGCAGGCTGGGAATCAGGCTCAGCCTGAACGGGATTTACGGCCTCTCTGCTGCAGAACTGAAGCGGATTGTCGCCGGCCAGCCCTATGACTCACTGGCGGATCTCCGGGCGCGCTCGCGGCTCAGCAAGCCAAGCATCAGGCGCCTTGCGCAGCTGGGGGCCTTTGATTCCCTGCACCGCGAAGCCGGAGGCACCGCCAACCGCGCGGACCTGGTGCACCATTTGCAGCAGCTTCAATCAGCCAATGGCCCGCGGAAAGGCTTTGAGGTGCTGGAGGGGCAGTTGTCCCTTCCCCTGGGCGACATCGAACTGCGCAACATCAAACCTGGACTTCCCGCCCCCACAGTGGTGGACAACGTCAGGGCGGAATTGGATCTCATGGCCGTCGATGTCAGTTCCCACCTGATGGACAGCCACAGGCCCCTGCTGGAAAGGCTGGGCGTCACCACTGCCGACAAACTGCTCAGCCTGCGCAACGGGACCGAAGTGCTGGTGGCAGGGGTACGGGTGGCCACCCAGACTCCTCCCATGCGCGGCGGCAGGCGGGTGGTGTTCATCAGCATCGACGACGGCACCGGCTGCGTGGATTCGGTCTTCTTCCACGAGGCCCAGGAAAACGCCGGTCCGCTTCTGTTTGGAACCCGCCTGCTGCTGATCCGCGGGACCACCCGAAGGACCGGTCCCCGGGGCATCAGCATCAGCGCGAGCATGGCCTGGGACTTGGGCAAAACGGACAGTTTGCCCTTGCCGGAGTCCATCGGCGGGTCCACCGGGGTGTCCGGCCCGGAGGCCTTCGGCGATGTGCCACATCCCCTCGATGGCATCAGCAGGACGCTGGCGATTACCGGGTTCAACGGGTAACCGCGGTTCCGCACCCCCGTGCGCCGCGTTGGTCGGCCCATACCGGAACCGATAGCATTGACGGTGGCTGGCTGTGGTCCCCGTATGCCACAAGCTATGAAGCCTCAACTTTGAATAGGAGACACCCGTGTCAGATGCCCAGCAGATCACCCTTCTCGTCGATGGCGAAGAGACCAAGGTGACTACCGGGACAACCGGTGCGGAACTCTTCTTTGAGCGCCGTGACGTTGTTGTTGCCCGCGTCAACGGCGAACTGAAGGACCTGGACCAGGAACTTCCTGAAGGCGCCGAGGTGGAAGGCGTCACCATTGATTCCCCCGACGGCCTGAACGTCCTGCGGCACTCCACCGCCCATGTCATGGCCCAGGCCGTGCAGCAGCTCCGTCCCGACGCCAAACTCGGCATCGGCCCCTACATCACCGACGGCTTCTACTTCGACTTCGACGTTGCCGAGCCGTTCACTCCCGAGGACCTCAAAACCCTCGAAAAGATGATGCAGAAGATCATCAACCAGAACCAGAAGTTCGTCCGCCGCGTGGTCAATGAGGACGAGGCCCGCGAAGCCATGAAGAACGAGCCCTACAAGCTCGAGCTCCTGGGCAAAAAGAACGAAGCCGCCGAAGCCGGGGAAGGCGTGAACGTCGAAGTCGGCGCCGGGGACATCACCATTTACGACAACGTGGAACGCAAGGAAGGCACCACCGTCTGGTGCGACCTCTGCCGCGGCCCCCACCTGCCCAACACCAAGCTCATCTCCAACGCCTTCGCCCTGACCCGTTCGTCGTCGGCCTACTGGCTGGGCAACCAGAAGAACCAGCAGCTGCAGCGCATCTACGGCACCGCCTGGCCCACCAAGGACGCCCTGAAGGCCTACCAGGAACGCATCGCCGAAGCCGAGCGCCGCGACCACCGCAAGCTCGGCTCCGAACTGGACCTGTTCTCCTTCCCGGACGAACTGGGCTCCGGCCTGCCCGTCTTCCACCCCAAGGGCGGCATCATCCGCAAGGAGATGGAGGACTACTCGCGGCAGCGGCACGTCGAGGCCGGCTACGAGTTCGTCTACACCCCGCACATCACCAAGGGCCACCTGTACGAGGTCTCGGGGCACCTGGACTGGTACAAGGACGGCATGTTCCCTGCCATGCACGTCGACGCTGAACTCAATGAGGACGGCACCGTGCGCAAGCCCGGCCAGGACTACTACCTGAAGCCGATGAACTGCCCCATGCACAACCTCATCTTCCGCTCCCGCGGCCGGTCCTACCGTGAGCTGCCCCTGCGGCTGTTCGAATTCGGCTCCGTGTACCGGTACGAGAAGTCCGGTGTGGTGCACGGCCTCACCCGTGTCCGGGGCATGACACAGGACGACGCCCACATCTACTGCACCCGCGAGCAGATGAAGGACGAACTCACCAAGACCCTCACCTTCGTCCTGGACCTGCTCAAGGACTACGGGCTGAACGACTTCTACCTCGAGCTGTCCACCAAGGACCCCGAGAAGTACGTCGGCGACGACGCCACCTGGGAGGAAGCCACCAGGACCCTCGCCGAGGTAGCCCAGGAGTCCGGGCTGGAGCTGGTGCCCGATCCAGGCGGAGCAGCCTTCTACGGTCCCAAGATTTCCGTGCAGGCCAAGGATGCCCTGGGCCGTACCTGGCAGATGTCCACCATCCAGCTGGACTTCAACCTGCCCGAACGGTTCGAGCTGGAATTCCAGGCCGCCGACGGCAGCCGCCAGCGTCCCGTCATGATCCACCGCGCGCTCTTCGGATCGGTGGAGCGCTTCATGGGCGTCCTCACCGAGCACTACGCCGGGGCGTTCCCCGCGTGGCTGGCTCCGGTCCAGGTGGTGGGCATCCCCGTGGCGGAGGCGTTCAACGATTACATGTTCGACGTCGTTGGCCAGCTCAAGGCGGCGGGTATCCGCGCCGAGGTGGATACGTCCTCGGACCGCTTCCCCAAGAAGATCCGCACCGCCAGCAAGGACAAGATCCCGTTCGTGCTGATCGCGGGCGGAGACGATGCAGAGGCGGGCGCTGTTTCGTTCCGCTTCCGGGACGGAAGCCAGGACAACGGCGTGCCCGTCGCGGAAGCGGTCAAGCGAATCACCGAAGCCATCCGCAACCGGACCAGCTAGCCGAACGGAAGCAGCACAGTGCAGGAGAACACAGGCGCAGGATATCCAGGCGATGCCGGCGTTACCGACGACTTTGCCCTCGCCGGTGTCCCGGACGCCTTCCAGCGCCTGTGGACTCCGCACCGCATGGCCTACATCAAGGGCGGCCAGCACCAGTTCAAGAACGAGAACGACTGCCCGTTCTGCGTAGGCCCCGGCCGCACCGACGAAGAGGCGCTCATCGTCTACCGCGGACGGACCTGCTACGTGGTGCTGAACCTGTTCCCCTACAATCCGGGCCACCTGCTGGTCTGCCCCTACCGGCACATTCCGGACTACACGGACCTTACGGTTGAAGAAACAGCGGAGTTCGCCGAGCTGACCCAGACGGCCATGCGGGTCCTGCGGAAAGTGTCCAATCCCGGCGGCTTCAACCTGGGCATGAACCAGGGCGTGGTGGGCGGTGCAGGTATCTCCGCACACCTGCACCAGCACATTGTGCCGCGGTGGGGCGGGGACGGTAATTTCTTCCCCATCATCGCCCAGACCAAAGCCATCACCCAGACCCTTGATGAGGTCCGCCAACAAGTGGCTGAGGCCTGGCCCGGGGAGTCGGATGCTGAATAGGCATGCCCGCGGTTTCTTCACCGCGCTGTTTACCCCACTGGCCCGCTGGCTCCTGAAGATTGGCGTCTCCCCGGACGCGGTCACCATCCTCGGAACCGCGGGTGTTGCCGCGGGAGCCCTCATCTTCTACCCCCTGGGTCAACTCTTTTGGGGGACCGTCTTCATCACCGCGTTCATCTTTTCCGACGTCCTGGACGGCATCATGGCCCGGATGCAGGACGTCAAGAGCCGGTGGGGTAACTTCCTGGACTCCACGCTTGACCGGGTCGCTGATGGCGCCCTCTTCGCCGGCGTGTCCGTATGGTTTTTCACCGGCGGAAACAACACCGCCATCGCCGTCAGCGCGCTGCTGTGCCTGGTCCTGGGCATGGTTGTGTCCTACGCCAGGGCCAAGGCCGAGTCGCTGGGGTTCACCGCCAACGTCGGGATCGCAGAACGGGCCGAACGCCTGGTCTCCGTGCTGGTGGTCACCGGCCTGACCGGTTTGGGACTGCCACCGGCGGTGCTCCTGGCCACCCTGGTCCTCCTGGCCGCGGCGAGCCTCATCACCGTCGTACAGCGCGTCGTTTCCGTGCGCCGGCAGGCGCTGGCGGAACCCACGACCGCTGATTAAGCATGATTAAGCCCGCCGCGCGGCGGGGGACTAGTATATAAGTGCCCGGTCAAGCGACCCGGCAATCCGTGCGTGCACCTCCGGCAGCTGCCGCCGCATGCCCGGCGAAGATCATCTGTCTACCCATAGGGGTTTTTGTGTCTACACCTGATGTAAGCAACGAGGCCGGTTCGTCCGCGAACAGCGTCACGGGCAGCAGCCGCGTGAAGCGTGGCATGGCCGAGATGCTCAAGGGCGGCGTCATCATGGACGTCGTCAACGTCGAGCAGGCCCGCATCGCCGAAGACGCCGGTGCCGTGGCAGTCATGGCGCTGGAGCGTGTTCCGGCCGATATCCGCGCCCAGGGCGGCGTGTCCCGCATGTCCGATCCCGACATGATCGACCAGATCATCGACGCCGTGTCCATCCCGGTGATGGCCAAGGCCCGCATCGGCCACTTCGTGGAAGCCCAGGTCCTGCAGTCCCTCGGTGTCGACTACATCGACGAGTCCGAGGTCCTGACCCCGGCCGACTACGTCAACCACATCGACAAGTGGAACTTCAAGGTTCCCTTCGTCTGCGGTGCCACCAACCTCGGTGAGGCCCTGCGCCGCATCAACGAGGGCGCGGCCATGATCCGCTCCAAGGGCGAGGCCGGCACCGGCGACGTCTCCAACGCCACCGGACACATGCGCAAGATCCGCTCGGAGATCGCCAAGCTCTCCTCGCTGCCCGAGGACGAGCTGTACGTCGCCGCCAAGGAACTCCAGGCCCCGTACGAACTGGTCAAGGAAGTTGCCGCTGCCGGCAAGCTCCCCGTGGTCCTGTTCACCGCAGGCGGCATCGCCACCCCCGCTGACGCTGCCATGATGATGCAGCTCGGCGCCGATGGCGTGTTCGTCGGCTCCGGCATCTTCAAGTCCGGCAACCCCGCCCAGCGCGCCGCCGCCGTCGTCAAGGCCACCACCTTCTTCGACGACCCCGACGTCATCGCCAAGGCCTCCCGCGGGCTCGGCGAAGCCATGGTGGGCATCAACGTCGACGAGATCCCCCAGCCGCACCGTCTCGCCGAGCGCGGCTGGTAATTTCCGCGTTCTGTGACGCGCCAGGACGGCGCGATCCTCGGCGTGCTATTCCCCGCCTCCCGCTGCCGCCATATTGGTGGTGGTTGGGGGCGGGGGCCCTTTTACGCACGCTGCCGGACCGCACCGTCCTGGCGCTTCGGGTCGGGTTTACTGACCTAACTTACGACGCCGGTTCCCTCACCTTCTTTGGTGGGGGACCGGCGTCGTTCTTTTAAATCGGTTGCTCTGTAAATGTCGTTTTCGGGGCTCAAAACGACAAGTGCTCAGCAATCGATGGGGGTTACTCCAGGCCGCGGCGCTTGAGCAGCGGGTCCAGTCCTGCTTCGCGGCCCCTCAGGATCCGGAAGGACTCCAGGGGGTCCCGGCTGTTGCCGCGGCTGAGGAGTTCTTGCCGGAAGCGTTCGCCGTTTGCGCGGGACAGGCCGCCGTTCTCCTTGAACCAGTCCACGGTCTCCGCGTCCAGGACCTCGCTCCAGATGTAGGAGTAATAGCCTGCGGCGTAGCCGGCGCCGGCGAAGATGTGCTGGAAGTAGCCTGTGCGGTACCGGGGCGGGATCAGGGGGTGCGCAATCCCTGCCGCAGCCAGGGCCTTAGCCTCGAACTCCACGGCATCGTCCGGAACGTCGCCTGGCTCCAGCGTGTGCCAAGCCAGGTCCAGGAGGGCTGCGCCCAGGTACTCGGTGGTGGCAAACCCTTCGCCCCAGAGCCGGGATTCCTCCAGCCTGTCCACAACGTCCTGCGGAAGAGATTCGCCGGTGACGTGGTGGCGCGCATAATGGGACAGCACTTCCGGCCACATGATCCACATCTCGTTCACCTGCGACGGATACTCCACAAAGTCCCGGGGCACGGCAGTGCCGGAAAAGCGGGGATAGGTGACGTCGGAGAACAAGCCGTGCAGGGCGTGGCCGAACTCGTGGAAAAGGGTGCGCAGCTCGTCCAGGGTGAGGAGCGTCGGCTCACCCGCGGGCGGCTTGGAAATGTTGAGCGTATTGATCACCACCGGCCGGGTGCCCAGCAGACCCGACTGGTCCACGAGCGAGTTCATCCACGCACCGCCGCGCTTGGATTCACGCGCATAGTAGTCGCCCAGGAACAACCCCAGGACGGTTCCGTCCCCGTTCCGGACCTCCCAGATGCGAACGTCCGGATGATAGGCGCGGAGGTCGTGGCGCTCGTGGAAGGTGACCCCGTACAGTGACGTGGCGGCGAAGAACACACCATCCTCGATTACCCGGTCGAGTTCGAAGTAGGGACGCAGGGCCTGTTCGTCGACGTCGTACTTCTCCCGCCGTACCTTTGCCGAATAGTAGGCCCAGTCCCAGGCCTCCAGCGGATGCCCGGCGGCGTCGGCCAGGGCTGCCGCCTCGGCGTCGGCATTGCGGACGGCCGCCGGCGCCATCCGGCCCAGCATCGTCCGGACGGCCTCGAAGTCCGGCGCCGTCTGCCGGTCGGCCACCAATTCGGCGTAGTTGGCGAAACCCAGCAGTTGGGCCTTTTCCGCCCGCAGCCCGGCCATCTCCCGGGCCAGGTCCAGGACATCCAGGCTCCCGCCGCCACTGCCCCTGGCCACGGATGCTTCGAACAGACGACGGCGGACGTCCCGGTTCTCGAGCGAGGCCAGCGCCGGCTGGTTGCCGGGCTGGATCAAGGTAAGCAGGAATTTCCCGTCGTGCCCGGCGGCGCGTGCCGCTTCCGCGGCACTGGCGACGTCGTCCGCCGGCAGGCCCGCCAGGTCGCCGGCGTCCTCCAGCAGCAGCGCTGCGGACTTCATCCCCTCCTTGACCCGCTGTCCGAACTCCGTGCCCAACCGGGCCAGCTCAGCGTTGATGGCACGCAGCCGCTCCTGGCCGGGCGCATCGAGCTGGATCCCGGACTGGCGGAACTCCTTGAGGTACTCCTCCACCAGGCGGGCTGACTCGGGATCGAGGCTGTCCGTATCTATGCCGGCAAAGCGCCCATACAGTGCACTGTTGAGGAAAACTTCGTCCTGGTGGGCCTGGAAGCGCGGCGAAAGCTCCGTTTCAAGGTCCCGGATTTCCGCGGAGGCATCCGCCGACACCAAGGTGAAAAATGCCGCAGCCGCCCTGTTGAGGAGCTGCCCGGAGCGTTCCATGGCCAGTGCCGTGTTTTCAAACGTGGCCGGTGCGGCGTTGCTGCTGATGGCCCGGATCTCGTCCAGGTGGGCAGCCAGTCCGGCTTCGATGGCGGCGCCGTACTGGCCTGCTGTGAGGGCCTCGAAAGGCGGAAGACCGTAGGGCAGGGGACTGGCGGTGAGGAGGGGGTTGGTCATGGGCTAAACCTTTCACAGCGGGGCGCGGTTCTCAATTGATGGAAATGGTGCTGCCTCCCAGGTCACATCCCTAGAATTGCCGCTATGGTGTCCGTTCCGGGCCCCATTCCGCACGTGCTGGAAGGCGTGCACGGGTTCGGCTACACGAGGGGGCCACCGGTCCATGAGCAAAAGTGCCACGACACAGGCGGCTGCATCCCTGGGTGTGCCCGTACGGTGGGTGGGTCCGGGCGCCGTCACGGTCCTGGCCCTGGCCTACGGCATTTTTTGGTACTTCGCGCGTCCGGAAGGTGAACCCGTCCTCCGCCACGTCGGCCAGCTGTTCGGCGGCGAATCCGTGCTGCTGTACTCCATCGCCCTGGTCCTGGTCAGCACACTCCCGCACGTTGAGCCGGTGTTCGGCGGCATAGACCATGCCGCGATCTGGCACCGCAGGGCCGCCGTTACGGCTACTGTCCTGTTGCTGCCGCACATAGAACTTGCGTCCAACCCGGAGGCAACCAGCGTGGGTAAGACACTGGCCGTGGTGGCCATTTCCGGCCTTGCCGCACTGGTGGTGTGGGCGGTGCTGCCGCGTTGGCGGACTATGCTGCCGGCGCCCGTCCGCCGCGTGGTGCTCGCCGCACTGCAGACCAAGGGGGTCCGCCTGGTGGTGCGCCTGCTGGGTGGTTATGAGCGCTGGCGCGGCTTCCACCGCCTCACAGGCTTGTTCGTGGCTGCCGGATTCCTGCATGGACTGCTCGATGCCAGTGCGTTTGAAGCGGCGCCCGTCCTGCGGTGGAGCTATGTGGCCATCGGCGGAACGGGGCTGGCGTTCTACGTCTACCGGGAGCTGCTGGCGCGCCGTTTCCTGCCCCATCACGACTACCAGGTCGCAGGGGTCCGCCCGGTCGCGGCCGATCTGGCGGAGGTGGCGCTCCGTCCCCTGGGCCGCCCCCTGGTGTTCAAACCCGGCCAGTTCGCCATGGTCTACCTCGAAACAGCGGATGGCTGGCAGCGGCACCCCTTTTCCATTTCCGGGCCCGCCCAGGAGGGCGGCATCAGCATCACGGTCAAGGCGCTGGGTGACCACACCACAAGGCTTCCCGACGTGGTCCAGCCTGGGATGCCGGCCGTGGTGGGCGGCCCCTACGGCCGCTTTGACCGGCACAAGGGCACTGCCCACCAGGTCTGGATCGCCGGCGGGGTGGGGATCACGCCCTTCCTGAGCTGGCTGCGGTCGCTGGACGCAGACCCGGGCGGCGGGCTGCAGGAAGATGTCGACTTCTTCGTTACCTCGGCGGGCCCGTCGCCTTTTGCCGAGGAAATCATCGCCATCGCCAGGAACCACCCGCGGCTCAAGGTCCATGTGGTTGACACCGAAAGGGACGGGCGGCTGACCCCGGCCGCGGTCATGGCCGCGGTGGGCACCGAACCGCGCCTCCTGTCAGTTTTCATGGGTGGGCCCGACGCCATGCTCCGGCAGTTCCGCAAAGCCTTCCGGGCAGCGGGTGTCCGCAGGCTCAACATCCACCGGGAGTACTTCCAGTGGCGGTGATCCAGGCGGTCGCAGTTCAGCGGGGCCGGCGGGCGGCGTGCTCCCGTGCCAGGACCGCGTAGGCGTCGTCAGGGGTGCCGGGGGAGAAGCTGCCGAACTTGCGATCCGCGGCCGTGCGGATGAGGTAGTCGGCAATGGCAGGGTTCTTGGGAAGCAGCGAGCCGTGCAGGTAGCTGGCAACGATGTTTCGGTACCGCGCCCCCTCGTGGCCGTCGTTGCTGTTGTTCCCCGTTCCCTTAGCCACCGTCCCGAGCGGCCGCACCCCGCTGCCCAGGGTGGTTTGGCCGCTGTGGTTCTCGTAACCGAGGACTTCGCCGAACTCGGTGGTTGAGACCTTGACGTTGCCGATCAGGCGCTCGTCGGTACCGTGGGTTTCCACGTCCAGGACGCCGATGCCCGGGATGACAGTACCCGTCCGCGTCTTGAAGAAACGGCCAAAAAGCTGGTAGAGGCCGCAGATGACCAGCATGGGTGCGCCGTCCTCGGCCAACTCCTTCAGCTGGCCGGCCCGGGCCTGCAGGTCGTCCTGGATGACCAGCTGGCCGCTGTCCTGGCCGCCGCCGCCCACAATGATGTCCACGCCTTCGGGAAAGGGATCGCCCACGTTGTACTCAAGCAGTTCGGGGGTGTACCCGTGCCATTGGATGCGGCGCTGCAGGACCAGGGCATTGCCCCAGTCGCCATAGATGTTCATGTCCCGCGGGTACAGCTGGACCACGCGCAGCGTGCCCTTGGACTGGGCGCCAGCTTCTGCTGCTTCTGCCGGACTCACGAGACAACCTCCACGGTGGTGATTTTGGACAGCTCGCGGCGGATGGCAAGCATGGCGGTGTAGGTGCAGAAGATCCGTTTGGGTTTGCCCCGGCCTTCCCGGATGAAGGCGGCAAGGGCGGCGGGAATGTCGGTGTCCACGGCGCCAACGGGGACTTCGTCGTACTGCAGCCGCAGCGCCATGTCGTAGGCACGCGATCCGGTCAGCACCTCCACCCCGCCCCCGCGAAGCGAATCGAATTCCACGTCCCACAGCCAGGACATGTCCCGGCCGTCGGCGTAGTTGTCGTTGATGGCGATCATCGTGGCGTAACCGGCAGCGGGGAAGGATTTCAGGCCCAGCCGGAACCCGCTGGGGTTCTTGACCAGAACCAGGTCCAGGGGCTGGCCGTCCACGGTCAGGCTTTCGCCGCGGCCGAAGGCCGGCGCCACCTGGGACAGCGCCTGCAGCAGGGTCTCGTGGTTCGCGGTGGCGGCCCCGCCGCCGCAAATGCTGCGGGCGAGGGTAAGAGCAGCGGCTGCGTTGAAGATGTTGTACACGCCGCGCAGCTTCATCGCCGTGGTGACCGTGACGCCGTCGTACTCGAATTCGGCGCTGTCTGCGCCCACCTTGCGGAGGACGACGTCGGCCTGCGGCTTGGCGGGCAGGCCCGCCGGGGCGGGGCTGCCGGGAGCGGCGCGCATGTCGTCATCGTTCGGGAAGGTGCCCAGCAGGGAGTCGTCCAGGCCGAAGTACCTGACGTCCTGTCCCGTCAGCGTGTCGGCGATCCGGGCAACCCGCGGGTCCTCGCGGTTCAGGACCACTGTTCCCGTGGTCTTGGCGGCGATGTGCTGCAGGAGCTGTGCGGTCTTGTCGATTTCGCCGAAGCGGTCCAGCTGGTCGCGAAGCACGTTCAGCAGGAGGCAGTACCGGGGCGGAACGCTGTTCACGAAATGGACGGCGTGGGCTTCATCGAGTTCCAGGACGGCAACGTCCGCGTCCAGCCTGCCGCGCCAGTCCACCTCGCTCAGGAGGGCCGCTGCCACGCCCCGCGTGAAGTTGCTGCCGGTCCGGTTGGTGAAAACCTTCAGGCCCTGGCTTTCCAGGAGTTCGACCACCATTTTGGTGGTGGTGGTCTTTCCGTTGGTGCCGCTGACCACAGCTACGCCGTGGGGCAGGGTAGTGAGCGTCCGCCGCATGAAGCCGGGATCGATTTTCTCGACCACCAGGCCCGGAAGTGCGGACCCGCCGCCCCGCAGCCGGGATACCCTGCGGACCAGCTTGCCGAGCGGAACAGTGAAGAAGACCATGTTTCGAATATATCCCAGCAGCGGCATGCAACCTTTGCCCGCCCCGGCCCGCCGCACCGGGCGGAGGGCCGGGGCCGTATGCTGGAGGGATGACAAACCCCCCTTCTGCTGATCCTGCGCGCGTGGGCTCAGGCCTGCGGATCGGTGTCCTGGCCCTCCAGGGAGACTTTCGCGAGCACCTGCGTGCCGCAGAGGCCACCGGCGCGCAGGGTGTTGCCGTCCGCCGCCCGGAGGAGCTCGATGGCCTGGACGGACTCATTATTCCCGGCGGCGAATCCACCACGATCGATAAGCTGGCGCGGGCCTTCGACCTTGCCGACCCGCTGCGCAAGTACATCGCCGAGGGCCTGCCCGTCTACGGCTCCTGCGCGGGGATGATCCTGCTCGCGTCGGACATCACCGACCCGGCAACCGACCTGTCCGGCGCCCCCCAGCAGACGTTCGGCGGCCTGGACATCACCGTCCGCCGCAATGCCTTCGGCCGGCAGCGCGAATCCTTCGAAACCGACCTGGACTTCAAGGGGCTGGACTTCAGTGCCACCGAATCGGGCGTGGAACCGGTGCACGCTGTCTTCATCCGCGGGCCCTGGGTGGAACGCGTGGGGCCGGACGTGGAGGTCCTGGCCCAGGTGGAACCGGCAGATCCCGGACGCGCCTCGCACGCCGTACCGCTGCCCGGGGCGGCTAGAATTGTCGCAGTGCGTTCCGGCCAGCTGCTGGCCACCTCCTTCCATCCGGAAGTGACCGGCGAGAAACGCGTACACGAACTTTTTATCCGCATGATCAGAGGAGAAGCGTAAAGCATGTCAGGCCACTCCAAATGGGCAACGACCAAGCACAAAAAGGCGATCATTGACAGCCGCCGCGCAAAGTCGTTCGCCAAGCTGATCAAGAACATCGAAGTTGCCGCCCGGATGGGCGGACCGGACCTCGCCGGCAACCCCGGCCTGGAACTTGCGGTGACCAAGGCCAAGAAGACCTCGGTTCCCAACGACAACATCGACCGCGCCATCAAGCGCGGCGCCGGCCTCACCGGCGAAGTGGTGGACTACACCGAGATCATGTACGAGGCCCGCGGACCCCAGGGCTCGGCCCTGCTGATCGAGTGCCTCACGGACAACAAGAACCGGGCAGCCTCCGAAGTCCGCCTGGCCATCTCCCGCAACGGCGGCACCATCGCCGACCCCGGTTCCGTGAGCTACCTCTTCACCCGCAAGGGCGTAGTGAACCTGCCTAAGAACGGCCTGAGCGAGGACGACGTCCTGATGGCCGTCCTGGATGCGGGCGCGGAGGAAGTCAAGGACAACGGCGAGACCTTCGAGATCCACTCGGAACCGGGCGATCTCCAGGCCATCCGGGAGGCCCTGGCGGAAGCCGGCATTGAGTACGACACGGACGAAGTTGAATTCGTGCCCTCCATGCAGGTGGAACTCGACGTCGACGGCGCCCGCAAGTTCCTGAAGCTGGCGGACGCTCTTGAAGACCTCGACGACGTCCAGAACGTGTACAGCAACGCCGACCTCAGCGACGAAGTCCAGGCCGCACTGGAATCCGAGTGACGTCCGGCCTTGCCAGCTAGACCGCAGCGGGAGCTCCAGCCGGCCCTGCCGCCCGCAGCGGGGCAGAAGTGACGCTCCGCGTCCTGGGCGTTGACCCCGGCCTGACCCGCTGCGGCATCGGCGTGGTGGATGTTGAACGCAACCGCCGGGCCAGCATGGTGGCGGTAGGGGTTGTCGGCACCTCGCCGGACGAGACCCTTGACCGCCGCCTGCTGGTGATCGCCACGGCCATCGACGAGTGGCTGGACCGTTACGAGCCCGAGGTCCTCGCCGTCGAACGCGTCTTCTCGCAGCTCAACGTCAGCACGGTGATGGGCGTCGCCCAGGCGTCCGGCGTGGTGATCGCGGCGGCGGCCCGCCGGGGAATCCCGGTGGCGCTGCATACGCCGTCGGAAGTTAAAGCCGCGGTGACCGGAAGCGGGTCCTCGAACAAGGACGCCGTGACTAAACTCGTCACCAAGATCCTCCGTCTTGACGCTCCGCCGCGTCCCGCCGACGCGGCCGATGCGCTGGCGCTGGCCATCACCCATGCGTGGCGGGCCGGAAGTGGCGCTGCCGTGGCCACCACCGGTCCCGGCAGCTCTTCCCTGACGCCGGCCCAGCGGGCATGGGCGGAAGCAGAGGCGAAAGCGCGCCGTGCACGCTGATTGTCCCTGCCGCTTGCTAGGGTATTCGTAGATATGTTCGGATAGCCGGGCTCCACATTGGGGGCCCGCAGTACAACGGGAGCCCGGCCTTGATCAGTTTCCTCCGCGGAACCGTAGCGCATGTTGGCCTGTCAACGGCCGTGATTGACCTCAACGGTGCCGGGATGAGCGTCAACGCCACCCCACAGACACTGAGCCGGCTGCGCGTGGGGGAAGAGGGCAAGCTGTTTACGTCCCTGATTGTCCGGGAGGATTCGCTCACCCTTTTTGGTTTTGCATCCGACGACGAACGTGAGGTTTTCGACGTCCTGCTAAGCGTCAGCGGGGTCGGTCCCCGTCTTGCCCTCGCAGTCCTGGCGGTCCACGACCCCGAAGCAATCAGGGTTGCGGCCCATACGGAGGACAGCAAGACCTTCACCAAGGTTCCCGGCATCGGGCCCAAGGTCGCGGGCCGGATCGTGCTGGAGCTGGCCGGAAAGCTGGTACCGCACGGAACCGCTGCACCCGCCGGCGCCGCCACCCCTGCCGAGGCCGCATGGAAGCCGCAGGTGGTGGCCGCCATGACCAGCTTGGGCTGGTCCGAGAAGGATGCCTCCGCCAGCATCGACAAAGCCCTGGCTGACGAGCCGGAAGTGTCCTTCCGCGGCAATGTGGCCGAAATCCTCCGCACCACCCTCCGCTGGCTGGGGCAGGACGGCGCCCGCGCCGGCAACCGCGTAGGCAGCCGTGGCTGAACCTTCATTGGTCGCCGCGGGGGAGGAACCGGAGGAGCGGGCCATCGAGGCGGCGCTCCGGCCGAAGAACCTCGACGATTTCGTGGGCCAGCACCGGGTGCGCAAGCAACTTTCGCTCGTGCTCCAGGCCTCCCGGATGCGCGGGCGCACAGCGGACCACGTGCTGTTCTCCGGGCCGCCGGGCCTCGGCAAAACCACCCTCGCCATGATCGTGGCCGCGGAAATGAACGCTCCGCTGCGCCTTAGCAGCGGGCCCGCCATCCAGCACGCGGGCGACCTTGCGGCCATCCTGTCCTCGCTGTCCGAGGGCGAGGTCCTGTTCCTCGACGAGATCCACCGCATGTCCCGGCCCGCCGAGGAAATGCTGTACATGGCCATGGAAGACTTCCGCGTCGACATCGTCGTGGGCAAGGGCGCCGGTGCCACCGCCATTCCACTGGAATTGCCGCCGTTCACGCTGGTGGGCGCCACCACCCGCGCCGGGCTGCTTCCGGGCCCGCTGCGCGACCGATTCGGCTTCACCGGGCACCTCGAGTTCTACTCCGTTCCGGAACTGGAACTGGTCCTGCGCCGGTCAGCCGGGCTGCTGGACCTGAAGGTCAACTCCGCCGGATTCGCTGAAATCGCCGGCCGTTCACGCGGGACCCCCCGTATCGCCAACCGTCTGTTGCGCCGGGTCCGGGACTGGGCGCTGGTGCATGGTGTCGAGCAAATCGATGCCAGGGCTGCGTCCGCCGCCCTGGACATGTACGAAGTGGACAAGAAAGGCCTTGACCGGCTGGACCGTGCTGTCCTCGATGCCCTCATCACCAAATTCGGCGGAGGCCCCGTCGGCCTGTCAACCCTGGCCATCGCCGTTGGCGAGGAAACCGAAACAGTGGAAACCGTGGCGGAACCCTTCCTGGTCCGGGAAGGGCTGCTGGGCCGGACGCCCCGCGGAAGGATTGCCATGGCGCCGGCGTGGACGCACCTCGGATACGCCATTCCATCCGGGGTCTTCGCCCAGGAGCGGTTGGACCTTTTCGAGCCCGGCGGGGACGCCCCCGCGGCGGGGGACTGGGCCCCGGAGAGCCAATAGCAGGCTCCGTTCAGCTTTTCCCTTTAGACTGGTATGACGCCCGGCACGTTCGGGTCTTTGTTTCGCGGGTGGCCCTGACGCCCCCGTCGCTTGGGGAAGGAAATGTCAGGCGTTCTGCCTGTGCCACCAACCGCCCCGGCTGAAGCGAAGCCGACGTCGCTGGAAAACCAGCAGCACCACGCAAAAGAACGGAATTCCCCCTTGGATCCAATGTCAATTCTCCTGTTCGTCATGCTCGGCGTGTTCATCTTCATGATGTTCCGCCGCAACAAGAAGACGCAGCAGCAGCAGGCAGAGCTCCAGTCGAAGTTCGCCCCGGGCGTGGAGGTCATGACCAGCTTTGGCCTTTTCGGCCGGATCGTGGACATCGACGACGCCGACAACAAGGTCACCCTTGAACTTTCCCCCGGCAACCTGGCCACCGTGCACCGCCAGGCGGTCACCAAGGTTGTCGAGCCTGCCGCGGAAGCCACGGTCGAGCCCGCCGCTGCCTCACCCGTGGTGCCGGATGACGCATCCTCACTGACCACGCCGGAAGCCGGAAGCACTGCAACGGGCACCGAGACTCCGGAAGAAACCCTGAAGCGCCTCAACGACGAGGGCAAGAAGGACAGCTAGGCCCGCTGGCCCCTTTCCTCCCTCTACCGCTGCGGACCACCGCCGGCGCAGGTAACAACCCGCGCCGGCGGTTCTTCCGCGAATAAGAGAAAGATCGACAATGGCACGAACTGGCCGCAAGAAACCAGGGCTCCGCGTCCTGGTCTGGCTTGGCGTACTCCTGGCAGCGCTGACAGCCGTCCTGGCCGGCGGCACCGTCGCCGGGCAGGCCAGCTGGGCACCCAAACTGGCCCTGGACCTCGAGGGCGGCACCCAGATGATCCTGGCGCCGAAGGTGGAGGGCGGTTCGGACATCAACGAACAGCAGCTCAACCAGGCCGTGGCGATCATCCGGCAGCGCGTTGACGGCTCCGGCGTCTCCGAAGCGGAAATCAGCACCCAGTCCGGGCGCAACGTGGTGGTCAGCCTTCCCGGCACCCCCTCCGCCGAAACCCGGAACCTCATCCAGGCTTCCGCGGACATGAACTTCCGCCCCGTCCTCCTCAACGGTGACGGCGCCCCCGTGCCGCCGGAGTCGCAGACCCCGGAGGACCAGCTGCCCAAACCCACAGCTGAGCCGGCCAACAGCAGTGACACCAACTGGATCACCCCGGAGATCTACAAGCAGTTCGAGGCGCTGGACTGCAACAGCCCCGCAGCCGAGAAATCCAAGCGGTCAGATCCCACCAAGCCGCTGGTGACCTGCGAGCCTGCCACCGACAAGTCTCCTGCCATCAAGTACATCCTGGGTCCCGTGGAGGTGAAGGGCAGCAACATCGTCACCTCGTCCTTCCAGCTGCAGCAGGGTGCGCAGGGTGCGGTGACCAACGACTGGGCCGTCAACATCCAGTTCGACGCCGACGGCACGGCCAAGTTCAAATCCGTCACCGAACGCCTCAACCAGTTCTACGTGGCCGCCGGCGGCGAGTCCGGCACCGACCCCAAGTCCCAGTTCGCCATTGTGCTGGATGACCAGGTCATCTCCGCCCCGCGGTCGCTGGCTGTCATCACCGACGGACGTCCGCAGATCACCGGCGGCTTCACCGAGAAGACCGCCAAGGCGCTGTCCGACCAGTTGAAGTTCGGTGCCCTCCCCATCAGCTTCGACATCCAGAGCGAGCAGCAGATCTCCGCCACGCTTGGTGGCGAACAGCTGCGCATGGGCCTGCTGGCGGGCCTGATCGGGCTCCTGCTCGTGGTGGTCTACTCCCTGTTCCAGTACCGCGCCCTGGGCTTCGTCACGATCGCCTCGCTGGTGGTGGCCGGTGCCCTGACGTACCTGGCCATCGCGATCCTGGGCTGGACGGAGAACTACCGGCTGTCCCTTGCAGGTGTTGCAGGCATCATCGTGGCCATCGGCCAGACTGCCGACTCCTTCATCGTCTACTTCGAACGCATCCGCGACGAACTGCGCGAAGGGCGCGGCCTGGTGTCCGCCGTGGAAAACGGCTGGAAGCGGGCCAAGCGCACGGTTCTTGCCTCCAAGGCCGTCAACCTCCTGGCCGCTCTGGTCCTGTACTTCGTGGCCGTGGGCAACGTCCGTGGCTTTGCGTTCACGCTGGGCTTGACGGCCATCGCCGACCTCATCGTGGTGTTCATGTTCACCCACCCCACGCTGCAGCTGCTGGCCCGTACCCGGTTCTTCGGTGAAGGCCACAAGTTCTCCGGCCTGGACCCCGAACGTCTGGGCGCCGTGCCGCTGTACCGCGGTGCCGGCCGGGTCCGCACTCCCGAGGACAAGCCCGCGGTGGTCCGTACCAAGAACACCGGCGCAGCGGCCGAGGCCGAACGCCGCATGACCATCGCTGAACGGCGCCTGGCAGAGAAGCAGGAACAGCTGGCCGGCTCGTCCAAGACCTCCGCGAAGGAGAACAAGTAATGTCAGGCTTCGCTACGTTCGGCAACGAGCTCTACACCGGAAAGCGTTCCTACGACTTTGTAGGGGCCAAGAAGATATGGTTCATCATCGCCGCGGTGGGAGTGGCGCTGTCCATCATCATCCCGGCGGCCAAGGGTGGCTTCAACCTCGGCATCGAATTCCGTGGGGGCTCCGAATTCACGGTCTCGAACGTCAAGACCACGGACGCCACCATCGGCGAAAAGGCCGTGACTGACGTGGTTGCCGGCAGTGTTCCGCGCGTTGCGAACGTGGCCGGCAACACCATGCGCATCCAGACGGACAAGCTGACCGACGACGAGACCCTTCGGATCAAGCAGGGCCTCACCGGCGCCTACGGTGTCACCGACAACGAGGTGACCTCCACGTTCGTTGGCCCCACCTGGGGCGCTGACGTGACCAAGCAGGCGCTGATCGGCCTGGTGGTGTTCGTGCTGCTGGCGGCCCTGCTGATGGCCCTCTATTTCCGGACCTGGAAGATGTCCCTGTCGGCGCTTGCCGGCATGGCCGTGACCATGTTCATCACGGCCGGTGTGTATGCGCTCAGTGATTTTGAGGTCACACCGTCGGCCATCATCGGATTCCTGACCGTCCTGAGCTACTCCCTCTACGACACCGTGGTGGTCTTCGACAAAATCCGGGAAAACACCACCGGAATCGACGCCTCCACACGCCGGACGTTCGGTGAGGAAGTCAACCTCGCCGTCAACCAGACCCTGGTGCGTTCCATCAACACCATGATGGTGGCGATCCTCCCCGTGGGCGCCATCCTGTTCATCGGTGCAGGGCTCCTGGGTGCCGGAACGCTGCGCGACCTGTCCCTGGCCCTGTTCGTCGGGATCCTCATCGGCACCGCCGCGACCATCTTCGTCGCAGCTCCGATGTACGCCTGGCTCCGACAGGGTGAACCGGACCTGGTCAAGCAGGCGCGGCGCGTCCAGCAGCGGCGGGCCGGTTCAACCGAACGGGCAGTTCCGGCATCGCCGGCTAAAGCCTGACCTGCCAGCTACAGGCACCCGCGATTCCCTCAAAGGCCGGGCAACGCACACCGTGCGCTGCCCGGCCTTTGGCTGTCCGCGCCCGGTTATAAAAGTGGCTGCCCGGGGGAATAGACTGGAGTAATTAAACGGTGGTGAGGGGTGCTTCATTGGAAGAACGTTCGGCGTCGGTGCCAACGGCAGAGGAAGAAAAAAGTCCTGCCGGTGTACAAGCCGGTGCGGCATCCTCTGCGCGCCCAGGGTCCTTGGTTCCTGTTGACAATTCGGGATCACGGGCAACGTTTCCCGGCCGAAGGGAGCGCACCCGGTCGCGCCTTGCCCGCCTGACCGGTCGTGGAGCAGCCACCTATTCGCCCATCCTAGAGCCGCTGTTGCGCACTGTCCGGGCCAACAATCCCAAAGAGGACTTCGACCTCATCCAGCGCGCCTTCGACGTAGCTGAGCGGAGCCACCGCGGACAGAAGCGCAAGAGCGGGGACCCGTACATTACCCATCCGGTGGCTGTGGCCACCATCCTCGCCGAGCTAGGCCTCAGCGGCACAACCCTGGCGGCGGCCCTGCTGCACGACACCGTCGAGGACACCCCGTACACCCTCGCGGACCTGAAGCGGGACTTCGGGCCGGAAGTGGCCATGCTGGTGGACGGCGTGACCAAACTGGACAAGGTCAGTTTCGGCGAGGCCGCCCAGTCGGAAACGGTCCGCAAGATGGTTGTGGCCATGGCCAAGGACATCCGCGTCCTCATGATCAAGCTGGCCGACCGGCTCCACAACGCCCGTACCTGGCGCTTCGTATCAGCCGAATCGTCCGCCCGCAAAGCCCGTGAAACCCTCGAAATCTTCGCCCCGCTGGCGCACCGGCTGGGCATGAACACCATCAAGTGGGAGCTCGAGGACCTGTCCTTCGCGGCCCTCTACCCCAAGGTGTACGAGGAAATCGTCAGGATGGTGGGGGACCGGACCCCCGAGCGGGAAAAGAGCCTGGGCGTCATCCGGGACCAGATCACCGAGGACCTGCGCGCGGCCAAGATCAAAGCAACTATTACCGGCCGGCCCAAGCACTACTACTCCATCTACCAAAAGATGATTGTCCGCGACAAGGACTTCGACGACATCAACGACCTCATGGGTGTCCGTGTCCTGGTGGACTCCGTCCGGGACTGCTACGCCGCCCTGGGCACCATGCATTCGCGCTGGAACCCCCTGCCCGGCAGGTTCAAGGACTACATCGCGATGCCCAAGTTCAACATGTACCAGTCCCTGCACACCACCGTGATCGGCCCCGGCGGTAAACCGGTGGAGATCCAGATCCGCACGCACGAGATGCACCGCCGGGCCGAGTATGGCGTGGCGGCCCACTGGAAGTACAAGGACCAGCCCAACCGCACCGCGGTGGGCCCCGGAAGCCCCCGCGACGGCGACATGGGATGGCTGCGCTCCCTGGTGGACTGGCAGCAGGAAACCTCGGATCCCGGCGAGTTCCTGGACTCGTTGCGCTTTGAAATCAACGCCCGCGAAGTGTTCGTCTTCACACCCAAGGGCGAAGTCATGGCGCTGCCGGCAGGATCAACGCCCGTGGACTTTGCCTACGCCGTGCACACGGAGGTAGGCCACCGCACCATTGGCGCCCGGGTCAACGGCAAGCTGGTCCCGCTTAACAGCGAGCTGAACCACGGCGACTGGGTGGAAATCTTTACCTCCAAAGCCGAGGGGGCCGGACCCAGCCAGGACTGGCAGCACTTCGTCAAGAGTGCCAGGGCACGCAACAAGATCCGCCAGTGGTTCAGCAAGGAACGCCGCGAAGAGGCCATTGACCGCGGCAAGGAGCTGTTGACCCGTGCCATGCGGAAACAGAACCTGCCACTGCAGCGGCTGATGACGCACGAGGCCCTGGCCGCCGTGGCCGAGGAATTCAAATACACGGACATCTCCGGCCTCTACGCCGGCGTGGGCGACGGGCACACATCTGCCCAGTCGGTCATGGAAAAGCTGATCGAAAGCCTGGGCGGCAACGAGAGTGCCGATGATGACGTCGAAGAGGTCAGCATCCCCACCCAGGTCAGCAAGGCCCGCTTCTCCGACTCCGGTGTTGTGGTCCGCGGCGTGGGCGACGTCTGGGTGAAGCTGGCCCGCTGCTGCACGCCCGTTCCACCGGACCCTATCCTGGGCTTTGTGACCAGGGGATCCGGCGTCTCCGTGCACCGCACCGACTGCACCAACATCTCGGACCTGAAGGACCAGCCGGACCGGATCGTGGACGTGGACTGGGCGCCAACCCAGTCGAGCGTTTTCCTGGTGGAGATCCAAGTGGAGGCCCTGGACCGCAAATCACTGCTGTCTGACGTGACGCGGGTCCTTTCCGACAACCACGTCAATATCCTCGCGGCCAGCGTCCACACCTCCACGGACCGGGTGGCCATCTCAAAGTTCGCGTTCGAGATGGGCGACCCCAAGTACCTCAGCCACGTCCTCAGCGCCGTGCGCAGGATCGACGGGGTCTTCGACGTCTACCGCACCACCGGCAACAAACGCCGGAGCTAACAGGGCGAGCTTTTCCAAAGCAGCCCGCTTGTGCGGCACCCTGGGTGTTGCTTCGATGGCGCGCACCAGCAGCCGCAACCGCACGTCCTGCTGCGGGCGGGCCAGCAAGCCGGCGAGGGCCGGTACGGCACGTTCCGGTTCCACGTGCAGGGCGATGTCAAGGGCGGTCCGCAAGGGGCTGGAAACCATCAGGCCGCCCAGGCTGATCACGTCGAACGGCCCCAGCCTCACCTCGTGGAGCGTGCAGCCGCGGGTATTCCGCAGGCTGGATACCCGCCGCTTGGCATCAACCAGGAGGGCCAGCCTGTCCGGCTCCGCAGCGCAGCCGTAGATCCACGCCGCAGTCATCCGCCCCGCTACGACCCGCTGACGGATGGCCGCCGGCACAGCACCCGCGGCCGCCCTTGCCCGCAGCTGCGGGGACGCCGGCAACCCCGGAAGCGTGTAACCGTGTTGGTGGAACCGTGCCAGCAGTCCGTCGGCGGCCAGGGACTGCAGTTCCGGACCGGCGAAGGGGACCCCGGGTGCGTACAGTTCGGGAAAGCGTGGCGCCGCGGCCGCCTCTGCTGCGCCTGCCGGGCAGCCCGGCCCCGGTGGGGAAGCGGCGGGGTCCCTGCCCGGTCCGGCGTCGGAGGATGCTGGTGGTATGGCCATACCCCCATCCTGCCCGGACCGTGGTTAACGGGCACAGGCCCGGTCCGGGTTATGTGGATAACCGGGACCGGGCCTGTGTCTTTCAGCCCAAGCCAGAGAAGCTCAGCGCGAGAAGCCTAGGACAGCTCGCTGGCGGAACGCTGGATCTGGTCAAGCCAGGCCTGGCGGGCCTCGAGGGCCTCCCGGGCAGCCTTGATCTTGCGCTGGTCACCGCTCTTTTCGGCCTTGGCAAGGTCTTCCTGGAGCCCGGCAATGGCGGATTCCAGCTGCGAGAGTGCACTGTTGGTGCGTGCCTTGCGTTCGGGGTTGGACCGCTGCCACTGCTCTTCTTCGGCGTGGCGGACGGCGTCTTCAACCTTCCGGAGCCCGGCTTCGATCCGGCCCATGTCGGCCCGGGGTACCTTGCCGGCCTCTTCCCAACGGTCACGGACGGACTGGAGCGCCTTCTTGGCGGCTGCCAGGTCCTTCACCGGAAGGATGCCGTTGGCCTCGGCCAGCAACGCCTCCTTCACCGTAAGGTTGGCGGCGTACTCCTGGTCGATTTCGTCGTTGGCTGCCTGGCGCGAGGTGAAGAACACGTCCTGCGCGGCGCGGAACCGTGCCCACAGGGCGTCGTCATCCTTCCGGCTGGCGCGCGGTGATGCCTTCCACTGGTCCATCAGCCGGCGGTATTCGCCGGCGGCATAGCCCCAGTCGGTTGACGTGGATAGGGCTTCGGCCTCGGCGATCAGCTTCTCCTTGGCAGCCTTGGCTGCGGAATTGTTGCTGTCCAGCTGGGAGAAATAGGCCCGGCGGTGGCGGTCGAAGACGGTGCGGGCGGCGCGGAAGCGCTTCCAGAGGGCGTCCTCGTTGCTGCGGCCCAGCCGCACGCCGCTCTTCTGGGCTGCCTTCCAGTTCTCGAACAGCTCGTTCATCCGGGCGCTGGAGGTCTTCCACTGCGTCTGGGCGGGATCCTGGCCGGAAATCTGCTCCGCCTCGGTGACGATGGCCTCACGCGCTGCAAGCTCGGATGCACGCACGGCATCGTGCTCGGCCTTCTCGGCCTTCTCCAGCTCCGTGATTTCGACGGCGAGCTTGTCCAGTCGCGCTTCGGCTGCCCGCAGGTCGCCCACCATGTTCCGTTCGGCGAGCTGTTCACGCAGGTGCGTCACCGTCTTTTGCATGTCCGTGCTGGGAGCCTTGGAGCTGACACGCTGTTCGAGGAGGACGATCTGCGCCACGACGTCGTCGTACTTCCGCGCAAAGTAGATCAGCGCCTCGTCACCGCTCACGCCGGGGTACTGTCCCACGGGGTGCTCGCCGCCGTCGATATTCAGGTAGACGTGGCCGTCCCCTTCCACTCGGCCCCACTTGGAGGCCTCGGCGACAGACGTGCTGGGCGCAGCGGGCACCGGTGCGGCAGCGGGAGCGGCGGCAGCGGGCTTGGGACGCGATGCGAAGGCAGCAGGCGACGGTGCTGACGGCCGGGGGCCGGGTGCGGCAGCAGGCACGGACGGCGCCGCGGTAGTGGCTACCCCGGACTGGCCCTCTGCATCCTGCCCACTGGCCGCGTCAACACTGGCCGCGCCAACACTGGCTGCGTCAGCAGTGTCCTCGTCAACAGGGCTTTCTTCAGCAGTGCCCTCCTCTGAAGCGGTTGCTTCGGGGGCCGCAGGTGCGTGCCCGGCCTGTGCAGCAGTATCGGCAGCGTCCTCGGCCGGAGCCGTTGGTTCGGTTACGCCTGTTGCTGTTTCGTCGGATTTCTGACTGTCTGTCACCGCTAAAAGTCTTTCGCTTGGAGGGAAATACTCACGTACTGCACCGCGGCCTTGCCGGCCCGGCTCCTACTTCAGAGAAAACGAGTCTATCGTGACTGGTTGTTTTGGTGCGCCGTCCGTGTCGCTGGCACCTGGCGTGATACCGGCGGCAGCAATGTTGGACACCACATCAAGCCCCGAGGTCACCTTTCCCACCACGGTATAGCCCCCCGCTGCGTCTGCCGGAATCGCGGTGTCCTTATAGACAATGAAGAACTGTGTCCCGTTGCCGTAGGCGTTGTTGCCGGTACGGGCCACGGCGATGGTGCCGGCGGGGTACATGTTGTCCGCCGGGGTGTTCTCCAGCGGACCCCACGTGTAGTTGGGGTCTCCCTGGCCGTCGCCCGTGGGCGAACCGCACTGCAGCACGCCGAACTGGTCTGCGGTGGTGAGCCGGTGGCACGTCTTGCCGTTGAAATAGCCTTCGTCGCTGAGGGACTTGAAGACCGCCGCGGCCTGGGGAGCCTTGGTTCCGTCCACCTCCACGCCCAGAGGACTGCCGTTCAGCAGCAGTTGGCCCGTGAAAGTCTTGCCGGCCGCCGAGTCTGCGGCCGGGATGTTCGGCCCGTTGGTTGCAGCAGCGGATGGAGTGGGGGAGGCGCTGGCCGAGGCCGATGGCTCGGTCAGGCCTGCCTGCGCGGCAGCATACTCGTCCTCGGTCGGGTTTCCGGCGAACGCCGTGAGCTGGAGGACGACGGCGAGCAGTACGGCGGCGGTTCCCGCGCCGGCGGCCACGAGGTTGTCGCGCTTGCGCCGCCTTTCCTGGTCGCGCCGGAGGTCACGCTTGGCTTCCATTTGCTGGATGCGCCGTTTCGTTTCGCGGGCACTGCGTGAACTGGCCGGCAAGGGTCCTCCTCATCGTCGGGCTGCTGGTGTGCCGCGGTTGGCCGCGGCGCGAAGAATTCAGCGGCCAGTCCGTGCCGTCCGCCGTATTAGAGATGCACACGGATGAACGCATAAACTGGCTGCCGCACATAGTTTATGCATGGCCGGCTGTGCTGCCGCCGTACGCCGTCCCTGAACGGTGTGGCCGGCAGTGCGCCGCGCCTTCCATCCCTAAGGAGAACCTTCCCCATGGCACGCACCGCCTCCCTGTCCGGATTCCCCGAGTGGCTTCCCGAGGAGCGGCTGGTGGAGCTGCATGTGCTCGATACCCTGCGCAGGGTCTTTGAGCTGCATGGTTTTGCCTCGATCGAAACCCGGGCTGTGGAGACGGTGGGCCAGCTGCTCCGCAAGGGTGAGATCGACAAGGAAGTGTATGGACTCAGCCGGCTCCAGGAGGATGAGAGCGACAACCCGGTAAAGGGCGGTAAAGCGGATCCCCACGCGCTGGCCCTGCATTTTGACCTGACGGTGCCGTTTGCCCGCTACGTCGTTGAAAACGCCGGCTACCTCGCCTTCCCGTTCCGCCGCTACCAGATCCAGAAAGTGTGGCGCGGCGAGCGGCCCCAGGAAGGCCGGGCCCGTGAGTTTACCCAGGCGGACATCGATGTTGTGGGCGACGGCGAGCTTCCGTTCCGTTACGACGTCGAGATTGCACTGGTCATCGCCGAGGCCCTCAGTGCCCTGCCCATCCCCGACTTCCGCCTCCGGATCAACAACCGCAAGCTCGCCGAAGGCTTCTACCGCGGCATCGGCCTCGATGACACCGCAGGCGTGCTGCGCAGCATCGACAAGCTTGAAAAGATCGGTCCCGCCAAGGTGGCTGAGCTGCTGAAGTCCGAGCTGGGCGCTTCCGATGACCAGGCCGCCAAGGCGCTGCAGCTGGCAGCAATCCGCACGGACGACACATCCTTCGTGGCGCAGGTCCGTGCCCTCGGCGTCACCAACGAGCTCCTGGATGAAGGCCTCGACGAACTGGAGCAGGTTATCGATGCCGCCGTGCAGCGGGCTCCCGGCAAGGTGCTGGCCGACCTCAGCATCGCCCGCGGCCTGGACTACTACACCGGCACCGTGGTGGAAACCGTGCTGGTGGGCCACGAGCAGCTCGGGTCCATCTGCTCCGGTGGCCGCTACGACGCCCTGGCGTCCAAGGGAAACCGGAAGTTCCCGGGCGTCGGGCTGTCCATCGGCGTGACCCGGTTGGTCTCCCGGATCCTGAGCCAGGACCTGGCCAAGGCCTCCCGTTCGGTTCCCACGGCGGTGCTGGTGGCCCTGAACCACGACGACAGCTGGGGCGGTGCGCAGGACGTCGCCGCGCTCCTGCGCAGCAGGGGTATCCCCACGGAAGTGGCGGCCAAGGCAGAAAAGTTCGGTAAGCAGATCAAGTTCGCGGACCGGCGCGGCATCCCGTTCGTCTGGTTCACCGACGAGGACGGCACCCACCAGGTCAAGGACATCCGTACTGGCGAACAGGTGCTGGCCGCGCCCGAAACCTGGATGCCGCCGCTGGAGGACCTGACGGTTCAGGTTGAAACCACCGCCCCCGCAGCAGCCTCCGTGTAGCCCGGCAAGTCAGGACTGGTGCTGCCGGAGGCGCAGCGCCAGCCAGCGCCCGGCCACCCCGGCTGCGAGGACCGCGGCCATGGTCAGCACGGGCGCCGGCGGCAGGGTGAAGGCGAGGACGACACAGCCCAGGAATCCCACGGCGTTCAGCCAGCGGCGGGCATAGCCGGGATGGGCCGTGAGGGTGAAGGCGGACGCGTTCGCCACGGCGTAATACACCAGTACGCCGAAGCTTGAGAAGCCCACCACCGTCATCACGTTGGTGGTCAGCAGGAGCAGGATGACGACGACGGCCACAGCCAGTTCCGCAACGAACGGGACGGTGTGGGTGCCGCCCACCTTTGCCAGCGGACCCGGCAGGTCGCGTTCCCGTGCCATGGCCAGGGTGGTCCGCCCCACGCCCGTGATGAGGGCGAGGAGGGCACCCAGGCATGCAGCGGCTGCGCCCGCCTGCACCAGCGGCGCGGCAGGGGCAAGGCGGGAATCCAATACTGCGTCCAGCAGGGGAGTTCCGGACGCGGCAAGCCGCTCTCCGAGGTGGTTCAGCAGGAGCAGTGCCAGCAGCAGGTAGATGGCGAAAGCGGCTGCCAGGGCCGCCAGGATGGCCCGCGGGATGGCCCGTGTGGGGTCTTTGACCTCTTCGCCCAGCGTGGCGATCCGGGCGTAGCCGGCGAAAGCGAAAAACATGAGCCCTGCTGCCGGCAGGACTCCCGCCGGGTTGCCCGACGGCGGCCCGGCCAGTACCGCCGCGGTGTGCGGGCCCAGCCACGCGGCCACGGCGACGAACACCAGCGTCGCCAGGACCATGCACAGCAGGATGCGTGTCAGCAGGGCGGTCCGGGTAATGCCGAGCAGGTTGACTCCGGTGAGCGCCACGACGGCGGCCACAGCCACCGGGACCGCATAATCCCGCGCTACGTAGCTGCCGAACGTCAACGCCATGGCCGCGCACGACGCCGTCTTGCCTGTCACGAAACCCCAGCCGGCCAGGAAACCCGGCCACTCGCCGAGCTGGTTCCGCCCGTACACGTAAGTACCGCCGCTGGTGGGGTATTTGGCGGCGAGGGCGGCAGAGGCCACGGCGTTGCAGTACGCCACTACTCCCGCGATGAGCACCGACAGGACCAGGAGATTCCCTGCCAGCGCGGCGGCCGGAGCGAAGACCACAAACACGCCGGCACCCAGCATGGAACCCAGTCCGATCGCGGTGGCGTCAAAGGTCCCGAGCCTGCGCTGCAGCTGCTGCGGTTCGCTCATGCGGCGGCATTCCCTTTCCAGCGGGTAAACTCGGACGGGATCGTTCCCGCAACGATCATATTGAAACTTCCCACTGTTTTCCCGCAGAAAGGCGTGCTGTGCTGCGCACACATGACCTCGGATCCCTTCGTTCCGAGCACATTGGACAAACCGTAACCCTGGCCGGCTGGGTGGGCCGCCGTCGTGATCACGGTGGTGTGGCATTCGTTGACCTTCGCGACGCTTCCGGCGTGGCCCAGGTGGTGGTCCGCGAGGAAGAAGTGTTCCACGGACTGCGCAACGAGTACGTCCTGCAGGTCACGGGCACCGTGTCCAAGCGTCCGGAGGGGAACGAGAATCCCGCCCTCGCGACCGGAGAGATCGAGGTCATCGCCGAGGATGTCACCATCCTCAACACCTCCGACCCCCTGCCGTTCCAAATTGACGAACACGTGGAAGTCGGCGAGGAAGCCCGCCTCAAGCACCGCTACCTGGACCTTCGCCGCCCCGGCCCCAGCCGCAACCTGCGCCTGCGCTCCGAGGCCAACCGGGTGGCGCGCGACCTGCTCCACCAGGAGGGCTTCGTGGAGATTGAGACGCCCACGCTGACGCGTTCGACGCCGGAAGGCGCCCGTGACTTCCTGGTTCCGGCACGCCTGGCCCCGGGTTCCTGGTACGCGCTCCCGCAGTCCCCGCAGCTTTTCAAGCAGCTGCTGCAGGTGGGCGGGTTCGAGAAGTACTACCAGATTGCACGCTGCTACCGCGATGAGGACTTCCGTGCGGACAGGCAGCCGGAATTCACCCAGCTGGACATCGAGGCCAGCTTCGTCGACCAGGACGACATCATCCGGCTGGGCGAAAACATCGTTAAGGCAGTGTGGCAGCTCATCGGAGCGGACATCCCGACGCCCATCCAGCGCATCACCTACGCCGACGCCATGGCCCGGTACGGCTCCGACAAGCCGGACCTTCGCTTCGGGCTGGAACTGACCGAGCTCACCGATTTCTTCAAGGACACCAACTTCGGCGTGTTCAAGGCTCCCTACGTGGGTGCCGTGGTCATGCCCGGCGGCGCTTCCCAGGCACGCCGTGCCCTGGACGCGTGGCAGGAATGGGCCAAGCAGCGCGGCGCCAAGGGCCTTGCCTACGTCCTGTACAAGGAGGACGGCGAACTCGCCGGCCCCGTGGCGAAGAACCTCACCGAGTTCGAGCGTGCCGGCCTGGCCGACGCTGTGGGCGCGAAGCCCGGCGACTGCATCTTCTTCGCCGCTGGTGAAAAGACTCCCTCGCGCGCCCTGCTGGGTGCCGCCCGCGTGGAAATCGGCCACCGCACCGGCCTGATCGACCCCACGGACTGGGCTTTCTGCTGGGTTGTGGACGCGCCCATGTTTGAGCCCGCCGCCGCTGCCGTTGCCTCCGGCGACGTTGCTGTCGGCGGAGGCCAGTGGACTGCCGTGCACCACGCCTTCACCTCACCCAAGCCGGAATTCCTTGACACGTTCGACAAGGATCCCGAGTCGGCGCTCTCCTACGCCTACGACATCGTCTGCAACGGCAACGAAATTGGTGGCGGCTCCATCCGTATCCACCAGCGCGACGTGCAGGAGCGCGTCTTCGAACTGATGGGCCTGGACAAGGAGGACGCCCAGACCAAGTTCGGGTTCCTGCTGGAGGGCTTCAAGTACGGCGCGCCTCCGCACGGCGGCATCGCCTTCGGCTGGGACCGCGTGGTCTCCCTGCTGGCAGGAGTCGAGTCCATCCGCGACGTCATCGCCTTCCCGAAGTCCGGCGGTGGACACGACCCCCTCACCGAGGCCCCGGCCCCCATCACGCCGCAGCAGCGCAAGGAAGCAGGGGTGGACTTCAAGCCCGAGGCCAAAAAGCCCGAAGTGAAGAAGCCCGAAGACAAGCAGTAGTGCACGGTTAGTGGCTCCAGGCCGCAATCATTGGAGGTTCCCCGGTTCGCCCGGGGGACCTCCTGCCGTTAAGGAAGGAACAGCCCCGTGACCACACCGAGCCCGGTCCAACCCGCACCCCCGGGCCTTGAAGCCGCCATGGACGCAGCATGGCCAGCACCGGACCGCCATGATGCCGGCAGCTGGACGCTTCGTGCGGCCGCAGGCGTCACCCAACGGGCCAACTCCATCTGGCCACGCAGTGAAGAGTACGGTGTCGACCGGTGCAGCGACGACCTCCCGGGCCTGCTCAGGGAGGCCAGGGCCTGGTACCGCAGCCGCCGCTTGCCGGTCATCTTCCAAGTCTTCGACACCCCGGCAGCGTCCGGTCTCCATGAGCTGCTGGACGCGGAGGGCTTCACCCGCCAGTCCGAGACCCTGGTCATGACCCGCAGCGCGATGGATGCCCGGATTCCCGCAGGCGCCACGCCGGCGGTGGAACTCGCCACGGAGCCGTCAGGGGAGTGGCTGCGGGTCTGGTGGGAGGTGGACGGCCGCGGCGGGGAGGACTCCCCGGCCGTCGCGGAAACCATCCTCAGGGGCTGTCCCTCCGTGTATGCCCTGGTGCGGGACCGTGGTGGCAGGGCTGCCGCCGTCGGGCGCCTTGCCCTCCCGCGCGGCAGCGGGCAGGGCGGCCTCTACTGCATGGCTACCCTTCCGGACGCGCGCCGCCAGGGCTTCGCGGCCGTCATCCTGCAATCCCTGCTGCGGGCAGGCAACGAGCGGGGATTGGACGGCTTCTGGCTTCTGGTCACAGCGGCGAACCGTGGGGCGCAGCAACTCTACGGGAAAGCCGGGTTCCGTGAGGCCGGCCGATACCTGTACCGGCAGGAACGCCCGCAGCGCGCCCAGACTGGTTGCTAGGGCTGCATTAGGGGCCCGCGGGATCAGTGGATCCGGGTGCCCGCTGTTGGTGCGTCCTGCAGTTCATGCCTGCTTGCCTGCAGCAGATCACGGCGCTGTGCGGATCCCTTGAGGTAGGAGGCGCCCAGTTCGGCAATAGGTGTCCTGAAGGTCTCCGGGGAGTAGAAGGCCGATGCTGCCGCGATAAGCATGCAGACCGTGGCGAAGACAGCCACCGGAATCCAACCGGTTATACCGGGGGCAAGGAGCATGCCGGCAATCATTGGTGCGAATCCGGCGAGAACCAGTCCGAGCTGGTTACCCAGTGCCATTCCGGTGTAACGGACGGGGGCGGCGAACTGTTCCGCGAAGAATGCCGGCCAAATGCCGTTGAAGCCCGAATAGAGCACCGTCATGTTGAGGAAGGCGGACAGGAAGACCAGCGCGAGGTTGCCGGAGGACAGGGCGAGGAAGTAGAGGAAGATCGTAACCGAGCAGCCGATGGCGGCCGTAAGCAGCAAGGGGCGTCGTCCTATCCGGTCCGAAAGCCTGGCCGCGAGCGGCATGGCCACCATCGACAGTCCGATGGCCACAGCATTGACGGTCAGGATGGACGCTCGGTCAAAGCCGGCAGTAGTGGTGGCATAGGCCAATCCGAACACGGTGAAAACGGTCTGCATGACGGACATGATGGACATCCCCACGACGCGCATAACGTCAGCCCCCTGGAACCTGAGCACTTCCTTAATCGGCATCGGGGCCACCTGGTCCGTTGCCTGGGCTTCCTCAAAAACGGGGGTCTCGTCCAAGTGCGTCCGCACCCAATAAGCGATCCCGAGGACCACGATGGAGAGCCAGAAGGGAATGCGCCATCCCCAAGCCATCATGGCTTCTTGTGGCAGGGCTGCCACGGGAATAAAGACGAGGGTGGCAAGCACCATGCCGGAGGCGTAGCCGGTCATCACGAAGCTGGTGAAGAAGCCCCTTTTTCCTTCCGGTGAATGTTCGAGGGTCAGGGTCGAGGCGCCCGCCGATTCCGCGCCGGCGGAAAACCCCTGGGCCAGGCGGCCGGCCACCAGGAGGATCGGGGCCCAGATGCCCACCTGTTCGTAACCGGGCAGGAACCCGATACCCAATGACGACAGGCCCATGATGCCGAGGGTGAGCAGCAGGATTTTCTTGCGGCCCAGTTTGTCCCCGAAGTGGCCCATGACCAGGCCTCCAACCGGACGGGCGACGTAGGCTACGCCGAACGTGGCAAATGCACTGATCAACCCGACCGCCGGGTCTGCGGTCGGAAAGAAGATGTGCGGAAAGACCAGGGCGGCGGCCGTCCCGTAGATGAAGAAATCGTAGTACTCAAGCGTGCTGCCGAGGAAGGACGCCAACGCCGCTTTGCCCGGAGTTTTACGCTGGGCAGTATCTGGTGCCGATTGGGATGGGGACATGGACTGCATGGTTCTCCTCAAGACGTCGGTGTCTCAGTGGGAGCCTGCTGGGAATCCGCCAGGTGGAAGTCCACCGAGAGGATTTGCTGGCTGTTGGGAAATGAGTAGGACTTAAGCGGCTCGTGCAGGCGATGGGTGTTGTAGACCGCAATGTCCTCGACCGATTCGAAATCGGCCACAATGGCGTAGTCGAAAGAGCGCTCGGTCCCGAGCACGTTAGCGCCGTGGGTCAGGCTGAGCATGCCGGGAATGTTCCCGGCCATCCTGTCGAGTCCGGTGATCCAGGCATGCTTGTCAGCGGGCGGAAAATCCGGTTTGAACTTGAAGAGCACGGTATGGCGGATCATCTCAGGCACCCACCAGTTCCGCGCCTGCTCCGTTTCGTTCAGCCGCGCAATACTCCGGCCGCAGCCCGGCGATGGTGCGGCCTGCCAGGTAGCCCATAGTCATGATTGGCCCAAGGGTTGCTCCGGCGCCGGGGTATCCGGCTGCGTAGGCGTTTTCGGTTGTGTTTCCAGCGGCGAACAGGCCCTTGATGGGCTGGTTGTCGACGTCGAGCACGCGGGCCAGCCCGTCGGTTGCAACGCCGCCGTTGGTGCCGAAAGCGCCATTGACCACTTCCATGGCGTAGAACGGCCCGGTCTGCAGCGGACCGAGAGAGGGGTTCGGGTACGGGTTCTCCTCGTCGCCCCAGTACTTGTCGTAGGCGCTTTCACCGCGGCCGAAGTCGGGGTCTTCGCCCTTGACCGCGTATTCGTTGAACCGTGCCACGGTTGCGCGGAGGTCTTCCGCAGGCACGTCGATCTTGGCCGCGAGTTCTTCTAATGTGTCCGCCTCGATCAGGTAGCCGGGAGTGGGCTGGCCGGCGCGGTGGGCCAGGATGCCATAGCGCTCCATGTACGTGTGGTCGACGATTACGTGGACAGGGGTATTGAGGGTCTGGTTTTTGGGGGAGTCCCAGGACTGCAGGCTCCGGGCGAGGTCGTTGTAGTTCTGGGATTCGTTCGCGAAACGGTGGCCGTGGCGGTTCACCATGATCGATCCAGGGCCCTGGCGTTCGAAGCGCAGCAGGGTGCCGATCGGCTGGCCGTCCCGGGTGTCCCCGGTGACGGACATTGGGGCCCACCAGGCTTCCCTGGTGCCGCGGGTCTGGCCGCCGATCCGCTGGGCCATCCGCAGGCCGTCGCCGGTGTTCGAGGGCGGCGAGCACATCGTGTAAAGCCGCGAGGCCAGCATCGAGTCGGCGAGTGCCTTGTCCCATTCGAAGCCGCCGGTGGCCAGTACTACGGCATCGTTTGCGTGGAAGGCCTGACCGGATTCGACCTCGACGCCGGTTACCCGGGTGCCGTCTGTCAGCAGCCGACGGCCCCGTGCTTCGGTGACTAGTGCGGCACCGTCGCGGACCAGGCTGGCAAGGAGCATGGACACCAGGGCCTGGCCCTTGGCCACGAGCCCGTCAGCCTGGCGCTGGTTGAGGTCGTCCCAGGGGAACTTGGTGAAGGCGCCCCAGTTTTCGTATTCCTGCATTGTGAACGGGGCCCGGCCGTCAGTGCGGACGTGCGCGGTGAGCTTGCCGAGGGCTTCCTTGCTGTTGAACAGCTCGGGTTCCACTGTGCGGCCGCCCTCCACCGCGCCGGGGAGGTCCTGGCGGTAGTCCGGGAAGTTGTTGAGGAAGATGAAGCGGACGCCGCATTCCTCCTCAACGAAGCGGAGCATCTGGTCCCCGTAGTCCAGGGCGGCGTCCAGGAGCTCCTCCCGTCCGCGTCCCCGGGCCACGGCACGCACGTACTTTGCGGCCGCTTCCTTCGAATCGGTCATGCCGGCTTCCCGGGCGTGGTGGTTATCCGCCACCCACAGCATGCCGCCGGAGACGGCGGACGTGCCGCCCAGCAGGGGGCTCTTTTCCAGGACGACGACGGACTTGCCGGCGCGCGCTGCGGTGGCCGCCGCGGTGAGTGCGCCGGCGCCGGATCCGACGATGACGACGTCGTAGCTTTCGGCTGCGGTTCCATTGACGAATTTCATGGGTGTTGCCTTTCAGGAGGAGGAAATGGTTGCGCAGATGCCTGCGCCAACGGCTCTGTCAAGCGGCTGCCAGGGCCGGGAACCCGGCGCCCGGGTTAGATGGCGGTGTAGCCGCCGTCGATAACCAGCTCGGAACCGGTGGTGAAGCGGGACTCGTCGGAGGCCAGGTACAGCACCCCGTAGGCGATCTCGTCCGGTTTGCCCTGCCGGGGAAGGGGATTGGAGCCCACCAGCTGCTTGTAGTAAGCATCAGCGCCGATGTCCGACTGCTCGGCGGAGCGGCGGCTCATCCGGGTGTCCATGGAGCCGGGGTGGATGGAATTCACCCGGATGCCGTGGGCACCGTACGCCGCCGCATCGGACTTGCTCAGGAGCCGGACTGCACCCTTGGTCGCGTGGTACAGCGGCACGTTCCGTCCGCCCGTGATTCCGTGGATGGAGGAGAAGTTGACGATACTGCCGGCGCCCTTTTCGATCATGCCGGGGATCACGTGCTTGGTCATGAGCCAAACGCCCTTGACGTTGACGTTGAAGATCGTGTCGAAGTCGGACACCGAGGCGGTGTGCGAGGCTCCGGCCGGCCCAATTATTCCGGCGGCGTTGACCAGGATGTCCGGCGTCCCGAGATCCTCGCGGACCTGGCGGATGGCTTCCGCGACGCTCTCCTCGCTGGTGACATCGACGTCGTACTCTTTGACGTTGGTGTGGGAGGTTGCGGCGGGGATGCCGGCAACGTCCAGGCTGGCGACTGCTGCGCCGTGTTCTGCCAGCAGGGCGGCGGTGGCCTTGCCCAGGTCACCGCGGCCCCCTGTGACGACTGCAGTCTTGCCTGCCACGCGGTTCGCTGTGGTGTTCATGCGGTCTGCTCCTCGTAACTCCAGCAGCCTCGTTGCTGCATCCCAGCCAGAGTGGCAGGGGAGCTGTGACTGGAACCACATGTTTACCGATCAACGGCAAAAGTTGGTTCCTGTGGCTTTGCCTAGTGGCTCTGGCGAAGGGTGCCCTTCAACTCGCCCCGCCAGCCGAGGGCCCGCGAGATCCCGCGGGCCGATGCCATCAGCACGGGCACCCGGGCGGCTGCATTCTCCTCGTTGCGCGGGACCACCACGCTGAGCGCCGCGCGGATGGAGTTGTCCGGTCCGAAGACGGGAACGGCGATGCCGCTGGATTCGGGAACAATCACGCCCGGCATGGCTGCAAAGCCCCGCTGCCTGATCGCGGCCAGATGGCGGCGCAGCTCGGACGGGTCGGTCAGCGTCGTTTCGGTGAATTTCGTCAGGGGCCGGGCCAAGAACCTGTCCTGGTAGGCCGCGGGGGAGTGTGCCAGGAGGACTAGGCCCGACGACGTCGCGTGGAGCGGCAGCCGGCCCGCAACTTTGGTGATGTCCACGATGGTCTTATCCGAGCCCAGGCGCTCGATGTACAGCACTTCGTCCGAATCCAGGATGCCCAGCGTGGTGGAGTGCTGCACCACGGACTGGACGTCCTCCATGAAAGGCAGCGCGGCTTCCCTCAGGCTGAGCGTCTTGGACCCCCGGGAGGCCAGTTCCCACATCCGGGTGCCTATATGGATGTCGCCGCCGGGCTCACGTTCGAGCAGCCGTTCGTGGAGCAGATCGTTGACCAGCCGGTAGGTGGTGGTGACCGGCAGCCCGGTCCTGCGCCCAAGTTCGGCGACGCTCATGGAACTATGGCGGTCGTCGAATGCACTCACGATCTTCACGAAGCGGCCGATGATCGACTCGCCCGACGCGGAATTGGCCACATTGCTCCTTCGGATTCCCGCTCAATGGTAATCCTCCTCCTGTGCCGCCCCCTGTTCCCGTCAGGCTCAGCCTGGCGGATCGGTCACTGTCACCCTTACGGAGCACGCATCAGCCGCGGCCTTCTTCAGCACGGCGGCCCGGGGCTCGGTAACGTCCAGGTAGGGCAGGCGCGGCAGGCGCGCGTAATCACGCAGGGCGGGGTCCTGGAGGACCAGGTCAGCCAGGGCCCTGTCGCCGCCGGGCACCACATATTCGAAGGCGGCCGCGCGGAACACCTCCGCCGCCTGCTGCGCCACGGCCGCCACCAGGGCATCCGCCTGGTTGGAACGGCGGCGGGCAAACCGCTGCTGGGACTGGCCGCCAGCCGCCGTTCGGGACTGGACGTGCCGGGTGCCGGCCTTGGACGCGAGCAGGGTGCCTTCGCTTGTCACCCCGATGCCGTATCCGCCCCGCCGCACCAGCAGCAATCCCAGGCGGCGTGGCTGTGACGCAAGCGCAGCCAGCCGCTCCAGCGGGCCGGCGCCGCGTCCCGGACGCCCATTAGCCGGCCACGGCGCCTGCAGGAGCGCCTCCGCGCCGTCGGCCGCCACAAGGAGCAGGCCGTCGTCGACATCCTGCAGCTGGTAACCGCCGTGGGAGGTGCCGAAGCGCTCCGCCCAGCCCGCAAGCCGCGGACCGGACACGAATGCTGTCCTCACGGACGGCGGGGCACCGGTTGGACCTGGGACGGGCATGGCGGTTCCTTGGGTTTGGGGGAGGGGGAAAAGCAGGTGCTGGACTGGAAGTAGCCTATCTATGTGGATGATCTCTTCGGGAACGGGCCAGAAAACGACGACGACGATCGTCCCGTCGCGGGGGAAAGCGCAGGTTCCCGGGGACAGGGTTCGCGGGGCAAGGGTTCGCCGCGCAGCCCGCTGGCCGTCCGCATGCGGCCCCGCACCCTGGACGAAGTGGTGGGCCAGCAGCACCTGCTCGGCCAGGGGTCGCCGCTGCGCCAACTGGCAGCCGGGGCGGGCGCGGATGCCGCCGGTCCGGCCGGACCCAGCTCCCTGATCCTCTGGGGCCCTCCCGGTACCGGTAAGACCACCCTGGCGCATGTGATTGCGCGCGGACCCGGCCGCAAGTTCGTGGAGCTGTCCGCCATCACCGCAGGCGTCAAGGACGTCCGACGTGTCATGGACGACGCCCTGACGGCCCGCGACCTGTACAAGACCACCACGGTGCTGTTCCTCGATGAGATCCACCGCTTCAACAAAGCCCAGCAGGACGCCCTGCTGCCCGGCGTCGAAAACCGCTGGGTGGTCCTGGTGGCTGCCACCACGGAGAACCCCTCCTTCTCGGTGGTCTCGCCCCTGCTCTCCCGCTCCCTGCTCCTCACGCTCAAGCCCCTGACCGATGCTGACATCGAGGGCCTCCTGGTCCGGGCCGTGGAGGATCCGCGGGGGCTGGGCGGCAAGGTCCGGCTCAGCGATGATGCGCTGGAACACCTGATCCGGCTGTCCGGCGGCGACGCCCGCCGCGCCCTTACGGCCCTGGAGGCCGCGGCCGGCGTCGCGTTCGGTGACGCGGACGACGTCGAACGTTCCGTGGGGGAGGAAGGCGCACCCACCGCGCCTGCCGACGAAGAGCCGGTCACCGTGGAGCTGCGCCACACCGAGCGCGCCCTGGATGCGGCCGCCGTCCGGTATGACCGGGCCGGCGACCAGCACTACGACGTAGCCAGCGCCTTTATCAAATCCATCAGGGGGTCCGACGTGGACGCGGCCCTGCACTACCTCGCCCGGATGCTCGAGGCGGGGGAGGACCCCCGGTTCGTCGCCCGGCGGATTGTCATCTCCGCGGCGGAGGACGTGGGCATGGCAGACCCCACCGCGCTGCAGACCGCCGTGGCAGCAGCACAGGCGGTCCAGCTGATCGGTATGCCCGAGGGTCGGATCATCCTGGCCGAGGCCGTGGTCCACCTCGCCACCGCACCAAAGTCGAACGCCGCCTACATGGGCATCAACAAAGCGATCGCGGACGTCCGGGCGGGCCTCGGCGTCGGAATTCCCGCGCACCTGCGCGATGCCCACTATCCGGGCTCGAAGCAGCTGGGCCACGGCGTTGGCTACAAATACGCCCACGATGCGCCGCACGCAGTGGCCACCCAGCAGTACCCGCCGGATGACCTGGTGGGCCGCGACTACTACCAGCCCACCGGCAACGGTGCCGAACGGGATATCGCCCAACGGCTGGAACGCCTGCGGAGGATTGTCCGGGGCACGTAATGCCGTGGTAAACTGAATCTTTGTCTGGCAAGGCGCGGACGCACAATCTCCCCAATTCAGGTTGGCAAGGTTATGCCCTGCGCCCAGTAGCAAAAGGCAGCGGTTGGCCGATGCTCTCCATCGTGGAGGCCAGTAACACTGACACACCGCAGATATTGGAAGGACACAAGTGGCTAACAACACTCGTGCTCGCCGTCAGGCCCGCCTCTCGCGGTCCCTCGGCATTGCTCTGACCCCCAAGGCCGCCAAGTACATGGAGCGCCGCCCGTACGGCCCCGGTGAGCATGGCCGTGCCCGCAAGAAGCAGGACTCCGACTACGCTGTACGTCTGCGCGAAAAGCAGCGCCTGCGCGCCCAGTACGGCATCCGCGAAGCACAGATGACCCGTGCCTTCGAAGAAGCCCGCCGCACCAAGGGCCTGACCGGTGAGAACCTCATCGAACTGCTCGAAATGCGCCTTGACGCCCTGGTCCTGCGTGCCGGCTTTGCCCGCACCATCGCCCAGGCCCGCCAGCTGGTTGTGCACCGCCACATCATGGTTGACGGCGTCCGCGTTGACCGCCCGTCGTTCCGCGTCGGCGAGGGCCAGCTGGTCCACGTCCACAGCCGCAGCGAAACCATGGTTCCGCTCCAGGTTGCCGCCGCCGGTGCCCACCGCGACGTCCTGCCTGCCGTTCCGGCCTACCTGGACGTCAAGCTGGAAGCCCTCCAGGCCCGCCTGGTGCGCCGCCCCAAGCGTTCCGAAATCCCGGTGACCTGCGAAGAGCAGCTCGTCGTCGAATTCTACGCACGCTAAATCCCAGCAGCGTACCCAAAGAAGCCCGTGGCAAGCGCCGCGGGCTTCTTTGTATGTAAGGTACTTGGGGGACATCTGCGCGGCGCCCCCTCCGGGCGCCTGCAGGATGGGACCCACCCACGGAATTTCGAGGAGATGAACGTCTATGTCTGGTGGCGATATTGCCGGCCTGATCGCTGCCGGGGTGTTCGCGCTCCTGGTCCTGCTGCTTGCGGTGCCCATCCTGAAGCTGGGAAAAGTCTTCGATGAGGTGCGGACCACCATCAGGTCCCTCAGCGACGGCGCCACCCCCCTGATGGACGAGGTCACGGCCACCGTTTCCACCACCAACCAGCAGCTGAAGAAGGTTGACGGCATCTCGTCGAACGTCTCGGATGCGTCCGCCAACATCTCAGCGCTGTCCTCGCTGGTGGCCGCAACGGTTGGTTCCCCGCTCATCAAGGTTGCCGCCTTCAGCTACGGCGTCCGCAGCGCCTTCGCCAACCGCCGGAAGCCCGCCGCCGGGCGCCGCAGCCGCTAGATCCGAAAAGAACAAACATGAAAAGAATTGTCTGGATGGGAATCGGCGTGGCCATTGGCGTCATTGCCTTCCGAAAAGTGAGCCAGGCCCAGTCCAGCCTCGGGCCGGAGGGCCTCAACCGCACCGTGGGACGGCTGGCCGACGGAGTTTACGACTTCGCCGACGCCGTGCGCGCAGGGATGCATGAACGGGAAACCGACCTGAGGACCGCCCTGGGCATCGAGTCCGCTGAAGTGGTCCGCCGCTAAGGCCCTCAGGGGCTTCACGCAGGCAGCCAGCCAACAACCGGCAGGTCCCCGTTGAGGGACCCGCCACTTGAACGAAATACCGTGCCACCCCTCGGCGCGGACCAAGAAGGGTAAGAAAACAGCTCATGAAGTCGCAGGAGATCACAAAGCGCTGGGTGGACTTTTTTGTCAGCAAGGGCCACACCGCGGTTCCCTCCGCATCGCTGGTCTCCAGCGACCCATCGCTGCTGTTCACGGTGGCCGGCATGGTCCCGTTCATTCCCTACCTCACCGCCCGCGAGGAAGCGCCCTACTCCCGCGCCACCAGCGTCCAGAAGTGCATCCGCACCGGCGACATCGAGGAAGTGGGCAAGACTGCCCGCCACGGCACGTTCTTCCAGATGTGCGGCAACTTCTCCTTCGGCGACTACTTCAAGGAAGACGCCATCAAGTTCGCCTGGGAGCTGCTCACCAAGAGCGTTGACGACGGCGGCTACGGACTTCCGCCCGAGAAGCTGTGGGTGACGGTCTACGAGGAGGATGACGAAGCCGAGGAACTGTGGCTGAAGAACACCGGCGTCCCCGCTGAGCGCATCCAGCGCATGGGCAAGTCGGACAATTACTGGTCGACGGGCCAGCCCGGCCCGGCCGGTCCCTGCTCCGAGATCTACTATGACCGCGGACCGGCCTACGGCATCGAAGGCGGACCGCTGGCTGACGAGACGCGCTACATCGAGATCTGGAACCTCGTGTTCATGCAGTACCAGATCGAGAACGTCCGCTCCAAGGTCGACTTCGACATTGTCGGTGAGCTGCCGAAGAAGAACATCGATACCGGCCTGGGCATGGAACGCCTCGCGATGATCCTGCAGGGCGTCGAGAACATGTATGAAACCGACCAGGTCCGTCCCGTGATCGACAAAGCCGCAGAACTCTCCGGCAAGGAGTACACCTCCGCCGAGTCCGAGGACGATCCCCACCACACGGACGACGTCCGCATGCGCGTCGTGGCGGACCACGTCCGGTCGGCCTTGATGCTGATCTCCGACGGCGTGACCCCCTCCAACGAGGGCCGCGGCTACGTCCTGCGCCGCCTGATCCGCCGGGCCGTCCGCTCCATGCGCCTGCTCGGCGTCGAACAGGCCTGCCTGCCTGACCTGCTGCCCGCCTCACGCGACGCCATGAAGGGCGTTTACCCCGTGGTGGCCACCGACTTTGACCGGATCAGCCGCATCGCTTACGCCGAGGAGAAGGCCTTCCTGCGCACCATCGCCTCCGGCACGGCCCGGCTCGAGGACGCCGTCAAGGAATCCAAGGCAGCCAACAAGCCGCTGTCCGGCGAGGACGCATTCGCGCTGCACGACACCTACGGCTTCCCCATCGACCTCACCCTCGAAATGGCCGAAGAGGCCGGGCTGAAAGTGGATGAGGCGGCCTTCCGCAGCCTGATGCAGGAACAGCGCCAGCGCGCCCAGGCCGATGCCAAGGGCAAAAAGGGAGGCCACGCGGACGTCAGCGTCTTCCAGGAACTCCTGGGCCAGGGCGAGACCGTCTTCACCGGCTACACCGAGCTCGAAGGCGAGTCGCGCGTCCGCGGCCTGCTCAGCGCCGGACGCCAGGTCCAGCAGGCAGCCACCGGAGACGAGATTGAACTGGTCCTTGCGGAAACGCCGTTCTACGCCGAGGCCGGCGGCCAGGCCGCGGACACGGGCCTGATCACCGGCGACGGCTTCGTCGTCGAGGTCCTCGACGTCCAGCGCCCCATCAAGGGCCTGAGCGTGCACAAGGCGATTGTCCGCGAGGGCGAAATCGGCGCCGACTCGCTGGTGCGCGCCGCCGTCGACCGTGAACGCCGCCATGCCGCCGAGCAGGCCCACACCGGCACGCACATCGTCCACGCCGCCCTGCACCAGATCCTTGGCCCGGAAGCCACCCAGCGCGGTTCCTTCAACAAAGCCGGCTACCTGCGCTTCGACTTTGCCTGGGGCGAGGGCCTGAGCACAGCCACACGGTCCGAGATCGAAGAGGTTTCCAACCTCGCGATCCGCAACAACTACTCCGTGGAAACGAAGATCATGGGCCTGGCCGAAGCCAAGGCCATGGGCGCCATGGCCCTCTTCGGCGAGAACTACGGCAGCGAAGTGCGCGTCGTGGAAATCGACGGCGCCTGGTCCCGCGAACTGTGCGGCGGCACCCACGTCGCCAACACCTCGCTGATCGGCAGCCTGTCCCTCCTGGGCGAACAGTCCGTGGGTTCAGGCAACCGGCGCGTGGAAGCGTTTGTGGGCATGGAAGCGTTCCGCCACCTCGCGGCGGAGCGCGCCCTGGTCACCGAGCTCACGGACTTGCTGAAGGTGCCCTCCGGCCAGCTCGCCGACAGGATCTCCGCCACACTGGCCAAGCTGAAGGCTACCGAGAAGGAACTGGACCGGCTCCGCAAGGAACAACTGACCGCTGTTGCCGCGCAGCTGGTTGACACCGCCAAGGATGCCGCCGGCGTCCGGGTGGTGGCCCACGATGCAGGAACCGTCAGCGGTGCCGACGACCTCCGCGGCCTGGCCCTTGACCTGCGCAACCGCCTCGGCTCCACGGCTGCCGCGGTTGCCGTGGCAGGCGTCGCCAACGACCGCCCGCTGATCCTGGTCGCCACCAACGAAGCGGCCAGGGAGGCCGGCGTCAAGGCCGGTGCCCTGGTGCGCGTCGCTGCCGGCGTGCTCGGCGGCGGAGGCGGCGGCAAGGACGATGTTGCCCAGGGTGGCGGTACCGATGCCGGTAAGGTCGGCGCTGCCCTGACCGCCGTCGTCGACGCCATCGCGGGGCGATAACCCAGCCATGACCGATGCTGTTGCTGCCGGCGGCTACCCCCAGGGCGTGAAACTGGGGGTGGACGTCGGCACCGTCCGCGTAGGGGTGGCCATCTGCGACCGGGACTCCATCCTGGCCACGCCCTACAAAACCCTCGACCGGAATGCCAGGAAAAACTCCGACGTACGCGTCATCGCCAAACTGGCGGAGGAGTTGGGAGCCGTGCAGGTCATCGTTGGCCTGCCGCGGACCATGAAGGGCGAGGAACACTCCTCGGCGAGGATGGCCACGGACTACGCCCTGCTCCTGGCGGCCGAGCTCGCCGCCCGCGGCCTGGCAGTCCCGGTCAACCTGGTGGACGAACGCCTCAGCAGTGTCTCGGCCCACCGCAACCTGCACGAAGCTGGCATGAGCAGCAGGGATCACCGTAAAGTAGTTGATCAGGTCGCGGCGGCGGGGATTCTCCAGCACGCCATCGACATGCAGAAAGCCAGGGGAGCGGATGTCGGCTCACGCGTGACAGCGCCATCCCCGTCCGTGGACCTGGGGGCTGGTGGGGCGGACCAGCCCGTCCGCGCCATGCCCGCAGACACGGCCCAATCTTCACATAATGGAAGGCAACAGTGAGCCCTGCCAACATTGACGACACCTCCGGTCCGCTGGACCCCGGGGCCGCGAGGCCGCTGACCCGCAAGGAACTGCGGGCCCGGGAGAAGAGCCTCAACACCGGAGGCCACGACGCCGTACCCGAGCAGGCCTACGAAACCGGTGACGTCCCGCCGCCGCCCGCAGCTCCTCCCGCGGCCGCGTCTCCCGCGGCCGAATCCACCTTCGCTCCGCTCCCCGCCGCCGGAGACGTTCCGGCTGTTCCGGAAACACCGCCGTCCATCCAGGAAGACCAGCCTGCGCCCGGTTCCTTCGGCAACGATGCCGGCACCGACGTGCCGGCCCCTCTCCAGCACCACGACGCCGTCCCCGGGCACGAGGACGCTGCGCACCACGCCACCCCGGACGCCGTCGGGTACCATCCGGACGACGTCCACCATGCCGGGGCGGACTTCGATGACCCCGCGCACCGCGACGACGTTTCGCACCCACTGGACAACCACCACTTCGACGCGCACGAGGCGGACCTGCACCACGAGGCCGTCGTGCACGGCCACCAGGAAGGCGTGCACGACGACCATGCGTACCACTCCGCCGGATACCACGAGGACCCCCACGCGGACGTCCCGCACCAGGACGCAGGCCACGAACTGCTGCCAGGCTCATCGGCCGCCCAGGTAGTGCGGCCGTCCAAAAAGGTCCGGCGCCGCCGCAGGCTGCTGGCCCTGTTCCTGACCCTCGCTGTCTTCGTAACGGCGGTCGCCGTGGGCGCCCAGTTCCTCAAACCCCTCCTGGGCAGCGGCAAGCCCTCGGATTTCCCCGGCCCCGGATCGGGTGAGGTCCAGGTGACCGTCGCCAGCGGTGAAGGGACTCGCTCTGTCGCCACCGAGCTGGAAAACCAGCGCGTGGTCGCCAACGCGGATACATTCATGCAGGCGTTCCACGCCTCCGGCGGGACCCTGTCACCGGGGGACTACACCTTCAAGACCGAGATGAAGAACGCGGACGCCGTCAATGTGCTGCTCGGCAAGGACAAGACCAAAGTCATCTACTTCGCCCTGAGCGCGGGCCTGCGGGTCAACGAGTCCCTGCAGGCAATTTCGGAGGGCTCCGGAGTGTCCATGCAGACCCTGCAGGCGCTCAGCAACCAGCCTGCCCAGTTCGGCCTGCCTCCCAACGCGAAAAACCTAGAAGGCTACCTGGCCCCCGGCGAGTACCGCTTCCCGCTGGGCACGCAAGCCAAGGACATCCTGCAGGCCCTGGTCAAGGCCACCACCGACGAACTGGTATCGCAGGGCATCACCGACCCCGCCAAGCAGTACGAGGCCGTCATTGTGGCCAGCATCGTCCAGGCCGAGGGCGGCCAGGCCGACTACGGCGACGTGGCCGGTGCCATCTACAACCGCCTCAAGCCCAACGACCAGACCGGCGGTTTCCTGCAGGTTGACTCTGCCGTCACGTACGGCCTTGGCACCCGAAGCTTCAACTTCACGGATGAGCAGCGGCAGGACAAGTCCAACCCGTACAACACCTACGCGAATCCCGGATTGCCGCCAGGACCCATCGGCTCACCCGGCAAGACCGCCATTGATGCGGCCGCCCGGCCGAAGGCGAATGACTACCTGTACTGGGTGACCATCAACCTGGACACCAAGGAGACGAAGTTCGCCAAGACACTGGCCGAACACAACGCCTACGTGGAGCAGTACAACGCGTGGTGCCAGGCCAACGCGGGCCGCTGCACATGAGCCTGCGGGCTGCCGTCCTGGGCCACCCGATCAGCCACTCGAAGTCCCCGGCGCTGCACCTGTCCGCCTATGAGCGGCTGGGTGCGGGCATCAGCTACACGGCCATCGACGTCACGGAGGCCTTGCTGCCGTCCTTCATGCGCCAGATCCGGAACCAGCCGGGCTGGCGCGGGCTCTCGGTGACCATGCCGCTGAAGACGGCCATGCTCGGCGAGGTGGACGAAGTGCGGGGCGTGGCACGCACCCTCGGAGTGGTGAACACTGTCACTTTCGAGGAATCCGCCGGCGGAGTGAAGACTGTGGGCTCCAATACGGACGTGACCGGCATCGTCAACGCCCTGCGCCACGCCGGTACCCGGGCAGCACCGTCCGCCGTCATCCTGGGCGGCGGCGGAACAGCGGCATCCGCGGTCGCGGCCCTGAAGGAACTGGGCACCGGCAGCGTGCAGGTCTTTGTCCGTGATGCGTCGCGGACAGCAGACGTCCGCTCCGCCGCGGACAGCCTGGGCGTGGCCCTTGAGGTGCGCCCGATGGTGGGTGCGGCCCGCCCCACGGCGGATGCCGACGTCGTCATTTCCACCCTGCCGCCCCGCGCCGCAGATGGACTCGCCGCCGAAATTGCGGCGCTGAAGACCAGGACGCCCGGCGTCCTGCTGGACGTTGCCTACGATCCGTGGCCCAGCCTCATCGCCTCGGTGTGGCAGGCCGGCGGGGGCGCCGTAGTGCCAGGCCTGGAGATGCTGCTGTACCAGGCCGTGGAACAGGTGCGGCTCTTCACCCGCCGCGGGGAAGACGTTAACGCACCTGTCATAGATGTGATGTGTGACGCAGTCGGCCTTGCCCGACGGGCGTTGTGACCGCCCTACGTGGCAGGATGGAAATTATGCGTTGGTTGACTGCCGGTGAATCCCATGGCCCGGCTCTGATGGGAATTATTGAAGGCGTCCCCGCCGGTGTTGAAATCACCGGCGGACACATCGCAGACTCCCTGGCCCGCCGTCGGCTTGGCTACGGACGCGGCGCCCGGATGAAGTTCGAACAGGACGTGGTCACTATCCTTGGCGGCGTCCGCCACGGCCTGACCCAGGGCGGTCCCGTCGCCATCCAGGTGGCGAACACCGAATGGCCCAAGTGGGAGCAGATCATGTCCGCCGACCCCGTGGACCCCGAACTCCTCGCCGACCAGGCACGCAACGCACCCCTGACACGCCCCCGCCCGGGCCATGCCGATTTCACGGGCATGCAGAAATACGGCTTCGATGAGGCCCGTCCCGTGCTGGAGCGTGCAAGCGCCCGCGAAACCGCCACCCGCGTGGCGCTGGGCACGGTGGCCGCGCAGTTCCTCAAGCACCTCGGCATCGAACTTGTCAGCCACACCGTGTCCATTGCCAGCGTGACGGTGCCCGAAGGCCGCCCGCTGCCCGTGCCCGGCGACGTTATTGCCCTGGACACAGACCCCTTGCGCTGCTTCGACCGCGAAACCTCCGACGCCATGGTGGCCGAGGTGGACGCTGCGCACAAGGAAGGCGAAACCCTGGGCGGCGTAGTGGAGGTCCTGGCATACGGACTCCCGCCCGGACTGGGCAGCTACGTGCACTGGGACCGCCGGCTCGACGCCAGGCTGGCCGCGGCACTCATGGGCATCCAGGCCATCAAGGGCGTGGAGGTCGGTGACGGCTTCCTGACCGCTGCCCGCCGCGGCTCCGCCGCCCACGACGAAATCGTCCGCGACGGTGACGGCCGGATTGTCCGCGCCAGCAACCGTGCCGGCGGCATCGAAGGCGGCATGAGCATCGGTGATGTCCTCCGCGTCCGGGCAGCCATGAAGCCCATCGCCACGGTTCCGCGCGCCCTGCGGACCATCGACGTCAGCACCGGCGAACCGGCCAAGGCACACCACCAGCGTTCGGACGTTTGTGCAGTACCGGCCGCCGGAGTTGTGGCCGAGGCAATGGTGGCCCTGGTCCTCGCCGAGGCCGTCATCGAAAAGTTCGGCGGTGACTCAGTGGCGGAAACCGCGCGCAACATCAAGGGTTACCTGGACAACATCCCGGCATCCCTGGACTCGATCGGCCAGTAGTGCTCCACCGCAGCAGTCCCGCACCCCTCGGCGGCCGGCCGATAGTGCTCATCGGTCCCATGGCGGTGGGCAAATCGGCCATCGGCCAGCAGCTTGCCCAGCAGCTGGGGGCCCGGTTCATTGACACCGACGCGGTCATCGTCGCCGGCCACGGCTCCATCGCCGATATCTTCGCGGGCCGCGGCGAGCACGCGTTCCGGGAGATCGAAGCCCGCACCGTCGCTGACGCCGTGGAGGAAGCCGAAGGGACCCTGACCGTCATTTCGCTGGGCGGCGGTGCGGTGCTCGACTCGGGCACGCAGCAGCTGATCAGCCGCTGCACGGTTGTCTACCTGGAGTGCGACGCCGATACCGTGGCGGACAGGATCGCCCGGAACTCCGGCCGCCCGCTCCTCGCCGGCGACGCCATGGGCCGCTGGACAGCAATGTTCGCCACCCGCAGGCCGGTCTACGAGAGGCTGGCCGACATCACCCTGGACGTCCGCCACGGCTCGGTACCCGAGCTTGGCGGCCGGCTGGAAGCAGCACTGCGGAACCACGCAGCTGCCAAACAGGAAGTTGAAAAGTGAACACGCAATCAACAGTCATCAACGTGACCGGCGAAGGTGCCGGCAACAACTACGGCGTCGTCGTCGGGCGCGGCCTGCTTGGTGACCTTCCCGGGCTGCTCGGAGAGCGGGTCCGCCGGGTCCTGGTGATCCACCCCCGCGCCCTGCGCCTCACCGGTGACACCGTCCGCGACGAACTCGCAGCCGCCGGCTTCACGTCCCTCACCGCCGAAATCCCGGACGCTGAAGAAGGCAAGCACATCCAGGTGGCCGCCTTCTGCTGGCAGGTCCTTGGCCAGAACGATTTCACCCGTTCGGATGCCATTGTCGCCGTGGGCGGGGGAGCAGTGACCGACCTCGCAGGCTTCGTCGCCGCCACCTGGCTGCGCGGAGTCAAGGTCATCCACATGCCCACCAGCCTGCTGGGCATGGTGGACGCCTCCGTGGGCGGCAAGACCGGCATCAACACCGCCGAAGGAAAGAACCTCGTAGGCTCCTTCCACCCGCCCGCCGCCGTCCTGGCGGACCTGGACACCCTGGACACCCTGCCGAAGAACGAGATCATTTCAGGCCTGGCCGAGGTCATCAAGTGCGGTTTCATCGCCGATCCCGCCATCCTTGACCTGGTGGAAAAGGACCCCGCCGCAGTGGTGGACCCCCGCTCCGACTCGCTCCGCGAGCTGATCGAGCGGGCTATCGCCGTCAAAGCCAAGGTGGTCTCCGAGGACCTCAAAGAGTCCGGGCTGCGGGAAATCCTGAACTACGGCCACACCCTGGGCCACGCCATCGAACTGGTGGAACGCTACTCCTGGCGGCACGGGGCCGCGGTCTCCGTGGGCATGATGTTCGCGGCGGAACTTGCCCGCAGCGTGGGGCGGCTCAGCGATACCGACGCCGACCGGCACCGGAGCATCCTGGACGGGCTTGGGCTTCCGGTCACCTACCGGCGGGACCGGTGGCAGGGCCTGCTGGACGGGATGCGCCGCGACAAGAAGTCCCGTGGGGACCTGCTGCGCTTCGTTGTCCTGGACGGCATCGCCAAGCCGGGAATCCTCGACGTCCCGGACACGTCGCTGCTGTTTGCGGCCTACCAGGAAATTGCTTCCTGATGAAGGGCGACATGAGCGGCACCGGAGACTGGCCCGAGGCAGGGTTCCCGGGTATCCGGATCAACCCGGACACCCTGCGGCCGCAGATCGTGAACGAGGACGCTGTCCGCGACGCCTTGGCCGCCTCCACCGATCCCGCAGACCCGATTTTCGTGCTGCTGGTTGAGGGCCACGCGTCCGACGCCGCCGAACTGCTGGCCGAAGCCCGCTTCAAGGACCCGGAATCGTTCCGGCTGCGCGTTTTCGAGGCCGAGGTGCTGAGCGTCTCCCACCGGATGGACCGCGCCATCGAACTGTTCCGCCAGCTTGTGGCGGAGGTGCATGGCACCTCCCGGGAAGCGCTGGCCCTGCAATACCTGGGACGGACGCAGTATGCGGCCGGGCACACCTCCGCGGCCGTTGAATCCTTCTCCAAGGCACTTGACCTGCGGGTGGCGCAGTCCGCCGATGCCGCCCAGATCTACTCCTCCACGGTGGCCCTGCAGCGCGCCCGGGACGTCCTGGACCTGGCCTGCTGATCCGGGGCCCGGTGGCCGCGGAAAGGCTGCCCGGGATTTACCGGTAGAATGGTTGTGGAATTTTTGCATCCACGCGATTTTTGACAAACACGTGCAGGCGGGCCGTTGTGGCGTGCCCGCCCGGCATACAGCATCTGACCACGCGGCCAGACAAAGAAACCAGAGGAAACCAGTGGCAACCACTAACGACATTAAGAACGGAACGGTCCTGAAGCTCGAGGGCCAGCTCTGGAACGTCATCGAATTCCAGCACGTCAAGCCCGGCAAGGGCGGCGCCTTTGTCCGGACCAAGATGCGCAACGTGATGTCCGGCAAGGTTGTCGACAAGACGTTCAACGCCGGGCTCAAGATCGAAACGGCAACCGTTGACCGCCGCGATTACCAGTACCTGTACCAGGACGGCGCAGACTTCGTCTTCATGGACACCTCGGACTACGACCAGATCACCGTGTCCGGCGCCACCGTTGGTGACGCCACCAACTTCATGCTCGAGAACCAGATGGTCAACATCGCCATCCACGACGGCAACCCCCTCTACATCGAACTGCCGCCGAGCGTTGTCCTGGAAATCACCTACACGGAGCCGGGCCTGCAGGGCGACCGCTCCTCCGCAGGCACCAAGCCCGCCACCCTGGAGACCGGTTACGAAATCCAGGTCCCGCTGTTCATCGAGAACAACACCAAGGTCAAGGTGGACACCCGCGACGGCAGCTACCTGGGCCGGGTTTCTGAGTAGTGAGCGCCCGCGGTAAAGCCCGCAGCAGGGCACTGGATGTTCTTTTCGAAGCGGAGCAGCGCTCTGTTTCGGCGTTCGACGTGCTTCGCGCACGCCGGGAAAAGACCGACCAGGTGGTCAACCCCTACACCTTGGAAATTGTCGAAGGGGTAGTGTCCCAGCAGGCCGCCATCGATGAGTTCCTGGAGACGTACTCGCAGGGCTGGACCCTGGAGCGCATGCCGTCCGTGGACCGCATCATCCTGCGCATCGGCACCTGGGAGCTCCTGTACAACGACGACGTCCCCGATGGCGTCGCGGTCAGCGAGGCTGTTGCGCTGGCCAAGACACTGTCAACGGACGAGTCTCCGCAGTTCATCAATGGCCTTTTGGGCCGGCTGCAGCAGCTGAAGCCTTCGCTGCTCGCCTAGCCTCCCCGCAGGACAACGCGAAAGGGCCCCGCCACAGGCGGGGCCCTTTCGCGTTCCCACGGGTGCAGGTTCAGCCGGCCACGGCCGCGCGCAGGGCGAGGATCCGCTGCAGCTGCTGCCGCTCCTCGGCCTGGTGGAGCGGCACGTCCCGCCCGCTGAGGATGCGCTGCCGGGTATTGGCAAGCTGGGTGGCGGCTTTCATGAACTGCTTCATCTGCGGCTTCCGGCCGGAGTTCGCAGCCCAGGCCAGGGCAGTCCGCCGGCCGCCCAACGTGGCCAGCAACTGGACCTCGGCCGGGGTGAACCAGCCCGCCGCCGAGTACTCCATCAGCCGCTGGCGCGTCAGCCTCTTTTCGGCCACCCGCAGGAAGATGATGCCGCCCACGGCCAGGACGAAGATCGGCACCTGGACCACGATGTAGTCCAGCAGGAAGCCCTGGCCCATGCTGTTCCACCTGTTGTGCAGGAACATGGCCGGCAGCAGTCCCACGAAGAAGGCGCCAATGGACGCGCCGGTGTGCCAGCGCCGTGCGGCGAAGCCCATGACAAGTCCGGTGGTGCCGGTGAAGATGGCATGCGCGAACGGGGACATGACTCCGCGGAGGAAGAAGACCTGCGCAAAGTCACTGGCCGGTGACGCCGACTCCGCAATGGCCCGGCCGAAATAGAGGATGTTCTCGGTGAACGCGAACCCGCCGGCGATGGTGAAGGCAAACACCACGCCGTCCACGGGGCCGTCGAAATGCCGCCGCGCCGCGAGCAGGAGGATCAGCAGGCCAAGGGACTTGGCGAATTCCTCCACGATGGGCGCCTGCACCGTTGCCATATAGGTCTGCAGGTCAGGCTGGTCGGTGAACTGGAATGCGATGACGAAAAACGGCTGGATCAGCAGGGTGACCGCCACGGACACCGCCGCGCCCCACGTAAAGGCGAAGAACAGCAGGCGTTTCGGCTCCGGCTCCCACCTGTCGATGATGTGGACCGCCGTCAGGACCACAGCCAGCGGAACCAGGGACGCCAGGAAACCGATCAGGAATCCGGCGGCGCCCGTGTTGGACAAAAGGAACGGCACCACCAGGAAAAGGCTCAGGAAAGCGAGCACGCCGCCGGCAACCGACAACCCCACCAGCCCTCCACGGGCCCGCGTCGCATGCAGCACCGTCCCCTGGGCCTGGGCCGGCACCATCACGGCCAGCGGCTGGCCCTGGTGGCCCGGGGCAGCCCGGTAGTGTTCCGGCTGCACATGGCCCATCCAGCTGGGGTTGGCCTGCTGGGGCAGCGGACGGTAGCCGCCGCGGTAGTGGTCGTCGGGGAGGCCGGAAGGAGGCTGCTGCGGGTACGTCGGCATACCCGAAAGCCTAAGCGGGTGCTGCCGCACCACAAAGGACCCGGCCTCCAGGGCCGCTGGAATGTGATCAGCGCCGCGTTGTCCGGGCACCGGCCCGGCAGGGACCGTGTGGTAATTTTGAACAGCAAACATTCCTTTTTTAATTCCGTCCTGTGAGGCGGGGAAAGGGGAGACGAGCGTTGACATCTGTCACCAGCGCACCGGTTCCAGCCAGGGTTGTCCTCAGCCAGGCGGACATTGACCGGGCCCTCACTCGTATCGCCCACGAGATCCTCGAAGCCAACAAGGGATCCCGGGACTTGGTCCTGTTGGGCATTCCCCGCCGCGGTTACCCGCTGGCTGTCCGGCTGGCCGAAAAGATCGCCGCCGCGGACAACACCGTTGACGCCGCTGCCATTGTGGGCCAGCTGGACGTCACCATGTTCCGTGACGACCTCTCCCACCAGGGGACCCGGCCGCCGTACCCCACCAGGCTGCCCCGCACCGGCATCGACAACAAAGTCGTGGTGCTGATCGACGACGTCCTGTACTCGGGCCGCACCATCCGCGCCGCCCTTGACGCCCTCGTCGACCTCGGCCGCCCCCGTATTGTCCGGCTCGCGGTCCTTATTGACCGGGGCCACCGCGAACTTCCCATCCGCGCAGACCATGTAGGCAAGAACCTGCCCACCTCCTCCGCCGAGAAGGTCCGGGTCCGGCTGGAGGAAACGGACACGTCCGAGGCCGGAGCGCCCGTCAACGAAGTCGTGATTGAGGGCGGCGCATGAAACACCTCCTGTCCACCGGGGACCTCAGCCTTTCGAACGCCATCCGCATCCTGGACACTGCCGAGGAAATGTCGGCCGTGGGGGAGCGGGAAGTGAAAAAGCTTCCGGCATTGCGCGGCCGCACGGTCGTCAACCTCTTCTTCGAGGACTCCACCCGCACCCGCATCTCCTTCGAAGCCGCGGCCAAGCGGCTGTCGGCGGACGTCATCAACTTCGCCGCCAAGGGATCGTCCGTTTCCAAGGGCGAGTCCCTCAAGGACACTGCCCAGACCCTGTCCGCCATGGGGGCGGACGCCGTCGTCATCAGGCACTGGGCTTCCGGCGCGCCGCACCGGTTGGCTGCCACCGATTGGATCGACGCCGCCGTCATCAACGCCGGCGACGGCACCCATGAGCACCCCACCCAGGCCCTCCTCGACGCCTTCACCATGCGCCGGCACTGGGCCCGCCTGGCCGGGACCGATTCCCAGGGTACGGACCTCAAAGGCATGCGGGTCGCCATCGCAGGCGATGTCCTGCACTCCCGCGTGGCGCGTTCGAACGTGTGGCTGCTCCGTACCCTTGGCGCGGAGGTTACACTGGTGGCGCCCCCCACCCTGCTGCCGGTCGGCGTCGACAAATGGCCCTGCAGCGTCAGCTACGACCTGGACCAAACCCTCGCAAACGGCGTTGACGCCGTCATGATGCTCCGGGTCCAGGGCGAACGCATGAACGCATCGTTCTTCCCGAGCACCCGCGAATACTCGCGCCGCTGGGGCTTCGACGACAACCGGCTCCGGGCCCTCGATGACCTCGGCATGACGGACACCATCATCATGCACCCGGGCCCCATGAACCGTGGCCTGGAGATCAGCGCAGCCGCCGCGGATTCACCCCGCTCCACCGTCCTGGCCCAGGTCCGCAATGGCGTGTCCGTGCGGATGGCCGCACTGTACCTGCTGCTCTCCGGGGACACCCGGGAACCAGCCGCAACCCGGGCGCCGGCCTACGCCGCCGCCCTGTCCACCAAGGAGAGCAACTGATGGCAGGCAACACCGGAACGTACCTCATCCAGGGCGCCGCCATCCTGGGCGGCGACCCCACGGACCTGCTGGTCCGCGACGGCATCATCGCCGAGATCGGCCACGGGCTCTCCGCTGACGGTGCCACCGTCATCGACGCCGCCGGCCTGGTGGCCCTGCCCGGCATGGTTGACGTCCACACGCACCTCCGCGAACCCGGCCGTGAAGATGCCGAAACCGTGGAAACCGGAACGCGTGCCGCGGCGCTGGGCGGTTACACCGCGGTTCACGCGATGGCCAACAGCACGCCCGTCGCCGACACCGCGGGCGTCGTGGAACAGGTCTACACGCTGGGCCGCGCCGCCGGATGGGTGGACGTGCGCCCGGTGGGCGCCGTCACCGTTGGCCTGGCGGGGGAGCAGCTGGCTGAACTGGGCGCCATGGCCGATTCCCGCGCCCGGGTGCGCATGTTCTCCGACGACGGCATCTGCGTCCACGACCCCGTGCTGATGCGCCGCGCGCTGGAATACGTCAAAGCGTTCGACGGCGTGGTGGCCCAGCACGCGCAGGAACCCCGCCTGACCGCCGGGGCCCAGATGAACGAGGGCGACGTCTCCGCCGTCCTCGGCCTCACCGGCTGGCCAGCCGTCGCCGAGGAAAGCATCATCGCCCGCGATGTCCTCCTTGCCCAGCACGTCGGTTCCCGCCTGCACGTGTGCCACGTGTCCACGGCAGGCTCGGTGGAAATCATCCGCTGGGCCAAGGAACGCGGCATCGACGTCACGGCTGAGGTCACCCCGCACCACCTGCTGCTGACCGACGACCTGGTCCGCAGCTACGACCCCGTCTTCAAGGTCAACCCGCCGCTGCGCACCGACGCCGACGTCCAGGCATTGCGCGCAGGCCTGGCAGACGGCACGATCGACGTTGTGGGTACCGACCACGCACCGCATCCCAGCGAGCACAAAGAATGCGAGTGGGCGCAGGCCGCCATGGGCATGACCGGACTGGAAACGGCCCTGTCCGTCGTCCAGCACGCCATGATCGAGACCGGCCTGATGACGTGGGCGGACTTCGCACGGGTCACCTCCACCGCGGCTGCGAAGATCGGCCGGTTGAGCGACCAGGGCAGGCCCATCGAAGCCGGGGAACCCGCCAACCTCATCCTGGTGGATCCGGCCGCGCGCTGGACGGTGGACCCGTTCCAGATGGCCACCATGGGCCGCAACTCGCCCTTCAAGGGCAGGGAGCTTCCGGGCAAGGTGGTGGCAACCTTCTTCAAGGGGCACGCCACCGTCCTCGACGGCGCGCTCAACACGCCCCACCCGGATGCCGCCGCAACCCCTGCAGGCGCTGCCTGATGGACAAGATCCTTCCCGGCCTTGCCATGCTGGCGGTGGTCGCCGTCGTGTTTGTCCTCCTCGCAGTGGGGTGGCGCAACCGCCTGAAGCGCCAGTCCGACGTCGGACAACTGCCTCAGGTGCCCGCCGCGCCGGGCCAGCCCACCGCCGCTGCCGAGGGGCAGTACGTGGCCACCACAACGGCCGGTGACTGGCTTGACCGGATCGCCGTGCACGGGCTCGGCATCCGCACCAACGCCACCCTCGAGGTCTACCCGCACGGCGTCCTCTATGAGCGATCCGGTGCCCCTGCCCTGTACATCCCCGCCGCCTCCCTCACGGAAGTCCGGCAGGACAGCGGCATGGCCGGGAAGTTCGTGGAAAAGGACGGCCTCGTGGTGCTCGGATGGACGCACGGCACGCATGACCTGGACACCGGCTTCCGAACCCGCCGCGCCGCGGACAAGGACGTGCTGTACCAGGCCCTTCAGGATTTGATTTCGTCAGCCCCCGCGGCTGGTGCCACCAGTGGAAAGTAAGACAGTGAAAGCGAATACATTGACAGCAACCACCTCCGCTCCTGTATCGGCCCCGGCTGCGCTGGTTCTCGAAGACGGACGCATCTTCCGCGGCACCAGCTACGGCGCCACCGGCACCGCCCTGGGCGAGGCCGTCTTCGCGACCGGCATGACCGGTTACCAGGAAACCATCACCGATCCCTCGTACGCCCGCCAGCTGGTGGTGCAGACCGCCCCGCACATCGGCAACACCGGCGTGAATGATGACGACGCCGAGTCCCGGCGCATCTGGGTGGCCGGCTACATTGTCCGCGACGCAGCGCGCCGGCCCTCCAACTGGCGTTCCGAGCGGTCGCTGGATGAGGAACTGGTGGCCCAGGGCATCGTCGGCATCCAGGGTGTGGACACCCGCGCCATCACCCGGCACCTGCGTGAGCACAAGACCATGCGCGCCGGCATCTTCTCCGGCGAGGCGGCGCAGGGCACCGACAAGGAGCTGCTCGACGCCGTCCTGGCCAGCGCCCCCATGGAGGGTTCGCGCCTGGCCGAGGAAGTCAGCGTCGACGAAGCCTACGTGGTGGAACCGAAGGACCACGGCTGGGAGGGCGAACCCCGCTTCAGCATCGCGGCGATCGACCTCGGCATCAAGGCCATGACCCCGGTACGGTTCGCCGAGCGCGGCGTCCGCGTCCACGTACTGCCTGCCACCGCCACCCTGGAGGACGTCAATGCCGTCAACCCGGACGGCTTCTTCATGTCCAACGGCCCGGGCGACCCCGCCACCGCCGACGCCCAGGTGAAGCTCCTGCGCTCCGTCCTGGATGAGAAGCTGCCCTACTTCGGCATCTGCTTCGGCAACCAGATCCTGGGCCGTGCCCTGGGCTTCGGCACCTACAAGCTCCGCTACGGCCACCGCGGCATCAACCAGCCCGTGATGGACCGCCGCACCGGCAAGGTGGAAATAACCTCCCAGAACCACGGCTTCGCCGTGGACGCCCCGCTCGACGGCGCCACCCAGGCTCCGGAGGCACGCTACGGCCGGGTGGAAGTCAGCCACATCAGCCTGAACGACGACGTCGTGGAAGGCCTCGCCTGCCTGGACATCCCGGCCTTCTCCGTCCAGTACCACCCCGAGGCTGCGGCCGGCCCGCACGACGCCGCCTACCTGTTCGACCGGTTCATCGACCTCATGGGCGACGCCAAGAACGCTGACACCAAGACCGCCACCGACAACAAGACTGAGGACAAGAAGTAATGCCGAAACGTACAGACCTCAAAAGCGTCCTCGTCATTGGTTCCGGCCCGATCGTCATCGGCCAGGCCGCCGAGTTCGACTACTCCGGCACCCAGGCCCTGCGGGTCCTCAAGGAGGAAGGCCTCCGCGTCATCCTCGTGAACTCCAACCCGGCCACCATCATGACCGACCCCGAGTTCGCCGACGCCACCTACGTTGAGCCCATCACCCCCGAGGTGGTGGAGAAGATCATCGCCAAGGAACGCCCCGACGCCGTACTGCCCACCCTGGGCGGCCAGACCGCGCTGAACACCGCCATCGCCCTGGACAAGAACGGTGTACTGGAGAAGTACAACGTGGAACTGATCGGCGCCAACATCGCCGCGATCGAGCTCGGCGAGGACCGCGAGAAGTTCAAGGGCGTCGTGGAGCGCTGCGGCGCCGAATCCGCCCGCAGCCACATCATCCACACCATGGACGAGGCCCTCACGGCGGCCGTAGACCTGGGCTACCCCATGGTGGTGCGCCCGTCCTTCACCATGGGCGGCCTGGGCTCCGGCCTGGCCTACAACGAGGATGACCTGCGCCGCATCGTCGGCCAGGGCCTGCAGTACAGCCCCACCAGCGAGGTCCTGCTCGAAGAGAGCATCCTGGGCTGGAAGGAATACGAGCTCGAAATGATGCGGGACAAGAACGATAACGTGGTTGTCGTCTGCTCCATCGAAAACTTCGACCCCGTGGGCGTGCACACCGGCGACTCCATCACCGTGGCCCCGGCACTGACCCTCACCGACCGCGAATACCAGAAGCTGCGCGACGTTGCCATCGCCGTCATCCGCGAGGTGGGTGTCGACACCGGCGGCTGCAACATCCAGTTCGCCATCGACCCGGCCACCGGCCGCGTGGTGGTCATCGAAATGAACCCCCGCGTCTCCCGCTCCTCGGCACTGGCATCCAAGGCCACCGGCTTCGCCATCGCCAAGATCGCCACCAAGCTCTCGCTCGGCTACACCCTGGACGAGATCCCCAACGACATCACCCAGAAGACCCCCGCGTCCTTCGAACCCACCCTGGACTACGTGGTGGTCAAGGTCCCGCGGTTTGCCTTCGAAAAGTTCCCGGCGGCGGACAACACCCTCACCACCACCATGAAGTCCGTCGGCGAAGCCATGGCCATGGGCCGCAACTTCACCGAGGCCCTGCAGAAGGCCCTGCGCTCCCTCGAGCAGAAGGGTTCGCAGCTGGACTTCAGCAGCGTCCCGGAATGGGAAGTCGCCGAACTCATCGAAAAGGCGAAGCGCCCCACTACGGAGCGCCTCCACCAGGTCCAGCGCGCCCTCCTGGGCGGCGCCACCGTGGAACAGCTTTTCGAAGCCACCAAGATCGACCCCTGGTTCCTGGACCAGCTCCAGCTGCTCAATGAGATCTCCCACGAAATCCGCCAGGCCGGCGCCCTGACCGCCGACATGCTCAAGCGCGCCAAGCGCCACGGCTTCTCGGATGAGCAGATCGGCGCCCTGACGCACAACTCCGAGGCAGTGGTCCGCGGGGTCCGCCAGGCGCTGGGCATCCGCCCCGTCTACAAGACCGTGGACACCTGCGCCGCGGAGTTCGCCGCCTACACGCCGTACCACTACTCGGCCTACGACGAGGAGGACGAGGTCGCGCTGCACTCCAAGCCGTCCATCATCATCCTCGGCTCCGGCCCCAACCGCATCGGCCAGGGCATCGAGTTCGACTACTCCTGCGTCCACGCCTCCATGGCGCTGCGCAAGGCCGGCTACGAGACCGTCATGGTCAACTGCAACCCGGAAACCGTCTCCACCGACTACGACGTCTCCACCCGCCTGTACTTCGAGCCGCTGACGCTCGAGGACGTGCTGGAGGTCATCGCGGCCGAGGAACGCACCGGCGGCGTCATGGGTGTCTTCGTCCAGCTCGGCGGCCAGACCCCGCTGAAGCTCGCGCAGCAGCTCGCCGATGCCGGAGTGCCGATCCTGGGCACCTCACCGGAGGCCATCGACCTCGCCGAGCACCGCGGCGCGTTCTCCCGCGTCCTGGACAAGGCCGGCCTGGTGTCGCCCAAGAACGGCACCGCCGTCTCCTTCGAGGACGCCAAGAAGATCGCCGACGAGATCGGCTACCCCGTCCTGGTTCGCCCGTCCTACGTGCTGGGGGGCCGCGGCATGGAAATCGTCTACGACGAGCCCAACCTCTCCCGCTACATCGCCAACGCCACCGAGATCACCCCGGACCACCCCGTGCTGATCGACCGGTTCCTGGAGGACGCCGTCGAGATCGACGTCGACGCCCTCTACGACGGCACGGACATGTACCTGGGCGGCATCATGGAGCACATCGAGGAAGCCGGCATCCACTCCGGCGACTCCGCCTGCGTCCTGCCGCCCATCACGCTGGGCAGCAATGTCATCGAGCGCGTCCGCGTGGCCACCCGCGCCATCGCCGAGGGCGTGGGCGTGCGCGGGCTGATCAACATCCAGTTCGCGCTGGCCTCGGACGTGCTGTACGTCCTGGAAGCCAACCCCCGCGCCTCGCGCACCGTGCCGTTCGTGTCCAAGGCCACCGGCGTCCAGATGGCCAAGGCCGCTGCCCTCATCGGCACCGGCGTGACCATCAACCAGCTCCGCAGCGCCTACAAGATGCTGCCGGAAACCGGCGACGGCTCGACCCTGCCGCTCGACGCCCCCGTGGCCGTCAAGGAAGCAGTGCTGCCGTTCAGCCGGTTCCGCACCCTTGAAGGCAAGGTGGTGGACTCCCTGCTCGGCCCGGAAATGCGCTCCACCGGCGAAGTCATGGGCATCGACAAGCACTTCGACACCGCCTTCGCCAAGAGCCAGGCCGGCGCCAACAACGCCCTGCCCACCGAAGGCAAGGTGTTCGTCTCCGTGGCCAACCGCGACAAGCGTTCCGTGATCATGGGCGTCAAGCGGCTCTCCGACCTCGGCTTCGAGATCGTCTCCACCGGCGGGACCGCCGACGTCCTGCGCCGCAACGGCATCCAGGCCACCCCGGTGCGCAAGGTTGCCGAGGGCAGCAGCGCCGAGGGGGAGGGCACCATTGCCGACCTCATCGTGGCCGGCGAGATCGACATGGTCTTCAACACGCCCTCCGGCGGCGAAGCCCGCAGCGACGGCTACGAGCTCCGCGCCGCGGCAACGTCCATCGGCATTCCGTGCATCACCACGGTGGCCGAGTTCAACGCCGCCGTCCAGGCCATCGAAGCCATGCGCACCTACGAGTGGTCTGTCACCAGCCTGCAGGAGCACGCTGCAGCGCTGGCCGATTCGCAGAAGGCGGCCCTGCAGCATGCCTGAGCAGGCAGCCACTGCCGGCCGGGAGTCCTTTGGCTCCCGGCTCGGCGCGGCCATGGCCGCCCGTGGTCCCCTTTGCGTTGGCATTGATCCCCACCCGGCGCTGCTGAAGAGCTGGGGACTGGACGACGACGCCGCGGGGCTTCGGCGGTTCTCGCTGACGGTCCTGGAGGCAGTGGCTTCGCTCGCTGCCGCCGTGAAGCCCCAGGTGGCACTTTACGAACGCCACGGTTCTGCCGGCATGGCGGTTCTGGAGGAGGTCCTGGCCACGGCCCGGGACGAATCCGTGCTCAGCATCGCCGACGCCAAGCGCGGCGACATCGGATCCACCATGGCCGCCTATGCGGACGCGTGGCTGCGCGACGAGTCTCCGCTCGCGGCGGACTCCGTCACGCTGAGCCCCTACCTCGGCTTCGAGTCCCTTCGCCCCGCGCTGGACCTCGCGGCGGAAACCGGGCGGGGCGTATTCGTGCTGGCACTGACGTCCAACCCCGAGGGCGCTTCCGTCCAGCACGTGGGCGGAAAGGATTCCGTGGCCCGCAGGATCACGGAGTCCGCGGCAGCGGAGAACTCCCGGTATCCCGGAAGTCTCGGTTCCGTTGGCCTGGTGGTCGGCGCTACGGTCGGCGGCGCCCTGGAAGACCTGGGACTGGACCTTGCTGCGGTCCGCGGCCCCATCCTGGCGCCTGGCCTCGGGGCCCAGGGGGCAACACCGGCTGACCTGCGGGCCACCTTCGGCGCTGCATACCCGCTGGTCCTGGGAACGTCCAGCCGCGACATCCTGTCGGCGGGACCGGAAACCCGGGGCCTGCGCGAGGCCGCGCTGCGGACGCTGGACGGACTGCGGGGCGAATAGGCCTGCAATTGTCCGGATGCATTGATTCAGGCTGCACCAGAGGGTAGTTTCAGGACAGGTCCAAGGGCGGCCGCCCTTGGATGAATCCGCCGACTTCGGGGGTGTCCGTGATGGTCCTGCGACCTCTATCTGCGTCTGAACGGGCCGACGCCCTGGGCAAGGCGGCAGCAGCCAGGGCAACCCGTGCCGCCGCCAAGGAAAGCCTCCGGAATGGCGACAGGTCGGCGGCGGACATCATCAGCTCCGCGCTGGAGGACGACGCCCTGGCCCGCATGCGGGTTTCTGAACTGCTCGAAGCGCTGCCCGGCATCGGAAAGGTGCGTGCCGCAGCCATCATGCAGCAGCTGGGGATCGCAGCGTCCCGCAGGGTCCGGGGCCTGGGCGTCCACCAGCGCCGGGCGCTGGTAGATTTTATAGACGAGCACTGAGGCAGGCGGCGCCTGCCCTTCCCCAACCGTGGCAAAAGGAATACGTGAGCAAGAAACCTGGACTGACAGTCCTCGCAGGTCCGACGGCTGTTGGCAAAGGCACCGTGTCCACCTATATCCGGGACAATTATCCGGAGGTTTGGCTTTCCGTCTCAGCCACCACCCGGGCGCCCCGGCCGGGCGAGGTGGACGGTGTCCACTACTTCTTCAAGAGCAAGGAGGAGTTCGAGCAGCTCATTGCCGAGGGTGAACTCCTGGAGTGGGCTGTTGTGCACGGCCAGAACACCTACGGCACCCTCAAGAGCACCGTGAATGCGGCCATCGCGGAAGGCCGGTCCGTGCTGCTGGAGATCGATCTGCAGGGTGCACGCCAGGTCAAGGCAGCCGTTCCGGACGCCCAGTTCGTCTTCCTGGCCCCGCCCACCTGGGACGAGATGGTGCGCCGGCTGGTGGGCCGCGGCACCGAAACTCCCGAAGAACAGCAGCGGCGCCTGGAAACCGCTAAACTGGAACTTGCTGCTGAACCGGAGTTCGACCATACCGTCATCAATGACGACGTCCGCCGGGCAGCGGACGAGCTTGTTTCACTCATGGGGCTGACACCGCATCCACACCTGCCGGAACCGTCAGCCCGCTAGGAATTTGGAGAATTCGTGTCCACGAACCTTGAAGGCATCATCAACCCGCCGATCGACGATCTGCTGAAGGTAGCTGATTCCAAGTACGGCCTGGTGATCTTCGGTGCTAAGCGCGCTCGTCAGATCAACGCTTATTACGCCCAGCTGCACGAGGGCCTGTTCGAATACGTCGGCCCCCTGGTCGACACCAAGTTGAACGAAAAGTCGCTCTCGATCGCACTGCGCGAGATCAACGAAGGCAAGCTGGTTTCCACGCCGATCGAAGCCGCAGAGTAATCCTGCCGCTGAACTGACTTGCTGTTGACGGAGGTCACGTGCGCATAGTCCTCGGAGTCGGGGGAGGGATTGCCGCCTATAAGGTGGCATCGCTCCTCCGGCTTTTTACTGAAGCCGGCCATGACGTCACCGTGATTCCCACGGAGGCGTCCACCCGCTTCATCGGCACCGCCACCTGGGAGGCGCTGTCCGGAAACCCGGTCAGCAACAGCGTTTTCGATGACGTGCACCTGGTTAACCATGTCCGCCTGGGCCATGAGGCAGACCTGGTGGTTGTGGCACCGGCCACGGCGGACCTCCTGGCAAAAGCTGCCACCGGCCAGGCCGGGGACCTGCTGACCAACACGCTGCTGATGGCGCACGGGCCCGTGCTGTTCGCACCCGCGATGCACACCGAAATGTGGCAGCACGCGGCAACCCGCGCCAACGTCGAAACGCTCCGCGGCCGCGGCGCCGCCGTCCTGGAGCCGGCCTCCGGAAGGTTGACCGGCGCAGACTCGGGCCCGGGCAGGCTCCCGGAACCGCAGGTGATCTTCGACGCAGCCATGGCGCTGGTCCAGGGACAGTCCGATTACCAGCTGCCGCTTGCGGGCCGCACCGTAACCATCAGCGCCGGCGGCACCCGCGAACCGCTGGACCCCGTACGGTTCCTGGGCAACCGCTCTTCCGGCAAGCAGGGCGTGGCCCTGGCGGTCGCTGCCCGGAACGCCGGCGCCACCGTGCGGTTGCTGGCCGCCCACATGGACGTTGCGCCCCCGGCCGGGGTGGAGGTGGTCCGCGTGGAGACCGCCCTGCAGCTCCGGGAAGCTGCGCTGGACGCCGCTGCGGACTCCGACGTCGTCATTATGTCCGCCGCCGTGGCCGACTTCCGCCCGGCCGATGTCTCGGACACCAAGATCAAAAAGCGGGACGATACCGCAGATCCCGTCATCACCCTGCTCCGCAACCCGGACATCCTGCAGGAGCTCGTGGAACAGCGCAATGCCGCTGCGTCGGCAGCCGGGCAACTCATCGTCGGCTTCGCCGCGGAAACCGGGGACAGCGAGGGCGACGTCCTGGAGTATGCGGAGGCAAAACTGCAGCGGAAGGGCTGCGACCTGCTGGTGGTCAACCACGTGGGGACGGACAAGGTCTTCGGGCAGGACTCAAACTCCGTGGTCATCCTCTCCCGCTCCGGCTCCGAACCACAGGAAGCGTCGGGAACCAAGACTGAGGTTGCCGAGGCCATCATTACCCGCATCAGCTTTGAACTGAACCGGGTTTCACCCCGGACCTGAGTGTTCCGCACCACGTTTGCTTCGCGGGAAGACATCTCCCGCGGGGCCGGCGTGCTCCAACCAGTAAGGTAGTTGAGTGACTTTACCGCTGCACCTTCCCCAGTCCCATGGGGCCACGCCCTCCGCGCTCCGGCTCTTCACGTCCGAGTCGGTCACCGAAGGCCACCCGGACAAGATCTGTGACCAGATCAGCGACGCCATCCTGGACGCGCTCCTGGCCGCCGACCCCGAATCCCGTGTAGCCGTGGAAACCATGGCGACCACCGGACTGGTGCACGTGGCGGGCGAAGTCACCACCGACGCCTACGTCGAAATCCCGCAGATCGTCCGCGAGACCATCCTCGGCATCGGCTACGACTCTTCAGCCAACGGTTTTGACGGTGCCCGCTGCGGCGTGTCCGTATCCATCGGCCAACAGTCGAATGACATCGCCGGCGGCGTTTTCAACTCTCTGGAAGCCCGCGAAGGCCGCCAGGAGGACGATTATGACCTCCAGGGTGCGGGCGACCAGGGCCTGATGTTCGGGTACGCCAGCGACGAGACCCCTTCCTACATGCCCACGCCCATTTGGCTGGCCCACCGGCTCTCCGAACGCCTCACCGACGTCCGGAAGACGGGCCAGCTGGCCTACCTCCGCCCGGACGGCAAGACCCAGGTCACCGTGGGCTACGACAAAGACGTTCCGGTATCCGTTGAAACTGTGGTGATCTCCAGCCAGCACGCCGAGGGTGCAAGCCTTGAGCAGCTGCGCGCCGACCTCGCCGCCATCGTCATTGAGCCGGTCCTCGCCGCCGCCAACCTGGACATTTCCCGCACCGCGAACATCCTCAACCCTGCCGGTGAGTTCGTTATCGGCGGCCCCGTGGGAGACGCCGGCCTCACCGGCCGCAAGATCATCGTCGACACGTACGGCGGCATGGCCCGCCACGGCGGCGGCGCCTTCTCCGGCAAGGACCCGTCCAAGGTGGACCGCTCCGCTGCATACGCCATGCGCTGGGTCGCCAAGAACGTGGTGGCCGCAGGACTGGCGAAGCGTGCCGAGATCCAGATCGCCTACGCCATCGGCCAGGCCCGGCCCGTGGGAACCTACGTGGAGACGTTCGGCACCGAGACCGTGGACCCGGCCCGCATCAGCGAAGCCATCGCGGAAATCTTCGATCTCCGTCCGAGGGCGATCATCGACGCCCTCGACCTGAAGCGGCCCATCTACGCCAAGACGGCTGCCCACGGGCACTTCGGCCGCGACGAACCCGACTTCACGTGGGAACGCCTTGACCGGGTGGATGATTTGAAGGCGTTCTTCAACGCCTAGCCGCGCTGCAGCTGCAGTCCCACGGCGCAGGCAGGAATCCCATCGGGGCAGGCTGGAAGCCCACTGTCAGTGCCCCGTGATTTGCTGTCCCTGTCCAACCCGGCAGCTGAACGGAGGTAACCGCAGTGGTTGCTGACAGTTCCGTGCAGCCGTCCCTGCTGCAGGGCTTCCCGGCACGCACCCTGCCCACTGGCGTTGCCGTGGCAGGGCACCTTCCCGTGGCCCGGGTCCTTGTTGAGTCTTCGCTGCCCCATCTGGACCGGCCTTTTGACTATGCGGTCCCGGCTGCGCTGGACCAGGCAGCCCAGCCAGGTGTCAGGGTCAAGGTCAAGTTCAACGGCCAGGACCTCAACGGATTCCTCCTTGAACGGGTCGCTGAGTCCGACGCCGGACACACCCTGGTGCCGCTGGCAAAAGTGGTGTCGCCGGTTCCGGTCCTCACGCCTGCCGTCAAGGACCTCGCTGCTGCCGTTGCTGCACGGTATGCCGGCACCGTCAGCGACGTCCTCCGCCTTGCGGTGCCGCCCCGGGTTGCCAGGCTGGAGAAGGACTACCCTGCGTCCCTGGACACCGGGGAAGCGGAAGGCGTCCCCGCTCTGCCAGGTGCCCCCGGTGTTTCATCGTGGGCACCGTACCGCACCGGCGCTGCCTTCCTCAGGCACCTGGCCGCAGGGGGCGCCCCCCGCGCCGTTATCAATCCGCTGCACGGGTACGGGCCCACCGGTTGGCCGGACCTGCTGGCGCAGGCCGCAGCTGCCGCTTATGCCTCAGGCCGGGGCGCGCTCCTGGTGGTGCCCGACTACAGGGACCTGGACCGCGTCGAGGATGCCCTGAAGGGCCTGGTGCCGGAGGAGGCCGTGGCCAGGCTCACGGCCGACGACGGTCCCACGCCGCGCTACCGGAACTTCCTGCGCCTGCTGGCCGGCCGGGCCAAAATTGCAATCGGAACGCGGTCGGCGGCCTTCGCCCCGGTGCGGGACCTGGGGCTGGTTGCCTGCTGGGACGACGGCGACGACCTCCACATCGAGCAGCGCGCACCGTATGCCCATGCCCGGGAGGTCCTGCTCCTGCGGGCAGAACAGGAGGGTACGTCCTGCCTCCTTGCCGGACACGCCCGCAGCACCGAAGTCCAGCGCCTGGTGGAGGCCGGCTGGGCCGTCCCCGTGGAGGCCGGGCGGTCCACTGTCCGTGCGTCGGTTCCGCGCGTCGTCAGCACTGCCGACAGCTTCGAGCAGGGCCGGGACCCGTTGGCCACCATCGCCCGCCTGCCGCATGCCGCGTGGCAGGCGGCCAAGGAGGGGCTGGAGCGTGGTCCCGTCCTGGTCCAGGTCGCCAGGGCGGGCTATGCACCTTCCCTTGTGTGTGAGACGTGCCGTGAACCCGCCCGGTGCGCGCACTGCCAGGGGCCCCTGGCTTTGGCCGGCACCTCCGTTTTGCCCCAATGCCGCTGGTGTTCCACCCCCGCCCCCGACTGGAAGTGCTCGCACTGCGGTGGCAGGCGGCTGCGAAAAGGGGCCACCGGCGTCCTGCGAACCGCCGAAGAGCTTGGCCGCGCGTTTCCCGGGACGACGGTCGTCACGTCCTCGGGGGACCAGGTGAAGGCCACAGTGGCCGGCAAGGCCCTGGTGGTGGCAACGGTGGGGGCCGAACCAGTCGCAGACGGCGGGTACGCCGCGGCACTGCTGCTGGACGGCGATTCCCTGTTGCGCCGCGAAACCCTCCGCGCGGGCGAGGACACCGTGCGCCGCTGGTTCAACGCAGCCGCCCTGGTGCGTCCCGCCCCGGACAAAGGACTGGTGGTGGTCACGGCTACGGACACCGCTGCCACGGGGGCGCTGCTGCGGTGGGATCCGGCCGGCTACGCCCACCGTGAACTGTCCCTGCGGATGGAACTCCAGCTTCCACCGGCGGTGCGCATCGCATCGGTGACAGGGCCGCGCGCCGCCGTCGAACACTACACGGGTGCGGTGGAAGCAGACCTGGCTGGCTCGGGCATCACGGTGCGTACGGCTGGCCCCGCGCCGCTGCTGCTCACCGCACCGCCCTCCGGCAGGCGCACGGCCGAGGACGTCCGGACCCTGTTGTTCTTCCCGTACGGCCAGGCTGCCGCCGTCGTCCGCGTCCTGCGGGTTACCCGGGCAGCCGTGGCTGCAAAGCGGACCTTGGACCCCGTGCAGCTGCGGCTCGATGGCGTGGACGTCCTCTAGGCCCGGCGCCTTTTCGCCACGACCTCATGCGCGGCATCCACCAGCTGGCGCGCCGATTCATCCCAGCTGAACTCCGCCGCGCGCGCAATCGAACGCCGGGACATGTCCTGCCAGTGCACGTCGTCCTGGAGCTGACCCACAGCGTCCGCGAACTGCCCGGGGGACTCCGGATCCACGTACAGCGCGGCGTCCGCCCCGACTTCGCGGAAGATGGGAATCTCGCTGGCGATCACGGGCGTACCCACCGCCATCGCCTCCACCAGCGGAAGGCCGTACCCCTCCGCTTTGGACAGGCTCACCAGGGCAGTGGCCCGTCGCAGGAGCCCGTCATACTCAGCATCGGTCACACCGTTATGGAACATCACCGAGGCGCCCGCAGGCACGATGGCTTCGAGTTCAGCCCGCCGTTGCGGCGTGATCCGGCTGAGCAGGTGAAGGGTGTAGCCGGGCAGCCCGGCCATGCCGGCCACCATGGTTTCCACGTTCTTGTACGGCATGAACGACCCCATGTAGATGATCGTTTTGTCCGCGCCGGCGGCGGGGTCGCGGGGTTCCTGCGCCGGCTGCGGTGCGTTGGCGATGATGCGCACGGGCCTGCGCGTCAGCCGGTATTTGGCCATCAGCGCCGCCGTGGTCTGGCTGATCGTTGCCACGGTATCGGCCCGGTTGAGGAGCACGCGCTGGGGCCAGAAAGCCTTGTGGTAGAGACGCCACAGCAGCCGGACCGGGGCCGGCAAGAACCCCGGGGGAGCGGGGTGCTCGTAATAGATGAGGTCGTGCAGGGTCAGGATCAGCCCGTATTTCCGGCCCCAGGTGCCCATGGTCTGCATGGGGCAGACCACCACGTCCGCTCCTGTGGCGTTGACTTGCCGGGCAACGAACAGTTCCAGCGGCGAGAGCGGGCTGCTGATGAGCGTGTAGGGAACGTCCGGCAGCAGGGCAAGCTGCCGCTCGTCGGACACCAGCATGGAGACGTCCGCGATCTTTGCCGTGGCAGCAATCAGGCTGGCTCCATAGCGGCTGATGCCGTCGTGGTGGTCGGTACGGGTGAACCGTGCATCAATGACGATCTTCACGCGGGATGGTCCTTCAGGAAGCTGCGGATGTAACGGGCGGCCGGCTCAGGCGTCTCGTAGTGGATCAGGTGCCCGACGCCGGGAATCACCTTCAGCTCCCCGTCGGGAAGCAGCTCCAGGAGGCGGTGCTGGTTGGGGAGGGTGGCGATTTCATCCTTTTCGCCGGCGACCAGCAGCACGGGCAGGTCCAGCTGGCCGGCTACCTCCGCCACATGGTTGCTGACGGAGGCGGTGAAGGACTCCAGGAGGCTGTCCCGGTCGGCAAAGGAACTGAAGTAGGCGTAGTGCTGGCCGTGGATGAAGGCCCGCAGCTCCCGGTCGCGGGTCTTGGCCATGGTCTCGCTCATGACCCGGACGATCAGCGGATTGCGCAGCAGAGCCAGTCCCGGGCCGCGGGGAAGCCGTGCCGCGAGCTGGTAGTACAGCACGGCCAGGCGGGTCATCACGCCCTTTGGACCCTCCAAAGCCGGAGCTGCGATGGGGTTGATCAGGATCAGGGGACGCACGGCCTGCGGGTTGTTGGCCACGAAGTGCGACGCCACGATGGACCCGAACGAGTGTCCCAGCAGCACGGTGTCCGGCCCCAGGCCCTGGCTGGCCATGAAGCCGCTGATGAACTGTCCGTAGCGCTTCACGGAGTGGGGGCCCCGGGCAAATGCGTCCGAACTGCCGAAGCCCGGAAGGTCCGGCATGATGATGCGCATGTCCGGAAGCTGGTCGGCCACCCGCAGGAGTCCGTGGTGGTCGCCGCGGAATCCGTGGACCACCAGGATGGTCCGGGTTTCCGGGGTCTCCTCGACGGGCTCATAGGTCCAAAAAGCCACTGTGCTGCCGTCAAGGCTCACGGTGGAGGCGGAGGTGCGGGCGGCAAGGCCGGCACTCAGGTACGCAGGCGCAGGGGAAGGCCCCGGGTTCACGGTATCCATGGCGGAGGCCTAGTTGACGTTGTCCGGATGCGACCCGGTCCGCTGCCCGCGGTCCAGCGCCTTAATGGCAACCAGGTCGCGCCCGGAGAGCTCGAAACCGAAGACGTCGAGGTTCTCCCGGATCCGGGCTTCAGAGCTGGCCTTGGGGATGGCAATATGTCCCAGCTGCATGTGCCAGCGGAGGATCACCTGCGCGGGGGTGCGGCCGTGCTCGGCGGCGCAGGCCTGGATGACGGGATCGGCCAGCACCTGCCCGCGGCCCAGCGGGCTCCACGCTTCGGTCCGGATGCCCAGTTCCGCATGTTTGCTGCGCAGTTCCTCCTGCTGCAGCCATGGGTGGAGTTCGATCTGGTTGACGGCGGGGACCACCTCGGCGCTTTGCAGCAGGCGGTCAAGGTGGGCGGGCTGGAAATTGCTGACGCCGATGGCGCGGACCCTGCCCTCCCGGTAGAGCGTCTCCAGGGCGCGGTAGGTTTCGGGGAACAGGCCCCGCCGGGGGCACGGCCAGTGGATGAGGTACATGTCCACATAATCCAGGCCAAGGTTGACCATGGAATCGTCGAAGGCGCGCAGCGTCGCATCGTAGCCGTGGTGGTCATTCCACACCTTTGTGGTGATGAACACGTCTTCGCGGGTCAGGGACGGAAAGAGTTCGCCTGAGCCGCCGCTGCCGGTCCCCGCGTCCAGCTGGGAACTGATGCCGCGCGCCACGCCGGTTTCGTTGCCATACATGGCGGCGGTATCGAAGTGCCGGTAGCCGGCGGCGAGCGCGGTGGCCACCAGCCCTTCCGCGTCTGCTGCCGGCACCTTGTACAGCCCAAAGCCGAGCTGGTCTATCAGCACGCCGTTGTTCAGGCTGAGCCGGGGTGAGGTTCTCATGGCAACGACTCTACCCACTTCAGCTGGTGAGGCCCTCGTAATCCACCAGGCGGCGTGCGGTGGCTTCGTCGAGGATCAGGTCCGTGGCGAGCCGTGCTGCCAGTGCCCCGCGCAGGCCGTTGATCTTCGAGACCCCTGACACCACGCAGATCCTCCGGCGCACCTCCCGGAGCTGGGCGAGGGACGGGCCGGTGGACCGTTCGTTCAGGACGATCCCGTCAGAGGACCCATCGGCCCGGAAGAACACTGTGGCAACGTCGCCCACGACGTCTGAGTTGGCCAGGGCATTGAGGTCGTCTTCGTCGAGGTACCCGCCGGCGTACACGTGGCTGGGATAGTCGGCGTGCACGGATCCGACGCCGAATATGGCGATGCTCATCTTTGCCTGCAGTTCCAGGACGCGCTGCACGCTGCGCTCGTTCCACATGGCTGTCTTGGTGGCGGCATGGTCGAAGAACGCCGGGACGGGGAACTGCTCCACCCGTGCCCCGTAGGCGCTGCCGAACCGGCGCATGATGTCGCTTGCGTAGGTAATGCCTGTGGTGTGCATGTTCCCGGCCCCGTTGAGCTGGACGATCACACTGTCGTGGGTGATCTTCCGGGTGAGGTGCCGGCTCACCGCGCTGAGCGTCGATCCCCAGGCCACGCCGATGATGGCGTTGGAGTCCACCAGGGGTCCGATGGTCCGCGCAGCCTGCATGGCCACCCGGTCCAGGGTCTCAGCCTCATTGAGTGTTCCGAGGATGGGAACCACGTGGACATCCAGGTTGTACCGGCGCCGGATCATGCCCTCCAGCTCGGGTCCGGTGTCCAGCGGGTTGCGGATCTGGATCTGCACCAGTCCCGACTCCCGTGCCGAGGACAGAAGCCGGGAAACGGTGGACCGGGACGTCCGCAGCTCGCGGGCGATCGCATCCATGGTGAGGTCCTGCAGGTAATACATTTGTGCAGCTCGGAGGGCATCCTGGTCCCGGGAAAGTGCCATCTCACTTCCGTTCTGCACGTTTGTGCATAGTGCTTGACTCCATTTTCCATTTCTCCAAACAATAGAGCAGAACGGCGGCGCCACCCAGCGGTGACCGCATCACACAAAGCCCCAAGGGAGTCGTTTTGGGACCCAAGGATTCAACTGTCCAACCATCTGTCAGTGCGCCCCGGCCAGGAGCCGAACGCGCATCGGTCCACAGCCTGCGGCGCCGGCCGCACGCAAAAGTCCTGGTGGTTGGCGGCGGCATCAACGGAGTGGGCACGTTCCGTGACCTGGCACTGCAGGGCGTCGATGTGGCGCTCGTGGAGCGCGGTGACTACTGCCAGGGTGCAAGCGGCGCGTCCTCACACATGATCCACGGTGGCATCCGCTACCTCGAAAACGGGGAGTTCCGCCTGGTCCGGGAATCCGTGGTGGAGCGTAACCGCCTGCTGAAGATCGCCCCGCACTACGTCAAGCCGCTGCAGACCACCATCCCGATCTTCAGCACCTTCTCCGGCATCCTCTCCGCGCCGCTGCGCTTCCTCACTCACAAGCAACAGGGCAAGCCCAAGGAGCGCGGCGCGTTCCTCATCAAGGCGGGCCTCAGCCTCTACGATTCGTTTTCCCGCGACGGCGGCACGGTGCCCCGGCACCAGTTCCGCACCCACAAGGCAGCCCTTCAGGAACTGCCCGCCCTCCGGCCCGACGTCAAGTACACCGCCACCTACTTCGACGCCTCGGTGCACAACCCTGAGCGGCTGACCCTCGACGTCCTGCAGGATGGCGAGAAGGCGGGCCGGGCAGGCAACGCGCAGGGAACCAGCACGCAGGGTGACACGGCCCGTGCCAGCAACTACCTCTCGCTGCAGTCCATGTCTTCCACCCCGAACCCGGGCACCGGCCGGGGGAGCACTGTCCGGCTCCGCGACGAACTCACCGGGGAAGAGTTCGATTTCACTGCGGACATCATCGTGAACACCACCGGGGCGTGGGTGGACCTGACCAATGGGGCCATGGGCGCAGCCTCCGCCTTCATGGGCGGAACCAAGGGCTCCCACATCGTGCTGGACCACCCGGGCCTGCTCGCCGCCTGCCGGGGCCGGGAAATCTTCTTTGAGCACACTGACGGCCGGATTGTCCTCATCTACCCCATGGGTGACCGGGTGCTTGTGGGCACCACGGACGTCGACGCGGACATGTCAGAGGACGCCATCTGCACGGACGAGGAAATCGAATACTTCTTCGACCTCATCGGCCACGTCTTCCCGTCCATCGACGTGACCCCAGACGACATCGTCTATACGTTCTCGGGCGTCCGCCCCCTGCCGAGCCATGACGCCACCCAGCCGGGCTTTGTCTCCCGGGACTACCGCATCGAACGCCGCGCGTCCGGAACAAACGGAACCGGCGCCGTCGTGCTGAGCCTGGTGGGCGGCAAGTGGACCACCTTCCGCGCCCTCGCAGAACACCTGACCAACGATGTCCTCTCCGAACTCGGCGTGCAGCGCAGGCTTTCGACCGCGCAGCTTCCCATCGGCGGCGGTGCGGGCTTCCCTGCCGACGAAGCAGGCGTTCAGAAGTGGATCAAGGCCCACATGGCCGCCGGCCGCGACGCAGACCGCACGGCCGGGCTGCTGACGCGCTACGGGACCCGGGCCGAAGCCGTCATCGAATACCTTGATGCCGAGCCTGACCAGGCCCTTCGGTCCACACGGGAACTCAGCGTCCGCGAACTGGAATTCATGGCGGCAAACGAGCAGGTGGGGCACCTGGTGGATGTCCTCGTCCGGCGCACCTCCCTTGCATTCCGGGGGCTCGTGACCGGAGAGCTGCTCAACGAAGTGGCGGAGGTGCTGTCCGTCCCGCTCAAGTGGGACAGCGCAACCCGCGCCGCTGAGATCAAGCACGCCCAGGACGTGCTGCAGCGTTTCCACCGCGTGGAAACGCACAGCCTGGTCTCCTAAGGCCAGGCGGCCGGCCGGGGCGTGCCAGCGTCCCGGCCCCACGGTCCTTCACCCGCGGAGGACCGACAACTAAACAAAGAAGGAGTCAAAGATGTCTCTAGGAATAGTCTTCCTCTCCGAAGTCTTTGGCACGGGCATGCTGACCCTGTTGGGTTGCGGCGTCGTTGCCAACGTGGCTTTGCGGGGGACAAAAGGCAACAACGGCGGTTTCCTGATGGTCACATGGGGGTGGGGAATCGCCGTCTTCGCGGGTGTCTTCGTCGCCGCCAAGTCGGGCGCGCACCTCAACCCGGCCGTCACCCTCGGCCTGCTGCTCAACGGCAAGCCGGAATACGCTCCGGGAGTCGCCGTCGACTTCGCCTCCACCCTGACCTACTTTGGGGGCGAGCTTCTGGGCGCCTTCCTCGGCGCCGTGGTCTGCTGGCTGGCCTACAAGCAGCACTTCGATGACGAGCCGGAGCCTGCCGGCAAGCTCGGGACCTTTTCCACCGGCCCGGCCATCCGGTCCACCCCCTGGAACCTGATCACCGAGATCATCGGCACTTTTGTCCTGGTCTTCGTCATCCTCACCCTCGGTGGCACCCCCTCGGGGCTCGGCCCGCTGGCCGTTGCACTGCTCGTGGTCGGCATCGGTGTATCCCTCGGCGGCCCCACCGGCTACGCCATCAACCCCGCCCGTGACCTCGGACCCCGCATTGCCCACGCAGTGCTTCCCATCAAGGGCAAGGGCTCCAGTGACTGGAGCTACTCCTGGATTCCGGTGGTGGGGCCGCTTGTCGGCGGCGCCCTGGCCGGAGTTGTTGCCCGGATCGCCCCGATCATCGTCACCGCCGCTTCCTAAACCCCCGGCACCCAGTTCGAACAACAAGACAAGGACGTCATTATGAACCAGTACGTAATCGCCATTGACCAGGGCACCACCAGCACCCGCGCCATCATCTTCGACCACAGCGGCGCGATCGTCTCTTCCGGCCAGATGGAACACGAGCAGATCTTCCCGCAGGCCGGCTGGGTGGAGCACGATGCCGCTGAGATTTGGAACAACACCCGTGAGGTCATCGGTTCGGCCCTCTCAAAGGCGAACCTGACGCGGCACGATATTGCCGCCGTCGGCATCACCAACCAGCGCGAAACCGCCGTGGTGTGGGACAAGACCACGGGCAAGCCGGTCTACAACGCCATCGTGTGGCAGGACACCCGCACCCAGGACATCGTGGACCAGCTGGCCAAGGACGGCGGGGCAGACCGCTTCAAACAGAAGGTGGGCCTGCCGCTGGCCACCTACTTCTCCGGCACCAAGATCAAGTGGATCCTGGACAACGTTGACGGCGCCAGGGAAAAGGCAGAGGCCGGGGACCTGGTCTTCGGCAACACCGACGCGTGGGTCCTGTGGAACCTGACGGGCGGTGTCGACGGCGGCGTCCACGTCACCGACGTCACCAACGCGTCCCGCACCCTGTTCATGGATCTGGAAACCCTGCAGTGGGATGACGAGATCCTCGGCATCTTTGGCGTACCGCGCAGCATGATGCCGGAGATCAAGTCCTCCTCTGAGGTGTACGGCACCGTGCACAGCTCCCAGCTGCTCCGCGAGACACCGGTTGCGGGCATCCTGGGCGACCAGCAGGCCGCAACCTTCGGCCAGGCCGCTTTTGACGCCGGCGAAGCGAAGAACACCTACGGCACGGGCTGCTTCCTGATCTTCAACACGGGCGAGGAAATCGTCCACTCGAAGAACGGGCTCCTCACCACGGTGGGCTACAAGCTGGGCGACGCCAAACCGCACTATGCCCTGGAAGGGTCCATCGCCGTCACCGGTTCACTGGTCCAGTGGCTGCGTGACAACCTGGGCATGATCAGCAGCGCCCCCGAGGTGGAAACCCTTGCCGCGTCGGTCAAGGATAACGGCGGCGTGTATATCGTCCCGGCGTTCTCCGGCCTGTTCGCCCCGTACTGGCGCTCCGACGCGCGGGGTGCGATTGTGGGCCTGACCCGGTTCGTCAACAAGAACCACATCGCCCGCGCAGCGCTGGAGGCCACCGCGTTCCAGACCCGCGAGGTGCTGGACGCGGTCAACGCTGACTCGGGCGTGCCGCTGAGCGAGCTGAAGGTCGACGGCGGCATGGTTGCCAATGACGCCCTGATGCAGTTCCAGGCGGACATCCTTGGCGTCCCGGTCATCCGTCCCAAGGTCATTGAGACCACGGCGCTGGGGGCTGCCTACGCGGCAGGCCTGGCCGTCGGGTTCTGGAAGGACCTGGGCGAGTGCTCGGCCAACTGGTCCGAGGACAAGCGCTGGGAGCCGCAGATGGACAAGGCCGAACAGGAACGCCAGATGCGTCTCTGGAAGAAGGCCGTCACCAAGTCCATGGAGTGGGTGGACGAGGACGTCAGGTAACGTCCTTCACACCTCGGGGCCGCCCTGCCTGGAAAGGCAGGGCGGCCCCTGCCGTGTCCGGCGGACCTTTCCGGGATTTGTGCCAGGCCGGGTTCGGCCGGCAGCGTGCGGGCACGTCACGGCGCAGGGCGCCCCGGCAGGTCCTCGGTGGCCGGCCCCTGGATGACTTTGCCGTCCACATCGAAGCGGGAGCCATGGCAGGGGCAGTCCCACGTGCGGTCTTCCCGGTTGAATCCGACAGTGCAGCCAAGATGGGTGCAGGTCGCGGACACCGCGTGGACCTGTCCTGCAGGATCCCGGTAGCACGCGGTGCTGGTCCCGTCCGTTTCAATGACAGTGCCGTCGCCGGGAGCAAGGTCCGCTGTCCGGCGTGCGGCCTTTTGCCGGGGAACGGTGTCCCCGGGCGCTGCTGGTGGCCCTGGGGCCGTGGCGGCCCGCGACGTCGCACGGTTGGTGTCAAACAGGGCCGCCCACTCATTGGGCGTGCCGTTGAGCAGATCCGCCAGCATCAGCGCCGCGGCCGTACCGTTGGTCAGGCCCCACTTACGCAGGCCCGTGATGATGAACGCGTGCCGGCTGTCCGGGTTCAGGGGCCCGGCGTAGGGCACGCCGTCGAGGGGCAGCGCGTCCTGGGTGGACCAACGGTAGGCCACGCCGCCGGCCCCGAACTGGACGCGCGCATAACGGGCCAGGCTCGCCTGGCGCGGTGCCGGGTCTACCTGCGTGCCCGCGGGATGGCCCTCGCCGCCCGTCAGCAGGTACGTCACCCCGTTGAGGCGGACCGTCAGCAGCGTACGCATGGGCTCATCCGCGCTGATGAAGGTGGCGTCCAGGGGAGGGGTATCGATCGGCGCGGCGACGATGTAGGAGCGGTGCGGCCGGCAGAGTGCTTCGAATCGGCCGTGGTCGGCGAAGGGAACATTCGTGGCCACAATCGCATCCCGGGCGAGCACGGTGCCGTCGGCGGCGGCCACCGTGACGGGACGGCCCTCGCGCAGCTCCAGTGCACGGGTGCGTTCGAAGACGAAGCTGCCGTTTCCGTCCACCCGTCCGGCGAGCCCTTGGAGGTACTGGACGGCATGGATCTGGGCCTGGCCGTCAAACCGTACGGCACCGGCTACGGGAAACGGCAGGGGAACGTCGACGGTGAACGTTGACGGAAGGCCGAGGTCCGCCGCAAGCCCGGCTTCGGCCCGCACCTGTGGCAGCGCGTCAGGGCCTGCGGCAAAGGTGTAGTTGGCGACCCGGCGGAAACCGCAGGAAATGTTCTCAGCGTCCACCACCGCACCGATGTACTCCACCGCCGCCTGGTTCGCCAATCCATAGCTCCTGGCCGCTGCAACGCCGTGACTGCGCTGCAGGTCCGTGTAGGCGAGGCGGTGCAGTGAGGTCACCTTGCCGGTGGTGTGGCCAGTGACGCCCGTGCCGATCCGGCCGGCCTCCAGGACTGCCACCGAGTGTCCCGAACGTTTCAGGGCCAGTGCTGCGGTCAGCCCGGCGATGCCTCCGCCGATGACTGCCACGTCCACTTCCACGGTGCCATGAAGTTGCGGGAAATCGGTGGCGCCGGCGGTTGCCAGCCACAGGGAGAGGGGCTGTCCTTCAGCAGGCCCGGCGGTGGTTTCCTCTGACATGGTGTGCCGCCTCCCAACGTTGTGGGACGATCATGCGCACTTGCCCCGGCCAATGCAAAGGGCCGTTCGGCCTGGCTGAGGCGGGGGACGTGCCGGTGCGCTAAAGTAGATCCATGCGTGCGATCCTTCTGCTTAGTTAGCCGCCGGCTCCGATTATCGGACAGCTGAGCGGCAGCCCCTCCATGGAGAGGGGCTTTTGTGTGTCCGGGGCATGGCGCCGGGCCGGCAGCAGGAGGATCAGGCCGTTATGGCAGCACAGATGCCGTAACAGAACAGAAGAGGGCAGCAGTGGGCGTTCAGCCGGAGACAGAGACCGGAACAGCAACAACAGTATCGGCGGAGCCTGAAGAGGGCACCTACAGTTTCGCCGCCATGGAGGCCAAATGGCCCCAGGTGTGGGACGACCTCAAGGTCTTCACCCCGGTGGACGACGGGTCGCGGGAGCGCCGCTACGTGCTTGACATGTTCCCGTACCCGTCGGGCGATCTGCACATGGGCCACGCCGAGGCGTTCGCCATGGGCGACGTGGTGGCCCGCTACCTGCGTCAGAAGGGCTACGACGTCCTGCATCCCATCGGCTGGGACTCCTTTGGCCTGCCTGCGGAGAACGCTGCCATCAAGCGCAACGCCCACCCCAGCGAGTGGACGTACGCCAACATCGACACCCAGGCAGCCTCCTTCAAGCGGTACGCCATCTCCGCCGACTGGTCGCGCCGCCTGCACACTTCCGATCCCGGGTACTACCGCTGGACGCAGTGGCTGTTCAAGCGCTTCTACGAGCGTGGCCTGGCATACCGGAAGAACTCCCCGGTCAACTGGTGCCCCAAGGACCAGACCGTCCTGGCCAACGAGCAGGTTGTCAACGGCGCCTGCGAGCGCTGCGGCACCACCGTCACCAAGAAGTCCCTGAACCAGTGGTACTTCAAGATCACCGACTACGCGGACCGCCTGCTGGATGACATGGACGAGCTCCGCGGCCATTGGCCCGAACGCGTCCTGGCCATGCAGAAGAACTGGATCGGCCGCTCCGAGGGTGCGCACGTGAACTTCGTGATCGAGGCCGATGGCGGCAGGCCCGCCAAGGACGTCACGGTCTTCACCACCCGCCCGGACACCCTGTACGGGGCAACGTTCTTCGTGGTCGCTGCGGACGCGCCGCTCGCCGTCGAACTTGTCACGGACGAACACGCCGCGGCCCTGGACGAATACCGTGAACGGGTCAAGGCACTCTCGGAAATCGAACGCCAGTCGACGGAACGCGAGAAGACCGGCGTCTTCACCGGCCGCTACGCCATCAACCCGCTGAACGGGGAGAAGCTGCCCGTGTGGGCCGCCGACTACGTCCTGGCGGACTACGGTACGGGCGCCATCATGGCCGTCCCGGCCCACGACCAGCGCGACCTCGACTTCGCCAAGACCTTCGACCTGCCGGTCCGCGCTGTCCTGGACACCGGCGAAGAAGACCCGGCCGTCTCCGGCACCGCGACAGCGGGCGAGGGCACCCTGATCAACTCCGGCGCGCTGGACGGCCTGCCCAAGGCTGAGGCCATTCCTGCCGCCATTGCCATGCTGGAACAGCAGGGTACCGGCGAGAAGTTCGTGAACTTCCGGCTCCGCGACTGGCTGCTGAGCCGCCAGCGCTTCTGGGGCACCCCCATCCCCATCATCCACTGCCCGTCCTGCGGTGAAGTCCCCGTGCCTGATGAGCAGCTGCCCGTTACCCTGCCCGCGGACCTCCGTGGTGAGGACCTTGCACCGAAGGGCACCTCGCCGCTGGCTGCGGCGGAGTCCTGGGTCAATGTGGAATGCCCCACCTGCCACGGGCCCGCCAAGCGGGACACCGACACCATGGACACGTTCGTGGACTCGTCCTGGTACTTCCTGCGCTTCGTCTCCCCGCATTACACCGAGGGGCCCTTCGATCCGCAGAAGATCAATGACTGGATGCCGGTGGGCCAGTACGTGGGCGGCGTGGAGCACGCCATCCTCCACCTGCTGTACGCACGCTTCTTCACCAAGGTCATCCACGACCTCGGCATGATCGATGCCGACGAACCGTTCAGTGCGCTGCTGAACCAGGGCCAGGTGCTCAACGGCGGCAAGGCGATGAGCAAATCCCTGGGCAACGGCGTTGACCTCGGCGAGCAGTTGGACAAGTACGGCGTGGACGCTGTCCGCCTGACGATGGTGTTCGCGTCCCCGCCCGAGGACGACGTGGACTGGGCCGACGTGTCGCCGTCCGGTTCCGCCAAGTTCCTGGCCAGGGCCTGGCGCCTGGCACAGGACGTCACCAGTGAACCTGGAGTGGATGCCGCCGCCGGAGACCGCGGGCTGCGTTCGGTAACGCACCGCACCATCGCCGATGCCGCCGAACTCCTGGACGCCAACAAGTTCAACGTGGTGGTGGCCAAGCTCATGGAGCTGGTTAACGCCACCCGCAAAGCGATCGACTCCGGTGCGGGCGCAGCGGATCCCGCAGTCCGCGAGGCCGCGGAGGCGGTTGCCGTGATCCTCAGCCTGTTCGCGCCGTACACCGCCGAGGACATGTGGAACCTGCTGGGCCACCCTGCATCGGTTGCCAACGCCGGCTGGCCGTCCCACGACCCCGCCCTGCTGGTCCAGGACACGGTCACCGCCGTCGTCCAGGTCCAGGGCAAGGTCCGCGACCGGCTGGAGGTGTCCCCGGACGTCTCCGAAGACGAGCTGCGCGAACTGGCACTGGCGTCGGAGAACGTCCAGCGCGCAATGGATGGCCGGGGCATCCGCACGGTGATCGTCCGGGCGCCTAAGCTGGTCAACATCGTTCCGGCCTAGTTGCTGCACCCGCAGTGATGCACCGGCCGCCGGAAACTTTCCGGCGGCCGGTGCCGGTTGAGCCGGACAGCGTCTCCAGGAGGCCCCTTGCCCGACAGTAACGCCGCCGCCTGGCCTTGGGTCCGTGCCCGGCTGTCGGGCCTCCGTCCTGCGGCCCGGCCGGGAACACGGCGTCCGGGTGCCAGCCCTGTCGCCCGCACCGCCGTCGTCACGGACTCTGCTGCTGCCCTGCCTGCGGACTACGTTGCCGGACTGCCGCGGGACGGGATCCTGACGGTGACTCCGATGCCTGTCATGGTCGGCGCTGAAATCTACGGTGAGGGCGAAGACGACATCCTGGAGACCATCGCCGTGGCCCTGGCCGCCGGGACGCCGGTCAAGACGTCCAGGCCTTCACCCGGGCAGTTTGAGCAGGCCTACCGGGCCGCTGAACTCCGGGGATACGAAGCGATCGTTTCGATCCACATCTCGGGCGGACTTTCCGGCACCGCGGACGCCGCGCGCCTGGCTGCGGCCAGGGTGGGGATTCCTGTGGACGTGGTGGACACGGGAACCGTGGGCATGGCGCAGGGCATGGCCGTACAGGCAGCGGTGGAAGCAGCATCAGCCGGCGGTGACCGGTCCGCGGTGGCCGGCGCGGCAACGGCCCAGGCAGCACGCACCAAGGTCTTCTTCTACGTGCCCACCCTTGAGCAGTTGCGCCGCGGCGGGCGGATCGGGGCGGCGGCGTCGCTCCTGGGGACCATGCTCGCCATCAAACCAATTCTGGCGGTCGACGGCGGCAGGATAGTTCCGCTGGAAAAGGTGCGCTCAGGTGCCAGGGCTGTGGCCCGGCTTGAGGAAATCGTGGTGGCGGAGGCGGAGGCGCATCCCGGCGACTCCGTGGTCCTGGCCGTCCACCACTTCGGCAATCCTGAGGAAGCGGAGAGCCTGGCGGTGCGCCTCGAGGCGGCCCTTCCACAGTGCCCACCGGCCCAGATCAGTTCCCTTCCCGCGGTCCTGGCAGCGCACGCCGGCCTTGGGGTCCTTGCGGTGATTGTTGGCAGGACCACCGGCTCCCACCTGCCAGGGTAAGCCCTGGCAGGTGGGGGCCCGCAGGCCTCCACGCAGGCTGAGCGCCCGCAGGTCTTTCGCCGGGTCCTTGGCCTCTGGTGGGAGTTCACCGGGATCCGTAGCGTTCGCATCAGCGTCGCCGTTTCGGTTCGGGACGGCAGTTTGGGGGCCGGAGGACCAGCATGCGTGTTCACGGAATTCGCACTTTCCGGGCCGTCCTTGCGCTCCCGGCCCTACTGGCTCTCGTCCTGGCCGGGTGCGGACAGGAAAGCCGCCAGCCATCGCCCACCCAAGCCCCGTCAAGCGGATCGCCGAACCCGGCCTGCGACCTGATCACGCCTGCCATCGCTGCCAAGGTCGATCTCGGCCTGGTCCAGATGGGGCAAAACGGGAAACCGGCGGGAAGCCCGGCCTATCTGTGCAGCTACATGAGCAAGTACGAGAAGGTCCTTGCGCTCTCCGTCTCGCTCATCTCGCCCGCATCGGCCGCCGACATCACCGACGCGAAAAAGGCCCCCGACTGCTCTGTGGTGGATGGCATTGGGGACTTCGCCTGCATGCAGTGAACGGGATGGTTCCGCGGCGAGCCCGGCGGGGCATCGGCGAACACCGTGCTTAAGGCCGTCAAGGGCCAGGAATCCCTTGACCTCCGCATCGTGGCAATGCCGCCCATCGCAGCAGGAACCCCGGTACCGGACGGCAACGTGTCCGCACACGCCCTGGCGCAGGCGGCTGTCGAGGCCGGGTGGGGCAACGGCACTGAACTTCGGGTTCCGCCGGCGCCATCTACCGGTCCGCAGACGTCCACAAACAGCCCCGTATGCGCCCTGGTCAGTGCTGATGCCCTCAAGCAGGCCTTTGGTACCACCACCCAGGCGCAGGTTCTCCCGGGGGAGGGCAGCTGCCGGTACCGCTTTGGCGCGTTGGGCACACCCGGTCCGGACTCGCTCGTGTTCGCCATCGAACTCCACGAAGGCGGCGCGTCCCTGCTGTCCGGCATTTTGCCGCCGCATGGACAAAACATCCAGGGCGTTGGCGACAAAGCAACGCTCATTATCAGCTCAAATCCGGGCGGACCGAAGTCCCTCAGGCCGGAAAGCAGCGTTCCGGTCACCTCCATGACCTTGATGGTGGCACGCGGCAACAACATGGCAATTTTCACCGCACAGCTCCTGATTTCACCGCAGGGGCCCACCGAAGAGCAGATCAAGGAACAGTTCGTCACGCTGGTCAAGGGCATCGACTTCTAAGCCAGCCTGTGCCTGTTGCGCCAACAAACTCCAGGGCTGTACACGTAGGAGGGGATCCGGATGGCCAGGGAAGCCAGCTCCGTGCAAAAGCCCACGTGCGCGGGTCGGTTCCGAAGCGTTGGAGTGCTAACCGCTGCGCTGTTGATCCTCACCGCATGCGGGTCCGGCCAGCCAGCTGACACGGCTTCACAGACCGGCAGCAGCACCACCCGCGCAGGTGCATCGAGCACGACCCCCGTGGCGGAGCCCACCACGGGGTCGCCCCGGGTCTTCACGGACCAGGAACTCATGGCCATCAGCAGTAAAGTCCTTGCGCCACACGGCGGAAGAGCCGGGGACACGGCCATGGCACGCAAGTCGTACGCGTTGATGACCCAGCCACCTGCGTCCGGGTCGTCCCCTCTGGGTCCCACCGAACCAGCAGAATGCGACGTATTCCACAGGTCGTGGCAGCACGAGGCACAGCTGGACCTCTCCATGGGCTTTGCGCTGGGGGAAGTGTCCAACCTTGGCGATCATGGAGTCGGCATGATCCTCTTCGATGTGCGAAGCGCGCCCCGGGACACCCTCGCCAAAGCCGACTTTGATTACAGCCAGGAGCTGATGGCTCGCTGCGCCACGTTCGACCAGACAGTGACCGGCGCCACCGCACCCGAGAAGCTCACCATTCAACTTCTTCCGGGTCCGGACATCGGCGAGAAGGCCTACGCGACCAGGCAATCCTCTAACGGGAACATCACCGGCGTCGGGCTCCGCGTCCTTGCCGGAACAGTGTCACTCGACATGGGATCCAACACCGGGATGGCGATAAGCGAGGAAGAGGCCCTTAGCGTGATGACGCAGATTGCGAAGGAGTTTATCGACGCGCCAAGGCACCATTAGCCGCCACTGCCGGACTTGTACGGCGTGCGCAGCTTTCCACATAGCGGCCTTGAGTGTGTCGCGCAGCGGGGGAGGTTCCTAGGGTGGAGCTATGTCACGCCGGGATGCTGGAGCAGCACGTCAGCAGGCCCGGCATGCGAGGGACCGGCTGCAAGCCACTCTGGGGGACGCGCCCCCCGGGCTCCTGGAGGACGGGCCCGGCCCCGGCGGTTTCGAGTACAGCGGCCCCGGCGAAACAGGCACGGTAACGGGCGGATCCGAAACCGGCAGGGGCCCTGAGGGCGGATCCGGGAGCTGTTCCGGCGGTGTGCCGTCGCTCCGGTGGCGGGTGGGACTGCGGGTTGCCCTGCTGCTGGGTGTCCTGGCAGTGGCTGCGGGAGCCTGGTTCTGGTGGCAGGCCGGGGCGGCATCCCCGGAGGTCCTGCCCCTGAGCGGCGCCAGTTCCGGCGGCAAGGCCCCGGGCAGCGGAGGAGCCGCCGCGGACAGCACTACGCCGGTGGATCAAGACGGTGGGGGACCTGGCGGCGGGGAATCCGGGCGCGGCCCGGGGCAGCCCGCGTCCGGCGGCCTTGTAGTGGTGCACGTGGCCGGGGCTGTAGCCGCGCCCGGTGTCATCAGGCTCCAGCAGGGCAGCCGGGTTGATGACGCCATTGCTGCCGCGGGCGGGGCTGCCCCGGACGCGGACGTGAACCGGCTCAACCTTGCCCTGGCGGTGGAGGACGGGCAGAAGATCTACGTCCCGCGGCAAGGGGAGCCGGCGTCCTCCGCAGCCGAATCCTCCGGTTCCGGGGGAACGGGCCCGGGTGGCATGGACCCGGGCGGCGTTGGGTCCACCGGCACCGGCCAGGCAGGAGGGGCAGCCGGCGGGAAGATCAACCTCAATACCGCCGGCGCCGCGGAACTGGACACACTGCCAAAGGTCGGGCCGGTACTCGCTCAGCGGATCGTGGATTGGCGAAAAGACCATGGACCTTTCAAAAGCGTCGAGGAACTGGATGCGGTGGATGGCGTCGGACCGAAGATGCTCGAGGCCCTGCTGCCCCTGGTGACGGTCTAAGGCATCCCGGATGGCGACGGAGAGGGGCAGGCCAGGCAGGGCCGACGGCCCGCAAAGGCGGGGAGGCCCCGCTGGCGGAGAGGGAGCCACGAGCCCTTGGAGCCGGTTCGTGGAATCCGCGGTTCAGGGGCCCGGCCGAAGGCCAAACACCGGGGCTCCCGCACGGACGGTGCACCCATCGACAACGCAACCGTCGACAACGCACCCGCCCGGAACACGTTCGCGTCCCGGAGCAGTTCCACCGTCCCTGGGACGGGCACGCCTGCAAGCGCCAGGTCTGCCGGCACGCCGCCGCGGGACCCCAAAAGACCGGACCCCAAAAGGCCGGACCCCGAAGGGCCGCGCCCTCAAAGCCGGGGCTCTGACCTGCCGGGCTCTGACCTTTGGGGACATGAAAGGGTATTGGGCGCAGTGCCTGGGCCGCGTTCGCCAGCGGCTGGTTGAAAGCGGCCACGAGCGGGAGGAAAGCGACTCCGGCTCAGTAGGACCGGGACGACGCACGGACCTCCGGCTTGCCCTCCCCGCAGTTTCGGTGTGGGCTGCCTCGGTGGCAGGGCTCTGGCTGCCGTCCCCGTGGCTGGCTACTGTGTGCTGCGCGCTGACGGTGCTTGGAGGCCTTTTCCTGGCCCGTGCCGCGAAGGGAGGACGGAGGGGAAGCCTGCGTGCCGCCGCCCGCGCCTCGGGTCCGGGACGGAGACATGGTGCCCGGGGCCGAAGCTTCCGGGCAGCACTGGGCGTCTCCCTGATGCTGGCCGGCGCGGCGGCAGCCCATTCCGCGACCTCCTCAAGCCAGCGGTCCGAGGGGCCGCTCGCTGAGGCCATCGCGGGCGGAAAGTCGGCCGTCGTCATGGTCGAGGTAGCCGGAAACCCGCGGGCCCTGGCCGGACCCGGAGCGGCGGCGGAGAGGTGGTCGGTCCCGGTGTGGACGCAGGAAGTGACAACGGGTGGCATCCTGGTTCGCACCCGCGCCCGGCTGGTGGTGATGGGCGGGCAGGGGTGGGGCGGCGTGGTGCCGGGTCAGACGCTGCGCGCTGCCGGCAAGCTGCGGCCGGCAGACCCCGGTGGGCAGGAGGCGGGAAACCTGGCCGCATCGACGGCTCCAGGCAAGCCCTCGGGTGGCTCACTGCTGGAAGAGTCAGCCAGGGAGCTCCGCGGCCGGTTCGTTTCCGCCTCGGCTTTCCTCGAACCGGATGCCCGCGGGCTCCTCCCCGGGATGGTCACCGGTGACACCAGTGCGCTGGATGAGGGGTTGAACAACGCCATGAAGGCCGTTGGCATGACGCACCTGACGGCAGTCAGCGGGGCAAACTGCAGCCTGGTGCTGGGGGCGCTGCTGCTGCTGTGCCGGTGGTTCCGGATGCCGCGTGCCCCTGCCGCAGCTGCGGCCCTTGGCGGCCTGGCCCTGTTCGTGGTCCTGGTAGGGCCTGATGCCAGCGTTCTGCGGGCAGCGCTGATGGGAGCCATCGGCATCGCCTCGCTGGCGGGTGGACGTTCAGGGCGTGGACTGAGCTTCCTTTGCCTGGCTGTCCTGGGGCTGCTGTTGGCGGATCCAGCCCTTGGCACGAGTTTTGGCTTCCTGCTTTCTGTCCTGGCCACACTGGGAATCGTTCTTATAGGCCGGCGGATCATCAGCTGGATTCCCGCGGCGGTCCCACGGTGGCTCGCTGCCGCGGTAGCGGTTCCGTTGTCCGCCCAGCTGCTGTGCGGGCCCGTCATCGTGCTTCTGCAGCCCCATTTTTCAACATATTCCCTGGCAGCCAATGTCGTCGCCTCGCCCCTGGTGGCTCCCGTGACCCTGCTGGGAACAGCAGCGGTGCCCCTGGTGGTCGTCCTGCCGTGGGCCGCCGCAGCACTGATAGCCGTTGCCGGGACTTTCAGCGGGGGCGTCGCGGCTGCGGCAAGGACCGCGGCCCAGCTGCCGGGATCCGCGCTCCCATGGCCGGAAGGGGTGCCCGGGATGCTGTCCATGGTGCTGCTGTCGGTCCTGTCGCTGGCTGGCGTCGGGGCGGCGGCAAGGCCGGTCCGCCTTATCCGGTGGGCCCGGTCGGCGCACGCAGAAACTGTCGTATTCCTGGAGTTGCTGGAGTCGCGCCTGCATCGCTTCCGGGGTGTCCGCAGCTTGGACCCCGGGCACAGACGTGGCAGGCTGGGATCCTGCAATAAAACCTCCGGAAGGAACTGTCGATGGCCGCTGCGCAAAAGCGAGCACCCCGCTCCCCGGCGTCGAACACAGCCTCCTGGCGGGACGTAACCCCGGCCCGGATCGTACTGGTGAGCGGTCCCGAAGAGTACCTGGGTATCAGGGCGATGGACAGGATCCGGTCCCAGGTCAGGGCGGCCGAACCGGACGTGGAGGTCAGCCGCATCAACGCGGCGGCATATGAGGCCGGCACCCTGACCATGCAGGTGAGTCCATCCCTCTTTGGCGAGAGCAAGCTGATCGAGGTGGAGGCTGTGGAAGGGATGAATGACGCCTTCCTTGCCGATGCCCTCGGCTACCTGCAACACCCGGAGGAGGACGCCGTCGTCGTGCTGCGCCACGCAGGCGGGGTCCGCGGCAAGAAGCTCCTCGACGCCGTCAGGAAAGGGGGCTGGCCGGTAGTGGAGTGTCAGCCGCTGAAGAAGGATGCGGACAAGGTCCAGTTCGTCGCCGCGGAATTCAAGGCGGCCGGACGCCGGATCAACCTTGACGCCGTGCAGGCCCTGGTGAATGCCGTGGGAGCAGATCTGTCAGAACTCGCTGCCGCCTGCTCCCAGCTGATCGCCGATGCAGGGAGCACGGTCAGCACTGACACCGTCGACAAGTATTACGGCGGACGGGTCGAAGCCACCGCGTTCAAGGTGGCCGACGCCGCCATGGCCGGAAACGCCCCCCTTGCACTGTCGACGCTGCGCCACGCCCTCGCCACTGGTGCTGATCCGGTACCGCTGGTCGCTGCACTTGCCTCGAAGCTGCGGACGGTGGCGCGGGTGGCGGGCGCCTCAGGGCCGTCCGCGCAGATCGCTGCGGAATTGGGCATGCAGCCGTGGCTGGTGGAGCAGGCGCAGCGCGACGTGCGGCGCTGGACCCCTGAAGGCCTGGTGCGGTCCATCCAGGCCACGGCGGAAGCCGACGCGCAGGTCAAAGGCTTGTCCCGGGATCCGGTGTACGCCGTGGAGCACGCCGTCACCGTGATTGCCATGTCCGTCCAGGGCAGATAGACCCCCGCAGCGCCCAGCAGGCCCGGACGCTCCTGGCGTCGAGCTGCCGCGGCTCGCGGACTGGCGGCTTAAAGGCGTGTGGCCGGCACCCGAGGGTACCGGCCACACCATCAGTTCGTGGGAACTGGAAACCTTAGAGTGCGTTGACCTTCTTGGAGATCGCCGACTTACGGTTCGCTGCGTTGTTCTTGTGCAGAACACCCTTGCTGACAGCCTTGTCCAGCTTACGGCTGGCAGAAACGAGCGCAGTAGTAGCAGCTTCCTTGTCAGCGGACTCAACAGCGGTGTTGACGGCGCGGATGGCCGTCTTCAGCTCAGACTTGACTGCGTTGTTGCGCAGGCGGGCCTTCTCGTTGGTCAGGATGCGCTTCTTCTGGGACTTGATATTCGCCACGTGTGAACTCTCTTTGTAATGCGGAAATGGTCTAGAGGGCTTTCAGGCTGGCCTTGACTGAGCGGCGTGGGGATACCTATGGCGGCCAACCATCAGTGACCGTCGACCTGCACGGACACACAGCAATAAAGACTAGCAGGTCAGCGGCGGCTCTGGCCATTTCAGCGGGTCAGGCCCAGCCGTGTCGCCGCCGAAGCCCGGACGCCACCTTCTCGAACCGCGCCTTGTCCAATACCGCGCCTTCGCGCCGGATGCTGTCCGGGCGGATCTGCAGGATACGGTCCAGCCGCACCTCACTTGCCCGGCCCTGCCTGTCCCAACCCCCGGAGCCGAGATCCACGTAGTCCCCGGACGACGTCCCGGCAGGAACCCTGTCCCTGCTGGTCAGCATCAGCCCCAGGAGGAAGGGGCCGTTGTGCCCCACCAGCAGCACCGGCCGGTCCTTCCCCTTGCCGTGATCCTCCTCATAGGGCACCCAGGCCCACACCACCTCGCCCGGATCGGGGTCGCCGTCGGGCTGCGGGGCGTAGCGGACAGAGGCGCGGCCACGGTAATCGCCGGGATAGGCCGCCGCTTCGCCGGGAACCCCTTGGCCGTCGGCGCGCCGATTGCCGCCGGGGCGCTGGTCCTGGACCGGCCGCGGGGCCACGGACCGTTTCTGCAGCAAGCGCAGGCCGCGGCGGACGGCGTTTCCCAGGGAGCGGAGATCTATGGCCATCCCGACAGCCTATCGGCGGGGCTGCCGTTGAAACAGCGTGCATGGGCCAGCCAGGATGCGGTGGCGGGGTCGCGGACGTGGGACACTGGACGTTAAAGATGTGCGGCTGGACCGCAGGCGCCTTTCGCGTGCCTGGCGGATGGCTGCAGAAAAGCCAACAGTAAGGACCCTGCGTGTCTCCCATGGCCCGCACCGCACCGGTGCCCGCCGCGACAGATCCGGCAATTATTCGGAACTTTTGCATCATCGCGCATATCGACCACGGCAAGTCCACCCTGGCTGACCGTATGCTGCAGTCCACCGGGGTGGTCCAGGCGCGCGACATGAAGGCCCAGTACCTGGACCGCATGGACATCGAGCGCGAACGCGGCATCACCATCAAGTCCCAGGCCGTCCGCATGCCGTGGGAGGTGGACGGTGTCAGTTACGCGCTGAACATGATCGACACCCCGGGGCACGTGGACTTCACTTATGAGGTCTCCAGGTCACTGGCCGCCTGCGAGGGCGCAATCCTGCTGGTGGACGCAGCCCAGGGCATTGAGGCCCAGACGCTCGCGAACCTGTACCTGGCGATGGAGAACAACCTCGCCATCATCCCGGTCCTGAACAAAATCGACCTGCCGGCCGCGCAGCCTGAAAAGTACGCCGCCGAGCTCGCCAGCCTGATCGGCGGCGACCCCGAGGATGTGCTGCGGGTGTCCGGCAAGACCGGCGTTGGCGTGGAAGCCCTCCTGGACAAGATCGTCCGCGACCTCCCGGCGCCAAAGGGCGACCCCGACGCGCCGGCCCGTGCCATGATCTTCGACTCGGTCTACGACACCTACCGCGGCGTGGTGACCTATGTGCGCGTGGTGGACGGGATGCTCCACCCGCGTGAACGCATCCAGATGATGTCCACCAGGGCCTCGCACGAACTCCTGGAAATCGGCGTCAGCTCCCCGGAACCCACACCCTCCAAGGGCCTCGGTGTTGGCGAAGTGGGCTACCTGATCACCGGTGTGAAGGACGTCCGCCAGTCCAAAGTGGGCGACACCGTCACCAACCTGGCCAAGCCGGCCGCCGAGTCCCTGCCCGGCTACGCCGATGCCAAACCCATGGTGTTCTCCGGCCTCTACCCCCTGGACGGCGCCGACTACCCGGTGCTGCGCGACGCCCTCGAAAAGCTCATGCTCAACGACGCCGCACTGGTGTACGAACCGGAGACCTCCGCTGCGCTGGGCTTCGGCTTCCGTGTGGGTTTCCTGGGCCTGCTGCACCTTGAGATCACCCGCGAACGCCTGGAACGCGAATACAACCTGGACCTCATCTCCACGGCACCCAACGTGGAATACGAGGTGACCCTGGAGGATAAGAAGGTGGTCCGCGTGACCAACCCCAGCGAGTACCCCACGGGCAAAATCGCCGAGGTCCGCGAACCCATGGTTTCGGCCACCATCCTGGCGCCCAACGAATTCGTCGGCGCCATCATGGAACTGTGCCAGTCCCGCCGCGGCGTGATGGGCGGCATGGACTACCTCTCCGAGGACCGGGTGGAAATCCGCTACCGGCTGCCGCTGGCCGAAATCGTCTTCGACTTCTTCGACATCCTGAAGTCAAAGACCCGTGGCTACGGCTCTCTGGACTGGAAGGCCGACGGCGAGCAGGTTGCCGACCTGGTGAAGGTGGACATCATGCTCCAGGGCGAGCAAGTGGACGCCTTCAGCGCCATCACCCACCGGGACAAGGCCTACGCCTACGGCGTGATGATGACCGGAAAGCTCCGCGAACTCATCCCGCGGCAACAGTTCGAGGTGCCCATCCAGGCGGCCATCGGATCCAGGATCATCGCCCGCGAAAGCATCCGGGCCATCCGCAAGGACGTGCTGGCCAAGTGCTACGGCGGTGACATCTCACGAAAGCGCAAGCTGCTGGAAAAGCAAAAAGAAGGCAAGAAGCGCATGAAGATGGTGGGAACGGTGGAGGTGCCGCAGGAAGCGTTCATTGCGGCCCTCACCACCGACGAATCAAAGGACAAGGCCAAGAAGAAGTGACCACTGCGCAGCAGGGGACCCGCTGATGCCCAGCGTTCTTCCCCTCGGCGACCCGGCGCCGTCGGACGGTCTGCTGCCTGCGCAGGCAGCAGACGGTGCGGCGGCCCGGGCCTTTGGCCTGTACGTCCACATCCCGTTCTGCGCCGTGCGCTGCGGGTACTGCGATTTCAACACCTACACCGCCACGGAACTGGGCGGCGGCGCGTCACAGGATGCCTACGCCCAAACCGCCGTGTCGGAAGTGTCCCTGGCCGGCACCGTGATGGCACGGTCGGGGCTGCCGGAGCGGAAGCTCGGCACTGTCTTTTTCGGCGGCGGCACGCCCACCCTGCTGCCGGCAGATGACCTCGCCCTGATCCTTCGCGCTGCCATTGACCAGTGGGGCATCGAGGACGGAGCCGAGGTCACCACCGAAGCCAACCCCGATTCGGTCACCCCCGAATCCCTCGCCGTCCTCAAGGAGGCGGGCTTCACCAGGATTTCCTTCGGCATGCAGTCCGCCGTTCCGCATGTGCTCAAGGTCCTGGACCGCACCCACACGCCCAGCCGCGTTCCGCAGGTGGTGCAGTGGGCGCGGGAGGCCGGGCTGGATGTCAGCCTGGACCTGATTTACGGCACGCCGGGGGAGTCGCTGGCGGACTGGCGCCACTCCCTGGAGACTGCCCTCTCCTACCAGCCGGACCACATCAGCGCCTACGCCCTGATTGTCGAGGACGGGACCAAGCTGGCCGCGCAGATGCGCCGCGGCGAGGTGCCGGGAATTGACGACGACGACCACGCCGACAAGTACGAACTCGCCGACCAGCTCATCACCGAAGCCGGGCTCGGCTGGTATGAGGTCAGCAACTGGGCGCGGAGCCCGGAGCACGCGTGCCGCCACAACCTGGCCTACTGGCGTGGCGACGACTGGTGGGGCATCGGCCCCGGCGCGCACTCCCACGTGGGCGGGGTGCGTTGGTGGAACGTGAAGCACCCGTCCGCTTACGCGAACCGCCTGTCCCAGGGCCTGTCGCCTGCGGCGGGCAGGGAGACCCTGGATGCCGACACCAGGAACCTGGAGCGGGTGATGCTGGAGGCGCGCCTGCAGTCAGGGCTTGAAGTCTCCACTCTAAGCGCAGCCGGACGGCACCAAATAGCCGGCCTGATTGCGGACGGCCTGGTGGAACCTGCCGCTGCCTTCCAGGGCCGCCTGGTCCTCACGCTCAAGGGCAGGCTCCTGGCGGACGCGGTAGTCCGCCGTATCCTGCCCGACTGACTGTACCCACGTCCGTCGGGCCCGTACCGCGGGGCCGGTGGCCCCGCGGGGAGGCGCGGCTACTTAATCCAGCGCAGGTTGTACTGGTAGCGGTGCGGCTGGCCCTTGTTGACGTGGATCCCTGCTGCCACGGAGAAGCAGGTGAGCGCCACCCAGATCAGGGTGGCGATGACCGCGAAGATGTTTCCCACATAAGGGATGAACACCAGGATGTTGGCCAGCACGGCGGCGATGGTGGGCGGCAGGCTGAAGTTCAGCGCTTCTTTGGATTCCTGCGCGGTGAACGGGCCGCGGTCACGGAAGATCAGGTAGATCAGCAGCGAGGGGACGCACCCCAGTATCCCGCCGAAATGCGCGAGCGTGGCCCATTGGCGGTCTTCGCTGGCCGTGAGCGGCAGCGCATTTGCGGGGACGCCATGGTACTCGGAACGGCCCTGGCCGTCCCTGTGATCACGTGCGTTTTCTGCCACAGTCTGTTCCTTCGGAGGTGCAAGTGGTGCTGACTTCATGTACGGGCGCGGTGTGCAGCGGCCTTCGGAAAAGGCGCTGCACTACCAAGAATACTGGCTCCCGGGCCGGGGCCCGGCCTTCAGGGGACGGTGAGGAAGTCGATGACTTCCTCAACCCGCCCCAGCAGCGACGCTTCCAGGTCCGCATAGGTACGGACCGCGCCCAGCAGTTTCTGCCACCCCAGCCCGATGTCCTCCTTGGTGGCGTGCGGCCAGCCAAAGGCCTTCAGGATTCCGGTCTTCCAATCCTGTCCGCGCGGCACGGCAGGCCATTTGTCGATCCCGAGGACCGCGGGCCGGATTGCCTGCCAGACGTCCACATAGGGATGGCCCACGATCAGGACATTTCCGGCCGCGCCGGGGGATGCCATGACGGCGTCGGCTATCCGGGACTCTTTGGAGTCAGGGACGAGGTGGTCAACGAGCACGCCGAGGCGACGGCCCGGCCCCGGTTTGAAGGCGGCAACTGCAGCGGTGAGGTCGTCAATGCCGTGCAGGGGTTCGACGACGATGCCTTCCACCCGAAGGTCGTCTCCCCAGACCTTTTCCACCAGTTCGGCGTCGTGCTTGCCTTCCACCCAGATTCGGCTTGCCTTGGCGACCTGGGCCCGCTGGCCGGCGACCCGGACGGAGCCTGAGGCTGTCCTGCCGGCGGCGGGGCCGGAGGCTGCCGGCCGGGCGGCGGGAGGCATCAGCCGGATGGGGCGGCCCTCAAGGAGGAAACCGAAGCCGAGCTTGAAGGACCGGGACTTCCCTCGGCGGTCCTCCAGCGCCACGACGTGCATGCCGCCGGACTTTTCCACCCGGGTGACGGCGCCTACCCAGCCCGACTGGACATCCTCGAGCACCATGCCCCGCTCCACCGGCACCTCGGGCAATTCCGCCTTGGCCGGGGCGGAAATGCCGCGGGGCCCCCAGTTTTGGTAATCCATGGATTCAATCCGCCTAGCGCTAGGTCCTCCGCACCGGAATTTCGCCCGGAGCGGTACCAATGCTAACAACGGGCCGAGGCATAATAGACTGTTAGCACTTAGGCATGTCGAGTGCTAACAGTGGTGGCGCCTGGCGGGGCATGCGCCCCGGACCATGGATGGAGGTGGAGAGTGAGCGAGCCACGCAAACTGGAAGTGCTGCGGGCCATCGTGGAGGACTACGTCCACTCCCGCGAACCGGTCGGGTCAAAGGCATTGGTCGAACGGCATCATCTTGGCGTTTCGAGTGCAACCATCCGCAATGACATGGCGGCCCTTGAAGACGAGGGATTGATCACGGCCCCGCACACCAGTGCAGGCCGGATTCCCACGGACAAGGGCTACCGGCTCTTTGTCGACCAGATCTCGGCCGTCAAGCCCCTGTCGGCAGCGGAGCGCCGGGCCATCCAGTCCCTCCTGGAAGGCGCAGACGACCTCGACGACGTCCTGGACCGCACCGTCCGGCTGCTGTCGCAGCTGACCAACCAGGTGGCTGTGGTCCAGTATCCGCACCTCAGCAAGGCACTGGTGCGCCACATCGAGTTCGTGCTCCTGGCCCCCCGTAAGGTGCTGGTGGTGCTGATTGCCAACAGCGGCAAGGTGGAGCAGCGGGTCATCGACGTCGGCCAGGACCTTGGCGACGACGCCCTGGCCGCGCTCCGTACCCGCTTCCTTGCCGCACTCGCCGGAACTCCGCTCAGCCAGCTGGCCAAGGCGCTCCCCGCCGTCGTGGCCGGCACCGCGCACGGCCAGTGCCAGGCCGCGCACGCCCTGGCACTTGGCCTCGAGGGGCTGGCGCAAAACACCAGGGAGGACCGGATGGTCATGGCCGGGACAGCGAACCTGGCCAGGTCCAACGTGGACTTCCCCCTCAGCATCGGCCCCGTGCTCGAGGCACTGGAGGAACAGGTGGTGATGCTGCGGCTGTTGAGCGAAATGGCCCAGGACCACCGCGGAGTCGCCGTCAGTATCGGAAGGGAAAACCCTTATGACGGCCTTGCCGAAGCCTCCGTCGTGGCCACCGGCTACGGCCCGGACAGCGCCGCGAAGGTAGGGATCCTCGGCCCAACCAGGATGGACTATCCCACCACCATGGCCGCCGTCAGGGCTGTGGCCCGCTACCTTTCCAGGATTTTGGGGCCCTGACTCTTCGCCGCCGGAGCCTTTTCCGGACCGGAACACAGAGCGGGGCCGCCCAAACTGAACGCAGTACAACAAGGAAGAGATACGAACTTTGAGCAGCCACTATGACGTCCTTGGAGTCTCACCCGAAGCTACGGGCGAAGAGATCAAAAAGGCCTACCGCAAACTGGCCCGCACCCTTCACCCGGATGTAAACCCCGGTGCGGACGCTTCAGAACGCTTCAAGGCAGTAACTCACGCCTACGAGGTCCTTTCCGACCCCCAAAAGCGGAGGATCTACGACACCACAGGCAACGAGAACGGCACGGACAACGGCTTCGGCGGTGCCGGTTACGCGGGCCAGGGCTTTGCTTTCCAGGACATCTTCGACACCTTCTTCGGCGCCGGTGGCACCTCCGGCCCGGCTTCCCGCGTCCGCCGCGGCCAGGACGCCCTCATCAGCGTCCGGATCGACCTCCGCGACGCCGTGTTCGGCGTGAACAAGAAGCTCGAAGTGGATACTGCCGTGGTCTGCCCCACCTGTGACGGATCCTGCTGCCGGCCCGGCACCCACCCCGAGCGCTGCGACATCTGCGGCGGCAGCGGCCAGGTCCAGCGGGCCGTGCGTTCCATCCTGGGCCAGGTCATGACGGCCGCCCCCTGCGGCACCTGCGAAGGTTTCGGCACGGTCATCAAGGATCCCTGCAACGAGTGCAGCGGCCAGGGCCGTATCCGCAGCCGGCGGTCGCTGACCATCAAGGTTCCCGCCGGTGTGGCCACCGGAACCCGGATCCAGCTCGCCGGGCAGGGCGAAGCCGGACCTGCAGGCGGACCGACCGGTGACCTGTACGTGGAAATCCGCGTCAACAATGACGCCACCTACGTGCGGGAAGGCGATGACCTCCACGCCACCCTGCACATCCCCATGACGGCGGCTGCACTGGGCACGGACGTCAGCCTGGAAACGTTCGACGGTACCCAGGACATCGACGTCAAGCCCGGAACACAGTCCGGCGAGATCATCACCCTGCGTGGCCTGGGTGTCACGCACCTGCGGGGATACGGCCGCGGGGACCTGAAGGTCCACCTCCAGGTGGACACTCCGGCCAAGCTCGACCCGGCACAGGAGGACCTCCTCCGGCAGCTCGCCAAGCTCCGCGGCGAACAGATCACCGAGGGCAAGCTCGCCGCCAGCGGCGGCATGTTCGCCAAGCTCCGGGACCGGCTCGGTAACCTGTAGCGGTGAGCAACCCCGTCTTCTTCACCTCCGCCGGTTCACTGGCGGGCATGGTGCCCGGCCAGCTCTTTGTCCTCGAAGGGGCGGAGGCCCGGCATGCAGTCACCGTCAAACGCCTGTCTCCGGGCGAGGCCGTGGACATTGTCGACGGCGCCGGCGCGCGCATGAGCGGCAAGGTCGCCTCCGCCGCGCCCACGGGACTTGAAGTGGAGTGCGGCGCACTGGCAATGGAAGACAGGCCGGACGTCCGTCTGGTGCTGGTTCAGGCCCTGGCCAAGGGCGACCGCGACGAACTGGCCATTGAAACGGCCACCGAGCTGGGCATCGATGCCGTCATACCCTGGCAGTCGGAGCGGTCCATCGTGCGCTGGAAAGGTGACAGGGCCGCCCGCGCCCACGCCAAGTGGGAGTCCACCGTGGCCGCCGCCGCCAAGCAGGCGCGGCGCGCCTGGATCCCCGAGGTCCGGGCCGCCGTCGATACTGCCGGGCTTTCCGCCGCCGTGGAGGGTGCAGACCTGGCCGTCATCCTCCACGAAGATGCCGTGCGTCCGCTACGGACCGTCCTGGAAGCGTGGCAGGGGAGTGGGCACGACGGAATCCGGGAAGTCCTGCTGATCGTCGGCCCGGAAGGCGGAATCAGCCCGCGGGAAGTAACGAAACTCTGCGACAAAGGCGCTGTGACCGCCCTGTTGGGGCACCACGTCCTGCGGTCCTCCACGGCTGGGCCTGCCGCCGTCGTGCTTGCAAGCGACATCCTCGGCCGGTGGACGGCTACCTGACCTTGAAGGACCTGGTGTCCTCGTTGCGGTCCGGCTCCCCGCCGGACCCTGCCTGCGCCACCCGGAGCTCATAGTCGCCGGCCGGCAAGGTCAGTGCCAGCGCAAAGACGCCCGCCTGCCCCTGCCCGGCGCCGGCCGTGGTTTCCCCGGTCAGGAACGGGGCCTTGCTGCCGCCGTCCCCGGACTGCAGGATCTGCCAGCGGAGCTTTGCTCCCGGCGACGTGCTGCGGCCGGTGATCTTTACGCTGCCGGCAGGTACCTCGGTGCTTTCCTGCGGATCAATGATCCACACCGGCGCCACCAGCCCGGCTGCCCGGGTCATCAGTGCGCCCAGCTGGACTTTTCCGAACGCGACATAGTCCGTGTGGCCGTCCACGAGGATCCGCACCCGGACCTGCTGCCCTGTGTCGATCAGGCCCGAACTGGCAGCGGCGGCGGTCGCCGTGTAGATCAGCTGTTGGATGGCGCGGGCGGCCATGTCGGCGTCGAGGTTGCTGTTGAAGGCGTCGGCCGAGACGTCGACCGTGATGATGTCCTTGCCCGAGATGGAGGTGGCAAGTTTGTCCGGGTTCTGCCAGGGCGTAAAGAAGTCGGGGTCCAGCGGCTTCTCCGACATCATGGCGCGGAGTGCCCGCGTCACCGGGTTCTCCTGTTCCGGAACGTCCCGGAACTCACGGTAGAGGAAGATGTTCCCGCCGCTGCGGCCAATCCAGTACACCGGGGCCTTATTGGAGGACTGGGTGGTTTCCAGCGGAGCGCTGGTGGCCGGTGCGTCCGGCATGGTGCCGCCCGTGGCCGGGACTGAGGCGGAGGTGACGGAGGGCGTTGGTCCGTTCTCGGCGGTGCAGGCTGCAAGGGCGGGAACGAGCACCAGGATTCCTGCGAGGACGGCAGGGCGCACTCGGCCCATCGGTCGTCCTGCCCGTTCGGGCACAGAGGTTTCCGGCACTGTCCTGCCTAGTCCTTTCCTGGCGTGGCGGGCCGATCCCCCTGGCGGCCTGGCGTTCCAGCAGACGCTGGATTTCCAGCATTACACAGGGGAGGGTGCCTCCAGCCGCTCTTTGGCCTCCCCGGCCGCAACTGCAACGGGAACGATATGAGGCCGATATGAAGTTGATACCTAACGCTGCATTCTTACCCGTTTGCGGGTCCACTTCCCTGGCTGAAGGGCCGGTGCCACGCGCAGCCGGGTGACCCGCCTGGTCTGCGTTCCAGTGCCCGGTCAGGGCGGGTGCTGGCGTAAGATAAAGGGATCGCTGGGCAAGGAGCACCGTGCAAGGGGCGCCGGCATCAGCCGAAGCAAACAAATGATGTCGATCTTCGAGGGGACCACGGGCCTGCGGGCCAGCACCATGACTGAATCAGCAAATGGTAAGCGCCGGATCAACACGGGCGACGGCAGTCCGGGGGAATTCCCGCACTCCCTGCCTGGCATCCGGACCGAAGTAGTCCTCTTTGAGAACTCCGACCAAATGGTTCAGTCGCTCGGCAGCCATGACGAGGCGCTGCGGTTCATCGAAGAGCAGTTCCCGGACGTCAACTTCCATGCCCGCGGCAACGAACTGTCCATCAGCGGCCCCGTCAGTGACGTTCCCCGCATCATGCGGCTCCTCCAGGAAGTCCGTGGCCTGGTGGCCCGGGGCACAGTCATCACGCCCGCGGTGCTGCAGCAGCTGGTTGCCCTCCTGCGCACCCAGTCACTCCAGAATCCCGTGGATGTGCTCACCCACGACATCCTCTCCAGCCGCGGCAGGACCATCAGGCCCAAGACGCTGAACCAAAAGAACTACGTTGACGCCATCGATGCCAACACGGTCATCTTCGGAATCGGCCCGGCCGGCACCGGCAAGACCTATCTCGCCATGGCGAAAGCCGTCCAGGCACTGCAGCAGAAAGAGGTCAGCCGGATCATCCTGACGCGCCCTGCGGTGGAGGCGGGGGAGCGGCTCGGGTTCCTGCCCGGCACGCTCAGCGACAAGATCGATCCCTACCTGCGCCCGCTCTACGACGCCCTGCACGACATGATGGACCCGGAATCCATCCCGCGGCTCATGGCGGCCGGCACTATCGAGGTGGCGCCCCTTGCCTACATGCGCGGCCGCACCCTCAACGACGCCTTCATCATCCTTGACGAGGCCCAGAACACCACGCCGGAACAGATGAAGATGTTCCTCACCCGGCTCGGTTTCGGATCCAGGATGGTGGTCACCGGAGACGTCACCCAGGTGGACCTGCCCTTCGGAACGCGTTCCGGGCTGCGGATCGTCGAAGAAATCCTGCAGGGCATCGAGGGCGTCAACTTCTCTGTCCTGGATGCCGCCGACGTTGTGCGGCACAGGCTTGTTGGCGACATCGTCAACGCCTACAGCATCTGGGATGAAGCCCAGCGGAACCGCGTCAAACATTCAGCAAGCCGCGAAAAACGGGGGGAACACGCGTGAGCATCGAGGTGAACAACGAGTCCGGCGTCCAGGTGGATGAGTCCGGGCTCGTGGCCCTGTCGCGGTACATTTTTGAGCAGCTCTACATCCATCCGCAGGCCGAACTCTCCATCCTCCTGGTGGATGAACCGGCCATGGAGAAGCTGCACATCGAGCTGATGGACGAACCGGGAGCCACGGACGTGCTCTCGGTTCCCATGGACGAGCTGACTCCAGGGACCCCTGACCGGCCCACACCCCAGGGCATGCTGGGCGACATTGCCATTTGCCCGCAGGTGGCCACGGTGCAGGCCCGGAACGCGGGCCACTCGCTGCAGGACGAGATGCTGCTGCTCACCACGCATGGGATCCTTCACCTGCTGGGCTACGACCATGCCGAACCGGAAGAGAAGGCGGAGATGTTCGGGCTCCAGCGGGAACTCCTGTCCGGCTTCACCGGCAAAGAAGCACCTGCCGAGACGACCCAGTGACGCAACTGCTCCTGGTCGCGGTGGCACTGGTTTTCCTTGCCGTCGCGGCCCTGCTGACAGCGGCCGAGGCCGCCTTCAGTTTCCTTCCCCGGCACGACGCTGAACAGGCGCTCCACAGAAGCCGCGGCACCGCCATGCGCCGCATCCTTGCAGAACCGGTTGCCCACACCCGGGCCCTCCGCTTCTGGCGCGTCTGGTTCGAGATGGCCTCGGCCGTTGCCGTCGCCGTCCTGATCGCCAGCCTGCTGGACAACGTCTGGGTCGCCGGCCTGGTGGCCACCGGCATCATGGCCCTCCTGGGGTTCGTGATCGTGGGTGTTTCACCCAGGCAGCTTGGCAGGCTGCACTCCACCGCGGTGGTCCGCTTCACCGCACCGATGGTCCGGTTCCTCACCAGCGTGCTGGGGCCCATTCCAGGGTGGCTCGTGGCCCTGGGGAGCTCCGCGGCTCCCGGTGCGCCCGGCGGTGACGACGCGTTCTTCAGCGAACAGGAGTTCCGGGAACTCGTGGACCGGGCCAGTGAGTCCGACATGATCGAGGACACCGAAGCCGAAATGATCCAGTCGGTCTTCGACTTTGGGGACACCCTGGTGCGAGCCGTCATGGTTCCCAGGACGGACATCGTCAGCATCGACGCCGGCTCAAGCCTCCACCAGGCCATGTCCCTGTTCCTGCGCTCGGGATACTCGCGAATCCCGGTCATCAACGAGAACACCGACCACATCCTCGGCATCGTCTACCTCAAGGACGTTGCGGCCGTCATCCACCAGCTGGGAGCGGACCAGGCGCCGCCCCTGGTGGAGTCGCTGGCCCGCGAGGTCCGCTACGTGCCGGAGTCGAAACCCGTCAGCGACCTCCTGCGCGAACTGCAAAAGGAGTCCACGCACGTAGCCATCGTGATCGACGAGTACGGCGGCACTGCCGGCCTGGTGACCCTCGAAGACCTGATCGAGGAGATCGTGGGCGAGATCGTCGACGAATACGATACCGAGAGCGCCGAAGCCGTGGCCCTGGGAGACGGCTCCTACCGGGTCAGCGCCCGGATGGGCATCGACGACCTGGGCGAGCTGTTCGACCTGGAGATCGACGACGACGAGGTGGACACCGTGGGTGGCCTCCTCGCCAAGGCGCTGGGCCGCGTTCCCATCGTGGGCAGCAGCGTGGACGTGCAGGGCGTATCGCTGCGGGCGGACCGGCTGGAAGGCCGGCGGAACCGGGTCAGCCACATCATTGCGGCACCCGTACCAAGAGTAGAGACTGACCTTGAAGGCCTCCTGGAAGAGGCCGAAGCAACCCAGCAGGGAGTTCCACGTGAGCAAGAAAAATAAGGCTGCCGAACCGGACGACTTTGGCGGTTTCCGCGCCGGTTTTTCCGTCCTGGTCGGCAGGCCCAACGCGGGCAAGTCCACCCTGACCAACGCACTGGTGGGCAAGAAGGTGGCCATCACCTCGGCCAAACCGCAGACCACGCGGCACACCATCCGCGGCATCGTCCACCGCGACGACGCCCAGCTGATCCTGGTGGACACACCGGGCCTGCACCGTCCCCGGACCCTGCTCGGCAAGCGCCTGAACGACCTCGTGGCAGACACCCTCGCCGAGGTGGACGCCATCGGATTCTGCCTGCCTGCCAACGAGAAGATCGGACCCGGTGACAAGTTCATCGCCGCGCAGCTTGCCGCCGTCGGCCGCAAACCTGTGATCGCCATCGTCACCAAGGCTGACCTGGTGGACAAGCAGGCGCTCACCGAACAGCTCCTTGCCGTGGCGGCGCTCGGCCGCGAGGTGATGGGCGAGGACGGCTGGAAGGACATCGTTCCCGTTTCCGCTGCCGACGGTTTCCAGGTCGAAACGGTCGCCGACGTGCTGATCAGCCACATGCCGCCGTCGCCTCCCCTGTATCCGGACGGGGAACTGACCGACGAGCCCGAAGCCGTAATGGTGGCTGAACTGATCCGCGAAGCAGCCCTGGAAGGGGTCCGGGACGAGCTCCCGCACTCCCTCGCCGTCGTGGTGGAGGAAATTGTCCCCCGGGAGGACCGGCCGGACGACAACCCCCTCCTGGACGTGCGCGTCAACCTCTACGTCGAGCGTCCCTCCCAGAAAGCCATCATCATTGGCAAGGGCGGGGCCCGGCTGCGGGAAGTCGGCACCAACGCCCGCAAGGGCATCGAAGCCCTCCTGGGCACGCGCATCTACCTGGACCTCCACGTCAAGGTGGCAAAGGACTGGCAGCGCGACCCGAAACAGCTGGTCAAACTGGGTTTCTGACCCGTACAAACGCTTCGCCCAGGGGCGTTCCCGGCATGTTCTCCAGACTGGACCACTAAAATGGGCCGGATTTCGTTTTTAGAGGAAGGTTCACCACGTGGGTCGAGGCCGCGATAACCGCGACAACGAGGCTGACTTGTCAGCCGGACCGGGACCGGCGTCCCGTCACGCGGACAGCCATGACGTCGGTGCCGCACGGCACCTTGGCCCCCTGCGCAGCATGCCCCTGTGGCTGAAGGCCGTCACCGGCGTGGTGGCCCTGGTCCTGGTGGCGGCTGCCGCGTTCGCCGGGTTCTGGTTCTTCCGGCTCCAGAACAACATCTCCAAGGCCCCGCTGAACGCCGGCGGCGAAAGCACCGAGTCCCCGGGGAACGATGCCACCGGACGCCTGCAGATCCTGATCCTCGGCTCGGACACCCGGGACGGGAAGAACTCAGAGTACGGAACCGCCGACGATTCCACCGGCTACGGCAAGTCGGACGTCATGATGCTGATGGACATCTCCGAGGACAACAAGCGGGTCAACGTCATCAGCTTTCCCCGGGACCTCCTGGTGGACATTCCGGACTGCAAGGACAGGAAGACCAACAAGGACTACCCTGCCCGCACCGGCGTGATGATCAATGAGGCCATGAGCGAGGCCGGCATCGGCTGCGCCGTGGACACGGTCAACAAGCTCACCGGCATGCAGGTTGACCACTTCATGATGGCTGATTTCAACGCCGTGAAGGAACTGTCCAACGCCGTGGGCGGGGTGGATGTGTGCATCAGCGACGCGGTGTATGATCCCGACTCCCGGCTGCGGCTGCCTGCCGGAACGTCGTCCGTCCAGGGCGAAATGGCACTTGCCTACCTGCGCACCCGTCATGCCTTTGCCGACGGCGGCGACCTGGGCCGCATCAAGGCGCAGCAGGGCTTCCTCTCATCGTTGACCCGAAAGATCAAGGACGACGGGACCCTCTCCGACCCCGCGAAAATGCTGAAGATCGCCGACGTCGTGACCCAGAACCTGACAGTGGACAACGGTCTTGCGTCCGTTCCCACGCTGCTGACCATCGGCAATCGGCTCAAGGACATCGACATCAGCAAGGTGGCGTTTGTCGCGGTGCCCACCACACCGGCGCCCGTGGACCCCAACAGGCTGGTCATCGCAGAACCCGCAGGTGCGCAGCTCTTTTCGGCAATGCGCAAGAATGTGGACCTGACGGATCCCACCGCGCCCACCACACCGTCGCCCAGCGAAACGGCAGCACCTCCTGCCCCCACTGAGACGGCGACGCCCGTGCCGCCCTACAACAAAGCGATCCAGCCCGTGACCGTCGCCAACGGAAGTGGCATCAACGGCCGTGCCCAGGAGCTTGTCCAGGCGCTGGTTGCAGGCGGCTTCGCCCAGACCGGCCAGTTCCTCGCGCAGCCGGTGGCCAAGACCGCGGTGTATTACGGCAATGGCTTTGCCGACGTTGCTGCCGATGTGGCGGCGCTGCTGGGAATTCCGGCCACCCTCATGATCCCTGCTCCGGGCGTGGCAGGCGTGCAGGTGTACGTCGGCAGCGACTTCACCACCGGCACTGCCTTTGGGGCAGGAGGCGGAGCCGCCGCGGCTTTGCCCCAGGACATTGTGAACCAGACGGCAGGGGACAAGGTGTGCCAGCAGGCGAATCCTGACCTGATCGTGCGGCAGTAACAGCCGGTCTTCCCTGCACGGACAAATCTGTCCCGCAACAAAATGGGCCCCGCCAATGGCGGGGCCCATTTTTGCTGTTCAGCTACCAGATGCTCACGCGCTCAGCGGGGGGCATCCACATTCCGTCGTCCTCGGTAACATCGAATGCCTCGTGGAACGGGTCGAGGTTTCTCGCGATGGCGTTGGTCCGGAATTCGTTGGGGGAGTGGGGATCGGTGGCAAGCCGCCGGATGGCCTCCTCCTGCCGGATGACCTGCCGCCACCCAGCTGCCCAGGACGCGAAAAAGCGCTGTTCCCCGGTCAGGCCGTCAAGAACCTCCGGCTCCTTGCCGTCCAGGCTGATCCGGTATGCCTTGTAGGCGATGGTCAGCCCTGCCAGGTCGCCGATGTTCTCGCCGAGCGTGAGCCGGCCGTTGACGTGGTGCCCGGGCGCGGCCGTGGGGGAGAGCGCATCGAACTGTGCCACCAGGCGGGCCGTCAGCGCCTCGAAGGCCCGGCGGTCCTGCTCCGTCCACCAGTTGCGAAGGGCCCCGCCGCCGTCGAACTGTGAACCCTGGTCATCAAAGCCGTGTCCGATCTCGTGGCCGATCACGGCCCCAATCCCACCGTAGTTCACGGCGTCGTCGGCGTCGGCGGTGAAGAACGGCGGCTGCAGGATGGCCGCGGGGAACACAATTTCATTCATCATGGGGTGGTAATAGGCGTTGACCGTCTGCGGCGTCATCAGCCACTTGTTCCGGTCCACCGGCTTGCCCACCTCATCAAGGTGACGGTCGACGTCGGCATTGTGCGCGCGCTCCACATTGCCCAGCAGGTCGTCGGGGTCGATCTCCACGGCCGAGTAATCGATCCACTCGTCCGGGTAGCCGATCTTCGCGCGGAACGCCTCCAGCTTGCGCAGGGCCTCGGCTTTGGTGTCCTGGCCCATCCAGCTGACGTCATTGATGCTGCGGCGGTACGCCTCGATGAGGTTCGCCACCAGGGTCTGCATCCGTGCCTTGTGGGACTCGGGGAAGTGCCGGGCCACGTAGATCTGGCCGACGGCCTCCCCGAGCCCTGCCTCGACGACGGCCACTCCGCGCTTCCACCGGTCCTTGTTGCGGGGCGTGCCGCTGATGGTGGTGCCGTAGAACGCGAAGTTGGCATCCACGAACCCGGAGGACAGGTACGGCGCCGCCGCGCTGACGACGCGCATGGCCAGCCACTCCTGCCAGGTGGCCACCGGGACTTCGTCCAGGAGCCCGGCGGCGCCGGCAAAGAAGTCTGGGGTGCTGACGACGATTTCCGTGCGCTTGCCAGCGTCGATTCCCGCGGCCTCGAACCAGGTGGCGAAGAGGGGGAAGAGTGCGGTGGCTTCGTCTGCCGTCTTCAGGTTGTAGGTCTTCTGCGGATCCCGGAGGGTGACGTTGTCCCAGTGGTGGGATGCGAGCCTTGTCTCCAGCCCGACCACGCGGTTCGCGGCACCCTTCGGATCCGCCAGTCCGGCCAGTTCAAACATTTTCTCCACGTGCGCCGTATAGGCGCCGACGATCGGGGCGAACTTCTCTTCCCGGTAGTAGGACTCGTCGGGCAGGCCCAGGCCGCCCTGCCCGGTGTACAGCAGGACCCGGTCGGGGTTGCCCGCATCAGGGGCGGGATAGATGTAGAACAACCCGCCCACGTCCGCGCGGAACAACCGGCCCGCCAGGGCAATGAGCTCCGGGACCGAGGTCGTGGCGAAAACCTCCGCGAGCCGCCCGCGGATGGGCTCCATGCCCTTGCCCTCAACGGTGGCTTCGTCCATGAAGCTGTTGTACAGCCCGCCGATCTTCCGCTCGATCCCCGTGGCGTCGTCGCCTTTGGCCGCCGCTTCCTCGATGATGTCCCGGACGGCGATCTCGGACCCGTCACGCAGGGCGGTGAAGGTCCCCTCCAGGGGCCGGTCATCCGGAATCTCGGTGGCCTTCAGCCACGCGCCGTTGACGTGCTGGTAGAGGTCATCCTGCGGCCGGACTGTGTGATCAATGGTGGAAAGATCGATCCCCGAAATGGGCACTGCAACTCCTTTGCTGGGACGCTGCTGCCGGGCGGAACACCGGAAGGCGTCTGCATGCTGGACTTTACGGACGGTAGTGCCCTTTCATCTTACGCACCCGTGTTACCCTCAAAGTGTGCGTGCAGAGCTCCTTCTCCTTAGCTGCCGCGGCGAGGCCACAGACGCTATCTAGCGCACGGCCCACCCTCGCTGCGGAGTTTGTGTTGCCCGGCCACCCTTTCACTGAAGATCGATAGAAAAGGCCACGAACATCATGCGAAACGCACAGAAGCCCTCAGGAATGCCCGCCCACCGGTACACGCCGTTCCAGGACCAGATCAAAGTTGAGCTGCCGGACCGCACCTGGCCGGACAAGATGATCACCAAGGCCCCGCGCTGGTGTGCCGTTGACCTGCGCGACGGCAACCAGGCACTGATCGACCCCATGAGCCCCGCCCGCAAGATGAAGATGTTCGACCTGCTGGTCCGCATGGGCTACAAGGAAATCGAGGTCGGGTTCCCGTCGGCATCGCAGACGGACTTCGACTTTGTCCGCCAGCTCATCGAAGGCAACCACATCCCGGATGACGTCACCATCCAGGTCCTGACCCAGGCCCGGGAACACCTGATCGAGCGGACCTACGAGTCCCTCGTCGGCGCCAAGCAGGCCATCGTCCACCTCTACAACTCCACGTCCGTGCTGCAGCGGCGCGTCGTGTTCAACCAGGACGAAGACGGCATCCTGGACATCGCCCTGCAGGGTGCCCGCCTGTGCAAGAAGTATGAGGAAACGCTCGCGGACACCCACGTGACCTACGAGTACTCGCCGGAGTCCTTTACCGGCACCGAACTCGAGTACGCCGTCCGGGTCTGCAACGCGGTGGCCGATGTGTTCGAAGCCTCCGCCGACCGCCAGGTGATCATCAACCTGCCGGCCACGGTGGAAATGGCCACCCCCAACGTCTACGCCGATTCCATCGAGTGGATGAGCCGGCACCTGCACCCGCGCGAAGGCATCATCCTCTCGCTGCACCCGCACAACGACCGCGGAACCGGGGTGGCTGCCGCCGAGCTGGGCTACATGGCCGGCGCCGACCGCATTGAAGGCTGCCTGTTCGGAAACGGTGAACGGACCGGAAACGTGGACCTGGTCACCCTGGGCCTGAACATGTTCGTCCAGGGCATTGATCCCATGATCGACTTCTCCAACATCGACGACGTCCGCCGGACCGTTGAGTACTGCAACCAGCTGCCGGTACCGGAGCGTTCGCCGTACGGTGGCGACCTCGTATTCACCGCTTTCTCGGGTTCCCACCAGGATGCGATCAAGAAGGGCTTCGAAGCCCTGGAGCGCGACGCCGCCGCTGCAGGCAAGGCCGTGGACGACTTCACCTGGCAGGTTCCGTACCTGCCGGTTGACCCCAAGGACCTGGGCCGCAGCTATGAGGCCGTCATCCGCGTGAACTCGCAGTCCGGCAAGGGCGGTGTGGCCTACCTGCTCAAGAACGAGCACAGCCTGGACCTGCCGCGCCGCGCACAGATCGAGTTCTCCGGCGTCATCCAGCGCCGCACCGACACCGTGGGCGGCGAGGTCAGCGGAGCACAGCTGTGGCAGATCTTCCAGGACGAGTACCTGCCGTCCGGCCAGGCCGAAGGGCAGTGGGGACGCTACTCCCTGGGCGGGGTCAAGACGGAAACGGATGCCGACGGCGGCATGACGCTTCACGCCGCACTCACCATCGACGGCGCCCAGGTCAGCCGTACCGGCACGGGCAACGGTCCCATTGCCGCACTGCTGAACATCCTCCACGAGGACGGCGTGGACGTCCGGGTGCTGGACTACAGCGAGCACGCGCTGTCTGAAGGCGGCAACGCCGCGGCGGCAGCTTATGTCGAATGCGCCGTGGGGGAGCGGGTCCTGTGGGGTGTCGGCATCGACGCGAACACCAGCATGTCGTCCCTCAAGGCCGTCATCTCGGCGGTCAACCGCGCCATCCGGGATGCTCGGGCCTGATACCTGCAGGTGGTGCCGCCGTGACCAACCGGCGGCACCACCGTGGCCTGGCAGCGCGCCGCCGGGCAGGATGGGAAGATAGAGCGTGGTCCAACAGTCTTTTGCCTCCCGGGCCTACCGGGACGACGCCGTGGTGCTCCGTACCCACAAGCTGGGCGAGGCGGACAGGATCATCACCCTCCTGACGAAGCACCATGGGCAGGTCCGCGCCGTCGCCAAGGGTGTGCGCCGCACCAGCAGCCGCTTCGGTGCCCGTCTTGAACCCTTCATGGTGGCAGACCTGCAACTGGTCTCCGGCCGCACGCTGGACATCGTCACGCAGGCCGTCGCCAAGGGGGCCTACGGCGGAAGCATCGCCGCGGATTACGGCAGGTACACGGTTGCCGCCGCCATGACGGAGACCGCCGAGAAACTGACGGACGTGGACGGCGAGGCCGGCACCGCGCAGTACAACCTGCTGGTGGGAGCCCTCGCTGCGCTGAGCCGTGACGAACATGCGGCGGGCCTCATCCTGGACTCCTACCTGCTGCGCGCCCTGGCCACCGGCGGCTGGGCCCCCAGCTTCACCGACTGCTCCCGCTGCGGCATGCCGGGCCCGCACACGGCGTTCTCCGCGCCCCTGGGCGGCATGGTCTGTGCACAGTGCCGGCCGCCCGGGTCACCGGCCCCCGCAGCCGAAACCGTGGTCCTGCTTGCGGCCCTGCTGACCGGGGACTGGAGCACCGCGGACGCGTCCTTGCTGCAGCACCGCAAGGAGGCTGCCGGCCTGGTGGCCGCTTACCTGCAGTGGCATTTGGAACGAGTATTGAAGTCCCTCAAACATGTGGAGCGTAGCTGACAGTGGCCCTGGGAAAAAAGAACAACGCCCCCCGGAAGCGTACCCACCCCGTGGTGGCCCCTTACCCTCATCCTTCCGGTGCGGTGGCTCCGTCCATCCCGGCTGAGTTCATTCCCCGGCATGTGGCAATCGTCATGGACGGCAACGGCCGCTGGGCCAACCAGCGCGGGCTGCCGCGGATCGAGGGGCACAAGGCGGGGGAGCCCGCGCTGATCGATGTCATGGCAGGAGCCATCGAACTGGGCATCGAATATGTCAGCGTCTATGCGTTCTCCACCGAAAACTGGCGGCGTTCACCGGAGGAGGTGCGCTTCCTGATGGGATTTAACAAGGACGTGCTTCGAAGGCAGCGGAACCAGCTGGACGACTGGGGTGTCCGGGTGCGCTGGGCGGGACGCCGGCCGCGCCTCTGGGGTTCGGTCATCCGGGAACTGGAGGAGGCCGAGCAGTTCACGGTGGCAAATACCACCTGTAATTTGACCATGTGTGTTAACTACGGCGGCCGGGCCGAGATCACCGACGCCGTGTCCGCGATTGCCGAAGACGTGGCGGCCGGCAGGCTGAAGCCGGGCGCCATCACCGAGCGGACCATCCAGAAGTACCTGGATGAGCCCGATCTTCCCGACGTCGACCTTTTCCTGCGCAGTTCGGGGGAGCAGAGGCTGTCCAACTTCCTGCTCTGGCAGTCCGCGTATGCGGAGTTCGTCTTCATGGACACGCTGTGGCCGGATGTTGACCGGCGGACCCTCTGGGCCGCCGTCGAAGAATATGCCAGGCGGGACCGCCGGTATGGCGGTGCCGTTGATGCAGCCCCTGCACCGGCGGATCCCCAGGCGGGTTAGCCCTGCCCGTAGGCCCGCAGCCACCGGGCCAGCCGCGAGTAGGCATCGGTGCGGATCGGCTCCGGCGAGAGGAAGACGTCGTGCAGGGCACCGTCAATCCGCTCGATGGTCACCGTGCGGCCCAGCGTGAGTGCGCGGGTACCGATGATATTCACATCCAGGACGGCATCGGTGCGGCGCATTTCCTCGGACCAGAGCAGGCCGTTCGCGCTTCCCTTGGAGAGCAGGACCAGAATCGGCGCCTCGATTTCCAGGCCGCGGGCCACCCGGGCATGCCCGGCGAGTACCGCCCGCAGCCAGCCTGCGCGCACCGGGAATGCCATGCGGGGCCGGTACCGCTCATCAACCGGCCACTCGCCGTCGGCCGCGCTGCTGATGGTGCGCCAGTAGTGGCCTCGCTCCGGGAGCCGGAGAACCGCCTGCGGGCGGAAGCGGGCCACGGGACGGACCATGCTGGACGCGGCGCGCCGCACCAGCGAACTCCCGTGCATCTCCAGCCAGGGGCTGTTCAGGATCAGCAGTGAAACGGCTTCCGGATGCCCGCTGCTCCACAGGGCCGCCACCAGCCCCCCGGTGGAATGGCCCATCAGCGCCAACGGTCCGGGCGCACCCTCCCGGCGGATGATGCGGGCTGCTTCTTCGATTTCGGCGTCGTAGGCGGCAAGGTCCGCCACATAACCGCCCGGAGCCTCGGGGCGCAGGCTCCGTCCGTGGTTGTGCATGTCCAGTGCGTAGAAGTCGTAACCGGCCGAGGCCCAGAACTGCGCCAGGTCCACGTTGAAGAAATAATCGCTCCAGCCGTGCAGGAAAAGCACGGCACGGCGGTGGCCGTCGGCGACGCGGCTGTCCGGATCCGGCCGGAGCCGGACCAGGGTTGCCGTCCGTGCCACCCCGTCGGGGCCGGCGGCCGCGAAAGTGTGGGACTCGAAATCCCCGCCCAGGATGTCCTGCTGCCACTGCATGACCTCATGCTAGACCGGCGCGCCGGGGCACGCCGCCCATGGGGCAGCTTCTCCGTTTTGGTGTGGCGCCCCCGAAGACGGGAAACTGGAGGCATGCGCGTTTATCCCACTTTCTTCAGGCTGGCCTTTTCATGGATGGACGCCGAGCGCGCCCACAAGATCGGATTCAAGGGCATCCGTCTCGCGCATGCGTCGGGCGCCGGACGGGTCCTGCAGAAGCTGACCGCCCCTGCTCCGTCCCTGCAGACCACCGCTTTTGGCGTCACTTTCCCGTCGCCGTTCGGGTTGGCTGCCGGCTTTGACAAGGAAGGGCACGGCATCGAGGCGCTCACGGATCTTGGATTCGGGCACATTGAAGTAGGCACCATCACCGGGCAGGCACAGCCGGGCAATGAAAAACCGCGGCTGTTCCGCCTGGTCCAGGACCGGGCCGTCATCAACCGCATGGGATTCAATAACGACGGCGCCTCGGCCGTTGCGCCCAGGCTTAAGGCCGCGCGGGCCGCGCTTCAGCGCCGCTACCCGGCGGTGCGTCCGGTCATCGGCGTCAACATCGGCAAAACCAAGGTGGTGGAACTTGCCGACGCCGTGGACGACTACCTGGTGAGCGCCCGCAGCCTGGCGCCCGCCGCTGACTACCTGGTGGTCAACGTCAGTTCTCCCAACACCCCGGGACTGCGGCTGCTCCAGGACGTGGAAACGCTCCGTCCGCTGCTGACCGCCGTAGGACAGGAAGCTGACCGTGCCGCGGGACGCCACGTACCGCTGCTGGTTAAGATCGCACCGGACCTCAGCGACGAGGACATCGACGACGTGGCGCGCCTTGCCCTGGACCTGAAACTGGACGGCATCATTGCCACCAACACCACGATCGCCCGCGCAGGACTGTCCTCGCCGGCCGAAGAGGTGGAGAAATGCGGTGCAGGCGGCTTGTCCGGCGCTCCCCTGAAGGAGCGTTCCCTTGAGGTGCTGAAGCGGCTCAAGCACGCCACCGGCGACGCCCTAACGCTCGTGTCGGTGGGGGGTGTGGAGTCGGCCCGGGATGTCCAGGACAGGCTCGACGCCGGCGCGACCCTGGTGCAGGGTTACACCGCTTTCCTCTACGAGGGCCCGTTCTGGGCAGCACGAATCAACAAGCAGCTTGCGCGGACGCGGCGGTCCTGACGCGCCCTGCCGTATGCTTCCCGTGACGGGAAAGGCGCTATAAACCAGACACCCCGGCGGTATTTCCGCCGGGGTGTCGGTTGTTAAAGTTTGTGGGGTCAGGCCGGGTACTGTCCGCGCTGGACCTGGGGCTTGGGCAGCCGCAGCTTCCGAAACTGCAGGGACCGCATGGAACCGTACCAGACGGTGCCGCCCTCCACCTGCCCGAACTTTTCCGCCAGGCGCTTGCGGAGCTTGCGGGACAGAATGAAGACGTCCACGAAGACCGCCAGGAACATGACCCAGAAAGCGCCAAGGACGTAGATCATCATGTCGCTGGAAGCCGGGACCACCAGGGACACCAGCACGAACACCAACGCACCGAACATCAGGTATTCCCCGAGATTGAAACGCGCGTCCACGAAGTCGCGGGCGAAGCGTTTCTGGGGCCCCTTGTCACGCAGCGGCAGGAACTTCTCGTCACCGGTGTCCAGGGCCCGGCGCATCTTAAGGCGCTGGTCCTGCACGGCCTGGCGTTCGGCGGCCTTGGAGGCCTTGCGGTCCTCGGGCACCAGCGGCCGCTTGCGGGCGGCCTCCTGGGCCTTCCGCGTGGGGGTCGGGGCGCCCTTGCCCGCCACACTGTTCTGCCGCGCCGCTGCCTCCGCTGCCTGCTGGTCTATGGTTTCCTGCGCCGAGGGCGCTTCTTTTCTACGTCCGAACACCTGACCAGAATACCTTGCAGCAGCGTGCCCGCTGCTTGCTTCCGCGCCTGCCCCGGCCGGCACCCGAATGTGACGGGGGTAATGTTTTGGCCATGACTCCATCACCCGCGGCAACCCCGCACAGCACCACCACCACGGTAGGACCGGGCCCTAAGGCTACCGGCAGGACGGAAGATCTTCGTTCAGCGGTAGACCGTTCCTTCGACCAGACACTTGCACGGCTCAAGGAGCTCGTTGCCATACCCGGGATTGCCTGGCCCAGCTTTGAGCGCACCCCCCTGGAGCGAAGCGCCGAGGCCGTCGCCGAACTCCTTCGGGGTGCCGGGATCGGTGAGGTCCAGGTGCTGACCGCGGACAAAGCCGACGGTACGCCCGGTGGGCCGGCCGTCGTCGCCCGCCGTCCTGCCGCCGAAGGAAAACCCACCGTCCTGCTGTACGCCCATCATGACGTTCAGCCGGTGGGCGACGAATCCCTGTGGGGAACGGAGCCCTTCACCGCCGTCGAAAAGGACGGACGCCTTTACGGCCGGGGCGCCGCGGACGACAAGGCCGGGATCATGACCCACGTCGCCGCCTACGCCGCCGTTGCCGAGGTCCTCGCCGGCTCGCTGGGGCTGGGCTTGACGTTCTTCATCGAAGGCGAGGAAGAAGCGGGGTCACCCACATTCCGGACGTTCCTGGAGGCGAACCGTGAACTGCTGCGGGCCGACGTCATTGTGGTGGCTGACTCCAGCAACTGGAAAGTCGGGATACCGGCCCTGACCACCAGCCTTCGCGGCCTGGTGGACGGCACCATCGAGGTGCAGGTACTTGACCATGCGGTGCACTCCGGCATGTACGGTGGGCCGGTCCTGGATGCGCCCACCCTGCTGTCCCGCCTGATTGCCACACTTCACGACGCCGACGGAAACGTTGCCATCGAAGGGCTGGTGGCCACCGACACGGCTGCCGTCGAGATGCCGGAGGCGGACTACCGGGCCGACGCGTCCGTACTCGACGGCGTCCGCCTTGCCGGAACGGGAAGCATCGCCTCGCGGCTGTGGACCAAGCCGGCGCTGTCAATCATCGGCTTCGATGCCCCCGCCGTGGACGTGGCATCCAACACACTGCTTCCACGTGCGCGGGCAAAGTTCAGCCTGCGGCTGGCGCCGGGCCAGGTTCCCGCGGAGGCCATGGAAGCGGTGCGCAGGCACGTCGAGGCCAACGCGCCCTTCGGTGCAAAGGTGGTCTTCACACCGGGGGAGGCGGGCAACCCCTTCCAGACCGATACGTCATCCGCCGCGGCAACGGTGGCCATGTGGGCACTGGGGGAGGCCTGGGGGGTTCCGGCCGTGGAAACCGGCATTGGCGGGTCCATCCCCTTCATTGCCGACCTCACCGACCTGTATCCCAACGCGCAGATCCTGGTTACAGGCGTGGAGGACCCGGACTCGCGGGCCCACAGTGCCAATGAGTCGCTGCACATCGGTGACTTCCGCAATGCCATTCTGGCGGAGGCGCTCATGCTGGCCCGGTTGAACAGCGAGGGCCTCACCGCAGGGGATTGAGCAGCTTTCGGCGTGCGGGCGGCCGCCCTGCTTCCAGGGAACAACCGGCGTGCTTTGACGGTTACGCCAGGAGTTAGAGCTACAGGACTGCCGCGCGTAGCATGTAGCTATAGCCCATACCGTATTTGTAGGGGCAGGCGCCGTTACGGCGACGCCGCCAGACCGTCCTAAGAAGGTAGGCCAATGAGCACCTCAACCAACGAAAACAGCACCGCCACCACCGTGGCCAGCGACGAACTGCCCGTTCACGAGGTCAACCTGACCGACGTCGCCGCCGGCAAGGTCCGCAGCCTCCTCGAGCAGGAAGGCCGCACGGACCTGCGCCTGCGCGTGGCCGTGCAGCCCGGTGGATGCTCAGGGTTGATCTACCAGCTCTACTTCGACGAGCGGCTCCTTGACGGAGACGCCGTCCGCGACTTTGACGGAGTCGAGGTCGTCGTCGACAAAATGAGCGTGCCGTACCTGAGCGGCGCAAGCATCGACTTCGAGGACACCATCTCGAAGCAGGGCTTCACCATCGACAATCCGAACGCCGGCGGCTCGTGCGCCTGCGGCGATTCATTCCACTAGGCCGGTTATTTCGCCTGATGTCGGCGCCGGGCTTCCTGCCGCATAAAACGGCACGGGGGCTCGGCGCCGACATGTGGGCGAAACGCCCGGGGGAGCGGTAAGCTCTACACCGAGTAGTAAAACTTTTTTGTGCCCGGAGCGCCGATGGCTGCCCGGACAACAGCAACAAGTAGGAAGGGCCGTCTGTGAGTTCGCAGAACCGAACCGGCAGCCGACGCAAAACGATCACCACGATCTCAAGCTTGGCTATAGCCGGCGCGTTGGTTTTGACCGGATGTTCGCCAGAGGTAGAGAAAGGGTGGATGCCCACTGAACGTGGCACCACCAGCAACACCGACCGCATCATGGACCTCTGGGTCAACTCATGGATTGCTGCGCTCGTAGTCGGCGCCATCACGTGGGGCCTGATCATCTGGTGCGTGGTCGCTTACCGGCGCCGCAAGGGAACCGTGGGCTTCCCGCGGCAGACCAGCTTCAACCTTCCGCTGGAAGTCTTCTACCTCACCATCCCGATCTTCATGGTCCTGGTGTTCTTCTACTTCACGGACCGTGACCAGCAGGCCATCGATGACCGCTCACAGCCTGCCGACGTCGTCGTGGACGTCCGCGGCAAGCAGTGGGCCTGGGACTTCAACTACAAGTCCGGCGATGTCATCCAGGAAGACCTCCACGAGGCCGGCGTCCAGGCGCACCTCACCGGCAACACCATCGACAAGGAACAGCTCCCCACGCTGTACCTGCCGGTGAACAAGTCCGTTGACCTCGAGCTCAACGCCCGCGATGTCATCCACTCCTTCTGGGTTCCCGCCTTCCTGCAGAAGCGCGACATGATTCCCGGCAAGACCAACTACATCCGGTTCACCCCCACTAAAGAGGGCACCTACGACGGTAAGTGTGCCGAACTCTGCGGCGAGTACCACTCCGAAATGCTGTTCCGCGTCGAGGTGGTGTCGGAATCTGAATTCCAGGCCCACATGGACCAGCTCAAGGCTGAAGGCAACACCGGCCTGCTCGGCGTGGAGTACGACCGCAACCCGAACCTGAACGAAACCAAGTAAGGGGAGCGACGTGGCTACGTACACCCAATCCGCACCCACGGGGGTCCTGTCGGCTCCCGTGGTACCCAAATCCAAGGGGCGCATCGTCGTCAACTGGATCACCTCCACTGACCACAAGACCATCGGGTACATGTACCTGATCGCGTCCTTCGTGTTCTTCTGCCTCGGCGGCGTCATGGCCCTGCTGATCCGTGCGGAACTCTTCGAGCCCGGCATGCAGATCCTGCAGACCAAGGAACAGTACAACCAGCTGTTCACCATGCACGGCACCGTCATGCTGCTGATGTTCGCTACCCCGCTGTTCGCCGGCTTCGCCAACGTGATCATGCCGCTGCAGATCGGCGCGCCCGACGTCGCGTTCCCGCGTCTGAACGCACTGGCCTTCTGGTTCTTCCTGTTCGGCTCCACCATCGCCGTCTCCGGCTTCATCACCCCGCAGGGTGCTGCATCCTTCGGCTGGTTCGCCTACGCGCCGCTGTCCAACACCACGTTCACCCCGGGCATCGGCGGCGATCTGTGGGTCTTCGGCCTGGCATTGTCCGGCTTCGGCACCATCCTCGGTGCGGTCAACTTCATCACCACCATCATCTGCATGCGCGCTCCGGGCATGACCATGTGGCGTATGCCCATCTTCACCTGGAACACCCTGATCACCGCGATCCTGGTCCTGATGGCGTTCCCGCCGCTGGCCGCCGCCCTGTTCGCCCTCGGCGCGGACCGCAAGTTCGGTGCCCACATCTTCGATCCTGAGAACGGCGGTGCCGTCCTCTGGCAGCACCTGTTCTGGTTCTTCGGACACCCCGAGGTGTACATCATCGCGCTGCCGTTCTTCGGCATCGTCTCGGAGATCTTCCCGGTGTTCAGCCGCAAGCCGATCTTCGGCTACAAGGGCCTGGTCTACGCCACGATCGCCATCGCGGCCCTCTCGGTCACGGTGTGGGCCCACCACATGTACGTCACCGGCGCCGTCCTGCTGCCGTTCTTCTCGTTCATGACCATGCTCATCGCAGTGCCCACCGGCGTGAAGTTCTTCAACTGGATCGGCACCATGTGGCGCGGGTCGCTGACCTTCGAGACGCCGATGCTGTGGAGCCTCGGCTTCATGATCACCTTCCTCTTCGGTGGTCTTACCGGCATCATCCTGGCCTCGCCGCCGCTTGACTTCCACGTTTCGGACTCCTACTTCGTGGTGGCGCACTTCCACTACGTGGTGTTCGGCACCGTGGTGTTCGCCATGTTCGCCGGGTTCTACTTCTGGTGGCCCAAGTGGACCGGCAAGATGCTCAACGAGCGCCTGGGCAAGATCCACTTCTGGCTGCTGTTCCTGGGCTTCCACGGCACCTTCCTGATCCAGCACTGGCTGGGCGTCGAGGGCATGCCGCGCCGGTACGCGGACTACCTCGTGGAGGACAACTTCACGTGGATGAACCAGTTCTCCACCGTGGCATCCTTCGTGCTGGGCGCGTCCCTCATCCCGTTCTTCTGGAACGTCTACATCACCTGGCGCAAGGCCGAAAAGGTCCAGGTCGATGATCCGTGGGGCTTCGGTGCTTCGCTCGAGTGGGCCACGTCCTGCCCGCCGCCGCGCCACAACTTCACGTCCCTGCCCCGGATCCGTTCCGAACGTCCCGCCCTGGACCTGCACCACCCGGAACTCCGCCAAGTCCACACCGTTGACTCGCCGGCTCCCGCAGCGGCAGTACTCGGCAACGCCGACCAGAAGGACACCGCACAGTGAAAATCGAATCCTGGATCTTTGGCTCCGGAGTCTTCTTTTTCGTTCCCGTCTCGCTGGTCTACGGATTCCTGACCAACTGGAGCGAATGGGTGGGCATCCTGGGCATCCTGCTCGTGGCCGGCCTGGCCGGCATGATCGGCGCCTACCTGGGCTTCACCGGCAAGCGCGTAGGCCTTCGTCCCGAGGACCGCAGCGATGCGGAAATCCACGAGGGCGCCGGCGAACAGGGGCACTTCAGCCCTTGGAGCTGGTGGCCCCTGGTCCTGGGTATCGCCTGCGCCACTGGCTTCCTGGGCCTGGCAGTTGGCGCCTGGGTCATCTTCATCGCCGGCGGGATCGCCATCGTAGCCCTCGTCGGCTGGGTGTACGAATACAGCCGCGGAGACCACGCACACTAGGCAAGCAATAAGAATAACGACGTCGGGCCCCACCAATATGGTGGGGCCCGACGTCGTTAAGGGGTTTTTACGGCCCTCAGCCGGCCCCCTGGGACTCCAAAAGTACGCGAAGGTCCCGAAGGGCCGCCTCCACGGTTTCACGTCCCAGGTCGTCCTCGAGCGCGGCTTCGCTGACGGACAGCTCCACCTCACACCCCTGTGCAAAGTCGGCGGCCATCACCTGGAGCAGGGACCGGGCGTCCACCTTCGCCGCGCCCGCCTTGCTGATGGTGACCGGAAGCCCTGTATCGGTGACAGCCCGGACAAATACCGCGGCGGAACGTGCATGCAGGCCTACCGGCGCTGCCACCACGGCCTTCTGTGTTGGCAAAGGGACTCCTTATACGAAAGACGGCCCCATCCGTCTGCTGGCAAAATTTCCAGACCAAATATAGCGGCCGCCATGCCTGCCGCGCGAAAGAGCGTCCGCGTCCCGGGACTGGTCTAGACCGTCCTAAAATTGAGGGGAAACCAACGGCAGGAGAAGATCATGGCAGCTGGCGCCACGGCAATCACGGGTGAAATAGACCGCACCAGCGGTACGGCCATCTACGTGCAACTTCGGGAGATCCTGCGGAGCTACATCGCACAGTCGTGCCCGCCCGGATCGGCGCTGCCATCAGAACGTGACCTTGCCGAACGGTTTGGACTGGCAAGGATGACGGTCCGGCAGGCCATCGACGCCCTGGTGGGGGAGGAGGTCATCGAGCGCGTAGTGGGCCTGGGAACTTTTGTCCGGCGCCCGAAACTCGACCTGCAGGTGAAGCTCACGTCCTACAGCGAAGAGATGCAGAGGCGCGGCATGGTGCCTGCTGCCAAGGTGCTGAGCTTTGAGCAGATCGGCGCCAGCGCGTTCCTGGCCCGCGAACTCCAGCTGGACGAGGGCACACCCCTGGTCCGGTTCCGCAGGCTCCTGCTGGCCGACGGGGAACCGATGAGCGTGGACGAGAACTTCATCCCGGCACACCGCGTCCCGGGCCTGCTCGACGGCGAGCCACCCACGTCGCTCTACAACGTCCTGAGCGAACAGTTTGGCCTGGTGATGGAGTGGGGCGAGGACATGATTGAGGCGACCGCCGCCTCCCCGTCCACGGCACGCCTGCTCAACGTGGAGGTGGGTGCGCCCCTGCTGAAGATCCAGCGGCACGCCTTTGTGGCACGGGCGATGGTTGACTATTCCGTGTCGTACTACAGGGCCGACCGGTACAAGCTGTGGGTGCCACTGCAGCGGCCGGGAGCGCGCCGCGCCCGCAACCACTGACAGCACGCCGGGAGGCCACAGCCATGGGCCGTTGGTGGCGCACGCAGGAGAACTCTTAAAGCAGGAAGGGCCCGATCCATAGGATCGGGCCCTTCCTGTATCAATCGTCGCTTAGTGCGTCAGGCTCTTGGAACCTTCTGCTGCTTCAACTGCCTCGTGGCCGTGGCCGTGGGCTGCTTCAAGCTCTGCAGGGGTAGCAGGAGCAACGCGGTCCTCGAAGAACCAGCGGGAGAGGAACGCGCGGCGCTTCTCCTTGCGGGTCACGACACCGTGCTCGTTGGGCAGGGCCGGGATGACCTCGGGTGATTCAAAGCCAACCAGCTTGTAGCGCTTGTACTCATCCAGCGGGGCGTGCACCTCGATGAATTCGCCGTGCGGGAGCCTGACGATACGGCCAGTCTCGCGGCCGTGCAGGGCGATTTCCCGGTCCTTGCGCTGCAGTGCAAGGGCAACACGCTTGGCAACGATGAAGCCGATGATCGGTCCGACGAAGAACAGGGCCCGGAGCCAGTACGTGACGTCGTTCAGGGACACGTGGAAGTGGGTGGCAATGAGGTCGGAACCTGCAGCTGCCCACATCACGCAGTACCAGATGAATCCGGCAACACCGATGCCCGTACGGGTCGGGGCGTTGCGCGGGCGGTCCAGGACGTGATGCTCGCGGTCATCCTTGGTGATCCAGCGCTCGATCCACGGGTAGGTGAACATCACAGTGAACAGGATGCCAGCGGGGACCAGGGCCGGGAGGAGCACGTTGAACGTGAACACGTGGCCGAAGAAGATCTGTTCCACGTGCCAGTTGCCGAGTGTGCCGGGCATGAGTCGCAGGGCACCGTCGACGAAACCGATGTACCAGTCAGGCTGGGTACCGGCCGACACCGGGGAGGGGTCGTACGGACCGTAGTTCCAGATGGGGTTGATGGTGAAGAATGCCGCCATCAGGGCGATCACGCCGAAGACGATGAAGAAGAATCCACCGGCCTTCGCTGCGTAAACAGGACCCAGGGGGTAACCGACAACATTGTTGTCGTTGCGGCCGGGGCCGGGGTACTGCGTGTGCTTGTGCACCACGACCATGAACAGGTGCAGGACGATCATCAGCAGGATCAACGCCGGCACCAGCAGGATGTGCAGCATGTAGAGGCGGCTGATGATGGCCGTGCCGGGGAATTCCCCGCCGAACAGGAAGAACGAGATGTACGTTCCGATGATCGGGATGGACTTGATGACGCCGTCGATGATGCGCAGGCCGTTGCCGGACAGCAGGTCATCGGGAAGCGAGTACCCGGTGAAGCCTGCAGCCATGGCCAGGATCAGCAGGACGCTGCCCACCACCCAGTTCATTTCACGCGGGCGGCGGAATGCGCCGGTGAAGAAGACCCTCAGCATGTGGACTGCGATGGATGCCACGAACAGCAGGGCTGCCCAGTGGTGCACCTGGCGCATGAACAATCCGCCGCGGATGTCGAAGGAGATGTTCAGCGAGGAGCTGTACGCTACCGACATTTCCACTCCCTTAAGGGGAATGTAGCCGCCGTCGTAGTGGGTCTCCGCCATGGACGGATCAAAGAAGAACGTCAGGAACGTTCCGGACAGCAGCAGGATGACGAAGGAGTACAGCGCCACTTCACCGAACATGAATGACCAGTGGTCGGGGAAGACCTTGCGGCCGAACTCGCGGAGGATCCCGGAGCCGCCAACTCGTGAGTCGACAAAGTCGGTGATCCGGCCTGCCTTGGTTTTGGCGACGAATGCCGGCTCAGCTGTTGATGCTGCGCTCATGCGAATCACGCTCCCAGTAACTTGGTCCTACGGGTTCATGGAAGTCGCTGGTAGCGACGAGGTAGCCCTCGTCATCAACTGCGATGGGCAGCTGGGGGAGAGGACGGCTGGCGGGGCCGAAGATCACCTTGCACTCTTGCGTGAGGTCGAAGGTGGACTGGTGGCACGGGCACAGCAGGTGGTGCGTCTGCTGCTCGTACAGAGCAACGGGGCAGCCAACGTGGGTGCAGATCTTGGAGTAGGCAACGATTCCGTTGTAACCCCATTCTTCGCGGCCCTTGGAGGGGTTCAGCGACGCGGGATCGAGGCGCATGAGGAGCACAACGGACTTTGCCTTCTCGTTGAGCTTGCCCTCCTGCAGTTCGTTCAGGCCCTCGGGAATGACGTGGAAGGCGGAACCGATGGTGACGTCCGAGGCCTTGATGGGGGTTCCATCGGGGTCGCGGGTAAGGCGCTTGCGCTTTCCGTCCTGGGGAGCCCACATGGTGTGCGCGAGCTTGTCGTCAGGGCGGGGTCCGAGGTCACCGAAGATGGCGACGGCGGGAAGCGGGGCAAGTGCGACCGCACCCAGGAGGGTGTTGCGGATCAGCGGGCGGCGCTTGATGCCGGTCTCTTCCACGATGTCGTCAACGATGCGCACCGCAGCCTGGCGGTCCTCTTCGTAACGGATGGCGTGGCGTTCCTCGGAGACTTCGTGGTCGGGCATCAGGGCCTTGGCCCAGTGCACGATACCGGTACCGATACCCAGCATTGCGAAGGCAGTGCCAACGCCGAGCAGGGCGTTCTGGAGCCGGATGGTGGCGATGCTGGAGTCATCACCCAGATCAATGGCGAAGTACGCCACCAGGAAGATCAGGGTTCCAACAACAGAAATGCCAAATAGTAAGGCGACCTGCCGTTCTGCCCGCTTTGCGGCCTTCGGGTCCGTGTCAGCCAGGCGCAAACGATGCGGGGGAATTCCAGGATCCTGGAACTTCTCCACCTCATTCTGACCAGCCGTAGCTACGGTGCCCGAGTGGTTCGGACTGCCGTCACTATGGTTGCCCATAATTCGCCTCATCCTTCTCTCGTCCCGGCATTTGCCGGGTTAGTTTCTAATTTCAAGCTGCTGACAGGGCAGCAGAAGTTGTGTGTTCCTGCGGAACGTCAGGACGTCCTGGAGGTGAGCCAGATGGTGAAGGCGATGATGACGCCAAGACCGGCAACCCAAACGAACAGGCCTTCAGCAACCGGACCCAGCGAGCCGAGGTCGGCACCGCCCGGTGAACCGGTGGTCTCGATCTGCTTCAGGAAGGTGATGATGTCCTTCTTGCCTTCAGGAGTGATGTTCGCGTCGTTGAAGACCGGCATGTTCTGCGGGCCCGTGACCATGGCCTCGTAGATGTGCTTGCCGGATACATCGGCAAGGGCGGGTGCGAACTTGCCGCGGGTCAGCGCGCCACCGGCAGCGGCGGCGTTGTGGCACATGGCGCAGTTGGTCCGGAAGAGCTCACCGCCGGCAGCTGCATCGCCGCCGCCGTTTGTCAGGTCTTCTGCAGGAACTGCCGGGCCGGCTCCCAGGGAGGCGACGTAGGCTGCAAGCTGGTGGGTCTGCTCGTCATTGAACTGGACGGGCTTCTTCATGGCCTGGGGGCCGTTCATCTGCATCGGCATGCGGCCGGTGCCCACCTGGAAATCAACAGCGGCTGCACCAACACCCACCAGCGAGGGGCCGTCCTTGGAACCACTGGCGCCCATGCCGTGGCAGGTGGCGCAGTTGGCGGCGAAGAGCTTGCCGCCCTCCTCTGTGTCGCTTGCGCTGAACGTGGTGGTCGAAGCCTTGGCCTGGTTGACGGTGGTTGCCACGGCGTACAGCCCACCCGTGATGAGGAGCCCCATCAGAAGCAGCGCTATTGCTGCAAGTGGGTGACGCCGCTTTTGTGAGAGTGCCTTCACGTGGTGGTTCCTTTATTCGATCCTGCGCCGGCTCCGGGAGCCGCTACCTGAAATTCTGCCTCTTGTAGAAAAAGAATCAAAGCTGGCTACTTGAGTACGTAGATGACCAGGAAGAGGCCAATCCACACGACGTCAACGAAGTGCCAGTAGTAAGAGGTGACGATCGCGGACGTTGCTTCGAAATGCCCGAACTTCTTCGCGGCGAAGGACCGGCCCATGATGAGCAGGAAGGCAATCAGGCCGCCGATGACGTGGAGGCCGTGGAAGCCGGTGGTCATGTAGAAGGCCGAGCCATAAGCGTTGGAGGAGAGCGAGACGTGCTCGGAAACCAGCATTGCGTACTCGGTGGTCTGGCCGGCAACGAAGAACGCGCCCATGAGGAACGTCAGGGTGAACCATTCGTTCATTCCCCAGCGGGCGAACTGCAGTGCACCTCCGGTGCGCCGCGGCTGCAGCCGCTCTGCGGCGAAGACGCCCATCTGGCAAGTAAAGGAACTGGCCACGAGGACGATCGTGTTTACGAGCGCAAAGGGGAAGTTGAGCTTGGCTGTCTCTTCCGCCCACATCTGCCCACTGGTGGAGCGCAGAGTGAAGTACATGGCGAAGAGACCGGCGAAGAACATCAACTCGCTGGACAGCCACACAACGGTTCCAACAGAAACCATATTGGGGCGGTTCAGCGTGGGGTGCGCCGGGGTACTGGGGGCATGGGTCGCAGATGTCACATAGACATTATGTCTGTAAAAGTCCGTGCTGCCCAACGCAAACCGCCTTTTCGGGGGACTTTTTCTACAAAGACGCGAAATCGCCGGGAAAAGTTCCCGCAACCGTTCACATTGGTCAGTGGCCGCCGTCGGTCGATAGCATCAGCAAGTGACTTCTCAGGCAACTACAGCGTCCGGCAACACCTGGCCCCGGTTGATCTCGGCCCTGATCAAGGGCAATGACCTCACTGCGGAGAACACCTCCTGGGCCATGGACACCATCATGTCCGGTGAAGCCACGCCTGCACAGATTGCCGGATTCCTTGTGGCCCTCAGTGCCAAAGGCGAGACGGTGGACGAGCTTTCCGGCCTGGTTGAGGCAATGCTCGCCCACGCCAACCCCGTGGCAATCACCGGGGAGAAACTGGACATCGTCGGCACGGGTGGTGACCAACTTAACACCATCAACATCTCCACCATGGCCGCCCTGGTCGCTGCCGGGGCCGGCGCGAAGGTGGTTAAGCACGGCAACCGGGCGTCGTCGTCGTCGTCCGGGTCTGCTGACGTTCTTGAAGCGCTCGGTGTCCGGCTTGACCTGCCGATCGCCCGGGTGGCCCGGAACGCTGAAGAGGCGGGAATCACGTTCTGCTTCGCGCAGGTGTTCCACCCGTCATTCCGCCACACCGCCGTGCCCCGGCGGGAGCTGGCAGTGCCCACTGCGTTCAATTTCCTGGGACCGCTGACCAATCCCGCCAATGTCCAGGCTTCGGCGGTGGGCGTTGCGAACGCGCGGATGGCGCCGCTGGTGGCGGGCGTCCTGGCCCGCCGGGGGAGCAGGGGACTGGTCTTCCGTGGCAACGACGGCCTGGACGAGCTGACCACCACTGGCCCATCAACCGTGTGGGAAATCCGGCACGGAGCCGTCAATGAACTGCACTTCTCGCCGCAGGACCTCGGCATCAGCCTGGCTACTGTTGAACAGCTTCGCGGCGGCAATGCGGCGGCCAACGCGGGAGTCGTCCGCGACGTCCTTGCCGGCAGCCAGGGTCCGGCGCGGGATGCGGTCCTGCTGAACGCCGCGGCCGGCCTTGTTGCGTTCGACCTCGAAGCACAGGGCCCGTTCCTGACACGGATGCAGGAGGCTTTCGCGCGTGCAGCGCATTCGATCGACTCCGGTGCTGCCGCTGCCGTCCTGGACCGTTGGGTGTCCCTCTCCCGCGCCTAACGGCCGGGTTGCCGGATTACTGTTCGAAACCCAGCGAAAAGGCGGCGTCGAGGTCGTGCTGTGAGTACGCCCGGAAGGCGATGTGGGTGGTGGTGTGGACCACGGCGGGAACTTTCGAGAGCCTGTCCGCAATGACGTCCGCGAGGTCTTCATGCCTGCGGACCCTGGCTACCGCAATGAGGTCCCATTCGCCGGTGACGGAATACACTTCGCTGATGCCTTCGATGGCCGAAATTTCTTCCGCCGTCTCCGGAATGCGGGCGGCGTCGGTCTTGATCAGAACAAATGCGGTAACCACGTTTGTACCCCTTCAATCGGTGCCGCCGCACTGGGGAACGGCAGGCTTTTCTCTCCAGCCAGCCTATTACACGGGTGCCGTTTCCCCTGCCGCCACCCTGCCGCCCAACTTTTGGTGCCCGCTACCTGCCCGGCCTGCGGCGGAGGCGTGAGGCGCCTGCCAGCAGGAGGCGGTAGCCCACAAGGAACACCGCCAGGGCAATCGTGGCAACGATGATGAAGGGCAGGACAACTGTCTGGCCGGTCAATGCCCGCAGGAGCATGCCGCCCACCAGGCTTCCGAGCCAGACTGGAACCCCTGCCCGGGTGATGGAGAAGGGGCTCCGCCATACGCGGGCGATCATCCATCCGGCGGCCGCGCCGGCGAGGAACGGCCAGGCAGTCAACAGCACACCGAGGATGGGCTCCTCACGGTGGTGTGCATCGCGGCCAATCGCGGCGAAAACGAGGATCAGCACCATATCCACCGCTGCCGCCACCACTGCTGCCCGTGCCGGTGATGTCTGTGGAGGCTTGGTTTTCAACGAACTCATGGTTCGAGCTTAGCCGCCGACGGGAGGCTGCCATGTTGGGACGTCCCGGTGCCCGGAGTGGGGGAGCGGGCGGTCAGACCGCTTCCTGGAGGTGGCGGTCTTTGTGTGCTGCCTGTACCCGGTGGACAAGCCAGCTTGCCTCCCACCGCAGGTGGTAATCCATGTCCGCGTCCCACTCAATGAGGACATCGGTCACGGTGTAGGCCAAGGCGTTTGCCGGCATGGAACGCACCGTGACGGGTGCGGGGCGCAGCAGAATAATGGGTTTGCCGGGAGCCTGCCGCAGGGCTTCGTCGCGCATCTCGGAACGGCAAGCCGGGCAGGTAGCCGTGGAATGCGGGCAGGTGTGGGGGCGGGGGAGTTCGCGCATGGGGGCGTCCTGGGGAGTAAAAGGAGTACCGGGCGCCGCCGCCGTCTGCATGACTAAAGGAGGATCCAGGGACCGCCCCATCGCGCGCCCGCGGTGGGCCGGGTGGGCCTGCCGCCATGTCCAAAAGGTTAGGACGCCCAAGGCCGGTGGCGCATGGGTGGGAGCTACCCAATTTCGATGCGGATCTCCCCGTTTTTAGGCATGTACCGGATAGGGATGAAGTAAGGTCGCTGCAGTAGTTGAGCCCACCCGCCCATAACGGAGAGATCGTGAACAAAGCCTTATGGATTTGCAGCCTGGTGGGCGCAGCCTTGGGAATCAGCCTGGGGCTGGCGATTTTCCACACGCCATTCTGGGGCTTTGCGTTGGGGCTCGGAGTCGGAGCTGTGGTCGGGGCCTCGATGCAAAGGCGTCATTGACCACCAGCGCGGGGGATCTCGCCGGAATGGCTTCTACCCAGCAGCGCTCGAAACATAACTTGACATAATGTAGATTATCGGCGCAATGGGATGAGGCTCGGAGCGAGGCAGGATGCGAAGCAATCCAGGCCCTGCAATCCAGGACACTTGCGCCTGCTTCCCGGGACAAATGCATGGCGAAACCGCTGTTCAATTCCGCCGGGACCATTGTCATAATCAAAGCGCACGTCAAGAATGACGTGATGACGGTCTACGTGCGTTCACTTGAAACTGCAGTTCCGACGACAAAGCTGATCCAGTCCGAAGCCCGTGATGTATTCGCCGCGCAGCCGGGTCTTTCCCGGCTTGGTTCACGCCTGGTCACCACCTGCTTTGACGGCGCAGCCATAGACACGAGATTTACGGCAGTCAGCGAACTCACCAACACCTCACGCTCGGACAATCCTCAGTTCTATGACCCGGACACCGGGCTCCTGCTGAATCCCAGCACCAAGGTCCGCAACGACATCTTCGCCCGGGAAGCCACCAAGCTGTTCGTTGAGGCTGCCCGCGCTGCCCTGCAGGCGGCTCCCGAACTGGATTTACTTGACATAACTCACCTCGTGACGGTGTCGTGCACGGGCTTTTTCAATCCGGGCCCGGACTACAAGGTGGTGCGCGAGCTCGGGCTTAGTCCTTCCGTACAGCGGTATCACCTGGGCTTCATGGGCTGCTACGCGGCGTTTCCGGCGCTCCGCGCTGCGAAGTTGTTCTGTGAATCGGACCCGGACGCGGTGGTCCTGGTGGTCTGCGCCGAACTCTGCTCCCTGCACGTACGCACGTCCAATGATCCGGACACCATCATGGGTTCGGCCCTTTTCGCCGATGGCGCCGCCGCCGCCGTCGTGACCGCACGCCCCGGCGCGGAAGAAGCCGCGCTGCTGAAGCTGGACCACTTCGAAACAGTCCTGACCCCGGTCGGTGAGGACTCCATGGCATGGAACATCGGCGACCATGGGTTCGAGATGGTCCTGGGCACCTATGTGCCCCACATCATCGATGACCACATCGTGGGTGCCCTGCAGCCACTGCTGGCAAAGGACCCGGAATTGGCGGCACTCCCCTACACCGCGATCCCCCACTGGGCCATCCACCCTGGTGGCCGCAGCATCCTGGACAAGGTCCAGTCCCGGCTTGGCCTCAGCGACGCGCAACTGGTTCCGGCGCGGGACATCCTCCGGAACTACGGCAACATGAGCAGTGCCACGGTGCTCTTTGTCCTCAAATACATCCTGGAACAGCCGCTGCTGCCCGGGGATTCCAACGGTGGCGGGCGTATCTGTTCCATGGCTTTCGGCCCGGGATTGACCGTGGAAACGGGGCTGTTCACCAAGCTCCGGCAGTCCATCGCCGCAAACCAGGACCTCGTACGGCAGGACCACGCTGCCGGATTCGCCCCGGAGGCGCGCCAGGACCGGACGCCCACAGAAGCACCCGTGGCCTGACTGGAACGCCAGGCCATGGGGATTCTGCTGCGAACGCGCGCCGCCGAGGACATCGAGCAGATGGACCGCACGGACTGCGATGAAAAGCTCCTGGACAATACTTACCGGCAGTTTTGGGTCATCAACCGGGTGTTGTCCGGCTGGCGGGGCCTGTACAACAGGGAATTGCGCACCATCGTCAAACCGGACAAAAGCCCCGTGACCGTCCTGGACATCGGGTCCGGCGGCGGCGACCTCGCCATCATGCTGGCCCGCTGGGCACACCGGGACGGCACGTCCATGCACGTGACCGGCATTGATCCGGATCCCCGCGCTGCCGCCTTCGCCGGCCGGCGCACCCCCATGCCCGGCGTGGAATTCCGCCAGGCGCACAGCCGTGACCTGGTCCGCGAAGGTGCCAGGTTCGACGTCGTGATCTCCAACCACGTACTGCACCACCTCCAGTCCGGGGAGCTCAAGCAACTGCTGGCAGATTCGGAAACCCTCGCCGGCCACAAGGCGCTGCACAACGATCTCATCCGCAGCACCATCGCATTCTCCCTCTTCGGTGTGGCCGCCCTGCCGTTCCGGAAATCCTTCATCCGGGAAGACGGGCTGACGTCCATCCGCCGCAGCTACACCCATGCCGAGCTTGCCGCAGCCGCTCCCCCGGGGTGGTCCGTGGAGCACTCATCGGTCTTCCATCAGGTCCTGGCCTACCGGAAGGGCTGAGATGGATGCCGATGTCCTGATCGCCGGCGGCGGTCCCGTGGGCCTGTACCTGGCGGCCGCGCTGCTGCAGGAAGGCGTTTCGGTAAGGGTCTTTGAGCAACGGCAGCAGCGGAACCGGCATACCCGGGCCATCGGCATCCACCCGCCGGCCCTGGAGGCCCTGGCCGCCGTGCGCGTGGCCTCTGCCATGGTGCAGGAGGGTGTCCACATCCGGTCCGGCATGGCGGTGAGCCGCGGGAAGACGGTGGGCACCATGGCATTCGACGACGTCTCCAGGGACTTTCCGTTCGTGCTGGCACTCCCGCAGTACAGGACGGAGCAGTTCCTGGAAGAGCGCGTCCTCGCCCTGGACCCCGGGGCAATTGTCAGGGGTGCGAAAGTCACCGGTGTCAGCGACGACGCCGGCACGGTCACCGTCGCGGTGGATGCCGGCGCGGGTGCCACGGGTCCCGGCCGCAGTGCGACGGGGGCTTTGCTGGTCCTGGCCAACGGTGCCCGGTCACGGCTGCGGGATGCGCTCGGGGTCCCGATGGTCCGGAAGACGTATCCCGACCACTACCTCATGGGGGATTTCGACGACGGCACGGACTACGGGGACAAAGCTGTCCTGTTCCTTGAACCGGACGGAATCGTTGAGTCCTTCCCGCTGCCCGGTGGCGTCCGGCGCTGGGTGGTGCGGCTGGGCGCCCCGGCCGGACCGGCGGCAGGGGCCGGCCACCTTGCGGAGCTGGTGCACCGGAGGACCGGGATTCGCCCGGATCCGGCCACGAACTCCATGCTCAGTGCCTTCAACGTGCAGTCCGGAATCGCCCAACGGACCGTCGCCGGACGGACGGTGCTGCTCGGCGATGCCGCCCATGAGATCAGCCCCATTGGTGGCCAGGGCATGAACCTCGGTTGGCTGGGCGCCCGGGACCTGGTGCCGGTGGCCTGCGCGGCACTGACCGGTGAAGATCCGGGCACTCAACTCAGGGACTTCGAGCAGAGCCGGCGGCGGGCTGCCGTCCTGGCCCGCCGGCAGGCCGAAATCAACATGATGCTGGGCAGGCCGCTGCCGGGCCCGCTCCTGCGGATGCGTACCGCCGGTGTTGCCGCGGCCGCCGCAATTCCGGCAGTGAACCAGTGGGCCGCCAGGCGTTTTACCATGAACTAGGGGCCACACCACCGACCAGTTTGCCGGGTTACCGGAAGTAGCAGTCGTAGCTGTCCTGGCTCACGATCACGCCGTTGCTGACCTCGAAGACGGACGAGGTCCTGGCCCGGATTGTCTCGCCGCGGTCCCAATACCGCAGATCCATCAGCACCGTGGCAGACCAATCCGCCTCCACCACCACCCGGCCGCCTTCACATGTGGTCCGCCGGACAGTGAACTGCTGGTCCTCCACCACGTCGCGGCTCTGGTCAGCACCGGCCAGCACCGCCGCCAGCGTCCGCGTGGAGCCTTCCGGGGCCAACAGGTGCGGTGCTTCCGTCAGCACGAACTCTGCAGAGAGGAACGGCCGGATGTCCGCTGCCCCGCCACCCGACTCAAGGACCCGGATGAATTCAAGGACGTGTTCCAGCGGGGACGCTGCAGGGAGCGGATCTTCAGCCATGGAGTAGACCCTACCCAACGTCCCCGCCCGCCCTCCGCCAGTAGGCTGTCCCCATGACCCAGACTGTTCCCCCAACCACCGCCGGCGCCGGCCAGATCCGTGAGATTGTCGAGCGGATCCTGGCCGCCGGATCCCTCCCGCCCATCGTCCAGGCCGGACACCCGGCGCTCCGCCAGCGTGCCGCGGACTTTGACGGCCAGCTGTCAGCGGACCAGCTGGACCGCCTGATCGGGATCATGCGGCAGGTCATGCACGAAGCGCCCGGCGTGGGCCTTGCCGCGCCGCAGCTGGGCATCCCCCTGCGGCTCGCCGTCCTGGAGGACCAGTTCGACATCGATCCCGTTGCCGCTGCCCTGCGCAACCGGAGTCCGCTGGATTTCCTGGCCATCCTCAACCCCCATTACACGCCGCTTGGGGAGGAGCACGCGTCGTTCTATGAGGGCTGTCTTTCCCTCAATGGGCTGCAGGCGGTGGTGGCGCGTCCGGAGGCCGTGCTGCTGGAGTACGTAACACCCGACGGCGCGGCGAAGCGGCGTGAGTTCTCCGGCTGGCAGGCGCGCATCGTGCAGCACGAGACGGACCACCTCGACGGCATCCTGTACATAGACCGCGCCCAGCTTCGCTCTTTGAGCAGCAATGCCGAATACGCAGCGCACTGGGCAGAAGCGGGCATTGACAAGGCACGGGAAGGGCTGGGTTTCGACGACGGGCCTGCGGGGATCTCCCTCGGCTGACGGTCACCGCCTCCCTCCGCATGCAGGGCGGGCAGGGCTGCATACCCGGCCCGCCCTAAACTGGTTCCCATGCCTTCCGCGGACCTTCCCCTCCTGTGCCCCGTCTGCTCACATCCGCTGGAGTACCTGGAAGCGGAGGCCACGCGCCAGCCGCGCCTGGTGTGCCCGTCCGGGCACAGCTTCGACGCCGCGCGCCAGGGCTACTTCAACCTCCTGGTGGGCAAAGGCACACCTTTCGAACCGGACAGCGCCGCGATGGTGGCGTCACGGTACGCCTTCCTGGGGAACGGGCACTACGGGCCGCTGCAGCAGGCCCTGGCCTCCGCAGTCGTACCCGTCCTGCGGCCGGAAGGCGCGGTGGTGCTTGACTCGGGAACGGGGACCGGACACTATCTGCGGGCAATCCTCGATGCTGCAGCTGCCGGGGGGCGGAAGGCGTCCGCCATTGGCCTGGACATCTCGAAATTCGCCCTCAGGCGGGCTGCCCGCCTCAACCCGGAAGCCGTGAACCTGGTGTGGGACATCTGGCGGCCGCTGCCGGTGGCGGACAACTCGGTGGACGCGGTCACCGTGGTCTTCGCACCGCGGAACCCCGCCGAGTTCGCCCGGGTCCTGCGACCGGAGGGGGTGCTGGCGGTGGTGACACCGCGGCCCGGACACCTGGCGGGCATCGCGGCCGTGACCGGAATGCTTGGCATTGAAGAGGGCAAGGATGAGCGGCTGGCAGAGGCGCTGGCCGGGCACTTCGAGCCCGAAAAGGCCCTGGACGTGGACATACCGCTCAAGCTTGGCCGCGCGGCCGCCGCGGACCTGGCGTTCATGGGACCGGCGGGCCACCACCTTGACCGGGACAAGATCGCCGCCCGCCTCGAAGACTCACCGGAACCGGTGGAAGCCGACGCAAAATTCAGGCTGTCCGTGTTTCGGCCTACTGCCCACGGTGCCCCGTAACGACTTGGCCACTATCCCCCGGCACCCGCTGTGAACCGGCCCACAGGCCAGGTCCGCGGACTAGGATGAAAAGACAGTTGCTGGCGGGTCCGCGGACGCGGCTCCCCCGTGACGAAGGGGGAAGCAGGAATGTTCGAATGGCTTGGGGAAAACTGGTGGGCGCTGTGGCTCACGGCTTTCCTGGCGTTTGCAGTGATCGAGATGATCACCCTTGACCTGTTTTTCATCATGCTTGGCGGCGGATCGCTCGCCGCACTGGTAGCCGATTTTGCCGGCGCCGAGCCCTGGCTCCAGGTAGTCATCTTCTGCATCGTGTCGCTGCTCATGGTGGCCTTTGTCCGGCCCGTGGCACTGTCCCACCTGAAGAAGGGCCCCTCCGAGCAGCGAACCAACGTGGACCGTCTGATCGGTGAGCCGGCCGTGGTGATGGAGGCCGTGACGTCCGACGGCGGCCTGGTGAAAATCGGCGGCGATATATGGAGTGCGCGCTCCGCTGCGGGAGTGCTTCCCGCAGGACAGACGGTGGTCGTAGCGGCCATCGACGGCGCAACAGCAGTGGTTTCGGTACCGCCCACGGCGGCCACCGGGCCTGATACAGCCTGACAATTGGGGAACAAGGAGTTGTATGGAAAACGCAGGCGGAACCGCACTGGCCATCGTGCTGGTGGTTCTGATCGTCTTTGTCATCATAGTTTTGGTCCGGTCCGTCCGGATCATTCCGCAGGCCCGCGCCGGTGTTGTTGAACGGCTCGGCAAGTACCAGCGGACACTCAATCCGGGCCTGACCATCCTGATTCCTTTCGTCGACCGGCTCCTGCCGCTCCTGGACCTGCGTGAACAAGTGGTGTCCTTTCCGCCGCAGCCGGTCATCACCGAGGACAACCTGGTGGTGTCCATCGACACGGTGGTCTACTTCCAGGTGACGGACCCGCGGGCGGCCACGTATGAAATCGCCAACTACATCCAGGCCGTGGAACAGCTCACCACCACCACCCTGCGCAACGTGGTGGGTGGCCTCAACCTGGAGGAAGCCCTCACGTCGCGGGACCAGATCAACGGACAGCTGCGCGGCGTCCTGGACGAGGCCACCGGCCGCTGGGGCATCCGCGTTTCACGGGTGGAACTGAAGGCCATCGATCCGCCCCACTCCATCCAGGACTCCATGGAGAAGCAGATGCGTGCCGAACGCGACCGGCGAGCAGCAATCCTCACGGCCGAAGGTACCAAGCAGTCGGCCATCCTCACCGCCGAGGGGCAGCGCCAGGCGTCAATCCTGGCCGCAGAGGGCGAAGCCAAGGCTGCCATCCTCCGGGCGGACGGCGAATCGCAGGCCATCCAGAAGGTGTTCGACGCCATCCACAAGGGAAACCCGGACCAGAAACTGCTGGCCTACCAGTACCTGCAGACGCTGCCCAAGCTCGCAGAAGGCTCCGCCAACAAGCTCTGGATCATCCCGAGCGAAGTCGGGGAAGCCCTGAAGGGCATTGGCAACGCCCTCGGAGGCACCAATGCGGAAGGCACAGCCGGCAAGCCGCTCTTCCAGGACGCACCCACCGAACGCGCCCAGCCATAAGCTGAATGGGAAAACGGGGAGGGCTTGGCGGTTGACGCCAAACCCTCCCCGTTTTGTTCCAACAGTGATAACCAACGTATAATTGGGTATTTGTCCGGCAGGAGACTACCAGCTGGAACAACCAAGCTTCGCAATGCGTTGAATCCTATGATGCAGCACAGTGCACAAAGTAGTCCGGCGGTGCCACGGCGCCACCGGCTAGCGCGGAGATTTCATCCGCGAACCGACCAGAGGGAGAAATCATGAGCGATCGCAGCCTGCGGGGCATGCGCCTTGGTGCGCAGAGCATGGAGACCGAGTCCGGAGTTGAGCCGGCTCCGCGCCAGCGGGTCGAATACCGTTGCGCGGATGGCGAGCAGGTCTTCGTCACGTTCTCCTCCGAGGCGGAAATTCCTCCGGTGTGGGTCTCCAAGACCGGTAAGGAAGCGCTCCTGGTTGACGGCGAAAAGCCGGACACCAGCAACGACAAGGCAGTCCGCACCCACTGGGACATGCTGCTGGAACGCCGTTCCCTGCCTGAACTCGAGCAGATCCTTGAGGACCGCCTGACCATCCTGCGCGAACGCCGCGGAGAGCGCCGCTCGGCATAAGGCCAGCCGCCAAAAAAGGGGCGGCCCCGCACGAAGGTGCGGGGCCGCCCCCTTTTTTTGGCACCGCCCGGACATCGTCAGCGGCAGCAGTCCCGCGAGGCTATGCCTGCTTGTTCTTCAGCTTTCCGGCCAGCGTGTTCCAACGCGCGGCCAGACCCCATTTGGTGACGTTGATCATGGCTTCGACCACGATGTTGCCGCTCATCTTGGATGCGCCGAGCTCCCGTTCGACGAAAGTGATGGGGCGTTCCTCGATGCGCAGGCCCAGTTTGGCCACGCGCCAGGCCAGGTCCACCTGGAAGCCGTAGCCCACAGAGTCCACCTGGTCCAGGTTGAGCTTTTCCAGGGTGGTCCTGCGGAACGCGCGGTATCCGCCGGTCACGTCCCGGATCGGCAGGCCCAGCATCAACCGGGCGTACGTGCTGCCTACCCGGGAAATCGCCTGGCGGTACAGCGGCCAGTTGACCACACTGCCGCCGGGGACCCAGCGCGAGCCCATGGCCAGGTCTGCGCCCTGTTCCACGGCTTCAAGCAGTTGGGGAAGCTGTTCCGGCTGGTGGGAACCGTCTGCATCCATTTCCACCAGGACGTCGTAGCCGGCATCCAGGCCCCACTTGAAACCGGCGATGTAGGCAGCGCCCAGGCCTTCCTTGCCCTTGCGGTGCAGGACGTGGACCTGGGAGTCCTCGGCAGCGAAGCCGTCGGCAAGTTGGCCGGTGCCGTCAGGGCTGTTGTCATCGACCACCAGCACGTCCGACGCCGGAACGGCCTTCCGCAGGCGCTGGAGCGTCTTGGGCAGCGATTCCAGTTCGTTGTAGGTGGGAATGATCGTAAGGACGCGCACAGAGGGCCTTTCCTGGTGGAAGTGGTCGGTGCACCTGGTGCCGGGCATGCCGGCCGCAGGCGCAACTCCCCATTATAGGGCGGAGGATTCCCGGGTCAGGAACGCAGGGCCGGGCTGGCGAACAGTTCGGCACCGTCTTTTACGGTTTGCAGGCATACCGGGTCTGAACCCGTGTCCAGCGCCGGCAGCAAGGGGGTCCTGGCCCGCGGATCGGTGCTCCAGGACTGAACCCGCCCGTCAGCCACCTGGACCATCAGTTCCTCCACCTCCCACACGGCAAAACTCGCGGGAGCCCCGGGCACCAGTTGCCCGGCCATGGGGTTCGGGTGCCGCGCGGCCCGCCAGCCGGCCCGGGTGTGGCCCAGGAAGGCTGCCCGCGCAGAAATACGCTGGTCGGGGTTGTGGTGTTCCACGCAGGCGCGCACGCTGGACCAGGGACGCAGGGGCGTGACGGGGCTGTCGCTGCCGAAACAGACGGGAACTCCGGCCGAGTAGAACGCGGCGAACGGATTCATCGACCGGCTTCGGTCCCCCAGCCGCTGCTCATAGAGTCCCCCGGGGCCGCCCCAGGCAGCGTCGAAGGAGGGCTGTGCGCTGACGGTCACGGAGTAGTGCGCCAATCTGGCCACGGCTTCGGCATCGGCCATCTCCACGTGCTCAAACCGGTGGCCTGCGGCGCGCACCCGCTGCTCCCCCACTTCCCTGGCGGCACGGTCCAGCGCTTCCAGCGCAGCATCCAGTCCAGCGTCACCAATCACGTGGAACCCGCCCTGGATCCCGGCAACGGAGCAGGCGGCAAGGTGGGCTGCTGCCTGGTCCACGCTCAGGTACAAGGTGCCGCGCTCCTGTCCGGCATCGCTGTAACCGGCGCGCAGGGCGGCGGTGCGCGAGCCCAGGGAACCATCGATGTTCAGGTCTCCTGCAAGGCCCCGGACTCCCGCCCCCAGCTCTGCCACCAGCGCGCGGGCCTGTTCCTCTGAGGAGACCAGCCCGCCCCAGTACGGTATGACTTCGGGAAAACGGGGCTCCCCGGTTCCGGCGGAATTCCATGCTGCCGCGAGCCGCAGGTCTTCGGCGCCGCCGATGTGCGGTGCACCCATTTCGGCCAGGGCGACGTAGCCGTTGGCGGCCGCTTCCGCCAGGGCCCGGGCCTGGAGCCGCTTCAGCTCATCCTGCGGCAGCTGCCGGGTCGCCAGCCGTGCTGCCTCGTGGGCGGCCCGCGTCACCCGGGCGCCGCCGTCGTACCCCTCCCGGTTCTGAAGGTCCGCGGACTGTGCCAGCGACGTTGACACCAGCGCCGAGTGCGCGTCCACACGGGAGAGATAGACCGGCCTGCCTCCAGCGGCCCGGTCGAGTTCTTCTGCACTGGGCAGGGCCGGGTCCGCCCAGGTGGCCTCGTCCCAGCCGTGGCCGAGCACCGGTCCATTCCCGGCGGCCCCGGCGACTGCGTCCAGCACTTCCCGGGCCGACTTGAGCGTTCCCAGCTGGAGTGACTGCAGGGCCATTCCGGTTTCGGTCAGGTGCATGTGTGAGTCAACGAAGCCCGGCGCAACCAGGGCGCCGCGGAGGTCGATGACTTCCATGGAGCTGTCGGCAATGGACGAGGCCGCCTGCTCCGATCCGACCCAGGCAACAGTGTCCCCATCCACAAGCATTGCCGTGGCGAACGGGTCAGCCGCGGTGTACACGGATCCGTTGCGGTACAGCACCGGGGCGGGACGGTCGGCGTTGCGGGGTGCGGGATCAGGGCGGGGCATAAAGGCAGGACTCCTGGGATAGTGCAGGCCAGTTGCAGCCGGCAAGGGGTGAGGTGTGACTAGAGGACGGACGAGTAGGCCACGACGCCGCGGCGGATGAGGTTGATCGCTTCGGCGCAGAGCCGTGCCAGGCGCGGATCGAGGCCGGGGATCTTGGCGAGCTGGTCCAGCAGGTCCACCACCTGCTTGACCCAGCGGACAAAGTCACCGGCGGCAAGGTCGGTGCCGCTCAGGACGTCCTGGAGGTGGCGTCCGCGGGCCCACTTGTACAGGGGCCAGACAAGTCCGAGTTCAGGTTCGCCGGTCAGCGGAAGCTTGTTCTCCTCCTCCACGTCTTCAAGGACGGACCATTCCTTGACCACGATGTCCACGGAGGTCTCCAGGGAGACGCTGGGCATGCGCGGCCGCAGGCCCCGGTCTTCGCGTTTGGCCTGGTAGACCAGCACGCTGGCCAGGGCAGCAACTTCGGCGGCGTCCAGGTCATCGAACGCGCCCAGCCGCAGCGACTGTGAGATCAGCAGGTCCTTCTCGCCGTAGATCCGGCGCAGCCGCTGGCCGTCCGGGCTGATGTTCAGGCGGCCGTCGCCGGTGTCTTCGAGGTATCCGTAGGCGGACAGGACGTCGCACACCCGGTCGAAGGTTTTGGCGATCGTGTTGGTGCGGCCCTGGATTTGGCGAACCAGGCCATCCGTTTCCCGCCGCAGTTTCCACCACCGCTCCGACCACCGGGCATGGTCTTCGCGTTCGCTGCATCCGTGGCAGGGGTGTGCCTTGAGGGCCCGGCGCAGTTCGGCGATGCGCCGCTCCTGGTTGGGAAAGGCGGCTCCGCGGCCGAAATCGTGGTTGCGGTTCTGCCCGGGAGCAGGCGGCCGGTTCTCGCGCAGGGCGTTCCGTGCGCTGGAGGCAAGGTCCCGCCGGGACTTGGGCACCTTGGCATTGAAGGATTTGGGAATGCGGATCCGGGTAACCGGCGCGATGGGTCCTTCCAGGTCGTCGGTTCCTATCCGGCGCAGCTGGTTGTCCAGGGTGAGCACGGCAGGCCGGGGTTCGCGGCTGCTGTGGTCAGAGCTGAGGACGACGGCGGGCCCCGGGGCGCGCCCGCCGGGAACGTTGACCACGTCCCCGGGCAGGAGGCGCGCCAGGGAGTCGTCACTGAGTGACTTCTGGACCCGGGACTTGGTCCGGGAGGTGGCACTTTCGGCATCGGAGAGTTCCCTGCGCAGCCGGGCATATTCTGTGAAGTCGCCCAGGTGGCAGGTCATGGACTTGGCGTAGCCCGCGAGGGACTCTTCCCGGCTCCGCACTTGCCTGGCAAGCCCAACCACCGAGCGGTCGGCCTGGAACTGGGCGAAGGACGATTCGAGGATTTCCCGGGCCCTGGCCCGCCCAAACTGTGCCAGGAGGTTGATGCTCATGTTGTAGGTGGGCCGGAAACTGGAGTTCAGCGGATAGGTCCGCCGCGACGCAAGGCCTGCCACCGCCGTCGGGTCCGTCCCCGGCTGCCACAGGACCACGGCGTGGCCCTCGACGTCGATGCCGCGCCGCCCGGCCCGGCCGGTGAGCTGGGTGTACTCGCCCGCGGTGATGTCCACGTGGGCTTCCCCGTTGAACTTGTCCAGCTTTTCCAGGACCACCGAGCGGGCGGGCATGTTGACGCCCAGGGCGAGGGTCTCAGTGGCGAAAACAGCTTTGACCAGGCCGTCGGCGAAAAGCTTTTCCACCACCTCCTTGAAGGTGGGCAGCATGCCGGCATGGTGGGCTGCGAAACCCCGGAGCAGGCCGTCCCGCCACGTCCAAAAACCCAGGACGTCGAGGTCGTCCGGCGGGATGTCCTGCCCGGCCTCGTCCACCCGCTGGGCGATGATCCGCTGCTCCTTCTCCGTGGTGAGCCACAGGCCTGAACCGACGCACTGCGCCACGGCCGCTTCACAGCCGGCACGGGAGAAGATGAAGGTGATGGCAGGCAACAGGTCCATCCGGTCCAGGCTGGCGATCACCTGCGGACGGCTGGCGGGGCGGACCCCCGTTTGTTCGCTCCTGCCCGGGCGGTCATAACCGTTGCGGCCGCGCTGGCCGCGGCGGCCGGCGCCGGGACGGCTGCGGAAGCTTTGCTGGCTTTCGCTGCGCGCAACGGTGAGGAGGTCCGGGTTGACGTCGAAGCCGCGGCCCTTGGCGGTGTCGACGGATTTGCCGGCCGTGGCAGGCTGCCGGCCCTCTTCCTCGACGGGCGGGGCGATCTCGTCGAAGGTGGTCTCCCCGGCGAAAAGGTCCATGATCTGCCGGCCCACCATGACGTGCTGCCACAGCGGCACCGGCCGGTGCTCGGAGACGATGATGTCGGTGTCCCCGCGGACGGTGTCCAGCCAGGCGCCGAACTCCTCGGCGTTGGAGACGGTTGCACTGAGCGAGGCGACCTGGACCTCGCTGGGCAGGTGGATGATGACTTCCTCCCACACTGCCCCGCGGAACCGGTCAGCGAGGTAGTGGACTTCGTCCATGACCACGTAGCCGAGGTCCTCCAGGGTGGCAGAATCCGCGTACAGCATGTTCCGGAGGACTTCGGTGGTCATCACCACCACCTGCGCGTCACCGTTGATGCTGGTGTCGCCGGTCAGGAGGCCCACATTTTCTGCACCGTACTTTTCGCTGAGTTCAGTGAATTTCTGGTTGCTGAGGGCTTTGATGGGGGTGGTGTAGAAGGCCTTCAGGCCCCGCTGCAGGGCGAGATAGATGGCGAACTCCCCCACGATGGTCTTCCCGGCTCCGGTCGGGGCCGCCACCAGGACTCCCCTGCCTTCCTGAAGCGAACGGCACGCCTGCCGTTGAAAGTCGTCGAGTTCGAACTCGAGGGTCCGGATAAAAGACCCAAGGTACGTGGCCGCCTCTGCCCGGCGCTCGGCGCTGGCACGGTATCTCTCGGCTGGAGAAAGTTCTTCAGGATCGACGGGGCCGGTGGAGAAGGGTCCGGTGGTGGAGGACATACCCCAAGCCTAGCGGCACGCTACAGCTTCTTGAGTTCACTGCCGGGGGTGGCGATATCGGCTGTGGCCTCGGTCTCTTCGACCTGCCGGGCCTGCCGGCGTTCGCGGCGTTTGTCGTTCATGATGCAGATGCCGATCGCTGCAAAGAAAAGCGCCAACAGCGGTCCGGCCAGCATGAACATCGAAATGGCATCGGCACCCGGCGCTGCGATTGCTGCCAGGACAAACACCAGGAAGACCGTGATGCGCCAGGCCTTCAGAATGGTGCGGCCCGAAACGATGCCCGCCATGTTGATGCCAACCAGCACTACGGGGACCAGGAAGGCCAGTCCCAGCATCAGCACCATGCGGGTGACGAATTCGATGTAGGTCCTGGCGTCGATGACGCTGGAGGACCCCTCCGGAGTGAACTGGGTCAAGGCGTGGACCACCTGGGGAACCACCAGCCACCCCACCCAGATTCCGGCAAGGAACAGGGGGATGGCAGCAGCCATGTAGCCCAGGGTGTAGCGGCGTTCCTTGGACGTCAGCCCGGGCGTGATGAACGCCCAGAGCTGGTAGATCCAGATGGGGCTGGAGATGACCGCCCCGATGAGGAGCGACATCTGCAGCTTGAAGTCGAAGGGCGACGCGATGGTGCCGAAGTTGATGGCCGCCAGGCCCCCGGTCTCACTCGAAATCCGGTTTACCGGTTCGGCCAGCGCCTTCAACAGCGGATCGTAAAGTATCCAGCCCCCAATACCGCCGATGACGACGCCGATGGCCGACTTGATCAGCCGGTTCTTCAGCTCCTTGAGGTGCTCCCAGAGGGACATCCGCCCCTCGGGATTGGCTTTACGGGCCCGCGACAGTGCCACGGGAGGTCAGGCGCGGGTTGACGGCGGAACGTCAGTGCCGTCTGTCGGCTCACCGGGCTTCGCCTTGGGGTGGTTCACGATGGTGCCTTCCATCGGGCCGGTGGCCTCGGTGGAGTCGGCTTTGCCGTCGTTCTTCATTTCCTTGACCTCGGATTTGATGATCCGCATTGACTGTCCCAGGCTGCGGGCCATGGCCGGAAGCTTGGGGGCGGCGAAGAGAAGCAAAGCAACGACGATAATGATTACGATCGGCCAGGGGCCATCAAAGAGTCTTCCCACGGGAAATCCTTTCCTCTAAATACATCCTACTTCTATGTGAAGTCGAGATCTCCGAGCGCCTGCGGCTGGCCCCGGTCCTTTTTGCGCTGCACTCGCCGGCGGCGGCGGTCTTCGCGCCGGGCCAATTTGGATGCCTCGTAATCATGTCGCATCACGGCGGGTGAGGCAAAAACGGCGGAACCCGGGAGCGGCCGTTCCGGGTCCGGGGATTCCTGTGCTTCGACCGGATTCAGGTGCCCCAGCTTCTCACCGGCAGCACTGAGGTCCTTGACGGTCGCCATGAACTGGCGGAAGAGACGGATGCCCAGCAGGACATAGAACAGCAGGGACACTGCGACGAGCGAAACCCATATGAGAATCCAGGACCACCAAGGCATGCTGAGAAGTCTATCCGGCGTACCTGTCCAGCGATGCCGCCAGCCAGTCCCGCGCGGCGTCAGCCAGCCCGGCAGGAGCCAGGATCCGGGCCGAACCGCCGTGCTGGGCCACGAACATCGGCAGCCACGCGGTGCTGCCGAACCTGATCTGGGCCACCAGCCCGCCGTCGGGCAACTCTGCGGTGCGCTCGGCGTAGTAGTCGTCCGCCAGCCCCCTCCCCTGCCGGGTGAGCTGGACGGTGACTGTTGTGTCGTCGTCGTTCGCTGTGAAGAGTTTGGCCGGAACGCCGCCATCGGGCGGCCCGTGCACGGTGGCGGGCCGGCCATTGGGGCGCACGTCCTGGACCCGGTCCAGCCGGAAATTCCGGAGCCCGTCCACCAGGTGGCACCAGGCTTCGAAGTACCAGGTGTTGTCCAGGGAGTACAGCCGCAACGGGTCGACGTCGCGCTCGGTAACCTCGTCACGCTGGGGTGAGAGGTAGCTCAGGCGGAGCTGCGCGCCGGTCCCGATTGCCTGGCGGACCGTGGCATGGGTCGCGGCTTCCGCGGGAGCCACCTGCGGCCCCGCGATGGAGGCGGCGCGGAGTCCTTCCTCCCCGGCCGCGGCCAGCAGCTTCAACGTGACCGATTCGAGGGCGCCGCCGCCGGGCAGGTCCGGCAGCCCATTGAGCGTCTCAAGGCCGGTCAGCAGGGCGCACGCCTCCGCCACCGTGAACCGGACCGGCTTCTTCAGGTCAAGGTCCTGGGTGATGAAGACGTGGTCGTCCTCCCACTGGATATCGAGCAGATCATCCGGGTACCCCTCGGGCAATCCGGAGCAAATGAGGATCCGGAGGTCTGCCTCCAGCTCTTCCCGGGTGACGCCGAAGTGCTTCGCCACGTCCTGGATGTGCAGGCCCTGGTTGTGGACCAGGAACGGGACCAGCTGCAGCATGCGCTTGAGCTGGTCCTCCGAGGTCCCCTTCCGGGCTGCCCGGGGACGGGTATCGGAGAAGGCATAGGCGGGGACGGGCGCGGCGGTGAAGTCCGCTGCAGCCTGCAGGCGGCGCCGCACTGCCCCTGCCAGCTCTGCGGGCTCCACTGCCAGGGCGTCGGGTCCGTAGCTGGCCAGCTCTTCGGCGAGGACTTCCGGATCGCGGTATTCCACGACCAGCCGGTCGTCGCCGTCGGCGGGCCGGCCGGGAACCTGGTGCCGGCCGCCTTCAACGGCCCGGCTGCGCAGCGCCAGCAGGCGCCCCTGCCTGACGTCCACGACGGCGGTGCGCAGCGGCAGTTCAGGCAACCGGTCCAGTTCGGCGCGGATGCTGAAGTTGGCGGGCGGAACGTACTGCTCCCTGTCGAGGGTTGTCACGGCGCTCGTGAAGCGGGACAGGCGGAAATGCCTGGGCGCGTTTCGGCCGCGGTCGTATCCCATGAGGTACCACTGGCCGAACCGGCTGCCCAATCCCCAGGGCTCTACAGACCGTTCCTCCTCCTTGCCGGTGCTTCCGGCGAGGTACGTGAAGGTGACTGGATGGCGGCCGTGCATGGCTGCGACGACGTCATCGAAGGCCTGTCCGGCCGGCTTGATCCGTGGCTGGACGCCGGCCGGGAGTTCCACCTCGGCCAGCCTTCCTGAGGCCTGGAGCTTGCGGAGGGCGCTTTGGGCAGCGGTCCCCAATGCGGCGCGCTCCCAAAGTTGGGAAGCGAGCAGGAGGACCGTCCATTCGTCCGGGCCCAGCTGGACGTCCGGGAGGCGGCTGGACTCCTTGCCGATGCGGTACCTGGTGGTGGCCGGGTCATCCTCGCTCCAGCCCAGGTCCGTCAGGGTTTCCACCTCGAAGCCCATGGCCCTCAGGTCGTTCTTGTCCCGTTCGAACATCCGCCCGAAGGCGACGTCATTGCCGGAGGTGTCGTGGTAGACCTTCTCGCGCAGTTCGCTGCGGCGCAACCCGTAGCGGGTGTTGAGCAGCGCAATCAGCAGGTTGAGGAGTCGTTCAGTGCGGGATACGGACACCTTGGTTACGTTACTAAACTCCCCCGGTGAAAGCAGAAAGCGCGGCAGCGCGGGAGGTTGTCCTCCCTGCTGCCGCGCTTCACGGTGCGATCAGTTTCCGCGTGTGCCGTCGACTTAGCGGACGGCGACGAGGTCCACGACGAAGATCAGTGCCTCGTTGGGGGCGATGGCTCCGCCGGCACCGCGCGAGCCGTAGGCCAGCTCGGAGGGGATCTCCAGGCGGCGGCGGCCGCCGACCTTCATGCCCAGGAGGCCCTGGTCCCAGCCCTGGATGACCTGGCCGACGCCGACCCGGAAGTCCAGCGGTGCGCCGCGGCCCCAGGAGGCGTCGAATTCTTCGCCTGTGGACCAGGCTACCCCGACATAGTGGGTGGAGACGGTGTCCCCTGCCTTGGCTTCCTTGCCGTCACCCTCGATGAGGTCTGTGATGACGAGTTCCGTGGGGACGTCGCCTTCCGGGAAGTCGATCTCGGGCTTCTGGCGGTCGAATTCCCGCTGTCCAAACGACATGCTTGCTCCTATTGAGTGAGTGGTGATGGGTGCCGCGAAGGACGCGGCGTCCCTGTAAGTCTTGCTACTTGACCCCGAGGATGTCCACTACGAAGACCAGGTCGCCCTTCGCCTGGCCCTGGCCGGCGTCTCCGTAGGCCAGGTCCTTGGGGATGACCAGCAGGACGCGGGAGCCCACGTTCTTACCCGCGAGGCCCTGGGTCCAGCCCTTGATGACGCCCGAGAGCGGGAAGGTGGCGGGCTGGCCGCGGTCGAAGCTGGAATCGAACTTGGTCCCGTCGGAGAGGTTGACGCCAACGTAGTTCACAGTCAGCGTGTCGGATTCCTTGACGGTGGCGCCCGTGCCCTTGATCAGGTCCTGCGACACGAGTGCCGTGGGGGCGGGTGCACCTGCAACGTTGATCTCAGGTACGCCGTCTTTTTCCGTCACAGTCGGCAGGCCGGGCGGCGGCGTCACGGCGTCGCCCTGCGGCTTGTCCAGGACGGGAGTGGGGTCCGAGGCGGAGAGTACCTTGATGATCAGCAGCTGGGTGGGTGCAGCTGCGGCACTGGGGCTGGGGCTGGCGCCGTCGGAGGGGCTGGGGCTTGCCGAAGGAGCACTCTGCTGGCCGGGGACGGCCAGGGCAAGGCTTGAACCTACTTTGGCACCTACGAAAGCGTTGTAGATGACGGCGCTGCCGGTTTTGAGCTCATCGTTCAGCTCAAGGCTTTCAGGCTCGTTGGGGAAGGTGTCCTCCAGCTGGGAACCGTCCGTACCGTTCAAGGCAAGGATGGAGATCTTGGCCACCTGGTTTGCCTTGACGGTGTCGCCGCTGCCTTCAGAGACCACTTTGATGGTCGGCTGGGAAACGGCCAGGGGCTTGTCGAAATCCACACCCGGGGCCTTCTTGTCCCCGTTGTCGGTCAGCTTGAGGGAGTCGAACTTTGCAGTCTCCCCGGCGGACTGGCTGCTCGGCTGGGGCTGCGGGGCTGTACCGCCGCAGGCGGTCAGGAGCAGCAGGCCGGGAAGGAGGATTGCTAGTAGTCGGCGCACGTAGTAAAACTTTCGTCGGGGCAGGGTGGAGACGGCTTTCCGCCAGGCGGCGGACAATGCCGTGGGAGGCCCCCTTAAAAGGGACCTTATCCAGAATAGACCCTGAAGCTGGACGTCAGCCCGGAGCCGATCAACCCATGGAGTCCAGCAGCGCATCCACCCGCTCGTCGACGCTGCGGAAGGGGTCCTTGCACAGGATTGTCTGGTGGGCACGGTCGTTGAGTTTCAGGTGCACCCAGTCCACGGTGTAGTCCCGCCCCAGTTCCTGCGCACGCCGGACAAAGTCCCCGCGCAGTTTGGCGCGGGTGGTCTGTGGCGGCGCATCCACGGCACCCTTGATGACGGTGTCGTCGACAATGCGGCGCACCGCACCCCGGGACTGCAGGAGATAGAAAAGCCCCCGGCTGCGCGAAATGTCGTGGTAGGTCAGATCAAGCTGGGCGATCCGCGGCGCCTCCAGGCCCAGGCCGTGGCGTTCGCGGTAGTTGTCCATCAGCTTCTTCTTGATGGCCCAGTCGATTTCGGTGTCGATCCCCCGGGTATCGCCGGACTCGATCGCATGGAGCGTCCGCTCCCACAGGTCCAGGATCACGGGAACGTGCGGGTTGTGGGCGCCATGCTCCTTGACGAAGGCGGTCACCTTGGTCAAGTACTCCTGCTGGATTTCCAGGGCGGTGAGCTGACGTCCGTTGGCCAGGCGGACCAACGCGCGGCCGCTGAGGTCGTGGGAGATTTCCCGGATGCTGCGGATGGGGTTTTCCATCCGCATGTCCCGCATGATCACGCCGGCCTCGATCATCCGGAGGACCAGGTCCACGGTGCCGACCTTCATCAGCGCGGTGGCCTCGGACATGTTCGAGTCCCCCACGATGACGTGGAGCCGCCTGTAGAACTCGGCGTCGGCATGCGGCTCGTCCCGGGTGTTGATGATGGGCCGGGACCGGGTGGTGGCGGAAGAGACGCCTTCCCAGATGTGGTCGGCCCGCTGGGAGAAGGCATAGGTGGCACCGTGGGGCGTCTTCAGGATCTTCCCTGCGCCGGCGATGAGCTGCCGGGTGACCAGGAACGGAATCAGGATTTCAGCCAGGCGGGAAAATTCCCCGCGCCGCGGAATCAGGTAATTCTCATGGCTGCCGTACGAGTTCCCTGCGGAATCGGTGTTGTTCTTGAACAGGTACACGGTGCCGTTGAAGCCTTCAGCGGCAAGGCGCGCCTGGGCCTCATCCACCAGATCGTCAAGGATGAGTTCGCCGGCACGGTCGTGGGCGATCAGCTGCGCAAGGTCATCGCACTCCGCCGTAGCGTACTCGGGGTGGGATCCGACGTCGAGGTACAGCCGGGAACCGTTGGTGAGGAACACATTGGAGGAACGCCCCCAGCTGACCACCTTCCGGAACAGGTACCGCGCCACCTCCTCCGGGGCAAGAGGCCTCGAGTCGGGGCTCGAGTAGGAGATCCCAAACTCGGTTTCGATGCCGAAGATTCTCTTGTCCATGTGGTCCTCCTAGGCCAGCAGTGCTGTGATGTCCGCGTCGTTCAGCCTGCGGAAGGCACGCCGGGTGCCGCGGGAGCTTTCGGACAGCCGGTCCAGGACGGCCACTTCCAATGCACTGGGCGGCAACGGCGCCGCGGGCTGCTCACCCTCCTGGACGGGCGTAAGTCCCTTGATGGCCAGCCGGACGGCGTCGGCGAAGCCCAGCGAAGCCTGCCATCCTGCATCGATGGCCGATGACACTTTCTCAGCTTGTCCACCCATGACGACAAAGCTGTGCTCGTCGGCGATCGAGCCGTCGAACGTCAGCCGGTAGAGGTGGTCCTCGGCCTGCGAGGACCCTACTTCGGCAACGGCGAGTTCCACCTCGAAGGGCTTTTGCTCGGCGGTGAAGACAGCGCCCAGGCTTTGGGCGTACACACTGGCCAGGCCGCGGGCGGTGACGTCCTCGCGGTCGTACGAGTATCCGCGGACGTCGGCGTAGCGGACGCCGGCCTGGCGGAGGCTTTCGAATTCGTTGTACTTGCCGACGGCGGCGAACGCGATTTTGTCGTAGATCTCGCCGATCTTATGCAGGGATGGCGAAGGGTTCTCGGCTACGAGGGCGATCCCGTCGGCGCAGCTGATGACAACCACTGAGCGGCCGCGGGCGATGCCTTTCCGCGCGAAATCCGCGCGGTCCTTCATCAGTTGTTCTGGTGAGACATAGAACTGCTGGGTCATCTCAGGCCTCCCGTCCGGCGATGGTGCGCGCTTCGATCACGCTGCGGGATGCAGCCGCGAGTTCGGGCTCGGGCACCCGCCGGGCACCTGTCCTGTCCACCGTATAGACCACCGGCCACAACTGCCGGACCGTGTCCGGGCCGCCCGTTGCGGAATCGTCGTCGGCAGCGTCATACAGCGATTCGACCGCAACGGAAAGGGCCTGCTCGGCCGTGAGATTGGGCCGCCAAAGCTTCTTCAGCGCACCGCGCGCGAAGACGGAGCCGGAGCCGACGGTGTGGTGTTCGTGTTCCTCGTACCTGCCGCCGGTGACGTCATAGGAAAACAGCCGGCCGACGCCTGCGCTGGTGTCGAAACCGGCGAACAGGGGCACCACTGCAAGGCCCTGCAGGGCCAAGGGAAGGTTGCCCCTGATCATTGCACCCAGCCGGTTTGCCTTGCCTTCAAGGCTGAGCTGGGTTCCTTCTATCTTTTCGTAGTGCTCAAGTTCAACCTGGAAAAGCCGGGTCAGGTCAATTGCTATGCCGGCTGTTCCGGCAATGCCGAGGACGGAGAAGTGGTCAGCCGGGAAGACCTTCTCGATGTGCCTGCTCGCAATGACGTTCCCCATGGTTGCCCGCCGGTCGCCCGCCATCAGGACGCCGCCGCCGTAGCTCATGGCAACGATGGTGGTGGCATGGGGAACCTGAACCGGGGCAGCCACCGACGCACCACCCTGGAGGGACCGGCTGAAAGGCAGTAGCTCAGGCCGGTCCCGCTGCAGGTGCTCGGTAAAGGACGAGGTGGCGTTGGCGGCTACCTGGTTGGCGGTTGATTCCTGCACTCATCACTCCTTGAACGTGGTACTTCAACGTCGGTACAGATCCCGGCCGTCCGCGGCTTCCGCCACTCAGCCGTCCGGGTTATTGGCCGCCCTTTTGGACGAATGCCCGGACGAACTCCTCGGCGTTGGATTCCAGGACGCCGTCGATCTCGTCGAGAAGGTCGTCCACGCCTTCGGTCGATGCCGATGCCTGTGCCTCGGGCGGTGCCGGGGGTGCCTCGGGGATGTCTTCGTCGACCTGGCTGTCCCGTGACTGCGGCTGCTGCTGCTCCTGGCCTGCCATTGGTTTCCCTCCTTCTTCCGTCGGTGGATCCGGCGGATCCTCCGATATGCCCATCCTGCCACGGGACGGGCGTTCCGGCGCGGTTTACGCCGCAGGCGGAGTGCTGTTGTGTCCCAGCAGTTCGCCGAGGAACGGTCCCGCTTCCCGGTAGCGTTCGAACAACGCTCCGGTCAGTGCTTTGGTTCCCCTCAGTGGCTCCCTGGTGGGCACGCGCTGGAGCCTCCCGTAGCCGGGCACGTCGAAGATCACCGAGTCCCAGCTGGCGCCTACAACGTCCTTGCCAAAGCTGCTGATGCACTTTCCCCGGAAGAACGCCCGGGTATCGGCCGGAGGCTCCGCGACGGCAGCGGCAATGGCGGAATCATCAACGACGCGCTGCATCCGGTTCCGGGACAGGAGCCGGTAGTAGAGGCCCTTCTCGGGCCTGATGTCGGCCCACTGGAGGTCAACCAGGCCCAGCCGGGCGTCGCTCCACTCCAGTCCGTCGCGCTGGCGGTAGCCGTCCAACAGGGAAAGTTTGGCCAGCCACTCCACGGAGGTGGCGGCGGCAGCCCTGTCACTGTCGAGCTGGGTCAGAACCGACGCCCACCGTTCCAGGACCTCATGGGTATGGCCGTCGCCGTCCACGGCGTCACCCACTCCGGTGTCCTGGGCGAGCTTCGCTGCGGCCTCGTGGTACATCCACTGAAGGTCCAGGGCCGTGACGCGCCTGCCGTCCAGCAGGCGAAGCCTGGTGGTCAATGAGGTGTCGTGGCTTACCGTCTTGAGCGCTGCGACGGGCTCGTAGACCTCGATCTTGGGTGCGAGCCCGGCCTCGATGAGGCTGAGGACCAGGGCGGTGGTGCCGAATTTGAGGTAATTGGACACCTGGCTGAGGTTGGCGTCCCCGATGATCACGTGCAGGCGCCGGTATTTGTCCGCTGTGGCGTGGGGCTCGTCCCTGGTGTTAATGATGGGCCTGCGGATGGTGGTCTCCAAGCCCACCTCGGCCTCAAAGAAGTCGGCCCGCTGGCTGATCTGGAAGCCCGGGGTGGAGCTGTCCTGGCCTATTCCCAACCGGCCGGCCCCGCACACCACCTGGCGGCTGACGAAGAACGGTGTCAGCCCCCGCACGATGTCTCCGAACGGTACTGACCTGGGCATCAGGTAGTTCTCGTGCGAACCGTACGACACGGATTTGTTGTCCGTGTTGTTTTTGTAAAGGTTGACCGGCGGCAGCGCCGGATCCGCGGCCAGCCGGCGAACGGCGGCGAGACCCACCAGATCGCCGGCAGCGTCCCAGGTCACCGCGTCACGGGGATTGGTGACCTCCGGGCTGGAGTACTCGGGATGGGCGTGGTCGACATACAGCCGGGCCCCATTGCCGAGGACCATGTTCATCAGGAGGGTCCCCGATTCATCCTGCCCGTCGAGCTCCAACTCCTCGCGGCCGTATGCAAGGGCCACCGCCTCCGCGTCGAGCACCGGAGGCTGGTCGGTCAGCTGGCTGGGATGGGCGGCACCGCGGTCCACGGTCCAGCCCCGGGCATCGTGCAGCGGCTCCTCATCCGTGTAGTCCCACCGGGTCTCCGCTCCGCCGGCCGCCCGCTGGCGGGTGACCTGGGCGTAGGCCTGGACCACCCGGGCGCTCATCATCGTGGCGTTGGCGGAAGGGGCGGACGGAGCGTGGATGCCGTACTCGGTTTCGGCTCCCATGACCCGCATGGCCCCGCCGGCGGGGAGGGCTTCCCCGCCGGCGGATCCGTGTGAACCCGTCACAGATACTGTCCTGTGGTGGGCATGGTTTCGATGGACTTGCCGGGCTCCTGGCCGGCTTTGCCCTGCACAATGGTCCGGATATAGGTGATCCGTTCACCCTTCTTACCGGAGATGCGTGCCCAGTCGTCAGGGTTGGTGGTGTTGGGCATGTCTTCATGCTCACGGAACTCGTCCACCACCGCCCGCAGCAGGTGCTCGATCCGGAGCCCCTTCTGGTGCGAGGTCAGCAGGTCCTTGATGGCGTACTTCTTGGCCCGGTCCACCACGTTCTGCACCACGGCGCCGGAGTTGAAGTCCTTGAAGTACAGCATCTCGGTGTCACCGTTGGCGTAGGTGACCTCCAGGAACTCATTGGACTTGTCCGTGGAGTACATGGCTTCCACGGTGCGCTGGACCATGGCGTCAACGGTGGCCTGGACGTCACCGTTGTGTTCGGCGAGGTCCGATTCGTGGAACGGCAGGTCCGGCGTGATGTATTTGTTGAAAATATCGGCCGCTGCCTCCGCGTCAGGCCGCTGGATCTTGACCTTCACGTCCAGCCGTCCCGGACGGAGGATTGCGGGGTCGATCATGTCCTCGCGGTTGGACGCGCCGATGACGATCACGTTGTCCAGGCGTTCCACACCGTCAATCTCACTGAGGAGCTGGGGCACGATGGTGGTTTCGACGTCGGACGAGATGCCGGTGCCGCGGGTGCGGAACAGCGAGTCCATTTCATCGAAGAAGACCACCACGGGGCTGCCGTCGGAGGCCTTTTCCCGGGCGCGGGAGAAGATCAGGCGGATGTGACGCTCGGTTTCACCGACGTACTTGTCCAGGAGTTCGGGCCCTTTGATGTTCAGGAAGTAGCTCTTGAGGTCCACGTTCCCGGAGCGCTCGGCGGCGCGGGCAGCGAGGGAGTTGGCAACGGCCTTGGCAATGAGCGTCTTGCCGCAGCCCGGAGGGCCGTACAGGAGGATGCCCTTGGGGGCTTTGAGGCCATGCTCCCGGTAAAGGTCCGGGTGCAGGAACGGAAGTTCCACGGCGTCGCGGATCTGCTCGATCTGGGGGCCGAGGCCACCGATGTCCTCGTAGGTGATGTCCGGAACTTCCTCAAGGACCAGGTTTTCCACCTCTGAGCGGGGCACCTTCTCCAGCGCGTATCCGGTCCGTGAATCCACGGACAGGGCATCGCCAACCCGGAGCTTCTCGGACAGGAGGGCACCGGAAAGCCGCACCACGCGTTCTTCGTCCGCGCGGCCCACCACCAGGGCGCGGTCACGCCCCAGCATTTCCTTCAGGGTGGCCAGTTCACCGGCGCGTTCGTAGCCCAGGCCCGCGACGATCAGGAGGGCTTCGTTCAGCAGCACTTCCTGGCCCACGGAAAGCTGGTTGATGTTCACCAGCGGGCTGATGCCCACGCGCATCTTCCGGCCCGCGTTGAAGATGTCCACCGACTCCTCCGTGGCGGCCTGGCCGCTGTTGCCCGGAGCCGGCTGCCGTTTCGGATTGATCTGGAGGATGGTGCCGAAGCTGTAGGGCGGCTGCCCTTCCTGGTCCAGGGCATTTTTCAGCCGGAGGATCTCCGCCTTCGCGGTTTCGAGCATGCTGACCAGCTTGGAGTTGTTCTGCGTTGCCGCTGCCAACTGGCGGTCGATGTGCCTGAGCTTGTCCCGAAGTATGTTGACCTGGCGGTCAGCAACCGAGAGGTCGTTGGCGGCAGACTGCTCTGCCGGTGTACGTCCGGAGTCCTGGTTTGGTGTCTCCATGATGTATCAGCCCCTTCCTGCGCTTCTCTTAAGACATTAGTCCCAAGAGGGCGGGTAGGGATGGAGACTCCCGAAATGTGGACTAGTTCGTAACCTCGGGGTTGTCCACCACGTTGGTCCCGGCGATGGCGTCCCGGGCGGCGCGCCGAAGTTTCTTGTCCGACACAGCCCGCTCCCCTACCGCCCCGGGAGTCCAGGCGTTGACGTCCTCTTCGTTGAACTCGGTCTTTGACGGGCGGCGCTTGACCGAGATGCCGGTGACGCCGTCTGCGAGCCGCCGGGTGACCAGCAGGAATCCCGTGTGGGCCACCATGCGGTGGTCCGGGCGCACGGCGAGTCCTTCAAGGTGCCAGCCGCGGACCATCGACTCCCAGGCGTCGGGCTCGGTGAAACGGCCGTCGGCCCGGATGGCTTCCGCGGTACGTGAGAGCTGGGTGACCGTGGCGACGTAGTTGATCCACACGCCGCCGGGGGCAAGCACCGTGGCGACGGCGTCGAGGCACTCCCAGGGTGCCAGCATGTCCAGGACGACGCGGTCCACGGAGCCCGGTTCCTCGGCCTTGACCACTTCCTCCTGGAAGTCGCCGAGGGAAATCTGCCAGGCGGGGTGCGGGCCGCCGAAGATGGTTTCAACGTTGCCGCGGGCGATGTCAGCGAACTCTTCACGCCGCTCAAAGGAGTGCAGGTAGCCGTTGTCCCCCACCGCGCGGAGCAGCGAAATGGACAGGGCACCGGAGCCCACGCCGGCCTCCACGACGCGTGCGCCGGGGAAGATGTCCGCCATGGTGACAATCTGGCCGGCGTCCTTGGGATAGACGACGGCGGCACCGCGTGGCATGGAGAGCACGAAATCGGACAGCAGGGGCCGGAGGGTCTGGTACTGCTGGCCCACGTTGTTCACCACGACCGAGCCGTCAACCTTGCCGATGATTTCATCGTGGTTCAGGAAACCACGGTGGGTGTGGAAGGCGCCGCCGCGTTCCAGCGTGATGGTGTTCATGCGGCCGCGTTCGTCCGTCAGCTGGACGCGTTCGCCCTCCCGGAAAGGGCCCCGGCGACGGGCAGCGCCCACCGGCTGCGAGCCGCTGGCGGCAGCACCGGCTTGCGCTGCTCCCTTGGCGTCGTTGACGGCAGTTTCGCTGCTCATGATTCTTCCTCGCTCCTGTAAACCTGTTGTGCCGCGGCCCTGATGGTCCTCGGGGACGCTGGGCTTCCGCGGCAATGCACGACCGGCAGGTAACTCTACCGGGTCTGGCCCTGCGGGTGCCTATCGTTGCGCGGGCGCTTTCCGGTGATGGCTGCGAGGACAGCCTCCTGCGTCAGCAGCCCGGTGACCGTTCCGTTGTGGTCCACAACAGCGTAATGGCGTCCCTCAAGCTGGGAAAGGAACTGGATCAGCTCCTGCCCTTTGGACCATTCCGGAATGTAGGCTCCGGCAGCCAGGGGGAACGAAATGGCGGTGACGGGCGTGGTATCCGCCGCAGCGCCGGGTACGGATGCGAGGGCTCCCGGGTCCACCACGCCCTGCGGCCGTCCGTCCGGTCCGCAGACCACCACGGACTTTGTTCCCGCTGCGCCCAGGCGGAGGGCGTCCCGGACCGTGCCGGTGGAAGGAACGCCGGCAGCCGGCGTCGCCAGGGCTGCGGCGCTGACCAGCGGCAGCCGGCCGCGCAGCGTGCCCTGCTGGATGGACGCCGACGCGCCCATCCACAGGAACCCGCCCACCAGGATGGTGATCATGAGGAGGCTGAAGTCCGGCTGGTCACCGGCGAGGAACGGACGCAGGAGGAACCAGTAGGCAATGGCGAGGACGATAATCCGGCCGCCCCAGCCGGCCGCGACGGTTCCCTTTGCCTGGCTGCCGGTGGCCTTCCAGACGATGGATTCGACCAGCCGGCCGCCATCCAGCGGCAGGCCGGGCAGAACGTTGAAGACACCGATGAGGAAGTTGGCCCACATGAAGATGTTCGTGAGGATTTCGGCGACGCTTCCCAGGCTGTTCGTGCCGAGCAGCAGCCAGGCTCCGCCGGCCAGGACGAAGTTGGCGGCCGGCCCGGCCAGCGCAACCAGCACAGACCGTCCCGGTGAAGAGGTGAAGCTTTCGAACTGGGTGTGGCCGCCCCAAAGGTTCAGGACGATCTTTTGGGTGGGCCAGCCGTAGATTTTCGCCGTCAGGGCGTGGGCGAGCTCGTGGACGAGGACAGAGATGAGGAGCAGGACGGCGTAGGCAAAGGCCACGAGGTAGGCGCTCACGCCCAGCATGGGGTTGTTCCGCGCCAGAACCGGCCCATAGACGATTACCGTGAAGGCCGCGATCACGAACCACGAGTACGCGAGGACAATAGGCACGCCGGCGATGCGGCCCAGCGGAATGCCTTCACGCCGCGCCGGGCTGTCGGGTTTGGCGCTTTGCCGGGCATCCGGTTCAGCCACGGGCGTCACCGGTGGAAGCCGCGGGAGCGCCCGCGGCGCCGGCCTGCGGAAGCAAGGCCTCCAGTTCGGTGAGGCTGCGGCCCGAAAGGGTGTCCCAGAGCTCGTAGCTGTGGTGCTCAGGCAGCGGGACAATATGAGGCACGGCAACCGTGGCGACGCCGGAGGCTACGGCCGCAGCCACGCCGGGTACGGAGTCTTCGAGGGCTACGCAGTGGTGGATTCCGAGGTCGGGATCGTTCTCCTGCAGGAGCTCGACGGCGGTCAGGTACGCCTCCGGGTGCGGCTTGCCCTGGCTCACGGTGTCACCGGTGACTACGACGTCGAAGTACGGCCGGGGAAGGTTCGCCACCACCTCGCGGGCCAGTGGGCCCTCGGACATGGTGACCAGGGCGCAGCGCACGCCGGCGACGTGCAGTTCCTCAAGGAGTTCGCGGGCGCCAGGACGCCACGGCACTTCCTGCTGGACGCTACTGATGACCTGCGCAGTCAGGGTGTCGATGATTTCGCGGATTTCCAGTTCGACGCCGGCCCGCTGAAGCAGGCCCGCGGAGAATGTCAGTGACTGGCCAACCAGCTGCATTGCCTGGTCATGGCTCCATGTTCCCCCGTGCGCCTCCACCAGCGCGTGCTCCGCGGCAATCCAGTATGGCTCGGTGTCCACGATGGTCCCGTCCATGTCCCACAGGACGGCTTTGAGCGGGGAACTGGCGGCAGGAAATGGCATAACGCCAGTCTACGGTGCGTGGCTGGGCGGAGGCTGTAGGCTACGCCCTTGGCGAATATGCCATGGACCGGGCCTGCTGTGGACGGGTTTCAGGGGATTTGCGGCGCTTCATTCCATGCGCGGGCAAGCACCTTGGACGTAGGGTGAAGAAATGAATAGCTTCGAGGGAGACACCGCCGAACAGGGTGCCGGACCCGAGCGGGAACGGTTCCTGCAGCCAGTGGCTGACGGACAGCGCGTAACTGTGATGCTTGCCGCCTTTGAGGGGTGGAACGATGCCGGAGAAGCAGCCAGCGATTCGCTGCGCTACCTGAACAAATTGTGGGGCGGCAAGAAGGTCGCTTCCATTGATGCAGACGAGTACTACGACTTTCAGTTCACGCGGCCCACGGTGCGCAGGAATGCTGCCGGTGAGCGGAAGATCAAATGGCCTTCCACCCGGATCTACAAGGCCAGTGCACCAAACTCCAATGTGGACGTCATTTTTGTGCAGGGGACGGAGCCGTCCTATAAGTGGCGGGCCTATACGGCGGAGCTGCTGGTCCATGCCGAGGCGCTGAATGTCGACTATGTGGTGCTGGTGGGCGCGCTGCTGGCGGATGTTCCGCACAGCCGCCCGATTCCGGTGAGCACGTCCTCGGATGACGCTCCGCTCCGGGAGCGCATGAACCTGGAAGCGTCGCAGTATGAGGGCCCGGTGGGGATTGTGGGTGTCCTGTCAGAGGTGGCACTCCTGGCGGGACTCCCTACTGTGTCGTTGTGGGCCGCCGTGCCGCACTATGTGGCCCAGGCGCCCTCCCCCAAGGCGCAGCTTGCCCTCCTGCACCGCATCGAGGAGCTGCTGCAGGTGCCGCTGGACACCCACGAGCTGGCCGAGGAAGCGGATGCATGGGAGCGCGGCGTGGACGAACTCGCTACCGAGGACCCGGAGATTGCTGCCTACGTCCGGCAGTTGGAGGAAGCGAAGGACACCGCCGACCTCCCTGAAGCCAGTGGCGAGTCCATTGCGCGTGAATTTGAGCGGTACCTGAAGCGGCGGGGCCAGGACCGCCCCTGACGTTAACGCACTGACATGCCTTAACAGGAAGGGCCCGGCTGGGAGCAATCCCGGCCGGGCCCTTCCCGTCTGCCGAAATGCGGACGCGTTAGAGCCGGATGCCCAGGAGGGCGTCCACCGCGTCCTTTACCAGGGCCGCGTCAGCGGGGCTGGCGGCATCACCGGCGTCGTTCGCGTTCCGTGCCCAACGCGAGACCGCGGCCACCGCTGCCGGCGCATTCAGGTCGGCTGCCAGCGCCTCCCGCATCTCGGCCAGCAGCTGCTGGCCCGAGCCCTCGGGAGCGTGGTCAATGGCTTTCCGCCACGCCGCAAGGTCGGCCTTGGCGGCATGGAAGCCTTCGTCGGTCCAGGACCAATCGGAGCGGTAGTGGTGGGCCAGGATCGCCAGCCGTATTGCTGCCGGGTCCTCGCCGGCTGCGCGGAGCCTGGAGACCAGCACCAGGTTGCCCTTGGACTTGCTCATCTTTTCGCCGTCGAGGCCCACCATCCCCGCGTGCGCGTAGTGCTTGGCCAGCGGGACCCCGGCCAGGGAGTAAGCGTGGCCGGCGCCCATTTCGTGGTGCGGGAAGATCAGGTCCGATCCGCCGCCCTGCACGGTGAAGGGTGCGGGCAGGTACTTCTGCGCGATCACGGTGCACTCAATGTGCCAGCCGGGCCGTCCCGGTCCCAGGCTTCCACCGGGCCAGCTCGGCTCACCCTCGCGTTCCACCCGCCACAGCAACGGGTCAAGAGCCTGCCGCTTTCCGGCGCGGCCCGGATCCCCGCCGCGCTCGGCGAAGAGCTCCAGCATGGCGCTTTCGCCAAGGTGGGAAATGGATCCCAGGGCCCAGGCGTCAGGTGCCGTTGACTGCTTGCCGGCGGCTTCGACGTCGTAATAGACATCCCCGTCAGGTTCGCCGTTGGTGCCGGCCACCCTATATGCCAGCCCCATGCTGACCAGGCGTTCCACTTCGGGGACGATCAGGCCAATGGATTCGACGGCGCCGACGTAGTTGTCCGGCGCCAGGACGTTCAGCGCCTCCATATCGGTCTGGAAGAGTTCCACCTGTTCCGCGGCGAGGTCGCGCCAGTCGACGCCGGTGGCGGTGGCACGTTCCAGCAGGGGGTCATCCACGTCAGTGACGTTCTGTACGTAGGAGACCTCGCTGCCGGCATCGCGCCAGGCGCGGTTCAGGAGGTCAAAGGCGACATAGCTGGCCGCGTGCCCCATGTGGGTTGCGTCATAAGGAGTGATGCCGCAGACATACATGGAAGGCCTGGCCTCCCGTTCCAGGGCCACCTCTCGGCCCGCCGCAGTATCGAGCAACCGGATGGCGGGGATGTTTCCGGGCAGGGCAGGCACAGGGCGGGAAGTCCAGGATTTCACATGCCAAGCCTAGTCCTAGGCGCTGATGACGCCGAAACCGAGCAGCAGGTACAGCGCGAGTCCAAGGAAGATCCGGTACCAGACAAAGAGCCGGTAGCTGCGGGTGGACACGAACTTCAGGAACCAGCCGATGATGACGTAGCCCACCACCAGGGCGATCACGGTGGCAAGCGCGGTCTCCGGCAGGCCGAAGGGCCCGGAGATCCCTTCCTTGGTGACCACCTTGTACAGCTGGTACAGCCCGCTGCCGAAGACCGCGGGGATGGCCAGCAGGAAGGAGTACCGTGCCGCGGCCTCACGGGTGTAACCCATCAGCAGGCCCGCGGTGATGGTGCCGCCGGATCGGGAGACGCCGGGAATAAGGGCCAGGGCCTGCGCCAGGCCGTACAGCATGCCGTGCTTGTAGGTCAGGTGGGCAAGGTCCCGCTTTTGGGCGCCGATTGCGTCTGCCACGGCAAGGATGAGGCCGAAGACGATGAGCATGGTGGCCACGATCCACATGCTGCGGAGCACGGACTCGATCTGGTCCTGGAAGAGGAGCCCCAGGACGATGATGGGCAGGCTGCCCAGAATCACCAGCCAGCCCATCCGGGCGTCAGGGTCCTGCCGGGGCACGCGGCCGGTAAGCGAGCCGGCCCAGGCCTTGACGATGCGGACGATGTCACGCCAGAAGAAGATCAGTACCGCGGTCTCCGTGCCGAGCTGGGTGATGGCCGTGAAGGCTGCCCCCGGGTCCTCTGCGTTGGGGAGGAATTCGCCCACGATCCGCAGGTGTGCGCTTGATGAAATCGGTAGAAATTCGGTCAGTCCCTGCACTAGGCCCAGCAGGGCCGCTTCAAACCAGTTCACGCTAAGACCCTACGGCATGGCAGCGCCGCTCCTGGCCGTAAGCTTGCTGCTATGCAGCAGCGTTACGTCGGCAACAGTGGATTGCGAGTTTCAGCCCTCTCCCTTGGCACCCGGTCCTGGGGTGGCGACACTGACGAACAGGACGCCTCGGAACTGCTGCGCACTTTCCTTGATGCCGGCGGCCGGCACGTGGACACGTCGGCGTCCTACGCGGGCGGCGGCTCGGAAGCGATCCTTGGCTCACTCCTGGGCGATGTGGTGTCCCGCACGGAGATTTCCATCTCCACGAAAGCGGGTATGACGACGCCGGATGGCCGGCGTGCGGTGGACGCCTCACGCAATGCGATGCTCACCGGGCTGGATGCAAGCCTGGCCAGGCTGGGCACCGACTATGTGGACCTGTGGTTCGCCGAAGCGTGGGATGGCAACGTTCCCCTCGATGAAACCCTGGCGGCACTGGAATTCGCCGTCCGCACCGGCCGGGCCAGGTACGCGGGCATCTCAAACTACAGGGGCTGGCAGGCCGCCAAGGCCGCCGCCACGAGCAGTGTGCCACTGGTGGCCATCCAGGCCGAATACTCGTTCCTTAACCGAAGGGCGGAAGCGGAACTGATCCCCGCCGTTGAGGATGCCGGACTGGGGCTGATGGCGTGGGCTCCGCTGGGCCGGGGGGTGCTCACAGGGAAGTACCGTGGCAGCATCCCCGCCGGTTCCCGGGGCGCCTCGGTCAGCGAAGCCGCCTACGTGGAGCCGTATCTGGAGGAGAAGCCGTCGCGGATCGTGGATGCGGTGTGCATGGCTGCCAACGGGCTGGGCCGGACTCCGCAGGATGTTTCGCTCGCCTGGCTGCTGTCACAGCACGGAGTTGCCACGGCGATCGTTGGCGCCCGGACACCGGTGCAGTTGAAGGAGATCCTCGATTCCCAGCTGGCGCCCCTGCCGCCGCAGATTGCACGCGCGCTGGAGGATGTTTCCGCAGTGTCCTAGCTTCCGCGCTGGAACTTCCCTGTACCTGGGGCGGTTCGGGCGGCCCTGCTATTCGTCGACGATTTCCAGGTCTTCGTCCTCGTCCACGTCGGTTTCTTCGTCCTCTTCATCCTCGTCGTCAAAGACCTGCAGGGGCGTTACTTCGTTGTAGGCCTCGTAGAGAGCGTCCTCGTAAACTTCGAAAGCATCGGCAACTGCGAAAAACGCTGCCTCAACGGAGGGATCACCGTCCCCGCGGCGGTTCGATGCTGCTATAAGGTGTTCTTCCAAAGCGGTGGTCAGGGACGAAAGCGCGACACGCGGATCGATGCTCATGACTTCACGTTAGCCGGAAAAGGACGAAAATGGAGAGCAAATGAAGGAACAATTTCTCACCAGCTCGGTCCAGCGGGAGCGGGATTATTTGCGGCAGTACGAGTACCTCGTACTGACCGTCAGCCCTGATGATTCCTTGCCGGAGGCTCGGCGCCGGCTCGTTGAACACTCCGAATACGGCAAGTGGGAGCTGGAGCGCAGCAAGCTGTACGTGGGTGGCGGCAGGCGCTTTTGGCTGCGGCGCCGGGTGATGCAGGTCCAGCGGACCGTTTAGAAATGCGCGGTCCAGCGGACCGTTTAGTCTTCCAACGGTCCCAGCCACGCGTTGGCTACGGTGTTGTGGGCTGATTCGTCGTCGGAGGGGTGGAACATTCCAGCCAGCACGTCCCGGTAGAGCCGTTCCAGTTCCGAGCCCCTGAAATAGCTTGATCCCCCGCTGGCCCGGATGGCCAGGTCCACCACCCGGCGGGCTGTTTCGGTGGCGTTCACTTTCAGTCCCACCAGTTTGGGAAACCACTGGCTTCCGTGGTCAGCCAGGGCGTCGACGTCGGCAGTAACGGTCCTGAGCTGCGGGTACAGGACGTCCATGGCCATGGCGGCGTCTGCCACCTTCCAACGGATGTCAGGGTCCTGGGTGTAACTTCGGCCGCCGTTCTTGAAGGATGTGCGCCGCTTCACGTTCTCCACGCCCACGGCCAGGGCGCGTTCACCGAGACCTGTGTAGACGGCGGCCAGGAGGCTCTCGAAGCAGGCGAAGATCGCGAAGATCAGGGGGTCGGCATTGGGGCCGACCGGCAGCTTGCGGAAGATGCGGTCGGCTGGAGCTTTGACGGCTTCCAGGACCGTGGTGGCGGACTGGCTGGCCCGCATGCCCAGGGTGTCCCAGTCGTCCAGGATCCGGTAGCCGGGAGTTTCCCGCGTGATGAATCCGTGGACCAGTTCCCCGGCACCGTCCCGGGCTGCAGCATCTTTCCCGAAGATGCCCAGACGGGTCCAGGCCGGCGACAGGCTGGTGAAAATCTTGGTACCGGTGAAGGAATAGCCGCCATCCTGTTCCGGTGTGGCGGTGGTCCGTGAATCGAAGAGGACCGAGTCGTTCCCGGCTTCCGAGTTGCCGAAGGCGAAGACCTCGCCCTGGGCAGCTTCCTTGAGGACGAAATCGAGCGAGTTGTCGCCCCGCGCCGCCAGGACGTGCGCGACGCCGGTCCAGACCAGGTGCATGTTGACGGCCAAAGCGGTGGCCGGGGCAGCCGTCGCCAGCCTGCGCTGGCACTGCGCCGCCGCTTCGAGCCCAAGCCCTGCGCCGCCGTCGGACGCTGGTACGAAAAGCTTCGTGTAGCCTGCCGCTGCCAACTCCTCCAGGTCCTCGTGGAAGAAGGCGTTGTCACGGTCATATCCGGCGGCGCGGCTGCGGATGCGCTCCAGGAGCTCATCCGGCAGCAGTTCCTCTGGACTCACGGCGGACTCCTCTTAGTAGTTGGTGAGCAGGGTGTCCAGGACCCGGGCACCGAACTTCAGGGAATCCGCCGGGACGCGCTCGTCCACCCCGTGGAACATGCCGGTGAAGTCCAGCTCATCCGGCAGCATGAGGGGCGCAAACCCGTAGCCGGTGATGCCCAGGCGGCTGAGCGACTTGTTGTCCGTACCGCCGGAGAGCGTGTAGGGCAGCACCTTGGCGCCGGGGTCCTCCTTGTGGAGAGCGTCGATCATCGAGTCCACCAGGTTGCCGGCGAACGGGACCTCCAGCGAGACGTCGTTGTGGACGTAGCTGACGTCCACGCCGTTGCCGGCGAGTTCGCGCACGATTTCGAGGACCTGCTGTTCCTGGCCCGGGAGGGTCCGGCAGTCAACCAGTGCTTCGGCGGACTCGGGAATGACGTTGTGCTTGTAGCCGCCCTTGAGGAGGGTGGGATTCGTGGTGTTCTGCAGGGTCGCGCCGACGAACCGTGCCACCGTACCCAACTGGTTGAGCAGCAGGTCGGGGTTGTCGGCGTCGAACTCAACTCCGGTGAGTTCAGTCACCCCGTCGAGGAACTGCCGGGTGGTGGGAGTGAGTTCGATGGGCCACTTGTACTCGCCAATGCGCGTGACGGCGGCGGCAAGGCGGGTGACGGCGTTGTCGGTGTTGATCTGCGAACCGTGGCCGGCACGTCCGTGCGCAACGAGGCGGAGCCAGGAGATGCCCTTTTCCGCGGTCTGCAGCAGGTAGGTCCGCTGGCCGCCGATGGTGGCCGAGAAGCCGCCCACCTCGGAGATGGCTTCGGTGGCGCCTTCGAAAAGTTCGGGCCGGTTGTCCACGGCGTAGCGGGCGCCATACACGCCGCCGGCCTCCTCATCCGCGAAGAAAGCGAAGATGATGTCCCGCTTGGGCTTCCGGCCCTCCCTGGCAAAACTCCTCAGCACCGAAAGGATCATGGCGTCCATGTCCTTCATGTCGACGGCGCCGCGTCCCCAAATGAGGCCATCTTTCAGTTCTGCCCCGAACGGGTCAACGGACCACTGGTCCCGGAGCGCTGGAACGACGTCCAGGTGGCCGTGGACCACCAGCGCACTGGCCGAGGGGTCCTCCCCCGCCATCCTGGTGACAACGTTCGCACGGCCGGGAGCCGACTCGAAGATCTCGGCGTCCAGCCCCACTTCCTCGATGAGTCCGGCGGCATACTCTGCCGCAGCCCGCTCCCCCGGCCCCGACCCGTCGCCGTAGTTGGAAGTGTCGATCCGGATGAGTTCCTGGCAGATCCGGACAACTTCATCCTCGGGCAGGACGTCAGGCATTGGTGGCTCCTTGGTAGGGAATGACTGGTTGGCACGAGCTGAATCGCTGCCCTCAGCCTACCTACTTGGCCCGATTCGTTGTTCCCGGAAAGTTCGTGTTAGAGTTTTTCTCGCTGCTTCGGAGAGGCGCGAAACGCTGAAAGGCGGAGATGCTTCCCGAAATACCACCTGCGCGGGTGGCGGAATGGCAGACGCGCTAGCTTGAGGTGCTAGTCCTCGAAAGGGGGTGGGGGTTCAAGTCCCCCTCCGCGCACAATGGGAAGCCCCGGAACATCATTGATGTTCCGGGGCTTTTTTGTGTCTCCGACCACGTCGTAACCGGAATCCAACCGTGGTCCCGTTCCTGATCCTCCACACGAGCGGAGCGACCCGGACGGCTCCAGCACCATGGTTTCGCCTTGGTTTTCGTTAGGGTGAAAACTACGCGGGCGGCAGCAAAATGCTTTCTCACCGGAAGCCAGGGGGGAACGTGCCCTATGGGCCGCACGCATCAGAGTTCGGAGCCCGCACTTAACGCGGGCCCTCGGGCCGGAAACAGGGGGAATGGTGGCCGGCACCGGGAACACCAGGGATGGTCAGGTCCCCAAGTACTTCTACGCCACAGGTGGGTGGGGCAGGGAAACGGTCATCTACGCCTATACCCAGGAAGAGTGGGGGCTTGGCGGCTCCCTGCCCAGCGGCGGCAACTACCAGGCAAGGACATTCACCGGCCTGGCCATCGTCGCCCTGATTGCAACCATCCCAGCAATCCTCGCTCCACTCTTCATCCTGGTCAGCATCTACGCGATCATCACCTCCACTCCTGACCTGGGCGACATGGGCATGGGACTGATCTGGTTCGTCATGTCCGTTGTCTGCACGGTTCTATTCACCGGCGGCTGGCTGCTGAGTCTCCACGCCCTCCGGCGAGAGCTCAAGGCCCGAAAGCTCCGCAAGGGCATGGGCCTGCCCAAGCCAACGCACGGTGTCACCGACGACCAGGCCCGGCGCTGGTTCGAGGAGCACCCAGGAACCCTGGAGATCAGCCGGGAAAACTTCCCGCTCAGCACCCGCCCGTTCCCGGATGAACCCGAGTACCTGCCCAGCCAAGAGAAACGAGCCTGACGATGGTTCACGACCGGGAACGGTTTGCACGCGAGGACGCCGTCTACGCCGAACACAAGCAGGCGGTCGCCGCCGGCGAGAAGCGCGTCCTGCGCAAGACCAGCACGGGCGAGCTGCACAGCTACCCGGCCGACGAGATCGGGTTCACGCCCGGCCGCGGGCACGCCCAGGTCAGCACCTGGTGGGGCATGGGAATCGTGATGGTCGTCATGGTTCTTATCCTGGCCACCGGCGTGTGGCTGTTCCAGCGTCCGCTGTGGGATGGCGACTTGCCGGAGTGGGGCGCTCTGTGGCTGATCGGTTTCGCCGGGTTCCTGACGCTCTATACGTTCTTCCTCGCCCGTGACGAGTACAAGGCCACCCAGTTGCGCAAGCTCCGAGGTTCCCCGAAGCCAAGCTCGAGCGGCAGCGTCGACATCAACCTCCTTGAGCTGGGCCAGAACCGCGGCGACCAGCCGGCGCGTCCCGATAGGATTCGACCCGTGTTCAACCAGGACAAGCAGTTCCGCCGCCCTGACGGCACGCTCTACGACCCGAGCAGCTTCAACGTGCGCCAGTACGAGGAACAGTACGGTCCCGGCGGTGTCCCCGAGGGATGGTCAATGGCTGCCACCACACCCGTCCAGAGCCCGGCCCTCATCGTGGGCATTGCTGTCTTCACCACGCTCCTGAGCGGTGGAATGCTGGCGGCGGGGATTCTCGTCATCGGGCATGGCGGCGAACTGCGCACCGCCCTTCCAGGCCTTGGCGTGGGGGCCGGCGGTCTGGTGATGTCTGCCTTTGCGTTCAGAACCGCCGTGAAGCGCCGGCGCTGGCTGCGCGAACGGCAAACCGCCAACGGGCAGGAGAACTGATGGAGTACCTTTTCGCTTTCCTGGCCTTCATCATCTTCATGGTGGTGCTACGGCTGCTGACGCCCACTGGCAACGCAAGCATTGGCGTACCCGGCCGCCCAGGCACCGGGGCAATGCGCAGTCCCAACGAGGCCGGGTGTACAAGGACCCGCCGCCCACGAACTACAACGCCGATCCCTACAGCGGTTGGCCCTAGGCACCGGTAGCGACAGGCTCGTCGCCATCCGTAGTCCACACCCGGGGCCAATTCGGCGAGCGCCGCAAGCGCCAGGCAGATGGCCTAAAGCGAGCCTGATGCCCTGCCTCATCAGCACAACGGTGGACAGCGCGGGCCGACTCGCTCGGGCGCTTGTCCACACTTGGTGCCGTGGGTTGCGCAATTAGCCCGGTAGCCTAGGGGCAGCCGCGCCAGATCCGGCATCGTCCCACGTCAACTCGGGTTTTATGTCCTGGCATGGACTATTTGTCACCAAGGCGCCATGCTGCGCCTTCCAGGAAGAAGGACCCGTGAAGAGGACCAGGCCACTATCACTCGCCTTGGCGGTGATCGCAGTCGCGGGCAGCGCCTTCCTTGGCACCGGCAGTGCCCAGGCTGGACCCCAGGAGAACAACCCCTGCCAGCGGCTGTCTGCGGGACAGGTGAAGTACAACAGCTTCGGTGCTAACCGGGTAACGTTCGCTACCGCCACCGGCCGTGAATCCAACGTCGTCACCATCACCGGGTGCGTTCGTTCCGGCAATGGCTATGTCCAGGAATGGCAGGACTGGGGCTACGCGGGGCTAAAGGGCTTCGCTCCGCCGGGACTGACCTGGGAGGACACATTCAAGTCACCCACCGGTTCGTACAGCGTCACCGAGGCATTGGGCCGCTCCAACCCGGGTACGGCCCTTGCCTACCATACGGTCAACGCAAACTCCCGCTGGGGCGGTGAGTACGGACCTACCTACAACCAGTACTTCGAAGGCAGCGGCGGTCCCTCTGACGAGAACCTCTACACCTACATGAATCAGGGGTATTACGAACAGGCGGCGGTCATCAACTACAACCGCCAGCCGGACATGAATACCGTGCAGGGGGCCTCCTACGCAATCTTCCTGCACGCCGGCCGCACCACGTCCGCCGGCTGCCTGTCCACCAGCCTTGAGACGGTCAACAGGTTCCTGCGCAGCAGCCGCCCCGGCGATCGAATCATCATGGGCGCAGTCGATGACATCTTCACCCCGTATTCAGCGGATCCCTTTGGCGCCATCACACAGAAATACAGCCTGGGCGGAGGGCCGGCCGGCCAGCTTGGCAGCCCGGTCTCCAACGAGGTGGGTGGACTGAGGGACGGTGGCGCCTTCCAGAACTACCAGGGAGGAGCCATCATCTGGTCTCCCCTCTCCGGAGCCCATTTCTCGTGGGGAGCCACCCGCGGCAAGTGGGCCTCCCTCGGTTATGAAAACGGCCCCCTCGGCTACCCGGTCACCGACGAAGTTGGAGGCCTGCGCGGCGGTGGCGTCTACCAGGTGTACCAGGGCGGCGTCATCATGTTTTCCCCCGCCAGCGGCGCGTACCTTTCGTCTTTCGGGCCAATCCGGGACAAGTGGGCAGAAACCGGATTCGAAAACGGCGCCTTGGGATACCCCGTCAGTGACGTCATCACCGGCCTGAAAGACGGCGGCTCCTACCAGGCGTACCAGAATGGCGCGATCTTCTCCTCACCCGCTGCGGGAACGCACGCCGTCACAGCGGGCATCTACGGCAAGTGGCGCTCCCAGGGAGCTGAAGGTGGCCCCTTGGGATACCCAACAACCGATGAGTTCCGCGGGCTCCGCAATGGCGGCTCCTGGCAGGGGTTCCAGGGCGGGGCGATCATGTTTTCCCCAGCGTCCGGAGCCGCAGTCAGCGCCGGCCCGATCCGTGACAAATGGGCCTCCACGGGTTTTGAGTGGGGCAGCCTGGGCTACCCGGTCACCGATGTGATCACCGGCCTAAAGGAAGGAGGTGCCTTCCAGAACTACCAGGGAGGCTCCATCCTGTGGACCCCGGCAAACGGCGCCATCATCTCCGTGGGAGCCATCCGCAACGTCTGGGCCGGACAGAACTTCGAGCACGGTGTCCTCGGCTACCCCACCACGGATGAGTACGGCACGCCAGGAGGCGCTGTTGCCCAGAACTACCAGGGCGGCGTCATCTACTTCGTGCCCAACGTCGGAACCTACGCGGTATCCGGGGCCATCTTCACAAAGCATGAGGCAATGGGCCGCTCACTCGGCGCTGCCGTCAGTCCCCAGGTGGCCATCAAGAACGGCGGGCTGTACCAGAACTTCCAGAACGGCTCCATCCTCTGGTCCCCTGCCACCGGCGCCCACGTGTCCATTGGTGCCACCCGCGGAGCCTGGGCCCAGGCCGGCTACGAGAACGGGTTCCTCGGCTACCCCACGAGTGACGAAATACCGGTCAGCGGTGGCGTCAAACAGACCTACCAGGGCGGATCCATCTACTGGACCGCAGCCCTCGGAGCCTTCTCCATGCCGTCAGAGTTCAGCGCCGCATTCGATGCTGTGAACGGTCCAGCCACCCTGGGGTTTCCCGGAACCAACCGGGTGACCGGGCTGAAGGACGGTGGCTCCTTCATCAACTTCCAGAAGGGCGCCCTGATCTCCAGCCCGGCCACCGGAGTTCGCCTCTCCGTCGGCAAGACCCGCGACGCCTGGGCAGGGACCGGTTTCGAGTGGGGCAGGCTTGGTTACCCGACCACGGATAACTACGTGACGGCAGACGGCAGCACCGTCCAGGATTTCCAGGGCGGACGGATCACCGTTCCCAAGGACGGCACGGCCAGGATCGATTACGGCACCTCCTGAACCCCGTCACGGGGATGCGATCCCTGCGCGGACTGGGCGGCTAGGGGGTAATTGTCAGCGGCCTCGTCCTTGCAGCGCACGAGGCCCCGCTGAAACCTTCCGCATGGCGAACACGGTTGTTCGTCCCGGTATCGTCACACCAATCCACGCCGAAAGGGTAGGCCTCAACACTGGCCTCCCCCGGCGCTGCCGCCAGCGGCACGTCGAACTGGTAAGAAAACCCGCCGGCATCGTTCATCGCGGCAGTCGTGCTGACGACGGTGTGGCCGGCGGCGTCGGTGACCGAGACGTAAATCCGGGCGTCCTGGCCGTACCGGGGATTGCAGTCAGCGTCGGCCGCGTGGACTGTGACCGCGTCACCGGGTTTCGCGACGGCCGGGGTTACGGCATAGCTTGGGGGCAAACAGGGCGGCTCCCCTTGCCACGACCCGCCGCAGGCAGACGACAGACACGACACAAGCACACCGGCAGTGGCCATCACTGCCACGCTTTTCCGCGACTGATCGGCTCGGTGAGCCCGGAACCCCATGGCCTCATTATGCGCAGGTCGGCGGGAAATCCGTCAGGCCCGCACTGCATCGTCGCCCTGTCGTCAGGCCAGGCGTTCCTTGACGATCTCGCTGACGGCTTTGCCGTCGAAGCGTCCGCCGATTTTGGGGGTTACGGACTTCATGACCGTACCCATGGAACGCATGGTCAGGGCGGTGCCCCCGGCTCCCAATTCAGCGATGACCCCGTCGATGATGGCTTCAGCTTCCTCGCGGGTCAAGGCCTTGGGCAGGTAGGCCTCGATGACCTCAGCCTCGGCGATCTCGGCCTGTGCCCGGTCGCCGTGCCCGGCGGCGGTATAGGTGGCGGCCGTGTCACGGCGCTTGGCGGCCTCTTTCTGCAGCAACGCCGTGACCTGGAGGTCATCGAGCTCAACCGGGGTCTTTCCTGATTTCTCCCGCGTTTCGATCTCACCAAGGACGTTGCGCACCGTGGTGAGGGCGATCTTGTTGCCGGCTTTCATGTGGGCGACGACGTCGCCCTTCAGCTTTTCCTTCAATGACATGTTCTGCCTCATTCTTCAGGGGTGTGGAAGCGGCCTGGGACAAGCCTATTCCCACCTGGCGGGACTGCTGCCGCATCGTGGCTTGTTCGGCCCCGCCCGGGAAACAGGCAGTTTGCGTGCGGCCATAGGCTAGTTTGGAATCCGCAGCGGCCTGGTCCCCCGGGCCCCGAAAGGAGCACCGAGTGGACAGCACGGTTGGCAAGTGGTTCCTGAACCGGGCCGAGCGCGGAAACCCGGCCTCCTTGATCCATGCCGGCGGTGCAGATTCTCCACCCTGGTCGGAAGGCAACCTGGTCAGGCCCCTGGTGCATGGAGCTGCCTATTTCTCCAGGCTGCACGCGGAACTGTCCGGCCTGAAGGCCGGAGACCGGGTATGGTTCACTGACTGGCGCGGCGACGGTGATGAGCAGTTGGAACCGGGTGGTACGACGATTGGCGGGTTGCTCGCGGAACTGGCCCGGTCCGGCGTCGAAGTACGCGGCCTTGTCTGGAGGTCACACGGCGAACGGGTGTCAGCCCCCATAAGTGGACGCTCAAACGAGCTCCTCAGCCGCCAGATCAACGACGCCGGCGGGGAGGCGCTGTTGGATCAGCGCGTCCGGATCTTCGGTTCCCACCATCAGAAACTGGTGGTCATCCGCCGTCGTGACGACCCCTCCCGCGACGTAGCCTTCGTCGGGGGAATCGACCTTTCACACAGCCGCCGCGATGATGCCGGCCATGCCGGAGACCCGCAGGCAGTGAAGATGGATTCCCGCTACGGGCAGCGGCCTCCTTGGCACGATGCCGCCCTTGAACTGCGCGGCCCCATCGTTGCCGATGTGCTCGCAGTGTTCGCAGAACGGTGGAACGACCCCCACCCGCTGGACCGCAAAACTCCTTACCGGATGCTGTTGCAGCGCCTGGCCCGCATGCCGAGGCACCCCAAGCCGTTGCCGGAGGCCGCTCCGCCCCCGCCGCCGGCCGGCCCTCACGCCGTCCAACTGCTGCGCACCTACGGTGTGAAGCATCCGCCCTTCCCGTTCGCCCCCAATGGAGAACGAAGCATAGCCAGGGCGTATGCGAAGGCCTTCGCCCAGGCCCGCTCGCTCATCTACATCGAGGACCAGTACCTGTGGTCAACGGAAGTCGCCGCCGGCATTGCAGACGCCCTACAGCGCAACCACAGGCTCAACGTCATCGTCGTGGTGCCCCGGTACCCGGACTCTGACGGCTTCCTTGGCGGACCGCCCAGGCGCCTGGGGCAACTGCGTGCCATCGGCATGCTCCGCCGGGCCGCTCCGGACCGGGTGGGGGTGTTCGACCTGGAGAACAGCGACGGGACACCGATCTACGTCCACGCCAAGATCTGCATCATCGACGACACCTGGTTCACCTGCGGGTCGGACAACTTCAACCGCCGGTCCTGGACAACCGACAGCGAGCTCACCTGTGCGGTAATCGACACATCGGCCGGCGGGACGCCCGGCGACAACAAGGGCGGACCGGGGACCCACCCGCTCGCGGGGAAGCTGCGGCTCCAGCTCTGGGCCGAGCATTTGGGCCTTGACCAGGACGACCCCCGTCTCCTGGCGGACGGGGGCGAACTGGAGCTGTGGAACAGCGCGGCCGATGCCCTGGACCAGTGGCACCGCACCGGCCGTTCCACACCCCGCCCGACCGGGCAGGTGCGTCACCACACACCCCAGCCTGTCCCGCCGTTCCACCGCCTGTGGGCCGAGCCCATCTACCGGTTCATTGTGGACCCGGACGGCCGGCCGCGCCCGCTGCGTGGCACGACCCGGTTCTAGGAAGGCGGGAATAAATCATTGGGGGAAAAATGAAGGTGATACAGTCCGCGGCGCTCTCGGTGGTGCTGGCGGCCGGCCTGGCCGGCTGCACTGATTCCGGGCCGGCGCCCGGGCCGCAGCAGCAAGGCTCCACGGTGGAACCTGCTCCCGGTGTTCCCTCCTCTGCGGGGCCTGTGACTCTGAGGGGACAGTTCCAGTCCCAGGGAGCAGTCACGACGGGAACGGTGACGATCCACGTCACCAAAGCCGGTGCTGTCCTGCAGCTGGAGAACCTTGCAACCGGCACCGGTGACGATCTTCGCCTGATGTTGAGCCCGGGCACGCTGGTCCCAGGGACGGGCGGCGGCGCTGGACTGTCTTCCGCCAAGCTGATCGAACTGGGGCCGCTCACGGGCGCGGGCCAGCGGGTGGAAATGGACGCCGCCAGGTGGGCCGCCCTGCGGGAACCCATTCGCAGCGTAGTGATCTATGACTACGCCGGGAAGACCGCCCTGGGCACCGCCAACCTGCAGGAAGACTGAACGCCCATGGACTGGGGCGCTGCTCCCGTGCTGCGCTTTCGGTAGGTTGGAGCGGTAGGGCATCCGCAACCGGGCATGGGAGACAACATGAAGGCAGTTATGTACGAGGAAACAGGGCCCGCATCCGTGCTGAAGCTCCGGGACAGGCCATTGGCGAAGCCAGGAGCGGGAGAGGTCCGCGTCCGGGTGGTGGTGTCCGGAGTGAACCCCACCGACTGGAAGTCGCGGTCCGGAAGCGGAAGCAGGAAGCTGGACGCCCCAAAGGTTCCAAACCAGGACGGAGCCGGAGTCATCGACCAGCTGGGCGCCGGAGTAGCCGGCTTCACCGTGGGCGATCGCGTCTGGCTGTGGGACGTCGCCTGGGGCGGCAACGAAGGTACCGCCCAGGAATACTTAGTGGTGCCGAGCCACAAAGCAGTGGCCCTTCCCGACGCCGAGTCCTTCGACACCGGCGCCTCGTTGGGGATCCCGGCCCTGACCGCCCACCGGGCCCTGACCTCGAACGAGGACGGGCCGGCCCGGCTTTCCCCCGGTGCCCTGGCGGGTCGAACCGTCCTGGTCACGGGAGGCGCCGGAGCCGTAGGCCATGCGGCCATCCAGCTCGCACGATGGGCCGGTGCCGCCGTCATCACGACCGTCAGCGGGGACCGCAAAGCTGAGCTTGCCCGCCGTGCCGGCGCCGGAACGGTCATTAACTACCGGACGGACGAGGTTGTCGACGCCGTCCACCAAGTGGCCGCGGAGGGCGTCGACATCATTGTGGACGTCAACGCGCCCGCCAACATAGAAACGGACCTGCAGATCCTCAAGCCGGGCGGAACCATCTCCATCTACGCCGCGAACCCCGGAGAATCACTGACGGTCCCCATCCGCGAGAGCATGACCAAGAACGTCCGGTACCAGTTCATCCTCACGTACACAGTCACCGACGAACAGAAGCAGCACGCCGTGGCCGCCGTCGCCGAAGCGCTCGCCGCCGGTGCGCTCCGGGTGGGTGAAGAACACGGGCTGCCACTGACGCGGTTCCCGCTGGAGCAGACTTCCGCAGCCCATGATGCGGTGGAACAGGAGACCATCGGAAAGGTGCTTATCGACGTCATGCCGGCCACCTGAGGCCTTACCGCGAATCAACGCGAGAGGCGGTCCCTGGCTGCGTGCTCAACCAGGACCGGTATGAACGCCCGGACCCTGCCCGTGTCCAGGAGGCTGTGTTCCTGCTGCACTACATCCTCAATGTGCTCCCTGGACAGGGCGGGAAACTTCGCCGCGAGCCTGTCCACCACGTCGCCCAGAGCCCGCAACTCTTCGCTTACTCCCATTGGGGAAGTGTCAGGGATCCGGCCAACCCCGTCAAGACTTGACTAAAGGGGGAAGGGACGTCGAGCGCGCCCACCACAGGGCAGAGTACGACGACGGCCGGGCGGCCGCGCGCGGAGGTCCGGGCCCGCGCTCCACGCCGGCCCACCCGCGACAGTCACGTCGTCGGTCAGTGCGGGTGGAGCCTCCGGGACCGCGGGCGCCGGTTCCGTCCCTGGGCATGCGGCCCCGCCGCCACTGGACGGTACTCAATCCGCCGCTTTTCCGTCCGGATGTCGCGCCGTTCCTGCCGCCGCGCCTTCCTTTCGGGCCGGTCGATGGCGGACAGGATGGTCAGCGTCACGGTGACCCACAGGAACGCCGTCCCCAACACCAAAGCGATTTCCAGCTCAGTGCTCATGCACCAATTTTAGGCCCGCGGCGCAGGATCCAACCCCTGCAGACCCACAGCATCGACGCGTAAACCCACAGGGTTCAGAGCAACCCCAGTCCTTTGACAGCAGCCATGACATCGGAGACCTGGACAGCAAGCAAGGCAGGGTCCGGCTGTGCCGCGAAGGTGTCCCCGCGCCGCAGTTCGGCCCGGGTCAGGACAACATGGGGTCCCGGCGGCGGACCCCAGATCTCAGGCGGGGCCGGACCAAAGAGCACCACGGATGGGGTGCCGTACGCAGATGCCAGGTGCGCAGCCCCGGTATCGGCCGAGACCACCAGGCGCGCGGCGGCAATCGTGGCAGCGAACTCCCCCAGGCCCAGCACCCCTGCCAGTACGGCCGTGCCGGGCAGTCCTGCAAGGCGGCACACTTCCCCGGCGCGCTCCCTTTCGGACGTACCTCCGGTGAAGACCACCTGGTGTCCGGCTTCGGTCAGTGCCGTCGCCACCGCGGCAAACCGCTCCGCCGGCCACAGCCTGCTGCCGTAGGCGGCTCCCACATGCAGGACTGTTGCGCCGGGGACGGGACTGGGAACGTGCGGTGTGTTCAACTGCACATCCAGCGGATCGGCTTCCACTCCATGCCATTCGAGGAGCCGGACCCAGCGCTCGCGCTCATGCAGCTCCGGCCGCCAGGGCGGCCCGTCCCGGTAGGCGCTTCGATGGCCCAGGGTCTGGCGGGCCCTCAACGCCTCGATCCTCCCCTGGCTCTCCGGGCCGCTGCCGTGCAGGTTGATGGCCACGTCCACCACGCCGGGATCCATCGCCAGCGGCTCGTCGAGGCCGTGCGTAGGCAGCAGCTCATAGCCACCCACCAGTCCCAGGGCCTCCGACAGCCACCCCTGCGCGGCGTAGCGGAGCCGGTGCCCGGGAAAAGCGCGTTGGATGCCCTTCAGCGCCGGTACGGCCACCAACAGGTCGCCCAGCTTCAAGGCACGCAGGACCAAAAGCTCCGGTTTGCCGTCTGAGGGTATCGGAGCACCGGCCTCCTCCGCCATAACCGCGCCGCTCATGCGTCCTGCTTCGCGAACGTGGTGGCGGTGAGGCTGCGGACGTCCTCATAGACTTCCGTGACGCCTATACCGGCCACCGCCGAGTCGTCGTGGACGCAGCGCGGTGCTGTCCAGCCCACCTGGGTGACGTCGATGCCGCAGGTGGGGCAGGCCGTGACCCATGAGGCGTGGACGCGGTGAAGGCTCCGCCCCAGCGCCCCCGCATTAATCACGTTGCCCGCCCAAAAGATGCCGACCGTCGGCACACCGAGGGCCTGCGCCAGATGCCTCGGTCCGCTGTCATTGGCCACCACAACGCCGGCTTCCGCCAGCAGCGCCACCAGGCCTGCCATCTCCAGTTCGCCTGCCGCGGAATGAACTGCCGCGGAGGCCGCCCGGGAGGCAATCTCCGCTGCCAGCTCCTGTTCAGTGGAATCGCCGATAATGACCACCCGCGAACCATCAGCCGCGCAGGCAGCGGCAAGTTCCGCGAACTTGGCTGCGGGCCAACGACGGCGGGGGTCGGTGGCGCCGGGGTGGATCACCACGAGCGGCTGGTCGCCGTCGCCGCTGCGGGCTTGGGAGGTTGCTGCCGGCGGGGAGGGTGCAAGCCGCGCCTCAAGGTCCACGGGGAATGCGCCGGCGAACCCGGCCACCTCCAAGGCCCTGAGGGGTTCGTGCTGGTAATAGAGGTACGGGACGGTGCGCTCAAGGCTTGCGGCGTCGGCCGTCCGGGTCCCCACCGTGTGGCGTGCCCCCAGCCGCAGCAGGAAGGGGTTCGAGTACCGTCCCCCGCCGTGGAGCTGGACGGCCACATCAAAGTGGCGCGCCCGCATATCGGCAAAGAAACGGTCCAGTTCGCCGGCGTCCTCTTCCCCGGGCCGTACGCCCTCCGCGAACGGCAGGACAACGACCTCGTCCACCGGGCTTTCCACCGCTCCGAGCAGCGCCTTGTGGATCGGCGTGCCCAACAAGGTGATCCTCGATGCAGGATAGGCCGCCTTCAACGCAGCCATTGCCGGAACCGCGAAGAGCAGGTCCCCCAGGCCGCCTCCGCGCAGGACAACGATCCTGGACACATCATCAAACTTCTCCAGCACGGGACCGACGCCCACACCAATTTGTTCGGCACCGCCAAACTCTGCAGTGAGTTGCTCCACAAACCGCCCCTTCCGTCACCGGGAGGGAACAGCCCGGCCGCCCCTCCACTGCCCATGCAGCCGCACAGCGGTTCTAAACCCGCGGCCGCTCCTTAGAACCTTTACCCAATCGGCAGTGGATCTACGCTCCCTGTTGGGGAATACCGGCTTGATGCTGTACGTTTCATACCCGACAGCCAATCAAAGAAAAGAGAAGCACCCAAAGTGGCAACCGATTACGATGAACTGCGTTCCGACGTCAAGGAATCGCAGGACAACTCACTCGAGCAGCTCCAGTCAGCGAATGCTCCCGACGCCCGCAGTGTTGTGCAGGAGTTGGACGAGGCTGACGGGCTGGACGGCGCCGGGGTCCCTGGCGGCGAATTCGTCGCTGAGGAGCTCGTAGTCCAGGTCATCCCCCAGGCTGAGGATGAATTCACCTGCTACTCCTGCTTCCTGGTCCGCCACCGGTCCCAGATTGCCCGGCAAAAAGACGGCCACAGCTACTGCACCGAGTGCGAAGGCTAGTCCAGAAGCTTTCCGAGGGGCAGGTTCGCCCGGTCCCGCCCGAAAGGCACGCCGCATCAGGCGTGCCTTTCGGCTTTAAACGCTGGCCCGGCCGCCGGCCCCCGTGCCCATTAAGCCTTCACCCAGCTCAGCCGGGTAGCGTTGGGGACAGTACAGACGACGTCGACACCAACCATGCCTACCCGGCAGCCAGGAGGCAACGGTGGCCAGCCCCGCCAGCTTATGGGAGACGTTCGCCACGGCATTCACCCAGGCGAACGTTCCCACCGTCACGTGGGTGGAGATGCTGCTGTCGGTGGCGGCCGCCGTCGGGCTGTCCATCCCCCGGCGCAGTTGGCGCTACTTCGGCCTCCTCGCCACGGTGACGCACGAGCTTGGCCATGCTTTTGCTGCCCTGACCTCCGGACAGCGGTTATCCGGTATCCGCCTCCGGCTTGACCACTCCGGAACCACCACCACCTACAGCAGAAGCAGGCTGGCCGCCGCCTGGTCCTGCTTCTGGGGGTACCCCGTGCCCGCCCTGGCGGGCGCCGCCTTTGTTTGGTGCGGGCTGAACGGGTGGGGACCCGCCGCCATGGCCGTCAGTGCGCTGGTGCTGGCCGCTACGCTCCTGTTCCTCCGCAACCTTGCCGGATTCGTCATCACCGGCGCTGCCATCGGCGGAGCAGGCTCCCTCACCTTCCTTGCGCCGCCTCCCGCCGTGGGGCATGTGGCCGTCATTTTCGGCCTTGCGCTGCTCGTCGCCGCGGTGCGGGACCTGCTCAAACTCACCCACGTCCACCTCCGCCGCCGGGACCGTCTCAGCAGTTCGGACGCGTATCTCCTGTACCGTGCCACGTCTGTTCCGTCCGGAATCTGGATTGGCCTGTTCACGCTCCTGGTCGCCGGCGCATGGCTGGTGGCCTGGCAGCCCATCTCGGTAATCCTGCTGCAAGGCGCCTAGGGCGCAGGGGTGGCGCATAGGCTTGTGGCATGAGCCAGGAAACGGAAAGCACCACCGCAGCGACCGACCACACCAACGGGCACAGCACCCGCGGCGCCTATGTGACAGGCGGAGCCGAATTCACCCGGGACACCAACTACATAGAGGACCGCATCACCAGGGATGCTTCTCCCGGCAGCAACGGCGAGCCGGGGTGGCCAGTGGAAGCAGGGCGCTACCGCCTGATTGCCGCCAGGGCCTGCCCGTGGGCGAACCGGACGGTCATTGTCCGCAGGCTGCTGGGGCTCGAAGAAGCCATTTCGCTGGGCCAGCCCGGGCCAACCCACGACGCGCGTTCCTGGACCTTCGACCTGGATCCGGGCGGAGTGGATCCGGTCCTGGGCATAGAGCGCCTGCAGGAAGCCTACTTTAAGCGCTTCCCGGGGTACCCGAGGGGAATCACCGTGCCCGCCATCGTCGACGTCCACAGTGGTGAAGTGGTGACCAACAATTTCCCGCAGATCACCCTCGATTTCTCGACCGAGTGGACAGAGTTCCACCGGCCGGGTGCCCCGGAGCTCTACCCGGTGCATCTCCGCGAAGAAATCGACCAACTGAATAAGCGGGTGTTCACCGAGGTCAATAACGGCGTCTATCGCTGCGGCTTCGCCGGATCGCAGGAGGCTTACGATTCGGCGTACCAGCGGCTGTGGACCGCTTTGGACTGGCTTGAGGAGCGCCTCTCGCAGCAGCGGTACCTGGTGGGCGACACCATCACCGAAGCGGACGTGCGGCTGTTCACCACGCTGGCACGGTTTGATCCCGTGTACCACGGTCATTTCAAGTGCAACCGCCAGAAGCTGAGCGAGATGCCCAACCTGTGGGGATATGCACGGGACCTGTTCCAGACACCCGGCTTCGGAGACACCATCGACTTCGTGCAGATCAAGCGGCACTACTACGTCGTGCATGAGGACATCAACCCTACGGGGATCGTCCCGGCCGGCCCGGACCTATTCGGATGGTTGACGGACCACGGGCGGGAGTCGCTGGGCGGGCGGCCGTTTGGCGGGGGCACGCCGCCGGGGCCGGTCCGGCCGGGCGAGGAAGTCGCTGCGGGACACGGCGCGGCCGCCTGAGCAAAACCCTGAAGGAAACCGCATTCCTCCTACACTGGAAGGCATGCAGACTTCTCTGGGTTTCGTGGCGCCGGGGTACGAGGGCGTCCTGGCACTGTTTGAGTCCTTCCTCGCGGAGGACTCCCGCTACAGCGCGCAGTTGGCCGCCTACCGGAACGGGGTGCCGGTGGTACGCCTGACCGGGGGCCCGGACATGGCACCGGATACGTTGACCGGCGCCTACTCCTGCTCCAAGGGCGTCGCCGCACTGGTCATCGCCCTGCTGGTCCAGGACGGCGTCCTTGACCTGGACCAGACCGTGGCGCATTACTGGACCGAGTTTGCCGCGCACGGAAAGGACAGGCTCCTGGTCAGGGAGGCGCTGTCGCACCAGGCGGGGCTGCTGGGTGTCGAGGGCGGCTTTGCCCTGGACGAGTTCACCACGTCGAGGGCTGCCGCCCGGCTCGCGGATGCCGCTCCCTCCTGGGAGCCCGGCCGCCAGTTCGGCTACCACGCGCTCACCATCGGCATCCTCATGGAGGAACTGTGCCGGCGGACTACGGGTGAGTCCCTGCAGGACATCTATGACCAAAGAATCCGGAAGCCGCGGGACGTGGATTTCTTCCTGGGGCTGCCGGAGGACCAGGACGCCAGGTATCGGGATGTCCTCTATGAAGCAGACCCGTCCGAGGCGTGGGTCGACCCGCTCAGCCTCGATGGCATGAACGGCAACGCCCCGGTCAGCACCATCATGGAGCTGCCCAACATCCGCTCGGTGCGCGCCGCGGGCATGTCCGCGGCGGGCGGGGTAGGGTCCGCCGACGGGCTGGCGCGGTTGTATGCGGCAGCGACCACCGGCGTGGAGGGCAGTGAGCCGTTCCTCACAGCGGGGACCGTCGCGGCAATGACCCGGGAGCAGGTGTGGGGCCTGGACCGGTCCTCCGGCCTGGACAATGCCTTCGCGGTCGTCTTCATGAAGCCCCACCCCTCGCGGAACTTCGGGAGCCACCGTGCCTTCGGCCACGAGGGGGCCAACGCGGCCCTTGGTTTTGCGGATCCGTCCTATGGCCTGGGCTTCGGTTACATCCCCCGGCGCGCGGAAGAGGGGCGCACTCCGGGCCGTGCCCACCGCCTGGCCGCTGCGGTACGGCGTTCAGCAGCCGGTTTGTCCTGACGCACCCCCGGCCCTACTGTTGTCCGGATGGGCGATACTCAGGCACGGCCGGATGCACGGTGGGCTCGGGGGACCCAACTTCTTAGACAATCAGTGGCGGGGCTTTCTGCTGCCTTCGCGGCGCAGCGGCTGCAACTGGCGGGGAAAGCGGCCATAGCCGCAGGGCTGGCGTTCGCCATCGCACCCCTTATGCCGGGCGCCGCCTCGCACTACGCGTACTACGCGCCGCTGGGCGCCCTGGTGGCGATGTATCACAATGTCGCCGGGTCCGTGAAGCAGGGGGCGCAGGCCCTGGCGGGGCTGGCGATGGGAATCGGCCTTGCCTTCGTCCTGGTGAGCATCGGTGCGCCCTCGCCCCTGACGGTCGCCGTGTTCATGGGGGTGGGAGTCCTGCTGGGCGGCTTGCCGGGCATCGGTTCAGGCAGTGACTGGATTCCGACGGCGGCCCTGCTGGTTCTGCTGGTCGGCGGCAGTAACGCCGAAGATTTCTCCTACGGATACCTCGTGCAGATGGCAGCCGGAGTGGCGGTGGGCATTGCGGTGAACTTCCTGATTTTCCCACCCCTGCACCTCAACGCGGCGGCGTCGAGCCTGGCCGACCTCAGGGTCGCCCTGGGCAAGCAGTTGCTGGATATGGGCGCCGCCCTGAAGGAAAAGTGGCCCCCAGAGCACGAAGACTGGTCGCGCAGGTCGGACGAACTGGCAGAGGCCGCAAGATCCGTGCGCCACCTGGTCAAGGAAGCCGATGCCAGCCGCAGGGCCAACCCCCGCCGGAAGCTGCACCCGCGTGACATGGACCAGGACTTTCGCGACCTGCAGGACCTGGAGCGGGTCACGTTCCATATCCAGGACATGACGGATGTGCTGTCTGACGTGATCTGGGAAGACGACGTGCCGTATGCCATCCCGTTGCAGGACAACGAGCCCCTGGCCGACGCCATCACCGCAACCGGACAACTGGTGTCCACGGATACCGACGGCAACGAGCAGGGCCGGAGGGACCGCTATGACGCCGCCAAGGCGGCGGTGGAAGCCTGTATGGCTGCCACCGCCCGCAGGCCGGCAGACCAGGGAACGGTCCCTGCGTCAGAATCGGTCCTCCTCAGCCTCCACCGGATCCTCCGGGCGGTCCGTCCCCAGGACCAGGCCGGCCGCCCGCGTCCCGGAGACGAAGCCCAAGCTCCCCGGCCGTGATTACAGGGCCGAAACTGTCCCGCTGAAGTGGCGCCGCCCCGACCGCGGACTCCAGGCGACAAAGCTGGATCGCTTCCATGCTCCGGCCCCGCCCTGTTCCGTCGCGATCTCCAGGGCGACCCGGGAGGGCAGGAAGACCGGGGCCTCGAACTCCACGTCCCACCTGAACGAGTCGCCCCGGGCGGGGCCAGCGTCCGCGAGCGCCCGGGACGCCAGGTACATGCCGTGCGCTATCGACCGCCGCATGCCCAGGGCTTTGGCCGAGAGCACACTCAGGTGGATGGGGTTGAAGTCCCCCGAGACCGCTGCATACGCACGGCCGGTGTCCACGCCCAGGTGCCACAGGGCCGTTGGGTCAGGTGCCGTGAAATCCGCCTTGGGCGCGGTGGCGGTGGGCTTGTCGATCCCCGGCAGGAACACTCCCTTGGCCAGGTATGTGGAAACCCCGCACCAATGCACATCGCTGGAGCCGGCACGCCGCACTTCCGCCACGACGTCCACCTGTGTCCCAGCACGGTGGCCGCGGAGGTTTTCCACCCGGGCGGTTATGTCAAGGACATCGGTGAACACCAGCGGTGATCTTTGCTCAACACTGTTGCGCAGGTGGATCATCCCCAGCAGGGGCAGCGGGAAGTCGTCCCTGTTCATGACGCTCATGGCCAACGGGAACGCGATCGCGTGGATGAAGCCGGCAGGGAGGACGTCACTGGCCGTTTCGCCGATCAGGTGCTGATACGCGGTAAGGTTCTCGACCCCCACCGTGACGCCCCTGACTTCATGGCTCTCCGCCGGAAGGACTGACGAGTCGTGCGTGCCCAGGAGCCTGCGCCGTGCCGCCTGCGCGGCGGCATTGACGTAAAGCTTGGACAATGACGGCATTTCGGCCAGGACCACCGGTTGCTGGACCGTCATGCCCCCACCAGGTTCTGCCCGCACACCCGCAGCACCTCCCCGTTGATCCCACCGGCGGCTTCGCTGGCCAGGAACGCGATGGTCTCCGCGACATCGGACGGCAGGCCCCCCTGCTGCAGGGAGTTCAGCCGCCGTGCCACCTCGCGGACGGCAAAGGGGATGCGCGCCGTCATCTCGGTTTCGATGAATCCGGGAGCCACGGCATTGATGGTGCCTCCGTGGGACGCGAGCAGGGGGGCGGTGGCACGCACCATTCCCATCACTCCTGCCTTGGACGCCGCGTAATTGGTTTGTCCCCGGTTTCCGGCGATGCCGCTGGTGGAAGCAACCGAAACAATACGCGGTGCCGACCGGAAGTGTGCGGAGGCCAGCAGTGCCTCATTGATGCGGAGCTGGGCGGCAATGTTGATGTTGATCACCGCGTTCCACCGTGCCTGGTCCATGTTGGCCAGGAGTTTGTCCCGCGTGACGCCGGCGTTATGCACCACGATGTCCAGCCGCCCGTGCCGCTGCACGGCATGGTCGATGATCCGCTGGCCCGCATCCGCGCCGGTGATGTCGAGCTGCAGCGCGGTGCCGCGCACTGCGTTTGCCACTGCGGCCAGCTGGTCCCCCGCCGCAGGAATGTCCACCAGGATCAAGGTGGCACCGTCGCGGTGCAGCGTCCTGGCGATCTGGGCGCCGATGCCGCGGGCCGCGCCGGTGACAACTGCCACTTTGCCTGCCAGCGGCTGCTCCGGGTCTGTGGGAAGACTGCCGTCCTCCGTTGACACGGTGAGGAACTGTCCGTCAACGAACGCTGACCGGCCGGAGAGGAAGAACCTTAAGGCGCCCAGGGCACTGGGGCTGGTGGCGGTGGTACCGCCAGAAAGGACGACGCCGTTGCCTGTTGCACCTGCCCGCAGTTCCTTGGCCAGGGACCGCAGAAAGCCATCCACCCCCTGCCGCGCTGCCGCGGTTTCGGGCGAGGAGGCTTCCGACGCCGGGCGGGACAAGGTGATGACCCGGCCGCCGGCCCGCAGGTCCCGGAGGGACCCTGCCGCCGCCAGGACGGGCTTCTCCAGGTCTGCCGGATGAGCGAGCTCATCAAGGACCAGGATGATGGCACCCAGCTTTTCGGCCGGCACGGCGTGCCGCCGGACGTCGAGGTCCCAGGACAGCAGTTCTGCAGCGAGCTTGTCCGCCCCCGGAGTATCACCGAGGACGACGACGGGTCCGGTCACCAGTGGCTGCCCGGGCTGGTAACGGCGAAGGACCGCAGGTTGCGGGAGGCCGAGCTTCTTTGCCACGTTGCGGCCCAGGCCGCTGTTGACCAGTTGTGTGTACGTGTCCGCCATAGCCGCCTCCTACAGGGATTCCAGGATCGCGACGACGCCCTGGCCGCCGGCCGCGCATACGGACACCAGGCCCCGCGCCGGCCGCCCCGTGGAAGCAGCCTTGGCGTGGAGCATCTTGGCCAGGGTGCCTACGATGCGGCCACCGGTGGCAGCAAAGGGGTGGCCTGCTGCCAGCGAAGACCCGTTGACGTTGAGGCGGGAACGGTCGATGCTGCCCAACGCACCCTCAAGGCCGAGGCGGGTGCGTCCGAACTCGTCGTCCTCCCATGCTGCAAGGGTACTGAGGACGGTGGCGGCAAATGCTTCATGGATCTCGAAGTAATCGAAGTCGGCCAGCGTCAGGTTTTGCCGGGCGAGGAGCCTGGGCACGGCGAACACGGGAGCCATGAGAAGCCCGTCCTTGCCGTGGACAAAATCAACCGCGGCAGCTTCGGCGTCCACCACGGCTGCCAGCTTGGGCAGGTCGCGCGCATCAGCCCATTCGTCGGAGGCCAGCAGCACCGTGGAAGCACCGTCGGTCAGAGGAGTGGAGTTCCCCGCTGTCATGGTGGCGTCTGCGCCAAGGTTGCGGCCGAAGACCGGCTTCAGCGAGGCGAGTTTCTCCAGTGAAGTGTCGGCCCGCAGGTTCCCGTCGCGCGTCAGTCCCCGGTAGGGGGTCATCAGGTCGTCGAAGAACCCGGAGTCGTAGGCGGCAGCAAGGTTGTGGTGGCTGTTCAATGCCAGCTCGTCCTGCGCTTCCCGGGAGATCTTCCACTGTGCAGTGGTCAGGGCCTGGTGCTCGCCCATGGACAGGCCGGTCCGCGGCTCCCCTGTGCCCGGGGCCAAAGGGGCCAGGTCCTTGGGTCGGAGCCGGCTGAGGATCTGGAGCCGCTGGGGAAGGGTTTTGGCCCGGTGAAGGTCCAGGACGACCTCGCGGAGCCCCTCGCTGACCACCACGGGCGCATCGGACGCGGAGTCGACGCCGCCGGCAATGGCGGAATCAATCTGTCCAAGCTTGATCTTGTTGGCCAGGCCAACCACGGTTTCAAGGCCTGTGGCGCACGCCTGCTGGAGGTCGTACACGGGAGTTTCGGCAGAGAGCGCCGATCCCAAAACGGCTTCGCGGGTGAGGTTGAAGTCACGCGAGTGCTTGAGTACCGCGCCCGCCGCCACCTGGCCAATGCGTTCGTCCTGGAGGCCGAAGCGGGCGATCAGGCCATCGAGGGCCGCCGTCAGCATGTCCTGGTTGGAGGATTTGGCGTACGCTCCCCCGGCCCGGGCGAACGGGATCCTGTTGCCGCCGATGATCACCGCCCTGCGGGTTGAAGGCACGGCAGGCGTGGCTGATCCGCCTGCGGGGATGGACTGTCCTTCTGTGGACATGGAGGGCTCCTCTGGTCACAAGTGGTTACCGATACCCAGCGTACCTGATACGCTGGGTATCGTGAACCTTCAGGACACGCACTCCCCCCTGACCATCGAACTGCCCACGCCGGCGAGCTCCGACGGGCGTTCATCCCGCTGGCAGAGCCACCGGGAGGAACGGCGCAGGGAACTTATCAAGCAGGCCCGCCGCGCGGTGCACGTCCTGGGCAGCGACGCTTCCATGGAGGACATCGCCACAGCGGCCGGAACGTCGAAGTCGGTCTTCTACCGTTACTTCGGGGACAAGGCAGGGCTGCAGCAGGCGGTGGGTGAGGTGGTGCTCAGCCAGATGCAGCACCGCATCCAGGAGGCCGCCCAAAGCGCCCTCACGCCCCGGGAGGGCCTGCTCGCCATGGTTTCGGCCTACCTCCAGATGGCCGATACCAGCCCCAACGTCTACACCTTTGTCACCAGCTACGCGCCAGGTGATACCGCCGCCCCCGCGCACCCTGCTGCGCCCGGCGGACCGCTGGGCCCCTTTTTCGACGCCATCGCGGACATGATCGCCACCCCCATGCGGTCACACCTCGGCGATGTCAGGGAAACCGTCATCGGCTATTGGCCAAAGGCGGCAATCGGCCTGGTCCGGAATGCCGGCGAACAATGGCTAAGCACCCCGGACTCCCCTGCCAAACCAGACCAGGAGACCATGGCCCGCCAGATCACCGCATGGCTGTGCGTGGGCATCGTCCCCGAACTCACCCCCGCTTCACCGACCACCAAGTTATCCGCCAAAGAAGGACTGTGACATGACTGACGTAGTGGACCGCCCCGCGCGCAAGGGTCTCCGCCCCGCCGCAACCCCTGCAGCCAAGCCCCTGGACGAAAGCCCCGAGCCCGCCGTCGACGTCGAGGCATTGGGCCGGCAACTCCTGGGCAAGTGGGCCGATGTCCGGCTGCAGGCACGGGATCTGGCCGCCAGGCCCGAACTGCACAAGATCGAAGGCCTGACGCACACCGAACACCGTGCCCGCGTCTTCGGCCAACTCAAGTACCTCGTGGACAATGAAGCCGTGCACCGCGCCTTCCCGTCGGAGCTCGGCGGCTCCGACGACCACGGCGGCAACATCGCCGGCTTCGAGGAGCTGGTGGTGGCAGACCCGTCCCTGCAGATCAAGGCGGGGGTCCAGTGGGGACTTTTCGGATCCGCCGTGATGCACCTGGGGACCGCAGAACACCACACCAAGTGGCTGCCCGGAATCATGAGCCTGGAAATCCCCGGCTGCTTCGCCATGACCGAGACCGGCCACGGCTCCGATGTGGCAAGCATTGCCACCACTGCAACCTACGAGCCCGCCTCCGAAGAGTTCATCATCCACACCCCGTTCCGCGCCGCCTGGAAGGACTACATCGGCAACGCGGCCAATGACGGACTCGGCGCCGTTGTCTTCGCCCAGCTGGTCACCCGCGGTGTCAACCACGGCGTCCACGCCTTCTACGTGGACCTGCGTGATCCGGAGACCAAGGAGTTCCTGCCCGGCATCGGCGGGGAGGACGACGGCGTCAAGGGCGGCCTGAACGGCATCGACAACGGCCGGCTGCACTTCGACAACGTCCGCGTCCCCCGGACCAACCTCCTGAACCGGTACGGCAACGTCGACGCAGACGGAACCTACACATCGCCCATCGCCAGCCCCGGCCGGCGCTTTTTCACGATGCTGGGCACCCTGGTCCAGGGCCGCGTGTCACTGGACGGCGCAGCCGTGGCCGCCTCCAAGGTGGCACTGAAAGCCGCCATCCAGTACGCCACCGAACGCCGCCAGTTCAACGCGTCCTCGCACACCGAGGAAGAAGTCCTGCTCGACTACCAGCGGCACCAGCGGCGCCTGTTCACCCGCCTGGCCGCCACCTACGCGGCCAGCTTTGCGCACGAGCAGCTGCTGCAGAAGTTCGACGACGTCTTCTCCGGCGCCCACGACACTGACGCAGACCGCCAGGACCTGGAAACCCTGGCCGCAGCGCTGAAGCCCCTCAGTACCTGGCACGCCCTGGACACCCTGCAGGAATGCCGTGAAGCCTGCGGCGGTGCCGGCTTCCTGATCGAAAACCGGTTCGCCTCGTTGCGCGCCGACCTCGACGTTTACGTCACCTTCGAGGGAGACAACACCGTGCTGCTCCAGTTGGTGGCCAAGCGCCTGCTGGCCGACTACGCCAAGGAGTTCCGTAACGTGGACTTCGGAGTGCTGGCCCGTTATGTGGTGAACCAGGCCGCGGGCGCCGCTGTGCACCGCACCGGCCTGCGCCAGGTGGCCCAGTTCATGGCTGACACGGGGTCGGTCCAGAAGGCTGCAATCGCCCTCCGCGACGAGGAAGGCCAGCGCGCCCTGCTCACGGACCGGGTCCAGACCATGGTGGCTGAGGCCGGTGCTGCTTTGAAGGGCAGCAAGCGTCTGTCGCAGGACAAAGGCGCGGCCCTGTTCAACCGACACCAGAATGAACTCATCGACGCCGCCCAGGCGCACGCTGAACTGCTGCAGTGGGAGGCGTTCACGGACGCCCTCCGCGAGGTGGAAGATGCGGAAACCAGGACGGTCCTTACCTGGCTGCGTGACCTCTTCGGCCTGTCCCTGATTGAGAAGAACCTGTCGTGGTACCTCATGAACGGCCGCCTCTCCATGCAGCGGGCCCGCACAGTTGGCGGCTACATCAACAGGTTGCTGGAGAAGATCCGCCCGCACGCCCTGGACCTCGTGGAGGCCTTCGGGTACGGCGACGAGCACGTCCGGGCGGCCATCGCCACGGGCGCCGAAAAGAGCCGCCAGGACGAGGCGCGTGCGCACTTCCGCGCTGAGCGCGCCAGCGGGCAGGAACCGGTTGACGAGAAGGTCCTGATTGCCAGGGCCGCGGGCCGGAAGGCCTGACCCGGGCGGACACCCGGAACCGGGCACAAACAACGACGGCGCCGCCCCCTGCCAAAGGGAGCGGCGCCGTTGTGGTTTGTACTGCCGGGACGCTCAGGCTCCGGCAGGCAGCACCGAGCGGTACACCTCAAGGGTGGTTTCCGTGATTGATTCCCACGAGAAGTGCTTTTCGGCGCGCTCGCGGCCTGCCTTCCCCATGGCCCGGGCACGTGCGGGATCGGACACCACTTCGGTCAGGGCGGCTGCGAACTCCGCGACAAACTTCTCCGGGTCCAGGGGCGTCCCGGTGCCATCGGTGACCTGTTCCAGATTCACCAGCAGGCCGGTTTCACCGTGCTGGACCACCTCGGGGATCCCGCCGGTGGCGCTGGCCACCACCGCGGCGCCGCAGGCCATGGCTTCCAGGTTGACGATGCCAAGCGGCTCATAGATGGACGGGCAGGCGAAGGCCGTGGCGTGGCTGAGGACCTGGATCAGTTCGTGGCGCGGCAGCATCCGTTCAATCAGCACTACGCCCGTGCGCTGCTTCTGCAGTTCCTCGATGAGCGCGGCGGTTTCGGCCGCCAGTTCCGGGGTGTCCGCAGCGCCCAGGCACAGGACCAGCTGGACGTCAGCCGGAAGTTTCGCTGCCGCCCGCAGGAGGTAGGGAACGCCCTTTTGGCGTGTGTTTCTTCCCACAAAGACGACGCTCGGTTTGGCGGGGTCGATGCCCAGGGCGCGGACGGCGTCGTCGTTTTCATCACGCTGCCACAGCTCCACGTCGATGCCGTTGTGGACCACGCGGACCTTGTCCGGGTCAACGTTGGGGTAGCTGCGCAGGATGTCCTGGCGCATGCCCTCGGACACGGCGATGATCGCCGCCGCGGCCTCGTAGGCCGTCTTCTCCACCCAGGAGGAGAGGGCGTAGCCGCCGCCCAGCTGCTCGGCCTTCCAGGGCCGCAGCGGCTCGAGGCTGTGGGCACTGAGAACGTGCGGAATTCCGTGCAGCAGGGAGGCCAGGTGGCCGGCCATGTTGGCGTACCAGGTATGCGAATGGACCAGGTCGGCGCCCTGGACATCCGGCACAATGCGCAGGTCCACACCCAGGGTCTGCACCGCGGCATTGGCCCCGCCCAGATCCTCGGGAATCTGGTAGGAGGTCACGGTTGCTCCGTGGTAGTCAGCATCGCGGGGAGCACCGAAAGCGCGAACCTGCAGGTCAACATGCTTACTAAGCACCCTGCTCAATTCGGCTACATGCACCCCGGCGCCACCGTAGATCTCCGGCGGGAACTCTTTAGTCACAATGTCTATTCGCACAAGACCCAAGGTAGTCGTTCACGGATAACTGTTCTAGTGTGAAGGAGTCCGGGCCTACCGGACTGTCTTGGGGAGTTACGAAGGCGTACAGGAGCGACCATTATGCCGTTGACCAAAAAAGTCCTGGCCATTGTCCTCGCAGGTGGCGAGGGAAACAGACTGATGCCACTGACGGCAGACCGGGCCAAGCCCGCCGTGCCCTTCGCCGGCAGTTACCGCCTGATCGATTTTGCGATTTCCAACCTGGTGAATTCGCGTTACCTGCAGATTGTGGTCCTCACCCAATACAAATCCCATAGCCTCGACCGGCATATTTCCGAAGCATGGCGGATGTCCACCCAGCTCGGCAACTACGTCGCCTCCGTCCCCGCACAGCAGCGCGTCGGCAAGAGCTGGTTCCTGGGCAGCGCCAACGCCATCTACCAGTCCCTGAACCTGATCCATGACGCCAACCCGGACATCGTCGTCGTGGTGGGCGCGGACCACGTGTACCGCATGGACTTCGCCCAGATGGTGGACCAGCACGTCCGGAGCGGCGCCAAGGCCACCGTGGCGGCCGTCCGGCAGCCGCTGCACATGGCCGACCAGTTCGGCGTGATCGAAGTGGACCAGAACGACTCCCAGAAGATCGCCGCGTTCGTGGAGAAGCCCTCCAGCACGCCCGGGCTCGCTGCCGACCCCTCCCAGTTCCTGGCTTCCATGGGCAACTACGTGTTCGACGCCGACGCTCTGGTGGCCGCGCTGCACGTGGACGCCGAACGCCTGGACACCAAGCACGACATGGGCGGGGACATCATCCCCTACTTCGTCAACAGGGGCGAGGCCGGCGTCTACGACTTCACGCTCAACGACATCCCGGGCTCCACCGAGCGGGACCGCACCTACTGGCGCGACGTGGGCACCATCGACTCCTTCTATGACGCCCACATGGACCTCATCTCCCCGCTGCCGGTCTTCAACCTCTACAACTCCGAGTGGCCCATCTACACCCGGCAGAGCATTTCCCCGCCGGCCAAGTTCGTCCGGGGCAAGAACAATACCGTCGGCACGGCGCTGGACTCCATCGTGGCCAACGGCGTAGTGATTTCCGGTGGCGTGGTGGAGGGCTCAGTACTGTCCAACGACGTCTACGTCGCAACCAGCGCCCGGGTCATCGATTCTGTCCTGATGGACAAAGTGCAGGTGGGTGAAGGGGCAGTCATCAACCGCGCCATCCTGGACAAGAACGTCAAGGTCCCTGCCGGTGCGGCCATCGGCCTGGACCCTGACCTGGACAGGGCGCGCGGGTTCAAGGTCACCGAGTCCGGCATCACCGTCCTGGCCAAGGGCCAGGAAGTCCCGGAACCGGGCGAGGAGGAACGCAAGCTCGCCGCCAGCCACCTGAGCGTCCTGCCGAACGCCATCAAGGCCGCTGCGGAGCAGTACGCCGGCGTCCGCGAGGCTGCGGACAAGGTGGCCGGCACGCATGCCGCCGCCGCGGCTGAGGCCGCACCGGCCGCCCGGCTGCGGTGATCCGCAGGTAGCCATACCCCACACCACCCGCAGGCCGGGGCGCCACCCATGGTGCCGCGGCCTGCGGCGTACGCTGTAAAATTTTCCCAATGAGCTCCCCCGATCTGACCCCTGAGGACATCCAGGCCTGCCTCAAGGTCCTGAACACCATCCATGCCTACGACGAGGAGCACCCGGACTATGTCGCGGTGCGCCGCGCCACGGGAAAGATGTTCAAGGCCGTCAAGCGCCACCGCAGGGTCACGAAGCGTGATTCCATCGCCGAGGCTGACCGCGCAGTGATTGCCCAGACCGCCACCGCCGCCCCGGACCGGATCGATGACGAGACCCGCGGCAACAAGCTGGCACCATCCGCCACCGGAAAGATCGCCGGACACCTCCTCCGGTCCCGCCCCTGCTACATCTGCAAGCAGCACTACACCCAGGTGGATGCCTTCTATCACCAGCTGTGCCCGGAATGCGCGGCCTTCAGCCACAGCAAGCGTGACGCCCGGACCGACCTCACCGGCCGCCGGGCCCTGCTGACCGGAGGGCGGGCCAAGATCGGGATGTACATCGCACTCCGGCTGCTGCGCGACGGAGCCCACACCACCATCACCACCCGCTTCCCCAAGGACGCTGCCCGGCGCTTCGCGGCGATGGAAGACAGCGGGGACTGGCTGCACCGGCTCCGCATCGTGGGGATCGACCTGCGTGATCCCGCCCAGGTCATGGCCTTGACTGACTCACTCGACCAGGCCGGCCCGCTGGACATCATCATCAACAACGCGGCCCAGACCGTGCGCCGCTCCGGCAACGCCTACAAGCCGCTGGTGGACGCAGAGGACGAGCCGCTTCCGGCGGCCCTGGAGCAGGCCAACGGCGGCCCTGAGCTCCTGACGTTCGGCCACGCCCATGACAAGCACCCCTTGGCCCTTGCCGGCAGCGTCACCGAACACCCGGTCCTGGCCGGCGACGCGATCACCTCTCTGGCGCTGTCCACCGGGTCTGCGTCACTCGAACGTATCGCCTCCGGAACCGCGATTGACGCGGGTGGCCTGGTCCCGGACCTTGCCACGATCAACAGCTGGACGCAGGTGCTGGACGAAGTGGATCCCCTGGAGATGCTCGAGGTGCAGCTCTGCAACGTCACCGCCCCCTTCCTGCTGGTCAGCCGGCTCCGGGGCGCCATGAAGCGGTCCACGGCGAGGCGCAAGTACATCGTGAACGTCTCCGCCATGGAGGGACAGTTCTCCCGCGCCTACAAAGGCCCCGGCCACCCGCACACCAATATGGCCAAGGCGGCGCTGAACATGATGACCCGCACCAGCGCCCAGGAGATGCTGGACGCGGACGGCATCCTGATGACGGCGGTGGATACCGGCTGGATCACGGACGAGCGCCCGCACTTCACCAAGGTCCGGCTCATGGAGGAAGGCTTCCACGCGCCCCTCGACCTGGTGGACGGTGCGGCGCGGGTCTACGATCCGATCGTCATGGGTGAAAAGGGCGAGGACCAGTATGGCGTCTTCCTGAAGGATTACAAGCCCAGCCCCTGGTGATGCGGGTATGCTCACGGCATGAGCAACGAGTCATCCACCCAAGTGCAGAATCTCGAACACCACGAATGCTGGGCGTTGCTGCGGACGGTGTCCGTGGGCAGGCTGGCGGTCCTCGTAGAGGGCCGGCCGGACATCTTCCCGGTGAACTTCACCGTGGACGGCGGCACGCTGGTCTTCCGCACCAGCCAGGGAACCAAGCTGTCGGCGGCCTCCGGCGACGCCCCCGTGGCGGTGGAGGCGGACGGCGTGGACCCTGGCACGGGCCTGGCGTGGAGCGTGGTCATCAAGGGCACCGCTGCCCTGGTCAAGAGCACTGAGGAAGTGCTGGAGACTTCCCGGCTGTACCTCTTCCCCTGGCAGGCAGGACGGAAGGACGCGTTCGTGCGCATCACCCCGGACAGCGTCACGGGCCGCCGCTTCAAGGTCACCGATCCGATGACGTGGTGGACGCAGATCAGCGGCTCCGCCAAAGCGTCCCAGGAATAGGCCGACGGCGGGTTCCCCGGCCACGGAGGCCGGGGAACCTGGCGCGTCAGGCGAGCTGGGTGATCTCCACGCTGACTTTCAGGGCGGAGCCGCCGCCGCCGGACAGGATGCCCTTCAGCGGGGGCACATCCCGGTAGTCGCGGCCCCTGGCCACAGTGACATGGAAGTCACCGGCGGGTTTGTGGTTGGTGGGGTCCCAGCTGCGCCAGTCCCCGTCCCACCATTCAAGCCACGCGTGCGACTGCCCGGCCACGGTCTCACCGATTCCGGCGCTGGAGCGCGGGTGCAGGTAGCCGGAGACATAGCGCGCCGGAATGCCGCAGCTGCGCAGTGCACCGATGGCCAGGTGCGCCAGGTCCTGGCACACCCCCTTGCGCTGGCCCCAGGCTTCCTCCGCGTTGGTGGTGACGGCAGTGGACCCGGACATGTAGGTCATCTCCCCGCGCATCCAGGCAAAGACCGCCATGGCAGCCTCGTGCGGATTCTTCCCTGCCACGACGCCGGGGATGATGCCCAGGACCTCGTCGCCGGGACCGCTCAGCCGGGACTGCGGCAGCCAGTCGCTGAACGCATCAAGCGTCTCCGGCGATGCCAGTTCATCCCAGCCCACGATGTCTGCCTCCGCGGGGATCTTTTCCGCCCGGTGCACCTCGACGGTGATGTTGGAGACCACCTCAAGGTTTTCGTGCGGCATCTGCATGTCAAAGGCCGTGACCCTTGTCCCCCAGTAGTCGCGGTAGGTGCTCACTGCCGCCTGCGACGGGGAGACCTTCACCACGGACTCCAGGACCACCTGCTGTGAATCCGTCAGCGGGGTCATCCGTGCCTCGTTGTAGGACAGCGTTACCCGCTTGTTGTACTTGTAGGCCGTCCTGTGGACGATGCTCAGCCGGGTCATGACACTTCTCCCACCCAGGCAAGTTCATCCGCCTGATTGAAGTACTTACGGGAAATGGCGTCCGAGGCCTGGGACACCGCCTTCTGCACCCGCTCCATGTGCTCCGGCAGTTCGGACATGAGGTCGTCCGTGCGGTGGAACTCGAGGAAGGTCCGGGCCTGGCCCACGATCCGGCGGGCATCGTTGATGAAACCCACGCGCTGGGCGGACGGGTCGAGTTTGGCCAGGCATTCGTCCGCGTCCCGCAGGGCATAGACGATGGACCGCGGGAACAGCCGGTCCAGGAGCAGGAACTCCGCAGCGTGCTGGTCTCCGAACGCAGCGCGGCGGGTGCGGAGGAAGGATTCGTACGCGCCGGCGCACCGGAGCATGTTCACCCAGGACATGCCTGCGGAGAGGACGTCCCTGGTGGAGAGCATCCGGGCCGTCATGTCGGCACGTTCCAGCGAACGGCCCAGGACCAGGAAGAGCCAGCTCTCGTCGTGGCTCACGGTGGTGTCGGCAAGGCCGCTGACCATGGCTGTGCGCTCCAGGGTCCAGTTGCAGAACCGGTAGGTGCCCACCACGTCCTTGCGGTGCTGGCTCAGCCCGTAGTAGGTGGTGTTCAGGCTTTCCCACAGCCCGGAGGACACAGTCTCGCGGGCACGGCGGGCGTTCTCACGGGCGGCACCCAGGGAACCGGCAATGGACGTGGCGCTGGTCTTGTCATAGGCCAGGGCGTGAAGCAGTTCCGGCAGCCCGAAATCCTCGCTCTGCGGCTTGGCGCCCATGACGGCCAGGAGCTCCTGCGCCACGCTCTTCCGCTCCTCCATGGGGAGGTGGTTCAGGCGTTCCAGGTGGACATCCAAAATGCGGGCGGTACCGTCCGCCCGCTCCACATAGCGGCCGATCCAAAAAAGGGACTCGGCAATACGGCTAAGCATTCGCGGCTACCTCCTGCGCGCCCGGAACGTTGTCAAAGAAAGGTGCGACGGCGGCGACGTCTACACGTGCCGGGCTCACTGCTGCTGCTCCGACTGGCGGTCGCGCCAGTTGCTTTCCACCGGCCACACCGAGACGCGTTCCCGGACCGTGACGGACTGGCGCGGAACGGTCTCCACCGGCATCTGGGGAGAGTCGGCAAGGACCCAGGTGTCCTTGGATCCACCGCCCTGGCTGGAGTTCACAATCAGGGACCCTTCCTTCAGCGCAACACGGGTCAGGCCGCCCGGGAGCACCCAGACGTCGTCGCCGTCGTTCACGGCGAAGGGCCGCAGGTCCACGTGGCGCGGACCGAACTTGTCACCACCCAGGGTGGGAACCGTGGAGAGCTGCAGCACCGGCTGGGCGATCCAGCCGCGCGGATCGGAGATGATCCGCTGGCGGAGGGCGTCCAACTCGTCCCTGGAGGCATCCGGGCCAATGACCAGGCCCTTGCCGCCGGAGCCGTCCACCGGCTTGACCACCAGTTCCGCCAGGTTGTCCAGGGTATACTCCCGGGCCTCCTTCTCCTCGAGGCGGAAGGTGTCCACATTGGCGATAATGGGCTCCTCGCTGAGGTAGTAGCGGATCAGGTCAGGCACGTAACTGTAAACCAGTTTGTCGTCTGCCACGCCATTGCCCACCGCGTTGGCGATGGTGACACCGCCGGCACGGGCGGCGTTGACCAGCCCGGGGCAGCCAAGCATCGAGTCGGACCGGAACTGCAGCGGGTCCAGGAAGTCGTCGTCGATCCGCTTGTAGATGACGTCCACGCGCTGCTCGCCGGCCGTGGTGCGCATGTACACGCGGTTTCCACGGCAGATGAGGTCCCGGCCCTCCACCAGTTCCACGCCCATGAGGCCGGCCAGCAGGGTGTGCTCGAAGTAGGCGCTGTTGAACACGCCGGGGGTCAGGACGACGACGGTGGGATCGTCCACGCCGGCGGGCGCGGTTTTGCGCAGGGCCGAGAGCAGCCGCCGCGGGTACTCTTCCACGGGCCGGATGAGCTGCTGGCCGAATGCCTCAGGCAGGCCCTTCGCCATGGCGCGCCGGTTTTCCAGCACGTAGCTGACGCCGGAGGGGACGCGGACGTTGTCCTCCAGGACCCGGAAGGTGCCGGCGGCGTCGCGGACGACGTCGATGCCGGAGATGTGTACCCGCACCCCGCCCGCGGGTTCAAAGCCGTGGACCTGCCGGTGGAAATGGGCGCTGGTGGTCACGAGCTGGCGGGGAATCACGCCGTCGGAGACCACGGTCATCTTGTCGTAGACGTCGTTCAGGAACGCTTCCAGGGCGCGGACGCGCTGCGCCACGCCGCGTTCCAGGACATCCCACTCAGCTGCCGGGATGACACGGGGCACGATGTCGAGGGGGAAGGGCCGCTCCTCGCCCGCGTAGTCGAACGTCACCCCGCGGTCCAGGAAGGTGCGGGCCATGGAGTCGGCGCGTGCGCTCACATCCGCCAGGGAGAGCTTCCGGAGCGCCTCCGCCACCTGCCCGTACGAGTCCCTGGCCTGCTGCCCGGGGGCAAACATCTCGTCGTAGGCTCCGGTGCGGCCCGCGGCCTCGGAGTAATCCTGGAATAGGTCTGACATGTCCAATAGCCAACCATCTTTTTGTTTCGAGTTCATTACTGCCATCCATTCTGGCGTGTTGTCGCCGGCAGCCCGGTTCGTACTTTACTGGCCTCTTCGGGCACAGTAGGTGAGTGCCAAGCAGCAGAAGCCTCCCCGTGCCGGGCCGCGGCAGTTTCCGGGCCCATGTGGCGCGGTTGGTTCCGGGCCTCTTGACGGCGGCGGCCGCCGTGGCAGGGGCCTTCCTGGTGCACGGGCTCCTGCCGGCATTGCCTGCGATGACCATGGCTGTGGTGCTGGGTGTCCTGGCCGCCAACCTGCCCGGCGCCGGCAGCTGGACCGGCGGCCGGGCCCGTGCAGGGCTCGACTTCGCGGGCAAGCATCTGATGCGCGGCGGGATCGTGCTGCTGGGCCTGAAGGTCAGCGTCATGGATGTCCTCAACCTCGGGTGGCCGGCCCTGGTCCTGATCGTGGGCGTCGTCGCGGCCAGCTTCGGCGGCACCTATGCAATCTCGCGGCTGTTGCGCCTGCCGCCGGTGACCTCGCTCCTGGTGGCCACCGGGTTTTCCATCTGCGGCGCGTCGGCCATCGGCGCCATGGCCGCCGTCCGCCGCATCCGGCACGCCGAAACTGTCCTGCCGGTGGCCTTGGTAACGCTCTGCGGAACGCTCGCCATCGGCGTCCTGCCCCTCCTCGCGCACCCCCTGGGCCTCACGGCCACGGTGTTCGGTGCCTGGACCGGCGCGTCCGTGCACGACGTGGGCCAGGTGGTGGCCACGGCGCAAACCGCCGGGACCGCTGCCCTGGCGATCGCCGTCGTCGTCAAGCTCACCCGGGTGCTGCTGCTGGCGCCCGTTGTTGCCGCAGCCGGCGCGCACCACAGGAACGGAGCGCGCGCCCTGGGCGCCGCCGACGGCACCACGTCCAAAATGCCGCCCGTGGTGCCCCTGTTCGTGCTGGGCTTCGTGGCCATGGTGGCCCTGCGCTCCACCGGCTGGCTGGCCCCGGCCTGGCTGGATACCGGCGCCACCCTGCAGGACATCCTCCTGGGGGCTGCCCTGTTCGGGCTGGGCTCGGCCGTCAGGATCAGAACACTGCTCCATACAGGTGGGCAGGCGCTCCTGGCGGCGCTGGCATCCTGGCTCCTGATTGCCGTGCTGGGTCTGGCGGCCGCCTTCCTGATCGCGGGCTGAGCGGACGCACCGGCCGCGTGATTAGATAGCCGGGTGTCACATGAGAATCTGCAGCGCAGCGAAGCCTCCGAACGTTCAGCCCTGATCAGCACCACCAGCTACGACGTCTCGCTCGATGTGCGGCAGGCAGCAGATCCGGCGGTTCCCGGTTACACCAGCCGCAGTGTCATCACCTTCACCGCAGAACCCGGCTCCAGCACCTTCCTGGACTTCATCGGCGGCAGCGTCCACAGCGTGATCCTCAACGGCAAGAGCCTGCCCGTGGGGGACGTGGTGGACGGCGCGCGGATCAGGCTGGACAACCTCGGGGCCGAAAACCAGGTGGCCGTCACCGGTACCGCCCTCTACAGCCGCTCCGGCGAGGGCATGCACCGGTTCGTTGACCCCGCCGACGGCCAGACCTACCTGTACACCCAGTACGAGCCGGCTGACGCGCGCCGGGTCTTCGCCAACTTCGAACAGCCCGACCTGAAGGCAACCTACACCTTCCACGTGATGGCTCCGGCGGAATGGAAGGTGGCCTCGAACGGCGCAGAGGTGAACCGCACCCTGCTGACCAGCGATCCTGCCACCGCCTGCTGGGACTTCGCCACCACCCTGCCGATGTCCACCTACATCACCAGCATCCTGGCCGGGCCCTACTTCAGGGCTGAGGACCGCTGGCAGGCAACGCTCGACGACGGCACGCGCCTGGACGTCCCGCTCGCCCTCTACTGCCGGGCATCCATGGCAGGCTCCTTCGACACGGAAGAGCTCTTTGCCCTCACCAAGAAGGGCCTGGACTTCTTCAACCGCCTCTTCGACTACCCCTACCCGTGGGGCAAGTACGACCAGGCGTTCGTGCCCGAGTACAACCTGGGCGCCATGGAGAACCCGGGGCTGGTGACGTTCACCGAGAGCTACGTGTTCACCTCCCGCGCCACGGACGCGCAGTACCAGGCGCGCGCCAACACCCTGATGCACGAGATGGCGCACATGTGGTTCGGCGACCTGGTGACCATGCAGTGGTGGGACGACCTCTGGCTCAAGGAGTCCTTCGCCGATTACATGGGAACCCTCGGCGTGGACCGGGCAACGGACTGGGATACCGCCTGGGTCAACTTCGCCAACAAACGCAAGGCCTGGGCCTACGTGCAGGACCAGCTCCCCACCACCCATCCCATCGTGGCTGACATCCCCGACCTTGAAGCGGCCAAGCAGAACTTCGACGGCATCACCTACGCCAAGGGCGCCTCGGTCCTCAAGCAGCTGGTGGCGTACGTGGGCTTTGATTCGTTCATCGCAGGATCCCGGGAGTACTTCCGGAAGCACGCCTATGGGAACACGTCGCTGGCCGACCTCCTGGCGGCACTGGATGCGGCCTCGGGCCGTGACCTGTCCGGCTGGGCCCGGCAGTGGCTGCAGACGTCCGGCATCTCGATGCTGTCCCTGGATTTTTCTGCCGTGGACGGTTCGTCCAAGGACCCGGCCGTGGCGGGAGCAGCAACGGGCGACGCCAGCGTGCTGGGACAGGTGGCGCTCGTCCAGGAGGCGGTGGACCCGGTCACCGGACGGGAAGAGCTGCGTCCGCACCGCCTCCGCGTCGGTTCCTACGACTTCGACGCCGGCGGGGCCCTGGTGCAGACCGGAACCATCGAAACCGACATGACCGGTGCCCGGACTGAGCTCCCCCAGCTTGCCGGCCAGCCGCGGCCCGCGCTCCTACTGGTCAACGATGACGATCTGACCTACGCCAAAGTGCGGCTGGATCCGGTGTCCGAGGCTGCCGTACGTGCATCGCTGGACCGCATCACCGATCCTATGGCCCGGGCCCTGTGCTGGACGGCGCTGTGGAACTCGGCGCGGGACGGCGAAAGCCCCGCGTCCAGGTACGTGGACGCCGTGACGGCCTTTGCCGCGGCTGAGACGGGCATCGGCGTACTCCTGAACGTCCTCGACAACGCCACCACCGCCGTCGAACGCTACACGCCCGCCGCCACCCGGGGCAGGGTGCGCGCATCCTTCCTGGCAGCTGCCGCCGCAGAACTGGACCGGGCCGCCCCGGGTTCGGACCAGCAGCTCGCCTGGGCTCGCACCCTCGGCACACTTAGCAGGCAGGACGGTGCCCTGCTCCCCCGGCTCCGTGGCCTGCTGGACGGAACGTACGCCGTCGAGGGGTGGCGGTGGACGCCGAGCTCCGCTGGCACCTCTGGCATGCCTTGGCAGCCAATGGCCAGGCCTCCGCAGCCGAGCTCGACGCCGAGCTTGCCCGGGACACCACCGCCTCCGGCCGGGCGGGGCATGCAACAGCCATGGCGTCCCGTCCCGACCGCGACGTCAAGGCTGCCGCCTGGGATGCGGCCGTCCACGGGACCGGGCTGTCCAACCAGCTTCTGACCGCCACCATCAGCGGCTTCGCTACCGCGCCGCCGGCGCTGCTGGAACCCTACGTGGAGCCCTACTTCGACTGCCTGCGCGCTGTGTGGGACGCGCGGAGTATCGAGATCGCCAGCCGGATTGTCCGGGGCTTCTACCCGGCAGCCCAGGACCTCCCGGACGGCGGGGAGCCCAAAGACCACCCCGTCGTCCGGCGGACCGATGCCTGGCTGGACGCCAACCCGGACGCCCCGCACGCACTGCGCCGGATCATCGTGGAGCAGCGCAGCCACCTGCTGCGCGCGCTCACGGCACAGGCCGCCGTCGTTCCCCCACCGGCCCCCTAACCTCGCTGCGCTCGGCTAGGGTACCCTGCCGGCGTGGGCCCACTCATCGGTTGCTGAGTAACTGCCGTTTTGAGGCGCCAAAACGGCAGTTACTCAGCAATGGATGGGTCGGGATAGTGGATGGAGCTAGGGGACGCGGTGGAGCCATTCCGGAGTGCCGAACTTGGCCGCCACCTTGTCCTCGGCAGCTGCGAGCTCGTGTCCCGCGAGCGTTGATGGTGTGGCCCCGTAACGCTCGCTGAAAACCTCGATCATCGCCTCGATGATGGCCGTGCGGGCCAGGCCGGTCTGGCGGCGGAGCGGATCCACCCGCTTCTTGGCGCTGCGGGTACCCTTGTCGGACAGTTTCTCCTTGCCGATCCGGAGGACCTCGACCATCTTGTCGGCGTCGATGTCGTAGCTCATGGTGACGTGGTGCAGCATGCCGCCGTTGGCGAGGCGCTTCTGCGCGGCGCCGCCGATCTTTCCCTGGTCCGTGGCGATGTCGTTCAGCGGGATGTAGAAGGCGTTGATGCCGATCTTTTCCAGCGCGGCCATGACCCAGGCGTCAAGGAACGGGTAGGAGTCGGCGAAGCTCAGTCCGTCCACCAGGGTCTGGGGCAGGTAGAGCGAGTAGGTAATGCAGTTGCCGGCCTCCATGAACATCGCTCCCCCGCCGCTGATCCGGCGGACCACATTGATGCCGTGCCTGGCCACGCCCTCGGGATCCACCTCGTTCTGCACCGACTGGAAGCTGCCGATGACCACCGACGGTTCCTGCCAGTCCCAGAACCGCAGGGTGGGCGTGCGCGCCCCCGAGCCCACGGCCTCGGTGAGCACCTCGTCAAGGGCAACGTTGATTTCCGTGGGAAGCACGGTGGGCGCGATGACGTTCCACTCGTGGTCTCCCCAGGAGGTCGCCTTGGCCAGGGCACGCCGGACCGTCACGGCAACGGCATCCGCGGAGAAGCCGAACAGCACGGCTCCGGCCGGCAGGGCGGCTGTGACGGCGGCTGCGAGGTCTGCGGCAGGTATGGTCTCCGGAAGCCCGGTCAGCGCCCGGTTGATGTCCTCCAGGGCCTCGTCCGGCTCCAGGAAGAAGTCGCCACTGACGGAGACGTCCGCCAGTGCGCCGTCCACCACCGCCAGGTCCACCACCACCAGTTTGCCGCCGGGAACCTTGTACTCCCCGTGCAGGCGCTGGTTGCTGTCGGCATTATTGGCAGGAAATCCGGACTCGCTCATGCTTCCCATCCTGCCCCAGAAAGCAGGTGTGCGGTTAACGCGGAAGGCCCGCACCGTTTCCGGTGCGGGCCTTCTGCAAACAAGCTTGGCGAAGGAATTACTTCTTGCCGCCGAAGCCCTTGAAGCGAGCGTTGAAGCGCTCGACGCGGCCTGCAGAGTCCATGATGCGCTGCTTGCCCGTGTAGAACGGGTGGGACTCGGAAGAGATTTCGACGTCGATGACCGGGTAGGTGTTGCCGTCTTCCCACTCGATGGTCTTGTTGGAAGACACGGTGGAGCGGGTCAGGAACTTGGTGCCGGAGGCCAGGTCGTTGAAGACAACAGCTTCGTACTTCGGGTGGGTATCAGACTTCATAATGGGACCTTTGTTCGCGCAACTGGATTTTGCCAGCTGCCAGGTATGAATGGGATGGCTGCGGTCTGTCGCATCAGCCGAAGCTGAAAAAGCAGGACAACCAGCTATCAATCATAGCTGATCCGCCAAGGGCTGACGAACCGGCGCCCCTGGCGGCAGGTGGTGGCGCCGCAGGTCAGTCCCGGGCGCGCAACTCCCAGAAGGCGACGGCCGAGGCAGCGGCCACGTTCAGTGAATCCACCCCGTTGCGCATGGGGATTTTGACGGCAAGGTCGACGGCGGCGAGCGTCTCCGGGCTCATGCCGGCACCTTCGGTGCCAAGCACCAGGGCGAGTTTGTCCACGTTGCGGGAGGCGACGGCGTCGACATCCTCTGCCTCCGGTGTCAGTTCCAGGGCCGCGACGGTGAAGCCGTGGTCCTTGAGCACCCGCAGGTCCCCGGGCCAGTCCTGCAGGCGTGCCCAGGGAACCTGGAACACGGTGCCCATGCTGACCCGGACGCTGCGCCGGTACAGCGGGTCGCCACAGCGTGGCGAGACCAGCACGGCGTCGATGTCCAGCGCCGCCGCTGAGCGGAAAATCGCACCCACGTTGGTGTGGTCCACGATGTCTTCCAGCACGGCCACGCGGCGCGCCCCGGCGAGGAGTTCGGGCAGCGGCACCGGAGCCGGGCGCTGCATGGCTGCCATGGCGCCACGGTGCAGGTGGAACCCGGTGATTTCCTCCAGCAGGGCAGCCGAACCGATGAACGCCGGAACGTCCGGGTACGTCTGGAAGACGTCGTCGAGGTCCGCCATCCACTTCTCGGCGAGGAAGAATGACCGGGGCCGGTGCCCGGCTGCAAGGGCCCGGCGCAGGACCCGCGAGGACTCGGCGATGTACATGCCCTCGGCGGGTTCACGGAGCTTGCGCAGGTGCACGTCGGTCAGGGTGGTGTAATCGCTGACGCGCGGGTCATCGGCGGATTCGAGGTAGTGGAAAGTCACCGGGTGATTATTTCAGCAGGTTGGCGATCATCACGCCGAGGGCCACGATGCCCAGGCTGAAGATCACAGCGCGCAGGACCCGGGGCGAGAGCTTGCGGCCTACCTTCGAGCCCAGGAGGCCGCCGATCGTGGAGCTGATGGCGATCAGCAGCACCACCAGCCAGTTGATCCGGTCGAAGGCGAACAGGAGGTAGGAGATGGCGGCCACCATGTTCACGCCGAGGACCAGGATGTTCTTCATGGCGTTGGCGTTCTGGATAGTGCCGGTAAGGAACACGCCCAGGATGCCGACCAGCAGGATTCCCTGTGCCGCGACGAAGTAACCCCCGTAGACACCGGCCAGGTAGACCAGGACCACCAGGAGGACGCCGTGGCGTTTGTCCCGGACGGCGTGTTCGGGGTTGGCCTCGCGGTTGCGCACCCAGTCCTGGAGCCGAGGCTGGAACACCACCATCAGCAGTGCCAGGACCAGGAGGACCGGGGCGACGTAGTGGAAGACCTTCTCCGGCAGGTGCAGCAGGAGCCAGGCGCCGGTGACGCCGCCCAGGACCGAGGCGGGAAGGAGGCGCAGCACCTGCCGTCCCCGGCCGGCCAGCTCTCGGCGGTAGCCGAAGGCCCCGGCGCCCGTTCCGAAGACCAGGCCCATGGCATTGCTCATGGAGGCGGTGACGGGTGCAACGCCCAGGGCGATGAGCACCGGAAAGGTCACGAGCGTGCCGGAGCCCACCACCGCGTTGATGGTACCGGCCCACAAGCCGGCGATGAACACAATGATGCTGCTGAAGAGTTCCAAGGTAGTAGCGCAGGCCCGTCTAGCGGCGTGCTGTGGCGGTGTAGCGTCCCGCGTTCTCGGAGACATCCAGAGGAAGCCCGAAGGTGGTGCTCAGGTGCTCTTCCGTCAGGACCTCGGTGATGGGGCCGGCGGCCACCACGCCGCCGTCGCGCAGCAGCATGGCATGGGTGAAGCCCGGCGGGACTTCTTCAAGGTGGTGCGTGACCAGGACCATGGCCGGGGCCGATTCGTCCCGGGCCAGCTCGCCCAGCTTGTGGACCAGTTCCTCGCGGCCGCCCAGGTCCAGCCCGGCACCGGGCTCATCCAGGAGCAGCAGTTCGGGGTCCGTCATGAGCGCCCGGGCGATCTGGACCCGTTTGCGCTCGCCCTCGGAGAGAGTGGCGAACGTCCTGTTCAGCAGCGGACCCATGCCCCAGTCGTTCAGGAGCCGGAAGGCGCGCCGTTCGTCGTCGCGCTCGTAGCCCTCCCGCCAACGGCCCGTGACGCCATAGGCGGCCGTGACCACGACGTTGAGGACGTTCTCGTGCTCCGGAATCTGGGTGGCAAGGGCTGCCGAGGAAAGGCCGATGCGGGGCCGGAGTTCGAAGACGTCAACACGGCCCAGGACTTCGTCGAGGATGCCGGCGGTGCCGCTGCTGGGGTGGAGGCGGGCCGCCGCGATCTGGAGAAGGGTGGTCTTGCCGGCCCCGTTGGGTCCCAGGATGACCCAGCGTTCGCCCTCGTTGACCTGCCAGTCAACCTTGTCCAGCAGGGTCTTCTTACCACGGACAACGCTGACGGAGTCCAGTTCCAGAACATCACTCATAGGAGTAGACACTAGGACAAAAAAGAAGATGACTGATAACCGGTGTGAAGGCTCCCTAAAGGGTTTCGCCGCGGCCGCCCGCAACGAATTCAGGACACCCCACCCGCGCTGACTAAGATTGCAGGCATGACTTCGAACGTGACTGCGGTCAGCTATGGCCTGAATATGACCCCCGCCGGGCTGGAGCAGCTGCGTTCCGTCCTTTCGTCACACGGCGCAGAGCTGCTGTCTGAATCCTCCGCCGGTGACAGCCGGTATGGGGTCCAGGTTCTTGACCTGGCCCTTCCCGACGCCACCGCGGCCGGCCTGGCCGCCCTCCGCCGGGCTGTGGCGGATGCCGCAACCGATGGTTTTGACACGGCCCTGGTGCCCTCCGGGCTCCGCTCTGCGGCCCGCAAGCTGCTGATCATGGATGTGGACTCCACCCTGATCCAGCAGGAGGTCATCGAACTCCTGGCCGCGTACGCCGGCAAGCGCGAGGAAGTGGCGGCCGTAACGGAAGCTGCCATGCGCGGCGAACTCGATTTTGCCCAAAGCCTCCACGCCCGGGTGGCGGTGCTCGCGGGGCTGCCCGCCGACGTCGTCCATTCCGTCCGCAAAGAAGTGAAGCTCAGCGAAGGTGCCGATCAGCTCGTGGCCGCTTTCAAAGCCGCCGGCCACACGGTGGCTGTGGTGTCCGGCGGCTTCAACCAGATCCTGGAGCCTATTGCCGGGGACCTGGGCCTGGACTACTGGCAGGCCAACGAGCTGGAAATCGTCGACGGCGCGCTGACCGGCAAGGTGCTGGGCGCGGTCGTAGACAGGGCAGCGAAGGAAAAGTACCTGCGGGAGTGGGCTGCCGCCGAGGGCATCGCGCTGGAGCACACCATCGCCGTGGGCGACGGCGCCAACGACCTGGACATGCTGGGCGCCGCCGGGATCGGGGTGGCCTTCAACGCCAAGCCCGCTGTCCGCGCCGTGGCCGACGCCGCCCTGAACATGCCGTACTTGGACGCCGTCCGCCACATCGCCCGGGTCTGAGCCCCCGCAACGCCCCATAACAAAGCGGCCCCCGCCGCCGGATTACCCGGCGGCGGGGGCCATCTGCCAGCTGCTGCTTAGCTGGAAGCCTGCCCGGCGCTCTTGCCGAAGTAGTCGGCACCGCCGGCGTACTCAGTGTGGCCGGACTCGACGTCGGCCGTTGCCATTCCGGCAACAACCTGCGCGAACTCCTCCACCGAGTACAGCTTCCCGGCTTCGGCGCGGCGCGCTTCGATGGCGCCCGGGGTGGAGCGGTCCAGGAGCGTGGCGGTGACCGTGCCCTCGATCATGTCGCCGGACACCACCACCAGGCTGATGCCCTTCTCCGCCAGGTTGGGGATCAGGTCCCGGAGTGCGTCCTCGCCGGCGCGCTTGCTGCGGGCCACCGGCTCGTAGGCCGGCATGGTGGGGACGGTGTTGATGAAGTGGGCCTGGTGGCTGGTCACGAAGACCACGCGCGAGCCTTCCTTCATCAGGGGCACCGCCGCGTTGAGCATGTTCACCTGGGCGTCGCGGTTCAGCTTGAGTGCGTAGTCCTCCCCCATTCCGGTCTCCATGCCGCCGGAGGCGTTCAGGACCAGGATGTCCAGGGACCCGAAGTTCTCCATGGCGGCGCTGGCCAGGGCCTGGACACCCTCCTGGGTGGTGAGGTCCGCGCCGACCGCGACGGCCCGGCCGCCGTCGGCTTCGATGCCCTGCACCACTTTGTTGGCGCGGGGTGCCTTCTGGCGGTAGTTGACCACGACGGCGGCGCCCTCCGAGGCGAGGATCTTGGCTACGTCAGCGCCAATGCCCCGCGATGATCCGGTGACGATCGCCGTCTTGTTGTCCAGCAGTCCCATACGAGCTTCCTTTGTTCGAAACATCTAAATCGTTGTGGCCTGCAGTCCATCATGCCAGCGGCCATGGTCAATATCCGTTGTCTGACTTCGACAAATAAGGACCGCGGGGCTAGTTTGCTGCAGCGGCGGAGGCCGAAGGGTCAGTGGCCCATGCCCAGGCCGCCGTCCACGGGGATGACGGCACCGGAGATGTATGCGGCTTCGTCACTGGCGATCCAGCGGACCACGTTGGCTACCTCTGCAGCTTCAGCGAAACGGCCGGCGGGGATGCTGGCGAGGTAATCCTTTTGGGTGGCCTCGGGGAGTTCGGCGGTCATGTCCGTGTTGATGAATCCGGGTGCCACCACGTTGGCGGTAATGCCGCGTGAGCCCAGTTCGCGCGTAAGGGAGCGGGCGATGCCCACCAGGCCGGCCTTTGAGGCGGAGTAGTTGATCTGTCCCGGCGCCCCGTACAGGCCCGAGACCGAGGAAATGAGGACCACGCGGCCCTTGCGCAGCCGGATCATGCCTTTTGACGCACGCTTGATCACGCGGAAGGCGCCGGTCAGGTTGGTGTCGATCACTGAGGTGAAGTCATCCTCGCTCATGCGCAGCAGCAGCGTGTCCTTGGTGATGCCGGCGTTGGCCACGAGGACTTCCACCGGACCGTGGGCAGCTTCCACTTCCTTGAAGGCGGCATCCACGGAAGCCTCGTCGGTGACGTCAGCCTTGACGCCGAGGATGCCCTCCGGCAGCTGGGTTTCGCTGCGGTAGGTCACAGCCACCTTGTCGCCGTTGGCGAGGAACGCCTGCGCGATGGCCAGCCCGATACCGCGGTTGCCGCCGGTGATGAGGACGCTGCGCGGTGCGGTAACTGCTTCAGTCATGGAGGTGCTCCGGAATTCTGCGGCAGGCTGCGCCGCGGTAGAGGGTGTGGTTTGGCTGGAACCGATCTTAGCGGCAGCCCTGCCGCGGGTTTGGGCAGCACTGCCGATGGTGCGAGAATTAAGGGAAGCCTTTGGAGCGTGATCATTCACCGTGACCCTTGAAAACCATGCGGGACGTCCGGCGCCCGAAGAACCGGGCCGGTTCTCCGGCGACACCGAGGTCCACAGCATTACGGATGCCGCCGCCGCGCATTCGGAGGATATGCGCCAGCGGATGATTAAGTACGCCCTGGCGATGGGCATCCGCATGGTCTGCCTGATCCTCATTTTCGTGGTGGACGGCTGGTTCAAGATCATTGCGGTGGCGGGCGCGGTCTTCCTGCCGTGGTTCGCCGTGGTGATTGCCAACGGCAGCGACAAGGCAGAAACGCCCAGTGACCTGCTGCTGGATTCCGCGCCGCTGGCCGAGCTGGAAAGCCCTGCCCCTCCAGTGGCGGATGAGGAACCGGGAAACGCCGTGCTGCAGGGCGAACTGGTGAAGGACGAGGACCCGGAGCAAGGGGAGGAGCGGCAGGCATCATGAGCATTTTCGATTTCGCAGCGGGAACGGACGTGGCATCGGAGGCTGCCGCCGTCTGCTCCAGGAAGGCGTGCAGGGCCCAGGCGTCCTGGCAGCTTCTCTGGAACAACCCGAAAATCCATGCTCCTGAGCGGCGCAAAACCTGGCTGGCCTGCGCCGACCACCGGGACTGGCTGGAGGACTACCTGCAGACGCGTGGCCTCTGGAAGGAAACGCTCCCGCTGGAAGCCGCCGGGGACGCCCCCCTGGAGCAGGACATCTGAATGTACCGTTTCCTCTTTTCCAGCAAGTGGCTGGGCTATCTCCTGCTGGCCGCCATCTTTGCCACCGCGTGCGTTTTCCTGGGCCGCTGGCAGATGGACCGGCGCGCCGAGACTCTGGCCGAAATCAACCGCGTCGTCAGCAATTACTCGGCGGCTCCCATTCCCTTCGCCCAGGCACGGGACCAGTTCACCCAGCTGGACCCGGCCAAGGAATGGACCCAGGTCGAGCTGAAAGGCTCCTACGATGCCGCCGGGCAGCGGGTTGTGCGCAACCGGCCGCTCAATGGGCAGCCCGGGTACGAGGTGGTGGTCCCGTTCCGCCTCACCACGGGCGAGACCGTTGTCATCGACCGCGGCTGGCTGCCCATCGGCAACAAGAATCCAGGCAGCCCTGACTCCGTGCCCGCCCCGCCCTCCGGTGACGTGACCGCCGTCGTCCGTTTGAAGCATGGTGAGCCGGAGCTGCAGCGCGGGGCGCCCGAGGGGCAGCTGGCATCCATTGACCTTCCCACCTACTCAGCGCAGCTGGGTTATCCCCTGATGACGGGTGCGTACGGCCAGCTGGCCTCGGAAACGCCGGCGCCGGCGGAGATGCCGGTTGCCTTCCCCAAACCGTCCACTGACGAGGGGACGCACTTGTCCTACTCGCTGCAGTGGTTCGCTTTCGGGGTCCTGATGTTCGTGGGCTTCGGCTACGCGGCCCGGCAGCAGGCGCGTAACGCAGCGATCGACGCCGAGGACCAGGACGAGCCGGAACTGGACGGAGCGGTCCACTCCGCCGTCCAGGCCGCCCGGCGCCAGCCCGCACCGCCGCGCAAGCGTAAGAAGGCGACGGCCGAGGAGGAAGAAGACGCCCTCCTGGACGCGCAGGGGTACTAGGACGTGGAGAAGCACGACGGCGGTCCGGTCGCCTTGGTGCGCGCCGCGCTGGTCGAGGCCGGAGTCGGCGACACCGTGCGGACTTTTTCCGCGGGGGTGCCCACGGCAGCCGCCGCGGCCCAGGCGCTGAAATGCGATCTTGCCGCCATCACCAACAGCCTCATTTTCGACGTCGGCGGCGAACCCCTGCTGATCCTCGCCAGCGGTGCGGCCCGTGTTGATACGGCGCTGGTTGCGGCCCGGCTCGGGACCGGCAAAATCCGCCGGGCCTCCCCCGCATTCGTCCTGGACCACACCGGACAGAAGGTCGGCGGGGTCGCCCCGGTGGGCCACCCGAAGAGAATCAGGACACTTTTGGATGAAACCCTGCAGGCCCACGGGCTGCTGTGGGCCGGGGCAGGTGACCACAACTCGATGTTCAGCATCACCTACCAGGACCTGCTCCGCATCACCGGGGCCCTGGAACTGACGGTGCGCTAGGCCAGGGTGATCAGGTCCAGGTAGTCCTCGTTCCAGAGGTCTTCCACGCCGTCCGGAAGCATGACGACCCGTTCGGGGTTCAGGGCCTCGACAGCACCTTCGTCGTGGCTGACCAGCACGACGGCGCCGGTGTAGTTCCGGAGCGCGCCGAGGATTTCCGCGCGGCTGGCGGGGTCCAGGTTGTTGGTGGGCTCGTCGAGGAGAAGGACGTTGGCGCTTGAGGCCACGATGGTGGCCAGGGCCAGGCGGGTCTTCTCACCACCGGAGAGCACGCCTGCGGGCTTGTCCACGTCGTCGCCGGAGAACAGGAATGAGCCCAGGATGCCCCGCACCTCGGCGTCCTTCATGTCCGGTGCGGACGAGCGCATGTTCTCCAGCACGGTGCGGTTGTGGTCCAGGGTTTCGTGCTCCTGGGCGTAGTAGCCCACCTTGAGGCCGTGGCCCGGGATGACCTCACCGGTGTCGGGGGTATCCACACCGGCGAGCATGCGCAGCAGGGTGGTCTTGCCGGCACCGTTGAGGCCAAGGATGACCACCTTGGACCCGCGGTCGATGGCCAGGTCCACGTCGGTGAAGATCTCCAGCGACCCGTAGGACTTGCTGAGCCCGTCCGCGGTGAGCGGGGTCTTGCCGCAGGGTGACGGGTCCGGGAACCGCAGGGCTGCCACGCGGTCCTGCTCACGGACAGCTTCCAGTCCGCTGAGCAGCCGCTCGGCACGCTTGGCCATGTTCTGCGCGGCAACAGCCTTGGTGGCCTTGGCCCGCATCTTGTTGGCCTGGTCCATGAGGACCTGCGCCTTCTTTTCGGCGTTGGCCCGTTCACGCTTCCGGGCCCGCTCGTCAGTTTCCCGCTGCAGGAGGTAGCGCTTCCAGTCCATGTTGTAAAAGTCGATCTTGGCACGGTTCGCGTCCAGCAGGAACACCTTGTTCACGGTGGCTTCCAGCAAATCGGTGTCGTGGCTGATCACGATCAGGCCGCCCTGGTGGTTCTTCAGGAAGTCACGCAGCCAGGCGATGGAGTCGGCGTCGAGGTGGTTCGTCGGTTCGTCCAGGAGCATGGTTTCGGCATCCGAGTACAAGATGCGGGCAAGCTCCACGCGGCGCCGCTGGCCGCCGGAGAGCGTCTTGAGCGGCTGGTTCAGCAGCCGGTCAGGGAGGGCAAGGTTGGAACAGATCGAGGCTGCTTCGGCCTCGGCTGCGTAGCCGCCCGCGGCGAGGAACTCGGATTCCAGCCGGTCGTACCGGTTCATGGCCTTGCGCTGGACGTCGGCGTCCTCGCTCGCCATTTCGTCGTGCGCCTTGCGCAGTTTGCCGACGACGATGTCCAGGCCTCGGGCGGAAAGGATCCGGTCACGCGCCAACTGTTCCATGTCGGGGGTCCGCGGGTCCTGGGGCAGGTACCCGATTTCTCCGCTGCGGGTCACCTTGCCGGCGGCGGGCAGGCCTTCGCCCGCGAGGACACGGGTCAGCGTGGTCTTGCCCGCGCCGTTCCGGCCCACCAGGCCGATCTTGTCCCCTTTGTCGATGCGGAAGCTCACCTGGTCCATGAGGAGCCGGGCACCGGCGCGCAGTTCAAGATCCTGGACAGTAATCACAGCAGGTAAGGCCTTTCACAACAGGGAACGCCACGGTCCGCGCACTGTGTGCGAAGGGACGCTGGGGCAGAGTGGCCGGAGAACGGCACTATCCAGTCTACCGTCCGGCGGGCCACGCCAGTTTCAGCAGCAGAAACTTCCGGCCGTCCGGTGATGGCGCCGTGGGCTTAACTGCCGCCTGCGCCCCGGAGGTTCAAGCAGAATGGGGTCATGGAATTCGATCGGCTGCTCCAAATCCGGCGTATTTACGCACAGCCAGCCGCCCTGGAGCTGCCCCGTGGCCAGCAGATTGTCGCGCGCTGGCCTGACGCCGACGTCGTACTGGTGGACAGCCATTGGAACATCCCGGACCTGCACGGTGACGAAACCAACGTGCCGCGCTGGTCACGGATCAAAACGGAAGCGCTGGTCCTGGGGATCAAAAGATCGCTGACCGTCAAACCCAATGGCCGCTCGGCAGACTTCATTGCACCTTCCACGGCGAACGGCTGCACCATGGCGTGCGCCTACTGCTACGTTCCGCGGCATAAGGGCTACAGCAATCCAATTACGGTGTTCGCCAACATCGACCAGATCGCTGCGACGCTGGAGCGGCACGCCACCCGCCAGGGGCTCAAGCTGGAGCCCAACCAGTGCGACCCGGAACTGTGGGTCTATGACATCGGCGAAAACAGCGACTGTTCGGTGGATGCGCTGCTCAGCCCCAACGTCGAGGAACTTGTGGGGCTTTTCCGCGAACTGCCCAACGCCAAGCTGTCCTTCGCCACCAAATTCGTCAACCGGGAAATGCTGGCGTGGGACCATGGCGGCCACACCCGGATCCGCTTCTCCCTGATGCCGGCGGACCTGGCCAAGTCCATTGACGTCCGGACGTCGCCGGTCGTGGAACGGCTGGCCGCGGTCAATGACTTTGTCGACGCAGGCTACGAAGTGCACGTGAACTTCTCCCCCGTCATCATCACCGACACCTGGCTGGCCGACTGGGAAGCGCTGCTCCGCCAACTCGATGCGACATTGACGGAGGCAGCCAAGGCCCAGCTCGCGGCGGAGGTCATCTTCCTGACCCACAACGAGCAGCTGCACGAGGTCAACCTGGGCTGGCATCCGCAGGCTGAGAACGTCCTGTGGCGCCCCGACCTCCAGGAATCAAAAACCTCGTCCAACGGTTTCAACAACGTCCGCTACCGATTACGGGCCAAGGCCGGTTACGTGCGGCAGCTGACCGGACTGATCCAGGACATCGCACCGTACTGCCGCATCCGCTACGCGTTCTGAAACGCGCGGCCGGTGCGGCACCTGTCAGCCTCTTGGCTCGGCGGGCCCGTGGCCGCCATTCCCGGCAGACGCGGCCGCCTCATTGTGGCCGCCCTTGGCCTTGCCGAACGGCAGCACTTTCAGAAGCGGGCCCACCACCGCCAGGACGATGAGGCCCCAGACGAGCCCGACGACCGTTGAGCACAGGGTGTTGACGAGCCAAGCCAAAAGACCGCCGACAACCGCGACCCCTGCCACCGGGTGCTCCAGCGCGTGGACCAGGTCGTAGGGTGCGTGCCAGCCGAGGTCATGCGCGCCCTGCAGCATGATGTGGCCGCCAACCCAAAGCATGGCGATCGTTCCGACGAAGGTGATGGTGGCCAGCACGGCGGGCATGCCCGTGACCAGCAACCTCCCGAAGCGCTTGGAGCGGGGAGAGTCCTTGGCAGCCAAGTGCACACCGATGTCGTCCATCTTGACGATGAGCGCGACGGCGCCGTACACGAGCACCGTGATGGCGAACGCCACCAGGACCAGGATGAACGCACGGACCCAGATGGATTCTGTGGCCACCTCGTTCATGGAGATGACCATGATCTCGCAGGACAGGATGAAGTCGGTCGTGATGGCGCCCTTGACGACCTTGGCCTCGGCGTCGTGCCCGCGTTCCACCGCCGGCGCTTCGTCCTCCTCGTGGTGGCCGCCGCGGAGCTTGTGCCAGACCTTCTCGGCGCCCTCGTAGCAGAGGTAAGTGCCGCCGAGCATGAGGATGAACGGGATGATCCAGGGGATGAAGGCGCTGATGAGCAGCAGGGCGGGCAGGATGATCAGGAGCTTGTTCCGGATGGAGCCCCAGAAGATCTTCTTGATCATCGGCAGTTCGCGTGACGGGTCCGCACCTGAGACGTACTGCGGTGTGACCGCGGCGTCGTCGATGACTACCCCGGCGGCCTTGGCCCCTGCCTTGGCTGCACCGGCGGCGACGTCATCCACTGATGCTGCCGCGATGCGGGCCAGGGCTGCGACGTCATCCAGCAGGGCTACGAGGCCGCCGCTCACAGCTGGCCCCCGCGAATCTTGTGGTCAGGGCGTTGAGCATTGGGGGCTGGGTGCTTGATGGGCATATTCGGAGTATATTGCAGCCCGCCTGCAGGCTCAGCCCTTCGTCAGGTCCTCCGCGAACATCACAATGATGCCGCTGGGGCCCCGGACATAGCTGAGCTTGTAGGCGTTTTCGTACGTTGCCACGCCACGCAGGGGATGGCAGCCGTGCCTTGCGGCGATCTCAAGTGCGTTGCCAATGTCGTCAACGGAGAAGGCAACGCGGTGCATGCCGATCTCGTTGGGCAGGGTGGGCTCAGTCTCGATCGCGTCGGGGTGGATGTATTCGAAGAGCTCGAGGCGGCCCTTGCCATCCGGTGTTTGGAGCATGGCTATCCGGGCGTGGTTGCCGTCGAGTCCGACGGCGGTATCGGCCCATTCCCCGCTCACAGTCTGGCGGCCCAGGACAATGAGCCCCAGGTCGGTAAAGAAAGCGATCGCCTCTTCCAAATCGCGGACCGCGATGCCTACATTCTCGAGTTTGATGGGCATGGGCCACACGGTACCAAGCCCGCGTTGTCCGGGTCGAGGCCCGCCCACCACCGGACGCGGGCGCTCTGCGGCACCCTGGCGTTGGACTTTTTGCTTGCCACCCTAAATACTAGGCAGGCTAGTTAAGCTGGACTTCGACGAAGAGGTGGGCATGGAGCGCGGTGAGGAACAACAAGCACTGATATCCGTCATCAACACGCTTGCGGGCAGGTTTCCCGGACGTTCCCGGACGGACGTCGAAGACGCCGTCTGCGAGGAATACTCCGCCTTCAACGCCGGCCCCGTGCGGAGCTTGGTACCCATCCTTGTGGAACGCGCTGCCACCAAGCGTCTGGAAGGCGGACTGCTGTAAAGGTGATTTCGGGACGTCCCAATCCATCCGGGGAACTCAGCGCGTGGCCTGGTACCTGGTCAGGACCACGCCACCGGGAAATGTCCGGGTCTCTACCAAGCCCAGGTTCATCCTTCCTTCCAGGGCCGTGAAGTACGGTGTGCCGCCTCCCAGCAGGACCGGATGCGTGACGGTCACGTACTCGTCGATCAGCCCGGCCCGCATGGCCGCCGCGGCGAGTGTGGCACCGACGACGTCCATGGGGCCGCCCTCGCCGGTCTTGAGGCGGATGATTTCGGCGACCGGATCGCCGGTCACCAGGCGTGCATTCCAGTCGACAGTGCTGATCGTCGAGGAGAACACCACCTTTGGCATGTCGCGCCAGCGGTGGGCGAACTCGATCTGCGCCGGTGTGGCGCCAGGCTGCTGGTCGGCGGTCGGCCAGTGCGAGCTCATGGTCTCCCAGAGTTTGCGGCCGTACAGCGCCAGGCCCGTCGCCGCGACCCGGTCGGACCACCATTGGAACAGCTCATCGCTCGGTACGCTCCAGCCAAGGTCGTCGCCGGGCGCTGCGATGTACCCGTCAACGCTCACATTCATGGCGTAGGTCAGTTTCCGCATGGCGCCAGTCTCCCGTGCGCCGCAGCCTCTGTACAGACCAGCAGAGTTCGTGTTCGGTTAAGCCGTCGCTCCCGGGATCAAGCCCAGCCGGCAGCCCGCCGAACAGCCACTGCCAGCTCTACGGCAGGAATGTCGGAGGAGTCCAGAACCAGGTCATCGATCTCTGCAGCTTCAAGAACTTTTGACAACTCGCTGACGCGGTCCAGATGCCACGTGAGGCGTTCAGGATCGTCCCGATGGCGGAAGCGCAGGCGTGACTCCGGCACCTCTGGACGAGCCTTCCAACGCCGACGGTTCCATTCACGAAGATCGAATCCATGACCCGATCTTCCCAGCCATAGCACAAACTTCACCCGTCAACGCTGCCTATGATCCGAAAAGCGCGCGTTTCTCCTCAAGATTCCCAGCCGGAGCCCGGTGGAAATGCGGAAATTCCGTAGACTGACCCTTTCCAGCTGTCCCGGCCCCCGAGAGCGAGCAACTGTGGGTATCTTCAAGAGGAAATCTCCGGAAGCGGAGACACCTGACTCCGCCCTGACGTTCTTCACCCATTGCAAGGCCGACGAGTTCCGGGCCACCGCGCGCGAAGTCTTCGCCGAGGCGGGACTCGAAGTGGAGGTCCACCCGGGCCATGCCGTCGACGGTTCCGGACGCGAATTCGGCTTCTGGAACATCGGGGCCATTTGCTATGAGCAGCCCCAGTCCATGTGGCGCGGCTTGATCGCCGACCATCTTGAACGCGTACTGGCGAGCTTTGAGGCACCCGATCCGTTCGGCGTCCTGGCCCCTCAGGACGTGCAGAGCCGGACCTTCGGCCGCCTCTACGACGAGGCAAGCATCCCGGGGATACAGAGCTACCCACACAGGGAGTTCGCACCGGGCATTGTCGAGATGCTCGCCCTCGACCTTCCAGACACCGTTGCAGTCTTCAACCATGACAACGCGAACAGATTTGGCGGCTGGGAAGCCCTCCAGAGACAGGGCATCGAAAACCTCCGCCGTCTGGAGATCGAACAACTCGAAACCCTCCCCGCGCCTGGAGGGGGCACCTTCAATGCCCTCCTGGGTGAATCTGTTTACACCGCAAGCCGCGCCCTGCTTCTGCCGGGTCTGGCCACAGAACTCACTGGCCGGCGCGCTGTAAAAGATTTTGGGTGGCTGATGAGCATCCCGAACCGGCACCAGGTTGTCTGGCACATCGTCGAGGACGCCACCGTCGTCCCAGTGCTCAACGGAATGGCACGGTTCACCGCCATGGGCTACGCCGACGCGGCCGGGTCGGTGAGCCCGCACGTCTACTGGTGGAACGGCACGGGTTACGAGCAACTTACCCAGGTGCAGGACGACGGCACGCTCACCATCCACGTCAGTCCAGGCTTCCAGGCCGTGCTCCGCTCCATAACAAGGGACGGATAGCGCGGCGCGGCCCGCTTGTGCCCACCCGAAAGCACCCACACGCTCCCTCAGTAGGACCCCTACAAAATGGTCCCTGTTCCGCCCCGGTAGCGTCGGCTGTACATTAGATTCCGCTTGTACAACCCCGACAGGACCATCATGGGCAACACCGAGACCACCACAGAAACCAGCAAACGGACGGAGCGCCGCCGCTGGAACGGCACCGACCTGGGACTGATCGCCGTCTTCGCCGCCCTCGTTGCCGGCGCAGCCCTGGTGCCGGGACTGGCCCTGAACGGCTTCGGCGTCCCCATCACCTTCCAGACCCTTGCCGTGATGCTCACCGGCCTGGTGCTGGGCCCCGCCCGCGGATTCGCCGCCGTCGGACTTTACACCCTCCTGGGCCTGGCCGGCCTGCCCATCTTCAGCCAGGGCCGCAGTGGCCTGGCCATCCTCGCCGGGCCCTCGGCCGGCTACATCATCGCTTTCCCCATCGCCGCCGCCGTGGTGGGTTGGCTGGCCACTGTGGTCATCCGGCGGACCACGAAGGCACGCGCCCTGTGGTTCTTCCTGGCCGCCACGGTCACGAGCGTTGTCTTCGTGCACACGCTGGGCGTCCTGGGAATTGCCCTCAACTCCAAGGCCACCCTGGAGCAGGCCTTCCTCAGCGACCTGGTCTTCTACCCGGGAGACATCATCAAGAATCTCCTCGCCGCCGCCGTCGCCGTCGCCCTGCACCGGGCCTTCCCCGACGTGCTGGTCCGCCGCGTGCGCCGACGCACCCAGCCCACCCAAAGCGCCTAGGGACAACGCATGCCGGCAGTAACGTTTGAACAGGTGGGTGTCGCCGTCGACAGCGAAGACTCCCCGCAGCCCAAGGTCCTCCTGGACGCAGTCAGCCTCAGGCTGGACGAAGCCCGGGTGGGCGTCATCGGCGCCAACGGATCCGGCAAATCCACGCTGCTGCGCCTCATCAACGGACTCGTCCAGCCCACCAGCGGCACCGTAACGGTCGACGGCGACGACACAGTAGGTGCCGTCCGGAAGGTCAGGCGCAACGTGGGGTTCGTCTTCACCGATCCCCTCTCCCAGCTGGTGATGCCCACCGGACGGGAAGACGTGGAACTGTCCCTCCGCCGTTCAACGAAGAACGGTGCGGAGCGGCGGCGGCTGACAGATAAAGCCCTCGAACGCCTCGGCCTGCTGCACCTGGCGGACCAAAGCATCTACGAGCTGTCCGGCGGCGAACGGCAGCTGATGGCGCTCGCCGCCGTGCTTGCCGTTCAACCCCGGGTGCTGGTGCTGGACGAGCCCTCAACCCTCCTTGACCTGCGCAACCGCGAGCTGCTCCGCAGGACCCTGGCGGACCTGGACCAGCAGATCATCATGTCCACCCACGACCTTGACCTGGCGCTGGACATGGACCGGGTCCTGGTCATCGACCAGGGCCGCGTCGCCTTCGACGGCGCCCCGGCGGATGCGGTGGCGGCCTACCGCTCATGGTGCCTGCAGGGACTCGACGCCACAGGGCGGGATTCCACATGAGGGGCCACGGCTTCCTCCTGGCAAACTACGTGCCCGGCACCTCACTGGTACACCGGGCGCCGCTGGCCCTGAAGTTCCTCCTGGTTATCGGTTCTGGCCTGCTTTCCTTCCTCATCGTGGATTGGCGGATCTCCGGGCTGATCCTGGCCGTCCTTTGCGGCCTGTTCCTCGCAACAGGCGCGGGGGTGAAGCGGCTGTGGCACGCCGTCCGCCCGCTGGCCCCCGTGCTCCTGGTCATCGGACTCTTCCAATGGTGGCAGCTTGGCGGCCCCACGGCGGGCCGGATCGTGCTGAACATCCTGGTCTGCGTCGTGGCAGCATCCCTGCTCACAGCCACCACGCCGATCCAGCGGCTCCTGGACGGTGTGGTCCACCTGGCGCGGCCCTTCAAAAGGTTCGGCGCCGATCCCGAACGCTTCGCGCTGACCATCGGCATAATGCTCCGCAGCATTCCCTTCATCGCCGGCACCTTCGCCGACGTCCGCGACTCCGCCAAGGCCCGGGGACTGGAGCGCAACCCCCGCGCGCTGGTCCTGCCGGTCTTCATCACGTCCGTGGCCTACGCCCGCCAAACAGGTGAGGCACTGGCCGCCCGCGGCCTGGGCGAAGCGGAAGACTGACCGGCTGGGACGCCAGGCGGCGTTATAGCCGCCGGTATTCCAGGAGCGCCGCCGTGCCCATGCCGCCGGCCATGCTGATCATCGCCAGACCCAGGGCACCCTCGGTGTCCGCCCGCCGCGCCTGGGCCAGCAGCCGGGTCACCAGCACGGCACCTGACGCACCGTAGGCGTGCCCCAGCGCCAGCGCCCCGCCGTCGAGGTTTGCCCGGCCGGGAGCGATGCCCAGCTGGTCGAGGCACGCGAGTGTCTGCGAAGCGAACGCCTCGTTGAATTCCACCAGATCCACCTCGTCCGCTTTCACGCCTGCAGCAGCCAGCACACCCCGCGCAGCGGGAACAGCGCCCATCCCCAGCACCTGCGGAGCCACCCCGGCGGTACCCGTGCCGCGCACCAGCAGGGCGTCACGCACCCCCAGTCGGCGCGCCCGCGCAAGGGACGTTACGACGACGCCGGAGGCAGCGTCTGCGTCAAAGCAGGAGTTTCCGGCGGTGACAGTTCCTCCTGGCACAAAGGCGGCAGGGAACCGTGCCATGACAGCAGGGGTCAGGCCGGCCCGCGGGCCGCCGTCCGACGAGACAGTCCCCGCGGGGGTCTCCAGCGGCACGAGTTCGTCCATGAAGCGTCCGTCCCGGATGGCAGCGAGGGCTTTCCGGTGGCTGGCCAGCGCGAAGTCATCCTGGCGTTCGCGGGCAACACCGTACTCTTCGGCCACCGTTTCCGCGGCCACGCCCATGTCAGGGTCCCCGAAGCTGTCCGGCACGAACTGGGCGCGGCGGTAAAACTCCGGGCCGCCGTCGTCCTTCCTGTGCGCCCGCAGTGGCGCGGTACTGGTGCTCTCCACTCCACCGGCTAAATACAGTGGTCCGCCGCCGGCCGCCACCAATCGGGCGGCAAGGACGATTGCATCCAGGCCCGAACCGCACTGCCGGTCAACGGTGATCCCAGGCACGCCGGCCGGCAGTCCCGCCTCCAGCAGGGCCAGGCGCGCGACGTTCCCGCCCCCGCCCACGGCGTTGCCGATAACGACGTCGGTGACGGACGCGGGATCCAGCGGCACTTCGGCCACCAGCTTCCGGAGGACCGGAGCCAGGAGTTCGTGGGCGCGCAGGTTCCGCAGGGCGCCGTTGACGGGGCACACGGGGGTCCGGCGCGCGGCGATGATGACCGGCTGGCGTTCGGGCGGCAGGAGGTCAGGCGGCAGCAGGTCAGGCGCCAAGGGCACGCACCCTTGCGTCGCGGGCGTTGATCCACTCCAGCAGGAGGTTCCGGCTGACCTTTCCGCGGTCCGTGGTGGGAAGCTCCTGGAGCAGGTAGTACTGCAAGGGCCGCTTGTGCCGGGACAGGATGTCCTCCAGGCCGGCCCGCAGCTGGGTGGCAGAAATTCCGCCGTGCGACGGCACCACACCAGCTACCACACGCTGGCCGCGCAAATCATCGGCCATCCCGGCGGCGACAGCTGCCGCAACCCCGGGAACGGCCGCCAGCGCCAGTTCCACCTCATGCGGGTAGACGTTCCTCCCCGCTGTGAGGATCATGTCGGCACGCCGGCCAAGGATGTGCAGCTCACCGTCCGCCAGGTAGCCCTGGTCCCCCACCGTGTACCAGTCGCCGAAGGACCGCAGCGCTTCGCCGTCGTCACCCCACAGGTAGCCGTTGCTCACCATGCCGCTGCGGACGCAGATGTTGCCGTAGCCGCCGTCGGGGACGGGTGCGCCGTCGTCATCAAGGATCCGGACGTCGACCCCTGGAAACGGCCGGCCGATACCGGTGCCGCCGGCGGTCGCAGCCTGGCCGGGGGCCAGGCCCAGGCCGGAGACGAAACTCAGTTCGGAGGCGCCGTAGTACTCGTAGATGGTGGCATTGGGAGCCCAGCGCCTGGCCGCTTCGAGGGTGCGGGCATCAAGCTTGGAACCGGCGCAGATGATGGTCCGCACGCTGGAGGCATCGACGCATCCGGTCATTCCGCGTTCGCTGAGCATCCGCAGCATGGTGGGCACCAGGACAAGCCGGGTGACCCGGTCGTGGGTGATGGCCGCATGGACGTCGCCGACGTCGAACGTCTCCAGCGTCTGGAACTCCGAACCGGCGTACAGGCACTCAGCCAGGGCGTAGAGGTTCAGGCTGGCCGCCAGCGGACCGGGTGCCAGGGTGACGTCATCCTGCCGAAGCCCGAAGAACTCGATCGAGGCGTCGAAGGATTGCTGCCAGGACTGCCGGGAGCGGGTGAACGCTTTGGGTACGGCCGTGGTCCCGGAGGTGAGGCCGATCAGGAAGCTGGAGTCCGGCGGCCCGTCGGCCAGCTGGTCATCCGGGGACACCGGGGCCGGACCGGCGCATGCTTCCAGCCGCCGGATGATGTCTTCCTGCAGCGGGGCGGACCACGCCGGATCCAGGACGGCGCATTGCCGGCCGCCCGCCACGGCGGCCGCGAATTTCACGGCAAAGTCCACGGAATTGGCCTCGCACAGCGCCGTGACGGACGTGGTCCCGGCCACCAGTTCAGCGGCGGCGTCCCGCAGCTGCTCCCAGTCCAGGCGGCGTCCGGCGATCACGACGGCGGTGTCGTGCGGCCGCTGCCCGGCCCAGCGCTGGAGCTTGTCGAGGAAAGGCACGGACCAACTTTACCGGCCGGGCGGATTGAGGGCCCGGCCCGCGGGTAATGTGACGTTATGAGTTTCAATGACAACGTTCAGCTGGATCCCTCGCAGGTCCAGGACCGCCGGGGCATGGGCACCGGGGTGAAAGTGGGCGGCGGAATCGGCGGCGGCCTGGTCCTGCTGGTTGCCCTGCTCCTGGGCATCAACCCCAACCTGCTCGGCGGCCTGACCGAAGGCGGCAACGCCGGGCAGTCACAGGGTACGGCGCCGGCCTGCAGCACCGGCGCGGACGCCGACGCCAGGCTGGACTGCCGGATCACGGGCACCGTCAACAGCCTTAACGCTTTCTGGCCCGGCTACCTGAAGCAGTACAACGTGCAGTACCCCCGGCCTGAAGCGGTCATCTTCAGCGGCGGCACCAACACCGCATGCGGTTCCGCAACCTCCGAGGTGGGCCCCTTCTACTGCCCCACGGACACCACGGCGTACTTCGACCCCGGGTTCTTCCAGGAACTCGTGGACCGCTTTGGGTCCTCCGGCGGCCCCCTGGCGCAGGAATATGTGGTGGCGCACGAGTTCGGCCACCACGTCCAGAACCTGCTCGGTGACCTGAAGCGGGCGCAGCAGGATCCGCAGGGACCCGAGTCCGGTTCCGTCCGCACCGAACTGCAGGCTGACTGCTACGCGGGACTGTGGGCCAAGTACGCCTCCACCACGCCGGACCCCGCCACAGGACAGCCGTACCTGGAGCCCCTCACCCCGCAGGATGTGAACGACGCATTGTCCGCCGCTGCGTCCGTAGGTGACGACCGCATCCAGAAGGCCGCCACCGGCCGCGTCTCCCCCGAAGGCTGGACGCACGGCTCCAGCGAGGAACGCCAGCGCTGGTTCTCGCGGGGCTACCAGTCCGGCGACATCAACCAGTGCGACACGTTCAGCGCCGCAACCCTCTAACCCGGCTCACCCCCATCGATTGCTGAGTAATTGCCGTTTTGAGAGGTCATAACGACATTTACGCAGCAATCGATGAGCCAACGACGACGGCCGGTCACCTTCGTGGAGAAGGTGACCGGCCGTCGTCGTACTTCAGGTTTGTCAGATGTTGAAGCCGAGGGCCCGCATCTGGTCCTTGCCGTCATCGGTGATCCGCTCAGGACCCCATGGCGGCATCCATACCCAGTTCAGGCGCCAGTCGTCCACAACGCCGTCCAGGGCCTGGCCCACCTGCTCCTCGAGCACATCGGTGAGCGGGCAGGCGGCGGTGGTGAGCGTCATGTCGATCAGGAGCGCGCCGTCCTCGTCGGAGTACTTCAGGCCGTACAGCAGGCCGAGGTCCACCACGTTAACGCCAAGCTCAGGATCGATGACGTCCTTGAGCGCCTCTTCGACGTCCTCCAGGGCCGTACGGCCCGGCTTGATTTCGGTCATGACAAGTCCTAACTAGGCCTGTACTGCGGCCTCGGCCGCGATGGTAGCTGCGCCGGCGCCCTTTGCGTAACGGTCGTAGCCTTCTTCCTCGAGACGGTCGGCCAGCTCGGGGCCGCCCTCCTCGACAACCTGGCCATCAACGAACACGTGGACGAATTCAGGCTTGATGTAGCGCAGGATACGCGTGTAGTGCGTGATGAGCAGCGTGCCCATGTTGCCCTCAGAGTGTGCGCGGTTGACGCCCTCGGAGACGATCTTCAGCGCGTCGACATCCAGGCCGGAGTCGGTCTCGTCCAGGACGGCGAACTTGGGCTTGAAGAGTTCCAGCTGGAGGATCTCCACGCGCTTCTTCTCGCCGCCGGAGAAGCCTTCGTTGACGTTGCGCTGGGCGAAGTCGGCATCGATGCGCAGCTTCTCCATGGCATCCTTGACGTCCTTGGTCCAGGTACGAAGCTTGGGTGCTTCGCCGTCAATTGCGGTCTTGGCGGTGCGCAGGAAGTTGGTCATGGTGACACCCGGAACCTCTACCGGGTACTGCATGGCCAGGAAGACGCCTGCACGGGCGCGCTCGTCAACGCTCATGGCCAGCACGTCCTCGCCGTCCAGCGTGATGGTGCCGCTGGTGACGGTGTAGCGCGGGTGGCCGGCGATGGTGGAGGCCAGGGTGGACTTGCCGGAGCCGTTGGGGCCCATGATGGCGTGCGTCTCGCCGGTCCGGATGGTCAGGCTGACGCCCTTCAGGATCTCCTTGGTGCCCTGCTCCGTCTCAATGCTGACGTGCAGGTCCTTGATCTCAAGAGTTGACATGCTCTTCTTTCTTTTCGCTCGTAAGTCTGATGCTGCGGGCGCTCAGTAGTTGTTTACTGCTGCACCGTTCAAAACGCTGGTGACGTCCACGTAGACGTCGTCTCCGTCGAGTTCGACGGCGAACACCGGAACAGGATCGTAGGCGGGAAGCTGCAGTGGCTGGCCGCTGCGCAGGTCGAACTGGGAGCCGTGGCCCCAGCACTCGATGGCGCAGCCTTCCACGTCGCCCTCGGACAGGGAAATGTCCGCGTGCGAGCAGGTGTCTCCAATGGCATGGATGTCCCCCATTGAATCCCGCACCACGGCTACGGGGTAGCCGTCGATCAGGATCCGCAGCGCCTGCTTGACCTGGATGTCATTGGCGCTGCAAACCAGCTCGCCCTTGGGTGTGCCGCTCATACGTTCCTGCCTGTCCCTAGTAGTCGATTGCCGCGAGTTCGCGTTCCACAGCCTCGGTCAGGCGCTCTTCGAGGGCCGGGACCTTGATCTGCTGGATGATCTCGTTCAGGAAGCCGCGGACCACCAGGCGGCGGGCAACATCCTCGGGGATGCCGCGGGCCATCAGGTAGAACAGGTGCTCGTCGTCGAACCGGCCGGTGGCACTTGCGTGGCCGGCGCCCTCGATCAGGCCGGTCTCGATCTCGAGGTTGGGCACGGAGTCCGCGCGGCAACCGTCGGTGAGTACCAGGTTCTGGTTCTTCTCGTAGGAGTCGGTTCCCTCAGCCTGCTTCTGGATCAGCACGTCGCCAACCCACACCGTGTGCGCACCCTTGCCCTGCAGCGCGCCCTTGTACAGGACGTTGGACTTGCAGTTGGCCACGTTGTGGTCCACGAAGGAGCGGTGCTCGAGGTGCTGGCCCGCATCGGCGTAGTACAGGCCCAGGAGCTGCGTCTCGGCACCTTCCCCGGCGAAGCGGACGTTGGAGTTCAGGCGCACGATCTTGCCGCCAAGCGTTACGGCAATGTGCTTGTATACGGCGTCCTTGGCAACCTCGGCATCGTGTTGTGCCAGGTGCTTGGCGTCGTCCCCCCACAGCTGCAGGGAAACCACCGTGAGGTGGGCGCCTTCGCCGACCAGGACCTCAACGTTGCCGTTGTGGTCTGCGGTGCCGTCGTGCTCAATGATCACGACGGAGCGGCTGTTGACTCCGGCTTGGATCACCACGTGGGAGTTGGTACGGCGTCCTGCAGCGTTGCCTGTCAGGACCAGTCGCACAGGCTCGTCCAACTCGGCGTTCGCAGGGATGGAGATGAGCTGGGCGTCGCCGGCGTTCGCGGAAGCCACGACGGCGGCCCGATCGGCGGGGACGAGGGTGGAGCCACGGGGGGCCTCACCTTCGCGAAGGGTCCGCTGGACCACGGATGCGGGCGCCTCGACCGAAAGGCTCAGGGCGCCGGCCTCCGACGGGGTATCGGACAGCAGGTTGGCCAGTTCGCGCACCGGGGTGAAGCGCCATTCCTCTTCCCGGCCGTTGGGCAGGGCGAAGTCGGCCACGTCATGGCTGGTGAGCCGCTCGGCGCGGGAGGCCATGACCTGGGTGCCGTGGCTGTGGTGGCGGTCAACCTTGGAGGCGACCAGGTGCTCGCCTTCCTCGGTGAAACCGGCGATCGACGGTGCGCCGATGCGCGCCTTCTCGGTAGTTGCTTCGGCAGTCATTAACCGACGGATCCTTCCATCTGGAGTTCGATGAGGCGGTTCAGCTCAAGGGCGTATTCCATGGGCAGCTCGCGGGCGATCGGCTCAATGAAGCCGCGCACGATCATGGCCATGGCCTCGTCCTCGGGCATGCCGCGGGACATGAGGTAGAAGAGCTGCTCCTCGCTGACGCGGGAAACGGTGGCCTCGTGTCCCAGCTGCACATCGTCCTCGCGGATGTCGATGTACGGGTAGGTGTCCGAGCGGGAAATGGTGTCCACCAGGAGCGCGTCGCAGCGCACGGTGTTGGCGGAGTGTTTGGCTCCTTCCCGGACCTGCACGAGGCCGCGGTAGGCTGCACGGCCGCCGCCGCGGGCCACCGACTTGGAGACGATGGAGCTCTTGGTGTTCGGCGCAATGTGCACCATCTTGGAGCCGGTGTCCTGGTGCTGGCCCTCGCCGGCGAACGCGATGGACAGGGTCTCGCCCTTGGCCCCTTCGCCTACGAGGTACACGGCCGGGTACTTCATGGTGACCTTGGAGCCGATGTTGCCGTCCACCCATTCCATGGTGGCGCCGGCTTCGCAGACCGCGCGCTTGGTCACCAGGTTGTACACGTTGTTGGACCAGTTCTGGATGGTGGTGTAGCGGACGCGGGCGCCCTTCTTCACGATGATTTCCACCACGGCGGAGTGCAGCGAGTCCGAGGTGTAGATCGGCGCCGTGCAGCCTTCGATGTAGTGGACGTAGGAGTCCTCGTCGGCGATGATCAGGGTCCGCTCGAACTGGCCCATGTTCTCGGTGTTGATGCGGAAGTACGCCTGCAGCGGGATGTCGACGTGGACGCCCTTGGGTACGTACACGAAGGAACCGCCGGACCACACTGAGGTGTTCAGCGACGCGAACTTGTTGTCGCCCACCGGAATCACGGTGCCGAAGTACTCCTGGAAGATCTCCGGGTGTTCCTTCAAAGCGGTGTCGGTGTCCAGGAAGATGACGCCCTGGGCCTCGAGGTCCTCACGGATCTGGTGGTACACCACCTCGGACTCGTACTGGGCGGCAACGCCGGAAACGAGGCGGCTGCGCTCGGCTTCCGGGATGCCCAGCTTCTCGTACGTGTTGCGGATGTCCTCCGGGAGGTCTTCCCAGGTGGCAGCCTGCTTCTCGGTGGAGCGGACAAAGTACTTGATGTTGTCGAAGTCGATGCCGGAGAGGTCTGCACCCCAGGTGGGCATGGGCTTGCGGTCGAAGTACTTCAGGCCCTTGAGGCGGAGGTCGAGCATCCATTCCGGCTCGCTCTTCTTGGCCGAGATGTCCCGGACTACCTCTTCATCGAGACCACGCCGTGCATTGGCGCCGACGTCGTTCTTGTCAGCCCAGCCGTACTCGTAGTTGCCGATGCCGTGGAGCTCGGGATTCTTCTCCAGAATCTCCGAGATCACAGTGTTTTCGGCTACTGCTTTCTCTGATAGTTGGTCCGTCATCACGGCCTTTCTTGCTGATGGTTGGTTACTTCGTCCAGGCGGGCGGGGGCTGCCGCCGGCGCGGTGGCCGGTCTGGCAGACAGCCTGCCTGTGGGAATGTGGGTGGTGCAGACGTGGCCACCACGGGCCAGGGTGGAAAGCCGGCGTACGTCCACTCCCACCAGCCTCGAGAAGACTTCCGTTTCGACGTCGCAGAACACCGGGAAGCGGGCGGCGAGCTGCTGGATGGGGCAGTGGCCCTGGCAGAGCTGCACGCTGGAAAGCGCCGCGGGCAGGGGTGCCTTGGCCTCGATGGAGGCGGCGGATGCCACGAAGTTGTCGCGGCTGAGGGCGGCCGACAGGGCGGTGGCGCGGTCCCTGATGTCCGGACCGGCTTTTTCCATTTCGGGCGCGTAGCGCCGTTCCATGTCCGCGAACCGCTCCTCGGCGAACGCCCGTACGGCGTCGGGGCCGGCCACCTTCTGCAGCTGCTGGAGGGCAAGGGCTGCAATGTCCAGGTAGTCGTTGCCCAGGCTGGACTGGCCCTGCGAGCTGAGGACGTAGCGGCGTGCGGGCCGGCCGGCACCTGCTCCCGGCTTGGCAACCCGCTTGACCTCGATAATGCCGGCCCGGGACAGGTGGTCGAGGTGGCGCCGGACAGCGGCCGGGGTGAACCCCAGCATGTCCCCCAACTCGGCCGCACTGACGGGACCGTGTTCCAGGACGGCAGCAAGGACCCGGTCCCGGGTGCGCTCGTCGGCGTCCGCCACAGGACCGGACGCGGCGGGACCCGGCCCGGCAACAGGCACAGCGGTAGCGTTGGTCATGGAATACACAACACAATCATGTCGTAATTTAGTCCCGTGCTCCAGTAAGGGCAGGCTGACCTTGGCCGGCTGCACGCAAAACTCCAAGGATAGGGGACCTTCCTGACGGACGGCTCCATATACTACATCCCGTAGAATACTGTGGTGCGATCCCCCCAGTCCCCCGTCCTGTCCATCCATGGGCTCATCAAGGACGTAGGCCCCCTTTCCAGCCTGGACGGAAAGATGCTCAGGGTTGTCAGCGGCGTCTCTCTCACCGCGGAGCGCGGGCAGGTCACCGCCCTGCTGGGCGCGAACGGCGCCGGAAAGACGACGACCCTTGAGTGCGCCCAGGGCCTCCAGAAGCGCAGCGGCGGCAGCATCTCGCTGCTGGGCCAGGACCCCGCCACGGCAGGCGCCGACCTGCGCTCCCGCGTCGGTGTGATGCTGCAGGACGGCGGGCTTCCGCCGTCGGCCAGGCCACTGCCACTGTTGCGGCATATCGCCGGGCTGTACGCCCGCCCCTGGCCGTTGCAGGACCTGGTGGGCCGGCTCGGCATCGATACTTTCAGCCGCACCAGCGTCCGCCGGCTGTCCGGCGGCCAGAAGCAGCGCCTGGCACTTGCGGCAGCCCTGATCGGCAGGCCCGAAGTCCTGTTCCTGGACGAGCCCAGCGCCGGCCTGGACCCGCAGTCCCGCCAGCTGGTGTTCGACCTGATTGCCGAACTGCGCGACGGCGGCATGGGAATCATCCTCACCACCCACCTCATGGACGACGCCCAGCGCCTTGCGGACTATGTGTACATCATCGACGGCGGCCGCAACGTCGCCGAAGGAACCGTCCATGAGCTGCTGCAGCGCAGCCCCGTGGCGGACCATGCCGGCGAGCACGTCCGGACCCTGGTGTTCGAAGCACCCGCCGGGCTGGACCTGGCTGCCGTGCTGCCGGACGGCGTCGACGTCTCCGAAACCCGCGCGGGCAGCTACGCCGTCACCGGCGCCCTCACGCCCCGCCACCTCTCTGCGCTTGCCCAGTGGTGGGAAGCAAAGGACATCATGCCGGCGTCGATGAGCCTCCAGGCGCGTAGCCTTGAAGACGTCTTTTTGGATATCTCGGGAAAGGACATCCGATGAGTACCGCAGCGATCCGGGAGACGCAACAGCCCGCGTCCCTGCTGCGCCGCGTCCTCCTGCAGGGCAAATACGAGGCACTGACCATGCTGCGCAACGGCGAACAGCTGATCTTGGCTGTGGTGCTGCCCCTGCTGGCACTGGTCGGCCTGACGGTGACGCCCTTCCTGGACGGAATGGGCTCCAGCCGCATCAACGTGGCCGTTCCGGGCATCCTGGCCCTGTGCGCCATGTCCACGGCTTTCACCGGCCAGGGCATCGCCACCGGCTTCGACCGCCGCTACGGGGTGCTCCGGTTCCTGTCCACGACGCCCCTTGGGCGCGGCGGCCTGATCGCCGGCAAGGTTCTCTCGGTGCTGGCCGTCCTCTGCCTCCAGGTAGTGGTGGTGGGCCTTGTTGCCCTGGCGCTGGGGTGGCAGCCGACGGCGGCCGGCTGGCTCCCCGGGCTTGCGCTGCTGGCACTGGGCGCAGCGGCTTTCACTGCCCTGGGGCTGCTGGTGGCCGGAACCGTCCGGCCGGAAGCGACGCTGGCGATCACTAACCTGCTGTGGATCCTCCTCGGTGCCATGGGCGGGATCGTCCTCCCGGCCGAACGGCTGCCCGCCGCGGCGCAGGCCGTCGTCCATTTCCTGCCTTCCGGCGCCCTCGGTGAATCGATGCGCGCCGCTTTCCTGGGCGGGGCCGTGAACGGCGGCGCCGCCCTGATCCTGCTGCTCTGGACAGTCATTGCCGGAGCCGCAGCCATCCGTTGGTTCAAGTGGAATTGAGATAATCGTGACCACGGCTTCACGCCTTCCCCAGCTTGCCGGCCGCCTGGCGTCGCGGCTCCCCCGCACGGTGGACGTCCGCATCCGCCGCCTCGCCGTCGCATCCCTGATCGGCCAGACGCTTCTGGTGGTCACGGGCGGCGCTGTCCGCCTCACGGCCTCAGGCCTTGGCTGCCCCACCTGGCCCCGCTGCACCTCGGACTCGATCGTGAACACTCCCGAGATGGGCATCCACGGCTTCATCGAGTTCGGCAACCGGCTCCTGACCTTCGCGCTGGCCGCTGTGGCCGCGCTCATGCTGGTCTACTTGTGGAACCTGCGGAAGGAACGCAAGGACCTCTTCCTGCTGGCCCTCGGACTGCTCGCCAGCATCCCCGCACAGGCCGTCATCGGCGGCGTTACCGTGCTCACCAACCTCAACCCGTGGGTGGTGGGCCTGCACTTCCTGGTGTCGATGGCCCTGGTGGTGTTCTCCACCCTGCTGGTGAACCGCGCCTTCGGCCGGACCGGCCGCTTCCCCGCAGGCCGCCCCGCGGAACTGCCGGCCGTGCTGCGTCCGGTGACGGCCGCCGTCGCACTCTTCTCCGCCGTGGCCGTCATGCTTGGCGTCGTCGTCACCGGCGCCGGTCCGCACGCCGGTGACGCTGACGCCCCCCGCAACGACCTCGACTGGGACCTGTTCTCCCACATCCACGCCGTACCGGCCTACCTGGTGACGGCGGGCACCGTGGTGGCCTTGGTGCTGGTCATTCGCCGCCGCATTTCGGGCCCGTTCCGGACGGCAGTCCTGATGCTCCTGGGCGTTACCGTGCTGCAGGCCATTATCGGGTTCACGCAGTACTACAACGGCATCCCGGCGTTGCTGGTGGCAGCGCACATGCTCGGCGCGGCGCTGCTCATGGCAGCCTCGACCAATGCCTGGGACATCGCGCGGTCCAGCAAGGTGAAATAGCCTCCAGCGCATCTGGCGCCAGGCGCCCCGGTCCACGTCAGGACCGGGGCGCCTCCTTTTAAGTCCGCTGGCTAGCGGCCGGCTGCGGCGACGCTGCCCTGGCGGCCGGCGTCGAAGGCAGGATCCAGGTTCTCGATGCCGTCGGAGGAAACCTGGAGGACCCGGGCCGTGGCAATGTCATAGAAGAGTCCCGTGGCCTGGACCGTCCCATCGGCCAGTGCGGGCCCGGTCACCGGATGGTCCTGGAGCTTTGCCAGCTGCACGGCCACGTTGACCATCGAGAGCTGGTCAACGGTCCCGTAGCCCGCTGCGGCGGCCTGCCTGCCCACCGGGTGCCCAGCCAGCAGTGCCGCATAGCTGGGCCGGGCATGGTCCAGCCACTGGTTGAACGCCGGGCCCAGGGAACTGTTATCTCCGCTGTCGGCTTCCGCAAGGAGCGCGTTCATGGCACCGCAGTTGGAGTGCCCGCAAATGACCAGGGACTGCACCCGCAGGCCGTTGACGGCAAAGGACAGGGCCGAATCAATCGAGTCGTCCCGCCCGTGGCTGCACACCACGTTGCCGATGTTCCGCAGCGTGAGCAGATCTCCGGGGCCGCTGCTGGTGATCAGGTTCGGGTTGACGCGGGAATCGACGCAGGCCACGAACAGGCTGTCAGGGTTCTGGCCTTCCGTCAGGTCATGGACCAGCGGACGGACCTGGTGGGCAAACCGGCGGTGGTACTTGTTGACCCCCACCAGCAGGGGTTCCTTCCGCGGCGGGAGCGGCAGTTCGGTGGCTTCCTCGCGCCTGGGTGCCTGGTGACCGGCATCCTGGAAAACGGTGTTGCCGTGTTCCTCAAGGCGCACGGTTCCGCCGGTGGCCTGGTGCTGCAGCTGCCAGGCGAGCAGGGCTTCACGGAAAGAGTGGTCGACGTAGTCCGCGTTCAGCTCCACCACCACGTTCCTGCCGGCCGGTACAACCTGGAGAACGGGGTTGAGCTTTGGCAGCGCGAAGAAGCTGCACGAACCGGCGATCGTCACGCGCCAGGGCGACGACGGGGCGGCCGGCGGGTGGGCATGGATCTGGGCCCGCAGGACACGCCAGAGGACGTTGGCGGCGGCAAGCGCAAGGCCGATCATGACGCCCTCAAGCAGGTTCAGGAACACCACGCAGACCAGGGTCACCGCATAGATCGGGAGATCCCCGGTCCGCAGGCTGGTGCGGATGTCCGCCACTTTGATCAGGCGGGCACCGATCACCACCAGCAGGCCGGCCAGGACAGCCAACGGAATCAGCTGGATCAGACCGGAGAAGAGGGCCGAGAACGCAAGGATCCACACCCCATGCAGCACCGCGGACGTGCGCGTGGCCGCGCCCGCTTCCACATTGGTGGCGCTGCGCACGACCACACCCGTCACCGGTAGGCCGCCCAGCGACCCGGAGAGGATGTTTGCCGTACCCTGCCCAATAAGCTCCCGGTTGAGGTTTGTCCGCGGACCGGTTTGCATCTTGTCCACGGCCACAGCGGACAGAAGGGACTCGATACTGGCGATCAGCGCCATGGTCATGACGGCGAACGCGAAGGCGCGCCAGTTTCCGTCAGGGAGCTGCGGCAGGGCGATGGCGTCGACGATGGACCCGTCCAGGGATATGCGTTCAACGCCGGGCGCAAAAGCCACGGACAGTGCGGTTCCTGCCGCGACGGCGGCCAAGGGCCCGGGAATCCGCCGGACAGCGGCGGGCAGGAACTTCCAGCACAGCAGGATCGCCACGACGGCCAGCCCCAGCAGGGCCGCGTGCAGCTCGAGGTTGGTAATGGCCGCCGGGAGTCCGGCGAGGTTCTCCAGGGCGGATCCGGCGGGCCTGGACCCGAGAATCACGTGCAGTTGTTGCAGGATGATGGTGACGCCGATGCCGGCGAGCATGGCCTTGACCACTACCGGCGACACCGCCAGGGCGGCCCTTCCCACCCGGCTGAAACCCAGCAAAAGCTGGACGACGCCGGCGGCCGCGGTGATGGCGCAGGTCACCTGCCAGCCGAATTCCTGGACGAGGCCGGCCACGACGACGGTCAGTCCGGCCGCCGGTCCACTCACCTGGAGGGGTGAGCCGCCGAGGCTTCCGGCCACGATCCCCCCGATGGTGGCGGCGATAAGTCCCGCCATGATGGGCGCCCCGGAGGCCGCTGCAATCCCCAGCGAGAGCGGGAGTGCCACCAGGAACACCACCAGCGATGCCGGCACGTCGGCGCCAAGGTGGGCGAAGAAGGGATGGCGGGACAGGAACCGGCGGCGGCCTCCGCCGCCTCCTCCGGGCGGGCTGTGGCTGGGGGCGGAGACGGCAGCGGGACGGGCTTCCATGGGGATTTCCTTTGGTCGCGGGAAGGGTCCGCTCCACCGTAAGCATTCGGTCACCGGCAATGACAGTTAATGTGATAGATATGACAAACTTGTCACATTTTTCCTGTCGACGATTAAAGCACAACGGCGGCTCCTGCCTGAAGCAGGAGCCGCCGTGGTGCCAGGCCGCAGTGGCTAGCCGGGCATGACAGCACTTCCAACGAAGGGGTCCACCGCGAGGGCGATAAACAGCAGCGTCAGGTAGCTGATGGAACCGTGGAACACCTTCATGGCGCGCTTGTCGGAAATATCCTCGCGGTGGGCGCGGGAGTACAGCGCATGGGACTCATAGAGGAACCAGGCGCCCGCGACGACGGCCGTCACCGTGTACACCCAGCCCGCCCCGCCGGCCGGGATCATCAGCAAGGAGGAGGCCACCATGGCCCAGGCGTACAGCACCACCTGGACAGAGACGACCTTGGCCCCGGCGATGGCTCCAAGCATGGGGACGTTGGCGTTCCGGTAGTCCTCGCCATAGCGCATGGACAGGGGCCAGTAGTGCGGCGGCGTCCAAAGGAAGATCACCATGAACAGGATGACGGCGGGCCACTCCACCGAGTTGGTCACGGCAGCCCACGCGATCAGCACCGGGAAGCAGCCTGCGGCACCGCCCCATACGATGTTCTGCGCCGTGCGGCGCTTGAGGATCATGGTGTAGATGACCACGTAGAAGAAGATGGCACCCAGGCCCAGCCAGGCAGAGAGCGGATTGGCGCCGAACCACAGGATCACGATGGCGGCTGCGCCCAGCAGCCAGGAAAAGACCAGGGCTTCCCGCGGGGTGACTTCGCCGGTGACCAGCGGCCTGTTTTCCGTCCGGTGCATCAGCTTGTCGATGTCCCGGTCGATGTAGCAGTTGAAGGCTCCGGCGCTGCCGGCAGCAAAGGCGCCGCCCACCAGCGTGGCAAGGATCAGCCCGATGGACGGGAAGCCCCGCTCGGCGTAGATCATGGTGGGCAGGGTGCTCACCAGGAGCAGCTCAATCACGCGCGGCTTGGTGAGGGCGAGATACGCCTTGGCCTTACGGGCAAACCCTATGCCGGAGGCCCGGGATGCGTTCAGCGGCGTATCTGTTGTGCTCACGGTGGCAGTCACCCGTTCTGTGTGGCAGTTGAGGCTGGCAGGCAGCTCCGGTCGTGCGGCCCGGACCCGGGCACGGCACTTAAGGAAGGAAACGCTTCACGTGCGTGCAACAGCCGGGATACCCCGGGCGGCGATAGGGATGCGCGCCCGGCGTTGGCCTCCGATTATCATACCGCGCCAACGGCCCTGTCCCCGCCCCGCACTATGCGCAATTGATCGCTCGCGGGCCCATTCGAGCAGATTAACTCAACCCTCCGTGAAGGTCATTCACAAAAGGGGAAATTGCGTCCAAAACGTGAGATTTGCGCCGCCCGCAGTATGGATAAGAGCTAAGCTGTCACCAGATCAGCACGCAGCAAGAAAGCGGTGGAAAACGCATTCCCGCTTGCTGTCCGTGACTGAATGCAAGGATCAACGTTTCGATGGTGAACGGCTGGTACACACCGCAGCGGGCGCCAAACAGCGCGCCCTTGGACGGATCCGGTGTACCGCCGCCACCAGCACAGAGAGGGGCCCGGTTTTCGTGCCACATTTGGAAGAGCAAGAACTGTCATGGACCAGCTTGGACCAGCGCGCCGTGGACACCATCCGTGTCCTCGCCGCGGACGCGGTGGAGAAGGTGGGCAACGGCCACCCCGGCACTGCCATGAGCCTGGCCCCCGCCGCATACCTTCTCTTCCAGAAGCTGATGCGCCATGACCCGCGCGATCCGCAGTGGCTTGGCCGTGACCGGTTCGTCCTGTCCCCCGGCCACACGTCCCTGACGCTCTACATCCAGCTTTTCCTTTCCGGCTATGGCCTGGAACTCAAGGACCTTGAGGCCCTGCGCACGTGGGGCTCGCTGACTCCCGGCCACCCCGAGTACAAGCACACCGCCGGCGTGGAGATCACCACGGGCCCGCTGGGCCAGGGCCTGGCGTCCTCGGTGGGATTCGCCTACTCCCAGCGCCGGCAGCGTGGCCTGTTCGACGCCGATGCTCCCGCCGGCGAGTCGCCGTTTGACCACACCATCTGGGTCATCGCCTCCGACGGCGACCTCCAGGAAGGTGTCACGTCCGAGGCGTCCTCACTGGCAGGACACCAGGAACTGGGCAACCTCGTGGTGATCTACGACGAGAACCACATCTCCATCGAAGACGACACCGACATCGCGTTCACCGAGGATGTCCTGAAGCGTTACGAGGCCTACGGCTGGCACACCCAGCGCGTGGACTGGACCCGGACCGGCGAATACAAGGAAGACGTCCAGGAGCTCTACAGCGCCCTGCTCGCCGCCAAGGCCGAAACCTCCAAGCCGTCCATCATCTCGCTGCGCACCATCATCGGCTACCCGGCCCCCAAGAAGCAGAACACCGGCAAGATCCACGGTTCCGCCCTTGGCGCCGAAGAGGTGGCCGCACTGAAGGAGGTGCTGGGCTTCGACCCCGCCAAGTCCTTCGAGGTGGACCAGGAAGTCCTGGACCACGCCCGCGCAGTGGTGGAACGCGGCGCCGCAGAACACAAGGCCTGGGAAGAATCCTTCAACGCCTGGCGTGAAGCCAACCCGGAGGGCGCCGCCCTCCTCCAGCGCATCGAGGCGCAGGAACTCCCTGCCGACGTCGACGCCGCGCTTCCGGTCTTCCCGGCCGGCAAGGATGTCTCCACCCGCGCAGCCTCCGGCAAGGTCCTGAACGCCCTCGGCCCGGTCCTGCCCGAGCTGTGGGGCGGCTCCGCCGACCTCGCTGAGTCCAACAACACCACCATCGAGGGTTCCCCGTCCTTCGTGCCTGCCTCCAAGCAGACCGGTGCCTGGTCCGGCAACCCGTATGGCCGGGTGCTGCACTTTGGTATCCGCGAGCACGCCGCAGCGTCGATCGTGAACGGCATCAGCCTGGCGGGCAACACCCGTGCATTCTCCGGAACCTTCCTGATCTTCAGCGACTACCAGCGCCCCGCCATCCGCCTCGGCGCCCTGATGGGTGTCCCGTCCCTGTACGTCTGGACGCACGACTCCATCGGCCTGGGTGAGGACGGCCCCACCCACCAGCCCGTGGAACAGCTCGCATCGCTGCGCGCCATCGTGGGCCTGGACGTGGTCCGCCCCGGTGACGCGAACGAAGTGGCAGCAGCCTGGAAGACCATGCTGGAGAACCACTCCAACCCGGCAGGCATCGTGCTGACCCGCCAGAACATTCCCACGTGGGAACGCGGTACGGGCGACGCCGACGGCGACACTTTCGCATCCACGGCAGGCGTGGCGAAGGGCGGCTACGTGCTGGCCGAAGCGTCGAAGGACGGCGCCACCGTTCCGGCTGATGTGATCCTGATTGCCACCGGCTCCGAGGTCCAGCTGGCCGTCCAGGCCCGCGAAGCCCTCCAGGCCGACGGCATCGCCGCCCGCGTGGTGTCCATGCCCTGCGTTGAGTGGTTCAAGAAGCAGGACGCCACCTACCGCGAATCCGTGCTGCCGGCCGCCGTCAAGGCACGCGTCTCGGTCGAGGCCGGACTTGCCCTGGGCTGGCGCGAATTCGTCGGCGACGCCGGACGCTCCGTCAGCCTTGAACACTACGGCGCTTCGGCTGACTACAAGCGCCTCTTCCAGGAGTTCGGCATCACGGCAGAAGCTGTCGCCGCCGCCGCCAAGGACTCCCTCTCCAGCCTCCAGGCCTGAAACCTAAACTTTTAGGAGATATAACAATGACTACTCCCACCCAGCAGCTTTCCGACGCCGGTGTTTCCATCTGGCTCGACGACCTTTCCCGCGGACGCCTGGAAACCGGCACCCTCCGCAAGCTCATCGAAGAGAAGAACGTGGTTGGTGTGACCACCAACCCGTCCATCTTCCACGCCGCCATCACCTCCGGTACCGACTACGACCACATCATCGCCAGCAAGGCAGCAGAGGGCGCCAGCGTGGAGGACACGATCTTCGAGATCACCACCACCGACGTTGCCGATGCCTGCGACCTGTTCGCCCCGGTCGCTGCCGCCACGAGGGGCGTCGACGGCCGGGTCTCCATCGAGGTCGACCCGCGCCTTGCCTGGGACACCGCAGGAACCATCGCCGAGGCCAAGCACCTCTACCAGCGCGTCAACAAGGACAACGTCCACATCAAGATCCCGGCCACGCTCGAAGGCCTCGAAGCCATCAGGGCAACCCTGGCCGAGGGCATCAGCGTCAACGTGACCCTGATCTTCTCCCTGGAGCGCTACCGCGCCGTCATCAACGCCTTCCAGTCCGGCCTGGAGCGGGCCAAGGAAAACGGCCACGACCTGTCGAAGATCCACTCCGTTGCGTCCTTCTTCGTTTCCCGCGTGGACACCGAGATCGACAAGCGCCTCGACAAGATCGGCACCGATGAGGCCAAGGCCCTCAAGGGCAAGGCCGGCGTGGCCAACGCCCGCCTGGCCTACCAGGTCTACGAGGAACTGTTCGCCGCCGAGCGCTGGGCCCTGCTGGCCGACGCCGGCGCGCTCCCCCAGCGCCCCCTGTGGGCCTCCACCGGCGTCAAGGACCCGGCGTACCCGGACACCCTGTACGTCACCGAACTCGTGGCCCCCGGCGTCGTGAACACCATGCCGGAGAAGACCCTGGACGCCACCTTCGACCACGGCGTGGTCACCGGTGACACCGTCACCGGCACCTATGATGAGGCGAACGCAACCCTCGACGCCCTGGAAAAGCTCGGCGTTTCCTACAACGAGGTCGTCGCGCTCCTTGAAACCGAAGGCCTGGACAAGTTCGTGGCCAGCTGGAAGGAACTGCTGGCCGACGTCGAAGGCGCCCTCGCCTCTGCACGAAAGGCTTCCTAACACCTATGAGCACTCTCAGCTACGACGCCACCGGCGCTGCCCAGCAGGCGCTTGAACAGCACCTTCCCGCCCTCGTCGAGGACCGGATCGCCACCCGGATCTTCGCCAAGGACCACACGTTGTGGGGTCCGGACGCCGAATCCGAGTCCGCAGTCCGCCTGGGCTGGGTGGAGGCCGCCACCGTTTCACAGCCCCTGGTCAAGGACATCCTGGAACTCCGTGACGCCCTGCGCGCCGAAGGCGTCAGCCGGATCGTGCTTTGCGGCATGGGCGGATCCTCGCTGGCTCCCGAGGTCATCGCGGGCACGGCCGGCGTCGAGCTGACAGTGCTGGACAGCACGGACCCGGACCAGGTCCGTGCTGCCCTCGCAGACCGGCTGGCCGCCACCGCCATCGTGGTCTCATCCAAGTCCGGTTCCACCCTGGAAACGGATTCCCAGCGGCGGATCTTCGAGCAGGCCTTCACCGAGGCCGGCGTGGACGCCAAGAGCCGGATCATCATCGTGACCGACCCCGGCTCACCGCTGGACAAGGCCTCACGCGAAGCCGGCTACCGGGCTGTCTTCAATGCCGATCCCAACGTCGGCGGCCGCTACTCGGCGCTGACCGCGTTCGGCCTTGTACCCTCCGGCCTGGCCGGGGTGGACATCCAGGCGTTCCTGGACGAGGCAGAAGAAGCTGCCGAAATCCTCAACGATGATGCGCCGGAAAACATCGGGCTCGCCCTGGGTACGGCACTGGGCGGGACCAACCCGCTGCGGAACAAGATTGTCATCGCCGAGGACGGCTCCGGCATTGTTGGATTTGCTGACTGGGCTGAACAGCTCATCGCCGAATCCACCGGCAAGCTGGGCACGGGCATCCTGCCGGTCGTCGCAGGCCCGCAGTCCCCGGAGGTCACTTCCGGCGCGGCTGACGTGCTGGTGGTGCGGCTTGTGGCCGCGGATGCCGACATCGAACTCGGCGACAACCAGGTGGCCATCGCCGGCGGCCTTGCCACCCAAATGATGGTGTGGGAGTTCGCCACCGCCGTCGCCGGCCGCCTGCTGGGAATCAACCCCTTCGACCAGCCCGACGTCGAGGCCGCCAAGGTAGCCGCACGCGGACTGCTGGACGCCCAGCCGGAGCCTACGCCGGCGGCATTCGTTGACGGCGCCATCGAGGTGCGCGGCGGCGACTGGCTTGGCGAGGCCGCTACCGCAGAGGGTGCCGTCAAGGCTCTGCTGGGCACCTTGTCCGCCGACAGCTACCTGAGCGTCCAGGCGTACTTCGACCGGTTGGCCTTCGCCGGGCTCGAAGGCATCCGTGACGAACTGGCTGCTGCCACCGGCCGTCCCGTGACGTTCGGCTGGGGCCCGCGCTTCCTGCACTCCACCGGCCAGTTCCACAAGGGCGGCCCTGCCATCGGCGTGTTCCTCCAGGTCACTGCCGCCCCTGCAGAGGACCTGGGCATCCCAGACCGGCCGTTCACCTTTGGTGAGCTCATCGCTGCCCAGGCTGCAGGCGACGCCCAGGTCCTGGGTGAGCATGGCCGTCCCGTGCTGCGCCTCCACCTCACCGACCGTGCCGCCGGCGTGGCCCAGCTGCAGGACGTCGTCGCTGCACTGTCCACCCGCGCATCCGCAACCGAAAGCTAAGGCGCAAAAGTAACCATGCCAGAAACTGAATACGGCAGGAAGGGCGCGGGCCGCGGGCGTAATCCGTTGCGCGATCCGCGTGACCGCCGTTTGAACCGGATCGCCGGTCCGTCGTCGTTGGTCCTTTTCGGGGTCACGGGGGATCTTGCCCGGAAGAAGCTGATGCCGGCGGTGTATGACCTGGCCAACCGTGGGTTGTTGCCGCCGAGTTTTGCGTTGGTGGGCTTCGCCCGCCGGGAGTGGGACAAGGAGGATTTCGCCGCCGAGGTGAAGGCCTCGGTGCAGGCCCATGCCCGCACGCCGTTTGATGAGGCTGTGTGGAACCAGCTCTCTGAGGGCATCAGGTTTGTGCAGGGCGAGTTCGACGACGACGCGGCGTTTGAGCGTCTGGGCGAGACGATCAAGGAACTCGACGACGTCCGGGGCACCCGGGGCAACCACGCGTTCTACCTGTCGATCCCGCCGAAAGCGTTCGAGCAGGTCTGCCGTCAGCTCTCCAAGCACGGCCTGGCGCAGGCCGACGGGGACAAGTGGCGCCGCGTGGTCATCGAGAAGCCGTTCGGTCATGACCTGGAATCGGCCCGGCAGCTCAATGACATTGTGGAGTCGGTGTTCCCGCCGGACGCGGTGTTCCGGATTGACCACTACCTGGGCAAGGAAACGGTGCAGAACATCCTGGCGCTGCGCTTTGCGAACCAGTTGTTCGAGCCACTGTGGAACGCGAACTACGTGGACCACGTCCAGATCACCATGGCCGAGGACATCGGGACCGGTGGCCGGGCGGGGTATTACGACGGTGTCGGTGCCGCCCGCGACGTGATCCAGAACCACCTGCTGCAGTTGCTCGCGCTCACCGCGATGGAGGAACCCATCTCGTTCAACGCCGATGACCTGCGGGCGGAGAAGGAAAAGGTCCTGGCAGCGGTGAAGCTCCCGGAGGATTTGTCGACGCATTCGGCGCGGGGGCAGTTCACCGGCGGCTGGCAGGGCGGCGAGCAGGTCCTGGGCTACCTGGAGGAAGAAGGCATCCCCGCCGATTCCACCACGGAAACCTACGCTGCGGTGCGCGTGGACATCCACACCCGCCGCTGGTCCGGGGTGCCGTTCTACCTGCGCGCGGGCAAGCGACTGGGCCGGCGGGTGACGGAGATCGCGGTGGTGTTCAAGCGCGCCCCGAACCTGCTCTTCCGGGACCACGGCGAGGACGACTTCGGCCAGAACGCCGTGGTGATCCGTGTCCAGCCCGACGAAGGTGTGACCATCCGGTTCGGGTCCAAGGTCCCCGGCACGCAGATGGAAGTCCGGGATGTGACCATGGACTTCGGCTACGGGCACTCGTTCACCGAGTCCTCCCCGGAAGCCTACGAGCGTTTGATCCTGGACGTGCTGCTGGGTGAGCCACCGCTGTTCCCCCGTCATGAGGAAGTGGAGCTCTCCTGGAAGATCCTTGACCCGTTCGAGGAATACTGGGCATCACTGTCCGAACAGCCCGAACCCTACGCCCCCGGCTCCTGGGGCCCGGCCTCGGCTGACGAGCTGCTGGCCCGCGACGGACGAACCTGGAGAAGGCCATGATCGTTAACCTGCCGGACACCACCACCTCAAAGGTGTCCAAGAAACTCATGGCCCTGCGCGAGCAGGGCGGCGTGATCGCCCTGGGCCGGGTCCTGACCCTCGTGGTTGTGACCAAGTCCGGGCTCGAGGAAGAAGCGATTGAGGCCGCCAACGACGCCTCCCGCGAACACCCCTGCCGGATCATCGTGCTCGCCGATGCCGGGAAGGACAACGAGGACCGGCTCGACGCCCAGATCCGGGTCGGCGGGGACGCCGGCGCCTCCGAGGTCATCGTGCTGCGCGGCTACGGCCAACTCGCCCGCGAAAGTGAGTCCCTGGTCGCCGCGCTGCTGCTTCCGGACGCGCCGATCGTGGCTTGGTGGCCGCACGGCGCCCCCGAGAACGCCTGCGAAACGTCCATCGGTGCGATCGCCCACCGCAGGATCACCGACTCCGCGAACGAACCCGACCCCCAGGCCGCCCTGGAACGCATCCACCGGACCTACAAAGCCGGCGACACCGACCTCGCCTGGACGCGCCTGACCAACTGGCGCATCCAGCTCGCGGCCGCCTTGGACGAGGTGGACTCCTCGCCCGTGACGGCGGTAGCGGTCGAAGGCGCCTCGGACTCACCCTCCACCATCCTGCTCGCAGCCTGGCTGACCCTGACCCTGGACGCCCCGGTGACCATCGTCGCGGACCCCGCCGGGACCGGCATCCGCCGCGTGCGGCTGACCCGCCCAGGCGGGGACGTCCAACTCTTCCGGCCGGGACTGTCCATCGCCGAGCTCACCCAGCCGGGCCAGCCCGCCCAGCGGATCTCCCTCCCGCGCCGCAGCCTCCGCGACTGCCTCGCCGAAGAACTGCGCCGCCTGGACCCCGACGAAGTATTTGGCGAAGTGATTACTATTGGACTGCCACGTACCAATCTAAGGAGCGTCCGACCCAGTGAGCGTTGACCCACGAGTAAGCATCCATCCTGATTCGTCCGTCCTCATGGCCGCCATAGCGGCACGCCTGATCACCAAGCTCGTTGATGTCCAGGACAAGTACGGCGAAGCCACGGTGGTGCTCACCGGGGGAACCGTCGGGATCGGCACGCTGAAGGCTGTTGCGGACTCCCCGGCGGCGCCCGCCGTCGACTGGTCCAAGGTCAACTTCTGGTGGGGTGACGAACGCTTCATCGGTGCCGCAGATCCGGACCGGAATACCAAGCAGGCGTTTGACGCGCTGCTGTCCCACATTCCGGTGGACCCGGAACGGATCCACTCTCCGGGTTCTGCCGATGAGTTCGGCACACCCGAAGAAGCGGCTGAGGACTATGCACGCCAGTTGCGGGATGCCGCGGCAGCCGAGCACGCGGCGGACATGTCCGACGACAGGCCTGAGGAACCGTCCGCACTCCCCCGCCTGGACGTGGTGCTGCTGGGGGTTGGTCCGGACGCCCACATTGCATCGCTGTTCCCGGAGCAGGCCGGAGTCCGCGAGAAGGAGCTAACAGTGGTTGGGGTGCGGAACTCCCCCAAGCCGCCACCGCTGCGGATTTCCCTGACCCTGCCTGCCATCAATACGGCGGCGGAGGTCTGGATGGTTGTTGCAGGCGAGGACAAGGCCGGAGCCGTCGGACTCGCCCTGGCCGGGGCCAACCCGGTGCAGGTGCCTGCGTCGGGCCCACGGGGAACGTCCCGGACCCTGTGGCTTATCGACGAGAACGCAGCCTCACGTGTCCCCGAGCAGCTGGTCCGGAAGGACGCCGCGGGAGCGTAGCTTTTCCAGCGCTCCGGCCAGGACGTCCTCGGCGTCCTGGCCGGAGCGCCGTTCTTTAACGTATTCCAGGTGGCTCTTGTAGCCGTCGTCGAACGGGTCATCCGGCGCCGCCGCCTGGCCGTCCCGGGAAGCGGTCGCGCCGCACCGCCGGCAGTCCCACGTCTGCGGAATCTGGTCGTCAGGCATTTTCAGGAACACCGGCTGGGTCTCATGGCCCTTCGCGCACCAGTAGGACACCCGGATGCGCGGGAGGGGCTGGGAGGACGAGTCATTGCTCTGCAGGCTCGATCCGGAGCCTGCGACAACACCGGCACGGGTGCCTCGGAAGCCTGATGCTGGATGGACCATGGAAACTCCTGCCTCGAAGCGGACGCCGGAGCCCTGCAGCTTAAACAAAAACTGTGGCTGCCGGGTAAACCGACAGCCACAGTTTAGATGCCAGGGCGGGGCGGCGGGAGTGCCGCAGGACCCTATCCAGCGGACCCTTTAGGAGTCGCCGGCGCCGCTGAAGCGCATGATCAGGCCAAGCCCGATGATCACCACACCCCAGGTGACGCCCAGGATGATGGTGAAGCGGTTGAGGTTGCGTTCTGCCACGCCCGAGGAGCTGAGGCCTGAGCTCATGCCGCCGCCGAACATATCTGACAGTCCGCCGCCGCGTCCCTTGTGCAGGAGGATCAGCAGCGTCAGCAGGAGGCTGGTGATACCCAGGAGGATCTGCAGAATGACATGAAGAACGTCCACGACGGCCTTTCGGAAGTTGGAATTGCGGGAGTATGCGCTGGCTACGGACTAGTCCGTGACCAGGTGGCTCTCGAACCTGACAATATTAGCAAACTCAGCCGGGTCAAGGCTGGCGCCACCCACCAGGACGCCATCCACATCGCGCTCCTGCAGGATGGCGGCAGCGTTGTTGGCCTTGACTGAGCCGCCGTACAGCAGCCGGGTCTTGGCTGCCACGTCGGCGCCGAAAAGGCTCTCGAGTTCTGCACGGATGGCGGCACACATTTCCTGTGCGTCCTCCGGTCCGGCCACTTCACCGGTGCCGATGGCCCAGACGGGCTCGTACGCAACCACCAGTTCGGCTGCCTGCTCGTTGGTCAGGCCCGCCACTCCGGCACGGAGCTGCTGGAGCGTGTGCTCGACGTGGGTCCCGGCCTGGCGGATTTCCAGTCCTTCCCCCACGCAAAGGACGGGGGTGACGCCGTGCTTGAACGCTGCCTTGACCTTGGCGTTTAGGACGTCGTCGGACTCGTTGTGGATGGTCCTGCGTTCGCTGTGGCCCACCAGCACGTACTTGCAGCCGAGCTTGTTCAGGAACTGCCCGGAGATGTCGCCGGTGTAGGCGCCTGAGTCGAACTGCGACAGGTCCTGGCCACCATACGCGACCTGCAGGTCGTCGCCCTGCACCAGGGTCTGGACCCCGCGGAGGTCGGTGAACGGCGGGAAGACGGCAACCTCGACGCGGCTGTAGTCATGCTTTGCGTCGGACAGCGTCCAGGCGAGTTTCTGCAGGAGGGTGATGCCCTGCACGTGGTCCATGTTCATTTTCCAGTTGCCCGCGATGAAGGGCTTGCGGTCGAAAGCGCCGTTCGTTGACGTAGTCACGTAATCTCCAAAAAGTTCTTGATATGTAATCGGCCGGCAGGCTGCCATGGGCAACCTGCCGGCCGGAGGACTGCGAGGTCCGTTACTGGCGGACAGCAGCGGTGATTCTGCCGTCCCGCTTTACCGGTCCGGTTCTAGCGGTCCAGGACGCTGAGGCCGGGGAGTTCCTTGCCTTCGAGGTACTCCAGGCTGGCGCCGCCGCCGGTGGAAATGTGGCCGAACTGGTCATCGCTGAATCCCAGGGTGCGTACTGCCGCGGCCGAATCTCCGCCGCCCACCACTGTGAACCCGTCGGTGCCGGTCAGGGCCTGCGCGATGGCGCGGGTGCCTGCAGAGAAGGCCTCGAATTCGAAAACGCCCATGGGGCCGTTCCAGAAGACCGTACGGGCTCCCTTGATCCGCTCAGCGAAGGCGGCAGCGGTATCAGGACCAATGTCCAGGCCGATGCCCTGGGCACCAAAGCTGCTGCCCTCAATCGCGTCGGCTGCAACCGTTTCGTGCGCAGCGTCCGCAGCGAACTTCTCTGCCACCACTACGTCCGTGGGAACCACGAACTCAGTGCCGGCGTCCGCGGCGCGCTTCAGGTAGTCCTGGACCACCGGGATCTGGTCCTCTTCAAGGAGGCTTGAGGCAACCTTGTGTCCCTGTGCCGCCAGGAAGGTGAAGAGCATGCCGCCGCCCACCAGGATGGTGTCAGCCTTGCCGATCAGGTTGTTGATCACCGCGAGCTTGTCCGAGACCTTGGAACCGCCCAGAACCACCACGTAGGGGCGCTGGGTGTCGGCGGTCAGCTTCCGCAGGACCTCAACCTCGGTGTGCACCAGGTCGCCCTGGTACGACGGCAGCCGGGTGGCGACGTCGTAGACGCTGGCGTGCTTGCGGTGGACGGCACCGAAGGCATCGTCCACGTAGGCGCCGTTGCTGCCGGTGAGTGCCACCAGCTCGTCGGCGAAGGCGCCGCGTTCGGCGTCGTCCTTGCTGGTCTCCCGGGCGTCGAAGCGGACGTTCTCCAGAACGAGTGCTTCACCGTCCTGCAGGGATGCGGCGGCAGCCTTGGCGGCGTCGCCGACAGTATCGGCCGCCAGGGTTACCTTGAAGCCCGCCAGCTCGGCGAGGCGGTCCACTGCGGGGCGAAGGGAGTATTTGTCCTCCGGGGCGCCCTTGGGGCGTCCTAGGTGGGCTGTTACCAGCACGCGGGCACCGGCGTCCGTGAGCTTTGCCAGCACTGGGAGTGAGGCCTTGATGCGGCCGTCGTCAGTGACTGTAGAGCCGTCGAGCGGCACATTCAGGTCACTTCGAACCAGAATGTACCGCCCGCGGACACCTTCAGCGATCAGTTCGTTGAGGGTGTGTGATGTCATGTGTCTAACCCTAGCCCAGCTTGGCTGCTACAAGCTCCGTGAGGTCGACGAGGCGGTTGGAGTAGCCCCATTCGTTGTCATACCAGGAAACAACCTTGACCTGGTTGCCAATGACCTTCGTCAGGCCGGCGTCGAAGATCGACGACGCGGGGTCACCAACGATGTCGGAGGACACGATCGGCTCTTCCGTGTAGGTCAGGAAGCCCTGCAGCTCGTCGGACTCGGAAGCACGCTTGAGGGCTGCGTTGACTTCCTCGACGGTGGTTTCGCGGGAGACGGTGACGGTGAGGTCGGTGGCGGAGCCGGTGGGCACGGGAACGCGGATGGCGTAGCCGTCCAGCTTGCCCTTGAGCTCAGGCAGGACCAGGCCAATGGCCTTGGCGGCACCGGTGGAGGTGGGAACCATGTTGATGGCTGCGGCACGTGCACGGCGCAGGTCCTTGTGCGGGCCGTCCTGGAGGTTCTGGTCGGCGGTGTAGGCGTGCACGGTGGTCATGAGCCCGCGCTCGATGCCGAACTCGTCGTTGACGACCTTTGCCAGCGGGCCGAGGCAGTTGGTGGTGCAGGACGCGTTGGAAATGATGTTGTGCTTGGCGTTGTCGTAGAGGTTGTGGTTAACACCCATGACGATGGTGATGTCCTCGTCCGAAGCCGGAGCGGAGATCAGGACCTTCTTGGCGCCGGCATCGATGTGCTTCTTGGCGTCGGCAGCCTTGGTGAAGAACCCGGTGGATTCGATCACGATGTCAACGCCCAGCTCACCCCACGGGAGGTTGGCGGGATCGCGCTCGGCCAGGACCTTGACCACGTTGCCGTTGACGACGATGTTGCCGTCCTTGACCTCGATGGTTTCCTTCAGCCGGCCGCCGACAGAGTCGTACTTGAACAGGTGGGCCAGGGCTTCGGGGCTGGTGAGGTCGTTGACGGCAACGATCTCGAGGTCTGCGCCTTGGGCAAGCGCTGCGCGGAAGTAGTTGCGGCCAATGCGGCCAAAGCCGTTGATACCAATACGGGTCGTCACTTTTACAGTCTCCTTGGTGCTTTGAAAAGCACTACTAGTTGAGCGGGCGTTGAAGCCAACTAACAGATCCCGCACGCCATTGGGCAGAGATGATTTACACGGAGGGCGACCAGCCTCATTGCTGAAGGCTAACCGCCTTCCGTGACCTATCTTACGTTTAACTGGGTCCGCCCCCGCAAGTGCGGGGGCGGACGGTCCACATCCCGGCCTGTTTAAGTCAGAATGTGAAGTTTGTTACAGCGATGTATATCGCACGTCACTACGGAAGGGTGATGAGTCCCGTGGCGTTGGTGCGTGCTGCCTCGAAGCGCTGGGCGACGTCGGCCCAGTTGACGATGTTCCAGAACGCCTTAACGTAGTCGGCCTTGACGTTGACGTAGTCCAGGTAGAAGGCGTGCTCCCACATGTCCAGCATCAGCAGCGGGGTGGTGCCCAGCGCAACGTTGCCCTGCTGGTCGTAGAGCTGCTCGATGACCAGGTTCCCGCCGATGGGCTCGTAGGCCAGGAAGCCCCAGCCCGAACCCTGCAGGCCCAGGGCCGCGGCGGAGAACTGGGCGCGGAACGCGTCGAAGGAGCCGAAGGCGTCATCGATCGCTGCAGCCAGTTCGCCCTCGGGCTTGTCGCCGCCGTCCGGGGACAGGTTCTTCCAGAACACGGAGTGGTTGATGTGGCCGCCGGTGTGGAACGCGAGGTCCTTGGAGAGCCGGTTGATGTTGGCGAAGTCGCCTTTTTCGCGGGCCTCGGCCAGCTGGGCCAGGGCGTTGTTGGCGCCTGCCACGTAGGTGGCGTGGTGCTTGCTGTGGTGCAGCTCCATGATCCGCGCAGAGATGTGCGGTTCGAGGGCGGCGTAATCGTAGCTGAGTTCCGGCAATACGTACTCGGTCACAAAATCCTCCAATATCGTGGACCAGGAAGGCCCGGTTGGTAACTCTTGGATTGTGCATCCGGGCAGCTGGTGCCCGGAATTATTTCTGATTCTATGGGGCGCCTACTCGTCCAGCATTTCAGGCGTCACATTGGCGTCCGTTCCGGGAATGCCCAGGTCAAGCGCACGCTTGTCCGCCATGGCCAGCAGGCGGCGGATCCGGCCGGCGATCGCGTCCTTGGTCATCACGGGGTCGGCGAGCCGGCCCAGCTCGTCAAGGCTGGCCTGTTTGTGCGCCACCCGCAGCTCGCCGGCGTACTTCAGGTGGTCCGGGACGTCGTCGCCCAGGATTTCCAGGGCCCGGTCCACGCGTGCGCCGGCAGCCACGGCTGCCTGGGCGGAGCGGCGCAGGTTGGCGTCATCGAAGTTCGCGAGCCGGTTGGCTGTGGCCCTGACTTCCTTGCGCATCCGGCGTTCCTCCCACACCATCAGTGCGTCGTGGGCGCCCATGCGCGTCAGGAGCGCGGCGATGGTGTCGCCGTCGCGGATGACCACGCGGTCCACTCCCCTGACCTCGCGGGCCTTGGCCTGGATGTCCAGGCGGCGGGCGGCGCCCACCAGGGCCAGGGCCGATTCCGGACCCGGGCAGGTGACTTCCAGCGATGACGACCGGCCGGGTTCGGTGAGCGAACCGTGCGCCAGGAACGCCCCGCGCCACACGGCTTCGGCGTCTGCGGCCGAGCCGTTGACGACGGCGGACGGCAGGCCGCGCACGGGGCGGCCGCGGCCATCCAGCAGGCCCGTCTGGCGGGCCAGCGCCTCGCCGTCGCGGACCACGCGGACCACGTAGCGGCTGGCGCGGCGGAGTCCGCCGGCGGAGACCACGATGATTTCGCTCTGGTGTCCGTAGACCTCGGCGATGGCGGCGCGGAGCCGGCGTGCAGTGGACGCGAGGTCAACTTCCGCCTCGATGACGATCCTGCCCGAAATGATGTGCAGTCCCCCGGCGAACCGGAGCATTGCGGAGACTTCAGCCTTGCGCACTGATGACTTCTTGATGTCCAGACGGGACAGTTCTTCCTTGACCGATGCTGTCAGTGCCATGGCACCTTCCTAACTGTTCCCAAAAATGTCCTGGTACGCCGTGGCCAGCCGGAGCGGCTCATGGACGGGGCGGCGTCCCGACGCCCCTACTTTACCCAAGACCACCTCCGCGCCGATCATGCCGGCGGCCTTCTCGAACTCCTGCCGGTCCGGTACCGACGCGGGATCGGCCAGGACCACGTCCACACTGAACTCGGGGGCGTAGCGCCGGAGGACGTGGAGGTGGTCGGCCGCCGTCATGCCGCTGGTTTCCTTGGTGTCCGTGGCGAGGTTCATGGTGAGGCAGCGTTTGGCAGGGGTGCTGCACAGTGCCTGCCGCATCTCCGGCAGGAGCAGGTGCGGAAGGACTGATGTGTACCAGGAGCCGGGGCCCAGGACCACCCAGTCCGCCAGTTCGATGGCCGTCAGTGCGTCGGTGCAGGCAGGCGCGGCCTCGGGCAGGAGCCGGACCTCCTCCAGCGAGCCGGCCACGGCACAGCGTGCCTGGCCGTGGATGGTGTGCAGGGCAGTTCCGCCGTCGGGTGCGGTGACGCGGACGTCGCCTTCGATGGTGAGCGGGACCGTGGACATGGGCAGCACCTGGCCGCGGGCGCCAAGCAGCGCACCGGCCCATTTGAGTCCTGCGACGGCGTCGCCCAGCAACTCCCACAGGGTGACGATCAGGAGGTTGCCCATGGCGTGCTCATCCAGCGAACCCCCGGGGCCTGTCCCGGCCCGGAACCGGTGCTGCATGACGTCACGCCAGGTGCGTCCCCAGTCGGTGTCGTCGCACAGCGCGGACAGCGCCATGCGGAGGTCTCCCGGCGGGAGGACGCCGTACTCTTCGCGCAGGCGCCCGGACGAGCCGCCGTCGTCCGCCACCGTCACCACTGCGGTGAGCTCGGAGGTGAGCAGGCGCAAAGCCGACAGCGAGGCCGCCAGGCCGTGCCCGCCACCCAGGGCCACGACGTTGGGGCCCTTGTCCTGCTGGCCCGAGCCCTTACCAGCGGCCGGCGGCACCAGGGGCAGGGCTCCGGTGAACAGCGCCATTACTCGCGGCCCAGATCCCGGTGCGCGGTGGTCACCGTGACCCGCGGATACTGCGCGAGTTTCTTGGAGAGTTCAACCGCGACGGCGACGGAGCGGTGCTTGCCGCCCGTGCAGCCGACGGCGATGGTGGCGTAGTGCTTGTTCTCCCTGCGGTATCCCTCCAGGACCGGTTCCAGGGCCAGGACGTAGCGGTCCACGAAGTTCTTCACGCCCTCGGCCTCCAGGACGTAGTCGCTGACGTCCTTGTCCAGGCCGGTCTGCGGGCGCAGCTGGGGCACCCAGTGGGGGTTGGGGATGAACCGGACGTCGGCCACATAGTTGGCATCGACCGGGAGGCCGTACTTGAAGCCGAAGCTCATGACGTTGAGCCGCAGGGCCACCGGGCCGGTTTCACTGAACAGTTCGGTGATGGCCGTGGCCAGCCCGTGGACGTTGTAGTTGGAGGTGTCGAGGACGACGTCGGAGCTGTCGCGCAGTTCCTGCAGCAGCTCACGTTCGGCGGCGATGCCGTCAAGGATGCGTCCGCCTCCCTGCAGCGGGTGCGGGCGCCGGCCCTGTTCGAACCTCCGGACCAGGACGTTGTCGCTGGCGTCGAGGAACAGGACGCGGAAGGTCACACCGCTGGCCGCCAGGGCCCCCAGGGCTGCACGGATATCCGCAAAGAGTCCCTTGCTGCGGACATCGATCACCACGGCCAGCCGTGGAATCGACTGCGGGGCGTGGGAGACCAGCTCCGCGAGCGTGCCCAGCATCTGCGGCGGCAGGTTCTCCACGACGTACCAGCCGTGGTCCTCCAGCGCGTCCGCGGCGGTGCTCCGTCCGGCGCCGGACATCCCGGTGACCACCAGCAGTTCCGCTTCGAGCGGCTTGACGGGCTCCAGCCCGTCGTGGCCCGCTCCGGATCCCGCGGTCGTGTCTGCCATGAAGCCTGCCCCGTTTCCTCGTTGTTCCCGGGGCCGCCGCTGTGGCACTGCCCCGTCCTTTACCCTAGCTAAGTTTCAATGATTTCGCCGGTGGTCATGTTGATCGCGGGCACGGTCACGGCCTCGGTCCCCTCCGCCGCGAAGTGGTTGACGATGGCCCCGGCCAGGGCAGGGCCAATGCCCTTCGCCTCTGCGAGCTCCTCCACCGTGGCGGCCTTCACGCCCTTGACGGATCCAAAGTGCGCCAGCAGGGCTTTCCGCTTGGAGGCGCCCAGGCCCGGGACGGCGTCCAGTGCCGACACCGTCATGGCCTTGCCGCGCTTCTGCCGGTGGAAAGTGATGGCAAAGCGGTGGGCCTCGTCGCGGATCCGCTGGAGCAGGTAGAGTCCCTGCGAGGTCCGGGGAAGGATCACCGGGAAGTCGCTGTCCGGAAGCCAGACTTCCTCCAGGCGTTTGGCGAGCCCCACGACGTAGACGTCGTCGATCCCGAGGTCCTTGAGTGCACGGGCGGCCGCGTTCACCTGCGGCTGGCCGCCGTCCACCACCACCAGGTTGGGCGGGTAGGCGAACTTGGCCTTTGGCGCCGGCGTGGTGCTGTCCAGCACCTCCGCGCCCGGTGCCGCCTCCGGGCCGTCAGCTTCCAGCACGGATTCGTCCACCTGCGCCGACTTGTCTTGGAGGTAGTGGCGGAACCTGCGCGTCAGGACGTCGTGCATGGCGGCGGTGTCATCAGCGGCCGCGGGGCCGGTGATGGAGAACTTGCGGTAGTCGGACTTCTTGGGCAGCCCGTCCTCCACCACCACCATGGAAGCCACGACGTTGGTGCCCTGGACGTGGGAGACGTCGAAGCATTCGATCCGGAGCAGGGGAACCGGAAGGTCCAGGGCTTCCTGCAGCTCCTGGAGGGCCTGCGACCTGACAGTGATGTCACCTGCCCGCCGTGTCTTGTGAAGCTTCAGAGCGTGTTCGGCATTCTCGCGCACAGTGGACATCAGTGCCGCCTTGTCACCGCGTTGCGGCACCCGGATGTCCACTTTGGCGCCGCGGATCCCGCCCAGCCAATTGGCCAGGTCTTCCTGGTTGCTGGGGGCCACCGGCACCAGGACTTCGCGGGGCAGCCGGCCGTGCGTGTCGCCGTCCTCCCCGTACACCTGCTGCAGCAGGTGCTCCACCAGGTCCGGGGTGGTGAAGTCCTCCACTTTTTCCACCACCCAGCCGCGCTGGCCTCGGATCCTGCCGCCGCGGACGTGGAACACCTGGACGGCGGCTTCCAGCTCGTCTTCGTGCAGGGCGAAGACGTCGGCATCGGTGTCCTCGGAGAGCACCACGGCGTTGCGTTCGAATACCTTCCGCAGCGCGGTGATGTCGTCACGCAGCCGGGCTGCGTGCTCGTAGTCGAGCTTCGCCACGGCGTCGCCCATCTGCTTTTCCAGCTTGTTGATGAAGCGTTTGGCTTCGCCGCCCATGAAGGCACAGAAATCGTCGGCCAGTGCCCGGTGGTCCTCCGGCGAAATCCGTCCGACGCACGGCGCGGAGCACTTGTCGATGTAGCCCAGCAGGCAGGGCCGGCCGCTTGCCTCGGCCCGCTTGAAGACGCCGGCGCTGCAGCTCCGGACGGGGAAGACCCGGAGCAGGGTGTCCATGGTCTCCCGGATGGCGCCGGCGGTGTAGGGGCCGAAATAGCGGGTCCCCTTCCGTTTGTCGCCCCGCATGACCTGCACCCGCGGGTACTTTTCGCCCATGGTCACGGCCAGGTAGGGATACGTCTTGTCATCCCGGAACACCACGTTGAAGCGCGGCTTGAATTCCTTGATCCAGGTGTATTCCAACTGCAGCGATTCGAGTTCGCTGCCCACCACGGTCCACTCGACGCTGCTGGCCGCGTGGACCATCGCATAGGTCTTGGGCAGCAGCCCCGCCGGGTTGGCGAAGTAGGAGTTCAGCCGGGACCGGAGGCTTTTGGCTTTGCCCACGTAGATGACCCGGCCGTGCGGATCACGGAACCGGTAGACGCCCGGGTTGGTGGGGATTTCACCGGTTTTGGGCCGGTAACTTGCTGGATTTGCCACCTATCAAGTCTACTGAGTCGCGCCGGCTCTCCATGCCAACCGGAGCATCCAGACCCGGTCCGGGCCTGCGTGCGGCGGTTTCCGGTTACTCGGCGGACTTGCTCTGGTTGTAACTGGCGGAGCGCTCCTGGCCGCTGAGGCCGGCGATTGCGTCCATGATCCTGTCCGTGACCTCGCGGCGGGCCGGCAGTGAGTGGTCCGGTCCCGTCTTGTCGAAGTACAGCGGCTCCCCCACCTTCATGGTGAAGTGCTGCGGCTTGACCCCTTTTTCGCCGGCACGCTGAAGCTTTTCGGTCCCGATCAGCCCGACGGGGATCACGGGCGCCCCGGTGGTGAGGGCCAGCCAGCCGACGCCGGTGCGTCCCCGGTAGAGGATGCCGTCGCGGGAGCGCGTGCCCTCGGGGTAGATGCCGATGCCGCGGCCGGACTCCAGGATGTCCAGCAGGGTTTTCAGTGCCTGGACGCTGGCTGCCTGCTCACCCCGCTCCACGGGGATGGAGCCGACGGATTCGAAAAAGGCTTTCATGACCTTGCCCTTGACGCCGCCCGTGGTGAAGTACTCGGCCTTGGCAAAGAAGGCAACCGGCCGCGGCATCAGGGCCTGGACGATCACGCTGTCGAAGAAGGACAGGTGGTTGGGTGCCACGATAAAGGGGCCATCGGCAGGGACGTTTTCGAGTCCGACGACGGTGGGCCGGCAGGTGCCGGCGATCAGGTTGCGCGTGGTCCAGCGGACGGCATCAAACATTTCCATCGTTGACCACCCCGCTCATGGCCGCGGTGTGGACCGCCTGCAGCCGCTCGATGACCGCTACCAGTTCCTCGCCCGTGCTGACGACCGCCACGGATCCGGCTTCCTCCAGCTCCCCGTCGGGCGCGAATCCCCAGACAACTCCGATGCAGTCCAGCCCGTTGGCGATGGCACCGGACACGTCCTGGGCGCGGTCGCCCACCATGATCGCGTGCTGGGTATCCAGGTCCCTCAGGGCGGCGGCGATGATCTGGGTCTTGCCCAGGGGGACGCCTTCCACCAGCGTTTCGTCGTCGGCAGAGCCGTGGATGCCGTGGAAGAGGCCGTCGATGCCGTGGTGTGCCAGGACTTTATGCGCCAGCCGCTGGGGCTTTTGCGTTGCCACAGCAACGGGCCGTCCCGCCGCCGCGAAGGATTCCAGGATTTCCCGGATACCGGGGTAGAGCCGGCTCTGGGCAATTCCCCTGGCGACGTAGTGTTCGCGGTACCGGTGGACCACCTCTTCCAGGCGTTCCGCGGGCACATTTGCCACGTTGAGCAGGGAATCGCTCAGCTTGGGGCCAATCATCGAATCGAGCAGGTCCTGGCCGGGAACCGGGAGCCCCAGCCCGCGGAGGGCTGAGGCAATCCCTTCAGTTATTCCACCGGCCGGATCGACAAGAGTGCCGTCCAGGTCAAAGATCACGGGCACTGTTGTTGAAGTCACCGGGTTAGTTTCTCACGACAGCAGGAATGCCTGAAACTCGCATTCCCTTCCAGGAATACTTCCGTGCAGTTTCCGTCGGTCAGCCGAGTATTTCGGCCAGGAACTTTCCGGTGTGGCTGGTGGAGGACTTGGCCACCTGCTCCGGCGTGCCCGCCGCGACGATCTGGCCGCCGCCGGAGCCGCCGTCCGGCCCGAGGTCCACCAGCCAGTCGGCGCTCTTGATGACGTCCAGGTTGTGTTCGATGGTGATCACCGTGTTGCCCTTGTCCACCAGCCCCTGCAGGACCATGAGCAGCTTCCGGATGTCCTCGAAGTGCAGGCCTGTGGTTGGCTCGTCCAGGACGTAGATGCTGCGGCCGTTGGACCGCTTCTGCAGTTCTGCCGCAAGCTTGACCCGTTGAGCCTCACCGCCGGAGAGGGTGGTGGCAGGCTGGCCCAGGCGGACGTAGCCCAGTCCCACGTCCACCAGGGTGTTCAGGTGGCGTGCAATGGGTGAGAACGCCGCAAAGAACTCCGCGCCCTCCTCGATGGGCATGTTGAGGACGTCGGCGATGGTCTTGCCCTTGTAATGCACCTCCAAAGTTTCCCGGTTGTAGCGGGCACCGTGGCACACCTCGCACGGCACGTAGACGTCCGGCAGGAAGTTCATCTCGATCTTCAGGGTGCCGTCACCGGAGCATGCCTCGCAGCGGCCGCCCTTGACGTTGAAGGAGAACCGCCCGGGAAGGTAGCCGCGCACCTTGGCCTCGGTGGTCTCGGCGAAGAGCTTGCGAATGTTGTCGAATACGCCCGTGTACGTGGCCGGGTTGGACCGCGGGGTACGGCCGATGGGGCTTTGGTCCACGTGGACCACCTTGTCCAGGTGCTCCAGGCCCTGGACGGTCTTGTGCCGGCCCGCCACCTGCTTGGCCCCGTTGAGTTTGTTCGCCAGCACCTTGTAGAGGATCTCGTTGACGAGCGTGGACTTGCCCGAACCACTGACGCCGGTGACCGCGGTGAAGAGTCCCAGCGGGAAGGCGGCGTCGACGTTCACGAGGTTGTTCTCCCGCGCGCCCACCACTTTGATCTCACGCTTTTTGTCGTATTTACGGCGCTTCTTCGGTACCTCGATGGCCTTGCGGCCGGACAGGTAGTCGCCGGTCAGCGATTCCTTGTTGTCCAGCAGCTCCTTGTAGGTCCCGGAGTGGACAACCTGGCCGCCGTGCTCGCCGGCGCCCGGTCCGATGTCAACGATCCAGTCGGCAACGTGGATGGTGTCTTCGTCATGCTCAACGACGATGAGGGTGTTCCCCATGTCGCGGAGCCGGGTGAGGGTTTCGATCAGCCGGCGGTTGTCCCGCTGGTGCAGGCCGATGGAGGGTTCGTCCAGGACGTAGAGGACACCCACCAGGCCGGAGCCGATCTGGGTGGCGAGCCTGATGCGCTGCGCTTCGCCGCCGGAGAGGGTGGCGGACGGACGCTCGAGGTTGAGGTACTCCAGGCCAACGTCCAGGAGGAACGTCAGCCGGGCCTGGATCTCCTTGAGGACCTGGTGGGCGATCTGGGCTTCGCGCCCGGTCAACACCAGGTTGTTCAGGAACTCCGCGCAGTCCCGCATGGGCAACGCGGCTACCTCGGCGATGGACTTGCCGTTGATCAGCACCGACAAGGATGCGGGGTTGAGGCGTGCGCCGTTGCAGGCGGGGCAGGGAACCTGCCGCATGTATTCCTCGTAGCGGTCGCGGGCCCAGTCCGAATCGGTTTCGCCATGCTTGCGGTGGACGTACTGGATGGCGCCTTCGAACCCGGTGCTGTACTTGCGTTCCCGGCCAAAGCGGTTGCGGTACTGCACCACCACCTTGTGGTCCTTGCCGTGCAGGATGGTCTGGCGTACATCCTTGCCCAGCTTCTCCCACGGCGTGGCCATGGAGAAGCCCACTTCCTTGGCCAGGCCTTCCAGGAGCCGGTTCCAGTACTCGGTGGTGGCGGTGCCCAGCGACCATGGTGCGATGGCGCCCTCCGACAGGGACAGCTCCGGGTTGGGCACGATGAGTTCCTCATCAACCTCAAGCCGGGTGCCGATTCCGCTGCAGGCGGCGCAGGCGCCGAACGGGTTGTTGAACGAGAACGAGCGGGGCTCGATCTCATCGATGGCAAGCGGGTGCTCGTTGGGGCATGCAAGGTTTTCGGAGAACGCCCGGATCCGTCCGGGCGCATCGGCTTCGAGGTCCACGAATTCAGCCAGGACCCGGCCCTCGGACAGCCCAAGGGCCGTTTCGATGGAGTCCGTGAGCCGCTGGCTGATGCCTTCCTTGACCACCAGGCGGTCCACTACTACTTCGATGGTGTGCTTGAACTGCTTGCCCAGCTTGGGGGGATCGCTCAGCTGGACCAGGTTGCCGTCCACCCGTGCCCGCGAGTATCCCTTGGCCGTCAGTTCCTTGAAGAGGTCCACGAACTCGCCCTTGCGTCCGCGCACCACCGGTGCCAGGACCTGGAAGCGTGTGCCCTCGTCGAGTTCAAGGAGCTGGTCCACGATCTGCTGCGGGGTCTGCTTGGACACCGGCTCGCCGCACACCGGGCAATGCGGCCTGCCGACACGGGCCCACAACAGGCGCATGTAGTCGTAGATTTCGGTGATGGTGCCCACCGTTGACCGCGGGTTCTTGCTGGTGGATTTCTGGTCGATGGAGACCGCCGGAGAGAGGCCTTCGATGAAATCGACGTCGGGCTTGTCCACCTGGCCCAGGAACTGTCGTGCGTAAGCGGAGAGGGATTCAACGTAGCGCCGCTGGCCTTCGGCGAAGATGGTGTCGAATGCCAGCGAGGACTTCCCGGAGCCCGAGAGGCCGGTGAAGACGATCATGGCATCACGCGGCAGGTCGAGGTCCACGTTGCGCAGGTTGTGCTCCCGCGCGCCCTTCACCACGAGGCGGGAGAGGTCCGGACGCTGCGGGGAGGCAGCAGGGGGGACTGCGAGGGAAGTGGCGGGGGCAGGGGTTTCTTCAGCTAAGGCTTTAGGCACCCCATAATGCTAATCGAAAACTTTTTCGAACACCGACGGTTCCGCCCTCAGGGAACATCGTAGGCGGCAGCGAGGATCTTCACGGCCTCGGCGAAGCTGGCGCCCTGGGATTTGGCGACCGCGGCATAGGCGGCAGCGGCCTCGGACAGGCCTCCCAGCCTTTCGTCGCGTGCCGAGACCACGGTCCCGTTGCGTCCCCGGGTGGCAACGATGCCCGCCGCCTCCAGTTCCTTGTACGCCCTTGCCACGGTGTGCGGAGCGACGTCGAGTTTCTCTGCAAGGGCCCGCACCGCAGGGAGCCGGGTGCCTGGCGCCAGTGCGCCGTTGTCCGCCAGATGGATGACCTGGAGCCGCAGCTGTTCGAACAGCGCCACACTGCTGGCAGGATTGGGGCGCCAGGAACCGGGAAACTCTCCTGCAGCGCTCACAGGCCGCCCTCCAGGACCTCTGCCCTGCCGTCCCGTTCGGCGAACTGGGCGTTGTACAGCTTGGCGTAGTAACTGTTGGCGGCAAGCAGGCTTGCGTGCGTACCCTGCTCGACGATGCGTCCGTGGTCCATGACGAGAATTAGATCAGCGTTGCGGATAGTGGACAAACGGTGGGCGATCATGAAGCTCGTCCGTCCGTGGCGGAGCCTCTGCATCGCCTGGCGGATGAGCAGTTCTGTCCTGGAGTCCACGGAACTGGTTGCTTCATCCAGGACCAGGACGGCCCGCCCGGCAAGCTGCGCCCTGGCGATGGTGAGCAGTTGCCGCTGGCCCTGGCTGAGCGGTTCCCCGCCGTTTTCCAGCACCGTGCCGTATCCGTGCGGCAGCGACCTGATGAAGCGGTCCGCGTGGGTGGCCTCCGCGGCGGCGACGATGGCAGCATCCGGCGCGCCCGGCAGGCCGTAGGCGATGTTTTCGCGGATGCTGCCGTCGAAGAGCCAGGAATCCTGGAGGACCACACCGAACTGCGCCCGCAACTGGTTCCGGGGAATTGCCGCAATGTCCTGCCCGCCCATGGTGATCACGCCGGATGAGGGTTCCAGGAACCGCATGAGGAGATTCACCACGGTGCTCTTGCCTGCGCCCGTGTGTCCCACGATGGCGACAGCCTGCCCTGGCTCCACGGTGAAGGTGAGGTTGCGGACGGCGGGCACGGATCCGGGGTAGCCGAAGGTGACGTCATGGAAGGTGATGCGGCCGCCTGCCGGCATGGCGGCGCCCTGCCCGCCCGGCTCCGGCGGGTCTTCGCCGGCGTCCAGGAGCACGAATACCCTGGCGGCCGACGCCGCGCAGGACTGCATGACGTTCAACAGCCCGCCTATCTGGCCCACCGGCTGGGTGAACAGCCGGCTGAACTGGATGAAGGCCTGGACTCCCCCGATGGTCATGGCGCCCGCGATGACCTGCAGGGCCCCCACCACGGCAACCGCGATGTAGTTGAGGTTGGACATCAGCACCATCAGTGGCTGGACCACCCCGGCTGAGTACTGGGCCTTGGCTGCCGCCCGCGCCAGGCGTCCGTTGCTGCGGGTAAAGACGTCCGCCGCCTGTTCCTGCCGGCCAAAAGCCTTGATGACTTCGTGGCCACTGATGAATTCCTCCACGTGGCTGTTCAGTTCCCCGGTCTCTTTCCACTGCCGGGCGAAATGCTCCTGGGACCGCCTGGCCACCAGGACGGTGATCAATGTGGAGACGGGGACGGTGGCAATGGCGATGGCCGCGAGCAGCGGTGAGATCCACAGCATCATGGCCAGCGAGCCGCACAGCATCAGGACCGACACGATGAGCTGGGTCAGGACCTGGTTCAGGGCCTGGGCGATGTTGTCGATGTCGTTGGTGGCACGGCTCAGCACGTCACCGCGGGAGCGTTCGCGGAAGTAGGTGGAGGGCAGCCGGTGCAGCTTGTCCTCCACCGACGCGCGCAGGCCGTACATGAGTCCCTGCACGGCCCGGGCGGTCAACGCGCCCTGGACCCAGTTGAACAGGGAAGCGAAGACGTACATCATGGCCACCGCTGCCAGGAGGACTCCGAGGCGTTGGTCCAGGCTGCCCTGGAGGACGCCCTCCACCACCTCGTCGGTGGCATCACCGAGGTACTTGGGTGCCGCGACGTTGAGGACGGCAAAGGCACAGGTGGATCCCACGGCTCCGAGCATCTGGAGCCGGAAGGGGCGCAGGAGGCCCAGGAGCCTGCCGGCCGTCGGCCAGAACCTGTACGCCGTTTCCCCGGCTTCTTTCCCTGCGGTCACAGCGTGCCGTCCAGCGCCAGCTGGGATTCGGCAATCTCGCGGTAGGTGGCGGACGTTTCCAGCAACTCCCGGTGCGTTCCCTGCGCAACGAGGCGGCCGTCGTCGAGCACCAGGATCAGGTCCGCGTCCTCCACGGCTGAAATGCGCTCGGCCACGATGACCACCGTCGCGGCGGCGAGCGCCTGCCCCAGGGCCTGCCGCAGCCTGGTGTCCGTGTCGTAGTCGAGGGCGGAGAAGCTGTCGTCAAAAAGGTAGAGGGGTGCCTTGCGCAACAGCGCCCTGGCGATGCACAGCCTTTGCCGCTGCCCGCCTGACAGGCTGGCGCCTCCCTGGCCTACGGGGGTGGCAAGCCCCAGCGGGAGGTCACCCATGAACCGCATGGTCTGCGCCGTTTCCAGGGCCGCCCAAAGTTCCCCGTCCGTGGCCCCGGGCGCGGCCATCCGCAGGTTGTCGGCGATGGTGCCGGTGAACAGGTGGGAATGCTGGGGCACGATGGCCATCGCTGCACGCAGCTGGTCCAGGGGCACGTCCCTGATGTCATGGCCGGCCAGGGAGATGCGGCCTTTTGTGGGGTCGAGGAACCGTGGAATCAGGTTCAGCAGCGTGGTCTTGCCGCTCCCGGTCGCGCCCACGATTGCGGTGGTGGTACCGGGAGTGGCGGTAAAGCTGATGTCCGCAAGCACGGGAGCCTCTGCTCCCGGGTAGGAGAAGCCAACGCCGTGGAAGGCCAGGGTTGCCGGCTGCGAAAGGTCCGGCTGGAACTGCTGCGGGCCGGCCGGGCTGCTGACGGAGGGCTCGGTGTCCAGCACGGCCTGGATACGTTCGGCGCAGACGGCGGCCCGCGGCGCCGTCATCAGCACATACATGGACATCATGATTGCCAGCAGGATCTGCATGATGTAGGCGATGAAGGCCGTGAGCGCTCCAAGGTTCATGAGTCCCGACTGGATGCGGTGGCCGCCGAACCACACCACGGCAACCGAACTGGTGTTGACCACCAGCATGATCATTGGCAGCATCCCGGCGACCAGGAGCGCCGACCGGAGGTTGTTGGCGGTCAGGCGGGCGTTGACCGCCGCGAAACGCCGCCCTTCATGGCCCTGGCGGACAAAGGCACGGATCACATCCACACCGATGATCTGTTCGCGCAGGATTCCCCCGGACCGGTCCAGCAGTTCCTGGCCCTCCCGGTAGAGCGGAATGAGCCGGCGGACGATCAGGTACATGATCAGCAGCAGCAGGGGCACGATGACGATGACGACGACGGACAGCACCACGTCCTGCTGGACAGCCAGCACTATCCCGCCGATGCCCATGGCCGGGCCTGCGAAGAGCATGGTGAAAACCAGCAGGGCGAACGCCTGGATCTGCTGGACATCGTTCGTGGCGCGGGTGGTCAGGCTTTGGGTTCCGAACAGGGCCACGTCCTGGGAGGACAGCGTCTGGATCCGGCTGAACACCTCCGCCCGCAGGCGGTGCCCGATACTCATGGCAACGACGGCGCCGAGGTAGCCCGCCGCGATGGCGGACGCTGCCTGGACCACGGCAATGGCGGCCATGAGCATGCCGAGCCGTGAGATCACGCCGGGCTCGCCCGCCACGATCCCGTCATCGATAATGGCCGCGTTCACGGTGGGCAGCAACAGGTTCGCCCCCGCCTGGACCAGCTGGAGCACAACGATCGCCCACAACTGCGCGTGTTTGCCGGCAAGCTGCCGCTTTAAGAGTCCGACCAGCAAAATACCCCCTGCAGATGCCTACGGCCGAAGAGGGGGCCAGCGGCTTGACCCCTGAAGCACAGTGGCCATTGTAAGCCAGATCACTTTCGGGCGCTGTCACGCCGTGTGACGCGCTGGAAAACATGGCGTCCCGGCCCCTATTCCTCCTTGCGGCCGACGGCAAAGATCCGCCGGAACGGATAAACGGTGCCGTGCGCCCCCTGGGGGTAGGCCGCCCGCAGGGCGGCTGCGTACTCCTCCTCGAAATGCCTGGCGTCGTCCTCGCCGAGGACCGCCATAACCGGACGCAGTGCCGTGCCGCGGACCCACTCGAGCACGGGGTCCGGCCCCTGCAGGACCTGCTGGTAGCTCGTTTCCCACGCATCCGCCGCGCAGCCGGCGTCGAGCAGGATGCCCAGGTAGTCCGCGGGCTCCCCCACCGACTCCCCGCCGCGGAGCACGCCGCCAAGCCTGGCCGCCCAACGGCCGGACGCCGCGAGTTCCCGCATCAGGGAATGCGAGGGGGCGTTGAAGTTGCCCGGCACCTGCATGGCGAACCAGGATCCCGGGCGGAGGGCCTTCAGCCACCTGCGCATCAGGTCCTGGTGGCCGGGGACCCACTGCAGGGCTGCGTTGCTCACCACGACGTCCGTCTCCCCGGTGGGCATCCATTCGGCGATGTCGGCACGGTCGAACCTCAGGGCGGGGACAGCCTGCGCCAGCGGGGCGGCCTTTGCCAACATCTCCGCGGAGGAATCCAGGCCAACCACCTGGGCTCCGGGCCAGCGTTCGGCCAGGGCAGCTGTCAGGTTCCCCGGCCCGCAGCCAAGGTCGACCACCCGCACGGGGCGGTCAGCATGGATCCGGCCAGTCAGGTCGAAGAACGGCCTGTTCCGGTGGTCATCGAATTTGACGTACTTTGCGGGGTCCCATTTCATGATCTTCTCCAGGTTCTGGCATGCAAGGCGGCCAGGCGTAGCCTAACCCGGCCCGCGCGCCTGATCCGCCCGCAACGTGGCACTAAGGTTTAAGTCAATGAAACTCGTTGACCAGCTGAACGATCTGTCCGTCCCCAACGCCGCCGTCGACCCCGACACCCTTTACACCCGGTTCGTGGAGTGGACGGAAACCCGTGGACTGTCGCTGTACCCGGCCCAGGACGAGGCCATCATGGAGCTGGCAACGGGCGCGAACGTCATCCTGGCCACGCCAACGGGGTCCGGGAAGTCGCTGGTGGCGATCGCCGCGCACTTCCAGGCCATGGCCCAGGGACGGCGGAGCTACTACACCGCCCCGATCAAGGCGCTGGTGTCCGAAAAGTTCTTTGCGCTCTGCGATATCTTCGGCGCGGAGAACGTGGGCATGATCACCGGTGACTCCGGGGTCAACCAGGATGCACCCATCATCTGCTGCACCGCGGAGATCCTGGCCAACATCGCATTGCGCGAGGGCGCTGCAGCCGAACTCGGCGCAGTGATCATGGACGAGTTCCATTTCTACTCCGACCCGCAGCGCGGCTGGGCATGGCAGGTCCCGCTCCTGGAGCTTCCGCAGGCCCAGTTCCTGCTGATGTCCGCCACCCTGGGCGACGTCACCCGGTTCGAGGAGGGGCTCACGGCGCTGACAGGCCGGCCCACCACCACGGTCAGTTCTGCCGAGCGGCCCATTCCGCTGCACTACTACTACCACCAGACCCCGGTCCACGAGACGCTGGAGGAACTGCTCTCCACCAGGCAGGTGCCGGTCTACGTAGTGCACTTCAGCCAGCTTGAGGCGATCGACCGAGCCCAGAACCTGATGAGCATCAACGTGTGCACCCGGGAGGAAAAGGACAGGATCGCAGAGCTCATTGCCAATTTCCGGTTCGCCGCCGGGTTCGGCAAGACGCTGAACCGGCTGGTGCGCCACGGCATCGGCGTACACCACGCCGGCATGCTGCCCAAGTACCGCCGGCTGGTGGAGCAGCTGGCCCAGGCGGGACTTTTGAAGGTGATCTGCGGGACGGACACGCTGGGCGTCGGTATCAACGTCCCCATCCGCACCGTGCTGCTCACCGCCCTGAGCAAATACGACGGCGTCCGCACCCGCCTGCTTAACCCACGTGAGTTCCACCAGATTGCGGGCAGGGCCGGCAGGGCGGGCTACGACACCGCCGGGACGGTGGTGGTGCAGGCACCCGAGCACGTGGTCGAGAACGTCAAGGCCATGGCGAAGGCCACGGCCAAGTTCGGTGACGACCAGAAGAAACTCCGCCAGGTGGTCAAGAAAAAGCCGCCCGAGGGTTTTGTTTCCTGGGGTGAGCCCACGTTCAAGCGGCTGGTGGAATCTGTCCCCGACCCCCTGACGTCAAGCTTCACGGTGACGCACGCCATGCTGATGAACCTGATGGAACGGCCCGGCGACCCTTTCGCCGCGGCCAGGCGGCTGCTCACCGAAAACCACGAGCCACGCTCCTCCCAGCTGCGGCTCATGAAGAAGGCGCTGGGCATCTACCGCGAACTCCTCGCCGCCGAAGTCATCGAGCGGATCCCGCCGGAGGAGCAGGGGCCGGATGGCCGCACGGTCCGCCTGACCGTGCACCTGCAGGCCAACTTCGCGCTGAACCAGCCGCTCTCCCCCTTCGCACTTGCCGCGCTGGACCTCCTTGACCCGGAGTCGCCGTCGTACGCCCTGGACGTGGTGTCCGTCATCGAGGCTACCCTGGAGAAACCGCGGCAGATCCTGTCGGCGCAGCAAAAGAAGGCCCGCGGCGAGGCAGTGGCGGCCATGAAGGCCGACGGCATCGAGTATGACCAGCGGATGGCCATGCTGGACGAGGTCACCTACCCCCAGCCGCTCGCCGACATCCTGGGCGAAGCGTTCGAGGTGTACCGCAAGGCCGCACCGTGGGTGGGCGACTTTGAGCTCGCGCCCAAGTCCGTGGTCCGCGACATGTACGAGCGCGCCATGAACTTTGGCGAATTCGTCCAGTTCTACGGCCTGGCCAGGTCCGAAGGCATCGTGCTGCGGTACCTCGCGGATGCCTTCAAAGCGCTGCGCCAAACCGTTCCCCAGGACATGCTCCGTGAGGACCTCGAAGACCTTGTTGCATGGCTGGGTGAGCTGGTCCGGCAGGTGGACTCCAGCCTGCTGGACGAGTGGGAGGAGCTGACGTCCGGTGCGGCGCCGACCCCCCACGACGCGCCGCCGCCCCCGCCGCCGTCGCTCACCTCGAACATCCGCGCGTTCCGGGTGATGGTGCGCAACGAGATGTTCCGCCGCGTGGAACTTTTCGCCGACGAGGACGCCACCGCGCTGGGAGAGCTCGACGCCGGCTCCGGCTGGGGTGCCGAGCGCTGGGAAGATGCGCTGGACGACTACTTCGACGAACACGACGACATCGGGACGGGACCGGATGCGCGGGGTCCCGGCCTGCTCATCATCACCGAAGAACCGGGGACCTGGAAGGTCCGCCAGATCTTCGACGACCCGGCGGGCAACCACGACTGGGGCATCTCGGCGGAGGTGGACCTGGCGGACTCCGACGCGACCGGAACGGCCGTGGTGAGGGTGACGGATGTGAACCGGCTCTAGCCCCGGACCGGCCCTTCGCTTGCCCTGCGGCGGTACCGCCGGACCCGGCGGTAAGCTCGAACAATGAGTGTAATCCGCCCCGCAACCCGGCACGACGTTCCCGCCATCCTCCGCATGATCCACGAGCTGGCGCATTACGAGAAGGAACCCGACGCCGTCCGGAACACACCGGAATTGCTGGAGCAGGCCCTCTTCGGCGACAACCCGCGGATCTTCGCTGCCATGGCTGAGGACGCGGCGGGCAGCGTGCAGGGCTTTGCGCTGTGGTTCCTGAACTACTCCACCTGGGAAGGCGTCCACGGGATCTACCTGGAAGACATTTACGTCAGCCCGGAAGCACGGGGCGAGGGGCATGGCAAGGCCCTGCTGCAGCACCTTGCCGCCATCGCCGTGGAGAACGGCTACGCGCGCGTGGAATGGAGCGTGCTGGACTGGAACGAGCCCTCCATCAATTTCTACCGCCGCCTTGGTGCCCGCCCCATGGACGGGTGGTCCACCTTCCGGCTCACCGGCGAGGCGCTGGACCAGTTTGGAAGTGCAGCCTCCCGCGGCTCCCTTTCCGCCCATGCCCAGGGCTGACGCGCGCCGGGCAGCAGTCCCCGCTGCCGGCCATGAGGTCAGGGCGACGCACGAATTCCGTGGCATGCGCACCGTGGAGCACTACTTCACCGTCCCCCTGGACCATTCCGCACCGTCCGACGGCTCCGCAGAGACCATCACGGTATTCGCCCGCGAGTATGTCTCGGCGGCGCACAGCGCGGAAGCGGCCGCACAGCTGCCCTGGCTCCTCTTCCTGCAGGGCGGCCCGGGCGGCCGCGGCAACAGGTGGGGCTCCCTGGGCGGCTGGAGCAAAGCCGCCGCCCAGGACTTCCGCATCCTGATGCTGGACCAGCGCGGCACGGGGCTCTCAACGCCCATCGACCGCAGGACCTTGCCCGCCCGCGGGTCCGCTGCCGAACAGGCGGCCTACCTGGAGCACTTCAGGGCCGACTCGATCGTGGCGGACGCGGAGCTGATCCGCCGTGCCCTGGAATCACCTGCCTGGACCATCTACGGCCAAAGCTATGGCGGCTTCTGCGCCCTGACGTACCTGTCCTTCGCCCCCGAAGGACTGCGCGAAGCCCTCATCACCGGCGGCCTGGCACCTCTCACGGGCAGCGCGGACGACGTCTACCGGGCCACCTTCCAGCGCGTAGCGGCACGGAACGACGAATACTTCGGCTGGTATCCGGAGGACCGGGACGCGGTGGAGCGGATAGCGCGCCACCTGCGCTGCACACCGGAACTCCTGCCCGACGGCAGTCCCCTCACCGTGGAGCGGTTCCAGATGGCCGGCGCATTCCTGGGCGGCAACACCCGGGTGGACAGCCTGCATTACCTGCTGGAGGACGCGTTCGTGGACACCCCCGGTGGTCCCAGGCTGTCCGACACTTTCCTGGAGCAGCTCACCGGTGTGGTGTCCCGCCGCTCCAACCCGCTGTACGCCCTGATGCATGAATCCATCTACGGCCAGGAGCAGGCCACCAACTGGTCAGCCTGGCGGATGCTCGGCGAAAATCCCTGGTTCAGGCCCGACGCCGAACCATTGCTGCTGACCGGCGAAATGGTGTACCCCTGGTACTTCGAGCAGGACCCCGCACTCCAGCCGCTCCGGGAGGTGGCCGACCTGCTGGCCGCAAAGCAGGATTGGAAGCCGCTGTACGACCCGGAGGTGCTGGCCGCCAACACCGTTCCCGTGGCAGCGGCGGTCTACTCGGACGACATCTACGTTGACCGGGACCTTTCCCTGCGCACGGCAGCTGCGGTGCGCGGGCTGCAGGTCTGGGAGACGGCCGACTTCCACCATGACGGGATCGCCGACGACGGCGAGAGGATCTTCGCCCGCCTCCTGGGCATGACCCGCTCAGGCGGCCGCTGACCGCCGGTGTGACGTGCGGGTGACAACGGCGACGGCCAGGACGGCCGCCCCGATGGTACCGCCCAGCAGGTTGAGGCCGAGGTAGCCGGCAAAGCCCAGGACCAGTCCGGACACGGCGCCTCCCAGGGCACCTGCGGCGCCCATCAGCATGTCGGAGACGCCTTGGACAGCCACCCGGGCGTCCTGGCCAACGCTCTCGGCGAGCAGGGTGGAGCCGGAGATCGTGGCCGCGGACCAGCCCATGCCCAGCAGGACCAGTCCTGCGGCCACTGCGCCGGTCGAGGCCTGGCCGAACCCGGCAACGGCGACGGCGGCGATCAGCAGCGCGAAGCCGATCATGATGGTCTCTATCCGGCCCGCCCTGTCGGTCAGCCACCCCATGACCGGGGAGAGCGCGAACATGCCTGCGATGTGCAGCGAGATGGTGAAGCCGATGATGACCAGCACGTCCCCCTCGGCGATGTGGCCGGCATGCGGGCCCGGTCCTTCCACCAGGTGCTGCAGGTGCAGCGGGGTCATGGACATGACACCCACCATGACTGCGTGCGCTGCCACAACGCCGGCGACGGCCAGCAGTGCCATCCGGGAGCTGCGGATAGCCCGCAGTCCACGGTCCAGCGAGCCCCGCGCGGCCGCTGCGGCGGGCTGGGTCCTTGCCTGTGGGACGCCTTCCGGTGGGGCACCTTCCATTTCGGCACCTTCCGGGGTGGTGCCGGCGACAGGGGTGGTGGAAGGCGCGCCACTTCCCCGCTCCGCGGTGGCGGCATTGTTGGCCGCGGCAAGGCGGCGTGCCAGCAGCAGCGGGTCCGGGCGAAGGCCGGCGAACAGCAGCACGGCGGCGATGAGGAGCCCGGCCCCGGAGATCACGAACGGTCCCGCGATGGGCGGCAGCCCCAGCGCAGTTCCTACCGCCGCTCCGGGCTGGATCAGGTTGGGGCCTGCCACGGCACCGACTGTTACCGCCCAGACCACGGTGGACAAGGCCCGCCCGCGGTGCTCGGGGGCAGCGAGATCCACCGCGGCAAACCGTGCCTGCAGCGTCGCTGCCGTGCCGATGCCGATGCCTGCCGAGCCCACGACCAGCAGGAGGAAGAGCCCGGTGACAACGGCCAGGACCATGAGGACCGCCCCTGCCAGCGCCGCCGAAAGGCCGGCCACCTGGCCCGCCCGGCGCCCACGCCGTTCCGCCAGCGATGCCAACGGCAGGGCTGCGGCCGCCGCCCCGAGGGTCATCACCGTGGCCACGGAGCCCGCCCAGGCACTGGAGCCGGACAGCTCGACGGCCAGGATGGAACCAATGGACACGGTCGATCCCGTCCCGAGTCCACCGAACACCTGGGCCACGCTCAAGAGCAAAACGGTACGCCGCTGCACCTGGCGCGCGCCCTGATCCATCACAAGCGTGCGGGCCATGATCTGAGCATAGTCCTGCGCCGGCGGGACCCACAGGGGTGCGGAACCCGTCCGTGCTGCTGAGGCTTTCAGGGGTAATCCCGGCCGCTCAGGCGGCCGGGATTACCGGAGGGGAATGCGCCGGGGCGCGCCTACTCGGCGTCGCTGTGGCTCTTCCGGGCGTCCTCTTCAAGCCGCGGATCCACCGTGGCAGCCTGGGCCTTGGAGCTGAGCAGGCTGGCGACGACGGCGACGATGATGGTGCCCACAATCACGGCGAGGGAGACGAAGGTGGGGATCTCAGGTGCCCACTCGATGTGCTGTCCGCCGTTGATGAAGGGAAGCTCGTTGACGTGCATGGCGTGCAGGACAAGCTTGACGCCGATGAACGCGAGGATGAAGGACAGGGCGTGCTTGAGGTAGATGAGCCGGTTCATCAGGCCACCCAGCAGGAAGTACAGCTGCCGCAGGCCCATCAGGGCGAACAGGTTGGCGGTGAAGACAATGAAGGGGCTTTGGGTCAGGCCGAAGATCGCGGGGATGGAGTCAACTGCGAACAGTAGGTCCGTGAGGCCGATGGTGACGAAGACGATCACCATGGGGGTGAAGACCTTCTTGCCGTTGACCACGGTACGGAGCTTGCCGCCGTCGAACTTCTCCGACATCGGGATGACCTTGCGGATCTTCGCAATCAGCGGGTTCTCCCGGTCCTCTTCCTCTTCACCCTCGTCCTGGGCCTGCTTCCAGGCCGTCCACAGCAGGAATGCGCCGAAGATGTAGAACACCCAGCTGAACTGTTCGATGACGATGGCGCCCAGCAGGATGAAGATGCCGCGCAGGATGAGCGCGATGATGATGCCCACCATCAACACTTCCTGCTGGTACTTCCGGGGCACGGAGAACCTGGCCATGATGATGATGAAGACGAACAGGTTGTCGATGCTGAGGCTGTACTCGGTCACCCAGCCAGCGACGAACTGGCTGCCGAATTCGGGCCCGGTAAAAGCGAACATGGCACCGGCGAAGGCCAGGGCAAGGGTGACGTAGAAGGCCACCCACAGACCGGCCTCCTTCATGGACGGCTCATGCGGGCGCCGCACCACCAGAAGGAGATCGATCAGGAGAATCAGGCCGAGGACGGCAAATGAGCCAACCTCGAACCATACGGGCAAGTCGAGCACAGGGCAGCCTTTCGCAGGGTACACAAAATGGTGTAAGTCTCTCCGGCCTGCCTGTGCACTTGGTGCTGATGTGGCGGCCCGCTACGCCCGGCGGGGCAGCTGTGCCCTGCGTGTTGACGATCGTAGCGCTTGGGATACTCCCCTACGTGCTTTAACTGTACCCCAGCCGGATGCCCGGCCGCGGACGTCAGGCGTGGCCTGCCGCCTGCATCTGCCTCAGCTCCTTCTTCAGCTCGCTGACCTCGTCGCGGATCCGCGCCGCCACCTCGAACTGGAGGTCTGCCGCCGCGCCATGCATCTGTTCCGTGAGCTGTGCGATCAGGCCCACCAGGTCCTCGGCCGGAGCCGCCGCCAGGCCGTCCGAACGGACCTGGGCCGCGCCCTTCTTGGCGCCGGCCTTATTGGATCCGGTGATGCCGCGCTTGCCCTTGCCGTAATCGAAGCTGCCCAGCAGCGCATCGGTATCGGCATCTTCCTTGGCCAACTGGTCCGTGATGTCGGCGATCTTCTTCCGCAGCGGCTGCGGATCGACGCCGTGTTCCTTGTTGTACGCCACCTGGATGGCGCGGCGACGGTTGGTTTCGTCAATGGCGTTGGCCATGGAGTCGGTGATCCGGTCCGCGTACATGTGCACCTGGCCGGAGACGTTGCGGGCGGCACGTCCGATGGTCTGGATCAGCGAGGTGGACGAGCGCAGGAACCCCTCCTTGTCCGCGTCCAGGATGCTGACCAGGGACACCTCCGGGAGGTCCAGGCCCTCACGGAGAAGGTTGATGCCCACCAGGACGTCGAAGGATCCCAGCCGCAGTTCACGCAGGAGCTCCACCCGGCGCAGCGTGTCCACGTCCGAGTGCAGGTATTCCACCTTGACGCCGTGGCCCAGCAGGTAGTCGGTGAGGTCCTCTGCCATCCGCTTGGTCAGCGTGGTCACCAGGACGCGCTCGTTCTTTTCCACCCGGGTCTTGATCTCGCCGAGGAGGTCGTCGATCTGTCCCTTGGTGGGCTTGACCACCACCTCGGGATCCACCAGGCCGGTGGGACGGATGATCTGCTGGACGTAGCCGTCTGCCTTGCCCAGCTCATACTTGCCGGGGGTGGCCGAGAGGTAGACGGTCTGGCCCACGCGTTCGAGGAACTCGTCCCACTTCAGCGGCCGGTTGTCCATAGCGGACGGCAACCGGAAGCCGAAGTCCACCAGGTTCCGTTTGCGGGACATGTCACCTTCGTACATGGCCCCGATCTGGGGAATGGTCACGTGGGACTCGTCCACCACCAGCAGGAAGTCGTCCGGGAAGTAGTCCAGGAGGCAGTGGGGTGCAGTACCCGGCTCCCGCCCGTCAATGTGCGCCGAGTAGTTCTCGATGCCGTTGCAGAAACCCATCTGCTGCATCATCTCGAGGTCGTAGGTGGTGCGCATCCGCAGCCGTTGGGCTTCGACGAGCTTGTTCTGGCCCTCCAGCACCTTCAGCCGGTCCGCCAGCTCATCCTCGATCCGCTTGATGGCCCGCGCCATCCGTTCCGGCCCGGCCACGTAGTGCGAGGCCGGGAAGACGTACATCTCTTCCTCGTCGCGGATGACTTCGCCGGTAAGCGGGTGGAGGGTTTGGATGCTCTCAATCTCATCACCGAAGAACTCGATCCTGATGGCCAGTTCCTCGTACATGGGAATGATTTCCACGGTGTCGCCGCGCACCCGGAAGGTGCCGCGGTGAAAGTCCATGTCGTTGCGGGCGTACTGCATGAAGACGAACTTGCGGAGGAGGTCGTCCCGGTTCATCTCGGCGCCGCGGCGGAGGGTCACCATGCCGGAAATGTATTCCTCAGGGGTTCCCAGGCCGTAGATGCAGGACACCGTGGCCACCACAATCACGTCGCGGCGGGTCAGCAGCGCGTTGGTGGCGGAGTGGCGGAGCCGTTCCACTTCCTCGTTGATGGAGGAATCCTTCTCGATGAAGGTGTCCGTCTGGGCCACGTACGCTTCGGGCTGGTAGTAGTCGTAGTAGGAAACGAAGTATTCCACCGCGTTGTTGGGCAGCAGTTCGCGGAACTCGTTGGCCAGCTGGGCGGCAAGGGTCTTGTTCTGCACCATCACCAGCGTGGGGCGCTGCACCTGTTCAATAAGCCAGGCGGTGGTGGCACTTTTACCGGTGCCGGTGGCGCCAAGCAGCACCACATCCTTCTCGCCGTTGTTGATGCGCTCCGTCAGCTCAGCGATGGCGGCCGGCTGGTCTCCGGCAGGTTTGAACTCGCTGATGACTTCGAAGGGCGCTACAACACGGTTGATTTCCTGCGCAAGGCTCATGAATCTAATTTACAGCCGGGCACCGACACTGGACGGCCCCGTCCGTTACCGGCGAACATCCAGCACGGCACGGGCCGGTGTCAGGAAGCGCACGACGGCGGTTCCCACCCGGTTGCGTCCGCCCACGCGGCCATGAGGGGCCACGCGACGTCCGTGAACCACGGTTCCTTCGCCTCCGCGTAGGAGCCGGTGGTGCCCGAATCGGCGTGCCGGGCGGCGAGGTCAGCCTTGTGCGCCGCGTACAGCCGGAGCGCGGAGGGATCGTTCCGCAGCCAATCGCGGAACATCAACGCGAAGCGCCATCCGGCCGAACCGGCCGGCCGGACATGGACGTTGACGGCACGGCACGGGTCCGCGTTGGCGTGGAACCGCTTCAACCATGCTGCCGGGTCCGGAGCATTGGGCTTTGGAGTGTCGGATTCGACGTCCCGTACCGCCGGAAAGCCTGCTGCGGCCAGGAGAGGTGCGATGGTGGCCGCAACCGCGAGGTCAGGCACCGTCACCTGCAGGTCGATCACGTCCTTCGCGGGCAGGCCGGGAACAGCTGTGGAGCCAATGTGGTCCACGGCCAGGATGAGGTCGGGTGCTGCCGCCGCCAGCCGGGCCGCTATCCTGGCCGCCTCCTGCGCCCACTCCGTCCGGTGCGGTTCCAGGACCGGACCGCCGTTCCGCGGTGCGCGTTTCCCCGCCACCAGGTTGCGGGCGAAGGGAACCAGGCGCTCATCCCACAGCCGGTCCACCTGGCCCAGCAGGTGCTGCACGGTACCGGAGTTGTCCAGGACCGCGTCGGCCGCGGCCAGCCGGTCCTGTCGCGAGGCCTGGGCGTCCATCCGGGCACGCGCCGCTTCCGCGGTCATTCCCCGGTGCCCGAGCATGCGCTGCAGCCGCACGTCGTCCGGCGCATCCACCACCACCACCAAGTGGAAAGCGGACCCCTGGCCGGTCTCCACCAGGAGGGGAATGTCCTGGACCACCACGGCGTCAGCCGGGGCTGCTGCCGTGATGGCGGCGGCGCGGGCGCGCACCAGGGGATGGACGATGGCGTTCAAAGCGGCGAGGCGCTCAGGATTGCCGAACACCGCCGCCCCGAGACGCGCGCGGTCAAGCCGTCCGCCGTCGTCGAGCATTCCTTCGCCAAACTCCCCCACGATGCGTTCCAGGCCTTCGGTCCCGGGCTCCACCACCTCCCTGGCCAACGCATCCGCATCCACCAGCACGGCGCCGCGTTCCTGCAGCCGCGCGGCAACCACCGACTTCCCTGAGGCGATCCCGCCCGTCAACCCGATCTTCAGCACACCCCCACCCTACTGAACCGGCCTGGCCAGCTGAACCAGCCGGGCCACGCCCCCATGGCGGCACTAGACTGGGCCGGATGCAAGAGCATGAAAGCCGGGCCACCACCTACACCACGCTGGCAGCGGGCGGGGACTTCCGGCATGAACTTGAGGTCAAGCGCTCCAGGTTCATCACGGTTCTCCGGAGGGCGGGCACGGAAGACGCTGCCCGCGACCTGGTGGCCGGCCTCCGCCGCGAATTCCACGACGCCCGCCACCACTGCTCCGCGTTCGTCATCGGGCCGGACCGGACCGTCCAGCGCTCCAGCGACGACGGCGAACCCGCCGGGACCGCCGGCATCCCCATGCTCGAAGCCCTGCTGAAAAGGGAAACCGCGCCGGGGGTGACCGACCTCAGCGACGTCAGCGCCGTCGTCGTCCGCTATTTCGGCGGCGTCCTGCTCGGCGCGGGTGGCCTGGTCCGTGCCTATTCCGAATCAGTCTCGGCCGCCCTTGACCGGGCACCCCTTGCCCGGCGCAGCAGGCAGCGGATCTGTTCCACGGCGGTGCCGCACGCGGCAGCGGGACGGCTGGAGAACGATCTGCGCGCCGCAGGCATGGTCATGGCGGACACCAGCTACCAGGACCGGCACACGGTGCTCCGGATTGCGGTGGCTGACAACGCTGCCGCCATCGCCGCTGCGTCCGATCGCCTGCTGCAGCTGACGGCAGGGTCCGCCGAGCTCAATCCCGACGGAACGGAATGGATTGATGAGCGGCTCGACTGATGTGACCCTGGCGGACGTGGACGAGGCCGTGGCGGACCGGCTGCTCCAATTGGCCAAGCGCGACGCCTCCCCCGATGAAGTGGCGCCCCCGCTGGGTGGACCGGGCTGGAACCTCGAGCGCACCGCCTGGTTCTACGGCTACCACCGCACTGCGGCCGCAGGGCTGGACGGCCCTGCGGCGGAAAAGTCCTGGGCTGTCTTCAAGGGCACCCACATTGCCGGCTCCGTGCGGCTTAAGCGCGACCCCGCGGCTGGAGTCCCCTCTGCGGAAACCGGCATCTGGCTTGGCCGGAGCTTCCGATCCCGGGGAATCGGCGGTGCCGCCCTGGACCTCGTCCTGGCGGAGGCCCGCCGGGCGGGCCTGAAACGCGTCACCGCGCGGACCCTGTCCGGGAACCTCAGCGCCCAGCGGCTGCTCACGGCGGCAGGCGCGGCACTGACGCACGACGACGACGGGACGGTCCTCGCCGTCGTCGACCTTTAGTGCGGCGGCGGGACCCGTCCAGACGGGGGCCAGGGCGTTAGGCGCCTGTTGCTTCTAAAGTACAGCGGGCGCTTTAAAGCACAGTGGGCCCCCGCTTTCGCGGGGGCCCACTGTGTCAGCCCGGAAGTCCGGGCCGGCGGCAATTAGTTGCCGGTCAGCTTCTCGCGCAGGGCAGCAAGTGCCTCGTCCGAAGCCAGGGTGCCGGCACCGGAATCGGTGGCAGCAGGCTCGGAGGAGTAGCTGGTGGTGCCGGAGTCGCTGTCGCCGGACGTTGCAGCTGCAGCGTCGTCGGCAGCGTGCTGGGCAACCTGCTTCTTGTGGGCTTCCCAACGGGTCTGGGCGTCAGCGTACTGCTGCTCCCAGGCTGCGCGCTGGTTCTCGTAGCCCTCGAGCCATTCGTTGGACTCGGGGTCGAAGCCCTCGGGGTACTTGTAGTTGCCCTCTTCGTCGTACTCTGCGGCCATGCCGTACAGAGCGGGATCGAATTCGGTGCTGTCGGCGTCGACGCCCTCGTTGGCCTGCTTGAGGGACAGCGAGATGCGGCGGCGTTCCAGGTCGATGTCGATGACCTTGACGAACAGTTCGTCGCCAACGGAGACAACCTGCTCGGCCAGCTCCACGTGGCGGACAGCCAGCTCGGAGATGTGGACCAGGCCTTCGATGCCGTCTTCGACGCGGACGAACGCACCGAACGGAACCAGCTTGGTGACCTTACCCGGAACAACCTGGCCCAGGGCGTGGGTGCGGGCGAAGGTCTGCCACGGATCTTCCTGCGTAGCCTTGAGCGACAGGGAAACGCGCTCGCGGTCCAGGTCGACCTCGAGAACCTCGACGGTGACTTCCTGGCCAACTTCGACAACCTCGGACGGGTGGTCGATGTGCTTCCAGGAGAGCTCGGAAACGTGGACGAGGCCGTCTACGCCGCCCAGGTCCACGAATGCACCGAAGTTGACGATGGAGGAAACGACGCCGGGACGGACCTGGCCCTTTTCCAGCTTGTTGAGGAACGTGGAGCGGACCTCGGACTGGGTCTGCTCGAGCCATGCACGGCGGGACAGCACAACGTTGTTGCGGTTCTTGTCCAGCTCGATGATCTTGGCTTCGATCTGCTGGCCGATGTACGGAGCAAGGTCGCGCACACGGCGCATCTCGACGAGGGATGCGGGCAGGAAGCCGCGCAGGCCGATGTCGAGGATAAGACCACCCTTGACAACCTCGATGACGGTACCGGTGACGACACCGTCTTCTTCCTTGACCTTCTCGATGTCGCCCCAGGCACGCTCGTACTGAGCACGCTTCTTGGAGAGGATCAGACGGCCTTCTTTGTCTTCCTTGGTGAGCACCAGGGCTTCGACCTGATCGCCAACGGAGACAACGTCCCCGGGATCAACGTCGTGCTTGATGGACAGCTCGCGGGAGGGGATGACACCTTCGGTCTTGTAACCGATGTCGAGCAGGACTTCATCGCGGTCGACCTTGACGACGGTACCTTCGACGAGATCTCCGTCGTTGAAGTACTTGATGGTGGCGTCGACAGCTGCGAGGAAGTCCTCAGCGGTACCGATGTCGTTAATCGCGACTACGGGGGTACCGGGCTTCTCGGTGGAGGTGATGGTCATGTAGTAGGGGCTCCGTTGTGGATAGTTAGTCGGTCAGGCAAACCGGCGCGCCCGCGTTATGGAACGCAGGCGCGATTCTCGGTGAATCCGATGGATTCCCCGGGTCATCCTGATTTGTGGATTGCTTTTCAATGCAGTCCTCAGAGGACCGCAAGCGCGTGCACGTGGTACACGCCCGTTTATTCTAGTCGCTGCCGGCAATTGGGGTCAAAGCGGCAGCGGAGAGGGAACGTGCAGCCGGCACGCGGTATCAGAAGTGGGTCAGGCAGTGCGTGGCCCGTTCCACAGCGAACATCTGCCGTGCCCTGAAGGCGGCGCCTTTGGCGTGTTCGGAAATCTTCCCCGCAGCCGCCAGCGTCACCGGGCAGACGCCGCCGAGGTAGATCGAGGACAGCGCGGAGACATCCATGGCCAGGTCCGGCTGCTCCCCTGCGTCGACACGTTCGACGGCGGCCTGGCCGCCGTCGACTTCGAGCGCGAACGTTCCTGCCGTGAAGCCCAACGGGTCCCCCACCTCCAGGACGAGCCTTCCATCCGAGGGGTAGTGCCGGGCCGCCAGGGCCCCGCGGACGTCCAGGATCCGCAGCCAGAGCATGTCCCGGGGCTCGGACGCTTCAACGCAGCGGGAGTCCTCGAGCGCCCATGGCAGCGGATCATCGACCATCGCTTCTTCCCACGTGACGTTCTCGACCAGGTCGATGGCGCCAAGGTACTGCCAGAGCTCCAGGTAGGCGTGGTCGGTTGCTGCCACCAGGTCCACCACTTCCATGGTGTACGGCCGGGCGTCCCACCCGGCGAACTTGTAGGAGACGTAGCCGTCGACCGCGCCGTCGGGTCCGTAGTGCAGCGCAACTTTGACCTTGGGGTCCTCGTCCTCGGCCCGGCTGATGGATCCGGACGCGAGCTGGCGGTAGAACTCGTGCCGCCCGATCGAACCGGGAGTGAGGTGGTGCAGCTGCTCGAAGACCTTCGGCGCCAGGTCGAGGAGGACCTTGGGATCGGCCACCTCCACCCGGCCCGTGGCATGGTGGTTGAGGACAAAGCGGCGGCTGGTGTCGACCTTGATGGACTGTTCCCGGGTGGCCACCCCGAACCCGAACCTGCTGTAAATCGAGGCCTCCGACGCGGTTAATGCCGCCATCGCCAGCCCCTCCCGGCGGGCCAGGTCCAGCTCCTCTGCCATCATCCGGCGCAGCAGTCCCCTCCGCCGGTGTGACGTCCGGACCGTCACGGCGGTGACCAGGCGGGTGTCGAGCATCCGGCCGAAGCCGATGTTCAGTGTCTTGGTGAAGGTACCGAAGGTTGCCACCGGGACGTTGGCTCCCAGGGCGTGGTCGGCCACCGGCCCTGCCTGGTAGGCGCCGGTCATCACCCGCCCGTCGGCGCGCTGCATCCCGATGCCCCGGTCCACCCGTTCGTCGCTGCGGCGTGCGTCATGGAACCCGAAGGCAACGGCCCGCATCCAGTCGACGGTCTGCGGGTAGGCAGGATCTTCCTTGGCAGCCGGCTTGAAGCGCCGGATTTCATAGTTTCCGCTCAGATCACCCATTTACCCGAGCCTAGTTATGAATCCGGCGCCTGACCAGCACAAACATTCCTGCTGGTGGCGTGCCCCGGACGCCTAGTGTCCGGCGTCGTACCAGCTGGGCCCGACGCCGATCTGGACTTCCAGCGGCACGCTGAGGTCCGCGGCGGCACCCATCTGCTCGGTGACCAGCTTCTCAACGGCGGCGCGTTCGCCCGCGGCGACTTCGAGGACCAGTTCGTCATGGACCTGGAGCAGCATCCGGGATTTCAGGCCCTGGGCCTGGAGTTCAGCGTGGACTCCCAGCATGGCGCGCTTGATGATGTCCGCTGCGGAGCCCTGGATGGGGCTGTTGAGTGCGATGCGCTCGGCATTCTCGCGCAGCTGGCGGTCCGTGCTGGTGAGGTCCGGCAGGTAGCGGCGGCGGCCCTCGATGGTGGCCGTGTAGCCATCCACCCGGGCCTGGTCCACCACGCCCCGGAGGTAGTCGCGGACAGCGCCGAAGCGGTCGAAGTAGTCCTTCATGAGGGTGCGGGCTTCATCGACGGAAATCTCGAGCTGCTTGGACAGGCCGAAGGACGTCAGGCCGTAGGCAAGGCCGTAGGACATGGCCTTGACCTTGGAGCGCATGGCGCTGGTGACCTGGTCCGTGGGGACGTGGAAGATGTTGGAGCCGACGAACCGGTGCAGGTCCTCGCCGTCCCTGTACGCCTGGATCAGGCCTTCGTCGCCGGAGAGGTGCGCCATGATGCGCATCTCGATTTGCGAGTAGTCCGCGGAGAGCAAGCACTCGTAACCGTCGCTGACCACGAAGATGCCGCGCACGCGCCGGCCCTCCTCGCTGCGGATGGGGATGTTCTGCAGGTTGGGGTTGTTGGACGAGATCCGGCCGGTTGCCGCGACGTTCTGGGCGTAGGTGGTGTGGATCCGGCCGTCTTCCGCCACGGACTTCTTCAGCGACTCGATCATCTGCCGCAGCTTGGCGGCCTCCCGGTGCGCCATGAGCTGCACCAGGAACTCGTGCCCGGTCTTCTCCAGCAGGTTCTTCAGGGACGCGGCGTCGGTGGTGTAGCCGGACTTGATCTTCTTGGTTTTGGGGAGCTGCAGTTCCTCGAACAGGACAGTCTGCAGCTGCTTGGGCGAGCCCAGGTTGACCTCGTGGCCGATCGCGGCGAACGCCTGTTCCTGGGCCTGGTCGATGACCCGCGCAAGGTCGGCAAGCTGGTCGTCCATCTTGTCCATGTCAATCGCAATGCCGGCGAGTTCCATGTCCGCCAGCACGCGGCTGACAGGCAGCTCGAGGGTGGACAGCAGTTCCTCGGCCCGGCGGTCCCTGAGTTCGTCCTCGAAGTAGCGGCTCAGGGCCAGCACCACGGCGCCGGCCTGGACCAGGGCGTCGGCGGCGGCGGTGTCATCGCCGTCGAAGGACAGCTCCAGCTGCCCCGCCTTGGCCGTGGCTGCGGGGATGCCCACGTTGAGGTGGTGCTGGGCGAGTTCGGCGAGTTCGTAGGTGCGCCGGTCCGGCTGGATGAGGTAACCGGAGATGGAGGTGTCATCCACCACGCCCTCCAGTTCAAGGCCACGGGCCGTGAGCGCCTTGAGCGCGGCCTTGAAGCCGTGCATCACCTTGGGTGCTTCAGGATCGCGCAGCCACGCGGCCAGCACGTTCTCGGTCTCCGCGTCCTGGCCGGCGAGCTCCACATAGACTGCGGCGTCGCCGCGGACGATGGCCAGTGCGTCGGCGTCCTCACCGATCCGGCCGGGGACGAGGTCGACGGCGAGGGCGGACCGCTGCCCGGCGCCGGCAGCCAGGAAGGCGGCCAGCCCGGCGGCGTTGGCGGGGGTGCTGTACTCCGGGGTTTCGATGCTTTCCCGTTCAGCGGCCGGGGTGTCGGCGTCACCATACAGGGCGAACAGCCGGCCCCGGATGGCCTTGAACTCAAGCTCGTCGAAGAGGTCCTCGATGGCAGCCTGATCCGGGCGCGGCTGGTAGAGGTCATCCAGCGTGACGGGGAGCTCGAGGTCGGTGTGGAGCTGGTTCAGCCGGCGGTTGCGCTTGACGGCGTCCACGTTCTCCCGCAGGGCGTCGCCCACCTTGCCGCCGATGGAATCCAGGTGCTCCAGGACGCCCTCGAGGCCGCCGTAAAGGTTGATCCATTTGGCCGCCGTCTTGGGTCCGACGCCGGGTACGCCGGGAAGGTTGTCCGCCGTCTCCCCCACCAGTGCGGCGAGGTCGGAGTAGCGGGACGGGCTGACGAAGTACTTTGCCTCGATGGCGGCGGCATCCATCCGCGGGATGTCGCTGACACCCTTGCGCGGATACAGCACGAAGACGTTGTCCGTGATCAGCTGGAAGGCGTCCCGGTCTCCGGAGACAAGCAAAACCTCGAAGCCGGCCTTCTCGCCCATCGCGGCGAGGGTGGCAAGGATGTCATCGGCCTCGTAGCCGGGCATCTTGATGGTCTTGATGCCCCAGGCCTCCATAACCTTGCCGATAAGGTCGATCTGGCCGCTCATTTCGCGGGGGGTTTCGTTCCGGCCGCCCTTGTACTCGCTGTACTCGGTCTTGCGGTGGGTGGATTCGTCAGAGACGTCGAACGCCACAGCGATGTGGGTGGGCTGCTGTTCCTTGATGAGGTTGATCAGCATGGAGGTGAAGCCATGGATGGCGTTGGTGTGCTGGCCGTTGGAGGTGGAGAACTTGTCCGCCGGCAGGGCGAAGAACGCCCGGAAGGCCATCGAGTGGCCGTCCAGGACCAGCAGCCGGGGCTGGTCGGTGATGGGAATGACCGGTGCTTCAGTAGCTGAAACAGACCCACCGGCGGCGGGGGCGGCGGCCTTTGCGGCAGGCCTGCGGGCGGGGGACGAAGGCTGCGCGGCAGCACCCTCGTCGATGGCCTGGGACGGGAAAGGGGCCGGTTTGGTTGTTTCACTCACAGGTGCCAGCCTAGTTGCCATGACAGACAATTTCACGCCGGGCGCTTTCGCCGAAGAGCTGGCAGCCGCCGGGATTCCCGGCCATATGCATGACTGGCTGGGCGCGTTCGGTGTCGGCGCACTGGTGGTCAAGATGGGAATCCATTTCCTGGAAATGAGCCCGGAACGCACCGTCGCCACCATGCCGGTTGAGGGCAATACGCAGGTGGCGGGGATCCTCCATGGCGGCGCGCACGTGGTGCTGGCGGAAACCCTTGGCTCGTTCGCCGCAGGCATGCATGCAGGACCGGGACGCCACGCCGTCGGCATTGAGGTCAACGCCACACATCACCGGTCCATCGCCGAGGGCCTGGTGACGGGGACCTGCACGGCGATCCACCTGGGCAGGACCCTGGCCACCCACGAGATCGTCATGACGGATGCCCTGGGGCGCCGCCTTTCGACCGCCCGGATCACCAACATGCTCCGCGACAACGCCGGCTGAGGCGGGCGCGTCAAGACTGCGGATCCGCCCCGGGTCGCAGCAGGTAGCGCAGTTCGACGATGCCCCGGCCCAGCGTGCGGGAAGCAGCCAGCTCCAGCGGCGGGGTGGGGCCCTTCATCGGCAGCAGCCGTTTCCCCTCACCCAGCACCACGGGGATGACCGAGAGGATGATCTCGTCCAAAAGGCCTGCATCGGCGAACTGGGCCGCAAGGTTGCCGCCGCCCACCACCCAGATGTTCAGGTCTCCCGCGGCCTGGCGGAAGTCTGCGATGAACTCCCGCACGTCGCCGCGGACAAATGTGATGTCAGCGCCGTCCGGCGCACGGTGCTCGTGGTGCGTGAAGACGTAACAGGCCGTGCCGGAATACGGCCACGCGCCGGGCTCGTGCTCCATCAGCCAGGCGTAGGTTTCCCCGCCCATGACGATGCAGCCCACCGCGGCCATGAAGTCGTTGTAGCTGTCAGCTCCGCCCTCGAAGCCGTCGAACTGCAGCAGCCAGCCGAGGTCGTCCGTGGGCGTGGCGATGAAGCCGTCAAGGGATGCGGCCACAAAGTACTGGATGCGCTGCATGGCCCCAGCCTAGCCGGTGGGCGCGGCTACTTGGAGAAGTACGGGATGATCAGGTACAGCCCGACGAGGACGGCCACGCCGCACAGCCCAAAGCATACGTACGCCACAGAGCGCTTTACTCCGGGGGACGCCTGCTGGGCGTCAGCGGCGATGGCGGTGAACCGGACCCCCAGCGAATAGAGCGTCACCACAATCGCCGCGGATACGAGGGTGGCGCCTGCAACGGTCAGGAGTTCCAACCACTTCATCGCTGATTCTCCTTGGGGTTGTTGGCCTTGGCGTCGGCCTGCGCTTTGGCTTTTGCTTCAGCCCGGGCGCGCGCCAGGGCCTTCTTCTTGGCGAACCGGACAGCCTGGCCGGCCTCCTCGACCTCCACGGCGTTCTGGTGGCTGACGGAGGACTTGCGTGAGTAGAAGAACATGAACAGCACCGCCCCGGTGCCGGCGATGGCGGCGATAAGGACACCCACGACGCCGGTCTGCACCACCAGGGCGGTCAGGGCGCCGACGATGCCGGCGGCCGGAAGGGTGAAGAGCCATCCCAGCGCGATCTTTCCCACCATGTTCCAGCGGACGGTGGTGCCGCGGCGTCCCATGCCGGAGCCGATGACGGAGCCGGAAGCAACCTGCGTGGTGGAGAGGGCAAAGCCAAGGTGGGAGGAGGCGAGGATGGCGGACGCGGTGCTGGTCTCCGCGGCGAAGCCCTGGGCCGGCTTAACCTCGGTCAGGCCCGAACCCATGGTGCGGATGATGCGCCAGCCGCCGGCGTAGGTTCCGATGGCGATGGCCAGGGCGCAGGCGGTAATTACCCAAAGCTGGGGACCGGAGCCGGGCGCCTGGCTCCCGGCAGCGATCAGGACCAGGGTGATGATGCCCATGGTCTTTTGGGCGTCGTTGGTTCCGTGGGCCAGGGCCACCAGGCTGGAGGTGAAGATCTGGCCGGTACGGAAGCCACCGCGCTTCTGGGTGAGCTTGGTGCCTGTCTCGGGATCGTGGCGTGCCGTGAGGGCGTAGGCCAGGCGGGTGCAGACATATGCGGCGAGGCCTGCAATCAGGGGGGCGAAGACCGCCGGAAGGATGACCTTCTGCAGCAGGCTCTCGAAATTGACCGAGCTGAATCCTGCCCCGACAACCGCCGCGCCGATCAGGCCGCCGAAGAGGGCGTGCGATGAGCTGGACGGCAGGCCCTTCAACCAGGTGATCATGTTCCACAGAACAGCGCCCATCAAGCCGGCAAAGATGATCTGCGGCGTGATCTGCACTCCCCCGGAGCCCTCGCGGATAATGCCGCCGGACACTGTCTTGGCCACTTCGGTGGACAGGAAGGCACCCACCAGGTTCAGGACGGCGGCCAGGGCCACCGCTGTGCGGGGCTTGATGGCACCCGTTGCGATGGGCGTTGCCATGGCGTTCGCGGTGTCGTGGAAGCCGTTCGTGAAGTCGAAAAATAGTGCCAGTCCGATGACCAGCGCCACCATGAAGGTGATATCCACCTGTTGCCCAATCTGCAGAGTCGACGTTCAGCAGTTTCTCGTACCAGGCTGCCTTGGACAGCATAGTTCACCAGCTGTTTGCGTGGAATGACTTGCGGTGTTGGCACAACCGGCGGGAAACCTTATCGATCGTACGCGTCCCCGGCATGAGGTCAAAACACGGGCTGCGCCAGGAAAGAACGGATCCGGTCCAGTTCGGCGGGCGTGATTCCGCGCCGGGGATGGGGCGAGACGGTAAGGATCCGCCGGCCCAGGAACCGTGCCCAGCGCTGCGCTTCCGCCTCGAACGCCAACTGGTCATCCACCCAGGCGACGGCTTCGGGCCTGGTGCTTTCGACGTCGTCCTGGATGGCCCGGAGTTTCCACCAGCCGGTCCCTCCGGCTGCCCCGTCCGCGCTCAGGTACGGCCAGCGGCTGCCCTTCAGTCCGACGGCGGGACACAGGTATTGGGGCGCCAGTTCCTCCCAGCTGGTCAGCCAGACACAACGCAGCCCGGGCGTCCGGGCCAGGGTGTTCAGCCCCGCCACGAGTTCGGCGGCGAACGTGACGGGCAACAGCCCGGCGTCGGCCTGCTGCCAGGGGGAACCCCAGTCGGTGGTTCCCTGGGGGCCGAAGGGGCAGACCACGCCGTCGACGTCCAGGTAAAGCGTGCAGCCCACGCCGCAGCCCCGCGGCAGCTTCAGCCCTGGTGGAACTGTGCCGGGCGGGGGCCCGCATCCAGTTCCGGGGCGATCTTCCCCTCAAGGGCCGCCGGGGTGACGTCAGGGAGGACGATGAGGCCGTCCAGCTCACGCCGGGCCCGTTTGTAGGCTGTTCGTTCTCCCGCGCGCCGCCAGCCGCCTGCCCACTGGCCGGCGAACGCCATCAGCGGAAACATCCACCATTTGTCGGACAGGAACTCCATGAAGGACCTCACCCGTTAATCCTCGCAGTCGCGGGCCCCTCCCTCAAGGAGTGGGCCCGGCCTTGACGGACGGGGGCCGGCGCGGGAAAGCAAGTGACGGCCCGGCGGGCGGTCAGGCGGCCGTCCGGCCAGCCCACCCGCCCGGGGGTCAGGGTGCCGCCGTCGGCTGCGCTGCGTTGACGTTGACCAGCCAGGCGACGCCGAACCGGTCCGTGCACATGCCAAAAACGTCACCCCACGGCGCCTTCTCCATGGGGACGGTCACCGCTCCCCCGTCGCCGCTCAGCTTCTCGTAGTAGCCGCGGAGCTCCACCTCGTTATCGCCGCTGAGCGAGATGGAAATGGAGGACCCCGGGTGGTACTCCATGCTGTTCGGGGTGTCAGCGCCCATGAGCACCAGGCCCTGGGTGGTGGTCAGCATGCCGTGCATGATCTTTTGCGCTTCCGTGGGGTCCTCGCTGGCCTGGAAGTCGGCGAACGTGCTGAGCGTGAGTTCGCCGCCGAAGACGGACTGGTAGAAGTTCATGGCATCGCGGGCGTTGTCACGGAAGCTGATGTAGGGATTGAGGATTGTGGGCATGGCAGGATCTCCTTCACAGGGGCCGGGACTGCTTCGGCCGGGACTCGGCCACTCAACATCCTGCCCCATCCGGAGGCGGGCGGGTAGGGGAAGACTCCCCTGTTCACCCCTCGTTTCAGGGTACGAAACGGTAGCCTGCCCCGGCTTCGGTCAGCAGGTGCCGCGGGTTGCCGGGGTCCTCTTCCAGCTTCCTTCTCAACTGGGCCATGTAGACGCGGAGGTAGTTGACCTCCTTCCGGTAGGACGGCCCCCAGACCTCGGACAGCAACTGCTGCTGCGAGATCAGACGCGACGGGTTCCGGACCAGGATTTCGAGGATGTTCCACTCCGTGGGGGTGAGCCTTACCGGCTGCCCGGCACGCAGGACCTGCCGGGCCACAAGGTCAACGGTGAACCCGGCAGAGCTGACCACGGGGCGGGATTCGGGCTCCGGCACCCTGCGCAGCAGGGCACGCAGCCGTGCCAGCAGTTCATCAAGCCCGAACGGTTTGGTGATGTAGTCGTCGGCGCCGGCGTCCAGTGCGCCCACCTTGTCCGGGGACCCGTGGCGGGCGGACAGGACCAGCACCGGCGCCGCGCTCCAGCGGCGGAGGTTCCGCAGGACTTCGGTCCCGTCCATGTCCGGCAACCCGAGGTCAAGGACCAGCAGATCCGGTGCCTGGCGCGAGGCCGCGGCGAGGGCGGAGGCGCCGTCCACGGCCGTGTCCACGGCGTAGCCGTGCGCTGCGAGCGTGATCCGAAGGGCCTTGAGGAGGTGCGGATCGTCGTCGATGACGAGTACCCGCGCTGCCGGGGGCAGGTTTCCGGTTTTGGTGCCGGCGTGGTTGGCGGTCATGCCGGGCCCGCCGCGGTGGTGGGCTCGCTGCCGCCGGGGTACCCGGCCGCCGGGATACCGGCCGGGATGCCGGTGGAGAGGGGCAGCCGGATCACCATGGTCAGGCCGCCGCCAGGGGTTTCGGCAGCTGTAAGCGTGCCCCGCATGGACTGGATGAAGCCCTGTGCCACTGACAGGCCCAGCCCTATCCCGCTGGACTGCGACCGGTCGTCGAGCCGCTGGAAAGGCCGGAACATGTCCACCACCTTGCGGGCAGGGACCCCGGGTCCATGGTCGGTGATCTGCAGTTCGCCGCAGGGATGGCCGTCAAGGACGCTGCCGTCCGGACCGCCCGCCACCACCACACGGCTTCCGGCCGCGTATTTCAGCGCATTCTCCAGGATGTTGGCGACCACCCGCTCCAGCAGGCCGGGATCGGCGTCCACGGGCGGCATGTTCGCAGGCAGCGCCACCGTCACCGCCCCTGCCGGCAGCCCGCGCAGGGCCGCATCCACCACCTCGGTCCAGCGGACCGGACCCAGCAATGGTTCCACCGACTGGGCGGTGATGCGTGACATGTCCAGGAGGTTGCCCACCAGCAGGTCCAGCCGGTCGGTGCAGGCGTCAATGGTTTCCAGCAGGTCCTGCTGCTCTGCGCGGGTGTAGGAGACGCCGTTCTGCAGCAGTCCCCCGGCGGCCAGCTTGATGCCGGCCAGGGGTGTCCGAAGGTCGTGGGAGACGGCCCGGAGAATCGCGGTCCGCATGATATTGCCCTCGGCGAGTCGGAGGATCTCATTCCTGGTTGCGGCCAGCTGCCGGCGTTCGAGCTGCGCTTTGACGTGCACGGCGAAGGCTGCCAGGAGCCGCCGCCCGGACGGCGGAACCGCCCGGCCCGCCAGCACCAGGAACGTTTCCCCGTCCACCGGTTCAACCGTGGTTCCTGGCCCACCCGGCATCACCGGCCAGCCGGTCGCATCCCCCGCCGCGGCGATCACCTGCCATGCGCCGGGCCCAGGGCCCGCCCCGCCACCGTCGCCCAACCCGCCGTCAGCCAACCCGCCGTCGTCGACCATCACACCGTCCACCATCACGCCCTCCGCCTCTGCCCCGGACGGGGCCCGGCGGGTGACGACGGCGGCACCGTCGGCACCGAAGACGCTGACTGCTTCCGCGAGCAGCCCTTTGAGGTTGTCCTCCTCGCGGGATGCGGCCAGGGCCAGGTCGGCCAGCGTGGCTGCCTCGGCCCGCGCCGTTGACGCCTCCTTGGACCGCCGGGCGGAGCGGTCCACCACCCCTGCCACCGCTACGGCCACGCCGGCAAATACAGCCAGGGACAGGACATCCTGCGGGTCACGGATGGCAAGGTCATACAGCGGCGGGGTGGAGAAATAGTTCACCAGCAGGCTGCTCCACAGCGCACCGGCAACCGCCGGCCACAAGCCGCCAACCAGGGCTACGGCCACCGCGCCCGCCAGTTGGAGCAGTGCCGCCGTGGCAACGCTGTGGTCAAAGACTGCGAGCAGCAACTGCAGGCCTGCGGGCAGGACGGCGGCGAGCGCGAAACCGGCAATGACCCTGCGCCGTCCCAGCCCGGTGCGGCGCTTGCGGCTCCTTGCCGCCACGGGCCGGGGCACCACCTGGACGTCGATGTCCCCTGCCCCGCGCACAACCTTGGCTTCCACGCTTCCACCGGACAGGACGGTGAACCTGCGACGGCTCTGCCCGACAAGGATGTGCGTGGCGCGCGAAGCCCGGGCGTAGTCCAGGAGGGCCGCGGACACGTCGCCGGCGGTCAGCGCGTGGTAGCTCCCGCCCAGCTCCGCCACCTGCCGCCGCTGGGACTCGAGTGCGTGGGGCGATTCGCTCCCGGCACCGGAGGGGGTCCGGACATGGATGGCCAGGATCTCGCCCCCGCCGGCCCGCTCAAGGAGCTTGGCGGCCCGGTGCACCAGGAGGTCTCCGTCGTCGCTGCCGTTGAGGCCGATGACGATGCGTTCCCTAGCCATGACGCATATTCTCCCACCAACGCCCATCCCCGCACGCCAGGGGGCGCCGGAACATGGTGCGGTGGGGCCCCCGGGAACGTAGGCTCGGGGGATGGCCAGATTCTTTGACGTTCATCCCCACGACCCCCAGCCCCGCGCCATCGCGCAGGCAGTGAAGATTATCCGCGACGGCGGCCTGATCGCGTACCCCACGGACTCCTGCTACGCGCTGGGGGCACAGATGGGAAACCGGGAGGCCCTGGACCGGATCAGGAGCATCCGGCACCTGGATGACAAGCACCACTTCACACTGGTGTGCCGGGATTTCGCGCAGCTGGGACAGTTCGTGAACATCGGCAACGACGTCTTCCGGAGCATCAAGGCCGTTACCCCCGGCAGCTACACGTTCATCCTGCCCGCCACCAAGGAGGTTCCCAAGCGGCTGCTCCACCCCAAGAAGAAGACGGTGGGGGTGCGCATCCCGGACAACCGTGTGGTCCAGGCGCTGCTCGCCGAACTGGGCGAGCCGCTGCTGTCCAGCACCCTGCTGCTGCCGGACGAGGAGGAACCGCTGACCGTGGGCTGGGAGATTAAGGAACGCCTGGACCACCAGGTGGATGCCGTGATTGACGCCGGCGACTGCGGCGCCGAGCCCACCACCGTTGTCGACTTCTCCAGCGGTGTGGCCGAGGTTGTGCGCCGCGGCATGGGCGATCCGTCCCGCTTCGAGTGACCACCGGCCGGCCGCGGCGGTGGGTCAGTCCTGCTTGCGCGCCCTGCTGGGCTGCACCCGCGGCGGTTCGCCCGGCATCTTGGGGTAATCGGGCGGGAAGGGCAGTTCTCCCAGGCCGGCCTTGCAGTCACGGTCCCACCACTGCAGCAGGGTGTCGATGGTGCCGGGAGCGGCACTGAAGTCCGCCCACGGGTCACCCACCGTCTTCAGCCGCTCCGGCACGGTAAGGATGGTGAAGTTCTTCGGATCCGCGGTTTCCAGTTCATCCCAGCCCAGCGGGCAGGACACGGGGGCGTGCGGGAGGGCACGCGGGCTGTAGGCTCCGGCGATGGTGCGGTCGCGGTTGGCCTGGTTGAAGTCCAGGAACACCCGCTGGCCGCGTTCTTCCTTCCACCAGGCCGTGGTCACCTTGTCCGGGATGCGCCGTTCCACTTCCCGGGCGGCGGCAATGACGGCGTGGCGGACGTCCAGGAACTCGCGGGTGGGTTCGATCGGGGCGTAAACGTGCAGGCCCCGGTTCCCGGAGGTCTTGATGAAGCAGGTGAGCCCGGCCTCGCCAAGGACTTCCTTCAGCACCAGGGCGGCCGGGACGGCGTCATCGAAGTCGGTGCCGGGCTGCGGGTCGAGGTCGATGCGCAGCTGGTCGGGGTTGTCAGTGTTTTCGGCGCGCGAAGGCCAGGGGTGGAACACCACCGTGTTCATCTGGACGGCCCAGACGGCGGCCGCAGGCTCGTCGAACACAAGCTGGGGGTGGGACCGGGCACTGGGGTAGACAACTTTGACGGAGCGGATGAAGTCCGGCGTGCCCTTGGGCGGGTTCTTGGAGAAGAACATCTCGCCGTCGATGTTGCCCGAATACCGCTGAAGTGAGACGGGCCGGTCCCCGTTGGCGGCGATGAACGCCTCCCCCACATCGCAGATGTAGTTCACCAGGTCCAGCTTGGTGAGGCCCAGGTCCGGCCAGAGAACGCGGCTGGGACTGGAAATGCGCATGTCGCGCGGTCCGTTGGGGCCTTGCACGGTGATGGTGGTCTGTTCACTCGCCATGGGGACAACGTACACCCCGCCAACGGCAGGGATGGGTACATCCGCCACCCTCCGGCATGATGGACCCATGCCAGCATCCGATGAGCAGCTCACCGTCGCCGTGGGGGACGCCTCGTTTTCCGCCGTTTACGCCCGCCCTGCAGATGCCACCGCCACCGTGGTGGTGGCACACGGCGCCGGCGCCGGCATGGAGCACCCTTTCCTTCACGGCTTCACCGATGCCCTGAACAGCCTGGGCCTGGCCACCCTGCGCTTCAATTTCCCCTACCGCGAGGCGGGGCGGAAGTTCCCTGACCGTCCTCCCATGGCCCTCGCCGCCTGGCGGGCCGCCATGGCCGCCGCGCGGGCGCAGGCAGACGCCCACGGTGACCGCGGCCCCGTGTGGGCGGCGGGCAAGTCGTTCGGGGGGAGGATGGCGTCCATGGCTGCAGCCGAAGGCATGGACGTGGCGGGGCTGGTCTACCTGGGCTATCCCCTGCACGCTCCCGGGAAGCCGGAGAAGCTCCGGGATGAACACCTGTACGGGCTGGGCGCCCCGATGCTGTTCCTGCAGGGAACCCGGGACACGTTTGCCACACCGAGGATCCTTGAGGATGTGGTCTCCCGGATCGGCCCCAACGCCGTGCTCCAGTGGGCGGAGGGCGGTGACCACTCCTTCGCGGTGGCGGGAAAGAAGCGGCCGGCCGGGGAAGTTGGCGCATCCCTGGCAGCCCCTGTGGCCGCGTTCATCGCAGCGCACAGCTAAGGAGGCGCCCCTCCCCGCATATGCCGGTCCGTGGCATGACAGGGGCGCCCGGGGCAAGGCTACCGGCGTTGCTTGGTGCGTGCGGTGGCGGGGGCCGTCCAGGGGTCCTCGGGCCAGGGGTGTTTGGGGTAGCGGCCGCGCATTTCGCCCCGGACCTGGGTGTACGGGCCGGACCAGAAAGAGGTCAGGTCATCCGTCACGGCGAGGGGCCGCCGGGCCGGGGAGAGCAGGTGGAACAGGACCGGTACGCGCCCGTCCACAAGCCGCGGGGACTCGGCGAGTCCGAAACACTCCTGCAGTTTCACAGCGACGACGGGCGCCGCACCATCATCGCCCGGTTCCGGATAATCGATCCGGATGCGGGAGCCGCTGGGGACCTCAAGGCTTTCGGGGGCCAGCTCACTTAGCCGGGCCGCTTCCGGCCAGGGCAGGAGGCGGCGCAGGGGGTCCGCCAGGTCCAGGGAGGCCAACGGTTTCCCGGCCGCAAGGTCCTCCAGTTCGGGCCCCAGCCACTCTTCCAGCCGCTCCAGCAGCGCGGTGTCCGACATATCCGGCCAGGGCCCTCCCAGCTGGCGGTGCAGGAACGCGAGCCTGCGCCGGAAGGAAGCCGCCGCCGTCGACCAGGGCAGGGCCGCCAGCCCCTGGGACTGCAATGCGACCGCCACGGCCCTCCGTCCCTGTTCGGCGCTGGGGCGTACCGGCGTGGCCGAGAGCATGATGGCACCCAGCCGCCGTGTCCTGCGCGCGCTCAGCCGGCCTCCGCTGAAGTCCGCTTCCACCGTGTCTGCCAGCAGGTGCGACGCCGCCGTTTCGGCCATGGTGGCGGCCAGGGGTGCGGCGGCCCGGATCACGGCGCCGGTGCCCCCCGCGTCCCGGCCCGAGGCCCGGGACACTTCGGCCACGGCCAGCCACTCGTGGCCTGACAACGTGCTGCCCGCGGGCAGGCCTGCCCGGGTGCCGGATGTCAGCAGGTACTGTCCTGCCCCCTCGCTGCCCGGCACGCGGCGGCCTATGCGGTCGGGAAACGCGAGGGCGACGACGGCGCCCACCGCGTCGGAGCCTCCCGCGGCGCCGGAGGAATCCGGCAGGGCGACCTCGCCTTTCCGCTGCGCCATGGCAGCCAGCCGCCTGGACTCCTCCGCCCAGCGCTTCCCCGCCGGGCCTTTGTCCGCGCGGAGCTGCGCCAGCAGCCTGGGCAGGTCGCCGCCAGGTGCGCGGTGGTCTCCGGAGACCGCGGCCACCACTTCGGCGGCGAGCCGGCGGCCGGTGGAGGCGCCGCCGTCGAGCAGTGCCCGGGCCAGCCGGGGATCGGCGGGGATTGCAGCGAGGGCCCGGCCCGCGGCCGTCACCTGCCCGTCGTCCGATACCGCGCCCAGTTCCCGGAGTACCTCGACGGCGTCGTCCATGGCCAGGCGGGGCGGCGCGTCCGGGAGCGCGAGGCCCTTCCCGCCGGGCGCTCCCCAGCATGCCAGGGTGAGGGCGGCGCCGGTCAGGTCTGCCACGTTGATTTCCGGGGTGACGTGGGCCGGAGCCGCACCGTAGGCCTGCTGGGTGTAGCAGCGGACCACCTGCCCCGGACCCTGCCGTGCGGCGCGGCCGGCGCGTTGCTCTGCCGACGCCCGGGAGCAGGAGACCGTGACCAGCCCGCTCATGCCGCGGCCTGAGTCGCGCCGCGGTTCCCGGGTCAGGCCGGAGTCGACCACCAGCCGGACGCCGGGCACCGTCAGGGAGGACTCGGCAAGATCGGTGGAGGCTATGATCCGCGGGGGATCTCCGGGGTTCCGCCCGGACACGGCCCGGTCCTGCTCCGATGCCGCCACCTGGCCGTGAAGTTCCAGCACCTCTACGCTGCGGCCCAGCCGGCCGCGGAGCGCCGCGGCCACGTGCGAGACTTCCCTGGCGCCCGGAAGGAACACGAGGGCATCCACGGCGTTGTCCGCGGTGAGTGCACGGGCATGGGCGTCCGCCGCTGCCGCTGCAACGTGGTCCAGGAAGGCAGGCGCCACTCCCCTGGCGTCCAGCCGCGCCGCCGGTGCCGGGAGCCACTGCACTTCCAGCGGATAATTCACTGAAGCGCAGCCGACCACGGGTGCCGGGCCGCCGCCGTCGGAATCGGCCAGCAGCGCCGCGAAGCGGGTTGCGTCCAGCGTTGCGGACATGGCGACGACGGCGAGGTCACCGCGCAGCGCCCGGACCTCCGCGACCATGCCGACCAGGAGGTCCGTTTCCAGGCCGCGCTCGTGCACTTCGTCCAGGACGACGGCGGCCGTCCCCTCGAGCGCGGGATCTGCCAGCAGCCGGCGCAACAGGATGCCCGGGGTGACAAACTCAACCCGGGTGGCCGGGCCCGCCTGGCGTTCCCCGCGCACCGTGTAGCCCACGCGGCCGCCAAGGCCACTGCCGTCCAGGGCGGAGAGGCGGCGGGCGGCGGCCCGGGCGGCAACCCTTCGGGGCTGGGTGACGATGACGCGGCCGGACCGGCCATACAGATTGGCGAGCAGCGGCGGAACGAGCGTGGTTTTGCCGGTGCCCGGCGGAGCCTGGACAACGGCGGCGCCGCTTTTCATTGCCTGCTGCAGTGCGGGCAGGGAGCCTTGGAAGGCCAGACCGGCACCGATGGCAGCAAGGTCGAAGGCACCGGCAGCGGGGTTGCCGTCAGGAGGGATCACCCGTCCATTCTGCCTTGGCGGGCAAGCGCTCCTCCGCCCGGGTCAGGGTTTGCCTTGGCTCCGGCCTTTGCCTTTGGCTTCCTTTGCGGTGTCCGACCGTTGTGAACCGGGCGCTTCCGGGGCGGGGGCAGGGGCCGGGGCGACGGCCTCAACAACCGGGGCCACCGGGCTGGGCCCGGTCCCGGTGGTGTCTGCCAGGGCAGGTGCCGGGGCGCCGGCGGCCGGCTCCGCGGCCGGCGATGCCGTGGCGGCCGCAGCTGCCACCTGCGTGGCGATATCCGCCCGGACGGCCGACAGCGCGTCCTCGATGCCGCGGTAGCGGGCAGCCGAAACACGGCCTGCTGCCGCTGCTTCGCCAAGGTCCTTTTCGAGCGCCTGCAGGGCGGCCAGCGCCCCGTCCATCCTGTTCTCGGAGGCAGCTTGGCTGATGCTCAGCACGCGGATCTGGAAACCTCGCAGTACGTCGTCGTCCGTGCCGCCCGGGCGGACGGCTGCCGCGCCAGCGACGAGGCATGCAACCACGGCGCAGCACAGGATGATCAGGGCGCGGACCCGGCGGCGGGGTGCGGGAGTGGACGCCTCCGCCGGAGCGGGTCCCGCCGGTTTCTCCGGCTCAGGCCGCATGCCTGCCCCGCATCGGAAGGGTGGACGCGGAACGCACGGGCAGTACCGTCACAGTGGCGGTATCAACTGCGGGCGCCGGCACCGCAGCCACGCGCACCGGAGAGGCCGGCCGCGCCATGAGGACGCGGGCTGCGGTTCGGAGGGCGGTGGCGATCAACAGGCCAATGCCAATTCCGAGGAGGACGTGGCCGGCCAGGTAGTGCTGGGCCGCTCCGGGGCCACCTGCCGCCGCCACCGCAGCACCGCCCAAGGTCAGCGCCAGTGACAGGGCCGTACCAAATATTGCGCCCATGGCTCCTGCTCCCATCCCATTTAATCAGCAAGCTTACTAGTAATGCTCAGTAAGCTTACTACCACATGGGCCGGAAGCAAGAGTGGGAGGGGCCGGGGAGGCGGAGCAGCAGTCAGCCTGCCGCTTCGAGCAGGTGCCCGGCCGGCGCGAGTCCGGCGTACCGGCCCTTGAAGAACAGCAGGGGCTCGGCGTCGCCCCGCGCGTGGAGGTGCCGCACGGCAGCCACCACAATGGTGTGGTCACCGCCGTCGTACTCTGCATGGAGGTCGCAGTCGATCCAGGCGAGCGCGTTCTCCAGGACCGGATTCCCCAGCGGCGAGGGGGTGTGGGCGACTCCCGCGAACCTGTCCGTTCCCGGGCGGGCAAACTGTCCGGCGAGGTGCTGGTGTTCCGCGGGGAGGATGTTGACGGTGAAGGAACCGGCCCTCCGCAGCACCGGCCACGTGCTCGATGTGCGTGCCGGGCTGAAGGTCACGAGCGCCGGTTCCAGCGACAGGGAGGCAAAGGACTGGCAGGTGAAACCCACGGGCCCTCCGGGGGTGGAACCGGTGACCACGGTCAGGCCGCTGGCGAATGTTCCGAAGATATCCCGAAGCCGGCGGGGAGCGAGATCTGAAGTGACTGTCATGGAGTGGCCCTCTCGTCTGGATCGTTACCTCACCAAACCACCAGCCGGCCGGGCCGCTCAAGCCGCCCGAAACACGCAGACGCGTACCGCAACGAAAGGTCACGGCCGTACATCCGGCGTCATCGGTTCCGGGCCGTTATGCCGGCTGCGCCCGCTGGTCCAGCGCGGCGAGCAGCCGGCGGACGGAGCCGCCGAGGTTCCAGTCGATGGCCAGCCGCTCAAGTTCGGCGCGCCGGTCACCCGTCACCGGCTGCAGCAGGGCGCCCGCCTGCTCAAGGGTGGGCAGCTCGAGGTCGCGCACCAGGCGGACGACGGCGGGAGCTGCTTCGAGGTACGCGGCAGCGGCGGAGAGTTTGGCCCGGACGGGACCGGACACGCCGCCGTCGTCGTCTTCCGCAGCAGCCAGCAGCCGTTCCAGGGTGCCGTACTTGAGCAGCAGGGATGCCGCCGTCTTCTCGCCGATCCCGGCCACGCCGGGCAAGCCGTCGGAGGCGTCGCCGCGCAGCGTGGCGTAATCGGCGTACTGCTGCGGGAGGACCTTGTACTTGGCCACGACGGTTTCTTCGGTGATGACTTCGAGGTTCTTCATGCCGCGGGCTGTGTAGATCACCCGGACCTTCCGGTCGTCGTCGCAGACCTGGAACAGATCCCGGTCGCCCGTAACGACGTCCACGGGAAGGCCTGCCTGGCTGGCGTAGGTGCCCACGACGTCGTCGGCCTCATGTTCCGCTCTTCCCACAATGGCGATGCCGGCCAGCTCCAGCACGCGGCGGATCATAGGCAGCTGCGCTTCCAGGCCCTCAGGCACCACTTCGACGTCGGTGCCGCCGGGGACCGCCTGCGCCACCCGGTGGGCTTTGTAGGTGGGGATCAGGTCCACCCGCCACTGCGGCCGCCAGTCATCGTCCCAGCAGGCCACCAGGTGGGTGGCCGCGTAGTCGGTACTGAGCCGGGCAATCATGTCCAGCAGACCGCGGACGGCATTGACCGGAGTGCCGTCCGGGCGGCGGATGGTGTCCGGCAGGCCGTAGAAGGCGCGGAAGTACAAGGAGGCAGTGTCGAGCAGCATGAGGCGCTGGGGCATACCTCGATCCTCACACGGAAATGGCCACCCGGGCAGTAGCCGCGATCTCCGCCGTGGCGCCTGGAAGGACTGGGCAGGGATTCCCAGTCCCGGGAGGCCCCGGCCTGCCTGCTCGAACCGGACATGCTGCGTACGGTTCAGCCGGACGTCGGGGTGCCAAGGGCGCCGGTCACGGTTGCCCGGTGCCGGGCGGGCCGGTGAGTACCGTGGGAACGTACTCCAGCAGCTGGAGCCTGCCGTCAAACGTCCTGCTCTGCACCATGTCCAGCCGGACGTCGGGATATCCGTCGAAGATCCGCTCCCGCCCGGTGGCGCCGGTAATGACGGGGAAGACCACCAGCCGGAACCGGTCCACGAGGCCCGCCACCAGCAACGACCGTGCCAGGCTGATGCTGCCCAAGGTACTCAGGGGTCCCGTTCCCCTGCGCTTCAGCTCGCGGACCGCATCAACCGCGTCCCCGGTTACCAGGGTCGAGTTCGGCCAGTCCAGGGGAGACTGCAGCGAGGAAGAGAACACGATTTTCGGTACTGCGGACAGCCCCGTGAGGCTGGCGCCCTCCTCCTCGGAAAAACCGGACCGGTTCGCCGCGGCCTGCGCAGACATGCCGTACATCAGCCGGTACGTATTCGCGCCCAGGAGGAAGGTGTAGTTGTTCGCCGATTCCTGGTCCAGCCAGGCAAGGTATTCGGGCCCCTCCAGTCCCCACCACCCGGGCCAGCCCTCTGCGGAGGCGTAACCGTCCAGCGAAATGATCAGGTCCACCATCAGGGGTGCCTGGGACGGTTCGGCAGGTGTGGCGCCCATGGCCGGCTCCTTGGACTGATCGGCGTTGATTTGGCGGCAATGCTATGCCCGCCAGGGCGGAGGTACAAGGGTCCGGCCCTTTCATCAGCCCTGCCGCAGGCGTAGCGTCTATTGCGCCGGAACCGTCGTAGCCGTCTAAGGAGCGGACATGGCTGGATGGAATGCAGACACAGCGGCGGGGCCTGTGGGCGCAGGGACCGTGACCCTGGTCGAAGGCTCATGTTTTTGTATCTCCGCAGCCAATGGTGATATCCACCCGGACCTGCCCCACGGCGTCTTCCATGAGGACACCCGCATCCTGTCGGGGTGGAGCATGACGGTGAACGGCCAGCCCCTTGAGCCGTTGGCGGCGGAGACGAAGGAACCCTACCGGGCACTGTTCATCGGCCGCGTTCCCCGGGCAGACGGGTATGCGGACAGCCCCTTGATCGTGGAGCGGCTGCGGGAAGTGGCGGCCGGAGTGGTTGAGGAGATTACGATCCGCAACTATTCCGGCAACCCCGTTGAATGCAGCATCTCCGTCGGTGTCGATTCGGACTTCGCCGATCTGTTCGAGGTGAAGGAGGCGAGGGTCCAGCGGCGGTGGGACGTCACCCGCGGAGCCGACGGCGATTCCCTGATTATCAGCGCGGCCTGGCAGGACCTGCGGAAAGCTGTCCTGGTCAGGGGACGCGGCGCCGTCGCCTCCGCCGGCGCACTCACATACCGCGCCGTGGTTCCCGGATACGGCCAGTGGAGCACGCGGTTGAGCGTGGCACCGGCAGGGCAGCACAACGTTACGCGCCCCGCCGGGCACGGGGTGTCACCGAGTGACCGGAGGCACCAGGAATGGGTTGCCAAAATCCCCAGGCTGCAGATGGCGAACCGGTCCATTGAACGCACGCTGCGGCGCAGCTATGACGACCTCGGCGCGCTCCGGATCGAGGACCCTGAGCATCCGGAACGGATAGTGGTGGCGGCCGGTGCCCCATGGTTCATGACCCTGTTCGGGCGTGATTCGCTGTGGGCTTCGGAGATGGCCCTGCCCGTGGACCCGTCCCTGGCATTGGGCACCCTGCAGACGCTGGCGGACCGGCAGGGCAAGGTAGTGGACCCGATGAGCGAGGAGGAACCCGGGAAGATCCTGCACGAAGTCCGGTTGGGCGTGTCCTCCGGGCTGGCGCTTGGCGGCAAATCCATCTACTACGGCAGCGTGGACGCCACCCCGCAGTTTGTGATGACCCTGGCATCGGTCAGCCGCTGGGGGTTCGGAAAGGACGCCATAGCCGCCCTCCTGCCCAACGCCGACCGGGCCCTGGACTGGGTCCGGACCTACGGCGACAAGGACGGCGACGGGTTCGTTGAGTACCAGCGCCTCAACGACCAGGGCCTTATCAACCAGGGGTGGAAGGACTCCTGGGACGGGATCAATTTCGCGGACGGAACCATTGCCGAGCCGCCCATCGCGCTTTGCGAGGTGCAGGCTCTGGTCTACTCAGCGCTGCTGTCCCGGGCATGGATGGCGTACGACGCCGGGGACGCGCCGTTGGCTGCCCGGCTCACCGCCGAGGCGGCGCAGTTGAAGAAAAGGTTCAATGAGGAATTCTGGCTGCCGGAACGTGGCTACTTCGCCGTTGCCCTGGACGGCCGCAAGCGGCCGGTTGATGCCTGCGCCTCGAATATGGGGCAGTGCATGTGGCACGGGATCGTTGACGATGACAAGGTGCCGCTGGTGGCTGAACGGCTGATGTCGCCGGAGATGTTCAGTGGCTGGGGTGTCCGGACCCTGGCCTCAAATATGGGGGCCTACAACCCGGCCAGCTACCACAACGGTTCAGTCTGGCCGCATGACAATGCCATTATTGCGGCCGGACTGATGCGGTACGGATTCGTCGAGGAGGCGCAGAGAATCGCCAGCGCCCTGCTCGAAGCCGCGGATTTTTCCGGCGGCCGGCTGCCGGAGTTGTTCTGTGGCTTCAGCCGCGAGCAGGTAGCCGAGCCGGTGCCCTACCCCACGGCCTGCTCCCCTCAAGCCTGGGCGGCCACCGCGCCGATCATGCTGATCACCTGCCTGATGCGGTACGACGCCCACGTCTCCCGTGGTGGTTTTTGGATGGATCCGGCGCTGCCCCAGTCCTACGGGAACCTGCACATCACCAACGCTCCCCTGGCCGGAGGCCGGATCACCATCGACATCAAAGACGGCGAACCTGCGGTGCAGGGCTTGCCGGAGGGCCTGACGTTCCACCGCGAACACCGGCCCTGGCTGACCGAGCTCATCTCCCAGGCCGGACTGGACGCCAAAAGCTAAACATCCCAGTCGCCGTCGGCGTAGGCGCTGCGGACGTGGGCGCGCAGGTACTCCCCCACCACGGCAGCTCCAAGGCCGCCCACTTCGGGCGCCACAACCCGGCCGTCCACGCGCTGGGCCAACCGCTGGATGAACCGCTCCAGGCCGGGGTCGTTGCCCAGGCGGAAAAAGGTGGCCTGGACGCCGGCGCGGCCAAGGCGGTCCAGTTCGGCAACCGTGGCGCGGATGGTCTCGGCGTCCGGCGGCCAGTTGAACCAGGAGTCCCCGTCGGGCAGGAGGTGCGCCGTGGGTTCGCCGTCCGTGACCACCAGCAGGACGGGCTGCATGGACGGGTGCCGGCGGAAGAAGCGGCCGGCCAGCAGCAGGCCGTGGTGCAGGTTGGTTCCCTGTTCGCGGAGGGCGGGCAGCGCCGTGAGTTCTCCGATGTCCATGGCCTGCGCGTAGCGGCCGAAGGTGATCAGCTCCAGCCGGTCACCGCGGAAGCGGGTGGACACCAGGTGGTGCAGTGCGAGCGCGGTCCGCTTCATGGGAACCCATCGTCCTTCTGCAGCCATGGAGAAGGACACGTCCACCAAAAGGGCCACGGCGGCCTGCGTGCGGGCCTCCGTTTCCGATACTTCGATGTCGCCGACGGCGAGGCGCAGTCCCCGGGCCGGGTCACCGCCGTCGGCCATGGTGCGCCGGATGGCGTTGGTCATGGTGCGGGTGACGTCCCACGGCTCGGCGTCCCCGAACTCCCACTGCCGGCTCGAGCCCGTCTGTTCTCCTGCGGCCCCGGCCATCCTGGTGTCCCTGCTTCCCTGCCGGCCGGACAACTGCCTGGCAGCATCACGGAGCAGGGACTTCCCAAGCCGCCGCATGGCCTGCGGGGACAGCCTGAGGTCGCCGTCGGCGCCACGCCGCAGGTAGCCGCCGTCCTGCATGGCCCGCTCGATCTCCGCGAGGGTACGCGCACTTACGGCCGCGTTTTCGCCAAGCTGGCGGGTGAGCGCGTCCAGGTCCAGGTCATCAAGGCGGGAGCCGTTGTAGGACTGGGAGAGCTGTTCGGACAGTTCGTCGAGTTCGGCGATGTCCTGCAACACCCCGGTGCCGTCCCCCAGTCCCAGGCCTTCCTGCCCTTCAAACCGTTCCGAGCCTGTCCAGTCCTCCCCCGGGCGGAGGGCCTGGAGGGTGGCGTCGAGTTCGCTGAGCTGGGCCATCAGTTCGGGCGAGCCGAAGGCCTGGGCGGAGAGCCGCATCAGCTCACCGCGCTGCTCCGGGGACATCGACTGCAGGAGCCGCTGGGCGGCGGCGGCGCGCTGGGCGAGGGCGTCCACCAGCTCCTCCACCGACTCCGGGTTCTCCGGAAAGAACTGGCCGTGTTTGGCCATGAAGTCCTGGAAGTCGGCGTCGGTGTCCTCCCCGCGCCGGTGCTTGCCCAGTAGTTCGTTCAGGTCCCGGAGCATGTCATTCACTGCCTGCCGGTCCTCATCGGTGGCGCTCTCCAGCGCCTGCTTCATGCCGGCGAAGCGCTGCTCAAGGACTTCCCGGCCCAGCAGGTCCTTGATGTGTTCGTAGGCCTCACGTGCTGCGCTCGATTGCCAATCGTAGGACGCCAGCTCATTGACCGCCGCAGCCGTGGAGGGTGGGAGGTTCTGCAGCTGCATCTCCCGGAAGGCACGGTCGGTGTTGTCCATCATGGCGTCCCGCGCCAGTTGCTTGCGCTCCTCCAGCACCGCGGTGTCCAGGAGCTTCTTTACTTCGTCCAGGGTGCCGTCCAGCCGGTGCCGGCTGAGCAGGCCGCGGCGCCGATGCTGGACGCGCCGGGCAAGGTCATCCAGGCCGTCCCGGTTCCGGCCGCCGCGCCGCAGGAATTCCTGCAGGGCGTGGCGGGGCGAGTAGCCGGCCATGACGTCTTCGGCGACGGCGTCAAGCGCCTCGGCCAGGTCGACCGGCGGGGCGAGCGGGTCCGGGCCGCCGGTATACCGGCCGTACTTGGCGGACCGCTTGTGGATGGCCATGGTGCCTCCTGAGCCTAGCCGTAGATGGTTTCCTCGTCGTCGGATTCCTTGGAGATCCGGCGGCCCAGGTACAGCCCTTCAAGGGCCAGTTCGACGGCGGCGGCGAGCTGTCCGTCATTCGCCGCGCCCAGGCGCCGCCCGATTTCGTCGTACAGCCCCGAGCCGTTCAGCGACGGGAGGTTGCCCAGGAACTCCTGCGCCGTGACCTGTTCACCCGTGGTGACGGTCCGGTGCCCATCCAGGGCGGCCACGAGCGGACCCATGTCCAGACCCTGGAAGTGCGCGCGGACAGCTTCCGCAGTGGCGGTGCGCAGGAGGTGGTCAAGGACACCCTGCTCCCGCCCTTCCTCGCCGGATTCGAACTCGATCTTGCCCGTCAGCACCTCCACTGCTGGCTCCAGGTCGATGATGCGGGCCACCGCCTGCTCCTCCCCCCGCAGGCTGGCCCGCCGCAGTGCCGCCGCGGCCACCGTCTCCGCCCCGGCGATGGCGAACCGGGCCGAAACGCCGGACGTCTGGTTGATGGCGGGCGACTCCCGCAGCGCCCGGGTATACCTTGCTAGGATCTCCAGGATGAACGGGGGGACGTCCGCAACGAGCCGGCCCTCCTGCCGGATGACCGCTACTTCGTCTTCCAGTTCGATGGGGTAGTGGGTCCGGATCTCCGCACCGAAGCGGTCCTTCAGCGGGGTGATGATGCGCCCGCGGTTGGTGTAGTCCTCCGGGTTTGCTGATGCCACCACCAGCACGTCGAGCGGGAGCCGCAGCACGTAGCCGCGGATCTGGATGTCCCGTTCCTCCATGACGTTGAGCATGGCCACCTGGATGCGTTCAGCCAGGTCCGGGAGCTCGTTGATGGCGATGATGCCGCGGTTGGAGCGTGGGATCAGCCCGTAGTGGATGGTTTCCGGGTCCCCCAGGCGGCGTCCCTCGGCCACCCGCATCGGATCCACGTCACCAATCAGGTCAGCGACCGACGTGTCCGGGGTGGCGAGCTTCTCCACGTAGCGCTCCGAACGGTGCCGCCAGGCCACCCGCAGCCGGTCCCCCTCCGTCAGTGCCCGGGCACGGGACTGTTCGGTGATCGGGTCAAAGGGATGCTCGTTCAGCTCCGAATCCTCGATCACCGGCGACCACTCGTCCAGCAGTCCGGCCAGGGTACGGAGCAGGCGGGTTTTGCCTTGCCCGCGCTCACCCAGCAGGACAACGTCATGGCCGGCGAGCAGGGCCCGCTCGAGCTGCGGAATCACCGTCCGGCTGAAGCCGTACAGGCCCGGCCAGGGGTCACGTCCGGCAGCAAGGGCGGCGAGGAGGTTGTCGCGGATTTCGTGCCTTAGGTCCTTGTGGACGTATCCTGCCGCACGCAGTTCACCAACGGTGTAGATATCGGGGCGATCAGTCACTCCTCTACGGTAAGCCCCGCCTTGCGGCTAATCGATAGATTCCTCCAGATTCCTGTGGGACCCCGGGCCTCGCAGGCTCGGCACGGGGCCCCCTCGCGGCTACCGCTTGCCGCTCCCCGCGCCTCGCAGGCTCGGCACGGGGCCCCCTCGCGGCTACGCTTAGACCCAATGACACAGAGCACATTAATCCTCCTGGTGCGGCACGGCGAGACCCCCACCACCGGCACCGTCCTGCCGGGGCGGGCCCCGGGCCTGCATCTTTCCGGGCGCGGCCGCACGCAGGCTGAAGCTGTTGCCGAACGCCTTGCGGGCCTGCCCGTCGACGCGCTCTATTCGTCACCCCTGGAGCGGGCACGGGAGACAGCGGAGCCCACGGCCGCCCGCACCGGCCGGACGGTCACGGAAGAAGCCGGGCTTTTGGAATGCGATTTCGGTGACTGGACCGGCGCCGCGCTCGCCGGGCTTGCGGGCCTGCCGGAGTGGCAGACTGTCCAGCACAACCCGTCGGCGTTCCGCTTCCCCAACGGCGAGGGCTTTTCCGGAATGCAGGCGCGGATGGTCGGGACGCTGGAGGATCTCCGGGCCGCCCACCATGGTGGCGTCGTGGTCTGTTTCTCCCATGCCGATCCCATTAAGGCGGCCGTGGCACACGCGCTGGGCACCCACCTGGACCTTTTCCAGCGGATCATGATCAGCCCGGCGTCGGTCTCGGTGATCTCCTATGCGGACGGCCAGGCGCCGGCGGTGCTCACGGTGAATTCGATGTCGGAGCCCCTGAGCGGGCTGAGGGCGCCGTGATGCCATCCGGTCCGGCACGGAACGACTGGCCGCGGGACGCGGCGGCACGGGGCATGCGGTGTCCGGGCGGGAGCTGACCCTCCTCACCGAGGGCCGCGTGGAGCTGCTGGGCCGCATCATGAGCGGCAGCAATGCCACGTTCCTCGCGGAGCTCTCCTGCGGTGACGATTCCGCCTGGGCCGTCTACAAGCCGGAGGCAGGAGAGCGGCCCCTGGCGGATTTCGACGCCGGCCTGTACCGCCGGGAGCGCGCCGCGTACCTGCTGAGCGAAGCGCTGGGCTGGGGAATGGTGCCGCCCACGGTGGTCCGCACGGATGCCCCGCTTGGAGTGGGGTCGCTGCAGTGGTTCATCGAGGGCGACCACGAGGAACACTACTTCACCCTGTACGCTGACTCCCCGGAAACCCACGACGAACTGGCCCGGATGGCCCTGTTCGACTACGTGGCCAACAACACGGACCGCAAAAGCGGGCATGTCCTGCGCGGAGCGGACGGCCGCATCTGGGGCATTGACCACGGCCTGTGCTTTTCCGCCGCCTTCAAGCTGCGCACGGTGATCTGGGACTTCGCCGGCGAGCCGATCCCGGACAACCTGCTGGCGGACATCAGTCCCCTGGCGGACACTGTTCCGGCTGACGTGGCAGCGCTGCTCCATCCCGCCGAGGTGGTTGCCCTGCAACGCAGGGTCCAGCGGATGCTGCAGGAGATGGTGCTGCCCGTTGACCACACCGGCCGGCGCTATCCCTGGCCGCTGATCTAGGCGCCCCAGGTCCGGGTGTTTAGGTTCAGGCGGCGGGCCTGCGCGGGTCCTGGCGCCCTTCCAGCGCAGCCGCGGCCGCCGGCGCCGCCTGCTCAAGGTACGCGCCGATGTGGTCCAGCAGGTAGTGCTGCCCAAGCACTGTGGGATGGTCGCCGTCCGGGCCAATCAGGTCATCAAAGTCATCGCTGATCCACCCCTCGGCGATCGGGTCCACGTACTCACCGCCCGCCCGCGCAGTGGCAGTCCTGAGTTGGTCGCTGATATCCAGGAGCCCGGGGTCAGGGTCCGTGGTGTACGAAGGCGGCCCCACCACAATGATCCTGGCGTCCGGGGCAAGGGCTTCTGCCCTGTCCATGGCGGCGAGGGCCGCGTCGCCGACGTCGGCAGAGGCGTAGCCGAGGTCGTTTTCCGAGCCGAAGAAAACCACGATCCCGGTGTCAGGGGTGACGTAATCATCCACCTGCGTGCCGAAGGTTCCGTTGTAGTCGCCCAGGCTGAGGTAGCCGCTTCCATCCTCGGCTGCGTTGACCACCTCAAGGCCCGCCACCTCCGGGTCCGTCCGCATCAACGCCGGCCACGCCTGCTGCGGCGACGTGCCGTGACCGGTGCTCAGCGAGTCCCCCACCACCACAACGCGGACGGGGGGCGCCGCCGTGGCCGGGGGCTGGGTCCGGGCTGCACTTCCCGACGTCACGGCCAGGAGGAGGGCAGCCACACCGGCAGTCACCAGCCGACCGGGATGCCCGTGCAGCAGCGCACTGTCCTGCATGGCACCTCCTCCTGCCTGGATTTCCGGGTGGCCGGGGAATTGCCCGCCGGCCGTTTTTTCTTCTTGTCCGTGTCCCATCGTAGGCAATTGTGGGAATACTTTAGGGCCAAGGTGACCAGGATCAACAGGATGCACAGCGACTGCACAGGAACCTTTAGGGCATTAGGTACCCTGGTGGCCGCCGTCCGGGGTCAGGCCGGGCGGCGCCGACCAGGCTGCACTGCAGCCGCGGGCTACGCTGTATCCGTGCAGCGGCAGGCAACCGGGTGGAATCCCGCAACCAAAATTTCCGAGCAGGCGCCCGGCGTCTACTTCGCCGAAGGGCCGGCCTCCAACTGGATCGTGGTGCGGGACCCTTCCGGGTTCATCCTTCTCGACAGCGGCTACCCCGGTGACCGCAGCAACGTCCTTGCCTCGATCCGCCATCTGGGCCTGGAACCGGCCAACGCCCTTGCCCTGCTGGTCACGCATGGACATGTGGACCACACGGGCACTGCCGCCTTCTTCTCCGAAACATTCGGAACCCCGGTCCTGTGCGCCCCCGGGGAGCTGGCCCACGTCCAGGGTAAGGAGAAGCACCAGGTCACCTTCGGCCAGGTCATCCGCCGGGCCTGGAAGCCGCGCATCTTCCGCTGGATGGTGCACGTCATCAGGGCGGGTGCCCTGGGTGCCAAGCCAGTGCCGGCGGCCGAAGCGTGGGACGCTGACAGGCTCCGGGCCCTGCCTGGCCGGCCCGTTGCCGTACCAGTGCCCGGCCATACGCCAGGCAATGCAGCCATCCACCTGCCCGGGGCGGGTGCCATCGCCGTGGGCGACTGCTTCGTCAGCGGCCACCCGATCAGCCGGACTTCCGGACCGCAGATGCTGCACCCGATGTACCACGCAGATCCGGCCGCAGCCGAAGCCGCCCTGCAGAACCTGGCCGGGTTGGAATCCCCGGTTGTCCTTCCGGGCCACGGACCTGCCCTGCGCGCCCCGCTGGCGGAAGCGCTGGCGGTTCTCGGGTACCGCGGCTAGAACTTCCCGTACCGCGGCTAGAACTTCCCGTACCGCGCCCTCGCCATCGAGTACACGCCGTAGCAGATGAGGCCCGCGGCGATGGCGGCGAGGAGGATCCCGCCGTAGGGCTGCGCGCCCAGGGTCTTCAAGCCGCCGTCGAGGCCGGAGGATTTGGACGGATCGGCGGTTACTGCCGCCACGATGACCAGGACACCCACGACGGCGAGCACCACACCCTTGGCTGCATAACCGATGATGCCAAGCCATTCCACGGCGGTCCGCGCGTTGCCCGGGTCCTGCAGGTCCTCCATGAACTTCCTGGAAACGCCCCGGTAGGCGTAAAGGACGCCGCCTGCAATGACCGCCAGCCCCAGCACCACCAGAAGCACCACCCCGGCGGGCGCTCCCATCAACTTTGCGGTGAAATCGCTGGCCGACTGGCTGGAGTTCTTGCTGCCCCCTGCGGCAAAGACGCCGAAGGTAAAGGCAAGGAAAGCGAAAATCACAGCTTTCCCCGCAGCACCGGCAGCTTTCTTCAGTTTCTTCTTGGAGTCGGTCTCCGTGCGCGCCCCAAAAGCAGCCTCGCTGAGCATCCAGAGGGCAAGCGCCGCACAGGCAACAGTGCCGGCCCAGAGCAGGATCCCGCCCCCCGGCTTGGATGCCAGGCTTCCCAGCGCCCCGGACTGGTCAGCTTCTCCACCCTGGCCCCTGGTCAACTGCAAGGCAATGGCACCGATCAGGATATGAAGCAGGCCGATGAAGACATATCCGGTACGGGCCAGAACGCGTACCGCCGGGCTGCGGCCCGCCGAGGCCGCCCCGGATACTGCCCTGTTAGCTCCCTGCGACGCGTTGCCCATGGCCGGCCCTTCCAGATATGTAGTTGATCTCCTGCTCCGCGGCCGGCTTTCCTTGCCCGCGCCGCGGAATGCTTCAGTGTAAATCCGTCCGCGCCGTCCCGACAGATCCCCGAAAGTTCCGGCCACGCACCGTTGGCTACTACAGTCGAAGCGGTGCATGCCAAACAGAACGCTGATGAACTGACCGAGCTGAACATCCCCGGCCCCACCGCGGATCACGACGAAAACGGCTTCGTCCGCGTGCGCGGCGCCCGCGAAAACAACCTGCGAAACGTCAGCGTCGATGTGCCGCGGGATGCGATCGTGGCGTTCACCGGGGTTTCCGGTTCCGGCAAGTCGTCCCTGGCCTTCGGCACCATCTACGCGGAGGCGCAGCGCCGGTTCTTCGAATCGGTGGCGCCCTACGCCCGCCGCCTCATCCAGCAGGGCCACAACCCCAAGGTGGACCTGATCACCGGGCTGCCGCCCGCCGTCGCACTCCAACAGCGCCGGGGAACGGCGACGTCCCGGTCCACCGTGGGGACCGTCACCACGCTGTCCAATTCGCTGCGCATGCTGTTCTCCCGTGCAGGCAGCTACCCGGAGGGCGCAGCGCCGCTGGACTCGGACGCCTTCTCCCCCAACACCGCAGCAGGCGCCTGCCCGCAGTGCCACGGCCTGGGCACCGCCCACACCGTCAGCGAGGCATCCCTGGTTCCGGACACGTCCCTGAGCATCCGCGACGGCGCCATTGCGGCCTGGCCCGGCGCGTGGCAGGGCAAGAACCTCCGCGACATCCTCACCCACCTGGGCTACGACGTGGACATCCCCTGGCGGCAACTGCCCAAAAAAGACCGCGACTGGATCCTCTTCACCGAGGAACAGCCCGTGGTGGAAGTAACGCCGCAGCGCGACCGGGTGGCCAAACCGTACAAGGGCCGCTTCTGGAGCGCCAGGAGCTACGTCATGCACACCCTGCTCGACTCCAAAAGCCCCGCCATGCGGGAAAAGGTGCTGCGCTTCATGGAAACCGGGCCCTGCCCGCAATGCAGTGGAACCGGGCTCAGGCCTGAGGCCCTCGCAGTGACCTTCGCAGGGCAGACCATCGCCGGGCTCAGCGCCGTGCCCATGACCGAACTCGCGGACATCATCCGCCCCACCACCAGGCTGGCCACAGCGGGAACTGCGTCCCGCAAGCAGTCCTCCGAGTCCAATGAGGTGGCTGTGGCCATCACCCGCGACCTCCTCCAGCGCATCAATGTGCTGCTGGAACTGGGCCTGGGGTATCTGGCGCTGGGGCGGGCCACCCCCACGCTCTCGCCGGGGGAAATGCAGCGCCTCAGGATCGCCACCCAGCTCAGGTCGGGGCTGTTCGGCGTGATCTACGTGCTGGATGAGCCGTCGGCGGGTCTGCACCCGGCGGACGCCGAACCTCTCCTGGCGGTCCTGGACCAGCTCAAGTCGTCGGGAAACTCCGTGTTCGTGGTGGAACACAACATGGACATGGTCCGCCGGGCTGACTGGCTTGTGGATGTTGGGCCCAGGGCCGGGGAGGACGGCGGAGAGGTACTGTACAGCGGGCCCGTGCAGGGCCTCGATGAGGTGCCGGAGTCGGTGACGCGTCCGTTCCTTTTCCCGGGCGGAACAGGTGCGAAAGAACCAGGGGCGGCCGCTGACGGCGCGGGCAGGGATGCCCTGCGGGAACCCTCCGGCTGGCTGGAACTGCGGGGCGTCAGCCGCCACAACCTGCGGGACCTGGACGCCGCCTTTCCGCTCGGCGTCCTGACAGCGGTCACGGGCGTCTCGGGCTCCGGGAAATCCACGCTGGTCAGCCGGGTCCTCGCCGACGTTGCCGGCGCAGCACTTCGCGGCACCGGTGAAGCCGGTACCGCGGCACCCGACGGGGAGCCGGAGGACGACGTCGAGGAACAGGGCGGACCGTTGACCGTGGGGCACGTCTCCGGGCTGGAACGGATCGACCGCCTGGTGAAGGTGGACCAGAAACCGATCGGGCGCACGCCGCGGTCCAACCTGGCCACCTACACGGGGCTGTTCGATGCCGTCCGCAAGGAATTCGCCGCCACCGATGCCGCCAGGAGCCGGGGGTTCGGCCCGGGACGCTTTTCCTTCAATGTGGCCGGTGGACGGTGCGAGACCTGCCAGGGCGAAGGCTTCGTGGCCGTGGAGCTGCTGTTCCTTCCCGGCAGTTACGGCCCGTGCCCTGAATGCGGGGGCACCCGATACAACCCCGAGACCCTCGAGGTCACCTACCAGGGCAGGAACATCGCGGAAGTACTGGGCATGACGGTCAACGCCGCGGCCGGTTTCCTGGCCGCGGTTCCCGCGGCCGCACGGTCCCTGCAGACCCTGCAGGAAGTGGGCCTGGGCTACCTCCGGCTGGGCCAGCCCGCCACCGAACTTTCCGGCGGCGAGGCGCAGCGGATCAAGCTGGCCACCGAACTGCAGCGGGCCCGGCGCGGGCACACCCTGTACCTCCTGGACGAACCCACCACGGGGCTGCACCCTGCCGACGTCCAGCTCCTGATGGCGCAGTTGAACCGCCTGGTCGATGCCGGGAACACGGTCATCGTTGTGGAACACGCCATGGACGTGGTGGCCGACGCAGACTGGGTCATGGACCTGGGACCCGCTGGTGGCGACGCCGGCGGTACGATCGTCGCCGCCGGTGACCCGGCCGCCGTCGCCCGTTCCCGCAGCAGCCGCACGGCCCCTTACCTCGCGGCGGCACTGCAGGCGGCATCCGCCGGCAAGGGCCGCCCGGGGCGGGCGCACCTTGCCCCCGGGCGCCCGGGGGCGTAGGACAGAGGAATGCGTACCCGACGGGCGGTGCCCGCCCACGACGTCCTTCGCGGCCGCGTGGCGGTGGTGACTGGCTCGTCGCGCGGGCTGGGGTTTGAAATGGCCCGGGTCCTGGGCCTGCACGGCGCGGCGGTGGTGCTGGCAGCCAGGTCGGACGACGGCGTTGCTGCCGCCGTCCAGCGCCTGCGCGCTGAAGGGATCGCGGCGTCCGGCAGGCGCTGCGACACCGCCGAGCCGGGAGACGTTGCGGCGCTCCGGGACGAGGCCCTGGCCCGGGGGACGTTGGATATCTGGGTCAACAACGCCGGCACCTCGGGGGTTTTCGGACCCACGGCGTCGACGCCCATCGATGACTTCACGCGGGTGGTGCGCACCAACATCCTGGGTACGTTCCACGGCTCCAGGGTTGCTTTGCCTGTGTTCCTGGGCCAGGGCCATGGCGACCTGGTCAACCTGTACGGCCAGGGCGACCGGGGTCCGGTGGCGCTGCAGAACGCCTACGCGTCAAGCAAGCGGTGGGTCCGCCAGTTCACGGAGACCCTGCGGCTGGAAACCAAAGGCACCGGTGTCCGGGTGCACGGCATGAACCCCGGACTGGTGGAGACCGACCTCCTGGGGCGTGTGACGGCGCAGGCAGGGTACGGGCAGCGCCTCACCGGCCTGCAGGTGGTGGTCGGCCTGTTGGGGCAGGCCCCGCGTGAGGCGGCGCGGCCCATCCTGGACCTCGTGACCTCAGATGCCGCGGAATTCCGGTTCCTGACCCGGCGGCGGATGGTCACGCACAGCCTGCGCAACGTGCTGGGCGGCCGCCTGCGGCGGGCAAACAGGATGCCGTTGGACATCACGGTGGTGGAGCCGGCGGACCCGCCCCGGTCCGGCGGTGGAGAAAGCCCGTGACCCGGTCCGGGAACTCGACGGGATCCACCGCAGGGCCCTTTGGCGCGCGGCGGCCGGCCTCCGTCAGGAGGCGCAGGCCCTCATCCACCGCCGCTTTCGATGCCCTCAAGGAAGCCGCTGAGGCTCCCTTCCACGGGTCGAGGACCGCAGCGAGCGCAGCGTCTGCGTTGTCGTCCGGGGCCAGGGTGGTGACCAGCCCCATGTCCCACGCCTGGCGCGCCGTCAGCATGCGGCCCGTGTAGAGAAGGTCCTTGGCCCGGGACGGACCTACCCGTAGTGCCAGACGGGCGGCGAAGGTGGGCGGAACCAGCAAGCCCAGGCGTGCCACAGGCATCCCCATCCGTGCTGTGGGGGTCAGGAGCTGCAGGTCGCAGGCAAGGGCAAGCTGGCAGCCCCCGCCGGCCGCAACCCCTTCGACCACCGCCAGGGTTGGGACGGGCAAGTCCTCGAGCGCCTGCAGGGCGGCTTCCAACACGTCAAAGGTCCGGCCAACGTCCGTGCCCGACGTCCCGTCCCATTCGCGGATGTCGGAGCCGGCGCAAAACACTCCACCGCGGCCGCGCACCACGACAGCGCGCAGGGTCGGGTCGGAGGCCAGGCCGTGCACTGCGCACCGCAAATCCTCCCAGTCCCGCTCCCCCAGGGCATTGAGCCTCCCACCGCTGCCGAAGGAGATCGTGGCAATGGACTCCGCCCCGTCAACACTGACCGTGGCCATCAGGAGCCTGCCTCCCCCGGGGTTTGTATGCCTCCCGTGCCAGGCTCAGTCATGTGCCCCTCCCGCGGGGTGAAAGAACCAGGCCACTGCGACGCGCGGATCCGCGGCAAGTGACGGATGGGGCCAAGCATGCCCCATTCGTCCCCGCCCAGCCGTGACAGCGGATCAAGCCCGGCCACGTCCGGATGGTCACCGCTGAGCACCTGGGATGAGACGGACGCGTGCACCACCAGGCCGAACACCAGGACGCAGTCACCCATGCGCAGGGTCTGGTGAAGCGAGCATTCCAGAACGGCCGGAGACTCCTTGACCCTGGGCGGCCGGACCGCCGCGCTGGGCTCACGGGCCAGGCCGGCGGCGTCGAATTCGCTCACATCTGCGCTGAAGTTGGTCCCGGTGGCGTTGACCTCCTGGATCAACGCTGCCGGGGCGAGGTTCACCACGAACTCCCCGGTTGCCTCGATGTTCCGCAGCGAATCCTTCTCGCCCACCGAGGTGAACTGAATGATCGGGGGGTCCACTGAGGCAACCGTGAAGAACGAATGGGGCGCCAGGTTGTCTACCCCTGCCGGGGAGGTGCTCGAAACCCAGGCGATGGGCCGCGGAACCACTACTGACGTAAGGAATTTGTAGAAGTCCCGCGGACCCAGTTGTTTCGGATCGAAGTCTGTTCGCATCCGGTCCTACGGGCGTCCTGGCGTGGCGGCGGCCGCGGCATCCTTGGCCAGGGCTCCCTTGGCCCTGGGAAGGAAGATGAGGGCGGCCATGGCGATCACGCAGCAGAGGATGATGTACAGCGAGATCGACGTCGAGTTCCCATAGGTCGCCAGCAGGGCGGCGGCAATGAGGGGCGCGGGACCACCGGCGACGACGCTGGCGAGCTGGTACCCCAGGCCGGCGCCCGTGTAGCGGATGTCGGTGTCAAAACTTTCGGCGATCAAGGCAGCCTGCGGGCCGTACTGGATGTCATGCAGGATCAGGCTGACCACGACGGCAACACCAACCCACAGGGCGTCCCTGGTGTTGAGCAACCCAAAATAGGGGAAAGCGAACAGCGCTGTCAGCACGATGCCGGTTCCGTACACGCGGCGCCGGCCGAAACGGTCTGACAGGCGCCCGAAGAGGGGAACACTGATCAGCCCGAGTGCGGCTGCGATCAGTGTGTCATCAAGGATGGAATTGCTGTCCAGCTTCAGCTGCTTGGTGGCGTAGGTGATCACGAACGTAATGAACAGGTAGAACGGGGCCTGCTCCGACGTGCGGACCAGGGCGGAGAGGAGGATTTCCTTGGGCTGCCGCCGGATCACCTCGATGATCGGGGCACGCACCACCTTGTTCGACTTCCGGACTGCGTCGAACTCCGGGCTCTCGATGACGCGGAGCCGGACGAACAGGCCCACGCCGATCAGGATGATGCTCAGGATGAACGGGATCCGCCAGCCGTAGGCAGCGAATCCGTCAGTGCCGGTGGCGGCGGTGGTGATCCTGACGACGCCGGTGGACAGGACCAGGCCCAGCGGCACCCCGATCTGCGGCCAGGAAGCGGACAGGCCGCGGCGGTTCTGGTCGCCCCATTCCATGCTCAGCAGGACAGAACCGCCCCATTCACCGCCCACGCCGATGCCCTGGATGATGCGGAGGACTACCAGCAGGACCGGCGCGGCCACGCCGATGCTTTGATAGGTCGGAAGGCAGCCGATCAGCACCGTTCCGAACGCCATCAGGAACAGCGTGGCCATGAGTGTTGTCTTGCGGCCGATCCGGTCACCGAAATGGCCGAATATGGCGGCGCCGATTGGCCTGGCCACAAAGCCGACGAACTGGGTGCCGAAGGCGGCCAGCACACCGGCAAAGGCCACCTGGCCCGGGAAGAACAGCTGGGGAAACACCAGTGCGGCGGCAGTCCCGTAGAGGAAGAAGTCGTACCACTCGATGGTGGTACCCACCACGCTTGCCACGGTGGCGCGCCTGACGGCCTGCTCCCGGGTCACTCCTTGAATACTCATCATCACTCCATTGGTCAGATGTAGTAGAACGCCCGGCTTGAATGCACAACAAGGAAAGGAATAGTGAAACCAGGCGCTGGACCCGCATTGCGGTTCGTCTTCCCATCGTGCGAGCAGTAGTTGCCCATGTCAACGGCTTCCCGGCCGCCGGCGGCGGATGCCAGGTGCCGCCGTCGTACGCCTTATTCCGTTGCCGCAGGCAAATATCGTCACCGCTCTGGACTCTTGGGCGGGGCCCAATCAGACTGTCTACAACAGCCGGCCAGGTGCACCGGAATTGACGGCACTTTCATTGGTCGGGTAATTGGACGGCTGCATTTATTGGGGTTTTCACCGTGATGCCGTTTTGCGGCGTCGAAAGGACCTGGCCATGCCGGACTTTGCACCGTTCTTTCCACTTATCGCCATTATTCTCGGAGTGCTGTTTGCCGTTGGTTTCATTTGGGTGGCCACGAAGCTGATGTGGAAGGTGGCTGAGCCAAACGAGGCCCTGATCATTTCCGGGCTGACCCGGGGAACCCTGGAAACCAGGGAAGGAATGGATTTCAAAATCGTCACGGGCAAGGGCGCCCTGGTCCTTCCCGGCCTCCAGACCGTGCGGCCCCTGTCGCTGACCCTGAATGAAACTGAACTCAAGGTTTCCTGCGTTACCTCACAGGGCATCCAGGTCATCGTGGAGGGGGTCGTCATTTACAAGATTGGGGACGCACCGCCCTTTATCGCCAATGCCGCCCGCCGCTTCCTGGGCCAGCAACCAAAGATGGAAAGCCAGGTGTACAACGTCTTCGAAGGCCACCTGCGTTCCATCATCGGCAGCATGACCGTCGAGGAGATCATCCGCGAGCGGGACAAACTCGCCTCGCAGGTCCGCAGCGCCAGCGGCGTGGAAATGGAGAAACTGGGCCTTGTGGTGGACTCGCTGCAGATCAAGGACCTGCAGGACCCCACCGGCTATATCCAGAACATCGCCAAGCCGCATATCGCGCAGGTGAAGATGGAAGCCCGGATCGCCGAGGCCACCCGTAACCGGGAGGCGGCGGAAAAGGAGGCGGAGGCGGCGGCCCTGATCGCGGATGCGCAAAGCGTCTCAGCCATCCGGCAGTCGGTGGCCCAGGCCAACGCCGAGCGTGCCCGGGCGAATGCTGCCCAGGCCGGCCCGCTGGCCGAAGCCACGGCCCGGCAGCAGGTGGTGGTGCAGGAAACGGAGGTTGCCAAGCTTGAGGCGGACCGGGAAGAGCAGAAGCTGCAGACCAGCATCCGGAAACCTGCGGACGCGAAAGCCTACGCCAAACGCACCGACGCAGAGGGCCAGAAGGCGGCGGACATCAGCGCAGCCGAGGCCCTGGCACGCCGCACCGAGCTTGAGGCCCAGGCCAACGCCCGCCGCACCGAACTCCAGGCGCAGGCCAACGCCACCGCGGCGGCCGCCGCGGCTGGAGCCACCAAGGTCACCGGCGAGGCCGAAGCCGCAGCGACCAGGGCGAAAGGCGACGCCGCAGCGTCAGCGATCAAGGCCAAGGCGCTCGCGGAGGCCGACGGCATCAAGGCCCGCGCGGAAGCGCTGGGTACCAACCAGGACGCGGTCATCTCCCAGCAGCTTGCCGAGAACATGCCGGCCATCATTGCCGCAGCGGCCGAGCCGTTCTCGCATGTTGGCCAAATGACCGTCCTGAACGGCGGCGAGGGCGTCAACAAGATGCTGGGCGGAATCCTGGCGCAGGCTGGCGACTACCTTCCGGCCCTCGCATCGGCGCTCCGGAAGGGTGAAGACACCAAGCGCCAGGCCAAGGCGCCGGGCGCGTAGGGATTCCGGGCACGCCATGGTACGCAGGGACATCGACCGGAGCCTGACCGGGAAAATCGGCCGGGTAACCGGGCGCATCGGCCCGGGCACCATCGGCGAAGTCATGCTGCCATACCTTGGCGGCACCATGGCCTTCCACGCCCACCCGTTCGACAAGAAGAGCGATTATCCGGTGGGCGCTGAAGTGTTGGTGATCTATTTCGACCCGCCGCAAACGGTGTACGTGGAGGAGCTGCCGGACGTGTTGAAGCACGCCCAGTGAAGCGCGGCGGCTTCCTCTCCCGGATGGGCTACCTGCCGCCCTCCATTTTGCGGCTGCGCTGCTCCTGGGCCATGGGGCCGTAGGGATACACCCCTAACTCGGGCCGGCTGGCCTCGGTGAGCCGGCTGACCTCGTCCGCGCTGAGGCTCAGGTTGCCGGCCGCCAGGTTGTCAGCGAGCTGTTCCGTGGACCGGGCACCCAGGATCACCGACGTTACGGCAGGCCGGTCCGCCAGCCAGGCCAGGGCAACCTGGGAGGGGCTGACGCCATGGGAGGCCGCGATGCCTTCCACAGCTTCGATCACCGTCCATGTGCGCGGATTGTCGTTGCGCGCCTTCCAGGCTTCCATGCCGCGTTCGGGGTTCTCCCCCAGGCGGGTTGCCCCGGAAGGACTCTGGTCACGCCTGTACTTGCCCGACAACCATCCGCCGCCCAGGGGCGACCACGGCAGCAGGCCGATCCCGGCGTCAAGCGCGGCCGGCACGATCTCGAACTCGATGTCCCTGACCAGGAGGCTGTATTGCGGCTGCAGGCTGACGGGCGGGTGCCATCCCTGGCTGCGGGCCACATGGACAGCCTTGGTGAGCTGCCAGCCCAGGAAGTTCGAGAAGCCGTAGTAGGCGATCTTGCCGCGGGTCACGGCATCTTCCAGGAACCGGAGGGTTTCCTCAACGGGCGTGATGGGATCCCACGCGTGCATCTGGTAGAGGTCGATCTGCTCCACGCCCAGGCGGCGGAGGGAATCGTCCAGGGCGCGGGTCAGGTGCCGCCGGGATGTTCCGACATCGTTTGGTGCGGTCCCCATGGGAAAACGCCCCTTGGTCGCAACCACCGCTGTGTCCCGCAGGCCGGGCCGCCGGGCCAGCCAGCGGCCGATGATTTCTTCGGACACGCCCGAGCTGTAGACGTCGGCGGTGTCGATGAAGTTGCCGCCCGCTTCGAAGTAGCTGTCCAGGATGTCATGGGATGTTTCCTCGGTCGCCTCCGCGCCGAAGGTCATGGTGCCCAGCGCGAAGCTGGTGACGACGGCGCCGCTGTGGCCCAGGGTCCGGTGCTGCATGGTGTGTCCTCGCGTTCAGTTGCGGTCGGTGGGATGGTTGCGTGCGGCCGCGTCCGTGGTGGTGGTGCGGATCCGGTACAGGCTGGTGGTTGCGGTCAGGTAGAGGTCCTGCCCGTCGGGTCCGCCAAAGCACAGGTTGGAGACGGTCTCCGGCACGGTGATGGTGCCCAGGAGTTCGAAGGACGGTGAGTAGATCCGCACGGAGGGGCCGGCCGAGGTCCAGATCCGTCCCTCGACGTCCACCCGCAGCCCGTCGGCCGGGTGGCCGTCCTCCAACTCGAGAGTGCCGGTCCTGGGGCTGCAGTGGCCGTCACGCACGGCGTAGGTGGCGATCCGCAGCGGGACCCCGTAGGCGCTGCCGGCGGTGTCCGCGACGTAGAGGACAGATTCGTCCGGCGACAAGGCCAGTCCGTTGGGATGCACGAGGTCGGTCACCACGGGGGTCAGCGTTCCGGAGGCCGGGTCGAAGCGGAACACATGGCAGCCCCCATATTCCTGCTCTCCCTCATGGCCTTCCTTTGTTCCCGGAAGGATCCCGTAGGGCGGGTCCGTGAACCAGATGCCGGCGTCGCGGGCAATCACCACGTCGTTGGGCGAATTCAGCCGGCGGCCCTGGAAGGAGTCAACCAGGCCGGTGACGGTCCCATCCCGGTCGCGTTCCACCCGGCGCCGGCCGTGGCTGCACTGCACCACGCTGCCGTCGGCGTCGAGAGTACGGCCATTGGTGAACTCCACGCCAGTCGCGTATTCCTGTGTCACCCCGGTGTCCGGGTGGAACTCGAGAATGCGGTCGTTGGGGATATCGCTCCACCGCACAGTCTGCGACGACGGCACCCACAATGGCCCCTCCGCCCACACCGTACCGGTGTACAGGCGCTCCAGCACGCCGGCCGTCAGTCCGTCACCCATGAGAAAGCCCCTTCGCCGTCCAGTTTTGCTGCCGTGCCCGCCTACGCCAGGTGCACGGCGTTCCATTCGAGCAGCTTAGGGTCCGCGAGACCTTCCGTCACGAAGGGGTCACCGGCAATGAAACGTTCGGCCTCCCCGGACGACGTGAAGATGCCCATCGAGCTCAGGCCGGGCTCCGGAGACTGGAAGGGGCCAAGGGCGAGCAGTCCTCCCCCGGCGGCCCGGAAAGCCTCGTAGTACGCCTTGTGGCGGGGATAGACGTCCATGACGGTGGATCTGTCCACGCCCTCGCGCAAGCTGTAGATCACGACACATTCCATGGGCCTGAACTTACCCTAGCCCTGGCCTTGGGTCTGCGGGACGCGCAGGCTGCCGTACCTCTCCATCCGGTGCCAGCGCAGGTGGACGCCGGCAACTGCCGTGACAACGGCCTGGATGACCACCAGGTACATGAGCTGCCGGTAGACGAACTGCTGCAGCGGGAGTGTCCAGAGCGGTCCCAGCCGTTCCCTGTCGAGCCGGAATGCGTAGGCGGCCATGAGCAATTGGACCGCCAGGAAGATCAGCCACAGCGCCCCGATCCGCAGCGGGTCCAGGAAGATCAGGCCGTAAAGGGCGAAGACATCGACGATGGGCGCGAACAGGGGAAGCAGCACCTGCAGTACCAGCAGGTAGCCCAGTCCACGCCGGCCAAGCTTGCCCGCAGCACCTCCCTGCACCACGGCACCCCGGTGCTTCCACATGGCCTGGAGGGTGCCGTAGCACCAGCGGTACCGCTGTCGCCACAGGGCGCCGAGGGTTGCGGGCGCCTCCGTCCAGGCCCGTGCGTCCTCCTGGTACACCACCCGCCAGCCGTCCCGGCACAGTGCCATGGTCAGGTCGGTGTCCTCGGCGAGCGTGTCGTCGCTGACGCCCCCGACGTTTCGGAGGGCCTCGATCCGGAAGGCGCCAATGGCCCCGGGGACGGTGGGCATGCATTCGGCGACGTCGAACAGCCTCCGGTCGAGGTTGAACCCCACGACGTACTCGATGTGCTGCCATGCGCCGAGGATGCCTCCCCGGTTGGCCACCTTGGTGTTGCCGGAAATTGCCCCCACCCGGGGATCCGCAAACGGCTGGATGAGGGCACGCACCGTATCGGGCTCGAAGACCGTGTCACCGTCCACCATGACCACCAGGTCGTGGCTGGCCGCCTGGATCCCTGCGTTCAGTGCGGACGGTTTGCCGCCGTTCTCTTTGCGGATGACGGTGACGCCGGGCAGGTCGAGGGCCTCCACGATGTCCGCCGTCCCGTCGGTGGACCCGTCGTCCACCACGATGACCTCGACCGGGTGCGTGGAGGCAAGGATCGACAGGACTGCGGCTTCGATTCCGGCGGATTCGTTATAGGCCGGGACAATCACGGTCGCCGGTTCAGTCACCACGGGCCCCACCATCACGTCGACGCGGCGCCGGCCACGTCCCGATCCGGGGAGGCGCCGTGCCGCACGGCTATGGCGTGCTGCGAAGAACATGACCAGGACGGCACGGAGGAAGGTCACGACGCCGGCGGCGACGAGCCCGAGGGAGATCGCCCAGACGACGAAATCGCTGAGGCGGATGCCCCAGACCAGGGCAGAGCCGCGCAGCTGTTCAACGCTGGATGCGGGGCGCATGCTGTCAACGCCCACGGCGTCCCCGACCGTGGTGACCTTGTACCCCTGCGCGGAGAAGCGCGACAGGGCGGAGTCCAGCGCGGCGACGGTCTGTTCCCTGTCCCCGCCGCCGTCGTGCATCAGGACCACTTGCCCCTGCGGCCCCGACGGGGTCAGGTTGGCTTCGATCGCTTTGGTGCCCGGGGTCTGCCAGTCCTCGCTGTCCAGGCTGCTGAGCACGGTGAGGTAGCCCTCGTCGGCCATTCCGTGGAGCGCGGACCACATGCCGTTCGTAATGGCGCTGTTGCCGGCGGTGTAAGGCGGGCGCAGCAGGGAAGCCGCGTGGCCCGTCACTCCCACAATCGCATCCTGGCCGCCCTGCACCTCCAGTTCGCGGCGCCAGTCGGGGGCTGTGCCAAGGTCGGTGTGGGTCAGCGTGTGGACGCCCACTTCGTGGCCTTCCGCCACGATGCGGCGCACCAGGTCCGGGTGGTCCACCGCCGCGGAACCAACAACGAAGAAGGTGGCGTGGACGTGGTGTTCCCGAAGTACGTCCAGGATGCGGGGCGTCCACACGGGGTCCGGGCCGTCGTCGAAGGTCAGGGCGATGGTCCGGTCCGGCGGACTGACGGTTGTTACGGAGCCGCCGCGCGAATCCACCACGGGACCGCCGTGCGAGAGCGTTGTGGGGACGGCGCCTGCGGCTTTGTCCGCCGGCAGGGAGTCCCCGGGCGCTCCGCCCAGATGGTGGATGTATCCCTGCACGGCCAGGGCGAGCCCCAGGGCCATCAGGGTGGCGAGAAGGACAAACCAATGCGCCCTGACAGAGGCGGGGACGTTGCTTGTGGCGGGTCGGGAACCCTTATTCCGGCGGGTCATGTTACTGGTGCGCGGGGGCGGTGGGCCGTGTGGTCTGGCCCGGCGCCGAGCCGCTCGCGCCGGGGGCGGTCGCGCTGGAGCCCGGCGCTGTTCCGCTGGATCCAGGGGCGGTTGCGCCGGTGCCGGTGGCGATTCCGGATGTTCCGGGGGCGGCGGTCGGAGCCGGGGCAGGAGCAGCGGCGGGGGCAGCGGGCGCAGCGGGCACGACGGCGGCACCCTCCGCCGGAGGTACGGCAGTAACAGCAGAGACGGGCACCGGGACGGCCGCCGGCGACTGCTCAACAACGGGAACGGCGGGCCCGGTCAGGCCGGCCCGCGGATCGGCAGAGGGCGGGGTTGTTGGCGTTTCGCGGGGTCCGGCGGCGGCCGGCAGGGGAAGGAATGGTGCCGAGGATCCGGACCCGCCGATGAAGGCGGCCACTACGAGGATGACGTATGCCGCCACAAGCCCGACGACCCCGAGTCCGATCATCTTGACCCGCTGGAGCCGGCGGCCTGACGCGTCGACGAACACGGGTCCACGCGGGGAGATGGCGGGCGACTGACCGGATGTCTCTTCAGGGGCTTTCATCGAGCAATAACCTTAGGGGACCCCTTGTGGCTAGCACAAAAACCCGGCGGTGGTGTCCGGCAGCTGCAGTCCGGGACGCGGATCCGCCCCGGTGCCGTGCATAAGGCAGGCACTGCGGTTTCCGTTCCGGCGTGGTGACGCAGGGACATGCTTTGGCTAGGATCAAGGTTCTACGGTCAGTCATTTGACGGCCTGGCGCCCGCCGTGGACGGCATGGCGCCAGGTGAGCAGGGAGGCCACCATGGATGTCACCCAGTCCGCGCAATACCCGCTTGATCCCTTTCCGCAGTATGAACGCATGCGGGCAACGGCCCCCGTCTTCCAGGATGACCAGTCAGGGAGCTGGCATGTGTTCCGGTACGACGACGTCCAGCGGGTGTTGTCCGAACACGCCACCTTCTCGTCCCGCATGGGTGGTGATAATCCCTCCGGCACCGGCCAATTGTTCGCGTCCAGCCTGATCACCACCGATCCCCCGAGGCACCGGCAGTTACGCTCGCTGGTTACACAGGCGTTCACGCCCAAGGCTGTTGACGCGCTGGCTCCCCGCATCGCCGGACTCACGGACGAGCTCATGGCGGAGATCGCCGGCAAGGGAAGCGCAGACCTGATCAGGGAGCTGGCCTACCCGTTGCCGGTCATCGTCATCTCCGAGCTGATGGGCATCCCCAGCGAGGACCGCGAGCGCTTCAAGCACTGGTCCGACGTGATCGTCAGCCAGACGCGGACCCTCCCCGCCAGCGAAACGCAGGACTCCACCACGTCGGAGATGGTGGAGTACTTCCTTGCCTTGATCGACCAGCGCAGGAGCCGTCCCGGCACGGACCTCATCAGCAGCCTGCTGGCCGCGGAGATCGACGGCCAAAAACTGACGGTGCCCGAGCTGCTCGGGTTTTGTGCCCTGCTGCTGGTAGCCGGCAATGAGACCACCACCAATCTGATCGGCAACGCCGTTTTGTGCCTGGCGGAGTCGCCCGGCACCCTCGAGCGGCTCCTCAGCGAGCCGGCCTTGGTTCCCCAGGCGCTCGAGGAAGTGCTCCGCTTCCGGTCGCCGGTCCAGTCGATGTACCGGGTCGCGGTAGCGGACACCGTCGTGGGCGACCAACTGATTCCCGCCGGCGCTCCAATCGTCGCCTGGATCGGCTCGGCCAACCGTGACGGGCAGCAGTTCCAGCGGGCCGCCGAGTTCGATGTGGACCGCAACCCCAACCGGCACCTGGCGTTTGGCCATGGCATCCATTTTTGCCTTGGGGCACCGCTCGCCCGGCTCGAAGCAAGGATTGCACTGGAAGCGCTGCTGTCCCGCCTCCCTGGACTTTCCGTGGCTTCCGGAGCGCAACTGGAACGAATGGACAGCAGCATCGTTTACGGGCTGAAGGAACTTCCCGTCACCTGGCAACCTGCCTGACCGGCCCGGACGAATGATCCGGGGGAAAGCCGCGGGATGCATTCACCCGGCGGTGCCCGCTTTCGCAGCGTACGCGGTGGCCTGGGAGCTCACCTGGCGAATGTAGGCGTCGGACTGGTTGTAGGCGTAAATGGCAGCTGTCCACCCCTGCGCTGTGGTGAGATCACGGCCGCGGCCGCAAAGATACGTCGCCGCGCTGAGGGCGGCGTCATCGATGTTGAACGGGTCCGCCGCCCCGTCCCCATTCCCGTCCATGCCTGCGATCCGCCATGTGGAGGGAATGAACTGCATGGGTCCCACCGCATGGTCCCAGCCGGCGTCGCCATCCAAGGCGCCGCCGTCGGTGTCGGCTATGGCGGCGAATCCCGCGCCGTTGAGGCTGGGGCCCACGATCGGGCCGCTGGCCTGGCCGGCGGAGCTCAGGCTGCCGCCGCCGTACGTGCCGTGGGCTGATTCGACGAAGCCGACGGCGGCGAGCGTGTTCCAGCCGATGCCGCACGTCGGAGCTGATTCGTTGGCGGCAACGGCCGCATTGACGTAGGCGCGCAGGGCCCGTGCGGGGATTCCGGTGTGGGCGGCAGCCGTGCCAAGCCACTCGGCGTCGGGGCTTCGTGTGACGTTTACGGCGGTGGCGAGCCCATCGGGCCCTGGCTGAAGCTTGACTCCCGCTCGCGGGGGCAGGAGGGCGGCCGTACGGGCCCCGGCCCCGGGCTGGCCCAGCAGCCAGAACGAGAAAACTGCGCTGGCGCAGACTACGAACAGGCTAAGGGCCACAAAGCGTTTTACACGGAGCACTGACCAATCAAACCACCCCGTCCTCTCCCCCATCGGTACCATCAGGCATGGGCAGGAAGAATTACCTTATCGAGGGCGGCTCGGGCACGGGCAAGACCGCGGTCTGCAACGAATTGCGGCGGCGCGGCTACCACGCCATCAACGGCGACCGTGAACTTGCCTACCAGGGTGACCCGGAAACCGGTGAACCAGCAGGGGACGCCACCGGCGTCGCTGTGCACAGGCACCACATCTGGAGGGTCGCCGACGTCCGGGCCCAGGCAGCAGACCAGCGGGACGCGGTGACGTTCTTCTGCGGCGGGTCGAGGAACCTCGCCAAATTCATCGATCTGTTCGACGGCGTCTTCGTCCTCGAGGTGGACCTGGGCACGCTGAAGCGGCGCCTCGACCAGCGCCCGGCAGACGAATGGGGAGGGCAACCGGCGGAGCGGCAGCTGATCGAGCACCTGCACGAAACACGGGAAGAGATCCCGCCGGGCGGCATCGCGATTGACGCCACCGCGCCGCTGTCCCGGGTCGTGGACAACATCCTGCACCACGTGCAGGCAGCCCACCCTGCCTAGCCGTCCGAAGGCAGGGCACTGCTCTTCCTGGCCGACGGCGGGTCAGCGCACCACCGTGCGGTGTCCGGCATCCAGCCTCTTGGTCCAGCCCCGCGAATCCAGGTGTTCCAGCAGCGGAACCGCGATCCGGCGTGTTGTGCCCAGCGCCTGGCGGGCCTGGCTCGTGGTGAAGGGCTGGTCCAAACCGGCGAGGGTGCGCATGGCAAGCGCCGGGGCGGTGGGCAGCAGCACCACCCCGTCGCGCAGGCGCAGCAGGCGCCCGGTGCGTTCAGCGGCTGCGAGCTCGCGGGCACCCAGGCCGAGGGCCGCCAGCTCATCGGCTTCGGGGGCCCGGAACGCATCCGCACTCAGCCTGCCCTCCAGCGTGGCGATTGCCGGCTCGATGGGACCAAGGTTGCCCTGGCTGCCAGGGAGCCGGACGTGTCCGCCGTCCTGTTCCAGGCCGGCCCCGCGGATGACGTGGGAAAGCAGCTTCTCGTCGGGCATCGTGAGCAGGTCCCGCGCCGCACCCATGGAAAGGCCCGGGGCCAGGGCATCCCGCTCCTGCAGCGCCTGGACCGCGCTGCGCAGCTGATGCTGCCAGGCCTCCAGGACGGGAGCGTGCACCCACCAGTCGTCGATGACCCGTACACCGGCGGGTGCCTCCGCGTCATGCCCGGACACCAGCCCGAGCCGGCGGAGATGTTCCGCCTGCACAGCCCGGCGGGCTGCCACCTCTCCCAGTACGTCTCCGGCGGGGTCCATTCCTGCAAGGCGCTCCGCCCAGTGGGCGCCGTCGCCGCGCCGCCGCAAGGCCGGCGGGTCGGCATCGAGGATACGTGCGCCGCCCAGCACCGAGCGGCTTCCGGGATCGCGCAGCACCAGCCGGTCCCCCAGGACGAGGGGCAGGTGCCTGTCGAGGACCAGCCGGGCATGGTCGGCGCCGAAGGGGCGCAGCCGGGCGGGCACGGACGCCGTGCCAACGTGCACCATGAGTTGTTCCGGGACCTCGGTGTAGGCCACCCCGGTGGTGCGCTGGATTCCCACCACTGCAGTGGTGGGCCATGCGTCCGGGGTAACCAGCGCGTCACCGCGGCGGATATCGGTGGCGGCAACGTCGCGCAGGTTCAACGCCACCCGGCTGACCGGTTCCACCGACGTGTACGAGGTGTCCCGGCTTTGCAGGCCACGGACCACCACCGGCCGGGTATCGACGTGGCCGATCAGTTCCAGCCGGTCACCCTGGGCGAGCGTTCCTGCTGCCAGTGTCCCGGTCACCACCGTCCCGGAACCGGTGATGGTGAACGAACGGTCCACCCACAACCGGACCCGCCCATCCGTGGTGGGATGAGGCACGTTGGCCAGCACGCCGTCGAGCGCTGCACGCAGGTCAGCCAGGCCCGTGCCGTCGATGGCGGACACAGCGACTGCGGGCGCGTCCTGCAGGCCGGTCCCGGCCAGTTCCGTTCGGGTCCGCGCGAGCACCTCCGCAACCCGCTGCCCGGATGCCCGGTCCGCGCGGCTCAGCACCACGACGCCGTGTTCAATGCCCAGTGCAGCGACGGCGTCCCGGTGGTCGCTCGACTGTGCCTGCCAGCCTTCGTCGGCGGCCACCACAAAGCACACCACCGGCGCGGGTCCGATGCCGGCGAGCATGTTGCCCAGGAAGCGTTCGTGGCCCGGTACGTCGACGAACGCCACGTCCTGTCCGGACGGCAGCGTGGTCCAGGCATAGCCCAGGTCAATGGTCAGCCCGCGGCGCCGTTCTTCCTCCCAGCGGTCCGGCTCCATCCCGGTGAGGGCGCGGACCAGGGTGCTTTTACCGGAATCGACGTGCCCGGCTGTGGCAATGACGTGCACGGTTCAGCCCGCCCTGCCTGCATCCGCAACCTCAAGGGTTGCCAGGGCACGCCGCACCGCCTCGACAATCCGGCCGTCGTCCTTTTCGGGCACGCAGCGCAGATCGATCAGGCAGGAGCCGTCGTGGACGCGCGGCAGCACGGCCGGGTCGCCTGTCCGCAAGGGCCGCGCAAGTCCTTCGGGGAGCCGGAGTGCCCACCCAGGCAGGGGCACGCCGGGGGCGCCGCCGCCCCCTACCCTGCCGTCATGCGGGACCACGGGGACGCCGAGCTCCCGGGCGAGCCGGTCCGTACGGCCGCGTAATTGCCCGACGTCGGTGTGCAGCGCCTGCACGACGGGCGGCGTGCCGCCCGCAACCGTTGCTTCCAGGGCGGCGAGGGCAAGTTTGTCTGCCCTGACGGCGCGGGCGAGCGGATGGCGGGCCAGCCGGGTGATGACCTCCGTGCGGCCCAGCAGCAGCCCCGCCTGGGGGCCGCCCAGCAGTTTGTCGCCGCTGGCGATGACGACGTCGGCCCCGCTCGCCAAGGCGGAGGCAGCGTCGGGTTCATCCGGCAGGCACGGATCCGGGGCCAGCAGTCCGCTGCCCAGGTCGGCAACGAGGGGGACGCCGTTGGCCGCGGTCAGGCGGCCCAGCTCGTCCAGGGAAACAGCTGAGGTAAAACCGTCAACCCGGAAGTTGCTTGGATGGACCTTGAGGACGCACCCTGTGTCAGGACCGATGGCTCCTGCATAGTCATGCAGGTGCGTGCGGTTGGTGGTGCCCACCTCGCGAAGCCTGGCACCGGTCGATTCCATCAGGTCGGTCAGCCTGAATCCGGCACCAATTTCTACGAGTTCGCCACGGCTCACCACGACCTCCCGGCCAGCGGCGAAGGCTGTTGTAGCCAGCACCAAGGCCGCGGCCCCGTTGTTGACCACCAGCGCGTCTTCAGCGGCGGGGCAGGCAGCGAGAAGTGCCGCCCGGGCACCGGCGCCACGGCGGGAGCGGCTGCCGTCTGACAGGTCCAGCTCCACGTCGACGTAGCCGCTGGCCGCGACAAGAGCCTCCACCGCACCTTCAGAAAGGGGGGCGCGCCCAAGGTTGGTGTGGACGATGACGCCGGTGGCGTTCAGCACCGGGCGCAGGGAGGTTGCCGTACGCGCAGCGACGGCGGCCAGCAGGGCCGGTTCCACCTGGCCGGGGGGCAGCCCGCCGCGCCGTGCCTGCTCCTGGACGTCCCGGACAAGTTCGCGGATGACGCGCTCGTTCAGCCGGGTGCGGGCTTCGCGGACAGCAGGCAAGGCCAGCAGGTCATTTGTGCGGGGAATCAGGCGCCGGGGATCGACGTGGTCCACAGACCTCCTCATATCGCGGCATGCACTGCCGAAGTTGGCGGTGGCGGACGGGAATCGAACCCGCCAGGCCGAGATGCTCAGCCTCACCGGTTTTGAAGACCGGGGGGCCCACCAGGACCCGGACGCCACCGCGCCTCAATATAGCAGGGTTGCCTTGGAGGGTACGCTGGGCGGGTGAATGAGGCTCAGATGTCAGTCCAGCAGCTCGATGATGGTGCTACCGGCGCATTCCGGCTCACCGACTATGCCCACGGCGGCGGCTGTGCGTGCAAAATTCCTCCCGGCGAACTCGAAGATGCCGTCCGTGGCCTCATCGGCCAACCCGGTGCGGAGGTCCTGGTGGGCCTTGACAGCGGCGACGACGCTGCGGCGGTCCTGGTGCGCGAAGATCTTGCGGTCCTGACCACCGCTGACTTCTTCACCCCCGTAGTCAACGATGCATATGACTGGGGCCGCATTGCCGCCGCCAATGCCCTGTCGGACATCTATGCCATGGGCGGCCGGCCGGTCACTGCGATCAACCTGGTCGGCTGGCCCCGCGGCGTCCTGCCGATGGAATTGATGACTGAGGTCCTGCGTGGTGGCTTGAGCGTGGCATCCCAGGCGGGGTGCCCCGTGCTCGGCGGGCACTCCATTGATGACCCGGAGCCCAAGTACGGCATGGCCGTCACCGGCGTCGCCCATCCTGACCGCTTGCTGCGCAACGACGCCGCCCGGCCGGGGCTGCCCATTACGCTGACCAAGCCACTCGGCGTCGGTCTCCTGAACAACCGGCACAAGCAGACCGGTGAAGTGTTTGCCGAAGCCGTGGAGACGATGGCGGCGCTCAACCGCGACGCCTCCGAGGCGGCGGTGGCCGCCGGCGTCCGTGCGGCGACGGACGTGACCGGCTTCGGCCTGCTTGGACACCTCCACAAGATGGTCCGTGCCTCGGAAGTGGGCGCGGTGATCGACATGAATGCCGTTCCCCTTCTTGGCGGAGCCCGCGAGGCGCTCCGGGACGGCTTCGTTTCCGGCGGGACCCGGCGCAACCTCGACTGGGTGCGTCCGCACCTGGAGGCCGCACCGGGCATCACCGAGGACGATCTGCTGCTGCTGGCCGATGCGCAGACGTCCGGCGGCCTGCTGGTGGTCGGCGAGTTGCCGGGCCACCCCGTCATCGGTCACACCACTGTGGGACAGGGTATCCAGATCCGCTGAAACCGGGCAGCTGCCTCAGCTGCCGGTGGTGATTGCGTCGCCGGTAACGCCGGCGGCGCGGCGCGCTGCGAGCCGGTTCTTCTGCGGTTCGATGGTGTACCGCGGATCCCTGGCAGAGGCGAGGCCTGCCTCGAACACACCAAACCGGGTCAGGGCCGAGGCGGCCAGCAGTGCCAGACCCGACGCGGCGGCGACCATCCGGTTTCGTCCGCCCAGCAGTGTGCCCAGGCCTCCGGCGACCGCCAGCCGCTCGCTCCACTTCAGCATGGCGCCGGCTTTGCCCTGGTGCAGTGGTTCCGCGGCTACCGGGTCCATCCGGTGCTCCATCACCTTCATGGCCACCACATCCCCCAGGACGCCGAGCACGGCGAGGTTGCGCGCAGGACCCGTCTCGTGCACGGGCGTGGTGACCATCGCGAGCCCGGCAGACGCGAGGCAGGCCGAACTCACGAAAACGAAAGGCAGTTCCTCGTGGGCTGCGTTCCACGTCGGTGTGGCAGTGTCACCCAGCAGGACGGCCGTGTACGCCGCCAGCGGCCCGGCGAACACCGCAGCTTCGATGCCTGCCGGTCCTTCGACAGCGCGCAGGACCTTGCGCAACGGACCCAGGGGCAGCCGGTCTCCGCTCATCCGGTCGATTTCCGCCACGGCGGAGACGCCGGCGCCGGCGCTGAAGGCGCTGAGGATCCACGAGCCCACACTCATCGGGGAGGTGACCTTGAAAGTCCGCAGCATGTGCAGGAAACGCTCCGGCCGGCCAAGGTCCTTCACCAGGGCAACCGCACCCGCGCTCACCGCTGCCAGGGCACCCAGCCGGGCGTTCCGGCGCAGCACCGGGCGTCCGGTCAGTTGGCCGCCGGCGCCCAGGAGGGCCGAACCGGCTGCCACGCCACCCAGGAAGAGGTAGATCGCCACGTCATCGCCCCAGGGGGCGGGTTTCACGACGGAACGGCCGTAGTACGAGGTGAATTCCGGCTCCGGCACCATCGGCATTTCCCGGGAGCCGTCACCGTTGTCCCGGCGGCGGCCCGTCCCCCGCTTGCCGCCCTCCCGGCGACGGCGTGCGGGCTCTGTTGGCCGGAAACTGTCGAACTCGGAAAGTGTCACGCGCGTCCTCCCAGGAAAGCCAGCGCAGCGGCGGCGGCCATGCCTGCTACCGCCATGCCGGCCCGCCGGTACATCTTTGGCAGATCAGCTGTGGGTACGCGCGGGTCCGGCGGAAGTCCGTAGACCTCCGGTTCGTCCAGCAGCAGGAAGACGGATCCGGTTCCGCCGACGCCGTCGTTTTCGTTTGCCCCGTAAAGCCTCGCCTCAGTGAGGCCTTTGGCGTGCAGGTCGGCAACCCGTTCCCGGGCCGCCTCCACCATGTCGTCGTGGTCGCCGAACTTGATGGACGTCGTCGGGCAGGCCTTGGCGCAGGCGGGCGTCTCGTCCGCCACCAGACGGTCGTAGCAGAGGGTGCACTTCTGGGCGATGCCCACGTTGGGGACGGCGGGATGCCCGGCGTGCTGGTCTTCCCTGCTGGTGGCCACCTTGACCGTGCCGTTGCTGCGGCGCTCGATCACGCCGAAGGGGCACCCGGCCACGCACGTTCCGCAGCCGTTGCAGACGTCGTCCTGGACCACCACGGTGCCGAACTCGGTGCGGAACAGCGCTCCGGTGGGGCAGACGTCAAGGCAGCCGGCGTGGGTGCAATGCTTGCAGACGTCGGAGGACATCAGCCAGCGGAAGTCTGCTGTGTCAGGCGGCGTTGTGTCCGCCGCAGCCAGATCCGCCGGGGCGGACGCTGCGGGGGTGGGGGGACCGATGCGGGGCATGCCCAGGCTGACCAGGGCCCGGCCTGATTCCCGTGCCTCGACAATCCGGTCCTGGCCCTGCTCGATGAAGGCGACATGCCGCCAGGTGCTGGCGCCAAGGGATCCGGTGTTGTCGTAGGAGGATCCGAGCAGTTCGAGGTTGCCGTCCTGCGGGTTGTGGTTCCATTCCTTGCAGGCGACTTCGCAGGCCTTGCAGCCGATACATATCGAAGTGTCAGTGAAGAAGCCCTTGCGCGGATGGTTGTGTTCCCAGTGGGCATCGGCGGTGGGGTCGGTTGGTCCGGACAGCTGGCCCATCTAGTTCTCCAAGGTGGGATCGGTGCCCGGAACGCTGCCGCTGGGCAGCGTTCCGGGCCGGGCAAAGTAGGTGCGGGCCCCGCCGGGAATGACGACGGTCATTCCCCGCCGCCCTTGGCGTGGCTGCCAGGCCACATGGGATCAATGCCTTCCGCCGCGGGGTTGGTGACGGCGCGGTTGCTGGTCTCGATGGTCAGCCCGGCCCTCGCCTGGTATTCGGCAACAAGGGCAAGGAGGTCCTCCCCGCGCGGCCGGCGGCCTGGACGGATGTCGCAGGAGGCCACCTTGGATTCCTGGATCTGGACGTTGGGATCCAGGGTCACGCCCAGCAGGTCGTTGGCCGCGTCACCGCTGACCACAGCGTTGCTGCCGACGCCCCAGTGGTAGGGCAGCCCGATCTGGTGCACGGTGTGGCCGCCGACGGCCAGCGGCCTCATCCGGTCGGTCACCAGCACCTTTGCCTCAATGGCAGAGCGGGGCGAGATGATGGTGGCCCACCCATAGGGTTCCAGTCCGCGCTCAGCGGCCAGTTCGGGCGACACTTCGCAGAACATCTCCGGCTGCAGTTCAGAGAGGTACGGCAGCCAGCGGCTCATCCCGCCCGCAGTGTGGTGCTCCGTGAGCCGGTACGTGGTGAACACGAACGGATAGACATCCGCCCCCGGGGTACCGGCACTCGGTGCGCTCAGGTTGTCCAACCGGGCATACCTCAGTCGTGCCGGACTCTGCTGCTGCGGATACAGCCCGTTGGCCACCGGTGATTCCTGGGCCTCGTAGTGAGTCGGCAGCGGGCCGTCCACGAGCCCCTTGGGCGCGAACAGCCAGCCCTTGCCGTCGGACTGCATGATGAACGGATCGTCCCCGCTGAGCGCGGCCGGGCCGCCCACCGAGGGGTCGGGTTTGCTGCCGGGTGCGAGGGTCGGCGGGAAGTCGGGGACGTCGTCGCCCACCCACTTCCCCTGCTCCGCGTCCCACCAAACGTATTTCTTGCGTTCGCTCCACGGCTTACCGGCCGGATCGGCGGAGGCCCGGTTGTACAGGATCCGTCGGTTGGCCGGCCACGCCCAGCCCCATTCCGGCGCTGCCGGGCCTTGCTCCTGGCCCGGTTTCCGGTTGGCAGCGTGGTTGATCCCCTCAGCGTAGACGCCGGTGTAGATCCAGCAGCCCGCCGTCGTAGAGCCGTCGGCGCGGAGTTCGGTGTAGGCGGAGAGCGGCTTGCCGGCATCCGGACCGGTCAGGTGGCGGCCGTTGATCTCGGCAAGCACCGACTCGGGGTCCGGATCGCCGTGGTCGTCCGTGGGGTAATCCCACGTCAGGTCCAGCAGCGGCCGGTCCCTTTCGTCCTGGGAATCGGCGAGCTTCTCCCGGATCCGGTGCCCCAGTTCATAGAAGAACTGGAGTTCGCTCTGGCACTCCCCCGGCGGGGCCACCGCCTGGTGGCGCCACTGCAGCAGCCGCTGGGTCTGGGTGAAGGATCCGGCCTTCTCCACGTGGGTCGCCGCCGGCAGGAAGAAGACTTCGGTCTCGATATCCTCGGTGCGGAGTTCCCCGGACTCGATTTCCGGGCCGTCCTTCCACCACGTCGCGGACTCGATCATGTTCAGGTCCCGGACCACGAGCCACTTCAGGTGGGACATTCCGAGCCGCTGCATCCGCCCATGGGCCGAGCCGACCGCCGGGTTCTGGCCGAGCAGGAAGTAGCCTTCCACCTCGTCGCGGAGCATACTCATCACGGTCTCATAGGTCCCGTGCGCACCGGTCAGCCGCGGCAGGTAGTCGTAGGCCCAGTCGTTGTCCGCCGTCGCAGCGTCACCCCACCACGCCTTCAGCAAGCTGATGGTGTACGCGTCGGCGTCGGCCCAGAATCCCTTTTGGTTCTTCGAGGCGTTGGCCGCCAGGTACTCCTCCAGAGTGTCGTGGCGGCCGGCACTGGGCATGGGCAGGTAGCCGGGGAGCAGGTTGAACAGCGTGGGAATGTCGGTGGAGCCCTGGATGCTCGCATGGCCCCGGAGGGCCATGATCCCGCCGCCAGGGCGCCCCACGTTCCCCAGCAGCAGCTGCAGGATGGCGGCGGCCCGGATGAACTGGGCACCCAGAGAGTGCTGGGTCCAGCCCACGGCGTACGCGAAGCAGGTGGTCCGGTCGCGGCCGGAGTTCTCCGTGATGGTCTTCGCCAGGTAGGCGAAGTCGGCTTCGCTGATGCCGCACATGTCGCGCACCATTTCCGGGGTGTAGCGGGCGTAGTGCCGCTTCACGATCTGGAAGACGGTCCTGGGGTTCTGGAGCGTGTCATCCCGCAGCACCTCCGCGTGTTCGAGGGGCGGACCACCGCTGCCGTAGGCATCGCCGGAGGCCCGGGCGCCGGCTTCGGCGCCGTGCTCGGGACCGGCCGGTTCGTCGATGGAGCCGTCCTCGCCTTCGTCGTAGGCCCATGACGAGTTGTCGTAGGCACCCTTTTCCGGGTCGAATCCGGAGAAGAGGCCGCCCAGGTCCTCGGCGTCCCGGTAGTCCTCGTGGACCAGGGTGGCCGCGTTGGTGTACGCGGTCACGTACTCCTTGAACCACAGGTCATTGGCGATGACGTAGTTGATGAGCGCGCCCAGCAGCACGACGTCAGAACCCGCCCTGATGGGGATGTGCTTATCCGACACTGCCGAGGTCCGCGTGAACCGGGGGTCGATATGGATGACCTTCGCTCCGCGGGCCTTAGCCTCCGCCACCCACTGGTACCCCACGGGATGGCATTCGGCCATGTTGGAACCCTGGATGACGATGCAGTCGGCGTTGGCCATGTCCTGCAGTGATTGCGTAGCACCACCGCGTCCAAACGAGGCTCCCAAACTGGGAACCGTTGCGGAGTGTCAAATACGCGCCTGGTTCTCGGTCTGCACCGCCCCGGCAGCTGTAAAGAGCTTTTTGATCAGGTAGTTTTCTTCGTTGTCCAGGGTTGCGCCGCCCAGGGAGGCGATGCCCATGGTGCGGCGCAGCAGCCGGCCTTGGTCGTCTTCCTGCTGCCAGGTCCTGCGGCGGGTTTCGATGAAGCGGTCCGCCACCATCTCAACGGCCGTGGCCAGGTCCAGGTGCTGCCACTCAGTGGAACGCGGCGCACGGTAAAGCACTTTGGTCTGGCGGCCCGGTGAGTTGACCAGCTGCTCGCTCGCAGAGCCCTTTGGGCACAGGCGGCCGCGTGAAATGGGTGAGTCCGGATCGCCCTCGATCTGGACCACTTTCTCGTCCTTGACGTAGACACGCTGCCCACAACCGACGGCACAGTAAGGACACACGCTCTGCACGACGCGGTCGGCGGTGGCAGTCCGGGGGGCTATTGCTTTTGTCTTGGCCGACGTCACTGCCGGCCCACGGCCCAAGAGGTCGCCCGTGCTTAGCTGACGGACGACCGGCCATTGAAGAAAACTTCGCGGTGCCATTTCTGGAGCATATCCCAGACGGCGGCGGGAGCAACAGGAAAAGGTTGGGCGTGTCCCACGGCAACGTCCGGCCCGGGCCGGGTGGCTACAGGAGCCCCTGCACGGGCCCGGGGTGGGACACCGGGGGCCGGGCTTCGCAGACTTGCTTACCGCTCGATGCTGACGCTGAGATCCAGGTGGATGTCCTCACGGGCGAGACGGTCCTGGAGGTACTGAGCGAGGCTCGCGTCGGTTGCGGTGTGGGCGCCTTTCGGGACGGCACCGCGGAAGACAGCCTGGGTATTCGTCGACCTGAGTACGTCCAGGGGCGTTGACCGGAGATGACCGTCGGTCAAGCGTTCGATGTCGGTGCGGAAGGTGCGTCGGTGGTCATGCTGCGCGGAGGCGTGCATGGTGAACGGAATGAAGGCTACGGGCAAGGGGGTCCTTTCGAGCGAGGCAGCCGGCGGTGGGGGCCTCACCGGTAACAAGGCAAAAGCAGGCCGTGGTATTCCCGTCCGGGCCCGAAGGAGGCGGACGTCACGGAGGGCCTTGCCCGCCGCGGTCGCGTGGCGGAAGCGTGTTGACCCTGGCTCTGCCCATACCGTAGGAATTGAGCGTCGCTCCGCTGCACCGCGGAACGCACGAACGATCAGCAGGCAAAGCGAGGAACACGGTGGAACAGCCTCACATAGTCAAGGAGGGCGCCGCGGCATTCCCATGCAGTTCAGGCCCGGGCAGTTCGCAGGCACCACTTACAGTGGACCAACTGCTGCTCGAGAGCCGCGCCGGGCTTGAGCGGGTGCACCCGTCGGATCTTGAGCGGGAGATGGCAGCGGGCGCACTGGTCGTTGACACCCGGCCCGTCGACCAGCGGGACCGCGACGGCGATCTTCCGGGCGCAGTGGTTATCGACCGAAACGTTCTGGAGTGGCGGCTTGACCCTTCCAGCCCCCACCGGATCCCCACCGCCGGCGACCCGGCCCGGCGGATAGTGGTGGTCTGCAATGAGGGCTACAGCTCCAGCCTCGCTGCACATACACTGCAGCGTCTGGGGTTGAGCCGCGCGACTGACCTCATCGGTGGCTTCCAGGCCTGGGCTGCCCTGCGCGCTGATTCCTGAAATTTCTTCGGCGCAGGGCCACCGCGAGGACGATGAAGGGTCAGCGGGCAGACCAGCTCCGGCTCCACGTCCCCAGCCGCCCTGGTGGGGCATCCCGCAGTCACCTGAGGATGACCCACCCGGGCCGCCTTGCAGATATGGCGCAATCTGGACCCCTATGGCTGCTAATGAAGCCGGGACCGGCCAGTTCAGCTAGGCATCGATCACCAGGTCCGTCTGGGCGGTGGAACAGCAGGGCAAGAACTTGCCTGCATCGATTTCCCGCTTCCGAATCCCGCCCTGGTGGTTCATTTCGACCTCACCCGAAAGTTTGACTACCTTGCAGGAGCCGCACATTCCTTCCTTGCAGTTGGCACCGATCCGCACGCCCGCGCGCTGGGCGGCACCGAGGATGTGTTCTTCGGGGTCGATCCGCACATTGATGCCGGTGCGCATGAAGGAGAGGGTGAGGCTTCCCGTTCCCACGGTGTCAAAGCTTGACGCATCAGGGGACGGGGCTGCGGAATCCGCCTCCGAACCGCCCTTGGCGGCTTCGGTCGAGGGTGCCTCCGGTTCGACAACCTCCAGCGGCAGCCCTGATGCCTCCAAGGTACCGTCAGCGTCATAGCCGGGTTCGTATAGCCCGAACGCGGCGGGCTGGCTTTCGTAGTAGTCCTCTGCCGAATCTGCGATTTCCTCGGCAATTTCCTCCGCGATGTCCGATGCCAGCGCGATCTCTGCCTGGTATTCAAGGAGGGTTTTGCGATCTCCGGAGAAGAACTCCATGTAGATCGAGGTGTCGTCGACGCCGACCTTCTTGAGCAGTTCAGTAGCGGTGTTCAGGTAACCCTCGGGGCCGCAGGCGTAGACCTGCCGGCCGTTGGCGTCGGGGGCCACCTCCTCGATCATTGCCGAGCTCAGCCGTCCGCTGAAGCCCTCCCACTCCTCAGGCCTGCCGCGGTCGCCCAGCGCGTAAAAGACCTTGACGCGCGAGTCAACGGAAGCGATGTAGGCCAGCTCCCGGTCGAATGCGAAGCCGCCGGCTTCCGCACCGTGGTAGAGCACCACGACGTTGGCGGTCCCGGGCAGCGAGTGGATGGTCCGCAGCATCGACATGATGGGGGTGATGCCCGCGCCCGCGGCCAGGAAAAGGTAGCGTGCGCGCCGGTCGGCATCGGGCAGGTGGAAGGCCCCCACGGGTCCCAGCATGTCCAGGACGGTGCCGGGCCTGACATTGTCGTGCACCCACGGCGACACCAGTCCGCCCGGGTCGCGCTTGACGGTGACGCTGAAGGTCCACGGTTCCGTGGGCGAACTGGACAGCGAGTAGCTGCGGTCCACGGGCTCGTGCTCCTCACCGTTCACCGGGAAGGCAATGTTGACGTACTGGCCCGCGCGGAATGCCAGGGGCGCACCGTCGCACCGGCGGAACACGAACGTCATCATGCCGCCGGCCTCGGGGATGGTTTCGACGCATTCCGCCATGAACTCCTGCGGATGCCAGGGACCCAGAACGCGGGCCGCGCGGGCCGGGGCCTCGGCGCTGCCCATGACCCTGTTCCACGGCATTTCCAGGCCGCGGATGCGCTGAGGCTCCTGGATTACCGTCTCGGTGAGGAGTTCCGTCATGCCAGGTGCTCCTGCACACGCTGTACGTACCAGTTGATGAATGCCTCTACCTGGTATTCGCTCTTCATGTAGGGGCCGGGCTGGTAGGCGGGGCTGCCGGCACCCTGCTGGCAGAGCTCAACGAACGCCTTGTCCTGCAGGTTTGTTTGCTTCCAGGTGTAGGTGAGCTTGTCCAGGTCGTAATCGACGCCTTCTTCGGCGTCGTCCGCTACCAGCCAGGTGGTGCGTACCAGTGATTGGTGCTCGTTGATGGGGAAAACGCCGAACGTGATGACGTGGTCGCCCAGGAAGTGGAACCAGCTGTTGGGCTGCAGGTGCATCGAGCAGCGGCCCAGGCGGAAGTCCGGCAGGTCGCCGAGCAGCTTCTTGGAGAGCCTGCGGCCGTCGGCCGAGAACGATTCGCCTTCCCCATCCAGGGATTCGCGGGATATGCGGATACCGGCAATGCGGGTATCGAGTTCTTCAACCACCCCGTAGGGCAGGCCGTAGCGGCGGCACCGCTCCTCGAGGGAGGACTGGGCTTCCTTGTTGCGGTCCCAGACCTCTTCGAGGTGGGCCGGGATCAGGCCCTCGGTCAGGCCCCACGTGGGAAAGAGCGAGCAGGCCAGTTCCGGGTGTCCGTCGCAGTGGTAGCACTCACGGTTGTTCTCCATGACGAGCTTCCAGTTGCCCTCTTCGATGATGTTCTGCTGGTAGGCAATTTTCGTCTTCGACAGGTCGTGGGGTGCGAGGTAAGGCTCAAAGATTTTTGAGGTTTCATCGAAGTCTGTGGGCGGCTCGTCAGCGATGCAGACGAAGATGAGTCCGGCCACCTCGCGGCTGTGGGCCCGCTTGAGGGCGAAGCAGTTCTTGTCAAACTTGGCCTCGCCGGGAGCGGAAGCGTGGATCAGGTTGCCCTCAGGGGAGTAGGTCCAGGAGTGGTAGCCGCAGACCAGGTTGCCGGTGGACCCGGTGGCTTCGGTAAGGACGCGGGCCCCGCGGTGCCGGCACACGTTGTGCAGGACGTTGACGCCGCCGTCGTCGTTGCGCAGCACGATCAGGGAGTAGGGGCCGTAGTCGACCGTGATGTAATCGCCTGGCTCGGGCAGCTCGGCAACGCTGCCGGCGAAGATCCAGTGCTGGCCAAAGATGGCTTCCATGTCGATTTTGAAAATCGTGGGGTCTGTGTAGAAAGGGGCGTCGAGTGAATATCCCGTGCGGCGGAACGCAAACAATTCGGTGATCTCCGCCAGCTGCTCTGCAGGCAAGGATGAAGCGAGTTTTCCGCGTGCGTTGAGGGGCTGGTGCACTGGAGCAGTCATGGTTTTTCTCCCGAGAAGCGTGGGTCAGTGTGCTGGTTTGCGAAGACGAGGGTTGCGTTTCCGCAGCCCGTTGCCAAAAGTCGTTGTAGTCACATTAGGGCTGCCGGGTCTGCAACAAAAGCGCAAGAATCAGCGGATAACCGTGCACAATATATGCATGATCGATCCAAGGCTCATAACGCTTCGAGTATTCGCCAGATGCGGCACCGTCAGCGGAACCGCGGAGCTTACGGGGTACTCTCCTTCCGCAGTCTCAGCGCAACTGCGTGAGCTCCAGCGGGTACTCGGTCTGCAGCTGCTGACGAAGGACGGTCGGGGTGTCCGGCTGACCGCCACGGGCCGCTTCATCGTGGCGGGTTCGGACACCCTCATCGCGGATTGGGAGAGCCTGCGCGCGGCGGCAATGGAGGCCGGCGACCAAGTGCAGTCGCGTTTCGGCCTCGGTGGATTTTCTACGGCTGCCGCCCAGTTGCTGGCCCCTTTGGCCGCCACCCTCCGCTCCACGCGCCCCCAGCTGGAGGTGCAGGTACTCGAGGCCAATCCGGCCCGCTGCTTCGATTTGCTGGTGGCCGAGCGGATCGATCTTGCTGTCATCGTCGCGATGCAGTCCAACACCTATAGTGACGATGATTTGCGCTTCGAGCAGACTGTTTTGCTTGACGACCCCCTTGACGTGATCATTCCGTCCGACCATCCGTTGGCATCGCGGGAAACTGTGACGCTTGAAGAGCTGGCCTCGGAACCCTGGATCACCGAAGCTGCCGGTTCCACGTACCACGCCCTTTTCACCGCTGCGTTCACCGCAGTGGGGGTGACCCCGCGGATTGCCCACGAGGCTGTGGAGTGGGAGACTCAGATCGCCTTCGTCGGTGCGGGGCTGGGCGTGGGCCTGCTGCCACGACTGGCGCCTCTCCATAGCGCAGAAAACGTCGTGCGGCTGCGCATAACCGGCAAAGGGCGGCCCGTCCGGCGGATTGTAGCTGTCGCTCGCCGGGGGAGCATCGGATCCCCCCTGATCCAGGAGTCACTCAGCATCCTGCAGACCAACGCCAAGCGGATCCTCGCCGCCCGCCCGGAAGACGACCTGTGACGCCGCACTGCTGAACGGAAAGACTCGACGCCGGCTGGTGGAGGATGGCGCAGCAAAGGCATTAAAACCCTGTTGACCTGCTGTAATACCCCATATACGCTAAACCCAGCCTTGGTATATCAGTCGACGTAGTCCATATATATCTCCCAAGGGGTGGTGATTGCGAGCACCCCCGCTCCGCCTTCCCCTGCGACCCGCGGCCATCCCCGGGAAAGCACTGTTCTCCATCGCAGACCCGCCCAACATGGAGTTCACCGTCCATGACCGGATATCCCGGGCTTCCACACGCTCCGCAACACCTACCGATAAGGAAGTGGCCATGTCAGGAAACAGAGCAGTTGCCTACAAGGAACCCGGCGTCGTCGAAATCATCGACACGGACTATCCGACGTTCGAACTCAAGGACGGCCCGGGCGTCAACCCGGCCAACGTTGGCCGCAAGGTACCCCATGGCGCGATCCTCCGCACGGTGACCACCAACATTTGCGGCTCGGACCAGCACATGGTCCGGGGGCGCACCACCGCTCCGCAGAACCTGGTCCTTGGCCACGAAATCACCGGCGAGGTGGTGGAGGTGGGGCCCGACGTCGAATTCATCAAAGTGGGCGACATTGTCTCCGTGCCGTTCAATATCTCCTGCGGCCGCTGCCGAAACTGCAAGGAGCGAAAAACTGGCATCTGCCTGAACGTCAACCCGGACCGCCCGGGCAGCGCCTACGGCTACGTCGACATGGGAGGCTGGGTGGGCGGACAGGCCGAGTATGTACTGGTCCCGTACGCCGACTGGAACCTGCTGCGCTTCCCGGACCGGGACCAGGCCCTGGAAAAGATCCTGGACCTGACCATGCTCTCGGACATCTTCCCCACGGGCTTCCACGGGGCCGTGACCGCCGGCGTCGGTGTTGGCTCCACCGTTTACGTGGCAGGCGCCGGACCGGTGGGCCTTGCTGCGGCCGTGGGCGCGCAGTTGCTTGGCGCCGCCGTCGTGATTGTGGGCGACATGAATGAAGACCGCCTGGCGCAGGCGAGGTCGTTCGGCTGCGAAACCGTCAACGTGACGAAGGGCGACCCGAAGGACCAGATTGAACAGATCCTGGGAGTTCCCGAGGTGGACTGTGGCGTGGACGCCGTCGGCTTCGAAGCCCGCGGCCACGGAAAGGATGCCTCCCACGAGGCGCCTGCCACGGTCCTGAATTCCCTTATGGACATCACGGCCGCCGGCGGTGCCCTTGGCATTCCCGGCCTCTACGTCACCGGAGATCCCGGTGGAATTGATGAAGCAGCCAAGCACGGCTCCCTCTCGCTCTCCCTGGGCACTGGTTGGGCGAAGTCCTTGTCCTTCACGACAGGCCAATGCCCGGTGATGAAGTACAACCGTCAACTGATGATGGCCATCCTGCATGACAAGGTCCAGATCGCAAAGGCCGTCAACGCCAAGGCCATCCCGCTCGAAGATGCTCCGCGCGGCTACGCCGAATTTGACGCTGGAGCCGCAACAAAGTTCGTGCTGAACCCCAACGGCTATGTGAAGGCGTAGGAGGAGACGAGGGAAGCCGGGGGTCCGGGGCACTCCGCCACTGCGCGGCTGTCCTGCGGCCTCCGGCACCCGCAACATTCCCGGTAAGACCCGCCGGCGCTGGAAGTTCGTCTCACTGCATTTAACGGCGTCGGACCTTATGGTCCTACTTCCTGCCGGCCTTCAGGTCGCTTAAAACCTTCGCGATCCGGCGTGACCGCGTGTCGGCGGTCTTGGACCCGGCAATCGGTTCCACGTAGCGGCGCTGGCTGCTGTAGCTCAGGGCCTGGTAGAAAGCTTTCGCCTCGGGGTCGGCATCCAAGGCGGCAGCAAGGTCCGGCGGAACGTCGACGCTCCGCGGCTGGGTGTCCAGCTCCAGGTCCACCTCCACGACGTCCCCGGCAGAGGTACCGGTAAGCTCCCGGTTGGCGGCGCTGAGCCCGATCATGTTGAGCCCGCCCATCACGGCGACGGTACTGCGGTAACTCTTTCCGTTTACAGTCACGACCACGGGCGGCCGCTTTCCTGCATCAAGCGCCCGAACAATGTCCTCGGGAACCTCGATGCCCACCTTGTTTCCGCTCCCCCGGAGGGTGGTGCTGAATTTCATCTCCAAAGTATGCACCCTCCCGGAAGCCCTTGCCTCACCTGCCTGATCAGCGGAAACTTGAGGTACCGGGCTATGCAGTCAGCTGATCGGCAGTCATTAAGAGCCAGGCCCCCATGAGTACCAGCATTGACCTTCAGCCCCCGCACTTGCTGGCGCCGGTGGAGCCGCGCCCGGCTTCCGGCCCTGCCCTCCGCCGGCCCCAAGACAACATGCCTCTCTTTATTGTCTGGAACTCCTGACCCCCGGGTAAGAGCAGCTTAGGTCCGGCGATCCGGACCAGTACTGCCCGGTTTCATGGGCTCCGCCTCGGGCCCGTGGTTCCAGACCCCAACGGAAGAACCCGATGACAACCCCTTCTGACCACGTCGTCCCCGCACATGTTGACCTCAAGCAGGAACCTGGCCCGGACCGCAGTCCCCTGGTGCGCTGGCTGCTCGCCAACCAGGTGGCTCCCACCGGCCCGGAGGCCGAGGAGGACCACAAGCCCAACGCCTGGTGGAAGGTCATGTGCCTGACCGGCGTCGACTATTTCTCCACACTGTCCTATCTGCCCGGCATCGCGGCCCTGGCCGCCGGGGCGCTGTCGCCGCTGGCCACCCTGCTGATCGTGGCCCTCACACTGCTGGGTATGCTGCCCATGTACCGCAGGGTCGCCCAGGAAAGCCCGCACGGTCAAGGATCGGTGGCCATGCTGGAGAAGCTGTTGCCATTCTGGCGCGGCAAGTTCTTCGTCCTGCTGCTCCTGGGCTTTGTGGCAACCTCGTGGATCATCACCATCACGCTCTCGGGCGCCGACGCCTCAGTCCACCTGCTGGAAAACCCGTTGATGCCCGAAGCACTCAAGGGCGGAGCAGTGATCATCACGGTGGTCCTGCTGCTGATTTTGGGTGGAGTGTTCCTGCTGGGATTCAATGAAGCCGTCGGGGTCGCCATCCCGCTGGTTGCCGTCTACCTGCTGCTCAACGCCGCCGTCGTGGTGGCCGGATTCATCCACCTCGCGGCCGACCCGTCCCTGGTGGCGGGCTGGACCGACCGGCTGCTCTCCAGTGGCGGCGGCCCGATGGGGCTGGTCAGCCCGGCCATCATCGCCTTCCCGCTGCTGGTCCTGGGCCTGTCAGGGTTCGAAACCGGGGTGTCCATGATGCCGCTGATCAAGGCCTCCGGAAGCACGCCGGACGACGTCATGGCTTCCCGGGTCAGGAATACCCGCAAGCTGCTCACCACCGCTGCACTGATCATGAGCGTCTACCTCATGTCCACCAGCTTCCTGACCACCGTTATGATCCCGCCCAGCGAGTTCCAGGACGGCGGCCAAGCCAATGGACGGGCCCTGGCATTTCTGGCCCACGAACTCTTCGGTGCCGGATTCGGCACCGTCTATGACATCTCCAGCGCCTTGATCCTCTGGTTCGCCGGCGCGTCTGCAATGGCCGGGCTCATCAACATCGTGCCCCGCTACCTGCCCGCCTATGGCATGGCGCCCGAGTGGGGCCGCGCTGTCAGGCCTGTTGTGCTGGTCTACACCGTGGTGAGCATCGGCATCACGATAGCCTTCAAGGCGGACGTGAACGCCCAGGCCGGCGCCTACGCCACAGGGATCCTGGCCATGATGGTCTCGGGGGCGGTCGCCGTCACCGTCTCGGCCATCCGGCGTCGCAGCCGGGCCAGCGCCGTGGGCTTCACCGTACTGACCCTGATCCTGCTGTACGCCTTGGCCGACAACGTCATCGAAAAGCCGGACGGCCTCCTTATCTCCGCGTTCTTCATCGGCGGCATCATCGCCGTCTCCCTCGTGTCCCGCGTTACACGGACCACCGAACTGCGGGTCGACACCATCGAATTCGACCAACCCGCCCGCCAGTTCATTACCGATTCCATCGCGTACGACCGGGAACTCCACATCATCGCGAACAAACGCCAGACCGGGGACGGGACGGAGTACGCGGAGAAGGAGTTCGAGCAGCGCGGGCTGAACCCCGTCCCCGGCCCCGCCGACGTCATCTTCCTGGAAGTTGAGATATCCGACCCCTCGGAATTCAGCCACACGCTTCGGGTCGAGGGCATTGAGGTTGACGGCTACCGGGTCCTCCGCGTGAAGTCCCCCGCCGTGCCGAACGCCATCGCAGCAGTCCTGCTGGCCCTCCGGGACTCGACCGGGGTCATGCCGCAGTGCTACTTCGAATGGTCTGAGGGCAGCCCGGTCAACCACCTCATGCGCTACCTGTTCCTTGGCCAGGGCGATACGCCTCCGCTGGTGCGGGAAATCCTCCGCGAGACGGAACCTGACAAGGCGGCCAGGCCCGGCATCCATGTGGGTTGACCGGTGCAACGGGGGATGCGCGGCTCACGCCGGGACGCTGAAGTTACCGGTACCCGGGGCCTGGCTGGGGCCGCTGTAAACAGCCTGACGGCGTCCACGCGGTTGGTGCACCTGAGCTTCGAGTAGGAGTGTTCCAGGTGTTTGGATACCGTCCGCGGGCTGATTCCCAGAAGGTGGCCGACAGCTGTGCTTTTGAGGCCTTGCGCCACAAGCGCCAGGATTTCTGCCTCGCGGTCTGTCAGACCGAACTCGTCGGCAGGCCACGGATTGTTCGTTGCAGTAGGCGGCGGCTGTGAATAGGCCGTGTCGAGGAGGCACAGCAAAGGCTGGATTTCCCTGGCAAGGTCCATTTCCCTGTCGCTGAAATCTTGATTCCAGCGGTTCATGACCCAACTGTGCAATGTTCCCGGGCCCGCCAGTGCCGTCCGTAGCGACAATTGACGGTTAATCCGCATCTCCCGGAAGCCTTCACGATAAAGCCTCGATTCGTGGAACTCCCGGTCGGAAACAATGTCGCTGAGGCGCCGCGGGCGCCACACGCCGGCCATGGAGTCGCCTAAGGCGCTTGTGACGAGCGGATGGTCGTTTCGGAATTCAAGCAGTTTTCGGGCAAGATCACCGAACGGGTGGTTCCCGGGGCGGGCGTAGACCTCCGCTCGGACCTGCTGCATATCCAGCTCATTCCATGCCAGCCCATCGCAGGGGAAAAGCTTCGACAGGAGCTCGCTCGCCGCTTTCAGATAAGTCCCGCGGTCCGGCAGCCGGACGAGCTCGCCGGCAAGGTCACCAACAGCATCCATTCTTCTGCCCACCAAAAACGAATGGTTCGTTTTCCAAGGCTAGGTGTACTCAGCCAGTAGGTTGGTTGCACCTGCTGATAGGTGGTTTGCCTCCGAGGCTGCCGTGGGGGGCGGTGGTTGTTGTAGAAGTTTAGCCAGGGCTGCAGAGCGTCGACGCGGGCTTGGTTGGATGTGAAGGGTTGGCGGTAGGCCCAGCCTTCTTGGAGGGTGCGGTTGAAGCGTTCTGCTTTGCCGTTTTGCCAGGGGTGGCGGGGTTTGATCAGGATGTGTTTGGCGCCCAGGGCAGCGAGTGCGTCCTGGAAGTCGCGGGAGAGCCGGTAGGCGAAGGCGTTGTCTGTCATGACCCGTTTCACCGGTGCTCCGTTGGCGGCCATGGCGGCTGCGGCCCTGGTGAGGAATTCGGCGCAGGTCGGGCCTTTCTCGTCGGGCAGGACCTCGGCATAGGCGAAGCGGGAATGATCATCGACGGCCACGTGGACGTAGTCAAAACCGACTTTCTGAGGTGATTTGCGGTGGTTGGCGCGGCTTTGCGCCGGGTCGGTCCGCCAACCGCCGCCGTCCGGGATCCGGCCTAGTTTCTTGACGTCGATGTGGATCATGTCGCCTGGGGCGTCGCGTTCGTAGCGGCGGTCGGTGGCCCGGGACGCGCGGATTCGTGCCCCGGTCACTGGGTCCAGGTCCCACAACCTGGGCATGCCCGCGCGGACCAGAATCCGGGAGACCGTCCGGGCGCTCGTGCCGCAGCGCACGGCCAGGTCCGCTGGTCCCTCGCGATGCTCGACGCGCTGGGTGAGAACATCCGCTACGACTTCCGCGGAGGTGGCGTGCGGGCATGACCTCGGACGGGAGCTGCGGTCGTCCAAACCAGCCCAGCCATCCGCGCGGTACCTGCTGATCCAGCGGTGCGCACAGGTCCTTGAGATGCCCATCTCTTTGGCTACATGGGCCACTGGCCGGCCGGCAAGGACGCGCTCGATAATGATCCGCCTACCGTTCGGAGTCAGGCGGGCGTTACGGTGGGACATGAAGACCTCTTAGTCGTTGGCTGTGTGTGGTAACCACCAACCTAAGAGGTCTTCACCTATTCACGATGTAACCAACGTCCTGACTCAGTACAGCTAGGGGCCGGAATTCGGCACATTCAAGGGTTTGCCAGTTGTAGGGGCTACCCCATTTGCTCCGCACCCGCTATGCGCAGAATTGCGTATGTAAGCCGCATGCAAGGGGTTCTATATTCGCCTTGCCGGACGTGGCAGGCCATCCACCCGCGCGTCTGCAAGAAACGGACCCGACCCAAGAAGGAGAAGATCATGGCAGTCGCAATCATCATGGAGTTCGACGGGTCGACGCTTGAACAATATGACGAGATCAACAAGAAAATGGGCTTGACCCCCGGCGGTCCCGGTCCCGCAGGTTCGATATCCCACTGGGCCACGGCTACGGATAAAGGATTCCAAGTCACCGACGTCTGGGAAAGCCGTGAGCAGTTCGACACCTTCGCCCAGGAAAAGATCGGACCTCTCAGCATGGAATTGGGCTTTGCGGCACCCCCGAAACTGACTTTCCATGAGGTGCACAATTACCTTACGTCCAATACCGACAGCCTCAGGACGTCGGTCCCGGCGCAGCAGTGACGGAGCCCAACAGCTGAAGAAGGTCCCGGGGCCGGTCCCTCGCAGGAGCCGGCCCCTGGGCCTTTTTCCGTCAATCGACCCCTATTTGGCGCCGAGGAAGATCGGGTTGGTCAATGCGGCCATTGGACCCAGCAGCAGCGTCGTCCCCATATTGGTCCCGTTGCTCGCCGTGCCGTCGGCCATGGGATGGCGCACCTCGGCCCGCACGTAGGCGGAGAGCTGGGCGGTGGTGATCCAGGTGTGGGTGCCCTGGCCGGAGGCCGGGAGCGTCACCTGCTGGGTCTGCCCTTCATCAGTGATGATCCGGATGACACCGTTGGGAACACCACTGACGTCGATGCTGACTGTCACCGGGGCATCGGCTTTGACGTCGAGCCGCTCCCCCACTCCTGCCTTCCGGCCGGCTGCGGACACGGTGAAGTCCAGGGAGATGCCGGCGGACTCGGCAATCCAGCTGCGGCCGTTGCGGATGCCGTCCAGGATGGCGTCGTGGGAAAGCGCTGCGGCGTTAACGACGTTATGCGGCAGGCCGATGACCTGCGGCTCGCTGTGTGCGTCGCTGTTGCCCATCGCAGGGACCCAGCGGCCGCCGGTGCGCACTGAACTGGCGAGCATGGAGTCCCACGTGTTGATGGCGTACTCATCGTCCGCGGTCCATGGACCGGTCCAGACTTCAACCGCGTCCGCATCGTCGTAGCCGAATTTCCAGCGGCATGCGACATAGGGGCAGTACGGGTGGGCGGGGACGACCAGGCCACCGGAGGCGTGGATGTGCTGGGCCTCCTGCTCGAAGCCCTTGTCGCGGGCGCGGTAGCGCCAGTCGATCCAGTCTCCCGGCTCGATCCCAAGGGCGAGGTAGTGACCGTTGCGGGTGGTAACTTCCTCACCGGTGAGGATGAGCAGGTCGTCGCCGGCCAGCGGACCCCATACGCCGTGGGAGGCAGGAGTGTTGTGGTCGGTGCTGATCATGAAGTCGAGTTCCGCTGCCCTCGCGCCGGCGGCCACCTCTGCCGGCGTGCGCTTGCCATCCGAGTAAATGGTGTGCAGATGGGCGTCACCGCGGTACCAGGCGGGGCCACGGCCCTTGGCCTGCTTGGGCGGGTACTGGGGACGGAACGGGGCAGCGTCGGGCCCGTACTCGAGGGTGACATTGACGGTGTAGTCCATGCCCTGGTCGGCCACCTGATAAGGGCCCAGGGCAATATTCCAGGTGCCTTTGCCCACCGGTCCGGGCAGGTAGCCAGGGGTTGCTTCAGCGGCGCTGATGAAGAATTCGGTGCGGAAGCCGCCGGACCAGCCGCGGAAACCCTTCCCGGCGAGATCGGTGCCCTTCTCGTCGAAGACGCCGATGTCGCAGGCGTTGGACAACAGTCCGGGGGTAACTGTGGGTTTGCTGTAGCTGTAGGACACGCTGATCTTGTTAACGCCGGCGGGGACCTCGACCGGCAGGTACACAAAGTCCGCGGCACCGGGATCCAAGTGGCCGGTGATGGTCTTGGTCCTGCTGCTGCCCGAGTCGGCAGCGGCAAAGGACATCGGGGCCAGGGTCACGGCAGCACCGGCCAGTGCGGCGGCAAGGAATCCACGGCGGGAGGGGGACAGGAAAACACTTTCAGCCTCGTGGGCTTTACATGGTGAACTCACCGCCCGAGTCTCACGATGCGGACCGAACGGGAAGCGACGTGATGGCAAACACCATCTGAACCACGATGATTAATTGGGAGCCGCATAGCAGTTACCGGCCCTCGAATGGGACCTGGCCTGCAGCCGCTTTCGCCAGCCGGGGGGCATCCGGGAAGCGGGCAAAGCAGCGACAACACTTGAAATTTGGAACCTAAGCATGCTTACTATGGATGCAGCCGAATGCGAACGGCTGCCACACCACAGGAGGTAAGACCATGGGACTGGGTGACAAGATCGATAATGCTGCCGAGAAGGCAGGCGGCAAGGCCAAGGAAGCTGCAGGCGCAGCCAGCGGCGATGAGAGCCTGCGGGCCGAAGGCCAGGCAGACCAGGCCAAGGGTGACTTGAAGCAGGCCGGGGAAAAGGTCAAGGATGCTTTCAAGCACTGACCGGATCAAGGGAAAGGCGCGCTCAGCGAACGGGGCGCGCCTTTTCTGTGTCCATCGCCGGGACTCCAACCACCGGTGCCTGCCCGCGCAAATCCCGGCGCCAATCATGCGGAGTTTCGCCCGGATGTCCCGGCCGCGTGGTCCTATGCTCTGGCTATGCACCCCTTAGTGTCGATCGGCCTGGTGTTCCTCACCGGATTTGCCTGGATGGGTACCGTAGTGATCTTGCTGGTGTCTTTGGCGAAGGCCCGACGGCGGTCGCGAACCCGGGCAGGCAATGGCGTTGGGGGTCCGGAAGCCCAAAAAGCTGAGGCGGCGGCAGCGCGGACCTCACGCGCCGCCCTTTAATCAGGACGATGACCAGCCAGCGGGCCACCCGGACTAATCACCGGAGCTCCACAGTTGCATCAATCTCCAGTGCCGTTCAATGGCTGATCCCGGAGCCACTCGTCCGGGTCCGGTCAGTACTGGCCAACAGTTGAGCCTGCCCGCGTAGGATTGCCGGAAGATCAACACACTGGGGGACGCGTGGTTCTTTGCCGAAGGCAGGCATCTGGACGGTACGGGAGCTCGGCCGCCTCGCACAAGGCTGGCTTCCTCTTCCGGCGGCCGGGGCCGGTCCTCACTGGGGCTCCGAAGTGAATGACGGCCAGCAGCAGCCAGCCCACCCTCCCCAGCCGCGTCATTCTCCGCGGGTCCAGTATCAGCACCAGCCGTACGGATACCCGCAGCCAGGCTGGCCGGGGCCTCCGCCGAAAAAGAAAAGCCGGCTTGGATGGATCCTCGGCGGTGTCGCGCTGGCAGTGGCCCTGCTGTGCATTCTCGTCTTCGCGGGATGCTCGGCGCTGGCCCAGGAGATCAACGGTGGCGGCGGCTCCCAGGAAGAGAAGGCGAGTGCCATGCGGGCCCGCGCGGACAACCTACCGGAGAATGATTGGGTGGAGGTCTCCCGCCTCGACCCCAAGGTTGATCCCGGGTGTCTCTCCATCGACACATCCTGTTTGCGGCTGAGCGCACGGTGGTCCGTGGCCCACAAGGTCAGCCTTGAATCTGCGGCAAGCAGGTTCGGCATGACGTCCGGAACGGGCGACGCCGCCCTGGGACGGTACGTGGGTTGCATCAGGACCGGAACTGGTGGAACAAGCCGGGAGTCACTGTGCATCGAGGAGTCTCCCGAAGGCTCAGATTCCTACGAAATCACCATTCAGATGGAGCGTGACTGAGGACTGGCTCCAGGGACGGACCAGTCCGCTCCCGCAGAACCTCCAGTGAACATTCCATGAACAGCCCCGGTTCGGAGCCAAGACCGTGACAAGCCGTGATCTACTGGTGAGCGCAAAATCTTACCGACCAGTAACTTCAGGTCCGGCGACCGGCCCAAGGCGGGGGGCGTGCCCGCGTCGCCGTCCTCCTCACCTGCAAGGAACCAGACGTGAACCTCTCCAGACGCCACTTCCTTGGCGCCGCAGGAACCGCTGCCGCGACCACCTTGGCCGCCGGCAGCGCCTTCCGGCCGGCCGCCGCCGCACCGTCCACGCTTCCGGCGCCCAGCGACTCGGGCATCGAGCACATCGTTGTCGTGATGATGGAAAACCGCTCCTTCGACCACTTCCTGGGCTGGCTGCCCGGTGCTGACGGCACGCAGTCCGGCCTCAGCTACATCGACCGCTACGGCATCCCCCACTCCACCTACCATTTGACCGACTTTCAAGGCTGCGGCCACCCTGACCCCGACCACTCCTACGAGGGCGGCCGGATCCAGTACAACAGCGGCAAAAACGACGGTTGGCTGCGGGCGGGTGAGAACGACGAGTTCTCCGTGGGTTACTACAGCGAGCCGGATCTTGACTTCTGGCGCCAGGCCGGACCGGACTGGACTGTCTGCGACCGATACTTCGCCGCCACCATGGCCGAAACGTACCCGAACCGCTTCTACCAACACGCTGCGGCCACGGACCGGATCCACAACTCCTCCACCACCTCCACCCTTCCCACCATCTGGGACCGGCTGGCCGCGGCAGGTGTTTCAGGCAAGTACTACTACGGCGACATCCCGTTCACGGCACTGTGGGGAACCATGTACCAGGGCATCTCCCGTCCGTACGCGGAGTTCCTTGCGGACTGCTCCGCCGGCGCTCTGCCTTCCGTCTCTTTTGTTGACCCGCGCTTCACGGACGAAGGCTCAGGAACCTCCGGCGACGACCATCCGCACGCGGACATCCGCTCGGGCGAAACGTTCCTCGCCGAGGTCTACAACGCGGTCACGTCCGGCCCAGGCTGGGCGAACACCATGCTGGTGGTCAATTACGACGAATGGGGCGGTTTCTACGACCACGTGCCCCCGGCGACGGCACCGGACACCAGCCCGGAAACAGCGTTGCGCGGATTCCGTGTTCCCTCCTTGGTGGTCTCACCCCGCGCACGCCGCCGATACGTTGCGCACGACGTCTACGACCACACCTCGGTCCTGAAGGCCATCGAGTGGCGCTGGAACCTGCCTCCCCTGACACCCCGGGACCAGGCCGCACGCAATATTGCCGAGGTCCTGGACTTCGGAACGCCCGCAAACCTTGCCGCCCCCACGTATCTGGTCCCGCCCTTTGTGGCCGGCCCTGCCTGCACCCCGGTGGGCCCGCCTCCGGCCGAGGAATGGTCCGGCCTGAAAGAAAAAGCACTTGCTGACGGATGGAAGCTCCCGTGAAAATCAAACTCCGCCCCGCCCTGGCCGCCATGGCCGTGCTTGCCGCCGCCCTCGGCGGAACTGCGGCCACCCTCAACCCCGCCGCCGCCATCAGCGCCCCCACCGCGTCGACACCAAGCCAGGGCTACCTGCCAGGAGCCAACCACGTCTTCGTCATCAACCTCGAAAACAAGGGCTACGACGAAACGTGGGGCCCGGCGTCGGCCGCTCCCTACCTCTCCCAGACCCTGCGCAGCCAGGGCGTCCTGCTGAACCAGTACTACGGCACAGCGCACAACTCCCAGCCCAACTATGTTGCCCAGATTTCCGGGCAGGGCCCCAACGCCCAGATGCAGGCCGACTGCCAGACCTACACGCCGTTCGTGGGCGCCGGCACCGCGAGCCCCGGCCAGGCCGTCGGTGACGGGTGCGTCTTCCCCACTGGCGTTCCCACCGTCGCCGGTCAGCTGAAAGCGGCCGGCAAAACCTGGAAGGGCTACATGGAGGACATGGGCTCTCCCTGCCGGCACCCTGCCCTGGGCGCCGTCGATGATACGCAGAAGGCGCGGGTGGGCGACCAGTATGCGGCGCGGCACAACCCGTTCGTGTACTTCGCGGGGATCACCGGATCGCCCGACTGCGCCGCGAACGACGTCGACCTGACCGCCTTAGCAACCGACCTCGCCTCCGCTGCCACCACGCCCAACCTGTCGATGATCACCCCCAACCTGTGCCACGACGGGCACGATTCCCCCTGCGTTGACGGACATCCGGGCGGGCTTGCGAGCGCCGACGAATGGCTCAAGCAGTGGGTTCCGGCCATCACGTCCTCCCCCGCGTTCAAGCAGGACGGCGTCCTGGTCATTACCTTCGACGAGTCCGACGGGCCGCAGTCGGACGCGAGTGCCTGCTGCGGGGAAGGTCCCGGACCGAACGCTGCGCTGCCCGGCATCACAGGGATGGGCGGCGGCAGGGTGGGAGCCCTGGTGCTGTCTCCGTTCACCAAGGGCGGGACATGGTCCACCACCCCCTACAACCACTACAGCCTGCTGGCCAGCATCGAGGACACATTCGGCCTGCCGTACCTGGGGTACGCCGGAACGCCCGGACTCAACCGGTTCGGACTTGACGTCTACAACGCAAAGGTCTGACGCGCACAGGGCTCCGGCCGCCGACCCGGATAGCAGCATCGCCGAGCGGGCTCCACACCCTGGCGCTCTTTGACAACCGAGGGGTAACGCGGGTAACGTGGATCACATCAAAGTAACGCGCGTTACCTAAAGGTGTTTGGCCACAAGCCCTCCCGGGAGAGGGCGCGTTTTCTCAAGAAGTACAGGTGACGGTTCAATGGCGGCGGCGGGAAATGCGGCGTCGTCGAAGGACGCCGTTTAGCCACCTCCGGAGATATGACGGTGAGCGCCTTCCAGAACGTGGCACCTGGTGGACGCCGCCCTGACAGCAGGACAGTCGACCACTGCCGGCCAGCAGTTGGTCGACTGTCCGCCGCTAAAACGCTCTGCGGTCTGACCGCGAAATCAACGTCGAAGAGCACATCCCCCACCCACCCTTCACCTTGCTGATGAAGACAGGAAAGAGATATTCCATCATGACACAAAACCCGATTCTTCAGGCCGGCCCAGGCGCCGCCTGTCCGGGTCAGGGCAGTATCTTCATGCCAACCCACGGCCTCTCCATGGCACTGCGGACCGCGCACACGGCCATCAAACGAGAACAATGAACAGCGTCACCCCGACCCTCGACACCTACCGGCCTGCCATCCACTACGCTGCCAGGAACACATGGCTTAACGATCCCAACGGACTGGTCTTCCACGAGGGCGTCTACCATCTCTATTACCAGAACAACCCCTACGGAAACGTTCACAGCAACATGTCGTGGGGCCATGCCACCTCAGCAGACCTGGTCAGCTGGGAGGAACAACCGGTAGCAATCCCCTGCGATAAAACCGAGGAAATCTTCTCCGGCAGCGTCGTGGTGGACACCGGCAACACCAGTGGATTCGGCGCAGACGGAAAAGCCCCCTTGGTGGCCATCTACACGAGTGCATACAAACCGGGTTCCCCCCATCAGGGCACCCAGGCCCAGTCCATCGCATGGAGCACTGACGGCGGCTACGCCTGGACGAAGTATGCCGGCAACCCGGTCCTCACCAGGAACTCACCGGAATTCCGGGACCCAAAAGTCTTCCGCTATGACGGCCCGGGCGGCAGCTACTGGGTCATGGTGGCCGTCGAAGCACATGACTTCACTGTCCTGCTTTACCGCTCGGAAGACCTCAAGAACTGGGAATACCTCAGCACCTTCGGCCCTGCAAACGGCACCGGCGGGATCTGGGAGTGCCCGGACCTCTTCGAGCTGCCGCTGAACGGTGACACCTCGGTCAGGAAATGGGTCCTGACGGTGAACATGAACCCCGGAGGCCCGAACGGCGGGTCGGCAGGCCAGTATTTTGTGGGAGAGTTCGACGGCGCCACGTTCCGCTCCGAGACAAGCCTCACCGAGGGTATGCAGGATCCGGAGCGCGTACCCGACTACCAGTGGCTTGACTGGGGCCGGGACTACTATGCAGCCGTCTCGTTCAGCAACGTTCCAAAAGGCCGGCGGTTGATGATCGGCTGGATGAACAACTGGCAGTACGCCAACCACATTCCCACCGCTCCCTGGCGCAGTCCCATGAGCCTGGTCAGGGACATTTCCCTTGTTTCCGTGAACGGTCAACCCCGGCTCGTTCAGCAACCCGCGCCGGAAGTAAAAGCAACGTCGGAGTCCGGCCCCTTGCAGTGGCTAACCATAAACGGCCAGGCAGCAGTCGAGGGCGGCGCAGCAGTACAGGCCATTGACATCATCTTTACGCCGGGCGGTGCCGAGGAGTTCGGCCTTGTTGTCAGGGGTTCAGCCGACGGCACGGCCGGGACGCGGATCGGGATCCGGCCCCGCAGCGGAGAACTCATCGTGGACCGTACCCGCTCCGGGGACACCGGCTTTCACGAAGCTTTCCCCTCCACCAGCCTCGCTCCGATTGCCGCCCGGCAGGACGGCAGTTACGCGCTCCAGATCTTCGTTGACCACTGCTCCGTGGAAATTTTCGCCAACGATGGGCTCGCCACCGTGACTGAACTGATCTTCCCTGACCGTGCCCAGACATCCCTCACCCTGTACTCCACTGGTGGCACGGCCGACGCTGCGCTCCAACTCATCGATTTAGGAAAGGAAAAAGCCTGATGGAACACCGCAAGCTGGGATCCTCCGGCCTATACATCAGCGAAATCGCGTACGGAAACTGGTTCACACACGGTGAGCAGATTGACCAGGATGCAGCGACGCAGTGCGTCAAGCAAGCACTGGATTTGGGCATCACCACCTTCGACACCGCCGATGCCTATGCCGGAACCCGGGCCGAGCGAGCGTTGGGCGAGGCGCTCAAAGGGACCCGCCGTGAAAGCGTCGAGATCTTCACCAAGGCCTACTTCCCTACGGGGGACGGCCGGAACGACCGCGGCCTGTCACGAAAACACCTCATGGAGTCCATCAACTCATCGCTGCGCCGTCTCCAAACCGACTACGTCGACCTCTACCAAGCCCACAGATACGACTACGAGACCCCGCTGGAAGAGACCATGCAGGCCTTTGCCGATATCGTCCGGGCCGGGAAAGCGCACTATATCGGGGTCTCAGAGTGGACGACGGACGAGCTACGGTCGGGCGCCGCCCTGGCCAACGAACTTGGCATCCAGCTCATCTCCAACCAGCCGCAGTATTCCATGCTCTGGCGCGTTATCGAACAGGAAATCGTTCCACTGAGCGAGGAGCTGGGCATAAGCCAGATCTGTTGGTCTCCGCTCGCCCAGGGAGTCCTCACCGGCAAGTACGCTCCCGGCGCCGCGGCCCCACAGGGTTCCCGCTTCCGCGCCGACAACGGCGGCCTGAAAAACGACCACCGCTTTCTCAGCGAGGACATCCTCACCCGTGTCCAGCAGCTGAAACCCCTGGCCGAAGAGACCGGACTGTCGATGGCAGCCTTCGCTGTCGCATGGGTACTGCAGAACCCCAACGTCTCGGCAGCCATCGTGGGAGCATCCCGGCCCGGGCAACTCGTCGACAACGTCCAGGCTGCAGGAGTCAAGCTTGACCCGGAACTGCTCGTGAGGATCGATAAGATCCTCGGCCCGGTGGTCGAAAGAGACCCGGGGAAGGTCGAGTCCTTCAAGAACCGCCCCTAACCGCCACACGTCCCGGCCGGAAGAGGGCTGGTGATGTCCGCGCCCATTAGCGGCTATTGACACCTCTTAGTAACGCGAGTAACTTGGATCACGCGCGCAAGGTAACGCGAGTTACCTGCAATCGGGCAGGACAGATGTCCTCCCGGCAGAACTGGCACTACCCGGCTCAATGAAGACCACTGGAGCATTCAATGGCGAAAAACGCCTCCTCAAGCAAACCCGTTGCTGCACGGCAGCGTGGTGTCACCATGAGTGACGTCGCCAAGCATGCCGGAGTCTCCCGGACGGCTGTCTCATTCGTGCTGAGCAACCGCGAAAACGCCAGCATCTCGGAAGAGACGCGGACCCGGATCGCCGACGCCGTCCAAGCCTTGGGCTACCGTCCAAATGCCGGGGCCAGGGCGTTGGCATCCCAGCGCAGCGACTGGTACGGGATTGTCACCGAGATCGTGACCGCACCGTTCGCAGTGGACATCATCAAAGGTGCCCAGGACCAGGCCTGGATCGACCATCGATTCCTCCTTATTGCCCCGTCGGACCAGGGCGATACGGCCGGCCCCAACCAAGGAATGGAGGAGGCTGCCGTTGAGAAGTTGCTGGAGCAGCGGGTGGAAGGCCTGCTGTACGCGGCAACGCACCACCGCGGTGTACATGTGCCCCCAAGCGCGCACGAAGTGCCCACGGTGCTCGTCAACTGTTTCGACCTGGACGGAAAGCTGCCCTCGATCGTTCCCGACGAAAGGGCCGGCGGACGGGTGGCCATCGAACGCCTCCTCCAGGCCGGCCACACCAGGATCGGTGTGATCAACCTGGACCCGGGCATCCCTGCAGCTGTCGGGCGTCTGCAGGGGGTCCGGGAATCCCTGGCCGACGCAGGCCTTGAGCTCGATCCGGAGCTGGTGGTGGCCGGGTATGCAACGGCAGACGGCGGCTACGACGCTGCCTGCCAAATCCTCGACCGGTACCCGGCCAAGGAGAGGCCAACCGCACTCTTTTGCCTCAATGACCGCATGGCCATGGGCGCTTACGACGCCATAAAAGAACGTGGCCTGGCCATCCCCGGTGACATCGCCGTGATCGGCTTCGACAACCAGGAACTCATCGCGGCCTACCTCAGGCCCAAGCTGACCACGGTTGCGTTGCCGTTCGAAAAGATGGGCGCTCTGGGAGTCCAGACGCTTGCCGCCCTTACAGCAGGACAGCCGATCACTGCCGGCCAGCAGTTGGTCGACTGTCCGCTGCTAGAACGCTCTTCGGTCTGACCGCGAAATCAACGTCGAAGAGCAAATCCCCCACCCACCCTTCACCTTGCTGATGAAGACAGGAAGAGATAAACCATCATGACACAAACCAGGTTCTTCACGTCTGCCCGCATTGCCGCGGCCGGACTGGCCGTAGGCGCGATGCTGCTGACCGGCTGCTCTGCCACGGGCAACAAGCCCGGCGGCACCGACGCCGCAGCCAACGCCGGCGCGTTCCTCACCATCCCCCGCGAAGACATGGGCACGTTCGTGCAGAACTTCAACCCGTTCGCACCGACCGTTAACCCCATGGTCCAGCAGTCCATTTACGAGTCACTCCTGATCTTCAACCCGGCCAAGGGAGACACCGTGCCGTGGCTGGCCACCGACTGGAAGGCCGCCGACGACGGCAGGTCCATCACCTTCACCTTGCGTGATGGTGTGAAGTGGTCCGATGGCCAGCCCCTGGTTGCCGACGACGTGGCTTACACGTTCGAGCTTCAGAAGAAGCTCAAGGGCGGCTACGAGTACCTCGACGGCGTGAGCGCAGAAGGCAACAAGGTCACGTTCAACTTCAACAAGCCCTGGTCCCCCGCACTCTACGACGTCGGCCAACTCAGCGTCCTGCCCAAACACATCTGGGCCGCACTGGCCGATCCGGAGAAGGAGGCCAACGCCAAACCGGTAGGCACCGGGCCGTACACCGAGGTGGACAGCTTCCAGGCCCAGTCCTTCGTGCTGAAGAAGAACCCCAACTACTGGCAGCCGGAGAAACAGAAGATCGCCGGCATCAAGATGCTCGCCTTCGCCGGGAACGACGGCGCCAACCTCGCCGCAGCCAACGGCGACGTGGACTGGGCTCCGCAGTACATCCCGAACATCGGGAAGACCTTCGTCTCAAAGGACAAGGACCACCGGCACTACTGGTTCCCGCCCACGGGCGCCATGATCAACTGGCAGCTGAACACCACCAGGGCGCCGTTCAACGACGTGGACGTCCGCAAGGCGCTGAGCATGGCCGTGGACCGGGACCAGGTCACCAAGATCGGCATGAGCGGCTACGCCCAGCCCGCGGACTGCACCGGCCTGTCCGGCAACTACGAAACCTGGAAGAACAGCCAGGTCAAGGACAACTGCACCTGGACCAACCACGACGTCCAGAAAGCCAATGAGCTGCTGGACAAGGCGGGCTACGCCAAGGGCGCCGACGGCAAGCGCACGCTCAAGGACGGCAAGCCGTTCGAGTTCAAGATCTCCGTGGGTTCAAGCTCGTCCGACTGGCTCTCGGTTGCCAACGTGATCTCCCAGAACCTGGCAGAAGTCGGTGTGACCGCGAAAGTGGACTCCCCGGACTGGGCCGCTGTTGTGTCAGGCTACGAAACCGGTGACTTTGACTCCGGCATCGTCTGGAGCGCCAACGACCCCAGCCCGTACAAGTACTTCAACACCTCCATGGGCTCCTCCACGGTGAAGCCGGTGGGTACCAAGACGTTCGACAACTACCACCGTTTCGGCGACCCCAAAGCCGATGCCCTGCTGACGGAGTTCGCTACCGCCACGGACCAGTCCAAGCAGAAGGATATTGCCCACAAGCTGCAGGAAGAGTACAACGACGCCGCACCGCTGGTGCCGCTCTTCTCCGGCCCGGAGTGGGGTGCCTACAACGACACCCGCTTTATTGGCTGGCCCACCCAGGACAATCCCTACGCCACCCTCTCGGTTCGCGCACCCACCACGGTTCTGGTGCTGACCAGCCTGGAACCGCGCAAGTAAGGGCCTGGCCGCCCACCGCGCGACACCGCTGGCCGCCGGACTATCCGGCGGCCAGCCCCCACACTTTTCACAACTCCCGAATTGGAGGGAAACCGTGCGCTTCATCCTGCGCCGCCTGGGTTTCTACCTGATCGCCTTCTGGGCATCCATCACCCTGAATTTCCTGCTCCCCCGCTTCATGCCCGGGGACCCCGTCTCCCGAATGTTCGCCCGCTCCCAGGACCGTATGCAGCCCGAACAGATTGAGGCCCTGCGCAAGTTGCTTGGCGTAGACGACCGGCCCATCTGGGAACAGTACGCCGGCTACCTCCAGAACATCCTCACCGGGCAGATGGGGGTATCGATTTCACGGTTCCCCACCCCGGTCACCGAGGTCATCTCGTCCCAGATCGGCTGGACCCTGCTGCTCGGCGGGACCGCCCTGGTGATTGCCGCCGTCGTCGGTAACCTGCTGGGCATCCTGGCAGCGTGGCGCCGCGGCGGCGCGGTCGATTCAGCCCTGCCTCCCGTGTTGGTCTTCATCGGTTCGTTTCCATACTTCTGGCTCGCGATGGGCGCGCTGTACCTGTTCGGCGTGGTGTTGGGCTGGTTCCCGATCCGGCACGCGTTCACGGACGGCCTGGAGCCGGCGTTCACCACTGAGTTCCTCGGAGACGTCGCCGCCCACCTCGTACTCCCGGCGCTGACCATCGTGCTGGTCTCCATCGGTGGCTGGATGCTTGGAATGCGGAACACCATGATCGCCACCAACTCCGAGGACTACATCACCATGGCCGAAGCCAAGGGCCTCCGCCCGGCCCGCATCATGCTCCGGTACGCCGCCAGGAACGCGATGCTTCCGTCCGTCACCAGCTTCGGCATGGGCCTGGGCTTCGTCGTGGGCGGCGCCCTTCTCACCGAGGTGGTGTTCGCCTACCCCGGCGTCGGCTACCAGCTCCTCAACGCCGTCCAGGGCCTTGACTACCCACTCATGCAGGGCCTGTTCCTGACCATCACCGCCGCCGTGCTGCTGGCGAACTTCCTGGTGGACATCCTCTACGTCCGCCTCGACCCCCGCGTGCGCAGCAACTGAGCACTGCGTACCCAGTAACCAAGGGACCGACCATGACCAGCGTTATCCTCCAGCAGCCAACCGAAGCAAAAGCTGCCCGCAAAACCAACCGCGGCTTCATCCACGGACTCACCACCAACAAGAAGGCCATGACCGGCATGGCCATCATGCTCGTCTTCATCGTCCTGGCGCTGGCCGCGCCCATGCTGTTCCCGGGCGACCCCTCCCGGATCACCGGCATGGCCTCACTGGAACCGGACGGCGAGCACTGGCTCGGAACCACTGCCAAGGGCCAGGACGTGCTCGCCCTGACCGTCCACGGCGCCCGGAGTTCCCTGTTCGTGGGCCTTACCGTCGGGTTTGCGTCAACCTTCGTCGGTATCCTCGTCGGGCTGGCATCGGCCTATTTCGGGAAATTCGTCGACGAAACACTGTCGCTGCTGACCAACGTCTTCCTCCTCCTTCCCGGCCTGCCGCTGCTCGTCATCCTGGCCGCCTTCCTGCCCCCGGGACTGGGCACCGTGGTCCTGGTACTCACCGTCACCGGATGGGCCGGCTCGGCTCGCGTTCTCCGGTCACAGGCCCTGTCCATCCGTTCCAAGGACTTCGTAGCTGCCGCCGTCGTGTCCGGAGAGCGCGCCGGAAGGATCATGTTCCGCGAAATCCTGCCGAACATGGCATCAATCGTGATGGGGACACTGCTTGCCTGCGTCATCTACGGCATCGGAGCCCAGGCCGGCCTCGAATTCCTTGGCCTGGGGGACGTCAGCACCGTCTCCTGGGGAAACAACCTCTTCTGGGCCGGAAACGAAGGCGCCCTGCTCACCGGAAGCTGGTGGGTCTTCGTCCCCTCCGGCCTCTGCATCGCCCTGGTGGCATTCGCCCTGGCACTCATCAACTACGCAGTCGACGAAGTAACCAACCCGCGGCTGCGGAAGATCCGCAAACCCGCAACCACCGAAAGGAGCGCGGCACAGTGACCGTCTCCCAGACCTCCTTCGGCTCCCACGAACCAGTCCTCGACGTCAAGAACCTCACCGTCAAGTACATCGGAGACACCCGCTCGACCACGGCCGTGGACAACGTCTCCTTCAGCATCGGCGCCGGCGAGGTGTTCGGGCTGGCCGGCGAATCGGGTTGTGGAAAGTCGACCATCGCCAACTCAATCATGCGGCTGCTCAAGGACCCGGCGAAGATCGCTGCCGGCAGCATCTCCTTCGGAGGCAGGAACGTGCTGGCGATGAGCCAGGACGAGTTGCGCCGTTTTCGCTGGCAGGACGTTGCCATGGTGTTCCAGTCCGCCATGAACTCGCTGAACCCGGTGCTGACCATCGGGGAGCAGATGGCCGACATTTTCACCACGCACGCCGGTTACTCGCGCCAGGAATCCCTTCGACGCGCTGCACAGCTGCTGGAGCTGGTGAGAATCGATCCGGGCCGCCTCAAGTCGTATCCGCATCAACTCAGCGGCGGGATGCGGCAACGCGCCGTTATCGCCATGGCCGTCGCCCTGAAGCCGTCACTGCTGATTCTGGACGAGCCAACCACCGCGCTGGATGTGGTGGTGCAACAGGAAATCATGGCGCAGATCAAGGACCTCCAGCGCGAACTGGGCTTCTCCGTCCTGTTCATCACCCACGACATGTCCCTGATGGTGGAACTCTCCCACCGCATGGCCGTCATGTACGGCGGCCGCATCGTGGAGACCGCCAAAGCCCACGACATCTACACCACCCCCGGGCACCCCTACACCCAGGCCCTCATGGGCGCTTTCCCGCCGCTCACGGGCCCGCGGGTCCCGCTCAAGGGCCTGCCCGAAGGCGTGAAGTTCCGGAACATCCCGGACCTTACCGAAATTGCGCCGGGCCACTTCGTGGCACCGTTTGACGCCGAAGCCGCCGTCTTTGAAGGAGCAGCACAATGAGCCACACCGTCCACTCCCCAACACGGCCGGATGTTTCCACCCGGACCCCGGCCCTGGAGGTGCGCGGACTGGGAAAGTCATTCCACACCGGCGGCCTGTTCTCCAGCCAGACCGTCCGGGCACTGCACCATGTAGACCTCACCATCGGCCGCGGAGAAATCGTGGCACTCGTCGGGGAATCAGGTTCCGGCAAAAGCACCCTGGCCCGCTGTGTCGCGAGGCTTGAGAAACCCAGCGAAGGCGCCATACTCCTCGACGGCGTCGACGTCCTCAAACGCGACCGCTTCCAGGCCTCACGCACGTTCCGCTCCCGGCTTCAGATGGTCTTCCAGGACCCCTTCGGCTCCCTCAACCCCGTACACCGGGTCGAGCACTTCCTGCGACGGTCACTCGTGATTCACGGCAAAGGCGGCTCCGGCCGGCGCGGAACCGAAGAGCAGACCCGGCATCGTCTCGAGGAGCTCATGACCACCGTCGGGCTGCAGGCTGACATGCTCAACTCCTACCCCCACGAACTCTCAGGCGGGCAACGTCAACGGGTCGCCATCGCACGCGCGCTCGCCGTCGAACCTCAAGTCATCCTGGCCGACGAACCAACGTCCATGCTGGACGTCTCAGTTCGCATCGGCGTGCTGAACCTGATGCGGAAACTACGCGATGAACAGGGCATCTCCATGCTCTACATCACCCACGACCTCGCCTCAGCCCGGTACCTCGCGGACCGGACGGCTGTCATGTTCGCCGGCGAAATCGTGGAAGAGGGCGAATCCCTGGACCTGCTGGCCAACCCGGCCCACCCCTACACCCAATTGCTGGTCTCGGCTGTTCCGGATCCGGCCCGTGCCGGCTCCTACGACCCCGTTCAGCGCGCCCGGCTCCGGCAGGCTGTCATGGATTCCACCACCTGCCCCTTCGAAGGCGATCCGGGTCAGCGCTGCTCAGCCGAGGAACCCGTCCGGCACCAGGTGGGCGATCCGCTGGACCGCCACTGGGTCCGCTGCCACCTCTACCGGCCAGGCGCCGGCGGCGGCCACGCACTTTCAACGGAACCGCAGCCTGCAACCTGAAATTCCTGTTTCACAAACGGGCTACCCGTCCCGTCTGTCCTGGCAGGTGCACGGTACATCGAATACGACAGCAGCACCGCCCTGCGCTGCCCGAAAACATCAATATCCATGCTGTAGCAGCACCGAAGCTGTCTACCGAAAGGGAACCCATGCAAAATTTACCCCCTGTCTCCCGGCGCGCCCTCCTCACCGGAAGTGGAGCGGTTGCCTTCACAGGATCGCTCGCACTCTCCGCCTCCCTGGCCCAGCCGGCAGGAGCAGCACCACCAGAGACCCCAAGCGCCACTCCGGCCAAGCCGCCCTTTAAAGGACCAATCCGCATGCGCCCGACTTATCACTTCAGCGTCCCCGACAACTGGAAAAACGACCCTCAGCGGCCCATCTACATCGATGGCGAATACCACTACTACTACCTCTACAACGGCGATTACCTGCAGGGTGGTGGAGGCACATCGTGGCGCCGCGCGACCACCACCGACCACGTCTCCTTCCGCGACCGCGGCGTCGCCATTCCAAAGTTCAGCAACGACAACGGCGACTGCTGGTCAGGATGCCTTGTCATCGACGAACGAAACACTGCCGGATACGGCGAGAACGCCGTGATTGCCCTCGTAACGCAGGCGCCCCAAGGCCGCCAGGCCCAATACCTCTGGTACTCCACGGACCGTGGGCGCTCGTTCCAGCCCGGTGACCCGGCCCCGGTCCTGCCCAACCCCGGAGTACAGGACTTCCGCGACCCGAAAGTGATCTGGGACGCCGACCGGGGTCAGTGGTTCATGGTCAACGCCGAAGGGCAGAAGCTCGGCTTCTATACATCCCCGAACCTGCGCTCCTGGCAGCGGGTCGGCGAGTTCATCCGCACTGATCTGGGGCTGCTTGAGTGCCCCGACCTTTTTCAAATGACCGCCGACGACGGTACTTCGCACTGGGTCCTCGGCACCAGCGCCAACGGCAAAGGCCGCGGCCTGCCCGCAACCTACGCGTACTGGATTGGGTCATTCAACGGCACCTCGTTTGTTCCCGACCAGGCCGAGCCGGAATGGCTGGACTACGGCTATGACTTCTACGGAGCAGTCACCTACCCACACCACGACACCTCCGGAGCAGAGGATGCCACCCTGCGCCGGGCGCTCGGGTGGGCGAACTTCTGGGACTACCCCCACAACACTCCGACCCTGGCGACTGACGCGTACAACGGTGACGACATGATCGTGCGCGATGTCCGGCTGAAGAAGGACGGCACCAGCTACCACCTCGTCTCAGCCCCGACAGCCGGCCTGAGCGACCACGTTAAGCAAAGCCACCGCCTTGGTGACGTCACTGTCACCGGCACCCGGGACCTCGATATCAACTCACTGGCCTATGACCTGAACTGTGAGCTGAGGTGGGATCCGGCCAGCCCGCCCGCCAACGTTGGCCTTGAGATCTGCCGTGCAGCCGGCGGGGGCCGGCACGTCGCAGCCGGCGCATTCCTCCGCGGCCCCTTCGTGTACGTGAACCGGCGACCCACCATCAACCCAACCGGCGGGGAAAGCCAGACGCCCTTCGACCCCTCGGCAGGGCGCCTAACGCTCCGTATCCTCGTTGACCGGACAAGCGTCGAACTGTTCGTAGGAGACGGACGGGTAGTGCACTCACACCGGGTGTTCCCCCTTGACGGCGACAATGGCATCCGTCTTTACGCACACGAGGGAACTGCCACCTTCGGCAACCTCACGATCAACGAAATCAGCGCGTTGTCATAACCCAACGCAAAACGCTGCGGGCAGGCCGTCCTGCCATCAGCCGCCGAATGGCCTGCCCGCTCCGCTACCATCACCTGCCGGAGAGAAGATCATGGCAAACCCCAAAACAACTCCCCATGACACCCAACGCTTCCTGGACGTCCTGGTCGTCGGCGAAGCACTCGTCGACGTGGTCACCACTCCGGACGGCCAGGTTGAGCATCCCGGTGGATCGCCGGCCAACGTCGCCTACGGCCTAGGGCTTTTGGGCGTCGCCACCGGGCTGCTGACGGCCATCGCCCCGGATGCACGCGGCACACTGATAGAAGAGCACCTACACCGGGCAGGAGTGACTCTCCTGCCGGGATCAAAGCTTCTCGCGCGCACGGCAACGACCGCAGCAATCCTTGGGTCTGACGGCTCCGCGGAGTACGACTTCGACATCCACTGGGAACTGCCACCAGCAACGCCTGCCTACTTGCCGAAAATCCTCCACACGGGTTCCATAGCCACCTTCCTGGGCCCGGGGGCGGGCGTGGTCAAAGCCCTGATGGAACAAGCCCACGCACAGTGCACCGTGACCTACGATCCGAGCATCCGTCCCTCGTTGCTGGGCAGCCATGCAGAAGCGAAAGGGATTTTCGAAGAACTCGTATCCCTGACCGACGTCGTGAAACTCAGCGACGAAGACGCCCACTGGCTCTATCCCAACAAGACCCTTGAGGAAATCGCCGACCATATCCTCCGGCTCGGCACCGGCCTGGCGGTCATAACAAAAGGGGCCGAAGGGTCCCAATTCACCTCCGCTGCCGCAGGCGTCACAATCCCTGCGGTGAGGACCTCGGTCGTGGACACCATTGGCGCTGGGGACTCCTACATGGCCGCGCTCATCCTTGGTCTCCTCACCCGCGGAACTGAAGGCTTCGCCCCTGCTGTCCTGGAGCAGCTGGGACGCACTGCAGCCACAGCGGCGGCCATCACCGTACAGCGGGCCGGAGCCAACCCGCCAACTTTGGACGAACTGAAAGGTGCAGTCGAAGCACCGGACTCCGCAACATCGAGACCCGCAACAGAACAAACCCACGGGAGCACTCCTGTAGTGGCTTCTTTGCCCTGACATGCTTCGACCCGGAAGGTGAAGAGGGTCTCGAGTCCACCGACGTCGGTGGGCTGGGCGCAGCTTCACTCACCTCAACGAAGTCCGCGCAACGTCGGACTATAACGAATGGGTCACGAAGACGCGCCTTATCATTGACAGCGCTGTCAGTAAGCGAGTTAGATCACACTCATGAATGACAGCGCTGTCGGAGCATCACCGAAAGAAGCATCAAAACAGGCGTTGCCCCGACTTGCGGACGTCGCAGCTCATGCCGGGGTTTCCGCCAAGACGGTGTCCCGTGTCGTCAACAACGAAGCCAATGTGCGGCCGCAGGTCCGCGCCCAGGTCCTGCGTTCGGTGGCGGCCTTGGGTTATCGCCCGAACGCAGCTGCCCGTGCCCTGGTTACGCAACGGACCCATCAAATCGGGCTGATCGCAACCGCAAGCTCTCTTTACGGGCCCACCGCGGGATTGTTCAGCCTGGAACAGGCTGCCTGGAAGGCTGGCTATGGCCTGACACTCACCACGGTCAGAGAGGCGTCCGAGGCGCAACTTGAAGAAGCCATTCATTATCTGATGGTGCGTGGCGTTGAGGGAGTGATTGTTTCCGGTGTGGCGGGAGCCCTCCATCTCGAAGCGTCTGCCCTGACTGACATGCCCTTGGTCACCACGAGCCCCATAACGACCGAGTCAGCCAAGTACGTGCTGGTCGACTCGGATCAGGTGGCAGGCACGAGGACTGCCGTCCGCCATCTTTACAACTCCGGGCATCGTCGGATTGCGCACCTTGCCGGACCGCTTAGTTGGGACTCAGCAGCCCAGCGCCGCGACGGATGGCTGCAGGAAGTGGAGGACCTGGGACTAAACCCGGGCCCCCTCCTTGAAGGTGATTGGTCACCCAAGTCCGGATACGAAGCGGCACTGACCCTCGATCGGGCGGCCGCGACTGCCATCGTTGTCGCCAACGATCACATGGCGATGGGCGCCATCCGCGCCTTCACCGAGCAGGGCATGCGCATCCCAAATGACATATCAGTGATCGGCTTCGACGACGTTCCCGAAGCCGCCTACCAAATGGTTCCCCTCACGACGGTTCGCCAAAACTTTTCCTCCGTCGCAGAACGTTCCGTCCGCGAACTCATTCATCTCATTGAGGGACGCGAAGCGGAAAACACCAGCATTCACCTTCCCACCGAACTGATCGTGCGGGCATCCACCGCACCCTACTTCGGCAGTCTGGCCTGACTGGCCAGCTTCACCACCTCCCGTAAGAACGAACACCACCCACGTTCACTGGCGCAGCGGCGCGCCAACCTTACGGGCGAGCCGCCGCACCCACGTCACCCTCCCAATAGAAAGCAGAAGTCATGTCACGAGATATTTCACGTCGCTCCATCCTGGCCGCGTTCCCTTTGGCTGCGCTAAGTGTTAGCGCTCTCACCGCTTGTGGCGGTGGGACGTCCCCGGCGTCGGGCGGCCCCTCCTCCCCCGTATCCCAGGCTGATATTGATGCGGCCATGAAAAAGGACACGAAGCTGACCTTCTGGACGTGGGTGCCGGACATCCAAAAAGAAGTCGACCTGTTCCAGGCCAAGTACCCTGCCGTCAAAGTCGAGGTAGTGAACGTCGGCCAGGGCGGGGCGCACTACCAGAAGCTGCGGGCAGCGATACAGGCTGGAAAGGGTGCACCGGACGTGGTGCAGATGGAGTTCGACAAACTTCCTTCGTTCACCCTTACAGACAACCTGTTGGACCTGTCCCCGTACGGCATCGGTGACCTGAAGGCCGACTACCCGGCCTGGGTTTGGGACGGCGTGACGCCCGGTGGCAAGGGGATCTACGGCGTTCCGCAGGACACCGGCCCCATGGGGATGCTGTACCGCGAGGACCTGTTCACGGCCGCCGGAATCGTCATCCCCAAGACGTGGGACGACTTCGCGGCCGCAGTTTCGAACTATCGGGGCAAGAACCCATCGAGCATGCTCGTGAACTGGGCACCCAGCTCGGAGGCGAACATGCTGGGCCTCTTCTGGCAGGCCGGGGGCCGGCCCTTCTCATACGACGGAACAAAGAACGTCAAAATCAACCTCGCCGGCGACGCCGCGTGCAAGAAGGTCACCGCCTACTGGAACGATCTCTTCCGTTCCGGGAACATCGGTAACGAACCCGACTTTGCCGACGCCTGGTACCAGGGCCTGAACAACGGAAAGTACGCGGCATGGCTGACAGGTGCGTGGGGCCCGGTGTTCCTGCAGGGAACCGCGAAGAGCACGGCCGGCAAATGGCGCGCCGCACCACTGCCGCAGTGGGACCCCTCGAAGCCCGCCAGCGGCAACTACGGCGGTTCAACCGACGCCGTCCTGAAGTCAAGCGAGAACCCCATTGCCGCTGCCATGCTGGCCCGCTTCGTCAACACGGATGACAAGGCGGCACTGACCCTGGCCAACGAACAGTTCCTGTTCCCGCCGTCGACGAAAACCCTCAAGAACCCCGCCTTCGCCGATGCGGCAGCAAGCTTCTACGGTGGCCAGAAGGTCAACAAGGAGTTCACTGACATCGCTTCGACCGTGCAGGAGGGCTTCCAGTTCCTGCCGTTCAACGACTACGCCGCCAGCAGCTACGACAAGACCATGGGCAAAGCCATCGGCGACCGGGGCGATCTCAACGCTGCCTTGTCCGCTTGGCAGGATGACCTGGTGCAATACGCCAAGGGACAGGGCTTCACCGTTGCAAGCTGAAACCGCTCCCCGGCAAGCACAGCGGACCCCGCGCAGGAAGACGGCGAACATCGCGCGGCGGCGCCAGTACGTGGCAGCCTATGCGCTGTCCATGCCCTTCATGGTCACCTTCATTCTGATGGTCGCGGTACCTCTCGGCTATGCAGGCTATCTCTCCCTCTTCAAGAAGCAACTCATCGGAGGCATCTCGTTTGTCGGCATGGACAACTACGCCCGCGCCCTGACTGACCCGTCCTTCCTGAGTGGAGTCGGCCGTATGGCGCTGTTCCTTGTAATCCAGGTTCCGGTCATGCTTGGCCTGTCACTGCTCTTCGCCCTCATCCTGGACAGCGGGATGCTGCGCCTGCAAAAGTTCATTCGTCTCGGGGTGTTCCTGCCGTACGCGATTCCCAGCGTGATCGCCACACTGATGTGGGGTTACCTTTACGGGAAAGACTTCGGCCCCTTCGCGCAACTGGCCAAGTCGCTTGGGCTTCCGGCGCCGGACTTCCTCGCCGGGGGTAACGTCCTTTTCTCGATCATGAACATCGTGACGTGGGGATTCGTCGGTTACAACATGATCGTGATGTATGCGGCCCTCAGGTCCATCCCCGCCGAACTGTACGAGGCGGCGCGGGTCGACGGCGCCAGTGAGTGGAGGGTGGCGTGGTCCATCAAGATACCCGCCATCAAAGGTGCCTTGCTGCTGACCACGATCTTCTCCGTCATCGGATCATTCCAGCTCTTCAATGAACCGAACCTCCTGCGGGTGATCGCCCCCGCAGCCATCGGTCAGGATTACACGCCGAACATGTACGCCTTTCAGCTTTCCTTCGTCAATCAGGATGCCAACTATGCAGCGGCCATCGCCTTCCTGCTTGGAATCGTGATTATGGCCGTCAGCTATGGGGTTCAACTGACCGCGAACAGAAGGGAAAAGGCATTATGACGGCTACAGTCGCCGACCGACCCGCAACAGGAACCCAGGCTACGGCGCCGGCGCGGCGCAGACGCTCGGGCCGGAGCACGCTCCTGACCGTCGCCATGCTGCTGTGCCTGGTCTATTTCCTCCTGCCGATGTTCTGGCTCGTCGTTGCCTCCACCAAGGCAAACGAAGACCTGTTCAGCAGTTTCGGCCTCTGGTTCTCCCACATGAACCTGGCCGAAAACCTGCACAATGTCTTCACCTTCCAAAACGGCGTCTTCCTCCACTGGATGATCAACAGCCTGGTCTACGCCGTCGTCAGTGGCCTGGGCGCATCATCTCTGGCTACTGCCGCGGGGTATGCCTTCGCTAAATACAAGTTCCCCGGTGGTGACGCGATGTTCACCCTCGTGTTGGGCGCCGTGATGATTCCCATGACGGCCCTCGCCATCCCCACGTACTTGCTCTTCGCCGGGGCAAACCTGACCAACACCCCCTGGGCAGTAATCCTGCCGTCCCTTGTCAGCCCGTTCGGCGTGTACCTCATGAGGGTCTACGCCGCCGACGCAGTCCCGGACTCACTCATCGAAGCCGCCCGCGTCGATGGGGCGGGTGAAATGCGCATCTTCTTCCAAATCGTCCTCCGGCTCCTCGTACCCGGCTCGATCACGGTGCTGCTGTTCGCACTCGTCGCCTCCTGGAACAACTACTTCCTCCCCCTGATCATGCTCAACAGCCCTGAACTGTTCCCTCTTCCGGTCGGACTTGCCCAATGGCAGGCAGCATCGGCAGCCGGTTCCGGATCCCAGGCGCTGTTCTCCACCGTCATCACCGGGTCACTGGTTTCGGTACTCCCCCTCATGGCCGCGTTCCTGTTCCTTCAGCGGTATTGGCAGTCCGGCCTCGGCACCGGTGCCGTCAAAGCGTGACGCACCCCTCCTCCTCCACGAAAGTTAAAATCCATGACTGAACGACCCCGCAAAGTACTCTTCGGCGCCGCCTACTACCACGAATACCAGCCCTCCCCCCGCCTCCAGCAGGACCTCGACCTCATGGCAGCGGCCAACATGACCGTCATCCGAGTTGGTGAATCCACCTGGTCCCAATGGGAGCCCGAGGACGGCAAATTTGCCCTGGAATGGATGGCCCCGGTCCTGGACGGAGCCCACGAACGCGGCATCTCCGTGGTCCTGGGTACCCCGACCTACGCCATTCCGATGTGGCTTGCCCGCCGCTACCCGGAAATCGCGGGAGAGCCGAAGACCGGCCAGCAACTGGGATGGGGTGCCAGGCAGGAAGTGGACTACACCCATCCCGCTTTCAAATTCCACGCCGAACGGATCATCCGCAAAATCGTCCAACGCTTCGCGACGCACCCTGCGGTAATCGGCTACCAGGTCGACAACGAGCCGGGCCTCCTCGCATTCCACAACCGCGGCGTCTTCCAACGCTTCACAGACGAACTCCGGCACCAGTACGGAACGGTGGAGAACCTCAACAAGGAATGGGGCCTGGTCTACTGGTCCCATCAGCTCTCCACGTGGGCGGACCTCTGGACACCGGATAACAACGCCCAACCGCAATACGATCTGGCCTGGCGCCGGTTTCAAGCGCGGCTCACCACCGAATTCCTTCAATGGCAGGCCGCCATCGTGAGGGAGTACTCCACCCCGGAGCAGTTTGTCACCACCTGCATCGCGTACGACCGTCCCTCGCAGCACGATCAGGACATGACCCGGGATTTCGATGTCACGGCAGGTAACCCCTATTACGCCATGCAGGACGCGTTCGCCATCCCGCCGTCGAAAAGCTCACCCCAGGGGTGGGCGACCAGCGGCGCCTGGACGCTCTTCCAGAGCGGCGACCGTATGTACTCATCCAAACAGGCACCGTTCCTGGTTACCGAGACCAACGCAGGAGCAATCGGCGGGTCAGCAATGCAGTACCCGGCGTTTGATGGGCAGTGGCGACAGGCTGCTTATGCGTTCATCTCGCGGGGCGCCGAAATGATCGAATACTGGCATTGGGCCACCAACCACTACGGCGCTGAAACCTACTGGGTTGGTGTCCTTCCACACGACCAGAAACCCGGACGCGTCTATCGGGAACTTGCCCAGCTCGGAGCCGAGCTCAAAACTGCAGACAAAGCCCTGGTCGGCCTCACACCGGATGCGAAAGTGGGCATGATCTACTCCAACGACTCCAAGTGGGGCCTGGCCGGCCAGCCCTGCTTCCTGTCCGAGCCGCCCATGACGGGAGACGAACGCTCCTACCAGAAGATCTTCGAAGCCTTCTACCAAGGTGCCTTCCGGGCGGGAACTCCCGTTCGGATCCTGCACGACCGCCAGATCACCGGCACGGAGGGCCAGAGAATGGACCCTGCCCATGTGGCTAAGGAACTGCCAGTCCTGATTGCCGCGGGCCTGTACATTGCGGACGACGAACTCCTGGACTGGCTGCGGGCTTACGCCGAAGCCGGCGGCCACCTCGTATTGGGAATGCGCACCGCATACGCGGACCATGAAGCCCGGGCCCGGCTCGAAACCAAACCTTCCCGCCTCGCCGAACAAGCAGGGGTCAGCTACCAGGAATTCTCGCAGCTCGCCGAACCGCTCAAACTGGAAGCGGCAGAAGGATTCCATCTTTCAACGGGCAGCCTCGCGACCCAGTGGATCGACTACCTCGAGCAGCAGAATGGCACAGCCCTTGCCAGCTACGTCCACCCGCAATTCGGCCGCTACCCCGCCATCACCACGACGACGGCGGGGGGCGGCAGGATCACCAGCGTCGGCACGTTGCCCAATACGGAACTTGCAGCGGACCTGGTGCGCTGGCTGGCCCCGGAAAACGCCTCAGGCTGGGAAGACTTGCCGGAGACTGTAACCGTCCACTCCGCGACAAGTGCTGACGGCGGCCGTCTCCACTTCGTGCACAACTGGGGCTGGGAACCAGCCACGGTTGCCGCGCCGGCTTCCATGGACGACCTGCTCGATGCGGAGAAGACCAGCCTCACCAAGATCGAGCTGGGGGCCTGGGACGTACGGGTCCTCCTTGAGGCCTCGAAGCAGGACGGCAAGGGCTAACTTGTCGGAGCATCGGGAGGCGGAGGGCCGGACACTCGGGTCCTCCGCCTTACGGGCCGTTCTTACGACCGGCTCTCAATCAAAAACTCACGATGGAGACCAATTGCCGACTACAGCACGCATGGCAGATGTGGCCGTGGCAGCGGGCGTCTCAGTGGCGACCGTTTCCAATGTTCTCAACCAGCCGGACGTTGTCGCTCCGGATACCCGCGAGAAAGTAAGGGAAGCGATGCGCGCCCTGCAATATACGCCGCCCGCCCAGGTGGTACGTCGTTCCGAGCAAGAGCCGGGGACACGCCACCCCAAACCTAACCCCGCGGGGGCGACCGAGTGGGGAACGTGTTCATTTTCAAAGGCGAAATCGGCTGCTCACATCAACCCATATTTCACCGCCGATCAGGCTGACCAGGTCCGGGCGGCCCTTCAGGCCGCCGGACCCGGGGAAGGGTACGCCTCGCTCTCTGATCTCGTGGTTGCCGCGACGATGGAGGAAGTCAAGCGACTCCAACGCAAATACAACGAGGGTCAGACCTGGCCCGGTATTCCTGCCGGAAAGCTCCGGCGGGGACGGCCCACCCTTGGTGAGGCTACGACGCGCAAGGAGTAGCCGTGACCTTCAAGAATCCAGTGCCAACCGGGCTGCCGTGCTGCCTGATAAGTACTGCAGCCGGATCACGCAGCGAGAAGGGAGGGGGCTGGCGTGGCGCACCGGCATGCTGGTTCAGGACGGTTGAGAGGACCCGTCCTCCGCCGGCGTGGCGCTCGAGGCAGGCGTGTGGTCTGCAGCAAGCGCCTGGCGGCGACGGTAAATCTGGATACCGATAGCCACCGGTATGGCAGTGACGGCGACTGCCCGCATCCACGGCCTGTCCAAAACATGACCGGTGAGGGCATCCAGGGAAACCCGCCCTGGTCCCCCGATCGCGAAGGACGTGGCCGCGAGCCCGAGCACTGCGGGGTATTCCAGGCCGCCGTCCATGGCGAAGAAGCCGTTCGGCGCGTGCACACTGGCCGCCACCCCCATGGTGGTAGCAGCGGCCGCTCCCGCCGCAGGCGTGGCGAACCCCAGGGCAAGCGCCAGCCCGGCACCGGCTTCACCGAGACCAGCCAGCATGGCACTGGTCTTCGCAGGGCGGAAGCCCATGGCATCCATGCCCTTGCTGGTCTCCTCAATACCGCCGCCGCCAAACCAACCGAAGAGTTTCTGCGACCCGTGTGCGACGAGCACACCGCCAAGCGCGGCACGGAACAGGGTACGGGCCGCAGTGGTGGCGGCCGGCGTTACATTTTCATTACTCACGCTGATGAACCCTTCGGTCAGTGGTGCGGGATCAAGCCTTGACGCCATTCTAGGACTCAGGAGACGGGGAATGCTGGGGACCGGAAAGATAACGGCCCGGCGACCGCGGCGCACGTGACGGCTTTGTCATGGGCGAGGTGGCTGATGGCTGACGTGGCCGTAGTTGGAATCTTCGTGGCCTGCATGGGCTTCGTGTAGTGGATCGGTCAACTTTTGACTGGCGTCGCCGGGCAAGACGGAGCGTAGGGCGGACAGTGAATGCTGATGCGCTCAGGTGGCTGATCCTGCTGGCAAGACTGGGCTTGTTCGGCTACCTGCTGGCCAAGACCTTCCTCGCGGGACCTGCAGTCTTCATCCCCATCGGGGTCTATTTGGCCCTTGCCGGTGTGCTCGCGGTCAGGCCACCTACGTCCGGACTGGGCGCGGGTCTGCTTTTTGGCCTCGGGATTTTCATCCTGCTTGGCGGCGGGATCTGCATCATGGCCCTCTCGCAGATGAGTCGCCAGATTTGGATCCATCCCGGTTGCCCGGCGTTACGTCGTTTGGAAGTACAGGTGCGTGTGGGCGCCACACCGTTCGTTAAAACGCGCGCCGCAGTAGGGGCACGATGAGGTTGCCAGATAGGTATGGATGGACATCTCACCTTTGCAGACACCGCAGAGAACTGCCGGCTCGGACCACTCGTTCCGCGGCCACGTTTGGGCCCGGTGATCTGCCTCCTCATGGCATAGATGGCAGGGATAGTACCGACGACAGCACTTGAACTTGATCGCTATCACGTCTTCCTGGGTGTGGTAGTGAATGCAGCGGGTTTGGTCGTCCACGGTCCTGCCGAAGATCATCATGGGTCCGGCCCCGCTCACTTCACCCGGCGCACGAGGATGTCCGGGAAGGCTCGGTGCGCGGCCACCGCTGCTGCGGACGCCACCGCGTCCTTCACAATGTCGCCCGGGTAGAAGATCAGGTCACTGGCGAAGGCAGCCGGCCACGACAGCTTGAGGTTGACCATCATGCCGAGCACGCCGGGCAGGTGTGATGCCACCACGGTAACCACGACGGCGGAGAGGAAGAACCAGAGGCCGCGCCGCTTGGCCGGGACGCGCCGGATGACCTGCTCCGCGGCCATGCCGACAAGCAGGGCGGCGAGGATGAACCCCGCGATGTATCCGGCCGATCCGCCGGCGAGGACCTGCAGTCCCGCCCGGCCGCCGGAGAAGATCGGCAGGCCAGCGAACGCCAGGAGGAGGTACAGCGCTACGGCGGCTGCGGCACGCGGTCCGCCCAGGACGAGGCCGGTCACCATGATGGCCAGGGTCTGCAGGGTGATGGGCACCCCGAAGCCGCCGACAGGGATGCCCGGGACGATCGCCGAGGCTGCGATCAACGCGGCGAACACGGAAATAAGGGCCAGTGACTGCGCATCCCATATCCGGCGGGTCGTGCGGGGTCCGGTCCCGGCCGCGGGGCGCGGTGCCTGGGCCGGGGACTGGGACGGGGCCGGGCTCGGCGTCGCCGGTCGGGTCATGGTTCCTCCTGTGGTGTTGGACGGGGTCCTGCGAAGAAGGCTACACAGCCCTGCCTCCGGCCTTTTTGTAGCGAGGCCACCACCATGCCGGTGATCTTTGGACCAACCACTACAAAAGCGGACGGCCCGTCGAGCCGACACCGAAGGGCGGCGCTGGCCCCGGCCAGGAACTCATCGAAATCAACACCATCTGTGCCGACGCGTGGGGCCGCGTGGGGAGTCGAGGAACTTCATCGGCGTCACAGCCGCACGGAACATCCGGACACGGTCTTCCCAACGCGTGATGAACACTTGCCGAAAGCATGTTTAACCCCGGCGCGTGGGAGCCCGCTCTGACTTCGAGGCACCCTAAGGTCGGTAACCATGATCACCCCCAATCAGCGTCACCGCCGTGCGGTCATCACCGCACTGGCCGTGTCCCTCCCCTTCGCCTTCCTCACCCCCGCAGGCCCCTCCACCGCGGCACCCACGGCACCGGCTCCCGATCAGAAGGCCGCCGCGCCGTCGTCCACCCACCTGGACCTCGGCGCCAAGGACCTCCCCGAGACCCGCAACGTAACCACCCTGGCCCCGGGCCTGACCCGGACCACAATCACCCGCGGCACCCCCAACCAGGACTTCTTCTGGACCGCCGAAGTCGCGGTCCCATCCACGTCGCCGGACCCTGACGCCCCCGCCTCCGCGCTGTCCACCCAGTCGCAGGCCCAGATGGTCGCCGACAAGCTCAACGCCGCCGGCCTTACTGCCCGGGTCGAACACGTCCAGTCACCCCAGTTGGCCGACGCCGGCGGCGACCTCGGCTACCGGGTCCGCGTGGGCCAGTTCGGGTCCAAGGCCGACGGCTCCCCCACCCTCGACCAGATCAAGGCCACCGGCTACAAAGCCTCGGTGATCTACACAGGCTGGGACGGCGATGCCGGTACCAGCGAGGACGACCGCGGCCCCTGGAACCTGCAGGTCCTCACCATTGACCCGAAGGAATTCCACGGAGACCTCACCTCCTCCTTCGGCCCCAACCTCGAAGACCGCGAAGCGACAAGCCAGCTCTCCGCTGCTTCCGGTGCGCTGGCAGCGGTGAACGGCGGATTCTTCACCATGGACCCGGCAGCAGGCGCCCCAGGGGACCCAGCCGGAGCCGCAGTCCACGACGGGAAGGTCCTCAGCGAACCCGTCGGCGACCGGCCTTCCCTGGTTCTGGACAAGAACGGCACCACTATCGAGCGCCTGCACTGGCACGGCACCGTCACCGCGCCCGGCTCGGCAGAACTCCCCCTGGACGGGGTCGACCGCGTGCCCGGGCTCATCCGCAACTGCGGCGGCACCGACGACACCCCGACCAACCTTCCGCTGCACGACTTCACCTGCACGGACGCCAACGAAATCGTCGCCTTTACCCCCGAGTACGGCCCCACCACCCCGGCCGGCCCCGGACTCGAGGCCGTCCTGGACGCGCAGGGCACCGTCACCGCGGTCAACCCCACCCGCGGCAGCGCCATCCCCGCCGGCGGCCAGACCCTGCAGGCGATCGGCTCGGACGTCGACAAGCTCGCCGCCCTGGCCGTGCCCGGCAAGAAGCTGAAAGTCGACACGGACTTGCTCACCGAAAATGGCAAAACCTTGACCACCACGCCGACTACGGACGTTGTCAACGGCGGCCCGACTCTGGTCCGGAACGGCCAGCTGGACGTCACCGCCAAGCGCGACGGCATGGTCCGGACCAACGACAGCAACAGCTTCTTCTACGGCTGGGTCCACAAGCGCAACCCCCGCACCTTCGCCGGCGTGGACGCCCAGGGCCGGACCCTGCTGGTCACCGCCGACGGCCGCCAAACCACCTCCTTGGGCCTGAGCCTGAACGAGGAAGCAGACGTGGCCAAATCGCTCGGCATGGTCAACGCCATGAACCTCGACGGCGGCGGATCCACCACCATGGTCGAGGATGGCCAAGTCATGAACTCACCGTCGGACGCCACCGGCGAACGCCCCATCGGTGACGCGCTCCTGCTCCTGCCCGGCCGAAAGAACTAGATACACCAAGGGAGAGCGGCGCATGGATACATGCCCCGCTCTCCCTCTCTTTGCCCTGTCCTGCTGTCCGTACGGCCACGGCCACCGGGTCGGGCGCGGTTGCCTGCTCTTTCAGATCTGAACGACAATCGATTTTGCGGCCGCTGATTCCTCGATGGCTGCCAAGACCCGCTGGACCTGCAACCCCTCCTCGAACGATGGTGACGGGGCTTGACCGTCACGTATGGCGCCCAGACCCAGGCCCGGCTGGGCTTCGGGAATGTAGTCGGCGTTCTGCCCGTCTTTGCCGGTGAAGATCGTGGGCTGGCCGACAGCTCCGCGTGGATGGTCGCCGAGACACTCAGGACCTTTGGTTCGCCCAGCAGGTGGTGCGCGTAGTCGAGGACGTGGATGCCAATGTCAGCCAGGGGCTCCTCTTCCATCCCCGCCACGGCGAGGGTCTCAACACCGGGGATGCTGCTGTAGGCCTTCAAATGCTGTTGGCCTTCCCAGCCGATGCCGACGACACCGACCTTCAGTGCGGGGGTTTGTAGCTGCTCGGAGTTCACGAAAGATGGTTCCTTATCTATGTATGGCCGCAATTCTGTGTGGATGTGTCCTGGAGGGTGAAGTCACCGCACTGGTGCTGCGGCGGACAGCGGTCCCAGTTCAGTGGTATGGGGAGGGTCGGCTCCCGGCCGGGAGCAGGTGATCCCGCCGGCCCGGTTGGCATATGCGGCCAGGGCATGGAGCTCGTCCGTGCCCAGCGTCTGCAGGCGTTGTCTTCCGGCTGCCCCAAGCGTTCCGAGCTGGGCAAGGCCGGCGATGACAGCGGCCATGAAAGAGTCGCCGGCGCCCTCGGTGTCAGCCACGGTGACGGGTTCTGCTTGCATTTCAATGCGCGCGCGCCGGGTGATGATGACCGGGCCAGCGGCGCCCCGGGTCAGGGCTGCAATGGACGGTCCCAGTTCCAGCCAGGCTGCAAGGCTTTCCTCCGGGCTGCGGTCGGGGTACAGCCAGGCCAGGTCTTCGTCGCTGGCCTTAACGATGTCGCTGGCCGCCACAAACCGTTCCGCCCGTGTACGAGCTGCGGTGACATCAGGGCTGATGGCCGGCCGGCAGTTGGGGTCGTAGCTGATCGTTGCCCCCTCCCCCGCCGCCTCGAGAAGGCCAAGGACGGCCTGGTCCCCTGGCCCCAGTAGAGCCCCAATTGATCCTGCGTGCACATGGGAGGAAGTCTCGACGGCGGCCAACGCAGGCAGTGTTGCCCCCGCCAGGTCCCAGCTGATGTCGAACGCATAAGCGGCGGCACCGCGGGCACCTAACGTTGCGGTGGCCGTCGACGTCGGTGCGCTGCCGCCCCTGATCACCGTGACGCCGTTGGACTGGAGGTGCTCTTCGATCATGAGACCGTACTGATCATCGGCGTAGTGCGTCACCAAATTGCTGGCAAAGCCCAAGCGGGCCACCCCGACTGCGACGTTGAGGGGACTCCCGCCCGCGTGTACCCGGGCCGGAGTTGTCCGTCCGGCTTCCCGGATGACGTCGACGAGCGATTCACCAATGACGGTGACGATGGCTCCCCGTTCAGCCGGTAGGCGCGCAGGTGTGGGTCCGGTATCGGTCATGGCTTGCTTCCTCGCAGTTCTCTTCATCAGTCCCGGGAACATGGATCTAGCGGCCCGGGTAGACCACGGCTTTAAGCTGTCCACGCAGCTTGCCGGCCTTAAGTGCCTCTTCTGACTGGGCGAGGTTGAATTTGCCGGTGACCAGGATGTCCAGGTCCACTTTCCCGTCAGCAATGAGCTGGATGGCCAGCGGCCAGGTGTTGGTGTAGCGGAAAACGCCAGAGAGCCAGATCTCCCGGTTCTGGATGTAGGAGACGGGCAGCTCCACGTCGTCAGCTCCGAGCCCCACCAGGATGACGCGGCCGGCGGGTGCCACTGCCTTGATCCCGGCGCGGACCGCCTGGGGTGCGCCGGAGGCGTCAATGAACGCATCGACGTCGAGCCCTTCCACACTGTCGGTCTTCGCGTTGAGCGCGCGCGTGGCGCCGTGCTGGAGGGCGAACGCGAGCCGGTCCTCGGCGATATCGGAGATGTAGATTTCGGTGGCGCCGAAGGCGCGGGCGGCTTGGGCGGCGATAATGCCGATGGGCCCGGCTCCGGCGATCAGGACCCGGCTGCCGGGCTTGATCCCGGCGCGTTCGCAAGCCCAGAGACCCACGGAGAGAGGTTCGATCAAGGCGGCGGCCTCGTCGCTGACGCTGTCCGGGATGTCGTAGGCAAAGTCCGACTGAATCGTCACGTACTCGGCGAACGCGCCGTCGACCGGCGGTGTGGCGTAGAACTCGATGTCCGGGCATAGATTGTAGCGGCCGGCCTTGCACTGCTTGCACGTACGGCAAGGCCGTTGGGGTTCGACGGCGACGCGCTGGCCGATGCGGGCGGGGTCAACGGAGCTGCCGACGGCGGCGATCCGGCCGGAGAGTTCGTGGCCCAAAATGAGCGGGTGGTCCACAACGTAAGGGCCGATCCGGCCGTGCTCGTAGTAGTGGACGTCGCTGCCGCAGACACCGACGGCGGTGACCTGCACCAGTACCTGGTCCGCATCGGGTTGCGGGAGCGGCAAGCTTTCCATGGACATGTCGCCCTGGCTCTTCAGGACGCTGGCCCGCATGGTCGCGGGCAGTTTCGCGTGGGCGTGGGGGCGGAACCGGGTTGTGGGAGTTGTCATCGGAGCGATCCTTTCGAAAGCGGCGTGCACGTTACTTGACAGCGCCCAGGGAGAGGCCCTGGACGAGTTTGTCCTGGGCGGCAAAACCGGCGAACAGCACCGGCAGGGAAATGACGACGGCGGCCGCGCAGACTTTGGCGAGGAACAATCCCTGCCCGGACACGAAGCCGGTCAGGAAGACCGGGGCGGTGCCCGCCACGACGCCGGTGAGGACGCGGGCAAGGAGCAGTTCGTTCCAGCTGAAGATGAAGCAGATCAGGGCGGTGGCGGCGATGCCCGGCATCGCGACCGGGGCGATGACCTTGCGCAGGATCAGCAGGAGGTTGGCGCCGTCGATTTGGGCCGCCTCCAGCATTTCTTCGGGAACTTCGGCGAGGAAGGACCGCATCATCCACACCGCGATGGGCAGGTTCATGGAGGTGTACATCAGGATCAGGAACCAGATGTTGTCCAGTGCCCCTACAGTGCGGGCGAACAGGTAAAGCGGCAGGATCGCAGCCACCACGGGCATCATCTTCGTCGAGAGGAAGAAGAACATGACATCGGTCCACTTCTTCACCGGCCGGATGGAGAGTGCGTAGGCGGCGGGGATGGCCAGCACCAGGACCAGGACCGTGGACAGGATGGATGCGGTGGCGGAGTTGATCAGGGACGGCCACGGGCTGACACCGGACGTCTCGCCGAAGAATTCCCGGTAGGCGTCCAAGGTCAGGCTTGCCGCGATCGACGGCGGATTGGTGGCCGCATCCGTCTCGGAGTGGAACGAGGTCAGGATCATCCACACCACGGGGGATGCAAAGAGCAGGGCCAGCAGCCACGCAGCGACACCGGCAGCGGTGTTGTTGCGCGTGGGGTCCATCCTCGTTTTACCGCGCTTGCGGTTACCGGTGGTCAGCGCTGTGGGGCGAGGTGGGGTGCTCTGCGGTGCAGCGGGGGTAAGGGTGCTCATCGTGCTGCCTCCTTCTTGAAGAGTGAAAAGACGGTGCGGAGTGCGAAGGTCGCCACGATGATGGTGCCGATGACCACCACGACGCCGGCGGCGGAGGCCAGGCCATATTCGTTGGCGTAGTAGAACGTCTGGTAGATGGCGTAGGGCAGGTTGGCGGTGCCCAGGCCGCCCGCCGTGAGGGTGAAGACGGAGTCAAAGTTCTGCACGATGTAGATGGCGCCGAGCAGACCGCCGAGTTCCAGGTACTGGCGCAGATGTGGCAGCGTCAGGTGCCGGAAGATCGCCCAAGGTGTGGCGCCGTCCATTTGGGCCGCTTCCACTGTGTCCATGGGTCGCGACTGCAAACCGGCGAGCAGGATGAGCATCATGAACGGCGTCCACTGCCATACGAGGGAGACGACGACGGCTGCCAGGGGTGCTTGGGACAGCAGGTCCAGCTGCGGGGCAGCGCTGCTGCCGAAAAGCGACCAGAGCCAGGTGAGGATGCCGTTTATCAGCCCGTAAGCGGGGTTCAGGAGGGCGTGCTTCCAGATCAGCGCGGCAGCCACGGGGACCACCAGGAACGGTGCGATCAGCAGGGTTCGTGCCAATCCCCTGCCCAGGAACTTCTTGTCCAGCAGCAGGGCCAGGCCCAGCCCGATGAGCAGGCTGGCGAGCACCACAGAGACGGTGAGGACGATGGTGGTGAAGATCGCCTGCCGCAGGTCCGGGTCGGTGAGGACGGTGATGTAGTTTTCCAGCCCGGCGAAGGCCGTCTTGCTGGGGCTAAGGCTGTTCCAGTTCAGGAACGAGATGAACAACGTCACCACGAAAGGAAGCTGGGTTACCACGATGAGGAAGATCAGGGCCGGGAGCAGCGGCGCACGCCGTGCCCAGGCCATGGCGCGTTCACGGGATGGCCCACGTCGTGTGGGTTTGGCTGCGGTGTGTCCCGGTCGGGAGATACGCGCCGTTGCGGTAGTCATGGGATTCTCCTGCGGTTCGGTTGGTGCTACTTGTACTTGTTGCCGATTTTTTGGGCGGCGTCCTGGCCCTTGGCCAAAGCGTCCGCCACCGTGCCCTGCCCCGCGATGGCGGAACTGACGCCCTGCGAAACGTTTGTGCCCAGGGCGGCGAACTCGGGGATGCCCACAAACTGGATTCCGACGGCGGGTCGCGGCTGGGTGCCGGGGTTCTTGGGATCGGCGTTCTCGATCGCGAACCGCTCCGCGGTGAAGAAGGGGGCAGCCTTCTGGAATTCCGCATTTTCATAGGTGGAGACGCGTTTGCCGGAGGGGACTTTGGCCCAGCCGAGCTTGGATGCCACGAGATGTTCGTAGTCCTTGGAGCTGGCCCAGGCTACGAACTTCCCGGCGGCATCCTGTTTCTTGGAGGCGGCCTGCATGGCCCAGGACCAGGTCCAGAGCCAGCCCGAGGACTTGGTCTCCTTAATGGGAGCCTGGGCGTAGCCGATTTTGCCTTTGACCGGAGAGGAGTCGGCTTCAAGGGCACCCGCGGCCGAGGTTGCGTCGTACCACATGGCCGTTTTGCCCTGGCTCATGTTGTTCAGGCACTCGGTGAAGCCTGCCTGGGCGGCTCCTGCTTCACCGTGTTGGCGGACCAGGTTGGTGTAGAACTCGGTGGCGGCGGTGAACTCCGGGCTGTTGACCTGGGCATTCCAGTCCTTGTCGAACCAGGTGCCGCCAAAGGTGTTCACCACTGTGGTCAGGGGCGCGAAGACCTGGCCCCAGCCGGGCTGGCCGCGCAGGCAGATGCCTTTCATGCCGGGTGCTGCGCCGTCTACTTTCCCCGCGATGTCGGCCACTTGGTCCCAGGTGGGTTTGTCCGGCATGGTCAGGCCCTTGGCCTCGAGGATGTCCTTCCGGTACATCAGGAAGGACGATTCACCATAGAACGGTTCGCCGTAGAGCCTGCCGTCCGTACCGGTGAGGGAAGCAGTGTAGGCGGGGAGGATATCCGCCTGGTCGAAGCCGGGGTCCCTGGCCACGCTGTCCAGTGGTGCCAGCCAGCCGTTGGCGGAATAGAACGGGATTTCGTAGTTGGACAGCGATGCGACATCGTATTGACCGGCCTGGCTGGAGAACTCTTGGCTGATCTTGGCCCGGACGTCGTTCTCCGGCAGGATCGTGAAGTTGACGTTAATGCCGGTTTCTTTGGTGAAGTTGTCTGCGGTGAGCTTCTGCAGGTCCTCCATTTGGGGGTTGTTGACCATCAGGACGTTGATGCTGTTGGGGTTGCCGGCGGAATTGCCTCCGCCGGCACCTGCGCAGGCCGTGGCGCCCAGAGCGATGCAGAGGGCTCCGGCGGACAGGACGGCAGCGCGCGTTTTCGGGCGCATTAAGGACTCCTTTGTTCTTCAGGAAGATTCAGGGCAGATGCACCCGACTGCTGCGTCAGGGTGCCGGTCTGGTGTGCGGCCAGCTTCCGGGATCCCGGTGGCGTGCTCTTGTTCCTCAACAGTAGGTGTGGGGGATGTGCCACAACTAGCGTCACCGTTGCCCGTTTCTGATACTTATTTTCCAATTCGATAAGCCTCATCAGCCGGTACGCTGGTTAGGGCGGAGGGGATGCTGTCCAAAATTCATAACCACCGGATACACGGAGACTGCCATGGCCACAGTGGATGATGCCGAGGAAGCGACTGCCCGGCTGGCCGAAAGACTTCTGGGCATGCGGGCCAACCGCGAAGTGATTCCCCCGGATCCCAACCACTCGGTGCGGTGGCACCAGCACAGCTACCCAAGCCCGCTGGCGCGATGGAACTACCATCCTGAGTACGAGATCCACCTCATCCGCAAGGGCACCGGAAAATTCATCGTCGGCGACCACATCGGCACCTTTGAGGCCGGCCACGTGTCGATCGTGGGGTCTGGCCTGCCGCACGACTGGGTCAGCGACCTGGAGCCGGGCGAAGTACTGGAGAACCGGGACGCTGTCATCCAGTTCGACGGGAAGTGGGTGGAGCAGGCGGCCGGCGTGGTCCCCGAGCTGGCCGAGGTCCGTCCGTTGCTCGAACAGTCAGCGCGTGGCATCGAATTCCTGGGACAAACCGCAGCGGCAGCGGCGGTGGCCATTGAGGCCATGGGCCAGACCACCGGCCTGGAGCGCCTCCAGCACCTGTTTGAATTGTTCGCACTCCTTGCCGCGGCGCCGGAAGGTGACCGCCGGTATCTCGCGGAAGAATGGTTCAGGCCGCAGCTGGACGGACAGGCCGCCGCCGTCGTCGACCTTGTCCTGGAGTACGTGTTCAGCAATCACTCCGGCAGCGTCCGGATGTCTGAGGCTGCTGCCCTGGTGGGGATGCCGGAGCCCACCTTTTCCAAGTACTTCAAGCGCGCCACCGGACAGAACTTCAGTGACCTGGTCCGGAAACTGCGGCTGGCACATGCCCGGCGCCTGCTCGAGCGCAGCGATAAGGCGGTGTCAGACATTTGCTACGAAGTCGGCTTCACCAACCTCTCCAATTTCAACCGACACTTCCTCAACGACACGGGAGAAACCCCGCGGCACTACCGCCAACGCACACAGAAGTGAGAGTCCGGCCTGCTTGGGATGAGTGCGCCGCCTCCCACATTCCATGCCCTGCAAACATTGGGACCCCGCGTGCAGGCTGAATAAGTAACATCTTGACGCCGCCGTGTGGTGCAGGTTACTGTTCTTTCTGTCGGTTATACGAATAACTGATACGCATAACTAACGGCCCAAGGAGGTGCCCATGGCCCGGTCCCGCCCCCACTCCGGACCCACCATGCATGACGTGGCGGCTGCCGCAGGAGTTTCCCAGGCCACCGTCTCCCTGGTCCTGAATTCAGCGTCCGGTTCCAGGTTCTCGGACGAAACCCGCCAGCGGGTGAAGGACGCGGTGCAGCAGCTTGGCTACCGTACTAACGCCCACGCCAAAACCCTCCGGGAAGGCATTTCCGGAATCATCGGGTTCCTTGGTGACGCCGTTGCCACCACACCTTTTGCAGGAAAGATCATTGAAGGGGCACAGGAACGCGCATGGGAAGACGGCTTGCTTCTGCTGACCATGAACACCGGCGGAGACAAGGCACTGGAATCAGCGTCGCTGGATTCCATGCTCTCCTACAAGGTTGCCGGCGTCGTTTACGCGGGGATGTACCACCGCCGGCTCGATGTCCCTGAAGCACTGGAGGCCGTCCCCTCGGTAGTGCTGAATTCCCAGGACCGAAAGCTGCGCCTTCCCAGCGTCGCCCCGGATGAGGAACTGGGGGGTTACACCGCCACCCGGCACCTCATCGAAGCCGGACATACGCAGGTAGCGATGATCAACATCGAAACCCTGGAAAGTGAACTCCCCGCGGCCGTGGGACGCTTCAACGGTTACACCAAAGCACTGACCGAGGCCGGCATCCCGGTGTCATCGGAGCTGGTCCGCTTCGGCACCGGCAACGAAGACGACGGTTTCACCTATGCAACGGAGTTGCTGACATCCGGCAAGCCCCCGACCGCCATCTTCTGCGCCAATGACCGCACCGCATGGGGGGCCTACCAGGCCGCCGCGGAGCTGCACCTTTCGATCCCCGGCGATGTATCCATCGTCGGCTTCGACAACCAGGAGACCCTGGCCCCGCACCTGAGGCCGGGACTCACCACTCTAGAGCTGCCTTTTGTCGAGATGGGGCGCCGTGCCGTTGACCTCATCCTGCAGGGCGCCGAACCTGACGGGCGGGTCGAGTTCATGACCTGCCCGCTGATTGAACGGAACTCAGTGACACATCCAAAGGAGAAGCCATGAGCCGTGTCCTGGCTCGGCCCACGCCGGCAGCGCCCCCGGCGCCCCCGGCTCGAACGCGCCAACGGAAGGCCTTTTCGCTGCGCCTGAAGAGAGTTGCGAGGGCGTGGCAGTTATACGTATTACTAATCCCGTCGCTCCTCTACATCGCAGTTTTCAAGTATTGGCCGATGTACGGGGTACAAATAGCTTTCCGCAACTACAACCCCGTGGATGGATTCACCGGAAGCCCCTGGGTTGGACTGCAGCACTTCATTCGGTTCGTCAACTCCTACCAGTTCAGCCAGGTGGTTGGTAACACCCTCTGGATCGCTGTCCTGGGGCTGCTGCTGGCCTTCCCCATTCCGATCATCCTCGCGCTCCTGGTCAACCAACTCCAGAGCGAACGGTTCAAGAAGTTCACCCAAACCGTGCTCTATTCGCCGGCTTTCATCTCGACGGTGGTCGTTGTGGGCATCATGTTCGTCCTGCTTTCCCCGCGGTCGGGCCTGGTCAACAACGCCATTCAACTGGCAGGCGGCCAACCGGTCTTCTTCATGGGCTCCCCGGAGTGGTTCCGGCCCGTGTACGTCATTTCAGATGTGTGGCAAAACGCGGGCTTTTCCATGATCGTGTATCTGGCTGCCTTGTCGGGGATCGACCCCGCACTGCATGACGCCGCCAAGGTTGACGGCGCCTCCAAGCTGCAACGCATCCGGCACGTCGACCTGCCCGGCATCATGCCCGTCATAACGGTGCTGTTCATCCTCGCCATCGGGAACCTGCTCAACGTGGGATTCGAAAAAGCCCTGCTGATGCAAACAAACCTGAACCTGCCGACGTCGGAAATCATCCAAACGTACGTCTACCACGCAGGCCTGCAGCAGGCGCAGTTCAGCTACTCGGCCGCCATTGGCCTGTTCAATTCCGTCCTCAACCTCGTGTTGCTGCTGACCTTCAACTGGGTAGCGCGCCGGGCCAACCAAGCAACCCTGTGGTGATGCCGTCATGTCCTTGAACACCGAAGCCGTGGCCGCCCCGGCCCCCGTCAACCAACCCCAACCCCTCCGCAGGCGGTCGACGTCGTTCCGCGACAAATGGGCCGACTCCGCCTTCAACATCGCGTCCGTCACCATCCTGGCGCTGTCCATCGTCGCCGTCGTCTATCCCTTGTACTTCATCGTCATCGCCTCGATCAGCGATCCCAATGCCGTTTACGAAGGCAATGTATGGCTGTTCCCCTCCGGGGTCACGCTGGAGGGATACCAGCGGATCCTCGCAGACAGCCGGATCTGGAACGGTCTGGGCAACACGGTCATCTATACGGTCCTGGGGACAGCGATCAGCGTGACCACTATCCTGTTCGGTGCCTACGCGCTTTCCCGCAAGGACATGCCGGGCAGGAAGTTCCTGATGCTGCTCTTCGTCATCACCATGTTCTTCGACGGCGGCCTGATCACCAAGTACCTGGTAGTGCGGGACCTGGGCATGCTGGACACTGTCTGGGCAGTCGTGCTGCCAGGGGCAGTGGGAGTCTGGAACCTGATTATCGCCCGGTCCTTCTTCGAGAACACCATCCCCGGAGAGCTCCGGGAAGCTGCCCAGATGGACGGCGCCAACGATTTCACCTTCTTCTTCAAGATGGTGCTCCCCCTGTCCAAGCCGCTCATCATGCTCATGATCATGGTCCATGTGGTGGCGCACTGGAATTCGTTCTTTGACGCCTTGATCTTCCTCAACGACGACACCAAATACCCCCTGCAGCTCGTGCTACGAAACATCCTCATCCAGTCCGATGTCTCCTCCGCCGGCACCACCGGCGGCGACATCGAGTCCTACGCCGCCGCGCAGCGCATCGGTGAGCTGACCAAGTACGCCATGATCGTCGTCTCCAGCCTGCCGCTGATGATTGCGCTGCCCTTCATGCAAAAACACTTCACCAAAGGCACCATGATCGGCGCCGTCAAGAGCTAGGCCCCGGAACCAGACGCTAATGCCCGACGGCGGTACCCACCTTCCGCCGGTATCACCCCTCCCCCGCAAACCAGAAAAGGAAACGACCCATGGCTACAAGCCGCAAACTCGCCATCCTCGGCACCCTCATGGCAGGAACAATGCTGTTCACCGCATGCTCGGGCAACTCCAAGGGAACCGGCGACATCAAGGACTCCTCGGCAGAAGCCGGGTTCCAGGAAACCGGCTTCCCCATCGTCAAGAACCAGCTGACCCTGAAGTTCTCCGGAACAAAGACCGCCCTCGCTCCCGACTACAGCACCATGACCCTGGTGCAGCAGTGGGAAAAGGACACCAACATCCACATCGACTGGCAGAACCTCCCGGAGACGGTTTTCAAGGAAAAGAAGAACCTGATCCTGGCCAGCGGCGACCTCCCTGACGCCTTTTTCAACAGCGGCCTTACCGACGCCGAAATCGGCACCTACTCAGCAAACGGCACACTCATTCCGCTCGAAGGCCTCATCGAGAAGAACGCACCCAACCTTTCCAAACTTCTCGCGGCGCGGCCGGACATCAAGGCCGCCATCACTTCATCTGACGGCCACATCTACTCGCTGCCCTCCATCGAGGAACTTGGCCTGGTCCAATTCCCCAACGAGATGGCCATCAATACCGCATGGCTGGACAAGCTCGGCATCCCGATGCCGAAGACCGTGAACGAACTGCACGACGCCCTGCTCGCCTTCAAAACCAAGGACGCCTCGGGCACCGGCAAGACCATCCCCTTGAGCTTCATGCCCAGTTCCTGGTGCGGGGACATCGTCGACCTCATCGCAGCTCTTGGCGGCGTTCCGGACAACATGGACCACCGCATCGTCCAGGACGGCAAAGTCATCTACACGGCCACCCAGGACGGCTACAAGAAAGCCATCCAGACCCTGCACCAGTGGTACCAGGAAGGCCTGATCGATCCCGAATCCTTCTCGCAGGACGACAAGGCCTACCTGGCCAAGGGAAAGGCCGGAACAGAAAACCTCGGCTCCTTCGTCTGGTGGGAAATCAAGGAAATGGTCGGGGCTGACCGCGCCGGCGACTACAAACTGCTGCCCGTGCTCGAGGGGGTGGATGGCAAGAGGCTGGCCAGCCAGTCCAATAACCAGGAAATCGCCCGCGGAGCCTTCGCTATCACCCGGGCCGATAAGTACCCTGCCGCAACCATGCGCTGGGCCGACAACCTCTATGACCCCATCCAGTCAGCCCAGGCCAACTGGGGCCCCATCGGCGAGACCCTGCAGAAAGACCCGGCAACCGGCCTGCTGACCCAGATTCCGGCGCCGGCCGGTACGAGTGAAGGCGAACGGCGCCAAAAAGTTGCACCGGGAGGACCCAAGGCCAACACCGCAGAAAACTTCCAGAAAGTCGTAGCGCCCGAGCCCCGGGCCGCTGAACGGCAGAAGACGGTTGAAGGAAACTACAAGCCGTTCGCCGCAAACGATGGATACCCGCCAGTGGCGCTCTCCAACGAAGAACTCCAGCAGATCAGCACCATTGAGACCGACGTTGCCACTCTCGTGAAGCAGAACACCGCTAAATGGATTGTCTCCGGCGGCATCGACCAGGAGTGGGACGGCTACGTTTCGCAGCTGAAGAACGTCGGCGTCGACACAATGATCGACGTTTACCAGCAGGCATACAACCGGTTCAAGAACAACTCCTGACCATCTGATTTCCCACAGCGGACCGGGTACGGAACGTCCGTGCCCGATCCCCGGCCTGCCCCCAATAAAATCTTCCGGCCCCACGCGAACGGGCCACATCCATGAAATGAGACCTGCTCCATGAACACCGTTGCGCCCACCCTTGAGGCTTATCGCCCTGCGATGCACTACACGGCCAAGGACACCTGGCTCAACGATCCCAACGGCCTGGTTTTCCATGAGGGCATGTACCACCTTTACTACCAGAACAATCCCTTCGGGAACGTCCACAGCAACATGTCATGGGGGCACGCCACCTCCACCGACCTCGTCAACTGGGAAGAGCATCAGGTCGCCATCCCGTGTGACGACATCGAGGAGATCTTTTCGGGCAGCATCGTGGTGGACCATGGGAATTCCTCTGGTTTCGGCGTGGGAGGCGTTGCACCACTGGTGGCCATCTACACCAGTGCCTACAAGCCCGGTTCGGCCCATCCCGGCATCCAGGCCCAATCCCTCGCCTGGAGCATCGACGGCGGCTACTCCTGGACCAAATACTCGGGCAACCCTGTCCTGACCAGGAACTCCCCCGAATTCCGCGACCCCAAAGTCTTCCGCTACAACGGCCCGGCCGGCAGCTACTGGGTGATGGCCGCCGTCGAAGCCCACGATTTCGCCGTGCTTCTCTACCGCTCCGACGACCTCCGTCACTGGGACTACCTGAGCACATTCGGTCCGGCAAACGGCACCGGCGGGATCTGGGAATGCCCCGACCTCTTCGAGCTGCCGGTCGACGGTCTTCCCGGGACCACAAAATGGGTTCTTACCGTGAACATGAATCCCGGCGGCCCCAACGGGGGCTCCGCCGGACAGTACTTCGTGGGAGAGTTCGACGGCGTGAGCTTCCGTTCCGAAACGACCCTCACCGAGGGCATGCAGGACCCCGGGCTGGTAGATCAGTACCAGTGGCTGGACTGGGGCCGGGACTACTACGCTGCCGTGTCCTTCAGCAACGTCCCGGACGGCCGCAGGCTCATGATCGGCTGGATGAACAACTGGCAATATGCCAACCAGATTCCCACCTCCCCCTGGCGCAGCCCCATGAGCCTTGTCCGGGAAGTTTCCCTGGCCATGGTGGACGGACAGCCGCGGCTTGTGCAACAACCAGCCCCCGAGTGCACCGCAGGGTCGCGGCCCGGGCCGGCACAGCGGGTGTCCCTGAGCGGGACGGTGGCGGTCGACGGCGGCGCAGCAGTGCAGCTGGTCGACGTCACCTTTACGCCCGGAACGGCCGACGAGTTCGGTCTCGTGGTCCGTGGCGCAACTGACGGAGCGGCCGGGTCCTCCGGCACCCGGATCAGCATCAGCCCTGGAGCGGGCGAACTGGTGCTGGACCGGACGAACTCCGGCAACTCCGGCTTCCACCCGGCATTTCCTTCTGTCAGCAAAGCACCCTTGCGGGCACTGGACGGTACCTATTCGCTGCGGATCTTTATTGACCGCTGCTCCGTCGAGGTCTTCGCGCAGGACGGCCTCGTGACTCTTACCGAGTTGGTCTTCCCGGACCCGGCCCAAACGGCCATCACCCTGTTCTCCGCCAACGGTTCAGCCGAGGCACTTCTACAGCTGGCTGCAGTCGGACAGGGCAACGCGTAGTGGAATACCGCAAGCTTGGCTCGTCCGGCATGTACCTCAGTGAGATCGCCTACGGCAACTGGTACACCCACGGGGAGCAAATCGACCAGGACACCGCCACCGCTTGTGTCCAGCAGGCTCTGGACCTGGGAATCACCACCTTCGACACCGCCGACGCATACGCCGGAACCCGGGCGAAATCAACTCTCGGCGAGGCACTTGCGGGGGTCAGGCGCGAGAGCGTTGAAATCTGTACCAAGGTCTACTTCCCCACCGGCGAAGGCCGAAACGACCGCGGCCTTTCACGCAAACACATCATGGAGTCAATGAACGGCTCCCTTCGCCGGCTCCAGACCGAGTACGTGGACCTCTACCAGGCACACCGCTACGACTACGAGACGCCGCTGGAAGAGACCATGCAGGCCTTCGCCGACATCGTCAGGGCCGGAAAAGCACACTACATCGGAGTGTCCGAATGGACGGCCGACGAAATCAGCGCCGGGGCTGCCCTGGCAAAGGAACACGGCGTTCAGCTCGTCTCCAACCAGCCCCAGTACTCCATGCTCTGGCGCGTCATCGAAGCACAGGTTGTCCCCCTCAGCGAGGACCTGGGGATTGGACAAATCTGCTGGCCTCCCCTCGCCCAGGGAGTCCTCACCGGCAAATACGCACCCGGCGCAGCAGTTTCACAAGGCTCCCGTTTCCGCGGCCCCGACGGAAAACTCAAGGATGACCACCGCTTTCTTGGCCACGACATCCTCACCCGCGTCCAGCGACTCCTGCCGCTGGCCGCGGAAGCCGGCCTGTCCATGGCGGCATTCGCCGTCGCCTGGGTGCTGCAGAACCCCAACGTGTCCGCGGCGATTGTCGGCGCCTCACGCCCCGAACAACTCGTCGACAACACGAAGGCGTCCGGGGCAAGGCTGGACCCGAAGCTGCTCGCAGAAGCCGATGAGATCCTCGGCCCCGTGGTCGAGAGGGACCCGGAAAAGGTCGAGTCCTTCCTTACGCGCCCTTGAAAACTGACAGCCAGACCTTGGACCCACGATTCGGCGCCGCCTTCCGCGGTCCGACCACGACCGCCAGATGACCCCGACTCCTGTCCCGAGAGGCACAGCATGGAACACCTCAAAGCAGCCCGCCAAGAAGCCCAGAAGCCCCTTGACGCCGTCGTTGTCGGTGAAGCACTGATCGACGTGGTCACCACCCCGGACAGCCAGGTGGAGCATCCCGGCGGATCTCCCGCCAATGTGGCCTACGGACTCGGACGTCTTGGCGTGCATACCGGCCTGCTCACGGCCATCGCACCCGACGCCCGGGGAGTATCGATAGAGGACCACCTCCGGCGGGCAGGAGTAGCTCTCCTGCCCGGATCAAAATCCCTCACCCGCACGGCAACAGCAACCGTAACCCTTGCACCCGGCGGATCCGCCGCATACGACTTCGACATCCACTGGGACCTGCCAACAACTACGCCCGCCTGCTTTCCCAGAATTCTGCACACCGGTTCCATAGCCACCTTCCTGGACCCCGGGGCCGGTGCGGTCAAAGCCCTGCTCGAACAAGCCCACACGCAGTCCACCATCACCTACGATCCGAATATCAGGCCCTCCCTGCTCGGCAGCCACGCCGAAGCGAAGGGGATCTTTGAAGAACTCGTCTCCCTGACCGACGTCGTCAAACTCAGCGACGAGGACGCCCGCTGGCTCTACCCCCGGCGAACATTGGAGGAAACCGCTGACCACATCCTCCGACTGGGCGCCGGGTTGGCAGTGATCACCAAGGGAGCCGAAGGCTCCCAGTTCACCTCCCCGGACGCACGCATCACCATCCCCGCCGTCAAAGCCACGGTCGCGGACACCATAGGCGCCGGTGACTCTTTCATGGCCGCACTCATTATGGGCCTCCTCACCCGCGGCACCGAAGGCTTCGCCCCCACCGTCATGGAGCAACTCGGACGAACCGCAGCCACAGCAGCGGCGATCACCGTGCAGCGCCCCGGAGCGAAGCCGCCGACCCTGGACGAACTGACATCTGCTGTCGAGCTACCCTCACTTACACATGAGCATCCGCATAGAGCAGCAACTTCCTACGTCAAGACATCACGGACCAAGTTCAAGTCATGCTGCCGCGCTGACGACGTGAGCCCCAGCGCGCAGAGCCGCTCCCGGTAACCAGGTGGGCTCCTGGCAAACCGACGCGCCTTGGTACTCACCCAGGAATGCGAAAGGGAACCTCTAGCCAAGCTGTTTGTGGATGGTTGCTCCGTCGCCGTGGAAGATCAGGATTCGGCTTTGGCCGTCGATCCAGACCCAGAAGTAGCTGGCGTCCTCGCTGATTTCGTCCAAGGTGCCTTGTTCGGGTGCGAATCCGTGTCGTTTCACAAGCACTCGGTCGCCGGGGTTTAGGTGGACCCAGTTGTGATAGCTCAATGGGCGGGCTCCGACTGTCACCGTTGACAAGTCAGCCATTTGTGCGTCCGCAATCATTGTTGTTCCTTTCATACTGGTATTCCGCCTGGTGCCCAGCTTCAGTAGGGACAGATGTGGATATAAGGAAGCGGGGCGTGCTCTTTGCACGCCCCGCTCATGTCCTTTAGTACTGCTAGGTCAGTTCCGGAGTACTACCTGCGTGCTTGGGGGTTGGTGCCTCCCGTTCACGGGAGTTGTCATCTGACTCCTGGAGACGGGCCCTTTTCTGCACCCTTTTTGCCCATGCTGAGGTTACGATCGGGCAGAGCACAGCGGAGACGACGACTGATGCTGCCACGAGGACGGTGGCGTGGTCGGCGGCCGGGGCGTAAACAGGGTTGGCTGTGGCGATGATGGCGGGGACGAGGGCTGCGTTGCCGGCGGTGGTTGCTGCGGCGAGGCCGGCGACGCCGTCGCCACCGGTGAGTTTGTCGGCGAGGAGCAGCACTGCTCCGCCGACGAAGACCACGAACAGGCCGAGGGCGATGCCGAGCAGGCCTGCTTCAACGACTGCGTTGAGGTTGATGGTCAGGCCGAGGGCCAGGCCCAGGAACGGGACCATGGCCGGTACCAGTGGGGCCAGGAGGCTCCTCATATTTTTATCCAGGTTCCCGAGGAGCATGCCCAGTGCCAGCGGGAGGATGGCGCCGACGAGTGCCTGCCAGGGGAAGGCTGACAGGCCGGCGATGCCAAGGGTGACCATGGTCAGGAAGGGGCCCGATTCCAAGGACAGGATGGAGTAGGCGCCAGCGTCGCGCTTGCGGCCGAACTGGCCCATGAGGGAGATGTAGAGCCCGCCGTTGGTGTCGTTAAGGGCAGCAACCAACGCGAGGGTGGACAGGCCGGCGAGGATTCCGGAGTCGATGGGGGCTTCGCCGAGGAAGCGCCCGGCGATCACGCCGATGAGGATCGCGAAGAGGATTTTGGAGCCGAGGAGCACGCCGCCCTTTTTGAGGATGTAGGGCGTTGATTTGACCTCGAGAGTGGCGCCGAGGCAGACGAAGAACACGGCCAGCAGCGGCGCCAGGCCGGTGAAGAAGGCTCCTGTGAAGGATCCGAAGAACTTACCGGCGTCCGGGGCCAGGGTGTGGATGACGGCACCGATGCCGAGGGGCACCAGCATCATGCCGCCGGGGACCTTCTCCAGAGCTTTCTTGATGGGAATCGACATTGATTTCTCCTATTGAATAGCTGAGCGGTTGGGAACTGCCGTTCGGTCCGTCAGTTCCGTTGCTTGTGGGGTTAGCCGAGGCCAGGGATGAGCAGGACTTTGCAGGCGTCGCCGGTGAGCAGTTCCACTGCGTCGTCGATCTCGCTGAGCTTCTTGCGGTGGGTGATGAGCCAGTCGAGCTCGAGCTTTCCTGAGTCCAGCAGCAGCAGGCTCTGTTCCCAGGTTTCCCAGAGCCTGCGGCCGAAGATGCCGCGCAGGGTGATGCCCTTTTTGTTGATGTAGGCGGCGATGTCGACCTCTGCCGGGCGGCTGGGGTGTCCGACGGTGATGACGGTGGCCTCGCGGCGGACGGCTTCGAAGAGAGTAGTCAGGGTGCCGGGGGCTCCGGAGCATTCGAAGGCAACGTCGAATCCGCCGCGGCGGCCGGTGAGTTCGCGGCAGCGCTCAACGATGCCGTCGTTGGGGTGAAGGGCGGTCGCGCCGAGCTTTTCGGCTTGCGCGCGGCGGTAGGGGTTGGGGTCGACGGCGATGACGTGGGAGGCGCCCATGAGCAGTGCCAGGTTTACAACAACAAGGCCGACGGGGCCGGCACCGCTGACGAGCACTGCCCTGCCCGCGACGGAGTAGTTGGCGCGCTGGATGGCGTGGACGGCGACGCCGGCGGCTTCGAGTAGGGCACCGGATTCGAGGGACAGGCCGGTGGGAAGTTTGACGCAGATGTCCTGGGGGACGGCGGCGTATTCGGCGAAGACGCCGTCGATGTGCATACCGAGGATGCCGGTGCGTTCGCAGGTGTGGGCGTCTCCGGTGCGGCACGGGAAGCACTGGCCGCAGGTCAGGTGGCTTTCGAGGGCGACCTGGTCGCCCACGTTCAGGCCGGTGACGCCGGGGCCAACCTCGACGATGGTTCCTGCGCCTTCGTGGCCGAGGATGACCGGGAGGTTGAGGTTGAAGGCCTGGGCGGAGGGGGTCCATTCGTAAAGTTCACGGTCCGTGCCGCACAGGGAGGCTGCGCCGACTTCGATGACGACGGAGCCTTCTGTTGCCTTGGGGTCGCCGGCGTCCGTGACGTACGTTACGCCTCGTTCGGCTGCATTTTTGACTACTGCCCGCATTGGGGGCCGCCTTTCACTGGTTCTTGATGCGTGGAGGGAATTCGTGTGGGGTGTCAGCTCGGGAGCTGGCCGGCGAAGCGGCGCAGGATGTCAGTGGGTCCCACTTGTCCGCCTTTGAGCAGCAGCCGGCATCCGCCGACGGCGGAAGCGCCATCGGCGCGGAGGATGGGGCCGGCGGTGACGAACTGGTCCGATACCCGGAGTTGGCGCACGCCCATGGCGATGAGTGCGTGGCTGGAGGTATCGCCGCCACAGACGGCGATGTCCCGTGTGAGCCCGGCAACGGCCATGCGGGCAGCGATGCCGCCGATCAAGGTGCCTACGTAGCCGGCGTCCACTGGTGTGCTTGCTCCGTAGCGTGGGTCTGCCGCGCCGCGGGTGGTGTGAACGACGACATTGCGCCCTGCCTGGAGCGCGGCGGAAACCCGCTCATCCAGAGCCGCAACCAATGCGGTGTCGTCGCGCTGCAGCAGCTCGGCAGGGACCGGGACGTCCTCCCAGCCATTGGAGGTTGCGTCGTTGATCTGCTCCGCTGTGGTGCTGGAGGCCGAGGCGCTGACGGCCAGCACGGGTCCTGAGGGCTTCTGCGGGCCGGGGGTGCGTGCAGCCTGGTCCGAATTGGACCGGGCCAGCGCGGCCATGATGCCCCCGGATCCGACCACGATCGAGGGACCGTGACCGTGTTCTTCCCGGGTAAGTGCTTCTGCGACGGCGTCCATGTGGTGTTCGTCGACGGCGTCGACCACGAAGGCCTGCGCCCCGGGTTCCCGCCTCCGGTCCGCCCAGGCGTCCTTGAAGGTTCCGTCGTCATAAGCCGGCAGATGGATGGCCCCCGGTACCTCGTAGTCGCCGAACTGTTCAGCCAGGACCTGACGCAGGTCTGCTTCGGACATGGGCGTTGAAGGGTGGCGGGACATGACCGGGTGACGGTCCAGCCGGTAGATCTTGCCTGCGTAGGTTGCGTAATGGTTGCTGAAGGCGGTGTATCGGCCGAAAGCGGGTTGGGCCGGTACTACCGGGATGGGTCCATGCAGCGGGAACTGCTGGTGGAGCAGTTGGATACCGCGGCCGATGCTCCCGATGGTGGTGGAACTGTCGAAGGTGGAGCAGACCTTGTAGAGCAGGACCTCCAGGTTCAGCGTGGCGATGCCTGCAAGGTCACGGGTGACCAGGTTGTCGAAGGCCGTGCCGGACAGGGAACGGGCCGGCCCGGCGAACCCGACGACGTCGGTGTCCAAGGGCAGTGGGGCGTCTCCGATGACGAGCGCGGCTTCGAGCCCATAACGGTGGGCTTGGGCGAGGACATCGGCGGCTCCGGTGAGGTCGTCGGCGACGAAACCGAAAGCGGGCATGTCAGGCACCTTTCGCGAATGTCTGGACTGCGTGCAGGAGAGCCTCGTCCCCGGTGTGGGCGAGTTTGTCCGCTGCGCTCTGCAGGGGCACTCCGTCGACGGCTGCTTCCCAGGCCTGGCGGAGGCTGCGCACTCCGGCTCCTGGTCCGTCCGGGTGGGCGGCGACTCCGCCTCCGGCGAGCATCATCAGATCGGTGGAACCCACCGCGTCGAACGTGGGGCCCGGGGTGGTGACGTTCTGCCCGGACGACAATACGGGAAGCGGTGTGATGGTTTGGCCGAGCGGTTCGAGCAGGCTGCGGATGTTAGAGGCTACTTCTTCGTCGAGTTCGTAGAACTTGCTGCCCAACCCGCTGGCGTGCAGGTGGTCGGCACCGGCCAGACGGGCCATCTGCTGCCACACCCGGTAATCCATGCCCAGGGCCTTGGACCTCATGGAGGCCGCGAGACCCGCCCGGTGGCCGTGAATGGGAACCTCGGCGAAGCTGCGCAACAGCGCCAGGGCCGGCAGCCCCATCACGGGAATGTTCAGCATTACGCAGTGGCCCCCGGCCTCGACGACCAGGTCGTGGCGCTTCTGAAGGCCGGCGAGGTCACCGGTGATGTTGAAGGCATACATGGTCGAGTGGCCGGTGACCTGCTCGGCGGCCCGGATCTCTTCGGTGGCGACTGCGACCCTGCGTTCCAGCGGCAGATAGGCCGGATCAGTCATGAGTTCATCGTCCTTGATCAGGTCGATGGACGCCATCGCCAGATCGCGGACAACCAGCCGGAACTCCTCTTCGGAAAGCCCGACGTTGGGCTTGACGATGGTGCCAACCATCACGCCCTGGACATTGCTGATGAGCTTGCGGGTCCCGTCGATACCGAAGGCCGGACCCGGGTGGGCGGCGACGAAGTCCTCCGGCAACTGGATGTCCTGAAGACGGCAGGCGTAAAGATCGCCGAGTTCGAAAAGATTGCCTGCAATGGCTGTCTGCAGCGTTGCCAGGTCGGTTCCGACGTTCTCCATAGGGAAATCAACAGTGACCAATGCTGCACGGACCTTTTCCGGGTTCGCCCGTGATGGCAGGGAAGGGCGGCAAAAGCCGAGTTCCTGCACATCCGAGATCCGGGCCGCGTGCCGCTCCCGGATCCGGGCGGATTCGCCCGGGACCGGCAGGAAGGTGCCGCTGGACTGTTCGCCAGCCATGATGGCGGCGGCCTTTTCCGGGTCAATTTCGGATTCTAGGTAGTAGGTGCAACGCACCGAGCGCGGGTCGCGCATGGAACTCTCCAATGTGGGGGTTTGAAACTTACGTATCCGACTGTCACCTGCAGGTACTTTCACTTCGCTCACGCGCCGATGCGGGCTCAAGCAGGTGACTCGGGACTTCGCGTTCAGAGCAGCTTCTGTGATCCGGAACCGAAGTTGTACGTACCTTTGATACGTACAATAATCGGTGGTGTGGGTCACGTCAAGGCCGCTTATTGTTGTCCAGCCGAGGGGCAGGAAGGCGAGGGCTAAGATTTGAACAGGGCAGAGGAGACAACGTGAGTTCGGAACCAGCAGTAACATCGGCAGAGCAGGCGGGACGCACCAGCCCTCTGAACCGGGAAGACGGAGGTCCTCTCCACGCCCAAATCCGGGACATCCTCCACCGGCAAATCGCAGAGATGGGACTTTCCCCGGGATCTTCACTCCCTACCGAGGATGAGCTGACGAGGCAGTTCGGCGTCTCTCGGAGCGTCGTGCGCCAAGCGTTGTCCGGCCTCGCCGACCTGGGCCTGATTCGCCGCCAGCGCGGCCGCGGCAGCGTCGTAGCTGCAACACCTGTCCTTCGCCGGCACGTACAGCGCGCCGGCGGCCTCGACGAACAAGCCGCAGCACACGGCCAGCGCTTGCGCACTCACGTCCTCAGCGTGGAACCATCCGAGCCACCCAAGGCCGGCGTCGAGGCCCTCAACACCTCGAATACCTGGAAGATCGAGCGGGTTCGCTATCTCGACGACCTTCCCGTGGCCTTCATGCGAACCTGGGTCCCTCGCGACTTCTTCCCGCACTTCACCGCAGAACTGCTGGAAAACGCCTCACTCCTGAACCTGATGCGGGACCACGGCTACCACCCCGCCGGCGGACCCCGCCAAGTACAGGCAGTCTCATCGGATCCCGACCTGGCCGGGAAGCTCAACATCAACACGCGCGAACCGCTGCTCCTGCTCCAGGGCGTTACCCGCGACGCCCTGGGCCATGGTCTGGAATGGTTCAACGTCTGGCACAGCCCCAACACAGTCTTCGACGTCGACGCACAAGTCACAACCCAACCCGGACGCGTCTCCCAAGAGCACATCCGCCGCCTTCGGACCCTGACCCAGCAACTGGAATCTGAACTATCAGATCTTGAGCGAGGGGCACCCTAAAGGCTGCGAGACCGCCGCACAGACGCATCTTGGCGGAAACGTTGAAGTCCAGCACCCCGCGGGAGCGCAGCTGAAGAAAAGATAAGTTGCGGAATACTTACCCCGCCTCGCGCCCGAGTGTCCTAATTTTTCTGCGTGTACTCGAGGCGACGCTTTAATGCACCCGGAACTGGATGCGGCTCAAACGCAACAACGGTCTGCGTAAGAGATGCTTGGAGGCGTGGCGCAAGACGACAGGCCCTTGTCCTGCGGAAACACTTTGCCCGAGGTGGAACTCGAACCACATTCCATCCCCTGCAGGCACTGCGAATCCGCGAAAATATGCGGAATCCGAAGCAGTTCGCCGGCGGTACCGAGGCACTCCGATATGAGAATTGTGGACATTGTCGACACCCTCAGCAGGGGCCAACTTTCGAACTCCGCCGGTCGCCTTCAGAGCGAATTCATACGCCCATCACCACGTAGCTCCAATAACGGTGCCGGCCAACGATTCCACCCGATGGCACCGGCATCAGCCCAACTCTCACTGGCAATTGACGGAAGATACGCTGCAGGGCCCTCACATAGTGTCTAGGGGCTCAGAGAAGGACGCGCCTGGCATCGAGACTGAACCTTCCCCCAACCGCCCCGGCGCGACGGCGTCATCCCCACCAAATGCCGAGCTGAAACCGCCGTCGCCGGTGCCCGCCATCACCCTTAGGGGGCGTGCTGCCTCTAGGGGTAGCCCGCGGCGGCCCTCCGGAGCCATGATGGCACTATGACTGATCCCCAACGGAAGCTGTCCGCCGCCGAACTCACCGAAGCAGGACTTACGGGCTGGCGCCTGACCGGCGAGGCCATCACGGCCACCTTCAAGACCCGGAAGTTCTCCACCGGGCTGGAGCTCGTGAACCGCATCGGCGCCTCCGCCGAGGAGGCCAACCACCACCCCGACATCACGCTCACCTACCCCCATGTAGGCGTCATGCTCTCAAGCCATGACGTCGGCGGCATCACCAGCCGCGACATCGACCTCGCCCGCACCATCAGCGGCCACGCCGCGGACCTCGGGGTCGCCACCGCGGAGTAAGTCCGCGCAGTCGAGCAGGGGGCGAAGGCTCGTCGAGGCGCAAAGCCGCCTTTACGGAATCACCATTATCGGCGCTCGAAAATCGCTCGGAGAGACGGCAGTCAGAACTCCCGGCCATTGACCTTTTCACGTGCTGGCGCCGCTCACATTCCGGCCAGGGCGGCGCGGACACTCTCGGCAACAGCAGCAGCGCCCGACTGGCCCATGATGATGGTGTAGTGGTTGACGTCCGGCACCTGCGTGACTCGCAGCGCGGGAAGCTTCGCTGCCCACGACTCCAGGTATCCGGGGGCATAGAGGGCCGTCGGTTCGTTCAGCAGTCCCCGGGGCGCCCGGAGGACATCGGTGTTTACCGTCAGGCCGTCCAGTGCCGCCAACAGCGAAGCACCGCGGTGCAGGTCCGCCGTATCTTCCGCCATCGCCTCGTACCGCGTGGCGGGCCGAAGTTCCGGTTCTTCGCCGGTGAGGTCGTAGTCCACATATGCATCCACGAGCGGACCCCAGTCGGCGCTGAAGGCGGGGTGCTCCCTCCAGAAGGAACGGTAAACCTCGCGGCTTGGGAAGGTGGCATTGAGCCGCTCGGCAGCAGGACCCAGGACCGAGGAGATGACTTCTTCGTCCGAAAGGCCGGCCGGAACCTGCAGAGGCAGGCCCCCGTCCACCAGTACCAGCGAACGGACGCGTTCCGGGAACAGGTCCGCAAGGACAAGCGATGCGAAGCCGCCCATGGAGTGCCCCACCACGACCAAGGGCCCATCCGCCAGGTCCTCGAGGACGGCCGCCAGGTCCTGTGCGTGCGTGGTCATTCCGTATGGTCCGGGCAACTGGTTGCTGCGCCCGCGCCCGCGCAGGTCCGGAGCGATGATCCGGACGTCGGGCAGGGCTTCGGCGAGACAGGCCCAGGACTTGTGGGAAGCGGTGACACCATGGACAGCAAGGACGGTTGGAGCGGCAGGATCATCCGGGCCCCAGATGGCAGTGTGGAGTGTTCCGCCGCGTACCGCCACTTCCGTCGTGCGGTAGGTTCCCTGGCTGGCTGTCTGGGTCATGGCAACGTCCCTTCCTGGGGCGGGGTGGTTATGGTGGCGGCGTCAGGAGCAAGGCCCCGCTCCATGAACTGCATCATTTCTTCAAATACTGCTTCGGGTACCTCGGGTCTTGCTCCCTCGACCGGCGGTGCGCCGTCCTCGTCCCAGGCCGCCCACCAGGAGCTCACCGCTGGCCGCACCTTCAAGGATTTCGCCGGTGGCCGGATCGGCGTAGTCGCTGTAGAACCCGCGGCCGCTCTTGACGCCCATCCGCCCTTTGTCGATGTAGCCCTGAAGCAGCGGGGCCGCCTTGTTCTCCATTCCTGCGAGTTGGCAGTGGTGGTTTTCGATGTCGAGGCGGCTTTCATGGTGACGGTGCCTTTCGTCGGTGCAGGAGAGTGGTCAGCAGCCCGTAGGACGGGGCGCGACGGTGTTGCCGGTCAGCGCACGATTTTGAAGTTGAATGCCGGTGTTCCGAGGGCGCCCCAGAGGCGGAGCCAGACGGGCAGGAGCATTTCGGTTCCGCGGGCTGTGGTGATGTCGCCGAGGTCGATGACATCCTGGTGGCCAAAGTCCTTCAACAGGCCGCTGACGATGGTCTTGGCCTCGGCATCGTTGCCGGAAACGAAGACCGTGCCGGGATCGGAGAGCTGTCCCGGGCGGGCCATCAGGTCGGCGTTCATCGTGTTGAGGGACTTCACTACGCGGGCTCCGGGGAAGGCGCGTTGGATCTGCTCGCCCAGGGAGTCGGTGTCTTTGACGAACAGGGTTGGGGGCATGCCGTTGCTGAAGTCGAGTGGGTTGGCGATGTCGAGAATGATCTTGCCTTCGAGGTTTTCCTCCCCTGCCGCGCCCAGCACTTCGAGGGATGCGCCGCCGTTGGTGGCGTTGACGATGAGTTCCGCCCCCAGGGCGGCGTCAGCGAAGCTCGCGACATTGATGCCCGGGTTTTCTGCAGCCCATGTGGCGAAGGGCGGGGTGCCCATGGCGTCCGCGTCAACGCGGGCCAGCGTAGCTTCGGCATCGCGGGTGCCTACGGTGACTGAGTGGCCCAGCTCGGCCAACCGTGCCGCGATGGTGCGGCCGACCATTCCGGTTCCAAGGACTGCTGTCTTCATGATGTTCTCCCGGTGTTTTAAGGTTCAGGGCACGAGACCCTACGTGACGGATCGTTCTCAAGTTTGTGACGGATCGTTCCGTCTGTCAAACTAGGATCAGGCAACGTAGGAATTGAAGGAGTGTGCGATGCGCAGAACGGGTGAGGAAAACCGCCGCAATATTCTTGAGGTGGCCACGCGCCTGTTCTACACGCGGGGTATCAGGGCAGTGGGGATGGATACGGTCATCAAGGAGTGCGGCGTTGGCAACGCCACCGTTTACCGTCAATTCCCCACCAAGGATGCCCTCGCCACGGCCTACGTGGAAGGCCGCGCAGACGCCTGGTTCGAGCGCATGCGCAACACCGCCGGGGAACACGCGGACCCACGGGACAAGCTCATCGCCATTTTCGAAGTACTCGCCACGGACTGCGCCCGCAGCACCTACCGGGGATGCCCCATGCTGAATACCAACACTGAGTTTCCAGAAGGCCATCACCCTGCACACCAGGCAGCCGTTACCCACAAACAACAAATCCGAGACTGGTTCTACTCCTTGGCGGCTGAGGCTGGCGCCGACGAACCCGACCAGCTCGCCGAAGAACTCCTCATCGTCCTCAATGGGGCCTACGCCACCGCGTCCGTCCTTGACGGTGGCACGTACGGAAAACGCGCCGTCGAGCTGGCCCGGCGCCTCATCACCAGCGCCTGCGCGCCACGCGCTGCCATGACCTAGTTCCACCGCCAGCGGCGACCCGCAAACGAGCAACCGCTCAACAACACCCGCAGTCTCGCCGCCGGGCCTGATGCGCGCCAGGCCTTTGCAGGCCGCCAGCCGACAGCCTGGTCAGATTCGCTATTCGCTGCGCTCGGGAATCGATTCGGGGCAGGACGCGACCAGTTAGCCCCCCGCCCAGGGCAAGCGGGGTGTTTCGGGTCCTTGCGCAAGCGGTCTAGCGCGCCGGCCTGAAGCCCCTCTCCCCCGAAATGGCGGCGGCAACGCGCTGCACCGAGGGAAGGAGTTCCCCGCATGCGGTGCGCTGGCCTGTAAGGGGGTTGCCGAGACGCTGATGGCCCCCTCGATGGATCCTGAGCGTCCCGGACGGGTGCTGCGACACAGCGGATCCCCGGTTCGTTCTCGTCCATGTCGTATGAGTAGCCGCCCTTGCGGTAGTGGTGAATGCACCCGACGAAGTCATCATCGGCATTGGGGCCTGCAGTGCTGGCGCGGGGGCGCCGGTGTCGTCAGCCGGTGCCTCCGCGCGCCAGCGCTGCACCCAGGCAGCGGGATCATCAGTTAACAACATTGCCCTACCGATACCCGTGCGCGTCAGAGGCATGCGCAGGCCGACCCGTGAGCGCATCTCCGCTCACTGATAGCCGGGAATTTTGACGAGGTAGAGAACCGAGCCGTGATCGGGGACGGCCATGTGCACGGTGTCCAGCACCTGGCCAGCCAGGGTGTCCAGATGAGGTGTTGCGACGGCGGCCAGCGGGTTGGACGAGAGGGCGTTGAACCCCAGCACGATCAGGGTTGGTCCCAGGCCGAGACCCACGAGTGCGTCCCGGAGGTAGCCTTCGCTTTTAAGTACCTGCGGGAGCCGATGCACCGTGCTGAGCGGCGGCCCGGTGATGCGCGGCAGCTCTGAAGCCTCCTTGGCGCCGCCGGAGACGAGATGCACCAGGGACAGTCCGGTCAGCAGCGTGGGTATATGCCACCCCGGGCCCACCCGACAGCACCGGAAACGAGGAACCACAATGACCCACACCCCGCAGGCGGAAGGCCCAGGGGCCAGGGTCCTGTACCCGCCACCCCCGCACACCTGAATTGGCCCCGCGGCGGCCAGGCCACAGCCCGCGGCCCAACCCGTCAGGCGACGCGACCGCGAGCTTTGTCAACACGGAAAAGCAAAGATCCCTCTGACGAGGGGAAACACTGTGCCCGAGGTGGGACTCGAACTACAGTCCAGCCCTGCAAGCACGGGGAAGTGGCGGAAATACGCGGAATCCGAGCGGGTCCGAGCGATCTCCTCCCCAGTCCAAAGGCCAAAGTGTGGACAATGTCCACACCCCAACAAACGGTCTTTAGGCCACCTGGGACCGTCCGAATTCGTCGCGACTAAGCCCTTCGCCAGGACACGTCCAGGTTCGGAGTTCGTCCCCTTCAGACGGTGCACCATGTACCTTCTGCCAAGCGAACAGAATCACCATTCTCGGCTCTTTTAACCCGACGCTGATTCCTGTCGTCGAATGGGCGGTCGACGGCTGTCTAGGGTGCGGGCTGGCAGTGAATCGATCCTGCCGGGCAGCAATGGTGGTTTCAAATTTTGTGGAGCAGCCCTGAAACAGCTCACAGTTCACCCACAGGAGAGGGAAAGGACCTGGACAGCGCGCCCCCGCAGGATTGGAACAACTTCGAAATACGGAGTGGCATCAACAAGGAGAAAACTGATGAAGAACGTCCGGAGAATCGCGGCAGGGGCCAGCCTTGTCGGTGCACTGATCGGAGGCGGCGCCCTCACTGCAGCCGCACTGCCGGCCAACGCTGCCACCACGGCGCCCAGCCCGTCCAGCACCGCCCAAGCCGGTGCCGCCCATGGAAACGAAACAGCCCTCACCGGGGACACCGCGGACAAGGTCAAGGCCGCCGTCCTGGCCGCCAATGCCGGCGCCACCATCGATGCCATGACCACCGAAGACGACGGCTCCGCCGCCTACGAAGCCCACATCACCAAGTCCGACAACACCCACGCCACCGTCAAGCTCGACACCAACTTCACCATCACCGCCACCGAAACCGGCGGCCCTGGCGGTGGCCGTGGCGGCCATGGACACGATGGAAACGAAACAGCCCTCACCGGGGACACCGCGGACAAGGTCAAGGCCGCCGTCCTGGCCGCCAACGCCGGCGCCACCATCGATGCCATGACCACCGAAGACGACGGCTCCGCCGCCTACGAAGCCCACATCACCAAATCCGACAACACCCACGCCACCGTCAAGCTCGACACCAACTTCACCATCACCGCCACCGAAACCGGCGGCCCTGGCGGTGGCCCTGGCGGCCATGGACACGATGGAAACGAAACAGCCCTCACCGGGGACACCGCGGACAAGGTCAAGGCCGCCGTCCTGGCCGCCAACGCCGGCGCCACCATCGATGCCATGACCACCGAAGACGACGGCTCCGCCGCCTACGAAGCCCACATCACCAAATCCGACAACACCCACGCCACCGTCAAGCTCGACACCAACTTCACCATCACCGCCACCGAAACCGGCGGCCACTGAGCCGAAGCGTGCTTCTTCGGGCGGACGCTGACCACCGGCGTCCGCCCGAACAACAACGTCACCTCAAAGCTGAATCGACCTTCATTCATGTCCAGGGCCCGTCGTTTGAGGTAATCCCTGCCGGCCCTCGCACAAGAAAGACGCTGATGACCGCCGTCAAACTCCCGCTGGTCCCGCCGATGACAGACCGCGGGCGCTCCACCGCCCATGCCCCCATTACCGAAACATTCGCGCCATGAATAGCACCGCACCTGCCGGCACCCAACACATCGCCGCCCGGCGTCCAACAGGGAACCGCGCTGCTGCCTGGGGATGGTTCCAGAAGGTGCTATCCGCCGCCATCGTCGCCGCAGCCGTGATTATCGGCGTGCAGCTGGGCCTGAACGGGCCCGCCGTCTCCCCCGTCCAGACCACCGTTATGGCCGCCGATACAGTCGGACCTGCCGCGGCGGCCACCCCGAATCAACAAGGACGGACCGGGCCCGCCAGGGGTGCGACGACGCCTGGCGGCAACAGAGGAAGGCGCTAGGACTCCTCATAGCTATTTGATGACTTACCGGCGCCGCTTGGCTGCCACAAAGGAAAAACGATGACAGCAACAGCCGACCATCCCGGAGCTGCCCGGTCAGAAGCGGGGGCGTCCGGGAGCGTCTCACCTGCCCTGGCGCTGTGGCTGATTATGGCCGGTGCGGTCGCAGTCATGGCCCTGGGAGTGATCAAGGCCCCCCATCCGGTGCAGTTCAACCTTCCCCTGGTGGCCCACATGTCCGGACTGTTGGCCGGCTACGGTGTCACCGTCATGATGGGCCTGATGTCACGCGCACCTGGGCTGGAACGTGGAGTCGGTGCTGACCGGCTATCCCGATGGCACGGCTTGGGCGGCAGGGCCATCTTCGTGCTGATGCTCATTCACGGCGTAGCCGCGACCGTGGCCTGGTCAATGGTTCAACGGATCCCGTTGAGTGCGGCCACAGTGGACGTTCTTCGGATGCCCGGACTTGTTACTGCCACAGCCGGAACATTGCTGTTCATCGGAGTCGGCTACGTGTCTACGCGAAACGTGCGGCGCAGGATGCAGTACGAGTCCTGGCACTTAGTGCATCTCCTCACTTACGTGGCCATCGCGCTGTCCTTCGCCCACGAACTGGCAGGCCCGGACCTGGCGGGGATGCCCCTCGTACAGATCGCATGGAGCCTGCTCTACACCCTAAGTTTCGGGCTGGTACTCCGGTACCGGGTGCTTGCCCCGCTCACGCAGATGTGGCGGCACCGGCTGCGCGTAGATCACATCGTCCACGAGGGAGCAGGCGTGGTCAGCATCATCCTTCGAGGCCGCCACCTCGAAGAACTCAACGCCGAATCCGGCCAATTCTTTCGGTGGCGATTCCTGGCTGGACCCCTCTGGCTGTCTTCCCACCCCTTCTCGCTGTCAGCGCCGCCGCACCCCCAATTCCTCCGGATAACCGTCAAGGCGGTAGGCGACGGCACCCGCCTCATTCACGCCGTGAAACCCGGAACAAGGGTCCTCGGCGCGGGCCCGTATGGTGCCATGACGAATGAGCGACGCGAAGGCCGGGGAGTCCTTCTAATCGGTGGCGGGGTGGGAATCACCCCTATGAGGGCCCTCTTCGAGACACTCCCGGTCCACGGACGGGAACTGACCCTGCTGTATCGGGCCTCCTCCGTGGAAGAGATTCTCTTCCGCGACGAGCTCGAGCACATCGCTCGGCAGCGCGGGGCGCAACTGATCTTCCTGACCGGATCTGCCTCCGACCCGCGGAACGCGATGTCAGCGCAAAACCTGCTGGCTATGGTCCCGGACCTTGCCACCCGAGACGTCTACATGTGCGCCTCACCACGACTCTCCTCCGCCGCGACATTGGCTCTAAGGCAGGCCGGCGTTCCGCGGAGGCAACTCCACCACGAGGATTTCAGCTTCTAGCCCTGGCAGGTCTTCGTCGGTTGAGTGCGTTTAACGGCGTCAAGCTAAGGTGGGCCGCTCCCCTTCCGGCTCGGCCGTCAGTTGAGTGGTTGTGACGCTGCTCAACGGAAAGTTTGGTATCCAAGCACACCGTGCCCATTCCAGAAGACCGGGAGGAGCGACCTATCGTTGTCTGCCGGCGTTACCTTTGATCCATGGCACCGGGCGTGGCCTTGAGCGGGACGGGTACCAGGTCCTGGAGTTCCTCGAGGGTGCAGCCGAAGGTTTCGCGGACGGTGACGCCGTCCGGGCCGGTGAGGAAGATGGCTTTGTCCGTGTAGACGCGGGTGACGCAGCCGACGCCGGTGATGGGGTAGGTGCAGGCGTCCACGATCTTGGATGCGCCTTCGCGGGTCAGGAGGGTCATCATCACGAAGACGTCCTTGGCGCCGGTGGCCAGGTCCATGGCACCGCCGACGGCGGGAATCGCCCCGGGTGCGCCGGTGTGCCAGTTGGCGAGGTCGCCGGTGGCGGAGACCTGGAAGGCGCCCAGGACGCAGATGTCCAGGTGCCCGCCGCGCATGATCGCGAACGAGTCGGCGTGGTGGAAGTAGGACGCGCCCGGGAGTTCGGTGACGGGGATCTTGCCGGCGTTGATCAGGTCCTCGTCGATCTCGTCGCCCTTGGCTTCCGGGCCCATGCCCAGCATCCCGTTCTCCGTGTGGAGGGTGATGTTCTGGTCCTCGGTGAGGTAGTTGGACACCAGGGTGGGCTGGCCGATGCCGAGGTTCACGAAGGACCCGGGGGCGATGTCCTTTGCCACCAGCCGGGCCAGGTCATCCCGGCCCAGGGGCGTCGCCGAGGTCTGGAGGGACTTTTCGTTGGACTGCACGCTCATGTCAGGCCGCCTTTCCTGCTGTGCTGCCGCTCCCGGCAACTTTGACGATGCTGTTGACGTAGATGCCCGGGGTGACCACGTTCTCCGGGTCCAGCGCCCCGGTGGGCACGATCCCGGAGACCTGGACGATGGTGTGCTTCGCGGCCGCTGCCATGATGGGGCCAAAGTTCCGGGCGGTCTTGCGGTAGACGAGGTTGCCCTTGCCGTCAGCCTTCAGGGCCTTGATGAGGGCGACGTCGGCGTGGATGGGGGTTTCGAACACGTGGCCGCGGCCGTCGATGATCCGGGTTTCCTTGCCCTCGGCGAGCATGGTGCCGTAGCCGGTGGGGGTGAAGAACCCGCCGATCCCGGCCCCCGCGGCGCGGATGCGTTCGGCGAGGTTGCCCTGCGGGACGAGTTCGAGCTCGATCTCGCCGGCCTTGTACTTGGCGTCGAAATGCCAGGAATCGGACTGCCGCGGGAAGGAACAGATCATCTTCTTCACCCGGCCCTCCTTGATCAGCAGGGCCAGGCCCTGATCCCCCTGGCCGGCGTTGTTGTTCACCACGGTCAGGTCCGTGGCGCCGCACTCCAGCAGCGCGTCGATCAGTTCGAACGGCTGGCCGGCGTTGCCGAACCCGCCGATCATCACGGTGGAGCCGTCCTTGATGCCGGCGACGGCGTCCTGGACCGAATCTACGAAGTTCAGCATTACTGGTCCTTTCCAGTGTTGGTTCCGGCGGCGGTCACGTTTTCGAGCACGACGGCCAGGCCCTGGCCCACGCCGATGCAGATCGCAGCGACACCCCAGCGTTCGCCGGAGGCCTGCAGGGACCGGGCCAGGGTGCCCAGGATCCGGGTCCCGGAAGCACCCAGCGGGTGGCCCATGGCAATCGCCCCGCCGTGCCGGTTCACGATCGAGTGGTCGACGCCCCAGGCGTTGATGCAGGCCAGGGACTGCGCGGCGAACGCTTCGTTAAGTTCGACAGCGCCCACCTGCTCCCAGCCGATGCCCGCCTTTTCGAGGGCCTTGTTCGCCGCCTCGACCGGGGCGTAGCCAAAGTACTGCGGATCGTTGGCGTGCGCGCCACGCCCGGCGATACGCGCCAGCGGGTCCAGGCCCAGCAGCCCCGCGGCCGCCTCGGACCCGATCCAGGCCGCGGAGGCGCCGTCGGACAACGGGGACGCGTTCCCCGCGGTGACCGTGCCGTTCTCTGCCCGGAACACGGTCTTGAGCCCGGCGAGCTTCTCCGCCGAAGAACCCGCCCGGATGCCCTCGTCGCGCACCAGGTCCGTGCCCGGCACCGGGGCGACCAGGTTGTCGTAGAAGCCCTCGTCCCAGGCGGCCGCGGACAGGTTGTGCGAGGCAGCGGCGAACTCATCCTGCGCCTCCCGGGTCACGCCGTACTTCTCGCGGAGCCTCTCGGTGGCCTCGCCCAGGGAGATGGTCCACTCCTTCGGCATCGCCTTGTTCACCAGGCGCCAGCCCAGCGTCGTGGACGCCAGGGTCATGTCCCCGGCCGGATACGGCTTCTCCGTCTTCGGCAGCACCCAGGGCGCGCGGGACATCGACTCGGCGCCACCGACCAACATCAGGTCGGCATCACCGGCATTGATCTGGCGGGAGGCAATAATGGCGGCATCCAGGGAGGACCCGCAGAGCCGGTTCACCGTGGTGCCCGGGATGGAAACCGGGAGCCCGGCCAGCAGCGTGCCCATCCGGGCGATGTTGCGGTTCTCCTCACCGGCACCGTTGGCGTTGCCGAACACCACCTCATCGATCCGCTCGACGTCGAGGGACGGCGCCCGCTTGACGGATTCCTTGATCACGTGCGCAGCAAGGTCGTCCGGGCGGACGGCGGCGAGGCCGGAGCCGAACTTTCCAAAGGGGGTGCGCACAGCGTCGTACACAAAAGCCTGGTTCATCGGGGTTGTCTCTTTTCGCTGTCATGGTGGAGAAGACAAAATGTCGGCGGTGGGCCGTTTCGGCCGGGCCTGGAAGGTCAGCTCCGGAAGGGCGCTCTATTTGCCGGGGGCCGTTGGCAGTTCGAGCATCGTTTGCAGGTATTTGGCTTGTGCTGCCGGGGAGGCTAGGAAGGATACGAAGGACTGCGCTTCCACTGGTGTAGTGGAGTCGGCGCTTACTGCCGCAGAGAATTCTGTGTAGTGCTGGAACTCGGGGGGCAGTGGACCGACGATGTGGGCTTGGGGTACGAACAGCAGTTCGCTGAGCTGCTGGATTGCTATATCCGCGGTGCCGTCCACGACGGCTTCGGCGACGTAACCCTTTTTGACGATGGTGGCGTGGGAGCCGACTTCTTCGCTGAGGCCCAGGACTTCCAGCAGTGTCGCGAAGTAGGCTCCGCTGGCTCCGATACCGGAGTAGGCTACCGACCTGGCGCCGCGGATGGTCTTGATGAAGGATTCGGCCGTCGAGATGTCAGGAGCTGAAGTGCCGCCGTTGACGGCGACACCGATGCCGGCGCGAGCCACAGGTGTCAGGGTACTGGCATCGATTACGGGCCCCAACGACGCGAACGAGCCGCTTACCGCGATCATCGCATCGAACGGTTCACGGGCTTCTATGCGTCCAAGCAGCTGGCCTGTTGGCTCAAAGACAGCCTTAACGTCGACTGATGTTGCCTGTTGGAACAGATCGATGACTTCATCGAGGGCCTTTTTGACGGCCGGAGAGCTAAAGACTTTCACTAGGGGTTCGTTTCTTTCTCGTGGTGCTTCTCAGTGATGGGAAGGTGCCGAATTACCCCGGATTCTTATTAGCTTGTCGGCCGTTGAGGCGCCTGAAACTGAGACAACGGGACGGCGAATCCGGGGGCAGCCGGGGATTCAGGAAGGAGATCCTGCATCATCACCATGTGGCGTTCCCCGTATACGATGTCGATGATCCATGCGACGCCGAGCTCGGGTGCAGCTTCCACGACTGTTCCGTGGAGGCGCTGCTTCCTGTCAGCCCATGCGACGACGTCGCCTTCGCTGACAGTCCAGGCCCATTTACCGGTTGCCATGGGTCTCCTTGATCCTGGGCTGCCCATAGCGGCAGTATTCGCCGGCGGGGACGGGCAGCCTGAAGCGATAGAACTGAATAACGTAGCGATTTGCGATTGGGGGTTCGCATCGGCGATGCGAACCCCCAATGTGGAGTGCTAGAGCTCGACGACGCTCACAGTTTTGCCGGTGACGGCGGATTCTGCTGCCGCGTTCGCCAGGATCAGGGCGGAAACCCCGTCGGCGAAACTCGGTGAGGTGGTTGCCCCGCTCCGGATGGAGTGCGCGAATGCATCCAGCTCTGCGTAGTAGGCCTGCGGGTAGCGTTCGAGGAAGAAGGGGTAGTAGGCGTCAGCTTCTTCTGTACCTTTGGCACCGGATTTGCGGACGGTGGTGGGCGCGACGTTGGCCGCCGAGAGCATGCCGTCCGGCCCGAATGCTTCCAGCCTCTGGTCGTAGCCGAAAGCGCAGTGACGGGAGTTGGTAATGGTGATGAGCTCGCCTTCGCTGCCGCGCAGAGTCACTACGGCGGAATCGAAGTCGTTAAGCTCTTCGATGTCTTTGCTGAAGACGTTGGACGCCACTGCGGAGACTTCGACGATGTTCGGGATAAAGGAACGGGCCATGTCCAGGTCGTGGATCGTCATGTCCCTGAAGATGCCGCCTGATCCGGCGATGTAGTCCCGTGGCGCTGGCTCGGGGTCGCGGCTGGTGATGGTGAGCTGTTCCAGCTTGCCGATTTCTCCGGCTTCCACCCTGGCGCGGACAGCAGCGAAGGAGGGATCGAAGCGCCGGTTGAACCCGAGCATGATGGGGACAGTGGAGTCTTTGATCTGTTCGCGGCACGCGAGGACGGTGTCGATATCCAGATCGATGGGCTTTTCGCAGAGCACGGCAAGGCCTCGGGCTACCGAGCGGGAAATAAGGTCCACGTGAGTGCTGGTGGGCGAGCCGATGATGACCCCGTCCAGACTGGTGTCTGCGAAGACTTCTTCGGGGTCCTGCACAGCGAGTGCACCGGTGCTTTCCGCCAGACGGCGTGCCCCGTCGATGAAGGGGTCAGCGATCAGGACGAGATCGATGTTCGGGTGTGCTGCGATGTTGCGTGCATGTACCTGCCCGATGCGGCCGGAGCCGAAAAGGGCCAGACGCAGGCGCTTGTCGTTGGACATGGTGTGGCCTTTCAGAAAGTTGGAGTCGGTTTTACACCGATGCGTGTTCAGAGCCGGTCCGTACTGGGCCGGCCTCGTGCGCGGTGCTGGTCAGCGGGCGTTTACGGTACTGGGGAAGCAGTTCATGGCGGTCTCATAGGCTCGTTTGAGGCCCTCCGCTACGGGGAGGCTGCGGTGTTCGGCGGAGATAATCTCCACACCCCAGGGGCCCTTGTATCCGGCATCCAGTGTTCGTCGGATGAACCTGCGGGTGTCGAAGTCCCCTTCGCCGCAGTAGGCGCGGTTGTTGATGGTGTCTTCGAAGAGGCTGCCGACGACGTCCTTGTGTCCGTCATCGATTTCCACGGCGAAAACCCTGTCCATGGGTACGACGTCCCAGAGGTCGTCATGTGAGAGTCCTGACCTGTGGGTGTGCCAGATATCGATCATCAGACCCGCGGCCGGGCTGTCGGAGTGTGTGACGACCTTGACCGCTTCCTGGGTTGTGCGCAGGTGGGAGAAAGGCGTGGCCTCCAGTGCCAGCCGTATGCCGGATTCGGCAGCTTCGTCCGCCAAATCAGCGAAGGCGCTGGCCATCGTCGACAGCGGAAGAGGGTTGTCTGTCTCGCCGGCTCCGACCTTGATGTGCCGCGCGCCCAGGGCCTTCGCGGCTTCAAACAATTCGGCGCGCTGGATGTCGGATTCGGCGCGCTCGGCACCGGTGGTCCACCAGCCGTTCAGGAACTCCACCTCGACGATGTCGATTCCTGCCTCGCGGATGATCCGGGAGAGTTCGGCGTAGCCGATGGTTCGGCGGGCCTGCAGCAGGTCGTGGTGCACCAAACCGATGCCGGACCATCCGGTCTGGGCGATCAGTTCGATGCGCTCCTCGATCGGGATGGGGCTGGTCTCGTCCGGGAGGCCGGGGGCGGTGTCCCCTGCACTCACCCAGCAGGTGGCAATTAGCTGTGGAGTCACGGTTTCCTCGTTCTGGGAGTTCATGCGCTCTCGACCTCGACGGATGCTCCCTGCTCCTTCTCGGAGCGGTAGCATGCCTCAACGATCCGGGCGACGGCAAGGGCATCAGCGACGGGCGCGACGACCGGCGCGCCTGTGCGGATGCTGTCGACCCAGCCGCGCATCTCAGGGTGAAAGTTGCTGATGTTTTCCAGTTCCGGAAGTTCCGAGAACTTATTGAGTTCGGTCCGGGCGAAGGGCGGGGTGAAGTAGCTCTGGGTCCATTCGGTCCATCCGGCCCGCCACCCGGCGCGGTCCTGGTCCACGTACACGCGGAGTTTCTGGGGCAGTATGCCGATTTCGAGCATGCCGCCCGTCCCGTAGACGGAGACCCTGGAGCTTTCGAACCACTCAAGGTGGTCGTGTCCGTCAAAGCTGAAGGTCACCGACATGTCCGGGTAGTTCAGCAGGACGGCGGCAGAGTCCTCGCGGCTCTTCTCATCCGAGAGGCGGCCGGACTTGTGGACGCGCGCGTTGACCGAGTCGGGGGCGCCGAACATGTGGACCAGGGAGTCAAGCATGTGGCATCCGATGATCCAGAGGGCGCCGCCCATGTCCGCGGGTTGGTTCAGGTGCGCGGTCAGGTGTTCACCGACGAGGGCGGCGCCGCGGGCGGATACCGAGACGACTTCACCGATGACGCCGTCCGCGATTAGCTTCTTGGCCTCGGCGATGGACTGTGCGAGGCGCACGTTGTAACCGACCTGCACAACGAGGCCGGGGGCGGCTTTGGCTTCGGCCTCGGCCAACCGCTCGAGGTCCTCGACGGTGCCTCCGCCGGGCTTTTCGACGACGACGGATTTGCCGGCGGCGAGGGCCCGGAGCGCGTGGGGAACCATGTCCTTGCTCTTGGAGTGGACCATGATCGCGTTGATGCGCTCATCCTGGAGCAGCGAATCGATGTCGCGCGGCTCCATATCGTACTTATCGGTGAAGTATTTCAGCCGGGAATCCTCGTCAGCGGCTGCGAGTACCTCAACGCCCTCGATTTCACGCAGGGCGCGAACCCGGGCAGAAGCGTGCGGGTGTGTGATTCCTAAGAGTCCTACGACGATCGGTTCCAACGCTTGTCTCCTTCGACTGAGCACCCAGGTTGGTGCGATTTCGGTGGTGGGCGTGCAGGTTCGGTAAGCGATGTCTGTCACGCCGAGAAATTGAGTTTCAGTGTCACCTAGTGGACACCCTGTCCGGAAGCATGTCACGGACGGGGCGGCGGGTCAAGCTATGACATGTGACACGTCTGCATCCGCTTTGGCTACAGCCGGCGCCCCAAGGTACTCGGACAACGCGCGGGCCCCCGCGAGGACGAGATCGACGATAGGTTCAGCGCCCACCGGCTGGGACAGCATGCCCTCGCGAAGGCCACTGACAGACAAGGAGGCGGCTACCCCACCGCGATGGTCAAAGACAGGGGCTCCGATGGCCGCGATTCCCGGGGTCACATTGTTATCGCTGATCACAAAGCCCTGGCCCCGGATCTGCTCCAGGCCTGAATAGAACTCGGATCGGGTTCTGACATCTCGCCAGGGCTCTCCGCTGTTGGCAACAATTGCTGCGTATTCGTCCCAGGACGAGCGGTCCTCGAACGCGAGCAAGGCCCGGGGTGCCGCGCCGACATGCAGTGGAAGGGACTCGCCGAGTTTCAGGACCCTGCTGTTGACCCTTATCCCATCGATACGCTCGATGCAGACAGCCCGCGTAGCGCTGCGGATGCACAAGAAGGTCGTCTCCCCCGTCTTTGCATGGATTTCGCGCAGGACAGGAGCCGCTGCGCGACGAATATCCAAGCGCTGGGTAAGTTCGCTGGAGAGGGACAGCAGCTTGCTTCCGATGCGGTACGCCCCGCGGTGTCCGATCTGTTCCACCCAGCCGGCTTCCGCCAGGGTGGCCAACATTCGATAGACCGAACTCGGGGGTTCCTCGAGAAGTTCCGTCAGCCGGGTAGAGGTGGCAATCCGTTCCTCGGCGAGAGCGTTCATCAATGCGCTGGCTTTGGCGATTACTGCGGGCGCGCGCGGCGAGTCCCGTTCAGAGCCTTCGGGAGGATCCAGACGCGAAGCGTCCCGCGTGTCGTTGGGGTCTTCCTGCGCCATGGAGGCCGCGATGGTCTTGGCGGCGGCATTGAGTATCCGATGAGCTCTCTCTTCCTGCCCCTGGACATTAGCGCGAAGGCCGGCGACGGACATGGCCCCAAGCAGAGTGCCGTCCCGGCGGAACACAGGAACGGCGATTGAGGCAACGCCCTCGATGACCTCGCTGTCCTCAACGCTCCATCCGCGGCGGGCCGTGCGGTCCACTCTTTCCCGCAACTGTTCGCCGGACAGCGGTGTCTGTGAAGCGATGCTCGGGTATGGCCCCGAGGCCAGCACGGACTCGCGGAATTCGGGTGACCCAAACGCAAGCAGCGCCTGCGGTGCGGCGCCAGCGTGCAGAGGGAGGGTGCGACCCGGCGCAAGGCCGAGCAGGTCAACGTCCGCCCCTTGGATCTGATCCAGGCAAACAGCGCCGTACTCCCGCAGCACGCAGAAAAACGCGCTCATGCCAAGCTGCCCGCGGACCCACCGCAGCTGCGACCGCAGCTCTGAGCGGTCCACAAGGGCGTCCGCCGCAGCGTCACCAAGCTTGAGAATTCCAGTCCCCAGCTCAAGTTTGCCGTCACCGCCCGACCGTACGAGCTTCTCCTGCTCCAGGGCTGCGACGATCCGATAAACGGTCGGCCGGGGCTCGGACACTACTTTGGCCAGTTCCGCCGGTGTTGATTGGCCGATTCGAGCCAGTTCGTCTATGACCTGGCTGGCCTTCATCAACAGCTGAATGGTGTTCACCAACCGCCTCTTTTCTTGCCCCTCCCGGGACAGTTAGCACTCGCGTCATCGCTCGCGCGGATGCGCCGCGCCTGACTCCTTCAAGTCAAGGATGTTCGCTGCCCTCAAGCCTTTCCGGAAAGGCTTTCAACTGGCCCGTCGAAATGTAATTTGGAACACCACTAGCTTCAATAGCTGGTACTGTGCGAACATGATGTCCATTGTACGGCACTAAGTGCTCGCAATCACATCCCCAATTCAGGCTCGGCGAAGGCCGAAGCAGATCAGACGCTTCAAGCGTCACGCGGCTCTCCAAAGGAGGAGAACGGTGTTTAAGAAGATTTTCTTGTTCGCAGCAACAGCAGTCACATCACTGGTACTTGCTGGTTGCGCGGGTGGAGGTGCCGGTGGAGGCGCCGCCGCCGGCAGTGCTCCCAAGGCAGCCAGCGACACCCGAATCGGCGTATCCCTGCCCAGCCAGGACGAAGAGCGGTGGATCACCGATGGCAAGGCCATCAAGGATGGCCTTGAAAAGGCCGGATACCAGGTGGACCTCCAGTACGCCAACAACGACATCCCCACCCAGCAGCGGCAGGTGGACCAGATGATGACCAAAGGTGCCAACCTGTTGATCCTGGCTCCGCTCGACGGAACGGCACTGGCCCCGCAACTGCAGCAGGCGGCAAGCTCGAAGATCCCGATCGTTTCCTACGACCGGTTCGTTCGAAACAGCCCCAACGTCAACGTCTACGTCACCTTCGACAACTTCAAGGTCGGGGCTCAGCAGGCCACATCGCTCCTCATTGGGCTGGGCGTGCTCAACAAGGACGGTACCGAAGGATCCGCAAAGGGCCCCTTTAACATCGAGCTCTTCGGCGGATCGCTCGATGACAACAACGCAACCTTCGTCTTCAACGGCGGCATGTCTGTGCTGCAGAAGTACATCGACAACGGCACGCTCGTGGTGAAGTCGGGGCAGAACAAGCTCTCCCAGGTGGCAACCGAAAACTGGTCGCAACAAAAGGCGCAGGAGCGCATGGATAACCTCCTAACCGCCGGCTACAACGGCGGCGGCGCCAAGCTGGACGGTGTCCTCACCCCCAACGACAACATCGCACGCGGCGTCATCACCGCCCTTCGCAACGCCGGATACGGCCCGACACTTTCGTCACAGCCCAAGCCCATGCCTGTCACCACCGGCCAGGACGCCGAGGTTGCCTCCATCAAGTCCATCAACGACGGCGTCCAGTTCTCCACGGTGTTCAAGGACACCCGCGCCCTGGCCGCCCAGGCAGTGAAAGCCTCTCAGGACCTGTTGGCTGGAAAAGACCCTGAGATCAACGACACCAAGTCCTACGACAACGGGTCCAAGATCGTCCCCTCGTTCCTGGTCCCGATCCAGCCGATCTACAAGGACAACACCAAGTCCGCCCTGATCGATTCCGGCTACTACACCGCTGAACAGGTTGCAGCCGGCCGCCTTAAGTAAGTGCCCCCGGGAGGGGCACCCAGTGCCCCTCCCGGCCCTTTCTCCCTACAAGACTGATAGGACGGCGGGCCAATGGCCGACCACATCCTGGAAATGCAATCCATCACTAAGACCTTCCCCGGCGTTAAAGCGCTGTCCGGCGTTTCGCTGGCTGTGGAACGCGGAGAGGTCCACGCCATCTGCGGCGAGAACGGTGCAGGCAAGTCCACCCTCATGAAAGTCCTCTCCGGCGTCTACCCCGCCGGGAGCTACGGGGGCGACATCCTGTTCAAGGGGCAGACGTGTTCTTTTTCCGGCATCCGAGATTCAGAACATGCCGGCATCGTGATCATCCATCAGGAACTGGCCCTCGTGCCTGACCTGTCGATCGCCGAGAACATCTTTCTGGGCAACGAGCGCCGCGGAGCCTCAGGACTGATCGACTGGCACAAGACGAACGCCGAGGCCGCCGAACTCCTCGCGTCCGTCGGTCTGCGGGAAGAGCCCACCACCCCCGTCGGACAGCTTGGCGTTGGCAAGCAGCAGCTGGTCGAAATCGCTAAGGCACTGTCCAAGGAAGTGCAGCTTCTTATCCTCGACGAGCCGACCGCTGCGCTCAACGACAATGACTCCGCCCACCTGCTTGACCTGGTCCGCGCGCTTCGCGATCGTGGCATCACCTCGATCATCATTTCTCACAAACTCAATGAGATTGAAGCGATTGCGGACCACACCACCGTCATCCGGGATGGAAAGACTGTGGAAACCCTGGACATGGCAGATCCCGACGTGGACGTCGACCGCATTATCCGCGGCATGGTAGGCCGGGACCTCGAAGCGTTCTACCCCGACCGCGTTTCAAACCCGGGCGAGGTCGTTCTTCGGGTGGAGGACTGGACAGTCAAGCACCCCACCCAGGACCGCCTGGTCGTCGATGGGGCGAGCTTCGAAGTCCGCGCCGGAGAGGTCATCGGCATCGCCGGCCTCATGGGCGCCGGACGCACCGAGTTGATGATGAGTCTGTTTGGCCGCTCCTACGGCAAGTACGTATCAGGCAAAGTCTTCATGCACGGCAAGGAGATCCACACCCGATCCGTCGCCGCAGCCATCGAGGCCCGGATCGCCTACGCCACCGAAGACCGCAAAGCCTTCGGCCTGAACCTCATCGACGACATCGCCCGCAACGTCTCAGCCGCAGCACTGGGAAAACTGGCGAGCTGGGGCTTCGTTAACCATCACGAAGAAGCGCGCGCTGCCGAGTTCGCGATGAAATCGATGAACATCAAGGCCCCCAACGTGAAATCGATCGTCGGCAAACTCTCCGGCGGGAACCAGCAGAAAGTCGTGCTCTCGAAGTGGTTGCTCACGGACCCTGAGGTACTGATCCTGGACGAACCCACCCGCGGCATTGATGTCGGCGCGAAATACGAAATCTACACACTCATCAACAGCTTCGTGGACGCCGGAAAGGCAGTCGTGGTCATCTCCTCGGACCTGCTCGAACTGCTCGGCACCTGCGACCGCATCTACGCGCTTTCTGCAGGCCGAATCACCGGCCAGCTACCCAAGGCCGAAGCCTCCGAGGAACGCCTCATGACACTCATGACCAAAGAGAAGGAACTCACAGCATGACCGTGACAGCCCCCCGGGGATCCCAAAGGAAAGATGCGCCGGCCGCAGCAGCGGTCGTCAATACCGGAACCAGCGAAATCCGGGAGCTGTTCACCCGTAACCTGCGCACCAGCGGGATCTACATCGCGCTCGTGGCGATCGTGGCCCTGTTCGCCGCGCTCACCGGCGGCGCCTCGCTGGGCCCGGGAAACATCACCAACATCGTCCTGCAATACTCCTACATCCTGATCCTGGCGATCGGCATGGTCATCGTGATCATCGCAGGGCACATCGATCTGTCGGTGGGTTCGGTCGTAGCTCTGACCGGCGCCGTTTCGGCGACCGTCGTGATCCAGCACGGCCAACCGTGGTGGGTCGGCGTCGTCGCCGCCCTCGCCACGGGTCTGGCCATTGGAGCCTGGCACGGCTACTGGGTCGCCTACGTCGGCATCCCGGCGTTCATCGTCACCCTCGCAGGCATGCTCCTCTTCCGCGGCCTAACCCTGGTCGTACTGAACAACGTCTCCCTCTCCCCCTTCCCCGCTGACTACGGCCAAATCGCTTCCGGCTTCCTCAACGGCCTCCTGGGAGGCGCCGGATACGACATCTTCACCCTCCTCATCTTCGCCATAGCCGTGATCGGCTACGCCTTCAACCAGTACCGGACCCGCAAAACCCTGATCGGCTACAACCAGGTCGTCCCATCATTTCCGTTGTTCATCGCCAAAATCCTCGTCATCGCCATCGCAGTCATGGTCTTCGCCTGGCAGCTGGCCATCGCCCGCGGCATGCCGGTCGTGCTGATCATGCTTGCCATCCTCATCATGGTCTACAGCGTCATCATGCAGCGAAGCGTCTTCGGCCGTCAGGTCTACGCCATCGGCGGCAACCGCGTCGCCGCAGCCCTGTCCGGCGTCAAGGTCCGCAGCGTCAACTTCTGGATCTTCGTGAACATGGGCTTCCTGTCCGCCGTGGCCGGCATCGTCTACTCCTCCCGCTCCAACGGCGCACAGCCAGGAGCCGGCAACATGTTCGAACTCGACGCCATCGCTGCAGCGTTCATCGGCGGCGCGGCCGTTACCGGCGGCGTCGGCAAAGTCGTCGGCGCCATGGCCGGCGGTCTCATCATGGCCGTGATGAGCAACGGCATGCAGCTCATGGGTATCGACCAGTCGGTTCAGTCCGTCGTCAAGGGCCTGGTCCTGATGCTCGCCGTCGCGTTCGACATCTTCAACAAGCGCCGCGCCGGCTCACGCTAACCCTTCCTCGAAAACCACCGGTGAACACCCCCGTTCACCAAAGAAGTTCCCACTAAGGAGAATCACCCGATGACCCACCAGTTTGTGTACGAAGCCCTCCCCATGCGGGTGCGTTTCGGCGTCAATTCCCTGGCAACCCTGCCCGAGGAACTCGACCAGATCGGGCTCAAGCGAGTCCTGGTCCTTTGCTCTCCGGAACAGGAAGACACCGGCCACCGGGTGGCCCAGGCACTCGGTGACCGCTGCGTCGGGGTGCTCCCCGAAGCTGTCATGCACGTCCCGAACGAGGTAGCCCAGCGCGCCAGCGACGAAGCCGCCAGGGTCGGTGCGGACGGCTGCGTAGCCGTCGGCGGCGGCTCGGCCATCGGGCTCGGCAAGGCAATCGCACTCAAACATGGACTGCCCATCGTTGCCGTACCCACCACCTACGCAGGATCAGAAATGACCCCCGTGTGGGGGCTGACGACCGACGGGCGTAAAGAAACAGGCAAGGATCCCCGGGTCCTGCCCCGCAGCGTCGTTTACGACCCCGAACTGACAGCTACCCTGCCTGCCGGCATGTCGGTGACCAGCGGCATCAATGCCATCGCCCACGCTGTGGAGGCCCTCTACGCTCCTGATGCCACACCGATCATCTCGTTGATGGCTGAGGAAGGCGTCCGGGCACTCGCAGCCGCGCTGCCGGCCATCGTAGCCAACAGCTCTGACCCTGAAGCCCGAAGCAATGCCCTCTACGGCTCCTGGCTTTGTGGCGCCTGCCTTGGCGCCACCACGATGTCCCTGCACCACAAGCTGTGCCACGCACTGGGCGGTACCCTCAACCTGCCGCACGCCCAGACCCACACGGTCGTTCTCCCCCACGCTCTGGCCTTCAACCAACCGGCAGCCCCCGATGCTACCGCCGCCTTGTCCCGCGCCCTTGGTGGGGCTGCAGACCCCGCCGAGAGACTGTGGCAGATCGCCGGAGAACTCGGTGCTCCCCGCACCCTTGCTGAGCTGGGCATGAAGGAAGAAGACATCGACCGCATCGCCGAAGAAGTGACCAGCCGGTCCTACGGCAACCCCCGCCCGATCACCTTCGATGATGTCCGCGGCATTCTGCATGCAGCATGGGCAGGCAAGCCGCCGAGCGCTAACCCCACCTTCTAATCCACCGGATAAGAAGGCAGGATCACGGACCCTCGGTAGTGAACCAGCCAGTCACTATCGGAGGGTCCGTGCGGCCCCCGGCAAACCACCCGCCCAATCGCAAACTTGCAGAAACACTAGGAGGTAGACCTTGGTCACCAAAAGGACCATTGCCCCAGGAATAGCCGTATCCCCATTGGCCCTCGGCACGAATGTCTTTGGATGGACCGCAGACACCGAAACATCGCATGCCGTCCTCGACGGTTATGTAAACGGTGGTGGCAATTTCCTGGACACCGCTGATTCGTACTCCTTTTGGGCCGAAGGTAACTCCGGAGGAGAGTCAGAGACAATCATCGGGAAATGGTTGGCGGGACGGTCCGACCGCGACGACCTGGTCATTGCCACCAAGGTAAGCCACCACCCGCAGTTCGCCGGTTTGGCCCCGGAGACGATCCGAGCTGCCATCGACGCCTCCCTGACCCGGCTCGACATCGATGTCATCGACATCTACTACGCCCACTTCGACGACCCGAGCACGCCCCTCGTAGAGAGCATCGCGGCGATGTCGGAGCTGGTAGACCAAGGCAAGGTCCGTTGCGTCGGCATATCGAATTACACGGCGGAGCGGATCGAAGACTGGCTGAACATCACGGCCGACGAAGGCTTCCATGCCCCCATGGTGATTGAACCCCAATACAACCTCGTCGAACGCGGCATAGAAGCCGACATCCTGCCCTTGGCGCGCACCCACGGTCTGGCCGTCGTGCCTTACTACTCCCTGGCGCACGGATTCCTGACCGGCAAATACACCGGCGAGGAAGACATCGAAAGCCCCCGCGCCTCCGATGCGCAGAAGTACCTGACCCCCCAGGGCCGGAAGGTCATTGAAGCGGTGCGTGCCGTTGCCGGAGAACACGCCACCGAGCCGGCATCCGTCGCGCTGGCCTGGCTTGCCGCCCAGGAAGGAGTGGCCGCCCCCATCGCCAGCGCACGCACCACCGTCCAGCTCTCCACCCTTCTCGACTCACTGCATCTGCAGTTGAGTGACAAGGAGCTGCAGCTGCTCGACGAGGCATCGCAAACCTAAGCCCCGGACCGCATACTCGACATCACAACAACAACGAGGAACCCACAATGACCCAGCAAACCCGTGTCCCAGAAACCGAAAGCACCCCCGGCTCCGGGCAGGTGTCCGCGGCCCAGCAAAACGTCGAGGAACAACTGGTCCGCAACGTGCTGCGCTCATTCGAAGACTGCCAGGACCCCCGGTTGAAGCAGCTGATGCAGTCCCTCGTAACCCACCTGCATGCCTTCATCCGTGATGTCAGGCTCACAGAGGAAGAGTGGAACAAAGCCATCGAGTTTCTTACGGCCGTCGGCCACATAACCGACGACCGGCGACAAGAGTTCATTCTGCTCTCAGACGTCTTCGGAGCATCGATGCAGACCATCAACGTCAACAACGAAGCCTACGGTGACGCCACCGAAGCCACAGTCTTCGGACCCTTCTTCGTCGAAGATGCCCCCCGGATTGAAAACGGCGGAGACATCGCCGGCGCAGCCCCGGGGGAACCCTGCTGGGTCGAAGGAACGGTCAAGGACACCGACGGAAACCCCGTCCCCAACGCCCGCATCGAGGTATGGGAAGCCGACGAAGACGGTTTCTACGACGTCCAGTACAGCGACCAGCGCGTCTCCGGCCGCGCCCACCTCTACAGCGACGAAGACGGAAACTACCGCTTCTGGGGACTGACCCCGACCCCCTACCCCATTCCGCATGACGGGCCGGTCGGAAAGATGCTTGAAGCTGTCGGCCGCTCCCCCATGCGCGCATCACACCTTCACTTTATGGTCACCAAACCCGGACTTCGGACCCTGGTTACCCACATCTTTGTCCGCGGCGATGAGCTTTTGAAATACGACACCGTCTTCGGCGTCAAGGAGTCCTTGATCAAAGACTTCGTACAGCAGGACCCGGGTACTCCCACTCCCGACGGTCGCGAACTCGGGGGACATGCCTGGGCACGGACCCGCTTTGACATCGTCCTGCCGCCGGCAGCGGACTAGGTTCGCACCACCCTGCCTGGTGGTTCATCCACCAGGTGTCGCGTTCAAATGCCGCCGACTCCGCAAGGAGACAGCAGCCGAATGCCCGGGAACAAGCACCCCTGCTCCCAGCCCGGTTCCCGGGCGTTCAGGCCAGATCCCCCAACTTAGGCCGGCTCCACTCCATCCGCACCGGCACCGGTAGGCGTAACGCCCAAGACGCCACAAGGATCTTCGTCCTTTTTCGGCGTAGGAAGCTGGTCCTCGGTTGGCGGGATCACCGATTCAGAATCTGGTTTTCCAATGCGGACGGCAACCGAACGGTGGACAACGGCGTAACCAAACGCGACCATCATTTTCATCTGACTGCACTCTAAAGGAGCGCTGACATGGCACATCTCGACACAATCCCTCAACGCGGCACCAGGCATTTGCCGCCACTGGAAAAGGGGAGCTACAACAAACGTCTCGGGATGGTAGCCGTCATCGCGACCTTCGGCGGCCTTCTCTTTGGCTATGACACCGGTGTGCTCAACGGAGCGCTTTCTTTCATAAGCAGCTACTTCAACATCACTCCCTGGGAAGAAGGATTGGTCACTTTCGTCCTGCTCATCGGCGCTGCAACCGGCGCCTTCCTCGGCGGACGAATTTCCGACCGATACGGCCGCCGGGGCTTCATCATTGCCCTCGCGGTCCTCTTCTTCATCGGAACCTCCGGCTCTGTATTTTCACTGCGTTTTGACGTACTGCTTGCCTTCAGGTTCGTCCTGGGCCTGGCAGTTGGTGGTGCATCCGTGACGGTACCCGTGTACCTGGCCGAGGTGGCACCCTTCGAAAAACGAGGCAGCCTGGTTTCGCGTAACGAGCTCATGATCGTCACCGGCCAATTCCTGGCTTTCCTGATCAACGCAATCATCGGCAACACGTTCGGCAGTAACCCTGATGTATGGCGTTACATGCTTTCAGTGGCGGCCATACCTGCATTCGTGCTCTTCTTCGGAATGCTTAGGATGCCGGAAAGCCCCCGCTGGCTGGTCTCTCAGGGGCGGGACGCCGAAGCCCACGAAGTTCTTCGAACCATGCGCTCCCCTGAGCGTGCGGCCGCTGAAATGGCGGAAGTCCATGAACTCGCTGAAGAGGAGCGACTTGAGCGACTCGGCTCCTGGAAAGAGGTCCTCACAACGCCGTGGACCCGACGCCTGCTCTTTATCGGCTTCGGCATCGGTATCTTCCAACAGCTCACGGGCATCAACTCGATGATGTACTACGGCACTCAAGTCCTGGAACAGGCAGGGTTTGACCGAAATGCCGCCCTCAGCTTCAATGTTCTCAACGGCGTCGCATCTGTCCTGCCCATGCTCGTTGCGCTCTACATCATCAACCGCGTCAGCCGCCGCAGCATGATGATCACGGGATTCATTGGAACAACCACAGCCCACATCGGCGTCGGGCTGGTGGGCATCCTCGTGCCCCAGGACAGCCTGATCCGCCCCTGGATCCTTCTAGCGTTCATCCTCATGTTCATCGCCATGATGCAGGCAACAATCGGGCCGCTGGCCTGGCTCATGATTTCTGAAATCTTCCCCCTCCGCATGCGTGGACTCATGATCGGCGCGTCTGTTCTGGTGCTTTGGTTGACGAACGCTGCAGTTGCCCTAGTCTTCCCGCCGCTCGTAGCAGTGATGGGATTCGGAACCTTCCTCGTGTTCGCAGTGATTGGATTCGTTGCCATCGCCTTCACCGTCAAATACCTACCCGAGACACAAGGCCGCAGCCTCGAAGAGTTCGAAGAAACCTTCAGATCCGGGACTTTGAGCAACCCGAAGTAGATGGCGAAGGCGTTAAGCGATCCGGACCACTCGACGTCCCGTTCCACGTCCGTTCTTGAGCTGGCGGCCGCCATCCTCAACTCCGTTCCGCAGCCGCGACACGGTGTTGGCCTGGCTTGACGCCAACGCTATCTGGCGCCGTCCGGAACTGTTTTCCGTGGTTTTGGCGTGTTGCCCTAGCCGTTGCAGCCCTGCTCTTAACAGGTGGTGCCATCTACGCATTGGGAAGCAGGACGCCGGTATCGACACCGCCATAGCGACACCGCAGCGACAGCCTATGTGTTCAGCGACCTCTCATGGCGGTCCACATCACATATAGTGGACAGGATGTTCGCGCACTACCATCGGCGAGTGTCGCCACCATGGAACAGTGCTCGTCCCACCGCAGTTTTCCACTTGGTGCGAAGCAGAATGATGTTCGTTTGCGGCTCTCCCGATTCACACCGCCTGTTAGTGCTTGGTTGTTCGATCGAGAGGTGCAAACATGCCACAATCAGCAAACCTGATTCAGCTGGTCCTTAAGGCCACACAATTGGTGGATAAAGCATCCGTTCTCGGCCCCTCGACCCCGGCAGATCTGGCAAAAGCTATCGATGAACCGCGGCCCTCGGTGTATAGGATCATCGGATCACTGGAAGAGTCTGGAATCCTCCGCCGTGCACCTGGCGGACTCGTTGAATTGGGCACGGGGATCTTGCGGTTGGCGGACGCGGCAACCGACGCTCTCCTCGATCATGAAGCCCTTATCACGTTGCTCGAGGGGATCCAGTCTTCGCTTGGTCTAACTGCTGCATTCTGGATACCACGCAACGGCACAGCCGTCTGCTTGGAGCAGGTAGATTCCACTGAAGTTGATCTCCACGAGCTTTCATCCGGCCGGATCCTGCCCCTTCACACTAGTGCCGCATCACATGTCCTCCTGGCATGGCAATCCCCGGAAATACTCGAAGAGGTCCTCGCCCAAGCCCCCTACAAAAAATTGGCGTCAAGGACGCCCGTTGACGCCGAGACACTCCGCCAACTGGTTGCAGATACCAAACGCGAGGGCTGGAGGATGGAATCCAACGAGATTGTCGATGGGATCGCAGCCGTGGGATTTCCCGTATTCAATGCGGACGGCAGCATCTTCGGCGCGCTGACGGCGGCGGGCCTGGTGGACCACGTAGTCAAGCTGCAGGAAGAAGCCAAGACCGTGCTCGCAGCCGCCGCGCAGACCCTGACCGATCTTATGAAAGACTTCAGGGTGGTCCCAAGCGCCAATGAGCAGTCTGATGCGCCAGAGTCGAAGGAATCGGTTCTGACGAAGGCCAGCTCGCTGATGGACGCGTTGGCTCGCGAACGAGTCGCAACCTCGGCCAGACTGGCCAGCCTCACAGGCGAACACATCAGCTCGGTCTACCGCATGCTGGGAACCCTTGTTGAGGCAGGCTGGATAGAACAGATCGGCCACCGCGGTTCCTATCGCGTCGGCAGTAAGATGATTTCCTTGGCGGGAAGTCTCCTAAGCCAACTAGACTTGCGCCGGGCTGCGATACCCGTGCTTCGCGAAATCCACAATGAAACCGGGGAGACAGTACTCCTGTGCATCAGGAGCGGTACCCGGGCCGTGTGCATCGAGCGCATAGACGGTAGGCGAGTGAACAGTCGCCGGTTGGCCCTTGGAAGCTCTTTGCCGTTACATATCGGTGCCGCCCCGCGCGCACTGTTGGCTTTCGACACTCCCCCATCCTGGGAGGAATATGCTGCGCTCCTGAGCCAAAGCGCGGAATTTAGTTTGGGCGCTCGATCCCGAACGGAGTTCTATGGAAAGCTCAAAGAAATCCGCGATGCCGGCTTCGCCTTGAGCGACGACGAAGTAACCACCGGGATGGCAGCCGTCGGTGCCCCAATCTTTGATCACCGTGGCCATGTCATCGCCTCCCTCTCGGTCAGCGGCCTCCGAGACGCCATACTCCATCAACCGGAATCCTCTCCCGGCATCATCGAATTGGCCTGCGATGGAGCACGACAGCTTTCAAGATATTTTGGCGCACCAGACGACTGCATTCAATCGGTCAACCTAACCCGCTGAAAGCCAAAGCTGATTGGATTTTGGCAGATCAAACGAGCACCCGAACTTCAGGCCCGCGCCGGGCAGGCAACAGTGTTCACACCCTCTTTGGCGGGCCCGGAGCAGTCCAAAGGCATTACGAGGCAGTCCGCGACGAAAAGCGTGGACATTGTCCCCAGAACCGCAAGCCCACCGTGAGCACGCCCTCGTCCATACCAACAGCCGGCCGCCCGGCGGGAGGGCTTGGAGTTTCGGGTGTATGTGTCCGTGGCTGGAGCGTCTGCGGTGGATCAGGGCAGTGCTTAGACGGCTGCCTTGGAGTCGGCATCGATGGGGAACATCTGGCCGGAGATGGTGCGGGCGTGCGGGCCTGCGAGGAACAGGATCAGGGCGCCGATGTCGTCCGGGTTGATGAACTTCTTCACGGACTGGTTCACCATGGCTGAGTCGATTTCTTCCTGGACGGTGCGGCCGGAGACGGAAGCGCGGCCTTCGAAGACGCTCATGATGCGGGGGCCGTCCACGGCGCCGGGATGGATGGTGTTCGAGGTGATGCCGAACGGGCCAAGCTCCATGGCGAGGGTTTTGGCGAAGCCGACCAGGCCCCACTTCGTGGTGGAGTAGGCAACCCGGTTGGGGTACCCGAAGCGTCCGGCCAGGGAGGACATGGTGATGATGGACGCAGCATCGGATTTCTTTAGCAGCGGGATGGCCTGCTGGGTCACGTTGAATGTCCCCTGAAGGTTCACGCCGACGACGGCGGCGAACGCGGCGGCGTCGTATTCCTCTACCGGGGCGGTGGGGCCGGCGATGCCCGCGTTGTTGACCAGGACGTCCAGGCCGCCTAGTTCATTGACGACATTAGCGAAAAGGGAGGCGACGGCGTCAGGATTGCTGACGTCTGTGACGGATCCGGTGATGTTCTCGAATTCGCCGGTGACGGCCTTGACGGCGTCGGCGTCGATGTCGGCGATGTGGACCTGGGCGCCGGCGGCAGTGAAGGCCCTGGCGGTGGCCATGCCGATCCCGTTGGCTCCGGCAGTGATAAGTACGCGTTGTGACATGGCTTTTTCCTCGTCGGTAGTTGGGGCAGGCTCAGGCTCCGGCGAGGCCAAGCAGCCGGATGGCGTTCTCGCGCATGATCAGCGGCCTGACTTCGGGCTTGATGGCCAGTTTCTCAAAATCGGCGATCCAGCGGTCCGGTGGGATCATCGGGTAGTCGGAGCCGAACAGGACTTTGGTCCGCAGGAGTGAGTTGGCGTACTGCACAAGCTGCGGCGGGAAGTATTTCGGGGACCATCCCGAGAGGTCGATGTAAACGTTGGTGTGCCGCGCCGCGACGGCCAGTGCCTCGTCCTGCCAGGGAAACGACGGGTGGGCCATGATGATCTTCAGGTCCGGGAAATCCACGGCCACGTCATCGAGCACAATCGGGTTGGAGTATTTCAACCGGATTCCGCCCGAGCCTGGCATTCCGGACCCGATTCCGCTCTGTCCCGTGTGGAACAGCGCGGGAACCCCGAGTTCCTGGATGGCCTCGTAAAGGGGGTAGGCCACTTGATCGTTCGGGAAGAATCCTTGCAGGTTGGGGTGGAATTTGAAGCCTTTGACTCCATATTCCTCAACGAGGATTTTCGCTTCCCGGACGCCGTTTTCCCCGCGGGCTGGGTTGATGCTGGCGAAGGGAATGAGGACGTCCGGGTGCGCTGCGGCCTGGCGGGCGATCTCACGGTTGGAGATGGGTGGGTGCCCGGTCTGTGATTCGTGGTCTACGGTGAAGACGACGGCGGCCATGTTGCGTTCGCGGTAATGCGCGGCCACGCTGTCGACGTTCACCGGTTCGTGTGAGGTGCCGAAGTGCTTGCGGGCGGCTTCGCGGAAGTCCTCAGGCATGTCGGTGTGACCGTGGCCGTCGGCTTCGATATGGACGTGCATGTCGATGGCGACGAGGTCGGAAATATTCATGGGATTTGCGTTTCTGGTGGTAGTCATGCGGCGAATGCTTCCTTGATGAGCCGTACTGTCTCGCCGACATCATTGGGCTTCACCAGCACGCCTGGGTCCAGGGCATCGCCCAGCACGGCGCCCTGGATGATGCGCTTGAGTGGGATTTCGAGCCGCTTTCCTGAGGGGTTGCGTGGGATGCTGGGGACGAAGACGACGTCGTCGGGAACGTGGCGGGGCGACAGTTCCGTCCGCAGGGCACGGCGGACAGCGGACTCCAGTTGTGCCGTATCGGCACCTTCCTGGGCTTCAACGAGCAGCGCGAGACGGCCCATTCCCCCGGCGGGATCCTCAAAGTGCAGCACCATGCTGTCGTTGACCTGTGGCAGGCCATCGAGCACTGCGTAGAACTCTGCCGTGCCCAGGCGCACGCCGCCCCGGTTGAGGGTGGCGTCGGACCTGCCGGAAATCACCCAGGTGCCACGTTCGGTCTCGATGAGCCAGTCGCCGTGTCGCCAGACCCCCGGGTACGCGCTGAAATAGCTGTCGGTGTACCGTTCGTTGTCCTTGTCCCCCCAGAAGAACACCGGCATGGATGGCATGGGTTTGGTGGCCACGAGCTCGCCCGCCGTGCCGTGCAACGGCTGTCCGTCCCGGTCCCAGGATTCCACAGCCACGCCGAGTGGCCGGCAGGACATTTCGCCGGCGTAGACACCGGTCAGTGGGCTGGCGCCCAGGAACGCGGCGCAGATATCAGTACCCCCGGAGGTGGGGGCAAGCACCAGGTCCGGGCTGACGTCGTCGTACACCCACCCCGCAACGTCCGCTGCGAGCGGCGAGCCGGAGCACTGGATCTCGCGGAGGCGGCTGAGGTCCCAGGTCTTGCCGGGCGTGAGCCCGGCGTGGGCGCAGGCCGCGAGGTAGGCGGACCCCGTACCGAGGTACGTGGCCTCGGTTTCAGCCAGCACGGCCCACTGGGACCATTCGCTATCGAGAGAGGGCCAGTTGGGATCCCCGTCCATGAGGACGACGGCGGCGCCGGTCAGCAGGGTGGAAATTCCCAGGGTCCAGACCATCCAGCCCGTGGTGGTGAACCAGAACGCGGTGTCCTTGGGGCCCATGTCAAAGTGCAGCCCCATGGCCTTGAAATGCTCAAGCAGGAGGCCCCCGTGTGAGTGCACGATCGCTTTGGGCTTGCCCGTGGTTCCGGACGAGAACAGGATGGTCAGCGGGTGGGAGAACGGCACGGCCTCGAAGCGGATGTCGGCGTTCTCACGCGTGAAGTCGGCGTAGGCAATGGTGTTGGCCGGCATCGGGCAGTCCTGGTCGAGGTATGGCAGCAGGACCACCTGGGTGTCCGGCAACTCCATGCGGACCCGCAGCAGGTCGTCCGCCCGGGACAGGTCTTTCTTGCCCCAGCGGTAGCCGTCGATAGCGATGATCAGTTTCGGGTCCAGCTGGCTGATGCGGTCCACCACTGATTTGGGGCCCATTTCGGGCGGGACGGAGCACCAGATGGCGCCGAGGGCGGTTGTGGCCAGGTAGGCGGCCAGGGTCTGCGGGATGTTGGGCAAGTATCCGGCCACGCGGTCCCCTGCCACGATGCCTTGCCGAATCAGGCCCTGTTGGATGCGTCCGGTCTCCGCCAGTAGCCGTCTGCCCGTCCAATCGGAACTGCCGGCGGTCTGGCTCCGGGCCTTGACCATGACGTCGTCCTGGCGGCCCCGGACCGCACGGACAATGTGTTCGGTGTAGTTAATGGTGGCACCTGGGAACCAGTCCGCACCCGGCATCCTGCGGTCGCCCAAAACTGCCTCGTACGGCGTATGGGAGATGATTTCGAAGTGGTCCCAAACTTCGGCCCAAAATTCTTCGAGGTTGTCCACGGACCACTGCCAGGCATCCTCATAGGAGGCGAAAGTCCGCCCTGTCTTCCGCTCGACGTCGGCCAGGAAGCGTCCCATCCGGGATGCGGACCATTCCTCGCGCTGGGGGGCGGCCCGCAGGAGGGTGCCGGTTTCAACTGAACGCATTCGTTTTCCTTCTGAGTCTTGACGAGGAGAGTGTGGGTTCCGCTTAGGCGGCAGGTGTGCTGGGGGCCAGGGTGGTGTCCGCGACTGCCGGAGGCTGTGTCCGCTTCAGTGATACGCCCAGCGACACAATGCACAGGGCGGAGGCCGCGAGCGGGATGGCGAAGAGGAAAAAGATCCGTTCCGGCTGCCAGCCGCCTGAGATCAGGTAGCCCACGAGGATGGGGGCAATGATGGATACCAGGCGACCCAGGCCGATCATCCAGCCGATGCCGGTGGCCCGTGCTTTGGCGGTATATACCTCAGGTGCTACGGCGTAAAAGCCTGCGATCCCCGCGGTGGTGAGGATGCCCAGGAAGAGGGCGACGACGACGGCGACGCTGATTTGGGTGAAGACCAGACCGAAGAGCAGGTATGCGGCCGCGGCCAGGCCAAGTGCCCAGACGAGCAGGGGGCGGCTACGGTACTTGATGGCAAGGCCGCTGAAGATGAAGCAGCCCAGGATGCCGCCGGCGTTGGCGATTACGCCGATAGTCACGCCGAGGGAATCACTGCCCGAGGCTGCCGCAACGATCTTCGGGGTCCAGGTGTTGGCGAAGTAGTAGGCCGCCACCAGGCAGGCATAGCCGATCCAGAGTGCCAATGTGCGGAAGCGCGTGGGACGGCTCAGGATCTCTGCCACGGCTCCCTGCTCCCGGACGGCTGCCGGGAGAGCGGGCAGCGCTGCCAAAGCCGGCCGGCCGATCTTGGCGAGGATGCCGTTGACCTTCAGCAGCGCGTTCCCCGGGCGGCGGACGAGGAGGTAGTCAAGGGACTCCGGCAGGAAACGCCAGGAAGTGAGGAGCATCATAACCGTCAGTGCCGCGCCGACAATAAAGACCGAGTGCCAGCCAAAAACGGGGATCATGGGACCTGCCACGAGACCGCCCACGGTGGCGCCGATCGGGTAGCCGGCCGCGTAAATGCCGATTATGGTGCCGCGGCGCTTGTCCGAGGAGTATTCAGAGACGAGCACGTTCAGGTTGGCCATCATGCCGCCTACGCCAAGGCCGGTGATGATCCGGAACGCCATCAGTTGGATGGGGTCACCGGCGAAGATGGAGAGTACCATGCCGATGCTGATGATGACCAGCGAGATCAGCGCCAGTTTCCGGCGGCCGATCTTGTCCGCGAGCGGAGTCAGGAAGATGGAGCCGGCGGCCATCCCGAACAGGCTGGCGCTGAGGAGGAAGCCAAGCGTCACGGGGTCCAGCCCCCACGCTTTCGACAGGCTGGGCGCGGCGTAGGCCATCACGGCCACGTCGAATCCGTCAATGAGGATCAGGGTCAAGGCAATCGCAACTGCCATCACCTGGAAACGGGTCATCCGCGACTGGCGGATTTGGGTCAAGACGTCCATGTCTTCTTCCTTGGTGCCTAAAGATGAGGGTATGCAGTGAGCGTAGTCACGCGCGTAGGAGAGATTCCACAAGAATGTCAGAGATTTCGATCAGCAGAATTATGGGCCGCAAGCGTGGCGCCAGGCATTTGCAGCATTGTAGTTATAGCCGGGGCGAGTTTGAGTGCTAGTCAAGCGCTAAGTCGAGTGTCAGTATTCTCCTATGCAAAATTCCGAAAGCCCCTCCAGGCTCGAATCCGTTGACCGCGCACTCCAACTGCTGATGCTCCTGCGCGGGGGTGAATCCATCAGCGTCAAGGCCGCCGGAGAACGACTAGGTGTCGCCCCATCCACGGCGCACCGGCTTCTGGGTGCGCTGGTCGCGCGGGACTTTGCCGTCCAGGACCGGGAGCGGCGGTACCGTGCAGGTCCGCAGTTGACCCCTCATGGCGAGGCCAATTTCTCGGTCAACCAGTTGCGGCAGGTCGGCCGGCCGGCCCTGCAGAAGCTTTATGCCGATATCAACGACACCGTTCAGCTCATGGTTCTGACGGGGCCTCACATCCGCTTCATTGATGGCATCGAGTCCGAGGCGGCCCTTCACGTCAAAGCCAGGATGGGCGATCTCATGCCGGCCTACTGCTCAGCAGGCGGCAAGGCAATCCTGGCCGAACTCGGAAATATTGAGCTTGAGAAGATCTACCGGGGTGGCCTGACCCCCTGGCCCACCGCCAGGATTCACGCCCTGCCAGCCCTCAAGCGCCAGCTGGCAGCAGTGCGCAAGGCAGGCTATGCAACAAATTTTGAGGAAACGGAGCAGGGCGTCAGCGGCCTTGGCGTATGCGTCAGGGACTCGACGGGCAAGCCCATCGCGGCCTACACGACGGCCATCCCCACCGCACGATTCCAGAAATCGATGGTTGCCGATCACGTGCAGGCGCTCCAGGAGGCGGCATCGATGACGGAAAAGGGCCTCCTGAGAGCAGCAAACATTAGGGCCTAGATTGCGCAGAGCGGAATCTCTTCCCATTCCGTTGCGGACACCGGGATGCCTTCCTACGCTGAACCAAGTGGCACAGCCCACATTCGGGCCTGATCAACGAGGACAGGCGTTACAGAAGGACATTCCGCACATGGACATCGACCTGGAAGAACTCGCGGCTGTTATCGAGCAGCTGGACAAGACCGAGTTCACGGATTTTTTGTACGAAAAGGGCGAACTGCGGCTGCATGTGCGCAGGGGCGGACACATTCCGGACGGCGCAATCCAGTCGCCTGCATCCGCCGTCGCCGCTGCGGCACCACCGGTGGCCGGTGAGCCGGCACCAGACGCAGTCGCACCAAAACCCCCGGCGCCGGCACCCGTCGTCGTAAATTCCCCTGCGCCCAATAGCCACTCCCCCGCCCTCAGACCTGATGCGCTTCCGGCCGGTCACATGCTCGTCACCGCACCGATGCTCGGCACATACTATGGGGCACCCAAGCCCGGCGAGCCCGCTTTCGTCCAGGTGGGCGATGCCGTGACCGCCGATGCCGTGCTGTGCATCGTGGAGGTCATGAAGCTTATGAACTCCGTGACCGCCGGCGCGGCCGGCGAGGTGGCTGCCGTATTCGTGAAGGACGGAGAACTGGTGGAGTTCGAGCAGCCGCTCTTCGCCATCCGGGCCACGTCATGAACCACCGGATCTTCGTTGCCAACCGCGGCGAGATCGCGGTCCGCATCATTGAGGCCTGCGACCGACTGGGCTACGACACTGTTCTCGGCGTCTCAAAGGCGGACAAGGACACCCTGGCCGCTAAACGGGCCAACCGGGTCGTGACCATCGGTGGGCCCCGGCCTGCCGACAGCTACCTCAACATGAACGCTGTGATCCAGGCTGCCCTGTCCACCGGCTGCACGGCGGTCCACCCGGGCTACGGATTCCTCTCCGAACGTCCGGCCTTCGCCGAACTGTGCGCTGCAAACGGCCTGACCTTTATTGGTCCGTCGCCCGAGGCGCTGCGGGCACTCGGTGACAAGCTGACGGCCCGGCAGCTTGCCGAGTCCGTGGACGTTCCCGTCTCTGCGGGCGGCACCGCGCAAACGGCGGAGGAAGTGCGGCAGCTGGCCGAACGGATCGGCTACCCGACTCTCATCAAGGCAGCCCATGGCGGCGGCGGCCGCGGCATGAAACTCGTGGAAAGTACTGCGGAACTGGCCGAGGCCTGGCAATTGGCATCCTCCGAGGCGGAAGCGTCCTTCGGGGACGGCACCGTGTTCCTGGAGCGGTTTGTCCAGGATGCCAAGCACGTGGAGGTCCAGATCCTCGGGGACCGCCACGGCCACCGCGTCCACCTCGGTGAACGGGAATGTTCGGTGCAGTACCGCTATCAGAAAGTGGTGGAGGAAGCTCCCTGTACCGCCCTCCCGGGACCAACCCGCGCGCTGCTGTACCAGAGCGCTCTGCGCATCGCCGAAGCCCTGGACTATGTGGGCCTGGGAACCGTGGAGTTCCTCTACGACGTTCAGCGTGATTCGCTGGCCTTCCTCGAGGTGAATCCGCGCGTACAGGTGGAGCACCCTGTCACCGAGGCGATCACCGGCGTCGACCTTGTCCGCGAACAACTCCTGGCGGCGCTTGGCGAGCCACTGTCCTTTACCCAGGCAGAGGTCACCCTGACCGGCAACGCCATCGAATGCCGCATCACGGCGCAGGACCCGGAGAACGACCTGCAGCCTTCGCCGGGAACCGTCACCCGGTGGCGTCCTTCGGCCGCCGGCGGACTCAGGCTCGATACGCACATTTACGAGGGCTACCGCTTCCCGCCGTTCTACGACGCGTTGATGGCCAAGCAGGTTGCGTGGGCGCCGGACCGTGCCGCCGCCATCGAACGGATGGAGCAGGCCCTCGCAGCGTTCGAGATCGAAGGTGTCACCACCTCGCTGCCGCTGCTGCGCCGGATCCTGGCCCATCCGGTTTTCCGGGACAACACGGTGACCACCCACTGGCTGAACGAACTCATGATGGAAAAGGTGAATTCATGACCGAGGTCAAACTTGTCGATGTCTCCCTCCGGGACGGCAACCAAAGCATTTGGGGTGCCACCGGAGTCACCACCCGCATGGTCCGGGGCGTCGCTCCGCTGCTGGACCAGGTGGGATACCACGCCATCGAGCTGGCCTCCAGCACCTTGATGGCCACGGCCGTGCGGTATCACCAGGAGGACCCGTGGGAGCGGCTGCGGGTCGCCCGCGACCTGATGCCCAACACACAGCTCGGCTTCCTCACCACGGGGAAAAGGTTCATCACGTTCCACCGCACCCCGGACGCCGTCTTCGAACTTGCCTTCCGACTGCTGGCCCGCAACGGCGTCAAACGGCTTTGGGTGATCGATCCGATGCATGACATGGAGGGCGCGAAACGGACAGCTGAAATGGCCAAGCGGGTGGGGTTCGAGGAGGTGATCGGCGGTATCTGTTACACCACCAGCCCCGTCCACACGGACGAGTACTTCGCAATGAAGGCCAAGGAACTCGACGACTGCAACGCCATCGACAGCGTCTATTTGAAGGACCCGGCAGGGCTGCTGACACCGGACCGGGTGAAGAGCCTGGTTCCGCTGCTGCGGTCCAGCCTCACCAGCACCCGGCTGAACGAGATCCACTCGCACAGCACCACCGGTTTGTCCCCCATCACCGTCCTGGACGCGGCGGACCTCGGCATCGAAACCATCCACTGCGCCCTGCCGCCGCTGGCCAACGGAAGCTCGCACCCGGAAGCCCAGCGGCTGGTCCATAACCTGCGGGCCCGCGGCCACAACGTCAACGTGGATCTGGAGGCCATGGCCAACGCGTCCGCCTACCTGCAACGCCAGGGGCGGATCAAGAACCTGCCCGCCGGCAGCCCCAATGAGTACGACGAAGCCTACTACCGGCACACCATTCCCGGCGGGGTGCAGTCCACCACCCGCCGGCAGCTCGGAGAAATCCGGCGCGCCGACCTGTTTGACCAGGTGATCGAGGAGTCCGTGCAGGTCCGTGAAGACCTGGGCTGGCCGATCGTGATGACCCCGTTTGCGCAGTACATCGTCACCCAGGCCACCCTCAACGTTATTACGGGTGAGCGGTACAAGCAGATCTCCGATGAGGTCATCGACCTGCTCCGCGGTGACTTTGGACCGTTGCCCGGCGCCGTGAATCCCGAACTGATGGACAGGGCCATGGCCACCAAACGCGGACAACAGCCTATTAACGACGGCGGCGAGGTAACCATCTCTGATTTGCGGCGGCGCTTTGGGGCCACGATCAGCGACGAGGAACTGCTGCTCCGGGCGGTCATGCCGGCCGAGCAGGTGGACACCATGTACGCCGCGAAGAAGGATTCGGCCACGTCAACGCTGCAGCGGTTGCTCGCAGCAGTGGATGACCGGCCCTCCACCTCCGTATCCGTCAGCGACGGCACCACGAAATTTTCCATTCAACGCGGGCCCTCCAACAAGGTTGGTACCGCAGTCGACAGTGCCGCACAGGGGGCTACAGCATGAATGATCCGATACGGAATTCGCGCGGCTGGGTTCTGGATGTCGATGGTTGCCTGATGCGCACAAAGCGTGCCGGTGGTGCCGGCGGGGAAGCCATGCCGGGGGCCGCGGAGCTGGTGGCAGCGCTCTACGCTGCCGGACACGCCGTCGTCGTTTGTACCAATGCCTCGGAGAAGACCCCGGCCGAATACGCCGCACACCTCCGGTCACGGGGAATCGGAATCCGGGACGAGGATTTCGCCACCGCCGGCAGCGCGGCCGCCGGGTACATTGCCCACCGGCATCCGGGGGCCAGGGTGCTGGCGCTCGGCGCGGAGGGTCTGACCGCCCCGCTGCGCAGCCTGGGCGTGAGCCTCGCCGGTCCCGGGGATCCTGACGTCGCCGACGTCGTGGTCGTCGGGGCAGCGAACGGGTACAGCACGGAAATGATTAACGCGGCCAGCCTGGCCGTCGACGCCGGCGCCCCGCTCTACACCACAGTCGACGTGCCGTGGTTTTACGGCGGACTCGGTAAATCCGTGTGCGTCTCGGCCGCCATTGCCAATGCCGTCGGCTGGGCTGCCGGGGCCGTTCCCCAGGTGCTGGGAAAACCCTCGGCTGCCCTGGGCGAAACCCTGCTGCGCCGGCTGGGCCTTCCCGCCGCAGAGGTCACCGTGGTCGGCGATGCCACCGTCGAAATCGACCTCGCCCGGTCGATGGGTGCCAACAGCGCCCTGGTCCTCTCCGGCGCAACCTCTCCCGGGCTGATTGCCACGCTCGAAGGAGCTGCCAGGCCGGATCTCGCCTTGGCGGATGTCGCCGAACTGCTTGAATTCCTCACACCCTCCCTTTCACTGTCGCAAGGAGCCAGATCATGACCGAAACCACGCCGGGCAGCGCAGCCCGCTTCCCGTTCTTCAGCGAGTCCACCTCCCCGGCCGGGGGTGAGGGCTGGGAGTCGATGTATCCCTATTACCTCGTCCCCAGCGAGGAAACTACTGAACACGAGAATGCCCAGTTCTGGTTCGCCGACACCATGCACTGGTCGCGCGGCTGCCACCCGTTCGACAGCATCGGCGCCGAGGCCGTGTACCTGGGCGTGGGAACGTTCAGCACCCGCATCTTCGCGCTGCCCGTGTCGCTGGGACTGGACGTCCGGGTTGTCAACGGGTATGTCTACATCTCGCCGCTTGGCGTGGAGGACCCGGCCCGGATCCGGGAGCGCGTGGCCATCTTCCAGGAACGCGCCGGCTACTACTACGCCAACTGGGACGAGCTGTACGGAAAGTGGAAGACCAAGATGGAAGGCGCCATCGATTCCCTTCGCACCATCGAATTCCCCCGGCTCACCGAATACGACCCCGCCGAGGTGGTCTCGGAAGCACGCGGCCGGTCCTCGGCCATGGCCGTCATCGAGAATTACCACCGGCTGATCGATGAATTCTTCTCCATCTGGCAGTACCACTTCGAATTCCTGAACCTGGGCTACGGCGGCTACATCACCTTCTTCCAGTTCTGCAAGCAGGCCTTCCCGCTCATCAGCGAGCAGTCCATCTCCCGCATGGTGGCCGGCGTCGATGTCCTCGCCTTCCGCCCGGACGACGAACTGCGCAAGCTCGCGGCGCTCTCCCACGAACTCGGCCTGAACAGCATCATCACCGGGGACACCGGCCCCGACGCCATCCTCGCCGCGCTGGCCGAATCCACCAACGGCCGGACCTGGCTGGCGGCGTTCGAAGAGGCCCAGGACCCCTGGTTCAACTACTTCGCCGAGTACGGGTTCACCCATGACCAGGAAACCTGGGCCAGCGACCTCTCCATCCCGCTGCAGGGCATCTCACGGTACGCGCTCAAGATTGCCAACGGCGAAGACATCTCCCGGCCCATCGAGCGGCTCCGCGAAGAGCGGGACGAGATCGTGGACGAATACCGGGCCCTCCTCACCGGCGATGAAGCACGACAGTTCGACGAACTGCTCGGACTGGCCCGAAAGGTCTTCCCCTACATCGAGGAACACAACATCTACGTAGAGCACTGGTCCCACAAAGTCTTTTGGGAAAAAGCGTGGGACCTGGCGCGCTTCCTGGTCGATGCCGGCTTCCTCGACACCGCCGAAGACATGTTCTACCTGAACCGTTTCGAGCTGGACACCGCTCTCTTTGACGTGGTGGACTCATGGGCCATCGGCGTTCCTGCCCGCGGCAAGAAGCGCTGGCAGGCAGAAATCGCCCGCCGCCGGCCCATCGTCGCAGCGCTCCAGGCAGCCAGCGCCCCGCCCGCCTACGGCATCCCGCCGCAGCAGGTCACGGACCCGTTTGCCGTGATGAACTACGGTGTCACCACCGAACGCGTGCAGGACTGGCTCGGCGCCTCCGACGGCGCCACGGACAAGCTCAACGGCATCCCGGGGTCCCTCGGCATCGTCGAAGGCACCGTTAGGGTCCTGCGTTCCGAAAAGGACCTTCCGCTCCTGCAGACCGGCGAAATCCTGGTGGCTCCGATTACCGCGCCGTCGTGGGCAGCGGCCTTCGCCGTAGCCACCGGCGTCATCACCGACATTGGAGGCATGATGTGCCACGCCGCCATTGTCTGCCGCGAGTATGGCATACCTGCCGTGGTCGGCACTGGCTTCGCCACCGCCCGCCTGACCACCGGCCAAAGGGTAAGGATCGACGGCAAGGCGGGCACCGTCGTCGTACTTGAACCCGCCCCCGAAACCGTTCACGCCACCGACACCGCTGCAGTGGTCAGCTAGGAGCTTGACTGTGTATATCCACGAATTCACCGACCCCGCCTGCCAGGACGTCAGGTAAGTGGGCGGCAAGGCCGCCGGCCTCGCCCAGATGACGGCCGAAGGGCTGCCCGTGGCACCCGGCTTCGCCGTGACCGCTGCGGCCTACCGGGCCTACCTTGAGGCGGATGGACTGAAGGAGTTCACCCGACGCGTGCTGGACGGGCTGGGCAGCGGGCGGGACCAGGCAGCGTTCGACGACGCCGCGCACCGCATCAGCCAACGGTTCGCCGACGTGCCCATCCCGGCAGAGGTGGCAGACGCAGTGCGCGGGGCTTACACGAAGCTGTGCACCGAAACAGGGGTGGAGAACATCGCGGTGGCCGTGCGCTCCAGCGCAACGGCTGAGGATTCCGTGGGCGCCAGTTTTGCGGGCGAGTTCGAAACCTGGGTGGACATCGTGGGTGCGGACGAGGTCCTGAAGTACGTGCATGAGTGCTACGTCAGCGTCTTTGCCGGGCGGGTCCTGTCCTACCTCTCCGAGAAGGACATCGATCCCCACGCCATCGAGATGGCTGTGGTGATCCAGAAGACCGTGCGGGCACGCGCGGCAGGCGTGATGTTCACCCTCAGCCCCACCAGCGGTGACCGCTCCAAAATCGTGCTGGAAGCCAGCTGGGGCCTGGGGCTGTCGGTGGTCGGTGGTGAGGTGACACCTGACCGGTTCGTGGTGGACAAGGTGGGTCTGGGCATTGCCGACCGGTCACTGGGTAACAAGATCATCGAATACCGCAGCGGAGACGCGCCGGTGGACGTTCCTGCTGAACGCCGGAACATCCTGTGCCTGCAGGACGACGAAGTAGTTGCCCTGGCCACGCTCGGCAAGAAGCTCGAACGGATCCATCAGGCACCCCAGGACATCGAGTTTGCCGTGGACGAAGAACTCCCCGAGGGCAGTAACGTGATCCTGCTTCAGTGCCGTCCAGAGACAGTCTGGTCCAACGCAGACCGGAAGCCGGCTTTCGACGCCGCGGCGGGCATGATGTCCTGGATTACCGGCAGCATCTCCGGCACGGCCACCCCGCCTGCACACGCGCACGGAGCCTCACACCAACACTAGAGTCTCCGACGCTCCGGACAGCCGGTCCGGCCATCCACAGGACGGCCGGACCGGTATCGTTGCGGCCTAGCGCTCCACCGCTTCGACGTTGGTTAGGAGGCTGCGGAGCCGTTCGGTGAGGGCATTTCGGTCCTCAGGCGGCACGAAGCCAACGAGCTTTGCTTCAAAGTCGGACACGGAGCGGAGCACAGGAAGGATGGTTTCCTGACCCTTCGGGGTCAAACGAATCAAAGCCCCGCGACCGTCCCGCGGATTGCTTTCCCGGGTCACCAAACCGGCGGCGACCAGTTTGTTGATCCTTTTGGTCGCCGCGGGTCTTACCCTCAGCCGCCGTTCGTGGCGTTCAAAGAGTAAGGGTGCCGTCGTACGCGAAGTGGCAGGTGTTGGCTACCCGCACAAGGCCCTTCTTGCCGGTAGCGGCCTGCGCCGCGTGGAACAACTCCCTCATCCCGTCCAGCGAGCGGGCGTTGCAGGACGTGTTGAAGGTCCTGTCCCCACAGGCGCAAGGGGCCAACGCCGAGCTCGGCTTCCTGACGCAGGCGTGGTCCTCCTTGGGCGGCACCACCTTTCACCCTGCGTGGTGGAAAACCGGGCCAGTGTCCTGAGGACGAGACGATAGTCGTATCCCTTAAGGGCACTCCTACGGTCGTTTTAGGACCGTGAGTTTGTCTGCGTAGAGGAGCAGGCTGCGGCCGGCGACGCCGTCTTGGTTTAGCCAGAAGACGCTGCCGTCCAACGCGACCATATCGACGATTCCCGACGCCAGAAGTGTCCCGTTTTTGGAGACTGCTACTCGATCCCCACGTCGTAGTTTGGTCCAATTCGGGACCGGTTCTTGTAACGGAGCTGGCACGGCCGTCCTTCTTGTCCTGCCTGAAGGGGTGAGACTGATATTTGATGTCGTTGTTGTGATAACTCGGGAGTGATGAAGGAGGGCTGAGAACTCAGCCCTCCTTCTGTTGGTGTTTAAGGGTTAGATCACTACGAACAGGAGCCAGGCCAGCAGGGGTGCTGCCACGATCATGGACATGCCCCAGATCATCATGCCGCGGAAGGTCTTGTCGCGTTTGTCTTCTTCGGTGTTGGCGATGACGAGTGCGCCACCGGTGGAGAAGGGACTGGAGTCCACAGCCGATGCTGCGATGCAGAGCGCGATCACGAAGCCCAGAACCGCGACGGAGCCTGTGACAAGCAGCGGGGCTGCGAGGGGGACCAGGACGACGAACATGGCGTTGGTGGAGGCGAAGGCTGATACGACGCCTGCCACTACGAGCATCATGAGTGCGGCGAGCAGTGGCGTGCCGATGCCCGCGACGGAGTGGGCGAGTTCTTTGATGACACCCGCGGATTCCAGCACGCTGATGTAGGTGACGATTCCGCCGATCAGCAGGATGACGTTCCAGCCGATGTGTCCCAGGGCCTCCTTGGAGTGTTGCGGGTACAGGGCGGAGAGAACGACGGCTGCGGCGAGGGCGAGGAATCCGACGTCGAGTTTGAAGCCCAGGGCGCCGACCAGGATGCTGACCATGAGGACCACGGTGACGATTTTCTCGCCGGTCCAGGTAGCGGTTCTAGTGATGGTGGCGGTGCCGCCGCCGAGGTAGGAGGTGGTGGAGTCCGCGGTGTCTTCCTCGCGACCGCGGCGCATCAGTTCCGGTCCCCCAAGGAGAATGAACGCGACCGCGTTGATGACAACGTTGGCGATGAAGGTCCAGAGGAAGAGCTGACCGGCGTCCACGGAGACGCCCACTTTCGCCAGGACGCCGTTGACGATGTTGTAGTACACGGCGATGGGGGAAAAGCCGCCGGCATTGGTGCCGTTGATGATGCACAGCCCGACCAGCAGCGGGTTAATCCTGTAGCGCTGGGCGAAGGCCAGGCCCACGGGGATGAGAATGGCGTTGGTGGCTGCAGACAGCGCCCCGGATCCGGTGATGATGGCGGCGAGGATGAAGAAGACCCACGGAACGAGGGCAACCCGCCCCCGGACTGCCCCGACGGCGCCGCCGACGATTTGGTCGATGGTGCCGTTGGCCCGTGCCATGCCGAAGAGGTAGGTCACGCCCAGCAGGGTGATCAGGAGGCTGCCCGGGAAGCCGGAGGCGATGTCGGTGGCCGTTTGGCCGAAATAGAGTACGCCGAGCAGGAAGGCAACAACCAGGGCGACGGCGCCCATGTTGATGTTGCGCCACATTGAGAGGCCGAAGATGAGGACAAGGCCGGAAACGGCCACGAGTTCTTGCATGGCTTAGTTGATCTCCACTTGGTATCGGAATGTTGATGCCAGTCCATAGGACTCGCGGTACTCGGCGACGTCGCCGGTGTGGGTTCGTGCGGTGCGGTTGATTTTGACGAGGGGGTCCCCGGTTTTGCAGCCCAGAAGTGCGGCCTGCGCGTCTGTTGTCTGGGTGACGGAGAGTTCCTCGGTTGCTGAGCCGATGATGAGGCCGATCCGGTTTTCGTATTCCGGATACAGCAGGTTGCCCAGCTCCTTGAGTTCAATGTCGGCGATGGCCTGAAACTGCGGCAGCGGGAGCCAGATGTCTTCGACCAGGAAAGGGGTGTCCTGCCACAAACGAAGACGGTGAAGGTGCAATACGGGGGAATGTTCGTGGATCTGCAGGGCGGCGGCGACGTGGGAGGGTGCGTCCTGCGTGGTCCGCTCAAGGATGCGGCTGCCGGGGGTCTGCCCGGCTCCACCCTGCATCCGGAAGAAACGGAACAAGGAGTGCTGGAATGTAGCCCGACGAACGTACGTGCCCCGTCCCTGGTGGCGTTCAAGAATCCCGTCCGCCGCCAGTTCGGCAAGGACACGCCGCAGCGTTCCTACTGATATGCCGTACTCCTCAGCCAAAGCAGACTCGGGCGGCAGCGGTGTTGTGCTGGCCCATTCGTTTGCCCGGACGCGCCGGATCAGGTCGTCTTTGACCCGGGCGTGAAGCGGCAGTCGCTGATCCGTCTGGGCCAACGCCGGGGAGCTGGAAGCTTGTGTCATGCCTCACAGCGTAGATCAAATTCCTATATAGGTCTAGTCCTATAAAGGTTTATGGGTTTGGGTTAGAGTTGTTGCCATGATTGGATTGCCCGCCGCTGCGACTGATACCCACGCGCATATCTTTGAACCGACCCTAATGTCCGTCGCTGATGCCAGGTACGTGCCGGATTACGCCGCCACCTTGGAGCAGTATCTCGACATGCTGACCGCCCACGGAGTGGATCGGGGCGTTCTGGTGCAGCCGAGCTTTCTGGGATCGGACAACAGCTATCTTCTGTCCGCCCTCGCAGCCGCACCGGCGAGGCTTCGCGGAGTTATCGTGGTGTCACCAGAACACGTTTGCTCCGAACTCTCCGAAGGGAGAGTGGAAGACCTGCACAAGGCAGGGGTCCGCGGTGTCCGGCTGAATCTCATCGGCCAGCCACTGCCGGACCTCTCTTCTCCGGCATGGCAATCCGCGGCGGTCACGATGGCACAGCACGGATGGCACCTGGAAATCCAGGCTATCGGGCAGCAATGGCTTCATCTCGCACCGGCCCTCCGAGCCTGGCCAGGAAAACTGGTCATAGACCACCTGGGACTACCACACTCTGAATATCCCGAAGCGCTTCGCACGGTGCTTGAGCTCGCCCTCCTCGGACATGTCTGGGTCAAAGTCTCCGGCCCGTACCGGTCCTCCCGCCAACACGCCGCGATGGTGTTCGCCGAACTCTTGGAGCAAGGTTGCGCAGCCAGACTCGTCTTCGGCAGCGATTGGCCATTCACCAGGCACGAAGAACATAGATTCACGGATGTCCTGGACTGGGCCCAAGCCCTGGCAGGGGACGATCTCCTCCGGAACATGATGACAACAAACCCAGCTTCCCTCCTCGGATGGCCGGCTCCATCCGATGACCCAGCCTCAAAGCCGATGCTCCATTTGTGAGGAGGGTCCCTGCAGGCTGATCTTCGACCGCCGAACCTGCCGAAATGTCGCCGACTAGGACAAGGGCCCTCCGGCTGGTTCCGCTTGGACCGCCGCGGCCGGCCTGGCCGCTTGGCCATACTCAGGCAACTGTGCGTTTCTTATCTGTGATGGGGTGGTCTGGCAGACCACTGTTCATATCGCCCTTCCGCCACGGGACAAGGTAGCGCTTTTTCCTACTTGGGGCATCACCGGAAATCATTCTCCGTAGCCTGACGAACCGAAGGGATTCGGTCGACGAGATCCGAACCGTCGGCGGAGGGCGATGTATCCGCCGTTGTGCAAGTCAGGTGGCCCGAGGGGGAAGGCCCAGGGCCTACGGCGTGCGCGACCTGGAGACCAAGACGCAGGCGCAACCTATGACCGGGTGCAGGCCGCCAGCGTTACCAAAACCATGACAGCCGTGGCCGTGCTCAGGTTTGCCGACGGCCACCTCATCGGACTCGACGACCCCGTCACCGATGTCTTTCCAGAATTCACAACTGTCCTCAAGCTTCCAGGTCCGATCACCGTGCGGCAACTGCTCAGCCACACAGCCGGGATGCCCGAGGCCGACGATGCGCTGCCTGTCGATGTTGACTTCCGCCCCGTCCTCTCCCGACGATGGAGCGTGGCTTGGAGCTGTCAGGGACCCTACCTGGGAAGCATCAAGCGTCGGGTCTTTCGAGTACTCCTCCACTTGCAGCTTGAGGCGCTGGTGGACGTACTGGCACCGGTTGTCGTCAGTGCTCCCCGAGGCCATTTTTACTCGAAATGCCGGCACGGTGCGGACGCGACAGTTTTCTGGTGAAACGTGTTTCCGAGCCGCAGGGACTTCTGACCTTCCGCCTACCCAGCCGACACCCCCGGACACTGAAACGCTGTTGTTTACAAGACGCGAGGCAGCCGAACTAAGAATTGTTTTTGCTTCCACGCCTCGCTCCAATCGGCTCCAGCCGATCCCCGCTCACCTGCCTCATAACTAAGGCTGGGTAATCGATTTTGCCACGAGGTTATGAGACATAGTTACGAGAATCACCGTTGCCCTCCCGCATTCACATTCCGCAGAAGATCTGCAACTGTTCAGGTCAGACGACTATTCGCTCGTCGAGACGTCTCGTCTCCCAAGGGTTTCGAGACGAAGCTCTTGGGAACCACCAGCTTCTCCATTACTTGACGCGTCTGGGAGTGGCCCATCCGTGATTGCGTATGGACTCGCATCTAGCGGCGGGTGTACTTTCAGCTGTGGAAGGTTTCACCCACCCTTCTGACGCCGGCCGCGAGCTAGATGAACTACGCGTGAGGGCATACGGTCCGGATCACGACATCGATGGTGATCCTCGGGCTCTCGCGAGGTTGCGCGAACTTGAGGCTGCGCACCTCGCCAACGTCGAACGCCGGGCGGACGCGGCCGCGAGCGAAAGCTCGGCCGGTACGGAAACCGGGAAAGTGGCGGTTCCCGCCGTCGCCTTAGCTGAAGCACAGGGGTCGCCGGAGCCCGGACGGGCGATCGCGCCGCTGTCGCAGCCAGTAAAGGACAGTTCGTTGCGGTCGCTCCTGCGACGCGCGATGAGGACGTGGTGGGGTCGCCTCGCGGGGGGGGGCTGGCATGTTGGTAGTCGCTGCCGCCATCGTCGTGGCAGCCCTACTGATTTTTACGCCACGACCCGACGCTACCTTGCGTTTAACGGCGGTCGAGGCTGACGACCAGGTCCGCACCCTGGTGACTTCCGCGGAGCGAGCTGGTGGGTACGAAATCGACCCCTCAACGCTCCGCGCATACGGGTCGTACCATGGTTTCAATGTCTGGTCGGGCGTGAATGCTTTTGGCTCTCCGTGTCTCGTGGCAGTGCACCGGGCATTCGACTACCTCTCAAGAGCGCGCTGCGCTCCGTTTCCGGCAGACCTCGTTGTGGACGTCTCTTCGTCAGGCGAGGGACTCGACATACCCACCGGCGACGGCATCATTAGGTTCATACGTCGTGGCGACACGGTGGACGCCTACGTCTACCTCTTGCCAGAGGCCGACTGATGGACACATCCTCGCAGCCCTCAGACGATAAGCGAGAACTGGATGCGCTCCGCAGGAGGGCATATGGTCCGAATCCCGATATCCAGGCTGACCCCGCTGCTCTGGCAAGGCTGGAGGAACTGGAAGCGGCACGCAAAGCGGTCCCGCTCGACGCCGCGGACAATGGCCTTGGCGAACCTGCTGCAGCCGCGGATGGCGCGCCCAGCCCCGATCCCGCCCGGACTGCCTCGCGCGGGGGCGCGCCGCGGTCGCTTTGGCGTCGCGTTATTGCTACACGTGCCCGCCGCAGCTGGTTAGTGGCCGGCGCGATGGTGGTCTTTTTGGCTTTCTCTTACACCATGGGGTTCCTCGTCGGACAGCCGCGTCCCGATGCCATACTGCAACCAATCGCAGACGAGGCAGAGAACGCGGTGTTCAAGACGCTGAGCTTCTATTCATCGAACGCCGATGAGTCCACTATTCGCGGCTACCAGCCGTATCGGGGACGCCAGCCGGTGTTCCACATGGATAGGCGGGGCTACCAGTGCTTAAGGATTTTCGGACCAGGTTACGGGGCGCCTAACCCAACTTGCGTACCGCCTGGGGTGGATCTTTTTGCTGACGTTGGTACGTGGCCGTTGCAGAACCACGACCTTATTGAAGGTATCCCAGGTCTCCCAGACGGGAGCATCGCCCGGTTCCACTACCGCGGACACTCGGTGGACGTCTTCCTCTACCCGGCGTCAAAAGCCGACTAAGGCTCGGACCCCAGAGCCTTAGTCGCGAGCACAACTGCAATCCCCACAAAGTAAACCTCAAAGCATGCGTGTGGGGTCCTAGGCTGATGAGCCAGACGCAGCCCCCGGGCGAGTTACTGCGCTACTGTCGAAAGCCGAATGTCACCCGGTGACTCGAAACCTTCCCGTCTCGAGTCACATTTCGGGGGATTACTTGAATCGGAACCGATCTTCGTACAACTCGTCATTGTCACGGGTTCTGTGCCGGAGGAGACTTTAGGGTACGGCACCCCATCTCGGGCCGCCCGCGGGGCCACCCGGCTGCGGGGCCTCACAGTACCCGGTAGCGGCCTGGTGGATCGATGAGCTCCATGGCACCCCCCGGAAAGGGCGCTCAGCGGTCGCGCCATATCCTGTCCCTGCTGGCTATCGCACTAATTGGGTGTCTCGGCGGATGCGAGTATGAGTCCAATGACGTCCCGCTGCCGTCCGCCAGTCTTCCCACTACGGAAGCCCACACCGTCCCACCGCTTCCGTACGGCGGCGACACCGGCACCGTCCCACTGCTGCCGGAGAATGGCAACATCGCTGCCGGCACATACCTCGTCCCAGCCACCGGCTTCGCGGTGCCTTTCGAGATCACCGTCCCAGATGGCTGGTCGAGCACAGACGGCGAAGGTCTGGCCAAGGACGACCCGGATGACCCTGATGAATGGGGGGTCTTCGTGGGTTGGTGGCCCGCCAAATATGTGCCGACGGACGCATGCGCGTGGGAGGACGCCCTCGTCGAGGTCGGTCCGTCGCCTGAAGTCTTCGTCGACGCGATGACGGCGCAGACGCCAACGGTGAGCACTGCTCCCGTCGAAGTCATGTTGGGCGATTACTCCGGCTTCGAGTTCGACCACTCCGTCGAAGGCGACATGGACATCAAAGCCTGCGACCGCGGCAAGTTCTGCATCCACTCAGACCTTTCAAACGAATGCACACGCTGGTACTCGAGCGCCGCTGAGCGCGAAACCTACCGCGTGGTCGACTTGAACGGCCAGCGCGGTGTGATCTGGGTGGTCCAATTCCACACATCGATCAATCCGGAGCTGACGAGCGAGGCACGCGCCGTCTTCGACTCGATAGTATTCAGGTCCGGCAAGTGACAAGCTAATGCGATAGATGAAAGCCAGCCAGCGGGCGCCGACTCCTTCTCTGACCCCACCTGGGTGACTAATAGCCTCAGTGTTTCGAAACCCTAGCCTTTCGAGACAACCGGCCTGCAGGCGAGAGCTGACCTGACTGCCTCTTACACCCGCGGAGGGGCATCGGAAGTCGCCACATAGGGGGCTGAAGCACCGCCGTTCATCGGACCAAACCACCCCAAATCACAGTCACATTGTGCTCCAAGAACCAACTTTTCAGGGACCTTGATCGAAAGGTTTATGGCCCAACCAGGCATAGGACTCGAGTCCTCACGGCCCCCCGATAAAGCAGACGTAAGTGTGGACATTGTCCACACCCTCTTTGGCAGGACAAACGTTGAGGCGCGACTGCGCGGGCACGCCGTGAGACCGACTCCAGGGGCGCTCTTAAGCCAGAGCGCCGAAGTCATGTCGTCCCCGCTCCCCCGGCCCATGAATAGGTGTAGGCCATCCCGGCCCACCCGACAGCACCGGAACGAGGAACCATATAAACCACTTCAGCAGGCGGAAGGCCAACTAGCCAGGGTCTTGAACCCGCCACCCCACACACCTGAAGAGGCCATCGCGGCAGCCAGGCCAGGGACCGCAAACCAGCCGTCAGAGCGACGCGACCACAAGCTTTGTTAACAAGTCAAAGCATAATCGCCTCTGACGAGGGAATCTGTCGTGTCCGAGGTGGGACTCGAACTTTCATTCCACCCCCAGCAAACACGGGGAAGTGGCGGAAATACGCGGAATCCGGGCGGGTCCGAGCGATCTCCTCCCCAGTCCAAAGGCCAAAGTGTGGACACTGTCCACACCCCAACAAACGGTCTTAGGCCACCTGGGACCGTTGTCGTCCTTTGTCATCCTGAACGCTGCTATCGCAGCCGCGGTCAAGATTTGTCAGCGCTACGCGCGCCAATACGCGGCTGACCTGCGGAAACACTGTGCCCGAGGTGGGACTCGAACTACATTCGTGGCCCTGCAAACACTGCGAACCCGCGAAAACATGCGGAATCCGGACCGGCCCGAAGGCTCTACGCGGCAGTACGAGACCAAAAGTGCGGACATTGTCCACACCCGTTTTCGGAGATGGCAAAGTATTGCCGGGGCAGCAGATGCCGTGAACTTGGGCGGCAGAGTCCAGCAAGTCAATAGTTCCCGCGGCGACTCCGACGACACCAGTTCCGGGTAAGCCTCGGCATCCTCCTTGACAGTCGTCGCCGGCCTGGCCAACGCTCGGCCAACAAACGGACCTCATCGACATGGAAGCCGTACCGATCGACTACTTGAAGGGCATGCTCGAGGTCCCGGCATGCCGTCACGCGTCCTCATGGCGCCTGAGCAGATCAGACCCGCCCGCTCAATTGCAGTCAGTCGAGTAGCGCTAGGCCGAACTCAGCGACGACGGCGCGCAGTTCCCTGAGGTAGCGCTGCGCTTGGTCGGTAAGCGGAATCGCGGCGTGACCGATCCAGCCGATCTCGATGCGTTCGTCAACGTCGAGTGGGATGGCGACGATCTCCGGGTCGAGCTGCCCGCTGATGATGCCCGTCGAGATCGTGTAACCGTGGAGCCCGATCATGAGGTTGAAGATTGTCGCACGGTCAGAGACCCGGATCTCCTGCTTACTGGACAAGGTGGAAAGAATTTCCTCGGCGAAGTAGAAGGAGTTGTTCGCACCTTGATCGAAGGTTAGCCGCGGCAAGCCCGCGAGATCATCGAGAGTGGCACGCTCTTTTGACGCGAGCGGGTTTTTTCGTGAAACAAAAATGTGCGGATCGGCGAGGAAAAGCGGCGTAAACGCGAGCCCGGATTCCCGGAGCAGCTTGTCGATGACCTTCCGGTTGAAATCGTTCCGGTAGAGGATGCCAACTTCGCTGCGGAGCGTCCGGACATCCTCGATAATGTCCCAGGTTCGGGACTCACGCAGTGAGAACTCGTATTCGGCCACATCAGTGGCCTTGACCATCCGGACGAAGGCGTCCACCGCGAACGAGTAGTGCTGCGTTGACACCCCGAGCAGGCGTCGCCGCGGTGGCCTGCCAAGGTAGCGCTGCTCGAGGAGGGCGAACTGCTCCACCACCTGCCTCGCGTAGCCGAGGAACTCCGCTCCGTCCTCGGTGAGGGTGACTCCGCGGGCGGAGCGGACCAGGAGCGCCCGGCCTACCCGGGCCTCCAAATCCTTCATCGAGGCGGACATGGTGGGCTGCGCTACGTAGAGGAGATCTGCAGCCGCCGAGATCGAACCCTCCGCTGCAACTTCTATGAAGTAGCGGAGCTGCTGCAGGGTCAATCCACTCGAAATCTGGGCCATAGGGAAATTCTATATGGGAGCATAGTAACCACTGGTTACTTGATACCCTGCGAAAAGCTGCACCATGGATACATCCCCTTCGGAAAGGCCGTCTCCGGCCCATCAACGGATTGGCATCACATGGCAGACGACTTCACCTTCAGCATCACCACCACGCCCTTCGACGAGGACTACTCCCCCTCGGAAGGCTCGCGGATCACCACGAATTTCGCCAACCTCGCACGGGGCGAGCACCGCCAGGAGAACCTCCGCAACGCCTTGACCATGATTCGGCGCCGCTTCAACGATCTCGCAAGCTGGGACAACCCGGACCGGGACCGCTACACGCTGGAGCTTGAGATCGTTTCCGTGCAGATAGATTTCACTGCCGAAGGTACGGATCGGCAGTTCCCCCTGTTCGAGGTCCTCGACATCCAGATCGTCGACCAACTGAACGGGGTCCGCCACCAGGGGATCGTGGGAAACAACTTCTCCTCCTACGTCCGCGACTTCGACTTCAGCGTGGTACTGCCGGCGGCAGCAGCTGACTCGGGCAAGCCCACCGTACCCGAGGACTTCGGAGACCTTCACGGCAAGCTGTTCCAGCAATTCCTCGATTCGCCCGCCTGCCAGGAACGCTTCCCGCAGCCGCCAGTGGTGTGCATCAGCGTCTCCACGAGCAAGACGTACCGGCGGACGGAAAACCATCACCCGGTCCTGGGCGTCGAGTACTCACAGGACGAGTTCTCGCTGACGGACGCGTACTTCGCAAAGATGGGGCTGCAGGTTCGCTACTTCATGCCACGCGGCAGCGTGGCTCCCCTCGCCTTCTATTTCCGCGGCGACCTGCTCAACGACTACTCCAACCTGCAGCTCATCGGCACGATCAGCACCATGGAGACGTTCCAGAAGATCTACCGCCCGGAGGTCTACAACGCGAACTCCGCCGCCGCCGCCGTCTACCAGCCGAGCCTGGGCGAGCAGGATTTCTCGCGGACCCAGATCGCCTACGACCGCGTCGAGCGCAGTCAGCTCGCGATCACCCAGGCGAAGTACACCGAGGAACACTTCATTACGCCCCACAAGGATCTATTGGACCGGTGGACCGCCAAATACCCCGCACTCGTCAACTGACCCACGGAGAATCGTCAATCATGAACACACTTTTGCCCACCACCGTTGTCGGAAGCCTGCCCAAACCATCCTGGCTCGCACAGCCGGAGACTCTTTGGTCCCCTTGGAAACTTGAGGGAGAGTCGTTGCTCGAGGGAAAGCAGGATGCGCTGCGCATTGCCATCCAGGAGCAGAGTCGGCGAGGCATCGACATCGTCAGCGACGGCGAGCAAACCCGCCAGCACTTCGTCACCACCTTCATCGAGCATCTCGTCGGGGTGGACTTTGAACAGCGCAAGACCGTGCGCATCCGTGACCGTTACGACGCGAGCGTGCCAACCGTCGTCGGGCCGGTGCGCCGCGAACGGCCGGTATTCGTCGAAGACGCCAAATTCCTCCGCTCAACTACCGACAAGCCGATCAAATGGACTCTTCCCGGTCCGATGACGATGGTGGATACGCTTTACGATGACCACTACAAGAGCCGCGAGAAGCTCGCTTGGGAGTTCGCCGCGATCCTGAACCAGGAGGCAAAGGAACTCGAGGCGGCCGGCGTGGACATCATCCAGTTCGACGAGCCCGCGTTCAATGTCTTCCTCGATGAGGTCAAGGACTGGGGCGTGGCTGCGCTTGAGAGAGCGGCAGAAGGCCTGCGTGCGGAGACCGCCGTGCACATCTGCTACGGATACGGGATCAAGGCGAATAATGAATGGAAGGCGACGCTCGGCTCACAGTGGCGGCAGTACGAGGAAACGTTCCCGCTGCTCCAGAGCTCCAGCATCGACATCATCTCGCTGGAATCGCAGAACTCCCACGTGCCCATGGACCTCATCGAGCTCCTCCGGGGCAAGAAAGTCATGCTCGGGGCAATCGACGTCGCAAGCGAGACCATCGAGACCCCGGAGGAGGTCGCCGACACCCTCCGCAAGGCCCTGCAGTTCGTCGATGCGGACAAGCTCCTGCCCAGCTCGAACTGCGGCATGGCACCGTTCCCCCGGGATGTCGCACTGGCCAAGCTGAGTGCTCTCAGCGCAGGGACGACCATCGTTCGCGAAGAACTGGCCCGCTCCACCCCCAAGGTGTCATAACGGTGTTTCACGCCTACCCCGCAGACACTTGGCTCGAGGCTCCGCAGCAAAGCTTCCCGTCTTCCCTCTCGGCCGATGAATTCAAAGCACTGTTCCGTGGGCACCCGGGAGGTGTCGCCGTCGTCACGGCCGATGCCGGCGAAGGGCCTGTGGCGCTGACGGTATCGTCGGTCGTGTCGGTGAGTGCGGACCCTCCGTTGCTGATCTTCTCGGTCTCGGCACTGTCTTCTTCGTCCGAGGTGCTGTCGCGCGCCGAGACCGTCGTCGTGCACCTGCTGGACGCGCACGACGTCGACCTGGCCAAGTTGGGAGCGACCCCCGGCGCCGACCGCTTTGACCAGACGCACCGCTGGTCGGCCCTTGCAACCGGCGAAGCGGTGTATGACGATGTCCGCGCTTGGGTGCGCTGCGCCGTCATCGATCGCATGGAGGTGGGGACTTCCACCATCATCGCCGTTCACGCCCTGGAGTCCCGTGTGATGCGTGACGTCCAAGCGGGCGAACCCGGCGACGCTCTGGTCTACCACAACCGTTCATGGCACCGCCTGGGCGAGCATTCCAAGCTTGAAGGCTGAGCGCCGCGCCAACAATGGAGGCAGGAAGCAGAACGGCTCACGACGGCGGAAGTATAACTGCCGCCATTCGCGCTTCGTGGTTGGCGGCATGGACGCACAGACGGCCAACGACCACGTCCTTGACGAGGGCCTGATTGACGATGACCAATAAGCATGTCCGAGGGGTGGTCATAGAGACCACCCCTCACGATGAAGGATTCCATAAACCATGACATCAGCCATAGCCAGCTCAGGTACTAAAACCACCTGTACTCGGCAAGAAAATGCGTCTCCGGAAAAGTTCCGACTGATGCTCATGATGGCCCTCACGCTCGTTACAGGTGTGGTTGACGCCGTCGGCTACCTTGGACTTGATCGCGTCTTCACCGGAAATATGACCGGCAACGTGGTAATTCTTGCGATGGCGTTGGCCGGGGCCGCGAACCTGCCAACTTTGGGCCCACTGGTAGCACTTGGCGCCTTTCTCCTCGGCGCTGCGGTCGCCGGATTTACACTCCAGTCAAGCCCGAAAGGCTGGAACCGCAGGGTAACGCTCCTTCTCACAGCGGGTTGTATCGCGTTGACGGGAACCGCTGCCATCTCTCTCATCGTGGAAGACGTCGGCCACCAGTCCATTCGTGTCATCGTTGCCGCCCTTATCGCCATGCACATGGGCTCCCAGGCTTTGATTGCGCGGCATTTGGGCGTACGAGACATGACCACAGTGGTCATTACTTCCACCATCACCTCCCTCGCCGGAGAGTCACTTGTGGGCAAGCAACGGCCCCGGTTACTCAACCGACGGCTGGGCGCTGTCCTCGCTATGTTCGCCGGGGCCGCCATCGGAGTACTCCTGCTGCAGATCCATCTCAGCGTCCCGATCGGCCTCGGCATCGCCATCACCGCCGCTGTGACGGTCCTGGGGAGACGCTGGCATTGATGCGGTACATCCCACCGGCCGTGCCTGCGCAGCCGACAAGCCTCCGGGAGGCCAACCTTGGCTCAACCAGAAGCAAATCCAATAAGGGCGCGAATCCGAGTGCACTACACCCCAATCGGACATCAGTCTGACCGTCCGACGGCGTCAGGCTAGAGTCGGATTACGGCCCCTTGGACACCGACTCCCAGCAGCGATATATCTCAAGCTGACCCTCCCACCTGCCTCGGGGAAGAGCGGCACACCGCCGAGTCCAACAGTCTTTCATCTGACGGCCCTGTGCTAAGTCACGGCAAGCGGGAATGCGAGAACTCGAACTCCCGGCCGGCGCCGGGCAGAGCATCAAATCAGACGTAAGTGTGGACAGTGTCCACACTTACTTTGGCTGGTCAAAGCGATGAACGCAATGTGCTTTTTGGGTCGTCGAAACCTCGCATCGGAGGCCGCCAGTCAAACGCGCTGCGGTCATGTCGTCGTCTCTCCCCCGGCCCATGAATAGGTGTAGGCCACACCGGGGCCTACCCGACAAGACCGGAAGCGAGGAACCGTATGACCCCATCAAACAGCACGCGGAGGGCCCACCAGCCAGGGTCCTGGACCCGCCACCCACACACCTGCATACCCCCCGCGGCGGCCAGGCTACAGCCCGCGACCCAACCCGTCAGGCGACGCGACCGCAAGCTTTGTCAACACGTTGAAGCAAAATCGCCCCTGACGAGGCGATCTGTTGTGCCCGAGGTGGGACTCGAACTGACTTCCAGGCCTTGCAACTACTCGGGATCCGCGCAAACATGCGGAATCCGGAGCAGTCCGTCGGCAGTATCGTCGGATCCGAAGGGAAGAGTGTGGACAATGTCCACACTCCTTTTTCAAGTAACACCTGAAAGACGGACTGTAGCGCTTAGTCAGGAATTGCCTGCATCGCCGGGATGGGTCCGTCTACGGCAGCGGTGCCGATACTGACACGGGGGTCGAAGGCGATGGCTCCGGTTCGACCGCGATCAGTCCCCCATCCACCGGGATCGTGGCTGCATTAACGTACGAGGCCTGATCGGAGAGCAGCCAGGCAATGACATCGGCGACCTCGGAGGACGCGGCCGGGCGCCGACTGGGGACGAACGCAGTGGCAAGGCTGTAAGCTTCCTCGCGATCGATGCCGCTGTGTTCAGCAAATTCGCCCATCTCCATATCCGCCATTTCCGTCCGGGTCCAGCCGGGACATACCGCGTTGGCGCGCACCCCGAGCGGTCCGTAATCGACCGCGATGGATTGCATCAACATGGCAAGGCCGGCCTTCGTGGCGTCGTAGCCCGCGATTCCAGCCGTCGCGCGAAGCGCTGCCGCTGAGGCCACCCCTACGATCGAGCCGCTGGCTTTGATCAGGTGCGGCAAGGCGGCACGGACTAGTAGGAAGGGCCCGGTGAGGTTGGTGCTGACCATGGCGTTCCAGTCTTCATCGGACAGTTCGCCGGCACTGCCGGCGCGGACAATTCCGGCATTCAGTACGAGGCCGTTAATAGCGCCGAATTGCTCCACGGTATCCGCGACCAGCCGTTCCATGTCGGAAGCGGAAGCAACATCCGCGACGACAGCGCGGGCGCCGGTCATGTCAGCGACTCGGCTTACAGCTTCTGGACGGCGTCCGCAGACGACAACTTCCCACCCTTGGCCCCGGAGTGTTGCGGCAGTGGCGGCTCCTATTCCGGTTCCTCCGCCGGTAATAACTGCAACTGATTTGGGGGTCATTCTGATCTCCCGGTTCTGTTTCGAAGGTGTGTGCTTTCGCTTACTCGTGGAGGACCGATCGTCAGACTTCAAAGACGATGCGGGCATACCACTGGGCCACCTCGTGAAGACGTTGTGGTCCCGGAGGAAACGAATTAATTGCCGTGCTGCCGCCCGCGGAGGCGGCAGCACGCTAACCGTTTCAGATAACTTCTTTGGCGTAGTCGATGTCGCGCTTGCTCCTGCCGAATACCAGGCCGCCAAGCATCGCGGCAGGAATGAGGATGAGCAGCCACTTTGCGGCGGCGTTGTCAGGCCCGATGAGGGAGTCGTAGTTCTCGATCGTCACGTAGCCGATATAGGAGAGGATCACGGTGGAGAGGGTAGGTGCGATCTTCGTCGCCCAGATACTGGTGTTGTCCTTGGTCCGGACGAAGAACACGACGATGGATACGGACGCCACGATGAGGATGGTGATGAAGGCTGCCGTTGCCAGGGCGCTGAACCAGGCGAACACGACGGTCAGTGGGTCTGCGCCGAGGACGAGGAAGGTAACCACGACGATGCCGACGGCCACGCCGTTGGACAGGGCTGCGGTGGCGGGACTCCCATCCTTTGAAACGCTGGCCAGCCTGGCCGGCAGGACTCCGGCACGGCTGAGGGCGAAAAGGTAGCGGGCGAACATGTTCATCAGGCCCAGCAGCATGGCGAGGTAGCTGGTCACGACGAGGACTTGCATGGCCATGCTCAAGACGCTCCCTCCGCTTTCGGAGGCGAGGTTGAAGATGAATCCTGCAGGGTCATCTGTTGCCGCCTGTTGGATGTTGTCCACCCCGATGGCCCCTCCGATAACCCAGATGGAGAGCGTGTAAAAAATTCCGACAAAGGCGATCACGGCGTAGAGGGCCCGCGGGATGGTCTTGCGGGGGTTGATTGCTTCTTCCGAGAACACCACGGTTGCTTCGAAGCTGGTGAAGCACAGGAAGGCGAACAGCAATGCAATGCCCAGGCCCGGGCTGAAGAGGTTCTCAGCGGTGAAGCCGGAGAATGTGAAGACTCCCGGCCCCTTGCTGGTAACGAGCACAATGACCAGAGCAGCAACGACGAGGGTTTCGCCGATGATGAGGACGGCCAAGAGTCGGATGCTCGTGTCGACGCCCCGCATGGTGAGTGCCGTGGTGATGACGAGCAACGCGACTATCCAGACGAGCGGGGGCACGGAGAGTCCTGTGAGGCTCTCCAGCAATTGCCCGGCGAAGACGCCGAACTGTGACCAGAGCCCGACCTGCAGGCTGAGGTACATGAGCAGGGCCAGACCAGCTCCTGCGGTGGCCCAGGGTGTACCGAGGCCTTTGGCGATGTAGGCGACGAAGCCGCCGGCGTTGGTGACATGCCTGCTCATGCGTAGGTATCCGACGGCGAAGAGTGCGATGAGCAGTGCGGCGATCGCGTAGATCAATGGGGCTGCAGGTCCAACCGCAGCAAAGACGACGGGACCGGTGCCGACGACGGCCGCCATGGGGGCCGCCGCTGCGATGACGAAGAAGGCGATGGCGAAGACGCCGAGTTTATTTGAGCGGAGATGGCCTGCTTGCGGTTGGACAGGTGTGTTGGACGGCGTCGTTGCCGGCAACTCGCTGACGTTATCAATCATGGGTTTCCTCTTTCGGGGCAGAAATTGGCCGTGGCCATGGTCGGGATTCCTCAGACGAGGAGCCGTGCCTTGAGTTTGTTTGTGAGCGCCGGAGTGATGCCGAGTCCGTCTTCCAAGTAGGAGTGGCGTGATCCCCAGGCGTGCTCCACGCTGTGCCATGCGGTTTCGAGGTACCCTTGCCGCGCTTCCAGCAAGGGTGTGATGACGGTTCGCAGGTGTTTGTCGATGCTGGTGACGCTGCCTGCGGAGTCTCTGATGAGGTATTGGTTCTCCGGTGATGAACTCTGAACGTAGTCTTCGAGGATCGCGGTTTCAGGTACTCCCAGGATGGTCAAAAGGATGGCTATTGCCCATCCGGTTCTGTCCTTCCCTGCCGAGCAGTGGACGACGACAGGCAGCTCAACTCGAGTCAATGAATGAAGGAAGCTGGCAAATACCGATGGGTTGCCTGCTATGTCACGGGCATAGAGTCGATGCATTGCTTCTTCCGCCCGCGCTGCCGTCAGGGCCCTGCCAAGCTCGCTCACGCGACCTTCGCGAACCGCAGACCACAGCCACGCGTCCCTGCTGTCTTTAGCGTGAAGTGGCGTTTGTACAGTCTTCAACGCAGGCACGCAACGGTCTTCGGCTTCGGATTCCCAAGGACTTCGCAGATCCATGAAGTGCAGGCCCACCGCCTCCAGCCTCTGACGATCCTGGGCTGTCGAGTATCCGAAGTGCCCACTCCTGTATAGCAGGCCTTCAGCGACACGGGATCCTCCGTGCGCCGGCAGTCCTCCAAGGCTTCGGAAGTTCCGGACGCCCTCAAGGGAGTTAGGGCCAGCCAAGCCTGGTGTGACCTGTTTCATACACAGAAGGTAAACACTGAATGTTTCGTCCTGCAATAGAACACATCAAATATTTCTTGCTTAACTAATCCAAACCTTGGGCATGGTGTTCAATGTTCGCGACGGGGGCATGCGGGCTAGGCTACACTCGTCAAATTTTGCACAGACTGTTCACTTTTAGAAGAGGGTGTGCAATGCTGTGAAGCAGATCACCGGACACCCACGCGAAGGATCAAAAAATGAGTGCCTCCAACAAGCCCCTCTCCCTTCGGGAACGCAACCGTATGAGAACCCGCGGCGACATTCTCGACACCGCAGCTGAGCTGCTGAGTTCGGAGGGGTACGCTTCGACCGCCCTTGAAGTCCTTAGCCAGCAGGCGGGTATTTCGAGGGGGACCATTTATGCCCACTTCCCCGGTGGAAGGGACGAAATTGTCCGTGAGGTGTATCTGCGGATCGCCGACGCCGTCTACGTACGGGGCATCAGCCTGCGCGATCCCCTCACGGACCCCGGTGCAAGAATCACGGCGCTGGCCACCGCGCTGGTGGAGGCGACAAAGGAGCCCAAGGGCCGGTTCTACGGGGTGATGGGACCGGACCTGGTGTCGGCCCTCTCGGATGTCATGGGCTCGACTTCCCGCTCTTTCGAAGAGCTCATCGCGCGCGATCTGAAGGATGCCAAAGACAGCGGCACTTTGCCTGAGGACGCGCCCACCGAAGCCTTGGCCGCAACCATCACCGGGGCAATCCGCGCTGCCGGGGCTGCTGCTGCACGTAAGCCGGAGGACGCCGAGCCGGCCGTCGCGGCTATCCGGCTACTCATGGACGGACTTCTCATACGAGCCACGGTCTGACCCACCGGGCTGAAAAACCACAACGGAGGAATTTGTGTCAAAACAACACTACGACGTCATCGTCATTGGACTGGGCCCCTGGGGTTCATCAGCGGCCTGGCACTTGGCGGCCCGCGGCAAGTCTGTGCTCGGCCTGGATAAGTTTGCACCACCACACATGCACGGTTCGCACGGAGGCGCCACACGGCTGGCCCGCCAGTCCAGCAGCGCAGGAGCCCAGTACACCACCTTCACAAAGCGGACCTTTGAGTTGTGGGACGAGTTGGCCGCGAAAACCGGGACCCGGCTGTTGGAACGTTCGGGAACTGTGTTCGTCGGCGAACCCGGATCAATGTGGTTCGACAAAACGGTGGCATCCCTGAACGCGTCCGATTTTGAGTACGATGCCCTCAACGCGTCGACGGCACGGAAGCGGTTCCCTTGGGCCACGATTAAAGACGACGAAGTCGCCGTATGGGAGCCAAACGGCACCGTTGCCCTCGTTCACCCCGCCATCAAGGCCCTGCAGTCAGAGGCTCGCCGGCTCGGCGCAACCCTGCGCACGGGAGAAGCGGTTCAAGGCTGGGATGAGAGCGCTTCGGGCATCGTCGTAAGCACCGATCAGGGTAACTATTCAGCCGACAAGGTCGTCGTCACCGTGGGTGCCCGCGCCAACCATTTGATGCAACTGGATCTGCCCTACAAGGTGGACCGTCAGGTGCTGGCCAATTTCCGCCAGGACGGGCCACCGAAGCCGGCCATCTACTTCGCCAAGCCCCCAGGATCGGACGAGGCACCGGCTTACGGTTGCTCCGAGCCTAACGGTGAATGGAAGTTCTCCGTCCCCGGGAAGGGAAACTGGATCGATCCCGAGGACCTCAGTCAGGACCTCAGGCCCGGAGACCTCGAACGGATCCAGGAAGTCCTCAGCGCCAGGCTCCCGGATATCGACACCAACCCGGTATCGACCACCGTATGCATGTGGTCTGAGGTGGAGGACGGCCATTGGGTTATCGGTGGACACCCGGAGTCGTCCGATGTCGTCATCGGCACCGGAGACATGGGCCGCGGGTTCCGCTATGCAGCGGTTGTTGGTGAAATGCTGGCCGATCATGTCGACGGCATTTCCCGCCCCGAAACAAACCTGTTCCTGCCTTCACGCTTCGCCACAGCAAAGGCGTAAACAGTGACACCGGCAGACGTCCTGACCGCACCGTTACAGAGCTTGTGGGAGCTCGTGAAACAGTGCGAACAGTGCAGCCAGGACAACCTCCGACCCCAACACAGTGCACCTGCATTCGAACATCGAAGGACATCCAATCCTAATGACCATCGTCCCTGATACCGAAATCACCAGCATTGAGGCGGTGCTTTCGACGAACCCCGACTGGGCTGGCTGTCACGTCACCGCACATTCCCTCTCCGGCGGCCAGGCCCATAAGAACTACCTCGTCGAGGACGGTTCCCGTCGCTGCGTCGTCAAGCTCTGGAACAACTACTGGGAAACGGTAGGAGTTCTGCCCGCCGCCCACGTGGTTCTGGAGAACACGAGAATTGCCGCCGACATCGGCGTAGGCGCGCCCGTCATAACAGTCTCAAACGAACCCTTGGCGCTGGCCCTCGACTTTGTTCCGGGAGGCCACCCGAGGCTAAGCGACGACGATGACTCCGTCACCCGACTCGTCCCTGCCCTTCACCGGCTTCATCACTCCGGCCGCCGGTTCCTCAACGACATCAACCCCTTCAACCTGGCCCGACAAAGGATGGAGGCCGCCAGAAGACAAGGTATCGAGCTGCCGCCCGGAACGTCAGCCATCCAGGCCCTGATGGACCGCCTGGAGACCGTCCTGGCCCTGGATCCTTCCCAGTTTGTTCCCTGCCATTTGGACATTTGGGATGCAAACATCATCAAGGACACCTCCTCGATGACCTACAACATCATCGACTGGGATCTCGCCGGCAACTCGGACCCGTGCTACGAGATTGGATTCATTGCAGCGCAAAACGGATTCGGGAAAGAGAAGGCACGCGCACTCTTTGAGGCCTACTTCGGCAACGCTGACCCGGTAAAAATGGCGCGTGCCAGGCTCTTCATGGCAGTGGCTCATTGGTCCAACAGCGGACTGTGGATCACCGCCATGGGCAACGCCGCACCCAATGACGACGCCGACTACGCAGGGGAACTGCGTACCTGTTGGGAGGGGTTGGTCACTGAAATAACAGCCCCTGACTTCCCCGACTTAATAAAGGCAGCCGCAAAACCGGCAGCTCTCGTCTAACAAAACCCCCGCGCGCGTTAGCACCTGACCAGGGCTGGCTCTACGCCAGTCAATACAACTACGCCCTTAAACAGGAAAAGATTTCGGAGCAACAGATGAACGACATCACGCAGCAAGAAGCACACAAGATAGTTGAAGCGGCACGAGAGGCAGCCCTGTCCTCGGAAACCCTGATGAACATTGCCGTTGTAGACGCCGGCGGAAACCTCAAGGCCTTCACCCGCATGGACGGTGCGTGGCTTGGCAGCATAGACATCGCCATCAAGAAGGCACGCACGGCGCGCTACTTCGACATGCCGACCGGAGACATCGGCTCCATCTCGCAGCCCGGCGGACCGCTGTTCAACATCGAAGTATCCAATGGCGGCCTGATCACCTTTCCCGGAGGCATCCCACTGACCAAAGACGGGGTCACCGTCGGCGCCATCGGTGTCAGCGGCAGCACCGTTGAAAACGACCACCTGGTCGCTACTGCCGGCGCCCAAGCCCTCTAACCGGTTGCCGGGGCCGGCCATCGACCGTCCGACCCCGGCAACACCCACCGACTCATGTTCCGGACTTAAATCCGCACCAACGGCCAAGGACAGCAATGACACTCGAAACAGCCACAGAACCGGCACCCGACGCGCTCCTTCAAGAAAGCCTCATTGACCGCCGCGAACGCACCATCGGGCGCCACTCCCCGCTGTTCTATGCCACTCCCCTGGAAATCGTGGCCGGCGAAGGCGTGTGGGTCCACGACGCCACCGGCAAGACCTACCTGGATGTCTACAACAACGTTCCCCACGTCGGACACTCCAACCCTGTCGTCCGCGAAGCAATCACAGCCCAGCTGCAGACCGTCAACCTCCACACGAGGTACCTCAACTCGCGCGTCGTTGAGTACGCGGAAAAGCTGCTGGCGCTCTTTGATTCCCCCTTGGAGCGGGTGTTTTTCACCAACAGCGGATCGGAAGCAAACGAGCTCGCGCTGCGAATCGCACGGCAACACACCGGCAACACCGGCATCCTTATTTCGGACCACAGCTACCACGGCAACACCACGACCCTTGCCGAATTGACCACCGGCCTCCAGGTCAAAGAACCCCTCGGCGCCCACGTACGCCCCCTTCGGATTCCGGACGCAGCAGGGCTGACACCGGCTAAACGAAAGCGCCTCCTCCAGGAAGCGCTGCGCGACGTCGACGCAGCCATCTCCTCGCTCCAGGCCGAAGGCTACGGCGTCTCAGCCATCCTGTATGACCCGCTGTTCTCAACCGAGGGACTCCTGCAGACCCCCGAGGGCTACATCGAGGCGGTCACCGACCGGGTCCGGGCCGCCGGCGGACTGGTCATAGCGGACGAGGTCCAGTCGGGCTTCGGACGGACCGGCAACCACATGTGGGGCCACCAGGCTTTCGCCAGGACCCCTGATCTGGTGACGCTTGGCAAGCCGATGGGTAACGGCCACCCCGTAGGTGGCGTCATCACCACGCACGCACTGATGGAGGAATTCGGGGAAAACAACACCTACTTCAACACATTTGCTGGAAACCCCGTTTCGTCGGCAGCAGGCCTTGCTGTCCTGCAGGTCATGGAAGAGAACGGGCTTCTTGACAATGCACACCAACTCGGCAAATACATCGCTGACGAACTCGCAGCCCTTACTAAGGGCAACCCCAGGATCAAGAACGTACGCGGCCGGGGCCTCTTCTTTGGCCTGGAAATCGTCAATCCCGACGATGCGACGCCGGACCCCGCCGCCACCAAGGCACTCACAGAAGAGATGCGTTCCCGCGGCGTCCTGATCGGAAAGATCGGTCGCCACGAAAACGTCCTCAAAATGAGGCCACCGCTCGTCTTCGAACTCGAACACGCCCAACACATGATCGAGCAACTCCGTCTGGCACTGGAAACACTCAACGACCCAGCTGATCAAAACCAATGGTGACCATCCCGGATTCACCCGGAACAACAACTAACCACTCAATGAGGAGAATGCCATGAACACCACGCCTGTCCTTACCCAGGACTCCGTCTCCACCCGGACCATCTTCAATCCCGCCACCGGTGAACCCGTCGGCGACGCACCCGTCCACACGGTCGCGGACCTGCAGCACGCCATCGACGTAGCCGTCGCCGCCCAGCCCGGCTGGGCCACACTCGGTCACGAGGCACGGTCCGCTGCACTGCTGAAGGCCGCCGACGCCGTCGAAGCGCGCGCGGAAGAACTCGCCCAATTGCTGTCCCGCGAGCAGGGCAAACCGCTGAACGGCCCCAACGCCCGCTTCGAAGTCGGCGCCTGCGCCGCCTGGCTCCGCGCCGCCGCCGGGACACCGCTCGAATCGGAAACCCTGGTCGATGACGGTGAAACCCGTGCGGAGCTGCATTACCGGCCCATCGGCGTCGTCGGGGCCATCGGGCCATGGAACTGGCCCATGATGATCACCGTATGGCAGGTCGCCCCCGCACTGAGAATGGGCAACGCCGTGGTGGTCAAACCCTCCGAATACACCCCGCTCAGCGTGCTTGCCCTCGTTGAAACCCTCAACGAAGCACTGCCCGAAGGACTCCTCACCGTGGTCTCCGGCGGACGCGATGTAGGCGAGGCCCTCGCCTCGCACCCTTCCATCGGGAAGATCATGTTCACCGGCTCCACCGCAACGGGCAAGGCGATCATCAAATCCTCCGCGGACACCGTCAAGCGGCTCACCCTGGAGCTCGGCGGTAACGACGCCGGCATCGTCCTGCCCGACGCCGACCCGAAGGCCATCGCCGAAGGTCTGTTCTGGGGTGCCTTCATCAACACCGGCCAAACCTGCGCTGCCCTGAAACGCCTCTACGTCCACGACGACATCTACGACGCCGTCTGCGAGGAGCTCACCAATGTGGCCAAGGCCATGCCGATGGGCAACGGCCTGGACGAAAACAATGTCCTGGGACCGCTGCAGAACAAGGCACAGTACGAGATCGTCGCGAACCTGGTCGAGGCCGCCAAAGCCTCCGGGGCCCGCGTCCTCCTCGGCGGAAACCCGGACACTGACCAGCCCGGCTACTTCTACCCCACCACCCTCGTGGCCGACGTCGACAACGACAACCCGCTCGTCGCCGAAGAACAATTCGGCCCTGCCCTGCCCATCATCCGCTACAGCACCATCGACGAAGCAATCCAGAAAGCAAACGCCCTCGACGTCGGCCTCGGCGCCTCCGTCTGGTCCTCCAACCCGGCAACAGCCCGCAACGTCGCCGCCCGAATCCAAGCAGGTACCGTCTGGATCAACAAACACGGCGCCGTCGACCCACGTATCCCTTTCGGTGGCGCGAAACAATCCGGCTACGGGCTCGAATTCGGCGTCGAAGGACTCAAACACCTCGGCGTGCCCCAAATCATCAACGGCTGAAACACCACTGACGGGGGGCACCGCTGCAGGCAGTGCCCCACCGCGGAAGGCCAAGGCTGAGGGTCGCTTCGTAGTTACAGCGAGCGGTAGTGCCAAGCGATATTGCGGAGGATTCAATGAACCGCCATACCCAGGCAGTTGAAATAGAGGACTGGTCCATTCTCCAGGCCGGGGACAGGGTCGCCGTTTCAGAAGACCTCTTCTACCAGGACGGGCTCCAAGTGGAAGAAACAGCAGCGGACATCGGTGTCATCTGGGTCCGCAGACTCTCCAGTGGTGACCGCCAACTCCTCAGTGTCGGGACCCACAGAATCTGGCATCTCGGCACCAGAAACATCTGATCCGCCGGTTCGACAGCAAGAACACAAATGAAGGAACACAGCCTCATGGTCCACAAAGTCCAAGCAGTAGTGGTTAAGGAAAAGAACGCTCCGGTGTCGTTGGAGACGATCCTGGTGCCGGATCCGGGGCCGGGGGAGGCGCTGGTGGACGTCCTGACCTGCGGTGTCTGCCACACGGACCTGCATTACAAGCAGGGCGGCATCGGCGATGATTTCCCGTACCTGCTGGGTCATGAGGCCACGGGTGTTGTGAGCGCCGTTGGTCCGGACGTGACGTCCGTGGCGCCCGGGGACCGCGTCATCCTGAACTGGCGCGCCGTGTGCGGCGAGTGCCGGGCCTGTGCCAAGGGCCAGCCGCAGTACTGCTTCAATACGCACAACGCCACCCAGAAAATGACCCTCGAGGACGGCACGGAGCTTTCGCCGGCGCTGGGCATCGGTGCTTTCGCCGAGAAGACCCTGGTGGCTGCCGGGCAGTGCACCAAGGTGGACCCCGACGTCGATGCTGCCGCGGTGAGCCTGTTGGGCTGCGGCATCATGGCCGGCATCGGTGCCGCGATCAACACCGGCGAGGTCAAGCGCGGCGAGTCCGTCGCAGTGATCGGCTGCGGCGGTGTGGGCATCGCCGCGATCGCCGGCGCCAGGCTGGCCGGTGCGACGACGATCATCGCCGTTGACATCGACGACAACAAGATCGGCATGGCCACGTCCCTCGGCGCCACCCATGGCGTGAACTCCCGGCAGGAGGACGCCGTGGAGGCCATCCGCGCCCTCACCGGAGGCAACGGCGCCGACGTGGTGATTGACGCCGTCGGCCGTCCCGAAACCTACAAGCAGGCGTTCTACGCCCGCGACCTCGCCGGCCGCGTGGTCCTGGTCGGCGTCCCGACGCCGGAGATGCAGCTGGAGCTGCCGCTGCTGGACGTCTTTGGCCGCGGCGGATCGCTGAAGTCCTCCTGGTACGGCGACTGCCTGCCCTCCCGGGACTTCCCCATGCTCGTCTCGCACTACAAGCAGGGCAACCTGGATCTGGACGCGTTCGTCTCCGAGCGCATCACCATCGACCAAGTGGAGGAAGCCTTCGGCAAGATGCACGAGGGCAAAGTGCTGCGCTCCGTCGTCGAAGTCCAGCCGGCAGGGTCTGCCGCATGAGCGTCACCATCGAGAACCTGGTCACCTCGGGCACTTTCTCGCTCGACGGCGGCACCTGGGACGTGGACAACAACGTCTGGATCGTAGGCAACGACGAGGAATGCCTCATCATTGACGCGCCCCACGACGCCGCCGCGATCATCAACCAGGTACACAGCCGGAAGGTCAAGGCCATCCTGCTCACCCACGCGCACAACGACCACATCGGCGCCGCCCGGGAGATTGCTGACGCCCTCGGCGCCCCGATCATCCTGAACGCCGAGGACCTGGTGCTGTGGGAGCAGGTCTACCCCGACGCCAAACCGGACCAGTACCACTCAGACGGCGACGAGTTCCAGGTGGGCGGGGCAACCCTGAAGGCCATCCACACGCCCGGCCACTCCCCGGGGTCCACCTGCTTCTACCTCGAAAGCGAAGGAACGGTCTTCACCGGGGACACGCTGTTCAACGGCGGCCCCGGTGCCACCGGCCGGTCCTACAGCGACTACCCCACCATCCTGGCCTCCATCCGGGAGAAGCTGCTGACCCTCCCCGCCCAGACCGTGGTCCGCACCGGCCACGGCGACAACACCACCATCGCCGCGGAACAGGAAACCCTGAACACATTGGCGTAGTGCCTGGAAGTCGTGTTGCCCCAGCGGCCACGACGGCGAACCCTGTCAGGAGCTGTACCCGCCGAGGTCTTCGCCGAACGACAGTGCCATTGTTCCGCTGCGCTTCAGCGCGTCTACCACCACGGCCGGCTCGATGGCCTGCGCCCGGGTGGCCCACTGGGACTCTTTCAGGTACGTGGAAAGTGCGGCGCGGCTGGGAAAGACGGCATCGACAACAAGCTGGAAGTCACCGGCGAGGACCGCGGCGTACCGGACTGACGGGGAAGGAAGCATTTCCGCTTCCACGCGGTCCAGTTCCGGAAACGGCACTTTGACCCACAGCAGCACCTCTACCGGCAATCCGAGCAGCGCAGGCTCGAAGACTGCGCGGATGAACAGTGTCCCCTCGCGCCGCATCCGCTCCACCCTGCGCTGGGTCGTCTGCACCGAGAGTCCCGTGATGCGCGCCAGTTCCTCGTAACTGGCGCGGCCATCGCGTTCCAGTGCCCTGAGAAGTTGCCGGTCCTCTTTGCCAGTTGCTCCACGTGTTCCAGGGCGGTCGGTGCCTCCGAGTAGCGGGTTCCGCCCATCACCTCAATTTCTTCCGGCGTCAGGACGCCGGGATTCCACTGGTGCATCGTTCTGGGATAGCTGAGGACCTTGTACACCTACATCCTCACCGGTTCCGCGGATTGCGCGCGGAGCTTATCCCTGGTTGCAGCTGAAGCAAACAAGTCGTCCAGTTGTCTCTTGCTTACTGAGCCATCGAACAGGTCTAGACATGACCGGTCCCTGATGCGACGAGCTCGTCCACTACGATCCGACGACTGCCGCCCTTGCCGGCGAGGGCAAAATGCCTGCACCTACAGTTTTGACCAACATTCTTTTCGAGTACCAGTTTTGATCAGAGATTGGCATGCAAACGTTGCGTCGCTGCAGGTAGTTCCGAGCAGTCCTTTCATCATGTCCTTGCTTGGGCAGTTCGAATGCTCACTCCTCCAGGATGCAGACGGCGCTTCTACGGCTACTTGGGAATCCAGTGACTTCCGCGGGTACTTACCCTGGCAACCCGAATAACGCTGCCGTATGCGTAAAAAAGCCTCGACGGTAGGTTTTGACCACCTTTTATTTCGGAGCTCAGTTCTGACCGACGACAGGGACCTTTTTCGACCTTTTTGGGAAGCATGCTGGTCGCGAGTCAGAAACGGTCGTTAATGACGAGCCGTTCCAATACCTGGCGCGTCCTGGAGATATGGGGTTAATCCCTCCTCTGCAGACTCCGTCAGGAACCAAGGGCGGTACTGATTTTACGAGCAGAGTCAGTCACGGCCTTCAAGAGAGTGTCCGCTCTGTCTTCGTCGAGACGAAAGATAGGACAGGGTGCTGACAACGTGCCGATTGGTTTGCCTTCGCTGCGGATTAGGGCTGCTGCGCTCCATACCCCCTCGTCGATCTCTTCTTTACTGATCGCCCACCCACGCGCGGCGTCCTCGCGAACTTCGGCCAAAAGTTCGTCCACGCCCGCGACGGGCGCCAATTCCCCGCGGGCCAGCGCCTCTTCAATGTAGGCGCGGCGTCGATCTTCCGGTTGACTCGCGAGCAGCAGCCGGGGACTTGCGCCGCGTAGGGCAGGCATGTGCTGCCCGACTTCGAAGGACAACCGCAATCGCCGTTTGGCCTCCACGCGGTGAGTGCAAACGGGCAGCCCAGCTACAGGCTGGACCAACAGCACGGTTTCCTCAACTTCGTCACTGAGCGCTTGCATGAAGGGGTGAACGAGGTCAATAAGGGACGTCGCCTGGCGGGCCGCCTGCCCCAGGGAAGCCATCCGCATAGTGAGCCGGTAGGTACCGTGCCTGGCCTCCTCTATCAGCCCCATTTCCCGCAGCATGGCCACGTACCTGTGGGCGGTTGGAAGGGGCATCTGCGTTTGATCGGAGAGTTCCCGGACCGTGGCCATGGGCATTTTCTCGAAGGCGAACAGAAGATCCAGCGCCCGGCGGGCACTGTCAGTTCCCGACTTTGCTGCGGACATAGCACTCCTCTGTTGACTCCATGACAGTACCGCTCTATGGTGGATCTACCCCACTGATAATAGGTTATCACAGAATGATAATCGGGGCAATGACAAATTCGTTTCCGCCTTCCGGTTGGAAGACGGAACCCAATCCCGGAGGCTCAATGTCGAGCACAGAAATCACGGCTACTACATCAGGGATCAGATTGCCGGGTTACCGATGGCTTGTTCTCTTGGCCGCGTGGTTATCCTTCACTCTCACCTCTATTGATCGGTCCACATGGGGACCGGCATCTGTCTTTGTGGGCGATAGCCTTGCGGTGCCCATTGCCAGCCTCGGTGCCTTTGCCACGGCGTACTACATCGGGTACGTCGTGTCCAACGCCCTCAGCGGCTTCGCCGCCGACGCGTTTGGTGGACGGATAGTCCTGACGATTTCCCTTCTTGGCGCCGGTGTTGCGATGTTCATGTTCGGGTCAGCTACGTCGCCCGTGGTCGGCATCGCCATCCAGGCGGTCGTCGGATTCTTCGCGGGTGCGGATTACTCTGCGGGGATCCGGTTGATTACAAGCTGGTTCCGTCCCCGCGAACAGGGCCTGGCCATGGGTATATTCACCACAGCCACCTCTCTTGGTACTGCCGTCGCAAACCTGGTGGTCCCGGCCCTGATCACTCAGTCCGGGTGGCAGACCTCCTACCACGTATTTGGCGCCATTTCCGTGGTGGTTGCAATCGCCCTCTTCTTCACCGTCCGCCCCGGCCCACTGCTTGAGGAACGTGCGCTAAACCGCGAGGCCGGCAAGAAACCCGAGTTTGGGTCGCTGGCCCGCAACCGCAACCTCATCCTGACGTGCTTGGCCGGGCTCTGCGCCTTCTGGGGTCTTTACGGCTTCGTCACCTGGTCCAACGCGCTCATGATTAAGGGCCACAGCATCGATCCTGAAACCGCCGGCCTTGTCGTGGCAATCTTTGCCATCAGCGCGATCCTGGCCAAACCGGCCATCGGGTTCGTCACTGACAGGTTCTTCAAGGGAGCCCGGAAAGGCCCCACCATTGTCCTCCTCGGTCTGTTCGGCCTCATCCTCCTGCTATTTGGCACGCTCGAGACATCCATCGCTTTCATCATTGCCGCACCGTTCCTTGGAATCGCCGCCTACGGCTGGTCTCCACTGCTCGTCTCCTTGGTTCCGAGGCTGGTGCGCAGCTCGGTCACGGGAGCGGCTTCCGGACTCGCTAACGCGGTGTGGCAACTCGGAAGCGTGTTTGCGCCGATGGCAGTAGGCGCCGTCTTCGCAGCAACCGGATCATTCAACGCGGCTTTCATCACCCTTGCCGTTGGCCCGTTCCTGGGTGCCATCGTGATGCTCTTTGTCCGCGAAAAAGTCCCAGGTGCGGCTAGCACCATAACAACTAAGAAAGAAGCGGAATAATGTCCAGGATTCTCTTTGTCCACCACGAGGGTAAAACCCAGGAGGTGGAAGCAGCCGAAGGTTCAAGCGCGATGCGTGCGGCACTAACCGGTGGCGTGAGCGGAATCGCGGCAGACTGCGGCGGGGAAGCTTCCTGCGCTACCTGCCACGTGTATGTCGACACGGCGTGGGTCGACAAAGTCGGGGAGCCGGGACCCGACGAGGACGACATGCTCGAGTTCACAACGTGCGAACGGAAGCCCAACAGCCGTCTCTCCTGCCAGATCCGCGTAGACCAAGACCTCGACGGTCTGATCCTTAACCTGCCGGAGTCCCAATGAGCGCCGGTACTGTCATCGTCGGAGCGGGACAGGCCGGGGCACAGCTGGCCACGTCTCTCCGCGAGAACGGCTACCCGGACGGTATCGCCCTGATCGGCGATGAACCTCACACCCCCTACCATCGGCCCCCCTTGTCCAAGGAGTACATGGCTGGAGGCATCGCCGGGACGGAGCTGCCAATCCGTACGGCGGAGTACTACCAAGGGCAGGACATTTGGCTGCGCACCGGCGCCGCCGTGTCATCCATTGACCGCGGCGCGACATGCATCGTTCTGGCAACGGGTGAACGCATGCCCTATGAGCATCTCGTTCTGGCAACGGGATCACGAAACCGCCGGCTCAGCTTCGACGACAGCGAACCGGCAAACGTCCACTACCTCAGGACCCGTGACGACGCAGCCCGCCTGCGCAGCGCCCTCACGGACGCGCGAAACGTCCTGATTGTCGGTGCCGGCTTCATCGGCCTGGAATTCGCCTCCGTCGCGGTCGGACGGGGCGCACGCGTCACGGTCGTTGAAATGGCTGACAGGGTTATGGGCCGTGCGGTCTCCACGGAGATCTCTGCGCACTTCACCGACCGGCATACTGCCACAGGTGTAAAGGTGCTCTGCAGCACCTCGATCGACGAGTTTGTCCGATCCGACGACGGCCTGGTCACCGCCCTGCGCATCCATGGACAGCTTCACGACGCAGACCTCGTCCTCGTCGGCATTGGCGTCATTCCGAACGCCGAACTTGCTCAGGACGCCGGGCTGACCGTTGATAACGGCATCGTCGTCGACTCAAGTCTTGCCACCACCGATCCGTCCATCTTCGCCATCGGTGACTGTGCCAGCCACCCTCGGCCGGAGTCATCAGGACGGGTGCGGGTCGAGTCGGTGCAGAACGCAGCGGACCAGGCCCGGTTCCTAGCCCGCCAACTCTGCGCGGCCACGGAAGAGCTCAACGGAGGCTACAAGGACGTTCCGTGGTTCTGGAGCCACCAAGCCGGCGACAAGCTGCAGATCGCCGGGCTCTCCCAACCCGGTGACCAGTCGCTCATTCTTGGCGACCCTGCCACGGGACGGTTTTCCGTCTGCCGGCTCCGGGACGACCAGCTGGTCGCCATCGAGTCCATCAACAGCCCCGGCGACCACCTCGCCAGCCGCAAACTCCTGGCCTCAGGCCTGCCCTTGGACGAGGCGCAGCTGAGCGCCCCAGGTTTTTCACTGCGGACCGCCCTCAGCGCCGCCACTCTGACGGCCGCACCAACCTCGCGCTGAATCCCCAGAAAGGACAATCTCATGACTGAAATGACACGGGAAATGATGAACGGCTACGTCGATACGGAGAACGGCTACATCAGCCGGGACCTTTTCGTTGACCCCAGCCTCTACAAAGATGAACTGGACAAAGTCTTCACCCGGGCCTGGCTGTTCGTCGGACACGAAAGCCAGATCCCGGAGCCCGGCGACTTCTTCACCTCCCGCATGGGCGAGGAGTCGGTGATTCTCTGCCGCGACAAGAGCAAAAAGATCCAGGTCTTCCTCAACTCGTGCCGGCACCGGGGCATGAAAGTCTGCCGCTACGAATCCGGCAATACCTCCCTCTTCACCTGCCCCTACCACTCCTGGACCTACACTACCGACGGCAAACTCCAGGGCGTACCCCAGTACCGCTCCCTCTACGAGGGCAACCTGGACCGCGAAGCCAACGGGCTCGTATCCGTTGCCAAGCTTCACAACTACAAGGGCACCATCTGGGCCACCTGGGACAAGGACGCACCCGACTTCCTGACGTACCTGGGAGACGCGAAACTGCACCTGGACCAGGCACTGGACTGCCGCGACGGCCGCGAAGGCGGCTCGGAAGTCATCGGCATCCACAAATGGGTCTTTCCCGCGAACTGGAAGTTTGCCGCTGAGAACTTCCTTGGCGATACCTACCACAACCCCAGCCACCGCTCGGTGGACCTCATCGGCATCGGTCCCAGCGCCGAGTCCGGCAAAAAGGGCCGCCGCGACGACGAACTCGAAAAGGCCCAGCACATCTGGGTCAGCTTCCCCCAGGGCCACGGTGTGCACTCCGCTGTCCAGCCCTCGGTCAACGAATACATCGAGTCCTTCCTGGACAACCCCGTGCTCGAGGAATACTTCCGGCACTGCTACGAGGAACGCAAGGCCCGGCTCGGCGAGCAGGCCAGGCTTCTGCCCTTCGTCGGATCGATCTTCCCCAACACCTCCTACCACGGCCGCCAACCGCGCGGGTTGTGCGCCTGGCACCCCCAGTCCCCCACGAGCACCGAGGCATGGCGCTTCTTCCTCGTCGACAAGGACGCACCCGCCGAGGTGAAGGACTACCTCCGTCACTACTACATGCGGTACTCCGGCCCGGCCGGCATGACTGAACAAGACGACATGGAGAACTGGCTGTATGCCACCGCCGCCAGCACCGGCACCGTGGCCCGCCGCTACCCCTTCAACTACCAGCAGTCCCTGGGCAAGGCCACTAACGAGTTCGACCTCCCCGGCAGCGTAACCCTGCAGCCCACCGAACAGATGGCCCGCGGCTACTACCGCACCTGGCAGAACTACATGAACAGCGCCTCCTGGGACACCCTGCTCGGCCGGGACGCCCAGTGACCGATTCCAAAGTCGTCATCATAACCGGCGGCACCTTCGGCATCGGCCGGCAAATCAGCATCGCCCTAGCCGAACGCGGCCACCACGTCACGGCCTTCGGGCTCGACGCCGCCCAACAATCAAGCACCGCCGAAGGCTCGGTCCACAGTTTGCGCAAGGAAATCGCCGAGCTCGGCCTCGACATCGACGTGCTCGAAGCCGATGTCACCGACGCCTCCGCCGTGGCAGGCGTCGTCGGCCACAGCCTGTCCCGGCACGGAAGGATCGACGCCCTGGTCAACAACGCCGCCGTCGGTCCTCTCGGCACCATCCTGGACACAGAAGAAGAGCTGTTCGACAGGATCATGGCCGTGAACCTGAAAGGTCCCTACCTCTGCTCACGTGCAGTGCTCCCACACCTCATCGAACGTGGCGGCGGCTCCATCGTGAACATCGGCTCGGGCGCCGGCTGGGGCAAGCCAAACATGGCAGCCTACGCGGCCAGCAAGGGTGGCGTGTTCGCCCTGTCCGCCGCAACAGCCTACGACTTCCTCCACGACCGGATCCGAGTCAACACCGTGGTACCCGGTGGGGGCGGCATCATCTCCGGCATGAGCCTGGGACGGGTAGGCGGGGACATCGCCAATATCGACAAAAGCGCCCCCGGCTCCGCGGCAGGCCGACCGGTAACCGGCACCGACATGGCCAACGTCGTCGCCTTCCTGATCAGCGACGAAGCCGCAGCCATCTCAGGAACCGTCATTGATGTCGGATGCTTCGCCAATCAAGGCGGCCCCGTCAAAAGAAAGGACACCAAATGACCGCGCAATCACTTTCCGGTGCGACCAGCATCCAGCAGGGCACCGTCGGCAACGATGAGTACCACCGGCTCAAGGCCGACATCGAGGACTTCCTCTACACCGAAGCCGACCTCCTGGACGAACGCCGGTTCAAAGACTGGCTCGACCTCCTCACCGAGGACATCACCTACTTCATGCCCATCCGCCGCAACGTGAAATTCGGCCAGCACACCGAAAAAGAAAACACACGACTTGGCGAAGGCATCAGCTGGTTTGACGAGGGCAAATGGACCCTAAACAAACGCGTCGAACAAATCCTCACCGGCGTCCACTACGCCGAAGAACCGCTCTCACGGGTCTGCCACATGGTCTCGAACGTCCAGATCCAGGCGGTTCGCAACAACGGAACCCAGCGCGAAGTTGACGTCCGCTCCCGCTTCCTCGTCTACCAGAACCGCGTCGAATACGAAACGTACTTCTTCGTCGGGAAACGAAACGACACCCTCCGTCTCACCGAGGACGGGTGGAAAGTCGCCCGCCGAGAAATCATCCTCGACCAAAACATCCTGCTGGCCAAGAACCTGACCACCTTCTTCTAAAGGAAAACCCAATGATTAACGTCTTTGATCTGACCCCCGGCACCCGCCTCGAACTGGTCGACGGCCGTCAGGTCACCGTGCAGGAAAACATGGAAGACGGTCAGTGGGTACAGGTGGCCGAAGACGAGGGTGCTGACACCGAACTAACCCACTCGCAGGACATCCTGCGAGTCGTTGAGAAATAAACCCGAAGGAGTCACTGTGCTGCGCTTCGACCACATGCCAAGCGATTTTCATCCGCTCTTTCTCTTCCTCGGCGACCGCAACGACCTCGACCAACTCGTCGGGCTGCTCCAACGCTTCGCCGACAATCCCCAGGCAACCGATGTACGCCAAGCACTTCCCGATGCCGGGGGACGTTCCCAGCTGACCCTCATACCCGGAGAAGGACCGGACGCCCCCTACGGATTACGACCCACCTCAGAAGATAACCGCTTCACCTGGATGCTCAACGCCTGGCAAGCCGAACAAATCGCCACCCGAATCCAAGCCCTAACTTCCGAAGAACTCAAGTCCGGCAATGACATCGTCGAACTCGGCGTCGAAGGAGAAGTCCCGGTCAAGGTCTCCCGCGGGGAATTCACCGACAACTTCCTCACCCCCAAACACCACCTGGACCCAGACTACCGCCCAACCGAAGCGTGAGTGGCTCTTCCAGCGAGGCTGCGGACGGCCGAACTTCCGCAGCCCACTGGAAGTCGCACTGCCTTGGAGCAAGCCGCCTGTCTAGGCCCCTGTCTCTTCGATAGCTAACGAACAGCGCTATGTCGTTAGGTGCTAAGGCCCGCCTGTCCCCCACAGGTGGGCCTTCGTTATACCCGGGCTGCCGAGATCCTCCCCGAGTCGCAACCCGCGGGCCCCCGGCAACACACATCAAAAACGGCCGTTATTGAGCCACCCCAAATCGGCGCTCCTGACGTCTCGAAGACGAGAACGAGAACGACCGCTCCCCCACTGCCGCCCGAGATCGCGCTCAGAAACGGTCGTATTGGCTATCGCCGAGTCGGTGTTTGAGCAGCTGGCGAACAACGCCCTCAATCGGCCAATCCACCATCGCGCCAAGAACCCCGCCCCAGAAACGGTCGTGTTTCTTTGCCAAGCATGACCCGGCCGGAGGACGCTCCGATGTCGATGGCGGCGAACACCGCCCCGGCGGGTGCCGGAGCGGTGTCCGCGGCTGATTCCGCGGTGCTCATCGGAGGAAGGCTGCGGCCACTCCGGCGTCCACGGGGATGTGCAGGCCGGTGGTGTGTGACAGTTCGTTGCTGGTGAGGACGGCGGCGGCGTTGGCCACGTGTTCGGGCAGGACTTCGCGCTTGAGCAGGGTGCGCTGGGCGTAGTACTCGCCCAGTTTCTCCTCGTCCACGCCGTAGACCGCGGCGCGCTTGGCGCCCCAGCCGCCGGCGAAGATGCCGGAGCCGCGGACCACGCCGTCGGGGTTGATGCCGTTGACGCGGATTCCGTGCTCGCCCAGCTCCGCCGCGAGCAGCCGGACCTGGTGGGCTTGGTCGGCCTTGGTGGCGGAGTAGGCGATGTTGTTGGGCCCGGCGAACACGGAGTTCTTGGACGAGATGTAGATGATGTCCCCGCCCATGCCCTGCGCGATCATCACCCTCGCCGCGGCCTTGGCCACCAGGAAGGAGCCCTTGGCCATGACGTTGTGCTGCAGGTCCCAGTCCTTTTCGGTGGTTTCCAGCAGCGGCTTGGAGATGGACAGGCCGGCGTTGTTGACCACCAGGTCCACGCCGCCGAAGGCCAGGACGGCTGCGTCGATGGCCGCGGAAACCTGGGCCTCGTCCGTCACGTCCGCCTGGACACCAACAGCAACGTCCGGGCCGCCGAGTTCCTCGGCCACTTTTTGCGCGTTCTCCAGGTTGAGGTCGGCGATGACCACGCAGGCGCCTTCCGCGGCGAGGCGGGTGGCGATGGCCTTGCCGATGCCCGACGCCGCGCCGGTCACCAAAGCGATGCGGGTGGCGTGGGACTTGGGCTTGGGCATCCGGGCCAGTTTGGCTTCCTCCAGCGCCCAGTACTCGATCCGGAACTTCTCGGATTCCTCGATCGGGGCGTAGGTGGAGATCGCCTCAGCGCCGCGCATGACGTTGATGGCATTGATGTAGAACTCGCCGGCAACGCGTGCGGTCTGCTTGTTGGCGCCGAAGGAGAACATGCCCACGCCCGGGACCAGCACGATGGCCGGGTCCGCGCCGCGCAGCGCCGGGCTGTCGGCGTCGGCATGGCGGTCGTAGTAGGCCTGGTAGTCCTCGCGGTAGTCGGCATGCAGCTCGTGCAGCCGGGCAATGGAGTCCTCGATCGAGGCGTCCGCGGGCAGGTCCAGGATCAGGGGTTTGACCTTGGTGCGCAGGAAGTGGTCCGGGCAGGAGGTGCCCAGGGCGCCCAGCCGCGGGTGTTCGGCGGCTTCCAGGAAATCCAGGACGACGGCGTCATCGCTGAAGTGCCCCAGCTGCGCTTTGTCCGTGGAGGCCAGGCCGCGGATCACCGGTGCCAGGGCCGCGGCCTTGACGCGGCGCTCCGCCTCCGGCAGCGCACCGTAGCCGGGAAGCTTGGGCCCGAAGGGTTCGGCCTTGCCGTTGTCCGTGATGTACTTTTCTGCCTGCTCAATGATCCACAGGGAGTTGGCTTCGGCTTCTTCGCTGGTGGCGCCCCAGGCGGTGATGCCGTGGCCGCCCAGGATGGTCCCGATGGCCTGCGGGTTGGCGTCCTTGATCCCGGCGATGTCCAGGCCAAGCTGGAACCCGGGCCGGCGCCACGGCACCCACACCACCTTGCTGCCGAAAATCTTGGTGGTCAGCGCCTTACCGTCCACGGCCGTGGCAATGGCGATGCCGGAGTCCGGGTGCAGGTGGTCCACGTGCGCTGCGTCCACCAGGCCGTGCATGGCGGTATCGATCGAGGGAGCCGCGCCGCCCTTGCCGTGCAAGCAATAGTCGAACGCGGCCACCATCTCGTCCTCGCGCTCCACCCCGGGGTAGACGTTCTTGAGCGCGGTCAGACGGTCCAGCCGCAGCACCGCCAGGTTTTCTGCCTTCAGCGTGCCCAGGTCCCCGCCGGAGCCCTTGACCCACAGCAGCTGGACGTCCTCGCCCGTGACCGGGTCCGTTGCGGTGCCCTTTGCGGAGGTGTTGCCGCCGGCGAAGTTGGTGTTCCGCTTGTCCGCGCCCAGGCGGTTGGAACGGGAAATCAGGTCTTCAACAGTCTTATCGGTCATAACTAATCAGGCGCCCCATCCGGCTTGCTGGCCGCCCACGCGGTCCTCATTGATCTGTTTCTGGTAGCCGCTGGCCTTGAAGGCGGCCATCGGGTCCGCGGGCAAACCGCGGGATTCTCGCCATTCGGCCAGGATGGGCCGGACGTCGGTGTAGAAGGCATCGTTGAAGATGCCGTTCGCTGCCAGGACGTCGCCGGTACGCTGCGCTTCACCCAGCGCCGCGGTGTCCACCAGCAGGGCGCGCAGGGTCATCTCCTGGACGTTGAGCACCGAGCGGATCTGGCCCGGGATCTTCTCCTCCAGGTTGTGGCACTGGTCCAGCATGAGCGCCACCCCGGAGTCCTTACCGTAGCCGCCGCCCCGAATCACTTCGTGCATGATGCGGAACAGCTGGAACGGATCCGCCGCACCCACGATGAGGTCGTCGTCGGCGTAGAAGCGGGAGTTGAAGTCGAAGGAGCCCAACTTGCCCAGGCGCAGCAGCTGCATCACGATGAACTCGATGTTCGTGCCCGGCGCATGGTGGCCGGTGTCCAGGCAGACGAACGCCTTCTCCCCCAAGGCCAGGGTCTGGGCGTACGAGGTGCCCCAGTCCGGAACATCGGTGTGATAGAACGCCGGCTCGAAGAACTTGTACTCCAGCACCAAACGCTGCTCATCCCCCAGGGCCGCGTAAATCTCCTGCAGCGACTCGGCCAGGCGGTCCTGCCGGCCGCGCAGATCGTCCTGGCCCGGGTAGTTGGTGCCGTCCGCCAGCCAGATCTTCAAGTCGCGGGACCCCGTGGCATGCATGATCTGGATGCAGTCCAGGTGGTGGTCGACCGCCCGCCGCCGCACGGCCTCGTTGGAGGAGGTCAGGGAACCGAACTTGTACTCATCATCCTGGAACGTGTTGGAGTTGATGGTGCCCAGGCCCACGCCCAACCCCGCCGCGTACTCCTTCAAAGCGGAATAGTCATCCACCTTGTCCCACGGGATGTGCAGGGCCACGGTGGGCGCCAGGCCCGTCAGCTCGTGGACCTTCGCGGCGTCCGCCAGCTTCTCCTGGACGGTCCGGGGCGTGCCGGGCGTACCGAACACCTTGAACCGCGTCCCCGAATTTCCATAGGCCCACGAAGGGACCTCGATGGCAAGCTCCCCGAGCCTGCCCAGCGCCGTTGCTACGTCGTTCATGATGGTTCTTTCCGGTGTCTTGTTCGTGTTTGTTTTTGCTGGCTCAGTAGATGGCATGGGCCGCCCGCCACGTGAGCCTGAGGTTGCTTTGTTAGCCCGCTAAGCAGCCAAAAGGGGCAGGCGCTTCACCTATCGGAGGGCGGCATACCTAGTGAGCTCTGATGCGCGAGGGCTAGCCTTTGACGGCGCCGGCGGTCATTCCTGCGACAATCTGGCGGTTGAAGAATAGGTACATGATGAGGGGTGGAATGGTGACAAGCAGAATGTCGGTGAAGAGCAGGTTGTAGCTGGTTGTGAACTGGCTCTGGAAGTTGAAGAGCGTGAGCTGGACGGTGGCGTTCTTGTCGCCTGGGAAGAAGTACAGCGGGTTTTGGAAATCGTTGAAGATTGCGACGGACTGGACAACCACCACTGTCACGATGACCGAGCGTAGGAGCGGAAAGATCACCCGGAAGAAGAGCCGTACCGGGCCGCAGCCGTCTATCACTGCGGCCTCGTCGAGTTCGCGGGGGATGGTGGAGATAAACGCACGGAAGATCATCACGCAAAAGGACATGCCGAAGGCTACTTCTACGAGGATGAGCCCGGGCATGGTCTTGAACAGGCCCAGTCCTTGAAGTACCCAGATAGTCGGTACGACAGCGGGCGGGATGATGAGTCCGGAGAGGATGAGGAAGTTGGCCACTCCGTTCCAGCGGCTGCGGCGTCGTTGTAGAACCCAGGCGACCATCGCCGCGAGGACCACCAAAACGGTGATGCTTACTAAAGTCAGGATAGTGCTGTTGACGAAGGCCGTGACGAGCATAAAGTTCCGCGCCGAGATGACCTGCTGAAGGTTCTCGAGCAGGGAAAAGTTCGTGGGCCAGGACCAGTCGAGCTTTGCCGCCTGACGGCGGTCCTTGACTGCGGTGAGCACCATGAACGCGAGAGGGACGAGGAACAACGCGGTGGCCAGGATGATGGCGAGAGTGCCGGGCCCATAGCGTTTCAAATTTCTCATTGCTCGACCTCCTTGCGGTTGAGAAGAATTGACAGGGGAAGGATGACGGCGGTGACTATGAGGAAGAGGACCACGTTTCCGGCGGTGGACAGCCCATAGAAACCGGCTTGGTACTGCTTGTAGATGACTGAGGCGATGACGTCGGACGCGAATCCGGGCCCGCCTTGAGTCATGGCCCAGATGAGGTCGAACGATCGCAGGCCGCCGATGAGGGAAAGGATGATGACCGTCGTCGTCGCCGGACGTGCAAGCGGCATTGTGATATTCCAGAAGGTTTTCAAGGAGCCAGCGCCATCGACCCTCGCGGCCTCAAAGAATTCCTGGGGAATGGACACGATTCCGGCGATGTAGATCACTGTTGCCAGGCCTACGCCCTTCCATACGTCCACGAGTGCGACGGAGAGAAGCGCCCAGGCTGGGTCGGCGAGCCACGCGGGGCCTTGGATCCCAACGACGCCGAGAACCTGGTTGATGAGCCCCTTGGTTGGATCCATGAGGACGCTAAACATGATGCCGACCCCGATGGTGCTCAGGAGTACCGGGAAGAACAACACCGAACGCAGGAATCCCCGCGCAATGATGTTCGACGTGAGCAGGATTCCGCACAGCATGCCGAGTACGACCTTCAACACGGAAGTCACTGCGGCATAGACAATGGTGTTTCGTAGGCCGGTTACAAGTGCCGGCTCCTGGAAGAATTGAATGAAGTTACCGAAACCGATAAACGTGGCGTCGAAGATCGTCCAGCGCGTGAAGCTGAAGATGAACGAGGCGAATGTCGGCAGCAGGAACAGGGCCGCGTAGATTGCCGCGGCCGGTAGGTAAAACCAGTAGGGGTAGGCGCTTTTTTTGGCCTTCCGCGCTAAGGGCTTGCCGCTGGGCGGGGCCGCTGCCTCCTGGCGAGGAGGCGAGACGGTCGGCGAGGTCTGGTTGACGGTCATTGAAACTCCTGGAGCGGGTCCGGGGCGACATGGCCGCCCCGGACCTTTGTGGTTCTGATCAGTTCCAACCAGGCAGGTTGAGCTGTTGGGCCTGCTTCTTGATGTCCTCGTCATAGAGCTGCGCAGCCTTCTGGGCGTCCGCCTGCTGGGTGCCGACCAGCACCGTGAACTGTTCCAGCGAAGGTCCCTTGACAGGGGAGAGGAACTCTAGCGCAGGGCTGTTCTTCGCAGGGTCGTTGAAGAACGGGAGCATGTCCTGCACTGCAGCGGGGGCATCGGATGGCAATGTGCAGTCCTTCACGAGATACGGCCCGGTGACGCCGGCTGCTTTCGTTTGGGCGTCACACCCTTCCTTGCTCGCGATGAAAGCCTGGAATTTCTCGGCCTCGGAGACGTGCTTGGATGACTTCGGGATGTAGACCCCACCCGGCAGCCAAACCGTGGCGACATTGCTCGTTGCGCTGTCCCCCGGCAGAGGGAAGAACCCGATGTCGTTGAGCTTGTCAGGGTTGCTTGCTTGGATGCCCGCGAGCCCCATGGTCAACATCGGGTACTGGGCGCCGTCGCCGTTCGCGAGCATATCGAGGCCCTGAGCGTATGTTGCGGAGGCGAAGTCCTTGTTGAAGAGGCTGGCTTTTGCGGCTTCTTCCTGGTGTTGAAATCCCTTGATCGCGGCAGTGTCTGTCGCGTACTTGGCCTTGTTTGCCGTGTAGTCGGCAGCAAAGTTCGGCTCGGACTTTGCGACGTTGGCGAAGTCCCCCAGGACGAAGAGCTGTGACGTCCAGGTGTCTTTATAGCTCTGGATGATCGGTGTGACGCCGGAGTCTTTGATCTTCTGGCTGTTGGCGATGAAGTCAGCCCAGGTCTTTGGCACCGAAAGGCCAAGTTTCGAATATACCTTTTTGTTGTAGAGCACCCCCCCGGCCATGCCGCTACCGAACGGCACGCCGTATGCCTGCCCGTTCACGGTCACGACTGGTTTGAACGAGTCGGAGACCCCTGACATGTACGGCTGGTCTGTCACAGCAACAAGGTTCTGTTCAGGGCTGATCTGCTGGAACAATGAACCGGAGTTGTACAGGAACACGTCGGCCATGTCGCCCGTGGCAAGCTTGGTCTTCACGGCGTTGTCGCCGTCCGAGCCGCCGGGCCGGGTCTGCACATCGACCACGATGTCAGGGTTGGCTGCCGTGAACTCCTTCGCCAGCTCCTGGGCCGCTGCAACGGTGGCGTCCGCGTTGTCTACTAGGAACGAAAGCGTCGTCTTGCCCCCCGTTGCCGCTCCGCCGCCTCCAGCGCACCCTGTGAGAGCAAGGGCCAGCGTCGCTGCGGCACCCACGAATGCGGCGTGGTTCTTTCTAATTCCCAATCCAGCCTCCTGGAAGTTAGGTTCCAGCGCTGCGACGCGCTTGGAACGTTTCAATGTTTCGGACGGATTGCGCCGATCCGAGGATTCAAGAACAGTTGACAGCCTTTCGCGCACCTCCGACTTGCCGCGCAGCCGAAGGGCAGGAGGCCCTGGTTGCGCGGACTTCGGTGCAGGCTCTGCACGCCGCTTCTTTGGTTGCTACCAGTAAAACGTGGTAACAATTTTCTGTGAGCTGCGTAACTATCGCGAGCTAGCTGAGATTGATCGTAAACGGTTCGATGATCGGGCGCAACCAAATTGGATCGATTCATTTTCGGGTGTTCCCGTCTATACTTCCAAGTACTCTTGCCGCTGGCAGCAAATCCTGAGTAGGTATGGCCCCATCTCCCCTCCCCGCGTCAAGCGGTAAAGGGCTAAGGCCACCTCTCCTCCGCCCAGCCCGCCGCGTCACGAATTTCTTGGATTGCGGCGCCTTACGTACCAACACCGATCCCGCCTACTGGGGGCACGTGCGTATTGCTAAGCCCATACAACGCGTTCAGCTGCCTCCCAAACGCCACCGAAGGAAACCTCCGTGCTCGAAACCGCAACCATGATCACTGCAGACGCCGGACGCACCGCCGCCGTCGTGCTGACTAGCACTATCAAGCTGGACACGCGTGCAGGCCACCTCCAGAAGGCGACTCTGCGTGCCACCGCCCACGGTGTGTACGAGGCCCGCATTGGCGGCCAGCCCGTTTCAAAGGCACTTTTGACGCCAGGCTGGACCTCCTATGAGTGGCGGCTGCAGGTGCAGGAAGTGGACGTCATCGACTTGGTGCAGGACGGCGTGGACTTGGAGGTCCTGCTTGGCAATGGCTGGTACCGCGGAGACTTGGGCTTCGAGAATGCCAACGCCAACTACGGCGAGGAAATCGGATTTATCGGGGAGCTCGAACTCACCTATTCAGATGGGAGCAGCCAAAAGATCGTTACGGACGACTCCTGGGGTGCCCACGCGAGCGATACCCCCGAAAACAGCCTCTATAACGGACAAAAAATTGACGCCCGGCTCCGGGGCGCGGGTGCTGCGTTGGAAGTCCGCTGTTTAGATTTTGACCGCTCGACACTGATCTCACAGGTCGGGCCGCCGGTGGTGCGGCAGGAATCGCTTCGTCCCCAGCGCATCTGGACTTCACCGGCCGGCCGCGTGCTGGTGGACTTCGGGCAGAACCTGGTCGGTTGGCTTCGCTTCCGGGTCCAGGGTCCGGCCGGCTCTGAAATAACTATCCGGCACGCCGAAGTCTTGGAGCACGAGGAGCTGGGGACCCGTCCGTTGCGCGGGGCCAAGGCCACCGACACTTTCGTGCTTTCCGGGGAACTCGACTCGTTCGAACCGACCCTGACGTTCCACGGTTTCCGTTATGCGGAGATCACTGGCTGGCCGGGTACCCCCGGCATTGAGGATCTCGAAGCAGTGGTGGTCCACTCTCAAATGCGTCGCACTGGCTGGTTCCAGTGTTCAAACGAGCTGGTCAACAAGCTCGTCAGCAACTCCATCTGGAGCCAGAAAGGCAACTTCCTTGACGTACCAACGGATTGTCCGCAACGTGATGAGCGTCTCGGCTGGACCGGTGACTTGGCAGCCTACGCGTCCACGGCAACGTTTCAGTTTGAAACCGCAGATTTCCTGCACAAGTGGCTTCTCGATCTCGCAGAAGAAACCCGCCACGGGAAATACGGGGTGCCGCACGTTGTTCCTGACGTACTCAAATACGCCAATTTTCCGGACGAACACGCTGAACGGGAAGAGCTGTTTGCGGGCCCTAAGACCATCTGGGGTGACGCGGCAGTCTGGGTTCCGGAGGCACTATGGAACGCCTACGGGGACCGGCAGCGGTTGGCCGAACATTACCCCGGCATGGTCCTCCACCTTGAATCCGTGCTTCCTCGGCTTTCCGCCACCGGTGTGTGGGACCAAGGCTTCCAGTTCGGTGACTGGCTCGACCCTGACGCCGCACCTGATGAACCGTGGAAAGCCAAGGCCGATCCCGGAGTAGTTGCAACCTCCTGCCTTTACCGCTCAGCCCGTGTTGCTGCGGAGACCGCAGAACTCCTTGGGAAGACCAGTGACGCCGAACGCTGGCATGAGCTGGCTCAACGCACGCGCGCAGCATTCAACGATGCTTACGTCGATGGGTCGGGCAGGATCGTTTCCGACTGCCCTACGGTCTACACTCTGGCGATCTGTTTTGCGCTGCTTCCGGAGGACCTGCTGGAGCCAGCCGGCGACCGGCTTGCCGAGTTGGTCCGAAACGCGGGCTATCGCATCTCTACTGGTTTCGCTGGTACCCCCTTTATCAATCGCGCCCTCACTGAAACCGGACACATCGAGGAGGCTTACCGCCTGCTCCTGGAGACGGGCAACCCCTCCTGGCTATACCCCGTCAGCATGGGCGCCACCACAATTTGGGAACGTTGGGACTCGATGCTCGAGGACGGCACCATCAACCCCGGCGAGATGACGAGCTTCAATCACTATGCCCTCGGTGCCGTCGTCGACTGGCTCTACACCTATGTAGCCGGCCTCCGTCCCGCCGAACCTGGCTACTCACGTCTGCTGTTGCAACCCGTGCCGGGACCAGGGCTCGATTACGCCAAGGCAACCCTGGACACCCCCCACGGGACGGCCGAGTGCGGCTGGAGCCGCGACGGAGAACATCACGTGACCGTCGAAACGCTCGTCCCTGAAGGAATTCTTGCCGATGTCATCCTTCCAGATGGCACCACGCACACCATCGCATCAGGCAGGCATAGCTTCGAAGTCACCATGGTCCCGACGGCCTGAACAGTCCCCGGATTCGGCAAAGAACACATAGCGGAATCATGGCCCACCTACGGCCATTGGGGTGGGCCACCGAATCTACGGCACATGCGGTCATAGCTGTGGGGAACGGGACGTAGGCTACAAAGTCGGCCATTCGCTTGGTCCGGGTCATCACCTCCGAACCTTGCAAAGTGCGGCTTTGAACGGCCCGTTGTCGCCAGGACTGACGTCTTGGCACAGTGCAGGCCCTGGCAGTGTCCGCTCACATATGGAGGTTGTGCTGCGTCTGACCCGCGGCTTGGTGACGAAACTGTGCCCGCACGCTATCCGGAGCGTCTCTCTGCCGCACGAGTAACGCCCTCGCGTGGTTGATCACGTTATCGGAACCCGTCTCAGGACCGCTGGAGGAAAGCATCTCCCGGCGGGTGTGAAACGTCGAATAGATCAACTGGGTGCTAGAGGAAAGCAACAGAGTGCTATCGAGGAATGCGGGCAAACCCCAGAATTGAAAGGCAGCTTTGATCAAGCCGAGTTCCCACGAAAAGAAAGACCGACGATGACGTCACTAAATCCTCCATCGCAATCTCCGCGAAGCGACTTTAACCGTCGCAAATTCCTCTCGATCTCTGCCGCCGGTGGGTTGATGGCCGGCGCTGGCATAGCGGCAGGTGCCCCTTCGGCGTGGGCTAAACCCAAAAGTGTTTTGCCTCCCAGCGCCACGTTCCGTGCGGGATTGTCGGTTTCCCCCTTTACGTCATCGATGCTCCAGAAGGGCCTTACCTACACCGACGGTTCGCTGACGGCAGCGTCCCTGGAAGAGGTACAACGGCTCTTCATGGCACATGGCGGAAACGAGGTTTATGCGCGGATTGCCACGCGGCGAACCGCCAATGACGTGGACGCACAGCACGGACTGGAACCGGGTCTCGAAAAGGCCCGCCTTGCTCGCAAGCTAGGATTGCCCTTCAACCCCGAACTGGGCCTGTTTGCGGTCTACGGCGATATTTCGCATCAACCTGGCCCTGATTTCTCTGACTACCCACAGATCGCGGTACCTGGGCCTTGGACCTCCCAGCCGATTACCGTCATGGTTGCGGCCATGAAGGACTATGGGGCACGTGTTGCAAGACAAATTCTGGCCACCGGCGCGGAAGTAAATGTCTGGGACCTCGGTAATGAAGTTGAGTTCGGATCCGCGGGTGTTGCGATACGGAGCTTCACCGAATCCACAGCATACTGGTCGTACAGCCCGCCGGACGCAGTAGATCCAGAAATTGGCAGGATGACCGCTATGCAGCTCTTTGGCATGCCTGACCGGACAGCCTGGCTCAAACAGCACCTCTGGCCACACATTGGTGCAATTTTCGCGGCGGTGGCCTCGGGAATCCGCAGTGTTGACCCTCATGCCCGATTCAGTACCCATACCAGTACGACTGCTTTCTACTTCCCAGACCTCCTCACGGAATTCTGGCAATCGATGAGCGATGCTGGCATCGACTTCGACGAGATTGGCGTCTCCTACTACCCCACCGCCACTGGTGGGTCTCTGACTTCTTTCCAGGCCACGGCGACTCTCCTGAAGGAGCGGTACGGGAAGAAGGTCTTTATCAGTGAAACCGGCTACCCGTCGGGCACCATGGGCCAACCGTTCGCCTGGAATTCGCCCTTGATCGAATACCCCCAGGATCAAGATGGCGAGTACCGCTTCTACCGCGACCTCACTGCCTGGGGTGCAACCAGCGGTGTGCTGTCCGGAATACGTCCCTGGGCGCCGGATTATGCACTCGGCGGCTGGCAGCCGATGAGCTTCTTTACACCTGAGGGCAACATCGCTAAGGCGGAGCCCGCGTTGCGGGGTATTCAGGATGGCCTGCCTGCCGGGCTCCCGCTCCTATAAGGGCTAGCCGGTCCGGATTGATCCCGTTAGGTGCCATGACTCGCCTAACGGGATCAAAACGGTCAAGCCTCCCGCGGTCGCCCGAATCGCTGTCGATATGCCGTTGGCGAGAGTCCCGAATGTACCCTGAAACGTCGGGCAAAGTAATTCGCGTCTGGCCACCCTACTTCGCGTCCTATCCGGGCGATTGAGTTGTCAGTATCAATAAGAAGACGAGCCGCCGTCTCCACCCGTCGCCGCGCCAGATAGGCCAACGGAGGCAAACCAAGCTGCGCTCTGAACAGCCGCGCCAAGTGGCTTGGAGTGATATGCAGCTTTCGGGCTAAAGCATCCAAGGTCCAAGATTCCTGCAGGCTCTCCTCGAACAGCCGAATGCCCTCGATTACGGCCGGATGAGTAGCGGCCGAGGAAGCTTCTTGGTTCTTGACAACCTGACGTACCAGGTCGTCGAGAAGCAGAAGCAAACCAGACATAAATTCTGCTCGCTTTTCCGAGTCATCTCTGCACAGCTGTACAAGCGCAGCCATCCGCTCGATGAACGATGTGAGGACACAATTGGGCAGCCGTCCGCTAAATAACATTTGCTCGGACCCGGGATCTGCGTTGGAGAAAAGTGCTCGGGCTACACGAGTATCGCTCACCATCCACGAAAGAGAGTGATGCAACAAAGTGGTGCTAATACCGAAGTTATAGACTTCGAGGTCACGGCAAGACCCGTAACCATGCGCAATCCCGGGCTTGAGGAATATCACATCGCCTTGGTGTATCCTTGCTGAACTTGTCCCGCATTCGTGGACGGCGGACCCGTTGACGACGACTACCACTTCGACAAACGAATGGCTGTGCACAGGGTAGTCGACTACATGTAAATGACGGCCTGCGTAGACAGGAACCGTTCCCAACAGGTGTACAACTCCGCCCGCATCCTCGGCTATAGAAAGGCCCATTCCCTACCATCCTGCATAAACTCATTGTGAAGAGCGGCGTGTGCAATAGGGTGCCTTTGCCGGTCTAGGAGGCCCCAAGCACCTCGAGCTGCGCTGCCTCCTCGCGGCATGCTATCCATGAGACTCCAGTGGACGCCCCAGGTGGTTAGGGATCCAATGCTAGCTCGTGCTAGTGGAGGCAATCTTAGGTGTGGTGCAAGGTCTCCGCAAGGCTCCCTTGGACCGCGGCCAGGGTATTCGATAAGTTCCGCAGCTACGAGCCTGCCATGGTCGTCCTATGGCACGTGCGGCTCGCCCCTCCCTTGGAGGCGGGGCGCACGGCATCGGTGCGCGCGGGGCGCTCTCTGGGCCATGGTTCGGTCCGTGACGTGGGCGCTAGCTTGCCGGTATTGGACTAATGGTTCATGTGGGATCTGCCAAAAGGAGGAGGCCCGACCGTACGGCAGACCGTCGACTACGATCCCGCTGAACCGCAGTTGCGGGGCCTGGTCTTCAGCCAAGGCGCAGCACGCTGTTCTTACTCGATGATCCATAGGCGAGAGGGTCAGGTTGACTCGCGGCGGACGAGCATCGCGATCATGGCAGGTTCTTCGGCAGGGACCGCCCTGCCATCGGCGGCGTTCAGGGCGGTAAGTGCCATTTGACGTCCAAGACCTTCAATGTCCATCCGGATGCTGGAGAGGCTCGGGACGAACAATTCGGCCCACGGGTTGTCGTCATGGCCGATAACAGCCAACTCGCCGGGGACGGAAACCCCCTCGCGCAAAGCGGCGCCCACCACAACGGCGGCAATTTCGTCGTTGTACGCCACCACTCCCGTAGTGCCGCTGTTTGACCACTCCTGGACCGCGGTCCGGGCGGACGTGTCATGGACGTTGATAGTGCGGTGATCCACCTCGCCCAGACCCAGGTTCGCCAGCTTCTTGCGAACAACCGCGAGCCGCGCCTCAGTAATCAACGTGAGTCGCAAATCAGCTGGCGCCGCGAAACCAATTCTGCTGTGGCCCAAGCCGGCAAGATGCTCTACCTGGAGTTCCGGGCCGGCGACAATGCTCGGTCCTGTCTGCCAGGCTGCGGTGTCCGCTTCGGGGTCCGGAATGATGTTGGTGATGCCGCTTGCGCGCATGGAGGCGATGTCGCGGGCTGAGAAGGGGAGTAGACCCATCACCACATCCGGATCCAGCACTTCCCAAAGTGGCCGCGCGGTACCGCCTTCGTGAAGTGTGTAGGTCACGAGGGAGTAGCCGGCCTCGTCCAGGAAACTGGACGCCTCCTCGATGTGTCGGCTCATACTGTGTTCAATGGGCCAGTCCGGCAGCACCAGCAAAATGATCCTGCTGCGGCCACGGGCAAGAGCCTGCGCTGCGCTGTGGGGTCGGTAGCCGAGGCGTGCAGCCTCTGCGATAACGCGTTCCCTTGTGGCCTCAGAGATTGTCTGGCCCCGGGTGTTGTTGAGGACGAAGCCCACGGTCGCCCTGGAAATACCCAATGACTTGGCGACATCCGTCGCTGTTACCCGCCGATTCTTCGTCTCCATTGTCATCCTCACAGATTACCTTGCGCGCGATAGTCCTAGCAGTTACGATTTAGGAAGCTAGCACGCGCTAGCGATCTGAATCACCTTGATTGGTGTCGACAACGGAGTCATCATTGACAAATTCTTCGACGGGCAGCGCGCCGCGTTCTGACGCACCCTTGCCCCAATCCCTCCCCCAGCTCGACGTACTCCCCGAAGCACCCGAGCTGACGATGCCGGCGACTGCACCTTCCCAGGCTCCGGTCGGCAAGCGCTACATCTGGCTGATGGTCCTCGCCCAGTTCGGGGTCTTCGTCGCTTTCATCACGCCTCTTGCAATTTCCCTGGCGATTCGCCTGAACCAACTGGCTCCCGGACACGAGGAATACCTGGGCTACATCACGGGTGCGGGAGCATTCGCCGTCATGTTGACTGCGCCGTTCCTGGGCGTAGCCAGCGACCGCACACGTACCCGTCTGGGCCGCCGCCGGCCGTTCATGATCGGCGGGATGATCCTTGGGGTCGTTTCTCTGGTGGTCATGGCAACTGCCCCGAGCGTCCTCGTGCTCGGAGCAGGCTGGGTCCTTGCCCAACTGGGTTGGGGCCAGGTGCTTAGCAACCTGCAGATTTCCACTGCCGATCGGCTGCCGGAAAATCAGCGCGGCAAGGTCGCCGGCCTGACCGGGTTTGCCACCCAGGTCGCACCCGTTGTGGGTGTGGTCCTCGCTGGAAGCTTCACTACCGATAATCTGCTGCTGTTCCTGGTTCCCGGAGCAGTTGGCGTCCTCCTGACCACCCTGTTCGTCCTCCTGGTGCACGAAAGTGACAGCCGCGGCAACACGTTTGATGAGAAGCTCAACCTGGGCAGCCTGCTGCGGAAATACCTCTACAACCCCAAGCAGTACCCGGATTTCTCCTGGAACTGGCTCGGCCGCTTTTTCTTCTACTTCGGCCTTACCCTGAACACCACTTTCACCGCATTCTTCTTCGCCTCCCGTCTGGGGGTCAGCGTCACGGACGTCGCCGGGATCATCGCCGTTCTCTCCATGGCAGGGATTTTGACTACCACGGCCGGTGCCATCGGCGGCGGCTTCCTCTCCGACAAGCTGCGGCGTCGGCGCGCCTTCGTTTTCGGCGCGGGCATCGTGTTCGCAGCCGGCGCCATTGTAATGGCGTTCGCCACGGAGATGCCCATGCTCGTCGTCGGTTCACTGCTTGGATCGCTCGGCATCGGTGCCTTCTCCGCAGTTGACCAGGCACTGCTCCTGGATGTCCTTCCCGAAAGGGACACGGACGCGGGCCGGTTCATGGGCATCACCGGTTTCGCCACGTCCATTCCGCAGTCGATCGCCCCGCTCATCGCCCCGATCTTCCTCGCAGTCGGTGTTGCTGCAGGAGGCGAGAAAAACTATCTCCTGCTGTACGTGATCGCTGCGGCCTGCACCATTTTCGGTGGCCTGGTGGTCCTTCGCATCCGCTCCGTCCGCTAGTTTACACCCCGTTTTTAGGAATACGTTATGTCCCGCATCTGGACCGGCCAGTACATCACCCCCACTGCTTCGCACGGCAACGAAAATGACCCCGCCGCGTATCTCCGCCGGGAGTTCGACGTTCCCGAGCCTCCTGTGCGTGCCATCCTGCACGTCACAGGACTCGGGCTGGTCGAACCGCACCTGAACGGCGGTGTAGTGGGTGATGAGGTCCTAGCCCCCGGGTGGACTTCCTACCGGCACCGTCTTGCCGTCAGCACCCACGACGTCACCGACGCAATTGTGGTCGGAACCAATGCCGTTGGTGCCATCGTGGGACAGGGGTGGGCGATGGGCCGGCTGGGTTGGGAAGACAAACGGCACCATTACACGGACCGCCCCGCCCTGTATCTTGAGCTGGACCTTGAATATGCGGACCGGACAGAAACCATCACCAGCGATGCGTCTTTCCGGGCAAGCGCAGGTGGGGTGGGCGCCAACAGCATCTACGACGGCGAGGAATTCGACGCCCGGCTCGAACCCGACGGGTGGGACCGTCCAGGGTTTGACGACTCAGCCTGGGGATCTGCGGAGTCCTTTGACTGGCCTCTCGATGCCCTCTTTGAAGCCACGGCCGACCCCATCCGCCGCATAGAAGAAGTCGCACCGGTCGAGATCTTCACCACCCCCACCGGTAAGACCGTCGTGGACTTCGGTCAGATCATCTCCGGGTGGGTGCGCCTCACCGTTCAGGGCGAGGCAGGAACCACCGTCACACTGCGGCACGCCGAAGTGATGACCGAAGGGGAAATCGACGTCGAAACCCTGCGCACCGCAAAAGCCACCGACCGCTACACACTCCGCGGAGGAGAACCCGAAACCTGGGAGCCAAGGTTCACCTTCCACGGCTTCCGGTACGTCGAGATCGACGGCTGGCCAGGGACCCTGGACCAAGAGGCGCTGCGTGCCGTGGTCGTGCACTCGGACATGCGCCGCACAGGCTGGCTGGAAACCTCAAACCCGCTGCTGAACCAGTTGCACGCCAACGCGGTCTGGTCCATGCGGGACAACTTCGTGGGCGTTCCCACGGACTGCCCACAGCGCGACGAACGCCTGGGCTGGACCGGAGACCTGAACGCCTTCGCCCCCACCGCCGCGTTCCTCTACGACGTACGGTCAGTCCTTAGCTCCTGGCTGGAGGACCTCGCCGCGGAACAGGCGGAGAAGGGCTTCGTACCGTGGGTGGTGCCAGACGTCCTGTCCACTCCGTCCTCCCCCACCGCACTGTGGAGCGACGTCGCGGTCAGCCTGCCCTGGGCCCTCTACCGCGAATACGGTGATGAGACCATCCTCGCCAACGCCTATGACTCCATGGCAACCTTCATCCGCCAGGTCGCAGGCCTGCTGGACGCGAACGGTTTGTGGAGCAGCGGCTTCCAGTACGGTGACTGGCTGGACCCGGACGCCCCCATGGACAACCCCGCCGGCGGCAAAACCGACAGGCACCTCGTCGCCTCGGCTTACCTGTGCCGGACCACCCGCGAAATGACCGACACCGCCAGGATCCTCGGCCGGGACGCTGACGCCGAAGAATTCTCCACCCTCGCCAACCGGGTCCGCCGCGCGTTCATTAACGAGTACGTCACGAAAAACGGGCGGCTCGTGGACCAGACCGCCACCGCGTACGCCCTGGCCATCACATTCGGCATCCTTGACGCAGACCAGCAAAAGCTCGCCGGAAAAATCCTCGCCACAACGGTAGCCAAGTCCGGGTACCGCATCTCCACCGGTTTCGCCGGAACACCCCTGGTCACCGACGCGCTCTCGATGACCGGCCACCTCGACGAGGCCTACCTCCTGCTGCTCGAAACCGGCTGCCCATCATTCCTCTACCCCATCACCATGGGAGCGACAACGATCTGGGAACGCTGGGACTCCATCCGGCCCGACGGGACCATCAACCCCTCCGGCATGACCTCCCTGAACCACTACGCCCTCGGCGCGGTGGTGGACTGGATGCACCGCACCATCGGCGGGCTCACCGCCGTCGAACCCGGCTACCGGCACATGCGCATCGCACCCCACCCCGGCGGCGGACTCACCCACGCGCACCTCCGCCACGACACCGTCCACGGCGAAGTAAACATCTCCTGGTCCATCACCGACCGCACCATGACCCTGGAAGCGACCCTCCCGGCCGGAACAAGCGCAGAGGTACGGCTACCGCTGCACCCGAACTCCCCCACCATCAACATCAGCGGCGGAACCCACCAATGGTCCTACGAGATGGAAGACCAGGCAGCCGCCGACGCTGTCTTCACCCTGGACTCAACGCTGGGGCAGATCGCCGGCAACGCCCGCGCCTGGCGGGCCTTCACGGACGCATTCTCCAGCCACTTCCCCGGCGTGCCCCTGGACGGTCGAGCACCTGAGGCGGCAGTGATGTCCGTGCGGACCATGCTCGACTACGTCCCCGGCGCCTCCGATGAACTCAAAACCGACCTCGCGACAGCACTCACGTCCGCTTCCCAAGGAGCCCACGCATGACCGCCGATATTTCCGCCCTGACACTTGAGCACAAGGCGTCCCTGCTCTCCGGAAAACACTTCTGGTCCACCAAAAGCATCGATGACGCCGGAATACCCTCCATTGTCCTTACCGACGGACCCCACGGGATCCGCCGTCAGGATGCGGCGGCGGATCATCTGGGCATCAACGACAGCCTGCCATCCACCTGCTTCCCTCCGGCCGTGGCCGTGGGCTCAAGCTGGGACCCTGACGTGGCCGCCAACGTGGGCGCCGCCGTCGGCCGCGAAGCCAGGGCCTTCGGGGTATCCGTGGTCCTCGGACCGGGCGTAAACATCAAGCGGTCCCCGCTATGCGGACGGAACTTCGAGTACTACTCCGAGGACCCGCTGCTGTCCGGCGTCCTCGGAGCCGCCCACGTCACTGGCCTCCAGGGAACCGGCCCCGGCGCCTCCGTCAAGCATTTCGCCGCCAACAACCAGGAAACCGAACGGATGCGCATCAGCGCAGACGTCGATGAACGAACGCTGCGCGAAATCTACTTCCCCGCCTTCGAACGGGTCGTCACCGAAGCCCGCCCAGCAACCGTCATGTGCTCCTACAACAAGGTCAACGGCGTCTACGCCTCACACAACAAATGGCTGCTGACCGACGTCCTGCGGGGCGACTGGGGCTTCGACGGTGCCGTCGTCTCTGACTGGGGCGCGGTCAGTGACCGCGTCGCAGGCGTCGCCGCCGGGATGGACCTCGAAATGCCCGGCAGCGGCGGAACCACCGACCAGCAGATCATCGACGCCGTCCGCGCCGGCCGTCTCACCGAAGAACAGGTCGACAACGCCGTCCACCGGGTCGTTGCCCTGACAGCCTTGGCCAGGGAAGCCACTCACGACCTGCCCCTGGAGGAGCACCATGCGCTGGCCCGCGAAGTCGCAGCAGAATCGGTCGTGTTGCTCAAGAACCGCGAGACCTTGCCACTGGAGAACGGCCAGCGCATCGGCGTCATCGGCCCCTTTGCCGCCTCCCCCAGGTTCCAGGGCGGCGGCAGCTCCCACATCAACGCCACCAGAACCGACTCAGCCCTAGAAGAACTCACAGCTCTCGCCAACGAGCGCAACGCCACTGTCGATTACGCGACCGGGTTCTCCCTTGAGGAACCGGGATCCGCAATCCTGCAGAACGAGGCCATCAGCGTTGCCCAGGCCGCAGATGTCGCCGTGGTCTTCGCCGGCCTCAGCGAACGTGAAGAGTCCGAAGGCTTCGACAGGACCGGACTTGAACTGCCCGCCAACCAGGTCGAACTGATCCGGGCCGTGGCCGCGGCAGCGCCGAAAACAGTTGTCGTCCTCTCCAACGGCGGCGTCGTCTCGCTTGAAGGATGGCACGATGACGTGGACGCCATCGTCGAGGGCTGGCTACTGGGGCAAGCCGGCGGAGGGGCACTCGCCGACGTCCTCTTCGGCGTCGTAAACCCCTCGGGCCGCCTTGCCGAAACCATCCCCTTGCACCTGGAGGACAACCCGAGCTGGCTGAACTTTCCCGGCGAGCAGGGCCACGTCCGCTACAGCGAAGGGGTCTTCGTCGGCTACCGCTACTACACCACCGCCGGCGTGAAGGTCCGCTACCCCTTCGGGCACGGACTGTCCTACACCACCTTCGACACATCCGAGCTGGACGTCGAGACGCTCTCCGACGACAGCGTCACCGTCCGCGCGACCGTCACCAACACCGGGGAACGGCCCGGCAAGCACGTGGTCCAGGTCTACGTCGCCACAACAGCAGGCCCGGTCCGCCGACCCGCCCGGGAACTGCGTGCCTTCACCAAAATCAGCCTGCAGCCAGGCAAAAGTAAGCGGGTCGCCCTAACCCTGGACCGCCGCGCCTTCGCCTACTGGGACATCGAACTGGACCGCTGGGTGGTGCCCGCGGGCTCCTACACCATCCAGGTGTGTTCGGACGCGTCCACTGTCCTGGCAGAACAGGAAGTGACCCTCGCCGGGGACAGCATCATCCGCGAACTGACCATGGACTCCACCGTCGGGGACTGGTTTGCCCACCCTGCAGTGGGCCCGGCGCTCATGGCAGGACTTACCGCTTCCATGACCGAAGAACAGGCCAAGCAGGCCCAAGAGAACAACGACCAACTCAAAATGGTCGAGTCCATGCCCATGCAGCAATTCCTTGCCTTCACCAACGGCCTCTTTCCCGCCGAAGCACTGGAAGCACTAATGGAATTGAGCAAAAAAGAGGAAGCGGCCTCATGAGCCGGCCGAAGGGCCGGGACGAGTCCGGCAAGCCAGCCCGGACCCGTGTTTTCCTCACAGGGGCCTCAGGGAACTGGGGGCGGGCCACGCTCAGGGAACTCAGGGAACGTGCCGACCGGATCAGCGTGACAGCGCTCGTGCTTCCCACCGAACGTGACCGGACCGCGCTGGAGGAATTCAGCGGCATGGAAAACCTGAACGTCGTCTGGGGCGACCTGACAGACCCGGCAGCCGTGGAGCGCTGCGTTGCAGACACTGACATCATCCTGCACGTGGGGGCGGTGGTCTCCCCCCTGGCCGACCAGCACCCCGAGCTCGCGCGCAAAGTCAACATCGGCAGCATGCGCAACATCATCCGCGCGGTCAAAAACCTGCCAGATCCGTCCCGCATCAAAGTAGTCGGAGTGGGGTCCGTCGCCGAAACAGGAAACCGGGCGGTCCCCCATCACTGGGGCCGCATCGGGGACCCGATCCGCGTCTCAACCTTCGATGAATACGGACAAACCAAAGTCATCGCCGAGCGGGAACTGGCGGACTCCGGGCTCCCCCGCTGGGCCTGGCTCCGGCAAACGGGAATCTTTCACCCGGACATGCTCACCATCCGCGACCCCATCATGACGCACTCCACCCTGGACGGGGTCATGGAATGGGTATCGGTAGAGGACTCAGCCAGGCTGCTAGCCAACATCTGCGAACCCACCGTCCCCGACGAATTCTGGGGCGGGATCTACAACATTGGCGGCGGCGCGCCGTGGCGTTTGACCAACTGGGAACTCCAGACCGCCATCGCCGACGCGCTGGGAGTAAAGGACATCACGCGATGGTACGACCGCAACTGGTTCGCCACCGGAAACTTCCACGGCCACTGGTACACCGACAGTGACCGCCTTCAAGCGCTCGTACCCTTCCGCCAAGACACTTTCCCCGAAGCCCTGTCCCGGGCCGTCGGTTCCCTGCCCGCTGCCGTAAAGTCGGCCGGGAAAGTGCCCGGCTGGCTCATCAAGCATCTGGTCATGAAACCCCTTACCCGCCAACCACGCGGGACCATGCACGCCCTGAGGTCGGGCAACACTCCTGAAATCAACGCCCACTTCGGGTCCCTTGCCAACTGGCAGTCAATCGGAGACTGGTCCACGTTCCATCCCCCTGCGCCTGACAAGACACCAGTCCTGCTCGACCACGGGTACGACGAAACCAAGAAGCCATCCGACTGGACCGGAACAGACTACAGCTCCGCCGCAGAATTCAGAGGCGGGCACCTGCTGACCCAGGACATCGCACCGGGACAATTCACCAAACCGATCACGTGGAGGTGCGCATTCGACCATGCCTTCGATGCCAGCCCCCGCCTGGTCCTAACAGCCGGCCACTGGTGCCCCACCTGCGTCGCGGACACTGCCAGCTACCCAGACCAAGCCGCGCGGAATCCGTTCCTCGCCCAACTTGTCCAGGCTGCGGAACAACCAGTCCACACAACTGCAGCGACGGGCAGCGCAGCGGGCACATCACGGCCGAAGACCTGACCCCGCTGCGGAACGTTCACAACACGCTGATACCGAAACCCCAGAGAAGCAGGAGGCAGGAACACCGTGAACCCTAACGAAATCATAGTGAACCGACTTGCGATCGGAGCCGGCACCGGCACAGCACCAAGCCAGTGGCAGCCGGAAGAGGATTGGAGCGCCTTGGTTGGCTCCCCCGTCGAGGTTCACCATCTCGGGAAGCTGGTAGACCTCGGGACAGTGGAATGCGTGACACATGACGGAAGCCTCCTGTGGCTGCAGCAGAACGGGGCGGTCCCTCGACGCATCATCGAGAAAGACCCTGATGTGCACCTCCGTCATGCCTAAGCCGCCCCCAAGAACGGGAACTTGGACGATGGAGGACCCGGTTCAAAACCCGGAACTCAGGGGTGTCTTCCGGTTTCGAGAGCAAGACCGTGCCCCGGTGCTCCAGTCAACTCCAGTCGTTTTGATTCGGTTTGTTCCTCCGGGACTTTATGCTGGAGTACACCGCAACCTGACGTCTGTCAGCCCGGAATAGAGCCGCCGAATAGCGGTCGCTGGGTCGGTACTTACACCCCTGGGGAGCCGGTCTAGATCCGGCGTGATGTGGGGCGACTCAGTGCACTGGACGAGTGTATCCAGCGCTTTCTACACAGCCGGTTGCACCAGTGGTCCGAAGAACTTTTGACAACCGGTTTCGCTACCTCATCGGGACAAGACCTGACGATTTTCCCATCCAACTTCCGGGAAGTTGCTCAGGGTTCTATCGCCTGTACGTGTGACTATGGCAGTTTGGTTCAGGACCGGTGTGACGGCTTGAATCAGGACCACCCGCGACTCGCCGGTTGCTTATGACGGTTTGAGTCAGGACCACCTCAGTGTTGCTTTCATCTGTTGAAAGCGAGCTTTGGAGGTCCCGGATGAGGGTGCGCATGGAGCTGTTTGCCAAGATCCGCCGAGACGCCCGCGTGGAGGGCATGTCGATCCGTGGGTTGGCAAAGCGGCATCAGGTCGGCAGGGACACCGTCCGACAGGCATTGTCGGATCCTGTCCCGCCAGCGCGGAAGAAACCGGTGCGGTCATCGCCCAGGCTGGATCCGTTCAAACCGGCCATCGACGCCATGCTGATCGCGGACACCTCGGCGCCGAGGAAGCAGCGTCATACCGCCCGGAGGATCCTGGCCCGGCTGATCGAGGAGCACGGAGCGGAGGAGCTCTCGTATTCGACGGTGCGTGACCACGTGCGGGTCCGCCGGGCGCAAATCGATGTGGAAGCCGGCCGCCGGGTTGAGGTGTTCGTGCCGCAGGAACACGGGCCCGGTGCCGAGGCCGAGGTGGATTTCGGTGAGCTCTGGGTGGTGCTCAATGGTGTGAAGACGAAGTGCCACATGTTCGTCTTCCGGCTCTCGCATTCCGGCAAGGCCATCCACCGGATCTACCCCACCCAAGCCCAGGAAGCTTTCCTGGAAGGCCACATCGAGGCGTTCAACGAAATCGGCGGTGTGCCGGTCAGACACATCCGCTACGACAACCTCACCAGCGCGGTCACCGCCGTGGTGTTCGGGCAAGGCCGGCAGCGGCAGGAGAACGACCGGTGGGTGCTATTCCGCTCGCATTACGGCTTTGACGCCTTTTACTGCCAGCCCGGCATCGGCGGGGCGCACGAAAAGGGCGGCGTTGAGGGAGAGGTGGGCTGGTTCCGTCGCAACCGGCTCTCCCCGATGCCGGTCGTGGAGTCCCTGGATGAACTCAATGACCGCATCCGGGCCTGGGAAGTCCAGGATGAGCGCCGATGGATCATGGACAGAATCCACACGATCGGCCAGGACTTCGTCACCGAACAGCCATTCCTGGCACCGCTGCCAGTGGAAGAATTTGATCCGGGCCTGGTGCTCAACCCGACGGTGGACAGGTCTTCATTGATCACGGTTCGGATGGTGAAGTACTCCGTTCCGGCGCGGTTCATCGGCCGGAAAGTCCGGGTGTCATTGAGGGCGTCTGAGGTCGTGGTGTTCGACGGCCGGGCCGTGGTCGCCCGGCACCAACGCGTAGCCGCCCGGTCCGGGCAGTCGGTCCAGCTGGACCACTACCTTGAGGTCCTGAGGACCAAACCCGGTGCGCTGCCCGGTTCCACGGCGCTGGCCCGGGCCCGGCAGTCCGGATCGTTCACCAGCGCCCATGAGGCGTTCTGGGCAGCATCCCGCCGCGTCAATGGCGACGCCGAGGGGACTCGTGAACTCGTCGATGTCCTGTTGCTGCATCGCTCCATGGATGCCGGAGACATTCAGGCAGGGATCACCGCAGCGCTGGGCGTGGGAGCTGTCAGTGCAGATGTCGTCGCGGTCGAGGCCCGCAGACACGCAACGGCGCCGACCGGGGGTGGGTCCGATTCAGACCGTCATCCGCGTGCTCTTGCTGAAGTGAATGTGCAACGGGTTGTCAGCCTGACCCAGCGCCGGCTCATGGACCCTGCGGCGGTCATCGCGGGGCTCCCGGCCGACACGCGCCCGATTCCGTCGATCGGCGCCTATGACGAGCTGCTGGCCAAGCGCAGCGAGCACTCTGCAGGAACACCGTCGAAGGAGAACATCTCATGAGTCCCACCGCACCGGCCGCCACGATCACTCCGACCCTGCGCCGACGGCGCGGGCTGACCGAGCAAGCCGCGGTCGCAGCCGTGGACCAGGCCTGCCGCCGGCTGCGCCTGCCCACAGTCCGTGCGGTGCTGGACGAAGCACTGAGCGTTGCCGGGAAAGAGCAACTGTCCTACCAGGGGTTCCTGGCCGAGCTGCTGCTGGCCGAATGCGACGACCGGGACCGGCGCTCCTCGATCCGCCGCGTCAAAGCCGCGAACTTCCCTCGGGACAAATGGCTCGGGGACTTCGATTTCGACGCGAACCAGAACATCAACCCCGCAACCATCCACACCCTGGCGACCGGTGACTGGATCCGCAAAGGCGCACCCCTATGCCTCATCGGAGACTCAGGGACCGGGAAATCCCACCTGCTCATCGGGCTCGGCACCGCGGCCGCGGAAAAGGGCTACCGGGTCAAATACACCCTGGCGACCCGGCTCGTGAACGAACTCATCGAAGCCGCGGACGAGAAAGTCCTGGCCAAGACCATCGCCCGTTACGGCCGGGTCGACCTGCTCTGCATTGACGAGCTCGGCTACATGGAGCTGGACCGCCGAGGCGCCGAACTCCTCTTCCAGGTCCTCACCGAAAGGGAAGAGAAGAACTCCATCGCCATCGCAAGCAACGAATCATTCTCAGGCTGGACCAAGACCTTCACCGACCCGCGCCTGTGCGCCGCGATCGTGGACCGCCTCACCTTCAACGGCACCATCATCGAGACCGGCACCGACTCCTACCGCCTCGCCCACACCATCGCCCAACAAAACGCTTAGCCCTCCAAGACAACGAGGCCCGCCCAGCGTCCCGATGGGAACCCTCGTTGAGGCCGTTCTGTTGGGTCCTAACCTTGGGGTTGAGAGGGGCTAACAGAGGCGACATAAGAGGTCGAAAAGGGCGTCCATTGCGACGGTGGATCTCAGTCGACCAACACCAGTGCCAGAAGTAACACTGCGCCGGTTGCACAAAGGACCGCAATTCTCATGAATGTCCTTTTTCGTTCACGCGACGAAGAATAGGCATCCGGTCCGCGCCGTATCGCCGTAATCAGTAACCAGAAACTTACGGCCACAAGGATGATTCCCGGCCAGAACAGCAGTCCCTGCTGAAACGTCAACGTCATGCCGTGAGTCTCTCCCGGTAGGGCGAAGGTGACAAGACCATCGGCAGAAGCCAGGGTGGCCCTGAATCAAGCCGTCTTAGTGGTCTTGAATCAAGTTGACATATTCACTGCCAGATGGCAGCCCAGTGTCAGCCGTAGTGTGGAACCATAGGCGTTGCCGCGGTAGTGGTATCGGATCCGGTTCCAAAGCGTCTGCGTGCTCGGCCGTGCTCCATTTCGAGACGGCTCCTTCGGCGCGATGCCGACGTAGAGCATCACCCCATCAGGGATGACGTGACAGTCGCGGACGTCTACACCAGGTGGCACTTCATCGAAGTACCACGCGTACACGCCGGACACCTTTGGCACGGGTGAGGACCGCTCGAGCACTTCCTCGCGGGTGTAGAGGCGCGCGGGCCACAGTAACTGTGTCAGCTCTGCGGTGTAGTCGCCGGATGAGTGCCGTTCCGCGCTCGTCAGAGCCGGGAGAGAAGACTGCGGGTACTTGGCTGCGCGCAGCGGCGCTAACTCAGCGCCCGCCTCGTCCGGGAAGTATTGTCCTGTCCTCACAGGTCAACCATGACGGCCAGCATCCCGAGAACGGTTCATCAACACGCTTTGACCGGCCGGTTATTTGTCCGCCTGCTGCCGACTCCTGCGCGAGCGTATCGCATACGAAGCGGTACAGCTTGACGAGCATCCTGACACGGCGTCCAAGTTCAAGGAAGACGGACTGATGCAGCCCTCCCCATCGTGGTGGTCGGCGATGACGGCCGGCGCTGGACTGGCTTCCGCCCGGACCTGAAAGGAACTGAACAACACACCAACGCAATAACGCTGGTTGTCAGACCCTGCATTTACCCTGCGATCATGTCCTCCAAGCAGCCTAAACCCCGCTCCATCGAAACCACCGCCTGCGCATACTGCGGCAAGGAGTTCCAGTGGGAACGGGTCGGAGGGGCGACGGTGCGAAAGTACTGTAGCGCCCCGTGCAGGTCAAAGTTCAACGCAGAAAAGTCCGGCGTCAGGCCGCGGAACAGGAACCGGGTGCGGCAGGAACCGCGGGAAGATACGGTGACCTGCCTTCAGTGCGGTATCGAATTTGACTATCAGGTCATGGGGCGCGGCCGGGTGCCCCAGATCTGCAGCCCTGAGTGCAAGGCCGCCCGCAGGAAGGCCCTGAAAGAGGAGAAGCGCCAGGACTGTCCCACCTGTGACGTCGAGGGCTGCGAGAAAAAGAGCAGGTCGTCGGGGACCAAGTCTGGGATCAGGCTTTGCGAAATGCACTACGGACGTACCCGGACCAACGGCACGATCGACCGAATCATGCGTGACTACACCCGGATCTGCCACTACTGCGGTGGCCCGGCACCGAAGCAACGACTCTTCTGCTCGGACGTCTGCCGCCGGAGAGATCGTCTTGGGGCCCCCGACAGGATCCTGGTATGCATCGCCTGCCTTGGGGACATCCCTGAAGAAAAGCGCCTGGATACCCAATTCTGCAGTCCTAAGTGCTACCGGATTGTGGAGCGCGGCAAGAGCTACGGACTGACGCCGCGGGAGGCATACCAACTGCTGGGCACCCCGCGGCTCTGCGATCTGTGCGAAGAGCAGCAGGCCACGCACATCGACCACAACCACGACACCGGCAAGGTGCGCGGCGTACTGTGCACCACCTGCAACGCGGGCCTGGGCATGTTCCAAGACTCCGCCCGGCTCCTGGGTAAGGGCGTCACTTACCTGGAAAAGAACGGATCGTATGGCTTGGAATGGCACGACACGGAAGCAGACGCTTCCGAGGGGCTGGCCGCAGCTTCGTAAGGTCCACCTGGAGCGGTGCGGGTACAGCTGTATTGGATCGAGTGTATTGGTCGAGGATGGCACCCGCTGCAGCGTTATCAGCCCATCTCGGTGGCGAAAATGTTCATTATCGCCAGTCCTCAACGCTCATCAAATGCGAGAATCACGCACCTATCCGGTGACAGCCGGCGCGCCTAAACACGAAGACCGGCAGGCGCCGGCCTGATGAGACGCGAGCCCCGAAAGCGGCCTGATAAATCACAATGGCGGTCCGGAAACTGATCAAGGCTGCCGCGTCAATGTACGACGCCATGCCCGCCACCACAGCAACACGCCAGGGACCCGAGACGAGGGGTGAAAGGTCACATCTTCCCAAGGCAAACCTGGGCTTCAAACATCTGGTATGTTCCCGTGGTGACCAAGACCTCCGCCCCGCTCAGTACACAAAGGGCGCAATCCCGGCCCGAAAACGAGGAAGAGGAGAAAATCGATCCGGTCCAACAACCCGAGCAGGTCCTCACTACCTCGCAACTCAAAACGCTGGTGAAAGAACTGGCGCCATACCTGCCGCCCCCTGCAGAACCTGGCAAAGCGAGGATTTGGGGCGGCGTCTCAGCCGCAGTCGGCTTCCTGGCTAGCGTTGCCACGGTAGCAGGACTATTTTTTGTCGGGATCCAGATTCAACAGGGTAACGAGGCTATCAAAGGCGCTAACCTTTCTATCGCTTTCCCGTCGGACAATGAAACGAGACTGAAGGTTCAAGACGATGGAGTCGTGTCAATGATCAGTTCCGACTTCACCTTCATCCTAACCAACACTGGTCGCATGCCAATCACCATTCTCGATTTCACAGAACCGGACCAAGAGGACCACCGCATGGACGCGCATTGGATTCATTTGCCGGAGCTAAGCAAAAGCGATACTCAAATGCACAAGAATGAACCCCTTGTGCTGCCCCCCGGCGAGGGCGCGCTGGTCCGGGTTTGCTCGGAAGTTCGTGAGATACCGCTACCCTGGCTCGTGCTAAGCGACGGCCAGTTCATCCATCCGGATTCGCCCGTCACAAAGTCGCACAACATGCCCAAAACCGTCGCGGATGCCATCGAGACTATGCCCAAGTGCGGATAGCTTTCGATGGATGCCGCCACGTCGGCGTTCATTCCTCCCCCAGCCCGACGACCCCAAAAGCCGGGAGGACCCCCAGAGGGGATGAGCGGCGATCTCAAAAAGTCAAGCCTTGTCAACAGCTAGAAACAAAAAAGCCTCTGACCTGCGGAAACACTGTGCCCGAGGTGGGACTCGAACCGCATTCCGGGCCTTGAAAACACGGGGAACTCGCGAAAACATGCGCATTAAGGGGCAATCCGCAGGCTTTACCATCCAATCCGGCGTCGGAAGTGTTGACATTGTCAACACCCACTTTCCCCCCATTCTTCCTCTATCCATTTCACCGCGGTCTTCTGCGACTGCGCCCCTGGCGGTTCACAGTGGTAACAAGGGAACCCTGCAGGAGGACTTAGCACCAACAGCCTTTCGTAGCATCCAGCCTGACGACCTGCGCGGGCAGAAACACGATCAGCGCGTTCTATGGGTCTCAGAGACAGCGGCGCCACGGCAACAGCCCCGTGCGCACAAGAGTGGCGCACCCAGGACCCGACGAGCCCGGCGAAGAACCGTACGAGCCGCTCCGTTGTATGACCTACAGCGGCAAGATGGACGGTCTATTCTGCCAGAGAGCCTACGAGGCGCTGAACGTCGCGGGCCACGACCTTGATGGGGCCAAAGGCGGCCGAAAACCGACTCCACCGCCCGCACGCCGACGGGCCAGGATTCCGGCGACATGGAGTACCAAGCTAGAACACCCCCAGGCTGTTGGGAAATTTGTCCTAGTTCCAGGGCTTCCCGGGAAGCTTGATCTTGTCCTTAACCGCCGCCGTCAGGACTGTGAGTGCGATGGTTCCGAGAACCGGTTTTCCCTTCTCCCATGCCAGCGAGCCGCCTTCCACCAGTCCGTTTCTCCACTGTCGCCATTCTCGGATCGCGGCGCTCCACTCTATTGGGTCCAGCGAGTCCCAATCGACTTCGATGTTCAAGGCGACGTAGAACCTCTTGATGAGCCCTCGGGTCTGCTCGATTGACCCTATGACCGCAGGCACAGCCTTTACGTGAAAGATCTTGTTCTGATTGGCAAGATCCGCTGCCGAGTCCATGCGGCGCAGCAGAACCGAGATGCCCTCATGCAGTTCCGCTTGGTCATCCCGGCGCGAGGCCTCGAGCGACATTCGTCTGGCATTCACCTGGCCGGGGGCAATCGTGGCGTAGTGGTCGATTTCCAGAATCGCGAGCTCGTCGAGAGCCGCGGTGCAGCGGGCGATCGTCGCGAGCCATAGTTGCACGCCGCTTTTGGCATGCGGGAGGTGTTGGTTGAGGTCACCGATGCGCTTGTGAAGGTCGAAGTCGTCCGCGATGCCTGCCAGCTTCAGGATTGCCTTTGACTGCACCTGTCTTATTTCCAGTGATGCGCCGGAGAGTTTTGACCAGGTCAGGGAGTCGAGCTGTCCTTCGAGTTTGGCGGTACGGAGGGCAGCCCTGATCTCGCCTTCGATGCCGGCCAAGTCGCCCAGAATGTCATCCCGCTGGCCGCGGAGGACGTAGTCGAGTTTTTGGTCCAGTTTTCCCAGGAACTGGCGCAACTGTGCGACCTCCTGCTGGCGCGCGGCTTGTGACAGCGCCCCGGCGATGCCTGACAGCACGGCGGGGTTCGCTGCCCTTGCTCCGGCGGTCGTGTCGATCCTCAGCCACTCCTTAATGGAGCCGCGAGTGCCAGCCATTGCGTAAGCAACGCCAGGCACTCCGCTGTCCGTGAGCCCGAACTCCTTGATAGCGTCCGCCGATTCCGGCGTTATCTTCACCCAGAGACCTGAGTTGGTGACAGCCTCGGAGACTGTCTGGAGGAGCCCTGCCGATGAACGAAGGGCGGGTCCAAGTTCTTGGAGACTGATTTCACGGGCTCTTTCGAGCAAACCTTTGGTCCGCAAGAAGCTTTCAACGGCATGCTGCTTGTCACCAACAACCAGCAAGTTTTCACCGTCGCTGATCAGTTCGACCTCGTCGCCTGTCTCAGGTTCCTCTTCGGGATTCACGCTCACAGTATGCAGAGTATCTCGCGTGGCCGACATGCGTGTGCCGGGCGCAGTTGCCCAGGCAAATCGGCTGGCAATTTCGCGGTAATCCATACGGACATACCTCGACAGTCAGTTTTCTCTTTCCTCATTCGCCCTCAGCCTCACCGGCCAGAGAAAGGGCCATCTGTGCGTTCGCGAGCAGCAGCAGACCCTTACCACTTCTGATCAATCCAAGTGGGTCGGGCCATCTGGTGATGACTGGAACTGCAGTGTCGACGAGAGTAACCCGGAAAATGTAGTACCGACTCCGGTGCACTGTGGCTTCAATCAGCTCACGGTGTGAGATGTAGAACGTCTCCGTAGGATCGATCCCCTTCGTCGACTTGACCTCAAGGTAGATCACTTGTCCGTCTTCGTCCAGGCTGACCAGGTCATATGGCGAGAGCTCATTGACCTTGGACACCCACCGAACCGAGTCGGGGTTCTTGCCCAGCTTGCTCAGCCGCTGACGTTCTGCGTGGAACACCACCTCTTCGCCGCGCTTGCCGATACGGCGATCTTCTTCCTCCGTGTGAATGCTTGGCGCGGTGCTGTGGCCGTTTCCCCCGCTTCCCCTGTAACCACTGGATGTGGCCCTGCCGGTCTGAACCGGGTCTCCCGGTACGCCGTCGACGACGGTAACAGCTGAGAAGTCGACTGCTGGAGGGGAAGACTTTGACGCGGGTTTGCTTGCTACCTCCTGCTCATCCTCTGCGGAATCGTGCTGGCTCGGGTCATTCGTATGGTTCCCCGCCTCAGGAATATGCTCGGAGACCACCCCCGCTTGATCTGTTTTTAGTGCCGCCAGGCCAGACGAAATACCGGCATCCGCCTCGCTGAGATCGGGTAGAAGCGAATCGAGGACGTTAAAAAGTTCCTCGTCTTCCTCTTGCGGCAGTTTGAGCAGCCTCCTGGCCTCCGAAATGTCGTGTGGCAGGACCTGGCGGTCGGCCATCATGCGGTTTCGGTCTTCGGGCGAGGCTGTAAGCAACATGGTGAATGCGTCCGCCAAAGTCGGCACGTTTAGGTGCTGGGCCAGCTGTCGTCCGAGCGGAAACCAATGGGGTAGGCCGGTTGCGGCATCGAGTTCCAGGTATGCCGTGCCTACATTGATCGTCTTCCTGCCCCGTCTCTCGGAGCGGCTGGCGATATAACAGACGGCATCCTCACGCGAGGCTTTCGTGCCTCCAAATTCGTACGTGAGGACCAGCCGTTCGCAGACGACGAGTTCGAGCCTCCGAAGTGCCGGCCGGACGCGGTTTTCGGCGCTAGAGTTCTCGGCGCGAACCAGCGCCAACAGGTACGGCTTGATGTCGTTGATTCGCCGCCTCACCTGACCGTCGGTTGCACCGTGGTCCTCACCGAAGGGAAGTGCGGAGGTAACTGCTGAGTCGTCGAGCTTGTTCAGCGCGAGATAACGGGTCAGTTTGGTCAATCCGACCTCGGCGGAAAGCATCGGGAGTTGCTTCTCGAAAGTGTCTCGAAGAAGAGGATCGTCAGCGTAGGCCGGCTGTGCCACGAACTGGGTCACGCCGTCTTGGCTGGCCAGAAGCAGAACTGTCTCTGGTGCAGGGTGTGGCTCGGGCTCATCGCGAAGTACATCGTTCAGGGTGCGCTGCACCCAGCGCGCCGCCTGGTCGATTTCACGGTTCGTCCTCCCTGCGGCATTCGCTTCCTCTGCGATGCCCTCCAGCAGCGTTAGAAGATCGGCCACGCCCGGTCGGCCGGCGTCTGTCAGGCGCAGGGCTGCAGCCAGGCCGGCACCGCCGTGGGTTTGATACATCGCCTCGCTGATTCGCGGGATGCGTTGTTGGATTCGGCGCGGCGTTTGAGCCGCATCGATCCATGCCTCCGACGGCCGGACCAGATCCGGCGTGTTGCCCCGGTCAACCGGAACCCACGGTTGCGCCCGGAGGGTGTAGGCGAACAACGAAGGGGCACGACGGCCACGCTCGCCGGCATGGCTGCCGTGGATGCAGTAGAAGATGGCATGCATGCCGTCCTCGTAAACCGATCCCCATCGTCGTGCGAACTGCTTCCAGAGCGCCATGAGGCGGATAGGATCCTCGGACGCAATGAGTTCTTCATGACGGTCAAGGCGGAATGACTCGCGCAGTTGCTGAGATTGAGTGTGCCCTTGCGGGCACTGCGTCGCATCCCTGACTTCAGAGCATTCGAACCACTCTCGGAAAAGCCCGCCGCGGTGAGGATGTCTGATGGTGTTGTTGACAGGCGTGTTCGTTTCAGCTTTGGAAAGGCGGGGATGTTCAACAACGCCGAGCATGCGGTAAAAGTCAAAGTCATGCTGGCGGCTTTCGGAGTCCTGGGGAGGTGCGATGTCGAGGAACTCGGCGTGACCAAACGGCCCATAGATAACTTCCAAATGGTCGGAACCGATCCACGGCGCACCGAAGTAGATCTCGGCTGCAGGACGCATCTGTTGGACGGAGCCGTCTGCCGTCCTGGCAGGAAGAAGTACTCCTCCGAGCAGCGGCTCGAATTCCTCGCTTCCCTGTAGTCGCATCTGGTGGTACGCCCGGAGGCCGGCCATAGCGCCAGCACGCGCGTCGCCATCAGGTTCAGGGTCGCTCAAAATCTTGATCAGATATTCGCGAATGAGTTCGCGCCATTCAAATGACTTGATCCCCAACTCACGAAGAAGGTTCCTCACGCCGTCGCCGTCGGGCACATATGCAATGGGCACCGGCAGATCTTCCGGAATGGTGGTGTCACCGCGCTCCCGTGGAAAGAAGATGGTGTCACTGCCCGGCGTCAGAAGCTGACCAGCCGCGCCGAGAACGATTGGAGCCTTCTTGAGTTCGTTGACGATTCTCATGCCGACCGATTCGCGCCAGTCCGCCAGGAACTGGTAGTAGTACTCCGCAGTCTCCCGTGTCGGCGCAGTCAATAAAGCGATAAACTCGCCAATCCCCATCTCAAGGTTGTCGGCGACGCCAGCGAGAAAGTCTTTAATCGGAGTGAGCTGCTCGACGTCGGGGCGCAGCGTGTGAGCGCAATCCAGATTTGCCAAGTCATGAGCAGTCGCGGCATCCGGCAGACTTCGCGGCAGGAGGAAAATCTCCTCGGGACGACGTAATGAACCATCTGCAGTCGGCAGAAATTGAGAAGCGAGCAGTGCTTCCCTCCAATAACTGCGCATGGCGGTCCCGCCCCCGCCGGCTGGCGGGACGCTGGCTGGGACGAGCGCCTCGATCGCGACGGAACTCGCCCGAGTTCGCCGGACCAAGTCTGGAGCGACTGTCGACTTGAGATGATGTGACACTGCCCGGAACAGCATGCGGTTGAAATCTGCCGCTTCGGGAGTCGTGGCGATCTGACGTCGGTCCATACTCAGCATCCACTCCGCGTGGACCGCCACGTGGAGGCCAGGCTCTTCGTCAGTCGGGAAATAGACGTGGAGTGGGAATGTAGCGTCGACGAGCGGCTGGCCCTGTTCGTCTACCGGCACGGCGACGGCGAAGCGAACTTCATCCATCTCCTTCCATGACTCTCCAAGGGACTCCAACACCGCTGGGTCCGGCGCGATAGAGCCTCGATAAATAAACCACTCTTCGGTACTGCCATTGGTTTCCAGAATGACGTGCTCCACGCCGCCGTCCGTTTCGCGAAAGATCTCGGAAGAGAAGTCAAGGTAAGTCCCTTCCAGCTGCAGATGATCGACATGTGGCAGAAAGAGAAGGAGACGGGAGGCGAGGTTTTCAATCAGAGCAGCTTCAACTGTCCTCCGTTCGACGCCGTCCCGGAAGGGAAGCCGGATGACCGTCGTAAAGCCGTTCGCACGAAGTTTCTCAACCGCGGCAGCATCAGGGCCAAGGTCCGTATTGTCTACGGGAAACGGAAAGGCGTAAATCGGCATCTTCTGACGCGGCGGTAATAATCCTAGAAGCCGGCCGACTTCAGCACGGACGCGCGTACCGTTGAATTGGAATGAAGACAACTGCGAGACAATCTGCGGATGGTCGGTGATTTCCCCTACAGATTTGAACCCAAGCCCCTTGTGACCGACTGAGTCGGATGGGTCCTTGGAGGATCTCCCCAGTGAGCAAATGGCTTCGACCTGTGGATCACCAAACCCGGAACCATTATCGGCCACGATCAATGCTGTTTCGGTCAACAAGAAGTGTGCGCGACCCTGGGTTCCGGTGTCACGTGCTGCGTCGTTGGCATTCTGCAATAACTCGAAGGGATATCGTCCGGTGTACTGTTGTCGCACTAAGTCCTGTGCGCCGCCACGTTCATCCAGACTCTTGAGCACGTTCTCCCGCAAATCGTAGTCCATTTGGACGCGGATTGATGCCAGCTCGCTTTCGCGAAGTCTCGTTGTGACGTCCACTTTGCCCCCTCGTCTATGGATCTTTAGGGAGTGTATCTGCTGGTTAGGTTCGCCCCCGGCGTTGCCCGTGCTTTACTAGTGTTGTTCTCAGTCATCCGGCCTTTGACCTTGAAGCCCAGCTCTAGCTCCGGCTTCCGGTCGCCTGGCTTGGAAGCGATATCCTCCACGAGTGCCTTGAGCAGGAACTCGTCCGTGAGACCCAACTCGTCGCATAGCTCTTGGAACCCTGTACTCTCAGTAAGCTTCTGCGGAGTTTTGGCTGTGGCTGGGGAATACCCAGCGTCACGCATAGCCTTACTGGCGTTTCCACCATTTTCAACCAGCAGTTCAGCGGCTTTTCGTTGCTTGATTGTGGCCACAGATTCGGGCTCCTTGATATACCCGAATTATAGCATTCCTGAACCCAAGACCTCTTGGTGCTATTCGCTATTCCACACAAGGACTATCCGGGTAAGTACGCTGGTTCTCAATGTAGACCTTAGTAGCGGGGTGAAAGCCACGTGTTCCACACATTACTCCTCCGAGATAAACCTGCTGGAACTCCTTCAACGGCAGCCGCGGTGTTATCGAAAACATCTGCCCATGATCATCAATGACTTGTTTGCGCACTTCTGATCCTTCGAGCACGGTTATCACAAGTCGGAAGTCGCAATGATATTTCGTTGTGACGACTATAACCTTGAAGAACACCTGCTCATCCTTCGCCAAGGAAACGGTATTCGCATCAAAGTATGGTGTTGGCTCTGGTTTCAATTTCGGGTCGGGTTGCGGCGCAGGAGCGAGGGCTACTGGGTGTGGCGAGTCAAGATTGAGAGTCACTGGGATGACAAGGTCGGCACCTGCGTTTGGGGCTTCAAAGAAAGCGCCATTTTGTGGTGGCCCGCAAGTTTGCTCAGTTGTCAGATCGGTAACGCGTACCTTTTCGGCTCGATTGCCCTGAAGGCCTAATCTTATTCCAACCGGACTAATTCGCGCGGCATGGTGGTCGCTGAAAAACTCTTTGTCATCAGAAGACATATGCAGGGCTTCGTCAGCGCTCACCGTCTCACCCGCGGGGGTCGCCCATATACTTTCGTCATGGGCTACCTCTAAGCTACTGACCGCGACTGGGTCGCCGTGCTCCGTAAAGTGGTTGAACACCCCATCGGTAATGGGCTTAAGCCCGCCCGTCAGCGTGGCACCTACGGTTCCAGCGACAATGCCTAGCAACCAAAGCAGCACCTTCACCACGGGGTTTTTCCACCATGGCTTCTTTGGGTCTACCTCGCTATTGCCCTGGTGCTTACCTTTTCCCTGCTTCTTCGGCATCAGGAAACCTCCACTTGTCGCTGCAGAGTCCGACAGCTTGGAAGGCTCAGTATGTGCGCGTATTCCCCTAGCGGGAAGGGGAAAGGCGCGAAAAGGGTAGGAATCAGGGGGTTTTGAATGCTGAGGCCGCCGACTCCAGCACCTTGGCGAAGCCGAGATAAAAATGCGACAGCCCTATTAGCGATTCGTGAAACTGAAACTCAAGCAGAGCGCCACCAACCGGGTCTTCAAACGCAGACCGGTGGTCATGCCTCCGCCGGCCCCAGTGGATGTATTCGCCGTAGTTGAAAATAGAAATCAGGGTTGTGGGCGAGTGCTCGCGGTTGATGTCGGTGAACTCGGGCGGAGCATTGCGAGCTGCGTACATTTTAGAGCGGGCCAAGTCGGTAAGACTGAACTGGAGCAGCTTGCCGCGCGCGCTATGCCATTGCTTTAGCATGGCTGACCGTTCGGCCACCTTATCGTCGCCAGCTCGGTGGGATGCCTTATCCAGGATGCCCTTTACCGTTCTATAGCTGGCCGGTTCGTCATCGTCGGAGTGCAGCTGGCGGAACAAAACCGCGAATCCGCGTAATGCTTCCTTTGGCGGTCCTTCAACTTTGAGCTCTTCAACTCCCCCTTCGGCGGTCCAATTGACCGACACTCCCCCGGTGGAACTTATCAAGCTGTAGGTCGCCAGTTCCCGGCACACCTCGATGTACCGGCTGATCGCATCAGAATCGGGTTCACTCAACGGGGTCGGCAATGGCGGAAAGCCGGCGGGGTCGGGTAACCCGAAGACGTAAGTCATCTTGCCCCACTGAAATAAAAAGGCTTGAGGGTCGGCGGCTAATTCTGCATACGGCGGCATAAAACGCGGCTGCGCCTCCTGCACCATCCGTACGTCATGCTCGTCGAGCTCATATTCGTGTTGCGGTTCCCCCATGGCCATATCGTAACTGTCACCGGCGACAAGTCATGTCAATCGAACGCCCTAGTATCTGAACCATGACCTTCACCTATACCTCTGCCGACCTGGTTGAAATCGTCGACGAAATTCCAGGCCTAGCCGGCGCGGCCGGTCTTGCAATCATTCCTGGCGTTGAAATCGTCAGGGAGGCAGATGTGGAAATCTCCGCCTTTGTGGCCAGTATCGAGGATGCTCTCCGAGTGGCGGTATTAGCGAACGCTCCCTTCATCACCATGGAGACCGAGACGTTCTGGGCTAGCCGGATTCGCGCTACCGAAGGCTACGACGACCTTCCGGCGGCGGCCGAACGCATGCTCAAAGCCGCCGAAGAACATGACGGCTCGCTGGTGTCCGTAGAAGTCAGGTGGGTAGCCGATGGCCTGGCGTATCAATGGACGGCGCAAACGGAATGGATCGGCCCGCTGCTCATGAAGATAGATGCAGCAAAACAAGCAGCTGAAGATCAGGCTGAAGCGGAGGACGACGCCCGCACGGAAGAGTACTACGCCAACATCCGCGCCATGGTGACCGCCTTGGTTGAATCACCTAAGTACCGCCGGGAGCAGGTGACCAAACGGCGCCACATCGCGCCTGGCATCATCGCGGCGGCTGGCCTGGGCGAAGTCAATGAGGTGCTTCTGACGCACCGGATCATTCCGGAAGCGAACAAAATAGTGAACGCGAAAGCTGTGGAGTTTGAGGAGGACTTCCGCAGTCGCAAGCGCGAACTCGCGATTGAGCTATCGAACGTCGAAGACTTCTATATGCAGAACACCAAGGCGGGTAAGAAGCTAGCCGCCATTGAATTTCTCATCGAGAAAGCCGATGGCCACCGCTTCCTGAACAGCAACTTTGCCACCGAACTGACCCAGGCTGCATCCGCGCCCAGGAACATCAGACGCCTCTAGGACACACCCAAACTTTGACCGGCCTCAAGAATTCGAGCTGTCTGATATTGGGGGTATCAGCCCCTGAGGGCTCCTTGGTATCCCGAATTATGAGCTAACCCCCCAACCCTGCCAAGAGAGGCTACTTGTTCTTAGGCTTTCCCACCAAAAACTTATCTACAACAAGCGTGATTACGAGGGCAAAGACGGCAGTGAAGACGGGTATCGCATCGAGTCCAAACAAACTAACGGATGCCACAGCCAGGAGCGCAACGCCCGCCACGATCGCCAAAAACATCCACCGCTGAAACTTCTGCTTCCGCTCTTCCATGTCGGCCAACTTGCCAGTAACCCCGGCAATCCGGGCGTTGATGGCCGGCTCTTCTACCGGACCGTCTGTGATTATCTGGACGTCGAACCACTCACCCTGGTTGAGCAGCATCGGCTGTAACGTGCACTTGGCATCGCTAAGGTTGTGCTCGTTGATGGTGGCGCCGATGTTCCCGTCCGACTTGTCCACAATCGCAGCCTGGACGATACGGCTCTCGTCGTAGTTGAATTCGACGGGTATCTCCCAGTCTTCCTTTCGAATTTCAACCTTGCCGTAGTTTTCAATCCGCACGAGCGTTGCGACGGGATTGAAAAGCTCCTGGCCCCCGTAGCTCACGCTCAGTTTGGGCAGAGCCCTTCGGCCGCGGATCATCCCGTATTTGCTCAGCACGCGCCAACCCAACTGCTTCGGCTTCCGACCCCAAACGTAGAACAATATGGACAGTCCGAAGCTGATTACACCTAGTATCGCGCTGACGAAACCGATCCAACCTGCGTTTTGGTCGAACCATGAGGGCTGAGTATTCACTGCACGAGCATAATCGCTACCAAACTCTGACCAGAACTCGCCTCGATACTCGGGCCAGCGTCCCGTAACGTTGTAAGACACGCGGAACGGCTGGGGAGCCGCCTTAGCGGAGGGACATTGATATGGGGTACATCGTCGAGTGGCTCATGGTGACTATTGGACCTCTTTTTCTTATCACGGCTGGCATCGCTTTCCTATATACAGCGATTACTCAGACTTGGGACCGTCGCTCATCCATCATCTTGGCAGTGGTGTTCCTAGTCATCGGTACACCCTTTACGATTTGGCGATTCACTCAACCGTTTTATGGCCCCTTCACGTATCCCTTCAGTTAGGGACTCTGCCGATCATCTCTCCGGCATAATTGGAGTAAGCTTGCTTACTATGAAACGCACTGTGACAATCCTCGAAGATGACCTCGACGGCTCAGAAGGCGCGGAGACGGTATCTTTTGCCCTTGATGGCACTGAATACGAAATCGATTTGAATAACGACCACGCGAGTGAACTTCGCTCAGCTCTGGAACGCTTTACCAATGCCGGTCGTAAAACATCCGGTGGTCGCGGTCGCCCGGCTGGTCGTAAGGCCAGCACGTCAAAGACGGATACTCACGCCGTCAGGATGTGGGCCTTGGACAACGGCTTCAAGGTGAACGCCCGCGGCCGTATCCAGCAGGACATCTTGGAAAAGTACCAGGCCGCCCACTAAACCGGCACCAGCCACATATGGGGGGACATAGGGCTGGCGCCGGCTCCCTCCATGATAGGCGGCTCTCACCTCCGCCTAATTCACGAATCAGGGTCAGAACTTACTCCAGGTTCTGGCCCTGATTTTCTTAATTGCCCCTGAATGTTGGCTGGTGCCACGCTCGGAATATGCGAAAAATGCTCGTGTCGCTAGTGGCGGCACTTTCTTTGATATTTGCCACCGGCGTCAGCGCTAATGCGGCCCCGGCTCCTGCTTCGATGGCTCCCACCGTGGCTGTCGGCAGTGACTTCCTCGAACCGATCCTGGGTTACTACATCGACCTCAACCGGACTGACCAGGGGGCTGTGACCTCCGGGGCGGCGGCCGGCGTAGCGGCGGTCATCTGCATCCAGACCGATGGCGTACTTTGTCCGGCTGCTGCTGCACTCCTGGGTGCGGTGTCGTTCTACATCGCAGTCAACGGCTACTGCCCAGATGTCTTGCGGGTCTATCCTCGGTATTACGTGATGAGGTGTGCGTGATGAATCTGAATGCTCAGGATAAGCGGGGCCTGCTCATCGGGCTCATTGTGGGCCTGATTGCTTCCGCTGGTGTGGCGGCGGCTTCAGGTACGCCCGTCTATGCCCTTATGTTGTCGGCGGTGACGGTGGTTCTGGTACTTGTACTGGTTGGCTTGGCGCTTGGGCTGGTGCGGCGGTGAGCTAAAGCCAGCCCGTTGCCTTGTACCAACAGCCTTTATACCGTCCCATGTTGCATAAGTTGTGCTTGCAGTTCTTGCTCATCGTTTCACCACATTGAAGCCCGGCAGGTCTGAAAGTGAATCCATCTTCCCCATACGGGGAGCAGTCTTCTTCGGCTGCTCCTCTTTTTGTGCCTGGAGTAAGCCGTCAGGGTCGTTGTAGACCACCTGGCCGGGTAGAAGTTGGATGTCGGCGTACTCCCCCACAACTTCGCTTCCTGCAAATCAATCCACAGCAGCGCGAGGGCTTCAGCGATATTCGGAGCGCTGGCGAGGTGCGGAATGTAGTCGCTAGTCTTGTTATCGAAGTAAGCGAGCCATGGACTTCGGTACTTTCCTGGACGAAAGCCTGACGGAGATATTTCAAGACGAAGCTCCCGGCCCTCGTGGTTCATGAACTGCGGCAGTTGATCGATAATCTCTTGAGCGCTAGGGGCAGAGAAGCTGTCGTGGCGCTTGAGGCCTTGGCCCGTGAAGCCATTGCCCTGCTTCAATTCCACAAGTCCGTCTTCATCAGTGTGCCAGTGGTACTGGGCTTGCTGCCAGAACCCTGCCGCCTTTAGCTTCTTAGCTGTTTCAAGGGTGACTACTAGGGATTCCATCACCGGCACTCCCCTGTCGCTGGATCCGCCGGAGCGGAAGCTGTCGAGGTGGTGGTGGTTGTCGTAGTCGTGGTCGAGCTGGGCGCTACCGGGACATCAACGTGCGGGGCCGGCGTGGTGCTGGTGGACGCCTGGAGCGCCTGGATGTCCTGCTCGTTGTTGGTAGTGCGGGCGTCGATGTTGTCGATGCGCTGGTTCAGCCCGGGCAGGTCGAGTTCGCTGGATGACATACCGGCACCGGCGAAAGTTGTGACGGCGATGGCGATGAGGCCGGAGATTAGGAGCGCGCGCGGACTTATCATTTCGCCGTTCTCCGCTTATGCCAGACACACCCGTTCGATTTACAAGTGCGGGCTGCATGATATGGCCGGGTTGGTTTGTTCTTTCGGACTTCCTTCAACATACGCTTCGTAATGTAAAGCGCAGTTAGCGGGTCGGTTTCGGTCAGCAATTGTTGCTGCATGATTTTGACGCCTTGTTTATGTGCCCTAGATTATGCGCCAAGCACTTTACAATTGCAATACTCTTTTCCACACTGCCGGTAGTTGACAGATTTCAATTTCGATAATTTTTCGCCATGCTTGTTCGGGTCGTCCAATGTCGATTTAACGGCGCGGCGGTCGGGCTGTATCGAACCTAAACCTTGACAAGATTTTGGGGATGATAATTATGCCATGCATATTAGAACATAATTTAGCCGTGAAGCCTTGACAGCCGAGGCGGTGCAAGCTGGCTCTTTTATGTCCACCCACCCGAACAGATTTTGTCGGTCCCCTCTTGTAGCCTTGAGCACATGGACCAGGTAACTGTCGGACAGTTTCTCCTCGACGCCTTTTGGAACAACGCACCTCTACTTGAAGGATTCAACAAGTGGGGCGGAGTGCTCATGGCGATCATCGGAGCCGGCCTAGCCGTTCCGCACGTGATTCGGCATGGATACGGCAGGTTCCTTGATGCGGCTAAGCGCAACTGGGATGAATTGAAGAAACTGTATCTCTGGATAACCCGAAAGCACAGGTCCGCAAACGTACAACTTGGTGGTGCTGGGACGACGAGAGCAACAATGGGCACGCCCTCGGTCTTTGTTAGCAACCCTTGGCCGGCCGACGGAACGGCGGATGAGAAGCACAAGTGGATTCGTGAAGAGCTGCAACGTCTTGAGCAGCGCTTCGAGGGGTTCATCCAGAATAATGAAAATGTTATCCGCCACTTGCAAGGCATCAGTGAGGAAACTCGTACTGCCCTGATAGCCCTTCAGTCAGAGTTGAAGGCAAAAGAGCAAGAATCGGTGGTGATTGATTCCATCGGTCTGCTGCCAATCATGTCCGGGATCGTTCTAACAGGCGTGCCAGAGGAACTTTCCAAACTTGGAGCTTTTGGTTGGTTGCTCTTCGGACTTGGATGCTTCATCACCATCTACGCTATACGCCGCAGCAAGAAGAGCGGCGTGTGGTCTGACAAACTGTCCTAATGGATCAGGAGACGATACGGCTGATTGGCACCCTCATGGGAGCTGTCATAGCCGGCTTGGGGGGTGCCCTTATAGCAGGTGGCTACAACCGCAAGAACACTCAGGCGACTATTGAAGCCTCAAAAGACCAATGGAATCGTGATCGATCAGCCCAGCACGAGCAATGGCAGCGGGACCGAGCCTCCGAGCACGAGAAGTGGCTAAGGGATCGCAAGGTAGATGCGTACGTGAACTTCCTCCTGCAATTGCGTGTCCTAGTGGGCTCAGCCCACGACATCAAGGTCGGCAATCTAAAGGACGAGATCGACAGTGTCGTCCAAGAACGCAGTAACGCGCTTGAAACTCTCCATATGGAACTCTTCGCACCAGAACACGTCCAGAAATGCGCACTGGACACGATCGGGCTCGCCTATGACCTGATCAACGCGGCCAAGGCTAAGGACTTAATGAAGGAAATTCACCTCGACGTCACCTTTGACCAAAAGTCCATCGAGCTAGAAAGACTTATTCGCCTAGACCTAGGGAGTGACTCTAGTGGACTTCAACCCTGACACCTGGGGCACCGTCGCTGACTGGGTTGGCGGGCTCGGCACTACGGCGGCTTTCGTCGCCACAGCCATAGTGATTAATCGGGATGCCAAAGTAAGGAAGTTATCGCAGGCTCGGAAGGTGGTTTACATCACCGAGGAGTTCGGCATCCCCGCTTCTACCGATGCTGATGGCAATGTGAGCTTCGATATGAGTACACGTTACATCGTGCAGAACCTTAGCGAGGAGCCTATATACGACATAAGGTTATACGCTCGTCATCAGGACGGATCACGCAGATGGCTTGCAGCAGAATACGATATTCTGCTGCCGGAAAAAGCTTTCACGCTCAATGCTCAATTTGACGAAGCCCCACTGGTGACTTTTCGTGATAACTCAGGTGCCCGGTGGATTAGAGACAAAGGCGGGCGAGTGCTTCCCCGTCATCGCCTCCTCTTTGCGGTAGCCGATAGCGGCTAGTCTTAGGCCGCCTTACTCTTCCGGGAGGCCTTCCCGCCGACGCTCCCCCCAGTAGACCGCGCGCTCGTGGTCGAAGGCGAAGCCACCGCCTTTGCTCTTCTTACCGCCGGCTCGGCCAATCTGCCGGTAAAAGTCGGCGCCGTATCTTTGCTTATTGCTTGCAGCGGCTTTTTTACCGCCGATAGCTGTTCCTGGCATCTATTTGGTCTCCTTAGATTCGTTTAGTGTGAGCCATAGTTGGGCGAGGGCTTCCGCCATGGTGTCGCCACTGGCAATCAGGGGCCACGGCTGTCCGTAGTAGAAAAACCAACCGCCCTCAGCCTTACCGCCGTGCAGGGAGCGTTCTGAGTCGCCTCCGCTGCGGAGAGGCAATCGCCAGTCAAGCCGGTCGGCTATCTCTTGGGCGGTGGGGTCGGCTACGCGGTTGCTGGCACCGAACTTCGTAATGCCGACGGCCCAGGGCCGGTGCGGCTCCTTCAGCCACCAGAACGTGCCCTCGCCGGGGAACCCCGCAGCCTTAAGCCGCCGCGATGTTTCGAGAGTGACTACTAGCTTCTCCATTCATAGGTTCTCCGTTATCAGTAATTGCTTCGCCGCCGGCGCTTCCGGTATCGCTATCCGATTCCCGAAGTGCTGGCTGAACGACATCTTGGTCTGGTCGAGTACCCGCTTGTTGGCCCTGGATAGCTTGGCTGTCAGCTCGATCTTCCGGTTGCGGCCGTCAGAGTCCTGCACTACGTCGCGGGCGGTATCCTCCCGGTAGGCGATGAGGTTCAGACTGAGCTAGTGCTTCAGGTCATGCAGGTGCCAGGCTTCGTCCTCCCGCAGTTCTTCCAGTGCAGTGAGTTCAGCATTGGACCGGATGGCCAACTTGAGCCGGACGCTCGCGGCCCTGACAGCTGCCTGGGCTTGCTCCAGCTCGGCGAACTCATCCATGGCGGTAATGAGGTCGGTGCGCCGTTCCTTGATGGACTTGAGTGCGACGCTCCCTTGGTCTGTGTCTTTCTCTAGGTCCCGGATGCGCTTTAGCTGCGCCAGGTCGACTGACATCTACTTTTCCCTCTTGTTTAGTTTTGCCCGCAGAATCCGCTCCCCACAGTTCATGCAAAGCCGGTGCTCGTTCCACTGCTGGAAGTTCAAAAGGACGATCCAAAGGTGGCGACAGCTCATCGTTTGGCCTCCCCCAGCTCGATCTTCTCGTAGCTCAACCGGCTACGGAGCGTGTCGAGTAGGGAGCTGGTGTCCCGCCAGAGGTTGGATACGACCTTGAACTGGTACTTAGCATCAATCCAAGCTTCTTTTTCAATTGCGGACTGGATGCGCTTGGCATTGTCGCTGTCGGCTCCGGTCGCGCCTGATTTGCGGGTGTCCCTATACGCTTGCTCCCGCACTAGCTCATAGTGAGCTTCGGCCAGGTCGGCGTCCCGTTCCAGGGCGGCCACGTGCTCCCCTAGGAAGACTTTGTAGGCGCTGATCTTCACGCTCAGGTCGGCCAGCTCGTCGAGGGTCATCGAGCCGATGCGGCCGTCGGCGAACATCGAGTTGAATAGGGTCAACTCGGCTACTAGGAGTTCGATTTCCGGCTTCATTAGAACGGCACCTAGTTATCAGCCTTGCCCCAGCCGGCAGTCGTCACCCGCTTCTTGTACAGGTCGAACTCGTCGGCAGGCATATCGGTGAAGTCTGAGAGGCCGGTGGCTTCATTCAGGAAGGCGACAGCATTAGCCCGGTCGGTGTGGCCTTTCATCTTGGCTATCTGCATCAGCTCTTTAGCCTGGTCGGCGGTGATTGTGGCGGCAGGATTATCTGTTACTACTGGCTTTTCGGACATATGAGCTGGAGCGGGCATGATGACGAGCGGCGGCTTTGTCTGTAGGCGGCTGGCAGCGTTGCCGTCGTCGTCCTCATCGGCTACCAGTCCCAAGACAGCCATATAGCTGTAGCGGCGGGCGTAGGTGATGGCGCTCCCCTGGCCCTGGGCGTCCTGCTTGGTCAGGAGCAGGGGCATGGCGTGGGTGATGAACTGCCCGCTCTCGTGAAGCAGGTAAGTCTGAAGCTGGCTCTCGCTTCCCTCGTGTGTCACGAACTGGCTGACGGCTAAACCGTGCTTGGTCAGAACGGGGCCAGCGGCTTTCATAACTTCAGGCAGGGCAGCGTACTTGGACTTAAAGAACGGGTTATTGCTGTCTTTGGCGACGGTAGGAAACTCGCCCTGCGCCGCTACTAGGGCCTTGGCTAGATCGTTGAGCTGCTCCGAATGATTATTCACTTTCCACCTCCTTCCGGCTGAACACGAGTTCCTCGGTCACCTGGAGCCGGTAATCCGTCCACTCAATCAGGTCATGGGCATTTGAGGATGTGGCCTCCGTGTAGTTGAGGCCGAGAGAGTCCCGATAGTTTGTGATGACGTAATCGAGCAAGGCCTTTCTGACTTCTTTTGCGTCGAGTATGAGCTTTGCCATGGCTATGCCGCCTTCACAGTCAGATACTCGGTGCTGTTCACCTCTACTCCGGGGATCAGTTCACCGTCGTTTTTGAGGCGCTTTCGGCGGCGGCTTTCACGCGGGCGCTGTCGAGCTTATAGTACTCACCTAGGTCGAAGCCGTTGTCCCCCAGCCATTCATCAACGGCAGACGGGTCAGTGATGTTGAAGCTCTTCCGCTCGGCCCTGACGACGTAGTAGCCGTCGACCGCTTCGGTGCGCTTGCTCTTGGACTGCTGCATGGCCTGCATGAGGGCGATCTTGGTTATTTCCAGCTCTTCGACTAGCGGCTTCATCTGGGCCTCAAGCGGGGCCAGTTGGGCTTTTAGTTCAGCTACTTTCGAAACGAGTGGCGTAATGGTGTCTTGCATTGGATGGGACTGCCCCCGGTTTTGTTGACTCCTTGACCTAGCGAGCTTGTGCTCGTGGAAGGATGTTGACCATGCCCACGCCTTATGGGGCGGAGTTCCGCCAGGATGTTATTGATGTGGCCCGCAAGGGTGAGGCGCCTCTGGCGCAGATTGCGAAGGATTTCGGGCTTTCGATCACCACGCTGAAGCGATGGATTGCCATCTCTGAGCGTAAAGATTCCGGGGCTGGCCCGGCGGCCGCTGAGTCGGCTGAGATGCGGGAGCTGAAGAAACGCAACCGCCTGTTGGAGCAGGAGAACGAGATTCTCCGCCGGGCGGCTGCCTATCTGGCCAGGGACATCAACCCAAAATGACGTACCCGCTGGTCACGGATCTTGCCGCCGGCGGTGTTCCCGTGGCGGTGACCTGCAGGGTGTTGAAGTTCAGCAAGCAAGGCTATTACCGGTGGAAGGCCAGTCCGGTGACGGAACGGGACTGGGTCGACGCGCACCTGGTCAACGCCGCCTTGGACATCCACGCCGACGATCCCGCATTCGGGTACCGTTTCATCGCCGACGAGCTCCCGGAGAAGGGCATTAAGGCGGGTGAGAACAGGGTCCAGCGGCTGTGCAGGGACCACGGCATCTGGTCGGTGTTCTCCAAGAAGCGGGGCCTGAACCGGAAGCCCGGGCCGCCGGTTCATGACGACCTGGTGGAGCGGGACTTCACCGCCGTGGCTCCGAATGAGCTGTGGCTGACGGACATCACCGAACACCCAACCACCGAGGGGAAGCTCTATCTCTGCGCGGTGAAAGACGTCTATTCCGGAAGGATCGTGGGCTACTCGATGGACTCGCGAATGAAGTCCTCGTTGGCGGTGGCAGCGCTGGAGAACGCCGTACGGGCACGCCGCCCGGCGGGGACAGTGGTGCACTCCGATCGCGGGTCCCAGTTCCGGTCCCGCCGCTTCGTCGAAACGCTCCGCCACCACGGCCTCACGGGGTCGATGGGCAGGGTCGGTGCGTGTGCGGATAACGCCGCTATGGAATCGTTCTTCTCGCTGCTGCAGAAGAACGTTTTGGACCGTCAGCGGTGGCTCACCAGGCGGGACCTCCGGCTGTCCATCACAACGTGGATCGAGCGGACTTACCACCGCCGGCGACGGCAAAGACGGCTGGGAAAGCTCACGCCCATCGAATATGAAACAATCAACCGGACCGAGCTCATAGCGGCCTAAGACCCCGAGTCAACAAAAGCCGGGGCAGTCCCGATGGTTCCTATTTAGTTATGAGTTTGGGCTTCCGGTCGAGCTGGATGCCGATGATGACTTCTATGACTGCGTCGAGGCGCTTCATGGCGACTAGGGATTCGGGGCAGCCGTGGAGGTCGAGCGAGAACTGCCGGGGCTGCTTGCAGTAGCAGCAGAGTGTGATTCCGTTCATGCAGCGGCCTCTAGGAAGTCCTGGTACTGCGGTTCGCCTGGGTCTAGCAGAGTGAACCGGAAGACCGGGCCTTTCACCTGTGTTGTACGAATGCGATAGCCCTCTTGGCGGAGCTCATGAAGCCGGCCACCGTAGCGGAAGCAGATTTCGTTTAGCTCGATATTCAGGACACCTTGCTGACCGCGCTCTTCCAGCAGATCAAGGATGCGTTCCTTCTGGGTAGGCATCTATTTGCTCTCCGACTGCACCGCCTTGGCGTAGTACAGGTTCAAGAGATCGATGTAGTCATTACGTGGAAGTAGGCCCATGTTGAACTTGAGCTTAGTGACCCAGACCTTATCTATGAGGTTCATCGCGCACCTCCCGTGAGGGCGAGGCCCAGGAAGATGAGGGCAAGGAAGAACGTAGCGATATAAGCCGCTCCGGCTAACCAGTTGATTACTTCATTTCCGGCACGGCGCCAGGAAGGGGAATTGATATAACGGGGAAGTTTGGACATTTATTTGCGCCTTGTTTATGTGACCTTATTATGCGCCAAGCACTTTGGAAATGCAATAGTGATATTGCACCCCTTTTCTACAGGCGTTATAATTCAAAACATAGCCCCGACCCAAACGCGCCTTGTTTTTGTCGGGGCTTTTTGTGTCTTAGTTGGTTGTTGTCGGCTCCTGCGGATACTCTTCATCTGAAGGTGCAGTGCTGGGGGAACACAGCCGGCCCTTACTCCCCGGCCGCTCCGCACCGAAAGAAGTCCTATGTCCACTGAAACTGCGCCTGAAGTAAAGCCGCCGGCCAGCCGCAACAAGCTGCTCATCATCATCGGCGCGGCCATCGTCGTCCTGCTGGCCATCATCGCCATCGCAGTCAGCTCCCAGGCGATCAGGGCGGGCCAGGAGGCGGACGCCAAGGCCAGCGCGATCGCCGAAGAATCCAAGATGGCGGCCATTGCCGCGGCGGGTGAGAAGGCTCTGGCAGACCAGCGGGCTGAGGACGCCAAGACTGCGAATTACGTCTGCGAGCAGAAGCTCCTGAAAACCCACCCCACGGCCACAATCCAGGCCGGCAAGACCAAGTCCACGTACAAGGCCTCAGACGGCAGCTATGACACCACCGGGGGTTACACCGATGCTCCGGCGGGCAACACCATCCCCATGCAATTTGCTTGCTCTTCCATCCAGCAGCCGAACAGCACTATGTGGACCGTATTTCTGAAGAATGATGGGCATGGCTCCACAGTCCGGTAGCAAGAGGACTCTGACCGTCACCTTTGCCGCGATCGCCCTCCCGCTGGGGCTCGCAGCCATCGTTGTGTGCGGCTCAGTCCTACTCCAAGGCCCAACGTCTGAGACGCCGCCGAGCGCCGCGGACTGGCTGAGCGCGATAGCGACATTTTGGGGTGCCGTCGCCACTGCCGTGGGAGCCCTGCTAACCGGCGGAGCACTCGTGTACGCGGCTCGAACCTACGAGAAGCAACGTCAGGATCGCCATGAAGAACTGGTCGAGAAACGCCGAGCCCAGGCCTCTGCCGTGACTCTGGTAATGACCAGGCCCGCCGCCCACACCACTTGGGAGTTTGTCGTGAGAAACGATAGTTCGCTTCCCATCTTTTGTATGAACATGGTGGGCGTCAATGCGGAGGGCCAGCACAAGCAACGACACTACCTTCATCCGGTCCTGACTGGACCAAGAGGTCTTTACGACGAATCGCTGCCAGTCGATAGTACCGAGGAAGCCAGCTTCGTGGAGTTCCGCGACGCTGCGGGGGCTGAGTGGAAACGCTATGCCGACGGACGGTTAGTAGAAGAGCCGCTGTCAACGGGTAACAGGAATTAACCATTTCTGACGTAACTGACTGGGTCAGCGCCATCTCCGACGCAGCAGCAGCCGTTGGAACCGTCGGTGCCCTCTGGGTCGGCGCAGTAACGCTGCGGCAGCAGGTGAAGGACAAGCATCGCGCCCAAGCTAGCGGTGTGACGGTAGGAAATCGGCCGTGGATGGAGTGGACCGACATAGGCGAACTCAAACGCGGGATCGTGTATTTCGTCAGCAACAACAGTCCCTTGCCCGTTTACAACGTCCTGTTGTACGCCGGCCCAGTCGATTCACGCCGAAAGGAAGTCCGCGCGGTGCTCGCGCCGACAGAGGAAGCCTCTTTCAAGATGTCGACCTCGGACTTTATGCCATTCGTGAAATTCGTGGATAGTGCGGGCGTTGCCTGGAAGAGAGATGGGTCGGGGAAGTTGACCGAACTAAAGAGCGGCGACAGCTTTCCTTGGACGATGGATTAGGAAGAAATAGTGAAAAGAGATTCGTTTGGCCAGACGGTTACCTAGCCGCAGTGCCCTGCGCGAGATGTGGGACGGAACGGCGAATAGGACTATCAGGATTCCTAGCCTTCAGACCATTTTGCTGATCGTTCTGCTAGTAGGTGCTGTGACGGCGATAGTTTGGGTGACCTTAGTGGTAAACGGTGAATCTGCCACCCCGGGGGCGCCCACTACAGCAACACCTCCAGAGGGGCCAGCGGCCTGGCTAAGCGGAATCGGCTCTATGGCTAGCGCGATTGTCACGGGGGCTGCAGCGTTGATAGCTGCGCTGACCTATTTCCGCCAAGTAAGTGACAAACACGCTGAAGATGTAAAGCGGCGGCGCCAGCAAGCGGAAACGGTGACCGTCAACATTACCAGGTACCTCCCTTTGAGAGTGGACCCACGATATGAGCCAGAGGAGCGTCTCAACATCCAGGTTCGGAACGACGGGACGCTGGCGATTTTCAACGTGGCGCTAGTTACGACCCAAAAAGGTAACGGCAGAGACGGTAAGCAGCAGCTGTATACGTCCGTCCTTGCGGGTGAGAGCGAGAGCTTTTTGGAGTTTGAGCAGCAGATGGGCGGCGCGTATGCCACGTTCACCGATACAGCAGGCGTCCGTTGGAAGCGGTGGCATAACGGAGAGTTGGAGGAAATTCCGCATTACCCTAAGCCGGGTAAGTGATGAATGCTTCGTAGTAAACCCTTGACCCCGACTGAGTGCGTTTGTCTGGCACAACCGTCGTGACGACCTGGACGCTGACGTGGCTGGTTTCATAGGCCTTGATTAACCGATTCACCTGGTAGGAACTTCACCGATTCGACGGGCGGGACGTGAGCTAGCCGTGCTGACATCGAACTCCTCTGAACGACCCCTTACCCCTATAAGCGCTTCGCTTAGGGGGCTCTCAAGATACATATTTCCCTGGCTGAAAGCTATGCTTCAGCGCCCCCTTGTTAGCTACCCTCTAGCGTTCGCATGGTACTCGTCCAAGTGAATCTGACTCTCTTGGATCGAGCGGTAGTCGGCCTGGAGTCCAGCCTGATGCGGATACCGTTATGCGCTTGGTTTATAGGCTGGTATGGGGAGGCGAGGATTTGCCGAGACGAGATATTGCTTTCCTTCAGGGCGGTCAATGCACCCTTACTCGCCACTCGTATAGTCACCCTGCATGTGGTCTAAGCGATGGAAACCTTTTTACGCTCCCACTCCTGCTGTGTTCCATTCACTAGCTTTGTAGCGTCTTACCTATTCCGCCACTCCCCATATCAACCTATAAATGTACGCTTCCTCGCTCGGTGCCGGTGCCTTTTACTGGCGGACAATACCTGACAACAGAAATGGCCATTGAGCGTGAGGCTGCTTTCTGCTACCGTGAGAGAAAGAGCCAGGGCGAATCTGGTTCTTTTGTTGTATATAGACTGTATTCCTCTTATGACTTTGTTTCAATGGTCATAAATTACAGTTCCAATTGCCGGTTATCTTTGGGAATATGTACACATCGACAATCGCATCGACGTACCTAACCCGGATCAAAAATACAAGCGTCCGTGCCCTTTACACCGGGGCACCGCATACTCAGCTCCTGAAAAGCGATGTCGGAGCTACACCGGTCACCCCAGCGGCGGCCGGTTTTTTAGTCATCGTCCTCATCGGGCGGCAGGATGACGCAGGTGTACTCCTGGTTCAGGTTGTAGCCGTGCCTCCGGCTCACCTGCATGATGGCCCGCTCCCTGGCCGTTCGCGAGCGGGCCGCCGGCCCGCGGACGCCGCAGTACGTTTCGGCTCTCACGCGGCCAGGGATCCGGGTGAGCCCAGAAACGATCATCTAGTCCGATAGGTGCAGAGGATGCTGCGCAATCTAGAGGTCACTGCCAGAGAGCCGGAGCCTGAGGGAAACGACAAACCCTGAAAAGTCAAGCTTTGTCAACACTCAACTTTCAAACAGGCCCTTGATCTGCGGAAACACAGTGCCCGAGGTGGGACTCGAACCGCATTCCTGCCCTTGAAAACACTGGGAACCCGCGAAAACATGCCGAAACCGGGGCAGTCCGAAGCAGTTGGACCCAGTCCGACACCAAAGCGTGTGTACAAAGTACACACCCTCAAGCCGCCCCTCCCGGATACCCACCACAGAAAGCCCAGCGTCCTCGATCCTAATCCTGAGGGCTGGCCCTTCTCCTTCGAGGCATGATCGCAAAAGTCCCGATTGAAGGAGAGGGCATGGGTTACACCCACTACTACCGTGGCCTGACCGCCACGCCGGTAGTCGTCGCCGACGACAGAAAGATCATCGACGCATCCGGCGTGACGATCTGCGGACCCCGCGGTGAGGGCCTGCCCATCCTCAGCGAAACCCACGGCATCAGGCTGAACGGCTTCGCCGCAGCCGGCGAAGCCTACGCGACCTTCACCGTCCTCGGTCTCGCTGGTTTCGCCCGTGCAACGCCTGCCTGGTTCTGCACAACCGACCGGAAGCCCTACGACGTCGTCGTTACCGCAATACTCACCGCCGCAGCAATCCGCAAACCCTGGAACACTGCGCAGCGACGGCCAATGGAACAAATGGGCACCAGGCATCACGCTCTACGAAACGGCAGTCCAGCCCCTCACCCCGGACCAAAAGATCGCACTCGACATCGACATCGAGGCCATGCGCCCAGAAAGCTGACACCAGGCTTCGGCCCGAGCCGCGCCTCGTAGTGTGCTGGCTCACCGGTTACACCACAGCGGCCGTTAAGAAACTCTTCGGATCGTCGGCGCCCAGCAACTCGTGATGGAACACAATCGCATCCAGCGGTCGTGTGCCGGCGAACAGGACCGCCACCCCCGCGGAGTGGACCACCGTATAACGGTCGGTGCCGTCGAGCCAGGAGTGGATCCCGGTGTACTCCTCGACGAAGAAACCGTCGCCGAGCAGTCCCCGCTCCGAGAGCAGGTCGTAGACAACATTCCAGGCGAGATCCATCAATTCATGGATGGCCGCCTCCACCGTCGGAACCGTCATACCCTCATAGTCCTCCCCGGGCACCGACAACCGACCGGACATTTCGCCGCGTGTCACGCCTTCGTCGGAAGTCATGCCGCCCGGCCACCTGGCCCCTATGAACGAGTGAAAGCCGTATCGCTGCTCGTCATTCTGGAATGTCCCATGATCGCTGGGCGGGTCCTCCGCGCAACCAGGGCGCTACCGCGCCGGCACCGAAACCGAAAACTTCACCAACCCCACAGGGGACGCGTTGTTCCCGGGCGAAGTTTTCGGCCCCGACGCCGGTCTCCCAAGTTGCACTCCGGCCCCTACCCCAGCGGATGGTCCCCTACCAGAACGACGCCCACCACCAACAACCGCAGAACAAGGTCGACCAGGAACAGGAAACAGGGATCATGGAAAAGCTCACCATCAAGACACCCCCGGATGTCCTCAGCTTCATCGGCCACACTCTCGGCTTCTGGCCACAGGAAAGCCTGGTCTGCATCACGCTGAATGAGAACAGCGTTGGCGCCACGTTGCGGATCGACCTCCCCCGCCAACCCGGGCAGGAACTCTCCTACGCCCGGACTGTCGCGCACTACCTCACGTCCGACACCAACGCCACGTCCCTACTGTTCGCCGTCTACACCAGCGAACCCTGCCAGCCCGGAAAACCCAAACCCCACGCCAGCACCATCGCCGCGCTCACCGGCGTCCTCGCCGAACAAGGCATCACCATCCGCGACGGCCTCTTCGTCGGCGACCAGACCTTCTCCCCCTACGACGGCGAACCCGGCCACGAACTCGCCCTGCCCGTCAGCTCCACGCAGACCAGCGCAATCAACGCAGAATTCATCTACCGTGGCAGCAACGTCCAACCCACCAACCAGGTCACCCTCCCAGCCTCCACCCGGGCACTTGCTAAAGCGGCCGCAGTCGAACACCACATGGACACCATCCGGTCCCTCCCAACCGGCGTCGCCACACAGACAGCCCGGGACCTGTGGGCTGGGATGCTCGATACAGCGTCTTTTCCGAGCGACGACGATTGCCACGCCCTGGTGGCCAACCTTCAGTTCCCTGCCATCCGCGACTGGCTTATCGCCGACATCCCAGGCCTCGAGGAGCCCATGACACGGATCCTCTTCGCACAAACCGAGGGCACGCCGAAGTGGTCGCGCATCGAGTGGGCGCAACAGCTCCTCCTGCACGCATACACCCGCACCAGCCCTGAACATGCCGCCCCGGTCCTCACGACCATCGGCTACATCAACTGGTGGGAAGGCAGAGGAAGCAAGGCCCACCAATTCCTCCAACTCGCCCTCGAAACCGACCCCGCCTACCGCCTCGCCCGCCTCAGCGACCAAATGATTGGCTCCGGCCTCGTCGCCGGCTGGAACATGAACAAAAACACCGCCTACAAAGCACTGCCCTTCGATTAGCGAACACTAAGGCTAGGAAATCTGACCCCACCGGACTGGTTGGACACTGCGCCAGCGCGACCCCCAGCTTTACGAAAGCTCCGTTATCGGCGTTTCATTTCGGCCCTCATTAGATGAGGGAAACGCGCATGTAATGGAAGGCACGTCATCTCCCGTCCACCGCATCCTGACTTTCCCGCGGTGCCGGTTTTCCCAGAATCAATGCGCTAACTGCACCGGGACGCGTGGGCACTGCGGCAGGCAAGCGTGCCGTCCGATATGTTGCGAAAGTGGAAGATTTTGACGAACTGGTGCAGCAATTTCGGGCGGGTGCCGAAAAACGCAACCTGCGGTTGTTGGAGGCAGAGTTTCCCAAGAAGCCGGATGTCATTTTCCGGTACGGGATGACCTCAGCCGATGAAGTGCTCGACGTCGCCCAGCAGTCATTCGTACCATTTGTGAGCCTGACCGTTTCTAGGCTCGACACGGCGGAACTGATCGAGAGCTGGGGTGAGAAAGACTTCTTCTCCGAGGCGCCGCCGGAACCACCCGCTGAGCTCCTGGGATTATGGGAGGAACGTGCCGGGCAGATCGACGGGGTTTTCGTGGTGGGGGTTGGCGGCGGGGCGACGTACATTTTCCTTGCTGTGCCGGCCTGGAAGCAGGAGCTCGAAGGGTTGCGCGACGGCTGGTCCGAAGACCGGGATGCCCAACGGGCTGATGAGTACAGGGCTGTACTGATCCGCATCACACATCTCGCCGAGCAGGTCGAAAGAGATCCTGGCTACCGGGCCGGGACCCTTCAGGCCCGAGCTTCCATTGGCAAAAACGTCCTGGAGCCGATGCTGCAGTCCGACGATGGCGCCTACATACGGGACCAGGTACTGAAGGAAGCCAGCCGTCTGGTGCGAGACAACTCGCAGGCCGCATATTCGAGGCTCACAGGCCAGATGGATGAGCTCGCTGCGGAACTGCGCCTGACCAGGGCGTGGATGGAGGCCCGTTTGGTTGCTGACAGGACGGCAGCGGCGAGGGACTTCTTGCTTCAGCGGGCTGGCGGCTACTCGCCAGCCGTCTCGGTGGTCAACGAACTGCGCCGTCTGGCGGAACAGTAATGTCTGGTGCTTCCGAGGGCACCCGACGAAAGGGGCCGGCCACGCTCCGCATGCCGAAGATGGCCATCCCAGCGAACATGGCCAAGCGCAAACTGACGCTGAACTGCCTGGACTACTTCGGGATCGTGAAGTATCACCGGACCTCAGGGGCAAGATGGTTTAGCCGGGGCGGATTATCGGTCAAATTCCCCTGCATTGCGAGCCGTAAGCTGGGGCAGTAATCGACAAAAGGTGGGGGCAAATTGGAAACGCTAGGTCTATGGGCGGCTATGGTTGGCGGGGCGATTAGCGTAACGGCTGCAGTGTGGCTTCTCGTTGGCTTCAGCCCCAACAATCCGAAGTATTCAAACGACGGACCGCTCTATCCAGGCATGCAGCGATCGCTGGCGGTGCCGCAACTACTCAAGGACCAGCGAGGCGTAGCGGCACTGGTCGTAACGGGAAGCTCGATTCAGTTATTGGGCGCGGTCTTGGCCCTGATCTCGCACTAGATGCCAGAAGCTTTAGCGCCCCACTTTTTCGGAGGTGGGGCCCTAATGTGAGGGGAACCGCCGGCGGTCAGAGGACGGTCTTGTCGCCCGACTCGTCAAGCGGCGGGTAATTACAGGCGCTGAACACCCTGTCGAACCAGATGCAGGCTCGCGAAAGTGTCGTATCCAGCGGCCAGCCGGCCACGTAGCCGTCGTATCGCTCCTGAGCTGTTTCGGCTGCTTTCGTCACTTCTTCGCGACGGGGGGATACGTCGTCACGCTTTTTCCATCGGTTCGATGGGCTGATATAGAACATGTATCCATCCCCAGGCTTGCCGTAGAAGTCCTTTTTCGGCCCTCCCTGCCCCGTGACTAGAATCTCGTGGGCATGCCGGTTACGCAGCCACCGAAGGCCGCTCACTGTCTGGCCATAAGGGTCCTGGGATCGGGCTTCCGGGTAGATCACTGGCATCCGGGCGCAGAGTTCCTCGTCTAGTGCCAGGGCCCACCAGACTCCTTCTACAGCTGCCGTCCAAGTAGCGTGTGCATCCGCTTGGTTGCCGGCGCAGCGCCCCCACGCCTCACCAAGCGCACGGCGGGACCAGTGCATCGCCCGGAGAACATCATGCTCGGGCATAGAGGGCATGAATTTATTTCGAACTCCTTGCCACTCCCCTGTCCGAGACTCTGCGTACGGGACTGAAATGGATGCGCTCATCGGATCATCATGCCAGCGGAAAACGGAAATATGGTGGGTAAGCGGTGCGCCAAAAGCTGGGCAACCCATTATCGGCGTTTGGAAGTAGCCGGGGGAGCAGCCCGAAAAGGGGCCGTTGTCCGCTGTCAGTTGAGTTGGCAGTTTTGTCAGAAGACACGGCAGCCCACGGGTTTTGGACGATCTTGTCAGCGGGGGTGGCAGCGTGACTTTCCTGGGTACTCCTAGGCCTTTGCCGGTGAGCCAAAGGGATTCGGCTCGCGTTTTCAGGACGCACCTACGGAACTGCCAGATCTAGTGAGCCAAAACCCCGGATCCCTGTCAGGAGAACTGGCATTTAACCACGTCAGCACTGCCAGATTCACTGACAACGGACAGCCGTTTTCACCTGCCGACGAGGGTCCTGTCGGCCGGCGGCGGGACGGCCTGCAGGTCTTGGTCGATGCTGTAGATGGTTGCGGACCGGTCGGTGAGCCTGGCGATGTCCTCGGTTGTGATGTTAATGAACGCCGAACGTTGCTTCAGGTGCTGGACGAGTTCGGTATATGGCCACAGCAGCCGGTCCACATAGGTATTGAAGGACCGCCCGCTGGCCTTGGCGTAGTCCGCCACGAGTTGCGGGTTGGTGGTCCTGCGGCCGTAGCTGAGTTCCAGGTCGACGTCGCCCAGCGGATCAATCTCAGGGTTGATGTAGCTGCCGAACACCCGCAGCTTGTCAATGAACAGGGGCTTGGCCGGGTCGGCGTTGTAGGCCCGTGCCCGGTCCAGCACGCCTGTGACCAGCCGGTCGGCGGTCTTTTCTGCTGATGGGTTTCCCAAAGCTGGCCATGGCCAGGGCGTTGCCCTGGATGGTGGTGTCCCACCAGGTCTCCCCGGCGGCGTCGGTTTCGACTTTCTCCATGTATCCGTCAGCTTCCAGTTGGGCCAGCACCGTCCCGGGTTCATGCCCGGTGCCGTCGAGCAGGTCGGCCACAGCCAGGGTGGTCAGTTCCATGCCGCTGAACCGGCGGACGATGGCGCGTGCCAGCTCTGCCGGCACGCCGGCGATGGCGTCCGTTTTCGCTACCCTCACCTCACTAGCCTACGGGTGAACTTCCTCGGCTTTCCTGAGCTGCCGGCTCCTCGAACACCGGTTATCGGACATTGTCCAGAGGCCGAGGAAGAACCACCGGAAGATATCGCACGGGCGTCATGGTGGGGCCTTCCGCGCTAGTTGCATGTGTGAACCTGGGCAGCCAGCGCGTGATTCACGGCCTGGATGTCCAGGAACGCCGGGTCAAAGGGCTCGTCCGTGCCGGTGATCTCTGCGACCCATTCGGTGTGCTCTGCGTGGTCTGGATGGGCCGGATCGGCCAGGGCCTCGAGGAGTTCTTCGTATCCTGCGAATCCTCCGGAGTCTTCCAGCGGGCCTCGTCGGGCACCGTCGAGTACCCGGGCCGGCGGAGTGCCGTCGGTTGCGGGGCGCTGTGTCACCAGCTCCAGCCGGTGCAGCCAGCTGTCGCCGAAGTCGTATTCATAACAGGCCCCTCCACCGCCAAGCGCCAGCAGTTGGGCAAGGGCTAGGACTTCCTCTGGCCTGTCGCCCGGTTCGGCGCAGTCCTGCCTGGGAAGCCATTGCAGAGTCTCCGGGATGTCACCATCCACCGGCCCTAACGGCGCGAAGGGGTCAACGGCTACAAATCGGTGCAGGTGCATGTCCTCCCAGCCAAAGGCGGTTTGTAGGACCCGGTGGACCACATCCAGAGTCAAGGAGCTGTGCACCTCCAGCTGGCGCCAGATCTTTGGCTCGACGTCGGTCAACTCGACACGGATCTCCAGCATTGACTCTGGCTTCTCAGCCATCCCGGCAGAAGCGTTCTCCATACAAGTCATCCTTTCAGACCCCATCATTCGCGTCCGGAGACCCTTGCCACTCCCCTGCCATCGAACTTCAGCCTTACAGAACAGCCGCTATCGGCGTTCCGTGCGAACGGAAGCCTTCCGGTTCCCGGGTGATTTGTGTCAGGGATTTTCGTCATGTGGCCGCAGTTTCCTTGGTGCGGAGCCGGTGTTTGCCGGATAGTTTGCAGCGGTGCGCGTCTTGTCCTTGTTCGGAGCGAAAGCTGTGGGTTCGCTCCGTGGTGTGCACCGCGTGGGGAGGCGGGGCTGGCTCCCGGTCTCAGCACGTCTGGATCCGGCCCCGCTGCAGCCCAAACCATCAGATTCCCGGCGGATGGGCCAGCGGTCAGTGCCTGACCTCAACATGGAAGTCTGCAGGTTCTTGCCCTGTTATGCGCGCAGCTTCTGCCGTGACCGCTTCAGCTGGCTGTAGCGCGATCCCGCTATGTAAGCCTTCGACCTTTCCTGGTCCCCCGCAGAACTGAGTGATCAGAGGATGCGCTGGAACATCCGATGGTCCTGCCACTGGCCGGCGATCTGCAGATAGGCGCGGGCCGTGCCGTAGGATTCGAAGCCGTTCTTTTCCAGAACCCGCTGGGAAGCTGTGTTGTGCACAAGGGTCGCGGCCTCTAGCCGATGCAGGCCCAAATCGTCCCTGGCGATGCCAACCGCGGCGCCGACCGCTGCGGTCATGAGCCCAGCACCCTGAGCCCTCCTATCAATCCAGTACCCTACGTGGGCGTTCTGGAAGGCGCCGCGCACGATCGAACGCAGAGTCAGCAGGCCGACAACGTTTTCATCATCTACCAGCACCAACGGAAGCGCAGTTCCGGAGTCGAGGTCCTCGAGCCGACGGGCAATTGCGGCCCGCTGGCCCAGGGCAGTGTAAAACTCCTCAGACCGAACCGGCTCCCACGGGGCCAGATGAACACGGTTCGCCTGGAATGCCGCTGCCAGAGCCACTGCATCGGAACGTTGGACCGGACGCAGCACAACGCCGTCGGCCAGTACGCGAGCGAAGTCCACCCATCCACCCTACTCACCGAGCCGTCCCCGCCACCGAACGGGACCTCGCATCGAAACACCCCTACCCGGCCAGCCTTACAAAACGTCCATTATCGGCTTCTACTTCTGAAGCGTGGGAAGTACCTCGTCCGTTCTGTTACTAACTGTGGTTACTCATACCGCTGGCGGATCAGTCCGTACGGGACTGCGGGGTGGGCGCGCACTATGTAGCTGCCGGCACTGATCGGTGTAACCATCACGCCTATTCAATGGCCAAGGCGCAGGCCATCACACACGCAATCGCTTCCTCAAGCGCCACATCCAACCCCGCCGCGCTCGACATTGCTACTGTCCTTGCGGCTCACGTGTCGCTGCCGCAACTAGCGACCGCGTCGACCGTCTGATCGCCCTGGTCTGGTCCTTGCGGCACATCAAGGACACATCGCCCCCCGGTCAAAGATTCGAGGGTGATCGGGATCCTGCATCGCGCATCATCACCAAATTGGGGCCGCGAATCTACACGGTCAAAGTTTTCCTTGACACCGCCTTTTTCCGCCCCTACATTTATTGCAACCGATCTCAGCAACCGATCTCACTGCTAATCGTATAAATGCAACCGATCTCAAAGGAGAGACTCGATGATTCAGTGGCTTCTCCCACCCATCGGCGGCCCCCGCTTAGTAGGCGTCGAGTGAGCACGGCATGCTCCCGCATCAGCAACCCAGTTCACAGGAGAAATTCATGATCAAAAAGCGATGGGGCCTGGCGCTCTTCACAGCCGTCGTAGCCAGCCTTGCCCTCAGCGGCTGCGCCCCTTCAACTCCGGAGTCTGAGGGCCCGGTGACGCTTAACTACTGGGACTTCCTCGATCCCAGCCAGAACAACCCGCGCTCAAAGGCCCTAAAGGAAAACGTTGCCAATTTCGAGGCGGCAAACCCCAACATCAAGATCAATCTTTCCGTCGTGTCACTGGGCGATATGTTGAACAGGCTGCCTCAAGCCGCGGCAGCAGGCCAGGCCCCCGACGTCTTCAAGATGTACACTCCCGTCGTTCCTCAGATGGCCGCTGCCGGCGTTTACTCACCGCTTCCTGATGCTGCCTCCAAGGTGACTGACTGGCTGCGTCCAACCGACGCTCTTGCCGGTCCTGACGGCAAGCAGGTCGCCGTGCCCTATGAGTACCGGACCTGTGCGCTCTATTACAACCAAAAGATTCTTTCTCAAATCGGCGCGACCGTTCCTACCACCTACGACCAGGTAGTCGACGTTGCACGAAAAGCGGCCGCCGCTGGATTCACCGGTTTCGGAACGGGCTTCTCGGACAGTGACAATTCGGCCATCATCGGCACTTTCTTCGACTGCTTCATGACACAGGTTGACCAAGAGCTGTGGAACAAGGATGGGCAGGCAGATTTCGCGACATCAAAGGGAGAGGACTTTGGCAACTTCCTTACCAAGCTCAGGGACGCAAAGGCCCTCGGCAGCAATGTCGTTTCGGATACTTACGGCACCGTAGCTGACGGAATGGCAAGCGGCACGGTCGCGATGGCGGTCATGGGCACGGAACGAGCCGTCTCCTATGCCTCACAGAATCCGGACCTTAAGTGGACCGCATTGCCAAAAGCAAACACTGGCGACACGACAGGCACCACCATTGGATGGACCTTGGGCATAGGCAACGGCAGCAAACACGCCGAGGCGGCCTGGAAGTTCATCGAGTACATGACGGGGCCGGAAGCCGGCGCAAAAATGGCCACCGGAGGCGAGGTACCCACGCGTGCCGGCACCTACCAGCAGCCGTTCTTCTCCTCGCCCGAGTCCAAAACGGTGAATGACATCGCCGCTTACGTCAAGAGCAATAGCAAGCCACGCACATACTCCAGCAACTGGACTTCCCTCGCCAGAGGGCTTTCCCAGAGCGGGCAGAAACTGATCCTCAACGGCTCGTCGGGGAGCGATTTTATCCGTTCCGCGCAGGATGCTGCCAACAAGAAGTAGCAGCCCGATAGCAGGGGAGCCTGAGACATCAGGCTCCCCTCGGAAGGGACAGATAATGTCAACAAAAAGCCCCACCCGCAGCACACGCAAGACCGGAGCTGCCCCCTCAGCCACCCAGACTTTCCGCCGGGTCCGAAGGGACCGCATGGTCTGGCTCTACGTCGTCCCCGTCAGCGCCATCTTCCTCTTTGTTTTTGTGGGCCCGCTCATCTACACGGCATGGACAGCACTCCACGAAACCACGTACTACCAGATCGGTAAATTCTCGGGCCTCAACTCCTTTGCCCGACTATTCGCGGACGCTGACCTGCCCAGCAGCATCCGGACAACCCTGTTGTTTTCGCTAGGGGCCTTGATTCTCGCGCTGCCGGCGGGGCTTTTGTCCGCGATCGTGCTCAACAACATTCACCGCTTCAAACGCTCCGTCCGGAGCCTCTTCCTCCTGCCCTGGCTGATGTCACAAGCCACAGCAGGAACAATCTGGCTGTGGTTCCTCAACCCCAACTACGGCCCAGCATCAGCCATCACCAAATCCCTCGGATTCGGTCCCACCGACGTGTTCTCATCCCCAACCAGCGCCCTCGTTGCAGTAACCCTGATGACTGCCTGGTGGTCCTACCCGCAAGCCATGCTCCTCTTCCTGGGCGCCCTCCAGACAATTCCAGAAGAGCTCCGCGAAAGCCTCAAGGTCGACGGCGGCGGCATCTGGCACGCATTCGTGAACATCACCCTCCCCTACCTGCGCAACACCATCGTCTCCGTCGTAGTCGTTCTGCTCATGCTCTACGTGCAAATGGTCACCATCATCCTGGTCACCACAAGAGGAGGCCCGATCGGCTCCACGGAAACGCTGTCCATGAGGGTCTACAACCAAATGTTCGACAAGTTCGACCTCTCCGGCGCTTCAGCCACGGCCATCCTCCTTTTTGCAGTCAACATCGTCCTGACACTCGTCGCCATCCGCTTCCGACGGAAGGAAAGCCTGTGAGCACCACCACCTCACGCCGACAGCGAACGGTTGGCGCCGTCATCAGGGCGGTCCCGGCCTGGGCGTACATCATCCTCTCCGCCGCGGTCGTGCTGCCTCCTGTTGTATGGATCCTGTCCACGTCGCTGAAAACCGCCTCGGATACCCTGGAGTTCCCACCAAAATGGATCCCGGAACCATTCTCATCCGAGGGCTATGTCGGTCTGCTGACCTCGACCAACATCCGCTTCTTCGTCAACTCGCTCATCTATGCCGGCGGCTCCATCGTGCTTGCCCTGGCTATTTGTGTCCCGGCCGCGTATGTTGCCACGAGATACCGCAGCCGCCGCATGGAAACCCTGATGACCGGGATACTGGTGCTGTCCATGGTCCCGGCAATCGTGGTCTTCATTGCGCTGTATTCCATGTTCGTCAAGACCGCCCTGATCAACACCTACCCCATGATGATCGTCGTCTACACGGCCATCATCTGTGGACAGACCATCCTGTTTCTTCGCAACTTCATCGAGAACATACCCGTTGAAATCGAGGAAGCGGCGGCAATTGATGGCTGCTCCAGGATACAGATCCTATGGCGAATCATTCTCCCGCTCATCCGTCCCGGTATCGCTGCGGTAGCCATTTTCATCTTCGTGTTCGTGTGGAATGACTTCCTTGTCGGCACCGTCCTCGCCACGACAGAAGACATGAAAACCGTGCAGAACGGCATCGTGCGATACATAACCACTGGCTTCGGTAGCTTCTGGGGACTCTTTGCCGCATTCATCGTCGTTGCTTTCGTCCCCGTGCTTTCCATCTTCCTGGCTTTCCAGCGCTGGTTCGTAGCCGGCATGACATCCGGTGGCGTGAAGGGCTAGCCGCAGCAGCAGTTCAGCCAATATCCATCAACAAAGGGCCCCGTGACCGTCTCTGACGGCTCACGGGGCCCGCCTGCGCTCAGAAGCACATGCCACGACAGGACGTCCCGTTCGCCACGTACGCTCACGGACCGGACACCTACAGAAACAAAGGCTTTCCTCCGTCCGTCCTCGCCCGATCGAACCGCCGACATGGCGACCGCTCATCCTCGGCGTGGGGCCAAAGACGCAGTGGTGCCATGAACGTAGCCAGCGAAGTGTCTGGAGGCAAATTCAATGCGCCGATGCACTTCAATGCGCCGATGCACGAAGCCCGAGCCTCCCCGGCAGACAATGGTTGCGGAGCTCCCCCACTTCTCAAGCAGCGGCCGGATGCCGGATCTGCCAGGGACGTGGTCGCCGCTCCGCTCTCCGCGTTAGGGGCGTTAGCCTCAGCCGCCTGGCCCGTTCAGGGCAGAGCAGACGATTCTAGTTTCTGCGGGCTTGGGTGTGTCTCGTCACTTTGACTGGCGGCCAGCTGTTGCAGAGCGAGGGACCTCATAGCGGTTTTTCTGGCTGTCACGGATGATCCTCGCCGGACGGGCAAGCTCTCGAGCGTGAGATCTGGTCCGGCTACTGCCGGGCTAAACACAAAGCTTCGAGGGCCCCGGTGCTCCACGCCGGCGTCGTACGCAGGTTAAATGCAGCGTGGGCAGGCAGGATGCAACCTGTCCACCCACACTCCATTAGAGGCCTAAACCACAATGACTTAAACCGGACGCGCGCCCTGTATCTAGTCCCGAAACGAAGGGACCGGTCAGGCACGACATTCAGCGAGCGGCTATGAGTCCTCGCCCGGCCCCCATTCCGGCGGCTGAATGAGCTCCACTCTGTTTCCGTCAGGATCGAGGAGGTAAACCAGCCATCCTCCCGCAATGGGGCCTGAGGTTGGGGCGACGGGTTCGGATACCGCGCTGTAACCAAGCGCTGTCATTCTTGCGTAAACCTGTCGCACATCGATATCTGTAAAGGCCACGTGAGCCGTTCCAGGCTGCGCCTCAGAGGGATCGACGGCTGGCAGTAGCGGCTCTGCGTGGGCGAGTTCCAGCCGAAAGGAGCCGTCACTGGTAGCTAGAAGCATGGCTCTGACCTTGACGTTGGGACGGCCGTAAAGATCGCCGGCGTATGGCCCCGAGGTCCAGGCATCCACACGTGTTAGTCCTAGGCCATCCACGTAGAATCGTTCGCTGCGGTCCATATCTGTAACGTGCAGCGCGGTGTGATGATGTCGCATTAGAGGTCTCCTTGGTAGATCAAGCTCTCCCCCACTTGCTGAATTGCCTCAGGAGGGGGTAGCCCTGATGCCTTAGTGGTGGGTCGCTGCGACATTAGGGCACAGCGGCACGAAAAGCCCTGGCGAATTTTTAGGTTCCAATTCCCAGATGCGCTCCGCCTGCCACGTCGAGAGACACTCCCGTGATGTAGCGGTTGTCGGGGTCAGAAAGGAACAGGATGGCCCGTGCAACTTCATCGGGTTCGGCAAACCGGCGCATCGGCAACTGCGCTGCCCTTTTCGCCCGGTTGGCTGCTGCGTCGGGGCCGGAGTCCCTCGCAAATTGCGCCCACATGGGGGTGTTGACCGGCCCTGGTGCGATCGCGTTCACGGAAATGCCGTTAGGTCCGAGCAGTTCGGCGAAGGACCACATGATGTGGAGGACTGCAAGCTTGCTCGCGTTGTAGGGCAGGTAATTGAGGCGCGCTTCTTTGGCCGCAACCGAGGACAGGACCACGATGGCGCCCGCTGTGGCGGTCTCAAGCATCGATTTTGCGGTCTCCCGGACGAGGGTGAAGGTCCCGGTGGCATTGATCCTCAGGATGGAGTCGAACTCTTCGGACGTTGTTTTCATGATGTCCGGGGTGGGGCCAAGCACTCCTGCTGCATGCACGAGGACATCGATCCCGCCGTGCTTGGCTTGGATGTCCTGTATGACCGCTGCGCATTGTTGTTCCGAGGTGATGTCGAGGGAGTAAAACGACTCCAGGGACTGGTCCTCTTTGGGGGACCGGTCGGCGCCGACGACGACGGCTCCCGCTGCGATGAGCGCCGTGACTGCAGCGTCACCGATCCCTCCACTTGATCCCGTTACCAGAACCACCTGGCCTTTGAGACTCATCGGTTCTCTCCGCTCTGCTGCGCGAAGCCTGACTGAAATGCTCCTGTGGTCGGAGCGTGAGGTGCATGGTTCATGTTCGTTTTCCTTGATTGAAGTTGCTTGGTTCGGCCGGTGTAGATAGGCCAGGTTTCATCGGTGCTGGGGGGCTGGCACCTTCCGGGCTTCGGAGGCCGCCGCCTTCCGGATTGCAACGGCGATTTGCGTTGCGCGGAGCGCCTGGGCGAAAGTGACCGCGGGCATTCCACCCGCGCAGAATCTCAGGGCCGCTTCTGCCTGACGCAAGAAGAGGTCGGATGGTTCAAAATCTTGCTCGTGTTGGCCACCGTCGCGGTTCCACAAGCGAAGGGAATCGTTTGACCACAACATCCGGCCGTCAGTGGCCAGAACATCGATGGTGAGGCTCCAGTCTCCCTGATTGAGCCCTTGGGGTTCCTGCCAGGGAGACCAATAGCTCTGCAAGCTGAACACCGGCCCACGGGGAAAATCGAGGATGGATAGAACGTGTTCTGGTACTGCAGACCCATACAGGCTGTTGCTCGCGCTGGCGGCCAGGACGTCCGGATCACCCTCGAACCACGAAGAGACCAGCTCTATGGCGTGGATCCCGTTTACCACGGCAACGCCGCCCTCTTTCGGATCAGCACGCCATGAGTCAATGTTGTCCTTATGGGCGACCGAACGGACATTAACAGCGATCACGTCGTTGTCTCGTACCCACTGCGATAGGATCTCGACGGCGGGATGCTGGTGGAGTGTGTACCCAACCATGAGTCGTTCGTTTGCTCCCGAAGCGGCGGCTAAGACGGCCGCACCTTCGGCGTCCGCCGCGACCGGCTTTTCCGTCAGCACCCGAAATCCCCTGTTCAGCAGATCAGCGCAGATGGCCGGCTGCAAAGTAGTGGGCAATGCCACGACGGCCAGGTCCAAGTCATCGGCAGGGAGTTCCTGAACGGTGGGCACCACCTGCGCTCCCAGTTCCAGGGCCAACAGGGCGGCCCGCTCGTCTTTCTCCACTAGGTGGGTGACACTGGCACCCGCCTTGGCGAATGCTCTGGCATGTCGGGATCCTGCCCATCCGGCTGCGCCGACCACTGCCACCCGCAGGGGCCGTGCCGACCGCGTCATGATGCCGGCCCCACGACAATTAGGGCCAAGGTGCAAAAGGTGCGCATACAGTCTCTCCTTTGAGTTAATTCAAGAAATCGATGGGATGGGTTGCGGACGTCCGTGGCACCGTACTCCGTTTCTTCAAGTGCAGTTAGGGACCTTGTCCTTTCAGTGCCTGCCGTGGGACTAGGGTGTGATCTTCAAGCATGCGTGCCTTGTTGACCATGACGGCCCCCGTCACCAGCACCAGGAGCCAGGCGCCGAGCATGGCGAATGAGGGCAGCCAGCCGTCCCCCGGACGGTGCAGGAGCGCGAACATGAATGGTCCGGCGCTTGCCAGGGCGTAGCCGGTTCCCTGGGCAAAGGCGGACAAGCTCCCGGAGCCGGATTGCGTTCGAGTTCGCTTATTGATCATGGCGAACGCAAAGGAATAGGCACCTTGACCCAGCCCGGCAATGACGACCCAGACCGCTGCCGTAGCTGGTGGAGCGAAGATGATGCCTCCGTAACCTATGGCGAAGGCGGCGACAAAGAGGACGGCCACTGGCAGCGGGCGGGACATTCTTTGAACCACCACCGGCACAATCAAAGCGAATGGCAGGGCCAGGATTGAGTAGACCGCCAGCATGGAGCCAGCAGTTTCCTGTCTCATTCCTTTATCGACGAGGACGGCCGGGAGCCAAGTGAGCGCCGCGAAAGTATTGCTGGAGAATCCGGCGAATATCAAAGCCATGCCCCATCCGATTGATGACTTCCAAGGCGTGACAGCGTTCGCCCGGGACGGCAGTCCATCCTTGGTTGGAGGGGTTCCGGGGCGCCCAGCCGCTCCTTTGACGCCAAGAAGGCTCAGCCATGGGATCTGAGCCACCGCGCTGAGGGCAGCCCAGATACCGATGGAGAACCGCCAGCCATACAGAGTGCCCAAAGGAATGGACAATTGGGCGGCCACCGCCGTGCTGACACCCAGGAGAGTGACATGAAGCGCTCCGACCATACCGATCCTGTCGGGAAAATATTTCATCAGGAGAGGCGGCGCGACGACATTGCCCAGACCAATCCCGAGCATGGCGACACACGTGAAGACCAAGAATGTCAGGACGCTCGGTCCCACTGCGCGGCCGAGCTGCCCCAATGTTGTTAGCAGAAGGGCAACCAGCAGGAGGTGTTCCAGTCGCATGCGCCGCAGGAGCGGCAGCGCAAGGAAGCCCATCACGGCGAAGCTGGCGGTCGGCAGCATCCCGAGGACCCCTGTGGTCAGGGCGTCGAAGGGAAGGTCCGCGCCTATTTGACGTAAAAGCGGGGACGCCGCCGAGACCGCTTCCCTGGCGCTGAAGGCAACCAGCAGGATGCCAACAAGGGCGGTGAAGCGCCCCTGAAGCGGCCGCTTCCCCGTTCCTCGGACTTTTGGTGCCATCTGATGCAGACGAAGGAGAGCGATGTTGGCACCTCCATGTGTCCGTCGAAATTTAGCTTGCGTTGACTGCGTGGCTTGCCCATTCGCGCCCGGTTTGCTCCTCTGTGGGCAGTCCGGCGGCGGCGAGGATCTGGTCCAGCAGGCGCTGGGTACGTACAGCTTCGCGGCCAGAAGTGAGGGGCTGAGCCCTGTCTGCGACTCGGTCCAGGAAGTGATGAACGGCGGCTGAAAATCCGAGGGTGTCTGTCGCAGTAGCCCAGCCGTATGCTTCGGCGCTCAGTTCCCGCGACGTGGTGATGCCGTTGATCGTGGTGGAGACCGTTTCCGGTGCCCTGACTTCGACGGTCTTTCCGTCCCCGTAGGCGTCCAGTTTCTCATTCCACGCTCCCGCTGTGCGGGCTGCCATCAGGACACCGGTATTTCCGGTGCTGAAGCGGATGGTTGCGGCGAGGCCGTCTTCTTCCCAGGGGTCCTCGCCAGCGGCGTGGGCGGCAACGTGTTCGGGTTCGCCGCCGCAGTACCAGCGCAGGAGATCGACCATGTGGATGGCGTTCTCGAATGTCGCACGGTATTCGGAACCTGGCCGGTTCTTTTGGGCGACGCAGAAGGTGGCGCCGTTCTCGCCGAAGGCTTCCCGGCCGGCGGTGTAGACCGGCGCGTAGCGGCGGTTGAAGTCAACCATCAGTATTCGCCCCCGTTCATCGGCGAGGTCGGCCAGGCGTTCTGCTTCATCGGTTGCCGGGGCCAGCGGCTTCTCGCAGAACACATCCACGTCCCGGCTCAGGCATAGCTGGACGGCGTGGGCGTGCTCGGAGCGTGGCGTCAGGACGAAGACTGCATCCAGTTCCTGGGCGGCCAGCATGTCCTCTGGCGTTTTGTAGGCGGCGTTGAAGCCCCAGCGTCGGACCAGGTTGCTCGGGTCCTCGCGCCGGGACACAAGCGCGGCCAGTTCGACATCATTGCGTTGTACGAGGGTGGGCAATTGGGCAATAGTGGCGATGTTGCCGGCGCCGATAACGCCGACCCGGAGGCGGTTGGTGGTCATCATGCGTTCCTTACTTCAGCCAGCTCAGTGAGCATTGCGCGCAGGACCGTCGCGGATTGGCGGAATCCGTCCTCGGGCGCGGGGAGGTCTTGGGGGTGCCAGCGGTACTCAAGTTCGATGCTCAGCACGTCGTCGTAGCTGTGACGGAGCAGGGCAGCGAGGATTTGGGACCACGGTACGACGCCGCTTCCAACGACGCGGGAGCGGACGGCTCGTTCAGAGGCGTTGACCCTGGCTGTTTCGGTAGCCCGGAAGGCCGCGTTGGGGTCCGTGAAGACGAGGTCCTTCACGTGAACGTGGCCGATCAGGTCCCCTTGAACGGCGAAGGCCTGTTCGTAGTTTTCGTCATGTGTGAATGTCAGGTTTGCCTGGTCATAGAGGACGCGGACAGACGGTTGGGCAATTTCCCGTACCAGGGCAGCAGTTTCTGCCGCGGTCTGGGTCATGGTGCCGAAGTGGTTTTCCACGCAAAGGCGGACGCCGGCCTGATCCGCTTCCGGAGCAAGGGTCTCCAGTGCTTTACGCAGTTGTGCCCATCGTGCCCCATGGTCGGTGTCTCCGGGGTGCCAGGATCCGGCGTAGACACGGACCCGGTCGGCGCCGAGCAGGTGTGCGGTGTCTATGGCGCCGCGGAATTCATCGACTCCTTGACGCCATTCCGTGTCATCCAGGGAGTTGATGGCGGTCGTGTAAGGCGTCAGCCCGACGATCGGTATTCCAGTAGCTTCGGCGGCTTTGAGGGCCTCCATCGCGGCCCGCCGGTCACCCAGGGGCAATCCGGATGTGTAGTCATTCTGGTAGATGACTTCGGCGGCGTCGAGCCCTGCGGCCCGGAAGAGTTCAAGTGCTTGGGGAACCGTGTGGTTCGGGGTGCCTAGTGTATGACCGGCAAGCCGCATTGTTCATGTCCTTTCTGAAGTGTTTGGTGGTGCAGCCCAGTCCGTCGGACCGACCAGCCGGGGCGGGGCCGCGACGCGGGACCGGTCCACGATTTCCATCAGCAAGCCCCAAGGGGTGATGAAGTAGGTCCAACGGTTGCCGGCTACCCGGGGGCTGTCGCCGGCAACTTCTTTGCGCTCACCGAGCACGCGTACCCCCGGTATGTCCTGGAGCACTGCGATCGCTTCATCGACGTCGTCCACGACGAAGCACAGGTGGTGGCCACCGGCGTCGCAGTGCCGCGGCGGCGTCGTACGCCGCTCAGTGCTGCTCCATTCGAAAAGCTCGATGTTGAGGTTCGGCGGCAGGCGCAACATGGCGAGCGTGAGCTTGGCATCTGCCGGGACCTCGAAGTTTGTCGGCATGAAGTCTTCATCGGGGCCGCGTTCGGAGCGGTACAGCTCTTCAGCTCCCAGGACGTCGACGAAGAAGCGGATACCTTCCTCAAGGTTGGGGACGGTCAAACCAACGTGGTCCGTGTGCTGGAGCCCGGGCAAACGCCGGAGCGTCGACTCCTGTGCCCCGCTCATTGGCGCGGTCATGCTCGTGGTCCTGAAGTGGAGGCGCGGACCAGGAGCTCCGGTTCGAGGACGATGTGGTCCACGGAGCCGTCCGCGTTCTGCTTCTCAGCCAGTTCGATGGCGATGTGTCCCATATCGGCGATGGGCTGCCGGATGGTGGTCAGGGCCGGGTTAAACCGGGCCCCCAGAGCCAAGCCGTCGAAACCGATGACCGACACGTCCTCCGGCACCCGCACACCGCTTTGGCCGAGGGCCGAGATGACCGCAAAGGCCACCATGTCATTGGCCGCGATGATGGCCGTTGGGGGGTTGTCCATCGCGAGGTAATGTTCTGCCCCACGTGTGCCCGCATCCAGATCCGATCCGCTGTCCAGCACGACAGGTGCGCTGCCGCTCTCGGCAGACAACTCCAAATAGGCGTCCATACGGTCCTGGGCGGTGTGCGTGCCGGCGATGCCGGAGACGTAGCCGATCGATGTGTGCCCCAAAGAATGCAGGTGATCCAAGGCCAGCATGATCCCGCGGCGGCTGTCAACAGTGACCGTTGGGACGGCGTCGTCCCCTTCCACACGGTCGATCACGACGACCTTGTGGCCGAAGTCGAAGCGTTTGAGGGCCTCCGTATCGACCTTCGTCGACGGCGCGACGATACCGAAGGGGGCATACATGGCCTGCATGGCGGTGAAGTAGCCGTCGGTCTTGGCCGGGTCGCCGTTGGTGACGCAGAGCAGCAGCTGGTAGCCGCGCTCATCCGCCGCCTGCGTCATTGTCTTGGCAAGTTCTGCAAAGAACGGGTTCGTGATATCAGGGACGATCAGCGGGATGAAGGTACTGGTTTTCCGGCGGAGCGCCTGGGCGAGTGGGCTCATCGTGTAGCCGAGTCCCTCGGCGACGCGAAGGATGTGCTCGCGTGTTTCACTCTTTACGGCTTCGGGGCGGGAGAATGCACGGGACACCGTTGACCGGTGAACACCGGCAGCTTTTGCAACGACGTCGATACTCAAATCAGGCATGTTCTATTCCTCCGTGCTGGTTGTCATAGGCCCGCCAAATCGGGCGCATGACGTTTTCGAGCTGGGCCAGCGTAGTCAGGCCCCGGAATCCATCTTCCAGCGTCCGGGCGACGCTCCGCACGAAGGGATCGTAAAGAGGGTCGCTGTCCACGTTGATCTTGTCGACCTCGGTGGTGCCGTCCACCGCCGTGAACGTAGCCGAACCGTCGGAGTCCACTGTCGCGAATCCTGCCTCGCCGACCGAGGTGAAGCTGCAGTAACGCTTCAGTGGGGAGTCGGGGAATGCGTAGCCAACTTCGACGATTGCTTCGCGTCCTTCTGGCGTGGTGATGATGAGACTGGCGTGATCCTCGACGCTCTGGTGGTGAAGAGCCGACGAGAGTCGGGAGTCCACGTGGGTTTCTGTCTCACCTGTACCCCTGAGGAACATGTCGATAAAATGCGGTCCCAGATTTGCCAGGCAGCCCCCGCCCGCCTTCACGGGGTCGAGCATCCAGGGATTGGCATTGCCGAGGTACCGGGCCGGTGGACCGGCAATAAACGAAGCTCTTTGGTAGGTGGGCCGGCCGGCCTTGGCAAGCCATAGCTCTGTGGGTCCGCCGCGCTGCACCAGCGGAACGGTGGCAGGTACGCCAGCTGCCTCGGCGGCCTGACGCACGACAGAAAGCTCGTCCAGGGAAGTGCCCAACGGCTTTTCCACGACGAACGGAATGCCGCGCTGGATCAGGGCAAGACACTTTTCGGCCATACCGTCGTGGGGGCCGAAGACATAGGCGAGTCCGACGTCGGGCAGATCCACCAGCTTCCGCCAGTCGGCTTCAACCGGGGCACCCCATGCTTTCGCCAAGTCCTGCACCTGCACACGGGATACATCGTCGTCACCGACTCCGACCATGTCGTGCTCTTCGGCCATCGCTGGCGCGCATAACGGAACATGCCAATGGGAAGCACCAAGAATGATTGTGCGTACTTTAGTCAACCGCAATACCCCCTTGTATGAGATCGGTTGCTGAGATCGGTTGCAATAACAGTATGGATGGTGGGAAAGTTTGTCAACGAACACTTCAACGGCGGCCCGTCAGCGGTGGAGGAGATATCACCAGCCCGGGCCGGAAGAAAGGCAAGCATGTATAAAAAACTTCGCACCCTGCAGACCATCGATGAATCTGGCGCAATCCTGATCGTCCGCCTCGAAAACGCAGAGGTGGCAGAACAAGTTGCGGAAGCAGCCATCGCGGGAGGCTTCCGGGCCCTGGAAATCACCCTGTCAATTCCTGGCGCCGTTGAGGTGATCCGTCGGCTCTCAGCCAAACATGGGGCCAACGGAGTCGCGATTGGCGCCGGAACGGTACTGGACGAGCATTCGGCCTACGAATGCATCCGCGCCGGAGCGGAATTTTTGGTCAGCCCCCAATTGAACCCGGCAATGATCCGGACCGCGAACCGGTACCAGGTCCCGACGGTCAGCGGCGCCTACACACCAACCGAGCTCGTCAATTCCGCGGAGGCGGGAGCTGACATCCTCAAGCTCTTTCCCACCGAGGCCGGCGGCATTCCCTACGCCAAGTCAGTTCTCGCCCCCCTCGCCCATCTGCCGATCATGCCGGCAGGCGGCGTGACCGTTCAGAACGTGGGCGAATGGTTCGGGGCCGGCGTGGCAGGTGTCGGCGTCGGCAGTTACGTGACCAAGGCATGGCAGCAAGATGGCGACTTCAACCGCGTCACCAGTGCAGCCAAGGAGTTCCTGGCGGCAGTGGCAGAGGCCCGCCGATGACGGTCCCCAGTGTCTTCGTTGTTATTGGCCCAGCCGGCTCCGGCAAAACGACCGTCGCCCAAAAAACTGCCAGAGAAAACAACGCCGCATACCTCGACAAGGACCGGGTATGCGGACGCTTTGTCGAGTTCGCCCTAAAAGCAACCGGGCACGACCCGACCGACCGGGAATCAAACGACTACTACCGCGAGAACCTGCTCCCTCTCGAGTACGACACCCTCATGGACGTGGCCGGCGCCAACCTGCGCCTCGGCCGCTCCGTGGTGCTCGATGCCCCTTTCGGCGCCTACTTCGACGTACCGGACTTTTTGACGCGCGCGGCAGAAAAATTCCATTGGCCTTCATCCGAAACCACGGTGGTCCGGGTAAGAGTCCCACAGGACCTTCTGCGGGAGCGGCTCACCCGCCGCGGCCTGGAGCGCGACCAATGGAAGCTTGCCCACTGGGACGAGTACTGGTCCGTCTACGGAAGCATGGAATGCGCATGGTCCGGGGTGCGGTACCAGGACTTCAACAACGAAACACCGCTTCCTGCACAAGGGTAAATGACTGAGCCGGTGGCCCAACTCAGGTGAGCCGGTTCTGGGCGTATCGTTCACGCCACTCGCCGCATGGACAAGCCGCGCCCGCCGCTGAACTGCCTGGCGGCAGGCGTCTGCCTCCACTGTACGAAGCGGATCGCCCTGGGGCAGGGCCAGCCATGGGGGCAGCTGCGACGCGGCTCACAGTGAGACGTTGACAAGCTCCTTTTGTCGCCCGTAGTGTGGTTGCAACCGATCTCAGCAACCGATCTCAGTAATCGAATCGTATTGGTGCTAGTGATCTTAGAGACCCGGCGGTAACAGCAACTGTGACAGGCATGGATTGCCCTACATACCGTTACCGCTCCTCAATAAACGTGAAAGTATGGAGAGTTCAATGAAGACCTCAAAGGAAGCGCTCGACAGCCCGGGCCCTTCGGCAGTGCCCAAGGAGCCCCGCGGCCACATCAACATGGTCGCGGGCACCATCGGCCACTTTGTCGAGTGGTACGACTGGTACATCTACGGCCTGCTAGCGGCAGTGTTCTCAACACAGATTTTCCCCAGCGACTCCCCGTTCGCATCCCTGGTTGCAGCCCTGCTCACCTACGCAGTCGGATTTGTTGTACGCCCGCTCAGCGGAATCATCATCTCCCCACTCGCCGACCGCTTCGGACGCCGGCTCATCCTGACCCTGTCGATCTCGGGCATGGCGCTCGGTGCGCTGATCATCGGCCTCACACCGTCGTTTGCCACCATCGGGTATGCAGCACCGATTCTCTTCCTGGTTGCCCGGATCCTGCAGGGGATCTCCGCCGGCAGTGAGGCGCAGAGCGCCATCGCGTTCATGGTCGAACACGCCCCCGCAAACCGAAGGGGCCTGTTCGGATCATTCTCCAACATGGCCAGCGGCCTCGCGACCCTGGCAGCTACCGGCGCCGCCGCAATCGTCACATCATCCTTCTCACCTGCTGACCTCGCCGCATGGGGATGGCGCATCCCGTTCGTCGCAGGCGGCATCCTCGGCGTCGTCGGCCTTATCCTGAGGGCCCGCGCGGAGGAGACCCCTGAATTCGAGGCAGGTGCCCTCGTCGATCAAAAGACCGCTGCCGCCCGCCTGTGGGACCTGCTTCGTGAACACCCGAAGGCTCTGCTCCAGGCAGCTGCCCTCTCTGCCCCGGCCGTTGCCTACTACACCTGGGCCACATTCCTTCCCACCTACGCCAAGCTGACCTCCGGCCGGGACCTGTCCTCCACCCTGGCCGGAAGCGTTATCGGGCTCGCCTTGCTCGTGGTCATCGTGCCGGTCTGCGGTGCTCTCTCTGATCGACTCGGCCGACGCAAAATCTTCCCCATCATCGGCGCCATCGGCATGATCGTCCTCTTCTACCCCTTGCTCCTGCTGCTGAACCAGCCCGGGTTTGGCGTATACGTTCTGGTGTCGGCATCCGGATGGGTGGTTCTGGGTATTTGGCAGTCGATCTACCCAACCATCCAGGCCGAACTGTTCCCGGCATCAGTCCGCGTGTCCGGTATCGGGTTCGCTCACCAGATCGTGATTGCCGTCTTCGGTGGCACCGCCCCGCTGATTGCCGCTGCCTTCGTCGGCGCCGGACAGCCGATGCTCGTCGCGGTCTACATGATCGTCATCGTCGCCCTCTGCCTCGTCGTCTACTTCACGCTGCCCGAGACCGGCAACCGCGGTGACCGTGCCACTGTGGCGCTGGCTGACCCTGAGGTGCTGGAAGGCGAACACCTGGTCTCGAGCACCTCGTCTGCCACCGACGGGGCTAAGCGTTCCCACTAGGCACGCTGTACCAACAGCCGTGACGGCTCGACCAAATGAGAAGAAGGGGCTTGCGCTCCGGGTTTCGTTGAGCTGCCCGGCTCGCGCTGGCGATCCTTTTGCAGGGTTGAAAATTCGCAGCGCGTCATGACTAGGCGGTGAACAGAGAGGATGCCTGCAATGAACGGCATGATTATCAATACTTTTTCCTATCTATGGTCAGCTACAGCAATCGATGCAATAGCTGAACTGGCCGAGAACGGGTACAAAACCTTCGAAGTTCCGATCAGCTCGCCACATTGCTGGCCCGACGAAATATCCCTCCAGGAGCGTTCGGCAAGTCGTGCAAGGCTCGACGCATACGGTGCGACCATCAGGTCACTGAACGCGGGCGGGTACGACATCAACCTGGCCAGCCCCGGCGCCAACATGCGCCGTAAGAGCGTCGAGCACATCAAGCAGGTGATTGACCTGGCCGAAGCGTGGGATGTACGCGACGTCGTGATATCCCCCGGCACAAGGCGCCCCATGATCTCACCTTCACTTGAAAAGGTGTACGGGTGGATGTACGAAAGCCTGGAGGCTCTCATCCCGCTGGCCAAACAGGCCGGCACGCGGTTGCTCTTTGAAAACACTCCCTACTGCTTCACTCCTACCGTCGAGGACCTGGCAGGCGTCGTGAGCACAATCAACGACGAAGCAGTCAAGATCGTTTACGACGTCGCGAACGCGGCCTACATAAAAGAAGATCCTGTACAAGGCCTGCGCTCCCACCACGAATCGATCGGACTTGTGCATATCTCGGATACGGGCACGGACACGTGGGGCCATGATCCCATCGGCACCGGAGTGATCGACTGGAACGGGCTGGGTAGAGCCGTAAAAGAAACGTGCGGCGTCAACAACGTAGTCCTTGAGATTATCCGCGAAGAGAACCCCCTACAGGAATTCAATAAGGCGATGCAGGAGCTCAAGAACCAAGGCTGGGACCTGGGCCATTAGCAAGCCTTCAGCAAGCGGGCCAGCTGCGGTTTAGGACGGAATTCCGGACTACAAGCCGAATTGATGAGCAAAACAAGCCATCTCCAGCCGGCGATTTCTACCGTTTAGGCAGTCAAACAATTTTTGTGTGAACCACTAGTAAAAAGGAACTGTGTGATGAGAGCTTTGGTTACCGGCGGTAGCAGCGGCATAGGAGCGGCTACCTGCGTCAGAATCGCAGAGGCTGCCTTGGCCCGGGGTGTGCATCCGATGATCGCGGTCGGTGGACACGAACCGAACAGCAGCCAGGAGCAAGTCGTTCGCTCAATCCAGTCCCTCGGCGGTACGGCCATCGCACTGGCGGGCGATATCGGTGACCCTGATGTGCCAAGTCAACTGGTAGAGACCGCGGTAGCTGAGTTCGGCGGCCTGGACGCCTTGGTAGCAAACGCGGGAATCGCCAATCCCGGTGCGATCTGTGACGTATCACTTGAAGACTGGGACAACATGTTCTCCGTTAACCTCCGCGGCGCGTGGCTTCTGGCTAAGGCAAGCTACCCCCACCTGAAGCAAAGCCAGGGCGCCGCATGCTTTACCTCTTCCATGTCCGGTCAGCTACCCCACGCCGGATCCGGCGCTTACAGCCCCAGCAAAGCTGCACTGACAATGCTGGCCCAAACACTCGCACTGGAATGGGCCCCCGACGGAATCCGCTCAAACGTCGTCTCCCCGGGCATGACCCACACGCGGATGACCGAAAAAATGTACGAAGATCCCCAAATCAAAAAGGCAAGGGAAAGGATTATCCCTCTGGCCCGAATCGGTGACCCCATGGACATTGCCAATGTCATCGAATTTCTTATAAGCCCACTATCGGGCTACGTCACCGGCCAGGACATCTGCGTCGATGGCGGCTTTTCAAAATCTATTCTTAGTCATATTCCCGGTCGGCCCAGCTCAAAATCTTGACGTCTCTGTAACCGATTCCGGTGAAGTGACAAAGGAGAGGACAGCCCCTCCACCGCAACGGTGGGGGCCGCTGTCCCGCGCTCAACCTGGCCACCGCCGTCCCCATGTAGTTAGCCTCTTCACGCGCGGCACCATACAGCCAAGCAGACGGATCTCCCTAGACCTGCTTTAGCTACAGATGGGGCCGGGAGACCGGCGTTGCGCTGATTGATGTTTTCAGGGCGGGGGCGGCAAGCCCGAAGGAGAAGCCGTGAGCCCAGCAGTGCAACCCCTCATCCCTGAACAGCGCCATCAGGAGATCCTCCGACTCCTGCGCCGCGAGGGCGTCCTGAGTATCCGCAGTTTGACGGACTACATGAAGGTCTCCCACATGACGGTCCGCCGGGACATCACTGCGCTGGAGGACCAGTGCCAGGTCGTCTCAGTCAAGGGCGGCGTGCGCCTCGCCGAATGGACAAGCCAGGAGCCCCCGCGGGAACGGCAGTCCCGCGCGCAGCTGGAGCTTCCCCGCGAGCAGGCGATCGCCGGACTCGCCGCCGGGTTCGTGGAAGACGGCATGGTGGTATTCCTGGATGCGGGAACTACCTGCCAGTCGGTGGTGCCGCACCTCGCGGGCCGCCAGAACCTTACTGTGGTGACGAACGACTTCTACGTGGTGAGTAGCCTGTTCGCCCATCCGGAGGTTGAGACGATCCACACCGGCGGTGTTGTTGACCCGTCGAGCGCCTCGAGTTGCGGGCGTATCGCCGCGGACGTCGTGAAGTCGATCAACATCGACTTGTTCTTCCTCAGCACGGGCACCTGGAACATGGCCCGGGGTGTCACCACGCCCTCGATGGACAAGGTGGAGGTCAAGCTGGCCGCGCTCGAGGCGTCGTCGTCGTCCTTCCTGCTTGCGGACAGCACCAAGTTCGGCACCGTATCCCGGTTCAACGTGGCGCCGCTGAAAAGGCTGGATACCATCATCACCGACGACCAGCTTCCGCTCGAGATGCGGGACGACATCCGGGACCTGGGCGTCAACGTGCACATGGCCCCAAGCAGTATCAGCCCCAATAGCTGGGTCGCCTAGGGCGTGTCTCCTAAATCCTCATGTCGGCGTCGGGGATGCTTGATGGGTGTCGCGTACTTCTGTTTTGACTGACGGGCAGTGGGCCCGCATTCAGCCGTTGCTGCCGTCCTCGACTGGCCGCCGGGGTCGTCCTTTCCGGGACGACCGCCGGGTGGTCGAGGGCATCATCTACCGGTATCGGTGCGGGATCGCTTGGCGGGATGTGCCTGCCGAGTTCGGCCCTTGGCAGACGATCTGGAAGCGTCACCGGCGCTATAGCGGCGACGGAACCTGGGACAGCATTCTCGCGAAACTGCTGACGATCGCGGACTCCCGGGGTGAAGTCGATTGGTCGGTCTCGGTCGACTCGACAGTCAACCGCGCCCACCAGCACGGCACCAACCTTCCCCGTGCCACAGGGGGTCGGCTCGAATTACATGAATCTGTTTGCTGAGCCGGATGACCATGCAATTGGACGGTCCCGCGGTGGATTGAGTACCAAGATTCATGCCTTGGTTGATGGCAAGGGCAGGCCTTTGGTGCTGCTGGTCGCGCCGGGCCAGGGCGGGGATGCGCCGATGTTCCCCCACCTGATGAACCAGTTGAAGATCAACCGGGCTGGTCCGGGCAGGCCGCGCACCCGCCCGGACCGTGTTCGCGGTGACAAGGCCTACTCCTCCAGAGCCATCCGAACCAGCCTCCGCGACCGCGGCATCGTCGCTGTTATCCCGCAACCATCGGACCAGATCGGCCATCGGAAACGCCGAGGATCCACCGGTGGCAGGCCGCCGGCCTTCGACAAAGAGGACTACAAAGCCCGCAACGTCGTCGAACGCAACTTCAACACCTTCAAACAGTGGCGAGCCCTGGCAACCCGCTCCGACAAACTCGCACTCACCTACCGCGGCGGAGCAGTCCTCCGAGCCATCAGCATCTGGCTGACCGCTTTAGGAGACACGCCCTAGCCCCGCCTGGGCATTCCGCCGTGCGGAATCGGGCCTATAGAGCCATTCTTCGCGGTCAGCATGGGCTACACCCCAATCTGACGTGGAAAGCGCCTGGCAAAGCGAAACACGCGTACGTTGGACGGGGCTCCCATTCGTTCTTAACGCCTCCTCTCAGGCGCACGCGGGCATAGCTCCTCACGGCCCCAAGTTAATCCCGTCAAGCCCCAACTTCTTTGCGTACTTCGACTACCCCCGGGATTCACCCGCTTGGCCTCTTCCCTTCCGACCGTCCGGCTGTGATCTGAGAACATCATGATCTACTGTCAGTAAATCTGAACTTCGCCTTACCCTGACACAAGCGCACGACGACGTCCTGAAGCCAAAGCCCCGTCATGAATTGGCAATCCTGACCACTCCCCCCGAGCTGACGGGATCCTTATTATCGGCCTTGAAAGCAGAAGTGGTGACGGTAAAGAGGAAAACCTTGGCAGCCGTCAGGGGTCACCTGTGCGTCATGCGGCTTCCGCGAAGGTCCCCCCCGCTGCACCTGGGAGATTACCAAAAGGTGAGCCTTTCAGTCGGATAGGGCGGACCTAAGAATTCTCCCGATTTTGTCTCGCAGGAACCTCTGTCCTTTGGCGCTGGGATGCTCGCCGTCGGGTCCGAGCAGCACACTGACGCGGCCACCGAGCCAGTGCTCCGCTATGGGATCAACGAATTTCACCCCTTTGTCGCGCGCGGCAGAAGCGTCAGAACGGCACACGGCGGCCAACACCTGATCCAGCCCCTCGCTCCCGGTCAATGGACCGATCGCCACGAGACTGGCCTGGGGAGCCAGCGACGACGCGGCGTCGAACGTTGACGCGACCGCCGCCTTGAGCTCCTCAGGATCTGTCCCCGCGTCGTTGTCTGACCCGAAAAACAAGATCACATCGGCTGAAGGTGTGACTGCCGCCTGGACTTCCCCGCGGAAAGTGTCGCCGTCAACACCCGTGGCTACGTAGCCGCTGCCGTTCTCGGCAGCATTAGTGATCTCAACCGCACGCTTGTCGAAACCGGGTGCCGACTTAAGGAGTTCTGGCCAAGCCTGTTGTGGGGATGTCCCCAACCCGGTACTCAGCGAGTCTCCAATCACGACAATCCTGGCTATGTCCGTTGACATCGTTTCGTGCACAGGCTGCCAGTCGACGCCGGCAGGGGCGCATGCGCTCACAGCAACCAGCAGCGCCGCTCCGGCTGCCGTCTTATTGTTCAGGGACGATTGCTCCATCTACTGCTCCAACAAATTTAGTACGACGCAGGTGAACCCTTCGCTGGCCCGGGGGAGCAAGCTCACGGTTACTGAGGCATCCAGGGGACCCATCACTCTCTTCCACCTTTACAACAGGGCAAACTATCGGCGCTTCAGTTCGACTGGAGAGAGCACCTCGAAGAGGTCGGGCTCAGGCATCACGGCAGGGCTAATCTGATGCTTGCATCTGGCTGATCAGCGCCTGGTTCGAAGCCGTGGGGTCCACGAAACCAGAGTCGTAAAGGTCTAAGCCGACGGGGTTATGTCTGTCCCCATTGCGAGTGTTCGGCGTAGCTCAGGGCCATCACGTAAAAGCTGGCGAAATTAGAAACGGAAAGGGTGCTCGTTCGCTCGGCAAACTATGGTTTGGATAACCACTACGTCGCGGCTTCGAGCACCCTCCTCGTTTCTAACATGCGATTAAGAACGGCGCCTCACTCAGAGCGGAGGCTAGTCCACGCCCTATGCAGAACTGGTCACGACAACCATGGAATGCCCCTTACGAATTTTTCGAGCGATGCTCCCGTGGAAGAGGCGCATCCTGCGTCGTGCATCAACCAGGCGGCACATGCAAGTAACTTCACCCCACGGTCAGCTTGATTCGGCAGCCGCCGGCCTTGTGGCTGTTTCACCTTTTGCCTTGCCCTCAAACGACGGGTCTTCTTCGTCTGGGTGAGTCGGCACCCATTCCCGGAGCACCAGCTTCACACCATCCTGGAACTTCTTCCTGATGACGTAGGTGATAGGCCCGAAAGAAAGCAGGATTAAAGCGATGAAGATCGAGCTGGCGTCCCCGTAACCGCCCAGATCCGGGTTAAGGAAGCCGACCAAGGCTATGACAGCATCAACTATCGCAAGGACCGCGGCAATACCCACCCAGTAAGATCGCAACTTGAACGGCCTCGGCCAGTCTGGGCGGTCCTTGCGCAGCAACACGAACCCGGCGACTGCGAATGTTGTGCACACGAGGTATCCGAAGTTGCTGGCGAATAGTACCGCCAGTGTTGACCCAAGGAAGAACACCATCGCAACATTGACCACCATGTCCAGTGTCATCTGTCGTACGGGCATGCCACTTCGCTTGCCAAGATGGTCCAGCTGTTTGAGCGTCATGCCCTCGCGTGCGAGTCCGAAGAGCGCTCGTCCCGCGCCACCACTGGAGGCTGTCATCGAGGCAAACATTGATGCACAGACAACTAGAGTGACGAACCCCGAGGCTGGCCCGACTAAGTGCTGGAAAGCCAACACGGCGTAGCCAATGGGATCATTGGCTATAGCGTTCTCGCCGAGCGTGCCAGCTGCACCGATAGGCACCAAGATATAAATAGCAACCATTGTGAACCCGTTGAACGAAGTCGCCTTGGGCACGTCCCGCTTCGTATCACCGAACTCCGGGGCGAAAGTCGCAATAATTTCGGTACCGTATACACTCCAGGCTGCCAAATACATCAAAGCTATAGCGAGCTTCCAGCCGCCCCATGCCCCCGAGAAATGGAACGTGAAGCTCTCCGCGCTCCATTGTCCTGTTATGAATGGCATAACCACGAATACGAGCAGGACAAACACAACTCCGATGTTGAGGATCCACAAAACACGAACTGTTGGCTTGACCCCTAACACATTTAGCATCCACACCAAAATAATTGCACCTGCTGCAATAAAATGCTGAGTACCAATATCTACGCCAAAGATTGTAAAAAAGATTCCGGTATCCGGAAACCACTGTGCTTTAACAAGATTGCCAAAGGTCAAACCGACCGCCGAGAGCGCGAGTGACCAAGCCATCCAGTATCCGTAGACACAGAACGGACCAATTGGTGCAAAATACTTCCGCCAGGCCTCGTGGGCGAACACGCCAATGCCGCCAGTCTTGTTGGGAAACATTAGCGCCATTTCAGTGAACAGCATGACCTGGAGTAGTCCGATCAACGCGGCACTTACCCATACCGCGATCATGCCCCACAGGCCTACCGTACCCATTGTGTATCCGACGGAGGTGAAAATACCCGTCGTCATAACCCCGATCGTCAGGGCGAAGCCATCGGTCCATTTCAGCCGCTTTCGCATTATGTTGTTGGCACTAGCTGCGCTTTCCGCCATAGTTCACCATTCTCCTTTTCCTTAATGGATCTGAAGACGCCCGTGCTGCGCCGTCTTGAGTGACACGGATAACTATGGGGCCCGGCGGACCGTTCGCGATTGTCGTGAATTGATAAAAATGCCGCGCACCTTGTGTCGCTACGTCTAACGCTTCAAGTGCGTTCCCTAGCGAGTAACAATTGCATGCTCTGGCCGGAACGGCGAAGCACGCAGACCGTACATGGCTGCCAGTGTGGAAACCTGCGGCTTGGACCCGGATCTTTAGCATTGTGGTGCGGCCCGGCGAGGCTGTCCTTTGTAAAGTAGTTACGGGTGTAGGTGGGAATGATTGTATAGACGAGGGCAGTATCGTTGGCCGCTGCGCAACCGTACGTGCGTACAAAAAGCAATGACCGCTCAGTCATTGACTGCATGGCCTTGGGGGTCACAGGCACGCTAAATTCTGTTGGGAATTGGCCTTTTTGACGATCGCCTTCGCGTCGCCATGGCTCCGGACTGTTCAGTGGCAGCCAACGGCGGTGCCCCACATAGGAGTTTGTATGGATTGTAGTGGTTCCGAGAACCCCGCTCCGGGTTCGAATGAGGCCCATGGTGGCGTACTCGTTCCCTCACATATCATCGCTTGCATTCTTTTCCATGTGGGCGGATGCAGCTGCCGCGTTAGTAGATGCACGGCCGACGATGAGCTTTGACGCTGGACCTCGGGATAACTGTGGAGTCCCTTTTCCCAAGGCGCACGAGAAGGGCGAAGACCTCTTGGCCGCCGACTGGGCCCAGCTGGAGGAAGGTCACTATGTAATCGTTCAGCGGGACGGTGAGCCGGCGGTCTCCGGGGAAGTCGATGTCGTTACACAAGATGCATCGGTCTTCTGGGTCTGGCTTGACGGCGGCCGCGGACGCATAGCCGTCTACGGCGATGAGGGTTTCCGGGTATGGCTGCCAAGAGGTTATCGTCTATGAATTTCCTGGAACCGACTGGCAAGATCGGAAAGGCCGTGACCTGGCTAAAGAGCTTGAAAAGGAAAGCACGGAATGAACTACCGAGCAAGGATCCCCGATTGGGTCACACCAGCAATTCCAGCGCCGCCCCTCCCTGCGGGCGTGACAACTGGACGGCACGGCTTTGATGTCATCTTTTACGATCCACTCTCTGCCGTAAGCGGGGGCCAAAGGTGGGATGGCAGGTTGAGTTCGGCGCGCGGAGGTTCCGATTCACCTAGGAAACAGAGGAATGTCGGGGCCACGCGGCCCGGCAGGATCAGTGCTTTGAAGGCTGTAGAAGGTGAACTGGCAATCCTGTTGTTGCGAAAGCGAAACGAGGAGTCGTGTTCCCGATTAACCACAAAGGTCAAGCCCTAGTTCGTCTCCCCTGATCGGTCCTTGCCAGGGTTGTTGCGGCCTCCTAGGATACGCTCGCTTGCGAGAGCGATACCAAGTAAGCCGGACCAACTTAGCGGTGGGATGGGCGGACCTTCGCCATGCCGGAGGTGAGGAGCGCCACGACGCTGGAACTGACGCAGAGAGAGGCTCCGCCGGAAGGTTGGCTCGTAGCGCTCGTTGCAAACACCCATATGGCCAACCGTCTGGTTCCCCACGCCATCTCCCCGCGGCAGCGGCCTGGACCGCACCGGGAACCCGCGGGAAGATCTTTCACGAGACTACCGGCCGGTCCACGGGCATGTAGAAATGCGGTTGGGTATATCGCTGGCGCCTTCGCAGCCAAACTTCCGAGCAAGGACACCGGTGCAGCATGCACGAGCCTCATCGAACGCGAGCCTGTTGTCGACATCCACGCAGGAGAGGCCAGCACCGGCCGGGGTCATAGATAGCCGGTGGTGCGTGCAGGCGAGGACTGCGATGTCGCCTCGACATGCACGAATTCATATTTGCTCAGTTAGCGTTAATGCGGCCAACCTGGCGATCGGTGCTCACAAGGAAACTCCAAAGCAAAGAAGCACCAAAACCTACACACATTCCTGCGGTGCATCGTTTTTTAGCGGGATAGCTTGTCCTGATCCGGCTCCGTATCGCCGATGTGCCCGGCTGTGTTTGCCGCAGGACTCGGGCGACGAAGGCGCCGGACTCGTCCATGTGGCGTAGGAACTTCGCCGTGCGTTCATCCTTGACTTCGCCCCGTTCCTCAAATACGTCGATGTCATATGAACCTACGCTTCAGGCGAATTCAGTTGGGGTGCTCTAGGAAGCTGAGGATGCTGAGGAAGGACGACCGCATCACTGCTGTGCCGATGCGTCCGGGAGAGGTCCCGATGATTCCCGTGCGTTTACGGGCGAATGAATTCGTCCCCCAAGGACGAGAACCACAGTCAATAGCGTTTTTAAGGGCACCGGGAATGGAACGGTAGTATTCGTGAGACACGAAGAGGATACCGTCGGATGCTTCGATAGCACGCTTCAGCGACTAGGCATTCCGGGGAGAAATCGGCGTCGTAGTCATAGCTATAGAGCGGGAGATTCTTGATGGGGATTTCGCTGGACTCGAGGTCATTCTGGGCAAGACTTATCAAGGCTTGCCAGAGAATCCGATTTATGGAACCGGCAGCCAAGCGCGCTATGACTAGCCAATTTTAGATTTTGCTGTCAAAACCTCAGTGTCCTTTCCTTTGTATACGGAGACTGTGACCAGACTTGTCCGGAGGCCGGCTTATTCGGTGACCCACCCGAGCCAGGGAAGAAGATCGCGCACTTCCGGACTGCGATTTGCAGCGGGCGTCCCCGAGAGTGACGCAGGAAGGTCCGTGTCACGGGATTTCTCCGCGGACATGCAGCCGGCCGCGAACAGCCCATCTCGGAAGTAAAGCGCGCGATGCTCGGTTGACCGCATGGGGCAAAACCTGGGACTGAACGGGTGTGACGAGTGCTTGTTCACGTCTAGACCTTCTGTAGAACGATGGATGTAAACGTCTTTCGCTTTGGCCCGGGAGTAAAAGCCTTCCGGGATGTGTGCTTGCCCGTGTGCTGGTTCACACTCGAACTGTGGCATAGGACTTAACAAGGGTGCTGTCGATGCTCCATCGACCTCTCCAACCGTTTTCAAGAATTAGGACTGTTCCGGGTTTGAGCGTGATCAGCGAGCCGTCATCATGAGTCAGTTGGCCTTCTCCTTCGAGAACGCTTATAAATTCCTCGTATCCCTGATGGACTGTGGTGAATTCACCAGGGCTGACCCGCCACAACCCAAGTTCCGTTTTGTCATCGGTGAATAACACGACAGTGCTCGCGGCGGGTGTCCCCTGGATGATTCGTTCGGAAGCAACCGGGACCGGTTTTGGCCAGTGCGCTGAAGAAGCGTTAAGTACGGTGCTCATGCTTTGGTTCTTTCGGAATCTGAGTTGCGGGAACGTGCTTGAAGGCGCTGAATGACACGTCCTGCTGCCCGCTCGCCGCTGCGTATAGCTCCTTCCATTAGGCCTACAAACTCCGGTTCGCTATATTCGCCGGCCCAGAAAACATCTCCAACCGGTTTCTCCAAGAGAGCCGTTCCAGCGGCCGTCACACCTGGGGCGTGGGCGGCATATGCCCCACCTGCCAGCGGATCTTGAGACCATATAGTGGTCAGCGCGGAAGCGTCCTCTGGGATGGTGAGATCGGACCGGAGTGCTCGCGCCTTAGCAACCCATTCCTCCGGGTGTTGCCTAAGGTTGGCGCGGGTTATTGCTGATGAGGAACCCATAAAGGCGTTTAGGACTGGGACCACTCCCCCCGATTCATCGGTGGCCGTCCAAGTCCAGTAGCGGCCTTCCACCGACATGACAGCACTTGTGGTGGGCTGAGTTTCCAAAGGGAGGTGCAGTTTTGCAGCATGACCTTGAAGAACGTACTTCAAGGCTGAGTTGCGCGCTTCGTTCGTGGGCAGTGTCACCTGAGGGTGGCGGACTACGGCCAGTGGAAGAGCGACAACTACGGAATCAAAAACCGAAGTACCGCCATCAGTGGTGACGAGAACGCCCCCGTCACTAATGTTCTCAACCGCTTTCACGGTTTCGCCATAGCGGACAGCATCCCCAAGTGCACCTGCCATGGCATCGGGCAGCTGCTGATTGCCGCCAGCCACTCGCCAGCTGGGTTTGGGTTCGAACGATGCAATATGGTGCAAGGATTTCGCCGTAACCTCTGATGCGCTCACCGCCGTCGAGATCTCTATGCGGGCACGAAGGGCGTCCACCAACTCCGGCTCGTCGGGCAGGTCGGCCAGCAGCGCTTCGGCGGTCCCTTGGAGGCCACTGCTACTGGCTAGTTGCAGCGCTTCCCGCCCGGTACGAATAATGTCATCACAAGTGATGTCAGGCACGTCGCCGGGCTCACGAACGTAGTAGCTCATGCCAGTATCAACCAAGCGAAGCCCGAACTGGGAAAGCAACCGTCGCATTGAGGTATAGCCGTCAAGAACGAATTCCGCACCTCGTTCTATGACATAGCAGCCGGTGGGCGTGTCAAGCGTTTCGGACCACACTCGACCGCCGGGGCGGTCGCGGGCTTCGAATACTGTGACGTGCTCTCCGGCTTCGGCAAGTTTTGTAGCAGCTGCCAGCCCAGCCAGGCCGGCACCAAGAATCCCTATGCGGCCCATACAGCCATCTCCTTTTCGTTTGTTCAGGGGCGCAGACAGATTTCATCCGCTGCTTCCACCTCAGGCTAGGCCGCTTGGTTCACGGTGAAAATCGTGCGAAAGCGAGAAATAACTGCCGTTTTTGTACTCTTGGACAGTCCTTGCGTAGTCCTGGCACGAAACCCCTAGGGACAAGAGCGGCCGAGGAGCTTATAGACAAAAGAATACGGTTGTCCTGCAGACAGTCCTTACAGGCGCAGGGAAGACATAGTTCAGACTCAAGTACAAAATATGTACAGAAGTTATCCGCAAGAACTGTGTTCGGACCACCCTTCGCGGCTTCATACTCACTGCTACAGGCGTAGGGCCGTGAACTGCTGCTCGAGTTCATACTGAAACAACAGATCCCACAAGAATCGCTCTCATGTCTGAAAGATTGCCTGGTCGGAAACTCGCGAACCGCTTCGGAAGGAAACTTTGGCATGGCAGCGCACATAGGCTCTTACAACAAAGTCATCACCGTAGATCATCGATATGAGATGGAAGAACGACTCAGCGCCGTGGTCGCCGAGGCAATGGTGCACGCGCTCCACACTTCAAAACACGGGATTGTTGTCACGCGTCATGATCAAAAAACGTTCAGTGTCCGTCTTTCGGCGGACATTACGCCAGGGACTACCGTCGAACGGGATCTGTGGAGAAACAATATTGGATATTTACCGGACATCTAACGCTCACTGGTTACCTCCGAGCGTGAAGGGCTTTTTACGCATGCGGCCCCGATTGTCTCGCTCCGCGCACCTTGGCCGCAGATTCACGTCTTTCGTGAATTAATCCCCCTTCGCGCCATGTGCAGTGCCCGCAGGGCAATCATCGCTTACAAATCAATCTCTTGAGGACTACAAATGACCGTTGAATCAGCTGCGCTGCCCACCACTCCCCAAGAGCGCGAAGCATCTCTGCTCGCGTCTGTGCCGACGGGCTTGCTGATTGGCGGCCAGTGGCTCGACGCGTCCGACGGCGGCACGTTCGATGTGCGTGATCCTGCTACCGGGGAGGTCCTGACCACTCTGGCTTCCGCCACTAGCGAGGATGCTGTTGCCGCTTTGGACGCAGCTTGCGAGGCGCAAGCCTCGTGGGCGCGGACCGCTCCCCGAGTGCGCTCCGAGATTTTACGCCGTGCTTTTGACTTAGTAACAGCACGATCGGAGGACTTCGCGCTGTTGATGACGTTGGAAATGGGCAAGCCACTCGCGGAAGCCCGGGGAGAGGTCGCTTACGGGGCTGAATTTTTGCGGTGGTTCTCCGAGGAAACCGTGCGGGACTATGGCCGTTATCTCACCACCCCCGAGGGCAAGAACAAAATCCTGGTCCAGCACAAACCCGTAGGACCGTGCCTGCTGATAACCCCGTGGAATTTCCCCTTGGCGATGGCTACGCGAAAGGTTGCTCCCGCAATCGCCGCTGGCTGCACGATGGTTCTCAAGCCCGCCAAGCTGACACCCCTGACTTCACAACTTTTCGCCCGAATCATGATGGAGGCCGGTCTTCCCGCCGGGGTTTTGAACGTTGTTTCTTCATCATCGGCTTCAGAGATATCTGGACCGCTGCTGAAGGATTCGCGCCTGCGGAAACTTTCGTTCACGGGGTCCACTCCCGTCGGCAGGCGCCTTATGGCAGAGGCATCGCAACATGTCCTGCGGACTTCAATGGAGTTGGGCGGCAACGCGCCGTTTATCGTGTTTGAAGATGCAGATTTGGACAAAGCTGTAGAAGGTGCCATGGCGGCGAAGATGCGGAATATGGGTGAGGCCTGCACCGCTGCAAACCGGTTCCTCGTCCACGAATCCGTGGCTCAGGAATTCACTCGGAAGTTTGCAGGCGCGATGGGCGCCCTCACCACCGGCCGCGGCACTGACCTTACTTCCCAGGTCGGCCCGCTTATTGACGACGGTGCCCGCGACGACGTCCACGCCCTCGTCAAAGCTGCCATCGATGCCGGGGCCGTCGCCTTGGTCGGTGGGGGCCCCGCGGAGGGGCCAGGCTACTTCTACCAGCCCACTGTCCTTGCCGATGTCCCTAACAATGCGGCGATCCTCAGCCAGGAAATTTTTGGTCCTGTCGCGCCGGTCACCACTTTCACCACTGAACAGGACGCCATCAAACTGGCCAACGCTTCAGAATACGGGCTGGCGGCCTACCTCTACAGCCGAGACTTCAACCGCCTCCTCCGCGTAGCGGAACAAGTCGAGTTCGGGATGGTCGGGTTCAACGCGGGCATCATCTCCAACGCCGCAGCCCCCTTCGGCGGCGTCAAACAATCCGGCCTCGGCCGCGAAGGCGGCACCGAAGGCATCGCCGAGTACACCACCACCCAATACATCGGCATCAACGACCCTTATGAGAACTAAACGACTGCCGGCGTCACTGGCCGACCGAACGAGTGGATAATGCGGCTCGCTAGGATACAAACGAACGCAGGCCCTCAGCATGCAGTGCTGCGGGACGGCGAATGGCACCACCTGAAGGACCCGTTTGCCAAGGTCATATCCTTTACAGGTCAAGTTACGCCCACGGAAGGGGCGAAGCTACTTGTCCCCGTTCTTCCCTCCGTGCTCATTGGAATGAGTCACAACCCCCCGGGGAAAAAACATGCGCTCCCCGTGCAGGCATGGCACAAATCAGTCCATACGCTTGCGAACCCGGGTGATCATATTCACCCGGTTCAGGACGCAGGTGCAGTACACGCTGAGGGGGAGCTGGCAGTAGTTATTCGCAAAAGCACTGTCGGACTAACTGCCGAATCTGCGATGGACTATGTGCTGGGTTACACGATTGCAAACGATGTCACAAACGCGGACCAGGGACTTGTCGACGAGAAACTTTTCCAAGCCAAAGCCGGGGTAAATTACACACCTCTTGGACCCTGGATTGAAACAGAAATCAGTGATCCTAACAAAGTCAGCATCACTGTCCGCGTGAACGGCCGTGTTGTAGCCGACTCAGGGTCCTTCAACCTACCCACGAGTGTGGTGGACTGTCTCGTATACGTCACCCGTTGGACGACTCTTGAGCCTGGCGACATCGTGATGACGGGCGCACCGGGGACATTCGCTGCTATTAGCCGGGGAGATCGCGTTCAAATCACCCTCGGGGGAATAGGCACTTTAACCAGCCCTGTCACCTGAGCGCCATAAAGGGCCACTCAGCGAACGGACGGTCAGAGACAGGCCCGGGAAGTGTCAACGCCTAGCATTGGCCTTGATCAAGGTGCCCAAACAGTACTACTCGCTCCGGGCACATTACTGGTCCTTCACAGATGAGCGTGTTTGCGGACCTCTGACGCCAGGGCCGGGAGTGTGTTCTGATGACGCTGCGGCATGGTGCGGAGGAGAGAGCTCAGGTGCGACTTTGAATTGTCCGCTACCAAGCTTCCAAATAACAAAGTGACCCTGCTAGGCCCAATGCTACTTGCAACCCGGGCGGTCGCTGGTGCGAGCGGGCCGGCGCCCTTCTTGATGTCGAAGGTATCCACGTCTGCTCTGTCACAGCGGCCGGGACCGGCCTGGTTCTGCACGTGGAGACAGCACAAACTGTCAGTGGCAGTCCGGACTGCGGCATCGTCGCGATCGGGCATGGCCGCCGACCGTCCGGCTCCATGACACCCCGTGTTTTTGACCGTCCGGTGCGACTGCTCTGGCCAAGCGAGTCTGGCGGTGCCCGGACCCGGATCGCCCAAGAACCGCGTTCACCGAAGAGCACGAGTTGGCCGGGCCCCGGGCAGAACTCACTGCCAGGACCGTGACATGGGCGGCCGACGGCCTGCAGCGTTTCGACACTTCGGTCTCCGCCCTGGCCCACCAGCTCCGCGTCTCCTGGCACACTGCCTGGGACGCCATCAAGGCAGAAGCCGCCCGGCGGATCACAACGGCCGGCAGGCTGACAGGAGTGGACGCTCTCGGCGTTGACGAGCACGTCTGATCCCATACCGGACCACCTGGCGCTGGTATGGACACCAGGGTCATGGATCACGTCCGCGACCCCCAAGGTGTGGTCCACGCCAAGTTGCTGGACCTTGTTCCGGTCCGTTCCGGTAAGGCCTACACGGACTGGTTCAAAGAACATGGAGAGAGATCTACGGCAGGCATCAAAACCGCGGCGCTTGATCCGTTTCGCGCCTTCGCCAACGCGATTCGCGACGAACTGCCCGAAGCCGCCACCGTCCGGGACGCATTCCAATTTTAATTAAGAGAAAGGTCCCGTTCGGCCGCCTCAACAACGTTGGCAAGGAGCATCGCCCGCGTCATAGGACCCACTCCGCCGGGATTGGGCGAGATCCAGGAGGCAACGTGCCTAGCGTCGGCAGCGACGTCTCCCTTAAGGACGGCCTTGCCGGTGCTGGCATCAGTGTTCCGCGATACTCCGACGTCTAAGACGATTGACCCCTGTTTGAGGTTTTTGCCTTGCACCATGCCTGGTACCCCGGCTGCGGCCACGACAACATCTGCACGCTTAAGCAGTTTAGGCAGATCAACCGATCCGGTATGGGCTGAAGTGACAGTTGCATTGCAGGCGCGCCGTGTTAGCAGCAGACCCAGGGGCCTACCAACTGTCACTCCACGACCGACGACAACCACCTCCAAACCATTGAGAGAGATCCCGTGTCTGGTCAGCAGCTCCACGATTGCGTTAGGGGTGCAGGGCAGAGGAGAAGTAAGATCCCCGCTGACGTTCAGTACGAGTCTTCCAAGGTTGATCGGATGGAGACCGTCAGCATCTTTTTGAGGGGCTATCCTTTCCAAGACAGCGTTTTGGTCGATGTGCGGGGGCAACGGCAGCTGAACTATGTAGCCTGTGGTTCGGGTATCTTCATTTAGCTCATCCAGTACGCTCTCCAATTCCCCTTGAGAAATTGTGGACGGTAAATTCCTACGAATGGATGCCATTCCCACTTCAGCACAATCTCTGTGCTTCCCCGCCACGTATGAATGGCTTGCCGGATCATCGCCGACGAGAACTGTACCCAACCCAACCGTCTTGCCAAGGTCCTTTAACGCTGCAACGCGACTTGCGAGTTCAGTTTTTACGGCAAGAGCTGTTGCCTTGCCGTCAAGGATTTTGCCAGTGTTCGCCAATTGGCCCTCCGGTTTTTGCATCGCGTCCTTAGCCATGGGCCTTCCATTCAGTGTTCGTGTGAGACTCCGGCTGTCCATAAGCCGCCCTGTCGACATCTGAGTTCATGTCAGGGGATTTTGAAGGACGTGGCTCTACCCGCGGAGTCGTTCGCCCTTGGGATCGTAAAACGGCCGCCGGGAGACCTTCGCGGGGTAATTCTGTCCCTTACACTTGACCTCGAAGTCACCCGAGAGGTCTACGCCAGGGTCAATAGCGGCAATTCCGACTGCTCGTCCCAAGGTGTGGCCATAGCTGCCGCTCGTCATGCGTCCCACGGGAAGGCCGTTGCAGTAGACCGTCTCGTCATGTACGAACACTGGATCCGGATCTTCTAAGGCCACATACACTGTCCGATGGTCAGGCGCTGCAGGATCGAGCTTCAGGAGGGCGTCCCTGCCCACGAAGCCTCCCGGTTTGTCCATGGAGATCGTGAAACGAAGGCCTGCCGAATACGGATCATCGATAGGCCCGATATCGTGGCCCAAGTGCCTGAATCCCTTCTCGCTGCGCAGTGAATCCAATGCGTGATAGCCGGCCATTTTCACTCCCAGATCCTGCCCTGCTTCCCACAGCGCATCCAGTACGTTCACTGCTATATCGGCGCTCGGATACAACTCGTAGCCTAATTCGCCAACAAAGCTAACGCGGAGACTATAGGCATAGCCATCGGCAATTTCGACCATGCGTCCGTGGGTGTATTTCTGTGCCCCGTCGGACCAGTCCTCTGGGGAAACCCTGCTAAGAAGTTCTCGGCTCTTGGGCCCCATGACTCCGATGGTTGCCAGAGCCGCCGTGCAGTCAAACACTGCGGCTGCTTTTCCCCGTGCGACTCGTTTGAGGTATGCGGCCGTCTTTTGCTGCGTGAACGATGGCGTAACGATCAGGAACCGGTCACGGCCGAGACGAGTGATGGTTCCGTCCAGTTCGATTCCCGCTCGATCATTCAAGAAGAGCGTATAGACGGCTTTATCAGTCTCAACGTCGACGTCTGCTGTTGCTGCCATCTGACAAACTTCGAGGGCATCAGGGCCCGCAACTTCGAACTTCGCGAATGGACTCAGATCGAAAAGGACCACACCCTCACGCGCCGCTTCATGCTCCTCGGCTACGCGGTCGAACCAGGTCGGACGTCCATAGCTGTAGTCATAATTGGGAGACGTTCCTGGGTCCCCGTACCAGTTCGCCCGTTCGCCGCCGTTTACTTCACCAAAGCAGGCACCGAGCTCAGCCAGACGCCCGTGAAGGGGTGTTCGACGAACGTTGCGGCCCGTCTCCATTTGGAGGTTCGGCCAGTGCATTGCGTACAGCCGTCCCAGGCCCTCTTTGGTTCGTGCATTAAGATACTTGCGATTGTTTTGGTGTTCCGCGAAGCGCTGTACGTCGACCGAGGATGAGTCAAAGCCGGGCGTTCCTGAAATGACCCACTCGGCCAACTCCTTGCCGATGCCGGGAGCAAAGATGATGCCCTGAGAGTTGAAACCCGCTGCGACGAAGAGGTTAGAAAGTTCTGAGGTTTCGCCCACGGCAAAGTTGGCATCCGGAGTGAAGCTCTCCGGGGCATTCAGAAATCGATCGAATCCCGCTGAAGCAAGAGCCGGCACTACCGCTTCGGCCTTGGCTCTAATCGGAGCGAAGTGTTCCCATTCCGGCCCGAACTCGGCGAAACCGCTGGATGGGATTTCCTTAAGCGGCCTTGGAAGCCCGTCAGGCTCAAATGCACCGACCAGGAGCCTCCCTGCCTCGTGACGGATGTAGTAGCTGTTGTCTAGGTCCCGATATACGGGCAGTTCAGCGACAGCCCCGTCAATCTCTGCGGATCGGACATGGATGTGTTCGGCAGCGTACAAGGGGACCTTCACATCGGCAGTGGCCGCGAGATCCCGAGTCCACAAACCGCATGCCAGAATCAATCGATCGCAGTGTACGATTCCTTGGTCCGTGAGCACGCCGACGACGAGATCACCCTGGCGAAGGATTTTTTGGACGGATACGTTTTCGCGTATTTGGGTCCCCAGGCCGTACGCGAGTTTAGCGAGAGCCACTGTTGCGTGTCCGGGATTGATATGACCATCGTCAGGTAGCAGGAGCGCTCCGGCGACTCCTGAGGAGGAGGCCAGGGGCCACAATTCCTCGTAACGGTCCTGACTCAGCCATTCAGTCCGTATCCCCTGCTGGTCGGCCACGTCCTTTGCATATAGAAGCTCATCAACGCGGCCAGCGGTCCGCGCAACGCTAAGGGAACCGGAACGTTGAAATGAAACGTCCAGACCTGACATCTGCTCGAGCTGGCTGTAAAAGTCCAAACCGTACTTGGCCAGTTTCGTCATAGTCGTGGTGCCGCGGGCTCCTGTGACCAGTCCTGCCGCATGCCAAGACGTGCCGCTGCCCAGGACATTGCTTTCCAAGAGCAGAGTGTCGTTCTCACCTGCAGCTGCAAGATGATAGGCAATACTTGCACCTATGATTCCCCCACCGACCACAACTGTCCGCACGTGCGTCGGCATTGGGTCGTGAGAAGTATCCGTAAACATCGTCGCGCTGATTGTGCGGTCGACAAGCCTGTCCATTAGGGGCCTCTTTTCTGCTCAGGTCAGTGCACGACCCAGGCACGGGATGGTTGTGCTTATTTGAAAACGACGGTGCGGTGGCCGTTTAGGAGGATTCGCTGTTCGGCGTGCCACTGAACAGCCCGGGACAGTGCTAGTCGCTCTGCGTCCTGACCTGTCACTGCTAGTTGAGCTGGGCTGTATTCATGTCCGACGCGGAGGACTTCCTGCTCAATGATGGGTCCCTCGTCCAGTTCGGCCGTGACATAGTGTGCCGTCGCCCCGACGAGCTTTACCCCGCGGTCAAATGCTTGGTGGTAGGGCTTGGCGCCCTTAAATCCGGGAAGAAATGAATGGTGGATATTGATGGCCTTGCCGAAAAGTTCGCGGCAAAGGTCGTCGCTGAGCACCTGCATATACCGGGCTAAAACGGTTAGATCCACGTGATGTTCTGCCAGGAGAGCCAGGAGCTTTTCCTCTGCTTCTTGCTTGGTTTCCGGTGTCACTGGAATGTGGAAGAACGGGATGCCATGAGCGTCTGCAACTTGCTGGAGAGTTGTATGGTTTGAGGCGATGAACGGAAAATCCACCTTAAGTTGTCCGGAGCGCCAACGGAAGAGTAAGTCGTTGAGGCAATGCTCAGCTTTGGAAACGAGCAATGCAACCTTGGGCCGATCGGCGGCATCAACCAGCGTCCACTCCATCTCGAATGTGGAGGCCAGAGCGAGAAAAGCTTTTTTCAGGTCGCCAACGGATAGGGCCGCTGGGCAAGACACCTGCACGCGCATGAAGAATCTGTCTTCTGCGTTGTCGTCGAACTGCTGACTGGCAAGAATATTGCAGCCGTGGGATACCAGGAACCCAGAGACAGCATGAACGATTCCAATCCTGTCTCTGCAACTGAGTGAAAGAATTACTTGGCGGAATTGGGCGTTTTCCATAGGACTCCTATTGGGAGATTTAGTTCGTTGGGGTGCCCGTGCGGGGAGGGACGGTTTGGACAGTGCCTAAAACTAGGCTTAGCCCTGCCATCTGCACCTGCATCCTGCCTCGACCATACGGCCCAAAATTCGGCGCGACCATGCAGTATTTGTATGAAAAGATCATAGTTTTCATACTCCAGAAGGCTGACAACTGAGAAAGCGGGAGCTTTCTGTGCACGTGTGGGTGCTGGCCTCACCGTATGCCTAGTCACGCCCACACTGCGCCGGTGTCGGCGACGCGCATAGGGGCCCTTGGCGAGCCGTGCTGCCGTCGCCCCGCTACACCGAGACTAGCGCCCCACAGCTGACACCTGGCGTCACCGCCTGCCAGAGCCACGCGATTACCTGGTCGAAGGAGCCGGCTTGGCCCAAATGCTCACAGGCACCAAACCGAGTCACCTTGTGCTGTTCTCCTGAAATCGTTGGCAGTCGGCTTCCCCAAACAGGGAGGGCACGACGCGCGACCGTCTATGGCGCGGAATGACCGAATAGCAACTGCTTCCATAAAACCGCTCGTGCCAGCCCAGGTTGGTCGGGCTGCCGGATTCATGAAGGCTTCTACATCCGTGGCGGATTGCGTGGCGCAACTGTCAAGACGGATTCTGAGACGTAATCGACCATGCGGCAGATCGCAGGCCTCCGTACACCGCCCATATGAATCACGAGCGATGTTGCAATGAAAAGGCTCCCGCCCAGGGGGACTGGACGGGAGCCTCTAGGCTTTGGGGCAATTTCGGAGAGTGCTGCCCGTCGCCGCAGTTGAAGCAAAGCGCCGTGGCCTGCCTGCAGTTAGTAGTGCAAATGAGGCCCCTACGTGGAAACCGCAGTCTTCCTCTTAATCCGGACGGACGCCACAAAGCCGATGAGGAACACGGCAACCGTCCCGATCATTACATAAGGCAGTGCGCTCAGCGGCCCCGCCACGGGGTACAAGATTCCATTGACGTAAAGCCAAAGGACAGTAGCCGATGCCAGGACAGCTCCAATGTTGACCAGAACGGACTTCCTAGGGCCGGTGCGGTTCAACAACACCGCACCGCCGATGCAGATGAGGAAGTATGGAATTACCCAGAAGTAGACCAACAACGTAGCGATATAACCATATATTTCCAGCGGCGCGGCTGATGTTAGCCATAGCATCACTGGGGGACCAACAAGCGAAGGAATTCCAAGGAAGCCAATAGCCGCCACTGGACTCTTGTGGCGCTTGCTGACCCTGGTTAATGCAGAAGGTAGGAGCCCGTCTGAAGCAGCACTGACAACAACTCGCGATCCGTAGTTGAAGAAGCCGATGAGGCTGGCGAAGACGGCAGCGGCAAGTACCAGGTCACTGATGTTCGACAAAAGGCCTACCCCTGCTGCTTCAGCTAGTACCGCATTCGGTGAGACACCAAGGGCAAGTTGATCAGCGGAATCGACAAGGGTGGGTACCTGGATCACTGTGGCAGCAAGGAAGGCCGTGCCGAGGACGAGGGGAACCACCATGATCGCCCGAGGAATAGCGCGGGTCGGGTTTCGGGTTTCAGCGCCAAGGGCTGCGCTGCTTTCGAAGCCGATGAAGAATGTCGAACCTATTGCTAAACCTTGGAGGAAACTGTTGAAGGTGAAATCGCTGAGGCTAGCTTGCCCCAGCAAATCGATATTTCCTGCGAAGGCGGTTGCTACGGTGATAGTCAACATGACCGGTACGGAAACGACTGTGAGGATTACGCTGGCCCGGACGGACACATCCAAGCCACGATAGGCGATACCCATGGCCACCAGCGCGGCCAGGACATAGATAACCAACTGAGTGTCCGGTCCTGCTGCGCTAGGCAGGCCCACGGACATGAGGAAACTTCCGATATACAGGCCCAGCGATACGACCAGAACCATAACTACAACTATGTAACCGGGCACCATGGCTGCCGCGATAATGAGCGGACTCCACGAGCCGAACACGTGGCGAATATACGAATAGAGAGACCCCGTCCCGATATACCGTCGCGCGAACACGGTGATAAAAAGCCCGATGATTGTGAAAGCCACGACGGAAGCGGCCATCGCTAACCACGAGGAACGCCCTGTGTAAGAGGCGAGAAACGCTGGCACTGCTGAAAGACCGACAGCGGGGATGAAGGACGATATTGAAAGTCCCATCACCTGCGAGCCGGTAAGGTGCCCTAACTGCAGATCTGCGTGGGCTGTATCTTGAGTCGGTGGGCCGTAACCACCGTCTGCTGATGCTCCTGCGTTTTCACAAGAAGTTTGCAAAGCTGTACGCCTTTCAGGTGAGTCGAGGCCACGGAGCGGCTACGACGCGTAAGTGCCATTTTCTTTAGAACCTTGTTAAGGCAGCGGGTGAGAAGATGCGTCCTTACACCTACTCGATAGTGACTTCGACGCGGTTGGTTCACGACTGATCTGTTTGTTCAGCCCGAGTCGTTCGCCGGTATTTTTTCAGCGCCTCACCAACTGGCCCAGCCTTTCGGCAGGATGCTATCCAGAAGGGGTTGAGTCTTGCTGTTCTCGCACGAATGAGAGCAGCGCCCTCCCGCCTCACGGAGAAACCAAGTGAAGCCGCCGGTCAACCTCGACGATCGATACGCAGGGATCGCTTAAAGAAGCGTCACGTCCTCGCTAGGGTGCTCCCAGGGGGGGGGCTCAGAACCGTTCAGCACAGCTTTGGGAGTCGAGCCATGAGGGGAGTCGATCCGCCGAAGTCATTCGTTAACTCCCCTTACAAAGGCCACACATTACGCAGCCGCTCCCGGGGTCCGAAATTGGGCTAGTGAACAAATTGTGGGCTGCCTTCGTTCTTTAGTACTAATTCTTCCCTCATCCACCAGTACTAAGATGCACGTATGGAACAGCAAATGCTGACGGTCAGGGATCTTGTTACTGCCCAAAGTCTGGGTACGAAGGTAATTGCCGGCGCGGGCGGCCTTGACCGGCAAGTTCTCTGGGCGCATAGCTGTGAGTTGAGTGACCCCGACCGCTGGCTCGGTCCGCATGAGTTACTGATGACCGTGGGTTTGTGCGTTCCACGAAGTGCCGAGGAACAACGGACTTTTATTGGCAAGCTTGACGAGGCCGGCCTTGCCGGTGTTGCCTTCGGGGATCACCCAAGTCTTCCCCCTCTCACGCAGGAACTATACGAAGAAGCAGAGAAACGCTCCTTCCCTGTGCTTCTTACGAACGATGCCACTCCCTTCGCCGCAATCGGGCGAACAGTTGCTGCTGCTACGGCCACTACCCAAACCATGCAAGTACTCAAGCTCAGCAAGCTCTACCAGTTGTCCACCTACGCCCGTACTGATCCGGTACGGATGATGAATGATTTGCAGGCGCTTCTTAGGGCTGGGCTCAGAGTCTTGGATGAGCAAACAGGGCTCCCAATTGTGGAGGGCACACCGCTGGAATCCATGCTCTCTTTGGCACGTGAACGCACCTATGCGCTCCCGGGGGACAATGACTCCCGGCTCATGATTTTGGAATACCCCGGGGAGGAGGTCAGCAGTTTCCTGCTAATCCACGTCCTGCAAGTGGTGGATGTCGCCTTGAGTCAACTTTTAAGGACTCTTCGACGCCGTGCGGAACGCTCCGCGCAAATGCTAGCGTCCGTCCTGGAAGGGCGGAGCCCGGAAGGCTTGGAGACCCTGCTTGGCCCGGGCGGCACTTCACTGGGATATCAATTTGTTGCAGTGGCAGCAGAGGACGGCAACAAGGTCGCCCGAGCCGCCTCCATCAAGTCACTGCCAATCCTGGCTGGCTCCGGAGGCAATTCGTTTTTTGTCCTAATGCCCGAGCAGAGCCGAAATGAGGTCAGGCAGCTGCTCCGCCGCCTCGACATCCGGGCCGGAGCATCGTCAACTTACCTTGACCTGCGGGATGCTAAAGCAGCTGCCGATGAGGCCGCAAAGGTTTTTTCATCCGGTGGGACGAACGACCAATGGACCGATTTCGTCGGAGTCCCTGTATCGCTGCTTACTCGTTCCAAAAAGGAAGCTTGCGCCATTGTTCAACAAGTGCTGGGTGGGCTTGCGGCTGCAGATCCTAAATCGACTGCTCTGCGTGAAACACTTTTCGCCTTCCTTGCCCACGACCGCAGCTGGAATGAAACGGCAGCCGCTCTCGGAATCCACCGTCAAACCTTGTCTTACAGATTGACCAGAATCAAAGAGGTCACAGGGCGAGACATCGCTTCTTCAGCGGATTTTTCGGCCTTCTGGCTCGCGTTTCAAGCCTGGCCGTCCTACTCGTCCAGATCCGACTGAACCCTACTGTCAAGTGCGATTCCAGCTGCTTTTCTGGAAGAGAGCCGTACCAAGGTTGGCGTCCCTTCCCGGTAGTTACGATCCATAACCTCTGCCTTTGAAATCAACAGTTCCCACTGGGAGTCCTAGGAATCACACAAAAAGCGCTCATAATTTTGGCTTTCGGTATCATGACTGCCGCCGCCGGAACGTCTAACTTCGATGAACAGGGGTTGTCGTTGGTTTCATGAGATACGGCAACCCCTGCGCAACAAGAACCGTAACCCAATTTACTTGCACCTTTCTATGGGTTGATACCTGTTCTTGCGCAGGTCAAGTCCCTGTAGTTAAGCCCTCCCCTTACCCTCTCGTCCACGAGAACCTGGGCTTGAGGAACAGAAAGGTCCGATAATGACAGCAACAGTTCCGGCCGGACACATCACAAAACCGGTCAGCTCCGTCCCCAGCCTGGGATGGCACCCTTACCTTTCACTTGAGCCTGCCGGTTCTGGTTGCGAAGAGCATCCGTGCAGATTTTGCAACATTCCGGAGACCGATTGATGTGTCGGGGAAGGGCAGGCAAGGGGCTGTGCTGTGCGTAACGGTATTCAACACGCCCGCGCAACGCCGCCGATACTATACATGCGCCCTCTAGCCAGAGGTACATCCCGTTTGACACGTGTGCAAATGAAGTTGCGAAGCGAGGGACTGCAGTTAGGTCGCGTCGTTTTTCGCTGGTCCTCGATTTGTCCAAACTGCAGGCGCCGCCGGAGAATGATCAGCACTTACCGGGGTGGATGTCGCGGACGCTGCGGACGCCCTTGGCGTCGAAGATGATAGCCTTTCACCTGCAGGCTGAGGAGGCACATGATTCGTTTCGCGGGACTTGCTTCTAGCTAGAAGCGGCAAGGGCCCGCGGCTGCTATGTTCAGAGAAGGTTATCCAGGACCTGTCAATTCCGATATCGGCACCTCGCCACAACTAACTTGCTCCTTTGACCGGTCAGGACCGAAAATACTTCACGGCTGGAGCAGAGGCGGGCGCTCTCACTGCGATGCATCCTGTCGAGGGTATTCGAGTCCCCCGTGGGCACAAGTAATCTCCACTGGCGCCCTTTCCGTTTCGGCAGCAGCTCTTCGACCCTTTGTATTTGACTGGCAAAGCCCGCTAGCAGCAGCCGGTAGGCCGGTCATCAATCCCAGCCAGCTCCATTGGTCATCGCTCGAAGCTGGCCCAGACCAAGTCTCTCTACGGCCAAATAGGGCCACAAGCAACCAATCCAACAGCGGTAGTAATGCCACGCAAGAACTTCCTTACTTCACCGACTCAGGCGTGCTCTCACAACGCCAAAGTACCTACCGAACATGGGTTGCAGCACCTTGACCTACAACAGGCGATTCATCTGCTCTATGGTGTCGATGTCCTCGCCAGTGGATTCATCACTGCAATCGACAAGGTCTACGAGCCACGGTTTCCGCTGCAAGAAAACCCGAGCCCCCGCATCCCCGCTAACAGTGCTAGCCACCGCTGACCTGAGTTGCGCATCGATCACCATGGGGTGACCCCTACGGAGCACTCCATCGTTTTCCATGGCGCGATACGCAGCCGAAGTAATGCGCCTCGGCCGATGGGAGAGGAGTAACCGATGAACAATGGCGACGGTAAGCCCTGGCTGATCTACCAGAGCTACGAGGAGGTGGTTATTTGGATGTGCTTCGGCATCACCGGCAAGGTAGGAACTTCCCATACCTGAGGACCAGTGGGAGTTCACCACCACCCGATACGGTTCAAGGTCTGCTTCGGCGCTTACCGCTTGTGCATCCGCTCCAAGAACAACCACAACCTCCTGACATCCGCCGGCACGCAGCGTGTGAGCGGCTGCCTCAACCAGAGTGCGGCCGCGGTACGGCAGGAGTGCCTTAGGACCACGCCCAAGACGTGTTCCGGCGCCGGCTGCCAGCAATAAGCCCGTTACCCGCGCCAAATCCCTGTCCTCCTGCGGGGGGTTCCTATGCGCCGCATGAAAAAACTGTCAGGTCCCATTGCCTGGTGCGATTCTGACGCAGCCTATAGTCAGTGCAAAGGATTAGCTTTCTCTCCCCCAGCCCTTCTAAGCGGATCCAGATAATCCCAAGGGAAGGAGCACTCGTTTCCACGACGCCGGAGTAGCGTGACGTGTAATCTTCAATTACCTGGATCCGGTCGCCCTCCCCTAGCATTTCCAAATCAAGTAGCTGGCCTTCGTCAAGTCTGCTGGGTGTGCGGTCTTCCGCTGACTTTGAAACCACCACGGCCTTGGTTGCCACCAACGCCTGCCACTGTCGGGTGTCTTCAAAAGGTTGCGTTGCCGACTCTTTTAGGTGCGGCATGGCTAGGCCGGGTCCGAGTGCACAGCGCCAGCCGAATCGCGCAGAGGGCGGCCAGTCCCTTGCCACCGTTTCGCAATTATTTCTGCCACAACTGACACTGCTGTTTCCTCCGGTGTCCGACCGCCGAGATCAAGTCCGATCGGACTATGAAGCTCGGCAATCTGCTTCTCCATTACTCCAGCCTCCAAGAGGCGGTTGAGTCGGTCCTCATGTGTCTTTCGAGAACCCATGGCACCTATGTAGGAGGGCCTGTATTCTTCTTCCAGCCGCAAAGCGATATCCAGGACAGGGACGTCGAACTTGTGATCATGGGTGAGAACACAAATGACCGTTCGGTTGTCCACCTTTCCCGCCGAAACTTGTTCCTGAAGGTAAACGTGAGGCCACGCTACGATCACCTCGTCAGCTCCAGGAAAACGGGCGGCGGTCGCAAATACTGGGCGGGCATCGCAGACGGTCACATGAAATCCGACCATTGACCCGGCCCGCGCGACTGCGGCGGCAAAATCGATGGCTCCAAAAATGATCATTCTGGGCTTCGGCTGATAGGAAGAAACAAAGACCTTCGCGCCCGTTTCCATGCGTTCTCCTCGGGGACCGTAGGTGAGCACCTTGGATTCGCCGGAAGCCAGCAGGCCCCTTGCATCGTCAGCCACTGCATGGTCCAGCATATTGCTGCCAAGGCTGCCTACAGCGTGGGTCGGCCAAACCGCCAGCCGCTTTCCCAGTATTTCAGGCTGGTCATGTTCGACGACGGTCGCTGTGGCAACAGGGTTACCGTTCTGGACGTCCTGGACGATCGTCCTGATTTCTGGGTAACTTTCCTTGGTGACTCGTTCAACGAAGACGTCGATTATTCCGCCGCAGGTTAGTCCAACCGCTACAGCGTCATCGTCGCTATAACCAAAGCGTTGCAGAACAGGGGTACCGTCTTCGATGACATCCTGCGCGATTTGGTAAACAGCTCCTTCAACGCAGCCCCCGGAAACTGAGCCGACGGCTTCCCCAGCGGTGCTTACAGCCATCGCAGCGCCCGCCGGCCGCGGGGCAGATTTAGACGTGCTGACGACGGTGGCGAGGGCGAAGGTTTCTCCGCGCCTCGTCCACTCTGCCACTGCTTCAATAACGTCACGCATTTGCTATCCGATCTGCTAGGTCCCTGAAAGCAGCCATGGTGTGGCCCGCGACCAGGGCATCGATGTGCGGGAGAACGGCCTTAATGCCGCTTTGTATAGGTTCATATCCAGATTTTCCCCGGTGGGGGTTGGACCAGATAACACGATGGGCCAGGCGATGGAGACGGGATACCTGATGCGCAAGATCTCTGGTATCCCCACGTTCCCAGCCATCACTTGCGATCACAACTACAGACCCTCTGAGCATTGCGTGTTGTCCCCAGAGGGCGATGAAGGCCTCTAGGGCTTCGCCCAGCCGGGTGCCTCCAGACCAATCCGGCACAGCGAATCCTGCGTCCAACAGCGCCACTTCCGGATCCGGGTGCTGCAACGCCGCCGTCACTCTGGTCAGGCGTGTGCCAATGGAAAATACTTCTGTGGTGTCGGCGTTGGTGGCTAAAAGCCGATTACCGAAGCGAAGAAAACTATCAGCGTAGGCTTCCATGGATCCCGAAACATCCACAATCAAGACAACTCGGCGGGGCTTTTTCGTTCGGAAGCGATACTGCAGTTGGCCTGGTTCGCCGCCTCTTTTTAGGTGGTCTCGGACAGTGTGTGCCGGATCAATGCGCTTGTGGCGATGGGTCCGCTTGTAACGAGCCCTTCTTAGCGGTGCTTTAATAGGCAGAGCAGCAAAGGCCTCTACAAGGTACCTCTTTTCCTCCGCCGACATGAGGGCCACATCTCTGTGTTGCAGGGATTCATCCCTGCTAGCCAGTGCAATCTGTTGCTCAAGTTCCGGCTGAGGGCTGTCGCCGCCTGCTGCGTCGGGCAGGCTTGCTTCCTGTCTCTCCGAAAGGGGCACAGGTACCGGAGGCTCGGATGAAAACCACAAGCGGAACGCCCGGTCGTAAGTCTCAAAGTCCGACCTGCTCTTACACAACGTAGCGCGTCCGGCCCAAAAAACCTCGTTGCGACGCTGGAGATCCAGAACGTTTAGGGCCTCAAGGTAAAGGCCGACCTGTTCTGCCCCTACGGTCATCCCCTCATGTCTAAGCGCTCCTACGAAGCCATAGAAAATTTTCAACCCTACTTGTGAGTGCATCGCCAACACCATTCACGTTAGGTAGGAAAGATGGTTCTCAAGGTGCTCAGGATCAGCTCCCTGTCGTCTTGGTCTTTGCAGAGGGCGCCAATAGTTAAGCCTGCACTGTCGGCGTCGATGTCCTGCCCGCCAAGGCGGTTCAAAGCCTGGGCCCAGTCGAGCGCCTCGGCTACCCCAGGGGAACGCCTCAAGCGTCCCTCGTTGCGCAAGGACTGAACCACGTCGACCACCTGCTGCGCCAGCTTCTCGTCCATGCCGGGCAGCCGGGTCCTGATAATTTCCAGTTCGCGGGCCGGCTCTGGATGGTCGATCCAATGGAAGTAGCATCGCCGTTTCAGAGCCTCGTGTAACTCGCGAGTCCGGTTGGAGGTCAGGATTACGATGGGTGGAACAGTAGCGGTGATAGTGCCCAACTCGGGTATGGATATTTGGTTTGACGCGAGCACTTCCAGGAGGAAGGCTTCAAATTCGTCGTCCGCCCGGTCAACTTCGTCGATGAGAAGAACGGCCGGCCCCCCCTGCAGGGCCCGAAGAATTGGTCGTGGCAGCAGGAACCGTTCGGTGTATAGGGACTGCTCTAGTTCCTCCGCACTCGTTGCCGAATTTGCTGCTTCCAGTGATCGCAAGTACAGAATCTGACGTGAAAAATCCCAGTCGTAGAGCGCCTGGGTCGATTCGATGCCCTCGTAACACTGCAGTCGGATCAACGGGATCCCCAGCATCTTAGCTAAAGCTTCAGCCAAGGAGGTTTTGCCCGTGCCGGGAGCACCTTCAACAAGCAACGGCTTATTCATGGCAACAGATAGAAAGACGGTGGTGGAGAGACCCTCGTCAGCCAAGTAGTTGACTGCCTTAAGCCGCGCCGCCATCTCACCGGGGCTTTCCGGTTTGGTCACATTGTCGTTACTCATTGTTTCGCCTTGCTAGTCGGTTTTAGAGGTCGTGGAGTGCGGCTTATGGCGATGTGAATTTATGCAGACACTGCATACAAGCAGTCGACGAGGGTCCACCGTCGTACTCAAACGTAAGAACAGCCGGTTCCGGGATGCCCCGCCCTATCGACAAGGCAGAACACCCCGAAGCCGGACCACTCGAAGTGGCCCCCTTGCTATTCCTGCAGGTTGCTCACGACCATAGTCTTACCCTTAGCAACCCAGATATCTGCCCGCCGGTCGTTAAGCACCGGGAAAGAAGTGCGCAGATCGTTCAACGAATCGAAATCGAGACGCGCCTTGAGAACGGTTTCCTCTTTCTCTGCCTGCGCCAAGATATTTCCGTTGCCGTCCACGATCTGACTGTGACCACCCAACTCCACCTTCTGGTCAGATCCTGTCATGTTGCACTGGACGACAAAGGTCTGATTCTCGATTGCCCGCGCGCGCCCCAGGGTCTGCCAGTGCTGAACTCGCGAAAGTGGCCAGCAGGCCGGTACCACATTTAGCGCCGCACCCTCCGCTGCGATATGCCGATACAGCTCAGGAAAACGAAGATCGTAGCATGTGCTAAGCCCAGTGATGGCCGTCGCGCGTTCCGTCTGCAGCTCCACGATCACGGGCTCGTCTCCCGCTGCTATCAGCTTTGGCTCTCCGTCGGAAAATCCAAATCGATGGATCTTTTTATAGGTGGCACGGATGGATCCTGCAGGGTCAAAAAGAACCGATGTATTCCACATGTCAGAAGCGGCACTGCTTTGCTCCGTCACCATGAAAGAGCCGGCATGCAGCCAGGCCTTTTTTTCCCTGGCCATTTTGGACAAGAAGGTGAACACCTCACTGTGCAGCGAGATCGCGTTCGTTCGCCAGCTGTCGTAGGAGAACCCGCCATGAAGCCAGAGTTCAGGCAGAACGATCAGGTCCGCTTTGTCGATGCCAGAAATCAAGTCCTGCGTACGCGAAATCCTGTCCTCGAGGAGCTCTGTCGAATCAAAGCTCACCTGAACAGCTGAGACGTCAAGCTGCCCGCTATTTGGGACCAATCCACGAACATTCATCGATTCAGGACTTTCGGTTGCTTCCGGCCGCAACACCTGCCGAGAAGACTGCAATCAGTGCAGCAACGACAGAAATAATTGCAGGGAGCCATTTTCCTACTTCGGGAACCTCGAGCTGAGTGCCAGTGCCCTTTTTAGCGGCGCGGGTTTCCTTCGCCAGCTTAATGAGGTCCAGAGCTTCTTCGGGTTCCGCCTGACCAGGCTGCTTTAGTTCCCTTCCTGCGGCTCCGTCAGCTTTTGAGAGCTCTGTCGATGCTTCGCTCCGGGACTCGCTTCCTGAAGTCATCTCCACAGCCAACCTTTGAGCGAAGACTCCAAGGATGGCCGTAGCCGCCTCGTTGATCACACCTCGCCCGAACTGAGCGATTTTTCCAGTCATGTCCAGCTCCGTCTGAACAATGACGGTTGCGCCATTGGCCTCTGGCTCAAGCCGTGCGGTGATGGTCGCGGACATGTTCCCTTGCCCACGAGCATCCTTGGCACGAGCTTGGATTACTGCGCGCCGTCCCTTTTCATCGACCTCAATGAAACGGGCAACGCCAACATACTCGGCCGTAATCGGGCCGACCTTGATCTTCGCCTTGCCCTCGTACTCATCCCCGTCAACGCTGGTGATGGAAGCGCCGGGAAGCATAGGCGCGATTCGCTGCAGGTCCAGCAGGACGGGCCACGCCTCGTCCGGCGGGACAGGCACGGTGAAAGTGTTAGTCATCTCCATGATCGGTTTTCCTTAAAAGTTCTTGACTACGGATGGTTCATCCACTGCGGGGAGCCCAAATGCGAAGTCGGGGTTTCCAGGCTCAAAGCTACCCCCGTGCTGTAGACGGGACGCCATTCTTTTCACTTTCTGGAGATAGGCGTTCCCCTGCTGCAGTTGCCTGGTTTCCCACCTCTGCAGGGATTCCTGCAGATTGTCGTTCTCCGTAAAGACTTCTGCAAGAGTACGTGCGTCGTCACAGGCTTTAGCTCCACCCGCAGCAGCGTGAGGCCTTGGGGTCACCGCCGCGTCTCCAATCAACAGAACACGGCCATGAACCATGCGCTCGACAGTGGCATCTGCAACAACAGTCACAAATGGGGATGAAGCTTTGAGTACGAGGTCCCTGAAAGGCGCGAAGAGACGCTCACCCTTGCTATGGAACTGACGCAGATTGTGCGGATTCAGTGAGTTGTTGTGGACAGACGTTGGGAGCCTGATGCCGCGAACGTCCGTCATGAGTTCGTCGAGGTCAGCTCCTTCAGGGACGTTCCAATACCACTGAAAATTCAAACGCGGCGACTCTGAGTTTTCCCGGCCCGGAATGGGGTAAGCGATGAGGTGACCATCATTCAGAAGCCCATACGTGAACTTGTCGTTAAAGTAGTTCCACACATCGTCGGAAACTTCGCCCGGCTGGAGCACCCCTCGCCAGGTGACGTATCCTGCGTACTTCGGTTCAATGCCCAGCAGGCGTTTGCGAACTACTGATGCTCCGCCGTCAGCGGCGATCAACCAGTTCGCCTCGGCCTGGGTACCGTCTGAAAAGCGCAACTGTACGGCGTCGGAATCCTGGTTGAGACCGACGAGGCACTTACTGGTGTGGTAACGCTCCGGCCCAAACAGTTCGTAAAGCGCTCCGTATATCGAGTCGTAGCTAGTGAAGCGCCAGTCTGCAGGAACGGACCCGAAGCTTTCTCCAGTCAGTGCGTCGACATATTCCATGGATGACGACGGAACACTGATCGAGTCCAGCTCGACACCCTGCTCCAGCAAGTAACGAACAAGCTCCGGCTGGACGACAATGCCAGTGCCGAAGCCCGAGAGGGGCTGGGGCGACCGTTCATAGACATCGACCTCAACGCCCGCATCTCGAAGCATCAGCGCTGCCGTTAGCCCAGATATCGAACCTCCAACTACCGCAATACGTTCGGTTGTCGGGCTCATGCGTCCTTCCTTAATGCCATGGCGAGCGGACGCATTGGGGCGCCGCTTGCTCCCCGAAGACGGATAGGAGCAGCGATCAGGCAAAATTCCTTTACTCCATCCGCTGCCAGTTCCTCCAGGTTCAACAGTTCCACCATGGGCACACCTGCTTCCGCAAGGAAGTGGGTATGCCCGGGAAGCCAGTTGTCTTCATGCTCCGACGGGCCTACCTCCACGCATTCTTGGTCAGCACCAATTGCAGAAATGTTTTGGCTTGTAAGCCAGCGGGCAGCATCCAAGCTCAGTCCCGGAGGGTTTCCAAGAGTCTTAGTTCCATCCGGCCAATGACGCATACGTCCGGTACGAACCAAGGGAACATCCCCTCTCTGCAATACGAGGCCCGCTTTTTCCAGTGCCTCTTCAATATCTGCAGTGGTGATGGCGTAGGAATCAGGCAGGCACTCTACGTTCTTTAGGCCAGCAATATCCAGCAACACGCCGCGGGTGATGATTGGGGGAATCGTCTCCGCTCCACCCTTGGTCCAGGTCCGACTGCCCAAATTCTCTTCCGGTTTGTACCCGTTATAGATCTGTCCGTCGACGCCGAAGTGGTTCAGCGAATCGATGTGAGTCCCGGTGTGGGTATACATGAATACAACATCTCCGGAGTAGCACACGTGCCTGTTGACAGCCTCGCCGACACCGTTGAGGTTATCCACCACCGTGCCCTGAGGGGTGTGGCTCATGAAGATTTGGTAGCTGGGATCGCCAGCTCCCTGAAAGCTGGGCATCCCTACGAAGTAGTCAACGCTGAGGTCATAAACCCGCGAGGGGTCCGCCCGCTGAAGAACGTCTGCCCGAACAGACTCGTCGAGGAGGTTTAATGCTCCCCTCTCGTCGTCGGGGCCCCAAGGGCTAATCCCTACCTTCACGTCAGCAGTCTGGCTCATCAGAACGCCTCAACTTCGTAGTCCACTACAGCCCTGTCCGCGAACATCGGCATAAGTGTCGCAACTACCTCAAGGTGAAAGGGATCGGTGGAGTACTTGTCCAGATCAGCCCAGCTTGCAAAATCAGAAATCAGGACACCATCCCACGGCGCACCGTTATCGCCAGGGTCGCCCGAATGAGTGCCGATCTCCCAGCCTTGAATGAAACCCAGACGCGGCGGAAGGGTGTTGAGAATTTCAACAATCTCCTCCTGGTTGCTTCCTTCGGCTACGCGCCATGCAAATACGTGTCGAACTTTAGTCATCAGTTGACCTCTCATGTGTGTCTTGGATTACCCGCAGGGTTGTATGTTCAGTTTGGTAAGAGCAGCGAAGTTGTCCCACTGGCGGATGCCACAAGTTACAGTTGTGCTTTGTTCAAACCTTGACAGCGGGTGAAGATCTGCTCGGGAGTGACTGGCAGCCGGTCCGTGTGGATGCCATCGGCAATGGCATCATCTACCGCGGAAGCGATTGCCGCGCCGGCGGCAATGATGCCAATTTCGCCAAGGCCCTTGGCGCCAAAGGGATTGTCTGGCGACTTGGCATCTTCAGTTACGAAACAGTCGACGTTCGGCATCTCCTGCGCGCCCGGCAACAGGTAGTCCATAAACGAAGTCGTAATTGGCTGTCCGTCCTCTTCGTAGAGGAACTCCTCGTAAAGGGCGCCTCCAATGCCTTGCACAGCGGCACCAATGATCTGACCCCTTGTGGTCAGCGGGTTAATTACACGCCCTGCTTCCGTGGAGGTCGAGAAGCGAAGTATCTTATGGCCGCCCGTGCCAGGATCTAGTTCGATTTGCACCAGCGTCACCCCGTACGGGTAGTTCATGGCGTTGTTCACGTAGACCGCGTCCGCCGCGAGGCCCGGCTCATCATTGTCCGCCCTAGCCGTGAAAGGGTCCCTCGCCGCCGCAATCTCGTACAGCGTAATTTGCTGATCAGTGCCCTTGACCTTGAAACTGCCTGCCGCCAATTCGAGGTCTTCCGGATCAACCTCGAGCATCTCAGCTGCCAGACGCCTGGCTTTATCCACCACTGCAAGCGCCGCCTTGCGGGCAGCACCCCCAGCGAGAACAGTTGAACGGCTGGACCAGGAGCCGACGCCGTCCGGAATGAGCTCTGTGTCGCTATGGACGATGTCAATGTTTTCGGGAGCGATCTGTAGTTCTTCGGCGACAATCTGGGCCAGAACTGTCTCGATTCCCTGTCCGACCGAAGAACCTCCGGTCTTGACCGTAACGCGGCCTGCGCGGCTGACTTCGACACCACCTGTTTCGAAAAGCCCCAGCCCTGCCTTGTCCATAAGCACGCCGAGGCCTACGCCAACTTTCCGGCCCTGCGCCCGCAGTCGTTTGGATTCTTCAATCCACTCCGAAAAGTTTGCCGCCTCCAGCGCTTCGCCGAAGTGCTTTACTACATCTCCCGAGTCGAAGTGGTAAGGCTCGTGGACGATATCGAGACCAGGCGTCCACGGGAGGTCTTCCGTGGTAAGAAGGTTTCGCCGCCGGAACTCCGCCTTACTGAGACCGATTTCTTCACATGCCAGATCGAAGATCCGCTCACGAGCAAAAGTGGATTCATATCGTCCAGGTGCGCGATATGCACCGACAGGTGTTTTGTTGGTGAAGACGGCGTGCAGGGTAGCATCGTAGGCCGGAACCCGGTAGGGGCCGAACACAATGCCGGCGGTAATGTCGCTGACTAGTGGCTCGGCTTGCCTGAAATAGGCTCCATGGTTGTGGAAAATTTCGTCCTTCATGCCCAGAATTTTGCCCTCAGCATCGAGCGCGAGTTCCAGCTTATGCACCATTTCCCGAGCATGGGACGTGGATGTCATGTGCTCGGCGCGGTCCTCAGTCCATTTGATCGGGACTCCCAATGTGCGGGCTGCCCATGCTGCAACGACGTTTTCCGGGAAGACTCCGCCCTTCACCCCGAAACTGCCGCCGATTTCTACGTGTTTCATCCGGACATTGACCTCGGGAAGATTCAACATCTTGGCGATGATCCTGCGGTTGTCATGCACATGCACTGTGCCCCAGATGAATAACGTGTCCCTTGCCGGGTCGGGCTGCACCACTACGGCCCGCGGCTCCATAGGTACACCGGAATGGCGGTTCGTAACGTACTTGTGGCGGATGATGTGCTCGGCCTCGGCAAAGGCCCGGTCAATGTCGCCGTAGGCCTTTTTAATGCGTGCACCTTCATTGCCACGCCCCGGAAAAAGCTCTATATCACCGGTCAACGCTTCTTCCGGATCCAGGAGGACCGGGAGCGGCTCGTACTCGATAGAGACCAGTTCGGCCGCGTCTTCGGCAAGATAGGGATCAACGGCAAGTACGGCAACCACCGGCTGCCCCACATACTGCACCTTGTCTACTGCCAGGACGGGGTGGCTAAAGTCCTCAATATTTTCGTAAATCTCGTGGTATCCCAGCTCTTCCAAGAGGATGGAACCCAAATGCCGCGTGTGCTCAGACGTGACAACCATTCGTACGCCCGGAGTCTTTGCGGCTTCAGTGACGTCTATGGACACGATCCGCGCATGGGCCTGTGTCGAACGGACAATGCGCATATGCAATTGCCCGGGCACTCCCAGATCGCCAGCAAATGTTGCTGATCCAGTGAGGAGCCGGCGGTCCTCCCGCCGCAGAACCTCCTGGCCTATCCATGCCTGTCTGTTGCCCTTGTCCGCGTCGGCCGTGCCGGTATCAGGGATGAGCGTTTTAGCCTTTGCCATCATGGGCTCAGTATGTCACCGGGCCGGGAAGCCCGGATGTTCAGGCATTGACAAAAATACCGCCTAAGTATCCGCAGTTAGTAGGCGCCCTCGCGCCGCTTCCATAGCAAGATCATTCCGCAGACCCCTTGTGCGGGGTCACGGAAGTCTGAATTTAGGGAGACGGCAGTATGACTGTAACTTCGCAAGTGAAACCTGAAGATGAAATGCTGAACTGGGGACGCCTTATCCTTGACGGCGTTTCCTACTCGGACATGGTGGGTGCCCGCGATAGGCCTAAGGAGATTACCTGGTTTGACTACTGGATGAATCTCGCAAATGAGTACGAGCAGGAAGCGGAAAGTAAAGTGGCCCTGGGCCACGACCTGTCCGCCGGTGGGCTCCTGATGTCAGCGGCGCTGTGCGCCCAGTACGCCCAGTTCCTTTGGTTCGATGAGCGCCGACAGAAGGGCCAATCTCGAAAAGTTGAGCTATACCAGAAAGCAGCCCCACTCTTGTCCCCGCCCGCACAGCGACACGAACTGGTGGTTGACGGCATTCCGATGCCTGTTTACGTGCGAATTCCGGAAGGCCAGGGACCACACCCCGCGGTCATCATGCTCGGTGGCCTGGAGAGCACCAAAGAGGAAAGTTTCCAGATGGAAAACCTGGTGCTCGATCGGGGCATGGCTACTGCCACGTTTGACGGGCCTGGGCAGGGCGAAATGTTTGAACACAAGCGGATTGCCGGTGACTACGAAAAGTACGCGTCAGCGGTAGTGGATCTACTCATCGGACTTGAAGCAATCCGGAACGAAGCTATCGGAGTTTTGGGCCGAAGCCTGGGCGGTAACTATGCGCTCAAGTCGGCCGCATGTGAACCGCGTCTGGCGGCGTGCATTTCCTGGGGCGGATTCTCCGACCTGGACTACTGGGACCTTGAGACTCCCTTGACAAAGGAAAGCTGGAAGTACGTCTCCAAAGTTGACACTCTGGAGGAAGCAAGGCAGCACGTCCATGCTGCTCTGGAGACCCGGGACGTCCTACCAAACATCGCATGCCCTACATACATTCTGCACGGCGTGCACGACGAAGTTCCACTGTCCTTCGTGGACACTGTCCTCGAACTGGTCCCGGCAGAACACCTGACCCTGGTAGTTGAAAAGGACGGCGATCACTGCTGCCACAATCTGGGAATCAGGCCCAGGCTTGACATGGCAGACTGGCTCCAAGATGTTCTAGTGACGGGAAAGACACCTCCCCCGGCTATGAAGGGATGGCCGCACAATGGATAAGATCAGGAAAGTCAGCACGGGCACCGCCCCGCTTGAATCCTGGCAGCCGGACGGTGTAGTCGTCCATGAGGGAAGCCCGAACGGGCACGGGTTCACGCTCTTTGAACGCACTTCCTCTCCACAATTCGGCACGGGTATCTTCACTTCGCAGCCGTGCACAACAACTTATGAACTCACCGATAACGAGATCATTTACGTTGTCGAAGGCTCCGCAACGCTAACTCTTGCATCCCAGGAGCCGGTCCCTGTAACCGCCGGCGACCTGGTATTCCTTCCGAAGGGACACACGTCTACTTGGGAGTTTCACGAGCCATTCAAGGAAATCTGGTTCTTGGTGGAGTAGAAGCCGCTGGCTGGCAGCGACTCCTCAAAGGGGTTCACTCAGAGGGCGGGTTGCGGGAGACCGGGAGAATCCTCCAACCCGCCGAGCTCCAGCTTCATAGCCTCGACCATCCGCGAGAGCCTGATGGCGACGGGCAGTTCATCTCGGAGCAAGCCACGTGAACCTATTTTGCCTTCGATGAGTTTTAGACGGTAAGCGATAGTACGGCTGTGAACTCCCAGACGCTGTGCTGCCGCTGCCGCGTTCTGGCCCGAAGCAAAATATGCTTCGAGAGTTTCGACTAACCTACTTGGGGGGTCTTGGTGCAATCCGAGGCCCCCCAATTCGTCGGAAATAAATGAAGTAACGGCAGCGAGATCGCGCGTAGCCAACGCTTCAAGCATGACATCTTCATACCAGGTGACCTGGGTGCCCAGTTTTTGGGCGACCGAGTCGGCCTCCAGCGCTCGTCTGTGCGTAACTACGAACCCATCCAAGCCTTCGCTCAAAGTCCCAAACGAAATCCGCGTGTCCTTCGGTAGGTCACTTGACAGGACAACCTGCCGTGGTGATGGCAATCGACTCGACCACTCGGCCCAAATATAGCCGGTCTCATCCTCGGCTGTGATAACAAGGGGACGGATCCTAGATGCGCTGCCGAGGGTCCGAGCCACAGCCTCCACACCGTCACCGGACACAACCGCAGCAAGATGCCGGCCTGAAAGGTTATAGGAAAAAACTGTCGAATCTATTGGCAGTCCAGCGAGGAGAGCCCTCAGCGTCGAAAGCTTCCTCCGGTTTTGACTCTGCCTGGAGAATGCAGTGCTCTCCATTTGGTATGTCTCGATGATGGACGCAGAAACTCTATCGTTCCAGGCAAAATGGCTTGCACTTGCGTGCCTCAGGACGTTGGACCTTCGAACGGGATCGGTGATGATTCGGTGCGCCTCCTCAAGTAGAAACTCCCACAAAGTGGCCTGAGCCGCCCTGGATCCCCGGAGCAGGTGATGCAAGTCCACGCCGGCCCGTGCCGCCAACCTCACCTCCCGGAGAGTCTCATTGGAAGCTCTGGTTGCCCCGACCCGCCCTTGACCGATGTATTCGAGGACATCACGCAGGGAAGCTGTGATGGTTTCCGATTCTGCCTCCGTGAGGGACGAGTTACGTGTCGCGGCGGAATAGTCTTCGTACGTATACTGCAGTCTCGCCCGGATGCAGTCGTAGATTTCAGGAATCCTTGCCTTCACTGCAACGGAAAGTTCGTCCAGTCCTTCCTCAATGGTCATACACTGAGACTATCAAGGGGGCTGGTCTGTGCCGAGACCACAGCGCATGAAATAGGAACATGATCCAGACACAACATCTATCGGCAATATCGGCCGCCGTCACATCAGATATCGAACATTTGTCCGACTCGATGGTCCGCCGACTCCATGATGACGTTCAGGCCGGTGTGGGCTTAGACCCGGCACTTTCGCTGCGGCGGTCTGAGCGGCTGTCCGCCGCCCTGCTATCTATCAGCAGGGCCTTGTCCGGGTCAGATGAACCAGACGAAAATTTCCTGAGGGAGGCCACCCTTGAGGCGCGCGAAACAGCCCAAGCCGGTGTGGATCTACTCGAACTCATCCACACCTACAGGGTGCTGCAATCTGCGACCTGGGATGTGCTCCTAGACCTCACAACAACTCTTGTCCCAGATGCATCACAGCAATTAGAGATCCAGAAGTGGGTCTCCCAGTTACAGCACCGATGGCATGACGTGGTCGTTGCCAACGTCATCGACGCGTATCGTTCCGAACAGCATCGGTTCTTCTACAAGTCTGAGGATCACCGGCTGAGGAATGAGTTGCGGGACTTCATTTCAGGAAGGCGCACGGCCCGACCTAACGCTGCCTACCCCTTCGAAGGAAACCACCTGTCCGTGGTGGCCTGGGGAAATGATCCGAAGGGGATGATCACCCTTGCCGCCACCATCCTTAACAGCAATGCGCCACTGATACTGGAAAGCACCGGCGGAGCTTTTCTGGGCTGGTTGCCTGTGTCAGATGGACTGAGCTCTGCAACGCAATTGACAGAAGGCGACCTGCCCGATGGAGCACATCTTGCCCTGGGATCCCTTGACAAGGGTTTCTCCGGCTTTCGGCACAGTCACCAGCGCGCATGGAGAGCTTACAAAGTCGGCCGTCTCACGGGGGCGCGAATAACGCACTATAGCGACGTAGCTCTGGAAGCTGTCTTCGCCACAAATATGCAAGCGGTGCGTGATTTGGTCGCGCAGCAGCTGGGTCCTTTGCTCACCGATCCCCGCAAAGACATACTCTGTGATACCCTCCGGGCGTACTTCTCAGCCGGCTGCAATGCGGTAGCGGCCGCGACAGCACTCCAGGTTCATGAGCGCACCGTGGCCTACCGTCTCAGATCCATTGAAGAACGGCTTGGCATCAGCGTTGCCGAACGCCACGTGGAACTACTTGTCGCACTACGACTTTATGGTTTGCTGAAGTCAATCGCCCAAACAGACATCCTCTGAGTTAGGGCGCTCAGCATCAGCGCTGCTTGGAATTGTCTGTTCTAGGCAGGTCCGGGCACTGTTTTGTCCCATGACGCAGAGCGCAAAGCCATACCAAGGGGGCAAAGTAGTGGCATGAACAATGAGCGCGGCCGGCGGTATTGCCCGTGAAGCCACCTTCCTTCGAATACGTTGTTGCCGACTCGGTTGAGGATGCGCTCCGCCTACTCGCGGAGGGAGGCGATGACGCGAAAGTCATCGCCGGAGGTCAAAGTTTGGTCCCGCTCCTGAATTTCCGGATGGCCCGTCCCTCACTTCTGGTCGACATCAACCAGGTGCCTGGTTTGGCAAACATAAAGAAGACCGACCATGCTATGGCGATTGGGGCCTTGACCCGTCATGCGAAGCTAACGACCTCCAAGACCATTTCGCAAAACCTTCCAATCTTGTCGGAAGCGGCAGCGTGGATCGCGCACCCTCAAATTCGTACCCGAGGAACGATTGGCGGCTCTCTTGCACATGCTGATGCTGCGGCAGAGCTGCCCGTAGTCCTGCTAGCCCTTGACGCCTCCGTCACCGCACGGTCTCTACAAGGCGAGCGAAAGATTCCTATCAAGGAACTGCTAGTTTCACATTTTGTCTCGAGCATCCTTCCCGGCGAGCTCATTGTGGAGGTTAACATACCTCTGCTACCTCCCGGCACTGGTGCTGCATTTGATGAGTTCTCTCGGAGGCATGGCGACTACGCCATAGGAGGAGCGGCATCCATCGTCACCCTGGACGAACACGGCAAATGTTCGCGGGCGAGAATTACTGTCCTGGGTGGAGGATCAACCGCCATCCGCTGCCAAGAGGCGGAAAAAGTCCTAATAGACAGCACCGTGTCCAGCGCCGACGTTGCCACAGCTGCCCGGGTGGCGGTACAGGGGCTTGATCCCGTGCCCACAGTGCACGGGAGCGCTCCCTATCGCACCCAAGTTATTCGGACAATCGTCGAACGAACCCTCGCCCAAGCACGGCTCCGCGCGAGACCGACAAAGGAAAGCATGGAATACTGATGAACGCCTTTCGCCTCACGGTTGAAGTAAACGGAGTCAACCACGAAACGGACGTCGAGCCTCGTCGGCTCCTCGCAGATTTCCTACGCGATGACTTGCACCTCAGAGGGACACGGGTAGGCTGCGAGCACGGCGTTTGCGGTTCCTGCACTGTGCTGATGGATGGTCAGCCCATTCGATCCTGCACCGTGCTGGCAGTGCAGGCGAACAATGCCAGGATTGAAACAGTCGAAAGCCTACAGCAGGAAGGCGACCTTCACCCGCTACAAAGTTCCTTCTCAAAGTGCCACGCCCTGCAGTGCGGTTTTTGCACATCAGGTTTCTTGATGTCTCTTAAGCCTCTCTACGACGACGAAGACGTTACCCTCGATGAGACAACCGCTCGCGAAGCTATTTCCGGAAATATATGCCGGTGTACGGGATACCAACAAATCGTGGAAGCCACAGTAGAAGCCTTCCAATGTAGGAATCACAGCAGCTGACACGCGTCGGCCACGTCACGTCAGCGCTAACGGTCTCATGGCCGTTCGGCCATGGCCGGCACCTCCGCGCCGGTTGCGGGCTTTGAAATCAGGCAGTTGGTCTGCGAAGTAATGCGGCATCTCGTGAGGTGATAAATGCAACAGAATGCGCTCCCGGGCGGAGACGAAACTATCCGGACGCACGAACCCTGTGAGCGGCTCTGGCAAACAGTTTCGTTGCAGAAGATACTTCTCCGCGCAGCCTCCGCGTACCAAGATTCTGAGCAGGTCTCGATGTGGGAATCCTGGCCAAACAGCTGAGTGACCGGAAATCAAGGCGGCAACTGCCGAAAATAGGAAGCCACTAACTACAAGATTACTGCAAGACCAACTGGGACAGTCCCCCCACATTTTCCGGGCCAGACACGACTCCTCCTGGCTCGGGATCCACCCTCGGTCATGGACTGCGGGGAATGCAACGCCTGCATTCCCCGCAGCCTGCGTGGGCTGTGTCGCTCTGCAGGCGGGGCGACGTCTGCCGCCGGCCGTCTCCTGCAACTCGAGGAACTTGTCCCCTCCCCTGTGTTAAGCGCTACCGTAACGTTCCTTAGCGCTGCTGATGGCGTATCCAAGCCTGCATCCGAATCCAAAACGAACCCTGGTGTCAGCAATGCTCGAAAATTGAGCCATGTTGTATGGGCTGGCCGTCTAGCGGTGGTTGCAACACCTGAGCGATTATGAGTTGCAATTGGGCCAGATGAAAGGACCGGCGAGGGGTCGATGCGCTCCACCGAAGAACGCTCCCGGGCTGCTATTATCAGCTGATAAAACAGGAAATGAGCAATCCTGAAGCCTGCCGCATCGTGGGAACAAACCGTAGTTCCGGCACTCGGTGGCGGCACGGCCAAACGGTCGTCTTAAAGTCCGGAGACATCAAGACGTACGCACCGATTTCACAGCAGCGGCCTGCAGGGATCTCCGCCGTCATATCTCCGAGCCGGAACCGATTTACGATTGCGGACCTGCTGCATGCCCGGCGTAGCACCCGTGCCATTGCCCGGCAGCTCGGGTGCAGTCCGTCTACCGTGAGCACGGAGATCAGCCGCAACCTTCAAGAACCCTCTGGCAACTACCGTCCGCAGACAGCCCTGCGCAGTGCCGAGCGCAGAAGGAGTCGTCAGCGAACCGGGAAAATCGCAAGCAAAGTCCCGCCGTCGTCCGCTCCAGGAGCTGTGGGCCTTCGTCTGGAAGCACCTCGAACAGCGATGGAGCCCCCGCCAGATCGGCAACCGGCCGTGTAATGTCTTCCTGGCAGCCGGAATTGCACGTCGTGCCTGAGACCGTCTATCAGGCCCTTCACGGGCGGGGAAGCCTAAATCTAGCCGTGAATCCTGACGCGTCACTACGAACCGGGCCGACCGATCGCCAGCCACGCCGCCGGAATGAACACCGGATCAACCGCGTCGCTTCAAACCAGACTCCTGCGAACCTATTACCTCGCCGCACTCTCCAGCCTGAAGAACAGGCCGGCCTCGCGAATCTACTACGACCGGAAACGCGGAGAGGGAAAAGCGCATCAGCAGGCACTCATAGCCCTCGCCTCCACCGCATCAATGTCCTCTGGGCGATGCTCCGAGACCACACGCCCTGTCAGAAACCAATCCCAAGAATCAGCGCTCAAGCTGCTTGACAGAAAGATTGAGATTTCCACTGCCCTGGCATTAGTTTGCTGGTGACTTCTTCGGGTCTGTCACGGATCATGACCATGTCGGAGAATGCTACGCTCCGGTTTCGAGGCGCCCAGCCAGGAGAAGAACAAGGCACTCGAAGCCTAGTAGTCACGGTTTCTCCTGAGCGCGCCGCGAAGTTCGGTGTCCCGTTCGTGCATTCCGACGCGGACCGCGTCGGCAAAATCATGCATCGCGTCAGTGAATCGGCCTACTACTCGATGCCAGCCCACACACCCGGGTCCGGTCTTTTTTGCATCCACTTGCCGAAGGGCAATGACTGCAATAAGCATGCCGGTTCCCATCCAGATAAATCGGTTCATACTGGCCTCCGAACTTTAGCGGCTTCGTCGGCCTGTAGCCGGCATAGGGTGTTTCGCTAAAGCGGTTCTGACACCATGACTGAAAGCCGCCATTCTGATCAAGGGTGCTCCGACACTGGCCGTGACCAGGGAGGTCAAGGCGGAGAAGTCGGCACTAACATCAGAGACATTCGACGCAATGCCGTCCACTTTCCTAAGTTGCTGATTGGCGGTGGCCACAATAACTGTGGCCCCATCCATTATCGGAATCGCGCCGTCGCTCAACGACCTAATCGCAATTCGTACCTCGTCTAGTACCTGGCCGAGTCTCATGATCGGCACTGCAAGCAGTAGAACAAGCAGCGCAAAGACCCCAGCGGAAATCAGACCGGCTATAGCACCGATAGACATCAAATTCATCTCCTAGAAGTGAACGGGGTGAGAACAAAACTGCCTGTGTATAGGAAAGGGATGTGAAGCATCGAATTTCATGTGAACCGGCGAGGTCCGAGGACGACCAGGCGAAGCAGCAACTCTCACGGGCGGAGGCAGTGGTTCGGTTCCTGCAGGGGCGCGGCAAGGCCCTGAGCAGGAAACTTGGTTACCAGACAGATACCAGAGACCCTCCCTGGAGCAGGAGGATCATGAGGCGGGATCGGGGGCACCATTGGGTTAGAGGATCACGCTACACCCAAACGCCTAAACCTAATATTTGATCCCGACAGAACGCCATCGGCCATCATTCCTGATGGCCGATGGCGTTGATGGAACCGTGCAACTGCATTCTTGTCAGCGTTTTTGGCCGGATGGCTGCCCCGGCTGCGAGCGAACCATAAGCGCCGGGGAGAGCATCAGGAAGCCCTCGTTCTACGAATGCAGAATCGCGTTGACCGCCGAGTCAGCGGTTTCCAGCGCGCCCTCAATATATCCCGGGAACCCCAACGACACATCGGATCCTACAAAATAAACACGGCCTGCCGGTTCACCAAGTTCCTTGTGTACTCGACTGAACTGTCCCACTCGAGGTGAGACCCAGGGCCCTTCGAAAAGTGGGTCTTTGATCCAGTCGTGATAATCGATGCCGAGGACTTCAACCTCCGGTAGATAGTAGTGCACGGCGTCCTTGACAGCACTGAGATCGGTAGGATCGAAGGATCCCGAGTCGGTGAACGCCACCAACAGTCGTTCGCTTTCCGACACCTCGCAATAGTCGTAAAGCGTGGGAAAAATTCCGTCTCCGACGCATTCGATTCCGGCTTCCGCTCCCCGCACGTGAATCAGAATTTTAAGTCCGCGGCCACCGTGCCCTTCCTCAATTACTGACCGCCGGTTTTCAGGTAGGGCCGGGGTGAAAAGAATCCTCCGCCAAGTGTTCATTGGGGTAGCAACTACCACGGAACGTGCTTGGAAGGCGTCCCCGCTTTTGAGGGTCACGTGCACTGCATCGCCTGACTGATCTATGCCCGTAACGACGCTCTGCATCCTGATTTCAGGAATGTCGTGGCTCATGGCGTCGACCAGGTCAGCCGAACCATTGGCAAATACTTCATCCAGCGAGAAAAGCACGCCGAGGATGCTGTAGTGATGTGCTGCAACAAGTTGCAACGCCCACAACGCGGATGACTGGTCAGCAGGCTGACCCAGCATGTTCCACGCCCAGGCGAGCAAAAACTGCCTGGAAACAGGGGGCAGGTCGAGCCCGTCGACGTACTCGATGAGTGGGACGTCCAGGTCCTCAAGGTCCTGGTTCTCCAACCCCTTTTCCAGGTCAATTCTGTGCGCATCCCGCAGCAAAGTGTAGGTGGCTGCTTCCACTGCAACTGCTTCCGAACCAGGAATAGGAAATGCCTGATTCAGTGCAGTCGGGCCCAAACGATGCCTAAACGAGGTGAACTCGGTAGCAGCCGCCGTGGCAATTCCGTACCGGTCCAATTCAGCTGCCAGCCGCGGGTGGTGCTTTCGGTGTAGGTACGCTCCACCTATCTCGACCTGCAGGTTGGGTACATTCCGGGACTCCCGGGAATACGCTCGCCCTCCAAGGCGGTCGCCCCCTTCAAGGAGAAGTACTTTTTGGCCTGCATTGGTAAGGTCACGTGCTGCTTTCAGGCCGCTAAAACCGCCACCAACCACAATTGCGTCATACAAATTTTGCCTTCTTTCACATGTCCTGGACTTTGGGATTTGCGTCTGCAACCAGGGACGCACGCATGCTGTCCCTACTCCGTATCCATTGGGCCTCGATCGAGCGCGGGCACCCCTGCCCGATCCCACAGGTCCGACCAATCCTCCGGGCCTTCCAGGTCGACAATTCCCTTGGTGGCGCGGATAATTTTCTCGGGGGTTGCTGGAAGTTCATAGAGAACGGAACCAAAGGGAGAGAGTGCATCATTCACGGCGTTGAGTACCGCAGCCGGTGCCGAGATCAGACCAGACTCTCCCATCCCCTTCACGCCCGACGCTGTCATCACCGACGGGGTTTCAATGTGCCTGATTTCAAATGGCGGAGAAACATCCATCGTTGGCGTCTGGTAATCCAGGAAAGACGTTGTAGACAAGTTTCCTGAATTATCGTAAACGAGCTGCTCGAAAAGGCCCATGCCAATTCCTTGTATGACCCCACCGCGAATTTGGCCCTCTACAATAGTGGGATTGATGATAACGCCGCAGTCCTCGACGGAATAGACCTTTTCGACTGTTACAAACCCGGTGATGGGATCCAGTTCAACGATAAGGGCATGACCGCCGTTCGAAAACATGGGCCGGGATGTGTCCCATGCCTTAGTGAACTCCAATCCAGGTTCAAAACCGGCGGGCCACTTGGATGAGTCCCAGTAGACTGCCATGGCCACGTCGGCGACGCTCACTCGCGATTCAGGAGCCCCTACGATGGATGCGAAGCCTTCTTCCAAAACGATGTCTTCCTCAGAAGACTCGAGCATGTTGGCAGCAACGGCAACCAATTTTTCACGAATGGCATGGGCTGCACGATTAACACATCCGCCCGCGATGACTGCTGCGCGGCTTCCAATGGTGCCGCTGCCATAGGCGCCCTTGGTGGAAGTTCCCGCATCGACGCTGATCGATTCGAAGGGAATGCCTAAGACATCCGCGGCTACCTGGGCAAGCGTAGTTTGGTGGCCCTGACCCTGTGAATTCAAACCCGAGGTTATTGTGACCGAGCCGGTCGAATCCATTTTGACGGTTGCTGTGTCATGGAACACATCGGTTGCGCCATGGGCCTGCATCATGCCCGTGCTCTCGCCACTACTTTCGACGAAGACGCTGATTCCCAACCCCAGGTATTTGCCGTTTTTGCGGGCTTCTTCCTGTCGTTCAAGAAAGGCCGGGTAGTCGACCATTTCTTCCAAGGTGTTGATTACCTCAAGAAATGACCCCTCCTCGTACACGACCCCCTGAGGATTTGTCCACGGAAATTCTTTAACAACATTCTGTCTCCGGATTTCAAAAGGAGACACCTTCATCTGTCGCGCCAGATCATCCATAAGGGATTCCCGGGCGAGAGTTCCCGCCGTGTACCCAACTCCGCGGAAAGCGCCCATGGGGCACTTGTTGGTGACGGCCCCCTCGTAAACGTACTCCGCCGCTGGGATATCGTATATACCGGTGGGCGTGACGGCCGCGGTGGCCCAGCATTCCACAGCCATAGTCTGCGGGGGCATATGGTAGGCGCCGCCGTCAACTAAAGAATGGGTCCGAACCCCAGTTATTCGTCCCTCAGCGTTGGCGGCATATTGGATTGTGACGAACTGCTCGTGGGCGTGTGAACCCGCCAAAAGATTTTCGCGCCGATCCTCTACCCATTTTACTGGCGTCTTCAGGTGCTTCGAAGCGAGCGGCATGAGCATTTCTTCAGGGAATACGTGCGCTTTCTGCCCGAAACCGCCGCCGGTATCAGGAGAAATGACCTCGCTTCGTGACTCATCGAAACCAAGAAAGAGGCTCAGGCACATCTTCACGTAGTGGGGCATCTGCGTTGACGCCCATAGCCTAAGCCGGTCCTCAGTCCATTCGTAGTCCGCTAGACAACCCCTCGTCTCCATAGGGGCGGCTGCCACCCGACCAGGGTGGTACAGGGCGGAAACGACATGCTCGGCATTGGCGAACGCCTCGTCCACGTCCCCAAAGGTTGCCCTCCCGCGAATGCCCACATTGTCAGGGCGTTCGCCGTTTGCTACTGGGCCCCCTTGGATCGATTTGCGGGGGTCAAGCACGACTTCGAGGGGCTCGAGCTCGAGACCTACGAGATCGCATGCATCTTCTGCTACCGCTCGCGAGTCTGCGACTATCAATACAACCGGTTCACCGACGTAGCGTACGACGTCCTTGGCCAAGAGAGGCATGGTCATCGCTTCGCATCCCTCAGCCGTATATTGTGCCTCGATGCCGGCGCAGTACTTTTCGATGTCAGAAGCCGTCCAGACAAGGTGAACGCCAGGCATCTCTGAGGCGACCGACGTATCAATGCCCGTGATTTGAGCATGAGCAGCAGGGCTGCGCACGAAACAAGCATGCAACTGGCCCTCAACGTTGATGTCGTTCAGGTACTTTCCCCGCCCGGTAAGAAGTCTTGCGTCCTCAGTTCGTGGGACCCGCTTGCCTATAACGTTTCTTGTTATCGGAGGAGAGTAATAATGTGGGTTGTCCATTTTAGTTTCCAATCTGACCCGCTGCATCCAGGACAGCCTCAACAATCGTCTGGTAGCCCGTGCATCGGCATAAGTTACCGGAGAGGGCCTCGACAACTTCGTCTCTTGTCGGACTAGGGTTTGCGTCTAGCAACTCTGTAGCTGATAGGAGGAACCCTGCCGTGCAAAAACCGCACTGGAGGGCATGGTGCTTTTTGAAAGCTTCCTGAAGTGGGCTAAGGGCAGCGCCATCCGACAGGTCTTCGACGGTCCGTATGCTGCGTCCGTTTCCCTGGGCGGCAAGGGTCAGGCAGGACCGCACGGCGGCCCCATCCATGAGGATCGTGCACGCACCGCAGACCCCATGCTCACACCCGAGCTTGATGCCGGTGAGTTTTTGGTCATTCCTCAGGTGGTCGGCCAGAGTATCGCGCGCGTCTACTGCAACAGTGCGCCGACGTCCGTTTACTTCCACGTCTATTTCGACGCGTTCTGATGGGGATGATGATGTCACGTACGTGCTCCTGCTTCAACTATGGTGCGCCGAATCAGCTCTTGCACCAGGCCTTGGCGATATTCGGCCGAGCCGTGGATGTCTGAGATGTACGAGAGCGATTTCGCTCCAGCTTTTGCGGCTACTTCTGCCCTTTCCGGTGACAGCTCTGATCCGTTGAGGACGTCTTCTGCCTCGGGCACTCGTTGGATTTTGCCAACAGCGGCGCCAACGGCCACCCGCGCATTTGAAATTTGTGAATCCTCGATCGACATTACGACTGCAACATTGGCGAGCCCATAGTCTCCAGATCGTCTAGCAAACTCCCCATAGCCCCATCCGTCGGGACGTGAAGGTAGCCAAACGTCAGTGATGATCTCGTCAGCGGCAATGCTCGTCATGTACGGACCAACGAACAGGTCATCGGCATCAATGGTGCGCCGTCCTCTTACACTTTGAACCTCCACCATTCCATTGAGGGCAAGCAATACGAGCGGCCATTCGCCCGCTGCATCGCCATGGGCCAAGGCTCCGCCCAAGGTCCCTCGATTCCTAATCTGGGGATGGGCTATGTGGTGGCCAGCTGCCACCATCATTGGCAGGTTCTTGGCAACGGCAGGGGAACTGACGATCGTTGCATGGGTGACCATAGGTCCGAAGCGGATGTAGTCTCCGACTTCCTCCAGGTCAGTCAGGCCAGGAACGTATCCCAGGTCTACAATGACGGACGGTTGGGCTAGGCGCATGGCCATGACAGGCAGCAGACTCTGGCCTCCAGCAATGATCTTGGAGTCCTCGTCAGCTGACAGTAGATCGCAGGCATCTTCAATTGATGCTGGTGATGCGTATCTGATATTAGGTAGTTTCATCCTTCACTCCCTCGAATGACCTTCATCTTCCCCTACCCGCCGTGACTTTTTGCATGGCATTGAAGGACAACTACATCCGACCTTTTGTCGAAGTGTGCACAAGGAACAACGCGCCCACCATTCCTGTCCTGGGCAGGGAAAAGGGTACGCAGGACAAAGGGTCCGTTTAAACGTCATGGACTGTTCCGTTAAACGACCGGGTGGGCACGCCCCTGCCTCCCCTGTTTTTTGCAGGCACAGCCTGTTATGTGCGCTGGCTATCGCGCAAGAGCCAGAAGCGCAAGCCCCCGGGTGCTTCTTCGCATGCGTTCACCGTCCAGGGGGCGTAACTGTCTACCCCTGCACCAAACGCGAAGGTATGGCTACTGGTACTCCTGCGGCGGCACCTAACGAACTTCAGTTGTTCGCCACCCATTCGAAAGTCACCAGAATCCACGGGAGCAACTACCAATGTTCAGAGCCCGACTCTTCATCACGGTTGGTACGCATCCAACTAGCTGTGTTACCACGGACGTTGGTGACAGTCGGCATGGCATGGCGATATGAAGAAAATCTCCGAGTGGAGCGGGGCTTGTCTAAGGTCAAGTTCCACAATCGGAGGTCTTCGTGTCCCACCCTAACGCTTTCCTCGCGCCCTTGGGGCGGCTTGAATTGGCGAAATGTATCGTCGATGATGGCTGGCCGTTGCGGCGCGCTGCCGAACGTTTGCAGGTTTCTGTGCCGACCGCCGCCCGTTGGGCCAAACGTTATCTTGAGCTTGGTCCCCAGGCGCGCGAGCTCGGCGCCAAGGCTATGGATGACCGCTCGAGCCGTCCTGCATCATCCCCGCAGCGGACACAACAGCGGGTCGAGCGGCGGATCATTGCCCTAAGGGTGAACCGGCGCTGGGGGCCGGCCCGCATCGCTTATTTGCTCGGGTTGCACCCGTCCACGGCCCACAAGGTCCTGTCCCGTTATCGTCTGGCGAGGCTGTCCTGTCTGGATCGGGCGACAGGACGAGTCATTCGCCGCTACGAACAAACAGTCCTGGAGCTCTCGTTCACGTCGACGTCAAGAAGCTCGGCCGGGTCCCCGACAGAGGAGGCAACAGGGCCGTGGGCCGGGCCAAGGGCTGGTCCAACCGCGGACAGTGCTAAGACCGCCCTAAACCCGGCTACGCCACATCCACACCGCCATTGATGACTACTCACGGCTCGCGTATTCAGAGATCCTCATAGACGAGCGGCAGGACAACAACGCTGCCCGATTCTGGCAACCGGTCAGCGCCTACTTTCAGGGCTACGGGGTCTCACCCCGCAGGGTGCTGACCGACAACGGTTCCTGCTACGGCTCACGGGTTTTTTCAACGAAGCTCCTGGTCCCGGCATCAAACACAAATACACCAGGCCAGTACAACTAGCTGAAGAACGATCGCCGCTACGACGACGTTTGTACGTGTCGCACGCTTTCGAGAAGCCCGTGAAGCGCGCTAAGACCTTCAAGATTGGCAACACTGCGTTGCAGACCGGATGCACAAAAAGCTGAAGCGGCTCATCCGCCGGCAAACGGGGGAAGCACGTCAACCACATCGTTCGGACCTACAACCGTTGAGTGATCACGCACTGCAACTTCATTCAACAGGAGGCTGCTTCTTGCCAAAATATTGGTCAGAGGGGGAGTCCCTGCGGGAGGTTCCGGACGTTTTACGGACCGTATGGCCTTCAGGAGCCCTGCCACAGTCGTGCCGTCTGCAAGGTCGAACATTTCTTCCTCAAATCCGGCAGCAGCACGTGCGGCAGCAAAATAGCGTACGTTCATAAAGAGCTATCCTCCAATGGCGCTCATGCTGCGGTCCGGCTGGACGAAGTCCGGGGCGTCTAGTCCTACATGATCCATGCCATGAGCTTTTGGCTTGAGCCACATTGCATCCTGCCACCGCCGTGCGAGAGCCTCGTCTGAGGCGCCTGATCGCAGTAGACCCAGCAGGTCGAATTCCTCGCGGGAGAACAGGCAGCCCATGATCTTGCCTTCGGCCGTGATCCGTGTCCGTCGGCAATCCGAGCAGAAGGGTTCAGTGACTGAGGCGATAATCCCCACTGTCCCAAGCGCCGGACGCACGTTCTGGCCCCCTGCCGACGAAGTGTCAGTCACCTCCGACCCAACTGCCCGACGCCGTACTTCGAAACGTTCCGCCGGCGCGCCCTCACGTGCCCGAGGATCCGGCGTGAGGACAAAGTCAGTGGACAGCAGCGTACGGATTTCGGCTGCTGTGATCATGTTGCGCCGGGTCCAGCCGTGATCGGCGTCCAGCGGCATCTGCTCAATAAACCTTAGTTCGTAACCACGGTCAAGCGCCCACGCGAGCAGCGAAGGAGCTTCGGCATCGTTGATGCCCCGCATCAATACGGCATTGAGCTTGACAGGCCCCAGTCCGGCGGACCACGCGGCATCCACCCCGGCCAGGACTTGGTCCAGGAAGGGCCGACGCGTCAGCTGGTTGAAGGTCTCCTCATGCAGCGAATCCAACGAGACGTTAATCCGGGTCAGCCCGGCAGCCTTGAGCGGGGCCGCTTTTTTGGCGAGCCCCACACCGTTCGTGGTCATTGAAATCGGCAGCTGAGGGTGGTTTCGCCGCAACTCGGCGATGATCCCCAGTAGATCGTGCCGGACCAGGGGTTCGCCTCCGGTCAGCCGCAGTTCGCGGATACCCAGGTTCTCCACACCGATCCGCACGATCCGTATAATTTCCGAGGCTGACATGACCGCCTGCTTGGATAGCCATTGGAGCCCCTCGGCAGGCATGCAATAGGTGCAGCGGAGGTTGCATTTATCCGTCAACGATAACCTCAGGTCAGTGGCGCGGCGCCCATACCGGTCCACCAGCGCGGCGCCTATGCCGGCAGGCCTTGACGCGGATACGGACAGCCCGGCATCCTCCCGGGGTTGCGGCATGCCTAGCTGGATACTCATGTCTTCAGGCTACGCGAAGCAGGGCAGGGGCCTTTGTGCTGGAACTGACAATTGCGGAAGCCAGTTGTGGCAAGTAGCTATAGCTGGCGCGTCGCTTTCCTGTTGGAATCACTTTGCACCCAGGAGGACCAGTTTGCGCAACACGATCGAACCTGGGCGCACACGAGAACCAGAGAGATGCTTCCGCCAAAAGCTTCGTTGGAAAGAATAAGCAGGTTGGCGTGGCCGAGCAGGATTCACCAGACCGAAAAAGATCTCCCGGAGGCAGGACATGGAAAGGCAAGAAGAGCAGCTGACCGCACTGGGTGGCAAGCGTCCCGGCCCCCGGATCCTCGGAAGGTCTCTGCCGGAACATGAACATCGAAGTGTATCGACACACCTGCAGGCAATCCGGGACGTGCTCTTTCCGCTGTTGACCCCACCCCAGGTAGAGCGAATCCCCTTAATGCAAGCGTTGGGCCGTGGCCTGGCCGAAACCGTTAAGGCACCGGCAAATTTGCCACCCTTCACCAACTCCCAAATGGATGGCTATGCGGTTAAATCCCGCGACATCACTGACGGCCAAGGGAAATTGCGTGTGGTATCACCCGTCCCGGCAGGCACAGTACCGGCACCTCTGGCTGGAGGGACAGCTGCTCCCATCATGACGGGGGCCCTGCTACCCGATGGAGCTGATTCTGTCGTCCCTATTGAACGGGCAGCGCCAAACCACTTCCCTCCCCCTGGGTTGGATACGACAGTGTGGCTTCCTGAGACAGCTGCCGGTACGTTTGTCCGCGGCGCAGGGAGTGATATAGCTAAAGGCGAATGCGCACTGCCCGCCGGAACCGTGCTCGGTCCGCGCCAGCTTGGTCTGCTCGCCGCATTGGGTGTCACTGAAGTTGTTGTTACTCAAAAGCTGACTGTCCTGCTGGCCACCACCGGGGACGAGGTCCTTGAGCCCGGTGAGAAGCCCGAACCGGGCAAGATTTACGATGCAAATAACACGCTCCTGGAGTCCTCTATGCTTCAGGCAGGGCTCAACGTCGTCAGGGCAGGCATAGTCAAGGATGAGCCGGGCGCCCTATCGAAACTCTTGAAAATCCATGCCGCGCACGTCGACCTGATTGTTACCAGTGGCGGCGTGAGCGCGGGCGCCTACGAGCCTGTTAGGCAGACCATGACCGATCATGACGTCGAATTTTCCCACGTTGCCCTTCAGCCCGGCGGTCCCCAGGGAGTCGGCACCTTCGAGGGGACTCCGATCCTTGCATTCCCTGGAAACCCGGTGAGCTGCTTTGTCTCGTTTGAGATGTTCCTGCGTCCGCTCCTGGGCGAAATGTTTGCTGCGCCGGCTCCCCGGCTCTCGTTCCGCGCACCCCTTTCGCATCCCTTAACGTCGCCCCCGAAAAAGCACCAGGTCCGGCGGGGTGTCCTCTTAGCGAACGGCACTGTTCGACTGGAAGGCGGCGAAGGTTCCCACCTGCTCGGAGCACTTGCTCGATCAAATGTCTTGGTGCACATCCCAGAGGGAATTTCGGAACTGGCGGAGGGATCAGAGGTGGAGGTATGGGCGGTTTGACGCTGGAAGGTTGGTCCGCGGGCCTCACCCACCTGCGCACGGACGGCACTGCCCACATGGTGGATGTTTCACACAAAGTTGAGTCCAACCGGGAGGCAACAGCTACGGCAACAGTTCGTACGACTCGCGAAGTCCTGCTGCTGCTCTCATCCGAGGGATTGCCCAAGGGCGATGCCATGGCCGTCGCCCGGATCGCAGGCATCCTGGCGACCAAGAAAACGTCCGAATTGATTGTGCTGTGCCACCCCTTACCTGTTTCCAGGGCGACGGTCGACTTCGTACTGGGACCTGACAGCGTGCGGCTCGTTGCAACCGTTAAGACTAGGGGTGTGACAGGAGTAGAGATGGAAGCTTTGACTGCAGTAAGCGTCGCCGCCCTGAACGTTTACGACATGATCAAAGCCGTTGACAAGCACGCTGTTCTTACGGATATCCGGGTACTTGCCAAGACTGGCGGCAAGAGTGGGGACTGGTCTCTGAAAACCTCGGAGGAATAGGCGTGACTGGAGACACGAGTGGGCTTGACAGGCGACTGCCGTTGAATGAGAGGACAGGAATGAGCACCGACCAACATACGGACGCAGGAGAAGCTGCCACCGCAGCGCAGACAACGAGGCAAGCCTTTGCCGTAGTCAATTGTGAGCTCAGCGATCAGCCCATCTCCGTCGAGGTGGCCACAGCGGCTGTGGATTCGAGCACGTCCGGAGCAGTAGTCAGTTTTTGTGGAGTGGTACGCAATCACGACGGCGGTAAGGCAGTCGACCGACTGACCTACACTGCTCACCCCACCGCACACCAGGCGTTGAAAAATGTTCTGGAAGCGGTCGCTGCCAAGTACTCGTCCGCTGATGAGGCGGAGGAAGTCGTTCCCGTGCGGATCTGGGCATCGCACCGGGTGGGAGCACTCGGAATTGGGGACGCGGCTCTCGTTTGTGCTGTAGCCGCGGGACACCGGGGACAGGCATTCGCTGTGTGCTCGGACCTGGTTGACCGCATCAAGAAAGAGGTGCCCATTTGGAAGCAACAGTTCTTCGCCGATGGGACCTTGGAATGGGTCGGTGCCGGCATAGCAGGTTGATCCCATGCGAGCGTTTGGGTCAATCAAGCCGAGCCCTAAAAGGATCATCACATGAACATTTTTCGCGTGCGCGTCAGCCTGCTGCTGACCCCCTGGGTCGTTGCGGCAGGACTGGCTGGCTGCGCTAACTCCGCCGATGACAAAGCCCCGGGCCCAGGTACCGGCACTCCCCCAACGAGCACAGGCTCGGTGACCGTTTACGCCGCCGCGTCCTTAAAGTCTCCCTTCACCGAGATCGCCTCCAAGTTCGAGGCCGCAAACCCGGGCACTAAGGTTACGCTGAACTTCGCAGGATCCTCGGCCCTGGTCTCGCAGATTACCCAAGGCGCTCCGGCCGATGTTTTCGCCTCCGCCGATGTCAAGAACATGGCTGAACTTTCCGCTGCCGGGCTTATCAACGGAACGCCGACCAACTTCGCCACGAACGTCCTGACCATCGCAGTTCCATCAGTAAACCCGGCGTCGATTTCTTCCTTCGCAGATCTAGCGAAGCCGGGCATCAAAGTAGTTGTCTGCGCCCCGCAGGTTCCTTGCGGCTCCGCCACGGGGAAGGTGGAAAAGGCTACGGGAACAACCCTGAAGCCTGTCAGCGAGGAATCCTCCGTCACAGACGTCCTGGGCAAGATCACCTCCGGGGAAGCCGACGCTGGCCTTGTCTACGTCACCGATGTCAAGACCGCCGGTGACAAGGTCAAGGGCATCGCTTTCAGCGGGTCCGACCAGGCTGTGAACACTTATCCGATCGCTGCCGTAGGAACAAGCGCGAACAAGGATCTGGCCAACGCGTTCATCGGCATGGTCACCGGAAGCGAAGGCAGGAAGGTCCTCGGTGACGCCGGTTTTGGTGCCCCGTAAGAAGGCCTGGTCGGGCAGCAGGACAAACCGACAAAACACCGGTTACACAGGGCTCCCTCCGTGGGTTTTCGCCCTTGCAGCAGCAGGATGCCTGTTTGTCCTGCTGCCGCTTGCCGCAATGGTGTTCAGGGTCAACTGGGCGCACTTCATCCCGCTCATCACATCGGAATCCTCGCTCACGGCGCTTGGCCTCAGCCTGCGGACGGCTGCGGCCAGCACGGTGTTGTGTCTCGTCTTCGGGGTGCCGCTGGCCCTCCTTCTGGCCCGCTCCAGCTTCCCGGGCCAGCACCTGCTGCGGGCGTTTGTGTTGCTACCCCTCGTCCTGCCGCCCGTGGTCGGCGGCATCGCGTTGCTCTACACGTTTGGCCGTCAGGGACTCCTCGGGAAGAGCATGCAACTGGCTGGCATCCAAATCACGTTCTCCACCACCGCCGTCGTCCTCGCCCAGACATTCGTGGCGTTGCCGTTTCTGGTGGTCAGTCTCGACGGAGCTCTCCGTACCGCCGGCACCAAGTATGAAGCCGTCGCAGCGACGCTTGGTGCCCGCCCGAGCACGGTGCTGCGCCGGGTCACTCTCCCGCTGGTCCTGCCCGGTCTTGCCTCCGGCGCCGTGCTGTCCTTCGCGCGATGCCTGGGCGAATTTGGCGCCACCCTGACCTTCGCCGGGAGCCTCCAAGGTGTCACCCGCACCCTGCCACTGCAGATCTACCTTCAGCGTGAAAGCGACGCCGACGCTGCCGTCGCCCTTTCCCTGGTACTTGTGGCGGTGGCGGTCGCGGTCGTCTCACTTTCCTTCCGGAATTCGCCGGCGCTGGCAGCGGATGCGGAATCAAGATGACCTTCAAACTCGATGCCGCCCTGCACGCGCGCAACTTCGACGTCTCCTTCACTTTCGGAGGCACAGAAACAGTAGCCGTGCTGGGTCCAAACGGTGCCGGCAAGTCGACGATGCTGGCAATCATCGCAGGGCTCATCCGCCCGGATAGCGGGAACGCGGCGCTAAAACAGAAGATGCTGTTCGAAATTGGCGACGGCACGAACAACTTCCTGCCGCCGCACATGCGGGGAACCGCGCTGCTCGCACAGGAACCGCTGCTGTTTCCGCACATGAGCGTGTTGGAGAACGTAGCCTTCGGTCCGCGGGCTGCCGGCGCGGATCGGGCCAGTGCGCTTCAGACGGCTCGACACTGGCTCGCGGAAGTAGAAGCGGTGGAGTTCGCCAACCGGCGGCCAGGCCAGCTTTCCGGCGGTCAGGCTCAACGCGTTGCCTTAGCGCGCGCGCTTGCAACGGAACCCGAACTACTGCTCCTCGACGAACCCTTGGCGGCCCTCGACATTCATGCCGCCCCCACGCTGCGCCGCCTTCTCAAGCGGATCCTCGCTACGCGCCGCACCATCATCATCACGCACGATGTCCTGGACGCGCTGATGCTCGCCGACCGCGCCATCGTCATCGAAGACGGGCGGATCACCGAGGAAGGCTCACCCCGGGAGATCCTGAAGAAACCCCGCGGCAAATTTGCTGCCGGACTGGCGGGCTTGAACCTGCTCTCCGGAACTATCACAGGCCACGGGCTCACGTCCAATTGCGGGCTTGACATCAACGCACATCCTCAAGACGGAGCAGTCGTCGGCCAAGACGGCGTTGCACTCTTTTCACCGATCGCGGTTGCGGTCTTCCCGACTGCTGATCACGGTAGCCCACGGAACTCGTTCGCCGTCAGAATCACGGATCTGGAACCCCACGGCGACCATATCCGTGTCCACGCCGGAGGCCTGATGGCAGACATCACCCCGGCCGCTTCGGCAGACCTCGGGCTCATGCCCGGGATAAACGTCTACTTCGTCATCAAGGCTACGGCCATCACCGTTTACCCGGCATAGCACACAACGTTCGGGCCCATCTTCTCTGCCGTCGGGGTCTCGTCATGCCGGAATCGCGTGCGGTAGTTCATCACAAGGTGTACAGCAGTGGGTGTCCTGCCCTCATCCTTACTGGCCGACAAGCGCCGCCGGAGTTGGTCACGAAGACGTCCGGAGCAGGCAGTGTCCTGCAACGGTGGCCCTATTCCGGGGCAACCAGTCGAACAAGGAAAGACCAGACCGGACCGTTGCGATTCTGCCCAGCATGCTAGAGCAGACAGGACCAGAGCGGCAGTGGTGTCGAATGGCGATCCGCCACGTTCGACCAGAAGTTGTAAGGCCAGGTCAATGCCTCGGCGGTTCCGGGTGAATCGGTGATTCCGTCTGACAGAGCCCTATTCACAGGACCGGCAGATTTTGCTGAAGATTTATCGGCTCCATGACACGTGCGTCGGTTTCAACCAGTGGTCATAGGGTCCGGTACGGCACACCCCATTTTGATGACCCCGCAGGGATGACCTGGAGAAGGCGAGGCGGATCGGGGCCTTGATTAAGCCCGGCGGCTACGTGGACAAGCCGATGAGGAGCCTCAATCGTTTTTGTATCCGTTTCATCCAACTCCGTTCTCCCCGGCCCCACTCAGCGGGCATATAAAAATCCGGGTCTGTGCCCCCGCGAGGAAGAAAGACCTCCTGAGCCTGGGATGGGAACGGGGCAGCTGTCTTCGTATCGTTCGAACTCATATAATCCTCCTTCGGCCCTCCTGCAGGGCGTTCTTGATGAACCTGTAGTCACAAGGAGGTTCTTGATCCGCATCGCTTCAACTCAGGAAGGCGTCCTTCAAACCAGTGACGGGTCCACGTTAGTCCAGCGCGGTCAGGGCGTCTTTAGACGCGCGAATCATATTTTTCGTTCTGGGGGTCCAGGAAACCCTTCACACCCCGCCGCTGACATGTTATGGGTGCTGATGCCGGGACACCGGGCGAACAAGGCCAGTGTGTTCCGGCATCAGGCACACAATACTCATCTTCCCTTCGTTCTGACCCAGTGGGCAGGCAGCTATTGGGGTGGCTATCCCCCCGTAAATCTGGTCTCCTGACGGCGCACGAAGTCAACAGGCACTGTTGGATGTGCCCGTACAACGTACTGACCCATCCCGATATCAGTGACCATGATCCCCATGTCGTTGCGCCGTGCGGCCTGAGTTACCAGTTCGATGGCGGCGTCTACCGTTCGTTCCCTTTCCGCGGCGCCTCCGGCGACTGTCACCTCGAGCATCCCAGGAGACCTTGAATCTTCGTTTTGGCCTGTGGATGGGTTGGTCAGCGCATTCGGCACCGCAGTTCCTAATCGTCCTTGTGAGGCCGGCGGGCAGGGCAACCCACCGACCTCACTTGCCTGATGCCCTTCGCGGGGCTGTGCTGTGGTAAACGTTTAGCGCGTGTTGAAGGTGTCAGGAGAAGCGTCGGCGGCTGACGGGATTTTTGGGCCCGCCTCGAGCTTTAGTCCGGAGCCTGCGCGGAAGAGCGGAACGGCCATGTCGAAGGGGACGTCTTCCCGTGAGGCCTCGACATCGGTCATGGAGGAGGGCAGGTCGAAGGGAAGGGTTCCCCTGAATGGGGCCCGCCCGGTGAGAGCATCGAGCAAGACCTTGTCACTGCAGCCGAAATCACCGACTATTGCTGCCGTGACTCCGATCAATTGTGTGAGCACTGCCGGGCGTTCCAGGTATACCGAGAGGTACACCGGGGCGTGCGTGGCGTAGGCGCGGATGCGGTCGACGGTTTCCTGGGGGAAATCGAGGGTCCCGCCGTGGAAGAAGTCGCCGAGGGAGCCGCGGCCGGGTTCGAAGGGTGCATCAAGCCTGACCACAATCGCGTCGGAGGCCGTGATGTCGTCGGTGATAACCAGCTCGTCAACAACATCTTGGGCTGTCAGGCCGTCGAGATACACGCGGGTTCCTCCCGCAAGAGGCAGGGCCCCCTCCTCTGCGGAGATCAGCACGAGGGAGTCTCGTTGAGCAGCTACTCCCCGTTCGAGGAAGACCGGGGAGCCGCACACTCTGCGAGTGGTCTCCACGTCAACCCGGCGATGTTCGAAAGTGCCGAGCCGGAATTTCTCGCGCAGGAGCCGACGCGCGGACTGGTCGATGCGTTCTTCTGTGATGCGCCCTGAGTCCACGAGTTCCTCGATCAGAACGGGATTGCGGTCGCCTCCGAACTGGTCGATCCCGACGTCTATTGCGATGGCGGCGCGTTCCTTGGGTTCGAGGTGTTCCAGTCCCCAGCCGTTTGGACCGAACGTCACGTCGCCGATCTGCTCTGCCTCAAGCAGGTTCCAGTCGGTTACGACGATACCGTCGAAGCGCAGTTCCCGTCGCAGGATGTCGCGTACGACCGGAGCGTTGAACGCGAATCCGACTTCATCCCAGGATGTTCCGACAGGTTTGCCGTAGTAGGTCATGACCTGTGTCGCTCCTGCTGCGAAGGCGCGGCGGAACGGATCCATGTGCAGTTCCTGCATACCGCCCGGGTACACCTGTTCCGGATAGCGGGGATCGTGCGCGTCGTCGCCTCTTAACTGAGGCCCGGCGCCGGGGAAGTGTTTGACGACTGCAGCCACCGATTCGGGGCCAAGGTGGGGGCCTCCTCTGAGAGCCTCGATGAACGCTACGGTGAGTTCGGCCACGCGTTCAGGATTTTCGCCGAAGGTACCTGAGCCGCGGGACCAGCGCGGATCGCTGAAGATGTCGGCCATCGGTCCTAGGAGGACTCGGACTCCCATGGCCATTAGTTCCTGGCGCATGGTGTCGGCGTAGCTTCGGACCGAATCGATGTCGCCAGTTGCAGCTATTCCGGTCGTCTCGGGCCAGCGCGAAAGACTGCCGAGCGCCTGACCGGTGAATGGATTGCTGCGGAAGCCATGGCGGGGGTCAGTTGACAGGGTCACAGGGATACCAAGGCGTGTACTTTCCGCGATCTCCTGCAGCGTGTTGTGCCATGCAGCAACAGAGAGGCTGTCTTCTCCACCCAGGACGTTGAAGTGGGTGATGCCCGAACGGCCGACGTTCAGTTCGGCAGCGGCGAGGGCCTCGCTGTCGGTAAGGCCACCGCTGCCGGGGCTCGTAGAAGGGTGAAACATCAGAGCCGCCTTCTCAGCGACTGTCATGCGCGCCAGCACATCTTCTGCCCGGCGTTCGGCGGGCAGGGCAGGGTCTCGATAATCGTTCACAACGGTTTCCGTTCAGCGAGTCGATCGAATGAAGAAAAGAGGAACGATGCCGAGCAAAGTGAGCACGGCCCCCACGGCCAGCAACAGCGGGTAGTTGGGGGTTCCCCCGCCGACGCCGAGCAGCAGCGGCGCGATGAATGGCATTACCGAGAATGGCAGGGTGAATGCGATGTTGGTGACCCCGAGGTCGCGTGCCGCTGTGTTGGGGCCGTTCATGGTCGCTACAGCGAAGCCTATGTATCCGCCGTAGAGCATTCCGCCGGCGATGCCGCTGACAATGCTTACACCGATAAGGAATGGCGCGACATCGTCTGCGAATGCGATCTGGATGGTTCCGGCGGCCATGATTACAGCCGTGGCCCCCAGGACCAGCTTGCGGCGGCCGGTGCGGTCGTTGAGCCAGCCGGCGATGGGAGCGAAGATCACGGCAAGGATGCCGGGAATGACGTAGGCCAAGGTGATGACCCCCGGCAGTTCATCTTCCGGTACTGCAATGCGGTCTTGGAGGAGATAGACAGTATAGGTCGACACAACCCCCCAAGCGCAGGTGACAAGGAACATCGCCACGAGAAAGGCACTGAAGTCAGGGGACTTGCGCGGGTTGACGTAGAAGCTGCCCAAAAACTCACGGAAGCCGAAAGGAGCGATGTCATCGCTTGATGGTTCGTCGTCCCGCAACAGCACGAGCAGCAGCCCACAGAACATCACTGCGACCGCGACGGGCAGACCGAACTGGGCCAGCACGTTTGACGGGAACCACTGTACGAAGAACACGCCCACGAGTAATGCCGCAGAAGCGGCCATACCAGACAGTGCCCCAACGAAACCCTGCTGTTTTTCGGGGATGCGGTCAGCGACAATGGCCAGCGAAGCGGCAATCGCCGCGTTTACGAAGGCCTGCATGATGATCCAGCCGAGCAGCAATAGCGGCATTGAGTTGCTGAACCCGATGACGGCAGCCCCGGCGATCGTGCCGGCGAGCCCCACCACTATCCACGGCCGGCGGCGGCCAAACCTGCTCCGCGTCCGGTCGCTGAGCCGACCGAAAAGGGGATTCGCGATCAACGCGGTCAGCGTGCCGATCCCCGCAGCCATCGAGTAGCTGGTGGCCTTGCCATCCGGGTCTAGTTCGTCGATACGCAACGCGAGCGTGACGGAAGCGGGCAAGTTGATCGACATCCAGATGCCGAACAACGCGAGCACGTAGATTCCGATGAAGAGGGGACCGACACGCTCCGGGACGTTGTTGGTAGCCCCCGTCTCGGTTGCGCTAGTGGGTACTGACATAAATGATCCTCACCATTGAGAGTCGTGGACGCAGTTGGAATCGCTACCGGAAACGTTACCGGAAACGCTGCCGATATACTAGGGACCGGATTGTTGCAGTGCGAGCGAAAGCACAAACTTAAGCTCTAGGGATAGGAACTTAATGCCTCGTAAGGTGACATTGGCGGACGTCTCGCGCGCGGCCGAGGTTGGGGTAGCTACGGTATCCAGGGCTCTCGGGGACCATCCGGATGTCAGCGAAGCCACGCGCCAGCGCGTTCGCGCTGTGGCGCGCAATCTTGGGTATCGTCCCTCTGCCACAGCGCGGGCGCTGCGCAGCGGTGAGTACCGCGCTATCAGTGTCATCGTGCCCGATGCAGGGTGGGGATGGTGGGAGCCGGTCGTTCGCGCTGCATTTCGAGCAGCCGCCGAAGAGGGCTACTACCTTATGGCGCATCCAGTCGCCGGCACTAAAGGCGGGGCCGCCGCGATTGTGGAGGCACTTGCCAACGTACCGACGGACGGTGTGATCATCATTGGAGTGCCGGATCAAGATGGCGTGCGCCAAGCATGTGACCGCATAGCACTGCCTGCTATTGCGATCGACGATACTAGTCGCACTGTTCGGTTTCCGACCATTTCCGCGCAGAATCGGGAAGGCGCCCGAATTGCCGTTGAGTATTTGATTTCACTCGGCAGACGATCGATCGCGCTCCTGCGTCCAAACATGGAAATGGAGACGGATACTTGGGGTGACGGGCTGTTCATTGACCACCGCACTCTGGGGTACCGGGATGCACTGGAGTCGGCCGGAATTACCTTCGACGAGTCGCTGATAATTGACTGCATGGATCCCTTTAATGAAACACGCATGCACTGGAGGGAACTGGAATCAGAACTGTCGAAAGGTATCAGAATTGACGCTATGTTCTGTGCTGCAGATACTATGGCAGCTGCCGCCCTGCGGACCCTTCGTGCCCGCGGGTTGAAGGTACCCGAAGACATCTCCATTGTGGGGTTTGACGATGAGCGCGCTGCCATGCTGGTCGATCCACAACTAACCACAATCCGGCAGCCCTACGCCGAGATGGGCCGGCATGCGGTTCAGTTACTGTTGCGCAAAATTCAAGGTGAGGACGTTGAGATCCGGCGCTACGAATTCGTCACGGAACTCGTACGACGTTCATCAACTCCCTCGCCCCAAGAGGGTCAGCAAAACTGACGGCACAACCGGATGACACGACCACACAAGCGTACCCGCATGCATGATCCGCCGGTCGCACAGTCGCCCTCGGTAGGACAGTCCGCCAGGAACGGCGGCAAACGATGTACGCCTTCAGGGCAGCGCGAATTTGTTGGCAACCAGTTTCAGCCACCGTACCGGCACGTTGGTTGGGTACGCCGGCTGCCGATTTCACCAATACCAAACGAGGACAGACCCCTCAAACTCTCCACTGGCCCAAGCCCTAGCCCTAAGAGGACAACCCTGGGCCCAGTGGAGAGAAAAGTCCGACGGAGGCCATTGGGCCAAAATTAGTTGGTACCCTGGGCATCCTCTATTACGTCGTACAGTGCTGTCCCGTGGTCTGCATGCTGTAGTTCGTCGAGCCTGGTACGCGAGGCGAGAAAGGCGGGATCCGCATGCCAAGCCTCCCAGTCCGCTTGACTTCTCCACGTGCCAATGATGACGCGAGTACCGGGGGCGTCAGAGGGAGTGAGCAACTGACCGTGTATCCAGCCTTCCTTGTTGTGGGCTGATTTAAAGCGCTCTCGGATTAGCCGATCCCATTCGTGCTCTGAGTTCGACTCGAGCTGCATAGTGCTGACAACGGTTATCACGCCGCCTCCTCATGAGGATTGAATTTCTACCACAAACGTCTAGTCCGGGGAACAAGAACAGGATAGATGACCCCGCGCACGGCTGCGAAGTCTTCAGCACGTGCAGTTGTGCGCCGAGGAATGACCCTGGTGGCACTCATTCTTGCCCCTGTCTGGCGGCTCCAACAGCAGCCATTACACATACCTAACGCAACTTACAACAATTGAAAAGTTCCACTCGCCCGGCAGCATTGGCGAAATGGACAAGCCCGCGGAATGTTCCAGTACAACATCAAGCGAATTCGTTTGAGAATCGTCCCGTCAGCGGCCTCCGGTCCGCTTCGATCTGTCGTTGATCTTCCGCTTGAACGGGCCAATTGGTGGTTCAAGATGAGTGTCTGGCAGTCCACCCGAGCTTGTCAGCACGGCGTCCTGGGAGGTCAGAATCGCTGGGGATCTACATTGTAGTTGCGGTGGAAGCGGTTTTCCGGGTCGTATTCGCGTTTTACTGCAGCGAGGCGGCGGTAAACTTCTGGGGTATAGACCTCGACGACCATCTCTGGTGTGACCTCTGAATTGTTATTCAGAAGACCGAATTTAGAAGTCGTGGCACCGGCGTGAAGTAGGGCCGCGTCCAGCTCTCGTGCCCTCTCGGGGTACTTTGCAGCTCCGTGGCTCGTCCCGTCCCATTCCGCGACGGCCAGCACGCCCATCGCATCGCGGTGCCGGGCCGGCGTTCCCTTCGGGTTTCCGAAGGGCCTTCCTTCGATCTCCAGTTTCACAGAATTCCCGGTCGAGGGCTCGCTGATGAACTTATCGAGATTCGCCGCAACGGCTTCAGCGAAACGACCGTTTGACACGGCAATCTCCCGGTCGATCCAAAGGTTGAACATTCCGTCTTCGAAACTACCCACCTCGGCGTTAAGGGCGACTACCGCGTCGTACGAGCGGATGGCAATGGAGTCGGACACGGGTCGACCCAGGCCACGAAGCCGTTCGATGTCCCGTTCGGCGATATCGAGCTTTCCGAGGTGACCCACGCAGACTGTGATAGCAGGTGCCCCGCTTTCGTCCAAGCTTATGAAAACGCTGGGGTAAAGATGATCTGCCATTGCATTGAGCGCATCGAGGATGGACGTCAGAAGGCTGGGCAGCTCATCGACCGCTGGCTCCCAGGTCATGAATCCGGCAAGCATCTGTCTGGGCAGCTCATGGAGAGCGACCTCGACCTCTGTGACGACACCAAAGTTAGGGCCTGCACCTCTGATTGCCCAGAACAATTCGGGCCGTTCATCCTCCGAGCAGTGAACCAGCTCGCCTGTTGCCGTCACCAAAGTCGCTCCGACGATGTTGTCGCTGGCGAGACCATAGAACGGAGTGAGGAAGCCGACGCCTCCATTGAGCGCGAGGCCGCAGAAACCGACTTTGGGGTGCATGCCCGTTACAGCCGCTAGACCGTGTCTGGCCGCCTCTTGGACGAGATCGCCAGCGATCACCCCACCACCGACGCGCGCTCTACCCGTGACCGTGTCAATGTCGATGCTATTCATCAGCCTGAGGTCCAAAACGATGCCGCCGTCGTTGGTCGCATACCCATTTGGATTGTGGCCACCGGCGCGGACCGATATCTCAAGGTCATTTTCGCGTGCATAGCGAATGGCTTTCTGAACGTCTCCCGCGCTCGTGCAGCGCGCGATCACCGACGGCCGCTGCTGCAAGTGGCGGCCGTCCCAAATCCCCGCAACCGCATTAAAATCATTATTGCCGTGGAAAAGAACATCACCATCAATGTTGAGTGGCGTGGTTATCATTGATAATGCCAATTTCTGCTCCTCCATCTCTTGACACACGACAGTCGCGGTTAATTGAGTTTCTCTGGTTCAGTCCGCAAGAGGGACTGCGTGCCTCGGTTCGAGCCCCTTGCTCCCGGATAGGGGCAGTATTTTTGTCGAAATTTCCTGTTCATAACAGATCCGCTGCTCCTGGCAGTCGCCCAATTCAGTGTGGAGGACCCGTCTGGAGCGGAACGGATGTAAGCAGGCTATGGGACTAGCCGGGCGAGGCCGCCGTCAACACTCAGTTCCCGATAAGCCTGTGTGATGTTCCCCTGAGGATTTCGACGCGCTGCTCGAGAAGCGAGTAACCGCGCCCTTTCTTCTGTTCCGACCTCATTCATTCGCTTGGCCACGATAGGCGTAAGCGTTTCGAGATCTTCTAGGCTCGTCTCACCGATCATTTTCGTAGCCAGCGATTCCTCAGTCGCATCAGTGAACACCTTTATGCTTTCCTCGGGCCTGAGAACCTGGGTTACGGATTCCTCCAGACGCGGATCAATCGAGGTGATCTCAATGGTCGAGGAATGAGCTAGGCCGTTCTCCTGACCATACGCATAGACCGAGCGCAAGTTTTCCCTCAGGTAACGGAGATCTGTCCAGCCCAGTGGAGCTCGCTCGACATAGGAAAGATCATGTTCCGCGTGTTCGTCGGGGACCATCAACCGCGTGATCCCATAGTCCTTTACGGCGGCGAGCACAGAGTAGGAGTCGTTCTCTACAAGCACCTCGTAGCGATGGGGAACCACGTCAAGCATGATGTGGCTGCCGTGCATCTGCCCGACATGAAAGAGAATGATCGGTGGATACTGGGGCTTTGTGGTCGCACGCTCTGGAACCAGTCCGTAGAACAACGGCGTCATGGCAAGCAACGCGAGACTCGCCTCAATTGCCCCATACGGTTTGCTCAATACGATGCCAAGCCGCTCTGTCATGCCCCAGTCGGGGAACAGGTCGTCCAGCGTTCCGGAGGTGCGATTGCCGTCCGATCCAATACGAACGCCGAAACTTTCCCTGGCGACGAACTTGGAGAGGTGCATGTGAGCTCCTTATTGCATGCATCCCGTAACTCTGTCGGGATGGGATTCTTTTCAAAGACGCATAACCGCGGTCGAGACTCTTAGTTCACGCGCAGATAGTGCGCGTGAACTAAGAGAAGGGCGATTGACGAGCTGCCACTGCCACTTTTGCCCGGTCATCAGGGGGGACGCTTCAGGGGATGTATCGTCTGCTGCAGTGCCGGGCTTAGAAAGAGCGTATTAACTTTCCCTAGCGGGAACCAGGTCGCCAGCGTCGTCTCGCCCGATTCTAGCGTATACCTCAGGTCGACGGCTGCGGTAGACCGCGGCCAGGATCATTCCCGTAGCGATGATGGCAAGGATCAAGCCCAAGAGCGCCCAGGTGAACCATCCTTCGGTACTGGTGAGCAATCCGAAATTGAGTCCGGAGAGCACAAGCGCTGTGGCGAAAAATACGAATGCGACACCGCTTCCAATGGCCGGCCACACCGCGTTGCGGCCACCTTTCTTATCCCGGGAAAGGAAGACAGTGATGGCAAGGGCAGCGAATGCAATGAGTATTGCGAATGCGAATGAGTAGATGCCTGCCAGGCGTGCGTACGCCGTCTCTCCGTCGGTTCCACTGAAAAGGACGATGCCGACGAGTACCATTGCGCTGAGCACGACGGAAGCCCGATGCGGGGAACCATGCCGGGCGTGCACACGGGCCAATGACTTGAACAGTGCTCCATCAGCCCCCAGGTTGAACAGGTAGCGGGAGACGATGTTGTGGCTCGCCAGAGAAAGGGCGAAGCAGCTGGTAATCAGAAGGGAAGTAACCGCGTAGTAGGCCGCGGTGCCGGTAAACTGCTGAACGCTTGCCCCGGAGGCCTCCACCACATTGTCGGTGAGTACGCCCATGATGGCGTTCGGCCCATAGGCGTTGATAAATACCCACGCCGTGAGTGAGTAGAGGATGGCCAGGATTGCGACAACCGCGAAGGTTGCGCGCGGAATAGTTTTTTCAGGGCGCTTTACTTCGTCCCGGAAGATGATGGTGGCCTCGAATCCGCCATATACGCCGATTCCGAACATGAAGGCGATGCCGATGTCACCACTGAAAATGTTCTCTGGTTTGAAGCTGTCGAGACCCATACCCTCCGCGCCTCCCTGCGTTATGACGGAGACGTTGTACATGACCATAAGGAGCAACTCCAGCGCCAGGAAGACTGTAAGGATCTTCGCAGAGAAGTCGATGTTCAGATAGCCAAGGATCGAGACGATGATAAACATAACGCTGCCGTACAGCCACCATGGGAGGTCTGGACCATTGAGGGCGCTGTGTACAAGGTTCTCCGCGGCGATCCCACCAAGGACATACCCGGCAATGTTGGCTGCAAAGTAGCAGACTATGGCCGTGAATCCTGTACCGAGACCAGCGATCTTCCCCAACCCGGCGGAAACATACGAGTAGTAGCCACCTGGTCTCGGTAGGCGAAGCCCCATGGCGACCAGACCGGAGGCGAAGAGCGCAGCGACAACGCCACACACGAGCAACATCACCGGTGTGCCGATGCCGTTGCCCAGGAGGATCGCAACGGGCAGGAACCCGAGGAAGTTCACCATCGGGCCGTTGTAGGCCAAGACAGTAAAGATGAGGTTTACAAAGCCGATGCTTCCCTTTAGTTGGGAATCTTTACTCGGCGGAAGGTCCACGCCGATCTCAGCCTTATGCATTTTTATCTCAGACATGGGAAATGCTCCTGGATTTGGTTGGGGGGGGGCGAGCCGGTAGAGCTGCTGTGCGGCCACCATTCCTGCGGGTGCCTCGACGCTGAGGCCAGTTTTAGTCTGTTGTGCACGTCACTTGGCAGGTTCCATCTAAGTGGGCGAATCCCACGACGACAATCTGACTTGCATACGTTTTGAATCCGGAATTTGTACGGAAGTTTGAATCCGAAAGTACGGTCGCCGTGCTATCATTCGCTCGGATGTTCGCCTCCGAGTCTGAGTTCAGCAGTCGGCCGCATCCTTACTTAAGTCGTTGACAGCACCCGGGGTTCGACTCACGCAATAACTTCACCCCCCATTACATTTATTGCGTCCCCGAGGGCCGGGGATTTGGGCGCTGGACCTGGTATGACTTTCTTGCCCTGTCACTGATGATCCGGGGGTGTTGTCGCCAGGTTCGGAGACACGCGTTGACTGCTGATAGGGACACGGTTGGCTCCTTCCGAAGGATCCAGGTCTCTTTGTAACGTGGGTGCCAGCATCGGGTGTCGTGACTGTGGCCAGAAGTGGTGCAAGGGAGCGCCGGATGAACGAAGGATACGAGGTCTACTGCGGCTTGATGTTGGCAAATCCGAGCATCACGCGGCCGCGTTGAACGCGGTCGTAAACGGGTAGTCGATAAGCCGTTGCCGCAAGAACAAACGCTATCCAGTCCGGTCTCAAGAACGCGACCCCAGTGGCAGATGTCTTTGGGAGGAGTACACACCAACCTGACGTCAGGCAGCGGCGCCGACTCCGTCAGAATAGGTTCGAGAAGTCCGTTCTTGTACGTTTCAGCACCTAAGTCTTTAACTCAAACCTGACAGAAGCGGGCGGATAGGATGAGCATCCCCCCTTCACGGAGGTGCCAAGATAACAACATGAAGCCTCGTCTCTTCGATCTCAGTTCCACTTGGTACCTCCCTGCGCCGGCCGAGCAAGTCTGGGCCATCATCGCGGACATCGACATGAGCTGGCCGCAGTGGTGGCCCGGTTGCAGTTTCGCGGCGCCTTTGGAGCGTTGGCCAGCCGAGAGCAGCTCCCAAGCAGACATCCTCAAGGCAACCACCGCGCACCTGAGCTTCAAGGCCGCATTGGGCTACACGCTCACCATCAGCATCCACCCCACAATGGTGGTTGCACCGCGCGAGATAGAGTTCGACGCCGGGGGTCACCTGGAAGGCAAAGGCCAGGTAACGCTCATACCCGACGATCGAGGGCAAGCAACCCGCATGGACATCGAATGGCGTGTGCGCCCTACCCAGCGCTGGATGAACATGCTGACACCGATCGCTGCGCCGGCTTTCACAGCCGCCCATGCTCTGTTGATGCGCCAGGGCGAGAGCGGGCTGATGAAAGCCCTGACAATGGCACCCAAAAACAATCCTGTGGACCCGTCTACGTCTCCCTAGTCAGGCAATGGCAACAGTCCTACCATGGAACCAGTCGCCGAGCTGGGGAGCCGTGCCACCCTCAACTTTGAGCGCACTTTAGCGGCAGGAAGAATGGGGGGACGATGATCATCCACACAAGTCTCGCCGCAAGTCAGCGCCGTCAGGAGCGTGCCGCCCCGGAGGACTGGCAAGAGACATTCCGGCATATGGTCCTCTTCGACCTCGCCGCAGACATGGAGCTCGGCTTCTTCCTCTCCTATTACCGAAACTTCGCCATTCCCAGCATGGCGGCCACTCTTCACGCCAACGGCGAGATCCAACAGCGGCCAATGAAGCGTTCCTACGACACAGCAATCGTCATCTACGAGCTCATCGCGTCCGGCTTGGACAGCGACCGCGGCCGCCAGATGATCGACTTGCTAAACCGCGCGCACCGCAACGTCCCCGGCAGCAACGATGACTTCCTCTACGTCCTCCTCACCCTGCTCGTAGTGCCCATCAGATGGACCCAGCACCATGGCTGGCGACAGCCAACGTCAGCTGAACTCGCTGCGGCTTCGAGCTTTTTCACCGAGCTCGGCGCTCGGATGAACATTGCTGGAATTCCCGCTACCTACGCTGAAGCCGAGCTGTTCTTCGACCGCTACGAGGCAGCCCACGTCGCTCCATCAGCTGAAGGCCAACAGTTGATGGACGCAACAGTACAGGTCTTCCAAAGCCGGCTGCCGCGCCCGCTGTGGCCCTTCGCCAGCCACATCATCAGCGTGATGCTTGACGACGAACGCCTCGTCGAAGCGCTCGGACTCCCCCGCCCGAGCCGGGTCTCATCAGGCCTTATGACGCGTGGGTTGGCGATCCGCAATGCCATCCGCCGGCGCCGGCCTCTCGGACAGAATCCTCATTTCACTCCAGGCAAAGCCGGCTCATCGTTGTACCCAGGCGGATACTCCCTGGATCAGATCGGTCCCGACAACGTTCCGCAGCCGAAAACCGCCAGCCATGAATTATCGTGACGCGCGAAAGATAGCCCGTAAGGCGGAGAAATCCTTCGGCTTGCCGGGCGACGCCACCCTGCAGTTCATCCAGAACAAACTGGAAGCGCAACGCGGCAGAAAGATACAAATTGATGAGTTGCCCGGCTTGGCTGGAACGGAGCTCTGCGGCATCTGGCTGGTCTGCACGGACCGGGACATCGTCCTCCACGCGCCAGTGAAGTCCGCCTGGCACCGGCAGCAAATAATCCTGCACGAATTCAGCCACATGATCCTCTCCCATGACCTACAGAGAACACATGAGGAACTCGCTGCCGCACTCCTCCCCGACATCGACGTGGATATCGTGCGTGCCCTCGGTCGCAGCAGCTACACCGATGATGCGGAGCTAACAGCTGAGGCCCTCGCTGACCAACTTGCAACGCGGCTAATCAACAGCGAAACCGAGCCTACGACCGAACCCCTAGCGTTTCGGCGCGTATTCGGCTGATGGAAGCGGTACCGGCCGCCGCACTCTGGGTGTTGACCATCCTCAGGCTGCCTGCAGCATTGGATCCCGAGCGCGGAAGCGTGTTCCGTGCAACCATCTTGGCCGCGATCGCTTGTACGCTCTACGTTCCTGCCGTCTACTACTGGGGCGATCCCCTCCTCGGCGGCCACAACCGCATTGGCATGGTCACCCTCCTGTCTCTCCTCCTTGGGTTCTGGCAGTTCCGAACAGCAATGTTGCTGGCAGCAGTACCGGATCCAGGAGTACGACGGCGGCAACTCGCCTTGGGTGGTTGGGTCACCTTCGCTGCATGCACCGCGGTAACGGCAGGGTTTCTCGGCAGCCGTGTGGATACGACGGATCCCAACTTGCCGCTGAGATATGGCGATCAGCCGGGCATGGCGGTCTTCCTCTGGGCGGGATCTGCATTCATTATGTGGGTGTGTCTCGACATAGCCCGGGTCTGCCGCAGCCACATTCCCCGCATGGGCGCGAAAGTCTTCCGCTCGGCGTTCATTCTTATCGCCGGCGGCTGTGTTTTGTTTGCCCTGGTCCTCCTCGACCGTCTGCTGTATGGGGTTGTAACCGGAACCGAAGGCGCCGATAGCCCCGCTGCCATTGCCCTGACCAACCTGTATTGGATAGGCGAAACCTTTGCTGTCCTGCTTGTCAGCTTCGGCCTACTCCTCCCCCGGACGGCTGGCCGCCTCAGGCACGGCATCCTCGGGCTGCGTGCGCGGGTGATGCTCGTCAAGATCGGCCCCATCTGGAACAACGTTGCTTATGGCCAGCATGAGCTGGTGCTGCTGAACCGGCGCGCCACCCCGCTGCTCTTCTTTTGCCACCACGCCCAAACGCAGCTTCATCGGCGACTAGTGGAGATCCGCGATTGCGAGATGGCCAACTCCGTCGCAGGACAGCGACTCAGCGCACGGGACCACTTCATTGTCGAAAGCGCCGAACGAGAGCTTGAAAGCCGCAGCAGAACCCAGATGGCACCATAAGGCGTGCATCACCAACAGCCATCCAACGCTTAGAGCCGCGTAACCTCATCACCGGCTACAACTGTCCGCCTACGCAACTATCCAGATGCCACATCGCTAACAGCCCCTCCAACCGCAGCAGTATTTTCCCTCACACCTCTGGCATCCAAGGCCGTCAGCGTGAGCCGCGACCCACGGCCAGTCATGTTGCCGTTGGCGTCAGTCCTGATGAACGGACGTGAATACAAAAACTTGTGCTGACTGCAATTGCTCGTTCGAGCCCTCACGGACGAGTCAAAGATTCTGTTCCACTCGGTGCGCCAATCGGCACCGGGACCGCAAACGCCGGCTCGCCAGTCGTTCAGCAGTGGCTCCGGCACCGAAAACGACTGCCCCCCACCTCAAAGCCCAACTCCAAGCAATCAAACGTCAACTGGACTCCACGACAACGTCGTGTCAACGCCAGCGAGACATACTCACCTCCAAGCTTCGCGCCCAAGCGTCCGAAATCGACAGGCTCGAAGCCGAGAAGTCTGACCAGCTCCGGGGCAACAGCCTCTTGCAGTCTGAAGTCGCCCGCCTAAAACGCGCACAAAGGACCAATGTCCAGGATCTGGCACATATCGCGGCGTGGCTTGTCTCAGTTGCCCAGGCAAAGGGAGTGGCGCTTGACCCTAAGACGTTGGAGATCATGCGCCGGCGTGGATGGGATCCAACGAACCGCCATGCAGGAGCCCCGCGGCTGTGACGATGTCCATCGCGCGGCTCTCGGCACAGTCAGGCCTGCGCTACCTTTTCAAAACGACAATGACGAATGATCTTGCCGTTTCTCCCGCTGACGCAACCACTTACTACATGAACGCCGGAACACCCGAAGGACGATGGGTCGGCGCCGGACTCAGAGGCATCGATCGCATGGCCGGGGCGCCGGTCACTGAAACCGACGCCAAGGCAGTGTTCGACTCAGCCGTGCATCCTGATACCTTGCATCCGCTCGGCCGTCCTCACAACCAGCCCTCCGTCGTCGACAACAAGACCGGTCCCCCGACCGTACGTCACGGCGTCGTCGGCTTCGACCTGACCTTCAGCGTGCCAAAATCTGTGTCGGTTCTCTGGGCCCTCAGCCCTCGCCTCACTCAGGAGCAGATCCTGCAAACCCATCACGAAGCGTTAGCAGCGACACTGTCATGGCTCGAAGAGAACGTCATCCATACGCGGGCCGGACGGAACGGCGTCGCCCATATCGGCACCATGGGAGCCATAGCCGCAGCGTTCGACCACTGGGAATCTCGCACGGGCGACCCCCAGCTACACACGCACTTGGTCATCGCCAACCGGGTCCAGCGTGTCACCGACGGTACGTGGGTAACCCTCGACTCCCGTACGCTGTACAAGGCCGCCGTCGCTGCAAGCGAACACTACAACGGACTCCTGTTCGATGCCCTCCACCGGACGCTCGGAAGCGCCACCGAAATCCGGTCCCCGTCCACCAATACCCGTAACCCCAGCCAGCAGCTGACCGGAGTAGATGACGAACTAATCCGTGAGTTCTCCAATCGGTCTCGTCTCATCAATCTGGAAACAGACCGCCTCGTAGCGGAATGGACCACCGGTCACGGACATCCGCCGACCGCAGCAACAATAATCAAGCTTCGTCAGCAAGCCACCCTCGCCACGCGAGCCCCAAAGGCGGACCTCCCCACTCCTCTGCGTGAACTCTCAAGCCAATGGCGGGCGCGGTCCATAGCCAGAGGATTCCAACCAGCTGACGTTACCGCCGCCGCCGTACAACGCTTCAAGGGTTCACCGTTCCGCTTTACGGATTTCACCTCTGATTGGATCTGCTCCGTCGCCACGCTTGCTCGTGAACGCGTCGCCGCCAGGCGCTCTACCTGGAACCGCTGGAACCTACTCGCTGAGGCTGAGCGGGTCTGCGCGCAGATCCGCTGCCGCACGGCGGCGGACCGGAGCGCACTGATCAGCGCCGTCGCTGATGCGGCGGAACAACAGTCAGTACCGCTGAACGAATACCGCTACAGCCTCCCTCCGTCCGCAGCCGCGGACCTCCGGCTCCGGGAACGCAGCGTCTTCGACTTTCACGGATCCCGGCTGTACACCGACACGTCAACGCTCGCGTGGGAGGACGCGATCATGGGGGCAAGAAACGACTACGGCGGCCCGGTGGTGCGTGCCGACGTCGTCATGGATTCCCTTGAGCATGTCAGGCAGGCAGGGAAGCCGGAGCTTCAAGCAGACCAACGCGCCGCAGTTGCCGACGTCATCCTCAGCGGCCACCGGCTTGATGCCCTGGTTGGGCCTGCCGGCACGGGAAAGACCACGACGTTGAGCGCGGTCAAGGCGGCGTGGGAAGCAGAGCACGGCGCCGGAAGCGTCGTCGGGCTTGCCCCAGCAGCTGCGAGCGCGGATGTGCTGGGGCGCGAACTCGCTATGGCTACCGAGAATGTCACAAAGTGGCTGCACGAGTCGGCGGGGCAAGGAGCCTGTTTCAGGGCCGAGCGCTTCTTCGATATACAGGCCCAGCTGAAGATGTCTCACGTCGGCGAGCGCCGGAACATAGCGTTCGCCCAGGAAGCTGCCCGTCTCGCTGCCACTCAGGAGCAGTGGTGTTTCCGGGCAAACCAGCTGATCATCATTGATGAGGCCTCAATGGTTTCCACTTCCCAGCTTGCCGCCCTGGTGGACCAAGCGCGGGAGGCCGATGCAAAGATTCTTTTGGTAGGCGACCCGGGCCAGCTGGACGCGATTGATGCCGGCGGCGTCCTTGGCTGGCTGGATCGGGAAGGAAAGGCAACGCGGCTAAGCACCGTGTGGAGATTCCATGAAGAGTGGGAGCGTGCCTCATCGCTGAAGCTCCGGAGGGGTGAGTACTCAGCCATTGCCGACTATGCCCGGCATGGGCGGATCCGGCACGGTAGCTACGTGGATATGGCTGACAAGGCGTACCTCGCATGGCAGGAAGATACTCGGGCAGGAAAGTCATCCATCCTCATCGCCGCCGACAATGAAACGGTCGGCTTGCTCAATGAACGGGCGCAGGCGGATCGGGTTGCCCGGGGTGAAGTGGATCCCGAGCACACAGTGCTTCTCAGCGATGGCCTACGAGCGGGTTCCGGTGACACGGTCATCGCCCGCGGAAATAACCGGAAGCTAGTCGACACCGACGGTAATTTCGTGAGTAATGGCACGCTGTTCGACGTCCTTCAGATCAATCGTCGCGACGGCTCGCTGCTGGCTCGACGGCGGGACACCGGCGCGAGTGTCATACTCCCCGGAGCGTATCTGGAGTCATCTGTCGAACTGGGGTATGCGACAACGGCACACCGTTCCCAAGGCGTTACGGTGGACACCGGCCACACGGTGGTCACCCAGGGCCGGCTCACCCGCGAGCTGCTGTACGTGAGCATGACCCGTGGCCGCGCCGGCAACTTTGCCTACGTCAGCGAAGGTGACGACGACGGCCACCCGGCTGTAGATCCATCACTACAGCTCTCATGGCAGGGCATCCTTGGCGAGGTGCTGGCGGCTGAAGGTGCCGAACGGACCGCACACGAGGTACGCGACGCCGAGCTCAGGAAGGCTGACAGCCTCGAGCGGCTCTACGGAGAGTACGACTATCTGGCGCAGATCGCTGCAGGGCTGGACCTAAAACAGTGGATGGATGAGAATGCGCCCGGAGCGTCGCAGAAATTGGAACAATCTCCGTCGTGGGGCGCAGCCGTCGCGGCATGGCGGAAGGCCACAGCCATCAGCCGCCCGAGTGCGGAACGCATACTGGCCCAGGTCGGCTACGACACCACCCGTGCCAACGACCGGTGTGCTGTTCTCAGCACACGCTTGCGTCGCTTCGTGAAGGGGATGCCGTCGACGGCTGTTGGACCCGTGACCGAGAAACTTACGCCCAGCCGCCCTGACTTGGCGGAGATGATCGAGCAAGTCAAGGCACGCATATCCGAGAGGATCGAGTCCGTGAACCTGTCAGCTCTGACAGGGGACCCTGAGTGGAAACGTGCTCTGCTCGAAGCCGTCAAAGAGAGCAGCAGCCGCGATACCTGGCAGCTGGTCCGTGACGTTGCCGTATTTCGCGACAGGTGGGCGCTGCCGGACTCTCACCTGCCCCTGGGCCTGCCTCCGGCCGACTATGAGTGGGAACACATTGCCCAGCGTGAACTACTCAGTCAGGCAATCGACAACGCCCATTCCCGTGTAATACCTCCTCACCCCGGAACGAGTTCAAGGGAATTGCACTTTCCACAGCAGGTCGTCCTTACCAGCGCAGGCTGGCAGCTCTAAGCTGATAGAGGGACAAGACGATGGTCGAAAATCCGGTGATGAAACCCAGAGTTGCGACAGTCGCCCTGGTATCGACCAGTGCCGGCGTCTTGATACTCCTCGTTCTCTTCCTGGCACTTTTCCCGGCCGTCAGCCTCCCGCTTTCGGTGACTGCGACTGTCGGCGGCATTTGGCTGGCAGCTGCACTTTTCCTGAGCCTGCGCTGGTGGAAGCGCATCTCCGAATCCCGCCAGTGGCAGGCACATGCCGCAGAGCGCTGGAGAGCCTTTAACAGTCTCAAACTGGCGAGCGGCACCACTACCGAGGTGACTTTGCTGAATGTTGATGCGACTCAACCGACCGGGTCTTGGGTGACCATCTTGTGGAACCGCTTCGACCATGTGCAGCGCGCGTGGATAGAAGCGCTGCCGGAGCCCGTCTGGCCAGGATCCATCCTGCTCATCATCCCCGACCCAGCACAAGTGAGGCCAGGGGCCCCGTGGCCGGATGCTTACTTCATTAGCGCCGCCGACTGCTTGGCTTGGGCACCCGCCGAGGGACGGCCAGCCCAGTTGCAGCCATGACACCACAGAGACCTTCGGTGAACGTATTCGAACGTATGTTCTAAAATGGCTTTCATGATCAAGTCCGGCTCCCCTGAAGATGTCGAGCGAATGATGATTCGCATGGACGCCGAAGCCAGCCGGCCCATAGACGACCCTGCACCTCTCCGGGATTTCCCGAAGTATGGCCGTCCGCTTGTGTATGTAGGCGGGATCTACGGCAAGGCCGTTGGATGGACGCACAAGTACGGCCTTATCGAATGGCTGGATTCTTCCGGCAAGTACCACATGGGGTGGGCGCATTCCTCGAGCATCAGGCGGGTAAAGCCTGAAGAGTGGAAGGGCAGCAGCGCGCTGTAGTGAAGCTCCCGCGCACGGCGATGGCCTGGTCCCCAGAGGACCAGGCCATCGCAATTTGTGGAACTGTAACAGGCAATAGAGCTACATCCTGAACCTGCTGGTCCCCGGTCAGAGGCTAATGTCAGCCCGGGCTGGTCCGCCTAAAGGGGGCACGGCCACCGGCCCTTTCGTCGAGATGTTGTAGGCGGGCTGGGCAGCCTCCGGTGCCGCTTGCACACCCGCATCCACCGCAGCTTCCGGGCCTGCTGCCGCCCGGGGAGAGCGCTGGTATGCTGCAGTGCCGAACCGAAGGTCAGGACCAATGGTTTCAGCAACAATCCGACGGGCTTCCCGCCGCTCTCCGTCCTTTTCGAATGCGCGGAACTCGAGTTCACCCGATACCGTGACGGGATCCCCCTTCTTGAGCGAGGTCGAGGCATTCTCTGCGAGCGCCCGAAAGGCGGAAACGTTATGGAAGACCGGATCTCCATCGTGCCAGGCGCCGTCTGCTCCTTGAATCCGCTGGTTCACGGCCACGCGTAGTTTGGTGTGCGCGACCCCGGACTCACCGTAAGTGAGCTCCGGGTCTGCGACAAGGTTGCCGGCGATGTTGACCGGGATCTTAGTACTCATAACTTCTGCCCTTTCTCTTGCAGACGGGGCTCTCCCATCCAACACTTCTGTCGCCCCTACGGGCCGGAAATCTCCAATCCTCGAGCAGGCCCGACCGGATGCTGCGGGCCAGCGAACGAGTCCTGACCTTGCAGCCGGAGCGACGCATCACCGGGCGGAACCTTCCCGCCAAAACCCGGAGGATTCGTGACTTCGAGGATGTCCTTGGTAGCCGCCGTGACGCGGCCTAGTACTGACTTCGCAATGTCGACCCGCGAGGCGGGTTGCCTCGGAGAAGAGCTGCGGGCCGCGACTGAATGCTCCGCTTCAATCACTGCGTCAGCCCAACCGGACAAGTAGCTGGCGGATTGGGGACCCCTGTCAATGCCGTGAGCCTTGAGGATCGTGTACGCCACAGACTCGGCTTCGACTTCAGCCAGCCCGCGATGGTCCACGCTGCTCCCGTACAGCTTTCCCACCTTGTCGTCGGGCCCGTGCAGCAGGACATGGCCGAGCTCATGAGCGAGCACGGCGACGCGCTCCTCTGCGTTCAGCCAGCCCCCCACTTGAACCTGGTGCTGTGCAAAATCGGTAAAACCGCTCGTCAGGCCGAACTGCGCGTCGGTGACTTGGATCGAGAAGCCGTGCGTGCGTGCAACCCGGGCCAATGCATCCCATAACTGCGGAACGTCGACGATCGAGGCATCACTCGTTCTGGGAACCAGCAGCGGCTCCCCCTGGGTCTGCGAGACGTCGAACACGGCCTGGCCGCGCCAACCGGTTATGAGGGTCTTCTTCCCCTCGTCGACAGCACCGTTGGGTGGTTTCTCGCCCACAGGAATGCGCTGGCGCGTACCGTCGGGCAGGAGAATCTGCTGCACACGGGCGGTCCGGGGTGCAATGACCCACAGGGCATGCTCGCCCCGAAGTACGGTGCGGCCGTGTCGTTCCCATTCCTTGTACCCTGCGACCAGCGTCGGCTCGTCCGTCCCCCTCTGCGCCATCTGCATCATGAGCAGTGCAACATTGCCGCCGGAGTACCGCCACAAATTGGCCGATGCATCAAGCAAGACCTGCCAATGTGAAGGTGACTCGACGGCCCCCTCCAAGATGGAGCGCAACCCGTCCATCAACGAGGCAATGCGTTCCTCAGCGGCCATGCGGCGAACGTTTTGACCGGCTTCCGGGGAGCCCTGGACAGACAAGTTGGTAAGGGGAACTTCAGGTGTAGCGGCCACGACAGCCACCCTTCATGCTTCTTCGGACCGCAGCATTGCTGCGCAGACACCCGTTCATGGCCAAGCCCCACAAGAGCGACATGACTTAGAAGTCAGCAATCAGCTGGTGAGCAGCCTTGCGCCACTCAACAAAGGCAGGATCATCATCAGCCAGGATTCGAGGCGCAGGCTCCTTGTGCGCCTGCAGCCCAACGCATCCCGCAGTCCGGGTGTGCATCCTCAGACGTTCGACGGCGTGCGGGAGCCGTTCATGAAAGGCAAGCGGGCCGAAGCCCGGGTCATCCTGAGTGTAGGAGGCGAGCTCCGCGCGGTGCAGCGCGTACAGCTCAGCCACGATTTCAGGGTGGCGCCACCAGCAATCGGGAACGACCGACGTCGTCAGTTGGTAAGTGGCCACAAGCCATCTCACCCACGAGGTGAGGACACCCCAGACTTCCTGCGACTGTTCAGGCGTCATCTCCCGCCAACGGCGGGTGACGCTTTTGGAGGCGGAAGGCCCACTAAATGCAGACCGGAAGAGCTGAGCGGTGATTTCATCGTCCCCAAAGGAGCTGGCCGACTGGACGTCGAACTCGTCCGTCTCGTCATGGCTGCGCATCCGGCACCCCTTCCGCCTTCTGCTGGCGTTCCCTGTGTCCGTCGGCCAATACGCGCTCCATCTCGGCTTTCAGCCGACGCAGCTCCCCTGCGTCCTTGCGCTTGTGCCACTCAAGAAGGTCCAGAAGGATCGGTCGAGTACGCCGGCCCAGCATGAGCGCCGTTCCCGCGGGCAGCCGCCGTATTTCATCCAGAGCGATTACGGGGCTTTCGCGTATCTGCTCGCCGTCCTGCCTGCCCTGGGATGACCAGGACCTGGTGGTGAGGGTAAGACTGCGTTCACCCAGCAACCCTGCAAGGGAGCGCAGATCCTGCTCGTCGGATCCGCCCCCGAAAATTACTTTGATGATCGCCGAGTCCCAGATGGTCGACGCCTCATCAATGGACCAACCTGAACGGGCCTGCGACAACGACTGCAAAACGACGAGCGTTGAGATTCCGATGCCGCCGCCGTCGGACAGTGCCACAGGCAGCCCGGGCCAAGGGGCGAGATTAGCGATCTCGTCCAGGATCAGGGAAAGGGGCGGCTCCAACCGCCCGCCCGGAGAGACGAAGGCCATCTCCCGCGCTGCATTGTCTATGTCATCGATCAGTGCTGACAAGTAGGGCCCCGCGGCAGCCGCGCCGGCGCGGGTACCGATGAGATAAAGCGTTCCCCGATCCCGGATGAACGTTTTCGGGTCGAACTCCTCGGACTCATCCTGCGGATTGAGCGCGGCCAAGACTTTCGGCGAGGACAAAGGTGCTACCGCCGCCGAAACCCCAATCCATGAGTTCGAGGTGTTCCTTGGGTCATCCTCCAGTATGCCCATCAGATCTGCCTGCCATCCCAGCGCAGCCCCCGGCCGGCCTAGAATCTCGAGAGCTTCCCTCGCCAATACGGAGCTGGATGACCAACGGCGGAATGCCGTCACTCCTTCCCCAGATAAAGCTGCAGCATGAAGCAGACATTGCAGAACGATCAGCGAGCGCTTCTGCCAGGCAGCGTTCTCGCCTTTCATCTCAGTATCCGCAGTTATGACCAGGGCTCGCCGAGTGGCGATGTCCGGGTCCTCGCAGCCACGGACTGGCGACCAGCGAAGTGATGACGGGATCCCCGACATACCCTGTGGGTCAAAGACCGTCACGGGTCGCCCACCGGTGGCCCGCGCCTTCATCGTCACCACCAGGTTGTCCGCACGCGTGGATGTCGTGACAACTGCCCCGGGCGCGTCAAGAATCGCATTGATGACGACGTACAAGCCCTTACCGGAACGCGGAGCACCCTGGATCACCATCGACTCCTCTGTGGAGACATGAACGGTGACGCCGCGGGAGCGGCCCAGCGTCCACGACACGTCCTGCACAGAAGGGTTTTCAAGGCCTGGCCTGGTGAACTTTCCTCTTCTCCGCACAGCCCTGGCCCCGAAGTCGTGGAGGATCTCGGCACGGCGGGCAACGCCGTCGCGGTTCAGAATGTCCTGCCGCAGCCATCGGCCGGACTGCTTCCACCGTCGCCATATGACGACGGCACCCACGGCGAGCGAACCCACGAGAAGCAGCGCGGGGGCCAGGACCCACCAGACAGCGTCGGTGCTTACTGAACAGCCTGAGCGTGGCGCCACTATCCAGTCCATCCGATTGGCCAGAAGTCCGACGGCGGCTGCCGGGTTGAAAGGCGACGGCGGTGTAGTGCCACATCGCCAGGACACCACCACGTGCCCGGCAGCTTGGATGACAGCACAGAGGCACACGTACGCCGCCGCCCCGATGAGCCCAGCGGTGACCAGCGGGTTATCGCTTGCGGCCCGAGGGCCGCCTGGCCGCTTCACAGCATCCTGTCATCAGTGCCGAACACGGCAAGCTCGTCAGTGGTCACGCGGTTAGCCACGATGAACGAGCGGTTCCCGACCTTCCAGAGCCCGACACCTTTCGGAAGGTTCTCAACGTGTTCACATTCCGCTTCGGTGAGGCCGAGCGCTTCCTTTGTCAGCCGCATGGCGTCGTGCTTTTGGCGGTAGATGATCCTGGTGTCCGCCTCAGTCAGCAGACCCAATGCCTTCTGCCGGTGTCCGCTGGTGCTGTCTCCGATCTCGTTGAGGTCGGCCACCTTGTGCATGATCAGCAGGTTCGCGATCCCGTACGTTCTGGCGAGCCGCCACTGTTCGCTCATCTTCGCCAGCATGTAAGGGTCGGCGAGCATGCGCCACCCCTCGTCGTACACGACAAGCCGCTTTCCGCCGTCGGGGTTCGTGATGGCCGCCTCCAGCCAGGTGGCACCGCAGGCGGCGGCCAGTGAAAGCGCCTGCTCTGATGCCCCGATCAGGGCGGAGGTGTCCATCACCATCATGGGAGCATCAGCATCGAAAGCGACGGTGGAAGGTGCATCGAACATCCCTTCGAGGTCACCGGACACGGTCCGCCTCAAGGAATGGCTGACTGCCGTTCCGCCCTCTGTGCCGACAAGCGCGATCATTTCCTTCGAGGGTTTCAACAGGTGGTCCAGCACCATGGGCAATGTCGGATTCGAGTTCTCAGACATGGTCTCCATGAGCGCGATGTCCAATGCCGTGTGTTCCACGGGGCGAAGGGGCGTGCCTTGGCGCATGAGGGAAACCAAAGCGACAAGGAGATACCTCCGACGCTGCCTCACCACTGCTTGCCACTGTGCTTCGGCGAGGGCCCTGGGGCGCTGGCCGGCGTCGAGAGGGTTGACTCTTGCGGGTCGGCCCGGGCCAACGCTGATGACCTTTCCACCTACAGCTTTGGCGACGGCGACCCACTCGCCTTTGGGATCCGAGGCAACAGCTGCCTTCCGCCCCAAAGTGATGGACCGTGCTACCAAGGATTTGCCGCACATCGATTTGCCGGTGCCAACGGTGCCGATCACAACAATGGACGGGCCGCTGATGATGCCCTTGTCGTAGAGGATCCAGGGGTCGTACGAGAAGGCGCCGGAGCCAAAGACGTCGGTGCCGATGTAGGTTCCTTCGTGGCCAAGACCTGACTCAGTAAGGAATGGGTACGCGGCGGCGAAGGTCATCGTTGAGGCGCGGTGCGGGGCAGGACGCAACCGGTGAGGTCCCCGCAGGGAGTTCGGCTCCTTGCTGCCCCAGTCCCCGCCGAGACTGAAGGCCTCAAAATCGAACCGTCCCTTGGTGAGTGCTGAGTCCGTCCCCGTGGCCACGGACGATGGCGTCCGCCGTCGTGCTTTCCCTTTCCTCCCCTTCTTCCCGGAAGGAAGATACTCAAAGCTCTTCATTGCCGGCCTCACCGCAATCCTCTCCCCAGGGGCAGTCCACCGGCGACAAAGGCCGCCCATTGCTGCCCGTACAGAAGCCGCAGTTCTACGAACGCCCCCGCGGCAGCAGATTCCAGTTCCTGACGGTGCCGCGCCAGGTCTTCCAACGAGGTTGCTGAGACGGTCAGGTAGGCCGCCGGGCGGACGTCACCGTGGCCGGCGACGATCTCCTCCTCCCTCTGGGCCACTTCTTCTTCCTCGGCCTTTTGCTCACGGGTGAGCGGCCTGTCGAAGCGCGCATTGATGCGGCGGCGGGTTTCGTGGGCCTCCTGCGCGGAGCGGATGTCCCTCAGTGCTTCAGCCGTCGGCACCGCCCGGACAACTTCAGTGAAGGTATGGCGGAACTCGCCGACGTAAATTAACGGATGCAGGAAACCCGGGAAGACTTTCTGTCGCGGCCATTCGGCGACCCAAAAGGTTTGGTGGAACCCGCTGTCGGTACGCAAGTAGGTCCAATGTTCCTCGACGCCCATCGGCCCCTGCAGGTGACGGTGAACCGCCTCGGCAGTGGCTGAACCCTCCAGCAAAGGGACGGTGGCGAAGGACGATTTAATTGGAGGTAAAGAAGCAGGATCGAATGCTCCTCGTATGGTTCCCAGCAGCTCCGACTCGTCGATCCATTCCTCGACCTTCACACTGTGGGTGCCTAACGACGTGCGCATGGCTTCGACTTCCAGCCGGAGGACGTGTTCAATACCGCTGAGCCCTCCACCGGACTCCTTGATCCGCCGTCGTGCCTTGCTTGTGTCCAGCACGACCGCGACGAGGAGTTCGTGGCTCATGGTTGCCCCGGCTGCACCCAAGAGATCCTCATAGGCGCGCCGTCCCCAGCCCAGCGTCTCGTCGCCGTTCGCAGCCTGCAGCGCATTGTCGCGGTAGAAGTCCCACAGTGCAGAGGACGGATAAGGCACCGTGTAATCCTGGATTGCGATCCGGGCTACGCTTTGCCGCTGGGCCATCCCGGCTTGAACACGCGACCACGCTTGAACGGCCCACGCCTTGTCATCAGAATCCAACAACGCAAAGGACCTGGTGCTGCAGCGCAGGACTGCGATCGCCTCCCTGCCATGGCGGTCAACAATGAAGCATTCGCCGTTGGCCGTCGTCCGAAGTTCCAGATTGCCCAGCCCGCCGGGGAGGGCAACCCGACCGGCAAGATGCGGGGCCTGAGGCTTGGCGAGAAACCGTGTCTGATTTGCTGCTGCCCGGCAAAAGAACATGGCGATCTGTTTCGCCCAGACCGGATAGGGGATGCGGGAGTACTGCAGGATTCCGAGCAGTACAAGCCCGAGCCACATAGGCCCGGAGGTAAACAATCCTGCGGGGCCGTGACTCGCAGAAGCCACGACGGCGACCGCAACTCCCCCGCTCACGATCAGCAGTTGATACCACTTTAGCCCTAGGAAGAAGCCGCGGCGTTCATATCTAGGGAACTTGACGGCTTCCAGGGCACGCGCGTCTTCAGACATCAGGGGTACCGCCCTTCAGAGGATCAATTCTTGGTGGCTGGGGTTTCGGAGGCTGCATTTTTGCTTGGCCGGCGGCGCCTCCGTTGCGCTGCGCGCGCGGTGCCGGCTCCACCGAAGGGGTCCGTCTTGCAGGTGTTTGCGGGGCCGCGCCTTGGCTTTGGGGTACTACAGTCACGAACCCCTGGTCCGCAGGTTGCGGGACGTCTTGGGATGTGGTCGGGGACGCTCCGTCTAGGGATCGCGGCTCACCGCCGGGTCCCGAGGGGAACGCCGTGGTGGGCACAGTGGGAGCGGAAACTTGGGTCGGGAAGATGCTGGGGCGTGAGCTGATGGGCCTTGTCATTGCAGAGCGACTAACCAGGTTGGCGAGCGTGAGGCGGCCCCCCGCCTGGCGACTGATCTGGCGGGCTGCCACACTACTGCTGCGGGACAGGATATGGCCACCTCCGGCGGTCTGGGCTACAGCGGCGAGTTCGCCGCCGGCAAAGCTAACCAAACGCATGGCCATTAGCGGCGCACCACAAGCCACGGCCATGCCGACGGTTCCGGCCGCCAATCCGGCGAAGGACTTAGAATCGGCGAAGAGCTTCACGGCGACCGCAAGGACTGTTCCGGCAAGAGGCTTGGCTATGACCAAAGCGATGACGACCTCGCACCATCGACGTGCCCATGACTTCGTCTTATCCCAAGGCAGCAACATGACGGCCACGGGTGCCACGGCAGCCAGGACAACAAGAGCGAACGAGCGGAAAATCATCGAACACATCAGAATGAATGCAAGTATCCAGACGACAACGACGGCCATCATGGTCACGACTACCGCGCCCGCTGGCCCTCCGGTGTTTCCAGGGGCAAGCGAGACCAGGTTCCATTCCCGGCCACTTCCTGCTGGCGCCCGCTCGAAGCCGAAGAGCCTCATGAACACCAGGTAGGGATCCGACCCGATGGATCGAAGCAGAGCAGCGGAGGCTAGGTCAGTCGCCCGCGTAAGCTGCCGGACGAGATATACGGCTGCACCAACCAGGGGAATAGCAACGGCCCCTCCAATCATGGCCCTTCCGATGCGTCTCGGTTGCTGGCTTATCAGCCCTGACAGGATCTGAAGGATCATCACGACGACGAGTGGCGTCAGCATCACGACCACCCACCAACTGGTCAGCCCCTGGATAGACAACCACTGGGATTCATCCACGTTCGACACGGTGAACGCGCCGGTGATAAAGGCCCAAAGCCAGGACGCCATGTTCTGGAGGACGTTTGCAAACAGTGCCGTGACTGCACCGAGGGCGTCGTCGTTCGCTTGCGACACGAGGCCGCAGCCTGGTGGCCACCATCCATTGAGATCGCACTCAACGGGCATGACCTAGAACCCGAGGGGAAAAGCGGTCTGCGACCAGAGGATGTAGCCGTTGATACCGCCGAGAATGGCAGCCACCGGTCCTGTCCACAGAAGGATCACTCCCCCACTCGAGGCAAGACGCGAGGACTGGCTCAGCTTGCCGGCCAGCAGCAAGGCGGCGCCAATGATCGCCACGATGGCGATGATGATGAAGGCGCCGACAAGGATGCCGCCGCCAATTTGTTTCAGTGATTCAAGGAAAGGGAAACTCGCGTTCGGGGTGATCCCCGGGTCCACCGCTGCATTGTACATGGGTGCTCCGTCCGTCGTATTCCATGGAGTGAGCAAATGAGCTCAGTGGTTCATGGCGGAGGCGGGACGGAACGACATGATCCCTCTTGTTTGTGATTGCAGCGTACTAGAGGCGAGAGGTCCCGCGGCAGTCGCCGAGGACTACAACTCAGATACCCGGCAGTACTTTCCAGGCTCAAACTCAACAAGACGGCCGAGGGGCAGCAGGATATTCGCGTGGAAGAGTTCAACCTGCATGTTCGCAACGTTTAGGTCACCCGCGACAGTCGCGACGTCTGGCACCCTAACATTAGGGCGTACCTTGACACGCCCACGTCGGGTCGCCAAATCATCCTGCCTTGTGAGGGTTTGCTGATTCCAGGAGACAATCCAGTGTCCGTGCATCAACTCATTTCGCGACTCCATGGCGCGCTGAGCAAACTTGCGTATGTCTGTGAACCTCACTCCGTATTTAGTGTCAGTAAGGCGCGTATCAACAAGCTCGTTAGCGAGCGCCAACAAACGCTGGAAAGGCATTCCAGCCGTAACGGCAAAGCCAACTTCAGGCAGTGGATCGAGCAATTCGGCCACCAACTCTGCCAAGGAAAACTCCAGGCGCGAAGCGTGCACTGCTACGGTTCCTAATTCGATCAAATGCTCGTTCGAGAGGGTCGTGGGCAGACCGGTCATGATCGTCGTCTTGGGCAACATCTCTCCGCCAGGCGTCATACGCATACAGGCATGCTACTTCCCCGCTACACAACCCTCGGTCCTCTACGCGTGACTGCTGCCCGGAACGTCGCGGGGACCCTGCCGACTGGGTTCTTAAGCAGCAAGCGCACGGGCGACTCCGGTGTTTCGTGTGCTGGCCCAAGCAAGCACCCGCCGCCGGGAAGTTCCAGGTGGAGTTCGGTCGACGGCGGTGGATTCGCTGGCAGCGGCTCCTCTTTCAATTGGGCATGCATAATCTGTACAACGCCGAGCAACCCGGCAAGCCAGGCCGCTTGCTCTGACCGCGACGTCGGCGCGCCCGGTAGAAACCTGAGGGCAACCCGTTGCGCTGCCGTCTATGCAGGCGCTTGAGCCAAGGATGTCCCCCGTAAGCTCCAAGGGGACGTCCCTACCGCCTCAACAGGTCAAAGTAAGCCGTGCCAGAGTTCCAGCTGACTGGATGCAGCAACGTTCCCACCGTGGGGTTGAGTGCACTCCACATCATTCCGTTCCCGGCGTAGATGCCGACGTGACCCCAGTTGTCGGGTCCCTGGGGACTCTGAACCACCAGGTCTCCCGGCTGAGGGTGATCCGTTCGCGTGCCTACCCGCCACTGCTCTACTCTTGGCAGCTCAATGCCGGCTTGCCTGTAGATCCACTGGACATACCCCGAGCAGTCCCAGGCCTTGAAAGCAGTGCCGCCCCAGACATATCTGCCGCCGAGGCCTTCCTGAGTGAACCGCAAGATGTTCTGGCGCAGCTGGCTTAGGTTCCGCACCTGTCCGACATTTTGATTCCCTGCAGCAGGACTCAAACAATATGCAGGAGCTGTGTCGGTTTCCAACGCAGAAACAATTGCTGTTGCGGCCGGCTCCCACTGTGCATACAGCTCCGGAAAAGCAGAGACCTGAACTGCCTGTGCAGCCAGCCCTTTGTCCATCGACTTCCACCCCGGCACGTCTAATAGCCCACGTGGGCTCCCACGGTTAGGACCTGTCGGTCCGCCATAGAACGCGCGGGCATTGTAGGAGGCGTCCATCAGCTCGGAGACAGTCCCCCAGCCGGCGGCCGGGCGTTGTTGCGCCGACCCGATTGAATCGTGATCGGCCCCGATACCGTCATTGGGGAGGGTAAGGGAACCAGGCACTGCCGGGTTCGCAAGCATGCGAAGGCCCGATTCTTGAAGCGCCATCATGATTGCGATGATTTGTCCGGAACGCGGCACACCCAGTTGCTTCCCCACCGAAATGTAAGCCCGCGCGACGCCCTCTTGACGAGGCGTCAATACGTAGAGCAGCTTGCCAGCGTCGCGGACTTCCACGCCCCCAGTCGTTCCCGCGGTCTTTGCACGACTGTCCGCGCTACCCGGCGTACAAGCAACAGCACGCTCTCCAGTCGCCTCGGCAAGTACAGCCAGGACGCCAACAAAGGCCATCAGCCCGCCGAGTACGACGACAGCAACAACGGCGGTAACGATCTTAAGTAGAGCCCGTCGTCGTGCCACGACGGCAATCGCTGCCAGAGCCGGCATCAGTAGACGATCCGCTCGGCGGCTGCATAAAAACCAACCATGGCGCATCTATCCGCCGGAGCGGTGACCGCTGGCGGACAATTGACCATCACGGTAACTGGCGCTGCGTAAGCATTTTTGCCCGCGGTCGACTCGTCCACAACCTGGACGGTCACCGTGCACACGTGAAGGCCCTCCCAGGGGGCCGGGTACTCCTTGACCTTGGCCAGTTCAAGGTCGCAACGGACGGCTTCAGCGGTACCGCTTCGCCGGGCTGACTGTTCAGTCAGCACGGTGAAGGTCCCTGCTGTCACGCCAGTCCCCTCGAACTCCCGCACCAATGCGGACAAAGGATTGGACCCGTCAGGGAGAAGCTCCCACCAGGACCGCACGCGCGCGTAAACATCGGAATACGACGACGAGCGACTGTCCCAGGTGTAGATTCCCTCTGCTGCCGCCAAAGCGAGTGACCGGTAATCCCTTGTGCGCGGCAGCTTGCCATCCGTTGCGGCGGTGGATGATTCCTCAATGATCGGAGCTGCGGTGGATTGGACGTAAAGTGGCGCTGAAGCCGATGGCGTCCCCACTGCGGGCGCAGTTGCCGACGCCAACGGTGACCCATCCCTGCCAGTGTGATCAGACGGCCAGAGCAGGAAGATTGCGGCGCCTGCAAGCAAGGCGCAGGCGCACACAGCGAACCAACGTTGACGGCTAAATTCTTGAACCGAATTCATCGCCCAGCTCCGATGATGACAATCATGGCCTACACCGCGGGCCTGTTCGCTTCGTGCTGGAGGACACGCCAAGCGGCACGATACAACTGCCGGGCAAAGCCGATATTCACGGCGATGTATCTCTCGCTCACGCCCAGCTCACCCGCCAGGGCCGCCATTTGCGTGGATCGGTCGGGTCCCCGCAATCCGGGACGCACAATGGAGGCAGCAACTCGCCGAAGCACAGCGGTGGGAAGGCAGTCGGCGGCCATTTGGCAAAGGTCGACAAGGTCGATCTCAGGGTTGGGACGGCAGTTCAATGCCGCGCTAATTGTCTGGGCGGTCTGCCGGACAACCGTTACGGCGTGCCACCGGCGCCGGTCCTGGGGAGTCGGAGGTCCATAGTGGCGCGGCCCGACAAGACTGGACACAGCAAGCTTCCATGTCTCCTCAGTCACGCTCCGGTGGACCAGATCTAACATTGCCTGCGCCCAGGCCTGGTCGACACAGCCTTCGGGGCTGCCCAAAAGCGAGCCAGTATCGATGACGGTGAGAACCTCGGGCGAGGTTTCCGTGGTCGTGAAATCTATGAGCAATGGCAACGTCCGGTGACTTAGTTCTCGCCGGATGTACGCAGCACAGATCTTGTTGCAGACACCCTGAACCCAGGCTTCAAATGGTATTCCGGGAAGTTCTCGGTAGTTTCCCTTTGCTACCCCGTCCCAGACAGCGACGCGGATGTCCTGCATGACGTCGTCAACGTCGCAGGATCGTCCGATTCGTCGCAGACGGGAGATGACGTAGCGGTTCACGCCATCCACGGCGACCAGAATCCGGTCGATTGGGACGACGGGCTCCCCCGCCTGAGGAGCGCCTCGCAATGAGACATCCACTCCGACAGGAGTCGTTGGGCGACTCTTGACTTGATGCGCCTCGGATTCAATTTCCATGGCTTCACCGCTTAGATATTCAGATCGAGTATGGGCGGCGCCGTGAAGGCGGCTCCGGTGCGTGGATTCGTAGATCCAACAACGATCAGCAGAAGCTATGGAATTTATTGTCAAAGATACTTAAAGTATCGTCAAGAGTGCTGTTCTTACTTTTTCGAATTTCTTCGGGAAGAATGGCGCTATGCCGAGAATCACGCAACCGCACGACGCAGCCTGGTCGGCCGACGTCGAGGCTGCCGTCGCGACTTTCGGCAACAGGTCGCGCAACGAGATCCTCCGATTCCTTACCGCCAGCGGGCCTGCGACCCGCGGCGACATCGTCGCGGCTGTCAGCGCGGGCGACCCCAGCGTGGCCAAGCATCTCGTAGCACTGGAGGAAGCGGGTGTGGTGATGGTCGACGTCGAGCCCGGGCGCAGGCATGGACGATCACCTCGGTACTCCGCAAATGCTGCCCGAATCAAGGAGCTGCTTGACGCACACCTAAAGTACTTGCTGGAGGAACACCAGTAGCCGAAATGCGATTAGCCGGACTGCTCGGGCGGCTGTAACGGTTCGGACTGCGACGAAGCCGCTGCACGCTCGCCCTCCGGCCGCCGGCTGATGTCCCTGTTCAGGTACTCCGTGATAGCTCGCAGTGTCTCCGGCGATACGTCCCCAAGGGTTCGGGTCGCAAAAGTCTTCACCCTCGCAGCCCGCAGGGACCGGACGAACTCCAGCTGCGAATCGATGCGCTGGGGCAATTCCCCAGAATCCGAGTCCAAGAGGTACGCAGGATCCACGCCGAAAATTTCGCATAACGCGCGCAGTAAGGTGGGGTCGCTCACCAATCGCCCGGTCCCGTCCTTCATGTAGAACCAGCGCGCCCTGGAGAGCTTGATTCCTCTGTCCGCCAGCTTCTCGTGAACCTCGCGGAATGTAATTGGCTGCCCTCGTTCTGCGACGGCGACGTCGAGAAGCAGATTCAGGCGCCGGGCCAGCTCAGCTTGAGGAGACAAGGCAGTACCAGAAGGGCGTTCGTCTTCGCCGGACACCGTCCACCTCCTCCACAGGGATACCACTTTGAGACTTCACGTGATGCTCAGTATTGCGTTGGTCTACCTCTTGTGCAATGAGTGCCTTCGACGTCTTCCGCGGGCTTACTTAGGGGCGTATTGTTTTGCTGTAGACCCGTCTACAGCATGTTCCTCAGAAGTGAGTTTTCATCATCAGGATTATGGTCTCCATGGCGAACATCATGATGCATCGGACGCGAAGCCAGATCATTCGCTTCTTGATTGCCCATGGGCCGGCAACGTGCCATGACGTGGCTGCCGCTCTGGAGGTTCCTTTGCCTTCCTTGCACAGTCACCTAGCCCTCCTTCGTGAAGCGGGCGTCCTGACACTTACCTCAGATCGGTATGAGGCCGAGGTTGCGGAGATCCAAAGTCAGCACGCGCGCTTTGCAGCTGAGCTTCAACCTTCGGGCGCGGACGGCAAGAATGTCGTCGCCGAAGTTTCTTGCCATTCGATGTCGCCATCCCGGTCCGAAAACTGTCGCGGAACACCGAAGTGATGTCGGTGAAAGAGGTCGGACTTACGTCACCCCAAGGCACCAAAACGTCCGGCGCGCCGGCTTGCGATCAATCGCCAACGGCGACGGAAATTGCAAGTATTCGCGACAGCATCGTTGGCCGCCAATATCTGCAGTGGCAGCCCCCGGTCGGTCGGGAGCCGACGAAACAGGCTGGCTAGAGATGGACGTACGTCCTCTATCTACAGCCCTCGAGGATTTCGGCAATAGAGTCATGCTCGGCCTGGGTGACCCAAAGACTGTATTTGACCTTGACGGAAGTTTGGCGGGCGACGTACTCGCACCGGAAGGCTTTGTTCGGCGGCAGCCACGTCGCGGCGTCGCTGTCGCCCTTGGCGGCGTTAGTCGGTCCATCAGCAGCCATGAGGTTCAGCGGGTCGTTGGCGAGTTCCTCACGTCGCTCGCTGCTGAGCTGCTGTGCACCCTTCTGCCACGCATCACTCAGGGGCACGACATGGTCAATCTGAACCTTGGAGCTCGCGTCCTGGCCGCGGACGAAGTGAATGGTTGTTCCGGTGTATTTGTCGGCCAAGGTGCCGCTGGCGACTACACAGTTGTTTGTACCAGCTTTGAAGGTCTTGTCGATTAGGTCCCTGGCAAGAATGTCATTGCGGGTATCACAACCGTTGTGGTCAACGTCCGCCCAAGCTGGCCCGAACTGATCGCGGGTATAGCCTGTCTTTGGGGCCCGTCCTTTCACCGGGATGGTCTCCAGTTGGACGAGCGCCCTGGCTGAGTCGCCGGCAGCTTCCGGAGCTACCGTCGGCCGCCCCGGGATGCCTGGAGCAGATTGGGCGGCTTCGAAAGCGTGGGCTGTGGCATCGCAACCTACTAATGACGCAGCCAGCATCAATGCGATGGTGGCAGTCAGAACTTTGGCGGGCAAGCAGGTGGTCTTCATGGTCCTCTGGGTCATAGGGGTCGTTCCACGCTAGCTTCGGCCCACGCCCTCCGCGGGTAACCAACTCCGTGGTGCCTGCCACACAGGAGGGGCCAGTCACCATTCGGGAGCATCCGCACTGGCGCACTGTGCACCTCCTGGGCAGGAAACAACCACGCATTCTCAGTTGGCCGTAGCCAGCCTGACTTTGGAGCGGGTACCGATCAACCGTTCCTTTGTCACTGGCAGACTGCCAGAAGGCAACCCGATGCTGCCGGGGAGTATCTCACTGAGCTTGGCAATTTCGAGAATATGTTCGGAGGTGAAGATGATCTTTCCTTTGCCCCAACACGCGTGCGGGAAGCGTCCGCTGGTTGCGCCGTCCCGAAGCCATGACTCGGTGCAGCGCATGAGAGCGGCAGCTTCGGCAGGTTCAAAAAACTCGATATCCACGGAAACCTCCAACAGAATGCGGACCTGTTTCCATGTTCATGCCAGCAGGAAGACCCTCCGACATGACCTGAGGCCGGTCACCTCTGGAAAGCAGTGACTGAGCGCTCAGTGGCATCGGCACCCACCTGCAATGCCTCAGGCATCAGGTGTCCGTAAACCTGCTCGGTCGTCTTCGTGGAGGCATGTCCCAGCCGGCGCGAGATGGTGAACAGGGGGACGCCGTCCTGAATCAGCCAGGACGCGTGGGTGTGGCGGAGGTCGTGGATCCGTGGGCTTTTGGTCAGGCCGATAGCCTGCGCCGTGCGAACCGCGGGGACCCAGTAGTCCGCCCAGTAGAGCTTGTGGACGATCCGGCCGCCCGTGGGCGTCGTGAACACCAGGTCCTTTCCTGGCCTGCTGGCCACCAGCGGAATCAGCAGCTCCACAAGCGCAGGGTTCAGCCCGATGGTCCTCTTGCCAGCTCCGGTCTTGGTCGGTCCAACGTAGAATTTGTTCTGCCCATCCCGCTTCCAGGCCTTGTTTATACGCGCAGTGGGCGGCTTTGATAGCAGGTCCACGTCCGCCACGGTCAATGCGGTGGCTTCGCCAAAGCGGGTGCCGGTCATGACCAGGAAGTCTGTGAAGGCCTTGTACCGCTCCCCCATCCCCTCCATGATGAGCCTGTACTCGGCATGGGTCAGGAACATAGCCTCGTCTTCAGCCTTCTCAATGTTCGGCAGCTGCACGCCCCGGCAGGCATTACGGCTGATGTAGCCGAGCATCTCGGCAGTGTTCATCGAAGCCGAGATCAAGCCGTGGATGTTGTGGATCGTCTTGGGTGCCTTACCCTTGGCCATCATCGACTTCACCCAGTGCGCGATGACGCGATAGTCGAGCTTGTCCACAGGAACGTGCCCGATGACTGGCCGGATGTGGAGCTCCAGCATGGTCTGGTACGTCTTGACCGTTCCGCTCGATGGGCGGACCAGCAGGTCAATGTGTTCCTGGATGACTTCAGCCACAGTCGGAGGGCGTTTTTCATTCGTCAGGATGGCGTGTTGGGCAATTTCGAAGGACTGCCCGTTGGCGTCCAGCAACCTCTTTAGGGTTTCAGCCTCGACGAGGCTAGCGACTGTGAGGCCCTGCTGTTCACGACTCTTCGGGTCCCGCCACAGCACCATGTAGGACGATGAACCGTCCTTTTTGGTGCGTTTTCGAATGCTGGCCACACAAAAAACGGTACGCCGCTGTCAACACTTTCGGCAGATTTGTCAACACCCTAAGGAGAAACAAACCCCTGACCTGCGGAAACACTGTGCCCGAGGTGGGACTCGAACCCACACACCTTTCGATACCGCATTTTGAGTGCGGCGCGTCTGCCAATTCCGCCACTCGGGCGCGGATTACGTGGAGCCGAAGTACGCCCACAGCTGACTGTGAGCAACGCGATCGCTTCACGTACGCGGAATTACTCTACATGCAGATAGGCTGAATTCCAGAATCGCGCCGCCGTCGCCGCAAACGAACCCCTGCAAGCCAAGTACAGCCGCGGTGGCACCTAAGATAGTGATGTCCCGCCGTACCTTTTCAAGGAGATCCCGTGACTGAACAGACGGAGTCCAAGCCCACGTCCCAGCCGGCGCGCCGCGTCATTGTGGCAGAGGATGAAACCCTCATCCGCCTCGACATCATCGAGATCCTGCGCGGTGAAGGCTACGACGTTGTGGGTGAGGCGGACAACGGCGAGAAGGCCGTCCAGCTCGCCGAGGAACTGAAGCCGGACCTGGTCCTGATGGACGTGAAGATGCCCGTCATGGACGGCATTTCCGCGGCCGAGAAGATCGTCAAGGCCCGCATCGCCCCCGTGGTGCTGCTGACCGCCTTCAGCCAGAAGGAACTGGTGGAGCGTGCCCGCGACGCCGGCGCCATGGCCTATGTGGTCAAGCCGTTCACGCCTGCTGACCTCATCCCGGCCCTGGAGATTGCACTCTCCCGCCACGAGGAAATCAAGGCCCTCGAAAGTGAAGTGTCGGACCTCCAGGAGCAGTTCGCCACCCGCAAGCTCGTCGAGCGCGCCAAAAGCCTGCTGACCACCAAGATGGGCCTGACGGAACCGGAAGCCTTCCGCTGGATCCAGAAGACCTCCATGGACCGCCGCCTCAGCATGCGTGAGGTCGCCGAAACCATCATCAACCAGGTCAACTAGCGCTTCGGCTGGCCCGCGGAAACGCACGACGGCGGGCCAGCCTCGCACAGGCAGGTCACCGAACCAGCCAACCACCACAACGAAAAAGGACCCCTGCCAACCGGCAGGGGTCCTTTTCGGTGAAGCCTAGGCCTGGGCGGCCTGGTTCTTCTTCTTCTTTTCCGGCCAGGGGCCGAGCTTTTCACGGTTGCTGCCGGGCTCGCCGCCCTGGCTGCCGGCATCGGCGAGGTCGCCCACCTTGTGGACCTTCAGCATGTTCGTGGAGCCGGCTTTTCCGGGAGGTGAACCGGCGGCAATGACCACCAGGTCGCCGTCGTCCACCAGGTCCATTTCCAGCAGGCTGCGGTCAACCTGGGACGTCATCTCATCGGTGTGGCCCACCATGGGGACCAGCACCGGCTGGATGCCCCAGGTCAGTGCGAGCTGGTTCCACACGTGCTCCACCGGGGTGAAGGCAAACACGGCCTTGATGGGCCGCAGGCGGGAGAGGCGCCGGGCGGAGTCGCCGGACTGGGTGAAGGTACAGATGTACTTCGCGTCCAGCTGGTCGGCGATTTCGACGGCGGCACGCGTGATGGCGCCACCACGGGTCTTGGGCTTGGTCCCCAGCGGGGGAACGCGCTCCAGGCCATGCACTTCGGTGGACTCGATGATCCGGGCCATGGTCTTGACCGTCTCGATCGGGTACTTGCCCACGCTGGTCTCACCGGACAGCATGACGGCGTCAGCACCGTCCAGCACGGCGTTGGCGCAGTCGGACGCCTCTGCACGGGTGGGGCGCGGGTTGTCGATCATGGATTCCAGGACCTGGGTGGCCACGATGACCGGCTTGGCCCAGCGGCGTGCCAGTTCCACGGCGCGCTTCTGGACGATCGGCACTTCCTCCAGCGGCAGTTCCACGCCGAGGTCGCCACGGGCCACCATGATGGCGTCGAACGCGTCGATGATCTCGGGCAGCTGCTCCACGGCCTGCGGCTTTTCGATCTTGGCGATGACGGGCACGCGGCGGCCTTCCTCGTCCATGATCTCGTGCACGCGGGTGATGTCCGAGGCATCCCGGACGAACGAGAGCGCCACCAGGTCGACACCGCGGCGGATGGCCCAGCGGAGGTCATCCTCGTCTTTTTCGCTCAGTGCGGGGACGTTGACTGCCACGCCGGGGAGGTTGATGCCCTTGTTGTTGGACACCATGCCGCCGACGGTTACCTCGGCGACCACCTTGACGTCGTCGACCTCGATGGCGCGCAGCGCCACCTTGCCGTCGTCGATCAGCAGGGCGTCGCCCACGTTGACGTCCTCGGTGAGGCTCTTCAGCGTGGTGGAGCAAATGTCCTTGGTGCCGGGAACATCCTCAGTGGTGATGGTGAAGATGTCGCCAACAGCGAGGGCGTGCGGGCCGTCAACGAAGCGGCCCAGGCGGATCTTGGGACCCTGCAGGTCGGCCATGATGGCCACTGCCTTGCTCAGGTCGGACGCGGCCTTGCGGACGTTCTCGTAGGTGTTGTCATGCACGGTGTAGTCACCGTGGCTCATGTTCATGCGGGCGACGTCAACGCCGGCCTCCAGCACCGCGAGGGTGTTTTCGTAGCTGGCAATTGCCGGGCCGAACGTAGCCACAATTTTTGCGCGTCTCATATACCTACCCTATTGGTCTCTTGCATTGGTTAAGTTGTCTGCGAGGTGAACCCTCGATGCATCCCCCGGGACAGTGGTCAGAGGACAGCGATGGCGCGGTCCGTTGGCGCGACGGGTGCAGGAAGGATGGTGCTTCCCATCAGGTACTTGTCCACCGCGGCGGCGGCGGCGCGGCCTTCGGCGATGGCCCACACGATCAGGGACTGCCCGCGGCCGGCGTCACCGGCAACGAAGACACCCTCGGTGTTGGTCATGTAGTAGCCGTCGCGTGCCACGTTGCCGCGGCCGTCGAATTCGGCGTGCACCTGTTCGGTGATGCCGGCAGGTTCGGCGCCGGTGAAGCCGAGGGACAGGAACACCAGGTCGGCGGGGATGATCCGCTCGGTGCCGGCCTTGGGGAGCCGCTTGCCGTCCACGAACTCGGTCTCGGCCACCTTGACCCCGGTGAGCTTGCCGTTTTCGCCCACGAACTCGACGGTGGAGGCGAGGTAGGTGCGTTCGCCGCCTTCCTCGTGTGCGCTGGCCATCTCGAAGAGGGTGGGGAACGTCGGCCACGGCTGGTGGCTGGCCCGCTCGGCCGGCGGCTGCTTGCCGATGGCCAGGGTGGTGACGGAGGCGGCGCCGTGCCGGTGCGCGGTGCCCAGGCAGTCGGCTCCGGTATCGCCGCCGCCCAGGATCACCACGTGCTTGCCGTGGGCGTTGATCTGGTTCTCGATGGTTTCCCCGGCCACCGCGCGGTTGGCGGGCACCAGGTAGTCCATGGCGAAGTGGACGCCGTCCAGGTCGCGGCCCGGGATGGGCAGGTCACGCGGAACGGTGGCACCCGTGCACACCACGACGGCGTCGTAGCGCCTGCGCAGCTGCTCCCAGGTGACGTCGGTGCCCACGGACACGCCGGTCCGGAACCGGGTGCCTTCCGCCTTCATCTGCTCGACGCGGCGGTCCACCTGCTCTTTTTCCATCTTGAAGTCGGGGATGCCGTACCGCAGGAGGCCGCCGATCTTGTCGTCCCGCTCGTAGACGGCAACGGTGTGGCCCACCCGGGTGAGCTGCTGGGCGACGGCCAGGCCGGCGGGACCGGAGCCGACCACCGCAACAGTCTTGCCGGTGAGGCGGGCCGGCGGCAGCGGGTTGACCCACCCGTTGTCCCAGGCCTCGTCGATGATCGACACTTCCACCTGCTTGATGGTCACGGCGGGCTGGTTGATCCCCAGCACGCAGGACGCCTCGCAGGGCGCCGGGCAGAGCCGGCCGGTGAACTCGGGGAAGTTGTTCGTGGCGTGCAGGCGCTCGATTGCCTCATCGCCCTTGTCCCGCCACATGAGGTCGTTCCACTCGGGGATGAGGTTGCCCAGCGGGCAGCCCTGGTGGCAGAACGGAACACCACAGTCCATGCAGCGTCCGGCCTGGGCTTTCAGCGTGCCCTTTTCCTGCGCCTCGTAGACCTCTTTCCAGTCCATGATGCGGACAGGAACGGGGCGGCGTGGCTGGGTTTCACGCTGGCGTACTTTCAGAAATCCGCGTGGATCAGCCACCGGTAACCTCCAGGATTCGAGACCATACTTCTTCGCCGTCGGGGTCAAGGCCCTCTTCGATGGCGTCGAGACGGGTTTGCAGCACGGCCGCGTAGTCGCGCGGCAGCACCTTGGTGATGCGGGCGGCGGTGTCATCGAAGTTCTCGAGGAGGCGTGCCGCCAGCTGGGAGTCAGTTTCTTCCACGTGCTTGACCAACAGGCCGTGGACGATGTCGCGGTCCTCGGAGTCCAGCTCGCGCAGCTGCAGTTCGCCGGACTCCAGCGCCTGCTTGTTGACGCGGGTGGTCCGCAGGTCCAGGACGTAGGCGGTACCGCCGGACATGCCCGCGCCGAAGTTGCGGCCGGTGCGCCCGATGATCAGCGTCTGGCCGCCGGTCATGTACTCGCAGCCATGGTCGCCAATGCCTTCGACGACGGCGGTGGCACCGGAGTTGCGCACCAGGAAGCGTTCGCCCACCTGGCCGCGCAGGAACATCTCACCGCTGGTGGCGCCGTAGCCGATCACGTTGCCGGCAATGACGTTGGTCTCCGCCTTGAACACGTTGGTACGGTCCGGACGGACGATGATCCGGCCGCCGGACAGGCCCTTGCCCACGTAGTCGTTCGAGTCGCCGTACAGCCGCAGCGTGATGCCCGCGGGCAGGAAAGCGCCCAGGGACTGGCCCGCGGTGCCGTTCAGCGTGACGTCGATGGTGTCCGTGGCCAGGACATCGGTACCGAAGGTCTTGGTGACCACGTGTCCCAGCATGGTGCCCACCGAACGGTCGGTGTTGATGACGTCCACGGTGATCTTCACCGGGCTGCGGTCGGTCAGGGCCTCGGTGGCCATGGTGATCAGGCGCTGGTCAAAGTGCTTGTCCAGCTCGTGGTTCTGGCCGGTCATGTTCCGCAGCGGCGCGTCGTCGTCGAACTCCAGGCCGTGCAGGATCGGGTCCAGGTCCAGGCCGTCGGCCTTCCAGTGGTCCACCGCGTCGCGGGTGTCCAGGACCTCGGCATGGCCGATGGCCTCCTCGAGGCTCCGGAAACCAAGCTCAGCGAGGATTTCGCGGACTTCCTCGGCGAGGAACTCGAAGAAGTTGACCACGAATTCCGGCTTGCCGCTGAAGCGGGCGCGCAGCTCGGGGTTCTGGGTGGCGACGCCCACGGGGCAGGTGTCCAGGTGGCAGACGCGCATCATGATGCAGCCTTCCACCACGAGCGGCGCGGTGGCGAAACCGAACTCCTCGCCGCCCAGCAGGGCGGCGATGACGACGTCGCGGCCGGTCTTGAGCTGGCCGTCCACCTGCACCACCACGCGGTCGCGCAGGCCGTTGAGCATGAGCGTCTGCTGGGTCTCGGCCAGGCCAAGTTCCCAGGGAACACCGGCGTGCTTGAGCGAGTTCAGCGGCGAGGCGCCGGTGCCGCCGTCGTGTCCGGAAACAAGGACGACGTCGGCCTTCGCCTTGGTCACGCCGGACGCCACGGTGCCGATCCCCACTTCGGAGACGAGCTTTACGTGGACACGGGCCGAGGGGTTGGCGCGCTTGGCATCGTAGATGAGCTGCGCCAGGTCCTCGATCGAGTAGATGTCGTGGTGCGGGGGCGGGGAGATCAGGCCGACGCCGGGGGTTGAGTGCCGCGTGCGGGCAACCCACGGGTAGACCTTCTGCGCCATCAGCTGGCCGCCTTCGCCGGGCTTGGCACCCTGCGCCATCTTGATCTGGATGTCGTCGGCGTTGGTCAGGTAGAGGCTGGTCACGCCGAAACGGCCGGACGCGATCTGCTTGACGGCAGAGCGCCGCTTCGGGTCGAGCAGGCGGTCCACATCCTCGCCGCCCTCACCGGTGTTGGACTTGCCGCCCAGCTGGTTCATGGCGATGGCCAGCGTCTCGTGGGCCTCCTGGGAGATGGAGCCGTAGCTCATCGCGCCGGTGGAGAACCGCTTGACGATGCTGGAGACGGGCTCCACTTCCTCAAGGGGAACGGACGGGCGCTCATTCTTGAACTTGAGCAGGCCGCGGAGGGTCATGAGGTTGGTGGACTGGTCGTCCACTCCCCTGGTGTACGCCTTGAAGATGTCGTAGCGGCGCTCACGCGTGGCGTGCTGCAGCCGGAAGACGGTCTCCGGGTTGAACAGGTGCGGCTCGCCGTCGCGGCGCCACTGGTACTCGCCGCCGCCCAGGAGCGGGCGGTGCGGCTGTTCGATGCCGCCTTCCGGGTAGGCCATCTGGTGGCGGGCGGAGACCTCGGCTGCGATGACGTCCAGGCCCACGCCGCCCAGCTGGGAGTGCGTGCCGGCGAAGAATTCGTCCACCAGTTCCTGGCCCAGGCCCAGCGCCTCGAAGGTCTGGGCGCCGGTGTAGGAGGCCACCGTGGAGATGCCCATCTTGGACATGATCTTCAGGACGCCCTTGCCCAGGCCCTTGATGAGGTTGTAGACGCCGTCCTGCGGGGTCACCCCGGTGACGTCACCGGCCGCGATGAGCTGCTCCACGGATTCCATGGCCAGGTACGGGTTGACGGCGGAGGCGCCGTAGCCGATCAGGACGGCCACGTGGTGCGTCTCGCGGACGTCACCGGCCTCGACCACCAGGGCGGTCTTGGTGCGGTTGGCGCTGCGCAGCAGGTGGTGGTGCACGGCGCTGACCAGCAGCAGCGACGGGATGGGCGCCCACTGGGCGTTGGAGTCACGGTCGGAGAGCACGATGTACTGGACACCGCGGTTGATCGCACCGGAGACCTGCTCGCAGATTTCGGTGAGCCGGGCACGGAGCGCGTTCTCGCCGCCTTCGGGGCGGTACAGGCCGCGGACCTTCATGGCCACGCGGTTGCCGTCGGCGTCCTCGATGTTGGCGATCTTGGCGAGCTGGTCGTTGTTGATCACCGGGAAGGGCAGCTGGACCTGCGGCTGGCGGACCTGCTTGGTGTCCAGGAGGTTGCCGTTGGGTCCGATGGCGCAGGTCAGCGACGTGACCAGTTCTTCACGGATGGCATCCAGCGGCGGGTTGGTGACCTGCGCGAAGGACTGCACGAAGTAGTCGAAGAGCAGGCGCGGGCGCTTCGACAGCACGGCCACCGGGGTATCGGAACCCATGGCACCCAGGGGCTCGGCGCCGGTGCGGGCCATGGGGCCCAGCAGGATCTTCAGTTCCTCGGTGGTGTAGCCGAAGGTGCGCTGGCGGATGTTGACGGACGCGGCGGTGTGCACCACGTGCTCGCGCTCGGGCAGGTCGTTGAGGTCGATCAGGTTGTCCTTGACCCACTCGGCCCACGGGTTGGCCGCGGCCACTTCAGCCTTGACCTCTTCGTCGTCAATGATGCGGCCGGCCTCGGTGTCCACCAGGAACATCTTGCCCGGGGACACACGGCCCTTCTTGACCACCTTGGAGGGTTCGACGTCGATCACGCCCACCTCGGAGGCGAAGACGATCAGACCGTCCTCAGTGATCCAGAAGCGGCCGGGACGCAGTCCGTTGCGGTCCAGGGTGGCGCCCACCAGGTTGCCGTCGGTGAAGGAAACAGCGGCGGGGCCGTCCCAGGGTTCCATCAGCAGCGAGTGGTACTCGTAGAAGGCGCGGCGGGCCGAATCCATGGTGGCGTGGTTTTCCCAGGCCTCAGGGATCATCATCATGATCGAGTGCGTGATGGGGCGGCCGGACAGCCACAGCAGTTCCGCTACCTCGTCAAAGGAGGCGGAGTCGGAGGCGCCGGGGGTGCAGATGGGGTACAGCTCTTCCGGCGAGTCACCCAGCAGCGGGTTGGCAAGCTGGGACTGCCGGGCGCGCATCCAGTTCCGGTTGCCCTTGACGGTGTTGATTTCACCGTTGTGGGCGATGGTCCGGAACGGCTGCGCGAGCGGCCAGGACGGGAAGGTGTTGGTGGAGAAGCGTGAGTGGACGATCGCGAGCTTGGTCTTGAAGCGCTTGTCCGACAGGTCCGGGTAGAACGGCTCCAGCTGGGCGGTGGTGAGCATGCCCTTGTAGACGATGGTGCGCGAGGACAGCGACGGGAAGTACACGCCGAACTTGTTCTGGGCGCGCTTGCGGATGCGCCAGGCGCGGGAGTCCAGTTCCTTGCGGTCCAGTTCCTCACCGTTGGCGGATGCCAGGAACGGCTGGGAGAAGTAAGGCATGCAGGCACGGGCCATGGCGCCCACGAGGTCGGCGACAACCGGCACCTCACGCCAGCCGAGGACCTTCAGGCCCTCATCCGCGGCCAGGCCTTCGATGCCTGCCTTGGCGGCGTCGGCCTCCCGCTGCTCGGCCGGAAGGAAGGCGGTACCGGCAACGTACTGGCCGGGTGCCGGCAGCTCGAATTCGGTGACGGCCCGGAAGAACTCGTCGGGGATCTGCATGAGCAGGCCCGCGCCGTCGCCGGTTCCCTCGTCGGCGCCCACGGCACCGCGGTGCTCAAGGTTGCGCAGCGCGGTGAGGGCGGCATCGACGATGTCGTACCCGGGTTCGCCGCGAAGGGTGGCGATGATGGCGAGGCCGCACGCGTCCTTTTCCTGTTCCGGGTTGTACAGCCCGGCGGCCTCCGGCATGGCGGCGAAGCGCTTGAACGGCGACAGTGCAGCCCCGGGCTGATCCGGTTCGGACCAGCTGGGAGTGTTAAGAGTTTGGGTCATGGGAGACGTCCTTCCTCCTGATCGTGCGTATGGAAGGGACACCGTTGGCCCCACTCGTCGGCGCCGTTGCAAGGGCACAACAAAGTGTTGATTACTGGAAATTGTAGGTCAGCGCAGCCTGCTGAACTAACGGTTACGCAGGCCCCTGCCCGGGGCAACACCGGACAGCAGCTTCACGCTGTACGGACGGTGCCCCATGCCACGACGTTGTGGTTTCGGGCTCTTCGAGCGGTGGCTCTACTGCCCTGCCTGGCCGGCGCCCTACTTGCCGGTGCCGGCCTCCGGTGCGGGTTCCGTGGCTGTGCTGCCGGAGTGTCCGGCAGCCGTCGCATCCGCTCCGGGCTTTGGGCCGGCCGGTGCCGCCGCGGCTTCTTCCGTGGGGTCGGAAGCATGCCTGGAACCGCTGTGGTTATCAGGGAGATTACCACGCGAATCACTATCTGAGACAACAGTGTCCGGATCACGGACCTCTGTGACTGTCCCGGCATGTGGTCCCGTTGTCACGGCCTTGTCCGGTTCACGGCCGGCGAGGTACACGGTGTCCGGGTCCGGCCGGCCCTTGAGGCCGAGCAGGATGAAGGCGGCCAGGGCTGCCAGGAACACGAAGATGCTGGTCCACACATTGAGCCTGGTGGTGATGCCGAAGATGCTGATCTGCTCAGCATCGTCGATGCGCATGGCTTCAATCCAGACGCGGCCCAGCGTGTAGTACATGGCGTACAGCCAGAAGAGCCTGCTCCGGCGGAAGTTGAAGCGCCGGTCCAGGGCGAGCAGGATCAGGACGCCGGCCAGGTTCCACAGCGACTCGTAGAGGAACGTGGGGTGGAAGAGGGTGTCGGCGGGCATGCCGGCCGGAAAGTTGGGGTTGTTCGCGTCAATCTGCAGGCCCCACGGCAGGGTGGTGGGGCCGCCGAATAGTTCCTGGTTGAAGTAGTTGCCCCACCGGCCAATGGCCTGTGCCAGGAGCAGTCCCGGCGCTGCGGCATCGACGAAGGCGCTCAGCTTGACGCCGCTGCGGCGGCACCCGATCCAGGCACCCACCGCACCGAGCACGACGGCGCCCCAGATTCCCAGGCCACCCCGCTGGATCTGCGGGATCAGGGAGAGGTCTCCGGTGCCGTCGAAGCCGGGGCCGAAGTAGGCGTCCGGGGATGAGACCACGTGGTAAAGCCGGCCGCCGATGATGCCAAAGGGGATGGCCCAGATGACGATGTCCCAGACGCTGCCTTCAGGGGCACCACGCTTGGCCCAGCGGACGGACGTCAGCCACAGGCCTACGACGATGCCAGCCAGGATGCACAGCGCGTAGGCGTGGATCCGCAGGCTGCCCCACGGGAGGGGGATGTCGAAGCCGGACCAGTCCGGGCTGGGGATGCTGGCGGACACCAACGTGGGTGCCAGGGCGGTTGCCTGAAGGAGCGGCTGCATTGGCTACGCCCCGGTTTCCTGCGTGAGGCCGGATTCCCGGGTCAGCCCGGTGGCGAGGTCCTTGGTGAGGGCGCCGACGGCGTCCACTCCCCCGTCGCGGAGGGCGGCCACCAGGGCCGTGCCCACGATGACGCCTTCCGCGTAGGCTGCGATTTCGCGGACCTGGTCAGCGGCGGAGACGCCAAGCCCCACGCAGACGCGTTCGGCTCCTGCACCGTGCGCTGCCGCCACAACATCCTTGGCGGCCGTGCTGACGGATGTCCGTGCGCCCGTCACCCCCATGATGGATACGGCGTAGACGAACCCGCGGCTCGCGTCCACGGTGCGCTGCATGCGCTCCGGCGTGGAGGACGGTGCCACCAGGAACACCCGGTCCAGGCCGTACTTGTCAGAGGCTGCCATCCATTCGGCGGCTTCGTCCGGAATGAGGTCCGGGGTGATGAGCCCTGCGCCGCCGGCTTCGGCGAGCCGGCGCGAGAACTCATCCACGCCCATGCGGACCACGGGGTTCCAGTAGGTCATGACCAGGACGGCAGCATCGGTCCTGCTGGTGATGCCGGCGACGACGTCGAACACCTGGCTGACGTGGAAGCCCTTGGCCAGGGCCTCGGTGGTGGCGGCCTGGATGACCTGTCCGTCCATGACCGGATCCGAGTAGGGGATGCCGATTTCGATCAGGTCGGCTCCGTTCTCCGCCAGGGCGATGCCTGCGGCGATGGTTTCCTCCACGCTGGGGTAGCCGGCGGGAAGGTAGCCGATGAGCGCCGAGCGCCCCTGGGAACGGGCCCTGTCGATCGCTGCTGCCGACTTACTGGCCGTCTCAGCCTGGTTGGCCATGTCTGCGCTGCTCACAGCTGCTCCCCCTCTTTGCCGATTTCCGATTCGGCGGAATTTTTGTCCAACAGGTCAAACCATTCGGCGGCGGTGGCCACGTCCTTGTCACCGCGTCCGGACAGGTTGACGATGATGATCTTTTCGCCGGCGGAAGCGGCGTCCTCGGCGGCAAGCCGCTGGCCCACCTTGATGGCTCCGGCCAGCGCATGCGAGGACTCGATGGCGGGGATGATGCCCTCGGTGCGGCACAGGAGCCGGAAGGCGTCCATCGCTTCGCCGTCGGTGATGGGCTCGTAGCTGACCCGCCCGATATCGGCCAAGTAGGAGTGCTCCGGGCCGACCCCGGGGTAGTCCAGTCCGGCGGAGATCGAGTGCGACTCGATGGTCTGCCCGTCGTCGTCCTGCATCAGGTAGGAGCGTGCACCATGGAGCACCCCGGGCTTGCCCAGGGTAATGGTGGCGGCGTGCCGGCCGGTCTCCACGCCTTCGCCGCCGGCCTCGAACCCGTAGATCTTCACGCTGGGATCATCCAGGAACCCGTGGAAGATGCCGATGGCGTTGGAGCCGCCGCCAATGCAGGCGCAGACAGCGTCCGGGAGCCTGCCCTCCTGCTCGAGGATCTGGGCGCGGGCTTCCTCGCCGATGACCTCGTGGAAGTAGCGGACCATGGCGGGGAACGGGTGGGCTCCGGCGGCGGTGCCCAGCAGGTAGTGGGTGGTGGAAACGTTGGCTACCCAGTCCCGGAGGGCATCGTTGATGGCGTCCTTGAGGGTCTGGGACCCGCTGGTCACGGGAATGACCTTGGCCCCCAGCAGCTCCATGCGGGCAACGTTCAGCGCCTGGCGGCGGCAGTCCTCGGCACCCATGTACACCACGCACTCCAGGCCCATGAGGGCGGCGGCGGTGGCACTGGCCACGCCGTGCTGGCCGGCGCCGGTCTCGGCGATGATGCGGGTCTTGCCCATGCGCTTGGCGAGCAGGGCCTGGCCCAGGACGTTGTTGATCTTGTGCGAGCCCGTGTGGTTGAGGTCCTCGCGCTTGAGGAACACCCGCACTCCCCCGGCGTGCTGGGAGAACCGCTTGGCTTCCGTGAGCAGGGACGGGCGGCCGGAGTAGTTCTTGTTCAGGTCCGCGATCTGGGCCCGGAACCCGGGGTCGTCCTTGGCCTTGTTGAAGGTCTCTTCAAGTTCGTCCAGGGCGGCGATGAGGGACTCGGGCATCCATCGGCCGCCGTAGTTGCCGAAGTACGGCCCCGGGGCGTGGCGGAGGGATCCCCCCTGCAGGAATGCTTCCGCGGTGGTGTTGTCAGCGTTTCCTGAGGGTGCTTCAGCCATCAGTCCTGTCCTGTTCGAAGTTGGTGGTCAAAAAGTGTGCAGTTCCGGTACCGGGCCGGAACGGGTGCCTGTCCCGCGGGCCAGCGTGCTGCTGCCCCGCAGGAGGCTCGATGGTGCGTGCCTTAGCTGCGGGCAGCGATGGCGGCGGCGCCGGCGGCAGTGAACTCGGCGATGCGTTCCCGCGGCGTGGCGTGGCTTACCAGGGCCTCGCCCACCAGTATGGCGTTGGCGCCGCTGGCGGCGTAATGCGTGACGTCGTCCGCGTCGCGGACGCCTGATTCGGCAACCACGACGGCCTCGGCGGGGATCATTCCTGCCAGGGAGGCAAAAACGGAACGGTCGACGTCGAGCGTTTTCAGGTTGCGCACATTGACGCCGATGATCCGGGCGTTGGCCGCGACGGCCCGCTCGATTTCTTCCTCCGTGTGCGTCTCCACCAGCACGTTCATGCCGAGCTCGCGGCTGAGGGCGCTGAACTCCGTGAGCTGGGCGTCGGAAAGCGCGGCCACGATGAGCAGGATGAGGTCGGCACCGTGGGCACGGGCCTCCCAGATCTGGTACTCGTCGAGCGTGAAGTCCTTGCGCAGCAGCGGGATGTCGACGGCGGCGCGCACGGCGTCGAGGTCGGCCAGGGACCCGTTGAAGCGGCGCTGTTCGGTGAGGACGCTGATGACGGAGGCACCGCCGTCGGCGTACTGCCGGGCGAGCGACGCCGGATCCCCGATGCTGGCGAGATCGCCCTTGGAGGGGCTCCGGCGCTTGATTTCGGCGATGACTTTCAGCTGTTCCCGGGTTGGGGAGGTTCCGCCGAGGGCCGCCCAGGCATCGCGGGCGGGTGCCGCTGCCTGGGCCAGGTCCTTCAGCTCAGCCAGGGAAACGAGCCGCTTCCTGGCCTCCATATCCTCCCTGACACCGGCGTTGATGTCGTCGAGAACAGTCGCCATCAGTGGCCGGAGTTCTTCAGCTTGCTGCCTTCGACGCCGTAGCCTGCCTTGCGCATGACGTAACCGAGGATCAGGCCGATCACCATGACGACGGCGCCGCCAATGAAGATGGGGGTGCTGGCGATGACGAAGGCGATGGCTGCGATGAGGGCGCCGACGAGCATGACGATGACGCAGGTCCATGCTGCCGGGCTGTTGCCGTGGCCCAGTTCCTGGCTGTGGTCAATGGCGCCCGGGGCGACCTGGCGGGTGCCGGACTTGGAAACGGACGCAGGTGCTTTGCTCATGGAAAATCTCCTCAGGGTGGATACTGCTTACATTCTGCCATTTTTTGGCCGCCGACCGCGTACCGCTGGGCCCGACGCCCGCGCCGGCGGTGGTGGCCGCAGGCCTTACGTTGGGTCCTCGCCGCGGGAAAGCCGGTCCCAGCTGTCAATCTCGTCCACCGGCCCTGCCGCTGCAGCGGTTCCCGCGGCGCCGGGCGCGTCATATTTGGTGCGCGTCTTCCAGTAACGGGACGCCGGCAGGATCAGGAGGGCTGCCAGCGCCAGGAGGCAGCCGGCGACGACGGCGAGGACCGGAAAGGGAGTGAGCTCCACGTGCGCCTGGCTGCCGGAGATCCCGGTGGCGCCTGCAATGGTTCCCTGCGCGGCCGAGAGGGGGTCCGCCAGGACCGTTGCCGCGGCGGTGACCACGCCGGCTGAGGCCAGGACGATGATGGCGGTGATGATCCACCGTGCGATCCGGCCAGCGATCGCCGCTGCCAGTCCCCCGGCAAGGGCCACCAGGGCCAGGGCCGTGACGGTGGTGGCGGCCTTGCTGCCCTGCACCTGGATGGCACTTTGGGTGGCGGCAGCCTGGCCCACCTGGTTGGGGTCCAGGGTGGCAGTCATCCAGGTCTGGGTGGTGGTGCCGAAGGCGGCCAGCGCGAGGAGGGCGATCAGCATCACCAGCGTCGACTTGCGTGCCCACACCGGCGTGCTGCGGTTCTTCCGCGCCTTGCCTGCCTTGCCGGCCTTGCCCGCAGTTACTCCGGACTCCGGCATCAGGAATCCGTCCCGCCGGGCAGGGATTCCGCCGAAATGTTGTGCAGCGATCCGGCGGTGTGGACTGCGCGCAGCGGGGCGGCAGCCTTGTTGACGGTTTCCATGGCCTCGGTGGGGTTCACCGAGTCCGCCACGATCCCGCCGCCGGCCTGGACGTAGGCGCGCCCTTCCCGGAGCAGCGCGGACCTGATGGCGATGGCCATGTCCATGTCCCCGGCGAAGTCGAGGTAGCCCACCACGCCGCCGTAGATGCCGCGGCGGTGCGGTTCCAGTTCATCGAGGAGGCGCAGCGCCCTGGGCTTGGGGGCTCCGGAGAGCGTGCCGGCCGGGAACGTGGCCTTCAGGACGTCGTAAGCCTTGGCCTGCGGGGCGAGCTTGCCCACCACGGTGGATACCAGGTGCATGATGTGGCTGAAGCGCTCCACCTCCATGAACTGGGTGACATCCACCGTGCCGGCAACGCAGACCTTGGAGAGGTCGTTGCGGGACAGGTCCACCAGCATCAGGTGCTCGGCGCGTTCCTTCTGGTCCGCCAGCAGTTCCTCGGCCAGGGCCTTGTCCGCTTCGACCGTCTTGCCGCGGGGGCGGGAGCCGGCGATGGGGTGGGTGATGACTTCCTCGCCCGTGACCGTCACCAGCGCTTCCGGGGAGGACCCGACGATGGAGTATTCGCGGCCCTCGGCGTCTTCGAGGCTGAAGATGTACATGTACGGGCTGGGGTTGGTGTTCCGGAGCACGCGGTAGACGTCCAGGGCGGATGCCTTGCACTCCATTTCGAAGCGGCGCGAGATCACCACCTGGAAGACTTCGCCGTCGACAATGGCTTCCTTGCCTCGGTCCAGGGCCGCCAGGTATTCGGCTTCATCCCAGCGTTCCTGGACGCTCGAGGCGAAGTCCAGGGCAGCGGGTGCCAGCACGGACACAGGCTGCACCACGGGGGCGCTGATCCTGGCCAGGAGTTCCTTGACCCGGGCCACGGCGTCGTGCCAGGCCTCATCGACGCGCTCGGAGCTGTTGTCGAAGTTGATGGCGTTGGCGATCAGCAGGACCGTGCCATCCACGTTGTCGTGCACCGCCATGTCCGTGACCAGGTTCAGGGCCATCTCGGGCAGGTGCAGATCGTCCTCCGGCGGACTGACCAGACGCTCCCAGTGCCGGACGGTTTCCCAGCCGAGGAAGCCCACCAGGCCGGAGGTGAACGGCGGCAGTCCCTCGAAGCGGTCCGTGCGCAGGGCGTCGATGGTGTCGCGGATGGCGTCCACCGGACTGCCGCTGACCGGCACCCCGGCGGGCGGCTCGCCCAGCCAGTGCGCCTGGCCGTCCTTGGTGGTGAGCGTGGCGCGGGACCTGGCACCGATGAAGGAGTAGCGTGACCAGGCTCCGCCCACGGCAGCCGATTCCATGAGGAAGGTGCCGGGCTGCCCCTGGGCCAGCTTCCGGTACAGGCCGATGGGGGTTTCGGCGTCGGCGAGGACCTTGAGCCGGACGGGAATGACGCGGCTGTGGCCGGCGAGTTCCCGGAACTCCTCAAGGCTTGGGCTGATGGTTCCGAGGTCCTGCATGGCTGTGCTTGTCCGCCTGTTCTTCAAAAAGGGCCGGCGTTGCCGGCACCTTGGTTGTGCTTTGCTGGGATGGCCGCCGCCGGGTGGAAACGCCGGCCGGGCTGCGGCTGCCGCCTACCCTGCCTGGCCGGCCACAACGTCGAGGTCCCTGCCGTCGAAGCAGGTCCGGGTGCCGGTGTGGCAGGCAGCGCCCACCTGGTCGACGCGCACCAGCAGTGCGTCGCCGTCGCAGTCCATGGCCACGGATTTGACCCACTGGACGTGCCCCGAGGTGTCCCCCTTGCGCCAGTACTCCTGGCGGGAGCGGGAGTAGAACGTCACGCGGCCGGTGGTCATGGTGCGGTGGAGGGCTTCGTCGTCCATCCAGCCAAGCATGAGCACTTCGTTCGTGTCGTACTGCTGCACCACAGCGGCCAGCAGGCCTGCACCGTCGCGCTTGAGCGCGGCGGCCACCTCCTCGGGAAGCGGGCTTGCCGGCGGGACGGATTCAACGGACGGCGCCGGCACGGACTGCACGGGCGCGGACACGGCGGATCCTGCGGTTTGGACGGGGGTTGGCTGCTCAGACATCGGGTCAAGTCTAGTGCCTTCCCCGGGCCGGTCTCCTGTTGTGAACAACGGCACGCCACCGGCCACCGCAGTGCTGCCCATCTCCACACCACTCGTGCTAGTTTCACAAGTGATGCATTTCGTCGAACCGTCCCGAGAAGTCCTGGCCGAAACCCTGCTTGCGGCCGGCCCTGATGCGCCCACGCTGTGCAAGGGCTGGCGTACCAGGGACCTTGCCGCGCACCTTTACCTGCGCGAGCGGAAGGCCGCCGTCGGGCTCGGTTTGATCATCAAGCGCCTGGCCAAGGCCTCGGACCAGGCCACCGCAAAGCTGGCCGCCAAGCTCACCACCAACGAGGACTACGCCCGGCTGGTGAACACCTTCCGCGCCGGGCCGCCGGCCCTCTCCCCGATGAGCATCCGGGCGCTGGACGAAAGCGCCAACCTGATCGAGTACTTCGTGCACACGGAGGACGTCCGGCGCGCCGTGGACCGGTGGGCCCCCCGGGCACTGGACGAGGCTTACTCGGACGCGCTCTGGGACGAACTGGTTAAGCGCGCCGCCATCCTTTACCGCGGCGTGGACCTGGGCATTGTCCTGGTCCGCCCGTCCGGGCCGCGGCACGTAGCCAAGCGTGCGCCTGTTTCGGTGGCCATCGTCGGCGAGCCGGGCGAGCTGCTGATGCACGCCCACGGCCGCACCCGCCATGCCCTGGTCACGTTCGAAGGCCAGCCGGACGCCGTCGCCCTCCTGCAGTCAGCCGAAGTAGGGCTCTGACTTCCCAACTAAGTAGCGCCAAGTGCCGTTATGAGGGCTCATAACGGCACGTAGCGCTACTTAGTTGGGTGGGCAGACAGGTCAGCGGACCTCGAAACCCGCTGCCCGGATCGCTTCCTTGACCTGGGACATCATGTTGTCCGGGCCCCAGTGGAAGATTGACGCAGCCAGGACGGCGTCCGCGCCGGCCGCGACGGCGGGCGGGAAGTGCGCCGGCTCCCCGGCACCGCCGGAGGCGATGATGGGGACCCTGACGGCGGCCCGGACCAGCTTGATGAGTTCGAGGTCGAAGCCGTCCTTGGTGCCGTCGGCATCGATGGAGTTCAGCAGGATCTCCCCGACGCCGCGGTCGGCTGCTTCCCGGGCCCATTCGATGGCGTCGATCCCGGTGCCGGTGCGGCCGCCGTGGGTGGTCACCTCGAAGCCCGACGGCGTGGGCTGGGATCCGGGGCGCGTCCGGCGGGCGTCGACGGACAGGACCAGCACCTGGGAACCGAAGTGCCGGGTGATCTCGTCGATGACGTCCGGGCGCGCCACGGCCGCGGTGTTGATGGAGGCTTTGTCCGCGCCGTAGCGCAGGAGCTTGTCCACCTCGGCCACGCCGCGGACGCCGCCGCCAACGGTGAGCGGGATGAAGACTTCCTCGGCGGTGCGCCGGACGACGTCGAACGTGGTTTCCCGGTTGCCGGACGACGCGGTGACGTCGAGGAAGGTCAGTTCGTCGGCGCCTGCGTTGTCGTAGCGGTGGGCGAGTTCCACGGGGTCGCCGGCATCGCGGAGGCCCTCGAAGTTGACGCCCTTGACGACGCGCCCGGCGTCGACATCAAGGCAGGGAATGACCCGTACTGCTACTGCCATGGGAACTCCTGGTATTCGGTGGTGCTGGGGAAGCCGGTGATCAGATGCGGCAGGCGTGGATGCTGCTGACCAGGATGGCGCGGGCGCCCAGGTCGTAGAGTTCATCCATGATCCGGTTGGTTTCCTTTTTGGGCACCATGGACCGGACGGCTACCCAGTCGGAGTCCCGCAGCGGGGAGACGGTGGGCGATTCGAGGCCGGGAGTCAGGCTGGCGGCCTTCTCCACGAGTTCCTTGCGGATGTCGTAGTCCATCAGGACGTACTGGCGCGCCACCAGGACGCCCTGGAGGCGGCGGATGAGGACCTCGATCTCCTTGGCCGTGCCGTTGGCGGCTCCGCCGGCGCCGGTGCGACGGATCAGGACGGCTTCGGATTTGAGGATGGGTTCGCCGAAGATTTCCATGCCGGCGGCCTTGAGGGTGTTGCCGGTTTCCACGACGTCGGCGATGGCGTCCGCAACGCCGAGCCGCACGGAGGATTCAACGGCGCCGTCGAGCCGGACCACCTTGGCATTGATGCCGCGTTCTGCCAGGTAGTTGCGCAGCAGTCCGTCGTAGCTGGTGGCAAGGCGCTTGCCCTCGAGTTCGGCGGCGGAACTGAAATCGCCCACCGGGCCGGCAAAGCGGAACGTGGAGGCGGCGAAGCCCAGCGGAAGCAGTTCTTCGGCTTCCACCTCGGCGTCCAGCAGCAGGTCGCGGCCGGTGATGCCGACGTCGAGCGTTCCCCGGCCCACGTATACCGCGATGTCGCGGGGGCGGAGGAAGAAGAACTCAATGTCGTTGTCGGGATCAACCATGACCAGCTCGCGGCTGTCGCGCCGCTGGCGGTATCCGGCTTCGGAGAGCATGGCGGAGGCGGCTTCGGACAGGGAGCCCTTGTTGGGGACGGCTACTCGCAGCATGGGAAATTCTTTCTGGGTGGAAGGTCTGGGTCTTCAGGCAATGCAGGCCACAGGAGGCCGGCGGCAAAGCGCCGGCCGGTGGCTACAGATGCTTGTAGACGTCTTCCAGGGTCAGGCCTTTTGCGAGCATCAGAACCTGCAGGTGGTACAACAGCTGGGAGATTTCCTCGGCCGCAGCTTCATCGGATTCATATTCGGCAGCCATCCATACTTCGGCTGCTTCCTCAACGACTTTTTTGCCGATGCCGTGAACACCGGACTCCAATTCAGCGACGGTGCGGGAGCCTTCCGGGCGGGTGGCTGCCTTCTCGCTGAGCTCAGCGAACAGCGTCTCGAAATTCTTCACGCCCTCCAGCCTACTTGCTGCGGCCGTGGGGGCGCTTCCCGGGCGGTTGCATGACGGGCGCGATGTGAGGGAATACACACCGCGCCCGTGCAGCGGAGTGCCGCTTAGCTGCGGTACTGCTTGAGGACGACGGCGGTGGCCAGTGCCGCGGTGACGGCCTCGTGGCCCTTGTCTTCCTTGGAGCCGGGCAGGCCGGCGCGGTCCAGGCCCTGCTGTTCGGTGTCGCAGGTGAGCACGCCGAAGCCCACCGGCACGCCGGTGGAGACGCTGACGTCGGTGAGGCCCGACGTCGCAGCCTGGCAGACGTAGTCGAAGTGCGGCGTGCCGCCGCGGATCACGACGCCGAGGGCCACCACGGCGTCAAAGTGCGGTGCCAGCCGCGCGGCGGCCACGGGAAGTTCGAAGCTGCCCGGAACCCGGAGCACCGTGGGCTCGGCGATCCCGGCATCCTTGGCGGCGCGGAGTGCACCGTCCAGGAGGCCATCCATGATCTGCGTGTGCCAGCTGGCTGCAATGATGGCCAGCTTCAGCTGCGAGGTTTCAGCCGGGTTGAGGGTGCTGAGGTCAATGTCGGGGGCGCCGTGTCCGCTCATGGGTTTGTTGTGTTCCGTTCGTTCGTGAAGACGTCAGTCTTGTTCGTGGTCGTAAGGGGTTTCGGGGGCCGTCACAGGCACGGGAGCCACCTGGGTGTCCAGCACCAGCCGGTGTTCCATGCGGTCCTTCTTGGTGCGCAGGTACCGGATGTTCTGTTCGCGGGAGGGGACCTCTGTGGGAACCATTTCCACGACCGTCACCCCGGCCTTGGCCAGCCTGTTCTGCTTGTCCGGGTTGTTGCTCAGCAGCCGGACTTCATGCAGGCCCATTTCCGCGAGGATCTGGGCCGCGGCCTTGTAGCAGCGGGCATCAACGGGAAGGCCCAGCTGCTCGTTGGCTTCGACGGTGTCAAAGCCCGCTTCCTGCAGCGCGTAGGCCTTGATCTTGTTGGCCAGGCCAATCCCGCGGCCTTCCTGGCCGCGGAGGTAGAGCAGGGTTCCGCCGTTGTCCCGGATCAGCTCCAGCGCGAAGGCGAGCTGTTCCCCGCAGTCGCAACGGTAGGAACCAAAAACATCCCCGGTGAGGCACTCGGAATGCAGCCGGACAAGGGGAGCTTTTCCGTCGGTGGGAGCATTGGGGGAACTGACGGCCAGATGCTCCACGCCTGTCACGAGGTCTGTCCACGCCTGCGCCACGAAGTCGCCAAAGGCGGTGGGCAGTTGCACCACGGGCCCTCCGCTGACGGGATGGGGCGCTTCACCGGACACCGCGTGGGGCTTCCGGTGACCATTGTGCTGGCTGTCGTCGCTGGCTGCCGCTGCCGTCATCGTTTCTCCTTTTCTTCACCCGGGACCGCCCGGGCATCCTCGTCCGGTGCTCCCCCGGTCCCGGCTTCAAGATACGCCACCAGGTCCTCGATGGAGATCAGGGGGCACCCATGTTCAGCTGCGAACGAACGGAGCCCGTCCAGGCGCATCATTTCGCCGTCGTCGTACACCACTTCCGCGATCACCCCGACGGGTGCAAGGCCTGCCAGGCGGCACAGGTCCACAGCGGCCTCGGTGTGGCCCTGGCGTTCCCGCACACCTCCGTCAACTGCACGGAGCGGGAAAATATGCCCCGGCCGGGTCACGGATGCCGGACCGGCCTGCGGGTCCGCCAGGATGCGCGCGGTCAGGGCCCGGTCCGTTGCGGAGATTCCCGTACTGACGCCGACGGCCGCGTCGCAGGAGACGGTGTAGGCAGTGCCCTTCGCGTCCTCGTTGACAGCCGTCATGGGAGGCAGTGCCAGTGCGTCCGCGCGGTCCCCGGTCAACGGCACGCAGATCACGCCCGAGCTGTACCGGATGGTCCAGCCCATCAGCGCGGGCGTGGCGTGCTGGGCGGCGAAGATGATGTCGCCTTCGTTTTCGCGGTCCTCGTTGTCGACCACCAGCACCGGACGCCCGGCGGCCATGGCGCGCACGGCATCCGCGATGGGGTCCAGTCCCCGGGCGGGCGCGGACGATGCCCGGCCGGTCACCGGGTCACCGGATGCCGGGGTGCCGGTCACGGCGTTGGTCACGGGGTCATGGGCCACGGCGGGTTCCAGGCGTACTGCTGCGTTCACCGTGCACCTCCCGCGGTGGCAGCTTCGCCGCTGCCGGCCGGTGCGGCGGCGCTGCTGAAGGCAAGGAGCCGTTCGGTGTATTTGGCCAGGACGTCGACTTCAAGGTTTACCCGGCTGCCGGTGGTCTTGGTGCCCAGGCCGGTTTCGGCGAGGGTGGTGGGGATCAGGCCCACTTCGAACCAGGGTTCCTGCTCTGCGGCCGGGCTGACCGCCGTCACGGTGAGGGAGACGCCGTCGATGGCGATGGAGCCTTTCTCGGCGATGTAGCGGGCCAGGTTGGCGGGGACGCCGAAGCGCAGCCGCTCCCAGTTGCCCTGCGGTTCCCGTTCGAGCAGGACGCCCACGCCGTCCACGTGGCCTTGCACCACGTGGCCGTCCAGGCGGCCGCCTGCGGGAACACAACGCTCCAGGTTGACTGATTCGCCTGCAGTGAGCTCGCCGATGGTGCTCCGGACCAGGGTCTCCCCCATGACGTCGACGCTGAAGTCCTTGCCGTCAATCGCTGTTGCCGTGAGGCAGACCCCGTTGACGGCGATGGAGCCCCCAAGTGCCAGGCCCTCGGTGGAGGCGGGGGCGTGCAGCCGGACGGTGGCGCTGGTGGTGCCGTCGCGCTCGACGGACAGCACCTGCCCCTGCTCGGCAATAATTCCGGTAAACATCAGTAGCCTCCCTGGGCTGGCTCCGCGGCTGTGCGGATTGGTGGGTGGTCAAGTGCAACGTGCCGTTGCGGTCTGAGGTGGAGTCTGAGGTCCCGGCCCAGCGTCCGGACCGCGCCGCCGTCGGACGCGTCCCATTCCCACTGCTGGGCGTCGGGAAGGCTGGTGATGCCCAGCCCGTTCAGTGCGGGGGTGCCCGATCCCAGCAGGGTGGGCGCCAGGTAGACGATCAGTTCGTCGACCAGGCCTGCCGCCAGGAAGGAGCTGAGGATACTGGACCCGCCCTCCACCATGACGTGCCGGATGCCGGACGAGTACAGCATGGACAGGGCTTCGCGCGGGTCGCGGGTGGGAAGGTGGACGGCAAGGCCATCGTCGCCGTGGATTGCAGCGCCCTCCGGAATGTCGCGGAGACCCATGACGGCACGGACCGGCTGCTTGGGCGCGGGGTTGCCGGCGGCGTCCCGGGCGGTCAGCCGTGGGTTGTCCACCATCACGGTCTGGGTGCCCACCAGGATGGCGTCGATGCGGCTGCGGATCCCGTGGTTGTCAGCCAGGGACTCCGGGCTGGAGATCCACTGGCTGGTGCCGTCTTCGGCAGCGATGCGGGCGTCCAGGGTCTGCGCGATGTGCAGGGTGACGAACGGCCGCTTGGCAGCTACCGCTTCGAACCACTGGCGGTTCAGGTCCAGGGCCTCGTCGGCACCCAGGCCGCTGCGGACCCTGACGCCGGCTGCGCGCAGTGTTGCCGCGCCCCCGGCAGCGGGATCGTGGGGGTCGTCCACGGCGTAGACCACATCGGTGATCCCGGCCGCGATGATCGCCTCCGTGCACGGTCCGGTGCGGCCCACGTGGTTGCAGGGTTCCAGCGTGACCACCATGGTGCAGCCGGACAGGTCCAGTCCGACGGCGGCGGCCTGGGCAATCGCGTCGGCTTCGGCGTGTGCGGTGCCGGCGCCGCGGTGGTAGCCGGCAACGAGCTGCTTGCCGTCAGCGCCTACGACGACGGCGCCCACCAGGGGATTCGCGCCGCGGGGGCCTTTTAGCGCTGCCTGGAGGGCCTGCTCCATGGCGGTGGTTTCGGCGGCGCTGAAGGCGGTGACCACCCCGGCGGCGGGCTGAAGCTTTACGGCGCCCGTCATGCGGCTGCCGTTGCGGAGGTGTGGCCTGCCTTTGAAGCGGCAGGGCTTGCGGCGTTTAAGAGCCATCGCTGGGGGTTCATTCGTGTGTCGTTCCTTCCCTGTCGAACCGCGATGGCTCCGGGGATACGACAGCAGAACGCTGCGGAGCCAAAAGGCTGCGCAGATACAGCTGTACGTGCTTCTCTCATCCAGACTTTAACTGTCGGTACCGGAATTCCACCGGTTCAACCGTTTGCCGGAGCCCTCCTGGGAGAACAACGGCGCGCGGGTCGCGGACTGTCACCGCCGGTTCGGACTTACACCGACCCCGGAGCACGTATGTGTGTTGTTATTGTGCCACAACCGGGATGGGCTCCCGGTTATTCCGTCGCCGCGCGTAATGTCCGGCTGCCCTTGGCGCGCAGCAGGTCGATGGCAGCTGAGGGATCGTCGGCGCCGTAGACGGCGGAACCGGCCACAAAGACGTTCGCCCCGGCCTCGGCGGCCCGGGCAATGGTCTCTTCCGTGATGCCACCGTCAACCTGGATGGCCACCCCCAGCCCGGAGCCCTCCACGGCCGCGCGGGCCCTGCGGATCTTGGGCAGGGTGATGTCCAGGAACGCCTGGCCGCCGAAGCCCGGTTCCACCGTCATGATGAGCAGCATGTCGAGTTCCGGCAGCATGTCAAGGTATGGCTCCACCGGGGTTGCCGGGCGCAGGGCCATGCCCGCTTTGGATCCCCTGCTGCGCAGTTCCCGTGCCAGCTTGATGGGCGCAATGGAAGCTTCGGCGTGGAACGTCACGGAGGCCAGGCCGGCGTCCGCGAAACCAGGCGCCCAGCGGTCCGCGTCGGCGATCATCAGGTGGGCGTCAAGCGGTACGGGGCTGACGGCCTGGATCCGCTGCACGACGGGCAACCCGATGGTCAGGTTGGGCACGAAGTGGTTGTCCATGACGTCAACGTGCACGGCGTCGGCATTGCTGATCCGCTGTAGTTCGGCCTCAAGGTTCACGAAGTCGGCGGAGAGGATGCTCGGATTGATGCAGCATTGCGTCACGGGGGTGCCTTTCAAGGTGCGTGGTGGGAAACCCAGGCGTTCTGCCCGGTCAGGCCTTCTTCTTTATCAGGGCCAGGAACATCGCGTCGGTGTGGTGGATATGGGGCCAGAGCTGCGCCGTTGACTCGTGGCCGGCGCCCAGGCTCCCGGTCAGGCTGACCGCGTCCAGGGCCGCACCGGCATCGAGGAGTTCCAGGTCAGGGCGCTTGCGCAGGGTGTCGTCCACGACGGCTGTTGTCTCGGCGGGATGGGGTGAACAGGTCACGTAGGCCACCACTCCCCCTGGCCGGACGGCACCCAGGGCCGAGGCCAGCAGTTCGCGCTGCAGCGGCCCGAGATCTGCAATGTCCTTGGGCGAGCGCCGCCACCGGGACTCCGGCCTGCGGCGCAATGCTCCCAGGCCCGTGCAGGGAACGTCCACCAGGACACGGTCATACCGCCCGGGCTGCTCACCGCCCACTTCACGGCCGTCACCGGTGCGGACCTGCCAGCTGTCGTGCGGAACGGCGGACAGTGCCTGGCTGACCAGCTTGGCCCGGTGCGGCGCGGGCTCGTTCGCGAGCAGTGTGGCGCCCCGCTGGTGTGCCAGCGCACCAAGGAGCGCTGCCTTTCCGCCGGGACCGGCACAGAGATCAAGCCATGCTTCAGCGTCACCGGCCGTGGGTTCACTTCCCGTGCCGCCCGCTCCGCCGGGTGCACCGAGGTCCACCGCGGCCAGGGCCCTGGCCACCAGCTGGGAACCGACGTCCTGCACCCTGGTGGTACCGGCGCGGACGGAGGCCAGGCGGCCCAGGTCCCCGCCGCTGGAGAGCGCCGAGCCTTCAACCAGCTCCCCGGGGGTGGCGCCGTTTTCCAGCGCTTCGTCCAGGCTGCCCAGGCCGGGCAGGGCAACGAGGTTAACCACAGGTGCGTCGTTGTCCGCTTCCAGCAGGTCGTCGATCTCTGTTGCGGAACGGCCGTGGGCGACGAGGGACTGGCGCATGGCCCGGACGATCCACTCGGGGTGGGCGTACCTCACCGCGGCTACCTTCGTAGCGTCGGTTTCGCCTTCCACCAGCAGGTCCAGCCATTCCTCCAGGCTCCGGGCGGCGACCTTGCGAAGGACGGCGTTGATCAACGTCGGTGGTCCGGCGCCGATCACGGCGCGGGCCAGCCCTACGGTCTGGTCCAGGGCAGCGTGGGCCGGGACCCGCATGGCAAGCAGTTGGTGGGCACCGATGCGAAGGGCGTCGAGGATGGCCGGGTCAAGCTGCGCCAGGGGCCGGTCCACGCACCGCGCCAGGATGGCGTCATAGGTTCCCTGGCCGCGGAGGGCCCCATAGCTCAGTTCGGTGGCGAATCCGGCGTCCCGCTTGTCCAGGTGGTGGTGCCGGATCCGTGCGGGCAGGACCAGGTTGGCGTAGGCATCCTCCGCCGCCACGGCGCGGAGCACCTCGAAGGCCACCAGGCGGGCGGGATCTGCGCGCCTGGTGCGCTGGGACGGCGCCTGGTCGGTGAAGCTCCGTTGCGGCCCGCGGTTGCGTTCCCGCCCCTTGGCGTTCCGCCGGCTGGCGTCCCGGGGACCGCCGTTCCCACGGCCGCCGCCGGCAGGTCCGCCGCTGCCGCCCTGCCCGCCTTTCCCGGCGCCGCTGCGTCCCCCGGCACTTCCCCGTCCGCCTGTATTGCCTCCGGACCCGGTCATTCGAACACCACGCTCTCCAGTGAAGCCAAACCGCGCGCCCAGTCGGCGGCGGCCATCATCTTTTTCCCGGCGGGCTGGATCCGGGTAAGTTCCACCGCGTGCGAACCTGTCCCCACCAGCACGGCTTTGTCCCGCAGTGCCACGGATCCCGGGGCAAGCCCGGAAACATCCGGCCGCAGCCGCACCGGCTCAAGTTTGACCCGCTGCCCGTCCAGCACGGTCCACGCACCGGGCTCGGGGGTGACACCGCGCGCCTGCCTGCTGATGGCCAGGGCCGGATGCGCCCAGTTCAGGTGGCCATCCTCCAGGGTCAGCTTCGGCGCCAGCGTGACATCGCCGGCCTGTGGCTGCGGCGCTGCTTTACCGGCATCGATGGCAGAAAGCGTCTGGGCCAGCAGGACCGCGCCGCTGTGGGACAGCCGTTCCAAAAGGTCACCCGCCGTGTCCTGGGGCTTGACGGCCTCCGTCAGGGTGCCGAAGACGGGCCCGGTGTCCAGGCCTTCCTCAAGCTGGAACGTCACTGCGCCGGTGACGTCGTCCCCGGCCATGATGGACCGCTGGACGGGCGCCGCCCCGCGCCAGGCGGGCAGCAGGGAGAAGTGCAGATTGACCCAGCCGTGCCGCGGAATGCCCAGGGCATCGCGGGGAACCAGTCCGCCATAGGCGACGATGGCCGCGACGTCCGGCTGCACCGCGCTGATGCTGGCAATGGCCTCGGCATCGACGCGTGCGGCACGGATGACCTCGATGCCCAGTTCCGCGGCCCGCTGGGCAACGGGCGACGGCGTCAGCACCCGTTTCCGGCCCAGCGGCGCGTCGGGCCGGGTCAGGACGGCAACGACGTTGAAGCCGGCGTTGACCAGCGCGTCCAGGGAGGGAACTGCGACGGCGGGTGTCCCCGCGAAGAGGACCCTCACCCGGCTGCGCCGAAGCTGGAGCCGGGGGTGCTGGTTCCGCCAAAGCTGGTCCCGCCGAAGCTTGACCCCACACTCTTGGCGCGTTTGGCTGTGGTCCGTCCGGCGACGGCGTCGTAATTGGCGTTGCGGATGGACCTCAGCGCCGCCTTCCGGTCCTCGCCCTCGAGGCGGTCCGTGTAAAGGATGCCGTCCAGGTGGTCGTTTTCGTGCTGGAAGCAGCGCGCCAGCATCCCCTCGCCGTCAATGGTGACCGGGTTGCCGTGCATGTCAACGCCGGTGACACGGGTGGCGCGGAAACGGCGGACCGGGAAGCCCAGGCCCGGGATGGACAGGCAGCCCTCCACGTGGTCCGGCTGGTAGTCCTCGCTGTTCTCCAGGACAGGATTGATGATGTGGCCCTCGACGCCGTCGATCCGGTAGGTGAAGATGCGCTTGCTGACGCCGATCTGGGGAGCGGCAAGGCCGGCTCCTTCCACGTCCTCCATGGTCTCGGTCATGTCGGCGACCAGTTTGGCAAGGTCGGGTCCGAATTCCGTCACGGGATCGGCAACTGTGCGCAGCACAGGATCGCCGATGATGCGGATATTCAGAATAGCCATGCGCTGGGTGTCCTCACGGTTGGCGGGAAAGTGAACCTGTCCAGTTTAGGTGCAGTCTCTTCACGTGCACCGTCTCCTTAGGCAGTACGGGCCAGGGGCGGGGGTGCGATGGGCAGCAGCGCAGTGCCCGCGCTGATGGTGTCCGCGGAAAGTTCCCAGACGCGGCGCAGGGCGCAGAACTTCCACCAGTGGTGCTTGAGGACCTCAGGGTTGGCCCGGACGGGGCGGACTTCCGTTTCACCGATGGCCACCGCCAGCAGGACCGGGTCCTCACCGTACTTCCAGGGCTCCCAGGTCCCCGCCTCCGGATCCACGAGGCTTTCTTCCGCCTTCATGCCGGCAACCAGCTGCATCACCACCTTGTCATCCAGGGGCTTGACCTGACCGTCCCGGGTTGTGCCCTTGGTCTTGTAGTCGATCAGGCAGATGCGTCCGTTGATCCTGGCCACGAGGTCAAGGGTTCCGGCGTATCCCACCGAGTTGTTCCAGACCGTGATTTCCGGGGCGATGGGCTCCACGCGGAAGAGTTCCCACCATTCGTCGAAGCGCACGGCAAAAGCCTCCTCCCCGTTGGCGGCCAGGGCATCGCGGGCTTCCTTCATGGAATGGGGGCGTCCGAGCGCCCGCAGGGCCACCTGCTCGCAGTAGTTGTGGACCCGGTCCCCGCGCCTGGCGGCGTCGTCCCGGTACGTTTCGGCCGCCTTTGCCGCACGGTTGATGGCCTGCTTGATTTTGGCCGGGCTCCCCAGGCAGTCGGAGAGCAGCGGATCGTTGGCCAGGCTGCTGGCACCCATATAGCCGAACCAGCCATCGAGGCCGTGCGGCTGCTGGCTGATCACCGTGGTGATGGAAGGAACCGAGAACTGCTCAGACGTTGACCGTGCGTACATCCGGCCGTATTCGGTGGCGTGGGCAAGAAGCGGATCAGTCATACAAAAGACTCTTTCACAGGGGGCCGACAAAATCTCCGGCGGCAGGAGCCGCACGCAAAAAAGGTCCGTTTCCGCTGCTGATGAGCGGAAACGGACCTCTGCGGTGGGCGATACTGGGTTCGAACCAGTGACCTCTTCGGTGTGAACGAAGCGCGCTACCACTGCGCCAATCGCCCCGATGCATTTGAATGTTAGCCCACGTCTGCCCCAATTGAAAAATCGGCCGGCGCCACACGCAAAGCCATGCTCCATGGGGGTCCTGCAGCCACGTCCACCCCCGCCCGCGCCTGCACGAAAGCAGCGCATCACCTGCACGAAAGCAGCGCCTCAGGCAGCACAAGGTGTGGCGGCCGTACTCACCCTGGCCGGAATTACACGCCTGTAACTCGAAAAGTTCGCGGAATTCCGCGGTTGTTGGGGCCATGCGGACCGGCCGCGCCGGGGCGATTTGGAGTTTCCCGGAACCTCCTATATTGTTTTTACTCGTTGGAACGCGAGGAAATGCCGGAAACGGCAAGGAATCAAGCCTCCAAAATGCGGACGTAGCTCAGCTGGTAGAGCACCACCTTGCCAAGGTGGATGTCGCGAGTTCGAATCTCGTCGTCCGCTCGCAGGACACTGTCACAGCAAACATTCTTCGGAATTGACGCTAACACGGTGGGTTGGCCGAGAGGCGAGGCAGCGGCCTGCAAAGCCGTATACACGGGTTCGAATCCCGTACCCACCTCGGTGAAAACCATGGTTTCCGGGTTTCCGGATGCAATGGGCGATTGGCGCAGCGGTAGCGCGCTTCCCTGACACGGAAGAGGTCACTGGTTCGATCCCAGTATCGCCCACTCGGCAAGGCAACTTGCTGGCAGAACCGCCGGATTTTTCCGGAACAATCTGCACAATGCGGACGTAGCTCAGCTGGTAGAGCACCACCTTGCCAAGGTGGATGTCGCGAGTTCGAATCTCGTCGTCCGCTCTCTTATATCCCATAAGCCGGTCTTCCGGTTCCGGGCGATTGGCGCAGCGGTAGCGCGCTTCCCTGACACGGAAGAGGTCACTGGTTCGATCCCAGTATCGCCCACACACGAACAGCAGCTCTCCGGAGCTGCTTTTTTCGTTTAAGCCGCATCCGCTGCTGGCGAACGTGATTCCCTTGGCACGCCTCCCGGGCCCGGATAGGATCGAATGCGCGAGGAGCGACCTGGCTCCGCGATAGAAGGGAGGTGCCCGTGGGTTTGATTGACGATCTAAAGGGCAAGGCTCAGGGTCTCATCCGCGGCAACGAGCAGGCCATCAAGGACGGCATCACCAAGGCCGGCGATTTCGTCGACACCAGGACCGGCGGCAAGTACGCAGGCCACGTCGACAAGATCCAGGATGGCGCTTCCAAGCTCGTTGACAAGAACGGCACCCCGGGGCAGGAACCTGCCGCCGAGCAGGTTCCCCCGGCAGCTCCTGGAAATCCGGTTCCGCCGGTTGACAGGGCTCCGTAAAGGATTTGGCCAGGGCTTTGCCCGGCACGTCAAGGAGGTGCGGGTCCCGCCGGGAGGCGGCGCCCGCACCTTTGGCGTTTAACGGCGACATTCGCCGCCCCGAATTGCCGGTTGCCAAACCCGGGCCGGTAACCTGCCGGTATGCCCAAGTCCCCCGCCCCCACCACGGCAACCAAGCCCGGACTGACCCGGACCGATTCCCGGCCGGTGGTCGCAGGGATCGTCACCGCGCTGGTGGGCTTCACCTCATCCTTTGCCGTGGTCCTGGCCGGACTCAAGGCAGTCGGCGCTGATCCTGCCCAGGCTGCGTCCGGCCTCCTGGCCGTAACGCTCACCGTCGGACTCGGCGTGCTGGTGCTCGCCTGGCGTTCGAGGGTCCCGGTGACACTGGCCTGGTCAACGCCGGGCGCAGCACTGCTTGCGTCATCGGGAGTGCCCGACGGCGGGTGGCCGGCCGCCGTCGGAGCCTTCCTTGGTGCGGGCCTGCTGCTGGCCATGACCGGCCTGGTGCCGGCGCTTGGCAGGCTGATGGCGCGTATCCCGACTTCCCTGGCCCAGGCCATGCTGGCCGGTGTCCTGCTCCAGCTCTGCCTGGCACCCTTCAAAGCCCTCGGCTCCGCCCCGGCGTTTGCAGCGCCGGTGATCTTGTGCTGGCTGCTGATGATGAAGTTCGCCCCGCGCTGGGCGGTGCCGGCAGCCCTGCTGGCGGCCTTGGGCGTGATCGGAATAACCCTGGCATCTGCCGGAACCCCTGTTGAACCGGCAGGCCTGGTCCCGGCACTGGCCTGGACCACACCCGCGTTCAGCCTCCAGGCGATGGCGGGCCTTGCGCTCCCGTTGTTCGTGGTGACGATGGCCTCGCAAAACATTCCCGGGGTGGCCGTGCTGAGGTCTTTTGGATATGAGGCACCGTGGCGCCCGGCGATGCTCGTCACGGGAGCGGGAACTGTTGCGGGGGCCCCGTTCGGCGGCCATGCCATCAATCTCGCGGCGCTCAGTGCTGCCCTGGCCGCCGGCGAGGAAGCCGGCGGGGACCGGAGCAGGAGGTGGATCGCGGGCTTCACGTCCGGCCTGGCCTACCTGGTGCTGGCTGCCTTCTCGGCGGCCCTGGTGTCGGTGGTCAGCAAAGCGCCGGCCGGGATGCTTGAAGCCGTTGCCGGGCTGGCACTGCTCGGCACCCTCGCCTCGGCGGTCTCGGCAGCCCTGGCGGACCCGGACGACCGGATTGCCCCGGCCGTCACGTTCCTGATGGCCGCGTCCGGCCTGGCGTTCGCCGGGATCGGGTCTGCTTTCTGGGCGCTGCTGGCCGGACTGCTGGTCCGGCTGGCGCTGCGGCCCCGGCCCGGGAAGAAGTCCGCCTAGGAGGGCTCGTGGTTCTGGCCTTCACGGGCAAGCGCAGTGAGGCGGGAGACGGCGCGGAAGTACTTCTTCATGTACCCGCCGGCCATCATCTCTTCGGTGAACAGCTTGTCGAAGGGGACGCCGCTGGCCAGGATCGGCACATCCTTGTCGTAGAGCCGGTCTGCAAGGACCACGAACCGCAGCGCCACAGCCTGTTCCGTGATGGTTTCCACGTTGCGCCACACCACGCCGTCAATGCCGTGGATCAGCTGGCGGTAGCGGCTGGGGTGCACGCCGGCCAGGTGGTGGATGAGGGTGGAGAACTCATCCTGGGCCACGGTCTTCCCGTCGAATTCCGCCTTCATGTGCGCGTTGAGCTCGCTGTTCTTCAGCGGCGCCGGCGCGGCCGGGAGGCCACGGTGCCGGAAGTCCTCGCCGTCGATGCGGATCACGTCGAACTGGTCCGCCAGGACCTGGATTTCGCGCTGGAAGTCCACAGCGGCGAACCGGCCATCGCCCAGGGAGCCGGGCAGCGTGTTGGACGTGGCGGCAAGTTTGACCCCGGCGTCAGCCAGCTCACGCATGAGACGGGACATCAGGACGGTGTCGCCGGGATCGTCCAGTTCGAATTCGTCGATGCACACGAGCTGGTAGCTGCTCAGCGCGTCCACCGTTTTGCGGAAGGAAAGAGCGCCCACCAGGTTGGTGTACTCCACGAACGTACCGAAGGCCTTGGGGCCGGGCGACGCGTGCCACAGGGAGGCGAGCAGGTGGGTCTTGCCCACGCCGAAGCCGCCGTCCAGGTAGATTCCCGCCCTGGATTCGTCCTTCTTGCCGAACAGCTTCTTGAAAAGCCCGCCTCCGTTGCCCGACCCCACGCCGTCGGCAAATCCCTCCAGGGCACGCACGGCGGCGGCCTGGCTGGGCTGCTTCGGGTCGGGGCGGTAGCTCGAAAAGGAAACCTCCCCAAACCGGGGCGAGGGGTAGAAGCCCTTAAGGAGTTCGTCCACCGATACTGCCGGAGTGCGGGCGGCAAGCTGTTCGATCTGTACCAAGGTGGTCCGTTCTGCTGGTGGTTGGTCCCCAGAAAGGATACCGGCAATGCGGGCCCTACCCGGGCGGGGCGCCGGCCTCACGCCCAGGGGCGTGATGAAGGCAACATTTCGCCCTGTTAACGGAATACGGACAACCCCACGGGCGCTGGTTAGTGTGGGAACAGGTTCCAATGCATGTTCCGCGGTTTCCCGTGCTCTTAGTGAAAGGCCAAGCCATGCCCTACCCGGTTGAACAGAATGAGAAGTTCGCAGCCTATGCCCACCCGGAGCGGCTGGTCTCCACTGAGTGGCTTGCTGCCGCCGTTGAAAGCGGTGCCGTGGCCCGCGGCGAACTCGTCGTGGTGGAGTCCGACGAGGACGTGCTCCTGTACGAAACCGGCCATATCCCCGGCGCCGTCAAGATCGACTGGCACACGGACCTGAACGACGACGTGGCCCGCGACTACGTTGACGGTGCCGCCTTCGCTGAACTCGCGGCGTCGAAGGGCATTTCCCGCGACAGCACCGTGGTGATCTACGGCGACAAGTCCAACTGGTGGGCCGCCTACGCCCTCTGGGTCTTCACGCTGTTCGGCCACCAGGACGTCCGGCTGCTGGACGGCGGCCGGGACAAGTGGGTTGCCGAAGGCCGCGAATTGACCAGGGACCGGCCAGCTCCCGCTCCCGGAAACTACCCGGTGGTGGAGCGTGAGGACGCCCCGATCCGCGCCTTCAAGGATGACGTCCTGGCCCACCTGGGCACCGGTCCCCTGATCGATGTCCGCTCCCCCGAGGAGTACACCGGTCAGCGCACCCACATGCCGGCCTACCCGGAGGAGGGCGCCCTGCGCGGCGGCCACATCCCCACTGCAGCGTCCATCCCGTGGGCACGCGCCGCTGCCGCCGACGGCACCTTCCGGAGCAGGGAGGAACTGGAAGCCATCTACCTCGGCGAAGCCGGCCTGGCTGAAGGCGACGACGTCGTGGCGTACTGCCGCATCGGCGAGCGGTCCAGCCACACCTGGTTCGCCCTGAAGTACCTCCTGGGCTTTGAGACCGTCCGCAACTACGACGGATCCTGGACCGAGTGGGGCAACGCCGTGCGCGTGCCGATCGTCAAGGGCGCCGAGCGGGGTTCCGTTCCCGTCGCCGTCGGAGCCTGACCCCGCTCCCCCGCGTAGACTTGGAACGATGACTACTCAAGCTTTGCCTTCCGCCCTGGCGGCGATCGTGGACGATTTCCAGGCCCTGTCCGAACCTGAGAGGCTGCAGCTGCTGCTGGAGTTCTCGGAAGGACTGCCGGAACTCCCGGACCGGCTCAAGGACCACCCCGAACTCCTGGAGCAGGTGGTGGAATGCCAGTCGCCGCTGTTCCTCACCGTTGAGACGGGAACCAACGACGACGGCGCCGTCCGCCTGTTCTTCAAGGCACCGCCCGAGGCGCCCACCACGCGCGGTTTCGCCGGGGTGCTGCACGAGGGCCTGGACGGTTTGACAGCGGACGAGATCCTGTCGGTGCCGGACGACATGCCGGAGCTGCTGGGACTCACCCGCGCCATCACCCCCCTGCGCATGCGGGGCATGACCGCCATGCTGGGCAGGATCAAGCGCAAGGTTGCCGCAGCATCCCGCAGCCAGGCCTGACCCTGCCGTCATGGCACGCAGGAACAACTCCCAGGGAACCCCGGCCACAGCGGCCCTGACCGCGGCCGGGGTTCCCTTTGTGCTGCATCCGTATACCCATGACCCCTCGGCGGCGAGTTACGGTGTGGAGGCAGCCGAGGCTTTGGGGATCGATCCGTCCCGCGTCTTCAAGACCCTGATGGTGGACGTGGAGGGCAGGCTCGCGGTGGGCATTGTTCCCGTCAGCGGAACCCTGGACCTGAAGGCAATGGCCATGGCGCTGGGGGCCAAGAAAGCCGCCATGGCCGATCCCGCTGCAGCACAGCGCCGGACGGGCTATGTCCTCGGCGGCATCTCCCCGCTCGGCCAGCGCCAGCCCTCCCCCACGGTGCTGGATTCCAGCGCCCTGGGACTGGAGACCCTGCTGGTCTCGGGCGGCCGGCGGGGCCTGGACATTGAGCTGGCGCCGGCTGACCTGGTCCGGCTGACAGACGCTGTCACGGCTCCCATCGGCTCCCTGGCCGCAGGCAACCTCCGGGCTTAGCCGCAGCAGGGGTGGTTCATTCCGCTACTCGATGATGTACCGCTGCATCATCTCGTTGTCCTCGTGCTCGAGGATGTGGCAGTGCCAGACGTACTCGCCATTGAAGGATGAGCCGATGGCCAGCGGGGCTCCGTCCGCCGCCCCTGCCCCGAACGGAACACGGATCCTGGTGACTTCCCCAGGCATGGCAATGACCGTGTCCTTCCAGCCCTGCTCATGTGCCGGCGCCCCTTTGGGGCGTCCGATCAGGAAGGGCCGGACCGAAACGGCGCTGCCGCGGCCCGGCGTCACCAGGCCGGTCCCTGGGTCTACATAGCCGGTGGCTGCCAGGTACCCGTCGACGTCGAATTTTTGCCGGTCGCGGACCTGGAACTGGGTGAAGTGCACATGGATCGGGTGGGCATCCCCCGTGGTATTGATCAGTTCCCATTCTTCGAGGCTGTCGCTCCGGACCCGAAGAATGTCTTCGCTCTCGAATTTTCGGTTGTTCAGGAGCGCCATGAGGGGAACCCCGGCGGCGTTGGCCACTTCCACCAGTGCCATGGGCCTGATGGCCTCCGGGGTCCTGGCCACCAGATCTGTGATGGAACAGTCCCGGAGGCTGCCAGGCATCGGGGCTGTGTATCCGGCCTGGGATGTCACAGTGAACTGCATGATTTGCGGCAGCGGGAGTCCCCCGAGCTGGATGGTGGCGGGGCCGTCCGGGTAGGGGACGCGGGCACTGTTGGCCAGAACAACCCGTGTGCCGGGCTTGTGTCCGGCGAAATCGATCACGATATCCGCCCGCTCGCCCGGTCCCATGAGCAGCCTGTTCAGCCTGACCGGTACGTTGAGCAGGCCGCCGTCCGTTCCTATTTGGAAGAAGGCGAGCGCCGCGCCATCCACTGTGAACTTGAGGTCGTAGAACCGGGCATTGGAGCCGTTGAACATGCGGAGCCGGTACTTCCCCCGGGCCACGTCGAGATTCGGCCGGCACTTGCCGTTGACTGTTGCCGCGTCGCCGAAGAACTCCGGCGCCCAGGGACGCGGTGTTCCGCCGGCAGTGGAAAGGTCCGGGTTCGGCGGGTACGCAAGCGTGCCGTCGGGGTTGAACATCTTGTCCTGGATGATCAGCGGAACTTCATAGGGCGGCGGGGGCAGGTGGGTACCGTCGCCGGTATCTATTCCTGATCCACCTGAGTCCCGCAACAGGTAGCCGCCGGCCAGCCCCGCATAGACATTCAACCGCGTAATGCCGAGCGCGTGGTCGTGGTACCAGAGACCGGCCGCGTCCTGGTCGTTGCCATACCTGTATGTGTAGGAAGCGCCGGGCCTGAATGCCTGCTCGGGACCCCCGTCGAACTCTGGCCTGGTGTTGCCTCCGTGGAGGTGCACGGACGTCCTGGGCGCTGCAGCATCGTTGCTGCCGGGAGGAACGAGCTCCGCGTCGACGGCGTAGCCAAGGGGATGCCGTTCGATCCCGTTATGGACGGTGAGGCTGAATGGGGTTCCTTTCCGGGCGACGATGACCGGGCCCAAATATGTACGGGAGGAGGTCCCGTCCTGGTACGCCAGGGTGTCGGCCACACCCATGCCGGCCTGGAAGCGGTGCTGGGCGTTTCGCATCCAGAGAGACGCAGTGCCGCCGGCACTCATGTCCAGGACGCCGAGTTCGGCCAGCGTTGGAAGCTGCTCGGTGAATTGGCCGGCCTGTCCTGGCGTGGCAATTGCCCGCCCGCTTCCCGGTCCATACGGCTGCGTCGCAACGGCCGCACCGGCTGCGGCGCCGGCTTGCAGGAGTTGCCGCCTTGTCAGATACATTGTGGGCCCCATTTCAATTGCCTTGATGGTTCCCCCCTTGCAGCCGACGGTAGGCAGCTCTCTTTGTCAGCGCCAGGGCCGAGTGTCCCCTTCCGGGGAAAGGGCCGGGGCCCGCCCTGGGCCTTCCAGGACCGGCTCTCCGGCGCGGCCGCCGGGACGGCCCGTGAAGTGGTCCATGGTGCGGTTGACGCCCAGCACATCCATGAGCCGGTCAAAGACGCCGACCGGAAGGATCCGCAGGACCGGGAGCAGGTTCACCAGGGGCGGCAGGACGAGCTTCCGGCGGCCGGCCTCGATCGCGTCAAGGACTTCAGCTGCCACGTCCTCCTCCTCGAGGATGGGGAGGAGCCGGGGCCAACGGGTCTGGACGCCGTCGAACATCCCCGTGTTGATGTAGTAGGGGCAGACCACCAGCGTGTTGACCCCGGTGTGGTCCGCCCGGAGCTCGGCCCGGAGTGACTCTGTGAAACCGAACGCGGCGAACTTGCTGGCGGAGTAATCCGTCTGCCGGGCGACGCCCACCATCCCCGCAGCACTGGCAACGGTGACCACGGTGCCGTGCCCGCGCTGCGCCATCCCGCCGAGGAAGGCACGGGTGACCCAGTACAGGGCCATGACGTTGACGTCCATGGTCCGTTGGATGGCCTCTTCCGTCGCATCAAGGAGCCGCTGCCCGCTGACCACCCCGGCGTTGTTCACCAGCACATCCACCGGCCCCGTCCTGGCTGCGGCGGCCTTGACCGCCTCCCGGTCCGTGACATCCACGGCATGGGCTTCAGCCTGCGCGCCGGCAGCCCGGATTTCGTCGCGGACCGCTGCTCCCGCTGCCGCGTCCACATCCCAGATCACCACCCGGCTCCCGCGCCGGGCGGCGCCGAGCGCCAGGCGGCGGCCCAGCCCGCTTCCCCCTCCCGTGACCAACAGTGTTGCACCGGAAAGTCGTGTTGCTTTGGCCATCTCAGTTCTCCTCGGGTGTTGGCACAGGCTGTGTCCTCAGCGGTTTCGGGGAAGGCGGCCCATCAAGGTGATGGCCCCTTTCATGATCCGTGCGTAGGTGTGGTTGGACATCCCGGGGGCGGGGCCCACCCGGAGCAGCCGCTGCACGGCGATGGTCTGCGGTTCCGTGTACTTGAGGATGCCTTCCCGGCCGTGGCGGCGCCCCGCGCCGGAGTCCTTCATGCCGCCGATCGGTGCATCGTGCGAGGCCCAGGTGGCCGCGTAGCCCTCGTTGACGTTGACGGTCCCCGTCTGGAGCCTGCGGGCCACTGCTTCGCCGCGGCGGGCGGACCAGACGCTGGCGTTGAGCCCGAAGTCGGAGTCGTTGGCCAGGGCGACGGCGGCGTCGTCGTCGGCCGCGCGGTAGACGGCAACCACCGGCCCGAACGTCTCTTCCCGGGCGACGAGCATCTCATCCGTAACCCCGGCCAGGACGGTGGGTTCATAGAACAGCGGACCCAGGTCCGGACGGCGCCGTCCTCCGGCCAGGAGTTGGGCGCCTTTTGCGAGCGCATCCTGGACGTGGCGGTCCACCCGCTCCACCTGTGCCGTACTGATAAGGGACCCCATGCCAATGTCCCAGTCCGGTCCGGACCCCATCCGGATGCCCTTCACCTTGGCTGTAAACGCCGCCAGGAACCGGTCATAAAGGTCGGCATGGACGTAGATCCGCTCAATGCTGACGCACAGCTGCCCGGAGTTGGAGAAGCAGGCGTGCACCGCGCCGGCAGCCGCCTTGCCCGCGTCCGCATCCGCGAGCACCAGCATCGGGTTCTTGCCGCCCAGTTCGGCGGAGAAGCCGATCAGCCGCTCAGCGCACTGCCTGGCGACGGTCTTGCCGGTCCTGGAGGATCCCGTGAACATCAGGAAGTCCACCCGCCCGATCAAGGCAGGCCCTATTTCCGTGCCCGGTCCCGTGACGATCCGGAACAGGTCCGCCGGAAGGCCCGCCTCCCGCAGGAGGCTGAGCATCAGCAGGGCCGTGAAGGGCGTCTGCGAGTCAGGCTTCAGGACGATGCCGTTGCCCGCCAGCAGGGCCGGGATGGCGTCCGAAACCGCGAGGGTCAAGGGATAGTTCCAGGGGCTGATGACACCCACAACCCCCTTGGGTATCCGGTATTCCGTGGTGCGCGTGAGGACCGGGGCCGCGCCCTTCCGGCGGCGCGGGCGGAGGTACCGGTCAGCTGTCCGCTCGTAATAGCCGGCCGTCAGGACCACGTCCGCGAACTCCTCGAAGGCGCTCAGCCTGGACTTGCCGCTCTCCGCCTGGACCAGGTCAAGGACGTCCTGCTCGCTGTCCAGGAGCAGCGCCAGGAACCGCCGGATCACCGCGCGGCGTTCGGCGATTGGCTGGGCTGCCCACAGCCGCTGCGCCATGCGTGCGGTTTCGACGGCGGCATGGACGTCGTCCGGGGTGCATACGGGCACTTCCCCCACCACTGTGCCGTCGAAGGGCGCGTGCGAGTCCTGCGCCGGCCGTCCGGGGCCCGACGACGCCACCAGCCCGGCAAGCTCCGCCGCCAGCTCCCTGCCGCGGCCGGTCACAGTTCCTGCCGGGCGTGCTTTCGCCATGTCAGCCACCCGCCTGCGTGGGCTGGGCCGGAGATTCCCCCATGCGTCCAGGGGTCACGCCGGAGCCGGGATTGAGGCGCGGAGCGAGCTGCTGGCGCAGCCAGGCCTTCACCAGCCGTTCCCAGCGTTCGGGGTCCACATTCCATTCCTTCGTATGCCGTGCGTGGTTGAACGTCTCGAACGTCACCATCTCCGGGTTCCGCTCGGCCAGCAGGGCGGACGGCCCGTACGGTACGTACTCGTCGTCGACGCTGTGGATGATCAGTGTTGGCGTCCGCAGCTCGACGGCCCGGGACACCCAGTCCATGACTTTCAGGTCCACGGGCGCTGAGAGGCCCGTGAGCCTGCGCCCCAGCGGGTGGCCCAGCATCAGCTGGCCGTACCTGCCCACCAGCGACGGAATCCGGTTCAGCTGCGCATGGTGGGCCAGCACTGTTACCCAGTCGATGACCGGTGCGTCCAGCACCATCGCCCTGATCAGGTGGCGGTGGCGGGAGAGATCGGCAGTCTGCAGGCAAATGGCCCCACCCATGGACCAGCCGAACAGAACAACTTCCTCGGCACCGTTGGCCAGTGCGTACCCGATGGCAGCCTCGATATCCTGCCACTCCGTCGAGCCCAGGCCATAGCGGCCGTCATCGGCTGACGGTGCCAGCCCGTCATTCCGGTAGGACACCAGCAGGCTGGTCAGGCCCAGTTCCAGCGCCGGTCCCACCGCCCGCAGCGCCTCCTGCCGGGTGGCACCGCGCCCGTGCACCATGATGGCCCAGGTCCGGGCAGTTCCCTTTGCCCGGACCAGCCAGGCGGGAGCTTCGCCGCGCTCAACGGGAATCAGGACGTCCTCGGCAGGGATTCCGACGGCGGCCGGGTCCGGGTAGGTGGCACCGCTCCACCATCCCCAGCGTGCCGTGGAGAGATCCCCGCTGTACACGGCTTCGACCTCGCGCAGCACAGTCCGCTCGGCGGGCGAGTAGGACACGATGCGGCCGATCCGCGCGTGCCCTTTGCCGCCGTCGAAGAAGAACCCGTAGACGCCGTCCACCGTGGTGTCGTCGTTCGCGGCCAGGATCACCTGCAGCTTCTGCCCGTCCCGGATCACCGCCAGGACTTCCTTGTCGGCCGCCCGTTGCCGTGCCGGAGTGATGACCCGCCGCGCGAAATACACGGCGAGCGCCGAGGAACCCGCTCCCAGCAGGCCCGCCACCGAGCCGCCGGCGATGGCGCCGCCAACGGCCCATTTGGCCCCCGGCGACACCCCAACGGATTCCCTGGTGGATGCAGTCATTGCAGGGCGCGCTCGCCGGAAAGGTGCCATGGGACTATTCTTACCGGCCCTGCCGCAGATACCCGCATTCCCGCACCCGGGCGGCACGGCGACGCCGGGCGGGCCCGGGAGGGACCCGGGCCGCGGTGCAGCTCAGGGGCCGGTGCAGTTCGAGGGCCCAAGGAGTCCCAGGGCAGGTGCAGTGCGGGGGCCAGCGGGCGGGACTAGGCTAAGGCCATGAGTGATCCCATCGTCATCCTGACTGAAGAACCCCTGGGCGCGGACGACCGCGTTAACATCGAACGGCTCGTGGATGGTGCGGACAGCCGCCTGCTGGTCCTGGTCCCGGCCAATACCGAGCGGCACCTGCTGGTGGACTTCCTTGAGAACCTGTCCATGCTGGACGTTGCCAAGGCTTTCCGCGAACTCGCCGCCCGCAACCCTGATGCCGCCACCGAACGGGCGCACGCCGACGAAACCCTGGCGGCCTCCCTCGCGGCGCTCGAGGGATTGGGCTCCGGCGTGACCGGCCAGGTGGTGGACGGCAAGGCCGTTGACAGCCTGGTGGCCAAGGTCCGCGAAACCGGCGCTTCCCAGGCCGTGGTGATCACGCGGCCGCATGCCGTGGCCGATACGTTCCACACTGACTGGGCCAACAAGGCCCAGGACCAACTCGGCGTCCCCGTGCTCCACCTGTACGCGGGCTCGGGATTTATCGGCGACTCCTAAGCGTTGGGAAAGCTATGAGCATCTTTGGAAACAGCATCTTCGGCAACAGGGCACCAGGCGTTGGTGCCGGAACGCAGCACGGCAGCGCACAGGAGGCTGCGGACAGCGAGGCCGCAGTCCAGAAGAGTGATGCCCAGTGGCGGGAGGAACTGACTCCGGAGGAATACCACGTCCTGCGCCAGGCGGGCACGGAACGGCCGTACACCGGCGAATACTGGGACACCCATACGGAGGGCGTGTACCAGTGCCGCGCGTGCGGCGCTGAACTGTTCACCAGCAAGGAGAAGTTCGATTCCCACTGCGGGTGGCCCTCCTTCTGGGCCCCTTTGACCGAGGGCAAGGTGCGCTACATCCATGACCGCACCCTGGGCATGGACAGGGTCGAAGTGCGGTGCGCCTCCTGCGACTCACACCTGGGCCATGTGTTCGAGGGTGAGGGCTACGGAACGCCCACCGACCAGCGCTACTGCATCAACTCGGTCTCCCTCCGGCTCGTCGCCAAAGAGGCAGCCGGCGACGGACCCCAGGGCTAAGCGATAAGCACCACGGGAAGTCCCCGCAACCCGTCCAAAAGACCGGCCCCCAGCTGTTCCCACAGCCGGGGGCCGGTCTCGTTCCTCCCCAGCCGGGCCATAGGCTAAGAATTTCTTATTCAACAACCCTTCGGGCATAAGTCCTGCTGGTTGCTTGTTACGCTCACCAGAGAAGCAAGCAACCAGAAAGGCAGCCGACGATGACAGAGACCCTGACCACCGCCGTCACCGGTATTTCCGCGCAGAACGAGGATTGGCTGCGGCTCAAGGGCGCAGCCACCGCCCTGCAGGCCCTCCAGGTCCAGGACGGTTCCGTCCCCGAGCCCGCGGACCACACGGCGGCAGCCCGGTCCGTGGAAACCATCGTGGAGGCCCTCACGGCGCTGGCCCCTGCCTTCCCCCACGACGCGGAGTACCTTGAGGCCGCCTGCGCTGATTTCCGGGCATGGGCCGCGGGCGGGTTCGCCGTCCCGGACTTCCTGTCGTCCCTGCTGGCGTTCCAGCCGCAGCAGCAGCGCATTGACGGCCTGCAGCACCTGGTGGTGTTCCCCATGTACACCCAGAACGGCAGCAGCAACCGGCTGGTGGAGGCCGTGCTGGTCGAGGTGATCTGGCCTGAGTTCATCGCGGGACTGGAAGCCGGCGACTATTCCAACAAGCTGTTCGTCCCCATCCGCTTCGTCGATTTCACGCCCGGCTACGACACCAACTCGGCCGTCCTCTTCCCCGAGACGGTAGCGGTCAGCCAGACCCCCACCTTCACCTGGGGTGCCATCTTCGCCGACCGCGAAGCTGCCCGGTTCCGCCGCGTGCTCAAGGCGGCCGCGGAGATCACCTCCCTGGAGCTTCCGGAGGGCGCGGCCGAACTGCTCGCTGACCAGGACCTCACGGAGGCCACCTTCGTCATGTGGGACCTGATCCACGACCGGACGCACATGCGCGGCGACCTGCCCTTCGATCCCTTCATGATCAAGCAGCGGATGCCCTACTTCCTGTACTCGCTCGAGGAGCTGCGCTGCGACCTCACCGCATTCCGCGAGTCCGTCCGGATCGAAAAGGACGACGACGCCGACCCCGAGGCCCGGCGGCACGCCAAGCTCGTGCAGTACGCCATCATCTTCGACCGCATCTTCCGCTTCGCCATCACCGGCAGCCGGGTCCGCAACTATGACGGCCTGGGTGGCCAGCTCCTTTTCGCCTGGCTGCACCAGCAGCACGTACTGCACTGGACGGACACACGGCTTACCATCGACTGGGATGAGGTGGCGGACGCTGTGATCGCCCTGGGAGCCAGCATCGATGACCTGTACTGGCGCTCCATCGACCGGCCCAAGACCGCCCACTGGCTGGCGGCCTACCAGCTGGTGTCCGCAACCGTCACCCCCAACCCGGCCTCCGTGTGGGCCAAGGGGCCGGACGCGCTGCCACTGGCGGGAACACCCCGCGGCCTCACGGACCAGGTCCTGGACGACGAATTCCCGCTGTCCATGTTCTACGAGGCATTGGAGAAGAAGATGCGCCCCGTCATCGAATCAACCGCCGGCATCACCGGCCGCTCCGCCCTGTGACCGGTTCCGGCACTGCCGCGGCTGCCCCCAGCGTCACCGGGGCCCTTACGGTCCTGGTGGCCGGCGGCAGCGGCGCGTCCGGCGTCGCCGTTGCGCGCGCACTGGCTGCGGCAGGGCACCGCGTCGCCACCGCGGGCTCGGACCGGGCCAGGATCGGGGCGGCGGCGGAAAAGGCGGGCGACGGCGTCACCCCCTTCACGTGCGACCTCGCCGACCCCGACGGCGTCCGGCAGCTTCGGGCAGAGGTCAGCGCCGCCGTCGGGCCCGTTGACGCCGTGATCCACCTGGTGGGTGGCTGGCGCGGGGCCAAGGGCATCGCCGACCAGTCCGACGACGACTGGGACTTCCTGGAGCGCGGGGCCATCACCACACTGCGCAACGTCTCCCGCGTCTTCTTCGACGACATCGCCGCATCTCCGGCCGGCAGGTTTGCCATGGTGTCCTCCACCGCCCTGGACAAACCAACCGCCGCGGTGGCCAGTTACGTTGCAGCGAAGGCCGCCGCGGAAGCCTGGACCATGGCCATGGCGGATGGCTTCCGCCGCGCCGCCGGGGACGGCGGACACCTGGCTGCTGCCACCATCCTGGTGGTCAAGGCACTCGTTGACGACGAACTGCGCCGCGCGCACCCCGAGCGGAAATTCCAGGGGGCCACGGACGTGGCTGACCTGGCCGCCGCCGTCGTACTCCTTTTCGGCACGCCGTCCGCCGAACTCAACGGGGTCCGCCTCCGGCTGGCGGGCTGATACCGCCATAACTGTACCTACACTGAAAGCGTGAGCAACCCTATGACGACAACAGCAGAAACACGCTCGACGCTGCGGCTGCACGACCCCAGCGTGCGCGGCTTTGCCTCCGACAACTACTCCGGCGTCCACCCCGAGGTGCTGGCAGCCCTGGCTGCAGCCAACGAGGGGCATCAGGTTTCCTACGGCGAGGACGACTACACCGCACGGCTGCAGGAACTGATGGTTGAACACTTCGGCCCGGGCATCGAATGCTTCCCGGTCTTCAACGGGACCGGCGCCAATGTCCTTTCGCTGCAGTCCCTGCTCCCCCGCTGGGGCGCCGTGGTGTGCGCTTCCACCGCCCACATCAACATGGATGAGAACGGGGCACCCGAGCGCATCGGCGGCATGAAGCTGCTGCAGGTCCCCACCCCGGACGGCAAGCTGACCCCGGAGCTGATCGACAGGGAGGCCTGGGGCTGGGGCGACGAGCACCGTGCGCAGCCGCTGGCCGTCTCCATCACCCAGACCACTGAACTGGGCACCTGCTACACCCCTGAGGAAGTGCGGGCCATCGCCGACCATGTCCACGCAAAGGGCATGAAGCTGCACATGGACGGGGCACGGCTGGCCAACGCCGCCGCCCACCTGGACCTCCCCCTGCGGGCCTTCACCAGGGACGCCGGCGTGGACATCCTCTCTTTCGGCGGGACCAAGAACGGGCTGCTCTTCGGCGAGGTCGTGGTGGCGCTGAACCCTGAGGCCGCCCACGGCCTGGTGTACCTGCGCAAGATGAACATGCAGCTGGCATCCAAGATGAGGTTCATGTCCGCCCAGTTCATCGCCCTGCTCGAAGACGGCCTCTGGCTGCGCTCCGCCTCGCATGCCAACGCCATGGCCTCCCGGCTGAGGGACGCCGTCGACATCATTGAGGGCGTCCGCCCCACCCAGAAGACGGAATCCAACGGCGTCTTTGCCGTCCTTCCACCCGGCGTGGCGGACCGGCTGCGCAGTTCCTTCCGCTTCTACGACTGGGACGAGGCAGCAGGGGAAGTCCGCTGGATGTGCTCCTTCGACACCACCGAGGAGGATGTTGATGCCTTTGCCGCCGCGATCGGCCATGAACTGCGGGATTACCGGGACGGCCAGGCAGGGTGACCGTCCGTTGACGGCGAGCCTGCCTGCCCGGCGCCGCCCGGCCCCGTAATCTGCCAAGGTGAACGCACTTGACCAGGTTCCCCCGGATTTCCTCCACGCCTTGGGAACCCTCAGGAAAGCCCGGTGCCGCAAGGAATTGCACCTGGCCGAAATCCCTGCCCCTGCGCGGCTGGCTCCGTTCGCCGTCGCACTCGGTGCCGAAGTCATGGCCCCCGGCACAGGCAGCCTTTCCACGCCCGTCCACGGACCGGCGGCACTGGCTTTCGCAGCAGCATCCGGGACCGCCGCCGCAGGAGCGACGGACGACGATGAGACGGAACTCGCCACCGGACGGTTCATCCTGCTGCACGATCCGGACGGCTCAGCGGTCTGGGACGGTGAGTTCCGCATCGTGACCTATATACGGGCCGAACTGGAACCGGAAATGGGCAACGACCAGATGCTGGGTACCGTGGCATGGACGTGGCTGGTCGAAGCGCTGGAGAACCACAGGGCCGCTTACAGGGCAGCCGGCGGCACAGCCACCCGCGTCCTGTCCGAAAGCTTCGGCACCCTGGCCGAACGCCCGGGTTCCATCGACATCGAGCTCCGGGCCTCCTGGACGCCGGATTCCTCCGATGTCCAGGCACACCTGGAAGCCTGGTCCGACATGGTCTGCACGTTCGCGGGCCTGCCACCACTGCCCGACGGTGTGACGGCCCTTCCGCCCCGGCGCCGGGGCCAGCAGAACGGTTATGGGGCAGCCCGGTAAACTGGGGGCATCATGACCCCAAACATTCCGGAAAACACCACAGCCGGCGTCCCGGCTGCTGCTGCCGCACCCCACATCACGGTGGAGGGCTTTGACAGCCCCATCCCCGAAATCATCGATCTTGACGCACCCCGGGACGGCGTTCCCCTGGTCATCGAAACCCAGTCCGGCCTGGAGCGCTGCGCCGCCGCCATTGCCGCCGGCACCGGCCCTGCAGGCGTTGACGCCGAACGCGCCTCCGGGTTCCGCTATGGCCAGCGGGCCTTCCTGGTCCAGATCCGGCGCGAAGGTGCCGGGACCTGGCTGATCGATCCCGAACCCTTCGGAAACCTGGACATTATCAATGACGCCCTGCGCGGCGTCGAATGGATCCTGCACGCCGCCAGCCAGGACCTGCCCTGCCTGTCCGAACTCGGGATGTGGCCGGACAAGCTCTTCGACACCGAACTGGCCGCACGCCTGGCCGGGCTTCCCCGTGTGGGGCTGGCAGCTGTCATCGAACAGCTCCTGGGATTCGGGCTCGCCAAGGAACACTCCGCCGCCGACTGGTCCACCCGCCCCCTGCCGGAGCCGTGGCTGCGCTACGCCGCCCTGGACGTGGAGGTCCTCACCGAACTGCGCGAGGAACTCATTGAACTGCTCCAGGCGGACGGGAAGCTGGAGTACGCCGAGCAGGAATTTGCCGCCATCCTCGAAGCCGGCGTCGCTCCGCCCCGGGTGGACCCCTGGCGGAAGACCTCCGGCCTGCACCAGATCCGGGACCGCCGCCAACTGGCCGCTGTCCGCGAGTTGTGGCTGGAACGCGATTCCCTGGCGCAAAAACGCGACGTGGCACCGGGCAGGCTCATTCCGGACTCCGCCCTGGTAGCGGCGGCGAAGGCCATGCCCGCCACCGTCCCGCAACTGCTCAGCACCAAGGGGTTCCACGGCCGCGCGGCCCAGCGCGAAGCTCCACGGTGGCTGCGCTGCATCGCCGCAGCACGGGACCTGGAGGAACTGCCGCCCCTGCACCTGCCCACTAACGCCCCGCCACCGCCGAGGGTCTGGGCGGACCGCGATCCCGAAGCCGCCGCCAGGCTGGCCACTGCCCGGCCCCTCCTCCAGGCCAAGGCAGAGGAACTGAACCTGCCGCTGGAGAACCTGTTGACGCCCGACTACCTGCGGCGCGTGGCGTGGCGGCCTCCAGCAATCGTTACCGAAGATTCCATTGCCGCTGAGCTGCGGGCGCTCGGGGCCCGCGGGTGGCAGGTGGAACTCAGTGCACCGCTGATCGCCGGCGCATTCCTGAACCCGCAGCCGCTGCCGCCCAAGGAAGCCAAACCTGTCGCCGCGGCCGGCGGCCAGTAACTGTCCCGCACCACCCCTTGCAGGCTAAGTTACTCACGAGTAACATCGGTGTGACCGACGCCAGGCTGCTGCCGCCCTCCGGCATGCACCCGGCGCGCCACATCTCGATGAGGAGTTACACGTGAGCCAGCACGGAAGCGGCGCATCCACGCGCACTGTCCGCGACGTCGTCTTTGTGGACGGCATCCGCACACCCTTCGGCAGGGCCGGCGAGAAGGGAATCTACGCCGGGACCCGGGCCGACGACCTGATCGTGAAATGCATCCGCGGCCTGCTGCGCCGCAACCCGTCGCTGCCGGCGGAGCGGATCGATGAGGTTGCCATCGCCGCGACCACCCAGACCGGCGACCAGGGCCTCACCCTCGGCAGGACCGCCGCGCTGCTGGCCGGCCTGCCGCGCACGGTTCCCGGCTTCGCCATCGACCGCATGTGCGCCGGCGCCATGACCGCTGTTACCACCACGGCCGGCAGCATCGGCTTCGGCGCCTACGACGTCGTCATCGCCGGCGGGGTGGAACACATGGGCCACCACCCGATGGGCTCGGGCGCCGATCCCAACCCACGGTTCATGTCCGAACGGCTGGTGGACCCGGCAGCCCTGAACATGGGAAACACCGCCGAGAACCTGCATGACCGCTTCCCCGCCATCACCAAGGAGCGCACCGATGCCTATGCGGTGGCCTCCCAGGACAAGCTGGCAGCCGCCTACCGGGACGGCATGATCCAGCCCGACCTGGTTCCCGTTGCCGCCCGGAAGCCCGGCGAGGGCTGGACTGTCCACAGCAAGGACGAACCGCCGCGCCCCGGCACCACCCTGGACGACCTCGCCGGCCTGCGCACCCCGTTCCGTGCCCATGGCCGGGTCACCGCCGGTAACGCCGCCGGACTGAACGACGGCGCAACCGCCGCCGTCCTGGCGTCCTCGGAAGCCGCCGCCGAACTGGGCCTGCCCGTCAAGATGCGGCTGGTCAGCTACGCCTATGCCGGGGTGGAGCCGGAGGTCATGGGCATCGGCCCTGTCCCGGCCACCGAGAAGGCGCTGAAGAACGCCGGCCTGGGCATCGAGGACATCGGCCTGTTCGAAATCAACGAGGCATTCGCCGTCCAGGTTTTGAGCTTCCTTGACCACTACGGCATCTCCGACGACGACCCCCGGGTCAACCGCTACGGCGGTGCCATCGCCGTGGGCCACCCCCTGGCGTCCTCCGGCGTCCGGCTGATGATCCAGCTGGCCCGCCAGTTCGAGGAAGATCCGTCGGTCCGCTACGGGATGACCACCATGTGCGTGGGCCTGGGCATGGGCGGCACCGTGATCTGGGAGAACCCGCACCACCCCGACTACAGTGGAACTCCCGCCGGGGACACCGCTGCTACCGCTTCCGAAGGAGCCATGGCATGAGCGCCGCAGATTTCCGCACGTTGGCGGACCTCTTCCCCAACGAAACCGTGACCCACTCCTACGTCCAGGACATCGCCCTGCCGGGAACTGCAGGGAAGCCCAGCCCGGGCACCTTTGCCCTGGTCACCCTGGACAACGACTTTGACCACACCAAGCCCACCACCCTTGGCCCCAACACTTTGGTGGAGCTCGGCACGGTGCTGGAAGGCCTGCGCGACCGTGCCGACCGCGGGGAAATCGTGGGCGTGGGCGTCACCGGCAAGCCGCACTACCTGGTGGCCGGAGCCGACCTTTCCGCGGTGAAGTCCCTGGAAAAGCGCGAGCACGGACTCTGGATGGCGCAACTGGGCCACGACGTCTATGCCACCCTGGCCAACCTGGGCGTCCCCAGCTTCGCCTTCATCAACGGCGCCGCCCTGGGCGGCGGCCTGGAGATTGCCCTGCAGTCCACCTACCGGACGGTGTCAACAGGTGCCGGCGCCCTGGCGCTGCCGGAAGCCTTCCTGGGCCTGGTACCCGGCTGGGGCGGCGTGTACATCCTCCCCCGCCTCGTGGGGCCCGAAAACGCCGTCAAGGTGATGATCGAGAACCCGCTGAGCAACAACCGGACCCTTTCCGGCGCCCAGGCGTTCGGTCTCGGAATCGCGGACGCGCTCTTCGAACCTGCCGACTTCCTGGAGCAGTCGCTGGCCTGGGCCGCGGGCGTCATCTCCGGCGACGTGGTCCCGGAGCGGCCCAACGCCGTCGACCCCTCTTCCCCTGACGCCGCGGCCCGCTGGACCGCTGCCGTGGATGCCGCCCGGAAGTTCGTGGAAGGCAAGACGTCCAACGCTTCCCCTGCCCCCGCCAAGGTCCTGGACATCCTCGATGCGAACCGCACCATGACCGCTGCGGAGTCAGCCGCTCTGGAGTGCGAAACCCTCGCCGGGCTCATGCAGACGGACGAGTTCCGCTCCACCGTCTACGCTTTCCTCGACCTGGTGCAGAAGCGCGGCAAGCGCCCCGCCGGCGCTCCGGACCGCAAGCTGGCCCGGCCCGTCACCAAGGTGGGCGTGGTGGGCGCGGGCCTGATGGCCGGCCAGCTGGCACTCCTCTTCGCGCGGCAGCTGAAGGTGCCTGTGGTCCTGACCGACATCGACCAGGCCCGGGTGGACAAGGGCGTGGCCTATGTCCATGGCGAGGTGGACAAACTGCTGGCGAAGAAGCGCGTCAGCCAGGACGCTGCCAACCGCACCAAGGCGCTGGTGACGGGCTCGGTGTCAAAGGAAGCCTTCGCGGACGCCGACTTCGTGATCGAGGCCGTCTTTGAGGAACTGCACATCAAGAAGCAGGTCTTCGCCGAACTGGAGGGCATCGTGTCGCCGGAGTGCATCCTGGCCACCAACACGTCCTCCCTCTCGGTGACTGAGATGGCCGCGGACCTGCAGCACCCGGAGCGGCTGGTGGGCTTCCACTTCTTCAATCCGGTGGCCGTCATGCCGCTGCTGGAGATCGTCCGCGCCCCGCGGACCGACGATGCCGTGCTCGCCACCGCCTTTGAACTGGCCAAGGCCCTGAAAAAGACCGGCGTGCTGGTCAAGGACGCGGCCGCGTTCGTGGTCAACCGCATCCTGCTGCGGCTGATGGGCGAAGTGACAGCTGCCTTCGACGAGGGCACCCCCGCGGAAGTGGCGGACGCCGCGCTGCGGCCCATGGGGCTGCCCATGACACCGTTCACGCTGCTGGCCATGGTGGGCCTGCCTGTGGCGCAGCATGTCCAGGAGTCCCTGAACGCCGCTTTCGGCGACCGCTTCCCGGTTTCCGACAACCTCAAGAAGCTCATCGACAACAACGTGAAGGCACTGTGGGAGACCGCCCCGGACGGTTCCCGGGCTATCCCCCAGTCCACGCTGGAGCTGATGTCCTTTGGCTCCAGCCCGTCCACCGCGGAGCAGGTGCTGCGCCGCGTCCAGGATGCCTTGGCAGAGGAAATCGGCCTGATGCTGGACGAGGGCGTCGTGGCCGGTGCCGAGGACATCGACCTGTGCATGATCCTGGGCGCTGGCTGGCCCATGTTCCTGGGCGGCATTACGCCGTACCTGGACCGGGTCGGTGCATCGGAGCGGGTCAACGGCAAGCGCTTCCTGGCGCCCGGCGTCGCGTCGAGCAAGTCCCGGGACTAGTGGTACCGGCGGTCAGGCCGGTACCAGCCGGCCGCCGTCGAGCGCCAGGATGCGGTGCGCCGCCGCGCGTGCATAGCCCAGTTCATGGGTGACCAGCACGACGGCGGCGCCCGCCTCCGCTGCCGACCGTACGGCTGTGTCGAGCAGCGCGAGTCCGTCGCCGTCCAGCGCCACCGTCGGTTCGTCCAGCGCCAGGACGGCAGGCCGGCGGGCCAGGACGGTGGCCAGGGCCAACAGTCGCTGGGCGGACGCCGGCAGCTCGGCAGGATGTTCCTGGGCCGTACCTGCGAGGCCGACAGCCTCCAGCGCCGCGGCTGCGTAATCGGCCGCCATCGCCGGACTGAACAGGCGGTCCAGCCCGAACCCGACTTCCCGCAGCACCGTCCGTTCGAACAGCTGGTCACGGGGCTGCTGGAAGAGCAGGCCGACGGATGCCGCTGTCTTTCCCACCGGAGCTCCCGCGATGTCGCCGCCGCGGACCAGGACAGTGCCTGCGGTGGGACGGAGCAGGCCGTTGAAGTGCCTTAGGAGCGTTGATTTCCCTGCACCGTTGGGGCCGGTGACAGCTACGATTTCCCCCGGATGGACTGACAGGTTGATGTCCTGGAGCACCATTGCGCGGCGGTCCGGCCCCGGCTCCTGCCGTCGACGCCTGCGGCGGCGTTCGGGCACTTCAGGGTATCCAAAGGACACCCTCCGCAGCTCCAGCGCCGCGGGGCCGGCAGGCAGCTCCACCGCCCGGCGGCTGGAGGGCCGGGGCGCGGGGCTCGAAGCGGTTTCCAGGTCGAGGCGCCTGATGGCCGGTGGCAGGAGCCCGGAGCCGGACCTGGGCGCGGCAGGAGGCCCGCCGGAGGTGAGCGTGCCGTCCGCCAGCACCAGCCAAGTGCCGGCCTCCAGCAGCAGCGGGTCAACCGCCTGGCTGAGGATCACGACGGCGGTGCCTTGTTTGAGGAGGTCCCGGACCAACACGGCCAGTTCGTTGGCCCCTGCCGCGTCCAGGGAGGCGAAGGGCTCGTCCATGACCAGCACCGGAGGTCCGGGGATGATCGCGCAGCCGATGGCCAGCCGCCGCAGCTGGCCGCCGGACAGCCGGGCAGGGTCCTGGTCCAGTTGGCCGGCGAGCCCCAGGAGCGCGGCGGTTCGCTCCACGGCGGCTTTCATCCCGGCACGGTCCATGCCGGTGTTTTCCAGACCGAATGCGAGTTCCTCGGCCACCGTGGCCCGGACGGTGGACAGGACGCCGGCAGGGTCCTGGGGCACGAAACCCACCTGCCGGCCCCACTGGGCGGGATCGATCCGGGGGTCCCCGGTGCCGCCGTCGAAGTCCAGCCGTGTGCCGGCCAGCTCAAGGAACCCCGCCAGCGTGCCGTGGCCGCCCGGTGCCAGCCAGCCGGCCAGCAACCGGCCCAGGGTGGACTTGCCACTCCCGGATGCGCCCAGGATGACCGTGAAGGAGCCCGGCGCAACGGAAACCGCCAGGTCATGCAGGGCGGGGGCATGCCCGTCGTGGAAGGTAAAGTCCCTGATGCCGGCAGCCATCACGGGGCTGTTCAGGGGGACGGCGCGGCCGGCAGCCGCCATGCGTTCAGGCACCGGCCTGCACCACCCGGAGAACCACTGCGGCCAGGGCCGCCACCACCAGGACGGCCCGCACTGCCCGCTGGGCGGTGGAATCGGGCACTTCCCGGTAGGTGGTCCGTGGTCCGGGGTTGCCCAGTCCACGCGCTTCCAGGGCAGCAGCCCGGGTCCCTGCATCCTCGATCAGGGACAGGACCAGGGGAACCGCCTGCAGCCGGAATGCGGCCACCCTGGACAGCAGCCCGCGGGTGATGACCAGGCCGCGCGATTCCTGCGCCTCCCGGATCCGGCGCGCCCGGCCGGCAATGGCCGGCAGCAGGGTCAGGGTGGAGGCCAGGACGAAAGCGAACCGGCCCTGCACGCCGCGGGCCGACAAGGCCGCCACGAGGTCCGGGACGCTGACACTGAAGGAAAACAGCAGCAGGGCCAGGACCACCGCGGCAAGCTGCAGGATGCGCTGCACGGCAAACTGCAGGCCCTCTGCCGTGATGCGGGCAGGTCCCCACTCGGCCAGCACGGTCCTTCCTTCCGGGAAGAAGAGGCCGTGCAGCACCAGCAATGAAAGGCCGAGGGGGACCAGGACTGCCGCGGCAGCCGGCACAACCCGGCGGGCCGTGCCGCCCGCCAGGGACAGGCCAAGGCAGGCTGCAGCCACGGTGCCTGAGAGCACCCAGTTTGCTGCCGCCGTCGTCATGACCGCGGTGCTGGCGGCAGCGGCAAGTGAGGTCAGCGGATTGATCCGCTCCCGCCTGGCCGGGGCGGCGGTCCTGCCCGCCGGGGATGCTGTCACGGTGCCCGGGTCAGCCGTTCAGGGCTGAATCGCTGGCCGGTCCCGACGCAGTACCCGGTGCCTGCTTCGAACCGTCGGCGTGCGCACCCGTCTGCGGCGCCGGGGCCGGGCTGCTGCCGGCGAGCACCCGGTGGCGGCGGATGAAGGGGAACTGCTGCCGCGTCCGGCGCGGCAGCGCGTAGACCAGGACGGCCACGATGGTGAACACGATGGCCTTGTCCATGGGGTCGGACAGGAGTGCCTGCTTGGTGATGGCGGCCAGGAGGGTGTCCCCCATGGCCCGGAAGGCACTGACGATGGCGCCGGTGGCCACGCCCGACGTTCCGCCGAAGACGAAGGCTGCCACGGGGGCGGACACGACGCCTGCGATGATCCCGGTGACGAAGCCGGCAACCGGGGCAAGGTAGAAGCGGCGGAAGAGGCCGTAGCGTGCCGCGAGGCCCGCCAGGCAACCGATGAGCGCGGCGCCTGCGGCGAACGGCAGCACGGTGGGGTTGAAGAAGGACCAGACGATGCTGCTGAGCGCGCCGGTGGCGGCGCCGGCGGCCGGGCCGGCCAGGACGGCGATCAGCACCGTGCCGATGGCGTCGAGGTAGAAGGGAACCAGGGTGCTGCCGACAAACTGGCCCAGCATGATGTTCAGGACCAGCGCCACCGGGATCAGCACCAGGGTGGAGGCGGGAAGCGTGGGCAGCACGGCGACGATCAGCAGGACCGCTCCTGCCAGGAAACCGGTGAGGGCGATCAGGGCCGATGCGCTGCCCGGACCCCCGGTGATGTCTGCGGGCTGATTAAGGACCAGGAAGACGTACGTGGCGGCAATGGCCAGGGCGCCGAGGATCTCCAGCAGCCGGCGGCGGGCCGCGGGGCGTTCCTGGGACGGAAGCGTCAAAGAGGGCGATGACATGGGGAATGTTCCTTTGGGGTGCTGGCAGTGGCCCGGCAGTACCGGGCCGGGATGTGGCTGCCTATGTCACCTCGGCAGCAGCCGGCGGCAACTGCGCCGGGCCGGTCCGGAGCCCATTCTACCGGCCATCCTCCGGCAGCGTCCCGGGCAGGATGTTCCTGCCGCGCCGGCCGTGGATCGCCTGCCTCACCCCGTCTTCCGGGCCAGGCGCCCCACGGCGGACACCAGCTCACCGAACGCCTGCTCCGGGTTGTTGGCGGACACGATCCGGGCATTCGGGGGTGCGCCCCAAAGCCCGCGAAAGTCTGCCACGGTTGTTCCCATGAGGAGCCCCGATTCCGTTTCGACGTCCACCGTGGCCGGGCGCGCGGCGTACTCAAGGGTGCCGGCGGCCACCCCGGCGGCAAAGAAGTCATGGACGTGGGCTAGGTAGCCCTGGTCATAGAGCCGGTGGAACTCGAAGTAGAAGCGCAGGGCGTCCGAAAGGTGCCTGATAAGGGTGTTGTCGGAAGTGCTGCGCCGGCCCTCAGGGTCTTCCGGGAGTACCAGCTCCGGAACGGCGGCGCCCGCAGCCCGGGCCAGCGCCCTGAGGTGGGCCGGGTGCATTTCCATGCGTTCTGTGGTGTCCAGCGAGCAGACAATGGGCAGTTTCTCCAGCGGCCGGCCGCGGTAGGCGGCGTAGACCTCCTTGGCCGCGTGCGGATCCACGTGGGTGTTCCACTCGGCGGTGGGTGTGGTGTTGCCCTGGTGGTAGAAGGCGCCGCCCATGATCACCACTTTGGCCAGGAGATCGGGAAGTTCCGGTTCCTGCCGCAGGGCCAAAGCGAAGTTGGTGAGCGGAGCGGTAATGAGCGCGGTCAACTCCCCCGGCCTGGCCCTGGCGTGCTCGATCCACAGGTCCACTGCATTCTGCGGACTGGGTTGGCCTGATGGTTCAGGCAGCACCGCGTAGCCGATTCCCTGCGGCCCATGCGTTTCCGGGGTCGTGATCAGGGGGATGGACAGGGGCTTCCGGGCACCCACCGCCACCTGCACTCCAGGGCGCCCGCACAGCTCCAGCAGGGCGAGGGTGTTGCGCGCCACCTGGTCGGCGTCGACGTTGCCCGGGGTGGCCGTGACCGCCACGAACTCCGTGTCCGGGAGGGCGGCAAGATAGGCTAGGGCCAGGGCATCGTCGATGCCGGTATCGACGTCCAGGAGGTAGGCGGGCACGGTCGCCTAGAAGAGCGCGACCTTGGGCACGGCGGGGAAGATCCCGTCAAGGGCGGCCAGGTCCTCCGGGGTGGGGACCCAGTCCGCCGCTTCCGCGTTTTGCTGGACCTGTTCCGGCCTGGTGGCGCCGGCGATGACGCTGGCCACCGAGGGCTGGGCGGCGAGCCAGGAGAAGGCCACCTCGATCTCGGTCAGGCCGCGCTCCTTCGCGAAGGCGCTGTACCTTCCCAGCTGGTCCCAGTCGGCGTCGTCCACCATGTTGGTGCGGGTGTGGCTGAGGCGGGATCCTTCCGGAGCGTGGCCCGGCGAATACTTGCCGGTCAGCAGGCCGTTGGCCAGCGGGAAGTATGGCAGGACGCCCAGGCCGAATTCCTCCGCCGCCGGGGTCACCTCCAGTTCGGCGCGCCGGTCCAGGAGGTTGTAGTGGTTTTGCGAGGAGATGAACCGTGCGATGCCCAGTTCGCGGGCCACGTATTCCGCTTGGGCGATCTGCCAGCCGGAGCGGTTGGAGTGGCCGATGTAGCGGACTTTGCCGCTGCGGACCAGGGTGTCCAGCGCGGACAGGGTTTCGTCGATGGGCGTGAGCGGATCGGGGGTGTGGAACTGGTAAAGGTCTATCCAGTCGGTACCGAGCCGCCGCAGCGAGGCCTCCACCGACTGGATGATGTACCGCCGGGAACCACGGGCGCCGAAGTCCGGGCCGTTGGCGCCCTTGGCATCCATCCCGAATTTGGTGGCAACCACCACGTCACCGCGCCGGCGACCGAGGGCCTTGCCCAGCATGGTTTCGCTGAGTCCCGGTTCCCTGCCGTAGTTGTCTGCCACATCGAACAGCGTGATGCCGGAGTCGATGGCGGCGTTGACCACCGCGTCCGTGGCGTCCTGCGACTCCGTGGCGGTGTTGGCGCGGCCCAGGTTGTTGCAGCCCAGGCCAACGGTGGAGACGGTGAGGCCTGATTTTCCAACGCGGCGGTAACTGGTCACGGGGGTCTCCTAGAGGCTGAAGCTGCTGGCGGTCTTGGCGGAGTGCTTGAGCTTGTACTGGTCGGGGTCGCTGAACGGGGCGGCGGCGATGCTGAGCTTGGTGAAGTCGAGGTCCTCGCCGCGGGCGCACACCTTGATGGCGTTGACTGCCTTGTTGACGTCCGGGCACAGGCAGAAGATGTTCAGCTTGTAGTCGGTGAATTCGGACCGCTCAACCGTTCCCAGGCCGCGCCAGGCCAGGTGGCTGATGAGGGCGTCCTTGGCCTTTTGCTCAAGGCGGCGGTCCCGGTCGGTGCCTTCCCTGGTCTTGAGGGCGAACTGTGCCACTACCCAGAACTGCTCCTCGTTGGGGATCTCCGCGTAGCCGTCCTCCGCGCATTGTGCGGCAAAGGCGTCCAGGAGGCCTTCTGCAGCACCTGCATCGGGGACGTCGGTTTCCTCGGTCTTGCTCTGGTGCCCCACGGCGCCGAAGTTCATCACGAACTGGGAGTACTCCTCGTCGAACCAGGCTTCCCGGAACTGGAGGGCGCCCTCGTCGTCGCGTTTGTAGACCCTGACAATGCCGCTCATGTGGTGCGTCCTTTGGTAAACCATTCAACGTCGGTGCCGTCGAAAGGCGCGTGCTGTGCCTTGACGGCGTGGTAGAGCCCGTCCGCCGCGGCCTGGATGTCCTTGATCAGACGGTGGGGGTAGTGCATGGAGACGCTGTGTTCCGCGAACTCGTCCTGGTCGTCGATGAAGACGCCGCGGTCGGCGGTGCGGATGACGTCCAGGTCCATGTCGATGACATGGAACTCGGTTACCGCCGGCCGGATGTGTGTCCACTCGTGGCCCACGGCGAGGTCGATGTAGACCCGCACTCCGCCGGGGTGGGCGGAGTCGTAGAACGTGGCCACCCAGTCACCCTGGCGCGGCACCAGCAGGACAGCGTCCGAACGGGTGTAGAACGCGGCGCCGGGCCGGGAACAGAACTCGTTGGTGCCCTGGAAGATCCACCACCCGTGCTGGTCCTCGCCCACGTACCGCCCCGGCACCACCCAGTGGGCTTTGCCGTTCCATTTGCGGTTCCTGGACACCACCAGCTGGCCCGGCTCCAGCCCGTTGGGAACGCGTGTGGTGGTGGTGTGCAGGACCGGTCCGGACTCCCCCGCCGGCCCGGGGTACTTCAGTTCGTCCTCGTCCCTCACAGGATCGGAAGGCTGCCGGTGGTGGGGTGCTGCTGCCCGGGGAGGGGCCGCGCAAAGGGAACCTTCGTTCCCAGGACCTGTGCGACGACGTCGTGCGTGATCTGCTGGGCGGTCAGCCCAACGCGCTCCAGCACCTGGTTGCGGGTGCCGTGGTCGAGGAACTCCACCGGCAGGCCCACCTCGTTCAGGGCGGTGTCGACGCCCGCGGCACGCATCTCCTGCCGGATACGCGAGCCGACGCCGCCTGCGCGGACGCCGTCTTCGATGCAGATCACCAGGCGGTGGTGTGAGGCCAGCGCAATGATGGAACGGCGGACGGGAAGGACCCAGCGGGGATCCACCACGGTGGTGCTGATGCCCTGCGCGCCAAGCCGGTTGGAAACGTCCAGGGCCAGTTCGGCCATGGCGCCCACGCTGACGATCAGCACGTCGTTTTCCGTGGAGCCTGAAGGCCTGCGGGCCAGGATGTCCACGCCGTCGCTGAGCCGTTCCAGGGCCTCGACGGCGGGGCCAACGGATCCCTTGGAGAAGCGGACGACGCTGGGGGCATCGCTGATGGCAACGGCTTCTCGCAGCTCCTCGCGGAGCCGGGTGGCATCGCGGGGCGCGGCAAGGTGCAGTCCGGGGACGATCTGGACCATGGCCATGTCCCACATGCCGTGGTGGCTGGCGCCGTCCGGGCCGGTAACGCCGGCCCGGTCAAGGACGATCGTGACGCCGGCCTTGTGGAGGGCGACGTCCATGAGGAGCTGGTCGAATGCCCGGTTCAGGAAGGTGGCGTACACCGCCACCACCGGGTGCAGTCCGCCGAAAGCCATGCCCGCGGCTGCGGTGAGCGCATGCTGTTCCGCGATGCCGACGTCGATGACGCGCTTGGGATGCTTGGCCGCGAATTTGTGCAGGCCCACCGGGATCAGCATGGCGCCTGTGATGCCCACGATGTCGTCGCGTTCGTCGGCGATGGCGGCGATCTCGTCCGCGAACACGGAGGTCCAGGACTGGGCGCCGCCGGCGCCGGTGGGCTCACCCGTTTCGGGGTCGATGATGCCGACAGCGTGGAACTGGTCCGCTTCATGGGCCCGGGCCGGAGCGTAGCCGTGGCCCTTTTCCGTCATGGCGTGGACGATCACGGGGCCGCCGTAGTTCCGGGCAGTGGAGAGCGCGTGCTCCATGGCCTGGAGGTTATGGCCGTCCACCGGGCCGATGTACTTCATGCCGAGGTCCTCGAACATGCCCTGCGGCGCCCACCAGTCCTTGATGCCCTTCTTCATGGCGTGCAGGCTCTTGTAGGTGAACTGCCCCACGGGGCCGCCGTCCTGGAGCTTCTTCTTCCACCAGTCAAGCGCGCCCTCGTATGCGGGAGCGGCGCGGAAGGAGTCGATGGTGGGGCGCAGGGAGGCAAGGTAGTCCGCGAAGCCGCCCACCGTGGGGGCGTAGGACCGGCCGTTGTCGTTGACCACGATGACCACGCGGCGTTTCTTGTCAGCCGCGATATTGTTGATGGCTTCCCAGGCCATGCCGCCGGTGAGGGCACCATCGCCGATGATGGCCACCACATGCCGGTCACCTTCGCCGGTGAGCTGGCGGGCCCGGGAAATGCCGTCGGCCCAGGACAGGGACGACGACGCGTGGGAGCTTTCCACAATGTCGTGTTCCGATTCGGCCCTGTCCGGGTAGCCGGAGAGCCCGCCTTCCTGGCGGAGCGTGCTGAAGTCCTGGCGTCCGGTGAGCAGCTTGTGGACGTAGGACTGGTGCCCTGTGTCAAAGACGATGCTGTCGCGGGGGGATTCGAAGATGCGGTGCACGGCAAGCGTCAGTTCCACGACGCCGAGGTTGGGCCCGAGGTGGCCGCCCGTCTGGGAGACGTTCGTGATCAGGAAATCCCTGATCTCCGAAGCCAGCTGTTCCAGCTGTTCCTCGGTCAACTCGTTCAGGTCCTGCGGATTCCGGATGGTGTCCAAGATTCCCAATGACCCCTCCTTCGGGTGGTAGACGTGCCGTTTAACTCTAACGCCTTGGTGTGAATGCAAAGCCGAAGCCCCGGCTGGTCGGTGACCGGCCGGGGCTTCGGGGAGGTTGGTGCCTGGGCGGCAGTTCCCGCTAGTTGGCGGAAATCTGGCGCAGCACGTACTGCAGGATGCCGCCGTTGCGGTAGTAGTCCGCTTCGCCCGGGGTGTCGATGCGGAGCACCGCGTCGAAGGACTTCGAGGAGCCGTCCTCTGCGGTGGCGGTGACCTTCAGGGTCTTGGGCGTGCTGCCCTCGTTGAGGGCGGTGACGCCCTCCACCGAGAAGGTTTCCGTGCCGGTCAGGCCCAGGCTGGCAGCGTTCTCGCCGGCCGGGTACTGCAGCGGCAGGACGCCCATGCCGATGAGGTTGGAGCGGTGGATGCGCTCGTAGCTCTCGGCGATGACGGCCTTGACGCCCAGCAGTGCGGTGCCCTTGGCAGCCCAGTCGCGCGATGACCCGGAACCGTATTCCTTGCCTGCCAGGACCACCAGCGGGGTGCCGGCTGCCTGGTAGTTCTGCGCGGCGTCGTAGACGTATGCCTGCGGGCCGTCAGCCTGGGTGAAGTCGCGGGTGAAGCCACCCTCAACGCCGTCCAGGAGCTGGTTCTTGATACGGATGTTCGCGAACGTGCCGCGGATCATCACTTCGTGGTTGCCACGGCGCGAACCGTAGGAGTTGAAGTCCTTGCGCTCCACGCCGTTGGCCAGCAGGTACTGGCCGGCCGGGGTGTCGGACTTGAAGGAACCGGCCGGGGAGATGTGGTCGGTGGTGACGGAGTCGCCGAGCTTCAGGAGCACGCGAGCGCCCGAGATGTCCTTGACGGGCTCCGGCTGGGCCTTCATGCCCTCGAAGTACGGGGGCTTCCGGACGTAGGTGGAGTTCTGGTCCCAGGCGAAGGTGTCGCCGGCGGGGGTGTCCAGTGCCTTCCAGCGGTCGTCGCCCTCGAAGACGCCCTCGTAGCCCTTGGCGAACATGTCCTTGTCGATCGACGAGTCGATGACCTGCTGGACCTCAACCGGGTTGGGCCAGATGTCCTTCAGGAAGACGTCGTTGCCGGCCTCGTCCTTGCCGAGCGGGTCGGCCTCGAAGTCGAAGTCCATGGAACCGGCCAGGGCGTAGGCGATGACCAGCGGCGGGGACGCCAGGTAGTTCATCTTCACGTCCGGGTTGATGCGGCCTTCGAAGTTGCGGTTGCCGGACAGGACGGCGCTGACGGCGAGGTCGTTGGCCTGGATGGCCTCGGAGATCTCTGCTTCCAGCGGGCCCGAGTTGCCGATGCAGGTGGCGCAGCCGTAGCCCACGATGTAGAAGCCGAGCTTCTCCAGGTACGGGGTCAGGCCGGACTTCTCGTAGTAGTCGGTGACTACCTTGGAGCCGGGGGCGACGGAGGTCTTGACCCACGGCTTGGCGGTGAGGCCCTTTTCGACGGCGTTGCGCGCCAGCACGGCGGCGGCGAGCATGACCGAGGGGTTGGACGTGTTGGTGCAGGACGTGATGGAGGCAATGGTTACCGCGCCGTGGTCCAGCTCAAACTCGCGGCCGTCAGCCATCTTTACGGGCACCGGGTTGGAGATCCGCCCGGCGCCGCCATGCGCTGCGGAGTACTTCGGCGGTTCGCGGTCGGTGTCCGAGATATGGGTCGCTCCGCCCGTGAAGGACGGCGCGTCCGAAGCCGGGAAGCTCTCCTCGAGGGACTCGTCCAGGGTGCCCGCGTTCGCGTCGTGCGAGACGTAGTTGAGCAGGTCGTGGCGGAACTCGTCCTTGGCCTCGGTCAGCTCGATGCGGTCCTGCGGGCGCTTGGGGCCGGCGATCGACGGAACAACCGTGGACAGGTCCAGTTCCAGGTACTCGGAGAACTTGATGTCGCGGGAAGGATCGTGCCACAGGCCCTGTTCCTTGGCGTAGGACTCCACGAGGGCAACGTTCTGCTCGGACCGGCCGGTGAGGCGCAGGTAGTCCAGGGTCACGTCGTCGATGGGGAACATGGCGGCGGTGGAGCCGAACTCGGGGCTCATGTTGCCGATGGTGGCGCGGTTGGCCAGCGGCACGGCCGCGACGCCCTCACCGTAGAACTCCACGAACTTGCCCACCACGCCGTGCTTGCGCAGCATTTCGGTGATGGTCAGCACCACGTCGGTTGCGGTGGCGCCGGCGGGGATGCTGCCGCTGAGCTTGAAGCCCACGACGCGCGGGATGAGCATGGAGACGGGCTGGCCAAGCATTGCTGCCTCGGCTTCGATGCCGCCCACGCCCCAGCCCAGCACGCCCAGGCCGTTGACCATGGTGGTGTGCGAGTCGGTGCCAACGCAGGTGTCGGGGTAGGCGCGCAGTGCACCGTCCACTTCGCGGGTCATGACGGTGCGGGCCAGGTATTCAATGTTGACCTGGTGCACGATGCCGGTTCCCGGGGGGACCACCTTGAAGTCGTCAAATGCGGTCTGGCCCCAGCGCAGGAACTGGTAGCGCTCACCGTTGCGCTGGTATTCGATCTCCATGTTGCGCTCCAGTGCGCCGGAGTTGCCGAAGGCGTCGATCTGGACGGAGTGGTCGATGACCATTTCGGCCGGGGCCAGCGGGTTGACCCGCTTGGGATCGCCACCCAGGTCCTTGACGGCTTCACGCATGGTGGCCAGGTCGACCACGCAGGGAACACCGGTGAAGTCCTGCATGATCACGCGCGCCGGCGTGAACTGGATTTCTGTATCGGGTTCCGCATTCGGATCCCAGCCTGCCAAAGCGCGAACGTGATCGGCAGTGATGTTCGCGCCGTCCTCGGTCCTCAGCAGGTTTTCAAGCAATACCTTGAGGCTGAACGGAAGGTTTTCTGCACCTTCAACGGAGTTCAACCGGAAAATTTCGTACTCGGTTCCGGCTACATTAAGTTTGCCTTTTGAACCGAAGCTGTCCACAGTGCTCATCGCAGGACTCCTCTCGCAACAGTTTCATCTTTGTCGCGCGGTTGACCGCCTGCTAGTTAGGAAGCCCTAAGTAGTTCCAGGGCCCGAAAATTTGCACACGGCCGGCCGAGAATTCGGGCGCGACGTGGGACTACTACGGCCATCGTAGTCGAAAACCGTGGCGGCATCATGGAGCCGGAGTCAGCAGTGCCACTGTCTCGAGGTGGTGGGTGTGGGGGTACAGGTCGAAGGCCCGCAGCCCGGCGAGCTCCCACCCGGAGCGTCGGAAGTAACCGAGGTCACGCGCGAACGACGCCGGATCGCAGGACACATAGGCAATGGCCCGGGGCTGCGACGCGACGAGTTGGCCGACAACGGCTTTCCCGGCTCCGGCGCGGGGAGGGTCGAGGACCAGGGCGTCGAAGTTCCGCGGTTTCTGGCGCAGGACCCGCTCCACGCGCCCCTGGACCACCTCCACCTGCGGTGCGGAGTGCAGGTTCTTCCGGGCATCCCGGCTTGCCCCCGGCGCCCCTTCAACCGAGAGGACGGACCCCGTCTCCCCTACGGCATCAGCCAGCACGGCGGTGAAGAGCCCGGCGCCCGCGTAGAGGTCGGCGACCACGGCTCCGGGGTTCAGGAAGTCACCCTGCCGGAGGAATTCTGTGACAGCCCCCACAAGGGTCCCGGGCGCGTCGCGGTGGATCTGCCAGAAACCGTCGCCGGTCACCCGGTAGTCATGGCCGGCGGCGGATTCCTGCACCCAGGTGCGTCCCCGGAGCTGCGTGACGGTTCCGGCCAGCGGATCGAAGGCTGCCACCGATGCGTCCGCCGGCAGGGCCGCGGCGATCGCCCGCAGCCGCTTGTCCTTGGTGCCCGGCGCGGGGGCCAGGAGCACCAGGGGCCGGGAACCGTTGGCCGGCGCGGCCACCTCAACCCGTTCGATGCCCTGCAGGTCCAGGTCCCACAGGCGCAGGGTGTTGATGGCTTCGCTTGCCAGGGGCATCTCCCGCACCGCAACGATGTGGTTGGAGCGGTGGGCGTGCATCCCGAGCCTGCCGCCCGGGGTGACCGAAAAACTCGCCCGCGTGCGCCACCCCAGGCCGGTGCCGCCGTCGTCCGCTTCCCCTACGCGTTCGACCCCGCCGGCCCATACGGACGGCACCTGGTCGAAGCCGGCCAGCCGGGTGAGCTGTTCTGCCACGACGTCCGCTTTCAGGCCGCGCTGCCGGGCCAGGGTCATGTGCCCGAACTCGGCCCCGCCCACCGGCGGGTGGCCGTGGCCCCAGGCCCGCAGGGAATCGGCCACGTGCCAGAAGTGTTCCACCCGGTCCGGCGATGCTTCCAGCACCTCGATGACATCGGCCCGCCAGAACTTGGCGCCGTCCGCGGCGTCGGTGAGCCTGACGCGGACTTTCTCCCCCGGAATGGCGTGCCGGACAAAGACCACGCGGCCCTCATGGCGCGCCACGCAGTGCCCGCCGTGGGCCACCGGACCGACGTCGAGGACGGCCTCCTCACCGGTGTGGCCGGTTTCATCCCCTGCAGGCAGGGAAGTATCTGATGCCGGCAAAGCGGCGGAAGGGTTGGCGGTCACTGGACATCCTGGAGGTTCTTGGCTTCTTCGGAGGATTTGAGCTGCCAGGGAACGCTGGCCACCATGACTCCCGGTTCAAAGTGCAGCCGGGTCTTGATGCGGAGGGCGGTCTGGTTGTGAACCAACTGCTCCCACCACTTGCCCACCACGTACTCGGGGATGTAGACCACCACCAGGTCCCGCGGGGAATCCAGGCGCATCTGCTTGACGTAGTCCATGATGGGCGTGACGGTCTCGCGGTACGGGCTGGCCAGCACGGTCAGCGGCACCGGGATCTCAAGTTTTTCCCAGTCCGCGATGGTGTGTGCGGTCTCGTCCGGGTCGATGTCCACGGTGATGGCGTCCAGCCGGGAGGGGCGGGATGCCCGCGCGTAGGCCAGGGCCCGCAGCACCGGCTTGCGGACGTGGGAGACCAGCAGGACGGCGTGGACCCTGGTGGGCAGGGCGCGCGGTGAGGAGTCCTCGTCCACGGCGAGTTCCTTGGCGACGTTGTCGTAGTGGGCCCGGATGCTCCACATGATCAGGAAGAGGATGAACATGGCCAGCAGGGCAATCCAGGCACCCTGCTGGAACTTGGTGATGAGGACGATGACCAGCACCAGTCCAGTCATGCCGAAACCGATGCTGTTGATGGTCCGGGACTTGATCATCTTCCGCCGGACGGCCTTGTCCTTGGCCAGTTTCAGCTCGCGCCCCCAGTGCCGGATCATGCCGAGCTGGCTGAGCGTGAAGGAAATGAAGACGCCGACGATATAGAGCTGGATGAGCTTGGTGACGTCCGCGTCGAACGAAATAATGAGCACCAGGGCGCCTGCCGCGAGGGCCAGCACGCCGTTGCTGAACGCGAGCCGGTCGCCGCGGGTCCGGAGCTGGCGGGGCAGGTAGCCGTCCTGGGCGAGGATGGAACCCAGGACCGGGAAGCCGTTGAAGGCGGTGTTGGAGGCGAACACCAGGATGACGCCGGTAGCGGCCACCACGATGTAGAAGGGGATGGACCCTTCGCCGAAGATGGTCTGCGCGATCTGGCTGATGGCCGGGTTCTGGATGTAGCCCTCAGGCAGCGGGCTGCCGTTCAGCAGGAATTCCTTGGCGGGGTCCAGCACAATGTGGACCTTGGTGGCATTTGCCAGGTAGATGATGCCCGCCAGCATGGCGGCGCCGATCACGCCCAGGAGCAGCAGGGTGGTGGCTGCGTTCTTGCTCTTGGGGTGCCGGAAGTTGGGAACGCCGTTGCTGATGGCTTCGACGCCGGTCAGGGCCGCGGCGCCCGAAGAGAAGGCCCGCAGCAGCAGGAAGGCGCCGGCCAGGCCCACCAGGCCCTGGTCGAAGCCTTCGGCGGGAACAATGGTGAACGCAGCCGACGGCGCCTCGCCCAACTGCCCCGTGGCGGCCTGGAACATGCCCACCGCGGTCATGCCGAGGATGGACGCCATGAAGATGTAGGTGGGGACGGCGAAGACGCTGCCCGCTTCCTTGATGCCGCGCAGGTTCACCAGGGCCAGGATGACGACGCCGATGGTGGCGATGACGGCCTGCTCGCCGTGCAGCGAGGGCACAGCCGTGGTCAGGTACGCCGCGGCGGAGGACATCGACACGGCGACGGTCAGGACGTAGTCCACCAGGAGGGCGGACGCCACCGTCAGGCCGGCGTACTTGCCCATGTTCTCGTTGGCGATCTCGTAGTCGCCGCCGCCTGACGGGTACGCGTGGACGTTCTGCCGGTAGGAGGCCACCACGGTCAGCAGCACCACCATCACCGCCAGGCCGACCCACGGAGAGATCGCCACGGCGCTGACACCGGCCAGTGCCAGGGTGAGCAGGATCTCGTCCGGTGCGTAGGCTACGGAAGAGAGGGCATCGGACGCAAAGATCGGCAATGCGATCTTCTTGGGAAGGAGGGTGTGGGCCAGTCGGTCATTCCGGAAGGGCCTGCCCACCAGCACGCGTTTGACGGCGTTCAGTATTGTCAACACCCCACAAAGCTAGTCTGATTCGCGGACGATGTCATGACGGGCCGCTGCCAGGCCTAACAAGGGCCATGCCGGTAGAGTTCTAGCTGCACGATCCTGACTTAGATACAAAGGAGATACGGTGGCGCATTTCGTGATCATGGGATGTGGCCGGGTGGGGGCAACGCTGGCGCACACGCTGGAGGATGCCGGTCATTCCGTGGCCATCATCGACCAGGATGACCGCGCGTTCCGCCGGCTCCGCCAGGGCTTCACTGGCCGGAAGGTGACCGGCGTGGGCTTTGACCGCGAGACCCTCAAGCAGGCAGGAGTTGGCGAGGCCTACGCCTTCGCCGCCGTTTCCAGCGGTGACAACTCAAACATCCTGGCCACCCGGGTTGCCCGCGAGACCTTCCACGTTCCGCATGTCGTCGCCAGGATCTACGATCCGGGTCGCGCCGAAATCTACCAGCGCCTGGGCATCCCCACGGTGGCCGCCGTCCGCTGGAGCGCGGACCAGGTGCTGCGCCGCATCCTTCCCGAACAACATCTCGCCGGTGATTTCCGTGAGCCCTCGGGCCGGCTGGTCCTGGCTGAACTGGACCTGGACGCCGGCTGGATCGGGCACCGGATCAGCAGCATTGAGAAGGCCGCCGATGTCCGCGTGGCCTATGTCACCCGCTTTGGCGAGGGCCTGCTGCCTGGCGCCGGAACGGCGTACCAGGACGGTGACACCGTGCACGCCATGCTGCAGGTGGACCGCAGCGCCCAGATCGCCCAGATCCTCGCCAAAGCCCCCGCCAAGGAGTATCAGTGAAAGTCGTTATCGTCGGCGCCGGCAGCGTCGGATCATCCATCGCCAGGGAATTGCTGGCGCATAAGCACGAGATCCTCCTGATCGACCTCAAGCCCGAGGTGATCGGCCGCAGCGGCCTGCGGGGCGCCCACTGGCTGGTGGGCGACGCGTGCGAGCTCTCCACGCTGCAGGGCGCCAAGGTGGAGGACGCCGACGTCGTAGTCTCCGCAACGGGCGATGACAAAGTGAACCTGGTGGTGTCCCTGCTGGCGAAGACCGAGTTCGGTGTTGGCCGCACCGTGGGCCGGGTGAACAACCCGAAGAATGACTGGATGTTCAATGACTCCTGGGGTGTTGATGTAGCCGTCAACACCCCGCAGCTGATGACCGCCCTCGTGGAGGAGGCAGTGGAGATCGGTGACCTGGTCCGCCTGCTGACGCTGCAGACCGGGGTGGCGTCCCTGGTGGAATTCACCGTGCCCCACGACTCCCACGTCATCGGCATGACCGTGGGAGACATCCACTGGCCGGAGGACGCCACCCTGGTGGCCATCCTGCGGGACCAGGCGCCGATCACGCCCAGCAGGGACGACGTCATCGACGGCGGGGACGAACTTTTCTTCGTCACCACCATTGCTGCCGAGGACGGACTGCGGGAGCTGCTCTCGTCCGCCCCGGGCAGCATCGACGCCGGGGAACAGGCCCCGGGCAACGGCCAGCCGGCCAACGCGGGCGGCCACGGCCATGCTTTGGACGACGACGGCTTCGACGGCTAGGCCGGCCGCCGCGAGGCCTGGGCGTCAGGCCGTACGGTCTGCGCCGGCTTCAGCTTCGGCCGGAGCAGGCCGGGTTACCAGCCACGCAACCCAGATCCCGAGGATGTACAGGGGTGCACCCATGATGAGGCGGGTGGTGGCGAGTGCGGCGAGGCCGTCGGTGCCCATGAGGTAGAGGGGCACCTGCACGATGAGCCGGAGCGCCAGGACCGCGACAATGATCCACGTGCCCAGCCGGTATGCCTTGACCCGGGCCGGTTCCTTGCGCCACTCCACGCCCTCATTGCGGATGAAACCGAAGAGGAGGCCCGCCACGGGCCACTTGACGGCAATGGAAAGGACCATCGCCAGGATGTAGGCGCCGTTGGTGAAGAAGCCGGGAAGGTAGAAGTCCTCCGCCTTTCCGGTGGTGTTGGCCAGCCAGGCGGAAATGCCGACGCCGGCCACTCCCGCCAGCGCCTGGGTCAGGGGGCGCCGCTGCACCAGCCGGACCACGGTGAACACAGCTGCCGACGCCAGGGCGGCCACCAGGGACAGGGTGAGCTCGCGGGTGATGGTGAAGGCCACCAGGAAGACAAGGCCGGGAACGATGCTCTCCGCAATGCCCTGCACTCCGCCGGCGCTCCGCAGGACGTCCACGCGTCCGTCGTGGGTGCGGTGGAGTCCGGCCTTTGCAGCGTACTCAGCGGCGAGGCCGGCAACCGGGGACGGACCTGGAGCCTGAGGGCCGCCCTGCTGCTGCCCGTTCCTGCCGGGGTTCTCAGGTCCGGTGGGCTGTTCAGGCTGGTGCGCGGTCATTCGTTCTCCTGGCGGGACAGTATCTCGTAGCGGGGATTGAATATGGTGGGCATGTCCTTGCCGCGGGCCAGCATCCCCTCGACCCGGATTTCCGCACCTGCTTCGATGCCCGGCACCCGGCGGCGGCCCAGCCAGACGACGCGGAGCCGCGGTGGCCGGCCCTGTCCCGATGCGGCCGGACGTGCGGCGTCGTCCTCCGAAACGATGGCGCTGAATTCGGCAGTCCGGTCCGCAGGTACAAACGTCACGGAGTCAATGTGCCCCTGGCACGTGACGCGGCCCCGGTCGGGCAGTTGGCCCAGTGGCGTGACGCCACGCGTTGACTGCGTGGCTCCGTCCTGCGGGGACTCAGCCGATCTGGGTAATTTCGGGACCACGTTCGGGCTCCTCCAGGGTGGGTGCGGCGGGCGGAGGAGTGGCTGAAGCGTCCTTGGGCAGCCTCAGCTGCAGAAGATCGCGCGGCGGCATGGGGCTGTCCCCGCGGACCACCACGACCTGCCGGAACAGGGCCTCGAGCGGTTCCGCGGCGGGGCGTTCCAGCGCGGCGGGTCCACCCAGGACGCCGCGCAGGAACCAGCGGGGCCCATCGACGCCGATGAAACGGGCCACCCGGTAGCCCTGGCTGCCGTCCGGAAGTCCGGCGGGCAGCTTGGCCACCAGTTCGGTGCCGAAAGCGCCTTCAACCTCTTCAACCTGGCCGCCCTGCGCGCCGACTGACTGGCCGATCTGTTCGCGGATCTCATCCCAGAGCGTCTCTGTCTTGGGGGCGGCGAACGCCTGCAGCTGGAGGCTGGAGCCGTTAAGGTCCAAGGTGACTGCCACTACCCGCTGCGTTGCCTCTTCCACCTCGAGGCGGAGCTGAAGGCCCTCGCTCGGTGTGATGAGCAGGGCGCCGAGGTCAACAAAGCCGTCGCGGCTGCTGATTTCGGACTCGTCGAAGGGGCCGTCCTGGCGGCGGGCGGCAGTGCCCGGTTCGCCTTCTCCGGCCTCCGCGATCGTCAGCTCGTCGGCCGGCTGCGCCGGCTCTTCATTCTTTGCTTTCCTGCCGAGCCCAAAGACCATGGGTGACTCCTTAATCCTGAAAATGTGCCAGTTCTGAATGGTTCCGGTGGGAACTGCGAAGGTCCCACCGTCGTGCGTGCTGGCGTGGCAGCGGGTGCGTCCTGGTGTCAGGCTCCGGGGACGTTGAAACCGCCGGTGGACCCAAAGCCGCCCGTGCCGCGCACGGAACCGCTCAACTCGCTGACAGGAATGAACTGGGCGTACTCCACCCGCTGGATGACCATTTGGGCAATTCTATCGCCGCGGCGCAGCTCAATCGGCTGGGATGAGTCGGTGTTCAGCAGGGTCACCGAGATCTCGCCCCGATAGCCCGCATCGACGGTGCCGGGCGCGTTGACGATCGTGAGGCCGTGCTTGGTGGCCAGGCCGGAGCGGGGGTGGATCAGCGCCACGAACCCTTCCGGAAGTGCGATGGCGACGCCGGTGGGGACCAGTTTGCGCTCCCCCGGCAGCAGGACCACGTCCTCGCGGGCACGGAGGTCGGCGCCGGCGTCGCCCGGATGTGCGTAGGACGGCGCTTCCAGCTCCGGATCCAGCATTTTCAACTGGACCTGCAGGGTGGGGGCAGCGGGGGCGGGTGATGCTGCGTCCGGGACAAGGTCTACCGTGGCGGGATGATCAGTCACAGTCACTCACTCTAACCCGCGCCCCCGAATCAGTCCTAAGGAGCCCGCGGCCACGGCGCCGGCCGGGAGGCTTGCCCCAAGGTGAAATAGCGGGCCAAAGGTGGAAAGCTTGGGCTATGCCCGAATCAAGCTCGCCCGCGTCCGTTCCCAGCACCCCATCCACTGGCGGACCGGTTATTTACCGGGAGAAGCTGTGGCCCAACGCCTGGATCTGGGTTATCGCAGCCGGTGTCTCCGCGGCCGGCATCCTGGTCTTCGCCCCCATCAGCATGGCAGCGGGCTACACCGCGGCACTGGTGCTCCTGGCCATCATCACGGTCCTCCTGGTCCTTTCCACGCCTGCCATCACGGTGACGCCGGACGCCCTCACTGTTGGACGGGCCACCATCGAACGCCGCTTTGTGGGCGGTGTGCAGCAGTTCACGTCCGGCGAAGCGACGGCGGAGCGCGGCACCCGGCTGAACGGGCTGGCCTACCTATGCATCCGCGGTTGGATCGATCCGGTGGTGAAGATCGAAATCACTGACCCGGCCGACCGGACCCCCTACTGGCTGGCCTCGACCCGCCACCCGGACCAACTGACGGCAGCCCTGGCCCGCCGCTGACACTCCCGTTACGCCCCGCCCGGGCCCTGATCCGGCGGAAAATCACGGCGCGCCCTGCCTCTTGAGCCAAATCCGCACCGCCGGGTGGCAGAGTTTCGGTTGATAGTAATGCCAGGGTGGAGGATTTGTATGCAGGATCTACGGCTTGTAGGCGTGCACGACGACGGGACGCATCTCCTGTTGAGCGGGGCCGGCGGCGAGATGTTCCAGCTGCCGATCGATGAGGCCCTCAGGACGGCCAGCCGGTCCTCGGCGAAACCGAGGACGGAGCGGCCTGCCGTTCCCATGTCCCCCAGGGATATCCAGGCCCGGATCCGTGCGGGTGCCACCGCTGCCGACGTCGCGGAGTTGTCCGGGATGCCGCTGGCCAAGGTGGAGCGCTACGAGGGCCCGGTGCTGGCGGAGCGCGAGTACGTTGCGCAGCAGGCACGGAAGGTTGAAGTCGCGGCACCCTCCCCCGGCCACGACGTCTACCGGTCCGCGTTCGGCGACAACCCGGCCACGCTGGGCGACATGGTGGCCCACCGGCTTTCGGCCCACGGCATCGACCCAGGCACTGTGGAATGGGACTCGTGGCGGCGCCAGGACGGCACCTGGACTGTCTCGGCAAGCTTTGAGGCCAAACCCGGCGGGACCTCCGGAATCGGGGAAGAGCCGCCCGCGCTGTGGACCTTCAACCCCGGCCGCAAATCGCTGCAGAACACCAACCGCTGGGCACAGCAGCTGAGCGAACTCGAGCCTTTGGACGGCCCCGTTCCCGCGCGCCGCCTCACGGCGGTTTCCGACCGCCCCTTCGATTTTGAGACTGACGCGGACTCCTCCAAGGCATCCCCTGGGGGTCAGGGTCCTGCGCAGGAAGCCGCAAAGGAATCCGACGGCCTCCTGGACATGCTCCGGTCGCGGCGCGGCCAGCGGCTGGGTGTGGACGAAGATTCGGACGACGCCCTGGCGCTGCTCCTGGCCCATGGCGTCCCGGCTGCCCACCCGCGGCCTTCCGAGGTAGCCGCCGAGGCCGCTCCTGAGCCGGAATCGGAGGACCCCGTATCCCAGGACGGGCCGCAGGACGCACCGGCCGCCCAGGGGGATTCGTTCATCCGGCGCCGTGATGCAAGGCCGTCAATGTTGTCCCGGCTGAGCCTGCTCCCGCCGCACCGGGACGGCAACGATGACGCCCTGCGGCTTCACGACGGCGTCAGTACCGACACCCGGGAAATCACCATTGCGGCGTCCCCGCAGAAGCCGTCCGGTTCCGCGCCTGCTGCCGGGTCCGGCAACTCCGGCGGCGCCGGGCTGGATGAGCTGCTGGGCAGCAATCCCCGCCGCCCGGCACCCAAGCAGAACGATGCATCCCCCTCTACCGGGCAGTTGCCCGAGACCGAGGCGCCGGAACGGCCTCCCCGGCCCAAGCGTTCCAGCGTCCCGTCCTGGGACGAGATCGTCTTCGGCACACGGAGCGACTAAAGGCTCTCTCCCGGCACTTTCAGGGGTAGTTCCTCCAACTGCTGCATGCTAGGCTCCCCGCACACCATCGGTCAGAAGCTGCACTTACCCCTGGAGGTTCGCTGTGCCGGACACCACCTGCCACATGTCAATGTCCCTGGACGGGTTCGTCGCCGGGCCTGACCAAAGCCGCGAGAACCCGCTGGGCAAGCGGGGGCTTGAACTCCACGGCTGGCACATCGGCGATCCCCGTGCCAACGAGGCCAACGGGATCGCGGCTGATTGGCTGATGCGCCCGCGGGGTGCCTACGTGATGGGCCGGAACATGTTTGGTCCCGTCCGCGGGGACTGGGACGAGGACTGGAGCGGATGGTGGGGCCCTGAGCCGCCCTACCATGCGCCGGTGTTCGTCCTTACCCATTACCCGCATGAGCCGATCCAGATGGAGGGCGGGACAACCTTCCACTTTGTCACCGACGGCTTCGATGCGGCGTACGCGGCGGCGCTCGAGGCAGCCGGGGGCAAGGGAGTGGATATCGCCGGCGGAGCATCCACCGTCCGCCAGGCGCTGGCCGCCGGCGTGATCGACGAGCTCACCCTGGACATCGCTCCGGTTTTACTCGGTTCGGGTGAACGGATTTTTGACGGCATTGAATCATTTGGCTTCGAACCCGTCGAGGTACTCCACTCTCCCTTGGCCACGCACATCCGCTACCGCCGGACGGCCCAGTAGCAGTCAGCGCTGCTCAACCCGGCCGTGCGCCGCACATGGGCGCATCACACGGCAAGGTGCTGGAGGAGGGCATCTTCCAGAAGGCTCCGTTCTCCAGGCTTGTTGCGGGCCTCGGGCAAGAACCCTGACGGCCATCCCGGAGGCCATTGGGCAGGTTCCCAGTCCTGGTGTTCGCTCAGGTAATGCCGGCCGGTGGGTGAGGTCCAGCCGGGTGGTTCGTTCTTGGTGGCCGGGGTGGGTTTCCAGGCGGTGGTGTGGCGGAGTTTGTGGTGTTTCGGGCAGGGCTGTCCCAGGTTGCTGATTCCGGTGGTGCCGCCGTTGGCCCAGGCGAGGATGTGGTCGGCGTCGTTGTCCAGGGAGTTGTTGCTGCAGCCAGGGAACGGACATTTGCCGTCCCGCAGCCGCAGCCACGCCCGCATCGCGCCGGTGACCCGGTAGCTTGTCCGGCCGATTTCCAACGGTGCCCCGTCCCGCGGGTCCACCAGCACCCGGTAGAACGAGCCAGCACCGCCAGCGACGAGCCGCCGGGCCATTGGCGGCGGGATGGGACCGTAACCGACCAGCATCGCCGGTTCGTCGGTCTGGCCCAGCAGGGAGAACACCGGGACCGTGACCAGCACCTGCGCCCGGATCGGAGATTGCTGGTCAGTTCCCGCGCCGACCCTGGCACCGTTGCCTGTGCTGCCGCCGTTGGTGAGAATTGCGTTGGCGAAGGTGTCGGCCCGGAGTTGGGGCATGCTGCGGGTCTCGTCCGGTCCCTGCCTGCCCCGGGCGGCCGCGGTGAGCCGGTTCCACCCGGCCTGGGCCTGGTCCGCGGGCAGGTAGGCGGAGAGCCAGGCCATCCCGTCCTGGTCCGGCCGGAACTCCACCCGCCGGTCCCCGACACCTTTGGCGTGGCGTTGTTCGATGGACCCGGCCTGGTGGCGTTCCCGCCAAGTCCGGGCCTTGGCCTTGAACCGGTGCGCCGGCAACTGCCCCACCGGGCACCCCCGCGCCGGGTCCGGGGCGTCCGGGTCCAGGAAATGGGCTTCCAACGCCGCAGCCCCATCAGGATCAAGGCACGCTGTCTCGTCCGCCATCACCACCGCGTGGCTCCAGGAGATCGCCCCGGCCTGCAACGCCTCCAACGTCCGCGGCAACGTCGCCGTGACAGCGTGCGAGGTGACCAGGAACGAACCCGCAGCCCGCGGCCCCAGGGCCAGCACACACCCGATCTCCGCCGCGACCGCCGTCTCCTGCGCCTGCACCGGAACATCCGGCCCCGCAACAGCTGCGGCGCTCTCCGCATACCCAACGGCAGCCTTGGCCTTCACCGCAGCGATCCCGGCCTCCACCTCACGGGTCCCGGCCAGAATCTCCAGGCAACCATCCGCCAAACCACCCAGAGGGTCAGCCGCAGAAAAAGGCACCGAACCGGCCCCATCCACCTCAGCATTCAGCACAGCAAGGGCAGCCTTGATCTCCCCGAACGCCCTCGCCACCGCTGCCTTCCCCATAAACCCATCATGACAAAGGGGTACGACAGTATGAGTCGGAGCCGCAAGGAAGCGCTTCTGCTTCCCGGAATGGAGGTGCCGGTGCGGGAGTTCGGATGCGTGCGCGGAAGCGTCAGCCCTGCCGGCCTGTCCCCCGGCCCTCGCCGGGTCCACCGGAGCCGTGCCAAAGGCAGGCATCGACGTCGAACGGCAGCAACTGGTCCTGCTGTGCCATCAGGGATGCGCCGTGAGCCGTCACCCGCCTCATGAAGTGTCGCCGGCACAAGGTTTCGTACCCCACCACCGGAACATGCCCTGCCTCGGGGGCAGCGGCTTCCACCACCATGTCCACGTCGCCCACCACCACCTGCGCACCTTCGGTGACCATGACGCCGTCGACCGTCCTGGCATTGTGGGTGGCGCGGCGGCCGCACCAGCACAGCGCCTCCACCTGGAGCACCTGCACCCGGTCGGCGAGCTCAATCAGGCGCTGCGAACCAGGGAACAGCCTGGTGCGGAAATCAGCGGTGATGCCGAACGCGAAGACGTCGACGTCGATCTCGTCCACCACTTTGGCCAGCTGCTCCACCTGTTCGGGCGTGTAGAACTGGGCTTCGTCGCAGATCAGGTAGTCAACGCGCTGCCCCTGGGTGCGGCGGATCATGACTTCCTCCCAGAAGTCGGTGCTGTCCAGCACTTCCACGGCGTCCGTCTCCAGACCCAGGCGGCTGGAGATCCGGGACTCACCGGCGCGGTCGTTGCGGCTGAACCGGACACCGCCGCGGCCGCGGGCCCGGTGGTTGTAGTCCATCTGCAGGGCCAGGGTGGACTTTCCGCAGTCCATGGTGCCGGAGAAGAAGATGAGCTCAGCCACGCCGGCGGTTCCTTCCTTCGGCCGTGAAGCAGAGCAGCGGGACCTCCCGCTCAGCCTTGGTCAGCGAGCCGTGCTGGCCCACCACCTCCATGGCAGTCGGCCGCATGCGCCGGCCATCGTAAAGCGCGACGGCGTCCCGCGCCGCGATCATGACGTCACCGATCCTGCCTTCAACAGCGGGCCGGACACCCTTGCCGAAGAGTCCCCCGGCTACGGCTTCACCGCGTGTGAAGGCCCAGATCCGGTCTCCGAACCGCGCCTTCCAAGCCGCCAGCAGCCGCTCCGCGCCGCCGTCCGACAGAGGCGTTTCTTCAAGGTACAGGTGGACCATCCGTGGTTCACCTGCCGTGTGCCGGACGCCCTCCACCAGGGCGGGGTCCGTGGAGAAATCGATCCGCTGCGGTTCGGCCACGTCCAGCATCCCGTGGTCTGCCGTGAGCAGGATGGTGGTGCCGGCGGGAAGGGTGGAGTTGAGCCGCTTGACGGTGGCATCGAGCTCTTCCAGCTGGTGTTCCCACTGCTCGGAGCGGCAGCCGTAGCGGTGGCCGGCCTTGTCCAGGTCGTTGACGTAGAAATACATGAGGGACGGGCCGGATGCTGCCATGGCTTCGGCCGCGGCGGCGGTCCGGGCATGGGCGGTTGTCCCCGGAATGAACCTGCCGCCCCGGAGTGCGGCCCGGGTCATGGGCGAGCCGTCGAACTGGGAGAGGCTGACCGTGCTGACGTCCACCTGTTCGGCGATCCGTTCGAACACGGTAGGGAACGGCTGCCAGGCCGACGGATCTACGCCCGGATCCCAGTTCCCCAGCAGGTTGACCACCTTGTCCTGGTCAGGGTCCAGGACGTCGTAGCCCACCATGCCGTGCTGGCCGGCAGGAAGCCCGGTCCCAAAGCTGGACAAGGCCGCTGCTGTGGTGGAAGGGAAGGCGGAGTCCAGCCACACCGGGACGTCGCCCTGCCCGGCCTGAAGCACAGAGCGCAGGAACGGGGTGTGCGCGGATTTCTGCTTGAGGAGGTTCCGGCCCAGTCCGTCCGCGAGGACCACGCACACCCGTGAGGCAGCAGGGAATCCGAGGGTATTGGCAAAACCTTCCACCCCAAGGCTTGCGGCTGCACCGGTCAGCACTTCAGCGATGGAACGATGCCCATAGGCGGGAGCAGGCGGAAGGTCGGGGGTGCGTCCGGAGGCTTGTGCGGCGTGGTGGCGGTCTACCGGCATCAGCGCTGCTGGTGCCCGCGGCTGAGCCGGTTGCCGAACACTCCGGAGCGCGGCCGCGGCGCCATGGACTGGGCGTGGGACACGGGGGCCGCGGAACCGGTGTTGACGGCGCGCAGGGCCCGGGCAAACAGTTTGGCGTCCTGCACGGCCTGCAGCCCGTCAGCTTCGGCGCTGATCCGGAGCACGATGTCCTCCTGCGCGATGGTTCCGGTGTAGCCGTGGTCCGCTTCGCACTGCGGATCGCCGCAGCTGGCCGGACCCATGTCCAGCCGCTGGCCGCCGGACCACGCGATGGACAGGGTCAGTTCCCGAACCGGGTCGGAGGGCTTGTAGTTCTGCGGCTGCGCGTACATGTAGCTGAGGACCACCGACCTGATCTGGGACACGGGAACGGACTCCGTGGAGATCTGGGCGACGATCTGCTCCCCCGCCTCATCCAGCTGCTGGTCGTCCACATGGGTGATGACCAGCATGTCCGCGGTGAGGACCAGGACGGTGATGTGGCGGCGCACTTCTGCCCGGTCGAAGTGCGTTTCCAGGTGCACCAGGTGCGCCACGCAGTCCCGGCCATCCAGTGCGTCATCGACAACATCGGACACCAGGCGCGGGTAGAACCCGGCCTTCTGCAGCGCGTCCTCCAGGCTCTGGCCCTGGACTCCGTGGTTGTGTGAGCTGTGCTGGCGGACTGCCTGGTTTTCGTTTCCGGGCGTTTCGGGCGCCGACGCGGGAGGCTGGAAGCTCATGCCCCCATTTTCACAGATCGGCCGGTCACTTGCTAACCGCCTCAGCCCAGCATGGCCCGGCGGGCGCTGTCGGTGCGCTGCGCGGCGTTGCCGATCCGCACGTCCGCGGCGAGGATGGTGGCCCCGGCGGTGCCGCACAGTACGGGGTTGAATTCCACCAGCGCGATCTCGGGGTGGTTGTCCTTCATCCACGCCAGCCGGCCGGCAAGCTCCTCCAGCGCCTGCACGTCAACAGCCGGCAGGCCCTGGTAGCCGAAGAGTTTAAGGGAGGCCCGGGGCGACCGGATGAAGTCGTGCACGTCCGCCGCGGAGAGCGGCGGCACCCGGTGCGCCCAGTCGTCCAGCAGGTTGACGGCATCCCCGGCCAGGCCGAAGGAAATGACCGGGCCCAGCAACGGGTCCTCGATGGCCCGGAAGGTACAGGCCTGCCCCACCGGCGCCATCGCCTGCACCTCGAGCGCGGGGTTGCCGTAGGCCGCGAGCGCCCGCCGCATCTGTTCGATGTTGAGCCGCAGCGATTCCGCATCCTCAATGCCAAGGCGCACGCCGCCAAGATCCAGCCGGTGCCGCAGCGCGGGATCGGTGGTCTTAAGCACCACGGGCCAGCCCAGCGCGTCTGCTGCCGCCACGGCCTCGTCCGGGGTGGTGAACGGTGCGGACGGCAGGACGGAAATGCCGTAATGCCCCAGCAGGGAGGCAGCGGCCGTTGGGTCCAGCTGTTTGAGCTGCTCGCCCTTCACGTCTTCCAGCAGGGCGTCGAGCTCGGCCTCGGCCTGCCTGGGGTCGCACCCGGCCGGCTCCACGAACTGCCCCTGGTCGCGCGCGGCCCACTCGGCGTAGCGGACCACGGCTGCGAGCGCGGCGACGGCGGCTCCGGGGTTGGAGAAGCAGGGGACGGTGCACCCGTCGGCGCCCACCAGTCCCTCCACGTGGATGGCAGGATCCAGGATGCCGGTGAACGCGGCAACCACCGGCTTCCCCGCGCTGGCGGAACATTCGGCCAGGACCTGAGCGACGGCGTCGGCGGTCAGGCCGCGGGCAGGGAGCAGGGCTGCGACGGCGGCGTGCACGGCGTCTGAGGCGAGGGCGTCCAGGAGGGCCTTCCGCAGCGCGGGCAGGGCGACTGACTGGCCGGCGTCAAGGTCGAGTCCGGAGACCACCTGTGCCACCCCCAGGCCGTGCGCGACGGCGCTGTCCGCCACCACGTTGCCCAGCGCCTGGGAGTTGCTGAAGACGGCGACGTCGGGTCCGGCCGGAAGCGGCTGGCCTGACACCACCTGCGCAACGTCCACCAGCTGTTCTATGGTTTCCACCCGGATGACGCCCGACTGGCGCAGCATGGCGTCCAGGGCCCCGGCCGGCGCCTGGGTGGTCCGGACGGCGTGGCCCGGAGGAAGGCGCAGCCCCATGGTGTCCGATTTGGCAACGATGACCGGTTTGGTGCGTGCCAGGCGCCGGGCGATGCGGGAGAACTTGCGCGGGTTGCCGATCGATTCCAGGTACAGGCCCACGGCGGAGGTGTCGGCGTCGTCCTCCCAGTACTGCATCATGTCGTTGCCGGAGACGTCCGCCCTGTTGCCCGCGGAAAGGAGGCTGGACAGTCCCAGCCGGCGCCGGCTGGAGGCGGCGTAAAGCGCGACGCCGATCGCGGCGGACTGGCTGAACAGGCCCAGGCCGCCGCGCAGCGGCATCGTGGGCGCCATCGAGGCATTCAGCGACACATCGGGGTGGGTGTTGGCGATGCCCAGGGAGGCCGGACCGATCACGCGCATCCCGTTCGCCCTGGCCTGGCGCACCAGGGCGCGCTGCCGCTGGAGCCCCCGCTCGCCGTCGTCCGCAAAGCCCGCGGAGGCGATCACCACGCCTTTGACGCCTGCCGCCGCGCAGTCCGCCACCACGCCGGGGACCTCCTCGTACGGCACGGCGATGATGGCCAGCTGCACCGGTTCGGGGACCTCCGAGAGCTTGCCGTAGGACATCATCCCCGCCAGCTCCAGCGCCTCGGGGTTGATGGCATAGACGGTGCCGTGGAAGCCGCCTTCGATGATGTGTTCCAGCAGCTGGTAGCCCACCGTGCCCCATTTGCGGCTGGCACCGATGACCGCAACGGACGACGGCGCCAGCAGCTCCCGGACGCTCCTCGCCTCGGCGCGGTGCTCGCGGGATTCCATCACGGCACGCGATTTTTCGGTGGGGTCGATATTGAACTCAAGGCTCACGACGCCGTCGTCGAAATGCCGCTTGACGTCGTAGCCGGCGTCGGAGAAGACCATCAGCATCTTGCGGTTCTCCGGCAGGACCTCCGCGGTGAACTTCCGGATCCCGTTTTCATGGGCGGCGGCGGCCAGGTGCTCCAGGAGGATGGAGCCGATGCCCCTGCCCTGGTGGGCGTCGGCAATGTTGAAGGCGACCTCGGCTTCGGTGGGGTCCGGCAGCCGGTCATAGCGGCCGATGCCGATGATTTCGTCGTGGATGGTGATGACGAACGCCACCCGGTCCTTGTAGTCCACTTCCGTGAAGCGCTTCAGCTCTTTGGCGGACAACCTGGCCTTGAAGGCGAAGAAGCGCATGTAGATTGAATTCTGCGACTGCCCGGTGTGGAAGGCCTGGACGGCGTCTGCGTCCGAGGGGTGGATGGGGCGCAGGTGCGCCGTTCCGCCGTCGCGCAGGACGACATCGGCTTCCCAATGTTCCGGATATTCGCCGTCCCCGGGCCGATCCACCATAGGCTTAGCCTAGCCACAAACTATCGCAGCACGCCTGCAAGGCTGCGCAGTAACCCCAGAAGGATTTACCAAAACCCATGGCCCGCCGCCAGAATTCAACGCCCATCGCGGACGACAGCTACACGGAGAACATCGTCGATATCGACGTCACGTCCGAGATGCAGGGTTCGTTCCTGGAGTACGCCTACTCGGTGATCTACTCGCGCGCCCTGCCTGACGCCCGGGACGGCCTGAAGCCGGTACAGCGCCGCATCCTGTACATGATGAGCGACATGGGCCTGCGCCCGGACCGCGGCCACGTCAAGAGTGCGCGCGTGGTGGGCGAAGTCATGGGCAAGCTGCACCCGCACGGTGACGCCGCCATCTACGACGCCATGGTGCGCATGGCGCAGGGCTTTTCGCTGCGGCTGCCCCTGATTGACGGGCACGGCAACTTTGGCTCGCTCGACGACGGCCCGGCAGCACCGCGGTACACCGAGGCCCGGCTGGCGGCGGCCGCCCTCACGCTCACCAACCACCTGGACGAAGACGTGGTGGACTTCGTCCCCAACTACGACAACCAGCTGACCCAGCCGGACGTCCTCCCCGCCGCCTTCCCCAACCTGCTGGTCAACGGCGCCACCGGCATCGCCGTCGGCATGGCCACCAACATGGCCCCGCACAACCTGGTGGAGGTCATTTCCGCCGCCCGGCACCTGATCGCCAACCCCGACGCAACCCTGGATGACCTCATGCGGTTCGTCCCGGGCCCGGACCTGCCCAGCGGTGGCCGGATCGTGGGCCTGGACGGCATCCGCGACGCCTACGCCACCGGCCGCGGCTCGTTCAAGACCAGGGCCAAGGTGGAAATCGAGCAGCTCTCCGCGCGCCGCACCGGACTGGTGGTCACGGAACTGCCGTACATGGTGGGCCCGGAAAAGGTGATCGAAAAGATCAAGGATGCGGTCAATGCGAAGAAGCTGACCGGCATCAGCGACATCGTGGACCTGACCGACCGCAAGCACGGGTTGCGGCTGGTCATCGAGCTCAAGAACGGCTTCAACCCCACCGCCGTGCTGCAGCAGCTCTACCGGTACACGCCGATGGAGGACTCCTTCGGCATCAACAACGTCACCCTGGTGGACGGCCAGCCGCAGACGCTGGGCCTGGTGGACCTGCTGTCCGTGTACGTCAACCACCGGATCAACGTGGTCCGTCGCCGCACCGTTTTCCGCCTGGGCAAGAAGAAGGACCGCCTGCACCTGGTGGAGGGCCTCCTCATCGCCATCGTGGACATCGACGAGGTCATCCAGATCATCCGGTCCTCGGACGAGGCCGCGGCGGCCCGCGAGCGGCTGATGTCCATCTACGACCTCACCGAGGTCCAGGCCAACTACATCCTTGAACTGCGCCTGCGGCAGCTCACCAAGTACTCCCGGATCGAGCTGGAGAAGGAGCAGGACGAGCTGCGCCGCGAGATCGCGGAACTCCAGGCCATCCTGGACTCCGAGGAACTGCTGCGCACCGTGGTCTCCGACGAACTCGGTGCGATTGCCGAGGAACACGGCACCCCGCGCCGGACGGTCCTCCTGGAGTCCGAGGCCGTGTCCCCCACCGTCGCCGCTGCCGAGCTCGCCGGGGCGAAGAAGGGCAAGGCTGCGCCGCTGTCCCTCGAGATCGCTGACGACCCCTGCTGGGCCATCCTCACCGCCTCCGGGCAGGTGGCACGCACCAGCACCCAGGAACCGCTGGCCGAGGCAGGGCCCCGGAGCAGGCACGACGTGTACACCTCGGTGGTCAAGACGTCGGCCCGCGGCGAAATCGCGGCGGTCACCTCGCAGGGCCGGATGCTCAGGCTGCAGGTCATGGACATGCCGGTCCTGCCTCCTGTGGCCGGCCTGCCCAACCTGGCCGGCGGCGTGCCGGCCAAGGAGTTCCTCACCCTGGTGAAGGGTGAGTCCCTGGTGGCGTTCGTGCGGCTGGATGAAGTCCTGGCCATCGGCACCGCGCAGGGCGTGGTGAAGCGGGTCCAGCCGGACTACCCGCTGAACCGGGAAGACTGGGAAGTCATCACTCTGAAGGACAAGGACGTGGTGGTGGGAGTCGCTCCGGCCGGGGCCGATGACACCGAACTGGTGTTCCTCACCCGGGAAGCACAGCTGCTGAAGTTCCCCGCAGCCGTGGTCCGTCCCCAGGGGCGCACTGCCGGCGGCATGGCCGGGATCAAACTGGCCGCGGGTGACCAGGTGATCTTCTTTGGTGCCGTACAGCCCCAGGACGAGGCCGCCGTCGTGGTCACCATCGCCGGGACCAACGGCGCCCTCCCAGGCACCGCCCCGGGCACGGCCAAGGTCACCGCATTCTCCGAATATCCGGCCAAGGGGCGTGCCACTGCAGGGGTCCGGTCGCACCGGTTCCTCAAGGGCGAGGACATGCTGCTCCTCGCGTGGGCGGGCCACGGGCCGGCCAAGGCGTCCTCCGCCGGCGGAGTGGCGCGGTCACTGCCGCAGGAACACGGCCGCCGTGACGGCTCGGGCGTCCCGCTCTCCCAGGCCGTGGAGGTAGTGGGCCCGGCCATGGCGTGGATGGACGGCGGCGCAGCAGGGGACGCCGCAGCAGCAGGGGACGCCGCGGAGTAGGGCCCGCCGGGGAGCAGGGCTGCGGCCACCTCCCGCTCAGCCGGCCCGGCTACGTCCCTGCGCCGGAACCCGGCGACGACGAGCGCCACCAGCACCGCAATGGTGCCCGCGGCCACCAGCACACTGTCCCAGCATCCCCATCAGGAGCCGGATGGTGGCGGTCTTGCCTGCCCCGTCGGGGCCCAGGTATCCGAACACCTCGCCCGGTCCAATGGTGAGGGTCACGTCGTCGAGCGCTGTGTTCCGGCCGAACCGCTTCATCAGGCCAGCCAGCTGCACCATACTCTCCGCGCCCAGGCGCGCTTCCGGGCTCATGCGGCCACGCTGGCCGGGCCGCTGCACCCGGCCCAGAGTCTTTTGGCCCGCACGGCTTAGACTGCTCCCATGCCTATCGTTCCTGATGAAAAGGACTGGACCTGGGTCCTGTCACGGCCCTGCCCGGAATGCAACTTCCATGCCTCCACCGCCACCCCTGCCACGGTTCCCGGAAGCATCGAAAGCATGATTCCCCGGTGGCTGGCCGTCCTCCGCCGGCCGGACGCGGCGGAGCGCCCCGACGGGCAGACGTGGTCGGCGCTGGAGTACGCGTGCCATGTGCGGGACGTCTTCACCCTTTTCAACCAGCGCCTGAACCTGATGCTCGCCGAGGATGGCGCCCGCTTCGCGGACTGGGACCAGGACCGGACAGCCCTTGAGAAGGACTACGCCAACGCCGATCCATCCGAGGTGGGCCCGGAACTGGCGGCGGAAGGTCACGAGGCCGCCGAGTCCTTCGCCGGCGTCCCGGAAGAGGACTGGGGCCGCAAGGGCCTGCGCAGCAACGGCTCGGAGTTCACCGTCCTGACGCTTTCCCAGTATTTCCTGCACGACGTGGTCCACCACCTGCACGACGTCGACGGCTGACGTCCGGGGTCCGCCAGGACCCGAAGCCGGCGCGGCGAAGCGCATCCGGCTTCGCTCAGCGCGAGGGCGCCAGGGATCCCCGGGGCTGTCCGGCGGAGGCTGCAAGCTCCAGCCGGGCGTCGCCGGCGTGGATGTCAGCCGGGTTGTGCGTTACCAGCACCACGGTGCGGTCCCGCAGTCCGGCGCGCAGGTCGGACAGCATGGCAGCCGCGGATCCGGCATCGAGGTGCGCTGTGGGTTCATCCAGCAGGATCACTTCCGCGCCCGTCAGCAGGGTCCGCGCTACCGCCAGGCGCTGGCGCTCGCCGCCGCTCAGGAAGGCACCGCCGGGCCCGATCCGGGTGTCCAGCCCCGCCGGCAGCCGGCCCACCAGCGCGGAGAGTCCGACGGCGGCCAGGACGGCCTCCAGGTCGTGGTCCCCTGCCGGAGTCGCGCCGTTGGTGGCGGGCCGTCCCAGCAGCAGGTTTCCCCGGATGGTGGAATCGAACAGGTGGGCCTCCTGGGGGCACCAGGCAGCCCGGCCGGTGACCATGACCTGACCGGATGCCGGTGGCAGGAAGCCCAGCAGCACCGAGAGCAGCGTGGATTTGCCGGAACCGGACGGTCCGGTGACCGCCAGCCAACGTCCCGGGACTGCCACGGCATCCACGCCGGAGAAGACCGGAGAGCCGCCCGGCCATGCCGCGGCCAGACCCACCAGTTCAACGCCTGGCGCATTCCCGGCCCTGGCGGGAACAGGCTGCAGGCCCTCGGGGGTTTCTCCGCCGCCAGGGGTCCGGCCTCCGTCAGGGATCCCGCCCCCGTCAAGGGCCCCGGACTCCCCCACCCGGCGCAGGACGGAACGCAGCGCGGGGTACTGGCGCACCGCCGTCGTCATCGCCGCGTAGGGTTCCACCAGCGCGAGCAGCAGCAGGACCACCACGGCCGCCGTCGCCGGGGCCACCTGGGCCGAGACGACGCGTGGGGCGGCCAGCCACGCGGCCGCCAGGGCTGCCGTGCCGCAGGCTGCGGTGGCGACGCCATGTCCCAGCCCGTCGGCCCAGGCGGAGCGCTGCGATGCGCGCGTGGCATGGCGGTCCTCCGCCAGCAGGGCGTCAAGCACGCGGGGCGCCACGCCGTTGGCGTGCAGTTCGGCCCGGGCATCGAGGGCAGCGGTGACGCGGCGCAGGACGACGGACCGCAGGGATTGCTCGGCGGCGGCGGATTTGCGGTCGCCCCACAGGGCGGCGGCAGGTGCCAGCAGCAGCCCGGCAATTGCAGCTCCCACCACGGCGGGAAGGGCGTCCGGCACCAGGATGCCTGTGGCTGCCACGGCCAGGATGGACACCACGAGCGCCGTGACGGGCGGCAGGACCACGCGCGGCAGGAGGTCCCGGACAGTGTCGACGTCGTCGATCACCGTTCCCAGCACGTTGCCGCCCTGCAGGAGCCGGCGCAGCGACAGGGCCCTGCGGCTCAGCGACTCCCAGAGGCGGCCGCGGAGGCGCGTGAGTGCGGCGAACACGGCATCGTGCAGCAGCAGCCGTTCCCAGTACCTGAACACAGCCCGGCCAATGCCGAAGAACCGGACGCCGACGATGGCGGTCAGGAGGTACAGGATGGGTGGTTGTTCGCTGGCCCGGATGATGAGCCAGCCGGACAGGCCGGAAAGCGCGACGGCGAAGACGGCTGCCAGGGTGCCGACGAAGGCCGCTGCGGCGAACTTGCCCCGGACCGGTGCCAGGAGGGCGGCCAGGAGGCGGGCGGCGCCGGGGGCAGCCTGTGCGGGGGCGCCCGCGGCCGGGTTTCGTGTGGCGGGGAGGTCCGTGGAAGCGACGTCCGGTGCCCCCTCGTCTGCCGCGCGGCCTCCTGCCGGGCCGGCAGGAAGGGTGGCCGGCATGGTGGCGGGCAGCAACGCGGCAGCAGCACCCTCCTGGTGGGCTACGGCGTCGGCCCCCGGCGCCGGCGCCACCGGCACCAGCAGGTCCGCCAGCTGCCGGGTGCGCTGGTTGTGGGCCACCAGGATCACGGTGACCTGGCCACGGAGCCGGCGGATGGCGTCCTCGACGATCACGGCGGACGCGTCATCGAGGTGTGCGGTGGGTTCGTCGAGCAGCAGGAGGGTGGCGCCGGCCTCGATCCGGGCCAGGCCGCGGGCCAGTGCGACCCGGCGCAGCTCGCCCGGGCTCAGTTCCGCCTGGTGCTTTGCTGCCAGGTGCCCGGCGCCGGCGCGTTCCAGGCAGCGCCGCGCAGCCTCCTCGGCGGTGAACCTGTCCGGGCCGTGCCCGGGGTCCAGTGAGAGGTAGAGCAGCACCTCGTCCAGGACGGTTCCGGCCACCATGACGGGGTGCTGCGGCACCCAGGCCACCGCGCGGCGGTCCAGTCCGCTGGTGGACCCGGTAATACTGGTCCCGCCGCCGTCGCCGACCGTTCCGGCGAGAACGCCCAGGACGGTGCTCTTGCCGGCGCCGCTGGGGCCGTCCAGGGCGGTAATCCTGTCCTGCGGTGCGGTGAACGTGAGGGGCCCGACGGCGGCTCCGGACCGGCCGGCATACGTCACGGTGAGTCCGGTGACCTCCAAGGGAGCGCCGGGCCTGCCGGCCTTGGCAGCGGGCAGGGGTGCAGCCTCGGGAGCCCCGGTCACGGCGGCTGTTTCCGCGAGCGCCACCCTGCCGTCGTCGCTGGCGTGGTGGGCGGTGCCAAGTTCGCGCAGCGGAAGGTAGCAGTCCGGCGCCAGGATGAGCGCCAGCAGGCCGGCCTCCAGCGGCATGTCACCATGGACCAGCCGGACGCCAATGAAGACGGCCACCACTGCCACCGAAATGGTGGCGATGAGTTCCAGGGCCAGCGCGGACAGGAACGCGGTGCGCAAAGTGCCCATGGTGCGCGAGCGGTATTCCTCCGAAATCTCTTCAAGGGCCTTGCGTTGGGCGGTGGCGCGGCCCAGCCCCACCAGGACCGGCAGGCCCTTGGCCAGCTCCAGCATGTGCGCCGAGAGCCGTGCCAGCGACGCCTGGGCCTGCCACACGCTGTCCTCGGTGTACCGGCCGATCAGCACCATGAACACCGGGATCAGCGGCACCGTCAGCACGATGACCAGCGCACTCACCCAGTCCGCGAAGAGAATCCGGGCCCCCAGCAGCAGCGGAACGGCCGCGCAGTTGACCAGTGCGGGAAGGAACTGGGTGTAGTAGCTGTCCAGGGCGTCCAGGCCGCGGGTGGCGAGGACCGCCAGGCCGCCGTCGCCGGGGCCGGATCCGCGCACACCGGTGCGCAGGGCGCGCTCCAGCAGCTCAGCGCGAAGCTCCTCCTTCACGCCCAGCGCCGCGCGGCGTGCAGCGACGGCCTGGCCCCACACGGTCAGGGAGCGGAGGACGACGCCGGCAAGTCCGGCGGTCAGCTGGCTCCCCCACGCCGGGTTTCCGGCAACCAGTCCCGCCAGGACGGAGGCCACTGCCTGCCCGATCAGGACCAGGGACAGCGCCTTGAGCGCGGCCAGGAGTCCCAGCCAATAGATCGCTGAGCGGGTGGACGGACCGGCGGGGAAAGTTGGGCGCACGTCAGCCCTTGGTGGTGAAGGCCCTGGCGGCGACCGCCGGGAGGAAGCTGTGGGCTTCCGGGATGTGCGCGGCGCTCACCCGGCGGCGGAACACCCAGTAGGTCCATGCCTGGTACGCAATCACCAGGGGAAGGCCGAATGCCGCCACAATGCTCATCAGTCCCAGGGTGTAGTCCGAGGAGGATGCGTTGGAGATGGTGAGGTCGAAGGCACTGTCCAGCGTGGAGGGCAGCACCACGGGGAACACGGCGCCGAAGATGGCGGTGGTGCCCAGCACCAGGAAGCCGCCGAGGGCCAGGAACGCCCTGCCTTCAGAACCCCTCCGTGCCAGCAGCCAGGCAGTGATGGCGGCGCCTACGGCCAGGATGACGGCGGCCCAGGTCCAGGGCTTGCCGTCCATGAACTGGATGGCGAGTGCCCATGCCGCGATGGGCAGGAGCAGTACCGGCAGGAGCCGCACGAACCACTGGCGGGCCCGGTGCCGGACGTCCCCGTCGGTCTTGAGGGCCAGGAAGGCCAAGGCGTGCAGGAGGGAGAACCCCACTACCGCCACGCCGCCAAGAAGGGCGTAGCCGCTGAACCAGGCCATGGGGCCGCCCTCGCGGTCGCCGTTGACGTTCAGCGGCAGGCCGGTGGTGGTGAGGGCCAGGGCGGCCCCCACGCCGAAGGCGGCGAAGAAGGAGCCCAGCGCGATGGCCCAGTCCCAACGGTTCCGCCAGCTGTCGGTGTCCACCTTGCCGCGGTACTCAAACGCCACGGCACGGAAGATCAGGGCAAGCAGGACCACCAGCAGCGGCAGGTAGAGCGCGGAGAACAAGGACGCATACCAGAGCGGGAAGGCGGCGAAGGTGGCACCGCCTGCAGTCAGCAGCCACACCTCGTTGCCGTCCCAGACGGGCCCGATGGTGTTCAGGAGCACGCGGCGTTCGGTGTTGTTGCGGGCGAAGAGCTTCATCAGCATCCCGACGCCCAGGTCGAAGCCCTCCAGGAAGAGGTAGCCGGTCCACAGCACCGCGATGGCGATGAACCAGATGGTGGGCAGCAGTTCCATTGTGTTTTTCCTCTGCTCGGTCTTTGGAGCCGGATGCGGTTAGTAGGCGAAGGCCAGGACGTCGTCGGCGGGCTTGGTGTCCCCGTTGCCGCCTGGGCCGGGCGTCTGGTCCTCGTTTTCGTCCGCGGGTGCATGGGCGAGTTCCGGCATCGCGGAGACCACGCCGCCGCGGATGTACTTGACCAGCAGTTTCACTTCCACCACCAGCAGGACGGCGTACACGGCGGTCAGGGCCACCAGGGAGGCGATCAGTTCCCCTGCGGAGACACCCGGTGACACGGCGGCTGCGGTGAACATGAACACCTGGTCAATGCCGCTGGGATCCGGGTTGGGCGCAACCACGAACGGCTGGCGGCCCATCTCGGTGAAGATCCAGCCGGCGGCATTGGCGCCGAAGGGTGCCAGGATGCCGAACACGGCCAGCCGCATGAGCCACCGTGCTTCGGGCACCGTCCCCTTGCGGGTGAGCCAGAGTGCCACTAGTGCCGCCAGGGCGGCGAGTCCGCCGAAGCCGATCATCATCCGGAAGCCCCAGTAAGTGACTTCCATAACGGGGACGTACTGGATTTCCTGGCCGGCGCGTTCGCCGTAGATGGGATTGTCCGGCAGGTGGGTTCCGTAGTTGGCCTTGTACTCGGGCAGCAGGCTGTTGACGCCCTGGACCTCGGTGGTGAAGTCGCCCTTGGCCAGGAAGGACAGGATGCCGGGGACTTCGATCACGGCCACCACGTCGTCGCAGTTCTTGGATCCCACGTTGCCGATGCTCAGGACGGAGAACCCGGTGCCGTCGTGGCAGGCGGCCTCCGCGGCGGCCATCTTCATGGGCTGCTGCTGGAACATGAGCTTGCCCTGCAGGTCACCGGTGACCGCGGTGCCGGCGAAGGAGATCATGGCCACCACGGCGCCGATGCGCAGGGACCGGATCCACACGCTGTGGTCGGTGCGGTCGCGGCCGGGGATGCGGGCGTCTTCACCGGGGATGACGCGGCCGTCGGCGCCCACGGTGTCAATGCCGTCGTGCCGCCTGCGCCACAGGTGGTACCAGGCAATGCCAAGGAGGAATCCGCCTGCTACGGCGAGAGCACCAAACAGGGTGTGCGGGACGGCGACGAGGGCGGTGTTGTTGGTGAATACTGCCCAGGCGTCGGTCATGACGGGCCGGCCGTTGATCATTTCCACGCCCACCGGGTGCTGCATCCAGCTGTTGGCCACGATGATGAAGTAGGCGGAAAGTGCTGATCCTATGACGGCCACCCAGAGGCAGGCCAGGTGGATGGCGGGCTTGAGCTGCTTCCAGCCGAAGATCCAGAGGCCCAGGAAGGTGGACTCGACGAAGAACGCCAGGAGTGCCTCAAGGGCCAGCGGTGCGCCGAAGACGTCACCGACGAAGCGGCTGTACTCGCTCCAGGCCATGCCGAACTGGAACTCCTGCACGATGCCCGTGGCAACGCCCATGATGAAGTTAATGAGGAAGAGCTTTCCCCAGAACTTGGTCATGCGCAGGTACTCGGGCTTTCCGGTGCGGTACCAGGCCGTCTGGATCACGGCGACCACCAGGCCCAGGCCAATGGTCAGCGGCACCATCATGAAGTGGTAGACCGTGGTGATACCGAATTGCCAGCGTGCGATTTCCAAGGCGTCCATGGCAGTCCCTACTGTTAGCCAATGCAGTTTTCTACGCTTCGTAGAACTGTAACTTCTACACAGTGTAGAACATGGTCGACGGCGGGCGAAAACCGATCACCCTCCCTAAGGATCGCCCACCGGGACGCGGCGCGCCAGATGTTCTACCCGATGTAGAAGGTTCGGCGGTTTAGGGGTAAATTTAGTTGTGTAGTTGAACAACCGCGTGTCGTCACCGGGCGCCTCACAGCGCACGGTGCGGGGAAATAAAGGAAAAGTGAAATGGCTAGTCTTGGTGAACTGGAACGGGCAGTGATGGACCTGCTCTGGGCGGGCCAGGAAGCGGCTACGGCCAATACCCTGAGGGACCAGCTGGCGCGCACGTCGGCTGCACAGGGCGGACCGGGCCACGAAGGCAAGGAACTGGCCGTCACAACGGTGCTTACCGTACTTTCCCGCCTGGAGAAGAAAGGGCTGGTTGAGCGCGAACGCGGAACCCGCCCGCACCGGTACCAGGCAGTGTCCAGCCGTGCAGACCACACCGCCGAACTCATGCATGAGGTCCTTGGGTCAGCCCCGGACCGCGAGGCCGTCCTGGCCCGCTTCATCGGGTCTGTCTCCGAAGGTGAAGCCGAGACGCTGCGCAAACTGCTGGGTCACCTCTAACACACCATGTTCTGGGCCTCATACCTGCTGGCGGTCCTTGCGATAATCCTGGCCTGGCCGGTGCCAATCCTCCTGTCACGGGCCCAGTGGCCGGCCAGGTCACCCTTCACGGCCATGCTGCTGTGGCAGGCAATCGCGCTCGCAGGTGGGCTTTCCATGATCGGCGCCATGCTGGTCTACGGCCTGGAACCAGTTGGTGACAACCTCATTGCGGGGCTGCGCGCCCTTGCCGGCATGGTGCTTTTCAATGCCCCCACCACGGCACTGGGGTTCTGGCATATCTTTGCCCTGTCCGCTGCCGCACTGCTCACGGCCCACCTGGTCTTCACGCTGCTGCTGACGTATTACAAAATCCAGCGGCAGCGGCGCCGGCACCGGGAACTGCTCGCCCTCCTGGCCTCGCCCTCGGCACAGGGCGCCGGAACGCTCGTCATCAACCACGATTCCCCTGTCGCCTACTGCCTCCCGGGCGGCGCACGCTCGGTGACCGTCCTGTCGGACGGCCTCATGGCGGCCCTTGAACCGGCCGAACTGCGTGCCGTCCTGATCCACGAAAACGCCCACCTGAGCCAGCGGCACCACCTGCTCCTGTGGGCCTTCGCAGCCTGGCGGCAGGCCCTTCCATGGCTGCCCACCACCCGAATGGCGCAGGAGTCGGTGAATTCGCTGATCGAAATGCTGGCCGACGACGTCGCGCTCCGGACCGAGAGCAAAGCGACCCTGATCAAGGCCATCGCCATTGTGGCCAGCGGCTCTGCAGGCAACGCGGGCACCACGGACATCCGGCCGTCCTCCCCCACGCTGGCCCTGTCCGGACTCGAGGCAGCATCGGGCGGCCCGGGCTCGGACGCCGTCCGGACCGCAGCCTCCAGGGTCAGCCGCCTCCTGACGCCGCAGCCCCAGCTTCCGGCGGCCGTCCGCAGTGCGGTCATGGCCGGCTGCGCGCTGCTCCTGGCGCTGCCCACCGCACTGCTTGTGGTCCCCGGGCTGCTCGGCTGAAACCGGCCGCACACACCTGCCCGGCCACAGACTGACGCCGCCGGCGGTCAGGCGTCGATGCGCTCCCGGTCCAGGCTGGATGCACCGGCAATGATGAAGTCCTTGCGCGGGGAAACGTCCGAGCCCATCAGCAGGTCGAAGATCTCTTCCGCCTGCTGGGCGTTTTCGATTCCCACCTTGCGCAGGGTGCGGTGCCGCGGATCCATGGTGGTCTCGGCCAGCTGCTCGGCGTCCATCTCCCCCAGGCCCTTGTAGCGCTGGATCGGTTCCTTGTACCGCTTGCCTTCCTTGGCCAGGCGGGCCAGGAGCACGTGGAGCTCGGCCTCGGAGTAGGTGTAGATCATTTCATTGGCCTTCTGCCCGGCGTTGATGACTTCCACCCGGTGCAGCGGAGGGACCGCGGCGAACACCCTGCCTTCGAGGATCATGGGCCGCATGTACCGGAAGAAGAGGGTCAGCAGCAGCGTCCGGATGTGGGCACCGTCCACGTCGGCGTCGGTCATGAGGATGACCTTGCCGTAGCGCGCTGCGCTGATGTCGAAGCTGCGGCCGGAGCCTGCCCCGACCACCTGGATCAAGGCCGCGCACTCGGCGTTGGAGAGCATGTCCCCCACCGAGGCCTTCTGGACGTTCAGGATCTTGCCGCGGATGGGCAGCAGGGCCTGGAAGTCGGAAGAGCGCGCCAGCTTGGCCGTGCCCAGCGCGGAGTCGCCTTCCACGATGAACAGTTCGGAGCGTTCGACGTCGTCCGTCCGGCAGTCAGCGAGCTTGGTGGGCATCGAGGAGGTTTCCAGCGCGTTCTTGCGCCGTTGGGTCTCCTTGTGCACGCGGGCCGAGATGCGGGACTTCATCTCGTTGACGATCTTTTCCAGCAGCAGTGCCGACTGGGCTTTGTCGTTCCGGTTGCTGGAGGACAGTTTGGCGGAGATTTCGCGCTCCACCACCTTGGCCACGATGGCGCGTACGGCGCTGGTGCCCAGGATCTCCTTGGTCTGGCCCTCGAACTGGGGTTCGGCGAGCCGGACGGTCAGCACGGCGGTCAGGCCGGCGAAGATGTCGTCTTTTTCGATCTTGTCGTTGCCGGCCTTGAGCTTGCGGGCATTGGCCTCCACGGCTTTGCGGAAGGTCTTGATCAGGGCCTGTTCGAACCCTGACTGGTGCGTTCCGCCCTTCGGGGTGGCGATGATGTTCACGAAGCTCCGCACGGTGCTGTCGTAGCCGATCCCCCAGCGGAGCGCCACGTCCACCTCGCAGTCGCGCTCCACCTCGGCCAGCTGGCTGTGCCCGCGTTCGTCAAGGACCGGGACCGTTTCCTTGAACTTTCCTGCGCCGTGCAGCCGCCAGACGTCGGTGACGGCCGGGTCCGCGGCGAGGAACTCGACGAATTCGGAAATGCCGCCGTCGTGGTGGAAGACCTCTTCGTGGGGGCCGGCCTCGCCCGGGGTTCCGGGGACCTTGCGCTCGTCCCGCACGGTGAGCTTGAGGCCGGGCACCAGGAAGGAGGTCTGGCGGGCACGGGCAACGAGGTCCTCGTAGGAGAACTTGGCGTCCGGGGTGAAGATCTGCCGGTCAGCCCAGTAGCGGATCCTGGTCCCGGTGACGCCGCGCTTGGCCTTCCCCACCACGTCCAGGACGGAGTCGTTGACGAACGGCGTGAACGGTGCTGCCGGGTCCAGGCGGGAACCGGTGTCCTTGAAGCGGCCGGGTTCGCCGCGGCGGAAGGACATGCGGTACGTCTTGCCGCCCCGGTCCACCTCGACGTCCAGCCGCGAGGACAGGGCGTTGACCACTGAGGCGCCCACGCCGTGCAGGCCGCCGGACGCGGTGTAGGAGCCGCCGCCGAACTTGCCGCCGGCGTGGAGCTTGGTGAACACCACTTCGACGCCGGTGAGGCCCGTCTTGGGCTCCTTGTCGATGGGGATGCCGCGGCCGTCGTCGTGGATTTCCACGGAGTTGTCCGCGTGGAGGATGATGCGGATGTCGTGGCCGAATCCGGCCAGGGCCTCGTCCACGGAGTTGTCGATGATTTCCCAGAGGCAGTGCATGAGGCCGCGCGAGTCGGTCGAACCGATGTACATGCCCGGGCGCTTGCGGACGGCTTCAAGGCCTTCCAGGACGGAGAGGTGCCGGGCGGTGTACTCAGAGCTGGGTGCCACTGGTGATGAACTCCTTCAGGGACGTCGACGCGGCGCTGGGACCGCACCTTCCAGAATAGTCGGCGGCAGCGGCCACAGCCGTCTGCCACACCCACGGGCCGGTGTGCGGCACGCCACGGGCCTTGGTGACGGGCGGAACTGGGCAGTTCTTGACCGAACCTTGCGGATACGCGCACAGCGAACTTGCCCCATCCTTGCGATGGTTTGGATACGAATGCTGGTTATATAGATGTACTGATCTACTAAGGAGGCCGATATGACAACAGCAGTGGCAGACCGCACGCTTAATGCACTGGACCGGTGCGACCGTTGCGGAGCTCAGGCATATGTCCGGGTTGTACTCGAGTCCTCCGGCGGTGAGCTGTTGTTCTGCGGCCACCACGCCCGTGCAGTCGAGGCGACGCTCAAGCCGTTGAGCTCCGACTGGCACGACGAGACGGGAAAGCTTCACGAGAAAGCTGCCGTTGAAATCGACTAGATGAGGCATCGGTAACAACGAACCCTGCGGGACTCTTCCACACGGAAGGGTCCCGCAGGCGTTTAAGGAGGCGGAGCCGGACTGGGCCCGGCCGATAGCGGAACAGGACCGCCTGCCAGCCCGGAGACGACAGAACCGAAAACTAACAGGGGCCGTCCCGGACCCACTTTTCAGTGGATCCGGAACGGCCCCTGTTCGGCCCTGCGAAGGGTTTAGTCCAGGTAGTCCCGCAGCACCTGCGACCTGGACGGGTGGCGGAGCTTGGACATGGTCTTCGATTCGATCTGGCGGATCCGCTCGCGGGTGACGCCATAGACCTTTCCGATTTCGTCTAAAGTCTTCGGCTGTCCATCCGTCAGGCCGAACCGCATGGCGACGACGCCGGCCTCGCGCTCGGAAAGGGTATCCAGCACCGAGTGCAGCTGCTCCTGCAGGAGCGTGAAGCTCACGGCATCGGCCGGGACAACGGCCTCAGAGTCCTCGATCAGGTCACCGAACTCGGAATCGCCGTCCTCACCGAGGGGGGTGTGGAGCGAAATCGGTTCGCGGCCGTACTTCTGGACTTCGACAACCTTTTCCGGGGTCATGTCCAGTTCCAGTGCCAGCTCCTCGGGCGTGGGTTCGCGGCCCAGGTCCTGCAGCATCTGGCGCTGGACACGTGCCAGCTTATTGATGACCTCAACCATGTGCACCGGGATACGGATGGTGCGGGCCTGGTCGGCCATGGCGCGGGTAATGGCCTGGCGGATCCACCAGGTGGCGTAGGTGGAGAACTTGAAGCCCTTGGTGTAGTCGAACTTCTCCACGGCGCGGATCAGGCCAAGGTTGCCTTCCTGGATCAGGTCCAGGAAGAGCATGCCGCGGCCGGTGTAGCGCTTGGCCAGCGAGACCACCAGGCGCAGGTTGGCCTCCAGCAGGTGGTTCTTGGCGCGCTTGCCGTCGTGGATGATGAACTCGAGCTCCCGCTTGTACTTGGGATCCATGGATCCGTCGTCAGCGGCGATCTTCTCCTCGGCAAACAGCCCGGCTTCGATCCGCAGCGCAAGGTCCACTTCCTGCTCCGCGTTGAGCAGTGCCACCTTGCCGATCTGCTTCAGGTAGTCCTTGACGGGGTCAGCGGTGGCACCGGCGGACATGACCTGCTGCACCGGGGCGTCATCGTCGTCGGCGTCGGAGTAGACGAAGCCCTTGCCGCTGCCGGCGGCACCCTTGACGGGTTCAGCGTCGGCATCCTCAACTGCGTCCGCACCTTCGAGGACGATGTCGTCGAGGTCTTCCTCAACTTCTTCGACCTCGTCCGTGTCAACGTCACCGGACTTTCCAGCGGCCGCTGCTGCAGCCTTGGCGCCGGGCTTGGGCCCACGCTTCTTGGGCTCGCGCTTGCCGTCCGCTCCAGCCTCGCCGGCCGAAGCCTTGTTGGCAGCCCGCGTGGCTGCCCGCTTGGCGTTGGTCGCGGCCTGCTTCTCCTCAGGGGACAAGACGTCCTGGGCGGCGGAATCCTTCTTCGTGGAAGACGGGGTCACAGAAAACCTTTCTAGCGGTGGTCTGTGGAATCACCATACGGGCAACACCACTATGACCCTGTCAAGTCCGTGATGAAAACCAAGCGCCACCACGGCCGGCAGAGTCACTTAAGACAACTCCCGAAGCGGCTGTAATGTTCCCTCGCGGGGACGGTTACAAGCACTCGATACACGGACCCAACCGGGTCTCGGCATCCATTGTCTCATGATTTGCCCGGATCGGGCCTCCCCGGCCGTTATCCGTTCCCGCTGACACGCCATGGGCCGCCAAAGCCTGGCTTGTGTCCAGACCTCCGCCTGCGCCTGCCCTCCGCGTCCAGGGCCTCCTACCCGCCAGCCTGCTCCCCCGCACCTTCCTCCGGGCTTTCCTCCCGGAACTTCTGCCATGCAGCATCCTTCCGCGCAGCCCAGCCGCACAGTGTTCCCCTGCCCACGAGGTCCAGCAACAGCTCAGCAAGCCGGTAGTCCGGTTCAAGTTCAAGGGCCTGGCCCAGATAGCCGGCCGAATAGGATCCGCGGCCCCGGCACCATGAAACCCAGCCCTGAAGGGTCAGCGCGGCAACGGCCGGACGGCCGCCCAGCACAGCCAATTGCCCAAGGACCCGGTCCAGCGCGTCCAGGCACTCCCAGTCGGGAACGTCCGGCGCCAGGCCCATCAGGACCTCGCCGTATCCGGCTGGCGTGGGGCCGGAAGTGCCCCGGGCGCCCTGCACCAGGCGCAACCGCCGGGGTACGGCAGCCGGGTCAGGCGTGCCGGCAGGTTCGTCCCGCATGCCGTTCCCGGGTGCCCGGCGGCCCGGGAAGTTCACCGGAGGCAACAGAGGCAGCGGCACCACTGCGGCTGCGCCGCCGTCCGCACCCGCATCCTGAAGGACTCCAAACTGTTCGGCTCCGGCTTCCGCAGCGCTGCGGCCGGCCGCTGCCATGACCAGCACAGCATCGCGCCAGGTGGGACAGAGCAGCGTGGCACGCAGGAATGCGTCGCGCTCAACGTCGGGCACCCACGGCCCTGCCTGGGACCGGTCCAGCAGCAGTTCCCAGAAGTCGAGCACGGCACTGAACTGTGCCCTGCATCCGGACCTGCCGCCAAGCTCCTCCTCCCAGGTGGCCTGTGCCTCAAGGACGGCGGCCAGATGCATGGCGGGGACCGCCGTCGCCGGGCCGCGGCCTGTCCGGGGAGCCGGGCCAACGCTGCTGCCCCGGTACACCATCTCAGCGTTCAGCAGGCTGTCCCTGATCTGCTGTACGGGGCGCCCAGGAACCGGGCAGCACGAAGGATCGGTGCATGACGCGTCGCGCCAGTAGCGGTCTCCCACAAACCAGGCATCGCGCACGGGCATTCCACCGTCGGCAAGGGCCGACTGCACCGCGGAGATCAGGTGGTCGTAGGCGGACGGCCGAACCATCCGGGCGTCGCTGGTGAAAACGGCCAGCAACGAGCCGTCAGCGTCCCGGTCTGCCTCAAGGTAGCCGCGGACGGCGCGGGCGAACCCGGCCGGGGCTGCCTGGATGTCCCGTCCGGGAAGGTCGAGCCGCAGCGTGGCGCCGAGCCTGGTGCCGTGCAGCGTCATGGCTACCAGGCTGGAGACGGGCCAATATCCCAGTGAGTGTGGGATGAAGCCAAGGATGTCTTCCGGACCGCGGACTGTTAATCGTTCTGAAGCTGTCATGGCTCCAGCTTTCGCCCGGACTCCGGCCTTCCGTAAGGCGATTCCCCGCGTAAGTGGACAAGTCTGCCCCCGGGCGGTCAAAACCCGGCCTGTGCAGGAGCAGTCAGTCGTCCGTAGGCGTTGTCTGGCGGCGGCGCGCCAGGCTTTCCCGGCGCTGCCGGGCCAGGGCGCTGCGCAGTGGCGGCACCACGATCCCCTGGTCGGCCATCTGCCGCCGTACCTTCCGCCGGCAGGCCAGGATGGCGGCGGCACCAAAAGCCAGGAGCAGGAACTGGACGCTCAATGCCAACCGGAAGGGATCCAGTCCGTACAGCACCCCCTGCGAGAAGCCGGAGGCGTAGAGGACGTCGAGCACCAGGCCGATCAGGAATATGGACACCAGTGCCGCGATGAAGCCGCCGACGTTGACGATCCCGGTGGCGGTGCCGATCCGGTGCGCCGGGTTGAAGGTCCGGGCGAAGTCGAAGCCGATCATCGATCCCGGGCCGCCGATTGCCAGCACCACCACCAGGCCGGCCAGCAGCCACAGCGGAGCGCGGCCGGGCAACAGCAGCACGGCGGCCCAGGCTGCGGCGGTGCCGCCGGCGATCAGCAGGACCATAGTGGAACGCCGCAGCGGGTGCCGCGAAACGAAGCGCCCAATGAAGGGGCCCACCGCCATGGCGGCAGCGACGTAGAGCGCCATGAGGGCGGCGACGGTTCCGGCGTCCAGGCCCTGGCCGGAGATCAGGAACGGATAGCCCCAGGTCATGGCAAACACGGTGCCGGAAAACTGGATGGTGAAGTGGCTCCACATGCCCAGGCGGGTGCCGGGCTGGCGCCACGCACGGGCCAGCGACGCTCCGGTGGCCCGGAGGCCCTGCCGCGCGTGAGGCCTTTCGGTGCCCGGCGGAGCGTCCTGCAGCAGCAGGACGACCAGTACGACGGCGAGGGCGGACATCCCCGCCAGCATCAGGAACGCAGGGGTCCAGCCGGAGAGATGCAGGACCAGCGCGAAGGGCAGGACACTGAACAGCTGCCCCAACTGGCCGGACATGCCGGTCAGCTGGGTGACCAGGGGAACGCGGGCGGGAGCGAACCACAGCGGAATGAGCCGGATCACGGAGATGAAGGTCATGGCATCTCCGGCTCCCACCAGGACGCGGCCCAGGACGCCCCCCGGAATGCTGTCGGCAAAGGCCAACTGCAGCTGCCCGAGTCCCATCAGGACCGCGCCGCCGGCGATCATGGCCCGCGATCCGAATCTGTCCACCAGCAGGCCCACGGGGATCTGGAGACCGGCGTAGACCAGCAGCTGCAGGACGGTAAAGAAGGAGATGGCGGACGCGCTGGCGTGGAACCGCTCCGTGGCCTCGAGTCCCACCACGCCGAATGAGGTCCGCTGCGCCACGGCCACCAGGTACCCGAAAATTCCAATGGTCCAGATAAGCCAGGCGCGGGGTGCAGTCACCACTTCATTATGCCCGGCGCGTGCGCGCACCCCGGATGCTGTGACGCCGCGCTACTGCCCGGGGTTCTCCCTGGCCAGGTAGGCCTCCACGGCGGCACCGAGGTCGTCGGCGTCGGGAAGCTCGTCGTTCTCGTTGGCCAGCAGCGACCTGCGCACCATGCCGTCCGCCTTCTCGTCGTACCGGGTTTCGAGGCGGGAAACCACCTGCTGGACTTCCTCGGACGCCTCGATCTGTTCGGCGATCTGGCGGCTGACCTCGCGGCCCGATTCGCGGAGCCGGTCAGTGGGCAGCATGAGGGACGTCGCAGCGCCCAGGTATTCCAAACCGGCGACGGCGGCGGTGGGGTACTCGGCTTCGGCCAGGTAGTGCGGGACATGGATGACGTATCCGGCAACATTGCGTCCCGCCTCAACAAGGCGGAGTTCCAGGATGTGGCCCACAGCGGCAGGAACTTCAACGGTGGGCTTCCAGACGGAGATGCCTTCGATCAGCTCGGGCCGGTTTCCGTGCACGGTCACGCCTACCGGGCGGGTGTGCGGCACGGGCATGGGAATGGAGTGGATCCACGTGACCAGGTTGACGTCGAGCTTCTCCACGATGTTCACGACGGCGCGGGCGAACCGTTCCCACTGCAGGTCGGGTTCGAAGCCGGCCAGGAGGAGGAAGGGCTTCCCCAGGCCATCCACCAGCCGGTAGAGGGCCAGCCGGGGCTCCTGGTAGTCCTGGATGTGGTCTTCGACAAAGCTCAGGTGCGGCCGCCGGGACCGGTAGTCGATCAGCTGGTCCGCGTCGAAGACCGCAACGGGCTGCGCGTCGAGGGAGTCCAGCAGTTCGGCGTTGATCTGCTTCACCACGTGGCCGGCGTCGGCAAACCCGGTGAAACCCATGACCATGTTCAGCCCCTGGAGTTCAGGGCTGTGGAACAGCTCAATGTTGCTGGCATAGAGCGCGTCGGGGTCCAGCAGGGAGCCGGAAATCCGTTCAAGCACGGCATGTTCCTTTCAGGGGTGCGGGTGGACATCATTCATAACGCGGCAGGCGCACCGGGCATTCCGCCGGCAGGTGTGGCGCACCTCTCAGGAAATTCTCCGGCGGCACCGCGTAAGGGCTACGATCGGAACTGGCCTGCCAGGCGGGCTTGCATCCACCCCGGGACCGTCCGGAACGGCCGGATCCGGGCCACCATGGCAGAGCGCCCAACATGCATCCCTGCCCGAACATTTCGAGAATTGAGGACTCATCCCTGTGGTCAAGAATACTGAAGTCAACCTTAGTACCGTCTCGCGGGACCTTAAGAAGAGCCCCAGCGACGCAGTGGTCATCGGGGTGGGGCAGGGAGCCGATGGCCCGGTCCTTCTGGACAACCCGTTGACGGCGAAGTCCGCGGAGGCACTCGCGGACTCGCTCAAGGCACTTGGGGTGACCGGTGCTGCCGACCAGCTGGTCCGCCTGCCGGGCCTGCCCGAAACCGGGGCAGGCATCCTGGTCCTCGCCGGCGTCGGCAAGGTTCCCGCCGCCGGAACGCTCACGGGCGAGTCGCTCCGCCGGGCAGCGGGGTCCGCCGTCCGGCAGCTGGCCGGCCTGGCCACGGTTACCCTGGCATTCCCCACCGCCGGGGTGCAGGACGTCGCGGCGGTCGCGGAAGGTGCCGCACTGGGCGCCTATTCCTTCACCGAGTTCCGTTCCTCGACTGACGGGCTGAAGGATCCTGTCCGCAACGCCGTGATTTTCACCGAACTGGCGGCCAGCGCGGACCTGGACGCGGCCCTCAAGCGTGCCGGGCACGTTGCCAAGGCCGTGAACCACACCCGCTCCCTCGTCAACACGCCGCCCAGCCACCTCTACCCGGAATCTTTCGCGGAGGCCGCCAAGGAACTGGCCAAGGGCCTGCCCGTCAAGGTGACGGTCTGGGATGAGAAGCGCCTTGAGAAGGAAGGCTTCGGCGGAATCATGGGCGTGGGCAAGGGCTCCACGCGCCAGCCCCGCCTGGTCAAGGTCGAGTACGCCCCCGCCAAGGCCACCGCCAAGATCGCCCTCGTCGGCAAGGGCATCACGTTCGACACCGGCGGAATCTCGCTCAAGCCTGCCCTGAACATGGGTGACATGAAGAGCGACATGGCGGGCGCCGCCGTCGTCCTTAACACTGTCCTGGTCCTCGCCGGCCTGGGCCTGCCGGTCAAGGCGACCGCCTGGCTGTGCATCGCCGAGAACATGCCCGGCGGCGGCGCCTCACGCCCCGCGGACGTACTGACCATGTTCGGCGGCAAGACGGTGGAGGTGCTCAACACCGATGCGGAAGGCCGGCTGGTCATGGCGGACGGCATCGTCGCTGCCAGCCGCGAATACCCTGACGCGATCATCGACGTCGCCACCCTCACCGGCGCGCAGCTGATCGCGCTGGGGAACCGCACCGCGGGAGTCATGGGCTCGGACAGCGTCACGGGGGCGCTCAAGGCAGCGGCTGACCGTGCCGGTGAACTGGTGTGGCCCATGCCCCTGCCGGAGGAACTGCGCCCCACCCTCGATTCCCAGGTGGCAGACCTGGCCAACATCGGCGAACGGCATGGCGGCATGATGACCGCAGCCGTGTTCCTGCGCGAATTCGTGGGTAAGGACAAGGCAGGCGAACAGATCCCCTGGGCGCACATCGACATTGCAGGACCGTCCTTTAACAACGGCAGCCCGTACGGCTACACGCACAAGCAGGGCACCGGATGCACCGTCCGTACCCTGGTGGCCTACGTGGAGGACATCCTGGCCGCCGCCTGAGAACGGCTGCAGCCCCGGTGCCACGCGGCTCTGCGGCCAGGTGATTCCTGTGCCACAGAGCCGCGTGACACTGGACACAAGCGCTCCACAAACGCAGCGCCAAGGTGGAGCATGGATAGGTGGTTCGCTAAGGTGAACCACGGTAGTCACAAATGCAAGAGAGTTGCCCTGCTGACATAATCACGGCAGTGCAAGTTCCAAGACCAGATGATGCGCGCTGATCGCGTCATCGTTCACGCGAGGGAGCGTTTTAGTGGCCGATCAGGCAACTGCGCAAGAATTCGACATCCTGGTACTCGGTGGCGGCAGCGGCGGATACGCTGCAGCGCTGCGTGCGGTACAGCTCGGCCTCACCGTCGGCCTCGTGGAGAAGGGCAAGCTGGGCGGCACCTGCCTCCACAACGGCTGCATCCCCACCAAGGCCCTGCTGCACTCCGCAGAGCTGGCCGACCACGCCCGTGATTCCGCCAAGTACGGCGTGAACGTCACCCTCGACGGCATCGACATCAACGCCGTCAACGCGTACAAGGACGGCATCATCGCCGGCAAGTACAAGGGCCTGCAGGGTCTCATCAAGTCCAAGGGCATCACCGTCATCGAGGGTGAAGGCAAGCTCCAGGGCACCGACACCGTCGTGGTGAACGGCACCGCCTACAAGGGCAAGAACATCGTCCTGGCCACCGGCTCCTACTCGCGCACCCTTCCGGGCCTCGGAATCGGCGGCAAGGTCATCACCTCCGACCAGGCGCTGACCATGGACTACATCCCCAAGAGCGCCATCATCCTGGGCGGCGGCGTCATCGGCGTCGAATTCGCCTCGGTCTGGAAGTCGTTCGGCGTGGACGTCACCATCGTTGAAGGCCTGCCCTCCCTCGTTCCCAACGAGGACGCCACCATCATCAAGAACTTCGAGCGTGCCTTCAAGAAGCGCGGCATCAAGTTCTCCACCGGCGTCTTCTTCCAGGGCGTGGAGCAGAACGACGACGGCGTCAAGGTCACCCTGGTGGACGGCAAGACGTTCGAAGCAGACCTGCTGCTCGTCGCCGTCGGCCGCGGCCCCGTCACGGCCAACCTGGGCTACGAGGAAGCCGGCGTCACCATCGACCGCGGCTTCGTCATCACCAACGAGCGCCTCCACACCGGCGTCGGCAACATCTACGCCGTCGGCGACATCGTCCCCGGCGTGCAGCTGGCCCACCGCGGCTACCAGCAGGGCATCTTCGTGGCCGAGGAAATCGCCGGCCTGAAGCCTGTTGTGGTCGAGGACATCAACATCCCCAAGGTCACCTACTCCGAGCCCGAAATCGCCACCGTTGGCTACACCGAGAAGGCTGCCAAGGAAAAGTTCGGCGACGACCAGGTCCAGACCCAGGAATACAACCTGGCCGGCAACGGCAAGAGCTCCATCCTGGGCACCTCCGGCCTGGTCAAGCTGGTCCGCCAGAAGGACGGCCCCGTGGTGGGCGTCCACATGATCGGCGCCCGCATGGGCGAGCAGGTGGGCGAGGCCCAGCTGATCGTGAACTGGGAAGCATACCCCGAGGATGTGGCGCAGTTGCTGCACGCCCACCCCACCCAGAACGAAGCCCTCGGCGAAGCGCACCTGGCGCTGGCCGGCAAGCCGCTGCACGGCTAGTTCCCACCAGCATTACCAGGCCTGGTGCACCCGGTCGCGCAGACCGGGTGCACTAGGCTTCCAACAAGGCAGCAATCATTCGCACTAAAGATCAATAAGGAGAACGGGGACGACATGTCTGAATCCGTTAACTTGCCCGCCCTCGGTGAGAGTGTCACCGAAGGAACCGTCACCCGCTGGCTTAAGCAGGTAGGTGACCGGGTAGAGGTGGACGAGCCGCTGCTCGAAGTCTCCACCGACAAAGTAGACACTGAAATCCCCTCTCCTGTAGCTGGCGTGATTGAAGAAATCCTGGTCGCTGAAGATGAGACCGCCGAGGTAGGCGCACCGCTGGTGCGCATCGGTGACGGCTCCGGCGGCGGTTCCGCCCCGGCCGAAGAAGCTCCCGCGGCCGCTCCGGCACAGGAGGCTCCCGCACAGGAAGCCCCCGCTGAAGCAGCGCCCGCACAGGAAGCACCTGCCCAGGAAGCGCCCGCCCAGGAAGCTCCGGCTGCCGGCGGCGAAAGCCACGAAGTAACCCTCCCCGCACTGGGTGAGAGCGTCACCGAAGGCACCGTCACCCGCTGGCTCAAGGCCGTAGGCGACTCCGTCGAGGTCGACGAGCCCCTGCTCGAGGTTTCCACCGACAAGGTTGACACCGAGATCCCCTCCCCCGTTGCCGGCACACTGCAGGAAATCCGGGTCAACGAGGACGAGACCGCCGAGGTTGGTTCCGTACTTGCCGTTATCGGCTCCGGCGCCCCCGCTGCCGCGGCTCCGCAGGCTGCGCCCGCCGCTCCCCAGCAGGAAGCTCCCAAGCAGGAGGCCCCCAAGCAGGAAGCCCCCGCTCCGGCGGCGGCACCGGCCCCCGCCGCAGCTCCGGCGCCCGCCCCGCAGGCTGCCCCGGCAGCCCAGGAAGCCGCGCCGGCTGCAGGTTCTGAATCCGGCTACGTCACTCCCCTGGTCCGCAAGCTGGCAAACCAGCACGGCGTGGACATCTCCTCACTGTCAGGCACCGGCGTTGGCGGCCGCATCCGCAAGCAGGATGTCATTGCCGCCGCCGAAGCCAAGGCTGCCCCGGCAGCGGCTCCGGCAGCAGCCCCTGCCGCTTCCGCCCCGGCCGCGTCGGGTGCGGCAGCCTCGTCGCTGCGTGGAACCACCCAGAAGGCTCCCCGCATCCGCCAGGTCATCGCCCGCCGCATGCGCGAGTCCCTCGAGGTCTCCACGCAGCTCACGCAGGTGCACGAAGTGGACATGACCAAGGTCGCCAAGCTGCGCGCCCGTGCCAAGAACTCGTTCCAGGCACAGAACGGCACCAAGCTGACCTTCCTGCCGTTCATCGCCAAGGCAGTGGCCGAGGCCCTCAAGCAGCACCCCAAGCTCAACGCTGCATACGACGAGGACAAGCAGGAAATCACCTACCACAACGCCGAGCACCTGGCGATCGCCGTCGACACCGATAAGGGCCTGCTGGTCCCGGTCATCTCCGACGCCGGCAACCTGAACCTCGCCGGACTGGCCGGGAAGATTGCCGATGTTGCTTCGCGCACCCGCGACGGCAAGATCGGTCCGGACGAACTGTCCGGCGGCACGTTCAGCATCACCAACATCGGTTCGGTGGGCGCACTGTTCGACACCCCGATCATCAACCAGCCGCAGGTTGGCATCCTGGGCACCGGCGCGATCGTCAAGCGCCCCGTTGTGGTTGCCGACGAAAACGGTGACGACTCGATCGCCATCCGCTCCATGATGTACCTGTCCCTGACGTACGACCACCGCCTGGTGGACGGCGCCGACGCGGGCCGGTTCCTCCAGACCCTGAAGGCACGCCTCGAAGAAGGCGCCTTCGAAGCGGACCTGGGGCTGTAACAGCCAGCCACGAACGACGGCGGCGGGTGCCAACGGTGGGATAACCACCGGCGGCGCGCGCCGCCGTCGTTGTTTAACAGGCACCCGGCACGGGTGGACAGCGTGGCTTTGCTACGGGCTGTAGAACTGACTGGCTAAGCTGGAGCCATGACTATCCTCTTTAACATCCTGGTTTTCCTCCATGTGGTGGGCGCGGCCATGATCGTGGGCTACTGGATCGCCACGATGCGGACCCCCACCGTGCACCCGCGCCAGCGTGATGGCGCTTTCCTGCAGCTGCTCACCGGCATCGCCATGATGGGCATCCTTCCGTTCCTGCCGGACAAGGACCCCAACTACGCCAAGCTGGGCATCAAGTTCGTTATCGCCATTGTGGTTGCCGTCCTGGCTGTGATCGGATCCCGCAAGGTCAAGAAGGGTGAGCCGGTCTCCACCGGACTCGCGCACGGCGTCGGCGGCCTGGCCCTGGTCAACATCGCCATCGCCACGATCTGGCAGTAACGGCCCCGTCCGGACCGCCGGTCATAATCCTCTGAGAGCGGATTATCCGTGCATGGCAGGTGCCGGATCCCTAGGATGGGAAACGGTGGGCCCGGCCATGCTGCCGGACCCGGACCGAATCGACGTTGAGGAGAGACATGGCTACAACACGCAACGCCCACACCGTATGGACCGGAAGCCTGACCGAGGGCTCGGGGAACACCACCCTGGACAGCTCGGGCCTGGGAACCTTCGATGTCACCTGGAAGGCCCGCACGGAGGCTGCCGGCGGAAAGACCAGCCCGGAAGAGCTGATCGCAGCCGCCCACTCGGCTTGCTTCTCCATGGCCTTCAGCCACGAACTCAGCCAGGCGGGCTTCACGCCGGAAGAGGTCAACACCAAGTCGGAAGTTGGCTTCCAGCCCGGAACCGGCATCACCGGCAGCCACCTGACCCTCAACGCCCGTATCCCCGGCATCTCGGAAGAAGACTTCCAGCGCATTGCCGAGGCCGCCAAGAAGGGCTGCCCGGTGTCCCAGGCCCTGGCCGGCATCGAAATCACCCTCGACGCCACGCTGCAGGCCTAGGCCGCACGGCCCCGCACAACACCAAAGGCCCTGCCCTTCCGGGATTCCGGAAGGGCAGGGCCTTTGTTGCTGCCGGTGAGGTCAGCCGTCCTGCCGGCGCGCCGGCAGCGGAGCAGGCAACAGTTTCCGGTAGCCCGAGCGGGCCGGAGGCCGGTCAGTGGGCAGTTCCTGGATCATTTCCTTCAGCGCACCGATGCCGTACTCCAGCTGGGGATCCCGTCCGGCAGCGTACGCGTGCGGCGGGTAGGTCACCTCGATGTCCGGATCAACGCCGTAGTTTTCCACGCTCCAGCCCACGCCGCCGCTGAACCAGTTGGCGTAGCGGGGCTGGGTGACGCCAGTGCCGTCCGCCAGCGTGAAGCGGTTGTCGATTCCAACAACACCGCCCCAGGTGCGCGTTCCGATCACGGGGCCGATGCCGCGCAGTTTCGAGACCTGGGTGATGATGTCGCCGTCGGACCCGGCAAATTCGTCCGCAAGGATGATCACGGGCCCCCTCGGCGCGTGGTGCGGGTAGGTGCGTGGCTTCTCCCCGCGCGGCATGCTCCATCCCGTCACCTTGCGGCCGATGAGTTCAGCGACAAGCTGCGAGGTGTGTCCCCCACGGTTGCGGCGCACGTCGACGATCAGGCCATCGAACGCGGTTTCCGTGTCCAGGTCCCGGTGCAGCTGGGCCCAGCCGTTGGCCATCATGTCCGGAATGTGCAGGTAGCCGAAGGTTCCGTTCGACGCCTCCCGGACGGTCCGCCGGTTGCCCGCCACCCATTCCTGGTACCGCAGGCGCTCCTCATCCTTGACAGGCACGACGGCGACCCGGCGCTGGGTGCCTTCAGCACCGCCATGCCCGGGCCCGTTGAGAAGGGTAAGCTCCACGGCGCGGCCGGCAGCCCCGACCAGCTGCATGGCGGGTGTGATGTTTTCGGACAGCGGGACGCCGTCGACGGCCAGCAGGATGTCCCCCGCCTTGGCGCCGACGCCCGGCCTGGTGAGTGGGGAGGTGGCCAGCGGGTCTGAGGACTCGCCCGCCAGGATGCGGGTGATCTCCCAGCCGCGGGCGGTGTGCGTGAGGTCGGCGCCGAGCCTGCCTTGTCCGCGGCTGCCGCGTTCGGTGACGGCGGCAGGGCGCACGTAGGCGTGGGAGGTTCCCAGTTCGCCGTGCAGTTCCCACAGCAGGTCCACCAGGTCGTCATGGGACCCCAGCCGTTCCACCAGGGGCCGATACCGGGTGTGGATGAACTCCCAGTCCTGGCCGGCCATGTCCTCGGTCCAGAAGAAGTCGCGCTGCAGGCGCCAGGCCTCGTCGAAAGCCTGTCCCCAGACGCTCAGCGGATCCATCAGGACACGGATCCGGCCCAGGTCCACCTTGACCACCTTGCCGGATTCCTCATCCGCCTTGGCGTCCGACGGAACCACGGTCACCTGCTTGTCGGCAACGATCACCACTTTGCTGCGGTCACCGGAGAGGCGGTAGCTGTCCACGGAGTCCACCAGGGTTGCCTGCTTGCGCCGGGCGATGTCGTACCGGACCAGGCTGGGACGGGCGTCCTTGTCCTCCTGGCTGGCCTTTCCGTCGCCGGTGACGCCCGCCAGGACGGAGTCGAGCCAGAGGAGTGCCCCGTCAACGGCCTTCAGCGAGCTGTAGTTGCCCTGCGGCACGGGAACGCCGATCACGCGGTGGGCCAGGCCCTCCGCGTCCACCGTGACGGCAGGCACGGCATTGTCCCCGGCCTCGTCTGCGTCCGTGGATTTTGCGTCCGCGCCGGCGTCCGGTTCCCCGCCCGCGGGATCAACCGAAGGGCCAAAGGGCGACGGCGTCTCAGCCGTCAGTGCCACCAGGTACGGCTTGATGGGGCTGGGGAAGGAAAGGTCGAACGAATGCCCGTCGTACACGGGGTCGAAGCTGCGGTTGGACAGGAAGGCAAGGAATTTGCCGTCCGGCGTGAAGGCCGGGGAGGCGTCGCGGAAGCGGCCGTCGGTGACATCTACGGGTTCGGCGTCGAGCCGGTCCACGGTGGCCAGGCGCAGCCGGCTGCGCGAACCGAAAGAGGTGACAGGCTCCGACCATGCCAGCCAGCGGGAATCGGCGGACCAGGCCAGTTCCGAGATACTGCCTTCCCCGATGCTGGCGACCTGTGTGAGGTCTCCGCTGCGGGTGTCCACGACGAACACGTCACCAAAGGAGGTCCCGAGGGCAACCCAGTGGCCGTTGGGGCTTGCCTCCAGGGAACTGGCCCGGGACGGCGTCGGGACGGTGATGCCTGGCCCCGCCGTGGTTGCCTGGGCGTCAGCCACGGGTGCTGCGGCCTGTGGCGCCACGTCCGCCTGCTGCTCGTCATCGGAGGGAACGTGGACCGTGGCGGCCGCCGGCGCCTTGGCGCCGGACGCCGGAACAGGCTGGGGAAGGCTGACCGCTTCCGCGTCCTCCCCGCCGGTGGCTGCCGCCTCCGCGGAAGCGTTGGCCGCAGCAGTCGGGGTGTTGTTCGGCGCGTCCACCTTCCCGGCAGTGTGCGGGACGGGTGTGGCGATGTCCTTGATCTGCAGTGCTTCCACACCGTCGTGGTCGGCGATGTAGGCGATGCGGCCGTCCCCCAGCGGCCTGGGCAGCCGCCCCCGGACGCCCGGGGTGGCCTCGATGATGCGGGACGGACCGTCCTTGTGCCGCAGCCAGTGGATGGTGCCGTGGGACTCCACCGCACTGGCGGCACCCGCAGTGTCCGGTGCCACCGCGCCCAGGTGCTTGACGGCGTCGAGCAATGCGGGGCGGCGGGTCTGTGAGGCGGAGCCGAGGGTGATGTCGAGCTTGACCGCGTCTGCGGCAAGGCCGTGGAGGACCCAGAGTTCGCCTGCGGATTCGAAGATCACCCGCTTGCCGTCCGTGGCTGCATGCCGGACGTAGAAGTCCTGGTGGTCGGTGTGCCGGCGCAGGTCCTTGCCGCTGGGAAGCACCGAATACAGGTTGCCGTAGCCCTCGTGGTCTGACAGGAAGGCGATCCGGCCCTCCACCCACAGCGGATCAGTGAGGTTGCCGTCGAGGTCCGGCAGCAGGCGTTCGAACTCGCCGTTGCCGTCGCGGTCGATCCACAACTTTCCGGCCGTTCCGCCGCGGTAGCGCTTCCACCACGCCGGCTCACGGGAGAGCACGCTGGCCAGCACTACAGGGCGTTCGTCGCCTACCTCGGGACCGAAGGCAACGGACTCCACCGGCCCGTACGGGAGCTCCTGGGCCCAGCCGCCCTCAAGCGGAACGCTGTAGGCGTGGGTGTGCCGGCTCTCAGCCTGGCGGAAGGCGCTGGTCACCACCACGGAACCACCGGTGGTGAACCCCTTGACCTTGGTGGTGCTGTGGCCAAAGTAGGTGAGCTGCCGGTACCCGCCGCCGTCCACCTGTGCGGACACTACCTCCGGCGCCGTTCCCTGGACTACGGTCCACACCAGGCGCTTGCCGTCCGGGGTGAATCGCGGGTTGCGGGCAGGAAGCTGGAGCGAGGAAACACGCCAGGCGCGGCCGCCGTCCAGGGGCGCAATCCACACGTCATCCTCGGCCACGAAAGTGACCAGATCGCCGTGCAAATGCGGGAAACGGAAGTAGCTGGAAGAGGTCATCGTTCGATCATAGTCAACCCCCACCCGCCCCGCGGGAGATACACAACCCGCGCCGCCGTGGTGAGATGGACCATGCACATCGTCATGGCCGGCGCCTCGGGGCTCATCGGCACTTCCATGTCCGCGGCATTCCGCAATGCCGGCCATTCGGTGGTGACGCTGGTCCGCCGGCCCCCTGCCAGCGCCGCCGAAGTCCGCTGGGACCCTGCGGCCGGCGTCCTGGATCCGGGCGCACTCTCGGGCGCTGACGCCGTCGTCAACCTCTCCGGAGCGGGAATCGGCGATAGGCCATGGACGCGCAGGCGGGTGGAGGAACTCTTCAGTTCCCGCCTGGGACCAACCAGGACCCTGGTGCAGGCAATGGCACGGGCTGATATGCCACCGGCCACCTTCATCAGCCAGTCCGGTTCGGGCTATTACGGCGATGCGGGCAATACGGTGCTGCGGGAAGATGCGGCGGCAGGTGAGGGGACACTCCCGCAAATCTGCATTGAGTGGGAGCAGGCCGCCCTTATGGCGCCGCCGGGAGTGCGGGTGGTAACGCCCCGGACCGGGGTGGTGTTCAGCCGCTCAGGCGGCGCATTGGGTAAGCTGCTTCCGCTGCTGCGCCTGGGCGTGGGCGGACCGTTCGGAAACGGCCGGCAGTTCTGGCCCTGGGTGACACTGCCCGATGTCTCGGCCGCTTTCCTGTTCCTCCTGGGCTCCCCGGTCTCCGGCCCGGTCAACCTCGCCGCCCCTGAACAGGCGGACGTCAATACCATCGTGGCAGCGCTGGCCCACGCGCTGCACCGCCCCGCCATCCTGCGGGTACCTGCCCCCGTGCTGCGCACCGTGATGCCCGGCCTGGGCGAAGAACTGTTGCTGTACAGCCAGCGGATGGAGCCGGCGGTCCTGACCGCCGCAGGGTTCACGTGGCAGCACGGGCACCTGGCAGATGCTGCCCGCTGGGTGGCTGGAAAGACCAGCGCCGGCTAGCCCTGCCGGGGACTCCGGAGCGGAGTGCCGATTCACGGGCCCGGAAGGATGTCGGCTACCAGCCACCGGCCCTCCACGGAGACCAGCACCAGCCGAAGCAGCTGCGGCCTGGTGGGTGCCCCCGTGGCGACTACTGTGTCTCCGGCGTCCACCATCCGGTACCCGGAGGTAGCGGATACAGCCCGCACCACGGCATGGGCTTCGGTGCCCCCATCTTCGGCGGCGATCTCGGAAAGCGTGGTGGTGAACCCGGTGAGGCGCTGGCCGGATCCGGCAAACTGGCCGGCGACGCGCTGGTCAGCCGCGGCGGCGGTCGACCCGGGGGCATTCACCTCGGCCAGCAGTTCCACGCCCCCGCTGCTGAAGGCATAGTCGCGAAGCGCCGCCAGCCCCTGAACGGCTTCCACCGGATCAGCTGCTCCGGCCCGCCGCCGTGCGGCGTCCACGGGCAAGGGAAGCCCATTACCGCCGCCTGAATCGGCATCCGCACCCGTACTTGCACTTGCTGACGGCGCAGATGTTGGTGGCAGCCCCTGTGCGGCACCTTTAAGCCACGTGCCATCCCCTGCGGTCGCCGACAGCCACCACGCCACTGCCGCCACCGCGGCAATCAGCGGCATGACGGAGCGCAGCAGCACCCGCCGCGCCTGCCCACCAACGGGCCCGTCCACGTGCTTTCCCTTGGCCGGCGTGGTTGTCGCTGTTGCCGCTCCCGGCCGTGCGGACCAGCGGGATGTGGCCGCCCGGCGTCGCAGGCCCTGGGCTTTCGTTCGCAGTGCGCTGCGCTTTGACCCGACGGGAACGTGCCGCCGCGTCAACAGCTCAGGCAGGACAGTGGGGTGGACCGCGTCGGAAAGATCCACGGGCTGCGGTTCGGCGCTGCGGTAGACGGCCGTGGCCAGCGCCAGCGCGTCCGGGCGCAGGCGCCGCTCATCGTTCAGGCCTGCTTCCAGGGCAGCCGCGAGGTCTTTGGGAACCCCGGGAACCAACAGGGACAACGGCGGACGGTCGGCCGTGCGTCCCGGCGCTTCACCTGTGAGGCAGTACCACCCAAGGGCAGCCACCGAGTACACATCGCGTTCGGGCTGCAGGCCGGCACGGACCGCGTCCACCGGGGCGGGATCAAGGAATCCGCCCGTTCCCGCGGTGCCGGCGCCGCCCGGGTCCCCGAGCATCCGGGCGACGCCGAGATCTGACAGCATCGGTTTTCCCTGCCCGGTGAAGAGCACGTTTCCGGGCGAGACGTCGGAATGCGTGAAGCCTTTGCCGTGCAGGTACGCCAAGGCCTGGGCGATCGGCGTCAATACCGTGACCGTCTCCCCCACGCTGAGCCTGCCGCGGGCGGACACCAACTGGGCCAGGGAACCGCCGGCAGCATAATCCATGGTCAGGGCCGTACCATTTCCCGGCTCCGTCCCCTGCACCGCGTCGTGGGCCCGGATCAGGTGCTCGTGGTCCAGGACTGACAGGATGCGGATCTCCCGCCGCACCTCCTCCTCGGTAATGCCCGGGCTGCTGCGCGTCCCCCTCCCGGCGGCCCGGAAGCACTTGAGGGCGTATTCCTGTCCCGTCCGTTGTTCCCTGGCCAGCCACACGTCCGCGCTGCCGCCGCGGCCCAGCAGCCTGCCGACGTCGTAGCCGGGTACGTCGGGTGCCTGTACATCGTCCATGGTCCATGTCTAGCCGAGTTCCGTCCGGCCTGCAGAAGTTATCCACAGCCCCCGGGGTTGCAGTCACAAAGGGCAGGGCCGGTGAGCTTGGACACTAAACCGGGCCGGTGCGGCTGCGGGGTCTAAGCTGGATGCCATGACTCTTGAGTTTTCACAGCTGGGTCTTGCCCCCGACTTCGTTGATTACATGGAAGGCTGGGATGCCCAGCGCGAACTCCATGACAAAGTTGTCGCCGGAAGTGCGCCCAGCACAGTCCTTCTTTTGGAGCACGCCGCTGTATATACGGCCGGCAAGCTTACCGAGGACCACGAGCGGCCCTTTGACGGTACGCCGGTCGTCGCAGTGGACCGCGGCGGCAAACTGACCTGGCACGGCCCCGGCCAGCTGGTTGCCTACCCCATCCTGAAGCTGAAGAACCGCTCCGGGATCAGGGACTACGTGGAGCGGCTGGAAGAAATCATGATCACCGTCATGGCGGACTACGGCATCAAGGCTGAACGCATCAAAGGCCGCGCCGGCGTATGGATCAAGGCCGATTCCAAGGGCCCCGACCGCAAGATCGCGGCTATCGGCATCCGCGTCCTGAACGGCGTCACCATGCACGGCGTCGCCATCAACTGCAGCAATGACCTGGCGCCCTACGGCCAGATCATCGCCTGCGGCATCACCGACGCCGGAGTCACCACCATGTCCCTTGAAACGGGCAGGGAGATCCATCCCGCGGACATCGCGGAGCGGTTCGTGGAGGAATTCCGCAAGCACGAAGAAGCATTGGTTTCGAGCCCTGAAGGAGCTCTACTGTGACATTGGCACCTGAAGGCCGGAAGATGCTGCGGATCGAGCAGCGCAACGCTGCGGTCCCGGTGGAGCGCAAGCCGGAGTGGATCAAGGCCAAGGTCCAGATGGGCCCGGAGTTCGTCGGGCTGAAGAACCTGGTCAAAAAAGAAGGCCTGCACACCGTCTGCGAAGAGGCCGGCTGCCCCAACATCTTCGAATGCTGGGAAGACAAGGAAGCCACCTTCCTGATCGGCGGCTCCGAATGCACCCGCCGCTGCGACTTCTGCCAGATCGACACCGGCAAACCCTCCCCCGTGGACATGTTCGAACCCACCAAGGTGGCCCGCTCCGTGCAGTCCATGCAGCTGCGCTACGCCACCGTCACCGGCGTGGCCCGCGACGACCTCGAAGACGAAGGCGTCTGGCTCTACGCCGAAACCGTCCGCAAAATCCACGAACTGAACCCCGGCACCGGCGTGGAACTGCTCATCCCCGACTTCTCCGGCAACCCCGACCACATCAAGGCGATCTGCGACTCCGCCCCCGAAGTCTTCGCGCACAACGTCGAAACCGTGCCCCGGATCTTCAAAAGGATCCGCCCCGCGTTCCGCTACGAACGCTCCCTGGACGTCATCACCCAGGGCCGGAACCTGGGCATGGTCACCAAGTCCAACCTCATCCTGGGCATGGGCGAAACCCGCGAAGAAATCAGCGAAGCCCTCCGCGACCTCCACCAGGCCGGCTGCGACCTGATCACCATCACCCAGTACCTGCGCCCCTCCGAACGGCACCTGCCCGTGGACCGCTGGGTCAAACCCCAGGAATTCGTGGACCTCCAGCACGAAGCCGAAGAAATCGGCTTCCTCGGCGTCATGTCCGGCCCCCTGGTCCGCTCCTCCTACCGCGCCGGCCGCCTCTGGGCCACCGCCATGCGCAAAAAAGGCCGCGACATCCCCGCCGAACTCGCCCACATCGCCGAAGGCATCCAGGACTCCGGCACCACCCGCCAGGAAGCCGCCACCCTCCTCGCTGCACACTCGTGACCTCTCCTTTGTGAAGTGGCAGAGGGCCGGACGCCGGAAGACTCCAGCGTCCGGCCCTTTGGTTTAAGTCACGTAGAATTGAGGCACTATGGCGAAATCCCCTGACTCCAGCAACTCCACCCCGGCGGGCTCAAGCGCGGTGAAGCGCGGCCTGTTCACGCGCAAGCCCAAGGAAGCTAAGGCCAAGAAGCCCAGCAGGCTCAAGCAGATCGGCGAGGTCTTCACCATGACCCGCCGCCACGACCCCATGGTTCCGTGGCTCATGCTGCTGGTGTTCCTCGGTGTTGTGGCCGTGAGCTTCCTGGTGGGTTTCTGGCTGGATAACTGGATTACCGGCCTGATCATCGGCATTCCGCTCGGCCTGCTGGCGGCCACCTTCATTCTGTCCCGGCGCGCTGAGCGTGCTGCGTTCGCGCAGATCGAAAACCAGCCCGGAGCTTCGGGCGCTGCCCTGGGCACGCTCCGCCGCGGCTGGATCACCGAAGAGCAGCCCGTGGCCGTCAACCCGCGCACGCAGGATGCCGTGTTCCGCGCCGTAGGACGTCCCGGCGTCGTCCTTGTCAGCGAGGGCCCCGCCCACCGGGTGAAGCCGCTGCTCGATGCCGAGCGCAAGCGCCTGGCGCGCATCCTGCCCAACGTTCCTGTCCACACCATCCAGACCGGCCGCGGCGAAGGCCAGGTGCCGCTGAGCCAGGTGGCCAAGCAGATGGGCAAGATGAAGAACGAACTGACCAAACTTGAAGTCAGCACGGTATCCAAGCGCATCGCGTCCATGGGCAGCAGGCTTCCCATTCCCAAGGGCATCGACCCCTACAAGGCCCGTCCCAACCGCGGACGCTAGCTGATTGAACGCCCCGGTACCGGCACTGCCGGCAGCCGGGGCGTTTTTCTTTCTGCCCGAACCGCCGCGCCCAGCCCTCCCATCACATGTGCGGCCAGCGCACCGCCCGACGACAGGACATGACCATGCCCCTCAGGACAACAGTGATCCGCGCCTTCCGCATCCTCGCCGTGGCCGAGGCCTGCAGTTGGGCCGCGCTCCTCGCCGGCATGTATTTCAAATGGATTGCCGGCACCACGGAGCTCGGCGTCCAGGTGGCAGGCCCTGTCCACGGTGCCCTGTTCATCGGTTACGGGGTCGCCGCGCTCATGCTGTGGCGGGTGCAGCGCTGGCCGTTCCTGGTGGCCGTACTGGCAGGTGTCTCGGCGGTCTTCCCGTTCGCCACCCTCCTGTTCGAACGCTGGGCCGGGCGCCGCGGGTACCTCAGCGCTGCCCGCGCAGCGGACGCCCCGGCCCTCGAGTCCAGCCGCGCCTAGCGGGACAGGCACGCCGCAGTGGACTCGGTTGAGCAGGGACGGACGTCACAGCCGCCGCAGGAGGCTGGGACGCCGAGCACGCGCGCGCAGGGACGCAGGCGGGTAATCGCTCTCCTCTCCCTGCTGGGGGCAACCCTGTTCTGGGCCGGCAACTACGTGGTGGGCGCCGGCGCTGTCCACAGCATCGACCCCCTGAGCCTGGTCTTCCTGCGGTGGGCGATCGCACTGGTGCCGCTGCTGCTGATAGCCCAGCTTGTGGAGAAGCCCTGCTGGCGGTCCGTTGCAGCTGCGTGGCCGTGGCTGCTGGCGCTCAGCGTGTGCGGGCTCCTCGGCTACAACCTTCTCCTGTACTTCGCCCTGGAACACACCGATGCGTTCAATGCCTCGCTGATCAACGCCTTCAATCCGGCGCTGATCACGCTGGCGGCCGCAGTATTCCTGCGCGAGCGGCTCACGCCGATGGCCGTGGCCGGCGTCGTGATGGCGCTGGCCGGCGTCCTCATCGTCATCAGCGGAGGGAATGTGGGCCGGCTGGCCACTGCCGGCTTCGGCACCGGCGAGATGCTGATGGTGGGGGCGGTGGTTGTCTGGACGGCCTACACGGTCACTGGCCGCCTGGCACCCAAGATCCCGCCGATCACAGCTACGGCAGTGCAGGCAGCCGTGGCGGTGGCCCTCCTGGCCCCGGTGCGGTTCGCAACGGGCGGCCTGGCTTTTCCTGGGACGGGCAGTGCGTTGGCGTCATTGCTCTTCATCGCGATTTTTCCGTCGGTACTGTCCTACGTGCTGTGGAACCGCGCCCTGACGGTCCTGCCGGCGGCCGGTGCCGGCGTGTTCCTCAACCTGATCACTGTCTTCACCGCAGTCCTGACCATTCTGGCCGGACAGGTCCACACGGCCGCGCAGTTTGTGGGCGGCGCCATCGTCGTCGGCGGCGTGATCGTCACTAATGCGCGGGCCTTCCGGCGGAAGCACCCGGCCAGCGCTTAGAGCGGCCCCGGCCATGGGGCGCCGTTGCCCGTCGTGCGCCGTTGTCCCTTGGTGTGCCGTTGCCCGCGGGAGGCCCGAGCCTCAGCGCCGGATGAGGAGCGTATTCATGGCCTTGTCGTGCAGGCCGCGCTGGTCGGGGTCGAAAATGACTGCGGGGATAACCAGGCAGAGGAGCACTGCCCTGACCAGGCCGGCAAGCGGTCCCGGAGTGCCGCCTCCCGGCTTGATCACCGCGATGCCCATGATGCGGTGGCCGATGCTGTAGCCGAGGGTGCCTACCAGCAGGGTCTGTTCAATGGCGAAGACCGCCAGCGTGGCCCAGGAATCGCCGCCAAAGGCAAAGTTGCTGATGAGCAAGGCGATGCCCCAGTCGATCATGATCGCAACGATCCTGCGCCCCGCCCGGGCAATGGAGCCGGGACCGGACTCCGGCAGCCCCAGGCGCTCCCCCGGATACTTTGAGATGCCGGAGGTGTCAGGTCCGGTGAGCCAGGAGCCAATGTCTTTGCGATCTACCACCGTCCAAGTTTACCGACCCCGGGGCAGCAGGGCGCCCACACTGTGGATGGGGCTCGACCACAGTGTGGACGGACGATAGCGTGGTCATAGCAGGGCATTCTGTAACCTGCCCGAAACAATGCGGACATGGACGGGAAATGCCGGATCCATAGTCTGTTAGAAGTTTCAAGCAATCCCCCGGCAGGTACACGCGACAGGGACAACATGCGTTCTCCCTGATTTTGGATTGCGCTGGATCACATGGCGTGCATGCCAGATATTTACATATGCGTTAGGAGCATAGATGTTCAAGACTGCGGACGAAGTCCTCAAGTTCATCAAGGACGAAGATGTAAAGTTCGTCGATATCCGCTTCACCGACCTTCCGGGTGTCCAGCAGCACTTCAACGTCCCCGCGAAGAGTGTTGACGCTGATTTCTTCGTCAACGGACAGCTCTTCGATGGTTCCTCCATCCGCGGATTCCAGGGCATCGCCGAATCTGACATGCAGCTGATCCCGGACGTCACCACCGCGTTCCTGGACACCTTCCGCATGGAGAAGACCCTCGCGCTGAACTTCTCGATCGTCAACCCGCGCACCGGTGACCCGTACCACCGCGACCCCCGCGGCGTAGCCGAGAAGGCCGAGGCCTACCTGGCCTCCACCGGCATCGCCGACACCGCGTTCTTCGCTCCCGAAGCCGAGTTCTTCGTGTTCGACAACGTCCAGTACCAGTCCTCCCCCGAGGGCAGCTTCTACAAGATCGACTCCGAGGAAGCCCACTGGAACAGCGGCCGCGAGGAAGAAGGCGGCAACCTGGGCTACAAGACCCCCGTCAAGGGCGGTTACTTCCCGGTCTCCCCCACCGACAAGCAGGCTGACCTGCGCGACGCCATGTGCGTTGCCCTGGACGAAGCCGGCCTCGAGGTCGAGCGCAGCCACCACGAAGTTGGATCCGCCGGCCAGGCCGAGATCAACTACAAGTTCACCACCCTGACCCACGCTGCCGATGACCTGCAGAAGTTCAAGTACGTCATCAAGAACACCGCTGACGCCTGGGGCAAGTCCGTGACCTTCATGCCGAAGCCGGTCTTCGGTGACAACGGCTCCGGCATGCACTGCCACCAGTCGCTGTGGAACGGTGGCGAGCCGCTGTTCTACGACGAGAAGGGCTACGCCGGCCTGTCCGACACCGCCCGCTGGTACATCGGCGGCCTGCTGCAGCACTCCTCCGCTGTCCTGGCCTTCACCAACCCGACGGTGAACTCCTACCGCCGCCTGGTCAAGGGCTTCGAAGCCCCGGTCAACATGGTCTACTCGCAGGGCAACCGCTCCGCCGGTATCCGCATCCCCATCACGGGCTCCAACCCCAAGGCCAAGCGCATCGAATTCCGCGCACCGGACCCCTCCTCCAACCCCTACCTGGCCTTCGCTGCCCAGCTGATGGCCGGCATTGACGGCATCCGCAACCGCATCGAGCCCCCGGCTCCGATCGACAAGGACCTCTACGAGCTCCCGGCCGAGGAAGCCAAGGACATCCCCAAGGCTCCGGGCAACCTCGAGGAAGCCCTGGAGGCCCTGCGCGAGGACAACGAGTTCCTGCAGGCCGGCGGCGTCTTCACCCAGGACCTGATCGACACCTGGATCGAGTACAAGTACGAGAACGAGATCCGTCCGCTGTCCCTGCGCCCGAACCCCTACGAGTTCGAGCTCTACTACGGCGTCTAGTCTGCGGCCTGCCCCGCAGGAGCGCTGAAGCAGCGAAGGCGGCCACCGGTTCATCCGGTGGCCGCCTTTTGCGTTGTCCGGGCCGTCAAGGCCGCAGACGGAGACCGTAAGGTGGGGGCCCGCCTCCAGACGTGCTGAGACCGGGAGCCGGACCCCCTGACGAATGCCCCCCGAGACGAAGACTGTCCAGCCTTCCCCCCAACAAGGTTGGAGAACACCGCCATCCACATAATCGGGCAAACGCTTGCTAAGCGCAATGCCGGTCCGGCGCGTTACGCCGGTGCGGCGGCAGCGAAGCTGTGGAACATGATCCGTTGCGGCCCCGCGGAACCGCCGAGGTACGGGCCTGCGTCGACGAAGCCGGCGCGGCGGTACGCGGAGAGGCCCGCATGGTTCTCCTCATTGACGGAAAGTACGACGCCGGACTCGCAGCTTTGGTGCCGGACGGTGAGCCTGCGTGCGGCCTCCACAGCGGCGGTGGCCGCCAGCGTGCCCAGCCCCTTGCCCTGGTGCCGGCTGTCGATGAGGAAGCCCCGCAGCAGCCACGCTGACTTGTCGTCGGGCCACCCGGCAAGGCCGGCCGCCCCCGCCTGGAGGGTCAGGACACCGGATGCGTTCCCGCCGGCCTCCACGACGTAGGGGTGCCGTGATTCCTCGGCCAGGCCTGCCAGCGCCATGCGCAGGGGGTCGCCCACGAAACGTTCCTGGCCTGCCAGGAGCGACATGTCCGCGATGGCGCCCAACTGGATGGCGCGGGCATCCGCGTCCAGGTCCCGGAGCGGGATGAGCCAGACCCAGTCAGTGCCCATAGAAGACACGTTCAAAAACAGCCCGGGCGCGGCGGCTCACCCGCAAATAGTCTTCCTCCAGCGCGGCTGCGTGTCCCGGCTCATAGCCGCACCAGCGCGCCACGGCTTCAAGGTCGCGGCGGGAGGATGGCAGGAGATCGGAAGCCTTACCGTTCCAGATGACATTGGCGGACCGGATGCGGCTGGCCAGCCGCCAGGCCTCGGCCAGCAAACCGGCGTCGGCAGCATCCAACAGTCCAAGTTCCGCTGCTGCGGTGAGGGCTTCCAGCGTGGATGTGGTCCGGAGTTCCGGGTGTTTCCCGGCATGCTGGAGCTGCAGCAGCTGCACCAGCCACTCAACGTCGCTGAGGCCGCCGCGGCCGAGTTTGAGGTGCCGTGCTGGGTCTGCGCCGCGCGGCAACCGCTCCGATTCCACCCTGGCCTTGATGCGCCGGATCTCCCGTACGTCCTGCTCCGCCACAGTTTCCGGGTACCGGATGGGATCGATCAGCGAGAGGAAATCAGCGGCCAGGGCATCATCGCCGGCCATGGGCCGTGCCCGCAGGAGCGCCTGGGCTTCCCAGATCAGGGACCAGCGGCGGTAGTACTCGGCGAAGGAGTCCAGGGAGCGCACCATGGCCCCGTTTTTCCCCTCGGGACGGAGGTCGGCGTCCATCTGGAGGACCCGTTCCGCCATGATGGCCGGCTTCAGGGGCTGCGTGAGGAGGCTGGACACCTTCGCCACGATGCGGGCCGCCTGTTCCTGCGCCTCCGCTTCGGTAAAGCCGGGCAGCGCCCTGTGGACGTACATGACGTCGGCGTCAGAGCCGTAGCCGATCTCCCGGCCGCCCTGCCGGCCCATGGCCACCACCAGCACCGTGGTTTTGAGCGGGCCGGCGGCAGAGACTATTCCTTCCGCCACCCGCAGCGCGCCCAGGACGGCGGCGCGGTCCGTGTCCGCCAGGGCGCTGCCCACCTGTTCCTGGTCCAGGAGGCCCGCCGAATCGGCGATGGCGATGCGCAGGATTTCCCGCCGACGGATCAGCCGGATCAGGCGCATGGCACTCTCCGGGTCCTCGTGCCGGGACATCTTTGCCGTGATCTCCTGCCATTGGGCTTCAAAGCCCACGGGAACCAGGTCCTTGTCCTGTCCCAGCCATGCCACCGATTCCGGCGAGACCTCGAGCAGGTCCGCGATGAGCCGGGAGTTGGACAGCATGTGGCACAGGCGTTCAGCGGCGGCGTTGGAGTCGCGGAGCAGGCCCAGGTACCAGTGGGTGGTGCCCAGGGCTTCGCTGACGCGGCGGAAGGCCAGAAGGCCTGCGTCCGGGTCCACGCCCTCGGCGAGCCAGTCGAGCAGGATGGGCAGGAGCTGGCGCTGCAGGGCGGCCCGGCGGCTCACACCGGCGGTCAGCGCCTCAATGTGGCGCATCGCCCCCTGCGGGTCCCGGTATCCGAGCGCCGCAAGCCGTCCCTGCGCCGCCTCGGGGGTCAGCCTGGCGTCCTCGCTGCTGAGTTTGGCTGCCGTATTCAGCAGCGGCCGGTAGAAGATGCGCTCGTGCAGTTCACGGACCGAGCGCTTGGTCCGCTGCCAGGCGGACAGCAGGGAGTCCGGGCTGGGCCGTTCGTTGGAGAACGGCCCCAGGACGGCTTTGGCCAAAGAGCGCAGCGCCGGCTCCGCCACCGGCATGAGGTGGGTGCGGCGCAGCTGGAACAACTGGATCCGGTGCTCCAGGAGCCGCAGGTAACGGTAGGCGTTGTCGAATGCCGCCGCGTCGGAACGGCCAATGTAACCGCCCGCTGACAGGGCAGCGATCGCAGAGGTGGTGTCCCGCCGTCGTAAAGTTTCATCCGCCTTGCCATGCACCAGCTGGAGCAGCTGGACGGTGAATTCAACGTCGCGCAGTCCGCCGCGGCCCAGCTTGATCTGGCGCTGCTCCTCGGCGGCCGGAATGTTCTCGGTGACCCGGCGCCGCATCGCCTGGACGGACTCGACGAAGCCCTCCCGCCCGGCCGAGCTCCAGATCAGCGGCGCCACGGCTTCCTCGTACGCCCGGCCCAGTGCGGCGTCGCCCGCGATGGCACGGGCCTTGAGCAGCGCCTGGAATTCCCAGCTTTCGGCCCACCTGGCGTAGTACGTCTCGTGGGAGGCGAGGGTGCGGACCAGCGGCCCCGATTTGCCCTCGGGCCTGAGGTTCGCGTCCACTTCCCACAGTCCGGGTTCCCTCGCGACCGAGGAGATCGCCCGGGAGATGCCGCTTGCCAGCGCCGTGCCGATGGTGTTGGCCTGGGCGTCCTCCAGGCTGCCGGCGTCCACGACGTAGATGACGTCGACGTCGGAGATGTAGTTCAGTTCCCGGGCTCCGCATTTGCCCATGCCGATGACTGCCAGGCCGACGTCGGCGACGTCGGCAGCGCTGTGCTGCTCCGCCGCTTCAGCGCGGGAGACGGCGAGGGCAGCCTCGATGGCGGCCGCGGCCAGGTCCGCCAGTTCACCGCCCACCGATGGCAGGAAGTCCAGCGGGTCCGCGGCGCAGAGGTCCTTGACGGCGAGGTCCACCAGTCCGCGCCGGTAGGCCGTGCGCAGGGCAGCGTAGGCGTCCGCGCCGGTGGCGGCGGCCACGGGACGTGCGGCGCGGGGGTCGGCGCCCACGGCCTGCAGGAGGGTGGTGCGCAGCCGGCCCGGGTCGGCAGGCAGCGGCTCGGGACTGGCCCGGACCCGGAAGGCCTCCAGGTGTTCCGGGTGCCTGATGAGGAACTCCCCCAGGGCCTCGGAAGCACCCAGGACCCGGTACATGGGCTCGCTGTCCTCCGCGTCAGCGGCCGCCAGGTCACGCAGCTGCGGGTGCTTTTCAATCAGCCGGACCAGGGACTGCAGGGCAGTGTCCGGGCTCGCGGCCAGCTGCAGCCCGGCAAAGAGCCTGTCCTGGTCCAGCCCCTCAAGTTCGCGCGCGGCAAGGAACCGTTCGCCCTTCTCCAGGTCGCTGAATCCGGCCGCGATCAGGCGGCGTGCCAGGCTCACGCCCGGCACCTAGAGGATGCCGAGGTTGCGCTGCAGCTCGTAGGGCGTCACCTGAAGCCGGTAGTCCTGCCATTCGGCGCGCTTGTTGCGCAGGAAGTGCTCGTAAACCTGTTCGCCCAGGATCTGCGGCATCAGCTCCGAGTCCTCCATGGAACGGATGGCATCGTGCAGGCTGGCCGGGAGCGGGTCATGGCCCATGGCGCGGCGTTCCGCGGAGCTCAGCGACCAGACATCGTCCTCTGCCGCGGCCGGAAGGTCGTAGCCCTCCTCGATGCCCTTCAGGCCCGCGCCAAGCAGCACGGCGTAGGCAAGGTACGGGTTCGCGGCGGAGTCGATGCCGCGGTACTCGATCCTTGCGGACTGGCCCTTGCCTGGCTTGTACAGCGGCACGCGGACCAGCGCGGAGCGGTTGTTGTGGCCCCAGCTGAGGTAGCTGGGTGCTTCGCCGCCGCCCCACAGGCGCTTGTAGGAGTTGACGAACTGGTTGGTGACGGCCGTGAATTCCGGGGCGTGCTTGAGGATGCCGGCGATGAACTGCCGGGCCGTCTTGGACAGCTGGAACTCAGCCCCTGCTTCGAAGAACGCGTTGCTGTCGCCTTCGAACAGGGAGAAGTGCGTGTGCATTCCCGACCCGGGGTGGTCGGTGAACGGCTTGGGCATGAACGTGGCGTAGGTGCCCTGCTGGAGCGCCACTTCCTTGATGACGGTGCGGAACGTCATGATGTTGTCCGCCGTCTGCAGGGCGTCGGCGTAGCGGAGATCGATCTCGTTCTGGCCCGGGCCTGCCTCGTGGTGGCTGAATTCCACGGAAATGCCGACCGATTCCAGCATGGTCACCGCGGTGCGCCGGAAGTCCTGGGCCACGCCACCGGGGACATGGTCAAAGTAGCCGCCCTCGTCCACCGGAACAGGAGCACCGTTCGGACCCGGCTCGTGCGACTTGAGCAGGTAGAACTCGATCTCGGGGTGGGTGTAGCAGGTGAAGCCCATGTCCGCGGCCTTGGCGAGGGTCCGCTTGAGCACGTTGCGCGGATCGGCGGCGGAGGGCTCGCCGTCGGGGGTCAGGATGTCGCAGAACATCCTGGACGTCTGCTCCGTCTCGCCCCGCCACGGCAAGATCTGGAAGGTGGCGGGATCCGGCTGGGCCAGCATGTCGGATTCGAAAACACGGGCCAGGCCTTCGATGGAGGAACCGTCGAACCCCAGGCCTTCCTCGAATGCGCCCTCGACCTCCGCCGGGGCCAGCGCCACTGACTTCAGCGAACCCACGACGTCGGTGAACCACAGGCGCACGAAACGTACGTCGCGCTCTTCGATTGTGCGCAGGACAAACTCTTGCTGGCGGTCCATGATGGCCTCTTCTCCGGTCAACGTCCATGCTCCGGGGTCCGCGCAAAGGGGAAAGCCGGCAGCAGTTCATCATCACTGTACTAATCATTCGGCGCCGATGCTTGAGCCTGCGCCGTGCGTAACACAGCATTAACCTGGCGGTCCCCAAAACATGCCCCCAGGCGCGGTTTCCAGCGATACCCGGCACCCCGTCCCGGCGCGGAGCTATGGCGCTTATCACCTTTTTGCGGGGATGCCCGCGGTAGCTAGGACGGCCGGTACCGCACTACGCTCATCCCATGGCCTCCAACAGCTCCGACTCCAGCGCGTCCGCAGAAGTACCCGCCCCGTACGGCAACGGCCCCGGCGTGCCGGTTCCTGCCGAACGGAAGCCCGCCAAGGTCCGCATCCACCACCTGCAGCAGGCCAAGCGTGACGGCACCAGGTTTGCCATGCTCACGGCGTACGAGCAGTACACGGCCGAGATCTTCGATGCTGCCGGCATCGAGGTGCTCCTGGTCGGAGACTCGGCGTCCAACAACGTCTTTGGCAATGAGACCAGCCTCCCGGTGACCGTTGACGAACTGCTCCCCCTCTGCCGGGCGGTGGCCAGGTCCGCCAAGCGTGCCCTGGTGGTGGCCGACCTGCCGTTCGGCAGCTACGAGGTCAGCGCGGAACAGGCCGTCGGCGCGGGCGTCAGGTTCCTGAAGGAAGGGCTGGCCCACGCGGTGAAGATCGAGGGCGGGAAGTACTACGCCCCCACGGTCCGCGCGATGGTGCAGGCGGGCATCCCCGTGATGGCCCACATCGGCTTCACGCCCCAGAGCGAACACGCCTTGGGCGGCTACCGCGTGCAGGGCCGCGGCGACGACGCCCAACGGCTGATCGAGGACGCCCGCGCCCTTGAGGAGGCCGGTGCGTTTTGCGTGCTGATGGAGATGGTGCCGGCGGAGACTGCCGCCGCGGTTGACGCCGCCGTGGGCGTGCCCACCGTGGGCATCGGGGCCGGGAACGCCACCACGGGCCAGGTCCTTGTCTGGCAGGACATGGCCGGGCTTCGCGGCGGCCGGATGGCCAAATTCGTCAAGCAGTACGCGGACCTGCGCAGCACACTGCACGACGCCGCCACCGCCTACGGGGACGACGTCCGGTCCGGCACGTTCCCCGGCCCGGAACACTCGTTCTAGGCAGGAAACGGCCCGTCAGTCGTCGTCGCCCTTTTCCCAGGCCTCGTTGCGCGCCCGGACCTTCTCGATGGCGTGCTCAGCTTCTTCGCGGGTCTTGTAGGGCCCAATGAGCTGGCTCCAGTCCGACAGCCGGTCCTCTTCCACTTCGTGGGTATTGACGTTGAACCAGTACTCAGTCATCGTTGCTCCTCGTTCCGGCGACAGGAATACCGGGGTGATCCACGTAACACAAACACTTACGCGCCCCCTCCCCAGCTTGTCGGTTGTTAGGCGTTCTGTGGTGCCTTATATGATCAATCTATGCCTTCCCTTGCCTCAACTGCACCCATTGGCACCCTCACCCCGGGTACCCTGAGTCCGCAGCGTCCCGTCCCGGCGTCCATCCCCCGTCCGGAATACGTCGGCAAGCCGGCACCCGCCAAATTCACCGGCTCCGAAGTCAAGTCTGCGGAGACCATCGAGAAGATCCGGATTGCCGGGAAGATCGCGGCGCAGGCCATCGTGGAAGTGGGCAAGCACATCCAGCCGGGAGTCACCACCGACGAGCTGGACAAAGTGGGCCACGAATTCCTGCTGGACCATAACGCCTACCCGTCCACGCTCGGTTACCGCGGATTCCCAAAGTCACTGTGTTCCTCCTTGAACGAGGTCATCTGCCACGGCATCCCGGACAGCACCGTGGTCCGGGACGGCGACATCCTGAACATCGACATCACGGCCTACCTCAACGGCGTCCACGGGGACACCAACTACACGTTCCTGGTAGGGGACGTGGACGAGGAGTCCCGGCTCCTCGTGGAGCGCACGCAGGAGTCGCTGAACCGGGCCATCAAGGCCGTGGCGCCGGGACGTGAAATCAACGTCATTGGCAGGGCCATCCAGTCCTATGCCAAGCGCTTTGGCTACGGCGTGGTCCGCGACTTCACCGGCCATGGCGTCGGAGAAGCCTTCCACACCGGGCTCATCATCCCGCACTACGATGCCGCCCCTGCCTACAACACCGTGATCGAAGCGGGAATGGTGTTCACCATCGAACCGATGCTCACGCTGGGCACTGTGGAGTGGGACATGTGGAGCGATGACTGGACCGTGGTCACACGGGACCGCAAGCGCACCGCCCAATTCGAGCACACCCTGCTGGTCACCGAGACCGGCGCCGAAATCCTTACCCTGCCGTAGCCCGGCCCATGCCCCCTGGGCATGCTGCCGGTGCAGACCGGACACCTGTTACGGGCCGCCCCCAAAGCCGCCCCTTTTCCTGCCCGCCCCTGTCAAGAACGGAATCCCATTGGCCAAGAAGGACGAGAAGTCGCACAAGAACGCACCGCTGATCGGCATCGACATCGGTGGTACGGGCATCAAGGGCGGCATTGTCGACCTGAAGAAGGGCAAGCTCCTCGGAGAACGCTTCCGGGTGCCCACCCCGCAGCCCGCCACCCCTGAGGCCGTAGCCGAGGCCGTGGCCCTGGTGGTGGCCGAACTCTCGGCACGCCCCGAGGCCCCGGAAGCCGGCTCCCCCGTGGGCGTGACCTTTCCCGGCATCATCCAGCACGGAGTGGTCCACTCCGCAGCCAATGTGGACAAGAGCTGGCTGGACACGGACATCGACGCCCTCCTCACGGCCCGGCTCGGCCGGCCGGTGGAAGTCATCAATGATGCGGACGCCGCAGGCCTGGCAGAGGCACGCTACGGGGCCGGCGAAGGCGTCGCCGGCACTGTCCTGGTGATCACGCTCGGTACCGGCATCGGTTCAGCCTTCATCTTTGACGGAAAGCTGGTCCCCAACGCAGAGCTGGGGCACCTTGAAATTGACGGCCACGATGCCGAATCCAAGGCGTCCGCCGTTGCCCGCGAACGTGACGGGCTGTCCTGGGACGAGTACAGCGTGCTGCTGCAGCGCTACTTCTCGCACGTGGAGTTCCTGTTCTCGCCGGAACTGTTCATCGTGGGCGGCGGGATTTCAAAGCGCGCCGACGAGTACCTTCCCAACCTCAAGCTCCGTACCCCGATTGTCCCGGCGGTCCTCCGCAACGAGGCAGGCATCGTGGGTGCGGCGCTGGAAATCGCGCTCCAGCACAACCTGGCCAAGTAGGAGTGGTGCCGGTGGCGGCTGCGGCTTCCCCTCCGCTGCCGCCACCGGAGTTTTAGAGGGGGCTCTTCTCGGAGCTCTTAGCTGCGCCCTTGGCGCCTTCCCCGGCCTCGTGGCGGAGCAGGGCAATGGCAGTCTCGAAGTCCTCGAGGGACTCAAAGGCCTGGTACACGCTGGCGAAGCGAAGGTAGGCTACCTCGTCGAGTTTCTGCAGCGGCCCGAGGATCACCAGGCCCACCTCGTGCGCATCGATTTCGGCGGCGCCCGAGGCACGGATCTGCTCTTCGACTTCCTGGGCCAGCATGGCGAGGTCATCCTCGCTCACGGGGCGCCCCTGGCACGCCTTGCGCACGCCGTTGATGACCTTGCTTCGGCTGAAGGGCTCGCCCACGCCGGAACGTTTGATCACGGACAGGCTGGTGGTTTCCACCGTGGTGAACCGGCGGCCGCATTCCGGGCATTGCCGGCGCCTGCGGATTGCCGAGCCGTCATCAGCCATCCGGCTGTCCACCACGCGGGAATCAGGGTTGCGGCAGAACGGGCAGTACATGGCGTTCCCCCTTTTCGGTTGTGGTGTGCAACGGCGTTGGAAGCCACCAGCACCGCCGGGGGGCGATGCCGTGGCGTTCCCAGTTTACGGGCAGATGTGGGGTAATAACAATCCTGTAATTACTACATGTAGTGGTATCACCGGTCGCCCGGGAACCGGGCCGTCACCGCGTCCCCGTGGGCCGGAAGATCCTCGGCCCGGGACAGGCTCACGATGTGTCCGCTGACCTCGGCCAGGGCTTCCCGGCTGTAGTTGACCACCTGGATGGCGCGCAGGAAGGTGGTCACGTTCAACCCGGAGGAAAAGGCTGCCGTACCGCTGGTGGGCAGCACGTGGTTGGAGCCGGCGCAGTAGTCGCCAAGGCTGACGGGGCTGTAGTCCCCCACGAAGATCGCGCCCGCGTTCCGGATGCGGGCGGCCACGGCTGCAGCGTCGCGGGTCATGATTTCCAGGTGCTCCGCTGCGTACGCGTCACAGGCGGCGATTCCCTGCTCGAGGCCGTCCACCAGCACGACGCCGGACTGGGGGCCGGACAGCGCCTCCTGCACCCTGGCCGAGTGCTTGGTGGCGGCGGCCTGCAGTGCCAGTTCAGCACGCACGGCGGCGGCCAGCTCCTCGGAATCGGTGATGAGGACCGACGCTGCCTTCGGATCGTGCTCCGCCTGGCTGAGCAGGTCGGCGGCAACCAGGGCGGGCTGGGCGGAGTCGTCCGCCAGGATGGCGATCTCCGTGGTTCCTGCCTCGGAATCAATGCCGACGACGCCCTTAACCAGGCGTTTGGCCGTGGCCACGAAGATGTTGCCGGGGCCGGTGACCACGTCCACGGGCTCCAGGGCCGGACCTGCCTCCGTCGCTTCGACGCCGTAAGCGAAGGCGGCAATGGCCTGGGCCCCGCCGATGGCGTAAACCTCAGTGATGCCCAGCAGCGCCGCCGCCGCCAGGATGGTGGGGTGGGGCAGCCCGCCGAACTCCTTCTGGGGCGGCGACGCGAGGGCGATGGACTCCACGCCCGCCGCCAGCGCGGGCACGACGTTCATGATCACCGATGACGGGTACACGGCAAGGCCGCCGGGAACGTACAGCCCCACGCGGGCCACCGGAACCCAGTTCTGGCTGACCACGGCGCCGTCGCCCAGTTCGACGTCGACATTGCGCGGGCGCTGCCCGTCCGCGAACTTCCGGGCCCGGCTGATGGATTCCTCCAAGGCAGCCCGCACGGCCGGATCCAGCTGGTCCAGCGCTGCGGCGAGTGCCTCCCCGGGGACCAGCGGGTGCTCCTGCGCCACGCCGTCGAACCGTTCGGCCAGCTCGGCCAGCGCCGCGAAGCCGCGCTCCCGGACGGCGGAAATGATCTGCAGGACCTTTTCCTCGGCGTCCGCCACGGTCTGTCCCTTGGCGCGTGGCACCGCGGCGCGCAGTGCCGGAAGGCTCAGGTGGCGGCCCCGAAGGTCAATGGTGCGGAACTCGACGGCGGCGGTCACGGGGGCGGGAAACTCCGGGGATGTGGTCACCGCTCTATTTTACGGGGCTGTGCACGCCTGCTGTTTCCGCGCCGGCTGAATCAGGCTTCCTGCCCGTGGTGCCCACCAGTTCCAGGATGAAGACCGACACGGCCGTGGCGGCGGGCCACAGCAACAGGACCGGCCACGCCCGCAGGGAGAAGGCGATGCTGGCGTTTGCCGACGTGTCGACGGCCGGACCCCACAGCCGTCCCGCCAGGACACCTGTCCCCCATGCCACGGCGCTGCCCGCGAACGCCCCGGCCAGGCCGGTGAGCAGTGCCGCCTGCGGGTCCGGGCGCTTGCCGTCCGCCAGGAATACGGCCAGCAGGCAGCCGGCCAGCACCAGGATGCCTGCGAGCGTGAGATCGCGCGGCAGCCAGACCAGGGGCACGGTGCCGGCCGCCAGGGCTGGGTCGCGGGTGATCAGGTTCAATCCGCCCGGGGCAAGGACCCACCAGAGGATGCCCGCCGGGATGCCCGCGGCCGCCGGGACCAGCAGCAGGGACCATGGCAGCAGCCGCCTGTCGGGGCGGGCGAAGTTCGTCATGCAACACACCTTAACAAAGGTTCCTGCAAGGCCATCCGCCGTGGTGCGGCCGCTGCCTGTTTTCCCGCCGTGACCGTGGGCCAATACGCTTGGGGAAAGAGTTACGCCACTTAGTTCAGGAGTTCCGGTGACCGACAACAGCGAGCCGTTCGAGCAGACGTTCAGGGAGATGTTCCGCCGGCATGCCGCGGGCGTCGCCATTATCACCGTGAATTACCAGGATGAGCCCTACGGCTTCACGGCAACCTCCGTGGCGTCCCTGTCGGCGAAGCCGCCGCGCTTCACGTTCAACATGGCGCGCAGCTCCAGGTCCTGGCCCGCCGTGGCCAACACCCAGTACCTGGGGGTGCACATGCTGGGGCTGGAGAACCAGGAGCTGGCGGCCCGCTTTGCCCGCCCCGGCAACCGCTTCGAAGGCAACCATTGGGAGATCGGCCCGCACGGGGTGCCCATCCTCAAGGATGTTGCCGGCTGGCTGATCGGCGAGATCCAGATGCGGCTCTCGTTCGAGAACAACGCCGTGGTGGTGGTCCAGGTAGTGGACGGCCAGGTGGGCGGCGAAGGATCGCCGCTGCTGTACCACGGCGGCGCCTATGGGCAGCCGGTGCCGCTGGACTACGAGATCTGACGCCCACGGACCGGCGCAGCAAAAAGGCGGCCGACGGCGGGAGGTGATTCCCGCCGTCGGCCGCCTGTTTGTCAGGCGTCCAGGCAGGCCGGGCCCAGCAGGACCTTCAGGTCGCCGAACAGCGACGGGCTGGGGTTCACCCGAAGGTGGACGGGCAGGCCCATGATTTCGGTGCGGGTATCGCCCTGCAGGTGGAGCCTGACCTCCGAGTTGCCGCGGTGGGTGCGCAGCACGTCGCCAAGTTCCGTGACCACGGCCTCGGTGGCCTTGTGGGTGGGCATGGTGATGACCAGGGGCCCGTGCAGCCCTTCGCTCAGGTCCGGAACGGAAAGCTCCATGCAGTTGAGCGTGATGGCGCCGTCGTCGCGCTTCTGCAGCCGGCCCTTGACCACCACGATCAGGTCCTCCGCCAGTACGGAGGCGATCGGCCCATAGACCTGCCCGAAGAACATGACTTCGATCGAGCCGCCCAGGTCTTCCACCTCGGCCCGGGCGTAGGCATTGCCGCTGGCTTTTGCGATGCGGCGGCTCAGGGACGTGATCATGCCGGCGATCGTGATGATCGCTCCGTCCTGCGGCCCGTCCTCGCCGATGATGGAGGTAATGCTCATCTCTGCATGCTGGGCCAGGAGTCCCTCCAGGCCCTGCAGCGGATGGTCCGATACGTACAGGCCCAGCATGTCCCGTTCGAAGGAGAGCTTGTCCTTCTTTTCCCACTCGGGCAGGTCCGGGATCTCGATGCTCAGGGAGGACGATTCCGCCCCGGCGTCTTCGAAACCGGCGAAGAGGTCGAACTGGCCGATGGCCTCGTTGCGCTTGAGGGTGATGACGGAGTCGATGGCCTCTTCGTGGATCATCGCCAGGGCGCGGCGGTGGTGGCCCAGCGAGTCGAACGCGCCGGATTTGATCAGGGACTCGATGGTCCGCTTGTTGCAGACCACGGCCGGGACCTTCATCAGGTAGTCCTTGAAGGAGGTGAACGCTCCCTCGCTTTCGCGGGCTGCCACCATGGCTTCCACGGCGTTGACGCCCACGTTGCGGATGGCGCCCATGCCGAAGCGGATGTCGTTGCCCACCGGAGTGAAGTTCAGGGCGGACTCGTTGACGTCCGGCGGAAGCACGGTGATGCCCATGCGCCGGCACTCGTTGAGGTAGATGGCCGACTTGTCCTTGTCATCGCCCACCGAGGTCAGCAGCGCCGCCATGTATTCAGGGGCGTAGTGGGCCTTGAGGTAGGCGGTCCAGTACGAGATCACGCCATAGGCGGCCGAGTGGGCTTTATTGAAGGCGTAGTCGGAGAAGGGCAGCAGGATGTCCCAGAGGGTCTTGACGGCCTCCATGGAGTAGCCGTTGTCCTGCATGCCCTGGGAGAAGCCGGCGAACTGCTTGTCCAGCTCGGATTTCTTCTTCTTGCCCATGGCGCGGCGGAGGATGTCTGCCTGGCCCAGCGAGTAGCCGGCCAGCTTCTGCGCCACGGCCATGACCTGCTCCTGGTACACGATCAGGCCATAGGTCCCACCGAGGATTTCCTTGAGGGGCTCCTCCAGCTCCGGGTGGATGGGGATGACTTCCTGGATCCCGTTCTTGCGCAGCGCATAGTCGGTGTGGGCGTTGGCGCCCATGGGACCCGGACGGTAGAGCGCCAGGACGGCGGAGATGTCTTCGAAGTTGTCAGGCTTCATGAGCTTGAGCAGCGACCGCATGGGACCGCCGTCGAGCTGGAACACGCCCAGGGTGTCGCCGCGGGCCAGGAGCTCGTAGGACGGGGCATCGTCCAGCTCAAGGTTTTCAAGGTCCAGGTCGATGCCGCGGTTCATCTTGATGTTCTCGAGGGCATCGGAAATGATCGTCAGGTTCCGCAGGCCCAGGAAGTCCATCTTGATCAGGCCCAGGCCCTCGGACGTCGGGTAGTCGAACTGGGTGATCACCTGGCCGTCCTGGAAGCGGCGCATGATGGGGATGACGTCGATGATGGGGTCCGAGGACATGATGACGCCGGCGGCGTGCACGCCCCACTGGCGCTTCAGGCCTTCGATGCCCAGGGCCGTTTCGAAGACCTTGGCGGCTTCGGGGTCGGTGGCGATCAGCTGCCGGAAGTCCCCTGCTTCGCTGTAGCGCTTGGACTCCGGATTCTGGATGTCCGCCAGGGGAATGTCCTTGGCCATCACGGCCGGCGGCAGGGCCTTGGTCAGCGTCTCGCCCATGCTGAACGGGTAGCCCAGGACGCGGGAGGAGTCCTTGAGGGCCTGTTTGGTCTTGATGGTGCCGTAGGTGACGATCATCGCGACGCGCTCGTCACCGTACTTGCGGGTGACGTAGTCGATGACTTCCGAGCGGCGCCGGTCATCGAAGTCGACGTCGAAGTCGGGCATGGAGACGCGGTCCGGGTTGAGGAACCGTTCAAAGATCAGCCCGTGGCGCAGGGGGTCGAGGTCGGTGATGCGCATGGCGTAGGCCACCATGGAGCCTGCACCCGAACCACGCCCGGGGCCCACCCGGATGCCGTTGTTCTTCGCCCAGTTGATGAAGTCGGCAACCACCAGGAAGTAGCCGGGGAAACCCATGGAGGTGATGACGCCGAGCTCGTAGTCGGCCTGCTTGCGGACTTCATCCGGGATGCCGCCCGGGTAGCGGTACTGCAGGCCCTTGTCCACTTCCTTGACCAGCCAGGAGGTCTCGTCCTCGCCGGGCGGGCAGGGGAACCGCGGCATGAAGTTGGCGTCGGTGTTGAAGGACACTTCGCAGCGTTCGGCGATCAGCAGGGTGTTGTCGCACGCCTCCGGGTGGTCGCGGAAGAGCTCCCGCATCTCCTGCGGGGACTTCAGGTAGTAGCCGCTGCCGGAGAACGCGAACCGGGAGCCGCCGTTGTCATAGGTGGGTTCCAGCAGCGTGGAGCCGGACTGGATGGCCAGCAGGGCCTCGTGCGCCTTGGCGTCGTGCTCGTGCGTGTAGTGGAGGTCGTTCGTGGCCACCAGGGGCAGGTTCAGGTCCTTGGCGAGCCGCAGCAGGTCGCCGGTGACCCGGCGTTCGATGTCCAGCCCGTGGTCCATCAGTTCGCAGAAGTAGTTCTCCGCGCCAAAGATGTCGCGGAACTCGGCCGCCGCCTCGAGTGCTTCGCGGTACTGGCCGAGCCGGAGCCGGGTCTGGACCTCGCCGGAAGGGCAGCCCGTGGTGGCGATGAGTCCCTCTGAGTACGTGTTAAGCAGTTCCCGGTCCAGCCGCGGCCACTTGCCGAAGACCGAGTCGAGTGAGGCGATGGAGGAGGCCCGGAAGAGGTTCCGCATGCCCACGTTGTTGTAGCTCAGGAGGGTCATGTGGGTGTAGGACCCACCGCCGGAGACGTCGTCCTTGCGCTGGGATTCATCGCCCCAGCGCACGCGTTCCTTGTCCGTCCGGGCAGTACCGGGCGTCACATAGGCTTCGACGCCGATGATCGGCTTGATGCCCTTGTCCGTGGCTTTGCGCCAGAAATCGAACGCGCCGAACAGGTAGCCGTGGTCTGTGGTGGCGAGGGCCGGCATGCCAAGGCGTTCGGTCTCATCGAACAGCTCCCCCAGGCGGGCCGCTCCATCCAGCATGGAATATTCGGTGTGGGTGTGCAGGTGGACAAACGAATCATTGCTGGAACTCACCGCACTATTCTAAGCGCTGCCCCCGGACAGTCCTGCCAGGCCGGCCGTGTCAGGCCTGGCCCGACTCCAGCACTTCCAGGGCGTAGGAAAGGTCCTGCGGGTACTCGCTGGTGACCGTAACGCGCTCCCCCGTCACGGGGTGGTCAAAGGCCAGTTGACGGGCGTGCAGCCACTGCCGCGTGAGCCCCAGGTTGGCGGCCAGGCGGGGATCGGCGCCGTAGGTGAGGTCGCCGGCGCAGGGGTGGCGGAGCGCGGAGAAATGGACCCGGATCTGGTGCGTGCGGCCGGTTTCAAGGTGGACTTCCACCAGGCTGGCCTTGCCGAAGGCCTCCAGGACTTCGTAGTGGGTCACGGAGGGGCGCCCGTCCTCGATGACGGCGAAACGCCAGTCGTGCCCGGGGTGGCGGCCGATGGGGGCATCGATGGTGCCCGTCAGGGGATCGGGAAGGCCCTGCACCACCGCGTGGTAGACCTTGTCCACCGTGCGCTCCTTGAAGGCGCGCTTGAGGGCGGTGTAGGCGCGCTCGGATTTGGCCACCACCATCACGCCGGAGGTCCCGACGTCGAGCCGGTGGACGATGCCTGCCCGCTCGGGGGCGCCTGACGTGGAGATCCGGTAGCCGGCAGCGGCAAGGCCGCCCACCACGGTGGGCCCCACCCAGCCCGGTGAGGGATGGGCTGCCACGCCGACGGGTTTGTCGACGACGACGAAATCATCGTCGTCGAGCAGGATATTCAGGCCTTCCACAACTTCCTCCACGACTTCAAGCGGGTCCCGCCGTTCCGGGACGGTGACCTCGAGGGTGTCCCCGGCCACGAGTTTTGCCGACTTGCCCAGGGCCTTGCCCCGGTTGAGGACGTGGCCGTCCGCGAGAAGGGATGCGGCGACAGAACGGGACACGCCCAGGAGGCCGGCCAGGCCGGCGTCCGCCCGCGCGCCGGCGTATTCTTCGGCGACGACGATGCGGTCAGTCATGGCCAGGCTTGTCCTTGTGTGCGCTCCCCAGCCGTGTTCCGTCCAGGGCGATCCCGCGGATGGTCAGGATGCAGATAATGGCGACGGCGGACACCACCGCGGAGTCGGCAATGTTGAAGATGGCGAAATTGGGAAGCTGGATGAAGTCCACCACGTGTCCCATGCCGAAGGAGGGCTCACGGAAGAGCCGGTCCGTGAGGTTCCCCAGCGCCCCGCCGAGCAGCAGGCCCAGGGCCAGGGACCACCAGGCGGAGCCCAGCCGGCGGACCTGGAAAAGGATGGCGACAGCCACGCCGGCCATGATGATGGAAAACACCCAGGTGACGTTCTCACCGATGGAGAACGCGGCGCCGGAGTTCCGGATGAAGTACCAGTGGAGCAGGGGCGGCAGCACCGGGATCCGTTCCCCTTCCACCATGGTGGAGGTGACCCACAGCTTGGTCAGCTGGTCCAGGACGTAGGCGAAGACCGCGAACCCCGCGAACAGGGACAGCAGCACCGCCCGGCGGGGGCGCGGCGAGGGTGGGACAGGGCGTGCCGCGTCGGCGGCAAGTTCGTCAGTCATGGTGCTTTCAATTCGTGGAACTGGGTGTCAATGCCAAAAGCCGGTGGCCGAGGAATCCTCAGCCACCGGCTTTCAGAATACGTGCTGCCAGACTTAGTTGGCTTCGCTGACTTCCGGCGTAGCGACGGAGCCGCGGGCATCCAGGTCGCGGAGCTGGCCTTCGATGTAGGCCTTCAGGCGTGAGCGGTAGTCGCGTTCGAAGCCGCGGAGCTGCTCCACCTTGCGTTCCAGGACGGAGCGCTGCTGCTCCAGGGCGCCGAGGATCTTGCGGGACTTTTCCTGGGCATCGTTGACGAGGCTGCTGGCTTCAATCTGCGCCTCGGCGATGATCTTGTCCTTCTGGGCCTGGCCGTCGGCGACGTGGCGGTCGTGCATCTGCTGTGCCATGGCCAGCAGGCCGGCAGCGGACTCGGCGGATGCAGTAGCGGCGGGAGCCTGTGCAACGGGGGCGGCGGCGGCCGGAGCGGCCGGCTGGACGTCCTTCTTCTTGCTGGCTTCGGCAGCCTTCGCTTCGGCTTCAGCCTTCTCGCGGGCTTCGTCCTTGTCGGCCTTGACCGGCGCGGGGACCTTCTCCACCACGGGGGCGGCAGCTGAGCTTGCCGGAACGCTGGAACCTGCTTCGGCGAGCTTCTTGCGGAGCTCGTCGTTTTCCTGGTTCAGGCGGCGGAGTTCAACGACGATTTCGTCCAGGAAGTCGTCAACCTCGTCCTGGTCATAGCCCTCGCGGAACTTGGTGGGCTGAAAGCGCTTGTTGACAACGTCTTCTGGCGTCAAAGCCATCTGGTCACCTCACTGGTCTGGTTAGTCAGTAGGCCTTCCGGCCGTCAAAACTAAGGTACCTAAATTTGGTCTGCTTACTCTAATTCAACACTGCGGTGTCAAACGGGAGGTTTCTTCGCTTTACAGTAGCCGTTCCGGGAAGGAACACACTGCATTGCGGGGTCCGGCGGGGAAAAATCAGGCCAGTCCCCTGGTGACGCTCATCGCGATACTGACGCCGATGAACAGGATCAGGAAGCCCAGGTCCAGGGAGACGCCGCCGAGGCGGAGTGGCGGAATCAGCCGCCGCAGCCCCTTCAGTGGCGGGTCCGTGATGGAGTAGACGGCGTGGGCCACCACCAGGGCCGCGCCCCGCGGCCGCCACTCCCGCGCAAACATCTGTACCCAGTCGAAGACCAGGCGGATGATGAGGGCCACAAAGAACAGCAGCAGGGCGAGATAGAGAAGTCCGAAAACAATTCCCATGACTTATTTCATATCTCCATATTCGTGCGGCCGGTTCATTGCGTCCGGCCGCTGTCGTACTGCTGTTGTCTTGTCTATTTCAGCACAGATGCCAGGCAGGTGTCCCTGCCTGGCATCTGTGCGCAGCCGATGGCGCTTAGCTCTGGTTGAAGAAGCTGGCCTGCGTATCGCTGGCCTTCTTGTCGTCACCGATCACTTCGACGTAGGACGGTGAGAGCAGGAACACCTTGTTGGTGACCCGTTCAATGCTTCCCCGCAGGCCAAAGACGAGCCCTGCCGAGAAGTCGACCAGGCGCTTGGCATCGGCCTCGCCCATGTCCGTGACGTTCATGATCACCGGGATGCCGTCCCGGAAGCTCTCGCCGATGAGCTTGGCATCGTTGTAGGAGCGGGGGTGGATGGTGGTGATCTGGCGCAGACCGGTGTTCTCTTCGCGGCTCGAGGCCGCACGCTTAATGGGGGTCACAGGGGCGCGGTATTCCTCTTCAGGGGCGTAGGACGCCTCGCGGCTGACTTCGCGGACCGGCGCCGGAGCACGGCGTTCCTCGCGGTCAACTTCCATCGGTTCGTCCTCATCCTTACGTGTGGTCTGTTGCTCGGACTCGTAATGCTCATCGCCGTCGGCGAGCCCAAGATAGATCATTGTCTTGCGCAGAGCGCCGGCCATGGTCGACTCCTAATCGTGTCCCGTAAGCGGGCCGCCCAATGATTTGACAGCACTGGAGTCCCCCGCCCATCACTTCCAATAGGTCCGACGCTACCCCACGGCAGGACGGGAACCGAGAATATCGGAACCGATTCGCAGGTGTGTCGCCCCGAACCTGATGGCCGCCTCCAGGTCCTGGCTCATGCCTGCCGAGATGCCGGTGGCTCCGGGGTACGCTGCGACCAGCCGGGCGGAAATCCCGGCGAGCTTTTCGAACGCCGGTTCAGGCGGCGCTCCCAGCGGCGCAACAGCCATGACGCCGGCCAGGTTCAGGCTGTCAGCCGCGGCGATCCGCTCTGCCAGGAGGTGCACGTCGGCGGGGACTGCCCCGCCACGGTGCGTGCCGCCGTCACCGTCGTGTTCTCTTTCCTCAAGGCTGACCTGGATGAAGCAGTCCAGCGGGGACCGGCCGTTGGAGTCCATCTCGTTCCGCACAGCCTTTGCCAGCGCATCCACGAGCTGCGGCCGGTCCACAGAGTGGACCGCGGCCGCGTAGCGCGCCACGGATTTGGCCTTCTTTGTCTGCAGCTGGCCAACGAAGTGCCAGGTCAGGTCCAGATCGGCGAGCTCCAGCGCCTTGGCAGCAGCCTCCTGGTCCCGGTTCTCGCCGACGTCGGTGATTCCGAGGGCGGCCAGGCGCCGGATGTCCTCTGCCGGGTGGAACTTGGTGACCACGATCAGCGAGGGCGGACGGTCACTGCGGCCGGCGGTGCCGGCGGCATCGGCGATCCGCTTCCGCACCACGGCGAGCCGTTCGGCGAGTTCCGCGCTGCGGGGATCACTTCCCTGCCCGCTGCCCGGCCGCTCAGTCATGGCACCAGACCAGGCCGGCGAAGCGGCCCGTGTTCCGGTCCCGCCGGTACGAATAGAGCGTTTCCGTCTCCAGCGTGCACGAACCGGCGTACTCCACCTCGACGCCGGAAGCCTCCAGCTGGGCGCGTGCGCCGGCGGGAAGGTCCAGCCCCGGTGTTCCCCAGGCGGTGGTGCTCCGCGTCTCCGGAACCAGGGCCGACACCTCCTCGCGCAGGGCTGCGGGGACTTCGTAGCAGGACCCGCAGATCGATGGTCCCAGCCAGGCACGGATCCGGGACGCACCCAGCGACTTCATGCCGTCCACGGCAGCCGGGAGGACACCGTTTGCGATGCCGGGGCGCCCGGCATGCACGGCGGCAAGGACGGGCCCGTGTGCGGACTCCCCCGCCAGCAGCACCGGAATGCAGTCCGCCACCATGACCGCCAGGGGCAGCCCACGGGACACCATGGCATCGGCCTCAGGGGCAGGTGACCCGGCCTCCATGATCGCCACGGTGTTGCCGTGGACCTGGTTCATGAAGCGCAGCGAGCCGGGCGCCGCCGCGATGGACTCTTCCAGGCGCGACCGGCGCTCCTGGACCGAGGCGGGATCGTCCCCCACGTGCAGGGCGAGGTTTCCCGCCCCCGCATCGGTAAATGCGGCCGACACCCCCGGGAGGATGTCGGCACGCCAATGGAACAAGCCGCTGCCTACTTCAGGAAGTCGGGAACATCCAGGTCATCCGGGTGGGTGCCGGTCATGTCCGGCTCCACCACGGACGGCAGGTCGACGTCGAAGCCGGAGTCCGCCGGAACGGCCTGCGGGCGCTGCTGACCCCAGTTGCTGAGTCCGGCAGCGCCGACGCCTGCGTGGATCGGCTGGACGTTCTGCTGGTGGTTCCCGTTGCCCTGGTGGTTTCCGCTCTGCGGGTGCGCCGAAGCCGGAGCAGCAGCAGGGGCGGCCGGCCGCTGGGGCGCGGCCTGCGGCTGGGACTGGTCCATGGAGGGCGAGGTGGCCTTGACGTCGTCAAAACCCGCGGCAATCACGGTGACGCGTGCTTCATCGCCCAGGGCGTCGTCGATGACGGCACCGAAAATGATGTTTGCCTCGGGGTGGGCCACTTCCTGGACCAGGCGGGCAGCCTCGTTGATTTCAAACAGGCCCAGGTCCGAGCCACCCTGGATGGACAGCAGCACGCCGTGGGCGCCGTCGATGGATGCTTCCAGCAGCGGCGAGGCAATGGCCAGTTCGGCCGCCTTCACGGCGCGGTCTTCACCGCGGGCCGAACCGATGCCCATGAGGGCCGAGCCGGCACCCTGCATGACGGACTTGACGTCCGCGAAGTCAAGGTTGATCAGGCCGGGGGTGGTGATGAGGTCGGTGATGCCCTGGACACCGGACAGCAGGACCTGGTCGGCGGAGCGGAACGCGTCAAGGACGGACACGTTGCGGTCGCTGATGGACAGCAGGCGGTCGTTGGGGATCACGATGAGGGTATCCACCTCGTCGCGCAGGGCGTCGATGCCTGCCTCTGCCGAACCGGCGCGGCGGCGGCCTTCGAAGGTGAAGGGACGGGTGACCACGCCAATGGTCAGGGCACCGAGCGAACGGGCGATCCGGGCGACGACGGGCGCGCCACCGGTGCCCGTGCCGCCACCCTCACCGGCGGTGACGAAGACCATGTCGGCGCCACGGAGGACTTCCTCGATCTCGTCCGCATGGTCCTCGGCGGCCTGCTTGCCTACCTCGGGGTTGGCGCCTGCACCGAGGCCACGGGTCAGCTCGCGTCCGACGTCGAGCTTCACGTCGGCGTCGCTCATGAGCAGGGCCTGGGCGTCGGTGTTGATGGCGATGAATTCAACACCCCTGAGGCCGACCTCGATCATGCGGTTGACTGCGTTCACGCCACCGCCGCCGATGCCGACGACTTTGATGACGGCCAAGTAATTCTGCGGAGCTGCCACGTTACGTGTCCCTTGTTCGTGTCTTATTGCGAAAACTGATGGTGAGCTTGAAACCCTAAACCCTAACCCTCCGGTTGAAGGTTAGAGTTATGTCAAGTAACTCTTGTCTGTGACGGTATTTCCTCTGGTTCCGACATTCAATAACCGGGTCCGCGTGTCGGATTAATACCGGGAAAGAAAGCGCTCAGCGCGTCACGGGGTGCCGGGGCACACTGACATCGTAGACCCTGACCGGGTTCTTAGGGTCCGCCGGAGCCTTGAGGAGGGCGGCCAGGACCTTGGCCTTGAGCTCCTTCTCCGAGGCGTTGCCCCACACGATTGTCTGGCCGTCAACGAGCTTGAGTTCCACGGCATCGACGGACTGCGCGGACGCGTTGGACAGCTTCGCCAGGACGTCGGCCGGCAGGGCACCCAGCACTGCGGCCGTGGCGCGGAACAGGTCCTGTCCGATCGCACCGGCACCGCCGTCGATGACCGGCAGCGATGCCGTCGCTGGATCGTCGGTGGTGGCCAGCTGGACGCCGTCGACGTCCACCAGCTGGTACTGCTCCCCCTGCTTGACCAGCGCCACGGGCACCCGCTCATGCACGGCAACGGCGAGGGTGGACGGCGGCCGGGCCTCGACGGACACGGATTTGACCTGGACCAAAGAGCGGAGGAGCCCGCGGACGTCGTCGTCGCTGATCTGGGGCAGCGGCTTGCCGCGCAGTGGCTCCAGCGCCGTCTGCACCTGGGCCGGGGTGACGAAGTGCGTGCCCGTCACCGAGATGGTCTGCAGGGCCAGGGCCGGCGAATAGATGGCGGCTGCCAGCAGTCCCACCACCAGCGCAACCACTGTTCCGGCAGCTGCCAGGACTTTCTTCCTGCGGCGCCGGCCTTTGGGCTCGGGGAACGCCAGCACCGTTGCCCCGGAAGGTTTCTCCGCCTTCGCCGGCTTGTGCGCCGGCGCCTGGTCCGGGATGCTGCGGGATGCCGTGATCACATCGCCACCTGTGGAGGCGCCCGGCGTCCCGGACGATCGGGGCTCTTTCTCCGCACTTTCCGCAGGCGCTGCGTCTGGGCGGCCATTCCGCCGGGGCGGGGCGTAGGTGGGACGGCGGGAGCTAGGCACGCAGCGCCTCCACAATCCGTGGGCCGTAAGACGTGACATCACCGGCACCGACGGTCAGGACGACGTCCCCGTCCGCGGCGGCCTTGGTCAGGGTTTCGACGGCGTCGGCTCCCTCTGCCAGCCGTCCGCCCGCTGTGAGGTGGTCGGCTATGAGCTGGCTGGTGACGCCCGGAATGGGATCCTCCCTGGCGGGGTAGATGTCCAGGACCAGGGCGGTATCGGCAAGGTTGAGGGCGTCTGCGAACTGCGCCGCGAACTCCCGGGTGCGGGAAAACAGGTGCGGCTGGAACAGGACGTGGACCTTGTGGCCGCCTGCCACCGAACGCGCGGCGGTGAGGGCGGCACGGACTTCCGTGGGGTGGTGGGCGTAGTCGTCGAAGACCCGGACGCCCCGTACCGATCCCTTCAGTTCGAAGCGCCGCGAGGCGCCGGCGAAGTGGGCCAGGCCGGCGGCGGCAGCGGCCGGGTCCACGCCGAGTTCAAGGGCGACGGCGAAGGCGGCGGCCGCGTTCAGCGCGTTGTGGCGGCCTGGTACCTGCAGTGACAGCCCGTACCGGGCGCCGTGTGCCGATACCGCGACGTGGCCCGGGCCGTCGTCGTGCAGCCGGACGTCCGCGGCCTCGCTGGTGCCGTACAGGAGCACCCGGGTGTTGCCCCTGGCCCTGGTGCGCTCGGCCAGGGCCAGCGCCCCGGCGTCGTCCGCGCAGGCCACCAGGAGGCCGTCCGCGGGCAGCAGCGCCGTGAAGCGGTCGAAGGACTCGTACACGGCTTCGGCCGTGCCGTAGTAGTCAAGGTGGTCGGGCTCCACGTTGGTGACGACGGCGATGCGGGGCCGGTAGTTCAGGAAGGATCCGTCGGATTCGTCGGCCTCGGCCACGAAGATGCCGGACGTGCCATGCGCGGCGTTGACGCCAAGCGCGGGGATGTTGGCGCCGACCGCGAACGACGGGTCCAGGCCCGCCGCCTGCAGCAGCACGGTGACCATGGACGTGGTGGTCGACTTGCCGTGCGTTCCGGCCACCGTGACCACGGTGTCATCACCCATGGTGGCGGCCAGCGCCTGGGACCGGTGCAGCACGGGCAGGCCCGCCGTGCGGGCTGCCGCCAGTTCGGGGTTGTCTTCACGGATTGCCGATCCGGCCACCACGGTCTGCGCGTCCGCCAGGTTGCCGGCGGCGTACCCGACGGCGATGCGTGCACCGGCCGCGGCGAGGTCCGCCATGACGGGCAGGTCCTTGGCGTCGGAGCCGCTGACCGGGACGCCGCGCGCCACCATGATGCGGGCCACGGCAGACATTCCTACTCCCCCAATGCCGATGAAGTGCACCTTGCCAAGGGATTCCAGGCCGGGGGTGTTATGGGCGTTCATGCAGATACCGCTTCCAGGACAAGACCAGCCATGCGCTGGTCGGCGTTTCGGATGCCGAGCCGGTAGGACTTCGCTTCCATGGCGGCAAGCCGTGCTTTATCGGTGATCAGCGGAACCAGCTCGCGCGCAACCCATTCCGGAGTGAAGTCACGGTCGGCAACGAGTACTGCGCCTCCTGCGGAGACCAGGCCCGCTGCGTTCAGTGCCTGCTCCCCGTTGCCGATGGGCAGGGGCACCAGGACTGCCGGTACGCCGACGGCAGCGACTTCACAGACCGTGGCAGCCCCGGACCGGGCCAGCAGGAGGTCGGCCGCGGCGTAGGCACGTTCCATGCCGTCGATGTATTCCACCTGCCGGTAACCCTCAGCGGCAAGGGGCTGCCCGGCCGGGTCCAGGACGGTTTTTCCGCGGCCGGTGACGTGGAGGGTCTGGATACCGGCCTCCGCAAGGAGGGCCACGGAGGCTGCGATGGTCCGGTTGATGCTCTGCGCGCCGGAGGACCCGCCGGTGACGATCAGGGTGGGCTGGTGGGGATCCAGCCCAAGGGCCTCGCGTGCGGCGGTGCGGGCAGTCTTCCGGTCCAGGCCGGAAATCTCCTTGCGCATGGGCATGCCCACGTGCACCGCGTTGCGGAGCGGAGTGCCCTCGAAAGCCACAGCCACCCGGCCCTTGAGGAAGGCCCCCACCCGGTTGGCCAGTCCCGGCCGGGCGTTCGCCTCATGGATCACCAGGGGTATGCCGCGCTTCCGCGCCGCCAGGTACATGGGCGTGCAGACGTATCCGCCGACGCCCACCAGCACGTCGGCGTGCGCCCGGTCCAGGATGGCGCCGGCCTGCCGGACGGCACCGGCGAGCCGGGCCGGCAGGCGGAGCAGGTCAGCGGATGGCCTGCGGGGAAACGGCACCCGGTCGATCGTGGCCAGCTGGACGCCGGCGGCGGGAACCAGCCGGGTTTCCATTCCCGACGGCGTTCCGACCGCCAGGATTGAAGCGCCGGGGGCTTCGCTGCGCAGGGCCGCCGCGATGGCAAGCAACGGGCTGATATGGCCGGCTGTTCCGCCACCGGCCAGGACGATGGAAGGTTGTGTCGGTGTCATCTGGGGTTAGGCACGCTTTCTGGAATTCTTTGGTTGGTTCTTGTCCCGCCCCGGCCGGAGCTTGAACTTCAGCATCCGCTTGGGTCGCATGGCAGGCGCCATCTGCTCCCGGGCCAGGGAGAGGACCACCCCCACCGCACACAGCGACATCAGCAGGGCCGAACCGCCGTAGGAGATAAACGGCAGCGGAACACCGATGACGGGCATGAGGCCGGTGACCACGGACATGTTCACGGTGGCCTGGCCCAGCAGCCAGACCATGATGGTGCCGGCAAGGACCCGGTGGAACATGTCCTCCTGTGCCACCACCACGCGGTAAATGGCAGCGCCGAGGATGGCGAAGAGGATCAGGACGACGACGGTGCCCACCAGGCCGAGTTCCTCGCCGATGATGGCGAAGATGAAGTCGTTGTGGGCTTCGGGAATCCAGCTGTACTTTTGCCGGCTCTGCCCGAGGCCTACGCCCAGCCAGCCTCCGGATGCCAGGCCGTACATGCCGTTGGTGGCCTGGTAGTTGGCGTCAATTCCGTCCGCGCAGGACTGGCCGGTCCACCAGGAGGTGATGCGGCACATGCGGTTTGAAGAGGTGACGGCCATGACTGCGGTGCCGGCGGCGGCGATGATGCCTGCGATGCCGAACAGGTAGAGCGGAACGCCGGCGAAGAACAGGGCCGCTGCCATGATCATCATGATGATCATGGCAGTCCCCAGGTCGTTGCCCACCAGAATCAGGACGATGACGATGGCTGCCATGGGTATGGCGGGTACCAGCACGTGCTGCCATTTGCCCAGCAGCTTGCCCTTTCGGGCCAGCACCGTGGCCAGCCAGAGGGCAAGGGCCAGTTTGGCCGCCTCGGAGGGCTGGAAGGTGATGCCGCCAAGGTCGATCCAGTTCCGGTTGCCGTTGATCTCGGTGCCCACCACCTGGACCAGGCCCAGGAGCAGGACGGCTGCCCCCACGGCGGGCCAGGCGAGGCGCTTCAGCCAGACAACGTTGATGCGTGAGAGCACGAACATGGTGAAGATGCCGATCGCGGCGAAGACTCCCTGCTTGAGGGCATCGCCATAAGGGGACTTGCCGGCGGCGATTGATTCAACGCTCGAGGCGGAGAGGACCATCATGATGCCAATGGCGGTCAGGGCCAGGGTGGCACCAAGGATGAGGTAGTAGGTGGAGCCGTTCCGGGACTTGCCCGTGCCCTCAAGCGCGGACCAGAACCGGCGGTACAAGGTCCGCAGTTTTGCGCCGGCCGCGGCGGGCTGCCGGATGGCGGTTGAGCCGGGGCGGGCTTTGGCGCCCTTCGGCTTAACACCCTGCTGCCGGGTGGGCGTGCTGACCATTGTTACTCCTCGCCGGTCTGGGCCTGCCCTTCCACCAGCTCGCGGACAGCGTCGATGAAAGTACCACCACGGTGAGCGTAGGAAGAGAACTGATCCATGGAAGCAGCTGCCGGAGCCATGAGCACGGTATCGCCGGATTCGGCGAGCCGGGCCGCAGACGCAACGGCCCAGGACATCACCTGTTCTCCGTTGCCGGGGGTACCGGCAGTGGTGCCGCCGGGCGCCGAAGCAGTCTCCACTCCTTCAGTGTCACCTGCCCCCGGTTCGATCACCGGGACATCCGGCGCGTGTCGCTGGAGGGCTTCGCGGAGGTGCGACGTGTCTGTTCCGATCAGGACCACGGCCTTGAGCCGCGCTGCGTGATCCCGCACCAGGTCGTCATAGCTCACGCCTTTTGAGAGGCCGCCGGCAATCCAGACCACGTTGCTGAAAGCTGACAGGGATGCCGACGCGGCATGGGGGTTGGTGGCTTTGGAGTCGTTGACCCACAGGACACCGTTCAGGCGGGCCACAGGCTGGATGCGGTGGTCGCCGGGCACGTAGTCCAGGATGCCCTGGCGCACAGCCTTGGGCTCCACGCCGTAGGCGCGCACCAGGCCGGCCGCGGCAAGGGCGTTGGCCACCATGTGGCGCGGGGCCAGCGGTCCAAGGTCGGCCATGGAGGCGAGTTCGGCTGCGCTGTCCTTGCGTTCTTCGATGAAGGCCCGGTCCACCAGCAGCCCTTCCACCACTCCGAGCATGCTGATGGCCGGCGTCAGTGTGGTGAAGCCAACGGCGCGGCAGCCCTCCACCACGTCGGCGTTTTCCACCATGCGTTCGGTTTCCACCTGCTCGGCGTTGTAGATGCAGGCTTTTTGGGTCCGCTCGTAGACCTTCGCCTTGTCGGCCAGGTAGGAATCATAGGAGCCGTGCCAGTCAACGTGGTCTTCGGCCACGTTGAGGCAGACGCTGGCAACAGGCGACACCGATTCCGTCCAGTGCAGCTGGAAGCTGGAAAGTTCCACCGCGAAGACGTCGTACTCCACGGGATCCCGAAGGGCATCAAGGATGGGGGTGCCCACGTTGCCCACAGCGATGGCTTTGAGTCCTGCGGCCCGCAGCATCGATTCCGTGAGTCCCACCGTGGTGGTCTTGCCGTTGGTGCCGGTGATGGCCAGCCAGTCGGCCGTCTTCCGGCCTTCCCTGATCCGCACGCGCCAGGCGAGTTCGACGTCGCCCCACACCGGGATGTGCTTCCGTGCCGCGGCCGCCAGGAGGGCCTGGTCTGGGCGCCACCCGGGCGAGGTCACGATCAGTTCCGGCAGTTCGCCGTCGATCCGTGGGAGGTGGGTCACCGCGTCAGGGCCCAGCAGGACATCGGCGGCGCCGACGATTTTCAGGGTGTCGGCGTGTGCACGTGCGGTGTCGCTGGTGGCGGCGTCCACCACCACGACGCGGGCGCCGAGCTCGATCAGGGTGTCCGCGGCCGCGAAGCCGGAGACGCCGATGCCCGTCACGGCGACGCGCAGGCCGGCCCAGTCGGAGTCCCAGGAGACAAGGTTTGCCAGGCGGGGGGAAACGGTCACAGCAGTACAACCCATTCAGCGTAGAAGATGCCCAGGCCAACGGCGACGAAGAGTCCGCCAAGGATCCAGAACCGGACGACGACGGTCACTTCGGCCCAGCCCTTCAACTCAAAGTGGTGCTGCAGCGGCGCCATCTTGAACACACGTTTACCGCCGGTTGCCTTGAAGTAGCCCACCTGGATGATGACGGACAGCGTGATCAGCACAAAGAGGCCACCCACGATGCCCAGCAACAGTTCGGTGCGGGACAGGATGGCGAATCCGGCTACGGCGCCGCCGATGGCCAGCGACCCCGTGTCGCCCATGAAGATCTTCGCCGGGGAGGTGTTCCACCAGAGGAACCCCACCAGGGCGGCGCTGAGGATGGCCGCCAGAAGGGCGAGGTCCAGCGGGTCCCTGACGAGGTAGCAGCCGCTGCCGGCCTCCCGGGGGGAACCGCAGGCCTGGTTGCTCTGCCAGATGCCCATAAGGGTGTAGGCGCCGAAGACCATGATGGAGGCACCGGCGGCAAGGCCGTCCAATCCGTCGGTCAGGTTCACCCCGTTCGTGGCTGCGGTGACGATCAGGTTGGACCAGATGACGAACAGAATCGCGCCGAGGACGGTGCCGCCAAAGGCGAGGTCGAGCCAGGGCAGGTCGCGGACCAGGGAAATCTTTGTCGACGCCGGCGTCAGCCCGGCGCTGTTGGGGAAGTTCAATGCCAGGATGGCGAAGACGATGCCGACGGCCGCCTGGAGGATGAGCTTGGCTTTGGCGTTCAGGCCCAAACTCCGCTGCCGGGAGATCTTGATGAAGTCGTCCAGGAAACCCACCAGGCCCATACCCACCATAAGGAACAGCAGGATGAGTGCTGAGGCCGAGGGGCCGGGTGAGTCGGGGTTCATCATCAGCATGATGAGGTGGGTGAGTCCGTAACTCAGCAGTACTGCGGCCACCACGACGGTGCCGCCCATGGTGGGCGTCCCGCGCTTGGTGTGGTGGGAGGTGGGGCCGTCGTCACGGATGAACTGGCCGTAGCCGCGGTGCACCAGCAGGCGGATGAACAGCGGGGTGCCCACCAGGGCAAAGAGCAGGGCCAGGCCTGCGCCGATCAATAGAGCAATCACAGCAGAGTGCTCCTTTCGTCGGCAGGGGTGGGGGCTGGGGGTAATGCTATCCGATCGCCCAAATGGCGGAGTCCAACGCTGTTGGAGGACTTGAACAGCACCAGGTCGCCCGGCTCGAGTTCTGCGTCCAGGACGTCGTAGGCCTCATCGAGCGTCTCCGCGAAGAGGCATTCGTCGCCCCAGGATCCCTCCTGCACGGCGGAGACGTAGAGGGCCCTCGCTTCCCGGCCCACTACCAGCAGCCGCGAGATGTTGAGGCGGACAACCTGGGTGCCTACGGCGGTGTGCTCGCGGATGGAGTCCTCACCGAGTTCCAGCATGGCCCCCAGCACGGCCCAGGTGCGCCGTCCCCGGCCAAGGTCGGCCAGGGTGCGAAGGGCTGCCCGCATTGATTCGGGGTTGGCGTTGTAGGCATCGTTGATGATGGTGACGCCGTCGTGCCGCTCGGTACGCTCCATGCGCCAGCGGCTGGCTGCTGCCTGGTTGCTCAGTGACTCCGCGATGTGGTCTCCGGGCACGCCTGCGGCCCAGGCCGCTGCGGCGGCTGCCAGCAGGTTCCCCATGTGGTGGGCTCCGATGAGCCTGCTGCTCACGTGGCGGGGAGGGGCGCCGTCGGGAAGTTGGAGATCGAATTCGGGGCTGCCCCCGGCGTTGGTGTCGGCATTCAGGGCCTGCACCTGGGCGTCCTGCCGGCCTTCCGCGGAAAATCCGAGGACCGTGGCCTCGGTGCGGCTGCGCATGGCCGCGACGCGTTCGTCGTCGAGGTTGATGATGGCCGTTCCCTGGGCGGTCAGGCCTTCAACCATTTCGCCCTTGGCCAGCGCGATGTTCCCGACTCCCCCGAACTCGCCGGCGTGTGCGGTGCCCACTGCCAGGACAACTCCGATGTCCGGCTTGACCATCTCCGCAAGGTAGCGGATGTGGCCAATGCCGGTGGCCCCCATTTCAATGACCAGGTAGCGGGTATCAGTGCCCGCCCGGAAGACCGTGAGCGGGACGCCCACCTCGCCGTTGTAGGAGCCCTGGGGCGCCACGGTGTTGCCCTGCGTTGCCAGGACTCCGGCCAGCAGGTCCTTGGTGGTGGTCTTGCCGGCTGAACCGGTGATGCCCACAACCGTCAGCTGGCTTCCCGCTTCTGCACGGGCGGCACGGATGCGGCGGACGGCTTCGGCGGCGAGGGCTCCCATCGCCAGGACGGCGTCGGGAACCATGATGGAGGGGTAGGCGGTGCCGTCGGGGCCGGGTACGGGGCGCTCGACAAGTGCCAGGACCGCACCGGCAGCGAACGCTGCGTCAATGAAATCGTGGCCGTCGGCGTGCTCGCCCGGCTTCGCGACGTAAAGCGAACCCTGGATGGCTTCGCGTGAATCCGTCACCACCGAGAGGGGCGTAATTCCGGGATCGGCGTCCAGGCGCCCGCTGGTGATTTCGGCGATTTCCGCCGCAGTAAATGCAATCATCTCGGTCTAGGACTCTATCCGGTCGTCTTGGAGAACGTTGAATCCCCTGGCTGTCAAGGCGGTGCGCAGTTCAACCCTGTCATCCAGGGCGAGGTTAACGCCCTTCACTTCCTGCCATACCTCGTGGCCGCGTCCCGCGACGAGAATGCTGTCCTGGGGGCGTGCCAGGGCCACGGCATGCCGGATGGCCTCCTCCCGCGGGAAGACCTCCAGCACTTCGGCGCCCAGGGACTCCGTCTCCACGGCATCACGCGCCCCGGCCAGCACATCGGCGCGGATCGCTGCCGCGTCCTCGTCGTGCGGGTCGTCGTCGGTAATGATTACGGTGTCTGCGAGCCGGGCCGCGATGGCACCCATTGCGGGGCGTTTGCCTTGGTCCCGCTGTCCTGTGGCACCGAAAACGACGATCAGGCGCGAGTCCGGTTCCGGGGACCTGACGGCTTCCAGCGCCCTGGCCAGGGCGTCGGTGTTGTGCGCAAAGTCCACCACGGCCGCAGGCCGGTCGGAGATCAGCTGCATGCGTCCGGGCACGGCGACGGTGAAGGGGTCGGCGTGGCCCAGGGCCGCCTGCAGGTCGGAGAGTCCGACGCCGGACGCCAGCACCATGAGCACGGCCAGGGCAGCGTTCGCGACGTTGAAGCTGCCGGGCAGTCCGGTGTGGACGTCCAGGACGGCGCCGTCCGGACCCGCGAGGGTGAAGCTGGTCCCGAGGCCACGCGGTGAGGCCGAGGTAACGGTCCAGTCCGCCGGGCTTGAGCCGCTGGTGCTGAGGGTGGTGACCGGCACCTGGGCGCTGCCGGCCAGCCGCCGGCCCCATTCGTCGTCGACCGTTACCACTGCCTGCCGGGCACGCCCTGGAGTGAAAAGCTCTGCCTTGGTGGCGAAGTACTCCTCCATGGTGTTGTGCAGGTCCAGGTGGTCCTGGGTCAGGTTGGTGAACCCGGCCACGTCGAAGACAAGTCCGTCCACCCGCTGGTAGGAGATGGCATGCGAGGACACTTCCATGGCCGCGGCGTCGAGCCCACGTTCGTGCATGAGGGCGATGAGGCCGTGGACCTCGGGCGATTCCGGCGTGGTGAGGAGGCTGGGAATCGCCTGGCCGCCGGCCAGGATCTCGATGGTCCCGATCAGCCCGGTCTGCCGGCCAAGGGCACGCAGCAGCGAGGTGATGAAGTAGGTGGTGGTGGTCTTCCCGTTGGTGCCGGTGACGCCGAAAAGCTGCAGCGGGCGGCCGTCCGCGGACTGGCTGCGGTAGATCATGGAAGAAAGGGGCCCCACCTCGTTGCGGGGTTTCGCGACGACGAGCACGGGAACCGGCGTGTCCGCGGACAGGGCAAGCAGGCGCGCACCGGCGTCGTCCGTCAGGACGGCCACCGCCCCGGCGCCGATGGCGTCCCTGGCAAAGTCGGCGCCATGCCTGCTGGAGCCCGGCAACGCCACATACAGGTCGCCGGGCTCCACGGTGCGGGAGTTGAGGGATATGCCTGTGATTTCCACGTCAGCAGCAGGAGCGGGCACGGCTACGCCAAGGGCCTGCCCGACGGCGGCCAGCGGGACGGGTGCGACGGCTTCAGGCCGGAAGCGGCCTGCGCTTTCATCCCGGGCAGCATCGCTGCCGGGCGTGGTGAACTCTGACAAGGGAATCTCCGATGGTGCTAGTGCGTGCCCGGCATGGTTCGGCCCGGGCACTGTGATGCGCTGGATGCTGCTGGTACTTCCGGCCTGGAACAGCTGCTATTTGGCGTACTGGGGCATCCTGGCCGGCTCGCCGGTTGAAGGCTGGACGTTGTAGGTCCGCAGCGTCTGGCTCATAACGGAGCGGAACACCGGTCCGTTGGTGATGCCGTAGATGCTGCCCTTCGGCCGCTGGAGCACCACCTCCACAATAAACCGCGGATCATCCATCGGCGCCATTCCCACGATGGAGGCGGTGTAGCCGCAGTAGCCGGACTTGCCGTCGTCGCAGGGCGATTCGGACGTACCCGTCTTGGCTCCTACGCGGTAGCCGTCGATGCCCGCGTCCTTGATTTCGCCCTCGGTGACGGCGCTTTCCAGGATGTCCTGGACCTGCTGGGCCGTGCTGTCCGAAACGACCTGCCGGGAGGGCTGTGCCGGTACCTTCTCCTCAGTCCCGTCCGGGGAAATGTAGGAGTCGATCAGCCGTGGCTGCAGCATCACGCCGTTGTTCGCGATGCTCTGGTAGGCCCGGACCGTCTGGAGCGTGGACTGCGAAACGCCCTGCCCGAACAGGACGGTGTACTGCTGGCGCCCGTCCCACTGGTCCGGGGGCGAGAGGATGCCGGATGCCGTTGCGGGAAGTCCGATGTCCGGCGCCTCGCCAATGCCGAACTTCTTCAGCCAGTCGTAGCGCTGTTCCTTGCTCAGCCGCTGGCCAGCCATCACGGTTCCGGTGTTCATGGAGTACCCGATGATTCCTGCCAGCGTCCGTTCCTCGGTGCCGTGCGTAAACGCGTCGCTGAACGTCTGGCCGTCCACGGTGTAGGTGGGCGGAATGGTGAACGTGTCCAGTGGCTTGGCGAGGCCTTCATCGATGACAGCCGCGGCGGTCATCATCTTCTCCACCGAGCCGGGCTCATACGCTGCGGTCACGGAGCGGACGCCGCGGTCCTTCGCTGCCACCAGCCCGGGGTTGTTGGGATCCGGGGAGTTGGTGTCCGCCAGGGCAAGCAGGTTGCCGGTCTTGGCGTCCATGACGATGATGACGCCCCATTCGGCGCTCAGTTTGTCCGCCTGGCTCTGGATGGCCTGCTGGGCAAAGTACTGCAGGTCGGAGTTGAGGGTGAGTTTGACGTCCTTGCCGTTCTGGGGCGGGGTCAGCTCGTCAAGGCCCACGGGGATGCGCAGCCCGTCCGCTCCGATCTCGAACAGGCGCTTGCCGTCCGTTCCCTTCAGCTTGTCGTCCTGTGTCTGCTCAATGCCTGCCAGCCCGGTGGTGCCGTCCTGGAGGAATCCCACCACTCCCCCAGCGACCGCACCGTTAGGGTAGACACGCTTGCTCACGCCTTCGGCCACGATGCCCGGGACCTGGAGCTTGGAGATACGGTCCTCAACGTCGGGCTTCACGTCCTTGGCCACAATGTAATACGGCTGCTGCCCGGTGACGGCGTCCCTGACGGCGTTGGTGTCCATGCCCAGGGCCGAGGCGAGTTCGGAGATTGCCTGGTCGCGGCTGACATCCACCAGCTTTTCGTGGCCGTCGGTTTGTTCCAGCCGCTTGTAGGAGTCGGTTTTCGTGTTGACGCGCTGGTCAACCACGATGTTGTAGCGGATCACGCTGTTGGCCAGGACGGTGCCGCGCGAGTCCAGGATGCTGCCCCGCTCGGCCGGCAGGATGGCGGACGTCATCCGGCTGTTCAGGGCCGCTTCGGCCATGCCGCCGACGTCGAGCCCCTGGACCAGGAACAGCTTTCCGCCCACCACCAGCAGGAGTGTGAGCATGATGCCCAGCCCCAGACGCAAGCGCTTCGTGGCGTTGGGTACCTTGCTTTTTCCTGCCGTGCCGGTCGTCTTCGCCACCGTGTATTTCCTTGCTGCTCGACGCTGCTGCCTTACCTGCCTGCCGGCCTACTGTCCGGGGACCTTCTGCTGCGGCGCCGGGACGGAGCCGCCGTGAAGTTCGGGGGCCGGCTTCGCCGCAGCTGCTGCGGCCTGTGCCGCTGCAGCCGCCTGGGCTGCGGCTGCCTGGCCGGCATCGGCGGAGGGAGCCGCGGCAGCAGCGGCGCCGGTGGCCGGCGCGGCGGCCTTGTCACCGGCTGCCCCCTTGGCGTCCGCGCTCTTCGCCGGCGGCACGATCAGCTGCCCTGCCACGGCGGGCGACGGGATGACTGCTCCTGTTGCCGCGCCCTTGACCGCGGGGGTGGCCTTTCCTGTTACTGACAGTGTCGACAGGTCGATCTGGCCCTTCACGGTCGACGCCACCATGCCCAGCTCCGTGGCCTTGGCCGCGAGGTTCTGCGGGGCCTCGTAGCTCTGCACCTGCTGGGTAAGGTCCTGGTTTGCCTTGGTCAGCGAGCTCTGCTTGGCACGCAGCTCCACCAGCTGGTATTGCGCGGTGGACACCGAGATGTTCAGGACCAACACCGCAACCAGCGCCACTGCGAGCATGGCAAAGCACAGCACGACGAAGGGTGCACGCCGTTTCCGCGGGGCCGAGCGGACCACGGAGAGCGGTGTGCGCGCTTTTTGTCCCCCGCCGGGTTTGCCTGCCTGCCTCGTATCGGGCGCCGAGCTGCCGGAAACAACGGGAAAGTTCTTGACGGCGGCGGTGCTCATGCAGCTCTCCTGGCTCTGATTCGTTCTGCCGCGCGGAGCCTGGCGGAGGCGGCGCGCGGGTTTTCGGCGATTTCGACGGCGGTGGGCACCTCAGTGCCTTTGGTCAGGGTCTTGAGTTCGGGCTTGTGTTCTTCCAGCTCCACCGGGAAACCAAGGGGAGCCGAAGACTTGGAGCGGGACTGGAAAACACCTTTGACGATCTTGTCCTCCAGTGAGTGGTAGGACATGACCACGATGCGGCCGCCGAGGGCCAGTGAATCGACGGCGGCAGGCACTGCCCGTTCCAGGACGTCGAGCTCTTCGTTGACCTCGATCCGCAAAGCCTGGAAGGTCCTTTTGGCGGGATGTCCACCGGACTTCGCAGCGGACGCCGGAACCACGGAACGGATCTGCTCCACCAGTTCGCCGGTGGTAGTGAAGGGCTTGGCCGCACGCGCTGAGACGATCCTGTTGGCGATCCGCCCGGCAAACTTTTCCTCGCCCCACTTGCGGATGATCCGGACCAGGTCCTCTTCGCTGTACGTATTGACCACGTCCGCGGCGGTTTGGCCCCGGCTGGTATCCATGCGCATGTCCAGCGGCGCGTCGAAAGAGTAGGCGAAGCCGCGCTCACGCTCGTCCAGCTGCAGGGACGAGACACCCAGGTCCATGAGGATTCCGTGGGCTTCGGCCACGCCGAGGTCTGCCAGGACATCCTGGATCTCGTCATACACGGCGTGCACCAGGTCAGTCCGGGCGGCGAACGGAGCAAGCCGTTCCCCCGCGAGGGCCAGCGCTTCCTCGTCCCGGTCGATGCCGATGAGGTGGAGGTCGGGAAACCTCTGCAGCATGGCCTCCGAGTGCCCGCCCATGCCCAGGGTGGTGTCGACGGCAACGGGGGTCTCGCCGCGCAGCCGTGCCGCTTCGAATCCCGGTGCCAACAAATTGATGCACCGGTCGCGAAGGACCGGTACATGGCGTTCGGACGTGGGCTTGGGTTGATCGGTCATGCCTGGTCCTTTCCCGCCGTCGTTGTCCCCTGGATGCTTCTGGGATCAGATCCCCATCCGCGCCTACCGTTCCGCCCGCCTGGCTCCGGGGAAGGTGAGCCAGGTTGGCAGCCGATGGGCCGGCTGGAGATCTCATCCAAGAAACCTCTGCCGCCCGTTCCGGAATTCAGAGAATGCCCGGAATGGGATCGTCAGTTTCGGAAAAGGCCGTCTCCTTCTCCGCGAGGTATTCATTCCAAGCCTGGGCGTCCCAGATCTCGGCGCGGGTACCGGCGCCGATGACGGCAAGTTCCCTTCCGAGTCCTGCATACTCCCGGAGCGCCGGTGGAATGGTCACGCGCCCCTGCTTGTCAGGTACCTCGTCAGAGGCTCCAGAGAGAAAGACGCGGATGTAGTCACGTGCCTGCTTGGAGGAGATTGGAGCCTCCCGCATCTGCTCGTGGACCCGCGCAAATTCCTTCTCGCTGAAGACGTAGATGCAACGCTCCTGGCCCCTTGTAAGCACCAAGCCGCTGGCAAGCTCCTCGCGGAACTTAGCGGGGAGAATGATCCGTCCCTTTTCATCCAGACGCGGCGAGTGAGTGCCCAGAAACACTGGCCCACCGCCTGTCCGCCGTCAGGAACTGCACATCCCCTATGTTGCAACCACCCTCTTATGTCCTCCACATTACTCCACTTTCCACCACAGTCAACGCAAAACGTGCCGTTGCGGCCCCCAAATATGGGAATAGTCCCTTGAAATGCCGCGGATTGGATGCGGTGGTGGGAAGTGGAGGAAATTTCGGCCTCCGCGGCGCCGGTTGAATTCGGCCAGCCGGCGGGAGCCCCGGAATTTGCGGGGAATTGCCGATTAAAATAGGAAAAGACCCGCCGGAGCGGGTCTTTTCCTGCGGCCCCCTGTTGCGGGGGGAGCGAAATGGAGGAGCCTGGAGCCGGATAGCGGCCGGGCTTCCGTAGTGCCTAGGGTTCACCCCTGCGGCGCTCGTCCCACCGCTCTTCAAGGCTGCTCATAAACGAACTCCTTTGTTTGCCGGGCTTTCCCCCGCCGGCCTTGGACCCGGCTTTGCCACGGGAACTGCGCATGGTGGCGAAGTAAACGCCCCCGCCCATGACCACGAAGCCCAGCACTCCCACAAAGATGTTCTGGAGGGTGACCCCGACCAGAAGCAGGAAGACGCCGGCCAACGCGCCGAGAACCCCAATGACCACATGCCTGGTTGACCATGAACGCCCCGGGTCCGAACCCATGGAGTTCGCAAATTTCGGGTCGTCCTCGTGAAGCTGCTTTTCAAGCTGCTCAAGCAGCTTCTGTTCGTGCTCCGACAGCGGCATCACGACCTCCTTTTGTAGGCCAACGTCCGGGCTGATCCCAGCCATAACTTCTACTCCGATGAACGCCTGCTGTTGCTGGAAAGTTCCCGCTTGGCCAGCCATTGCCAAAACGGGAACCCAGCATGCAGTCGCGGGAGCGGAAGCATGTCCAAGAGGGTCCGGCAGTAAGTCCATTCACTCGAAACTATGTACCTCTAAGGATAGATTGTTGAGGGCTGATCTGAAAGACGGCAATGACTTCGGCGGACCCCGTCAGGCGGGCCGTTGCGTGCTGTCCCCCGGCCGGTTTTCCGGCTCCATCAGGCGGGCCGGAAGGACCGATTTGTTGCCGAATTTGCGCGCCACCTCGTCCAGTGCCTGCTCGGCCGCGCGCCAGTTGTCATCCCTGCGGTCAATGCTCAGCTGGAGCGAGGTCCGGGCCGTTTCCTCGAGCTGCTCGGCCCTGACCCCCACCAACCGGACGGCCATGGCCCTGGTCCCGACGGACTCCAGGAGCTGGAGTGCCACCGCGTAGATCAATTGGGCGCTGTCCACTGGTGTCTGGACGGTCCTGCTCCTGGTGATCGTGGAAAAGTCGGCGAACCGCAGCTTCAGTGCCACGGTCCGGGCCACCATCCCGGAACTCCGCAGACGGCCCGCGGTCCGGTGCGAAAGCCGCAGCAGTTCCCGGCGAAGGAGGGCGTCGTCGTCGGTATCCGTGGCAAAGGTCTCTTCCGCTCCGATGCTCTTTTCCAGCCGCACCGGCGTGACGGGACGGGGATCGATGCCCCAGGCAAGCTGGTGAACGTGCTCCCCCGTAGCGCCCAGGACCTTCTTCAGCGACGACACCGGGGTTGCGGCGACGTCCGCCACGGTGCTGATCCCCATCTTTGCCAGGACCTCTTTGGTCTTGGCACCGACACCCCAGAGCGCACCCACGGGCAAACTGTGCAGGTAGGGCACGGTCTGGTCCGGTCCGATGAGCAGCAGGCCGTCGGGCTTGCACCGGGTGGACGCGATCTTGGCAACGAACTTGGTCTCGGCAATCCCGACTGAGGCGGTGATGCCAAGTTCCGCTGCGACCCGGCGCCGGATCAGCTCGCCAATTCCCCTGGGCGGCCCCAGCCGCCGCAGGGCTCCTGTAACGTCCAGGAAGGCTTCATCGACGCTGAGCGGCTCCACGAGTCCCGTGATGGATTCAAAGATGGCCATCAGCTGCCCGGACACCTCGTAGTAGAGCTTGTGCCGGGGTTCGATCACTACTGCCTGCGGACACATCCGCATGGCCACGGCCATGGGCATCGCGGATTTGACGCCAAACGCCCGGGCTTCGTAGGACCCCGAGAGAACCACGGAGCGCTCCCCCGGAAAGCCGACAATGACGGGCTTGCCGCGAAGTTCGGGGCGCGTGCGCAGCTCCACGGAGACAAAGAAAGCGTCCATGTCTACGTGCATGATGCACGTGCGCCGCCGGGCCGGAGGGCGCGCGGCGGATGCCTGGTTCATACCTGCGGGCCCCACGGCTGCCATCCTATCGGTTTGTGCGGGCTGCCCTTGTTTGTCGGGAGAGCACCGCAGGCTGGCTAAACTGGAGGCTGGTTCCGCCCCCACAACACCAGGAGGAAAGTCGTCGTGACGGCTATTGGATACTTCAAGCCGGCTGGCCTCGCCGCGCTTGCCGCCGCCGGAGCGCTGGTCTTGGCTGCCTGCAGCCAGGCCCCGTCCGGACAAGCCGAGCCAGCCCAATCCGCTTCCGTCGCCGCCACTCAGTCCTCCCTGACAGCCTCGCCGAGCCCCTCGGCGTCGCCCAATACCTCGGCAACCGTTGGCGCCGTGGTGGAAGGCTTTCCGCAGCAGCTCCTCCCGCTGATGACCGGTGCAACGGTGGTGTCCAGCAGCTTTGACAAGGCGTCTTCCCCGTCCACGGCGGCACTCGTGGGAACCGTCAAAGCGCCCACCGCCTCTGTCATCGATTTCTACAGCAAGGTTCTGGAGGGCCAGGGTTTCAAGGCCGTTCCGGGCGACAACGTCGGCGGGGTGGCATCCAAGGATTTCGTCCGCGGTGACAACGAGACTGTTAATCTCTCCGTCGTGGAAGCTGCCGGCGTCTCCACCTTCACCATTGGTGCCAACGTGGCTGCTGAGTCGGTAAAGTGACCGCCGCGGAGCAGTTAAGGAATGAACAGGCCGACTTTGTAGCAGGGGTGGCCGGGGAGCTCACAGGCTTCCTGACGGCACGGCAGTCGGTCATGTCCGGCATTTCCCCCGACATCGAACCCATCATGGGCTCGATCTCCAATTTGGTCACCGGCGGCAAGCGCCTCCGGGCGCTGATGTGCTACTGGGGCTGGCGGGGCGCAGGCGGCGAGGCGGGGGCCAGCCAGGTCGTCACGGCCGGTGCCGCACTTGAACTGTTCCAGGCGGCCGCCCTGATCCACGATGACATCATCGACCGTTCGGATACGCGGCGGGGCGGTCCCAGCGTGCACCGCCGTTTCAGCCAGCTGCACACTGCGCAGGGCTGGGCGCTGGACAGCGAACGGTTTGGCCAGGCCGCTGCCATCCTTGCGGGCGACCTTTGCCTTTCCTTCAGCGAAGAGGCGTTCACTGACATCGGCGAACGGGCTGCGTCGGGCAGCCGGGCCAGGCTCATCTTCAACCTCATGCGGGCAGAGGTCATGGCCGGCCAGTACCTGGACATCCTGGAAGAAGTAGCAGGTCCGGTCCGGGACCGGGCCGGTGCCGTCGGCAGGGCCCAGTCGATCATCCGGTTCAAGAGTGCCAAGTACTCCACCGAACACCCCCTGGCCCTGGGTGGGGCCCTGGCCGGGGCCACCAATGAGCTGCTCCGGGGCTACTCGGCATTTGCCCTCCCGCTGGGCGAAGCGTTCCAGCTCCGCGATGACGTCCTGGGCGTGTTTGGTGATCCGCTGACCACCGGGAAGCCGGCCGGCGACGACCTGCGCGAAGGAAAGCGGACGGTTTTGGTGGCACTCGCCCTGGACCAGGCTTCGCCGGAAGAGTCGGCATTCATCGATGCCAGCCTGGGCAGCCCGGATCTGTCAGACGCTGACATCCTGGAGATCCGGCGGATCATCGAGGACTCCGGAGCGCTCCAGGCCACCGAAGTCCTCATCAATGAATTCGGCTCGGCAGCCTTCGATGCACTTGACGGGCTTGAACTGGAAGAGTTGCCCAAAACCGCCCTCCGGAGGCTGGCCGAAGCGACGGTCAGCCGAGCCTCCTGAAGCGGGCTGTTACCAGGCCAGGGTCTGGGCCCTGCGCCTGATTTCCGTCTTGCGGCCCTCACGCAGGGCATCGATGGGGCGGCCACGCAGTGACTCGTCTTGCGTAAACAGCCACACAATAAGGTCCTCGTCTGAATAGCCGGCGTCCGCCAGCACCACGATGGTTCCCTTAAGGCTGTCTACTACCTGGCCGTCCTGGATGAACTCCGCGGGTACCGAGCGGATTTTCCGGTCCCCCACGCGCAAAGCCGCCAGGGAACGCTCGTCAATAAGGCTGTGCACCTTGGTGATTGATACATCCAACAAACGGGCGACGTCGGGCAGCGGCAACCACTCGCCCACCAGGTTTTCTACATTACTCACGGATCAAGGTTGCCACGCCGCCCACCCCGGCGCCTAGTCGGCGCATTTCATTCCGCCCCTGGCCTGGGGACACTCCCAAAAAGAAGCTATTACCCGAATTTCCAAAATTCTTGTGCTATCCGCAAATTCATGAGAGATTCACACACATCACAGTTGTAACACTAATAACTTGAGTCACAGTAGTATCAAGATTGACAGCGGCATCCCCGTCCGCGTCCGCACCCGCAGTTGAGAAGAGGATTCTTTCCGATGACGATGTCCCGCTCGCCCAAGCAGCCCCCCAAGCCGAGTCTGCCGATGATTGCCGCCACCACTGCGGCGCTGCCAGCGGTCGTATTGTCATCTTTGGCCCTCGCCCAGCCGGCGACCGCCCAGCAGCCCGTACGGAACATTCCCAGCAGCCTTGCAGCAGCAATGAAGGCACAGGCTGCAGCGAAAGCGGCCGGCACCGTAATCCCCGCCGCAGTTGTCTCCACCACCATTCCCGCAGCGTTCCAGCCCGCGCAGCCGGCGGCACCCGCCGAGTACACGATCGTCCGCGGGGATACCGTCAGCGGGATCGCCGGCCGGTTCGGCCTGAACACCGGGGACATCCTGAAGCTGAACAACCTGCAGGCCAACACGATCATTTACCCGGGCCAGAAGCTCAAGCTGTCCGGCTCCGCGGAGCCTGCGGCTCCTGCACCCGCCGCTGCACCCGCCGCTCCGGCTCCCGCAGCGCCGGCCCCCGCGGGCGGCGCGACCTACACGGTAAAGCCCGGCGACACCCTTGGTGCCATCGCGGCCAGGCACAACGTCTCCCTCTCGGACGTCTTCGCCTGGAACAACCTCTCCATGCGCTCCATCATCTACCCGGGACAGAAGGTCAAGGTGGGCGGCGGCGATCCCGCACCCGCCCCCGCAGCCCCGGCTCCCGCCGCACCTGCACCTGCACCGCTGGCAAACACCGCGGCACCGGCAACGGGCTCGTACACCATCAAGGCTGGCGACACGCTCTCCGCCATCGCGTCGCGCCACGGCGTCAAGCTGTCGGACCTGCTCGCCGCGAACAAGCTGGGCATGACCACGGTTATCTACCCGGGCAGCAAGCTGGTGATTCCCGGGGGCTCCGGCCAGGCAGCGCAGCCCGCAGCAGCACCCCAGCCGGCAGCCGCTCCCCTGGTGCCCAGTTCTTTCCTGGGGTTCAGCTACCCGGCCGCTGTTGTCAGCTCCGCCAATGAAAACAAGGCCCTGCTGAACGCCTCGCCCGTTCCCTCGCGGGACGAAATGAAGAACATCGTTGCGGACACGGCACGCCGCATGGGCGTGGACCCCTCTCTGGCTTTGGCTTTCGCGTTCCAGGAATCCGGCTTCAACCAGCGCGCCGTGTCGCCCGCCAACGCGATCGGCACCATGCAGGTCATTCCGAGCTCCGGGCAGTGGGCATCGGACCTGGTTGGACGGAAGCTGAACCTGCTGGACCCGTACGACAACGCCACGGCCGGGGTAGCCATCATCCGGCAGCTCCTGGCCACCAGCAAGGATCAGGACACCGCCATCGCCGGTTATTACCAGGGCCAGTACTCGGTGAGCAAGAACGGTATGTACGACGACACCAAGGCCTATCTGGCGGCCATCAAGGCGCACCAGAAGAACTTCAGCTGAGCTCCGGCCGCTGACCAATTTCATGATTGCGGGTCCGAACCGTTACCGGTTCGGACCCGTTTTCATTTCAGACGCGTTTTGCTGCGGGATTAGGATCGTAAGGTGCAGGAACACGTGTCAGACCCAGTTGTAGGGACGCTGGTGGACAACCGCTATGCCGTCACTTCCAGGCTCGCCCGTGGCGGGATGTCCACCGTCTACCTGGCCGTGGACCAAAGGCTGGACCGTGAGGTGGCCCTCAAGGTGCTGCATCCCCACCTCGCAGCAGATGAAAACTTCCTGGGCAGGCTGGGCCGTGAGGCCAAGGCCGCCGCCCGCCTGTCCCATCCGCACGTGGTGGGTGTTTTGGACCAGGGAAACGACGGCAACACCGCCTACCTCGTCATGGAATACATCAAGGGCCACACGCTCAGGGACGTCCTCCGCGACCGGGGTGCCCTGCCACCCCGACTGGCGCTGGCACTGATAGATCCGGTGGTGGAGGGGCTGGGGGCGGCACACGCAGCCGGTTTCATCCACCGCGACGTGAAGCCGGAAAACGTCCTGATCGCCGACGACGGCCGGATCAAGATCGGCGACTTCGGCCTCGCCCGTGCCGTAACCAGCTCAACCAGCACCGGAGCCCTGATCGGGACGGTGGCCTACATCTCGCCGGAGCTGGTCCTCGGCAAGCCGGCGGATGCGCGCAGCGACGTCTACTCGGTGGGCATCATGCTGTACGAAATGCTGACCGGGCGGCAGCCGTTCGAGGGCGAAGCACCCATCCAGGTGGCCTACCAGCACGTCAACGGGATGGTCGGGCCGCCGTCGGACCTGGTCCCCCGGCTGGCCGGCGAAGTGGATGAACTGGTGCAGTGGTGTACCGCCAACGATCCCGAGAACCGGCCCGTGGACGGCAACGCGCTGCTCCAGGAGCTGCGCCACATCCGGACCAACCTCACCGATGCGGAGCTGGACCTGCAGCCGCCGGCAGCGGCCGCCGCTGCGTGGCAGCACGCGACGGAAATTCTGGGCCGCACCAGCAATCCGACAACGCTGCTTCCTCCCTCCCGGCCGGCAGCGCCAGCTTACCCGCCCGGGCTTACGCTGCCCGACGACGACGATGGGGACAGCGGCTGGTCTCCCCCGCCGCCGCGGCTGGGCAAGCGGGCGCAGCGGAAAGCGGACCGGGAAAGCGAGAAGCTCCGCGCGCTGGCCGCCGCAACTCCGGTGCGTACCCTGCGGGAGGGAAATCCGCGCCGCCGCGGCTTCATCTGGGTGGTGGTCCTCATCCTCGCGGCCCTGCTGGCGACGGGCGCGGGCTGGTTCTTCGGCATGGGCCCCGGTGCCGCCGCTGCCGTGCCGGCAGTAGCCAACAAGACAGTGGCACAGGCCCAGCAACTGCTCAACGGGGTGGGCTTCCGCTCCACCACGAGCGACGTCTTCGACGACGACGTGCCCACCGGGCTCGTGGTGGGCAGTGAGCCCGCCGCTGGGACGGAAATCAGGAAGTTCCAGCCCGTCTCATTGCTGGTGTCCAAGGGGCCGCAGCTTTTCCCGTTGCCACCACTTACCGGCGGGACTCTGGACGCGGCGAAGAGCGCCCTGAACGCGGCGGAGATGGCGCTGGGGACGGTCACCGAAAAATTTGATGAGGAAGCAGCTGCCGGTACCGTCCTGTCCCAGGATCCCGCTGCCGGCACCCCTGCCCGGCACGGTACTCCCGTGGGACTTACGGTTTCCAAGGGACCGCAGCCTATTGCCGTTCCGTCGGTCGTCGGTAAGGCCGAGGACGACGCCGTCGCTGCGGTTGAGGCAGCAGGCCTCACTGCCGAGGTAGCCCCCGACCAGGTGTTCGACCGGAACGTTCCGGAGGGCGCCGTGGTCAGCCAGTCCCCGGCCAACGGGACGCTGACCAGGGGCGGCACGGTGACCCTGACCATTTCCAAGGGCCCGAAGATGGTGGCTGTCCCCAGCTTCATCGGCAAGCAGGCCTCGGAGGCACGCAAGGCGCTCGAGGCACTGGGCTTCCAGGTCCGGGTGAACAACATCCTGGGCGGCTTCTTCGGCACCGTGCGGGACCAGTCGCCGGTGGACCGGGAGGTCCCGGAAGGCTCCGTCGTCACCATCACGGTGGTGTAGTCCAGGTGGGCAGGCATAAGCCTGCCCACCCCGGAACCGTTTGGCTTGGTTCCTAGTGCTTGGCGAGCGCGCCGGCCACCAGGAAGGCCATTTCGAGTGACTGCATGTGGTTCAGGCGGGGATCGCAGACCGACTCGTAGCGGTCCAGGAACGCATCCTGGTCGATCGGGTCGGCGCCGCCCAGGCACTCGGCGACGTCGTCGCCTGTCATCTCCACGTGCAGGCCGCCCGGTACAGTCCCCAGTCCGTGGTGCACCTCGAAGAACCCGCGCACTTCGTCGATGACGTCGTCGAAGTTCCGGGTCTTGTAACCGTTGGGCGAGGTGACGGTGTTGCCGTGCATGGGGTCGGTGACCCACAGGACCTGCGCCCCGGAGGCGGTGACCTTCTCGACGACGGCCGGCAGCTTTTCGCGGATGTTGCCGGCGCCCATGCGGGTGATGAAGGTGAGGCGGCCGGGCTCGCGGTCCGGGTCGAGCTTGTCGATCAGGCGCAGGGCGTCGTCACCGGTGGTGGACGGGCCCAGCTTCACGCCGATGGGGTTGCGTACCCGCGAGAGGAAGTCGACATGGGCGTGGTCCAGTTCCCGGGTACGCTCGCCGATCCAGAGGAAATGGGCCGAGGTGTCGTACGGGAAGCCGGTGCGGGAGTCGATACGGGTCAGCGCGCGTTCGTAATCCAAGAGCAGTGCCTCGTGGCTTGCGAAGAACTCCACCCGCTTGAGGGCTTCGAAGTCGGCGCCGCAGGAGTCCATGAACTTGATGGCACGGTCAATATCGCGGGCCAGTGATTCGTAACGGGCGTGGGCCGGGTTTTCGGTAAACCCCTTGTTCCACTGGTGCACGGAGCGCAGGTCCGCGAAACCGCCCTGCGTGAAGGCGCGGATGAGGTTCAGGGTGGAGGCCGACGTGTGGTACGCCCGCAGCATGCGCGCGGCGTCGTGGCCGCGCGACTCGGGGGTGAAGTCGTACCCGTTGACGATGTCGCCGCGGTAGGCGGGCAGGGTCACGCCGTCACGTGTTTCGTCATTGGAGGAGCGCGGCTTGGCGAACTGGCCCGCCATGCGGCCCATCTTGATGACCGGCATCGCGGCACCATAGGTGAGCACCACCGCCATCTGGAGGATGGTTTTCACACGGGCGCTGATCTTGTCGGCCGTGGCAGCCTCGAAGGTCTCGGCGCAGTCGCCGCCCTGCAGAAGGAACGCCTTGCCCTGGGCAGCGGCAGCCAGCCGCTCGCGAAGCACGTCCACTTCGCCTGCAAACACCAGCGGCGGCAGGACCGACAGTTCCTTCACTGAGGCCTCAAAGACATCCCGGTCCTGCCAGCTGGGCTGCTGGGAGATGGGAAGGTCCCGCCAATGGTCCAGTCCGGGATAGTTGGCCGCTCCGCTCTGGGCGGTGCTGGACAGAGAAAAGGCTGGTTTTGCAGATAGCTCAGTCACCCTCTAAGACTAGCGGCAGGGCGGCAGCGCCGGGCACCGGACCGTCACGCTGCCCGCTGTCCCCGTCACAACTGCCGCGGGGCCGCCGGAAGGTTCCGCTATCCCGCGGCCTCTGTGCGGGCGTCGTCCTCCACACCGGGGCTGCCCGGCGCCGGGCCTGACCCGGAGTCCTGGATGAATCCGTCTCCGGAGGCTGCCGGGGCCGCGAGGGGCTCGGCGGCAGCCCGCGGTTCCTCCGGCTTCCCGGCGAGCCGCAGCTTCACCACGGCCGCATATTCATCCACGTATTCCTGGCCGGAGAGCCGCATCAGCCGGGACATGATCTCGTCCGTGACCTGGCGCTGGACCGTCCGGTCTTCTGCCTGCTCCCGGTACTGGTTGAAATCCAGCGGTTCGCCGAAGATCATGCCGATCCTGCGGATGTTGGGCAGGCGCTTGCCGATGGGCTGGACCTTGTCGGTGCCGATCATGGCAACGGGGATCACAGGGACCCCGGCCTGGAGCGCCAGCCGTGCCACGCCTACCTTGCCGCGGTACAACCGTCCGTCGGGGCTTCGCGTGCCCTCCGGGTAGATGCCCAGCAGGCCGCCGGCGCCGAGTACTTCCATCCCTGCGTTCAGGGACGCGGCGGAGGCAGCGCCCCCGGAGCGGTCCATGGGCAATTGGTTGGTGAGGCGGAAGAACGCGGCCGTGAGCCTGCCCTTGATGCCGGTTCCCGTGAAGTACTCCGACTTGGCGAGGAAGACCACAGGGCGCCGCACCATGAGCGGCATGAAGATGGAGTCGGAGAACGACAGGTGGTTGGAGGCGATGATGGCGGCCCCCTGCGCCGGAATGTTGTCCAGGCCCTTGACCCAGGGCCTGAAGAGCAGCTTGATCACCGGACCGAGGAAGATCCTTTTCATGACCCAATAGAACACGTGGTGAACCTCTCCGGAAGGCAGCCCCAGGCCCTGCGTCGGGCCTGGCCAGCGATTCAATGCAACCCTACTCTAGTGAGATTTGGCTGGAACAGTGACACGATGGAGTCATGACTGAAAGCAGCCCCCCGTCCCGTCCGGCCGCTTTCAGTTATCCGGGCCACGGCGCCAACGCCCGCACCGGGGTGGCCATTTGTCACGGTTTCACGGGCAGTCCCCTGAGTATCATGCCGTGGGCACAGCACCTCGCGGACCTCGGATACGCCGTATCCGTCCCGCTTCTGCCGGGGCATGGAACGGACTGGCGCCAGCTAGCGCTGACCGGCTGGCAGGACTGGTACCGCAGCTATGAAAAGGCCCTCCTCGACCTGGCGGGCCGGACGGATTCCTGTTTTACGGCGGGCCTGTCGATGGGCGGTGCGATTGCCCTCCTCGCAGCATCCCGCCACCAGGTGGCAGGGGTCAGCGTCGTTAACCCGGGCCTCAGCTTCTACGACCGCCGGGTACGGATCATCGGCCTCCTCAAATACTTCCAGCGGACCACGGTCCCCATCCAGGAGGAGCAGACCGGGGCGCCGGCGACGAACGATGGCGATTACTCCCTGACGCCGCTCGCGGCAGTGCATGAGCTCAAGAAACTGTTCGGTGCAACCGTACGGGCGCTGCCCGGTGTCGACGCCCCGGTCCAGGTCTTCAAGTCGCGTACCGACGCCGTGGTCCCGCCCACATCGCTGGCCCTGCTGCGGACGGGGTTGGGCGCGAACCTCACCGACGTGGTGGACCTTGCCAGCAGCGGCCATGTGGCTACTCTGGACGTTGACGCGCCCGCGATCTTCGCCAGGTCAGGAGAATTCGTCGCCGCCCACGCCCGCCACACCAGTCCCTTGGAGACGCCATGACCTCCGGTCCGGACCACAGCCCGTTCACCAGCCCCTTCAGCGGCGAAGGATCCCGCACGGGGGTGGTCCTGTCCCACGGCTTCACGGGAAGCCCCCATGGCCTGCGCGCCTGGGCCGCGGCGTTCGCCGCAGCCGGTTTCGCCGTCCGCATGCCGCTGCTGCCCGGCCACGGGACCACGTGGCAGGATCTGGCCCGCACCCGCTGGCAGCAGTGGCACGGCGCCCTGGACGACGCCTTCCTGGAACTGGACGCGGAGTGCGACCAGGTCTTCGCAGCCGGCCTGAGCATGGGCGGGGCTCTGGCCCTGCGCATTGCGGCCACCCGGCCCGTCGCGGGAGTGATCCTGGTGAACCCCGGCCTGGTGATTGATGATCCCCGCGCGCCCTTGGCAGGGATCCTGAAGCTGGTGCTTAAAAGCACCCCCTCCATCGGCAATGACATCCTCAAGGCAGGGATGGATGAGGGCGCCTATGCACGCACACCCGTGGCCGCTGCCCACGAACTGAACAAAATGTTCAGGGACACCGTCCGGCTCCTGCCACGGGTCACCGCACCCGTGCAGGTCTACCGCTCCACCGTGGACCACGTGGTGTCGGATGCCAGCATGAACGCCCTCCGGCGCGGGCTGACGCACGCTCCGCTGGAAGTGGTGCGGCTGGAGAACAGCTACCACGTCGCGACCCTGGACAACGACGCCGACCGCATCTTTGAGGGGTCTGTTGAGTTCATCCGGCGCGTCCTGCAGAATGCGCCGGCCGGCCCTGCGCGGCCCGGACAGGAGGTCCGCAGTGAACAGGCCTGACTCCGACCAGCCGGACCAGGGCGCCAACCAGGACGACGCCGTCTGGCTGGACCTGGTGGCAAGGCTGGAATCGGACACCGTGGCGATCCGCCCCGATTCCCCCGCTCCCGGGGAACATGTGCCCACCGGTCCGGTGGCTGCTGCGCCGGACCCCCCCGCGCAACCAACGTTCCGCGATTTCGATCCCCTGGGACTGGCGGGAACTCCTCCCGCCGAAATGTCCGCGGCCGAACGTCAGGCGCGGCCCGGGAATGGCGCGGACGGGCCCGGCGAGGGTCCCAGGGACTATGACGTGGACGACGACGGCGAAGAGTTCGTGCCGGAGGAACCGCCCAGCCTGGCCGGCACCGACCCCCTGACCATGCTCGCCTGGCTCGGGGCCGTCGGCGGACCCGTCGCACTGCTGCTCTCAGCCATGTTCTGGCGGTCAGCACCCCTGCTGGCCATCGTTGGCATCGTTGCGGTGTTCGTGCTGGCCACGGTGTACCTGATCATGAAGCTGCCCCAGGAAAAGAACGGCGACGACGACGGCGCCAGGGTCTAGCTCCCCGGCGGCCGCACCGCCGTCGTCCTCAGCTGCGGACGCGGCTGCTGACGCGGGAAAGGTCGGCAGCTCCGATGAGCCCCGCGTTGGGGCCCAGGGCCGCCAGCTCGATCCCTGCAGCCGGGCGGAATCCGCGCCCCGTCAGGTTCCGTGCGAAGGCCTTGCGGGCCGGTTCGACCAGCAGGTCGCCCGCTGAGCACAGGCCGCCGCCGATAACGAACAGCCCCGGGTCCAGGGCCGCTGCCAGGTTGGCCAGCCCGAGGCCCAGCCATTCGCCGACCTCCTCGATCAGCTCCCGCGAAGCGGGGTCGCCGGCGAGCGCCAGTTCGGTCACGATGGCTCCGGTGATCGCTTCCGGATGTCCCCCCACGGCCGCCAGCAGGTCCTGGGCCATCGGTGAGTTGGACCGCGCCAGGAGCCGGGCTTCCCGTCCCAGGGCGTTGCCCGAAGCGTACTGTTCCCAGCAGCCTCGGTTGCCGCATTCGCAGCGGTGGCCGCCCGGCATGATGATCTGGTGGCCAAACTCGCCTGCCACGCCAAAGCGGCCGCGTTCCACCCTGCCGTCCATCACCATGGCGCCGCCGATGCCGGTACCCAGCGTGATGCAGACCAGCCGGTCCTCCCCCTGCCCGGCGCCGAAGCGCCACTCCGCCCATGCTGCGGCATCGGCGTCGTTGGTCAGGAGCACCGGCCGGCGGAGGAGCCGCTGGAGGTTGTCACGCAGCGGCTCATTGCGCCAGGCCAGGTGCGGGCTGAAAAGGACGGTTCCCCCGGCAAGGTCCATCCAGCCGGCTGCGCCGATGCCCACTGACCAGATGCGGTGCCCCCGGCCGAGTTCCTCCACCAGTTCGACAATGACCTGCTCCACTGCCCGCGGGTCCGTTCCGGGGGTGGAGCGGCGGGCCTCGCTGAGGATCCGTCCTTCGGCGTCCACCACGCCGGCAGCGACCTTGGTTCCCCCGATGTCGATTCCGATGGCCAGTCCCTTGCGGCCCAGGCGGAGGTGCCCGCCGGCGCCGCCATGGAGCTGTCCGGCACGGTGGGTGGCGGGACGGCGGCGCCACGGAGCTGGTCTTTTCAGGGGGCCGGCCTGATCGCCGGGCAACGGTCCGTACATAGTCCACCATTCTAGGCGGGCGGAAACATTGTCTTGACATACAGCCCTTCACAGCGCCCATTGACGGCTAAGTTACTCGCCAGTAGGTTTGTGTACTGCACTGTTCCGCCCGGGGTACTAGTCTTTAGGCAAACCCCCTGCGCGGGACTTCAGATATCAAAGGAGCTATAGTGCGCGAATTCAGTGTTCCGCCCCTGGTTGTTGTCCCGCCCGAAACCAACATCACTGACCTGGTGCTGCGGCAGGCGGCCAAGCCCAGCAACCCGGCACTGTTTTCCCGCCTGGACGCCTCGGGTGCGTGGCGCAACGTGTCGGCCACCGAATTCCTGGCCGACGTCAAGGCGTTGGCCAAGGGGCTGATGGCCAGTGGAGTCGGCGCCGGTGACCGTGTGGGCATCATGTCCCGTACCCGCTACGAGTGGTCTCTCGTGGACTTTTCCATCTGGTTCGCAGGAGCGGTCTCGGTCCCCATCTATGAAACCTCCTCCCCTTCCCAGGTGGCCTGGAACCTGGGTGACTCCGGCGCGGTGGCCGCGTTCGGCGAGTCCGCCCAGCACGAGAACGTTATCCGCCAGGCCGTCACCGCCGAAGGCCTGACGGACGTGCAGCACGTGTGGCAGCTTGAGGGCCAGGGCCTGGACAGCCTCCGGGAAGCAGGCCGCGGCGTCAGCGATGAGGACCTCGAGTCCCGCCGCAAAGCTGCGGGACTGCAGGACGTTGCCACCATCATCTACACCTCCGGAACCACAGGACGCCCCAAGGGCTGTGAGCTGACGCACGGCAACTTCGTGGAACTCTCGGACAATGCCCTGGGCATCATCGGCGAAATTGTCCACGAGCATGCCAAGACCATCATGTTCCTGCCGCTGGCCCACGTGTTTGCCCGGTACATCTCGGTACTGGCGATGGCAGCCGGAACCACGGTGGCCCACACCCCGGACATCAAGAACCTCCTGGCGGACCTGCAGAGCTACGAACCGACGTTCATCCTGGCGGTGCCCAGGGTCTTCGAGAAGGTCTACAACTCCGCGCTGACCAAGGCCGAGGACGGCGGCAAAGGCGCCATCTTCCACCGGGCCGCCGAGACTGCCATCGCCTTCTCGAAGGCGCGGCAGGACGGACGGGTGGGGCTGGGCCTGAAGCTGCGGCACGCGTTGTTCGACAAGCTGGTCTACGGCAAGCTGCGGGCTGCCATGGGTGGACATGTTGCCCATGCCGTGTCCGGTGGCGGCCCCCTGGGCGAGCGGCTGGGCCACTTCTTCCAGGGCATTGGCCTGCAGGTGCTGGAGGGATACGGGCTCACCGAAACCACCGCGCCCATCACGGTGAACACCCCGTCCCGGATCAAGATCGGTTCCGTGGGCAAGCCCCTCCCGGGCAACTCCGTCAAGATTGCCGACGACGGCGAGATCCTGGCCAAGGGAGTCTGCGTCATGCGCGGCTACTACGGGCGGGACGACCTCACCGCGGAGGCGTTCACGGATGGCTGGTTCCATACCGGGGACATCGGCAAGCTGGATGACGACGGTTTCGTCTGGATCACCGGCCGCAAAAAGGAAATCATCGTTACCGCCGGCGGCAAGAACGTCATCCCGGCCCTGCTGGAGGACCAGATCCGTGCCGACGCCCTGGTATCGCAGGTTCTCGTGGTGGGCGACAACAGGCCCTTCATCGGGGCCCTGGTAACCCTGGACCAGGAAGCCCTGCCGGGCTGGCTCCAGCGCCACGGCCTTCCGGCGGACACCACCCTGGAGCAGGCAGCGGCCAATCCAGTGGTTAAGGCAGCAGTGCAGGACCTCATTACCGCGGCAAATTCGTCGGTCTCCCAGGCCGAAGCCATCAAGTCCTTCCGCATCGTCCCGGCCGACTTCACCGAAGCCTCCGGGCACCTCACGCCGTCAATGAAGGTCAAAAGGTCACAGGTCATGAAGGACTTCGAAAGCGTAATCGAGGAAATGTACTCCGCCCCGCGCTCCTGAGGCCGGTAACACGAAAGGGTCCTCCCATGGCGGGAGGACCCTTTCCTGTTCCACGGACCACCCCTGGTTCGGCATCGGGTACTACAGTGGTTGCATGGCTGCCAGCCGCAAACCGCTCGATGACCTGCGCGAAACCATCGGACACCTCGCCGATCAGCTCAAGCTGCCCGGCGGTTCGGAGCGCGTGGACGACCTCGTGGGCGATCTCATGGGGGCCAGGCCCGGGCCGGCCCGGCCGCTGTCCGAAGTGCAGGCCGAACTCGACGCGCTGGTCGGACTGGAAACCGTGAAGGAACAGGTGCGGGCCCTCGTCGCACTGCTCCAGGTCCAGGCACGCCGTAAGGCGCACGGCCTGCCGGAGGTTGCCACATCACAGCACCTGGTGTTCCTGGGAAACCCGGGCACGGGCAAAACCACCGTGGCCCGGCTCCTGGCCGAGATGTACCGCGCGGTCGGCCTGCTGCAGAAAGGCCACCTGGTGGAGGTGGACCGTTCGGGCCTGGTGGGGCAGTACGTCGGCCAGACCGCCATCAAGACGGACCGGGTGATCCGGCGCGCGCTGGACGGTGTCCTGTTCATCGATGAGGCCTACGCGCTGGCCCCTGAGGACGGCCGGATGGACTTCGGCCCGGAGGCGATCGAGGTCCTGCTCAAGCGGATGGAGGACCACCGCCACCGCCTGGTGGTGATTGTGGCAGGGTATCCGGCGCTGATGGAGTCCTTCCTGCTCTCGAACCCCGGGCTGCGCTCCCGGTTCGCCCGTGAGATCACCTTCCCCGATTACTCGGTGGACGCGCTCCAGACGATCTTCCACCAGATGCTGGCCCAGCACGAGTACATGCTGGAGCCGGGTGCGGACCAGATGCTGCGCCGCATCTTCACCGGGCTCCATGCGGGCGAAGACTCCGGCAACGCGCGGTTCGCCCGCACGCTGTTCGAGCAGGCACTCAACCGCCAGGCGCTGCGGCTCTCGCTCGATGAGGAACAAAGCCTCGACGCCCTCGATCGTGAAGCCGTCATGACCCTCACCGCGGACGACATCGTCCAGGCCGCGCTGGCCCTCGGCGAGGAGCCGGAGCCTGAACCGGAGCCGGAACCGGAGCAGCCACGCTGGTGGCGCTGGCTGGCCTGACCGGACCACTGCGGCTTCGCACTGTTCCCGGGGTGGCGGGCTTCCCGTCTCCACGCAAAAAACTGCTCCCCGAAGGCCGGAACTGAATTCATCATCAGTCCAACTTCCGGGGAGCAGTTCACGAACGGGAGGACCCTTTCGCCGTCTCCGGTGAAGCCTACTGGTCGATGACCAGCAGCAGGTCTCCGCCCTGGACCTGTTCCACGGCGGAGATGGCGAGGCGGGACACCTTGCCGGCTACCGGCGTCGTAATGGACGCTTCCATCTTCATTGCCTCGATGGTGGCCACGGTGTCTCCGGCCTTGACCGTCTCCCCTGGCTTGACGGTGACGGTGACGGCACCGGCGAAGGGGGCGGCCACCTGGCCGGGCTGCGCGGGATCGGCCTTCTCAGCGGCCTTGACGTTGCTCACCACGGAACGGTCGCGCACCACCACGGGACGGGACTGGCCGTTCAAGGTGCACATGACGGTGCGCATGCCCTTCTCGTCCGGCTCCGACACGGCCTCCAGGGAGGCGATCAACCGTACGCCGCGTTCCAGCTGGATTTCGTGCTCGGTTCCGCGCTGGAGGCCGTAGAGGTAATCACGGGTATCCAGCACCGAGATGTTGCCGTATGTCTCCACGCTCTTCAGGTAGTCCTTGGTGGGCCCGTCGAAAAGCAGCCGGTTCAGTGTGTGCTGCCGGGTCTTGGAGTCGGACTTGAGCGCTGCGCTGTCCTCGGCGCTGAGCTCGACGTCGCGGACCTTGACGCTCCTGCCCTGCAGGGCCTTCGTGCGGAAGGGTTCCGGCCAGCCTCCGGGAGGATCGCCGAGCTCGCCGGACAGGAAGCCGATGACGGAATCGGGGATGTCGTAGTTCTGCGGGTTGGCCTCGAAGTCGGCGGGGTCCGCGTTGAGTCCCACCAGGTGCAGGGCGAGGTCGCCCACCACCTTGGAGGACGGCGTCACCTTGACCAGGTGGCCAAGGATCCGGTCGGCTGCCGTGTACATGTCCTCGATCGCTTCGAACCGCTCCCCCAGGCCCAGGGCCATGGCCTGCTGGCGCAGGTTGGAGAGCTGCCCGCCGGGGATCTCGTGCTTGTACACCCGGCCGGTGGGGCCGGGCAGGCCGGACTCGAACGGCGCGTAGACGCGGCGGACGGCCTCCCAGTACGGCTCAAGCGAGCTGACGGCGTCCAGGCTGAGGCCGGTGTCCCGGGGCGTGTGGGCCAGCGCAGCAACAAGGGCCGACGCCGACACCTGGCTGGTGGTGCCGGCCAGGGATGCGGAAGCCACGTCCACGGCATCCACACCGGCGTCGACAGCCGCCAGGAGCGTAGCCAGCTGGCCGCCGGCAGTGTCGTGGGTGTGCAGGTGGACGGGCAGGTCGAAGCGTTCACGCAGCGCCGCGACGAGCTTGGCGGCGGCAGCGGGCCGAAGCAGCCCGGCCATGTCCTTGATGGCCAGGATGTGGGCTCCGGCGTCGACAATCTTCTGTGCCAGCCCCAGGTAGTAGTCCAGGGTGTAGAGCTTCTCTTCCGGGTCCAGCATGTCGCCGGTGTAGCAAAGCGCCACCTCTGCGACGGCGGTGCCGGTGGCCCGGACCGCGCGGATGGCAGGAGCCATCTGGTTGACGTCGTTCAGGGCGTCGAAGATGCGGAAGATGTCAATGCCCGTGGCGGCAGCCTCGTTGACGAAAGCTTCAGTCACTTCTTCGGGGTAAGGGGTATAGCCCACGGTGTTGCGGCCACGCAGCAGCATCTGGATGCAGACGTTGGGCATGGCCTTGCGCAGTGCGGCGAGCCGGTCCCAGGGGTCCTCGCCCAGGAAGCGCAGTGCCACATCATAGGTGGCGCCGCCCCAGGCCTCGACGGACAGCAACTGCGGCATGAGGGCCGTAACGGCGGGGCCGGCGGCGACGAGGTCGCGGGTGCGGACACGCGTGGCCAGCAGGGACTGGTGCGCGTCACGGAAGGTGGTGTCGGTGACGGCAACGGCGTTCTGCTCACGCAGTGCCTTCGCGAAGCCCTCCGGGCCCAGCTCGAGAAGCTTCTGGCGTGAACCGGGTCCTGCCTGCATGTCCTTGACGTCGGGCAGCTTGTGGGCCGGGTCCGAATGCACGGCCAGGTCGCCGTTGGGCTTGTTGACGGTGACGTCGGCCAGCCAGGTCAAGAGCTTGGTGCCGCGGTCGGCCGAGACGCGGGCCTTGAGCAGTTCCGGGCGCTGGTCGATGAAGTTCGTGGCCACATCTCCGGCGATGAAGTCCGGGTCATCCAGCACAGCCTGGAGGAAGGGGATGTTCGTGGAGACGCCGCGGATGCGGAACTCCGCAAGTGCCCGGCGGGCGCGGGCAACCGCGGCGGGGTAATCCCTGCCGCGGCAGGTGAGCTTGACCAGCATTGAGTCGAAGTGGGGGCTGATCTCGGCACCGGAGTAGACCGTGCCGCCGTCCAGGCGGACACCGGCACCGCCTGCCGAGCGGTAGCCGGTGATCTTTCCGACGTCGGGGCGGAAACCATTTGCGGGGTCCTCGGTGGTGATGCGGCTCTGCAAGGCGGCGCCGCGAAGCCTGACCGTGTCCTGGGACAGTCCGAGGTCGGCGAGCGTCTCACCGGAGGCGATCCGCATCTGAGCCTGGACCAGGTCCACGTCGGTGACTTCTTCGGTGACGGTGTGCTCCACCTGGATGCGGGGGTTCATTTCGATGAAGACGTGCTGGCCTGCCCGCTCGCCTTCGGTGTCCACCAGGAATTCCACGGTGCCGGCGTTGACGTATTTGAGTGCCTTGGCGAACTTCACCGCATCGCGGTAGAGCGCCTGGCGGATGCTGTCGTCCAGGTTCGGGGCGGGCGCGATCTCGATGACCTTCTGGTGCCTCCGCTGGATGGAGCAGTCACGCTCGAAGAGGTGCATGACGTTGCCCTCGGCGTCCGCGAGGATCTGCACTTCGATGTGCCGCGGTCGAAGGACCGCCTGCTCCAGGAACATGGTGGGATCACCGAACGCAGCATCGGCTTCGCGCATGGCCGACTTCAGTGCTTCGGGCAGTGCCTCGCGGGTGTCCACCCGCCGCATGCCGCGGCCGCCGCCGCCGGCCACGGCCTTGGCGAAAATGGGGAATCCGATCTCATCGGCGGCGGCCAGGAGCTCGTCCAGGTCTTTGGACGGCTCGCTGGACTTCAGGACCGGCACCCCGGCCTCCCGGGCCGCCTTCAGGGCCGCCACCTTGTTGCCGGCGAGCTCAAGCACTTCGGCGGGCGGACCCACGAAAGTGATGCCGGCTTCCTTTGCGGCTCGTGCCAGTTCCGGGTTCTCGGAGAGGAAACCGTAGCCCGGGTAGATGGCGTCTGCGCCGGACTCCTTCGCGACGCGCACCACTTCCGCCACGTCCAGGTATGCGCGGACGGGATGTCCTTCCTCGCCAATCAGGTAGGCCTCGTCCGCTTTCTGGCGGTGGATCGAGTTACGGTCCTCTTGGGGAAAAACGGCAACGGTCTTAGCGCCCAGCTCGTAGCCGGCGCGGAAGGCCCTGATCGCGATTTCGCCGCGGTTGGCCACCAGAACTTTGGAAAACATACTTCTCCTGCATCATTGCGGGTGGATCGATGAGTGGTCACAGTGTCTAGGACCTGCAAGGACAAACACAAATCTTTGTGGCCACGGTCACAGATTTTCCCGTCATGTCCCGAACGCTTTCAGCCTGGCTGGCGGAAACCGCCCCGGCAGCACAGTCGGTGCCATGCCGACGCCCGATAAAGCAGGATTCGCCGACGCATCAACATATGATGAGTAGGGCGGCAGGACCGTCCGGCTTCGGCTCTGCCGAGGCAAACATTACCCCCAACACGGCATCCGGCGTTAGGTTTTGGTCTCTCAAGTGCAAGTAGTCAGCATCAGCAGCCTCAAGGGTGGAGTCGGCAAGACTTCCGTCACCACAGGATTGGCGTCTGCGGCGCTGGCCGCAGGAGTACGCACGCTGGTGGTGGACCTGGATCCGCACGCCGACGCCACCACCGCCCTAGGCGTGCAGCCGGGTGACCAGCTGGATATCGGCAGGATGCTGAAGAGCCCGCGCCGGGCGAAGCTGGCTGAGAACGTGGTGCGCAGCAGCTGGGCCGACCGCGCCCCCTCCAACGGTTCCGGGCCCGCCGTCCTGGATGTCGCCGTCGGCTCCGCCTACACCGGTATCTACGACCGGCCGGACCTTGGCCGCCGCGATCTCCGGCGGCTTTCGGCCGTGCTCGCCGGCGCCGCGGACTACCAGCTGGTCCTGGTCGACTGCCCGCCCTCGCTCAATGGCCTGACGCGCATGGCCTGGGCGGCCAGTGACAAAGTGGCCCTGGTTGCCGAGCCGGGCCTGTTCTCTGTTGCCGGTACCGAACGCACCATGCGGGCCATCCAGCTGTTCAAGCAGGAGTTTGCGCCCAATCTTTCGCCGGCAGGAATCGTTGCCAACCGGGTCCGGAGCGGTTCCTCCGAGCACACCTACCGGCTTGCGGAGATGGAGTCCATGTTCGGCGAACTCCTGCTGAGCCCGCGCATTCCCGAGCAGGCCAACTGGCAGCAGATCCAGGGCGCAGCCCACCCGGTCCACCATTGGCCGGGTGACTCGGCAAAGTCCGCGGCCGGCTTGTTTGACGACCTGCTGTCCAACCTGATGACGGCCGGCAGCGGCCTCCGCAGCCGCGCCCGCTGACCGGGACGTTCCGCAGGCCGCAAAAACCACAGCGCGTAAACGAATAAGGGGCCGCCCTCCAGCTGGAGGGCGGCCCCTTATTCGTATGGCTGCGGGTGGGTCAGCTGATCTTCCGCGCTGCCCGGCGCTTGCTTAGTTCGTCGTCCGGAAAGGACTGTTCGGCGGCGTGCTCGCTGGGCAGCGATGCGAGGCTGCCCTCGACCTCGCGCCATACGCGTCCCACTGCGATGCCGAACACGCCCTGGCCGCCCTGCACCAGGTCAATGACCTCATCGGCGGAGGTGCACTCGTAGACGCTGGCGCCGTCGCTCATGAGCGTAATCTGTGCCAGGTCCTCAACGCCGCGCTCCCGCAGGTGTTCCACGGCGGTGCGGATCTGCTGGAGGGAAACTCCGGTGTCGAGGAGCCTTTTGACCACTTTGAGGACCAGGATGTCGCGGAATCCGTAGAGCCGCTGCGAGCCTGAGCCGGCGGCGCCGCGGACGGCCGGTTCGACCAGTCCAGTGCGGGCCCAGTAATCGAGCTGGCGGTAGGTGATGCCTGCGGCCTTGCAGGCAGTGGGGCCACGGTAGCCGGCGTCCTCATCCAGTACCGGCAGGTCTTCGGTGAACAGGAGGCCTTGGGCACCGCTCACGGGCACAGCAACACCAGCCGTGGGCTGTTTAAGCCCGCCTGCTTCGCCTTTGGGACTCACCTGGATCCTCCTTGTCGTACGCTCCCCCGGAACTGATACAGCATCCTTGGCATGAAGACCATGGGTGTAATTTCTCCGCGGGGCGCACTTTCCAGTGTGACTTGCGCGGCTGCCGTAAGCAAGGGAACTTGATACTTCGACGTTAGGCCCGGCGGGTCCCGAGGTCAAAGACCTCGGGGGCTTCGAAGAGGCGTGTCGAAACTTTCAGCCTTAACTTTAACCTTAACGTGACCTTAGCCGTCGAAGTCCTCTGGTTCCACGTCGTCCAGGAATTCACGGAAACGCCGCAGTTCGCGCTCCTCGTCCACGGTGGGGCCCGGCTCGGCGTCTTCCCCCTCGTCGTGCTCTGTAATGCGGACGCCTGCCTCGTCCATTACGGAATCGGCACACCAGATCCGGCACTTGGCGCGCAGCGCGACCGCCAGCGCGTCCGAGGCGCGCGAGCTAACGGTGGTGCCGTTTTCGAACTGCAGCTGCCCGTAGAAGATGTTGTCCTCCACGGCCACGATGTTGACGCTGACCACGGAGTGGCCCAGCGACTCCACCACGTCCACCAGGAGATCGTGGGTCATGGGCCGGGGCGGGACCACGCCCTGCTGGGCCAGGGCGATGGCGCTGGCTTCCGGGGTGCCGATCCAAATGGGAACGTGGCGTTCGCCGTGCATCTCTTTGAGCAGGACCAGCGGCTGGTTGGAAGGCAGTTCGATGCGAACGCCTACAATCTCGACTTCGATCATCAGATGTCCATGCGTGAGATGTGGTCCTGCACCAGGGCCCGGTGCAGGGTGAGGCAAAGATCGCTGATCTCGCGGGCCGCCTCTGCCGCGCGTGCCTGGGATGCCGAGTCCTTGCGTGAGGCAAGCGGCGCGACAGCGCGTTCCACGAGGCCGAATTCCCGTTCGGCTGCTGCCTGGAAGGGCCTCAGGTGCCGTGGTTCCAGGCCGTGGCTTTCCAGCTGGACGCAGGCGCGGGCCACCTGGAGGGCGTGCTCGTCGAACTGGCCGTTGCTGTGGCTGATGAGGCCGAAGCTCAGGAGGGACTGCAGGAGCGGTACGCTGGCGCCGGACTCGGTACGGAGCTGCTCCTCGCTCAGCTTGCGGCCACGGTTCTGCAGTTCGGCGGCCAGTTCATCGGAGACAATGCGGGGGGAAACCACGACGCCGGGCGGCAGGTTCTCCGGCCGCTCTCCCCTGTCGATGGCGTCAAGGTAGTCCTTGATCACTTTCAGGGGCAGGTACTGGTCCCGCTGCAGGGCCAGCACGAACCGCAGCCGCTCCACGTCGCCGTCCGAGTACTGCCGGTAGCCGGCAGGGGTGCGCCGCGGGTTGATCAGTCCCTTTTCCTCCAGGAAGCGGATCTTCGACGCGGTCATGCCCGGGAAGTCGGCGCTCAGCTGGGCGAGGACTTCACCAATGTTCAGGACCTGGGGGCCCCGGCGTTCCGGTTGTGCCATTGCCACAGGCAGCGGTCCCCGGTTCAGCTGCGGCCTGCAGCCGTGGCAGGGCTCAGGTAGAAGGTGAGGCGGAACTTGCCGATCTGGACTTCGCTGCCGGACTTCAGCTCCACGCTGTCCACGCGGTCATGGTTGACGTACGTGCCATTGAGGCTGTTCTTGTCCACCACTTCGAAGCTGCGGGCGGTGCGCCGGAACTCCACGTGGCGCCGCGATACCGTGACGTCGTCCAGGAAGATGTCGGCGTCGGGGTGGCGCCCCGCGGTGGTCACATCCGAATCCAGGAGGAACCGGGCACCGGCGTTCGGGCCGCTGTGGGCAACGAGCAGCGCCGAGCCGGCAGGCAGGGCCTCCACCGAGTTGCGCTCTTCCGAGGACAGCTTGGGGGCGATGATGGGTTCGTCAGTGACGGGGGTGAGATGGATCGAGGTGGTCTCCGACGACCTAGCCGCACCCGTGCCGTATTCCCCATCGGCAGGGTTGTGTCTGTGGCCAGCCATGGATTCCTCCTCTTAGACGTTGCGGGCACTCAACCCGCAACCAACGGTTAGTCTCCGGTCCTGTCCGCCAGGTCCGGCACCGGCTCCCGATCCGGGCTCTGACGTGCGCAGACGCCATGCCCGCGACGCGGGGCCGGACCGGAAATACCGGTTAGCTTTAGCCTACCTGTTGTTCGTACTCGGATGCACTGAGCAAAGACTCAACGGCGTCAGGTTCGGCCAGTTTGATCTCGATGAGCCAGCCGTCGCCGTAGGGATCGGTGTTGATCAGGGCCGAATCGCTGTCAAGGGAGTCGTTGCGGGCCACGACTTCGCCGGAAACGGGCGCGTAGATGTCGCTCACGCTCTTGGTGGACTCAACCTCACCCACCACTTCGTTTGCCGTAATCTTCGTGCCGACCTCGGGCATCTGGGCGTAGACGACGTCTCCGAGCGCGTCCTGGGCAAAATCCGTGATTCCCACGCGGACCACGCCGTCGGCATTCGGGGCGGTAACCCACTCGTGTTCGGCGGTGTAGGACAGGTCTTCGGGAATGTTGCTCATGGGGGGCCTTTCATCGGGGTACGCGCCAATGTCACAAGGGGCCCGGAAATCGGGCCGCCGCTGAAAGTATAGGCATAACTGCCGGGGCCGGCACGGGCCTTTCTGACAAGATGGAACCCATGAGTGCAAGCACCGGTGCAGCGTCTTTGGGGAAGGTGGGGTAGGCCATGCCGGAACTGCCGGAAGTCGCAGGCCTGGCCGCGTTCCTTGATGAACAGCTGCGTGGCTGCGTGGTCACCAAACTGCAGGTTGTCTCCTTTGCCGTGCTCAAGACGGCCGATCCTCCCTATAACGCGGTCGAGGGCCGCACCGTGTCCGGCGTCCGGCGGTTCGGGAAGTTCATCAGCATCGATACCGACGGCATTTCCCTGGTGTTCCATCTGGCACGGGCCGGCTGGGTGCGCTTCACGGACTCCCCCGCCGACAGCCAGCTCCGGATGGGCAAGGGCCTCATCGCGGTCCGATGCGCTTTCTCCGGGCCGGATGGTCCGCGCGGGCTGGACCTGACGGAAGCGGGCACCAAGAAGAGCCTGGCTATCTACGTGGTGCGTGATCCGCAGGTGGTGCCGGGCATCGCCTCGCTGGGCCCGGACCCCTTCACGGAGGCGTTCGACGCCGGCATGCTGGCTGAGATCCTGGCCGGCAGTTCGCAGCAGATCAAGGGCCTCCTGCGCAGCCAGAGCGTCATCGCGGGGATCGGCAACGCGTACAGCGACGAGATCCTGCACGCGGCCCGCATCTCGCCCTTCGCCATCGCGAAGTCACTGGACCGGGAGACCGTACAGGTGCTGTACGACGCCATCCACAGCGTACTGGGCGAAGCGCTGGCGGAAGCGGCCGGCAAGCCGCCCAAGGATCTCAAGGACGTCAAACGCAGCCATATGCGGGTCCACGCCCGTGCCGGCCAACCCTGCCCGGTCTGCGGCGACACCGTCCGTGAGGTGTCGTTTGCGGATACCGCACTGCAGTACTGCCCCACCTGCCAGACCAAGGGCAAGATCCTGGCTGACCGGCGCACGTCCAAGTTCCTGAAGTAGGAAGACCAGGCACCCGGGACGTTGCACGGCCCGCCCGGGCAGATTCGGGACTTCCGGTCCTGCCCGGGCACGCCCCCGGGGCGTAGCGTCTTGATCAAGGCTTGCATGTCTCGGTCAGTACGAAGGGGTCACAATGCGCCGGTCCCGACCCGCCGTCCTCGGAATGGCCTTGGCCCTCGCCCTCGGCGGTGGCCTCGGCGGTACGGCTCTGGGTCCGCCCGCGGCCACGGCGTCAGCGGCAGCCTCGCACGAGAGCGTTCCGGCGTCGGCAGCGGTCCAGCAGGTTGGCGACGACGCGATCGTCCAGCACTATCAGCAGCTCGGCGGCGGCGCATCGTTCCTCGGAGCGCCCGTCGGCACCCCGTACGACATCGCTGGGGGCCGCGCCCAAAACTACGCGGGCGGCACCATCTACTGGAGCCCCGCCACCGGAGCCCACGAAACACACGGCTCAATCGGCGGACACTACGCAGAACTCGGCGGCCCAGCCGGCTTCCTCGGCTTCCCCCTCACCGACGAAACCGCCACCCCAGGCATCCCCGGCCGCTACAACAACTTCGCCGGCGGCACCATCTACTGGAGCCCCGCCACCGGAGCCCACGAAACACACGGCTCAATCGGCGGACACTACGCAGAACTCGGCGGCCCAGCCGGCTTCCTCGGCTTCCCCCTCACCGACGAAACCGCCACCCCAGGCATCCCCGGCCGCTACAACAACTTCGCCGGCGGCACCATCTACTGGAGCCCCGCCACCGGAGCCCACGAAACACACGGCTCAATCGGCGGACACTACGCAGAACTCGGCGGCCCAGCCGGCTTCCTCGGCTTCCCCCTCACCGACGAAACCGGAACCCCAGACGGCGTTGGCAGGTTCAACCACTTCGCCGGGGGCTCGATCTACTGGAGCCCCGCCACCGGAGCCCACGAAATACACGGCTCAATCGGCGGACACTACGCAGAACTCGGCGGCCCAGCCGGCTTCCTCGGCTTCCCCCTCACCGACGAAACCGGAACCCCAGACGGCGTTGGCAGGTTCAACCACTTCGCCGGGGGCTCGATCTACTGGAGCCCCGCCACCGGAGCCCAGGAGGTGCATGGAGCCATCCGGGCCCAGTGGGCGGCCCTCGGTTGGGAGCACAGCAGGCTCGGCTACCCGACCAGCGACGAGTATGGCATCACGGGCGGACGACGCAGCGACTTCCAGCACGGTTCGATCCTGTGGCATGAGGCCAGCAGCAGGATTGAGGTCATCCATGCCACTATCCCGGCGGCACTTCTGGGCGTGGACCTCGAGCGTATTCCGACCACGCAGAAGGTTGTCGCACTCACGTTCGACGCCGGCGCCAACGACGCCGGCCTGCCATCGATCCTCAGCACCCTCACAGCCAACGGGGTCCCCGGCACATTCTTCCTCACCGGAAACTGGGTCAACCAGTTCCCCTCCGACCCGGCCCTGATCTACAACGCGGGGAATCGAATCGGCAACCACTCCATGACCCACCCGGACTTCACCACCCTGACCGACGCCCAGATCGCGGCCGAGATCAGCGGCGCGCAGAGGGCCATCGAGGCCGCAGGAGGCGACCCGCTCCCGTTCTTCCGCTTCCCGTTCGGCGCCCGCGATTCGCGCACGATCGCCGACGTCAACGGCGCCGGCTACGCGGCGGTCCGGTGGACCGTCGACACCCTTGGCTGGCAAGGCACCATGAACGGAACGCGCGGCCCGGCCTTTATCGTCCAGCGCGTCATGGCTTCCGCGCAGCCCGGTGAGATCGTCCTGATGCACCTCGGCTCGAACCCGGACGACGGCTCAACGCTCGACGCTGCGGCCCTCCCCCAGGTGATCTCCCAGCTCCGGGCGGCGGGCTACGGCTTCGTCACCCTCGACGCGGCCCTCGGCTGACTGTCCACCATGCCCTGCACCACCCAGGACACCCCCAACCGGACATTTCACCCCCGGCTCCCGGGGTGATTTGTCCACATGACGGTGCGCAGCCGGGAATGACCATGAAACCCAAAAAAGCGGAAAGCGCCGGAGAAATTCTCCGGCGCTTTCCGCTTTTTGGTCGGGCTGACAGGATTTGAACCTGCGACCCCTTGACCCCCAGTCAAGTGCGCTACCAAGCTGCGCTACAGCCCGCTGGTTCCGCCGTTCTCCGCTGAACTCAAATCCGAAGATCTTCATCAGCAGTCCGGCCGAACCACCTAGAAGAGCTTACACGATCCGGAGGGGTGCCAGTGACACTTTCCGGTGATCAGCCCCAAGGTGTGTCGCAATTAACGCTTCCGGCCACGCTTCTCGCGGACGCGCATGCTCACCTCGATGGGCGTGCCCTCGAATCCGAAGGTCTCGCGCAGGCGCCGCGTGATGAAGCGGCGGTACCCGGGATCCAGGAACCCGGTGGTGAACAGCACGAACTTCGGCGGACGGCTGGAGGCCTGGGTGCCGAAGAGGATGCGGGGCTGCTTGCCGCCGCGGACCGGGTGCGGATGTGCGGCAACGAGTTCACCCAGGAAGGCGTTGAGGCGCCCGGTGGGGATACGCCGGTCCCAGTTCTCCAGTGCAAGGTCCAGGGCCGGGACCAAGCGGTCCTTGTGCCAGCCGGTCTTTGCCGAGATGTTGACCCGCGGCGCCCAGTCAACGTGTGCCAGGTCCTGTTCGATTTCGCGCTCCAGGTAGCGGCGGCGTTCGTCGTCGAGCAGGTCCCACTTGTTGAAGGCCAGGACAAGGGCGCGGCCGGACTCGATGGCCAGCTGGAGGATGCGGACGTCCTGTTCGCTGAGGACCTCGTCCACGGCGAGGAGCACGACGGCGACCTCCGCCTTCTCGAGCGCGGCCTGCGTCCGGAGCGAGGCATAGTAGTCCGCGCCCTGTGCCATGTGCTGGCGGCGGCGGATGCCGGCGGTGTCCACGAAGCGCCAGGTGCGGCCGCCGAGTTCGATGAATTCGTCCACCGGATCACGGGTGGTGCCGGCGGTGTTGTCCACCACCACGCGTTCGGATCCGGCGAGCTTGTTCAGCAGCGAGGACTTGCCCACGTTCGGGCGGCCGATCAGGGCGATACGCCGCGGACCGCCGGAGCGTTCCACGCCTTCAACGGTGGAAAACTCGGGCAGGACATCCATGACGTGGTCCAGGAGGTCGGCCACCCCGCGGCCATGCAGGGCCGACACCGGGTAGGGCTCGCCGAAGCCAAGGCCCCAGAGTGCTGCGCTGTCCGCTTCCTGGGCAAAGTCGTCCACTTTGTTGGCCACCATGATGACCGGCTTCTTGCTGCGGCGCAGCATCTTCATGACGCCCTCGTCCGTGGCGGTGGCGCCGACGGCGGAGTCCACCACGAACAGGACGGCGTCAGCGAGTTCCACGGCCATCTCGGCCTGCTCCGCGACCCTGGCGTGGATGCCGCGGGCGTCGTGTTCCCATCCCCCGGTGTCCACCAGGGTGAAGTTGCGTCCGTTCCAGTTCGCGGAGTACATCACGCGGTCGCGGGTTACGCCGGGAGTATCCTCCACGACCGCTTCGCGGCGGCCCAGGATACGGTTCACCAGGGTGGACTTGCCCACGTTCGGACGTCCGATAATGGCCAGGACGGGGTCCAGCTTGAGGGGACCTTCGAGGTCCTCGTCCCCGTACTCGCCGCTCAGCAGGGCGGCGTCGTCCTCGTCCAGCTCGTAGTCCTCCAGGCCGGCCCGGAGGGAGGCGGCGCGGAGCTCGGCCTCGTCGTCCCCAATCGCCGCCAGGCGCTCTGCAACCTGGTCGGTGCCGGTGGGGGTGTATTCGTCGTCGGCGCCGGAGTGCCCGGAAGCCTGGGTGGTGTCGCTCATTGCACTGTCCTTAGTGGTCATCTGCCGGCGTCCCCGGCTACTGCTGTCAAGTCTTTGTGGTCAGCGAAGGGCAGGGTCTGCCCGCTGAGTTGGATGGTGTCCTGGACGTGCCCTGCCAGCGCTGCACGGATGTCCTGCGCGGCCCTGTCCATTGAAGCACGGCCGGTTTCCCCGGCCCTGCGGGCCAGGGTCAGGGCTGACCCGAAGCTGACGTGGAAGCGCCGACCGGGCCGTGGGACGAAGTCCAGGTGCTCATCGCCCTGGCGGGTGCCCAGGATGGCTACCGGCACCACGGGGGCTCCGGAATTCAGCGCCAGCCAGGCCACGCCCCCGTTGATGTCCGCGGCTGCGCCGCTCCCCCGGGTCCCTTCCGGAAGAATCCCTACGCAGCGCCCGGCGTCGAGCACGTCCTTGCAGCGCTGCAGCGCTGCTCGGTCACCGCGGCGGTCCACGGGCAGCTGCCCGGACGCGGTGAGCACGCGGCCCAGGAAACCTTTGAACATCTCCTGCTTCACCAGGATGTGCATCGGACGCGGCGCGGCGCCAAACATCACCGGCCCGTCAAGGAAGCTGATGTGGTTGCCTGCGAAGATCACCGGTCCGCCGGTGGGGACATTGGTCCTGCCGGTCACGGTGGTCCGGTAGACCAGGTGGTCAAGGATCCAGCCCACCGGCCTGCTCCATGCCGTGGTCAGCCCGGACGGCAGGCCGGGCCCGGCGTCAGTCACGGTTCAGGACCTTGGTGACGATGACGAGGGCGGCATCCACGGTCTGTTCGAAGTCGAGGTCCGAGGAGTCCAGCGTCACCACCCCGGAAGCGGCTTGCGTGAAGTTCACCACGGTGGAGTCCTTGGCATCGCGGTGCGTGACCTGGGCTGCCAGTTGCTCGGCGTTCTGAGTACCGCCCAGCTGGATGCCCCGCCGGCGCAGGCGGGCTTCCTCGCTGGCGGTGAGGAGCATGCGCACCTCGGCCCCGGGCGCGACGACGGTGGTGATGTCCCTGCCTTCCACCACCATCCGGCGGTGGTGCTTTTCGATCAGGTCCCGCTGCCGCCGGATCAGTTCGGTCCGGGCGCCCAGGGTGGTGGCGACGGCACTGACGGCGGAGGAGATGGCCGGCTCACGGATGGCGTCCGTGACGTCCACGCCGCCCACCCGGACATATTCCTCCATGGGACTGGTGCTCAGTTCCAGGACGAAGTCCCTGGATGCCTGTTCCACCGCCGCGCCGTCCTCAAGGTCGATGCCTTCGGTCACGCAGTACCAGGTCAGGGCACGGTACATGGCGCCGGTGTCCAGGTAGGCCAGCCGGAGCCTGCGCGCAACTTCCTTGCTCACGCTGGATTTTCCGGAGCCTGAAGGCCCATCGATGGCAACCACCAGCGGCCGGCCGATGCGCAGGGCGCGCATGGATTCGAGGAGTTCCTGTGTCATTACTGAAGTACCCGCCATCCGCGGTCGTTGAGAGCTTCGATCAAGTGGTCGTGCTTGTTCGGCAACACGGAGATTTCCACCATACCCACGTTTTGGCCTGACGAGTGGTCAAGCCGCATGTCCTCCAGGTTGACGCCGATCTCCCCGATCTCGGTGAGCAGCCGGGCGATCTGGCCAGGCTTGTCATCCACCAGGACGGTAAGCCATGCATAAGCCTGCGGCGGACCACCGTGTTTCCCGGGGATCCGCGCCTGGCCGGCGTTGCCCTCGCTGATCAGCTGCGCGAGGTCCAGCCGGGCCCCGGGTGCGGTGGGGTTCTCCAGGGTTCCAATCAACCGGTTCAGGTCGTCCCGGACACCGTAGAGGATCTCCACCACCTTGTCCGCGTTGCCGCCGAGGATCTGGACCCACAGGGTGGGGTCGCTGGCCGCGATCCTGGTGACGTCACGCAGTCCGTTGCCTGCCAGGGACAACGCGTGCAGAGGAGTTCCCTGCAGCCGGCTGGCCAGCAGTGAGGACATCACCTGGGGCAGGTGCGAGACCAGTGCCACGGCTTCGTCGTGTTCGTCCGCCGTGAACTGCGAGACGACGGCCCCCAGGTCCGAGGCGAGCGAGCGGGCCACCTGCAGGGCGCCACCGGACGTTTCCTCGGAGGGGCAGAGCACCCAGGGCATGGACGTGAAGAGCTCACCGCGCGCCGCTACGGGGCCGGACTTTTCGCGGCCCGCCATGGGGTGGGTCCCCACGTAGCGGGAAAGGTCGACGCCCGATTCCCGCAGCCGGGCCAGGATGCCCGCCTTCACGCTGGCGATGTCGATGACCACAGCGTCCGGGTAGTTGGACAGCGCGGCAAGGACGACGTCGGCCGTGACGTCCGGCGGGGCGGCCACCACCACCAGCTGCGGCGCTGCATCGCCCAGTTCCGGCAGCGGGCGGCCGGCACCGATGTCCACGGCCACCGCCTGGTTGGTGGGCGACGGGTCCGAGAGGAACACGGGTACGCCGCGCCCCCGCAGGCCCAGCCCAATGCTGGTGCCCAGCAGCCCGGTGCCGATGACCACCACCGGGCCATCCAGGTGGCCGCGGCCCTGGCTTTTGAACGCGGACATGCCTCAGAGCCCTACGGATGCCAGCAGGTGGCCGACTTCCTGCTTGCCCAGGTTGCGGATGCTGCCCTGGCGCTGGTCGCCGAGCCCGATGGGGCCCACCTTGACGCGGACCAGCCGCTGGACCGGGAAGCCAACGGCGTCGAAGAGGCGCCGGACAATGCGGTTCTTGCCGGAGTGGAGTACAACCTCGATCAGCACATGGCCCGGGGTTGAGTCCACCAGGCGGAAGGAGTCAACGGAAGCGAAGCCGTCCTCCAGCTCGACGCCGGCCTTCAACTGGGCGCCAACGCCCTGCGGGAACGGTCCGCGCACCTGCACCAGGTAGGTCTTGGGAACCTCGTAGGAGGGGTGAGTGAGCCGGTTGGCGAGTTCGCCGTCGTTGGTCAGCAGCAGCAGGCCTTCGGTGGCGACGTCGAGCCGGCCAACGTGGAAGAGGCGTTCGCCGGTGTTCTTGTTGTTCTTCAGGAAGTCGCTGATGCAGGGCCGGCCCTCGGGGTCCTCCATGGTGGACACCACGCCCTTGGGCTTGTTGAAGACCATGTAGACCAGGTTTTCGTCCAGCTGGATCCGCAGGCCGTCAACGTGGATTACGGCAGTCTTGGGGTCTACGCGGACACCGAGTTCGGTGACTACCTGGCCGTCAACTTCGACACGGCCCTCGGCGATCATCTCTTCGCAGACGCGCCGGGAGGCGACTCCTGCGGAGGCCATCACCTTCTGGAGGCGCACGCCGTCGGCATCGTGGAGTTCGGACTGGGGAACGTTGCCCCGGGGACCCTTCTTCCGTGCAGGCTTGCGGACCGGCCCCAGGTTCTGGCCAAAGCGTTCGCTGCCGAAAGCACGGGAAGCGGCTGCTCCGGGAGCGCCCGTTCGCGGCTTGGGCTTGAGCGCACCGGGGGTTCCGGGGGCTTTCCCGGCACCGGGCTTGCGGGCCGCGGGCTTGCGCGACGACGGCTTGGCACCCCTGGCGGGCTCGGCTCCGCGTCCCTGCTGGTCCCCCGCGAGGTCGGGGTCGATGAAGCGCTCTTCGCGCGGCTTGGGCGCGCGGTGCGGGCGGTCCCCGCCGAATCCGGAGGATCGCTTGCCTGCTCCGCCGCGGGAGCCCCCGCTGAAGCTGCCGCCCTGTGCCGGGTTGCGCTGTGAACTGTTGCGTTCGTTCCCGCCGCGTCCCGAACCGTTACGTGGTGAACCCTGGCGTCCCGCCTGTGTCATGACCCGTCCTTCAAATGTGTATTGGCCGGCTGAGATGTCCAAGGACAACCTTAGCCAGCCGCGCAGACTTCGTCTGCCCTGATAAATAACCGTGCTGGATGGACTGTTGCGGGCAGGGGTGTCCTGCCTACATCGTCCCGGCGTCGTAGAACTCTGCGATCCCGTCGAGCCCCGGAAGGTGCGGCGACAGTTGGGGCAGGTCCTCCACTGAACTGATTCCCATCCGTTCGAGGAAATACGAGGTAGTCCGGTAGAGGATTGCGCCGGACTCGGGATCTGTTCCCGCGTCCTCGATCAGCCCGCGCTGGGCCAGCGTCCGTACGACAGAGTCAACATTGACCCCGCGAATTGCAGACACGCGCGCCCGGGAAACGGGCTGGCGGTACGCGATGACCGCCAGTGTTTCCAACGCCGCCTGGGTGAGCCTGGCAGTCTGCCCCTCAAGCACGTACTTGCCCACAATGTCGGCAAATTCCGTGCGGGAGTAGATGCGCCAGCCACCGGCGATGTTCCGCAATTCAAAACCCCGGGGACTGGAACCGATACCAGCGCTGCTGGCACTCTCCACCTCCGGGGCTTTAACAGTATAGCCGTTATAATCGCGCTGCAGTTCTGCCAGCAGAGAGCGGACCGAGTCCACCGTTAGCCCCACCCCTGCCGCCAGCTCCTCCTCCGTGGCCGGTTCGTCCAAAACCATGAGGACGGCTTCCAGGGCAGCCTTGGCGCCGCCGGGAAGGTCGGCGAAGGCGGGGCCGTGGCCGGCGTCGTCCTGCCACCGCGTCTGCTGCGGCTGCGTATCCTCCTGCGGGTTCACAGTTGCTCCTCGAATTCTTCGCTTAGGTTTTCCGCCGACCAGTCCCGGCGGTCGGCCGTCCAGTGGATGGCAAGGTCCGCCAGCGGGGAGAGCTGGTCGAACGAGACAGCCCGGTCCCGGAACAACTCCAGCAGGGCCAGGAACCGGGCCACCACCACCAGGGTGGACTCGGCGTCGGCAATCAGGGAACGGAATGTCAGGGGTGACTCCTGCTGGAGCCTGAGGCCCAGCACTTCGGCCTGCTCCTTGACGCTGACATTGCCGCCGTGCAGGTGGCCGAGGGCAACCTGTGGTGGCTGCGCCGGCGCCTTGGGCCGAAGCGCGGCTTCTGCCAGTGCAGCGAACTGCCGGGGCGTATGTTTCCAGACGAGCTCGGGGAGCATGGCTGCGAAATGTTCCTCGAGTGCCACCTGCCGTGGAAAGCGGCGGCCTTCCTGGTGCAGGGTTTCGCCCATGATGCCTGCCACCTGCTTGAAGGCCTTGTACTGGAGCAGCCGGGCAAACAGGAGGTCCCGCGCTTCCAGCAGGGCGATGTCCTCGTCGTCCTCGACTTCTCCGGCCGGGAGGAGCCGTGCTGCCTTGAGGTCAAGCAGGGTGGCGGCAATCACCAGGAACTCGCTGGCCTCGTCCAGGGCCCATTCTTCACCGAGCTCCTGCAGCTTGCGGATGTACTTGATGAACTCATCGGTGACCGTGGCGATGGCAACTTCGGTGATGTCCAGCTGGTGCTTGGCGATCAGTCCCAGGAGGAGGTCGAACGGACCCGTGAAGTTGGCCAGCCGCACCTCGAAGCCGGGTTTGGTCTCGGCCACGGCGTGCTTAGGGTGCGCCGCCGCGGGAGATCAGCTCCTTGGCCAGCCGGCGGTAGGCGTCAGCACCCACGTGGTTTCCGGCGTAGCTGGTGATGGGCTCCGCAGCCACGGTGGCATCCGCGAACTTGATGGAGCGCTTGATGACGGTTTCAAAGACTTTGTCACCGAACGCCTCCACCAGCCGGGTGATCACTTCGCGGCTGTGCAGCGTGCGTGCGTCGTACATGGTGGCCAGCACGCCGTCCACCTGCAGCCGCGGGTTCAGCCTGTCCTGGACCTTGTCGATGGTCTCAACGAGGAGGGCCACGGCGCGGAGCGCGAAGAACTCGCAAATGAGCGGGATGATGACGCCGTGGGCCGCGGTGAGGGCGTTGACGGTCAGGAGGCCCAGGGACGGCTGGCAGTCGATGAGGACGACGTCGTAGTCGTCTTCGACCTTCTTCAGCGCACGGTCCAGGACCTGTTCGCGCGCCACCTCGTTCACCAGCTGCACTTCCGCCGCGGAGAGGTCGATGTTGGCCGGCAGCAGGTCGACGTTCTCGACACCGGTCTGGTGGATGGCGTCGCGGATGTCCACCTTGCGGTCCATCAGGACGTTGTACACGGTGAGGTCGAGTTCGTGCGGGTTGACGCCCAGGCCCGCCGACAGCGCACCCTGGGGGTCGAAGTCCACCAGCAGGACACGCCGGCCGTATTCGGCGAGTGCCGCGGCCAGGTTGATGGTGGAGGTGGTCTTCCCGACGCCGCCCTTCTGGTTGACCATGGCGATGACGCGGGCCGGACCGTGGGAGGACAGCGGCGCGGGTTCCGGGAACTCGCGGTATGGGCGACCCGTGGGGCCCATCACCGCGTTTTCCAGGTCGAATTCCGTGCCCTCCAGAGTTGCTGAACCCTGTTCGCTGCTCACGTATCTGTCCACACTTTCGATGACGGTGATTTCCTGCCGCTGGCTGACCAGCGCCGTTCGTTCTGCTCCCTAGGTTACAGCGCCCGACACGGTATTCGACGGAACTTGACTTTCCGCGAATGTTGAGCCTTGACCCTCTAGCTGAGGTCGAAGGTTGCACTGCAGGGCAACGAAAAACCGCCCCCGCAGCAGGGCTGCAGGGGCGGTTTCACGTCTCTTATGGGACAGAGGCTAGGCCTTGGCGGCCTCGCGGGCGCCTTCTTCCTTCGGTGCCATCTCGCCGTGGCCGGCGATCATGGTCTGCTCGTCGAAGGGGACTTCGCCGGAGAGGACGCGGGCAACCTGGCCGCCGTCGATCTCCTTGACCCAGGTGCCCACCAGGACCGTGGCCACTGCGTTGCCGGTGAAGTTGGTCAGGGCGCGGGCCTCGGACATGAAGCGGTCGATTCCCACGATCATGCCCACGCCGCCCAGCAGCTCGGGACGGTGTGCCTGCAGGCCTGCTGCGAGGGTGGCCAGGCCGGCGCCGGTGACGCCGGCGGCACCCTTGGAGGCGATGATCATGAAGACCAGCAGGGAGATCTGGGCGCCGAGGTCCAGCGGGGTTCCCATGGCGTTGGCAACGAAGAGGGACGCCATGGTCAGGTAGATGGCGGTTCCGTCCAGGTTGAAGGAGTAGCCCGTGGGAACGGTGACGCCCACGACGGGCTTGGAGACGCCGAGGTGTTCCATCTTGGCGATCAGGCGGGGCAGCGCCGCTTCGGAGGAGGAGGTGGAGAAGATGATGAGGTACTCGCGGGCCAGGTACTTCATCAGCTTGAAGATGTTCACTCCGGCAACGACCTGGAGGAGGCCGCCCAGGATGACCACGATGAACAGTGCGCAGGTGATGTAGAAGGCGATCATCAGCGTGAACATGCTCACGATGGCCTGGACGCCGGTTGCGCCGACGACGGCGGCGATGGCACCGAAGGCACCAATCGGAGCCAGCCACATGATCATGATGAGGATGCGGAAAACGAGGCCCTGGGCGTGGCCGATGGCCTTGAGGATGGGGGTCCCCTGCGTGCCCATCTTCTGCAGGGCGAAGCCCACCAGGATGGCGGCCAGCAGGGTGGGCAGGACGGGGATGTCACCCGGGATGATGCCCATCAGGAAGTCCACGGTGCTGTCAGTGGCGGCCTTCTTGTTGGGGTCGTAGGGCGTCAGCTTCAGGCCTTCGCCGGGGTGGATCAGGTTGCCCACCACGAGGCCGATGGCCAGCGCGAAGGTGGACATGATGATGAAGTAGCCCAGTGCGAGGCCGCCCACCTTGCCGACGGTGGCTGCCTTGGCAATGGATCCGATGCCCAGGACAATCGTGCAGAAGATGACCGGGGCAATCATCATCTTGATGAGCTTGACGAACCCGTCTCCCAGGGGCTTGAGGGACTTGCCCACCTCCGGGAAGAGCAGGCCGACAACCGCGCCGAGGACGACGGCGGCGATAACGGCAATGTAAAGGTAGTGGGACTTGTCCAGTCCCTTGCGCCGCGGCGTCGCGGTCTCGAGCGACTCTCCTCGTTGAGAAGCCATGATGTGTCTCCTTGTGGATATTCTGATAGACGCTGCGGCGCAGTCTCTGGGCTCAACACGTCCGTGCAATGTGATATCCATCATTGGGCACCCCGTGATCCAGCTCACCGTTGCGTTCATATTGGTCGCGGCACCCCCGGGGTTCTGAAGGAGGCAGGCATGATCCACCGCTGGAGTATCGCCCGCCGGCTCTTCCTGGCGAACCTGCTGATCGTCGTATCCTTCATCGCCATTGTGGGGACTGCGGCCTACGTGGACGCCCGGGACCGTACGTATGACGAGGCGGGGCGCCGCATGGAAGGAGTGGCTGCCTCCATCGCCGCCAATCCCCTGGTGCTCCAGGCCGCCGCCACGCCGGACCCGTCCGCCCTGCTGCAGCCTTACGCCAAGGACGTCACCAGCGCCGCCCACATCGACTTCATCACCATCATGGCTCCTGACCGGACCCGCTGGACACACCCGCGGGACGAGGAACTGGGCCACCCGTACATCGGCTCCATCGACGCTGCATTGCAGGGCCGGGCCTTCACCGAAGTCACCGCCGGCACCCTGGGCCCCTCGGTCCGGACCATCGTTCCGGTCAAGGACGCCCAAGGGACCGTGAAGGCGCTGGTGGCGGCGGGTGTCACCGTCCGCAGCGTCGACGTGGCCTTCACCGGCCGCCTGCCGGTCCTGCTGGCCGTCGGCATCGCCCTGCTGGTGGGCGGATCCCTGGCGTCGTGGCTGCTGGGCAGGTATCTGCGGCGAGTGACGCGCGGCTGGGGGCCCGAACAGCTGGCGCAGTTGTTCACCTACTACGAATCAGTGCTGCACTCGGTGCGCGAAGGGCTGATCCTCATCGATGCCAAGAAGCGCGTGGTGATGTACAACGACCAGGCTGCCGAACTGCTGGGCCTCGCCGAAACGGGCAGCAACGATCCCACGCGGCCCCCATCCCTGGCAGACCTCCCCCTGGACAGCGAGCTGCGCAGCCTGTTCGATTCGGGGCGCACCACCAAGGACGAGATGGTGCTGACCGGTTCCCGCGTGCTGGTGGTCAACCAGGGCCCGGCCAGGGGGCCCGAGTCCCCTGGGGCGCGGGGGAAGGTCCCCGTGTATGGAACAGTGGCCACGCTCCGGGACCGGACGGAAATCGAGGCACTGGGCAACGAGCTGCAGACCATGCGGACCCTTTCGGATGCGCTGCGGGCCCAGACCCATGAACACGCCAACCGGCTCCACACCATGGTCTCGCTCCTGGAGCTTGGCCGGACGGGCGAAGCCCTCGATTTCGCCACCCAGGACCTGGCCCTGAGCCAGCAGCTGACGGACGACATGGTGAGCTCGATTGATGAACCGGTGGTGGGAGCCCTGGTCATGGGCAAGGTGGCCGAGGCCCACGAGCGCGGCGTCCAGCTGGATGTTTCCACCCTCGGCTCGGGCGCCGCACCCGGGGTGGCCGTCCAGGACCTGGTGACGATCCTGGGCAACCTGCTGGACAACGCGATTGATGCTGCTGCCGACGCCCCTCCCCCGCGGCGGGTGGTGCTGACGCTGGAGGCGGACGAGGAAGGACTGGACATCGCCGTCAACGATTCCGGGGCGGCCATCGACCCCGCGGATTCGGAAAAGATCTTCCGGCACGGGTTCAGCACCAAGCCCGCCGGGATGGGGGGCCGGGGCATTGGACTGGCGCTGGTCCGGCAGGCCGTGCAGCGTTTGGGCGGTACGCTGGCCATTAATGGCCGGCGCGGCGCCAAGTTCGAAGTATTCCTGCCTGCGGCGGTCTCCGCGGATAAGGAGCACAGACAGTGAGCAACATCCGGGTCCTCGTCGTCGAAGACGAGGCCATCGCTTCCGCGGCCCATGCCGCGTACGTGGGGCGGCTGGAAGGGTTTGAGCTCGCGGGGACTGCACCCGATGGCCAGTCCGCCCTGCGGCTCCTCAATGAATTCGTGGCGGCGGGAGAGCCGGTGGAACTTGTCCTGCTGGATATGAACCTGCCCGACCTGCACGGCCTGGACATCGCCCGGCGGATGCGCTCCGCCGGGATCCTCGCGGATATCATCGCCATCACCGCCGTGCGCGAGCTGGCAATCGTCCGCAGCGCCGTCGCCATCGGCGTGGTCCAGTACCTGATCAAGCCCTTCACGTTCGCCACCTTCTCGGACAAGCTGGAAAACTACCGCCAGTTCCGGCAGCAGCTGGCGGGTTCCAACGGCGGTCCCGGCAAGGGAGGTGCCTCGCAAAGCGAGGTGGACCAGGCTTTTGCGAGCCTCCGTGCGCCGTCCGAACTTCCCCTTCCCAAAGGCCTGTCCACCTCGACCCTCGGCTCGGTCCAGGAGTTCCTGCGCGGCCAGCCCGAAGCAGTGTCCGCCACCGAGGTCATGGATGCCCTGGGTATGTCCCGGGTAACCGCGCGGCGCTATCTGGAATACCTTGCCGACGCGGGCACCGTTTCCCGGACCGCGCGCTACGGCACCCCGGGAAGGCCGGAGAACGAGTACCGCTGGAACGCGCGCTGACGCGCCGAGGCTAAACATGCGGGGGTCCACGTGCGAAGGTTCGACGCCCCGCCCTGACCGTCAGCGGGCTTCCGCCCCGCCCACCCGGAGGGTGCCGATCAACTGGTCGATGACCCCGGGATCCTCGATGGTTGAGGGTACGGTGTACTCCTCGCCGTCTGCGATCTGGCGCATGGTCTTGCGGAGGATTTTCCCGGACCGGGTCTTGGGCAGCGCGTCCACCACCGTCACATGCTTGAAGTCCGCAACCGCACCAATGTCCCGCCGGACCAGGGCCACCAGGTCCTTGGCCAGGACGTCTTCGGGGATGTCGACGCCGGATTTGAGCACCACGTAGCCGCTGGGGCGCTGGCCCTTGAGGGGGTCGGCGAGGCCGATCACGGCACACTCGGCAACCGCCGGATGCTGGCCGATCACCTGTTCCATGGCGCCGGTGGACAGCCGGTGTCCGGCAACATTGATGATGTCGTCGGTGCGGCCCATGACGAACAGGTACCCGTCCTCGTCGCGGTAGCCGGAATCGCCCGTGGCGTAGCAGCCCTCGAAGGCCTGCAGGTAGGACGAGATGAAGCGTTCATCGTTTCTCCACAGGGTGGTGAGGGTGCCCGGCGGCAACGGCAGCTCCAGGACGATGTTGCCTTCGGTGCCGGGCTCCACTTCCCCGCCCGCGCCGTCGAGGATCCGCAGCCGGAACCCGGGCATCGGAACGCTCGGGGAGCCGGCCTTGATGGGCAATGGCTCCAGTCCACGCGGATTGGCGCAAATGGCCCAACCTGTCTCGGTCTGCCACCAGTGGTCCACCACGGGCACGCCTAAAACCCTGGATGCCCAGTGGAACGTGTCCGTGTCCAGCCGCTCGCCGGCGGCGAACAGCGTCCGCAGGCTGGAGACGTCGTAGTTCCCCAGCAGCGATGCCTCCGGATCGGCCTTGCGGATGGCCCGCAGCGCCGTGGGAGCGGTGAACAGCACGTTGACCTTGTGGTCCTGGACCACGCGCCAGAACGCCCCGGCGTCAGGAGTGCCCACCGGTTTGCCCTCGTACATCACGGTGGTGGCTCCGGCCAGCAACGGACCATAAACGATGTAGGAGTGCCCCACCACCCAGCCAACGTCGGACGCCGTCCACATCACGTCGCCGGGGCCGATGCCGTAAATGTTTTCCAGGGTCCAGCGCAGGGCGACGGCGTGCCCTCCGTTGTCCCGCACCACGCCCTTGGGCGCGCCCGTTGTTCCGGAGGTGTAGAGGATATACAGCGGGTCCGTGGCCTGCACGGCGACAGGGGCCACGGCTTCGGCCGAAGCCATGGCCGAATCCCAGTCCAGCCATCCAGCATGGTCCCCGGCCGCCGATGCGAAGCCGTCGCGCGCTTTGACCACCACGGGAATGCCGGCCGTGCCGGCCAGCCCGAGGGCCTCCGCGACGGCAGGCAGGTATTCGATGCGCCTGGCCGGTTCGATCCCGCCGGAGGCCGTGACCACGGCGGCGGGGGCGGCATCGCGGATGCGCGCGGCGAGCTCCTTGGGCGCGAAGCCGCCAAAGACCACCGAGTGGACCGCGCCCAGCCGGGCAGTGGCCAGAATGGCGATGGCGGCTTCCGGGATCATGGGCATGTAGATCACCACGCGGTCGCCCTTGCCGACGCCGTGGCGCCGCAGCACGCCGGCAAAGCGGGCCACGAGGTCCGTCAGTTCCGCGTAGGTGTAGCGCTGCTGTGTACCCAGCATCGCGGAGTCATGGATCAGGGCATCCTGCCCTCCGCGGCCCTCGGCGACGTGCCGGTCCAGCGCGTTGTAGCAGGTGTTCAGGGCGCCGTCGGGGAACCAGCTGTAAAGCGGTGCCCGGCTGGAGTCCAGGGCCCGGCCCGGCGGAGAGGTCCAGGAAATCTTCTGCGCTGCCTCCAGCCAAAAATCTTCGGGCTGTTCGAGGCTGCGCTGGTAGCTGTCCCGGTAGCTTTTGGTGACCATGAGGGGTATCCCGTCCACGACGTTGTGATGCAGCTCATGGTAGCGGGCAGAGTGCGCCCGCCACAAGGGTTATGTATACAGAAATTGGATGGAATCCGAATATTTTCCCCTTTTGCTGTAATCCGACGCCTCTTGTGTATACACTGATGCTGTCACCGAGGAAGGAGAACTGCATGCGCGCCAGCGACAAGGCCTACGCGGCCCTGCGGGACGACATCATCGAATGGCGCCTCGCTCCCGGTACTGTCCTGGCCGAGGTGGAACAGTCCGAACGCCTTGGTGTGTCGCGCACACCGCTCCGTGAAGCACTGGGCCGCCTGACGGCAGAGGGGCTGACGACGGCAGGCGGCCGCGGCGTCGTGGTCACCGACATCTCCCTCGAGGACATCGACGAACTGTTCGAACTGCGCGAAACCCTTGAGGGCAAGGCCGCCGCCCTGGCTGCCCGGCGAGGGGACGCTGCCACGTTCGAGCAGCTGCAGCGCGAACTGCTCAATGCCCCCGCGCTGATCAGCGGCGGGGACCCCGCCCTGCATGACTATTACGAACTGGTGGGCCGGCTGGACGCCGCCATCGACGCCGCCATCTCCAACTCCTACCTGGCCCAGGCCATGCGAAGCCTGCGCGTGCACCTGGTCCGGATCCGCCGGCTTGCAGCGGACGACGCCCGCCGCCTCACCGCCGCAGCGGCCGAACACGCCGCCATCGCGGAGGCCATCGCAGCCGGCAACCCGAAGCTCGCTGAGGCGGCGACGATCGTCCACCTGCACCGAAGCCTCTCCCACGTCAAAGCAACCCACGCATCCCACCCGAAGGAGCACCATGGTTAAGGAACACCACGTCCGCGTCTACAAGAGCGAAGAGAACCTGCCCCGCGAGGACCAGCTCGCCTACAAGATCGCCCAGGTCGCGGCCGATCCCGTCGCCGTCTCCGACGAAGTCACCGACATGGTCATCAACCGCGTCATCGACAACGCCTCGGTGGCCATTGCTTCCCTGAACCGCGCCCCGATCGTCGCTGCCCGGGCCCAGGCGCTCACCCATGGTCCCAGCACCGGAGGCAAGGGCTCCAAGGTCTTCGGCATCGAGGAACGGGTTGCACCGGAATGGGCTGCCTGGGCCAACGGCGTGGCCGTACGGGAACTCGACTACCACGACACCTTCCTCGCCGCCGACTACTCCCACCCCGGTGACAACATTCCCCCGATCCTCGCCGTGGCCCAACACGTTGGGTCCAGCGGGCACGACCTCATCCGCGGCATCGCCACCGGCTACGAAATCCAGGTCAACCTGGTCAAGGCCATCTGCCTGCACAAGCACAAGATCGACCACGTCGCCCACCTCGGCCCCTCCGCCGCCGCCGGCATCGGCACCCTGCTGGGCCTCGACGTCGAGACGATCTTCCAGTCGGTGGGCCAGGCGCTGCACACCACCACCGCAACCCGGCAGTCCCGCAAGGGCGAGATCTCCACCTGGAAGGCGCACGCCCCGGCGTTTGCCGGCAAAATGGCCGTCGAGTCCGCGGACCGGGCCATGCGGGGCCAGACCTCACCCGTGCCGATTTACGAGGGCGAGGACGGCGTCATCGCCTGGATGCTCGACGGCCCGGACGCCTCCTACATGGTCCCGCTCCCCACTCCGGGCGAAGCCAAGCGTGCCATCCTGGACACCTACACCAAGGAGCACTCCGCCGAGTACCAGGCGCAGGCCTGGATCGACCTGGCCCGCAAGCTCCACGGTGAGCACCCGGAGGTCACCGACCCGGCCAACGTCGAGTCCGTGCTGATCAAGACCAGCCACCACACGCACTACGTGATCGGCTCGGGCGCGAACGATCCGCAGAAGTACAGCCCCACCGCCAGCCGCGAGACCCTGGACCACTCCATCCCCTACATCTTCACGGTGGCGCTGCAGGACGGCGCCTGGCACCACGTGGACTCCTACGCCCCGGAGCGCGCCGCGCGTCCGGACACCGTGGAGCTGTGGCACAAGGTCACCACGGTGGAAGACGCGGAATGGACCCGCCGCTACCACTCCCTGGACATCGCCGAGAAGGCCTTCGGCGGTTCCGTGGAGATCACGCTCAAGGACGGCACCGTCATCACGGACCAGATCGCCGTGGCCGACGCGCACCCGCTGGGCGCCCGGCCGTTCGCCCGGGAACAGTACGTGAACAAGTTCCGCACGCTGGCCGCCGGCCTGGTGGAAGAGGCTGAAATCGAAAGGTTCCTCGCCGCCGTCGAACGCCTCCCCGAACTCGCCGCCGGCGAGCTGGACCAGCTGAACATCACCGCCGCCCCCGGCGTGATCGACCTCGCGGCGGCACCGAAGGGACTCTTCTGATGCTGTACTCAAAGACAACCCCGGAACAGAAGCGGATCCGGTTCCGGGAACTGCTGGCCTCCGGGACCATCCAGCAGTTCCCCGGCGCCTTCAACCCGCTCTCCGCCCGCCTGATCGAGGAGAAGGGCTTCGCCGGCGTCTACATCTCCGGCGCCGTCCTGGCCAACGACCTGGGCCTGCCGGACATCGGCCTGACCACGCTGACAGAGGTGGCCACCCGTGCGGGCCAGATTGCCCGCATGACGGACCTTCCCTCGATCGTCGACGCCGACACCGGGTTCGGTGAACCGATGAACGTGGCCCGCACCGTGCAGGAACTGGAAAACGCCGGCCTGGCCGGCTGCCACATCGAAGACCAGTTCAACCCCAAGCGCTGCGGCCACCTGGACGGCAAGAACGTGGTGGACCTGGATACTGCCACCAAGCGGATCCGGGCCGCCGCCGACGCCCGCCGGGACCCGAACTTCCTCATCATGGCCCGTACCGACATCCGGGCCACCGATGGACTGGAGGCGGCGCAGCAGCGAGCCAAGGCCCTGGTTGAAGCCGGCGCGGATGCAATCTTCCCCGAGGCCATGAAGGACCTGAGCGAGTTCAAGGCCATCCGGGACGCGGTGGACGTGCCGATCCTGGCCAACATGACCGAGTTCGGCAAGAGCGCGCTCTTCACCGTGGATGAACTGGCGGGCGTGGGCGTCAACATGGTCATCTACCCGGTAACGCTGCTCCGTAGTGCCATGGGCGCTGCTGAGCGTACTCTGGAATCGATCAAATCCGACGGCACCCAGGAGGCACAGGTTCCAAACATGCTGACCCGTGCCCGGCTCTACGACCTCGTTGACTATGAGGCCTACAACCACTTTGACACCGGGGTGTTCAACTTCCGGATCCCCGGAGTCTGACACCCCACCGGACTGCCGGCCCCGGCCGGTCAACAGGCGTTAGGAACAAAGGAGTTTCAGCATGGCTGAAAATGAGATCAAAAAGGGCCTCGCCGGCGTCGTGGTGGATTACACCGCGGTTTCGAAGGTCAACCCGGACACCAACTCGCTGCTCTACCGCGGCTACCCGGTCCAGGAGCTGGCCGCCCGCTGCAGCTTCGAGGAAGTGGCCTACCTGCTGTGGAACGGCGAACTGCCCACAAAAGAGCAGCTCGCGGAGTTCACCGCGCGGGAACGTGCCGGACGTGCCCTTGACCCCGTGGTCAAGCAGGTCATCGACGCCTTGCCGGTGACCTCGCACCCGATGGATGTCTGCCGGACCGCGGCCTCGGTGATGGGTGCCCGGCACCCGCAGGCGGAGGACTCGTCGCGGGAGGCCAACATGGCCAAAGCGGTGGACCTGTTCGCCGCCATGCCCGCAGTGGTGGCCTACGACCAGCGCCGCCGCCACGGCCAGGAGCTCGTGGAGCCGCGCGATGACCTGGGCTATTCGGCGAACTTCCTGTGGATGGCCTTCGGCGAGGAACAGGTGCCCGAGGTGGTGGATGCCTTCAACGTCTCGATGATCCTCTACGCCGAGCACTCCTTCAACGCGTCCACGTTCACCGCACGCGTCATCACCTCGACGCTCTCGGACCTGCACTCAGCGGTAACCGGAGCCATCGGGGCCCTGAAGGGTCCGCTGCACGGCGGGGCGAACGAAGCCGTAATGCATACCTTCGACGAGATCGGCATCCGGCAGGAGGAGTCCCTCGAGGAGGCTGCGGCGCGGGCGAAGGCCTGGATGGAGGATGCCCTGGCCCAGAAGAAGAAGGTCATGGGCTTCGGCCACCGCGTCTACAAGCACGGCGACTCCCGGGTCCCCACCATGAAGGCCGCCCTGGACAAAATGATTGCCCACTACGGCCGCCCCGAACTGCTGGGGCTGTACAACGGCCTGGAAACGGCGATGGACGAAGCCAAGGCCATCAAGCCGAACCTTGACTACCCGGCGGGGCCCACCTACCACCTGATGGGCTTCGACACCCCCACGTTCACCCCCCTGTTCGTGGCCAGCCGGATCACCGGCTGGACCGCGCACATCATGGAGCAGTTGGACGCCAACTCGCTGATCCGCCCGTTGAGCGAGTACAACGGGGTGGAGGAACGGCACCTGGCCTAGGGTTTGGTTGGAACGTCCGACGGCGGGCGGGCACTGCGGTGCCTGGCCCGCCGTCGGCTTTTAACAACCTGGAGTTTGCCGCGTCAGCCCAGGAGGCTGCGGGATGACGCGACGGTCTCGTTGTCAGTGTGCATGGTGACCACTACGTTCACCCTGCGGCCCTCCAGCACCACGGGCAGCCAGTGGTCCGCGTCCTGCCACATGCGGTCCACCGGGAGGGTGTCCACCGGGAACCACTCGGGCAGGATCTCGTCGCTGGGTTCCGGTTCGCCCTCCCAGGTACGGGCGGTGAACAGCGTGGTCTTCATGTTCCATTCCGGGCGGGCGGGAAAAAGGAAGTGGACCGATCCGGCATCCGCCAAGTCCTCCGCCTGCAGCACCACCCCGGTCTCTTCAAGGACTTCCCTGATCACGGCCTCCGCGTCGGTCTCCCCCGGCTCAACGTGGCCGCCGATGCCTACGATCTTGCCTTTGCCGAACCCGGTTTGCTTGAGTCCCAGGAGGACTTCGGCCCCGTCTTCCCCGTCACGGAGAAGGAAGCATAGGGTCACAGCGGCTGCGGTCATTGCTCCAGCTTAACGTGGCGCCGGCCCCGTACAGCGGTGCGGTGCCGCGCTCCGGTGCCCGTTGCTACAGTGAGCCCCATGAACACGGAAGGCGGGGAACAGTCCACGCCCGCTCCGGGAGTCCGGCCTCCGGGACGCAGCACCGTCCGGTTGCCTGGCTGGCTGGTAAAGAGTCCGCTGTATGCCGGATGGCTGTGGACCGGAGCGTGGGCGTTGCTGATCCTCGCCGACGAATACCTGGACCTGGCCGGCTGGGCCTGGTACGCGTGCGTGGGGATGGCCGCACTGCCCACCCTGGGCTGCACGGTGGCCGTCCTGCATGCCACTCCACGCACATACCTGCGGCCCGCGGGAGAGTCCGTGCTGGCACACTTCTTCGTGCGGTTCCTGGCGTTGACGGCCGCTTTCCTGGTCTGGGGCATCTCGGTGGTGGCCAGCGCCTCGGTTTCAACCACGGTCCAGGCGCTTGCAGGTGAATCGGAGCGGGCAGTCACCTCGCTCGGCCTGAATCTCCTCGTGGCCGCCGTGCCGTTGGTTGTGTCTGTGCTGTGGATGGCCCTGATCGTGCGTTGCGCCTGGTTCCTTGCCCGCCTCCGCGGCTGGCACCAGGCGCCTGGGAATTCGCGCGTCCCGGCAAGGTTCCTGCGACGTTCCCCGGAACTCCGGAGGGTGGTCATTGGCCTCGCCCACCCGGGCCTGCTCCTGGTGGCCGGGCTCGGCACTACTCTCCTGGCCCTGGTCCTCAGCGGACTGGAACTGACGCTCAACGTGATGGAATGATCCCCCGCCCGCCCGCCCGCGGGCTAGCCCAGTGCCCGCGGGTGTGCCGCGGCGTAGATCTCGCGGAGTGTATCCGCAGTGACCAGTGTGTACACCTGGGTGGTGGTCACCGACGCATGGCCAAGCAGCTCCTGCACCACACGGACGTCGGCGCCGCCTTCGAGCAGGTGGGTGGCGAATGAATGCCGAAGCGTGTGCGGCGAAACATCGCGGGTGATGTTGGCCTTCTCCGCCGCCGCCTTCAGGATGGTCCAGGCACTCTGGCGGCTGATCCGCCCGCCGCGGGCATTAAGGAACAGCGCGGGCGTGCCCTTTCCCTTGGCGGCCAGCAGCGGGCGCCCGCGGACCAGGTAGGCATCGAGCGCCCGGGCCCCGTAGGAGCCCAGCGGCACCAGGCGTTCCTTCGATCCCTTGCCGAACAGGCGGACGATCGCGGGCCCCGCTCCCGGTTCGGCAAGGGAGATATCGTCAACGTCCAGTCCCACCGCTTCGCTGATCCTGGCCCCCGTGGAATAGAGGAATTCGAGCAGGGCGCGGTCCCTCAGCCCGGTGGCGGTATCGGTTCCGGCCGCTTCGAGGATGCGGGTCACCTCATCGACGCTGATGGCTTTGGGGAGCCGCTTGCCGGCCATCGGCGGGTGTACCTCGCTGGCCGGATCCGCCGTTGTGTGGCCCTCCAGGGCCCAGAACTTGTGCAGCCCCCGGACAGCCACCGCGGTCCTGGCGGCGGACCGCACCCCAAGGGTGGACCCGCCGTCGGAACCGTCCGAAAGGGCGCGGACGTAGCCGGTGACGTGGTGCCGGGTGATGTCGCCTGGACGTGTGCAGCCTGCGGCGGCGAGGTAGCGGGCGTAGCGGGCGAGGTCCCGCCGGTAGGCTGCCAGCGTGTTCGCGGCAAGCCCCCGCTCCACGCCAACATGCTGGAGGTAATCGGTGATTCCGCGTTCGATCGCGGCCGGTATTCCGGGCGGGGCAGCACCGGCCAAGGCGGCACCGTTTGCAGCGCCGGGGTTCGGAGCCTGTTCGACCTCCGGAGCCGCTTCAGCCGAGGGACCCGGAACCATCAGCGCTGGCTGGGGTGTGCGGGCCAAGGGGCGTCGGCGGGACGAAGCCCTTCATAGTTGCCGGCCCGGGCCGCAGCAGCGGCAAGGATCCCGACGACGGCGGACGGGTTGTGCAGGCGGCCTGCCAGGACAGAAGCCACGGCATCGTCCAGGCTGATCCAGTGGAACTCGATCTCCGCTTCCTCGTCCGTCCGCTCGTGGCGCTCGTGGTGCGGCACCTCGGTGAGGTCACGGGCCAGATAGATCCGGATGGCTTCGCTCGAGGATCCGGGGGAATTGAAGACATCGGCCAGGACGTTCCATGTTCCGGCCGCCAGGTCCGCTTCCTCAGCGAGTTCCCGCGCCGCCCCCACCACGAAGTCTTCGCCTTCGACGTCCAGCAGTCCCGCGGGGACTTCCCAAAGGTCCATGCCGACGGGATGCCGGTACTGCTTCAGCAGCAGGATCTGACCTTCGCCGTTCATGGGCAGGACGGCGACAGCACCCGGGTGGTCGATGTAGTCACGGGTCAGGGCGTCCCCGGACTCGGAGAGCTGGAAGGTGTCACTGACGACGTCCCAGATCCGGCCCTGGTAGACCTTCTCCGTAGACAAAAGACGGCGCGGGCTTGGTGCATCCGAAACCTGTTTTGCAGGGGTGGCTTCAGGTGTACCAGGCATCGCGCCGTCCTTTTTGTTCTATTGACTACTTAGCGGTAACGCTACCCGATGCTGCAGGCTCCCCTGCCGCGGCAGCGTCCGTGTCGGCGGCACCCTGGTGGTTCGCGTTCTGGTGATCCAGGGCCGCCTTGACCAGTCCGGTGAACAGCGGGTGCGGGCGGGTGGGCCGCGAACTCAGTTCGGGGTGCGCCTGCGTCGCCACGTAGTACGGGTGGACGTCGGCCGGCAGCTCAACGAATTCGACGAGCCTGCCGTCCGGGGAGGTGCCGGAGAAGACCAGGCCCTTCTCGGCAATCTGCTGGCGGTACTTGTTGTTGACCTCGTAGCGGTGCCGGTGGCGTTCGCTGACCGTGGTCTTGCCGTAGGTACCGGCGATGACCGAGCCCTCGTCCAGCTTGGCTTCGTAGAGGCCAAGGCGCATGGTGCCGCCCAGGTCGCCACCGCCTTCCACGAACTCCAGCTGCTCCTCCATGGTGGCGATGACCGGGTACTTGGAATCCGGCTCGAACTCGCTGGAGGAAGCACCTTCCATGCCCACCACGTTGCGGGCGTACTCGATGACCATGCACTGCAGGCCAAGGCACAGGCCCAGCACAGGCAGCTTGGTCTCGCGGGCGAACTTGAGGGCGCCCAGCTTGCCTTCGAGGCCACGGATACCGAAACCGCCCGGCACGCAGATGGCGTCCACGCCGTCGAGCGCCTTGATGGCACCCTCACGGGTCTCGCACTCGTCCGAAGGGACCCAACGGATCTTGACCTTGGCCTCATTGGCGAAGCCGCCGGCACGCAGGGCTTCAGTCACCGAGAGGTAGGCGTCCGGAAGGTCGATGTACTTGCCCACCAGGGCGATTTCGACCTGGTGCTTGGGGTTGTGGACGGCCTCCAGGAGGCGGTCCCAGCTGGTCCAGTCCACGTCCTTGAACGGCAGGTCCAGGGCACGGACGATGTAGGAGTCCAGGCCCTGGGCGTGCAGGGTCTTGGGGATGTCGTAGATGCTGGGGGCGTCCGGGCAGCCGATGACGGCTTCGAGGTCGACGTCGCACATGCGGCCGATCTTGGCGCGCATGGCTTCGGGGATCTCGCGGTCGGAGCGGATGACGATGGCTTCGGGCTGGATACCGATGGAGCGCAGGGCCGCCACCGAGTGCTGGGTGGGCTTGGTCTTCAGTTCCTGCGACGGTCCGATGTACGGGACCAGTGACACGTGCACGAAGAAGACGTTGCCGCGTCCCACGTCCTGGCGGACCTGTCGGGCCGATTCGAGGAACGGCTGGGACTCGATGTCGCCAACGGTGCCGCCGATTTCGGTGATGATGACGTCGGGGGCGTTCTTGCCTTCAGCAGGCAGCCGCATGCGGCGCTTGATCTCGTCCGTGATGTGCGGGATGACCTGGACGGTGTCGCCGAGGTATTCGCCACGCCGTTCCTTGGCGATCACGGTGGAGTAGACCTGGCCGGTGGTCACGTTCGCGGAACCTTCAAGGTTCTCATCGAGGAAGCGCTCGTAGTGCCCGATGTCCAGGTCCGTTTCGGCGCCATCGTCAGTGACGAAGACCTCACCGTGCTGGAAGGGGTTCATCGTGCCCGGATCCACATTCAGGTAGGGATCGAGCTTCTGCATCGTGACGGACAGGCCGCGTGCCCGGAGCAGGTGACCGAGGCTGGAGGCCGTCAGTCCCTTACCGAGTGAGGACGCCACACCGCCGGTGACGAAGATGTGCTTGGTCATCTTGGAGGAGCCCGGGAACCGGGAATTTACACGGGAATTTGATCGCTGCACCACGGAATTCGAGCCTATCATCAATTGAGCCTTCCACGGATCGGGCCGAACCTGCACCCAAGCGTTCCAGTCTGCTGGGATGGGGCCGCTGAATCAAGAGGCCTCCATCCGGATAGTCGACGGCCAACCGGCCCGCTCCCCCCGCTTTTTGCCGCGTCAGGCCCGCTGTGGCAGGAGTTTGGCGTCGTCCAGCAGTTCCTGGGCGTGGGCCTGGGCGGACTCGGAGTCTTCCTGCCCGGCCAGCATGCGGGCGAGTTCACGCACCCGTTCCGGCCCGTCAAGGAGGCGGACGTCACTGGAGGTGAAGCCGGTGGCGGTGCCGCCGTCGGCTCCCCTGACGGACGTTTTGGTCACGGTGATGTGCTGGTCGGCAAAGGCGGCCACCTGGGGAAGGTGCGTGACCACCAGCACCTGGACGTGGCGTGCCAGCATGGCCAGCCGGCGGCCGATCTCGACGGCGGCGCGTCCGCCCACACCGGCGTCGACCTCGTCGAACACAAACGTGGGGACGGGGTCGACGGCGGCGAGCACCACCTCGATGGCAAGCATCACCCGGGACAGTTCACCACCGGAGGCGCCTTTGCCCAGGGGCCGGGCCGGGGCTCCGGAGTGCGGCTGCAGCAGGAAGGTGATCTCGTCCGCGCCGTGGGGGCCCAGCTGCCCGGAGGGCTCAAGATTGATCACCAGGGTGGCGTCGGCCATGGCCAGGGCCTTCAGCTCGGCACTGACCCGGGCAGAGAGGTCCTTGGCGGCCTTGGCCCGGATCTTGCTGATGGCTGCCGACTGCTTGGTGAGTTCTGCTTCGGCGCGGACCACCTCCGCGTCCAGGGCTTCGATGCGGGAGGAGTCGTCCTGCAGCTCGTCGTACCGGACGCGGGCCTTTTCGGCCCACTCCAGCAGTTCGTCGATGGTTGGGGCGTATTTGCGGACCAGCTTGGCCAGGGCTGCCCGCCGGTCCTCAATCTCGGCGAGCCGTTCCGGGCCCTCCGAGTCCAGGCCGGCCTGGTAGCTGGCCAGTTCGGTGGCGATGTCGTTGAGCAGGAAGCCCACTTCCGCCAGCCGCGCCGCGGCGGAACCGAGTTCGGCGTCGTGCTCGGCCACATGTTCCAGGGTACGTTTGGCGGAATCCACCAGGGTGGTGGCGTCACCGGTCTCGCCGAAGTCCTCGGCGATGAGGGCCTGGTGTGCCGTGCTGGCGGCAATCCGCAGTTCCTCAACGTTGGCGAGCTTGACGGCCTCGGCCTTCAGGAGCTCGTCCTCCCCCGGCTGCGGATCCACCTCGTCGATTTCGGCCAGGGCGGCCTCCAGGGATTCGGCTTCGCGGAGCCTGTCCCGTGCGGCGCTCCGCAGGCTGTCCAGTTCTGCCTGGCTGGCCTTCCACCTGCTGTACAGCTCCTGGTACGCGGACAGCGGGCCGGCCAGGCTGTCCCCGGCGAACTTGTCCAGGGCTTCCCGCTGGGCCGTGGCGCTCTTGAGCCTGATCTGGTCCGACTGGCCGTGCACCACCACCAGCGATTCGCCGATCTCGGCCAGGACGCCCACCGGCGCAGCCCGCCCACCGAGGAACGCACGGCTGCGGCCGTCCGCACCCAGGCGGCGCGCCAGGATGAGCTCGGCGCCGCCGTCGAACTCCTCGGCTTCGGCACCGGCATCAAGCGCACGGGCGATGGCCGGATGTCCGGCGTCGAGCTTGAGCACCGCTTCCGCGGTGGCACTTTTTGCGCCGCTCCGGACGGCGCCGGCATCGGAACGCGCCCCCAGGAGCAGTCCGACGGCGGTGACCACCATGGTCTTGCCCGCACCGGTTTCGCCGGTCACCACGCTCAGTCCAGGGCCGAGCGGAAGCGTTGCGTCGGTGATGACGCCGAGGTCGCGGATTCTCAGTTCTTCAAGCATGGCTTCACTTCGCAGTCGACGGATCGGGATCGCTGCCCGGGTTCTCCGCATGCGGTACCGGCAGCGGCGGCATGGGCCGTGGCGTCCGCACAATGGGAATGGGGCCGGTGTGCACGGCATCGGACTTGGGCACCGGACCGCGCCAGCCATGGATGGGCAGCTCGAACTTGCGGACCAGGCGGGCCGAGAAGGGGGTCTGGTGGGTGCGGGCCAGCCGGACCGGGGTGGCCGATTTGGTCACTTCCACGCGGGCGCCCGGCGGCAGGTCCACCGAGCGCCGGCCATCGCACCACAGGACACCCTGGGCGTCGGTGCGTCCCAGCACCTCAACAGCGAGCCTGGACCGGGGCGATACGACCAGGGGCTTGGCGAAGAGCGCATGTGCGCTGATGGGCACGATCACCAGCGCCTCCACCTCCGGCCACACCACGGGACCACCGGCGGAGAACGCGTAGGCCGTGGAGCCCGTGGGGGTGGCCAGCACGATGCCGTCGGAGCCGAAGGACGTCAGCGGTCGCTCGTCCACCTCGGTCACCACCTCGAGCATCCGTTCCCTGTTGGCTTTCTCGATGGCGGCCTCGTTTAAAGCCCAGGTGTGCCAAATCTTCTGGCCGCGGACCCAGACCTGGACATCGATGGTCATCCGCTCTTCAACGGTGTACTCGCGGCTGGCAATCCACTCCACGGTCTGGGCAAGGTCCGCCCGCTCGCTTTCAGCCAGGAAGCCCACATGGCCCAGGTTCACGCCCAGCAGCGGCACGTCCACCTCGCGGACCAGCTCAGCGGCCCGGAGGATGGTTCCATCGCCGCCAAGGACCATGACCAGTTCCACATCGGGCAGCTGGACGTGGTCGTGGAGCACCTCCACCGGCTGGGCCAGGTGCCCGAAGAACCGTTCCATGTCGCCCAGTTCGGACTCCTGCATCACGGGGACCATGCCTGAAGCATGCAGCAGGGCGCAGGCCTCCCAGGCGGCTTTCAGTGACTCCTCGCGGCCGGTGTGGGCAAGGACCAGTACACGCCTGCTCATCAGGTTCCGCTCTCTAGTGGTTCGGCCAGATTTGTCCGAGCAAAGCAGCAGCTGCTGCCTCACGCTCTTCGATCTTAGGCAAGTCTTGGGTGATCCTGCGTTTTATCCACAGGAAGTATTCGACGTTTCCGTCCTGTCCGGGCAGCGGACTGGCCGCAAGGCCGCACAGGTCCAGGCCGGCGTCGAGCGCCGCCCTGGCCACCTTCTCCACGGCCATCCGCCGCTCGCGCTCCGACGTCACCACGCCGGTGCGGCCCAGGCGGTCCTTGCCGATCTCGAACTGTGGCTTGACCATCAGCACCAGGTCGCCGCCGGGCTCCGTGCAGTCAGCCAGCGGCTGCACCACGAGGGTGAGGGAGATGAAGGAGAGGTCGGCGACGGTCAGGGCGGCCGGCCCGCCGATGTCCGCGGGCGCCATGTACCGGACGTTCATGCCCTCGTGGACCTCCACGCGGGGGTCGTCCCGGAGGTGCGGCACCAGCTGGCCGTGCCCGACGTCGACCGCCACCACGTGTGCGGCCCCGCGCCTCAGCAGGACGTCCGTGAAGCCGCCGGTGGAGGCACCGGCGTCGAGGCACCTTTTGCCTTGGGCCGAAACGTCCGGGAATGCGTCCAGGGCGCCGGCCAGCTTGTGCCCGGCACGGCTGGCGTAGGTGTCTTGGTCATCATGTTCGACGGCCAGGTCCCGGCTGTCGTCAACCTGCAGGGAGGCCTTGGCAAGGACCTGGCCGCCGGAACGGACCTTGCCCTCGGCAATCAGCGAGGCTGCGTGCGTCCGGGACCTGGCCAGTCCGCGGGCCACCAATGCCTGGTCGAGGCGTACCGGCATCAGGCGGCCCCGCCGGTCTTTTCGCTGCCTGTGGGACCGCTGTCTGCGGGTTCGCTGTTGAGGGCGGCCAGCAGTTCATCGTGCAGCACGTTGTAAACGGCTTCGTGCTCCGCTGCCGGAAGGCCGGGCAGGTCCAGAAGCCTGGCGGTGGCCTGTGCCACCTGCGGATCCCTGATGTCCTGCCCGGGGGCCTGGGGCCACTCCGGGGCCGGCTGGTCTGTCGGATGGTCCGGTTCGGTCAGCTCGGTCATAGAACCAGTCTAGTGATCCAGCCACACCAGCTTGGGCGCCTGCGGGGTTGACGCGTCAGGCGTCCCGGCCCACCATGCGGCACACGCCGCGCGCCACGAGTTGAGGTCGTCCTGGCTGCCAATGATGCCCACTGCTCCGTTGGCCACGCGCGCCGTCGACTGCCCGCACGTGTAAGTGCCGTCGTCGTGCGTTATCTCCGGGTATGGCCGGTGCAGGTCCGTAAGGTTTTCGATGATGTACGCGGGACGTTCCGCGGCGCGGGCCGCCAGGATGGTCTCGCGCGTGTCGACGCCGGTCAGCACGGCCACGGTGGCGAAGCCGGCGTTGTTGCCGCCCAGGATGTCCGTGTCCAGCCGGTCGCCCACCACCAGGGGGCGCCCGGCGCCAAGCCGCTTGGCGGCCGAATGGAAAAGCGGCGCTTCCGGCTTACCCGCGACTTTCGGCTGCTGCCCGGTGGCCGCAGCGACCGCCGCCACCAGGGTGCCGTTTCCAGGAGCGATGCCGCGCGCCTGGGGAATGGACATGTCCGTGTTGGTGGCCACCCAGAGGGCACCGGCGTTCACCACATAGGTGGCTTCCGCCAGGTCCTTCCAGCCAATGGCGGGGCTGAAACCCTGGACCACGGCGACCGGGTCCTCATCCTGGCCGGCCACCGGCACCAGGCCCGCCAGCTCAATTTCGCGGGCGAGGGCCGGACTGCCGGTGATGAGGATCCTTGACCCCGGAGCCAGCATCGAGGCGAGCAGCTCGGCCGCCGCCTGGGATGAACTGACCACCTGATTGTCCTCAGCCGGTGCACCCAACTCACGGAGATGCGCGGCCACTTCCGCCGGTGACCGGGAGGCGTTGTTGGTGACATAGCCCAGGCCAATGCCCAGCCCGGAAAGCTGCTTCAGCGACTCAACAGCTCCGGGAATGGCGTGGGGCCCGGCGTAGACCACGCCGTCCAGGTCGGCGAGGAGTGCGTCGAAGCGGGAAACCAGGGAAACATCGCTCATCGGTGTTCAGTCTTCCCGGCGGTCTTCGTCGTGCTCAGTGCCAGCGTTGTCCTGGGCAGCGGTGTCGTCTGCGCTGGCATCATCAGCACCGGCGTCGTCCGCGGGCACGGAGTGGAGCTCGTCGTGTTCCACCGAGTCCTGGTCCGATTCTGCGTCGTCGGAAACGAAGTAGTCGGCATCCTGGTCGTCGATGCTGCTGTCCTGTGAGGACTTCGCCTCGGCTGCGCGGGCGCTCCCGGAAGCTGCCTCCGTGGAACCTGCTGCGGGCGTTTCGGGCCCAGCGCCCTTGGAGGCGCGGTCCAGCATCCGCCGGCGTTCTGCCTCTTCCCGGGCTTCCTCTTCCTCGTCCCAGCCGAGGTCGATGATTTCGGGTTCTTCGTCAGCGCCCACGCCCAGGGCATATTCTGCCACGACGGCCTGACGGCTCCACTTCTGCGACTCGTCTTCGCGTCCCACCGCAGCCAGCGCATCGGCGTAGGCGCGGAAGAGGCGCGGGCTGTAGGAGAACGCGCGGTTCATGTCCAGCTGCGGGATTTCAAGTTCGGCTACTGCCGCGTCAAGCTGGCCCAGGTCGGTGCGCGCACCGGCGGCGACGATTGCCAGTTCCACCTTGCCGGGGGCATCCAGGTCCTGGGCTTCCTCAGAGCGCGCCACATCCAGGGCACGGTCGGGGCGTCCCAGGCCACGCTCGCAGTCCGCCATGATGGGGAGGTGGACGTTTGAACCACTGATACGGCGGAAGGTGCGGAACTCGCGGAGCGCCTCACCGTAGTGCCCGGCGGCGTAGGCTGTCAGGCCAACGGCTTCCCGGACAGCGGCGAGCCGGCCGCCGCGGCGGCTGGCTGCCAGGGCGTGCTGGAAGGCAAGCTCCGGCTCGTCATCGATGAGGCGGCCGGCCATCACCAGGTGGCGGGCCACCCATTCCGAGCTCTTGGCTTCGAGGGTCTTGATCTGGTGCTGGGTGGCGCGGTCCAGTTCTTTACCCGTGACGTCTTCATCGATTTCGGGTGAGCGTTCCCGGTCCGGGCGGTTGGCACTGCGGAGGTCAGCGGCGTTGGGCACGCGGACAGGACGGTCTTCCTGGCGATCGCGGCCAAAGCTGCGGGGGCCGGCGCCACGGCCGGACTCGGCGCGGGAGTCACCGCGGTCGAAGCTGCGGGGAGCCCGGTCCTGCCGGTCTCCGAACGGCTTGCGGTTATCGCCGCCGCCAAAACCACGGCGATCGCCTTCGCCGTCGCGGCGCGGACGGTCACCAAACGGCTTGCGGTCACGGTCACGGTCACCGCCAGCGAAACCTCGGCGATCACCCTCGCCATCGCGGCGGGGACGGTCACCAAACGGCTTACGGTCACGGTCACCGCCGCCAAAACCTCGGCGATCACCCTCGCCATCGCGACGGGGACGGTCACCAAACGGCTTACGGTCACGATCACCGAACGGCTTCCGCTCGCCACCGCCCGCACCGCCGCCAAAACCGCGGCGGTCACCCTCGCCATCGCGGCGCGGACGGTCGCCAAAGGGCTTACGGTCGCCACCGCCGGCACCGCCGCCAAAACCACGGCGGTCGCCCTCGCCATCGCGGCGCGGACGGTCGCCAAAGGGCTTACGGTCGCCACCGCCGGCACCGCCGCCAAAACCACGACGCTCACCCTCGCCATCGCGGCGCGGACGGTCACCAAACGGCTTACGGTCACGGTCGTTGAACTGGCGACGGTCGCCCTCGCCATCGCGGCGCGGACGGTCGCCAAAGGGCTTGCGGTCACGGTCACCGAACGGCTTCCGCTCGCCACCGCCGGCACCGCCGCCAAAACCGCGACGGTCACCCTCGCCATCGCGACGGGGGCGGTCACCAAACGGCTTACGGTCACGGTCACCGAACGGCTTCCGCTCGCCACCGCCGCCGCAGAGCCGCCGCGGGAGAAGTTGTTGCCGTCGCGGTCGGACCGGGACCGGAATCCGCGGGGCTCACCGCCGGAGTTGTTGTTGCCGCGGAACGCGCCCCGGTCGTTGCCTCGGTTGCCACCGTTATGCTCGGCCATGTGGATTCCTCCTGTTGTGAGCCGACCACTGGCGCAACTGCAGCCGCTCGTTTCGTTTCCTACGCAACCCGAAATCAAGCGCTTCGAAGTCCGTACATCTTCATCAATTCTAGTGGAGCGACCAAATCCCCCCGGACAGTGCGGGCCCTGGGACCGGGTATCGTGGCCATCTTCACAACGGGACAGCCCTGCGGCAGCCGCTGCCCGCTGTAACCAGGCAGCCGGACATGAACTCTGCCCGCCGGACGCCGCTGGCAGCTCCCGCGTGTTTTGTGTGTTAAATGTGGGAGGCCCCAACCGTGTGGTTGGGGCCTCGACCATTAATAGTTGTTCCGGCGGTGACCTACTCTCCCACACCCTCCCGGGTGCAGTACCATCGGCGCTGTGGGTCTTAGCTTCCGGGTTCGGAATGGGACCGGGCGTTTCCCCCACGCTATGACCGCCGTAACCCTTGTACCCGAACCCCGCAGGGGGTTGGGAAGTCTTGTGGTTACAACATCCCTGCCCGTGGGCAGGGGGTGGTGTTGTATTCAATTGTTAGGTTCCGCCAACAGGGTTGTTGGTTGGGAACCACATAGTGGACGCAAGCAGAATGTTTTTCTGTGTGGTGTAAGTTATTGGCCTATTAGTACCGGTCAGCTTCACGAGTCGTTAGTCCTCGCTTCCACATCCGGCCTATCAACCCAGTGGTCTGGCTGGGGGCCTCTCACACATAATGTGTATGGAAATCTCATCTTGAAGCGAGCTTCCCGCTTAGATGCTTTCAGCGGTTATCCCATCCGAACGTAGCTAATCAGCGGTGCACTTGGCAGTACAACTGACACACCAGAGGTTCGTCCGTCCCGGTCCTCTCGTACTAAGGACAGCCCTTCTCAAATTTCCTGCGCGCGCAGCGGATAGGGACCGAACTGTCTCACGACGTTCTAAACCCAGCTCGCGTACCGCTTTAATGGGCGAACAGCCCAACCCTTGGGACCTACTCCAGCCCCAGGATGCGACGAGCCGACATCGAGGTGCCAAACCATGCCGTCGATATGGACTCTTGGGCAAGATCAGCCTGTTATCCCCGAGGTACCTTTTATCCGTTGAGCGACGGCCATTCCACAATGTACCGCCGGATCACTAGTCCCGACTTTCGTCCCTGCTCGAGATGTCTCTCTCACAGTCAAGCTCCCTTGTGCACTTACACTCGACACCTGATTGCCAACCAGGCTGAGGGAACCTTTGGGCGCCTCCGTTACTTTTTAGGAGGCAACCGCCCCAGTTAAACTACCCATCAGGCACTGTCCCTGACCCGGATTACGGGCCGAAGTTAGATGTCCAAAGTGACCAGAGTGGTATTTCAACGATGACTCCACCCGAACTGGCGTCCGGGCTTCAACGTCTCCCACCTATCCTACACAAGCCACTCCGAACACCAATACCAAACTATAGTAAAGGTCTCGGGGTCTTTCCGTCCTGCTGCGCGTAACGAGCATCTTTACTCGTACTGCAATTTCGCCGAGTTTATGGTTGAGACAGCGGGGAAGTCGTTACTCCATTCGTGCAGGTCGGAACTTACCCGACAAGGAATTTCGCTACCTTAGGATGGTTATAGTTACCACCGCCGTTTACTGGGGCTTAAATTCTCAGCTTCGCCGTGAGGCTAACCGGTCCTCTTAACCTTCCAGCACCGGGCAGGAGTCAGTCCGTATACATCGTACTCGGGCAGGAGTCAGTCCGTATACATCGTCTTGCGACTTCGCACGGACCTGTGTTTTTAGTAAACAGTCGCTTCCCCCTGGTCTCTGCGGCCCCGATCCCCTCCCGGACGCGAAGTCCGTTCAAGGTTGGGGCCCCCCTTCTCCCGAAGTTACGGGGGCATTTTGCCGAGTTCCTTAACCATAATTCTCTCGATCGCCTTAGTATTCTCTACCTGATCACCTGTGTCGGTTTGGGGTACGGGCGGCTAAAACCTCGCGTCGATGCTTTTCTCGGCAGCATAGGATCACCAAATCCCCCCAAACGGGGGTCCCATCAGATCTCAGGCTATATGAGTGGCGGATTTGCCTACCACTCGCCCTACATCCTTAGACCGGGACAACCATCGCCCGGCTCGGCTACCTTCCTGCGTCACACCTGTTAATACGCTTGCCTCCCAGGATCAGGTCCCGCGCTCCACCAAAACCCTTCACCCACAAGGGGTGTCAGGCAGGTCTCGGGCGGTTAGTATCCCCTGTTCAACATGGACGGTTTTTCGCCGGTACGGGAATATCAACCCGTTGTCCATCGACTACGCCTGTCGGCCTCGCCTTAGGTCCCGACTTACCCAGGGCAGATTAGCTTGACCCTGGAACCCTTGATCATTCGGCGGACGGGTTTCTCACCCGTCTTTCGCTACTCATGCCTGCATTCTCACTCGTGTAGGCTCCACCGCTGGTTTACACCGCGACTTCACTGCCCACACGACGCTCCCCTACCCATCCAGACGCCTGAACCACAAGGGCTTAGCTAAATATCTGAATGCCACAACTTCGGCGGTGTACTTGAGCCCCGCTACATTGTCGGCGCGGAATCACTTGACCAGTGAGCTATTACGCACTCTTTTAAGGGTGGCTGCTTCTAAGCCAACCTCCTGGTTGTCTGGGCAACTCCACATCCTTTCCCACTTAGCACACGCTTAGGGGCCTTAGTTGGTGGTCTGGGCTGTTTCCCTCTCGACTATGAAGCTTATCCCCCACAGTCTCACTGCTGCGCTCTCACTTACCGGCATTCGGAGTTTGGCTGACGTCAGTAACCTTGTAGGGCCCATTAGCCATCCAGTAGCTCTACCTCCAGCAAGAAACACGCAACGCTGCACCTAAATGCATTTCGGGGAGAACCAGCTATCACGAAGTTTGATTGGCCTTTCACCCCTACCCACAGCTCATCCCCTCCATTTTCAACTGAAGTGGGTTCGGTCCTCCACGACGTCTTACCGTCGCTTCAACCTGGCCATGGGTAGATCACTTCGCTTCGGGTCTAGATCACGCCACTCACACGCCCTATTCAGACTCGCTTTCGCTACGGCTGCCCCACACGGGTTAACCTCGCGACGTAACACTAACTCGCAGGCTCATTCTTCAAAAGGCACGCCGTCACCAGAATCAGACTGGCTCCGACGGATTGTAAGCACACGGTTTCAGGTACTGTTTCACTCCCCTCCCGGGGTACTTTTCACCTTTCCCTCACGGTACTGGTCCGCTATCGGTCATTAGGGAGTATTTAGGCTTATCAGGTGGTCCTGACAGATTCGCACGGGATTTCTCGGGCCCCGTACTACTTGGGATACTCTCACAGGCGGTACAAACACATTACGGTTACGGGACTAACACCCTCTCTGGCCGGCCTTTCAAAACCGTTCACCTATGCGCGCACATCACACCCCACCAGCCCGGCAGAACTGGTATGGAAAGTCCCACAACCCCGACCATGCAACGCCCGCCGGCTATCACACATGGAACGGTTTAGCCTGATCCGCGTTCGCTCGCCACTACTAACGGAATCACTATTGTTTTCTCTTCCTGCGGGTACTGAGATGTTTCACTTCCCCGCGTTCCCCCCACGCACCCTATGTGTTCAGGTACGGGTCACCAAGTCACTCGCGCGCTTGGCGGGGTTTCCCCATTCGGACACCCTGGGATCACAGTCCGGTTATCGACTCCCCCAGGCTTATCGCAGATTCCTACGTCCTTCTTCGGCTCCTAATGCCAAGGCATCCACCGTGTGCTCTTAAAAACTTGACCACAAAGATCAAAAACATTTTCGAGAGAACCACGAAAACTGTCCCGCGCACCCAAAGGCACACGAACCAGATCCAGGTTCATTTATCTTGGAAATTGCTTCTTATACAAGATGCTCGCGTCCACTATGTAGTTCTCAAACAACAACCCCACACCACACACCCCACACACACGTGCGTGGACCGTCATGGCAGGGAAACCAGAAACAAACAAACCCACCAGAACACCACCCACACCCCGAAAGGCGAAGACAGCGAACCCGTGGTCCTGTTGCCTCAGGACCCAACAGTGTGCCAAACACGAAAACCACCACATCACCACGCCCACCGTTCCAGAACCACCAGGGTTCGTACTAGGAAAAGACACGACAACACAACGGCCGCTATTTGTTGATATTCCACCCATGAGCACCCGCCGCAGGACAATCGCCTGCGCAACGGGCTTGCTTCCTGACAACCCCCACACCCGGACATACATCCAGGCCGGTTGTTGTAGGTGCTCCTTAGAAAGGAGGTGATCCAGCCGCACCTTCCGGTACGGCTACCTTGTTACGACTTAGTCCCAATCGCCAGTCCCACCTTCGACAGCTCCCTCCCACAAGGGGTTAGGCCACCGGCTTCGGGTGTTACCAACTTTCGTGACTTGACGGGCGGTGTGTACAAGGCCCGGGAACGTATTCACCGCAGCGTTGCTGATCTGCGATTACTAGCGACTCCGACTTCATGGGGTCGAGTTGCAGACCCCAATCCGAACTGAGACCGGCTTTTTGGGATTAGCTCCACCTCACAGTATCGCAACCCTTTGTACCGGCCATTGTAGCATGCGTGAAGCCCAAGACATAAGGGGCATGATGATTTGACGTCGTCCCCACCTTCCTCCGAGTTGACCCCGGCAGTCTCCTATGAGTCCCCACCATCACGTGCTGGCAACATAGAACGAGGGTTGCGCTCGTTGCGGGACTTAACCCAACATCTCACGACACGAGCTGACGACAACCATGCACCACCTGTAAACCGACCACAAGTGGGGGACCTGTTTCCAGGTCTTTCCGGTTCATGTCAAGCCTTGGTAAGGTTCTTCGCGTTGCATCGAATTAATCCGCATGCTCCGCCGCTTGTGCGGGCCCCCGTCAATTCCTTTGAGTTTTAGCCTTGCGGCCGTACTCCCCAGGCGGGGCACTTAATGCGTTAGCTACGGCGCGGAAAACGTGGAATGTCCCCCACACCTAGTGCCCAACGTTTACGGCATGGACTACCAGGGTATCTAATCCTGTTCGCTCCCCATGCTTTCGCTCCTCAGCGTCAGTTAATGCCCAGAGACCTGCCTTCGCCATCGGTGTTCCTCCTGATATCTGCGCATTTCACCGCTACACCAGGAATTCCAGTCTCCCCTACATCACTCTAGTCTGCCCGTACCCACCGCAGATCCGGAGTTGAGCCCCGGACTTTCACGGCAGACGCGACAAACCGCCTACGAGCTCTTTACGCCCAATAATTCCGGATAACGCTTGCGCCCTACGTATTACCGCGGCTGCTGGCACGTAGTTAGCCGGCGCTTCTTCTGCAGGTACCGTCACTTACGCTTCTTCCCTACTGAAAGAGGTTTACAACCCGAAGGCCGTCATCCCTCACGCGGCGTCGCTGCATCAGGCTTGCGCCCATTGTGCAATATTCCCCACTGCTGCCTCCCGTAGGAGTCTGGGCCGTGTCTCAGTCCCAGTGTGGCCGGTCACCCTCTCAGGCCGGCTACCCGTCGTCGCCTTGGTAGGCCATTACCCCACCAACAAGCTGATAGGCCGCGAGTCCATCCAAAACCACAAAAGCTTTCCACCAACCACCATGCGATGGAAGGTCATATCCGGTATTAGACCCAGTTTCCCAGGCTTATCCCAGAGTCAAGGGCAGGTTACTCACGTGTTACTCACCCGTTCGCCACTAATCCACCCACAAGTGGGCATCATCGTTCGACTTGCATGTGTTAAGCACGCCGCCAGCGTTCATCCTGAGCCAGGATCAAACTCTCCGTTGAAAACAAACAGACACAACCAAAACCACCGGAAATAACGGTCATAATGGCTGCACAAAATTTGAAACCAGCTAAAAACACCAAACCACACCACAGGGGCGGCACGATTCGGCAAATTCAACCAATTACATACATAATCGGTATCAACAAACTTGGCACACTATTGAGTTCTCAAACAACAGACACACCCGGCACCACCCAAACCAACGTTCAGGATCGCTCCGGAGCAACTTTTCAAACTTACCCGATCCCACCCGGCTTTGCAAACCACGTTTCCGTGACCCAAAACCTCCAGGATCAGCCCCCACCCACCAACAGCACGCACAAAAAGCGAACCATTTTCCAGGCCGTTCAAAAAGGGGGGTTGGCCGCTATTTTTCCGCTTCAGCGGCGGCGACTCAGAAAACAATACCCGCACACAACCCCCACCGCAAATCGAACCAAACCGTACCCCAGGGGCCTCCTAAACCCCGGAATACCGCGGTTTTTGGTTGCTTAGGCGGGGCTCCGGCGCCAGTTTGCCGGCTTTATGGAGTGGCTCACATCTGCTGCAGGCCGTTCCCAGTTACCCGGAGGACCACGTCGAAGGCCGCCGTCCGGGGCTTCAACCGGTATGGCTCCAGCACGCCAGGCCCGCACGCTGCCGTCCCCACACCCCTCATGGCATGGTCAAGGTAGATGTAGGTGCGCCCGTCCGGAATGAGATCGGGCCTGTGGGTGGCTGCTGCCAGGGCCTGCATGCTGTATGGCCGGACTGTCAGCGCAAAGGGCGCGCCGCAAACGTGCAGCTCCCTGCCACCCGCGCTCAACACCGCGGACCGCACTCCGGACCGGGCCCCCGACTCCTGGGGGCGGACGTACTCCACGTCCAGGCCGGCAAGGGGCAGCTCGAACCATCCTGTCCGGGTGCCCTGCCCGGTGTCCGGGTAACTCTGGTGCGGGCCCTGGCCGAACCAGCCCACGGTGGTTGTCCCGGCGCCCAGCACAAGCTCCAGCCCGATCCGAGCCCACTCCACCTCAAAGCCGGCGTTGACCCACTCCCCTACCGGCGTGACATGGGTCCGCAATGCCAGGGAGCCGGCCCCGCTGGTCCACTCATAGTCGACCAACACTCCGAACTGCTTGTCCGCCGCCCCCATGCGCGTGCTGACGCGAAGGTGCTCGCCGCCGTCGGGCGTTGTTTCGGCGCTGATGCCCAGCAGGCGGGTGTGCAGCCGGTCGAGTCCCGCCTCCTTCCACTGGGTGGCAAGGGGCCGCTCGTCCGCGCTTCCCCACTCCCGGCCAAGGTCGTTGTCCGTGGGTGCCCACCACAGGACCAGGCCCAGCTTTTCCACGGGCAGGCCCCCGATGCAGGTGGGCATGCCGGTGGCCCGGTCGAATACGGCAGGACCCAGCCGGAGTTCCTGGTCGGTGACGTCAACCGGTTCTTCGGCCGGCGGCATGGCGGGTGGCTGCACCGCCCTGACTGCCTGCCCCCACGCCACCTCATGGCCGGCAGCAGCCCAGGCAGTGTCCGAGGCAAGTACGGCACTGACCGTGAGTACGGCCGGCTGGCTCTCCGGCAGGCCCGCCACATACCGGGCCACCTCTGCCGGCAGCTCCACGACGGCCTGGGACTGCGGTGCGAGCGGCGGAACTGCCACCGATCCCTCCAGCTGCGTGCCGCCGTCGTCCTCCACCTTGTATTGGAACCGCAAGGCGGATGTGTCGGCAAAGTCCTGGCCGTTCCGCACGGTGAAGCCGGCCCAGGAGTCTGCCACCCCGATGTGCAGCGGTTCAATCACCTTCTTGAAATCCAGCAGGCCGGGGCGGGGGTTGCGGTCGGCATCCACCAGCCCGTCCGTGACGAAGTTCCCGTCGTGGATCTCCTCACCGAAGTCCCCGCCATAGGCGAAGTGGTGGCCGCCGCCAGGGGAGGGGACGGTGATCCCGTGCTCAAGCCACTCCCAGACGAAGCCGCCCATAAGCCGGGGATACCGTTCGAACAGCTCCTGGTACTCGCTCATGCCGCCAGGCCCGTTGCCCATGGCGTGGACGTATTCGCACAGCATGAACGGCATGGCGCGGCGCCGCGCATCGAGTGCGGCATCCTCCAGGGCCGGTTCAATGCCCCGCCCGATGAGCTCCGTCTCGGCCTGGCTGGCGTACATCCGTGAGTAGACGTCCACGTCTGGCGAGGACCAGTCACCTTCGTAGTGGATGGGACGCGACGGATCACGGTCCTTGGTCCAGCGCGACATGGCCGCCAGGTTCCTGCCGGTGCCCGCCTCGTTGCCCAGCGACCACATGATCACCGAAGGATGGTTTTTGTCGCGCTCCACCGTCCGCTGCATCCGGTCCACCAGCGCAGCCTCCCACCGCGGATCATCGCTGGGGTTTTGTGCCCAGCCGGCGCTGTGGAAGCCGTGCGTTTCCAGGTCGCATTCAAGGACGACGTAAAAGCCCAGCCGGTCCGCCAGCGCAAGGAACTCGGGGTGCGGCGGGTAATGCGAGGTCCTGATGGCATTGATGTTGTGCTGCTTCATCAACCGCAGCTCGGCCTCCACCACATCCCGCGGCACCACGCGGCCAAGCCGGGGGTGGTGCTCGTGGCGGTTTACGCCGCGAAGCAGGATCCGCCGGCCGTTCACTTTGAACTGGGCGTCCTCGATGGTGATGCTCCGGAAGCCCAGCTGCAGCGAGACAGTCTCGCCGGGGGTGCTGACAGTGGCGTCGTAGAGGCGTGGGATTTCAGCGGACCAGGGCTCCACGCCGGGGATTTGCTGCTCCACCCCGGCGGCCAGCTCGAGGCCAAGTTCCGGAACGCGGACGACGGCGTCAATCGCCTGCCCCGAGCGGGTCACCTCAACGCGGAGTGAGCCGGCGCCCGTTCCCGGGTGGTAGCCCGCGTGGACAAAGACATCGTCGATCCCCTGCGCCGGCCGGCCCTGAAGCGTTACGTCCCGGAAGATGCCCGGGAGCCACCACATGTCCTGGTCCTCCACGTAGCTTGAGGCGGAGAACTGGGCCACCCGGACCGCCAGGGTGTTGGTTCCTTCCACCAGGACGCCGGAGACATCGAATTCGTGGGCCAGCCTGCTCCCGCGGGTAGACCCCAGTTCCACCCCGTTCAGCCACACGGTCCCGGCCGAATCGATGCCATCGAACCGGAGCACGGCGTGCGGGAGGAACTCCGGGCCTGCCTCAAAGGCCACCAGGTGGTCGCCGATGGGATTGGCATCCGGCACGTGCGGGGGTTCCACCGGGAAGGGGAACTGGACGTTGGTGTAGGCCGGAGAGCCGTGGCCATGCATGTTCCAGCTCGAGGGGACGGGAAGGGCAGTGAACCCGGACAGCCCGTTGCCGCGCTGCCACCCGTCGTTGGGTGCGGTCCGGATGCCGGGGCTCAGCCGGAACTGCCATTCCCCGTTCAGTGAGAGCCTGGGTGCGTCGGATTCGAGGTGCGCCCGCGCTGGAAGGCTTCCCCGCCCCGGTGCCGGCGAGGCCAATTCCCTGGCCTCCGCGGCACCAAGCTCCAGGAAGCGGGAGGGGGCCGTGGCTGTGGCGGCGGAGCCGTAACCGGCAGTTCCGGCTCGGTTGTGCAATGGCATGTGTCTTCCTTGGCGGGGAGGAGTACGGTACGTGAACGTTCACGGTGCTGCAGAAGAAGCCTAACCGTTCGATTTCCATTTGAGTAGGGGTCAGGCGGACTGCCGGAGGACAAGCTGATGCCGGAGGGTCAGGAAGGCCTCGGGGCTGCGGTCCTGGACTGCGCCGGAAAGCAAGCTGTCCACGAGTCCGACGGCGGCGCGGCCCACCGCGTGAAGGTCCAGCGAGAGGGTGGTCAGCTCAGGGGTGAGCAGCTCCCCGAGTGGTATCCCGTCCATGCCGATGACCGGACAATCGTCCGGGGCAGACCTGCCAGTTCCCTGGAGCGCCTTCAGTGCGCCTGCTGCCATCAGGTCGTTGAAGGCGAGAATGCCGTCGACGCGCCCCCCGCTCGTCAAGAGCAGGGCGATCGCCGATTTGGCAGCGGCCGCGGACGGCTCCGCCGGCAGGCGGGTGAGGTGCACGCCTGCCTCTTCGGCCTCGGCCGCTGCTGCCGCGCTGCGGCTGCTGGCGTTAGTGCCTTGGTCCGAGTCCAGGAAGATGATGTTCCGGCAGCCCCGGGACGACAGGTGCCTGAGGGCGAGCCGGGCAGCGTGACGGTAGTCGAAGGCGATTCCTCCGGCGGTGTCCGTGCCCGGGTAGTCGATGGCGACGACGGGGCGCCGGCCCATCAGCGCCTGCGCTTCATCGGGGTGCGGCGCAAGGTAGCCGATCAGCGCATCCACCTGGGGCGCAAGCCGGGCAGCGGCAGTTACGGCGCTGCCGGTGCCATGGCCGTAATCGTCCATCACCACGTTCCAGCCACGCTCGGTGGCAGCCTCCACCACGCTGGAGGCGAAGGCCGGAAAATACGGGTTTGTCAGGTCCGGGATGGCGAGTCCTACGGAAGTCCGGGCGCCCTGCACCAGGCCCTTCGCAAAGCGGCTGGGGATGTACCCCATTTCCGCCGCAAGTCCCTGGACCCGTTCCCTGGTTTCCTGGCTGATGCCGGCCATGTCATTCATGGCGCGGGTCACGGTCTGGCGTGATACACCGGCTGCAGCTGCCACATCCAGGATGGTGGCCCGCTTGCCCCTGGGTCCTTGGATCTGGGGGGTCATAGACGGTAAGTCTAGGCGGCTGAGCCACATGCGCCAGTAAATGTGGCTGGTGAGCGCGGGTTTTGGGGACCGTACCTGATGGAGCAGCCCAAGAATGTTTTGTTTGTTAAATGTGGGAGGCCCCAACCGTGTGGTTGGGGCCTCGACCATTAATAGTTGTTCCGGCGGTGACCTACTCTCCCACACCCTCCCGGGTGCAGTACCATCGGCGCTGTGGGTCTTAGCTTCCGGGTTCGGAATGGGACCGGGCGTTTCCCCCACGCTATGACCGCCGTAACCCTTGTACCCGAACCCCGCAGGGGGTTGGGAAGTCTTGTGGTTACAACATCCCTGCCCGCGGGCAGGGGGTGGTGTTGTATTCAATTGTTAGGTTCCGCCAACAGGGTTGTTGGTTGGGAACCACATAGTGGACGCAAGCAGAATGTTTTTCTGTGTGGTGTAAGTTATTGGCCTATTAGTACCGGTCAGCTTCACGAGTCGTTAGTCCTCGCTTCCACATCCGGCCTATCAACCCAGTGGTCTGGCTGGGGGCCTCTCACACATAATGTGTATGGAAATCTCATCTTGAAGCGAGCTTCCCGCTTAGATGCTTTCAGCGGTTATCCCATCCGAACGTAGCTAATCAGCGGTGCACTTGGCAGTACAACTGACACACCAGAGGTTCGTCCGTCCCGGTCCTCTCGTACTAAGGACAGCCCTTCTCAAATTTCCTGCGCGCGCAGCGGATAGGGACCGAACTGTCTCACGACGTTCTAAACCCAGCTCGCGTACCGCTTTAATGGGCGAACAGCCCAACCCTTGGGACCTACTCCAGCCCCAGGATGCGACGAGCCGACATCGAGGTGCCAAACCATGCCGTCGATATGGACTCTTGGGCAAGATCAGCCTGTTATCCCCGAGGTACCTTTTATCCGTTGAGCGACGGCCATTCCACAATGTACCGCCGGATCACTAGTCCCGACTTTCGTCCCTGCTCGAGATGTCTCTCTCACAGTCAAGCTCCCTTGTGCACTTACACTCGACACCTGATTGCCAACCAGGCTGAGGGAACCTTTGGGCGCCTCCGTTACTTTTTAGGAGGCAACCGCCCCAGTTAAACTACCCATCAGGCACTGTCCCTGACCCGGATTACGGGCCGAAGTTAGATGTCCAAAGTGACCAGAGTGGTATTTCAACGATGACTCCACCCGAACTGGCGTCCGGGCTTCAACGTCTCCCACCTATCCTACACAAGCCACTCCGAACACCAATACCAAACTATAGTAAAGGTCTCGGGGTCTTTCCGTCCTGCTGCGCGTAACGAGCATCTTTACTCGTACTGCAATTTCGCCGAGTTTATGGTTGAGACAGCGGGGAAGTCGTTACTCCATTCGTGCAGGTCGGAACTTACCCGACAAGGAATTTCGCTACCTTAGGATGGTTATAGTTACCACCGCCGTTTACTGGGGCTTAAATTCTCAGCTTCGCCGTGAGGCTAACCGGTCCTCTTAACCTTCCAGCACCGGGCAGGAGTCAGTCCGTATACATCGTCTTGCGACTTCGCACGGACCTGTGTTTTTAGTAAACAGTCGCTTCCCCCTGGTCTCTGCGGCCCCGATCCCCTCCCGGACGCGAAGTCCGTTCAAGGTTGGGGCCCCCCTTCTCCCGAAGTTACGGGGGCATTTTGCCGAGTTCCTTAACCATAATTCTCTCGATCGCCTTAGTATTCTCTACCTGATCACCTGTGTCGGTTTGGGGTACGGGCGGCTAAAACCTCGCGTCGATGCTTTTCTCGGCAGCATAGGATCACCAAATCCCCCCAAACGGGGGTCCCATCAGATCTCAGGCTATATGAGTGGCGGATTTGCCTACCACTCGCCCTACATCCTTAGACCGGGACAACCATCGCCCGGCTCGGCTACCTTCCTGCGTCACACCTGTTAATACGCTTGCCTCCCAGGATCAGGTCCCGCGCTCCACCAAAACCCTTCACCCACAAGGGGTGTCAGGCAGGTCTCGGGCGGTTAGTATCCCCTGTTCAACATGGACGGTTTTTCGCCGGTACGGGAATATCAACCCGTTGTCCATCGACTACGCCTGTCGGCCTCGCCTTAGGTCCCGACTTACCCAGGGCAGATTAGCTTGACCCTGGAACCCTTGATCATTCGGCGGACGGGTTTCTCACCCGTCTTTCGCTACTCATGCCTGCATTCTCACTCGTGTAGGCTCCACCGCTGGTTTACACCGCGACTTCACTGCCCACACGACGCTCCCCTACCCATCCAGACGCCTGAACCACAAGGGCTTAGCTAAATATCTGAATGCCACAACTTCGGCGGTGTACTTGAGCCCCGCTACATTGTCGGCGCGGAATCACTTGACCAGTGAGCTATTACGCACTCTTTTAAGGGTGGCTGCTTCTAAGCCAACCTCCTGGTTGTCTGGGCAACTCCACATCCTTTCCCACTTAGCACACGCTTAGGGGCCTTAGTTGGTGGTCTGGGCTGTTTCCCTCTCGACTATGAAGCTTATCCCCCACAGTCTCACTGCTGCGCTCTCACTTACCGGCATTCGGAGTTTGGCTGACGTCAGTAACCTTGTAGGGCCCATTAGCCATCCAGTAGCTCTACCTCCAGCAAGAAACACGCAACGCTGCACCTAAATGCATTTCGGGGAGAACCAGCTATCACGAAGTTTGATTGGCCTTTCACCCCTACCCACAGCTCATCCCCTCCATTTTCAACTGAAGTGGGTTCGGTCCTCCACGACGTCTTACCGTCGCTTCAACCTGGCCATGGGTAGATCACTTCGCTTCGGGTCTAGATCACGCCACTCACACGCCCTATTCAGACTCGCTTTCGCTACGGCTGCCCCACACGGGTTAACCTCGCGACGTAACACTAACTCGCAGGCTCATTCTTCAAAAGGCACGCCGTCACCAGAATCAGACTGGCTCCGACGGATTGTAAGCACACGGTTTCAGGTACTGTTTCACTCCCCTCCCGGGGTACTTTTCACCTTTCCCTCACGGTACTGGTCCGCTATCGGTCATTAGGGAGTATTTAGGCTTATCAGGTGGTCCTGACAGATTCGCACGGGATTTCTCGGGCCCCGTACTACTTGGGATACTCTCACAGGCGGTACAAACACATTACGGTTACGGGACTAACACCCTCTCTGGCCGGCCTTTCAAAACCGTTCACCTATGCGCGCACATCACACCCCACCAGCCCGGCAGAACTGGTATGGAAAGTCCCACAACCCCGACCATGCAACGCCCGCCGGCTATCACACATGGAACGGTTTAGCCTGATCCGCGTTCGCTCGCCACTACTAACGGAATCACTATTGTTTTCTCTTCCTGCGGGTACTGAGATGTTTCACTTCCCCGCGTTCCCCCCACGCACCCTATGTGTTCAGGTACGGGTCACCAAGTCACTCGCGCGCTTGGCGGGGTTTCCCCATTCGGACACCCTGGGATCACAGTCCGGTTATCGACTCCCCCAGGCTTATCGCAGATTCCTACGTCCTTCTTCGGCTCCTAATGCCAAGGCATCCACCGTGTGCTCTTAAAAACTTGACCACAAAGATCAAAAACATTTTCGAGAGAACCACGAAAACTGTCCCGCGCACCCAAAGGCACACGAACCAGATCCAGGTTCATTTATCTTGGAAATTGCTTCTTATACAAGATGCTCGCGTCCACTATGTAGTTCTCAAACAACAACCCCACACCACACACCCCACACACACGTGCGTGGACCGTCATGGCAGGGAAACCAGAAACAAACAAACCCACCAGAACACCACCCACACCCCGAAAGGCGAAGACAGCGAACCCGTGGTCCTGTTGCCTCAGGACCCAACAGTGTGCCAAACACGAAAACCACCACATCACCACGCCCACCGTTCCAGAACCACCAGGGTTCGTACTAGGAAAAGACACGACAACACAACGGCCGCTATTTGTTGATATTCCACCCATGAGCACCCGCCGCAGGACAATCGCCTGCGCAACGGGCTTGCTTCCTGACAACCCCCACACCCGGACATACATCCAGGCCGGTTGTTGTAGGTGCTCCTTAGAAAGGAGGTGATCCAGCCGCACCTTCCGGTACGGCTACCTTGTTACGACTTAGTCCCAATCGCCAGTCCCACCTTCGACAGCTCCCTCCCACAAGGGGTTAGGCCACCGGCTTCGGGTGTTACCAACTTTCGTGACTTGACGGGCGGTGTGTACAAGGCCCGGGAACGTATTCACCGCAGCGTTGCTGATCTGCGATTACTAGCGACTCCGACTTCATGGGGTCGAGTTGCAGACCCCAATCCGAACTGAGACCGGCTTTTTGGGATTAGCTCCACCTCACAGTATCGCAACCCTTTGTACCGGCCATTGTAGCATGCGTGAAGCCCAAGACATAAGGGGCATGATGATTTGACGTCGTCCCCACCTTCCTCCGAGTTGACCCCGGCAGTCTCCTATGAGTCCCCACCATCACGTGCTGGCAACATAGAACGAGGGTTGCGCTCGTTGCGGGACTTAACCCAACATCTCACGACACGAGCTGACGACAACCATGCACCACCTGTAAACCGACCACAAGTGGGGGACCTGTTTCCAGGTCTTTCCGGTTCATGTCAAGCCTTGGTAAGGTTCTTCGCGTTGCATCGAATTAATCCGCATGCTCCGCCGCTTGTGCGGGCCCCCGTCAATTCCTTTGAGTTTTAGCCTTGCGGCCGTACTCCCCAGGCGGGGCACTTAATGCGTTAGCTACGGCGCGGAAAACGTGGAATGTCCCCCACACCTAGTGCCCAACGTTTACGGCATGGACTACCAGGGTATCTAATCCTGTTCGCTCCCCATGCTTTCGCTCCTCAGCGTCAGTTAATGCCCAGAGACCTGCCTTCGCCATCGGTGTTCCTCCTGATATCTGCGCATTTCACCGCTACACCAGGAATTCCAGTCTCCCCTACATCACTCTAGTCTGCCCGTACCCACCGCAGATCCGGAGTTGAGCCCCGGACTTTCACGGCAGACGCGACAAACCGCCTACGAGCTCTTTACGCCCAATAATTCCGGATAACGCTTGCGCCCTACGTATTACCGCGGCTGCTGGCACGTAGTTAGCCGGCGCTTCTTCTGCAGGTACCGTCACTTACGCTTCTTCCCTACTGAAAGAGGTTTACAACCCGAAGGCCGTCATCCCTCACGCGGCGTCGCTGCATCAGGCTTGCGCCCATTGTGCAATATTCCCCACTGCTGCCTCCCGTAGGAGTCTGGGCCGTGTCTCAGTCCCAGTGTGGCCGGTCACCCTCTCAGGCCGGCTACCCGTCGTCGCCTTGGTAGGCCATTACCCCACCAACAAGCTGATAGGCCGCGAGTCCATCCAAAACCACAAAAGCTTTCCACCAACCACCATGCGATAGTCGGTCATATCCGGTATTAGACCCAGTTTCCCAGGCTTATCCCAGAGTCAAGGGCAGGTTACTCACGTGTTACTCACCCGTTCGCCACTAATCCACCCACAAGTGGGCATCATCGTTCGACTTGCATGTGTTAAGCACGCCGCCAGCGTTCATCCTGAGCCAGGATCAAACTCTCCGTTGAAAACAAACAGACACAACCAAAACCACCGGAAATAACGGTCATAATGGCTGCACAAAATTTGAAACCAGCTAAAAACACCAAACCACACCACAGGGGCGGCACGATTCGGCAAATTCAACCAATTACATACATAATCGGTATCAACAAACTTGGCACACTATTGAGTTCTCAAACAACAGACACACCCGGCACCACCCAAACCAACGTTCAGGATCGCTCCGGAGCAACTTTTCAAAGTTACCCGATCCCCACCTCCGAAGCAAATCCATCTTTCAGGATTCACATCGAATTGAAGACCGCCCCACACCGATTTCCAGCGCCCTAAAGAGCAACCAGATTCTGGCCTTGATTTGGGGTTTTGGCCACCCGGTGAACAGTTCTTCACTGTCTCCCCCGCGGCGACTTAGAAAACAATACACGCACACCGGTCCCATCGCAAACCGGCCCTTCGGAGGCCGGAAATCCCCGGTATTCCGCGCGAAACCCGGGGTGGAGCGCCTGCGCAACCTGCCGTCGTCGTCATTCTGCCGCTGTGTGCTGCCGCACAGGTGTTTCCTGGCAGGGCCGGCCGCTGAACAAGCAATGGGTTAAACGCAGAAGGGCCGGCAACCCTAAGGTTGCCGGCCCTTCTCAAGCAGCTGGAATCAGCGGTGCTGGATTACCAAGAAGACTTGGTGATGCCCGGGAGCTCACCGCGGTGAGCCATGTCGCGGAAGCGAACACGGGAGATACCGAACTTCTGGAAGGTGCCACGGGGGCGGCCGTCGATGATGTCGCGGTTGCGCAGACGGATCGGGGACGCGTTGCGGGGCAGCTTCTGCAGGCCCAGGCGGGCTGCTTCGCGTGCTTCGTCGGTTGCGTTTTCGTCAACCAGGGTCTTCTTCAGTTCGAGGCGCTTGGCAGCGTAACGCTCAACGATGACCTTGCGCTGCTCGTTGCGAGCAATCTTGGACTTCTTAGCCATGTTTAGCGCTCCTCTCGGAATTCGACGTGCTGGCGGATCTTGGGGTCGTACTTCTTCAGGACCATGCGGTCCGGGTCGTTACGACGGTTCTTGCGGGTCACGTAGGTGTAACCCGTGCCCGCGGTCGACTTGAGCTTGATGATCGGACGTACGTCCTTGTCCTTAGCCACTAGAGCTTCACCCCACGAGCCAGAATGTCGGCGACGACTGCGTCGATACCGCGCACGTCGATGGTCTTGATGCCACGTGCAGAAACCTGCAGCGTGACGTTACGGCGCAGGGACGGAACCCAGTAGCGCTTCTTCTGGATGTTCGGATCGAACCGACGCTTGTTGCGGCGGTGCGAGTGCGAAATGCTGTGCCCAAAGCCCGGCTCGGCCCCGGTCACTTGGCAGTGTGCTGCCATGACTTCTCCTCAAGAATTGAAAGTAATGATCCGCATATCTGCTGCTGGACCATGCTGCCAAGTGCGACCCACAGAATGTACGGGCAACGGTTAGTTACGCAACTTGAGCCCCTAACTACCGGCCACCCTGGAGAAAATTACCGGGCAACCGGAGCAATTGCGCACGCTCCGCGCACTTAGCGCCTACCAAGTCTACGAGTTGACGCAATTAAAGACCAATCGGGTGTATAAGGGCTTGCCCCTGTTGAAAGGTCACAGCAGCCGCTGGCCCCTTTTCACAGCAGGGACATAGCTTCCCCAAGCATGTTTGATGCATGAACACACAGCTCCTGCCGGCATCACCGGCCGCAAGCAGCTCCGGCCGCCCGGAGCTCTCACCACCGAAGATACCCGCCCGCGGCTGGTTCGCCCGCCAGTACCGCCGGCGCCTGCTGCGGACGGACTTCCTGACCGTCATTGCCTGGGCATCCGTGGCTGCCGCCATCGCCTTATGGCTGGCAGACGGCGGGGCCACCAGCATCACCTCGCCCGCCTCGCTGTTCACGGCGGCGGGAATCGTGGCCGGCCTGGCGGGTATGGACCTGGTCCTGCTGATGCTGCTCCTGGCCGCGAGGATCCCGTTCATCGACCGCACCATCGGCCACGACCGGGCCCTGGAATTCCACGGCAAACTGGGCAAGCCCTCCCTCTACCTCCTGTTGGCACACGGCCTCCTGCTGGTCATCGGGTACGGCATGGCCGAGGGACTGGACCCGGTCAGCGAATCCATCAACCTGTGGGTGCAGGTCCCCGACATGTGGCTGGCGTTCGTCTCCATGGCCCTGTTCATCGCCGTCGTGGTGACCTCCCTGGTGGCTGTGCGCCGGCGCTTCCCGTACGAGTTCTGGTACGTGGTCCACCTGCTGACCTACGCGGCGGTGGCAACGTCAATCCCGCACCAGTTCAGCGTGGGCGGCCTCTTTGCGGCCGGCACCTGGCAGCGGTGGTACTGGCTCGCCATCTGCATCTACACCGGCAGTGCCCTGGTGTACTTCCGCATCCTTGAGCCGGTTCTGGCCACCGCGCGCCACCAACTGACGGTGGCCCGCGTGGAGGCCGTGGCTCCGGGCGTGGTGAACATCGTCATGCGGGGACGGAAGCTGGACCAGCTGGCGGGGACGGGCGGACGCTTCTTCATCTGGCGCTTCCTGGCGCCGGGCATGTGGTGGCACCCCCACCCGTTCAGCCTGTCCGCGGAGCCCGTGGTCAACGGCCGGGACGGCCAGGGGACGCTGCGGGTCACCGTCCGGAACCTCGGCGACGGCTCCGCCCAGCTGCTCCGGCTGCGGAAGGGCACCAAGGTGGCCCTGGAGGGTCCCTACGGATTGCTCAGCACGGCAGCCCGGACGAAGAACAAGGTGGTGATGATCGGCGCCGGCATCGGCATCACTCCCCTGCGCGCGCTGTTGGAGACCACCCCGTTCGCTCCAGGCGAGGCCACGGTCCTGCTCCGCGGCCACACTGACAAGGAGCTTTACCTGGGCACCGAAATCCTTGACCTCTGCCAGGCGCGCGGGGCCCGGCTCTTCCACCTCACCGGGCCGCGGGGCCCTGGCCGGTCCACCTGGCTTCCCGAGGACTCGGTGCGCAACGGCTACAGCCTTACCTCCTATGTGCCGGACATCAGGGATGCGGACGTCTACGTCTGCGGCCCGGCGGCGTGGGCGGCCAATGTCATTGCGGACGCCGGGAAGGCCGGCGTCCCCGAGGAACAGATCCATCACGAAAGGTTTGACTGGTGAAAATTCGCGGAACAGTCGCAGCAGCTTTGGCCTCCGCCGGGATCCTCCTGGCGGGCTGGCAGACAGGCACGCAGGCCGGCGGCATCAGCACCGTCGCATCAAGTACGACGGCGACCGGCACCACGGGTGCAACAGGCACCGGGTCCACGGGGACGGGTTCGTCCGGGTCGGCCGGGTCCTCCAGCTCATCGGGCACCGCAGGGTCTTCCGGGTCAGCAAGCTCCTCCGGGTCCTCCGGTTCGTCCAGTTCGTCCAATTCCTCCGCGTCCGGCACCTACAAGGGCAACACCGTCCAGACCCGGTTTGGCCCCGTGCAGGTCCAGATCACGGTGGCGAACGGGAAGATCACCGATGTCACGGCGCTGCAGCTGACCAATACGGACGGCAAATCCATCCAGATCAGCAACCGCGCGGCACCCCTGCTCCGCAGCAAGGTCCTGGCGGCGCAGTCTGCCAATGTCCAGACCGTCAGCGGCGCCACCATCACCAGCGACGCCTACCTCACCTCACTCCAGGCAGCCCTCGATGCAGCAAACCTCTAACCCCCTGCCCGCCACGGCAGGCACCACCCTGAAGGCCCGCACCTTTGACTGCATGGGAACGGTCATCGGCCTGACACTGCCGGTGGACTCCCCCGCGGAAGGGCAGCCGGGGCTCGACGAGCTCGCAGCCGCCACCGCCGTCGTCGAACGCCTGTTCCGGGACCTGGACGAAACGTTCAGCCTGTACCGCCCCGATTCGGAAGCCAGCAGGCTGGCGCGCGGTGAACTGACGCTGCCCCGCGCCTCGGCGCAGATGCGCGAGCGTTATGCCGAAGCCCACGAGTGGCGGCTGCGCACGGAAGGGGCCTTCACCCCTGAAAGGCCAGACGGGGTGCTGGATCTGTCCGGGATCATCAAGGGCCATGCCATCCGCGCGGCCGGGACGTCGCTCGTGGCCCTGGGCCGCCGGGACTGGTGTTTGAACGCCGGCGGCGACGTCCTGGTCAGCGGTTCGCCGCACCCCGGCAGCGCCGAACCCTGGAAAGCCGGCGTGGTGGACCCTGCCGACCGACTGACCCTCATCACGGGATATCCGCTGGGCGGCAACAGCCGGCACAGCGCGATGGCCACCTCCGGCTCCGCTGAACGCGGCGAGCACATCTGGCGGGTGGGAAGCAGGGCCGGTGACGACGGGTTTGTCCAGGTCACCGTTGCCGCCGGGGATATTGTCACCGCCGACGTTCTGGCCACGGCGATCGTTGCCGGCGGGACACGGATGCTGGACCGTGCCGCGGACAACTGGGACGTTGCCGTGCTGGCCATCCGCGCGGACGGCTCGATCCTGGCGACTCCGGCGTTCCAGCCGGGGTAGGAGAGGCGCAGCCAGGACCCGCGCTACAGCCGCGTGAGCTGGGGGTACTTGGCCTGCAGGTTGTCCCCGGAGGATTTCCCGGTGACGCGGCGGACCACCCACGGCGCCGCGTATTCGCGGAACCACTGGGCGTTGGCACGGATGGCGTCGGCCCCGCTCAGTTCCGGCACCGGAGTCATGGGCGGGACGTCGATGGAGTGGTCACATTTGAGGACCTCAAGCACGCGCTTGGCCATGTTCGCGTGGCCGGCGGCGGACATGTGCATCCGGTCGTGGGCCCACATGCCCCAGTCGTAGTACTCGCTGAAGCGCCAGTAGTCCACCAGCAGGGCGCCGTGGTCCCCGGCGATCCCGCGGACCAGTTCGTTGTAAATGGCAGTGCGGCCCCGCATGGTGCCGAATACCTTCGAACCCCGGGCGTCGAAACCCGTGAACATCACCACGGTGGCGCCGGTGGCAGCGAGCTTCGCCACGGCGTCGTTGTATTCCACGAGGAGATCATCGATGTCCACGCGCGGGCGGAGGATGTCATTGGCGCCGGCGTAGATGCTCACCAGGGTGGGGTTGAGTTCGACGGCGGCGTCCACCTGTTCAGCCAGGATTTGGCGGAGCTTCCTGCCACGGATGGCCAGGTTGGCGTAGCCGAAGTCCGGGTCCGCGGCGCAGAGCTGTTCCGCCACACGGTCGGCCCATCCGCGGACACCGTTGGGACGTGCCGGGTCGTCGTCACCGACGCCTTCGGTGAAAGAGTCGCCGAGTGCCACAAACCGGGAAGTGAAATCCATGCGGTTAGTTTGCCACCCGTTGCCGGAAGCAACCAATCGCCCGGGATGCTCTCGGGTCAGGCCTGGGTTTCGCGCAGGATCCAGTGGTCCGAGTCCAGGCGTCCCACCACTTTTTCACCGATCCGCGCCAGGTCCAGCACGTCCTGTTCAGTCAGGGCATCGAGGAACAGGTCACGGACGTCCTCAACATGCGCCGGGGCCAGGCCGACAATCGTGGCCATGCCTTCCTCGGTGAGGTGGGCCGTGGTCACCCTGGCGTCGTGGGGGTGCGGGCGGCGTTCCACCCAGCCGCGCTTCTGCAGCTTGGTCACCACGTGTGAGAGGCGGGAGAGGGAGGCGCTGGTGCGGGCTGCGAGCTCGCTCATGGGCAGGAACCGGTCCTCGGCTTCGGACAGCATGGCCAGGACGGTGTAATCGAACAGGGACAGTTTTCCCGCGGCGTGCAGCTTGGTGTCCAGGGCGGCAGGCAGCAGCGTATTGATGCTTACCAGCGCCAGCCAGGCGCGGCGTTCGTCAGCGTTGAGCCAGCGGGGTTCGGTCATGTTCCCTATTCTACGATTGATCCTTCAAGTAGCTGGTGCGGCGCCGGTAGGCTTGCCCCATGTATGTTGTCTCCCTCACCTACCGCGTGCCCCAGGAGATCGTCGACTTCCACAACGACGCCCACATCGCCTGGCTGCAAAAGGCGTTCGACGACGGCGTGTTCATCGCCGCCGGACGCAAGATTCCGCGCACCGGCGGGTTGCTGCTGTCGCAGGCCGAACGGGAAACCCTGGACGCGAGCCTGGCGCAGGATCCGTTCTACACCAACGGGGTTGCCGACTTCGAAGTCATGGAATTCCATGCAGGCCGGGTGGCCCCGGGCTACGAAATCCTGCTGGACACCCCTCCCCAGCCCGCACCCTAAGGCGGGCTGCTTCCCGAAGGTATGCTGCCGGCGTCGGACGTTCCGGCGGCGAGCTTCTTCAACCCGCCGTTCCGCGGAACCTTCACCGGCTGGGGCCAGCGCGGGGTGAGGGTGTCCCCCAGCGTGACCCCACGGAGCTTGCGGCCGAAGAGCGGCAGGACCCAGTCGTGGACCCAGCGGCGCTGGCGCCGCTCCCACTCGCGCAGGCCGGGCCGGGCGGGTGGTTCCCAGTCCCTGGGTTTGATCTTGTGCGGCACGCCCAGCTGGTCCAGCACCTGCCCGGCAAGGTATTTGTGCCCGGCTTTGGACATGTGAAGCCGGTCCGAGTCCCACATCCGCCGGTCGTGGAAGGCGTCCAGGCACCAGTAGTCCACCAGCACGGCCCCGTATTTATCCGCGATGTCCCGGACCCGCTGGTTGTAATAAGTGTTGCGCTTCTTCAGTGGCTCCAGCAGGGCGGACACCTTGACGTCGAACCCCGTGAAGAGGACCAGCGTGGCCCCGGTACCGGCCAGCCGGGCCACCAGCTGTTCGTAGTCCGCCATGAGCGCCGGCATGTCGGTCTTCAGGTCCAGGATGTCGTTGCCGCCGGCGTAGAGCGTGACAAGCGTTGGCCGCATCCGCAGCGCCGGTTCCAGCTGCTCGTCGACGATGTGCCGCAGCCGCTTGCTCCTGATGGCCAGGTTGGCATATTTCCACCCTGGCTGCGCCTTGGCGAGTTTCTCGGCCACCCGGTCGGCCCACCCCCGCACCCCGTTGGGCAGCCGCTCATCCCGATCCCCCACCCCTTCGGTAAAGGAATCCCCAAGGGCAACAAACACCCGCCGCCCGGAGTCAGGAAGCAAGGGATCAGAGGACACAGCCACGAAAGTACCGGGACAAGTCAAAGGAATCACGACGCCGGGATGAACAGTAAGTGATGGGGCGTCCCGGAAATGCTGGCAGGATCTGATGGGGCGTCCCAGAAATACCGGCAGGATCTGATGGGGCGTTTGGCTAGCCTTCGGCTTTGCCCTGCCGCCAGTACCCCATGAACGCCACCTGTTTCCGGTCGATGCCCACGTCCCGCACCAGGTAGCGGCGCATGTCCTTGATGACGGCTGCTTCACCTGCGATCCAGGCGTAGAACGGCATGGCACCGGCGGGCATGTCCGGGTTCTTGGTGGCGCTGATGGCGGCGGTTTCCATCCGGGACGGTGTCTCCCAAAGGATGTCCTCGTCCACGTTGACGTCTTCGGGCTCGGGACCTGCGCCGGCGTCGGAGGCTTTGATGCCCACCCAGCCCGGCACGGGGACGGCTTTGCGCACGGCCTCATGCAGCAGCTGCCCGTGTGGCCGGGACCGCCCGATGGCGGCGCCGCGGGCGAGCCAGGTGATTTCGATGTCCGCCGGGGAGCTGAGTTCGAGGAAGTCGCCTGCCTGCGGGACTTCCAGGAGGGCGTGGCCACTCATGTATGGCGGGAGCGTTTCCAGGATCGCGGAGATGGCGGGGACGGCGGTTTCGTCGCCGGCGAGCAGGACGCGCTGGGCCATGCCGGGGCGCCACTCGATACCGGAATAGGTTTCGGCGGTGACGCAGTGCGCGGCGCGGTTGTTCGGGCCGATGAGGGTGAGCGGGTCGCCGGGTTTGGCCTTGGATGCCCAGTCCGCTGCCGGCCCGGCGTGCCCATCCTCGTCGGCGTGCATCACGAAGTCGACGTCGATCTCGGGGTACACCGCATCCAGCCGCGCCTCCCGGACCGTATAGGTGCGCATGGAGCCGCGCACGGCCGGGTCCATGGCCAACCAGTCCCGGTACCAGCCGGCGTGGGCGGTGTCGAAGGCGGGGACCGGCAGGACCGACCCGTCGGGGGCCTGCGATGGAATGACGAGCTTCACCCGCAGGTCCAGGGTGTGGCCGTGGACGCCGAAGTCACGCAAGGAGTAGCCGCCGAAGGTGATCCTGCGGAACGTGGGGCTCAGTTGCTGGACAGCTGAGACGGTCACCTCGAAGGCAAGGCTCATCGGCTGGGTTGCCGGCTGGGTGGCGGCGCTTTCCCGGGTCTTCATGAAACGAGCTCCAGTTCGGTGGTTGTGGCGTGGTGGCGACCAATGGGAAGGATCAGCGGATCAGGGTACCGGAGACGGGGTCCGGGATGACGCGGCTCTCCAGGCCGAAGACGTTTTTGACCAGGTCCTCCGTCACCACGTCGTGCGGGGACCCCAAGGCCGCCACGGCGCCGTCCTTCATGGCGATGACGTGGTCAGCGTAGCGGGCGGCCAGGTTGAGGTCGTGCAGGACGATGGCCACGGTGGTGCCGCGCGTGCGGTTCAGGTCCGTCACCAGGTCCAGGACCTCCACCTGGTGGGCCAGGTCCAGGTAGGTGGTGGGTTCGTCCAGCAGCAGGACGTCGGTTTCCTGGGCAAGGGCCATGGCGATCCAGGCCCGCTGCCGCTGGCCGCCGGACAGTTCGTCCACGTCCCGCCCGGCGAGCTCCAGCGTTCCGGTGGCTTCCAGCGCGCGCTGCACCGCGGCGTCGTCCTTGACACTCCAGTTGCGGAAGAAGCCCTGGTGCGGGTAGCGTCCCCGCCCCACCAGGTCGCGGACGGTGATCCCGTCCGGGGCGCTGGGGTGCTGGGGTAGCAGGCCCAGGGTGCGGGCCAGTTCGCGTGCCGGGCGGGAATGGATGTCCTTGCCGTCCAGGGTCACGGCGCCGCTGGCGGGTTTCAGGAGCCGGGACAGGCCGCGCAGCAGGGTCGACTTTCCGCAGGCGTTGGCGCCCACGATCATGGTCACCCTGCCTTCGGGGAGCCGGACGCTGAGCCCGTCCACCACGCAGCGCTGGTGGTAGCTGAGGGTCAGGTCCTTGGCTTGGAGAACTGCCACGTCAGGCATCCTTTCGGTTGGCCGTGACCAGGAGCCACAGCAGGAACGGGGCGCCGAGCGCGCCGGTGACCACGCCCACCGGGAGCACTGTGCCGCCCAAAAACAAGGGGGCCAGGTTGGCGGCGAAGTAGTCGGCCGCCAGGACAATCAGGGCGCCCACCATGGCCGACGCCGGCAGGCTGGCTTTGCCTGTGAAGCGGCGGGCGATGGGACCGGCCAGGAAGGCGACGAACGAGACCGGTCCGGCAGCCGCCGTCGCCACTGCTGCCAGCGATACCGCGACGACCACCAGTGCCAGGCGCGCGGTGTTGACCCGGACGCCCAGCCCGGCCGCTGCGTCATCCCCCAGTTCCAGGATTCGCAGCGGCCCGGCGATAAGCCCGGTGGCGGGAAGCAGGGCGGCGAGCGCAAGGAAGAGGATCCCGGCGCGGTCCCAGTTGGCGGAGTTCAGGGATCCGTTCAGCCAGACCAGGGCGTCGGCGGCGGTGCGGATGTCGGCCCGGGTCATGAGGAAGCTGACCACGGCCTGGAGGGCTGCCGCGGTCCCCACACCGGCCAGGACCAGCCTGTTTCCGGCAGCGGTTCCCCTGCCGGTTCGGCGGGCGCCTCGGGAGATCGCGTAAATCAGGGCCGCCACGGCCAGGGCACCCGCCAGCGCCGCCGCGGACACAGCGGCACCGGATACGCCGAAAACAACGATCGCAACAACCGCCGCCGCACTGGCCCCCGAGCTGATGCCAATAACGTCGGGGCTGGCGAGGGGGTTCCGCAGCATGGTCTGGAACAGGGCGCCGGCCAGGCCGAACGCGATCCCGATCAGGGTGCCGATGACCGCGCGGGGAAGTTTGTTCTCCATCACGATGAAGCTGGCTCCCGGAATCTTCGCGCCGCCGGTGAGGTGGTTGATGACGATGGTGAAGAAATCCGAAATGGTCACCGTGTAGCTGCCCAGCAGGACGGACGCGAAGAACAGGATCACGACGGCGGCAGCCAGCATCGCGGTCCGGTGCAGTCGCCCCCGTCCCCCGCGCTGCTCCATCACTTCTGGCCCCTTGGGACCGGTTTTGGCAGCCATATCTGATAGCGCAACGCCGGTCACAGGCCTGCCCCTTTCCCGCGGCGGACCAGCCACACGAACACGGGGGCGCCGACCAGGGCGGTCATGATGCCCGCCGGGATTTCACCGGGAAGCAGCACCACCCGGCCAACGATGTCCGCGCCCAGCAGCAGCGCCGGGGCGGCCACCAGGGACAACGGCAGGATCCAGCGGTAGTCCGGGCCGGTGAGGAAGCGCACAGCATGCGGGATCACCAGGCCAACGAAGCCGATGGGCCCCGCCAGCGCGGTGGCCGTGCCGCACAGCAGGACCACCCCCAGGGCCACCACGGCGCGGGCCAGGCCCACCCGTTGGCCCAGCCCGCGGGCAACGTCGTCCCCCAGGGCAAGGCTGTTGAGGGTCCGCCCGGCCAGCAGCACGACCAGCGCACCCGCCGCCAGGAACGGCAAACCCGGCAGGAGTACCGGCCAGTCACGGCCCGCGATGCCGCCCACCTGCCAGAAGCGGAACCGGTCGAGGGTGTCCTGGCTGGAGACCAGGATGACGTTCATGAGCGATGACAGCCCGGCGCTCAATGCTGCTCCCGCCAGCGCGAGCTTCACCGGCGTTGCGCCGTCCCGGCCCAGCGAGGCGATGAGGTACACCACGACGGCGGCCGCGGCGGCCCCGGTGAACGCGAACCAGATGTAGCCGGTGAAGGTGGTGACGCCGAAGAGGTAGATTCCCGTGACCACCCCCAGGGCAGCTCCGGCGTTGACACCGATGATGCCGGGATCGGCCAGCGGATTGCGGGCAACACCCTGCATCGCCGCACCGGCCAGGCCCAGCGCACCGCCGGCCAGCAGGCCCAGGACGGTCCGCGGGATACGGGCGTGCACCACGGCGT